>CAWKCC010000001.1:0-450013 GCA_963848045.1 uncultured Solirubrobacterales bacterium
TGTCCACTCCGACCCTCGAGAGCGCGCACCCAGCCTGGCCCGGCGGCGGCGCGCCGCTGGGGCCCTATGAGGAGATCGAGCTGCACGGCCACACGGTCGGCTTCCAGGCCGCCGGCGAGGGGCCGCTGCTCTTGCTCTTGCACGGGATCACCTCGACCTCGGAGGCCTGGCGCAAGGTGATGCCGGCGCTCGCCGAGCGCTACACGGTGGTCGCGCCCGACCTGCTCGGCCACGGCCGCTCGGCAAAGCCGCGCGGCGACTACTCGCTGGGCGCCTACGCCGCCGGCGCCCGCGACCTGCTGGGCGTGCTGGGCTTCGAGCGCGGCACGATCGTCGGCCACTCGCTGGGCGGCGGCATCGCGATGCAGTTCTCCTACCTATTCCCCCAGCACGTCGAGCGCATGGCCCTGATCTGCTCGGGCGGGCTGGGCAGGGAGGTGCACCCGCTGCTGCGCGCCGCGAGCCTGCCCGGCTCGGAGTGGGTGCTGCCGATGCTGGCGCGCGAGTGGGCGGTGAGCGCCGGCGACGCCGTCGGCAAGCTGGCCGGGCGCCTGGGCTTCGAGCTGCCGCACGATCTGGCCGAGTTCGCGCGCGGCTACTCCTCGCTGGTGCACGAGGGGGCGCGCGACGCCTTCCTGCACACGATGCGCAGCGTGCTCGACGCCGATGGCCAGCGGATCTCGGCGCTCGACCGCCTCTACCTGGCCGACCAGATCCCGACCCTGATCATGTGGGGAGAGGACGACCCGATCATCCCCGTCGAGCACGGTCGCGAGGCCCACAGGATCATCTCCCACAGCCACTACGTCGAGATCCCCGGCTCGGGCCACTGGCCGATGCTCGACGCCCCCGAGTTCTTCGTCGACGAGCTGACCCGCTTCATCGAGACAACCGAGCCCTTCGAGTACTCGCGCGCCGGGGTGCGCGAGCGGCTGAAGCGCGGTCCGGGGGGCCCAGCCACGGGCGGATGAGCCTCCGCGAGCGAGTCAGCCGGGGAGCGAAGGACCTGGTCTCGGCTCGAATCCCGGATGCGGACCGAGGAATGCTCCAAACGCGGCCGCGGCCCCAATCTCGTCGATCGGATCCACGACGTGCCGAGGTCGTACGCGGCTGGCCTCTCCCCCCTTCCCCGAGGTGAGGTCAGAGCGGCAGGTGGAAGTTGCCGCCGCACAGCCCCCAGACGCCGCGGCCGGCGGCGCGGGCGCGTGACTGGGCCCGGATGAACGGCTTGATGCGCGTGAAGCGGCCGTCGGGGGCGTAGACCTTGGCGAGGCCGCGAGCGAGGATCGCGGTCTGGGCGAGGCGGCCGTTGCGCGAGACGTAGGCGAGCAGGCGCCCGTAGCGGTCGCGGCGCTCCTGGCCGGGGTCGGTGATCAGCTTGACGCGGCGGCGGCGCAGGTAGCGGCGCGTGAACTTGCTGGCCCGCAGCGCACCGCACTCGAGGCCGCCGAACTTCTCGGGCGTGTCGATGCCGAGCAGCCGCACCCTGACCACGCGCCCGCGGCCGCGCTTGAAGGCGCGGGCGACGATCGTGTCGCCGTCCACGTCGCGCAGCACCCGGGCGCGGATGCGCTCGGGCTTGGGCTGCTCGAGCGCCCCGGCGCCGGCGCTCGAGCACGGGCAGGGCCGCGACTCGCAGGCGATCCCGTCGCGGTCGGCGTCGAGGCGGTGGGGGTCGAGCGAGGGGCCGCCAGCGGCGATGAAGAAGGCCTGGGCGTCGGCCTGGGTGGCGAAGTCGCCGCAGTCGCGGTCACCCTTGGCCCCGGCGGAGGGGGACGTGTGCGCGAGGCCGGTGGCGAGGGCCAGCAACCCGGTGGCGCCCGCCACGGCGAGGGCGACTCCGCCCCGCCCGCGCGTCCTCTGGCCTCTGCCGCTCACGCGAGGCAGCTTCGCAGTCCCCGGAGCGAGCGGCAACGGGTGCCGGCGGCGGCCCGCTCGGCGCACCCCTGCGCAGGCATGAGATCGCAGCTTCGGCGCGAGCTCGGCTCCGCGGAACCGCGACGCGGGGGCTCGGCCGGGTCGCCGGGAGCCGGGTTACGGACCCAGGGCCGGCGCGAGCTCCTTGGCGCTGGCCTTGATCCGCTCGGGATAGGTCACCACGAGCCTGCCGTCGCGCTCGCTCAGCCATCTGGCGTTGACGATCGTGATCCCGATCACCTCGTCGTCGGGGCCGAGGCGAACGGAATGGCCCTCGGGGGTCGCGTAGGTGTTCGCGGCGGCCTGCGGCTCCCCGGCGCTCAGGTAGAGGACATCCCCGTCCTTGTCGTACTCGACGTGATCGAAGACCAAGGGCCCGAACCGGATCGTCATCGCGCCGAGGCTCCAGGTCCGTGATCGGTGGTCCGGGCGAACGCGGTGACGAGGCTATGTCGCATATGACACATGATCCCACGCGTGCGCTTCGATTTCGAGGGGGTGGACGTTTGTTTCTCGGCACGCCTGCGCCGGCCTTCGGGGCAAAGCGCTGATGCCGGCAGCTCGCCCGCCCTCCCCCAGGGCCTCAGGACCGGAAGGGACTCGCGAGAGCGTCTCGAATCGTGTGTAAGGTGACGCTGTCATTTCGCAAAGCAGCCGAGTCTCGTGCGCCCTGGGCGGATGAGATCGGGGGAACCAAGGGAGCGAGAGCTCCATGGGGCGAATCGGACGAGGTGTCCGTAGCGCAGCTCTTCAGCGCGAGCCCGACAGCTAACCCCGTAGGCACAACGAAGAGAGGCAGAAGATGACCGAGATGATCGAGTACCTGGCAGGCGGCGAGCTGCGGCGCGGCGAGACGATCCTCGCCTACGCGATCGGGATCGCGGTGGCCGTGGCGGTGGCGGCGTTCTTGCTGGCGATCGTCGCCTAGGCCCCCCCGCGGGGCCGCCGAGCGCGCCCCGAGACCAACCTAGACTCGCTGCATGGACCTGAAGCTGCTCGAGCGCGAGCTGGGCGAGGCCGGCGAGCCCGCATACCGGGCCCGGCAGGTGTGGGAGTGGACCGCGCGCGGGGCTCGCTCCTATGAGGAGATGACCAACCTGCCGGCCGAGCTGCGCGAGCGGCTGGCGGCGAGCGTGCCGCTCAGCTCGCTCGAGCTGCGCGAGGAGGCGCGCTCGGACGACGGCACCGTGAAGGCGCTCTTCGACACCGCCGACGGGCGCCCGGTGGAGGCGGTGCTGATGCGCTTTCGAGACGGGCGGCGCTCGGTCTGCGTCTCCTCGCAGTCGGGCTGTCCGCTGGACTGCCGCTTCTGCGCCACCGGGCAGATGCGCTTCGGGCGCAACCTGAGCGCCTCGGAGATCCTCGACCAGGCGCTCCACTTCCGGCGAATCGAGCCGGTCGATCACTGCGTGTTCATGGGGATGGGCGAGCCGATGATGAACCTGGGCGCCGTGCTCGAGGCCTGCGAGCGGCTGCCCGACCTGGGCATCACCAACCGCCGCACCACGATCTCCACCGTCGGCTGGGTGCCGGGCATCGAGCGCCTCACCGAGCAGGAGCGCCCGATCCGCCTCGCCTTCTCGCTGCACGCCCCCGACGACGCCCTGCGCTCGGAGCTGATGCCCGTCAATGAGCGCTACCCCCTGGCCGAGGTGCTGGCCGCCTGCCGCGCCCATCACCGGCGCCGCAACCGCCGCGTCTACATCGAGTACGTGATGCTCGCCGGCGTCAACGACCGCGTCGAGCAGGCCCACCAGCTCGCCGACGTGCTTGAGGACCCCGACCCCGGCGGCGACACCGGCGGCGCCGATGCCGCGGGTCAGGAGGCCGGCGGCGCGAGCAGCACCCGCACCTTCAAGGTCAACCTGATCCCCTTCAACCCCACCGGCGCGGGCTTCGAGGGATCGAGCCCCAAGGCGATCGAGGCCTTCCGCGCCACCCTGGCCGCCCGCGGCATCCCCGTCACCGTCCGCCTCACCCGCGGCCGCGACATCGACGCAGCCTGCGGCCAGCTCGCGGCGAGCGCGGCGGCCTGACCGCAGCCCCGCTCCATGTCCATGCAGGGCCGCGGCTTCGAGCGCAGCTTCGCCTTTCGCGCAGGGAGGCGCGAGCCGATCAGATTGTGCCGCCCCTGCCACGCCCGCACGAGACCGGAGCGAGAGCTATCGCTTCTTGCGCTTCAGCTGCAGCTTCAGCTTCGTTGACCGCGAGGCGGAGCCGCCGCCGGTCGGGGTGTAGGTGATCTTGGTCTTGAGCTTGACCTTGCCGGTCTTCCTCAGCGTCTTGGCCTGCTTGCCCTTGGCCCTGATCACCAGCTTCACCCCGCCCGCCGCGCCGACCGTCTTGCTGGTCACGGCTTGGCCGGCGGAAGCGGCCCTGACGCCCTTGCCCGAGGCGGTCAGCGTGCCGGGGCCGGGAACGTTGACGATGAGAGTCGCCGTGCCCTTCTTCTTGTTGCGCTTCAGCTTGCCGAAGCTGAAAGCGTTGCTGCAAACCCCTTGGGTCGTCGGCTGGCTCGAGCACAGGTCCTGGGTCTCGTCCCCGTAGCCGTCGCGGTCGGCGTCCGGCTCCACTACGGCGCGGAGAAACAGTTCGATATTGGTGAAGGGGCCTGCGGCGCCGGGGGTGCCGTTCGGGTTCAGCGGGTTCGGATAGGAGCTCTGCAAGAGGGCGCCCGGTGCCGATCCGACCGAATAGAAGTTGCCGCTCCCAGACAGCCCGACATAGTCGCCGGCGTTGATCGGGAAGCGGACGCTGAAGCTCTCCAGGCCGGAGGAGTCGGTGGGGTGTATCGCGCTGGATGGGGCGAACCTGCTGAAGCTCGATGGCCCAACCATGTGGACCGCATGGGCCTCAAGGGTCTGCCATGAGGGGGAGCCGCCGGTCGACTTGTTCAAGATGAGGCGCGAGACCACCCCGCCGACCGGGGAGGCCGCAGATCCCGCGTTGCCCGTGTGAACTGCCGAGTTGAACAGGGTGCACCCGCCGGGTGGTCCGCAGTTCGTTACGCCATTGACCGGCAGGGTGAGGTCCGAGCCGAACTCGGTCGCCGCGGAGCCGGCGGCGGGAAGCGCGAGCAGCGTTCCGCAGGAAGCCAGAACGCTCAGTGCTAGCGCGCGGCGCCCCAGACTCGGTCCCCGTTTGCTGCGATGGCGCTTGGACGAGCGAGCGGTCATTGAAACCTCCGTGGCCCCTGCCGGCCGCCGGCTTCAGCGTCCCTCGGGGCTTCCGCCGTTGTCTTAAAGACCATACCGAAGGGCAAGAGCAGGGTTGCCCGGCCGTCACGGGAGCGGCATCGGCTGTGCGGGGCGGCGGATAGTGTGGCGTCGTGGACGTTCCGGAGACGCATTACGCGCGCAGCGGCGTGCTGGCGATCGCCTACCAGGTGAACGGCGCCGGCGATCACGATCTGCTGCTGAACGGCGGGACCGCGTCGAACATCGAGACCGCGTGGAGCATCCCCGAGGCTGCTCGGCTGTATGAGCGTCTGGGCCAGTTCGCGCGGGTGATCCGCTACGACCGCCGCGATTCGGGGCTCTCGGACCCGATCAAGGACGACCTCACGCTGGAGGCTCATGCGGACGACGCGCTCGCCGTGATGGACGCGGTCGATGCGCGGCGCCCGGTACTGATGGGCAGCCTCGACGGAGCGCGGTCACTGGCGCTGCTGGCGGCCACCCGACCCGAGCGCGTCGGCGGCCTGATCGCCTTCTCCCCGTCGGCGCGCGGCAGCGCGGCCAGTAACCCCGAGTTCGCGGACTCCGCCGCGCGGGCCGTCGCGGATCTCGCTGACTGGCCTGGGCCGATGACCGAGATCTATGCCCCGCAGTGGGCGGCCGATCCGGTCCTCAACGATCGCCTCAAGCGCTACTTCCAGACGTCGGTCAGCCCCCGACAGGCCGCGCGGCTGCTTCGCATGTCCCTCACCAGCGACATCAGCGAGGCGCTTCCGCTGGTCCAGACCCCGACGCTCACCATTCACCCACGCGACCTGAAGCTCGTTCCGGCGGACATCGTGCGGGAGTTCACCGACCTCGTCCCCGGTGCCCGCCTGCGCGAGATCCCCGGCGACCAAGCCATGATGTTCGCGGCCGACGTGGAGCTCGTCGCCGACATCGTCGAGGAGTTCGTCACGGGGGCCTCGCCCGCCGCGCCGACCAACCGCATCCTGGCGACCGTCCTGTTCACCGACCTGGTCGACTCCACCCGGCGCGCCGCGCAATCGGGAGACCGAGCCTGGGCCGGCGTGCTCGACCGTCACCTCGCCGCGACGCGCGCCGCCGTCGAGGCGCACGGCGGCGAGACCGTCAAGACCACCGGCGATGGCGCGCTGGCGCTGTTCACCGGCCCCGCACAGGGTGTGCGCTGCGCGGAGCAGGTCATCGCCGACGCCCGCGAGCTCGGGCTCGACATCCGCACCGGCCTGCACACCGGCGAGGTCGAGCGCACCCGCGACGATGTCGCCGGTCTCGCGGTTCACCTCGCCGCACGCATCATGAGCCTTGCGGGCCCAGGCGAGATCCTCGCCTCCCGCACCGTCCGCGACCTGGTCATCGGCAGCGAGCTCACTTTCACCGACCGCGGCGAGCACGAGCTCAAGGGCATCCCCGACCGCTGGTCGCTCTACGCCGTCGCCTGACCACCACCGACCCCGGTCTGGGGTCAGTCGCCGATGATCGCGTCTCGGCGGCGGGCTTCCGCGATCGTCCATTGGGCGGCCAGGACCGCCAGGTATCCCGCCGTCGAGGCGAAGGCCACCAGCGGCCAGACTGCGGCTCCGTGGACCAGATGGGCGATCAGCGTCGCCAGCAGCAGGGCCGCGCCGACAGACGGGACGTGGAAGGCGCCCAGGAGATGCACCGGACCCTCCTCAGGGGGGGCCACGATGCGTGCCGGCCGCCCGTAGGCGAGGAGCCCGACCGCAAGAAAGGCGACCACCGCGCCACCGAGGAAGAGCAGGGCCTCGGGGGTGTCGGGGATTCCCTCCTCATGGGAGGCGACGGCTCCGGTCGTCCAGATCGTCAGGGTGTACCCGTACGGCCCTGCGCTGGAGGCAACCGCTCCCTTCAGGTGTCGGCGGTAACGCGAGCCCACTCGGCAGGCTAGATCAGCCGCTGGGCCCGCGCGCGCCGAGCCCGATCGGGCGGACCTCCGTTGGGTCTGCGAGGATGGTCCCTCATTGCCTTATCTACGGGGAGGTTGCGACGTGCGCGCTCGACTCATCTTTGCCCTCACACTCAGCATGGCGGTGCTCGTCATGCTCGGGGCCGCGACGGCCTCGCAAGCGGAGCCCGGCAACCTGCGGATCCTGGTCGTCAGCAACGCTTCGGATCCCGGCCTCCCCATGGCGATCGCCGCCAAGCCCGGCGTGGCCGCGGTTGACACGTTCGACAGTTCGAACGGAACGCCCAGCCCGCGAGAGCCTGGCCGGCTACGACCTCGTGGCCGGCACCGGCGACAGCAACTACCAGGACGCGGCGCTCTGGGGCAACCGTCTCGCGGACTTCATCGACGCGGGCGGCGGATTGATCCAGTTCGCCTACGACAATTGGGACCATGTCCCCGCACACCCCACCGGGCGCTTCGAGTCCGGCGGATACCCGCCCTTCATCCCAGGACCCAACGACAACCTGCCCGTATCCCTCGGGGCGATCCTGGTGCCCGACAGCCCGCTGCTGGCGGGAGTGCCGAGCTTCACTACCGACAACAACACGACGCCAACCCTCGCCGCCGGGGCCACTCTGCTCGCCAGGTGGTCGGACGACCGCAATGCGATCGCAACCAAGGGTCGAGTCCTCTCGGTCAGCGCCAGCCCGGTTCCGGGCAACTTCGATCCGATTTCCGCCGCGGCCCAGCTGGCGGTCAACGCCGGCAACGTGTTCTCGACCACGGGCCAGCGCGCCGCCGCGCTCCAGAAGTGCAAGAAGGTGTTCAAGAAGAAGAACAAGAGGAAGAAGTTCAAGAACAAGAAGTCCAGGAAGAAGTTCAAGAAGAAGAACAAGAAGCGGTTCAAGAAGTGCAAGAGGAAGGCGAACCGGCTGCCGGTGTAATCACACCTCCTGCTGGGGTTCGCGCGCACGGGGGAAGCATGGGCGGATCACCTTGCGGCGCCCCTCCTGCGCCCACGCGAGGCAGGAGCGAGAGCTAGCGCTTCTTGCGCTTCAGCTTCAGCTTCCTCGTCTGCGAGGCGGCCTCGCCGCTGGTCGGGGTGTAGGTGACCTTGAGCTTGACCTTGGCCTTGCCGTTCTTCTTCAGCTTCTTCTTCGTCTTGCCCTTGGGCTTGATCTGAAGCTTCACCTTGCCTGGCACGCCGACCGTCTTGCTGATCACGGCCCCCCCGGCGGAGGCGGCCTTGACGCCCTTGCCCGATGCGCTCAGCGTGCCGGGGTTGGGGACGTCGGCCGTCAGGGTCGCGGTGCCCTTCTTCTTGTTGAGCTTGGGCTTGCCGAGGGTGAAGGTGTTGGTGGGCGCGACCGAGGCGGAGACGTTGACGCGGAAGTTCGAGACGGCCGAGAAGGTGCCCGAGGCACCGTCGGCCAGGTCCATGAAGGGGAGTTGGAGGGCCGTCTCCCCAGGAGCTGAGAAGACGCAGTTGCTCGAGCCCAAGGCTCTGTTGATGCCGAGGACATCGCCGGGCTTCACCGGGACGTTCGCGGGGAACGTATTGACGGTGCCGCCGGTCAGAGCGCGGGGGCCGTCGTGGCCGACGGCCATGTAGGTCGAGCCGCTGACCCGGCGAAACACCTTCATCGTGAATATCTGTCCTGCGCCGGCTGCGGCGCTTGTGCTCCAGGAGGTGATGGTCCCGGTCGCGATCGTGGCGGGGACTACGTAGGTGTTGCCGGAAGTCACGGTTGGCTGGACCAGATCGGTAGTCGCACCGCCGCAGGTCGTCGGCGGGTTCGCCGGCGCGATCTGCCCGATCGTCACCGACGCCACGGCGGGCGAGACGCTCGCCGCCGGCGCCAGCGCCGCGAGGCAGGCGGCCAGCACGAGTCGCTTCAGGGTGTGTCGTTGAGTGCTCCGCCGAACGATGCCGGCGATTGTAGACGAGCATCGGCGAGCCGTCGTCTCCGCGGAATCGACGGCCCTACTCCGAGAGCTCGGCGGCCTCGAGGGCGTCCTCCCTGTTGCTGAAGGCCTGTTCTCGCACCACCAGCCCGTCCTTGAAGGTGTGGACGAAGGCCATTTGGTCAGCCAATTCGATCTGACTCACGGGCCCGGCTCCGCCGAAGCGGACCACGGTGATCACCTTGTCTCCGGCGTCGATCGACTCCACGGGATCGACCCTGTAGCCGGCCTGATTGGTCCGATTCTCCTCGTAGATCGAGCGTATGGCCTCCTTGCCGTGGTGGGTGCCCAGCAGGAGCGTCTCGAACACCACCTCCGGGTCATAGATCTCCACCAGGGCGTCGATGTCGCCGCGGTTGTGCGCAGCGAATCCGGCCCTGACCGTGTCCACGTTCTCCTGCGACATCTCCCGCGCAGTATCGCGCCTCGGGCCGCGGGCGCCGCGGGCGCCGGGGGATAGCGGCGGCTACCGGACCGCTGGCGGCCGGGAGGGTCTCTCCCGCGAGTACCCCTCGCTAGGCCTGCGCCGGCGCCGGGGCCGGCTCGCGGCTGAGCTCCACGTGGGCGCGGCTGTCGCTGGAGCGGATCAGCACCAGGGTGAGCAGCAGCCCGAGCGCGGCGAAGGCGGCACCGCCGAGGAAGGCGGTCTGGAAGCCCTGGACCAGGGCGTCGGGACCGGGCTGGGCCTCGCCGCTCGTGATCGCGTTCGAGGTGGCCGAGTTGGCGAGGCTGGCGAGCACCGCCAGGCCCAGGGCGCCCCCGATCTGCTGGGAGGTGTTGATCAGGCCGCTGGCCAGGCCGGACTCGCGTTCCTTGACCCCCGAGACGGCGGCGATCGTGGTGGGGACGAAGGAGAAGCCGAGGCCCGCCGCAGCGAGCAGCGAGGGCCCGAGGATGTCGGCGCTGAAGGAGCCGCCGACGGAGACCTGACTGAACCAGGCGAGGCCGGAGGCGATCATCCCCATCCCGATCGCGAGCACCGCCTTGAAGCCGATCCGGGTGACGAGCTGCGAGGCGACGCCGGCGGAGACGATGATCATGATCGAGAGCGGCAGGTAGGAGAGCCCCGCCTTGATCGGGCTGTAGCCCAGCACCTGCTGCATGTAGAGGGTGATGAAGAAGAACATCGAGAACAGCGAGGCGCCGACCAGCAGGCCGACGACGTTGGCGCCGGTCAGGGTGCGCATGCGGAAGATCGCGAAGGGAACGAGCGGCGACGCCGAGCGGCGCTCGATCACGTAGAAGATCGCGAACAGCGCCGCCGAGACGCCCAGCAGCCCGAGGGTCCGGGCGGAGGTCCAGCCCGCCTCGGCCGCGTCGACCAGGGCGTAGACCAGCACCGAGAGGGCGGCGGTGACGCTCACCGCTCCCGAGATGTCGAAGTGGCGGGTGGCCGACTCCGAGCGGCTCTCGGGGATCAGGCGCGGCGTCAGCGCCAGTACCCCCAGCGCCACCGGCACGTTCACCCACAGCACCCACTCCCAGCCGAGGGAGTCGGTGAGCACGCCGCCCAGCAGCACCCCGGCGGCCCCGCCCGAGCCGGCGACCGCGCCCCAGGCGCCCAGCGCCTTGTTGCGCTCGGAGCCGTCGGTGAACAGCGTGGTGATGATCGAGAGCGCGGCGGGCGAGATGATCGCGGCGCCCAGCCCCTGCCCGGCGCGGGCGACGATCAGCTGGCCCTCGGTCGAGGCGAAGCCGGCGGCCAGCGAGGCCACGGCGATGATCGCGAGGCCGGCGATGAACACGCGGCGGCGGCCGAGCAGATCGGCCATCCGCCCGCCCAGCAGCAGGAAGCCGCCGAAGGTGAGCACGTAGGCGTTGATCACCCAGGAGAGGTTCTCCTGCGAGAAGGCGAGCGCGTTGCCGATCGAGGGCAGCGCGACGTTGACGATCGAGGCGTCGAGCACGACCATGAACTGGGCCATGCAGAGCAGGGCGAGGGCGAGCCAGCGCTTCTCGCGGTAATCGGCCGGAACGGTCATCGCGAAGGGACCAACTTAGCGAGGCGCGGCGGCGCGGCTGGCCGGAAGCACTATCGGTCCCGGGAGGCGAACTCGAGCACGATCTCGGCCGTCTGCTCGGGATGGTCGAACATCGGCACATGCCCGGCGCCGGCCATCACGCTCAACTCGGCGCCGGGGATCGCGTCGCGCAGGCGCAGGCCCTGGCGCGCGGGCACGACGCGATCCTTGTCGCCCCAGAGCAGCAGCACGGGCGCCTCGATCCGGGCGAAGCGCGGGGCGTTGAAGGCGATCTGGTCGCTGCGGCCGGTGATGTCGCTGAGCAGCTCCTGCCAGCTCGGCGCGGCGGCGAGGGAGCGCACGGCGTGGGCCAGCATCTCGGGGGGCACGTCCTGGCCGCGGGTGCATTGCGCGAGCAGCGCCAGGCGGCGAAGCGGCGCCGGCCGCGCGAGCGCGCCGACCACGGGCGCCAGGGCCCTGGCCAGGAGGCGCTGGGTCTGCAGATTGACGCGGGCGATCCGCGCCTCGCGGGGCGTGGCGCCGCCGGCGGGGCCGATCGCGGTCACGCTGCGCGCCCGGCCGCGCAGCGCAAGCTCGAACGAGAGCAGGCCGCCCATCGAGTTGCCGACCAGGTGGGCGGTCTCGATCCCCTGGCGCTCCATCTCCTGCTCGACGGCGCTCGCCAGCGCGTCGGTTGTGCGGGGCGGCTCGGGCAGCGGCGGCGAGGAGCCGAAGCCGGGCAGGTCCAGCCCGAGCACGTCGTGGCGGCGCTCCAGCGCCGGGCGCATCCGGTCCCAGGCGTGCCGGTTGGAGCCGATCCCGTGGATCAGCACCATCGGCTCCCCCTCGCCCGCGCGGGTGGTCGCGATCATCGCGCCACCGAATGTAGGGGTCGGCGAAGCCGGGTGGGGCCGGCGCGGGCGGCGCTAGCCGCCCCAGGCGGCGCTCCAGGCCTCCATCTCGGTCTCGTTCTCGAACCTGGTGGCCTTGCCGTCGCTGAGCTCGAAGGTGTGGGTGAACGGCGCGTCGAGCTCGACACCGTCCCTGGAGCGGGCCGCGAAGCGGCCCTTGACCGTGACGGTGTCGCCTTCGGAGTCGAACTCCTCGGCCACCGCCTGGAACTCCTCGAAGTTCTCGCCGATCTTGGCGAAGACGTCCGTGGTGACGCTCTCGGGGCCCTTGAAGGTGCCCTGGGGAGCGCTTCCGCCTCCGGGCTCGGTCCACTCGACCTCGGCATGCAGCGTCTCGACGACCCCGGGGATGTTGCCGCTGTTGAAGTTCTCGTAGGCGCCGCGGATGATCTCGACGTTCTCCTCTGACATGGCTCCTCCTTGGTTCGGGGATCGTTGTTCGGGGGACTCAGGGCGACCGTAGCGCGCCGGGGGCGGATCGCGCAAGCATCCCGTTAAGCAGCCTCTCAGGCAAAGGCGCGAGGATTGGGGGGTGCGAATCCTGGTCGTTGACGACGAGCCGCAGCTGCGCCGTGCGCTGGAGCGCGCGCTGAAGCTGGAGGGCTACGAGGTCGAGCTGGCCGCCGACGGCGAGCAGGCGCTGGCGGCGGTGGCGGGCTCGGGGCCTGACGCGATCGTGCTCGACGTGCTGATGCCGAAGCTCGACGGGCTCGAGGTCTGCCGCGCGCTGCGCGCCGGCGGCGATCACACCCCGGTGCTGATGCTTACCGCGCGCGACGCGGTGCAGGACCGGGTCGACGGGCTCGACGCGGGCGCCGATGACTACGTGGTCAAGCCCTTCGCGCTGGAGGAGCTGCTGGCTCGGCTGCGCGCGCTGCTGCGCCGCAGCGAGGGCGGCGACAACGGCGTGCTCGCCTACGAGGACCTCAGCCTCGACCCCACCACCCGCGAGGTGCGCCGCGGCGAGCGCGAGCTGGAGCTGACCAAGACCGAGTTCTCGCTGCTCGAGCAGCTTCTGCGCCACCCCCGCCAGGTGCTGACGCGCTCGCAGATCTTCGAAGCGGTCTGGGGGTATGACTTCGGCCCCACCTCCAACTCGCTGGAGGTCTACATCGGCTACCTGCGGCGCAAGACCGAGCAGGACGGCGAGCCGCGGCTGATCCAGACCGTGCGCGGCGTCGGCTACGCGCTGCGCGAGAAGTGAGCCTGCGGCGGCGCCTGGCGCTGCTCTCGGCCGCGGCGGTCGCGGTCACGGTGGTGCTGGCCTCGGCGATCACCTACGTGGCCGTCCGCGACAGCCTGCGCGACTCGATCGACGACGACCTGCGCGCCCAGGCGGAGGCCGCGAGAGGCCGGCTCGATCAGATCCGCCGCTCGCTGCCGCCGGGCGCCGAGCCGCCCCAGGGCGGGCTGGCCGAGATCGTGGCCGCGGGGGCGCGACCCGGTGGCCCCGGCGGCCCCCCCGGGGGAGGTGGCAGGCCGGCCTTCGGGCCCGGCCAGGGCGAGGGGCCGCCCGCAGAGGTGCCATCGCTGCCGGCGCCGGGTCCCGGCGCGGCCGCGGCCCAGGGGCAGTTCATCGACTCGGGCGACGCCGTGGTGCCGACGCCCGGAACGACGCTCGAGATCCCCGTCTCGGCTTCGGCGCGCGGGCTCGCCGCCGGCGGCGGCGAGCCCCTCTTCTCCGACGAGGAATCCGATGACAGCACCCTGCGGGTGCTGACCCAGCCGGTCGCCGACGGCGTCGCGCTGCAGCTCGCGGCCTCTCTCCAGGACACCGAGGACACGCTCTCCAGCCTGCTGCTGATCCTCTTCGCGGTCAGCGCCGGCGGCATCGCGCTGGCGGCGGCGCTCGGCCCGGTGGTGGCGCGCACCGCCCTGGCGCCGGCCGGCGAGGTCTCCGACGCGGCCCAGGAGGTGGCCCGCACCCGCGATCTGACGCGCCGCATCGAGGTCCGTGGCGACGACGAGCTGGGCCGGCTGGCCGCCAGCTTCAACGAGATGATGGCGGCGCTGGAGCGCTCGGAGGCATCGCAGCGCCGCCTGGTCGCGGACGCCTCGCACGAGCTGCGCACGCCGCTGGCGGTGCTGCGGACCAACATCGAGACGCTGGGCCGCGGCGAGGGGCTGCGGGGAGCCGAGCGCGACCGCCTGGTCTGCGACCTCACCGACGAGCTCGAGGAGCTGACGGCACTGGTCTCCGACGTGGTCGAGCTGGCGCGCGAGCCGGGCGGCGACGCGCTGGCGGCCCAGGACGTGCGGCTCGACGAGCTGGCGCGCGACGCGGTCGAGCGCGCGCAGCGGCGGGCGCGCGGGCTGCGATTCGAGCAGCGAATCCGGCCGGCCCTGGTCAGCGGCGACCCGCAGCGCCTCGGCCGGGCGATCTCCAACCTGCTCGACAACGCGGCCAAGTGGAGTCCGGCCGGCGGCACGATCGAGGTCGAGGTGGGGCCGGTCTCGGGCGGCGCCCGGCGCGGCGCGCCCGGCGGCGCTTCGCGCGCCCGCGTCGCGGTGCGCGACCACGGCCCGGGCTTCGCCGAGGCCGAGCTGCCGAGGGTCTTCGACCGCTTCTGGCGCTCGGATGAGTCGCGCGGCAAGCACGGCTCGGGCCTGGGCCTGGCGATCGTGGCGCGCGTCGCCGAGGAGCACGGCGGCAGCGCCGGCGCGGCGAACGCCGAGGGCGGCGGGGCGCTGGTCTCGATCGAGCTGCCCGCCGAGCCGCTGGGCGAGCCCGGCGACCTTGAAGAGCCTTCTTAGGCCCCTCTCAGCGCACTCTCAGGCTGGGGCCGTTTGATGGCCTCGATCCCGGAGACACGAAACCGGGGATAGACGAGCGAGAGGAACAACAATGCTCAGCAACGTGATTCAGGCGCTGCGGCGCAGGGTGGGCCCGGTGGGCCTCTCCTTGGTGGCGGCCGCCCTGACCGCGGTCGCCTTCGCGGCGGTCTCGGTCGCCAAGGACGACAACGGCAAGGCCGGCGGCAACGGCTCCGGCAACGGCGAGGCGCAGCGCGCCGGGCCGGGTGGCGGTGCCCCGCCCATGCTCAAGGATCTCTCGGCGAAGGACCGCGAGGCCCTCGCGTCCTTCAGGACCTGCATGCAGGAGCAGGGCGTCGAGCCGCCGCCCAGGCCGGGCAGCGGGCAGCAGGGCGACACCCGGCCCGAGCCTCCGAGCGAGGCCGAGCGCGCCGAGATCGAGAAGGCGCTGAAGGTCTGCGAGGACAAGCTCCCCGAGGGCGTGCAGCCCCCCGGTCCGCACGGCGGACCGTGCGGACCGCACCCCGGCGGAGACGCCGACGGCGCGCGGCCCCCGGCCCCTCCCCAGGGCCAGGGCAGCGAGCAGCAGGGCGCCCCGGCTCCCCAGACCGAAGGCGCGGCTGCCTAGGCAGCTCCCGAGCCCGGTCTGAACCCCAGGGCGACCGCCCGGGTACCTGCCTCCCCAGGTGCCCGGGCGTCGCCCGTTCGGGCCCGTCGCGGATCGCTAGGTGTAGATCCCGACCGACGCGAGCGCCGCGGAGATGTCGGAGAAGACGGCGATCGCGGCGACCTTGCGATCGCGCTGCTCGAGCACGTGGACCAGGGGCAGGTCGATCTCGGCGCCCTCATCGGCCTCGGTGGCGTGCAGGCGGCCCAGCACCAGCCAGCGGTCGCTGCCGGCGGCGCGGATGCCGACGGGCTGAAAGCGCACCTTGTCGAACAGCGCCGCCATGTCGCGGCGCCAATCCATGAAGCCCTTGACGCCCCGATAGCTCCTGCCGTCGAGGAACATGCCGCTGCAGCTCACCTCGAGCTGCTTGTGGGCGATCGCCTCGACCGCTTCGGCGTCGTCGCGCTCGAGCTCGCCGTAGAGGCGGCGGATCGCCTCCAGCGTCGTGCCCGTGTCAGCCTCCTCCATCGCCACGTTGAACTGGCGCTCGAGCTCTTCGACGTTGGGGGCGGCCATCAGGCGGGCAGTATCCCCAAACGCCCCCGTCCCGCGCACTGCGGTCCCGGCGCCAGCCGCCGGCCAGATCAAGAACAAGAAGAAGCGGAAGCGCTGCCAGGCGAAGACAAAGCGCCGGCGCAAGGGCAACTAGCCACACGTACTCCTCACGGGAGGGTTCGGGCAAGGTTTTCGCCCGAGATGCCGATGGAGGCCAGAGAAGACGAGGCTTCTTCGCCCTGGCGATCGAGGAGGGATGTTGAGCGCTGCCAGTGCTCGCGACGACGCCACCGGCGCGGTCGCAGAACAGGAGGTTCAGTCGCTGATCACGGCCTGGTGGGTCGGGATCTGGCTGAGCGTGGTGGTCGTCCTGGGCTGCGAGGCCTACGCGCTCGCCACCTGGAGCAGCGGCGAGCACCGTGACCTGATCCTGGTGGTGACCACGCTCGGCCTGCTGAGCGTGCCGGTGCTGATCAACCTGCCGATCGAGCGGATGGTGCGCCATCGCCGCCGCGAGTGGTACTTCGTCGCCTGGACCGCGTTCGACATCGTGCTGCTGGCCTGCGCCGCGGCCCTCGACGGCGGCTCCGAGAGCCCCTTCGCGCTGCTGCTGGTGCTGCCCTTCCTCTACGCGGCGCTGACCTACACGCTGACGATGACGGCGATGGTGGCCGCGATCGACCTGCTCGCCTTCCTGGCGATCGCGGTCCTGGTCGGCGGTGGCGTCGCCTACAGCGCCATGGGCGCGTTCTCGCTGGTCTGCGTCGCGATCCTCGGCGCCTGGCACGCGCGCAGCCACAGCGCCCGCCAGAGGGCGCTGGTCGAGACCGCGCAGGCGCTCGTCGCCACCGAGAAGAGCAGCCGCTTGCGAGCGGCCCAGCAGCGCGAGGTCGCCCGACTCGGCCAGCGCGCCCTGACGGGGGCCGGCATCCCCGAGCTGCGGATCGCGGTCGTCAACCTCGTGGAGCGGGTGCTCGAGGTCGACCTCGCCGCGGTGCTGAAGGTCACCGAGGGGGGCGAGGGATTCGAGTTCGCAGCCTCGGTTGGCATTCCCGAAAACGAGGCGCGCAGGGCGCGGGTCCCGGGCGGCAGGGGCTCGCAGTCCGGCTACACGCTGGCCACCGGCGCCCCGACGGTGGTCACCGACTGGGCCACCGAGACGCGCTTCTCGCCCTCCCCGATCGCCGCCAAGCTGGGGACGGTGAGCGGGGTGATCGTGCTGATCAAGGGCAAGGGCAGCCCCTACGGCGTGCTGGGAGCGCAGACCCTCCGGCACCGCGAGTTCACGGCCGAGGACGTCAGCTTCCTGCAGGCGCTCGCCAACGTGCTCGCCAACGCGATCGAGCGGCGCTCCTCGGAGGAGCGGGTCCAGCACGAGGCGCTGCACGATCCGCTCACCGACCTGCCCAACCGCAACCTCTTCTTCGACCGTCTCGGGCACGCGCTGGCGCAGACCCGCAGGCACGACAGCGCCGTCGCGGTGCTCTTCCTCGACCTCGACCAGTTCAAGCTCGTCAACGACAGCCTCGGCCACGCGGCCGGGGACGAGCTGCTGGCCTCTGTGGCCCCGCGGCTGCAGTCGGCGGTGCGCCCCGGCGACACGGTCGCCCGCTTCGGGGGAGACGAGTTCGCGGTGCTGGCCGAGGACGTCTCCAGCGAGCGCGACGCGGTCCGGGTCGCCGAGCGGATCGCCGAGGCGCTGACCAGGCCCTTCGTGCTGCGCCAGCGAGAGCACTTCGCCAGCGTCAGCATCGGCATCGCGATCGGCGCCGGGCCCGAACGGCCCGAGGATCTGGTTCGCGACGCCGACGCCGCCCTGTACCGGGCCAAGGATCGCGGCCGAGGCGGCTACGAGATCTTCGACGAGGTGATGCGCTCGCGTGCGGTCGACCACATGCGGACCGAGAACGACCTGCGCCGGGCGCTGCAGCGCTCCGAGCTGGAGCTCCACTACCAACCGGTGATCGACCTGCGCGACCGCTCGATCGTGATGCTCGAGGCGCTGCTGCGCTGGCGCCACCCCGAGCGCGGGCTGCTGGTCCCCGCCGCCTTCATCCCGGTCGCCGAGGAGTCGCGCCTGATCGTGCCGATCGGCCATTGGGTGATCGAGCAGGCCTGCCTGCGGGCCGCCGCCTGGCAGGCCCTCGACCCCGATGCCAGCCCGATCGGAGTGGCGGTCAACCTCTCGGCACCCCAGCTCGCCGACTCCCGCCTGGTGCGCTCGGTGCAGAGCGCCGTCGAGACCAGCGGCATCGACCCCTCCACCCTGCGCCTGGAGCTGACCGAGAGGACGCTGTTCGAGGAGGCCGAGGACCCCGAGCCCAGCCTGCGGGCGCTGCAGGGCCTGGGGGTACGCCTGCTGCTGGACGACTTCGGCAGGGGCTTCTCGCCGCTGGGCTATCTGAAGCGGCTGCCGCTCTCGGGGATCAAGCTCGATCGCACCTTCTCCGAGGACCTCTCGTTCGACGGCAGAGACGCGGCGATCGTGCGCGCGATCAACGAGCTGGCCGGCGCGCTACAGATGGATGTCTGCGCCGGGGGCATCGAGACCGCCGAACAGCTCGAGGCCGTCGAGGCGCTGGGGTGCACCCACGCCCAGGGCTTCCTCCTCGGCCGCCCCCAGGCATCCGAGGAGATCGACGCGCTGCTGCGGGATCGGCCCGCGAGCCGAGGCGGCCTCGCGAGCTCGGACGGCCGGCCCGCCCGGGCGGCACGCTCCGGCCGCTCAGCCGGCGCTCAGGAGTAGACGTCCCAGGCCCTCAGCGAGCGCATCGGGTTCATGGCGCGCCCGCCGCGGTACCACTTGCCCCGCCAGATCTCGAAGTGCACGTGGCAGCCCCTGGCATTGCCGGTGTCACCCACCGCGCCGACGAACTGGCCCGGCAGGACCTTGGACTTCTTGCGCACCGCCGCGGGGTAGGCGAGGTGGCCATAGACGTAGTCGCGCTTGAAGCGCTTGGAGCGGATGATCAGGTAGTTGCCGAGGGCGCGGTGGAACTTCTTGGCGACCACGCGGCCCGCGGTGACCGCGACCGCCAGCGAGCCGCACTTGGCGAAGACGTCGACGCCCTGGTGCCCGCGGCCGGCGCCGAAGCCGTCGCCGTAGCCGTGCGGGCCGGGGATCGGGAAGACCTGGGCGGGCGCGCCCGACGGGGTGGTCGGGGTCACCACCGGGGCGGTGGTGCCGCCCCCCCCGGCCTGGGCCACCCCGCTGAGCGCGAGCGCCAAGACAGCAGCCAGCGCCGGCAGCGCGGCTGCGGGGCGACGAAGCGGGCTTTTCGGCGTGTCGGAAAGCACTCTCTCTCTGCGGCCTGCGGGGTTAGCTGTCGGGCTCGCGCCGAAAGAGCGGCGCTACGGAATCGGTCCGATTCGCCCCAGGGCCGCGTGCCTCCGCGGCCCCGTTGGGTCCCCCGCTCCCCGTCCGCGTGCGGCCGGGAATTGGGCCCTCTGCTGCCGCGGCACGTTAGCAGAAGCTCACCCGGAATCATCGAGCTGGTCAGGGCGCCGGTCGCGGCCCCAGACCTTGGCGTTGAGCTCGCGCTTGTCGATCAGCCGCCCGATCGGCGTCGGCACGCGGCCGACGATGCGCCACAGGGCCGCCTGCAGCCAGGGGATCCGCAGGCCCTGGTCCATCGTCTCCCGCCTGCCGTCACGGTGGGTGACGTCCAGGGTCACCTTCGCGTCGCGCCTGATCACGAAGCCCCTCGGCGGGTGCACGGCGACGACCCGGACCTCGTCGGGCCTGCTGCGCACCAGGGCGACCCAGTCCCAGACGTTCCTGGCCAGCGCCAGCCCCTCGGCGGCAAGCACCACCACCCCACCGCCCGCGAAGCCCGCGATCACCACCAGCAGCCCCAGCCAGGGATTGTCGTTCTCCATCAGGTAGACGCCGCCGATCAGTCCGCCCAGCGCGATGGCGAGCCCCCCGATCACCGCGGCAGCCGGGTCCCTAGAGGCCGTCGGGGTGACGCGCCGTGAAGCCCGAGCTGGAGCGCATCGCGGTGGACCAGCGGGGGCCGTTGCCCCCGGTCAGGCTGGTGTCGAAGCGCAGGCCGGCGACCGTCATGTACGCGTGGCCGTAGTTGGCGTAGACGGTGATCCAGCTGCCGGCGCCGGGCGCGCCCCAGGCGGTGAAGCCGCCCGAGTCGAGCGGGCTGGAGAGCAGACCGCCCCCGTGCAGCGCGAAGCTGACGGCCCCCGAGCAGTCGTAGCCGGAGTCCTCGAAGGAGCCGTGACCGCCGCCCCAGACGTAGGGGCGGTCGTTGATCTGGTTGGCGGCCTCGATCACGGCCTTGACCGCCAGCGGGGCTCCGGCCGGGGCGACCGCCTCGCCGTTGATCAGCGCGGCGCGCTCGCCCGGTCCCGGGACCGAGGTGCCGAGGTCCTTCTCCAGGGTCTTCTCGCGAGCCTGCAGAGCGGCCAGCGAGGCCTCGCGCTCCCGGCGGGCGGCGACGAGCTGCGCGTGCCGCGCGGCGATCTCGCCCTGGGCGGTGGCCAGCTCGGCGCGGCGGGCGGCGACCTCGTCGCGGGTGGCGCGGATGCGCTCCTGGGTCTCGGCGAGCAGCGCGACCGAGCCCTCCACCTCCTCGCGCAGCGAGCGGACCCGCGAGACGACCGACTCGTCGTACTCCTGGATCCGCTGGAGGTACTCGGTCTCGGTCAGCAGGTCCTGCCAGCTGTCGGACTGGAGCACCACGCTGAGCGTGTCGGGGCTTGAGGACTTGTAGATCTCGACCAGCAGCTCCTCCAGCGCGACCAGGGCGCGGTCGAGGCGGGCGCGGACCTCGGCGAGGTGCTGCTTCTCGGCGTTGAGCTCGGCGTTGGCCCGATCCAGCCGGCGCTGGCGCTCGTCAAGCTCGGCCTGCACCGCGTCGGCCTTGCGGCGCAGCTCGGACTCCTGGGCGATGATCGCATTGACACGGGCGTTCTGCGCGTCGATCGACTCCTGCAGCGAGCCCTGCCGGCCCACGTTCGAGCGCAGCTCATCCATCTTGCCCGCGATCTCGGCGACCGAGTCCTGGGCGGGGGCGCGGGAGCTGAGGGCGAGCGCGCCCGCCCCGCACAGGGCGAGCAGGGCAAGGCCGAGCGCAAGGCGCCGGGCGCGGAAGTTGGGCGTGTGGTCGCGGGCGGGCATCGGTTGCCGTCCGGCTCGGGCAGCGCGATCAGGCTACAGAGTCCAGCCATATATGAGGAACCGCTAACAGATCGCTGCAAGATCTCTTGCGCGAGCCCCTACCCCTTGGTGCGGCCGCTCTTGCGGTTGCGCCTGCACTTCCTCTTGTTCTTCTTGCACTTCTTGAGGTCGCCGAAGACCTTGTAGCGCAGGAATGGGGTGATCGTCCTGAAGAACGCGTTCTTGCGCGGAGCGGCCATCAGCGGATCGAGGTGGGAGTGCTTGGGGTCGGCGTTGATCAGGCTCGACTCCCTGCGCGTGGTGCGGGCCCTCTTGATGAAGGCCCTGGCGCCGTTCAGCACGCGGCCGCCCGTCAGGTCGGTCTGGATCGCGTAGAGCGGCACGTTCACCTTGCGCTGGTGCAGGACGCGCAGCCCCAGGTAGTCGGCGACGTCGTCCTGGGTCAGCGAGTTGGCGCCGTTGGTGTCGATCGTCAGCTTGCGAGGGAAGTACCACTCGATCCCGTTCGCGGGCTCCTGGCCGAACACGGCGGCGAGCCGCTCGACCGGGGTGACGCCGCCGGGCACGAAGTCGCGCGGGCTGCCCGAGCCGGCGAGGCTGCCGGAGTTGACGTGCAGCAGCGACAGGGAGGGGGGCGAGGTGTCGCGGTCGAAGGCGTTGCCGAGCAGGGCGCGGTTGGTGACCGGGAAGGGCGGGTTGAAGGCCGGGGGCAGCAGCGGGAACGACTGCACGTACGCGGCCGAGCCGGTGGGGTCCCTGAGCGCGTTGATCGCGCCGACCTCGCCGAACAGGCCCGCCGCCTCTGGCAGGCCGATCCCGAGCAGGTCCGCGAAGGGGCTCGATGCCGAGAGCGCACCCACGGCCGTCTGGGCCTGGGAGAGGGTGAAGGGCGTGAAGCTGCCGAGCAGTCCGCCGTCGATCAGCACCATGCCCTTGATGTCCTTGTAGCCGGGCCTGCCGTTGAAGTCCCAGCTGGCGTAGGCGGCGGTCAGCGAGGCGCCGAGCGAGTGCCCGCCCAGCACCACCTGGCGCCTGCCCTTGGAGCGGGCTTTGCGCACCACGGCGCGGGCGTCGTCGAGCGCGACCTTCATCCCCCACTCGCGCACGAACGGGAAGTCCACGCCGCCCTGGAGGAAGTCGAAGTGGTCGGCGGGGCCGCCACCGTCGAGCCAGCCGAGGTAGTAGTCGAACATGTACTGCAGGCTGACCTGGCCCTTCAGGGCCTGCTCGAAGACGCCGCGGTCCTCGAGCGCCTGGCTGCGGCGGTCGATCGCCCAGACCTGGAAGTTCGGGATGTGCTTGACCAGGTAGCGGGCGACCAGGGTGAAGTTGCCCGAGCCCCCGGAGGTGCCGGGCATCAGCACCAGCACGCGCTTGCCCTTGGCGGGGCCGTACTTGTCGACGAAGACCTGGTTGTACTGGGCTGGGCCCGGACCCGCGGGGGTGGCCACCGTGACCCTGGTCTCGCGGGCGCCCGCCGAGGAGGCGAAGAGCAGCGCAGCGGTCGCGGCGAGCGCGATCGTGGCGATGGTGCGGCGGCTGCGAGTCACGAGTCCCCTCTCCTGGTCCCGTCCCTGGGCTGCGCAGAATAGCGCCCGGGGGCGGAAGGGGCGCGCACCCGCGGCCTAGGTCGCGCCCATCGACGCCGCCACGGCCGCAAGCTGCTCGGGAGAGCCCAGCAGCGCCTGCTGCAGCTCGGCCTCGAGCGCCAGGCCCTCGGCGCTCGAAAGCCGGGCGGAGCGGCCGAGCAGCCGCTTGGCCGAGCGGATCGCGGACGGCGAGGAGGACGCGATCTGGGCGGCGGTCTCCATCGCCGCGGCGTGTGGGTGATCGGTGAGGCGGGTGAGCAGGCCCAGCGCGGCCGCCTCGGGGGCCTCGACGATGCGCCCGCTATAGGTGAGCTCGCGGGCGACGTCGTCGCGCACCAGCCCCGGCAGGGTCTGGCTGAGGCCCATGTCGGGGATCAGGCCGTAGCGGATCTCCATCACCGACATGCGGGTGTCGGGGGCCCCGTAGCGGATATCAGCGGCCAGGGCGATCTGCAGGCCGCCGCCGAGGCAGGCGCCGTGAACGGCGGCGATCACCGGAATCGGCAGCTCCCGCCATCCGTAGGCGACGCGCTGGGCGTTGTTGGCCTCGGATGAGGGGTCGTCGCGCTCGAAGGCGTTGCCCATGCCGCCGTCGGCGCCCTCGGAGAAAAAGCTCTTGAAGTCGAGCCCGGCGCAGAAGCTCGGCCCCTCGCCCGAGAGCACCACCACGCGGGCATCGTCTTCGGCGGCCGCGCGAAGCTCGTCGAGCGCCTCGTGGAGCGCCTCGAACATCGCCTGGTCGAGCCCGTTGTGCTTGTCTGCCCGAGTCATGCGCACGTCGGCGATGCCGCCGGCGATCTCGACCCGGACGCGGTCCGCGCTTGCCGCCATGCGCGGCAGCCTAGCCCTACGTGTCCCGCGCCTGGTTCAGCGCCGCTTCTTGGGGCGGTTCTTGGGAGGGAACTTCTTGCGCTCTTCCTTGGTCATCTTGCGGATCTTGAGGCTTCCCTCCTCGACCTGCTGCTTGACCGCGTCGAGCTTCTCCTTGCGCCGCTTCTCCTGGCGTTTCGCCGTCTCGCTGGGCTTCTTCTGGGCCGCCATGGTCCGCGAATTTATCGTGCCGATCGGCTCGATCCAAGCAAAAAGCCGCTATTTGCGGCCACCCCGCCCCGACCATGCGGGCCCCCGGCCCGAACGGACCCTCCTGCGCCGTGGCCCAGCGGCGTCGCGTCGGCGACCCTATACGCTGCCGCGATGCTGAGGAGAGGGACGCAGCTGGCCGCGGCGGTGGCCGCGGTGCTGGCGATCGGGGCGCCGGCGGCGAGCGCCGTAGCGCCCGACCCCAACCCCTGGCGCGGCTTCGGCTTCCTCAACATGGCCCACCAGGGCGGCGAGGATGAGGCCCCCTCGAACACCCTGTTCGCGTTCAAGTCGGCGATCAACACGCGCGGCGCCGACACGCTCGAGCTCGACGTCAACCGCACCTCCGACGGCCGCCTGGTCGTGATCCACGACCACAACGTCAACAGGACGACCGAGGGCACGGGCCGCACCATCGACCTCACGCTCGCGCAGATCCAGGCCCTGGACGGCAGCTACGCCTTCCGCCCACCCGGCATCTACGACGAGACCCAGCCCGACTCCGCCTATCCGTACCGCGGCATGGCGACCGGAGCGGTCGCACCCCCGGCCGGCTACACCGCCGATGACTTCAGGATCTCGACGATCGAGGAGGTGCTCGACGCCTTCCCGAGCACGCCGATCAACATCGAGATCAAGATCCCGAAGAACAACTCGAACGTGGACGACCCGGCGCTCGGCGTCGCCACGGCACAGGCCCTCGCCAACGTCCTCAACCAGCCGCAGTACGCCGACCGCACCGACCTCCTGGTCGTCTCCTTCTCAGATCTGCTGCTGAACGAGTTCCATTCGCTGGCGCCCGACGTGGCGCTGGCGCCATCGGCGCCCGGCGTGCTGATCGCGATCGGCGGCGGCACCCCGAACCCCGACGTCGCCGCCTTCCAGGTGCCTCCCTACCAGGGAGACCTCGGGGTGCCCGAGACGCTGCTGGCGCCGCCCCCCGGCGCCGATGCCCATGGCCGCGGCTACGCCGTGCACGTCTGGACCAACGGCGCCGCCGACGAGACGGACGCCAGCTACAAGCGCCTCACCGACCTCGGCGTCGAGGGGATCATGACCTCGCAGCCGAGCCAGCTGCACAGATTCCTCTGCGCCGCCGAGATCCCACGCCCCAACGGCACGGACCGCTGCCCCAACCCCCCCGTTTCGAAGAAGAAGAAGAAGAAGTGCAAGAAGGGCTTCAAGCTGAAGAAGATCAAGAAGAAAGGCAAGAAGAAGGGCAAGAAGCCCAAGAAGAAGTGCGTCAAGGTCAAGAAGAAGAAGAAGAAGAAGAAGAAGAGAAGCGCCGCTAGCCGTCGGTTCCAGCGCCGCCCGAGGCGGAGGCTAGCCTCTCATCTCACTCTCATCTGAAACGGGGAGACTCCCCCGCACGATGCGTGTACTGGTGGTCGAGGACGAGATGAAGATGGCGGCCCTGATCCGCCGCGGCCTGCGCGAGGAGGGGATGGCGGTCGACGTCGCCGAGAAGGGCGAGGACGCGCTCTGGATGGCGGGATCGACCGAGTTCGACGCGATCGTGCTCGACGTGATGCTGCCCGGCATCGACGGCTTCGAGACCTGCCGGCAGCTTCGCGCCGACGGCGTCTGGTCGCCGGTGCTGATGCTGACCGCGCGCGACGCGGTCGAGGACCGGGTCTCGGGCCTCGACGGCGGCGCCGACGACTATCTGACCAAGCCCTTCTCGTTCGCCGAGCTGCTCGCCCGGCTGCGGGCCCTGGCGCGCCGCGGCCCGGTCGAGCGCCCCACCGTGATCGAGGCCGGCGGGCTGCGCATGGACCCGGCCACCCGCCAGGTCTGGCGCGGCGAGGCCGAGATCGCCCTCTCGACCAAGGAGTTCGCGCTGCTCGAGGCCTTCATGGGCCACCCCGGCGAGGTGCTATCCCGCTATCAGCTGCTCGAGCACGCCTGGGACTACGACTACGAGAACCGCTCGAACGTGGTCGATGTCTACGTGCGCTACCTGCGCAAGAAGATCGACCAGCCCTTCGACACCGACACGATCGAGACCGTGCGCGGCGCGGGCTACCGCCTGCGCAAGCAGTCGTGAGCGCGTGAGCCGACTGTCGATCAGGGCGAAGCTGACGGCGGTCTTCGCCGGGGCGATGCTGCTGATCCTGATTCTGGCGGGCCTCTTCGTCTACCTGCGAGTGGACAGCAACCTGTCGGAGACCCTCGACGAGAACCTGCGCTCGCGCGCAGACGACGTCGCGACCCTGGTCGCGAGCAGCGGCCCGGGGTCGCTGGAGCGAGACGCGGACCGGCTGGTGGAGGGCGAGGACGCGTTCGCGCAGGTCGTGGCCACCGGCGGCCCGGGCGAGGGCGACCGGCTGATCGCGTCAACGCTGCCGGGCGCGGCTCCGGCGATCGGCCCAGCCGAGGCCCGGCGCGCCAGCCAGGGGCCGGTGCTGCTGAGCGCGCGCCCGGTGCCGGGGGTCGACGGCCAGGCGCGGATCCTGGCGCGCCCGCTGGTCAGCGGCGGTCCCGAGATCGTCGTAGTGGGCGCGACCACCCAGGACCGCCGCGAGACCCTGCAGGGCCTGCGCGGCGCCTTCCTGATCGGGGCGCCGGTTGCGATCCTGCTCGCCTCCGCGCTGGGCTACCTGCTCGCCGGACGCGCGCTGGCCCCGGTGGAGGCGATGCGCCGGAGGGCCGCCGGCATCACCCTGGAGCAGAGCGGGGAGCGGCTGCCGCTGCCGGCCGCAGACGACGAGATCCGCCACCTGGGCGAGACGCTGAACGCGATGCTGGACCGGATCGAGGAGTCGCTGGCGCGCGAGCGCGTCTTCGTCGCGGACGCCAGCCACGAGCTGCGCACTCCGCTGGCGATTCTGCGCGCCGAGCTGGAGCTGGCCGAGCGGCCGGGCCGCTCGCCCGAGGATCTGCGCGCGGCGATCGCCTCGACCGCCGAGGAGGTCGATCGCCTCTCCCGCCTGGCCGAGGACCTGCTGGTGATCGCCCGCTCGGATCAGGGGCGGCTGCCGATCAAGCGCGAGCCGGTCGAGCTGGCCAGGCTGCTGGGGCGCGTGCGCGACCGCTTCGAGGGACGAGCGGCGCAGGCCGGGCGCGCGATCTCGGTCGAGGCGCCCGACGGCGGCCCGGCCGAGCTCGACCCGATGCGGATCGAGCAGGCGCTCGAGAACCTGGTCGACAACGCGCTGCGCCACGGCGACGGCGGAATCAGGCTCAGCGCCGAGCGGCGCGGCGGGTCAGTCCGGCTTCAGGTCTGCGACGAGGGCCCCGGCCTTCCCGACGGCTTCGAGGAGCGCGCCTTCGAGCGCTTCACCCGCGCCGACGAGGGCCGCAGTGGAGGCGGCGCCGGCCTGGGGCTGGCGATCGTCCGCGCCATCGCCCAGGCCCATGGCGGCGAGGCCGGCCCGCACGACGGGGGGGTCGAGCTGACCCTGCCCTCGGCCCCGCCTTCCTAAAGGCCCCTCTCAGCTTCAGCTAACCGTCCTCCAATGCCGCCTGTCGATGCTGTCTGCGCAATGGCAAACCAGCGAAAGGAGGCGGGCATGACCCGCTACAAGAAGATCGCCGCAGCCGGTGCCGCAGTCGCGGCGCTGGGTGCCGGAGGCGCCGCGGTCGCAAACGCGACCGGCGGCGAGAACGACAAGCCCATCAAGGGCTCGGCCCTGGACAAGGCGAGCGCTGCGGCGCTGGCCCACACCGGCCAGGGGTTCGTATCCGACACCGAGGTCGGCGACGAGGAGAGCCTCTACGAGGTGGAGGTGACCCTCGACAACGGCGACGAGACCGACGTTCAGCTCAACGCCGGCTTCGACGTCGTCGGCGAGAAGACCGACACGCCCAACGCGAACGAGAAGGCCGGCGAGTAGCCGCCTACCGGACACGGCGAGCGGCGAGGGAGGGCCCGCTTCGGCGGGCCCTCCCCGTTGGCCGTCCCGTCCGCCCTCTCATCTGCAGCTCATCTTCGGTCGCAATCGTGGAGGCGTGAGAATCAGCGGTGGGGCGACCCGGCACAGAGAGGGGATCCGATGAGCAAGAGCAAGACGATCAGGACCACCTTCGCCACCCTGGCCGTGCTGGCCTCGGCGCTGGCGGCCACGGCCTGCGGCAGCGACGATGGCGGCGCCACCTCGACGGCCGAGACCGCCAACCAGGGGCTCCCCCAGGGGAGCGAGCCGGTTGAGCTCGACCCCGCCGAGTTCACGACCGAGATCGACAACCCCTACTGGCCGATGAAGCCGGGCTCCAGGTGGGTCTACAGCGAGCTCGACGAGGACGGAGAGGTGAAGGTCGTGGTCACGGTCACCGACCAGATCAAGACCATCGCAAACGGCGTCGACGCACGGGTGATCCGCGACGTGGTCAGCCGCGATGGCGAGCCGCTCGAGGTGACCGACGACTGGTACGCCCAGGACTCCGAGGGCAACGTCTGGTATCTCGGCGAGGCGACCCAGGAGTACAAGAACGGCAAGCCGGGCCCGACCACGGGCTCCTTCGAGGCCGGGGTGGACGGGGCGCAGGCAGGGGTGATCATGCCGGCCAACCCCGAGCCGGGGCTTGCCTACCGCCAGGAGTACTACGAGGGCGAGGCCGAGGACAAGGCGGTGGTGCTGGGCACAGACGAGCTGGTCGAGGTCCCCTTCGGCCAGTTCGGCGGCGCGCTGCTGACCAAGGACCTGGTGCCCTTGGAGCCCGACGTCCAGGAGCTGAAGTTCTACGCGCGCGACGTGGGTCCGGTGCTGACGCTGAAGGTCGCGGGCGGGGCGGGCCGCGAGGAGCTGGTCAACTTCACTCCCGGCGGTTGAGCCCTCGCGAACGCCGACTCGGGTAGGTTCCTCCTCCTCAGCCCCCGGACAGAGGAGACAGAGGACAGATGTCGATGCTGGAGGACATTCTCGGCAAGGCCGTCGGCAGCGCGCTGGGCGGCGGTGACAAGGACAAGGCCGGCGACGGCCAGAGCCAGATCGTGCAGCTGCTGATCCCGATCGTCGTGGCGCTGCTCGCCAACGGGGGCCTCGAGAAGATCCTCGGGGGGATGAAGAAGCAGGGCCTCACGGCCGAGGCCGACTCGTGGGTGGGCGACGGCAAGAACCTGCCGATCACGGGTCAGCAGGCCACCCAGGTGCTCGGCGAGGACCAGGTCAGGAAGATCGCAGACCAGCTCGGCGTGGACGAGGGCCAGGCCGCGAACCTGATCGCCGACGCGCTGCCGCAGGTGGTCGACGAGGTCTCGCCCGAGGGCACCGAGCCCGTCGCCGACGCCGTCGACAAGGCTCTCGCCTCGCTGAAGAGCTGAGCGCGGCCGCTAGGCCACTAGGATTTCGCGCCGTGAAGAAGAGCATCCTGATCCCTCTTGCCTGCGCCGCGCTGGCGCTGGGCCTCGCCGCATGCGGCGGCGACGAGGGCTCGTCGGAGGCGACCACCGAGGCCGCGAGCGAGGCGACCACGGCGGCCGCCGGGGGCGACACCGCCACCAAGCCGAAGGTCGAGGTGCCCAAGGGCGAGCCGCCCACGCAGCTCGAGGTCACCGACCTGGTCGAGGGCACCGGCCCCGAGGCGAAGACCGGCGACGTGGTCACGGTCCAGTACGTCGGCGTGGACTACGCCACGGGCGAGGAGTTCGACGCATCCTGGGACCGCGGCCAGCCCTTCCCCTTCACGCTGGGCGCCGGCGACGTGATTCAGGGCTGGGACCTCGGGGTGGCGGGGATGAAGGTGGGCGGCCGGCGCGAGCTGGTCATCCCCCCCGGCCTCGCCTATGGCCAGCAGGGATCGCCGCCGGCGATCGGGCCCAACGCGACGCTGATCTTCGTGGTAGACCTGCTCGCGGTCGAGTGACCCGCGGGCCTCAGCGCCCGAGCCAGCGCTTCGGGTTCGCGACCATCATCGTCTCGAGCTGATCGTCGGTCATCCCGGCCTGCTTCAGCGCCGGGATCACCTTCTCGAACACCATGGTCATGCTCCAGTCATCGACGGCCCCGGCCGCCTGGAGCTGCTCGACGACCTCGGGCGGGTACCAGTCGAGGCCGTTGGCGATCGGGATGTCGAAGTCCTGTGAGATGAACATGCGCTCGGCGTGACCGCGGCCGAGCAGCTCGATCACCGTGGCGTTGCGCTGTTCGGTGGACAGGAAGATGCTGAGCCCGTAGCGGTCCATGCCGATGTAGACGCCCGCGTCCAGCAGCCCCTCGATGTAGTCGAGGTCGTCGCTGTCGCCGGTGTGGGCGATCTGGACCTTCTCGGGCGCCACCCCCTCCTCGAGGAAGATCTCGACCTGCCTGGGCCCGGTGCCCGAGGCCGGGCGCGAGTGGGCCATGATCGGGGCGCCGGTCGCCAGGCTGGCCCGCGCCGCCGCCCGGTGCACCTTCTCGACGTTCTCGGTCAGGCCCGGCTCGTCGGCGGCGCACTTGATGAAGGCCGCCCTGACCTCGGTGCCCTGGATCCCCTGCTCGAGGTCGTGCGCGAACAGCCCCGCGATGAAGTCGGCGTCGCGGTTGAGCAGGAACTGGGGCAGGTGATCGTAGGTGTAGATGCCGGTGCAGGCGACGATCTGCAGCCCGGTCTCCTCGGAGAGCCCGCGCAACAGCCCGATGTCGCGCCCCAGCTGCATCGCGGTGGGCTCGACCACGGTCCGGACCCCGTGCCCCTTGACGGCCTCGGCGGACTCGAGCGCCAGCCTGTGCTCGAGCTCGCGGTCGCGGACGTGCGGCCACTGCGCGCTGACGGCCTCGTCGGCCGAGTAGAAGTGCTCGTGGATCAGAGTCAGGCCGAGCTCATCGGCATCGATCGGCCCCGTCACGCTCTGCACAGTCGCCATCGCCCGCTCCTCTCGGTGATCGGCTCGCCGGAAGCGTGATCCTAATCGGCGGCGGCGCCCGGCGGCTGCGAGGATGTCGCGCGTGAGTCCCGGGAGCGTGATCGTGATCGGCGCCGGATTCGCCGGCCTGGCGGCGGCCGACGCGCTGCGAGAGGGCGGGGCCGAGGTGACCGTGCTCGAGGCGCGCGACCGGGTCGGGGGCCGCGTCTGGTCGGTGCCCTACGGCGACCGGGGGGCTGTGATCGAGCGTGGAGCCGAGTTCATCCTGCCCGGCTACGAGGTGATGGAGGAGCTTGCGGCGCGATTCGGGCTGCCGCTGGTGCTCAAGGGGACCCCGTACGGCCGGCGGGAGCCGCGCGGCGGGGAGGCCGTGCCCAAGGAGCAGCTCGAGGCCGCCTTCGAGCGGATCGGCGAGGGACACGTGCCGGGCGCGACCAGCGTCACCGACGCGATCGCGGCGCTGGGCTTCGACGCCAAGCTGGAGGCGGTGATCCGCGCGCGGCTGGAGATCTCCAACGGCCACTCGGCCGACGACATGCTCGCCGAGGTGCTGGAGGAGGGCGCCTCGACCTTCGGCGACTTCGATAACCACACCCTGGAGGGAGGCAACATGCGCCTCGCCGACGCCATCGCGGGCGCGCTCGGCGACGCGGTCCACCGCTCCACCCCGGCGCGCAGCGTGCGCTGGTCGGAGTCGGGCGTGGTGGTGGGCACCGACGACGGCGAGCTGGAGGCCGAGGCCGCGGTGGTGGCGGTGCCGACCGCCCCGCTGCGGGAGATCTCCTTCGACCCGCCGCTGCAGGGCAGGGTCGCCGATGCGATCGCCGCGGTGCGCTACGGGCAGAACGCCAAGCTCTTCATCGGGCTGCGCTCCCCAAGCCCGCCGAGCGCGATCCTCTCGGTCTCCGGGCGCTTCTACTCGTACACCCAGCTCGACGCGAGCGGCGAGCCCGCTCCGTTCGCGGCCGGCTACGTGGGCACGATGCCGGCGATCGAGGCGCTGGAGATCGAGTCCGGCCCGGCGCGCTGGACCTCGGCGCTCGCGGAGCTGCGCCCCGACCTCGACCTGGCGCCCGACGGCGCACTGCTCTCGACCTGGCACGACGACCCCTGGGTGCGGGGCTCCTATTCGGCCCGCAGCCTCTCCTCGCCGCTCGACGACGAGGCGCTCGCGCAACCGGTCGGACCGCTCGCCTTCGCCGGCGAGCACACCGCCGGCAAATGGCACGGCCTGATGGAGGGCGCGCTGCGAAGCGGTCGCAGGGCGGCGGCGCAGCTGCTGGATCGCGCTCCCGGATAGCTCTTTCGCAACAGGCCCGCCCGGCTGACCCGCTCAGGAGTGCGGGGCCTTGGCCCACAGCCGCTCCCGCAGGATCGACGCCAGCTTCGGGCCGCTCTCCGGATCGAGCATGTTCAGGGCCGGGACTCCCACCAGCTTCTGGATCAGGGTGATGCCCGCCTCGGTGCTGGTGGCGCGTCCGGCGATCAGGTCCGGCCGCGTCTTGAAGGCGCTCATCACGCCCATCACCGCATAGGGGTCCGAGGCGCAGAGGACCGTCATGGTGATGCTGTCGGCGAGCATGCGCATCGCCACGTCGCCGCAGTAGGGCTCGAGCGGGGACGCCCCGGCCTCGGCGACGACGGCGTCGGGCTCGGCCGCCGCGAGCTTCGAGCAGACCAGCCGCAGGGCGCGCTCGTACTGATCCACGGGGACGACCGTGGAGGGCAGGCCCGCGTCCACGAAGTCGACGATGAACTCGGCACCCGCGTCCCTCATCGCCAGGGTGTCGCGGTAGCGACCGACGCCGGTCAGCTTGGCGCCCGCGACAGTCATGCCCAGTCCCCGCAGCTCCCGCACGATGGCGGTGGCGGTGATCGTCTTGCCCGCGTCCATCGAGGTGCCGATGATCAGGATCAGCGGGGCCTCCAGGTCCCGGTCGGGCGCCGGCTCCACCGAGCGCATCATCGTGCAGACGCCGCCGTCCCCCACAGCGTGGCCGAGGTAGCGAAGCGGGGCCATCGGCGGCTTCGGGATCGCCGCGGAGGTGCAGCGACCCAGCACGCCCGCCGCGGTCAGGGTGTCGAGCACGAGGTCGCTCTCGACCGCGCGCCAGTCGCCGACCACCTGCAGGGTCGCGGCGCGAACGCCCAGCGCGCCGATCAGCCGGTCGCCGGGGACGATCTCCTCGTACTCGCCGCTGGGGGTCTCGACGCTGTAGCGCTCGGGCCCGGAATCGAGCATCTCGCAGACCACGTAGTCGCCGTTCGCCCACAGCTCCCGGTCGCGGGGCTCGATCTGCGGTGGGTGGCGCTCGAAGTCTGCGATCCGGGCCACGCTCCCGAGCACGGTCCTGGTTTTGGTCATGCCCGCGCTCCGGGCGGGGTGGCGAGCAGCAGCCCGAGCAGCGCCGCCCGCTCGGGCATGCGGTCGATCAGCACGTGCTCGTGCTCGGCGTGCGCCCCGTCGCCGACCGCGCCAAGCCCGTCCAGGGTCGCGGTGAAGGCGCTGGTCACGTTGCCGTCCGAGGCCCCGCCGACCAGCGCCTCGCCCAGCTCGAACCCGAGCCCGGTCGCGGCGTCGCGGGCGAGTTCCCAGAGCTCGCGGTTGCGTGGGGTGCGCTCCAGCGGCGGGCGCCCGAAGCCGCCCTCGACCTCGAGCGAGATCCCCTCGGTGGTCGGCTCCAGCCCCCGCACCTGGGTGTCCACGCGCTCGGCGTCCTCGGCCGTCACCACCCGCGCCTCGACCTGGGCGGTCGCCTCGGGCGCCACCACGTTGGGGCGCAGGCCCCCGTCGATCGTGCCGACGTTGACGGTGATGCCGCGCTCGGGGTCGTTGAGCGCGAACAGGCGCTGCACCTGCTGCGAGGCCTCGAGGATCGCGCTCACCCCGTGCTCGGGGTCGAGCCCGGCATGGCTCGCCACCCCCCTGACCGTGATCGTGAACCTGCCCACCCCCTTGCGCGCCGTCTTCAGCTTGCCGGAGGGCCCGAAGGAGGGCTCGAGCACCAGCGCCCTCACGGCCTGGCGCGCCAGACGCTCCACGTGCTTGCGCGAGTCGCGGCTGCCCACCTCCTCGTCGGCGTTGATCAGCACCACCGGCGGGCAGGCGGGCTCGATCTCCAGCTCGGCCATGCCTCTAAGGCAGAACAGCATCTGCACCAGGCCGCCCTTCATGTCGAACACCCCGGGGCCGTACAGCATCCCGTCGCTGGTGCGCAGCGGCATCTCGGCCAGAGTCCCCACCGGCCACACCGTGTCGAGATGGCCGAGCATGAGCTGGACGGGCTTCTCGCCCTGCCCCCCGGTGGCCAGCAGGTGGTCGCCGCTCTCGCCACCCGGGAGGCGCTCGACCGCGAGGCCCAGCGTCGAGAGCTCACCCTCCAGGATCGAGAACACCTCGGCCTGGGCCTCGGGATCGAGCGAGGGGGACTCCGCGCGCGCCAGCCGGCTGAGCAGCTCGGTCATCTCCCCCGTCCGCTCGCGCAGCCAGCCGAGCAGGGCCGTGCCCTGCTCCCCGCCGGCCGCTTGGCCGCGCGCCGTTGCGGGCACGCCCTCCCCCACTCAGCGCTTGAAGTTGGCGTGGAACGGGAAGGAGAAGCTCTCCGAGACGCTCGCGAAGCGGCCGGGGCTGAGATAGGCGAGCAGCGGCGCCTCGCGGATCACGTCGGCGTCGTCGGAGTCCGAGGCACGCAGCGCGCCCTCCTCGACCGACGCGGCCACCACCCGGCCGATCACCAGGGTGTTGGCGCCGAACCCGTCGATGATCCGGTCGAGCGTGCACTCGAGCCACAGGTAGGCGTCCTGGACGAGCACGCCGTCCACCTCGCGGGCCGGGAAGGTGGGCACCCCGGCCAGGCTGGGCTTCGAGCTGTCGGCCTCGCGGGGCCCGGCGGCGAGGCTGGTCTCGACGATCTGGCCGGGCCGGGGAAAGCTGACCGTGAACTCACCCGTGCGCTCGGCGTTCACCTGGGTGGCGTGGTCCGGGCTGCAGACGAAGCAGAAGTAGTTGTCCCACCCCAGCGGCATCGCCATGTGCTTGGGGGCGAGATCGTGCCCGTCGCCCTCCCTGGTGCCGACCAGAACCAGCGGCGCGATCGTGAAGAACCGGCTCCAGATCGGGGTATCGGTCGGGACCGGAACGGCTCTCTGCGTTGCGTCTTCCATGGCGACGCTCCGTTTCCATCTGCCTCGCGTTTTGACGCCGCCGCTGCTCGCGGCGAGCGAAATCCGACTCTATCCGACTCGATCACGGGTTCCTCCGGGCCCGCCACCCATCCCCCTACGTGGGCAGTACCGAGCGCCGCGACCGGGCGATGGCCGTAACCGAGGGTGCCCCAGCCTCTGAGATACGCTCTCCGCAGGAGCAGCGAGAGATGGCCACTTCACAAGTCGAGTCCGGGCCGCAGGCGAGCACAGCGGTGGATGCGCTGCAGGCCGATCGCCTGGACGGATTCGTGGAGCGGGGCCGCGAGGCGGCGAAGAGCTTCAGGCAACTCGACCAGGAGGCCGTGGACGCGATCGTCTGGGCGATGGTGGTCGCCGGGCTGGAGAGCGCCTTCGAGCTGGCCGAGCTGGCCATGGAGGAGACCGGCTTCGGCGTGCTCGAGGACAAGGTGGTCAAGAACTACATCGCCACCGAGTTCCTCTTCGACTACCTCAGGGACAAGCCATCCGTCGGGGTCATCGACGAGGATCCGAAGAACGGCATCCAGTACGTCGCCGAGCCGATCGGTGTGGTGCTGGCGCTGCTGCCGATCACCAATCCGACCTCGACCGCCCTGTTCAAGTCGATCGTGGCGGCCAAGACGCGCAACGCGGTCATCTTCCGTCCCTCGGCGCGCGCGGCCCGGTGCGCGGTGCGGGCCGTTGAGATCCTGCAGGAGGCCGGCGAGACCGTGGGGCTGCCGCCGAACGCGCTCCAGGTCATCCCCGACCCGACGCTCGACGTCTCCCAGTACCTGTTTCATCACGACGGCGTCGATCTGATCTGGACAACCGGGGGCCCCAAGGCGGTGGCGGCGGCCAACGCGGCGGGCAAGCCCTCGCTCAGCGTCGGCGCGGGCAACGCGCCCCTGTATCTGCACAGCAGCGCCGATCTGGGGATGGCCGTCGTCGACGTGCTGATCTCGAAGACCTTCGACGCCTCGGTGATCTGCCCGGCCGAGCAGACCTGCGTGATCGACGATGCCGTCTACGACGAGGCGGTAGCGGAGTTCAGGCGGATGGGCGCCCAGCTGCTCGACGATGCCGCGGTCGAGGCCCTCGCCGAGCTCGCCTTCGAGCCCGACGGGCGGGTGGACCCCCGGGCCCTCGGGCAGTCCTGCGTCAACCTCGGGGCGATGGGCGACTTCGAGGTCGAGGAGGGAGCCAAGGTCCTGCTGGCGCCCCTTCCCTCGGATCTGGAGACGTTGGCCGAGCATCCCCTGATCCAGGAGAAGCTGATGCCGGTCCTCGGCCTGATCCGCTCGCCGTCGGTCGACCACGCGATCGACGTCTGCGAGCTGATCACCGAGCACGGCGGGCTGGGACACACCTCTGCCGTCTACGCCTCCGACGATGCGGTGATCGACCGCTTCGCCGCCCGGATCCGCACCGGACGGATCCTGGTCAACGCACCCACGGCCGTCGGCGCCCTCGGGGGCATCTACAACTCCCTCACCCCCACCTTCTCGCTCGGCTGCGGGACCTGGGGCGGCTCGAACACCACGGACAACGTCAACTACAGGAACCTGCTCAACGTGAAGACCGTTTCGCACCGCCAGGCCCCCCCGCAGTGGTTCCGGGTCCCCTCCGACACCTATTTCAACACCGGCGCGATCGAGAACCTGCGCGAGGCCAGGGCCTCGCAGTTCCTGCTCGTCACCGACATCGACGGCGAGGCCCGGGGGGTCGCCGACGAGGTGCGCCCCTACCTGGAGGGCGGGGCGGTGCACGTCTTCTCCGAGCTGCAGCCCGAGCCGACCGAGGAGCAGATCCGGGCCGGCACCGAGGTGCTCGGCGAGTTCGGCGCGGATTGCATCGTGGCGGTCGGGGGCGGCTCGGTGATCGACGCCGCCAAGGCGATGCGCCTCTTCCACGAGAGCCCCGACGTCTCGCTCCGGGAGCTCTCGCTGCCCTTCCTGGATGCGCGCAAGCGGGTCTCCCACTACCCGGAGGTCGATCACAAGGTTCGGCTGCTGGCGCTGCCCACGACCGCGGGGACGGGGTCGGAGGTCTCACCGGCCACCGTGATCAGCTCGGCGGGCCGCAAGGTGACGCTGGTGGACTACTCGCTCGTCCCCGACGTCGCGATCGTCGATCCGACCCTGACGCTGACGATGCCTCCGAGCGTGACCGCCGACTCGGGAGTCGACGCCCTCACCCACGCGCTCGAGGCGGGCGTCTCCATCTTCGCCTCCCCGTACACCGACGCGTTCTGCATGCAGGCGATCAACCTGATCATGGACGCGCTTCCGAAGGCCTGCGCGAACGGCGCCGACATCGAGGGGCGCACCGCGATGTCCAACGCCGCCACGATCGCCGGCCTGGCGTTCTCGAACGCGTTCGTGGGCGTCAACCACGCGCTCGCGCACGCCGTGGGGGCGCGCTTCGGGATACCCCACGGCCGCGCCAACGGCATCTTCCTGCCCCACGTGCTCCGCTACAACGCCTCGATCCCCTCGAAGTTCATGCCGGCGCCCGGATACTCGACCTACGCGGCGCCCGACAAGTACTCGCAGATGGGCTGGGTGCTCGGGCTCGGCGGCAAGGACATGGAGGAGAGGCGGGCGCGCTTCTTCGCCCGCATCGACGAGCTGCTGGACACGGTCGGCATGCCCCGCTCGCTCGCCGACGCCGGCGTGGCCCGCGAGGAGTTCGAGGCCGCGCTCCCGGACCTGGTCAAGAGCGCCTTCGCCGATCCCAGCATCAGGACGAACCCGAGGATGCCGATGCTCGACGAGTTGGCGTCCCTGCTCACGGCGGCCTACGAGGGGCGCCCCTAACGCCGAGCGCCCTCGGCGTCGCTTGGCGCCGCAACGAGCAGGGCGGTCGCGCGTATGGTTGAGAGATGGCGAACGCCCAGCGCATGTCGCACGCCGATGCCGCCTGGCTGCACATGGACCAGCCCACGAACCTGATGGTGATCACCGGGGTGCTCTGGTTCGACCAGCCGCCCGACTGGGAGCGCGTCCGCGAGATCATGCGGGTTCGATGGGTCGAGCGCTTCCCGCGGTTCCGCCAGCGGGTGGTCGAGGGAAGGGCGCCGCTGGCGGGGCCGCACTGGGAGGACGACCCCCATTTCGACCTCGATCTTCACCTGCATCGCAGCGCGCTGCCCGCGCCCGGCGACCGCGCCGCGCTGCAGGAATTCGTCGCCGACCTGATGGCCCAGCCGCTCGATCGCTCCAAGCCCCTGTGGCAGTTCCACCTCCTCGACGGCTACGGCGAGGGCGCGGCGATGGTCGCGCGGATCCACCATTGCATCGCGGACGGGATCGCCCTGGCCCGGGTGCTGCTCTCCCTCACCGATGAGACCCCTGACGCCGGCATCGCCCCGCTCGATCAGGAAGGCGGCGACGGGGAGCACGGCCGGGGACCGCTTCAGGCGCTGACCGGCCCGGCCTCGCGCGTGCTCTCGGCCGCGCGCGGCGCGGCGGGCGCCGTGGCCCACGAGACGATCGAGGTGGGGCGGCACCCCTCCCACCTGCTCGACCTGGCGGCGAGCGGGCAGGCCAACGCCGAGGCGCTGGCGAAGGTGCTGCTGACGGGGGCCGACGAACCCACGGTGCTGAAGGGAGAGCTTGGGGTCGCCCAGCGCGTCGCCTGGTCGTCGCCGATCCCGCTGGACGGGGTGAAGGCGACCGGCCACAAGACCGGGACCACCGTCAATGACGTCATCCTGACCGCGGTCGCGGGAGCCCTGCGCCGTCACCTCCGCGCCCGCGACTCCCTGGTGGACGAGCTGACCGCGTTCGTCCCCTTCAACCTGAGGCCGCTCGACCAGCCGCTGCCGACCGAGCTCGGGAACCGCTTCGGCCTGGTCTTCCTGAAGCTCCCGGTCGGGATCGAGGACCGGCGGCGCAGGCTGCACGAGGTGCATGACCGCATGGAGGAGATCAAGCACTCCCCTGAGGGCGCGGTCTCCTACGGGGTGCTCGACCTGATCGGCAGGACCCCCGTGCAGATCGAGAAGGCGATCGTCGACCTGTTCACGACCAAGGCGACCGCGGTGATGACCAACGTGCCGGGGCCCCGCCAGCCCGTCTACCTGGGGGGAACGCCGGTGCGCGGCGTCCTGGTCTGGGCGCCGTGCTCGGGGGGCGTCTCGATGAGCGTCTCGATCCTGAGCTACGCCGGGGAGATCACCGTCGGCCTGATGGTCGACGCGGGGCTGGTCCCCGATCCCGAGGCGATCGTGGCCGACTTCGAGCGGGAGCTCGAGTCGCTCGGCGCCGCCTGAGGATTCGGGCGGAGTGAGCCGACGCAGCGGCCAGGACGCCGGGCATCCGGAGCTCGTTCGCGCGATGCTCGAGCCGGGCTTCTACCCGCACAGGCCCGAGCGGGTGGAGCTGCGCGAGACCCACGCCTCATGGGTCTTCCTGGCCGGCGATCTGGCCTACAAGGTCAAGAAGCCCGTGCGCTTCCCGTTTCTCGACTACGGCACGCTCGAGCGGCGACGCCTGATGTGCCGGGAGGAGGTGCGGGTCAACCGCAGCCTGGCGCCCGACTACTACCTCGGGGTGGGCTCGGTCGCCCGGCGGGACGGGCGGCTGGCGCTGGCCCCCGAGGACGACCCGGGCGCGATCGAGTACGTGGTCGAGATGCGCACCATCCCGGAAGGGCTGACGCTCGACCGGCTCGCGGAGGAAGGGGCCTTGAACGAGGCCCAGATCGACGCCGTCGCCCAGCGGCTGGCGGAGTTCCACGGCGAGGCACCTCCGCTGGGCGATCCCGAGCTGCGGGTCTCCCAGCTGCTCGGGGCCCTGGCCGAGAACCTGGAGACGCTGCGATCGGCAGGGCCGCCCGCGATCCCCGAGGCGCGGCTGCTGGCGGCGGAGCGGTTCACCGAGGCCTACCTGCAGGGCGGCCGAGGCCGGCTCGAGCAGCGCGCCAGGGCGGGCCTGGCGCGCGACGGCCACGGCGACCTGCGCGCTGAGCACGTGATCCTCACCGACCCGGTGCAGATCTTCGACCGCGTCGAGTTCGACCCGGCGCTGCGCCAGACCGACGTGGCCGCGGACCTCGCCTTCCTGGTCATGGACCTCGGGCGCCTCGGCTGCTGGGCGCATTCCCGGCGCCTGGTGGTCGCATACCGCGAAGCCGGGGGCGACCCCGGTGACGAGGGATTGATCTCCTTCCTCGCCGCCTACCGGGCCTGGGTCCGCGCCAAGGTCGCCTGCCTGCGAGCCGCCGAGCGCGGCATCGACCCGGCAGAGGCGCAGAGCGCGCGCGAGCAGGCGCGCGAGCTGCACGCCCTCGGGCATCGCTTCGCCTGGCAGGCCCGGCTCCCATTCGTCCTCTTCGTGTGCGGTGTGGCGGCGAGCGGCAAGACCACCCTGGCCCGCGAGCTGGCGGCGCTCTCCGGCCTGCCGCAGATCAGCTCCGACGTGATCCGCAAGCGGCTCGCCGGCCTGGCTCCGACGGAGCGGGCCGGGCCCGGGCGCTACACCGAGGAGTTCAACCGCCGAACCTACCTCGAGCTCGGCGAGAGCGCGGCTCGCGCGGTGGCCGCGCACGGCGGGGCGATCGTCGACGCAACCGCGCGCAGGCGCGTCGACCGCGACGCCTTCCGCACCGGGCTCGGCGACTGCGCTGCGCCGCTGCTCTTCGCCCGCTGCCTGGCGCCGGCCCCGGTGCTGCGGGAGCGGGCCCGGCTGAGGCAATCGCAGGCGGACCGGATCTCGGACGCCGGCCCCGAGGTGGTGGAGCGCCAGATCGCATCCTTCGAGCCGCTCGACGAGGTGCCCGGCGCCGCCACCACCGAGGTCGCCACCGACCGGAGCCCCGAGCTGCAGCTGCTCGAGGTCGAGGATCTGCTCGACGTCACCCTGGCGCGCTGAGGCGCCGCCCCCGCGGGCGGCATACTCTGCGCATGGCAGCCGTCGACGCCGCGGAGCGCCCCACGGGGGCTCGCCACCCACCCGCCGGGCTCAGCGCCCTGATCGAGCGCTTCGATCCTGAGGTGATCGACGTACCCAGCGGCTCCGCACGAATCCGCCTCGCCGTCCGCGGCGAGGGCGAGTGGGACGCGGTGATCGAGGACGACGCGATCGGCCTGCGGCCGGCCGGCGACGCACAGCCCGACGCCGTGCTGAGCGCCGACGCCGCCACCTGGGAGGGCATCGTGCGCGACGTGCGCGGCGGCATGGCCGCCTTTCGCCGGGGCCGCATGCGGGTCCGCCAGAACCTCCACCTCGGCGTGGGCTTTCTCGCGGCCACCAGCGGCATCGCCGACGACAGCCGCCTTCGCTTCGCCACGGTCAGCACGGACCTGTGCAAGATCTCGACGCTCTCGGCCGGCGAGGGCGCCCCCGTGATCTGCCTGCACGGCCTGGGCGCGACCAAGGCCTCCTTTCTGCCCACCGTCGCCGCGCTGGCCGACCGCCACCGGGTGATCGCCATGGACCTGCCCGGCTTCGGCGACTCCGACAAGCCGCTGGGCGGCGCCTATGACGCGCCCTACTTCGCCCGCGCGGTCGAGGCCCTGCTCGACGCCCTGGAGATCGAGCGCGCCCACCTGGTCGGCAACAGCATGGGCGGCCGCGTCGCGATCGAGATGGGGATGCTGCGGCCGGAGCGCACGGGCAGGATCGCCCTGCTCGCCCCAGCGCTCGCCTGGCTTCGCAGCCGTCGCTGGCGCTGGCTGCTGCAGGCGCCGCTGCCGATGCTGGGCCTGCTCCAGCCGGCGCCGCGCGCCATCACCGAGCCGATCGTCCGCAACCTCGTCCCCGGCGGCAGGGACGGGTGGTCGGCCGCCGGCGTGGACGAGTTCCTGCGCTCGTTCTTGACCCCGCGCGGCCGGGTCGCCTTCTATGAGGCGGCGCGCAACATCTACCTCGACGAGCCGCACGGCGAGCAGGGCTTCTGGACGCGGCTGGCGCAGATGTCGCCGAGGACCCTGTTCGTCTGGGGGCGCGAGGACCAGCTCGTGCCGATCGCCTTCAGGAAGCACGTCGAGCGCGCGCTCCCGGTCGCCCGCCACCTGGAACTGGACTGCGGCCACGTGCCGCAGCTCGAGGCTCCTGAGCAGACCCATGCCGCGATCGGGGAGTTCTTCGCCGAGCGCCGGCGCCTGCGAGGCCGGTTGACGCGGCGAGCCTAGCCCTGGGCCAGCGCCGCCGCGGCGGCGCCGCGGCCCGTGCGCACCGCCCCCTCCATGTAGCCGCAGACCCACTGGTCCGAGCCGCAGACGTAGAAGGGGGGCTCGTGGGTGCCGTGCAGCGGCCCTACGGCCATCACGTCGCCCGGCCGCCAGGAGGTGATGTAGCCCTGCGTCCAGGGATCGACGCCCCAGCGGCGGAAGAAGCAGCGGCCCGGCTCGGCCGCGCCGTCACCGAAGGCGCCGACCAGCTCGTCGATCAGCTCCGCCTGGACGAGCTGCTCGGGCGTGGCCAGCAGCGGGGCGAGCCGCTCCGGAGGGGTCAGGGTCGAGAGGATCCCGTCGACCTGAGGCCAGACGCCGCCGATCAGGCCCGTCTCGGAGAAGAGCTCGCCGTTCTGCCCCTGCTCGCGCCAGAAGGCCGAGTCGTAGGTGAATACGCCCTTGGCAGCCAGCGCGTGGCGCTGGCGGTGAAGCGAGGCCAGCCGCTCGGCCGAGACGCCCTCGATGTGCACGTCGCGCAGGGGCCCGGCCGGCAGCGCCGAGACGACCGCCGCGGATTCGAAGCGCTCGCCGTTGGCCGCGATCACCGTGCAGCCGGAGGATCCGACCGTGATGCTGCGCACGGGCGTCGAGTAGCGGATGCGCTCGGGGCCGAGCTCCTCGGCCATCCGCAGGGCGACGCTGGCCGAGCCCTCGACGACGCGGTGGGACTCCCAGCTCTCGTAGTCGTAGAAGCCCGTGGCTCCGGCCACCGCCTGTTTGCGCAGCTCCGAGAGCAGCGAGGTGCGCTCGATCGACTCCGAGGAGAGCGCCAGCGCTGCCAGCTCGAGTGCGCGGACCGCGTTGGGCGTGGCGCCATGATCCCGCAGCCAGGCGCCCACCGAGAGGCGGTCGAGACGCTCGGCCTCGGGGTGCGACCAGGGGTCGTCGGGGTCGACCGTCTCGGTCAGCTTGCAGAACTCCTGCTCCGCGGCGGCGTGGCTGGCGCGGTCCTCATCGCTCATCCAAGGGAAGCCGTCGCCGACGAACCGCCCCTCAGCGAGCACGTAGGTCTCCTCGCCGGGGGCCGAGGGGAAGGCCGGCTCCAGGGTCAGACCCAACTCCTCGACCAGCCCCGTGTAGGCGGTCTGAAAGCCGCCGGTCAGCTCACCGCCGAGCTGCACCAGCCGCCCGTCGGGGAGGCGTGTCTGCTCCACGCGCCCGCCCGGACGCTGTCGCGCCTCCAACACCGCGACGTCGGCGCCCCCGGCGAGAAGGTCGCGCGAAGCGGAGAGGCCGGCCAGGCCCGCTCCGACCACCACCGCGTCATAGGCCATCTTCAGCTCCTCGGTCTCGACTGTGAAGCCGAAACCTACCTCGCCAGGCTGCGGCAGGCGCGGCCGACGCGGGCCGCGCCACAAAGACGAAAGGCCCGGCGCTCCGGGCCTTTCGTGAGACGCGCCGCCAACCTCGCGGCAGGACCTGGCTCACTCCTTCTCGTACTTGAACGAGACGCCCAAGCGGACGCGGAACTCGGAGACCTTGCCGTCGGCGATGGTCACGTCCTGGCGGATGACCTCGGCGACCCTGAGGTCGCGAACGGACGCTCCGACGGTCTCGACCGCGCTCTTTGCTGCCTGCTCCCAGGAGTCCGAGCTGACCCCGACGACTTCGGTGACTCGATAGACGCTGTCTGCCATGTTCTCTCCTCGTTTTGGGATCTGTCTTGCTCCCGTACCCTCGCATGCTTCGCGCTGCTAGGTTCGACCCGTGCTCACCTCGGCTCGCACCCCCGGGCCCGCGCTCTTGATTCGCGGCGCCCTGGTCAACCGGCGCCGGCCCGACCTCGAGGCGCTCGCCCGCGAGGCCGACGCCGAGCGGTTCGTCTGGCGGGTGCTGCCGCACGCGGCCCGTAGCTTCGCGGCGAGCATCGCCCTGCTGCCCCCAGACCAGGCTCGCGCGGCGGCCGTCGCCTACCTCTACTGCCGGATGCTGGACACCTACGAGGACCTGATCGTCGACTGCGCCGCCAGCATCTCCGCCCTGCGCCGCTTCGCCGAGCGCTTCGACGAGGACGATCCTCCCGCGCCGGCGCCGATTCCCCCTGAGCTGGCCAGTGACGACCGCGACCGCGTCTATCTGCTGCTGATCGACCGCTGCGAGCACCTCGACGCCGTCTTCGCGACGCTGCGCCCGGAGATCCGCCAGAGGGTCCGCGAGCTGGTCCGAGCCATGGCCGACGGCATGATCTGGTCGAAGGGAGCCTTCGAGCGCCAGGGCGGCGTGCTGCTCGACGAGCAGCAGCTCGCCCTGTACTGCCGCAACGTGATCGGCCATCCGGCCGTATTCACCGCCAACCTGGTCGGCACGCGTGAGTTCACCGAGCCGGCGCGGGAGGACGCCTTTCTGGTCAGCGAGATGATCCAGCTCGCCAACGTCAGCCGTGACATCGAGGAGGACCTGGCCCGCGGGATCGCCTACCACCCGGCGCTGAAGCCGTATCTGGGCAGCAGCGGCTACCAGCCCGAGCCGCAGGCGGTGGTCAGGGAGGTGCGCGAGGAATACATGGCGATGGCCCTCGGCCGCGCCCCCGCCTATCGCCGGCTGTTCGAGCGCCTCGACCTCGGGGGGACGGCCTCTGTCAGGACCGCCGCCGTGCTGATGCTGCTGTTCACCGATCTGCACTACCGCTCCTGCGCGATGCTGGCCGGCCGCGCGCCCTGGCCGGGGCCGCGCGGACGCTTCCAGGTGATCGCCGGAGCGCTTCCGGCGCTGATCTCGCCGCGCTGGGCGCGGGCCACCCTGAGGCGGGTCGAGAGGGACTTCTCGCTCGCCGAAACAAGGCTCACAAGGGACATCGGCCGGCCTGCGGCCCTCCAGGCCGTCTCCGCCGAGGCGTAGCCCGCGGCACGGCCCCGGGCGGGATAGCCTCCCGCGCCGATGGCGTTCACCCGACGAGCATTCGCCGGCCCCGCCGCGCTCGCCTGTTCTGCCGGCGCCCTGCTCGCGGGGTGCGGAGGAGGCGGCGAGAGGCCGGCGGGCGGCGGCGACGCGCCGGTGGGTGGCGACACCGTCACGTCCACCGCTGCAGACGGCGTCAGGCTCTGGTTCACAGCGGGCGAGCAGTTCCGGCCGGTCGAGCGGGGCTCGCTGGAGGCGAGCGCAGATCCCGAGCCGGCGCTCGAGGCGCTGCTGGCCGGACCGACCGAAGGCGAGCAGGCAGGCGATTCCCCAGCCCGGACACAGATCCCCGCGGACGCCGCGCTCGAGCGGCTGGAGATCGACGAAGACGGGACGGCCCGCGTTGAGCTCTCGCCCGCGTTCCTCGCGGGCGTCCCGGCCGCGCCGCGAAAGCGCAACCGCGCCCAGGCGTCCGAGCTCGACGCGCGCATCGCCCAGGTCACGTACACGCTCACCCAGTTCGACCAGGTCGACTCGGCGAGGGTCTCGGCCGGCGGCGGCGTCGTCGACCCGGGCGTAGACCGCCGCGACTACGCCGCTCCGGCACAGGGTCCGAAGCCTCTCGTGAGACCACCCGGGGCGAAGCTGCCGGGCATCCGCCGGGTGCAGACGAAGCTGGCCAGGCTCCGCTACCTGCCGGCCAGAGCGGTCGACGGACTCGCCGGCTATCGGACCAGGCAGGCGGTGATGGCCTTCCAGGCCTGGAGCGGGCTCGATCGCGACGGCGTCGTGGGCCCGGCGACCAGCGCGGCCCTGAAGACCGCGCGTCGCCCGAAGCCGCAGCTGCCAGGGGCGCTGCGCAGGATCGAGGTCCACCGCGAGAAGGGGGTGGCGCTGCTGATCGCGGGCGGGCGAACCGTGCGCGCGATCCACGTCTCGGCCGGCGGCCCCGGCACCCCGACCCCCGGCGGCCGCTACTCGGTCTTCCGCAAGGAGCTGCAGTCCTGGTCGGTGCCCTTCAGGACCTGGCTCCCCCTCGCCTCCTACTTCAACGCGGGCATCGCCTTCCACGAGTACCCCGATGTGCCGAGCTATCCAGCCTCGCACGGATGCGTGCGCGTCCCCGCGCCCGAGGCGAGGGGCGTCTACCGGTTTGCGTCGGTCGGGACCCCGGTCGTGGTGGTCTGAGCCCGCTCAGGGACCCGGCGGGTCCTGCTCATAGAGGGCGGCGAGGCCCGCTATCAGCCGGGCCTTCTCGTCGGAGGAGAGCTTGGTGGAGGGGTGCGGCAGCGTGTACTTGATCGGGGGCATCCCTCCCTCGGAAATCGCCTCCTGGACCTGGTCCAGGTCGGGTTGCCGCCGGTCCCACTCGGAGAAGTCGAGGATCCGCCGCCCCTCCTCCACATCGCGCTGCACGAGCCACGAGGCTGGTGCGAGGTTCGAATACCAGCGCCAGCCGGTCAGGTTGCTGTGGCAGTCGTAGCAGGACTGATCGGCAAGAGCCTGCGCTTGCGCGTCAGGCCACATCGCCGCCCTGGTGACGGGCGGGTTGTTGTGGTCCCGGCCATAGGGCACCAGCTGGATCAGCAGGAGCAGCGCCGCCAGAGCGACGAGAGCCCTTGCGGCCAGCTGTCTCCAGGTCAGGCCGAAGATCACAACCGAATCAAACGGTAAGCGCGGGCCGGCCACATCCGCACCCACTACGGAGGCTCCGCCGGCCGATCACGGGAAGACCGTCTCGCCTGTATCCGAGTCGATCACCGTGATGGCCAGGGCCGGGCAGGCCTCGGCCGCCTCCAGAATCAGCTCGTCGGGGCCGCCGCCGATCACCTCCGCGGCCTCGCCGAGGGTGAAGACCCCCGGTGCGACATCGACGCAGTCGCCGTGAGCGGCGCAGGCACCCTTGTCAACCTTCGGGACGTAGCTCATCGTCACTCCTTCTCTCGGTGTCGTTGATGCGATCGTTCGATCTCGTTACGCAGGCGGGCGAAGGTGCGGGGCCGGCCCACGACGAGGGCCGCGACTGGCTCGTGATCGCGGCTGTAGACGACCTCGAGCTCACGCGTGCCCGGCTCTGAGCGGACCCGGGCATCGTCGGCCAGGTCGGCGTGCCCGACATACTGGATGCGAAGGCCGTACTGATCGCTCCAGAAGCTCGGCAGGGGAGGAGCGTCGGGCTCATCCCCGATCATGCCCTGAGCCGCAGCCCTGCCCTGGCGAGCCGCAGCGTCCCAGTGCTCGGTTCGCCGGTGGGCACGCAGACGGGAGTCGAATCCGCGGCTGACGTCTCCAGCGGCGAAGACACCCGCCATGGAGGTGCGACCTGCCCGATCGGTCAGGACTCCGTCGGCCTCCAGGCCGCTCCCCTGCAACCAGTGCGCCGCCGGAGCGACGCCGACGCCGACCACCACGGCGTCGCAGGCCAGACGCTCGCCGTCGTTGAGCACCAGCTCCTCGACGCTGCCGTTGCCCCGCGCGCCCTCGACCATGGTCGAGAGCCGCACGTCGACCCCCTGCTCGGCGTGCATCGTCGCGAACCAGCGGCCGACCTCCTCGCCGAGTATCGGGGCGAGAGGCACGCCGAGCGCCTCCACGATCGTCACCTCGACCCCGGCGCTGCGGGCGGTGGAGGCGACCTCCTGCCCGATGAACCCGGCGCCGACGATCACCAGCCGAGCGCCCTTCCGCAGCTCCCCCTGGAGCCGCCGGGCGTCCGCCAGCGTCCGCAGGTAGTGGACGTTGGCGTAGCCTTCGAGCGTGGGCAGCCGGCGGGCCGCGCCGCCGGTCGCGATCAGCAGCTTCTCGTAGGACAGCTCGCCGGCGTCGTCGAGCCTCACGGTGCGGCGCCGCGGATCGAGCCGAGTGGCGGTGCGGCCGAGGATCAGCTCCACGCGGTTGTCCTCGTACCACTGAAGCGGCCGGAAGGCCACCTCCTGGTCAAGCACCTCGCCGGCGAGCAGGCCCTTGGACAGCGGCGGGCGGTCATACGGCGGCTCGGGCTCCCCGCAGACGAGGCGGACTCGACCGTCGTAGCCCCGCGCGCGCAGGGTCTCGACACACCGCTGCGAGGCGAGCCCGCCGCCGACGATCAGCGCCCCCTCGCCGCTCATGGTCAACCCCTTCCCCTGGCGGCCAGTGCCGGCTCGCGCACGCGCCCTGCTCGCTCGAGCTCGCGTCGGCGGTGCCGTGGGGGGACCTCGAAGCCCAGCGGCAGATCTGGCTTCGCGCCCGCGATCGCCGGCTCCGGGTCGCTCGGGATGGCCCGAGACCTGGTGCGGGCTTTCCTGATCCCCTGCACGACTCGCGCCGCGAACAGGGCAGCGATCACCGGAGCCGTCAGCGCGATCGGCCAGAACAGCCACGGGGCGCTCGCGTCGGTGCCCGCACCCAGGGTGTGGCCGACGCCGAGCACGTAGACGAGGATCGTGTACCGGTGGGCCTTCCGCCACAGCCGCGGGCCGATCCTCTTGCGGGCATAGAAGCTGAGCCCCAGGATCGCCGCGAGCCAGCCACCGACGATGCCCAGCCCGGTCCAGAGCGGCTGGTAGGCCATCGTGAACGGGACCGAGATGCCCACGAGCCCGGGATTCAGCCAGGGGTCTCCGAGCAGCGTGAGGCCGTGGACCGCGATCGCGACCAGGCCGGTGACCGCCGTCTGCTCGTGGATCGCGGAGAGCGCGCGGTTGGCGCCCGGCCTGCGCGCGAGGCGGCCGGCCATCATCAGCCCGATGCCGACCGAGATCGTCACCAGGCCGAGCGCGACCATGCCGGAGGCCCGGCTGGCCAGCCACCAGGCGTGCTCGGCGACGCTCTGCTGGTTCATCTCGCGCCCCCCGCGACAAGCGAGTCAGTCCGCCGATCGGAGCGGGGCCCGATGCCGGCGCTGCGGCGCCCGACGAGCTTCGCCTCGACGGGCCCGACCAGCTCGATCGCCCCATCGTCGCCGACCAGCATCCCGCCACGCTCGGCGAGAATGCGGCGGGCGCCCTCGGGGCCCGAAAGCAGGGCCGCCTTGGAGAGCGTCTCCGCCTCGAGGGCGTCCGCGCCGAGCGCGGTCACCCCGATCAGGCCCGTCCAGGCGGGCTCGCCGCTGCACGGGTCGAGCAGATGGTGGGCGAAGGAGCCGTCCTCCCGCCTCCATACGCGCACGTCCAGGCCCGAGGTGGCGATGCCGCCGCCCGACAGGTGGAAGATCGCCGCGGGCTCGCGGTCGACCGGGTGCCTCGCGTGGACCGCGAAGGGGTCGAGCTGAGCGGCGAAGCCGCCGGCGCGGACGTCTCCTCCGCAGTCGACCACGTAGCGCGAGTAGCCGCGAAGGCGCCCGGCGACGAGGTCGGCCGCGAGGCCCTTGCCGGCGCCGCCGGTGTCGAAGAGGACTCCCGGAGGGCGCCTGATCGTCCCCGCGCTCTCGTCGACCTCGATGCGCCGCCAATCGGCAGCGGGTCGGGGCCTCGCCGGATGCCGTGAGGGGGCCGCGGCAAGCGCATCGGCGAGGGGCACGGGGTCGACCCCCGCTCGCGAGCTCGCGTAGCCGGCGGAGACCAGCGCCCCCATCAGGGTCGGATCGACGAGGCCGTCCGTGCGCTCGGCCGCCCAGATGCCCGCGCGCACCGCGCACCGCAGGAGGGCAGAGGCGGGCACCACCTCGCGCGGGTCGGCGTTGAGGGCTGTGAGCTCGCTGTCCTCGCGAAAGCGCGACAGCGCCGCCTCGAACTCGAAGATGAAGGCGCGGCCCTGCTCGGCCGCGACCTCGGCGGGCGCCGAGCCGGGGAGCGGCTCGCCGACCAGCAGGCGCACCTCGCACCCCATCGCCTCGAACGTGAGGTCCGTGTAGCTCACGAGCTGGAGGTGACGACGGGGGCGGGGGCGGGCGCGCTCGCCGGGGCCGGTGCGCTGGGGGAACCGGACGAAGCGGGTGCGCCTCCGCGGTTTGCGCCGACGATCTTGGTGATCACTATGCGGCGACTCGCCGGCTCAGCCTTCGCCTGCCGCGTGATCGGCGCCGGGCCGATCGCGGGATCGTGACCGGAGCTGAGCTGGAACGCGAGGAATTCGAAGGCGACACCGAACACGGCGAGCGCCGCGAGCACGGTCGGCATCGCCCGCGGGCGACGGGGCACCCGGGCCCCCGCCTTGCTCTGGCCGGCTTGCATCAGTCGTCACCCTCGCCCCGCTCGTAGGCCTCGCCGGAGTCGTCGCTCTCTCCGCCGCTGCCGCCACCCGCGCCGCTGGTGCCGGTGCCGACGGGCGAGTAGCTCGAACCCGATGCGCCGCTGGTCCCGGTCGAGACCGGCCGAGCGGCCGGGGCGCCGCTCTGGGAGGCGGTCGGGGAACCCGCGCCCGATGCCCGATGCTTGGGCTTGGCGTGGACCGTGCGCCGGACCACCTCGGTGGTCGGTGTCGGCGTGCTTGCGGACGGCGCCGCCGCCTGGTCGTTGGAGCCCATTGCGTAACCGCCCAGGGCCCCAAGGCCGAGGACGACTGCGAAGGCCGTGATCTTCATTCTCAGGTCGTTCACCGAGTCTCCTTGCGCTAGACGGTTGAGGGAAGGAGTGTCGGCAGGAGCCGTCAAGAGGCGCGAGAAGCCCGGGTAAAGAGTTGGGAAAGGATCGGCGCGGTCGCGAGATCCTGCTCGCGCCGCCGATACATTGGCCTCGTGACCCCCTCCTCTCCGCTCCGGCGCGTGCTCTTCGTCGAGGACGAGGCCGCCATCTTCGAGCCCTTCTCGCGGGCGCTTCGGCGCAACGGGTTCGACCCGGTCGTCGCCCGAACCGCCACCAAGGCGCTCGAGCTGGCCGAGCAGGTCGACCCCGAGCTCGTGCTGCTCGACCTCAACCTCCCCGACGGCGATGGGTCCGATGTCTGCCGGACCCTGCGGGGCCGCTCGGACGTGCCGATCGTGATGCTCACCGCTCGCGGCAGCGAGATGGACAGGGTCCTCGGGCTGGAGCTCGGGGCGGACGACTACGTCGTCAAGCCGTTCAGCTCCCGCGAGCTGATCTCGCGGATCCGGGCGGTGCTGCGGCGGGCGCGATCTGCACCCTCGGAGGAGCAGGCGCAGGTGACGGTCGGCGAGCTTCACCTCGACGCGGGGGCGAGGTCCGTGAAAATCGGCGACGAGCAGCTGAAGCTCACGCGCAAGGAGTTCGACCTGCTCTCGGAGCTGGTGGCACACGCCGGGCAGGTCGTCACGCGGGAGGATCTGATGGCCCGCGTCTGGGACGTCAACTGGTTCGGCTCCACCAAGACCCTCGACGTCCACATCCGCACCCTTCGCCAGAAGCTCGGCGACGACAGCTCCGATCCCCGTTACATCGAAACCGTCCGGGGTGTCGGGTTCCGGCTCCTGATGCCGAAGGACGGCTCCCCGTAAGCCTTCGCACGAGCCTCACCCTGGCCGTGGCGTACCTGCTGCTGCTGGCGTTGATCGCCTTCGGGGTGCCCCTGGGGGTCAGCCTCAGCGACCGGGTGGACGCCGAGGTCAGGGCTCAGGCACAGAGCCAGGCGGACCTGCTCGCCGCGAGCGCGCCCAGCCTGCTCGGGCCCGCCCAGCGAAGCACCCTACGGCGCCTCGTCGATGTGTCCGCGGAAACCCAGCGCGGGCGCGTGATCGTCACCGATGAAGCCGGCCGCGTGATCGCGGACAGCGGAGGAGGCGCCGAGCTGGGTGCCGACTATGGCTCGCGGCCCGAGATCGCGGCCGCGCTCGCCGGGCAGAGCACCCAGGAGAACCGGGCAAGCCGCACCCTCGACAGCGAGATACTCGCCACCGGCGTGCCCGTGCTTCAGGGGGGCCGGCCGGCCGGGGCGATACGCCTGACCCAGAGCGTCTCCGCGGTCAACAGGGCGACCCGCAGGGCCATCCTCGGGCTCGTGCTGCTCGGGGCGGGCGTCCTGGGGCTAGGTGTCATCGCCGGGGCGCTGATCGCCAGCCACACCTCTCGCCCGATCGGACGGCTGGACGATGCCGCACGCCGGGTCGAGGCAGGAGACCTGGCCGCGGCGGCGCCCGTGGAGGGAAGCAGCGAGCAGCGCCGCCTGGCTCTCTCCTTCAACCGCATGACCGCGCGCCTCGCCAGGCTCCTGCGCGGCCAGCAGCAGTTCGTCGGCGACGCCTCGCACCAGCTCCGCACCCCGCTGACCGGGATCCGGTTGCAGCTCGAAGAGATGCGCGAGGAGATCCCGGAGGGGGATGCCAGGGCGCGCGAGCTGGACGCGAGCCTCGACGAGGTCGATCGCCTCTCAGATGTGGTCGAGGAGCTGCTGATCCTGAGCCGGGCGGGCGAGCGTGAGCTGCCGGGAGAGGAGTTCGACGTCGCCAGGGCGGTCGACCGGGTCTGCGAGCGCTGGCGCAAGACTGCCCGCGAGGGGGGCGTGGAGCTCGTCCGCGCCCGCGAGGGAGACGCCGGAACCTGCTGGTGTGCCCCCGCCGACCTTGACCGCGCGCTCGACGCCGTGATCGAGAACGCGGTGCGCTACTCGCCACACGACTCCGAGATCCTGGTGGTGACCGCCGCCGGCCGCATCGAGGTTCTCGACCGCGGGTCGGGCCTCGAGCCGGGCGAGGAGGAAGCGGTGTTCGAGCGCTTCCATCGCGGCAGCGCCGCCCGCCATGGAGTCAAGGGCACGGGCCTGGGGCTGCCGATCGCCCGACAGCTCGCCGAGCAGTGGAGCGGCTCGGTGAGGATCGAGAACCGCGAGGGGGGCGGGGCGCGCGCCGTGCTCGAGCTGCCGCCGCATCCGGCCGACGCTACCGTGAGCTGAGATGACCGCCTCCCACTTACGCTGGCCCCTGCTCGCCCTGCTTGGCCTGCTCATCGCCGCCGCGGTCGCCCTGCTCGCCACCCAGATCGTCAGCCAGCAGATCGGCATCTCCTCAGAGCCGCTGACGGCGGGAAGGGAGCTCTCGCCATCGTCTCGGCCCGCGGCCGCAAAGCGCCGCGATCAGCGGGCTGAAGCCCCGGCGACCACCGCCGGCTCCCAGCAGGCGACCACCGCGGGCTCCCAGTCGGCCCCCACCACCGCACCCCCGGCTGCCGCCGGCGACGAGGATTCGGGCGGCGGCGAGCAGGGGGACGACTGACCCCAGGGGTCGCAGGCGGCGTGGGCGCGGCCGGCCTCCTGGCGTCGCCCGATACCGCAGCGCTGCGCTAGGAGTTGCGCACCGCCGAGACCTCGCCGACCAGGTCGCAATACTCCGAGCCGATCCGCTCCCAGGCATAGCGATCGGCCGCCTCGGCGTGGGCGCTCCGGCCGCGAAGGCGGCGAGCCTCGGGGTCATTGACGGCTTCGACCATGGCGTCGGCCAGGGCCCCGGCGTCGTCGGGCGGCAGCAGCCAGCCGGTCCGCGGGTCATCGACGATCATCGCGGGGCCGCCCCGGTTGACGGCGATCACCGGGAGGCCGCAGGCCATCGCCTCGACCACTACCAGCCCGAACTGCTCGTGGACCGAGGTATGGACGAAGAGGTCAGCGGCGTTGAAGAAGTCCGGCAGCGACTCGTGGGAGTGCCACCCGGCGAGAAAGACGTCGGGGACCGAGAGGCGCTCGATCGTCTCGAGGGGGTGCTCTCCCTCCCACTCGCCGGGGTATCCGCCGACCAGCACAAGGGCGCTGCGGTCATCAAATCGAGCCCGCGCCCGCCCATAGGCCTCGATCAGCAGGGGCAGGCGCTTGACCTCGGTGAAGCGGCCGACGGCCACCAAAACGGTTCCCTGCAGCGCCTGGAGCTCGGTCTCCTCGTAGCGGACGCTGCCCGGCTGGGAGCTCGGCCCCCACCCCTGGGGGCGCTCGACCAGGTGGCGGCGCCAATGGGCGCGCCGGTCGATCTCGCGGGGCGCGAACTCCTCGGGAAAGCCGTTCGGGATCAGCACGAAGCGGTCGGGGTCGATATCGAGCAGGTGGCTTGCGCGGCTCAGGCCCTCGGGGCTGTTGACGACGATCCGCGCGCAGCCCGCGGCCCACTCGGAGAGCCGCTGTGCCCAGCGAGCCGCGTGGATCCAGCCCGCCGGGGGCGAGGCGGTGAGCCGCTCGAGCATCAGCAGCTCGGAACCGTGGATGTGGCCGATCACGGGGGTCTCGGGGAACTCCCGCGCCGCGGCCTCGTTGAGCGGCGTGAGGTGGTGCAGGTAGAAGACGTCGGCCTCGCCGGCGCCGGCCAGGCGCATCTCCCGCCCCCAGGCCTCGACCTGGCGCTCGAAAGCCCGCTGGTCCAGTGAGGCGAGCACCCTGTCCGGCGCCCCGGCGCGATCCTCGTAGGAGCCATGCATTGGAGCCGTGCCCTCGCCTCCGTGGAAGCGAACGGGGTCGTCGCCTGCGAGCGCGGGGGTGAAGTCCACCGCGCGCGTGTGGATGCCCGCGAAGAAGCTCTCGGCGTCGGCCAGCTCGCCGCGATCAGAGCGTGAGCCCGCCAGCAGCTCGACCTCGATTCCATTGCGCTGAAGCTCTCTTGCTATGGCGCCGCAGGCGTGCGCCGAACCACCCCGTGGAAAGAAGTAGAAGCCCATCAGGACCTTGATCGGGGTGGCGAGCATCGACGGCACACGTTAGTGACGGGTCTCCGAGCCGTCCCGGCCTCCGTGACTAGCGCGCGATGAACCGGAGCGCGGTTGCGACCTTGCGGCCGCCGACGATCTCGGCGCCGTGCTGCTCGCGGGGCGTGTTGCGCAGGCGGCCGTCGATCACCAGCGAGCTGGAGCCGCCCCCGTCGAGGTTGATCGCCTCGGTGGCGCCGAGCCCGATCATCGCGGCCGCGAGCTCGTCGAGGCCGAGGCCGGCCTCGTCGTCGGAGCGGCCCTCGCAGACCACGGCCATCAGCTCGGTGGGGCCGAGGCCCAGGGCGGCCCGCGGGTGGCGGCCGGCGGTGATGTCGGAGTCGAACTGCCTCGAGCCCGCCGAGAAGCCCTCCGGGTCCACGCCCGCGCTGATCAGGACGACTCCGTCGGCCACCAGCATCGGCCCGGCCTGGAGCAGGTCACCGCGAGGCTCGGCGGGGAGAGCGTCACGAGGGGCCAGCCCGACCTCGTCGTCTGCCACGTGAACGCAGCCGCGGATCGCACCCCAGGGGGCGTCGAAGGGGACCGTCGCATGCGCGCGGCCGTCGATCCGCAGGTCCCCCAGTGGAGAGCCGAAGGGGCGCTCGTAGAAGCCGCCGATCAGGGCGTGCTCGGCGCGATGCTCGGCGCACCAGCCGAGCAGCGTCGCGCTGTGCTCGATCGCGACCACACGCGCGGTGAAGAGGGATCGCCGGAAGCGGGCGACCCGCAGGGTCGTGCGGGCGCCGTCGGCGAGGTCCAGACGGACGTCCGAGAAGGACGGTCCCGGGGCATGCGAAGCGGGGCGGCGGCTGGTGGTCGAGGTTGCTGGCATGAGCGCAAGGCCTCTGCGAGCGGTATCCAACATCACCGGGAGGACGCAGGTGTTGCGATCCGGAGAACCTGCGCGGCCTGGAGCGGACGATCGTCCTGACTGAGGGGCGCCATGGGCGGGGGCCCGTGCTGACCCGGACGCGCTAGTTTCAAGCAAAGGCCAAGTCGACCGGAAGGTTGGTCATGAGAGCTCCGAGCGACAGCGCGACTGGAACCGCCACCCAGCCCTACGACAGCCGAGAGGAGGCGGTCGAGGCCTTCGCCTCCCATGTCAATCGGGGCAAGGCCCGGGCGCTCGAGGCGATCGGCGTCGAGATAGTGATCGGCGAGCGCGAGGGCCCCCGCTTTCGCGACGCCTACACGGGAAAGTGGTACTGGAACTGCCACTGCAACGGAGGCGTGTTCAACCTGGGCCACCGCAACCCCGCGGTCATCGCCGCGGTGCGGGAGGGCCTCGACCACCTAGACGTCGGAAACCACCACCTCGTCAGCGGCTGGCGCGCGCGGCTCGCCGAGCAGCTCGCCGAGAGCACCGACGGGCTGCTCACCCATGCGGTGTTCACCCCGTCGGGCACCGAGTCCGTCGACCTGGCGCTGAGGCTCGCCCGCGCCACCACCGGCCGACCCAAGGTGGTCGCCGCGATCGGCGGCTACCACGGCATGAGCGGATTCGCTCTGGCGGCAAGCGACCCGCGCTGGTTCGAGCCCTTCGGATTCGACCCGGACGGCTTCGCCCACGTTCCCTTCAACGACCCGGAGGCGATGCTGGGGGAGATCGACTCCGAGACCGCGGCGGTGATCCTGGAGGCGATCCCGGCCACGCTGGGGTTCCCCGCGCCCCGGCCGGGATACCTGGCCGAGGTCGCCGACGCGGCCAGCGCCGCGGGCGCGCTGCTCGTCATCGACGAGGTGCAGACCGGCCTTGGCCGCACAGGCACCAACTGGTACTTCCAGCAGCAGGGAATCGAGCCGGACATGCTGATCACCGGCAAGGGGCTCGGCGGGGGCGTGTATCCGGTCAGCGCCACGCTCCTGCGAGAGCCGCTGGAGACCTTCTTCGACCACCATCCCTTCTCGTACGTCTCGACCTTCGGCGGGGCCGAGATCGGCTGCGTCGCGGCGTCCGCCGTGATGGATCAGGTCTCCAGGCCCGGCTTCCTCGAAGGAGTCGAGAGCTCGGGCGCCCACTTCGAGCGGGCGCTCGCCGGGATGCCGTTCGAGCTGCGTCGCTTCGGGCTGACGATGGGCCTCAAGTTCGAGCATGAGCAGGGAGGCGTGCGGGCCGCCAAGCGGCTGATCGACGCGGGGGTCTTCGCCGTCTACGCTGAGCACGACCACTCGGTCACCCAGTTCAAGCCGCCCCTGATCGTGACCGAGGCGGAGATCGACGAGATCGCGGCGGCGGTGCGCGGCGCGCTGTCGTGAGAGACGACGCCGGCGCTCTTACAGACGATCAGCTGCGCCAGCTCGAGAACCTCGTCGAGCGGGCTCTCTCGTCCGACAGCGAGGAGGAGCTGCCCATGCTCGGCTACGGGGAGATCTCGCTCGTGCTCGGCTGGCCGCCGGAGAACCCTCGCTTCGCCTGCAAGCGCCTGCCACCGTTCCGCTCGCGGCGGCGCTTCGACGAGTACCGGGAGACGCTCGGCGACTACCTGGCGGCCCTCGACGCGGCAGGCGTGCGCGTTGTCCAGACCCAGATGCGCGCGGTCGAACGCTCCGACGGCACCGTGGCGGGCTACATGGTGCAGCCCGTGCTGCCCGGCGACCAGCTGGCGCCCGCGGTCCTTCGGCGCGCCGACCCCGATCCGGGGCATCCCCTGGTCGAGGCGGTTGTCAAGACCGCGGCCGCCGCGGTCAGCCCCACGGTGGGGCTCGACGCTCAGCTCGCCAACTGGACCTGGGACGGAGCCGGGCTCACCTACATAGACGTCTCGACGCCGCTGATCTGGTCGCCGCAGGGCGGCTCTCGCCTGGATCTTGACCTGCTCGCCCAGGCCTACCCGGCGGTCCTGCGCTGGCCCCTTCGCCGTTTCGTCGCCCCCGGGATCCTCGACACCTACCGCGAGTTGCGGGGGGTCTATCTCGATCTCACGGGCAACCTGCTCAAGGAGCGCCTCGACGCCTGGCTTCCCAGCTTCCTGGAGCGCCTCAACCCCCACCTGGACGACCCGCTCAGCGAGGAGGTGGTGCACCGCTACTACCGCTCGGATGCTCGGCTGTGGAGCGCCCTGCTGGCGTTCCGCAGGCTCGACCGCGCCTGGCGGCGCAGGGTGCGCCGCCAGCCGTATCCGTTCCTGCTGCCGGGGCGAATCGAGCGCTGAGGGCGAGCCCGCGGCTCAGGGAGCGAACTGGCCGGCGGCTGTTGGATCGACGACGCTGGTGCCGCCGTCGACCGGCAGCGTGACGCCGTTGACATAGGTGGCGTCGGGCCCCGCGAGGAAGGAGACCACCGAGGCGATCTCCTCGGGCTGGGCGGGCCGGCGCAGGGGATTGTCGGCATGGGTGAGTTGGTAGGCGCCCTCGCGATCGACGCCCCGCGCGCGCCCCACCTCGTCCATATCGGCGTCTCCCATCGGGGTGCGGACCCAGCCGGGGCAGACGCAGTTGGCGCGCACTCCCTGCGGCCCGTAGTCGTTGGCGAGCGAGCGCGTGAGCATGATCAGCCCGGCCTTCGAGGTCGAGTACCCGGCCCAGCCCGGCCCCGCGAGGATGCCGTTCATCGAGGAGACGGTGACCACGCAGCCGCCCCGCTCGATCAGCGCGGGCAGCGCCGCCCGCGCCATCAGGAAGGCCCCGGTCAGGTTGGTGCGCATGATCCGCTCCCAGCCCTCCGGCGTCTCCTCGAGCACCGGCGCGGCGTCGCCGATCCCGGCGTTGGCGACCAGCACGTCGACCCCGCCGAAGCGCTCGAGCGCCGCCGCGACCACGCGCGCGGCGTCATCGGGATCGCCGACGTCGGCCGCGACCGCGAGCGCCGGGAATCCGGCCGCCTCGAGGCCGGCCGCCGCCGCCTCGCACGCCTCGCGGCGCCGGCCGCACACCACCACGCCGTGCCCGTCGGCCGCCAGCCGGCGCGCCACCGCGAGCCCGATGCCGCTCGCGCCCCCGGTCACGATCGCGCATCGGGATGATCCTCCACTCACCCGCGCACCCTACCCGACGCGTGCGAAGCGGCTGGAGCCGTGGGCGACTGACCCATCTGCGAACATGCGCGCAATCGCTGGCCGGACCCGGTCGGCCCTTCTGACAGATAGGAGACCACCAGATGAGAGGTGCAGGTCGCGTCGTCTTCGCGGCGATCCTGTTGTTGATCGCGGGGACCCTCAACATCATCTACGGAATCGGCGCGCTCGACAACGCCAACATCTTCGTTAACGACACCAGGCTGGTGCTCGACAACCTCAACACATTCGGTTGGGTGCTGATCATCCTCGGGGTGATCCAGCTCACCGGCGGCTTCTCGTTGATGGCCGGCAACGCCTACGGGCGCGTGATCGGCATCATCGGCGGCAGCCTCGGCGCGATCCACGCCCTGATTTCGATCGGCGGCGCCTACCCGTTCTGGTCGCTCGGCCTCTTCTTCCTGTGCGTCTGGATCGTGTACGGGATCATCGTGTTCGGTGAAGAAGAGAGAGAGCTCGGAGTCTGACTGCGGACTGAACGGTCACGGGAGCCCCGGCACACCGGCCGGGGCTCCCGGGCCGGCTCCCTGACGCAGACGCGAACCGGATGCGTCAGGAAGAGGGCAGGTCGGCGGCGGCGGCGGCGTCCACGACGCTCGCACCGCTGTCCGCCGCCTCCCAGTCGGGCCTCAGAGGCATGCCGGAGCGCCCCTGGGGATCGGTGCGGGCGCCGAGCACCTGGTGCAGCTCGATCCGGTCGAGGTCGAAGGAGACCCGGGAGGCCGCCATGTAGAGGCGCCAGACGCGAGCCCGGTGCTCTCCGGCCTCGGCGACGGCCTCGTCCCAGCCGCGCTCCAGGTTGGCGCCCCACTCGCGCAGGGTCATCGCGTAGTGCTCGCGCAGGTTCTCCTCGTGGCGCACCTCCAGGCCGTGGTCGTGCATCGCCGAGACGATCGTCCCGGGGCCCTCCAGCTCGCCGTCGGGAAAGACGTATCGGTCTATGAACCTCCCCGCCCGCGCGCGCTCGAGGTCGTTGGGCCGGGTGATCGTGTGGTTCAGCATCCTTCCCTCGGGCCTGAGCTTGCCCGCGAGGAAGGAGAAGTAGGAGCCGAGGTTGCGGGCTCCTATGTGCTCGGTGAGGCCGATCGACGAGACCGCGTCGAAGCCCGACTCGCTGATCTCGCGATAGTCGCCGAAGCGGACTCCTGCCCGCTCCTGCAGGCCGCGCTCGGCGATCGCGCTCTGGGCCCAGCGGGCCTGCGCCTCCGACAGAGTCACCCCCAAGGCGGTGACCCCGTAGTTCTCGGCCGCGTGCATGACCATGCCGCCCCAACCCGAGCCGACGTCCAGCAGGCGCTGGCCGGGCTCCAGCGAGAGCTTGCGGCAGACGAGATCGAACTTCTCGGCCTGCGCCTGCTCGAGCGTCGCGTCGGCGGACGGGAAGACCGCGCAGGTGTAGGCCATCGACGGGCCGAGCACGATCTCGTAGAAGCGGTTCGAGACGTCGTAGTGATGTGAGATCGCGGCCGCGTCGCGGGCCTTGGAATGGCGCCGGCCGCGCCGCCAGGGCGCCGGCGCCTCCTCGGCCGGCAGCGGGGGCCGGCGCAGGGCGCGCACCCCGAGGCCTCGGAGGATCCCCAGCCGCTCGGCCCATGGGACGTCCCTGCGGCCGTAGGTGAGCATCGCGTGAAGGAAGGCGTGCAGGTCACCATGCAGGTCGAGGGCGCCCGTCACATAGGCGCGAGCCAGGCCCAGCTCGCCGGGCGCGGTGGCCACGTAGGCGACCGCCTCGGGGCGCCGGACCTCGATCACGGCCGCGGCGCCGGCGGGGCCCGCGCTGCTGCCGTCGTATGCACGGAAGGCCACCGGGGCCCGCTCGTCCATTAGCCTCGTGAAGATCTCGGCAAGTTGCATCTGGGATCACCCCTCCTTCACGCATTTCGTGTACAGGTCAAGCAAGCGGCCGGCGGGATCGTACCGGCCCCTCAGCTCCTCGTACTCCGTGCCTCCATACAGGGCGCGGAACTCATCCTCTTCGTAGAAGCAGGTCGAATACAGGGACTTGCGGCCCCCCAGCTCGCCGACCAGGCGCTCTATCAGGCGGTTGCGCTCCCCCTCGGGCTCGCCGGGCCGGCGCTCGACCATCCCCCAGAAGCCGAAGTTGACGTAGGTGGTCTCGGGATCGAGCGGATAGAGCGTCCAGGCATGCTCGCGCTCACGTAGTCGCAGCGGGCACATCCAGACGGGCGCCATCCCCACCTCGCGGTGGAAGGCATCCAGGAACTCGGCGGCCCGCTTGACGGGCACCTCGACGTCCTGGATCACGGCCTCGCGGCCGGGGCGGCCCCGCAGCCGGTCGAGCTTCTCGAGCGGCCGGTGGCGGCGCTCCAGGGCGACGATCTTCCAGTAGGCGTCGCTGCGCTTCCAGCGCTTCGGCCATAGCCGCCGCACTCCCGGGCGCTTCAGGCCGAAGGCGCCCGAGCACCAGAACCAGTCGGTGTCCCAGCGCCACAGATAGTCGTGGATCGTCAGGTGGTCCTCGCGGCGACGGGGTATGGAGAGGTAATAGATCTGCCGGTCGCTGTAGTCGGAGACGGCCGGCGCCTCGTCGACCATCGTCCCCAGGGTCAGGTAGTGGACACCGGGCGCGAACACCGTGCCGTCCATGAAGTCCACGGCCTCCCCCTCCCACGAGCGCCTCGCGGCCACCTCGGCCACGGCGGCGAAGTAGGCGTCCACGTCGTCGAAAGGAAGGTGCCGCAGTCGCACGAAGGGCCTCACGGGCTCGAGCTCGATCTTCAGGCGCAGGGCGTAGCCGAGCGTGCCGTAGGAGTTGGGAAAGCCGTGAAAGAGGTCGCTGTGCTCGCCCTCGGGCCGGGCGATCACGATCCTGCCGTCGCCGCTGATCAGCTCGAGCTCGAGCACCGACTCGTGGGGCAGGCCGTTGCGAAACGACGCCGACTCGATCCCCAGGCCGGTGACGGCGCCGCCGAGCGTGATGCTGCGCAGCTGCGGCACGACCAGCGGCATCAGCCCGTGGGCAAGCGTGGCGTCAACCAGGTGCTCGTAGGTGGTCATGCCCTGGACCTCGGCGGTGCGGGCGGCGGGGTCCACGGAAAGCACGCCGTCGAAGGCAGCCACGTCCAGGCCCGGGCCTTGCGCCGGGGCGCGCGGGCGGAACAGGTTGGAGGTGCGCTTCGCGAGCCTCACCGGCTCGCCCGGCGGGATCGCGAGGTACTGCTGGCGCAGCCTCTCCACTCGCCGTCGGTAGGCCGCATCCGGGAACCCCGTCGCGGCCGGCTCGGTTGCGGTGGCGGGCAACATGCCCGAACGCTACGCCATCGGGGCACGGCCGGCCGGCCGCCCTGGGCGCCTGGCGCTAGCCCTTCGCCCGCAGGCAGTAGCCGTAGGCGGTCAGGGCGGGAGCGGCCCCGAAGATGCCGTGGCCCGAGACCGACCAACTCCCGTTGGCGTTGATGGAGCCGCCCGCGAAGTAGGTCTGCTGGGAACCGTTGGCGCTGAACCCGCCTGAGGTCAGCCGCCGGCCGGGTGGGCAGGGCGGGGTCGTCACCCCTGCGGAGGCGCCGAAGGGAAGAGGGGTCGATGCCGAGACCTCGGTCAGCAGCCGGCGCTTGCTCTCCACGCAGTAGGCGATCGCGGTCAGCTCGCCGCCGTAATAGCCGTGTGCGTTACCGGACACCCGCCATGCCTTGGGCCCGATCGCCCGGGACTCGGTGACGTAGTTGCCGCCGTCGCTGAGGAAGTCGGTGCGCTGGAAGCCCCCGGACATCAGGAACTTGCCCCGTGGACAGCGCGCGACGACGGTCCTGGCCACGCCCGGCCTGACGAAGGTGGTCCGGTGTGGCGAGCTGGTCGGCACCAAGCCGCGCCCGCAGACCGCCTGCACGGTGACGTTGCGAGAGGCCGCGGTGCCCCCGCCGGGGTCGAAGACCCAACCGGTGATGTGCCAGCCGCGCTGGGCGCCGAGGCGCTCGAAGGAGTGCGGGTAGAAGCCCTCGCCGTCGGCGCCGAGCCCCGGAGAGCTGACGCTGCCGCCGCCGAGCGGGAACGTCTTGCGCGGACAGCGCACGTCGAGCCGCTCCCGGCGATCGGGCCTGGCCAGGGCAAAGGTCTTGGTGGCGATCCTCAGCCCGCGCAGCGGCCCGCGGTTCCCCGCCACCGCCGGATCCCGCCTGCTGCGCCTCCGGCCGATCACCCGGACCTCACCACGAAGGGAATCCAGGACGTAGACGACCCGCTTGTAGCGCAGGGCGAATCGCACCCCGTTGCAGGAGCTCCCCTTTCTGATCACATACACGATCCCGCGCCGGCGAACCGACCCCAGCCTTGCGGCGACGCCGGTCCTCAGACCCGCGCTGCTGCGAACAGCGGCCGCGAGCGCCGGTGGGGGCGGGTAGCAGCCGTCGGCGCTGTTGATGCGCTGGGACAGCGCGACCGTGAAGGCGGCCTCCAGCTTCTTCGTCTGGGGGTTGTGGCCCGCGCCGCCGGCGGGCGCGCCCGCGGGGAATGCGAGCAGCGCTGCGTACAGCGCGACCAGTGCTCCCGCCCGTCTCATGGTCCTCTCAACAGGGAAGTCGGCGCATAGTCGCGGCCTCGCTCCTCGCCCCCCCATGCGGCGCCTCTGGAGATCAGCCGCGCGAGAAGCCGGCGGCCGCTGGCGCAGCGGGCGGTCGAGCGGTCTCGGCGGCGCTGCTTTGGAACCAGGCGGTGACGTCCCCGGGCGGCATCGGGTGGCCCAGTGCGTAGCCCTGCACGGTGTCGCAGCCGAGGTCGATCAACGCGTCCCAGGTGGCGTGGTCCTCCACTCCCTCGGCGCAGGCGGTCAGGCTGAGGCCGTGGGCGAGATCGATGATCGACTGAAGCATCTCTCGCCGGTGCTCCTCGCTCGCGTGCGCCATGAACAGCCGGTCGATCTTCAGCGTGTCGATCGGCAGCTGCTCGAGGCGGGCGAGCGATGAGTAGCCGGTGCCGAAGTCATCGATCGCGATCGCCGCGGTGTTGAGCGCGCGCACCCGCCCGAGCACCTGGGCGACCGTGGCGGGGTCGTCCATGACGGCGCTCTCGGTCACCTCCAGGGTCAACCGGTGCGGGGAGAGCGCGGCCTGGTCGAGCATGCCGCCGATCTGCTCCGCAAGCTCGTCGTTGTCGATCGTCGCCGGGGACAGGTTGACCGAGACGCCGACGTCGCACCCCCGCCGTTGCCAGCGGCCGCACTCGGCGATCGCCACGCTCAGCGTGTGCAGGGTCAGCTCCCAGATCGTGGCCCGGTCGCCCTCCGCCAGGGGCACGAAGTCGGCCGGCAGCAGGGTGCCCTTCTCGGGGTGCTGCCAGCGCACCAGCGCCTCGAAGGAGACGACCTTGCCGCTCTCCGCCTCGGCGACCGGCTGGTAGTGGAGGATGATCTCGCCGCGGTGGATCGCCCTGCGCAGCCTGCCGCGTGCTATCTCCCGGCCGAGGTGGTAGTCGCCGAGCGCCCCGTGGGCGAAGTACCCGGTCACCAGGCCGAAGGCGAAGAAGGAGAAGTTGCGGTAGTTGAGCAGGTCGTGGCTCTGGAAGCCGTCGGCGAGATCCCAGCCGACCGAGCCGGCGGTCGCGATCAGGGCCGCGGCGAAGCCACCGCGAACGCCGAACATCAGCGCCACCGCGACGATCGCAAGCGCGATCAAGACCGTCGCCCACAGCGGGTACGCGGTGACGATGGCGATCACGGTCAGCGCAACCACCGCGAGCGTCGCGACGCCCGCCTCCACCATCCGCCGCGTGGTCAGGGCGTCAGCGTAGATCCTCGCTTCTTGTGCCAGGTCGCGAATCCGGCGAGTCTACTCTCGATCTTTCGTCGCGACAATACCCCGGAACTTGCGCAGGAATCCGCCCAATCCCAGGCCTGATCGGGTCCTCAACGGGCCCGGCAGGCCCTCGGCCTAGGCCGCGGCCGCGCGATGGACGCTGCGCAGCGCCCAGCTCGTCACGCATAGCCCGATCCCGCGCAGGATGAAGGCGATGCCGACCAGCAGGGCGAGGGTGGTCACGCCGATGTCGGGGCTGGAGACGATCACCACACCGGCGACGATCTCGACCAGCGCAACCAGGAGGTTCCAGCCGCGTCCCTCGCGAAACGAGAAGGCGTCGATCAGGCGAACGGCTCCCACGACGACCAGCCAGATGCCCACGAACAGGGCGAGCACCTCCACGCTGGAGAACGGGTGGCGCACCAGCACGATCCCGACGATCAGGCTCAGCACCCCGATCAGGGCGACCATGCCGCGCGACTCGGTGGACTTGCTGAACGAGACCGCGATCGCGTAGACGCCGTCCACCAAGAGGATGATCCCGGCGATCACCGCGAGCGTCGAGAGGCTGATGTCGGGCTGGGCGAGCACGACCACCCCGGCCGCCACGAACAGCAGGCCGACCGCCAGCAACAGCCACCAGGCGCCACTCACCTCCCTGACCTGATCAGGGACGTCCGTCGAAGCTTCCATTCGCTCCCCCTAGCTCAGCCGGCCCGGTAGCCGGCGGTTCGCAGTGGTCCAGCCGCGCCCGGCGCCGGCCTCAGGCTATCGGTTCCCGGGCGCACCTGCGCCTCGCGCCTGGGCGACGATCGGCTCCAGGACCTCCTCCAGGGGAGGCCCCTCGACCTGGCGCAGCTCGTAGGTGGCGTGGCGGATCGGGTGCCTCGAGCTGATGATCCGGCCGAGGTCGATCGGGGTCCCGGTGACGACGAACTCACAATCGGTGGCATCGATCGTCTGCTCGAGCTCGCGGAGCTGGGCGTTCGAGTAGCCCATCGCCGGGAGCACGGGGCCGATGTGGCCGAAGCGCTCGAGCGTCTCGCGGATCGACCCGACCGCGTGCGGGCGGGGATCGACCAGCGTCGCGCCGGCCTGCCGGGCGGCGACGGTGCCGGCGCCGAAGGCCATCTCGCCGTGCGTGATCGATGGGCCGTCCTCGACCACCAGCACGGCCCGCCCCTGCAACGATGGCCCCTGATCGAGCCTCACGGGCGACTCGGCCATGAGGATGCCGGCGTCGGGGTTGACCGCCGCAACGCCGGCGAGCACCTGCTGGAGCTGCTCGGGCGTGGCGCTGTCGAGCTTGTTGACCAGGACGAGGTCGGCCATGCGCAGGTTGGCCTCGCCCGGGTGATAGCGCAGCTCGTCCCCCGGGCGCAGCGGGTCGACGACGACGATCAGCAGGTCGGGCCGCAGGAAGGGGAGATCGTTGTTGCCGCCGTCCCAGACGATCACGTCGGTCTCGCTTGCGGCCTTGGCCACGATCTCGGCGTAGTCGACCCCCGCGTAGACGAGCATTCCCGCCTCGACCGGCCGCTCGTACTCCTCGCGCTCCTCGATCGTCGGGTTGGAAGCGTCGATCTCGGCGATCGACTCGAAGCGCTGCACGCGCATCGCCTCGAGGTCGTGGTAGGGCATCGGGTGGCGCATCAGCCCCACCCGAAGGCCGGCGTCGAGCAGGGCGCGGCCGATCGCCAGGCTGGTCTGGCTCTTGCCGCTGCCCGTGCGCACCGAGCACACGGCGACCACCGGCCGCGGGCTCTCGATCATCGTCGAGCGCGCGCCGAGCAGGGTGAAGTCCGCGCCGGCGGCGATCGCCTCGGAGGCCAGGTGCATCACGTGCTCGTGCGAGACGTCGGAATAGGCGAAGACGACCTCGTCGACCGCCTCGCCGGCCACCAGGGCGCTGAGCCGCTCCTCGGCGAAGATCGGTATCCCCTCGGGATACCGGGGTCCCGCGAGCGAGGCGGGGTAGGTCCGGTCGGCGATGCCGGGGATCTGGGTCGCCGTGAAGGCGACGACCTCGACCTCGGGATCGTCGCGGTAGACGACGTTGAAGTTGTGGAAGTCCCGGCCCCCCGCTCCCATGATCAGCAATCGGCGCATGGCGCCGACAGGCTACGGTCCCGCGCGCCGCGAAGCTAGTAGAACCTCCCCATGCTGGTGGTGACGGCGCTCGGAGGCAACGCGTTGCTGCGCCGCGGCGAGCCCGCCGACGTCGCCAGCCAGCGCCGCAACGTCGGCACCGCGGCCAGGGCGATCGCCGCTCTGGCGGCCGATCACGAGGTCGTCGTCACGCACGGCAACGGGCCGCAGGTGGGGCTGCTGGCGCTACAGGGCGAGGCCTACGAGGAGGTCGATCCGTATCCGCTCGACGTGCTCGGGGCCGAAGCCGAGGGCATGATCGGCTACCTGCTCGAGCAGGAGCTGGTCAACGAGCTGGGCGAGACGCCCGTGGCCACGCTGCTGACTCAGGTGGTGGTTGACGCCGGCGACCCGGCGTTCGCGCGCCCCACCAAGCCGATCGGCCCGGTCTTCGACAACGAGACGGCCGCGCGCCTGGCCGCCGAGCGGGGATGGGCGCTGGCGCCCGACCGGGACGGCCAGCGCCGGGTCGTGGCCTCTCCGGAGCCGCGCTCGATCGTCGAGCTGCCGACGATCCGCCTGATGGTCGAGGCCGGGGTGGTCGTGATCTGCGTCGGCGGCGGCGGCATCCCGGTCCTGCTGGACGATCAGGGCCGGCTGCGAGGCGCGGAGGCCGTGATCGACAAGGACCTGGCCGCGGCTCTGCTGGCGCGCAGCCTCGAGGCTGACGCGCTGCTGCTGCTGACCGACGTGCCCGCGGTCGAGCTCGGCTGGGGCACGCCGGATGCAAGGCCGCTGGGCGAGGTGGCCAGCTCCGAGCTGCGCTCGAGCGAGTTCCAGCCGGGCTCGATGGGGCCCAAGGTGGAAGCGGCCTGCCGCTTCGCCGAGGCAACCGGCGCCGTGGCGGGCATCGGAGCCCTCGGCGACGCGGCCGGGATCCTCGCGGGCGAGCGCGGCACGCGCGTCAGTTCCGGCTAGGGGCGCCGGAGGCCGGGTCGGCTGCCGCGGGCCCGCTTCAGCCGGCCAGCGCTCCCGCGTACACCTGCCAGGCCAGGGCCGACTTGGCGGTCAGGCTGAGCACGATGTAGCCGCGCTCCCCGTAGAGGTAGTCCCTCCAGGGGCCGATCTGGCGGTACTGAAGGGCCATGTTGACCGGGAAGAGCGCGAACAGGAACAAGAGCGAGGCGAAGATCGCGAACACGAAGCCGGGAACGCTGCCGGTCTCGGCCTGGGCCCTGATCAGCTGGATCCCGATCACGATCCAGGGGACCAGCCCGATCACCGAGCCGAGCCAGAACGGCCACCAGTCCGCCCCCTTCCCGGGGCGGCTTCCCCTCTCCATCAGCAGGCCGAAGTACATGACCGCGGCGTTTGCGCCGAACACCGCCACCAGCGCCGTCAGCTCCCGGGTCCCGGCAAGCATGGCGATCAGGACGATCATCAGCGAGGCGCTGATCGAGTATTCCCACCAGCGCACGTAGTTGATGCCCTGCGCCAGATTCCGCTCGTAGAAGGGGCGTCCCCAGCGGCTGGCGACGAGCAGGTGGTCGATCGCAGCGAGGTAGAGGAAGGCGGCTACGGCCGGCCCGAACGGCAGGTCGAACAGCGGCCCTCCCTGAATCGGGGTTGCGGTCGCGGGCGGGCCGTCGACCCAGCCGGCGTAGACGGGCAGCGCGGCGTCACTCGCCAGCAGCACGATCAGGGTCGCCTGGACCGCGTGCAGCAGGCCCACGGCTCCATTCCAGATCGCCAGGCGGCGACCCTCTCCGGCCGGCAGCGTCTGGGGTTTCGTCTCGGTCCCACTCATTGCGCGGCTATAAGGCTAGACCCCCGGCTCCGAGTTGCCCGAGAGCAGCTCGCGGCCGTGCCCAGGCGCGATCGATTTCCGGCGGCGCGCCGAGAGTCAGACGAGCGCGAAGAGCTGCCAGTCCTCGGGGATGCCCTTGAGGGCGTGGGTGCCGCGGTCCTCGAACTCCAGGCCCGAGCCCGCGGTGAGGTCGCGCACCGTGCGGGAGACGAGCACCTCGTCATCGCCTGCCTCGCCCATGACGCGGGCGGCGACGTGGACGGCGAGGCCTGCGATGTCGTCGCCCTGCAACTCGATCTCGCCGACGTGGACGCCGGCCCGCGCGTTCAGGTTCTCGGCCGCGAGAGCGTCGAGAATCCAGCGGGCGGCCTCAGCCCCGCGCGCGGGGCCGGTGAACGTAGCCAGGGCGCCGTCGCCGGTGGTCTTCACGAGGTGCCCGTCAAAGCGCCCGAGGCCCTCCTGCACGATCTGCGCGTGACGATCGAGCTGCGCGCTCCAGGCGGCGTCGCCGAGCCGCGCGAGCCGGTCGGTGGACCCGACGATGTCGGTGAAGAGGATCGTGGCGAGCACCCGCTCGGTGCGGGCCGCTGGCGGCTGGGCGCCCACGAACGCCCTGAGCTTCGCCAGGATCTCGGTTGTGTCCCCGAGCCACGGAAGGTGCTCCTCGCCGGGAAGCTCGACGAGCGTCGCGTGCGGGATCCTCGCCGCGGCGGCCCGCGCCGCCTTCACCGGAATCACCCGGTCGGCGCTCCGCTGGAGCACCAGCACCGGCTGGTGAATCGCCTCGAGCGCGTCCCAGGCCGTCAGCCCCTGATCGATCGCCGCGATGTAGCGGCGCGCGACCGCGGGAGTCGCGCAGGCGCGCTGCAGCCGGCCCCAGGCGGTATCGGCATCCGGGACGCCGGCCAGCCAGCGGTCGCCGTCGCGTCCCTCGCCCCAATGCGCGGCAGTCTGGCGAATGAACTCCCTCCACTCGTCGAACTCGGCGTCCGTCATCTCGCCCTTTGCTCGCCGATCGAGGCCTCCGGCGACCGCGTTGAGGAGGACGACCCGCTCCACCCGTTCGGGACGCGCGGCGGCGGCCAGGCACGCCGTCACCCCGCCCTCGGACAGGGCGACCACGGTTGGGCGCTCGAGGCCCGCCGCGTCCATCACCGCGACGAGCTGCTCGATGCGCACCTCGACCGACGGCGTCGCGTCGACCGGGTCGGAGGCGCCCGTGCCGGGCTTGTCGTAGATCGCGACGCGCGCGAACTTCGAGAGCGCGGAGAAGAAGGCGCGGGACTTCGGATGCTGCCAGAACTGGTCCACGTTCGAGACCCAGCCGGGAATGACCAGCAACTCGGCCGGCCCGTCGCCGAACACCTGCCAGGCGATGCTCAGGTCCTCGTGCTCGAGGTAGTGGGTGCGGGGGCCTTCCATGGGCTGTTTCTACAACGTCCTCGCGATTTCGGGGCCGGCGGGCCCGCGCCCGTCACACTTCAGCTCACCGTGTACGCGAACCGAGGGGGAGCGATGGACTTCATGGAGACGATCTCGGCCGCCCGCGATGCGATCACCGTCAAGCGCGTCTACGGCGAGCCCTACGAGCGCGACGGCGTGGTGGTGATACCCGCGGCCGCGGTACAGGGCGGGGGCGGAGGCGGCGGCGACGAGGAGGAGGGGCGCAAGAGCGGCGGCAGCGGCTTCGGCCTGCGTGCGAGGCCCGTCGGGGCATACGTGATCCGGGGCGAGCAGGTGAGCTGGGAACCGGCCGCGGACGTCACCCGGGTGATCCTCGGAGCCCAGCTGCTCGCCCTCGCGGCTCTGATCGTGGTGCGCTCGATCGTCCGTCGCAGACGCTGACCCCCATTCGGGAGCTAGGCTGGCGGCACGGACGATCGCCACCCACCGGGAGGAGCCATGATCAGCAAGCTCGATTTCGTCGGCATCCCGTCGCGCGACGCCGAGCGCTCGCGGGCCTTCTACGTCGAGACGCTCGGGCTGCGGCCGGACGAGCGCGCGCAGTCCGAGGTCTGGGCGGGGGATACGTGCTTCGGCATCTGGGAGCCCGAGCGCTTCGGCATGGAGTTCGCCCCGCAGAAGAACGCCCATCCGGCGCTGCACGTGGACGACGTCGCGGCGGCTCGGGCAGAGCTCGAGGCCAAGGGGGTCGAGTTCGCCGGCGAGATCATGGACACCGGTGTCTGCCACATGGCCTTCTTCACCGATCCGGACGGCAATGACCTGATGCTGCACCACCGCTACGCGCCTCACGAGTGAGGTCCGGCGCCGAGCGCCGGACCGTGCGAAGGCCTCACTAGGGTCGCGTCATGTTCTTCGATCTGGACACCGGGGTCCTCGCCCTCGTCCTGTTCGCGGCGATCTTCGGCGCAGCGGCCCTGGGCGCCTACCTCGGCCGGCGGTTTCGGCACCTCTCCGGCAGCCTCAGCGAGCCCTTCGGCGTGCTTCAGGGAGCGCTGCTCGGCGTTGTCGGGTTGATCCTCGCCTTCGGTCTCTCGCTCGCACTCTCGCGCTACGAGGATCGCCGCGCCTCGGTCGTCGGGGAGGCGAACGCGATCGGCACCACCTACCTGAGAGCGCAGACACTGCCGGAGCCGCAGCGTTCTCGCTCACTCGACCTGCTGGTCCGCTACACGAAGAGCGCCGACGACGTGGCCGACAACGTGCCGGGCGGTCCGGAGGAGAAGGCGGCGGTGGCAAACGAAAACCGGCTTCAGCGCTCGCTCTGGGCGCTGGCCGGCGATGCTCTCAAAGCGGAGCCCGTCGCGAGCGCGCCGCGGCTCTACGTCGAGACCCTGAACGAGATGATCGACGCCCAGACCGTGCGGACGGCGGCACTCGACAACCAGGTGCCGGGCGCGGTCTTCGTCCTCGAGATCATCGGCGCCGCGCTCGCGCTCGGCCTCCTCGCCGTCTATCTGGCGCTCGTCGGACGCGGCGTCGGCGCCGTCCTGCTCGCCTCGGTGCTTGTCGCAGGCCTGCTGTTCGTCACGAGTGACCTGGACCGGCCCACCCGCGGTCCGATCCAGGTGCCCGACACGGTGCTGGTCAACCAGCTCGAGTCGGAGAAGCTCCCGCCCGCGGCGCGCTGAGCCGGCTCGGGCCGGACTAGCCCCGGCGGGGACGCGCCCCGCCGCGATCGGGCGAGGTCAGCTCGGCGATCGCGGCGCTGCTCAGCCCGGGCCTGCGGCCGACGGTGACCCGGCGGCGGCAGCCGTCGCACAGCAACGCGTCGTCGTGCACGTAGAGCAGCCCGGTGGCGACCAGCGAGGCGCCGCAGCCGGCGCAGCGAGCGCGGCCGATCACCGCCTCCGGGCTCCAGGCGCGCGCCCGGTAGCGCTTGCGCTCCCGCCAGAAGACGTAGACCACAACCATGCCGGGGATGACCACCAGCACCACTGCGGAAGCCAGGTTGGCGAGCAATCCGGACATCGACCTCTGCCGCTGATGGTACGCCTGCCGGAACGTCGGCGCCGCGAATCGGCGGGATCGAGTCGGAGACGGACCCCTGGGGGCCGACGCGGCCGCCCTGCCGCCGGCCAGGGCGCAGCAGGCGGGATACTTCGGGCCTATGGGCGAGAGGGACGTCGAGCTGGTTCGGCGCATCTACGGTTTCGACTGGGTGGGGATTGGCAGCCGCCGCGAGGGGTTCGCCAAGCTTGCCGAGCTGGTCGCGCCCGACTTCCACTCTCGCCTCTCCCCCGAGCTCGGCGAGAGAGTCGTGCGGGGAGTGGAGGGCCTGGAGGAGTTCACCCAGGCGTTGGAGCAGGACTTCAGCGAGTTCCGCTACGAGCCCGACGAGTTCATCGACGCCGGAGAAGGGATCGTTGTCGCGATGGGCTCGATCTACGCCCAGGGCCGGTACAGCCGCATGCCGCTGAGCGGCGAGTTCGGGCACGTTTGGGCGCTGCGCCAGGGCCAGGCGACCACCGTCGCCGCATACCGCGACAGGGAGAGCGCGAAGCGGGGAGCCGGGCTGGCGTGACCGAGTTGCCACGGGGGAGCTGAGGAATGCGATCCGGAGTCCGAGCTCGCAGCTACAGGCTGCTGCTGGCCGCGATCGCCATCGCCTCCTCGGGCATCGCCTTGCTCCTCTACGACACCGGGGTGATGCACGAGGTCGAGCTGAGCTCGGTTGACACGCGTTTCTCCATTCGGGGGGAACAGGAGCCCCGCGATGACATCGTCCTGGTGCTGATCGATGACGTCACCTTCGAGGAGCTCAACATCCGCTTCCCGTTCCCGCGCTCCCTCCACGCTCAGGTGATCGATGCGATCAGCCGCGACAAGCCTGAGGCGATCGCCTACGACATCGAGTTCCTGGAGCCGACCAAGCCCCGCGAGGACAACGCGCTGATCGAGGCGGTGGCCCGCGCCGGGCCCGGCAAGGTCGTCCTCGCCGACACCCAGCCCAACGAGCGAGGCGAGAGCGGCGTGTTCGGCGGCCAGGAGGTACTGGACGAGATCGGCGCGCGGGCCGGAAACACCCAACTCGGCGAGGACTCGGACGGCGTCCTGCGGCGATTCCCGTTCTCGGTCGGAGACATGAGGACCTTTCCGGTGGCGAGCGCGGAGACGGTGCTGGGGCGGGAGCTGACCGAGCAGGACATGGGTGGGGAGAGCGCCTGGGTCGACTTCGCGGGGCCCCCCGGCGCCTACCCCAGCATCTCCTTTTCGAAGGTCGTCAACGGCGAGTTCGAGCCGGGTCTGTTCGCCGGCAAGGTCGTCGTGGTCGGAGCCTCGGATCCCAGCCTCAAGGACATCCGTCCCACCGCGACCACCAGCGACGAGCTGATGTCAGGGCCGCAGGTGGAGGCCAACGCGATTGCCACGGCCCTGGAGGGGTTCCCGCTGCAATCGACCCCGCTCGGCGTCGATCTCGTGCTGATCGCCCTGATGGGCTTCGTGGCGCCCCTCGCGAGCTATCGGCTCTCGGCGCTGCGGGCACTCGCCCTGTCGTTGGGCGCGGCCGCTCTGTATCTGGTCTTCGCGCAGCTCGCCTTCGACGCCGATCGCATCGTGCCCGTCGTCTACCCGATGGTCGCCCTCACCCTCTCGATCGTCGGCTCGCTCGTCGTCCACTACCTGCTCGAGGCGTTCGAGCGACGGCGCGTGCGCGACACCTTCGCTCGTTTCGTGCCCGAGGAGGTCGTGGGCGAGGTGCTGGCCCGCACCGACGAGGATCTGCGCCTGGCCGGCCGGCGACTGGTCGTGACGGTGATGTTCGCTGATATCCGCGGCTTCACCACCTTCTCCGAGACGCGCCCGCCGGAGGAGGTCCTGGAGGTTCTCAACCGCTACCACCAGGAGATGACCGAGGCGGTGATGGAGAACGGCGGCGCTCTCGTCTCGTTCATCGGGGACGGGGTGATGGCCGTGTTCGGCGCTCCGATAGAGCGCGAGGATCACGCCGACCGAGCCTTGGCCGCGGCGATCGAGATGCTCTCGGTACGTCTGCCGCGTTTCAACGAGTGGATGCGACAGAGCGGTGTCAGCGAGGAGTTCCAGATCGGCATCGGCCTCAACAGCGGACCGGTGATGGAGGGCAACGTGGGCGCGCGCCAGCGCCTCGACTACACCGTGATCGGTGACACCGTGAACACGGCGGCGCGCGTGGAGGGGATGACCAAGGGAACCCCGCACAGCCTCTTCGTGACCGACCCCACTCGCGAGCTCCTTGACCCCGACGGACCCGAGCTCGCCTTCGTCGACTCGATGCCGGTCAGAGGCCGGGCCGAGCCGATCAAGATCTGGGCCCCGCCGTCCTCCTGAGCCCGGTCAGCGGCGGCTGGCGAAGTAGGTCTTGCGGGGACCGAGCTTGATCTTCTTCTTCCGGCCGAAGTCGAACACGGTGATCCCGATGCCCTCCTTGACGTAGAACCTCGTCCCCTTGCACGTGTCCTTGGTCAGCCAGGTGGTGCCGCGGACGCTGCCGGTGCCGCCGCGGCCCCTCGTCCTGTAGCGCCCGCTGCCGCGTCCCCACAGCTTCCTCGTTCGCCGCTTGCCCGCGGCCTGCGCCTGCGGGCCGGCGGCGCTCGACTTGGCTCCAGCGCCGCGCCGGCCTCGGCAGTCCAGCTTCTGGACCAGCTTCGCGACGGCGGCGGCGTCGACGGCGGCCGGCTGCGTGATCCGGAACAGGCCGCGCCAGAACACCACGGAGTCGTCGCTGGTCTCGCTGCCGAACAGCCCGGAGGCGGCGGTGAGGCGCACCTTGCTGCCCCGGGTATCTATCACCGAGCCGACCGGGATCACGGCCGTGCCGGTGAGAACGCTGAAGCCCGCCTGGCCCGGCGGCTTGAACTTGACTGTGCCCGAGACGGCCGTCGCCGCCAGCCGAATACCGTGCCGCGGGAGCAGAGCCGCCCCGGGCAGCGGCTCCGGATCCGAGCTCACGGACTCGGTCACGGGGCCGACCGGTGCCGAGGCCTTGTAGTACCAGCTCCACTTGCTTCGCTTGGCGAGCACCCGGATGAAGAAGCCGAGATCGTCCGGGAGAAGCGTGTAGGCGCGAGCGCCCACCCCGGCGGCCCCGGGGATGTCGGTCCAGCTCGAGCTGTAGGCGGAGGAATCCTCACAACTCGTCAGTGCGGGGTCGCACCGCTGCCATTTGTAGAAGGCGGAGTCACCGACGTCGCTGGCGGTGAGCGCCTCCCCGACGATGGGCTCGCCGGTGATGGTGGGCTGCTCGACACTGTGGGCCGGAGAGCTGGAGGCGAGCGCGAACGCCGCGGCAGCGCAGACAACCAGCGCGGCGACTGCGACCGCAATGCGCGTGCGCGCACCTGTGATCGGTGGTTCGCTTCTCACCATTCATCGCCCTCCCACGGCATCGGCTCCAAGCAGGCATTAGAACAGATTCCCGTTCGGTCCCGCACCATCATCGGGGCCCTCGCCGATCATCGGATCGGTGAGGCGCGGCCGATCACTGCCAAGGCAAGGCAGACGGGCGGCCGATAGGCTCACCGCGTTGGAGCTGAGCATCCCCTTCTCTGGACGCATCCTGCTGCTGGGCTGCGGCTCGGTCTCCCGATGCTTCCAGCCGCTCGCCCTGCGCCACCTCGAGATGGACTTCTCGAAGCTGACGGTGATGGACTTCGAGGACCTGCGCGACACGATCCCCGAGACCCTTGCCGCGGGCGCCAACTACGAGCAGGAGCGGGTCACGCCCGAGAACCTGCCGGCGCTGCTCGGCCGCCATCTCGGACCCGGCGACCTGCTGATAGATCTGGCCTGGAACATCGACTGCGGCGCGATCGTCCAGTGGTGTCATGACAACGACGTCCTCTACATCAACACGGCCACCGAGGTCTGGGATCCCTACGAGGACGTCGCCTCGGTGCCGCCGCCCGAGCGCACCCTCTACATCCGCCATCTGGAGCTGCGCGAGCTGAGAGAGAGCTGGGCCGAGCCGGGTCCGACGGCGGTCGTCGAGCACGGCGCCAACCCGGGGCTGGTCAGCCACTGGACCAAGGTGGCGCTGCTCGACATCGCCGCGGCGATGCTCGACGGGGGGCTGCCCGCTGAGCAGGCACGCAGATCCGCGCTCGAGGCGGCGCTCGCCGACGAGGACTTCGCCCGTCTGGCGATGCACACCGGCACCAAGGTGATCCACATTTCCGAGCGCGATACGCAGATCCCCGACCGGCCGAAGGAGGTCGACGAGTTCGTCAACACGTGGTCGGTGGCGGGCTTCCATGAGGAGGGGATCGCTCCGGCGGAGATGGGCTGGGGCACGCACGAGCGACGCCTGCCGGAATTCGCCGAGCTGCACCGCTTCGGCCCCGGAAACCAGATCTGCCTGGCGCAGATGGGGGTCAACACCTTCGTGCGCTCCTGGGTTCCGCTGGGCGGCGAGATCATCGGCATGGTCGTCCGCCATGGCGAGGCGTTCACGATCAGCGACCGCCTCACGGTCTGGGAGGACGGCAAGCCGATCTACCGCCCGACGGTCCACTACGCCTACCTGCCTGCGGACGCGGCGATCTCCTCGCTGCACGAGCTGAAGATGCGCGGCCAAGAGCTGCAGCCGAGGCAGCGGATCATGAACGACGAGATCATTGATGGCCGCGACGAGCTTGGGGTGCTGCTCATGGGTCACGACCTGACCGGCTGGTGGACGGGCTCGCAGCTCGACATCCACGAGACCCGGGAGCTGGTGCCCCACCAGAACGCGACCACGCTGCAGGTGGCCGCGTCCGTGCTCGGCGCGATCTCATGGATGATCGGCAACCCTCGCCAGGGGCTCTGCGTGCCCGACGAGCTCCCGCACCGCGACGTGCTCGAGGTCGCCGGCCGCTACCTCGGCCCCTGTCCCAGCGTGCAGACCGACTGGACGCCGCTGAGCAACCGCTCCGACCCCTTCGAGCGCTTCGGCCGGCCCCGCCCGGCGGACGAGGACGTCTGGCAGTTCGAGACCTTCAGGGCCCACATGTAGGGAAGCTGCTCGGAGAGGCGGCCTAGGGACTCCTGCTGAGACCCGAGGCGAGCTCGAGCGCGTTGCGGGGGGCGAAGGCCTCCCAGTCGTTGTTGAGATAGGCGTAGACATCGCGGTCGCGCCGCCAGGCGGCGAGGCGGCGTCGCCAACGGGCCAGCTCGGCGGAGGAGTAGTTGCCGCGCCGCCCCCTGCGGCCGTAGCTGAGCCGCAGGTACGCGATGCGCCCGGCGGGCTTTGCATCGGGCAGGGGCCGCCGGGCGTCGTCCCCGATCACCAGGCTCGCTCCATGGTCGGCAAGCAGGCGCATCACCGCCGGGCGAAACCAGCTCTCGTCACGGAACTCGATGCAGTGAAGCGCCTCGGGCAGGCTCGAGAGGAAGGCGCCGAGCACCTCCTCGTCGCGGCGGAAGCTAGCCGGGAGCTGCCAGAGGACGGGGCCGAGCTTGCCCGCCTCGCGCAGCGGCTCGAGCGGCTCCCAGAAGCGGGCGATGCCCTCGGGGAAGCGCAGTCGCCGCACGTGGGTCAGATAGCGGCTCGCCTTGACGGCGAATCGGAAGTGCCGGGGGGTCTGCTCGGCCCAATGCTCGACCGTCTCACGCCTCGGCAACCGGTAGAAGGTGGCGTTGATCTCGACGGTGTCGAAGCGGCTGGCGTAGTGCTCCAGCCAGCGACGGGAGGGAAGCCCCTCCGGGTAGAACGCACCGCGCCACTGGCGGTAGCTGAACCCGGAGCAGCCGATCCGAACGGGCCTCACCCGAGCAATCATCCCCCACGACACCGGTGGAGCAGAGCGCCGCGCGGGTCGCCATCCCGCGTGGGTGGGTGGGCGAGGCCGGGTGAGCTGCTACCCGGTGAGCTGATGACCCTGTGTCGTCGAAAGCACGAGGCTCGCCGAATGCGGTACAAGCGCCTTGGTGCTCGCGGCGGTGCAAGTTCAGGAGATCTCCGAGGTCGTGCTCGCGATCGCGGCCATGCTCGCCCTGGCCTCGATCCTGGCCGTCGTCACCCGGCGCCTCCACATCCCTCTGACACTGATCCTGGTAGTGATCGGATTCGCGGCCGGCGAGCTCGCGCGCTCCAACGGGATCGAGCTGCCGGTCGAGGACGAGGCCTTCCACGACGTCCTGATCTTCATCTTCCTGCCTGCGCTCGTCTTCGAGGCGGCGCTGACGCTGCCGGCGCGGGTCTTCCTGAAGCACCTGGTCCCGATCCTCACGCTGGCGATCGTCGCGCTGGTGATCTCAGCGGCGCTGGTCGGGATCCTCGTCCACTTCGGGCTGGGGATCTCGCTGACCGCCGCGCTCCTGTTCGGGGTGCTGATCTCGGCGACCGATCCGGTCGCGGTCACCGCCACCTTCCGCGAGCTCGGCGTCCCGAACCGGCTGCTGGTCCTGGTCGAGGGCGAGAGCCTGCTCAACGACGGGATCGCGATCGTCCTCTTCAACATCTTCCTGGTCGCGGCGCTCGGGACCGCGGACGCCGGCGTCGCCCAGGGAGTGCTCGACTTCCTCTACGTCTTCTGCGGCGGCGCCCTTTTGGGGGCGGTATTGGGCCTCGGCGTCGCCGAGCTTGCCGCGCGACTGGGCCGGCTTCCCTCAACCGCGTTGACGGTCGCGCTCGCCTATGGCTCCTTCGCGCTCGGCGAGGTCGTCTTCGGCTTCTCGGGGGTGATGGCGAGCGTCGCGGCCGGGCTCGTCCTCAGCGCTTTCGCGAACACCCTGGTCCCGCGCAAGGAGGCCCAGACCTGGAACGCTTTTTGGGAGTCGCTCGGGTTCGTCGCCAACGCGATCCTGTTCGTGCTGATCGGCGTTGTGATCGACGCCGACCTGATCGTCGACAACCTCGGCGCGATCGCGATCGGGGTCGCCGCCGTGGTGGTGGCGCGCCCGCTGGCGATAATCCCGCTGATGCCGCTCCTGAACCGGGCGGAGGCGGTCCCCTCGGTCGGAATCCGAAGCCAGGTGGTGGTCGTATGGGGCGGCCTTCGCGGCGGGGTGGCTCTGGCGCTGGCGCTTGCGATCCCCGATGCCCTGCCCGAGCAGGAGCGCTTCATCGCGATGACGGCCGGGGTGGTGATCACGACGCTGGTGATCAACGCGACCACCCTCCGCGCTCTGATCAAGCGGCTCGGAATCGGCGAGCCCGAGCCGAGCGACCACTTCATCGCCGCCGCCGCCCGCTTCGACGGCGCCCGCACCGCTCGCACCGCCCTCAGCGGCGAGTTCGCCCACGAGGAGATCGATCGCCAGCTCGAGATGGTCGAGGGGGCCGCAGCCGAGGAGATCCGGCGGATCGACCTGCCCGACGACGAGCTCGAGAGCTCGCTTGCCCTCCGCGGCCTGGCGGTCGAGCGCGCCACGCTGGAGCACCTGGTGGAGAACGGACTGGTCCCACAGTGGCACGCCCGGGTGGCGCTGAACCGGCTCGAGGACCAGCTCGATGCGGTGGCCTACGGCAGCGCGAGCGAGCGGGGCCTGTTCAGCCCGAGCAGGACCGGTCGGCTCGTCTACTCCGTCGCACGGCGGATCCACGCCGGCCGGATGACGCCTGAGAAGTGGGTCGAGATCGCCTACCGCGACCTTCAGGCTCGCCTGACCGCAACCCGCGACGCGATCGCGGCGCTCGAGCACTTCGAGGACTGCCCGGGGGTCTCAGCCTCGGTGCTCGACTCGGTGCGCTCGCGGTTCCACCAGTGGCACGCGAAGGCCGAGCTCGACCTCGACGTCCTCACCAGGACCGCACCGCCCAAGCTGATCGCCTCCGCGCGTCGTCACTACAGCGCCGACCTCGGGGGGCTGTCATCAACCCGCGAGCTCCGTCACCTCTCAGAGCTCGGCCTGATCTCGACGCCCGCGCTCGAGCAGGCGGACAGGACGATCATCGGTGAGATCCGCAGGCGCGAGCGCGAGCGGGTCGAGGTCCAACCGGGCACCGACGAGGACGTCGGCGCCTAGGTGGAGCCCGACTCGAGCCCAACCGAGCAGCACCCGCCGTGGGAGCGCGGCCCAAACAAGGCGCTGCGTGGTTAGGCGACCGCCCGCGCTACCGCGACCACGATCAGCACAAGCGCCACCGCCCCCACCGCCTTGCGAAAGCCGTTGACGCCGTTGACCGCCTCCTCATAGGCCCAGGCGGTCAGCGCCACATAGGAGATCGCGCGAGCGACGTCGTTGATGGTGTCCCCGTCGTCGCTGAGCCACGCTGCCAGCAGCGCCGCGAACGCGACCCACAGCGGTGCGTTCGGGAACTGGCCGACCGTGTACCCGCGGATCTTGAAATCGCCCCGCACGCAGCGAGCCTATGGATGCGGGCGGCGACCAAGCAGCAGCTGGCCGCGCTTGGGGCTAATGTCGCCAGCGCCGTGACGGCCGCCGAGATCCTCCAGAGCGCCGCCAAGTCCGCCTGCGACTGACCCGGCCACCCGATGAAGGCACTGCCGACAAGGTGCTTGATTGCAGCGGCCTGCAGCTTCACTGCTGCCATTGGTCACCCTGACGCAGCTGACGCCCGGCCCAGGAGCCCACAGACACAGAGAGCGATCGTCTGGGCGGTTGGCGATGCCGATAGCGGAGCGAAATCGGCGGCCTTGTTCAAGATGATCCGCTCTCAGCGGGTTGACCGTCTTCTCTATCTGGGCGATGTCTATGAGAGTGGAACCTGGCAGGAGTACCAGTCATATTTCGGGCCGCTCTTGGGATCCTTGGCGGCCGCTACGGCTCCGACCATCGGCAACCACGAATGGGCCAACCGGGCAACCGGGTATCAACCCTTTTGGCGGGCGGCGCTCGGTTCGGCCCCCCCGCCCTACTACTCCTTCCGTCTCGCCGGCTGGCAGCTGCTCTCGCTGAATTCAGAGGCCGGTCACACCTCCGGCAGCGCGCAGGCAAAATGGCTATCGCGGCGCCTGGCCAAGACCAGAGCGCTCAAGCAGTGCCGCATTGCCTACTGGCATCGGCCGCGCTTCTCGGCAGGGCCGCATGGAGATGCTCCCGACCTGAAGCCGATCTGGAAGCCACTCCAGGGCCGCGCCAAGCTGGTGCTCTCGGGACACGATCATTCTGCGCAGCGCTTCCGCGCCGCTCAGGGTCTGGCCCAGATTGTCGCCGGCAGCGGCGGCCGCGGCTTCACGGCGCTCCGAACGGACCCACGCCTTGCCTTCGCCCGTGCAGGGGAGCCGGTGGCGCTGCGTCTTGCCCTGCGACCTGGATGGTTGAGATGGAGCTTTCGCACTGCGAGCGGGGAAGTGGTCGACCGTGGCGTCAGGCGCTGCCGAAGATCGGCGTGGAGCCATCGGGGTCGCGCATGAAGCATCGGATTTCGTTTCTGAGCCGCAAGCCGTGGCAGTCCAAAGCACCCCGCCGAGAGGGTTCACCGGACCCCTCGGAGGCGAACACCGAGTTGAGCGGCGCGCCGTTCAGCTGTCGATCAGGCCGAGGATGTTGCCGTCAGGGTCCCGAAACCAGGCTGCCCTGGCGTCCCCGATCTGGGCGATTCCCTTCTCGTCCGTGCGGATCTGCTCGGTGTCGTAGCGCTCGAACTCGACGCCGTTGCCGGCCAGCTCCTCGGTGGCCGCCTCGAGGTCGGGCGTGATCCAGCCCGTCTGTGTGGCCGTCGAGCGACCGGCGTTCTCGGGCGAGGGGTAGATGTGAAGCGCCGACCCCTCGGCGCACCCGTAGGTGGTGCCGCCGTCGCCGCGCACGGCCGTGGCCTCGAGGCCGAGCTTGCCCTCATAGAACTCGCGCGCCCGCTCGAGGTCGCTGACCGCGATGTTCGCCAGCACCCGATACGCGTTCAAGCCCATCGTCCTACCTCCTGACCGCGAGCACAAAGGGGCCGCGGTCCTCGATCTCCGCGGGGTCGCCCGTTTCGAGCCCGTATCGAAAACGCGGGCGCGCGCCCGCGTCGCGCGTCTGCACCGCCTTCGACCGCTCGACCGGCGACCTTGTGCCGGGCGACGTCGGCGAGCATTCCTGGGAGGAATTCAACTTAGGCCAACGGCGGCGTCGCCGATGGGCGCGGCTCACTCAGCCGGCGGGACCGCGGGTGGCCCTGAATCGGTCGCGCCGGGCTCGATCAGGAGGTTGTCGGGGTCGGGATCGGCGGCCTGCTTCCAGGGCGAGGGGCCGAGCGGGCCGATCTGTCCCTTGAGCCCCCCGCCTGCGCCCCAGGCGCCACCGAACCCGTACCAGTCCTGCTCGATCACCGGCCGCACCCCGCGCAGCCAGGTATCCCAGATGATCAGGCCCTTCCTCGTGAGGTCCTCGCAGAGATAGCCGCAGGGCTGACGCCCCGCATCGGGGTAGGAGGCGTGGCTGAGCCTGGCGCTGAAGACAACGGGATGGGCCGGGCGCGGCTTCGGGCTCCGGGTCTGCGTGCCGTCTGGCAGGACCGCGGTGATCTCGCTCCATTCGAGGATGGGCGGGGCGAGGCCGTGGGCGTAGAAGATCACCTTCTTCGGGGTGTAGCCGTCGGGCGCGGAGGCGTCGCGGGCCAGCTTCACGTCGATGCTCTCCCAGTCGCCCTCGTGGCTGGCGAGCGAGACCCGGGCGTTGTCGAACAGCTTCGGCTGGCTGTAGCCGTAGAAGAACCAATAGGTGACGCGGACTGCCGTGGCGGGGTCGCCCCGGAACTCGTAGTAGGTGTCCGCGCGGGGGCTGCCGGCGGCCGGCGGCGGCCTCCTGACCGATCGGTCGGGGTCGATCGCGAAGCCCCGGCGCTCGTTCAGCCCCGGGGCGCGGATCGCGGCGCTCTCGGTGGGCCGGGTGAGTTGGTCGGCGCTGCAGCCGCTGCGCGAGTAGCAGCCGGCGGGGTCTCGCTCGCACTCAGCTCCCAGCCGCGCTGCGTCGATGTCGCCACGCGAGACCAGCTCCTCGTCGCCGCGCGAGGAGTTCCAGACGAGCCGCGAGGCCTCGATGAACTCCTCTGGCGGCAGCGGACCCCAGGGCTCGGACGGGTGCACGTAGACCCGCGGTGCGTAGCTCTCGGCAAGCGCCTGGGGGTCGGCGCCCGCCGGGAAGCCGAGCTCGGCCGGCGGCTCCGCGTCACCCTCGGAGTTGATGCAGCCTCCACGGTCCACGGGGGTCGCGTCGATCGCGAAGATCGCGGCCTGCGCCACGGCCGTGAGCACCGCCAGCGCGATCGGAATGCTGGCGACGCGAAGGCAGACCCGCTTGCGCTCGTTCGCGGCCCGCTGGGACTCCAGCATCTGCAGCAGCAGACGCGCATCCTCGGCGTTGCGGCCCTCGTTGATGTAGGTGACGCGGTCGAGCTTCTCCTCGCTGAAGCGCCGCCGCGGCCAGACCACGAACCAGGCGAGCAGGATGCAGGCCGCGAGCGCGCCGATCGAGATGTAGAGGCAGGCCTCCTGGATGTCGCCGAAGCGCCCCGAGAAGTCCCAGAGGTTGTCGTCGAGCCAGACCGCCGAGAACTGCGCCAGCAGCAGGATCCCCAGCGCCGAGCCCACGACGAGGGCGGTGCCGCGCAGGGTGAAGCTCGCGTTGGTCGCGAGCTCGGATTCGAGCGCACGCTGGAGGCGCTCGTGCCGGCGCTCGAGACCCTTTGCGGGCTCGATACGGCGCGTGGTCACGAGATTCCACCAGTTGCGGAGCTTTCGCGAGAGCCGACCGAGCAAGGTCGCGCGATCCTCTCAGAGGGCCCGGGCGTGACGCAAGCGCTCAGCGGACGGAGCCGGGCGGCATAGAGTCACGCCGTGAGAGCGAGCTCCCGCGCCCCGACCATGATCGCCGCGCTGCTCGCTGCTTCGGCGCTCGCGATCACGGCGTGCGGCTCCGACGGCGACACCGACGCCGATCCTGCCGGCGATCACCTGGTGGTCTCGCTCGGGGACTCGGTCGCCTCGGGAGAGGGAAACCCCGACGGCCGCGACCCGGTGCGCTGGCAGAGCCGGCGCTGTCACCGCTCGCTGCGCTCGGGCCAGGCGCTGGCGGCGACCGAGGCGTTGGGCGCCGAGGCAGCCGACCGCTTCGTCTCCTTCGCCTGCTCAGGCGCGCAGATAGACGTCGGGCTGCTGGCTCCCTACAGGGGAATCGAACCGCGCGGGAGCGAGCCGCTGAAGCCGCAGGTCGAGAACCTTGCCGCCGTCGCCGAGAACCACACACTCGACGCGGTGATGGTCAGCGTCGGGGCAAACGACGTCGGCTTCTCGAAGGTCGTGCTCTTCTGTCAATTGTTCGAGCCCTGCGAGGAGAAGCGTTTCGATCCCGAGTTGCCGCTGCGCCGCCAGCTCGAGGCCCGCGAGCGGATGAGGGTGTCGGTGCCGGCCTCGATCGAGGGGCTCTCGGAGGGCTACCGCCGGCTGGACGCCGCGCTGCCCGATGAGATCCCCCGCGAGCGGATCCTGCTGGTCGAGTACTTCGATCCCGCCGGCGGGGAAGGGGGCCGGCCGTGCGAGTTCGGCGGCATCAGCAGGCGGGAGTTCGGCTGGGCCCGGACGAAGCTGCTGCGGCCGCTGAACGAGCAGCTGCGCGAGTCAGCCGAGGAGCTCGGCTGGACGCTTGTGGACGGGGTGGACGAGAGCTTTGCGGGCCACGGCGTCTGCGTGCAGCGCGAGGAGCGCTGGGTGGCGAGGCTCGACGACTCGCTGTTCCGGGCGGGCTCGAGCTTCACGGGGACGCTCCACCCCAACCCCGACGGGCACGCGGCGATCGCGGCGCGGATCGCGCCTGCGCTCAGGCCCTTGGTCGAGGCAGGGAACTAGCTACAGTCAATTTTGGTGAGGTGCACGGCCTGCGGTTACGCGAATCCCCCGGGCGCAAGCTATTGCGGCCAGTGCGCAGAGCCGCTCGGGGAGACGGCGAGCTGTCCGGAGTGCGGCGAGGTGAATCCCGCCGGCCAGCGCTACTGCAACGCGTGTGCGGCCGAGCTCTCGGCAGGTGGCCCGGCCCGTGACGCTGCGCAGGTATCGGCGCGCGACCCTAGCTCCCTGATCCCCGAGCATCTCGCGGACCGGATGCGCGAGGGCGCCGCGGCACTGGCGGGGGAGCGAAAGCAGGTCACGGTGCTGTTCTGCGACATCGTCGGCTCGATGAAGCTCGCCGAGCGGCTCGATGCCGAGACCTGGCACTCCATCATGGACCGCCTGCTCGTCCTGATCTCCGAGGTGGTCCACCGCTTCGAAGGGACCGTCGACAAGTACACCGGCGACGGCGCGATGGCCCTGTTCGGCGCTCCGATCGCCCATGAGGACCACGCGAGACGAGCCTGCTACGCGGCGCTCGCGATCCGCGACTCGGTCGAGGAGCTCTCGGAGCAGCTCCGCGACGAACACGGAATCGAGTTCCTGCTCCGCCTCGGCCTCAACTCCGGCGAGGTCGTGATCGGGACGATCGGTGACGACCTCGACCTCGAATCCACAGCCCTCGGCCACACGGTCGGGCTCGCCAAGCGGATGGAGTCGGCGGCCGAGCCCGGGAGCGCCTGCCTCACCGAGCAAACGGCGCGGCTCGTCGCGGGCTATCTCGATCTCCGCGACCTCGGCGAGCGAGAGGTGAAGGGGGCAGGCGAGCCGCTTCGGGTCTTCGCGCTGCGCGGGGTCGGCCCAGCCCGACGCGCCCTCGACGTCTCGCGCCTGCGGGGGCTGACGAGATTCGTCGGGCGCGAGGCGGAGCTCGGTCATCTCGAGGAGGCCCTGGAGCTGGCCCTCGCCGGCGAGGGCCTGGCGGTCGGGGTGGTCGGGGAGCCCGGCGTCGGCAAGAGCCGGGTCTGCGCCGAGCTCGCGGCCCGCTGCCGCGAGCGTGGGATCGCCGTGTTCGAGGCCGCCGCCCAGGCCCACACGAGCGGCGTGCCCTTCCTGGCTGCGCTCGAGATGCTGCGCTCCTTCTTCGGGATCGCGCAGGGCGACGCGGACGAGCTGGCGCGCCGGCGGGTGACGGGGCGCCTGCGGGCGCTCGACGGTCATCTCGCCCGGGAGCTCCCCCTGGTGCTCGACTTCCTCGGCATCCCCGCCGCTGAGCGTCCCGCCGAGACGATGAGCCCCGAGGCGCGCCAGCGGCGCCTGCTTGCGCTGGTCAGGGGCCTCGTCCACGCCCAGAGCGCCCAGACTCCGACGCTGATCGTGCTGGAGGACCTGCAGTGGGTCGACCCTGCGAGCGAGCGCTTCCTGGCGAATCTGATCGAGGCGCTCCCCGGAACCCGGATCCTCACCGTGCTCAACTTCCGCCCCGGCTATCGGGCCGAGTGGATGGGGCGCGCCCACTACCGCCAGCTCCCGCTGCCACCGCTGGGCAAGGAGGCCGGCGCGGCGCTGATCTCCGAGCTGCTCGGGCCCGATCCGTCGCTGCGCGGCCCCTCGGCGCTGATCCTCGAGCGTGCGGCCGGCAACCCGTTCTTCTGCGAGCAGATCGTCAGGTCGCTGGCCGAGCGCGGGGAGATCGAGGGGGGGCCGGGTGCCTTTCGCCTCGCCCACCCGCAGGTCGAGATCGACGTCCCCGTGACCGTCCAGGCGGTGCTCTCCGCGCGCATCGACCGTCTCTCAGAACGGCAGAAGGCGGTGCTGCAGATCGCGGCTGTGATCGGGCGCGAGTTCGAGCGCCGGCTGCTCGGCGAGGTCGCCGACCTGCCGGAGGGCGAACTCGACTCCGTGTTGCACGAGCTGATCGAGGCAGAGCTTGTCTTCGAGGTGGAGCTCTACCCGCAGCCCCGATTCGCCTTCAGGCACCCCCTGACGCAGGATGTCGCCTTTGGCTCGCAGCTCTCCAAGGGCCGCGCCCGCACGCACGCGGCAATCGCCCGAGCCCTGCAAACGCTCGAGCCGGAGCGACTCGACGAGGGCGCCGCCCTGATCGCGCACCATTTCGAGGCAGCAGGCAAGCCTCTTGAGGCGGCTCGCTGGCATGCCCGGGCCGCGGTCTGGGCCGGCTTCAAGGACCCTGCCGCTGCGCAGGGCCACTGGCAGCGGGTGCGCACGCTCGACCCCGAGCTGCCGAAGAGCACCGAGGCCGACCTGCTCCGCGCCAGCTCGCGACTGATGCTGATCACCGTCGGCTGGCGGCTCGGCGCCGACGTCGAGGAAGTTCGCGAGCTCTTCGAGGAGGGGCGGGAGATCGCCGAGCGGAGTGGCGATCGGGCGACACTCGCCCTGCTTCACACGGGACTCGGGTTTGCGGTCGGCACATGCGGCGGCGACATGCCCGAGTGGGTGCGCCTCGCCAACGAGGGCGTCCAGATCGCCGAGGGGGTCGGCGACCCCGGCCTGCAGGTGAGCGCGCTGTTCGCCGCCGTCTACCCCCGCTATCTCGCCGGCCGCTTCGAGGAGGCTCTTGGGGCGGCGGACCGTGTGCTCGAGCTGACCGCCCGAGACCCGCAGCTAGGCAGCGGCGTGATCGTCGCCAACCCCCGCGCCATGGCGACCTCGTTCCGCGCCCTGCCGCTGATCTCGCTGGGGCGCCTCGGGGAGGGACGCCGGGCGCTGGCCGAGGGAGCCGAGCTCTGCCGGCGCTTGGATCGCGAGTCGCTGGGATGGACGCACTGCTTCCACTGCCTGCTGGCGCTGTGGGGCGGGGATCCCGCCGGGTCGGACACCGTGGCCCACGCGCGAGAGGCGGTTGAGATCGCGGAGACCCTGGGCGACGCGTTCTCGCGCGCCTCGGCCTCGGGCTGGCTCGGTGCGGTCCAGGCGTCGGTCGGCGAGCTCGACCAGGCCCGGGAATGCTTCGCACGCGCGCTTGGGCTGATCGACCAGAGAAGCGCCGGACTCGAGGTCGAGCCTCAGGTGCGCCAGTGGCGCGCCGCGGCGCTCGCCGCGTCAGGCGAGTTGGAGCGCGCCCTCGCCGAGGCCGAGCTCGCCCTTCAACTGGCCGGGGAGCGCGGCGTGCGAAGCATCGACCCCGGGGTGCGCCACTCGCTGGCCGAGGTGCTGATCGAGCGCCGCGCGCCGGGCGACGCCGAGCGGGCGGGCGAGCTGCTCGACGAGGCGGAGCGGATCGCGCGCGAGATCGGCGCCCGCCCCGACCTGGTCTGGATCGCGCGGGCGCGTGCCCGGCTCTGCGCGCTGCGCGATGACACCAGCGGGCGCGAGCGGACGCTCACCGAGGCCCTGGAGATGGCTCGACAGATCGACGCCCGGGGCCTGATCGCGCAGCTGGAGACGGAGACCGGCTCGCACACGGCGCTTCCGAGGCCGATGTGACCCGCCGGGAGCGGTGATCACGATCTGGCGCTTCGCCAAGGACCGTGAAAGCGGTTGCGCGGAACGAGCCGCGGCGGGCGGAACCAGCAGCTCACCGTCCGGCATCGTCAGCAGCGAGAAGCAGCTCGACTGCTACTCGGGGCTGTACTCGGCTCACGCCCAGGTGCTCGAGCCTGCAGACGCGGACGAGCTGCGCCGCATCTTCGCCTACGCCCGGGAATCCGGCCGCAGCGTGACGCTCCGGGCGGGGGGCAACTCGTTCGACGCACAGGCGCTCGGGAACGACCTCGTCGTCTCGATGATGCGCCTCAACACGATTGAGGTGCTCGCGGACGAGAAACGGATGCGGGTGGGGCCCGGGGCCACCTGGGGCGCGATTCTCGCGAAACTCGAGCCGCTGGGGCTGGTGCCGGGGGTGACGGTGACGACCAGGTACGCGACGGCGGGCGGCACGCTCTCAGGCGACTGCCTTTCGCGGTTCTCGCCTGCCTACGGGAAGGAGGGCAGTTGGATCGAGAGCTTCGACCTGCTGACGCCGGACGGCGAGCTCCTCGTGTGCGCCGCGCCCAGCGCGGGAGCTCGGCCGTCTGATTGGACGCGAGAGGAGCGCGCCTACCGCGGGGTGATCGGGGGCCTGGGGTACCTCGGCGCCGTCGTCGCGATCACCTACCGGGTGCTCTCGGTGGGCGAGGCCGACGGCGAGATCGGGGTTCGGACGATCGTCCGCAAGTACCGGACCTTCGAGCATCTCGCCGCGGACCTCGTGCCGGCGGCGAAGCGGACGCACCTCGAGGACTCCGACCCAAGCGACCCGACGAAGCTCGACGCCATCTACTCGGCCCTGCAGACGCGCCCGGACGGCCGCCGGTCCGCGCTGCTCTTCACCTCGGCCTTCACGACGACTCGCCGCCGTCGCCTCATGCAGCTGCACCGACCTCGCCTCGCCATACGCCTGATCATCGAGTGGCTGATGAGGGTGCGGGCTCTCTGGGGGCCGCTGTGGCGCTTCTACTTCCGCTTCGTGTTCCGCGACGGTGAGGAGTACGTCGACGACCTCGAGGGCTACACGTTCCTGATGGACGGCAACGTGCGGGCGAAGGGCATCGCGAAGCGCTTCGGGGTCTCGCTGCGCATGGTCCAGCAGACCTTCGTCGTCCCCAGCGATCCTGGCGCGGCGGCAGGCTGGGACCGCGCGCAGAACGACCTCGTCGAGTGGCTCGACTACGCGCACGACCTGATGCTCGAGCGCGGGCTCACGCCGACGGTCCACGACGTGCTCTTCCTGCCGAAGGACTCACCCATCCCCTTCGCCTTGTCTGCAAGCGCCGGCCTGGCCGGGTTCGCGGTCTCCTACGCGTTCGCGGTATCCGACGAAGCCGAGGTGGAGCGCGTCAAATCGGCCTTCAGCGAGATGGCGGACGTCCTCTGGGAGAGGTTCGGGGGGCGCGTATACCTCGTCAAGAACGTCTGCGCCGAGCAGAGCACCCTGGCGGCCATGTACGGCGACAACGCGATCGAGTTCTTCGGTCTCAAACGCGAACTCGATCCGGGGGAGGTCCTGCGGAACGACTTCCTCCACCGCACGTTCGGCGATCTTCTCGAGAGCCATCCCCCTCCCCCCGGACAGGCGCACCACTAGTCAAAGGGGCGACTCTCGAGTGGTACCGGCGGAGATACCCCGGCCACGCGGAGACCAAGCAGGGGAAGTATTCTCGCCCCTGCACGGACCGCAACCAGGAGGAGGAACGATGGGAGCAGCCGAGAACGCGGAGCTCGTTCGGCGCGGCTACGAGGCCTTCAACGCGGGCGACATGGGGACGCTCACCGAGCTCTTCGACGAGAGCGCCTCATGGCACACGCCGGGGCAAAGCCCGATCGCCGGCGACCACGAGGGCCGCGAGGCGGCCTTTGCGCAGTTCGGCCGCTATGGGGGCGATACGGGAGGGACCTTCAAGGCCGAGCTGCTCTACGTGCTCGCGGATGATGAGGGCCACGCGGTGGGCATTCATCACAACAGCGCGGAGCGAAACGGCAAGCAGCTCGACGTTGATTGCGCCCTCGTCTTCGAGATCAAGGACGGCCGGGTCGTTGACGGTCGGGAGCACTTCTACGACCTCAGCGCCTGGGACGAGTTCTGGTCGTAGCCCCGCCGGCGCGAACCCGGTTGGCGCTCGGAGGAGGTGAACCGCGGCCTGCGCGGCATCTCCTCGACGGCCTTGAAGCTCCCTCGACCCGAGCCGGTCGGCGAAACCGCCTACTTGACCGGAACGACCCGCCTTGCCTTCGCTCGTGCAGGGGAGCCAATGGCGCTGCGTCTCGCCCTGCGACCTGGATCGTTGAGATGGAGCTTCCGTACTGCGAGCGGGAAGTGGTCGACCGTGGCGTCAGGCGTTGCCGAAGATCGGCGTGGAGCTCCTCAAGCGAGCCGCTCGCTGCGTTCGAGCCCCGCTCGCTGCGGCGCTGAGGGCCTCAGCGCTGGCCCTGCAGCACGCGGCTCGCCTCCTCGTAGCCCTGCCGGATCAGCCGCGGCCACTGGGTGCGATCGAGGAAGAGATCGTAGAACGACACCCCCCTGATCTCGGTCTCGTCGATCGGCTCGATCAGGGTCAGCCTCCCCCCCAGCTCGTCGCGGGCCCGCCGGGCCAGCTCCAGGTGGTAGCCCTGCTGGAGCTGGCGGCTGGCCTCGAGCAGGCCGCCCGTCCTGCCCGGCCAGCCGCTGATGTCGCGGGGCTCGAACCCCTTGGGCAACATCAGGTTGACCCCGATCACGTGGTCGAAGCGCCCTTCGCCTTCGATCGCCGGCCGCGCCGGCCAGTTCTCGATGATCCCTCCATCCACGTAGAGGTGGCCCCGCACGGAGACCGACTCGATGAACAGCGGCAGGGCGATCGCCACCCTGACCAGGTGGCCGACGGTCACCTCGGGCGTGCGGGCCGAGCCGAAGTACTCGACCTTGCCCAGATCCATGTTGTAGACGATGGTGGTGATCGGGATCGGCGTCTGCCCGCACGGCATCTTCGCCAGCCGGCTGTCGAACAGGCGCTCGATCGCCTCGCCCTTTGCCAGCCCGGTGAAGCCACGGAGCGCGGAGAGCGCGAACCGGGGCAGGTTCAGCCACTGGATGTCCAAGTAGTCCTCGGGCCGCCAGGAGAGCGAGAACTCCGTCATCTCCTCCGAGCTCATCCCCGCCCCCCACATCGAGCCCCAGATCGCGCCGCCGGAGCACCCGATGATCTCCGCGGGCTCGACCTCCGCCTCCTCGAAGGCGCGCTTGACCCCGGCGAGGGCCACGGCCGCGCCCCCTCCCCCCGAGGCGACCAGCGCGACCCGCTTGCCCTGCAGCGCTGCAACCGGGCGCGAGCGGAAGGGCGGCAGCTGCGCCGAGGGGTCGACCGCCTGGGGGCGGTCGACCAGGGGCAGCGGCAGCAGCGTGCGCCGCGCCCGCCGCAGAAACCCCAGGTCAGCGACGATCTCACCCAGGTCGAGCCACTCCGCGAAGCGCTCGAACTGAGTCTTCACCTCGTACAAGTCCAGGCGGTCGTCGAGGGCCATGCCGGTGAGCGTAGAGACCGGGGGGCCGGCGGCCGTCGCGGTGGACCACCAGACCCGGGAGTCATACCCCGGGCGCGAGGACATCCTGATCGGACCCTGGGCCCCTCCCGGCGGTCACGATCTCGGTAGGGAAGTCGAACTGGGATACGTATTCGCGTCGCACGTCCTCGAAGCCGAGCTGCTCGAGAACCGGCACCGCGAGCACGCCCCGGCAGTTCGCCGTCAGGTTGATGCCCCGCGCGTACAGGGCGTCCCAACCGCGATGCCAAGGGCGTTCGGCCACGGTCATGTTCGAGAGCACGATTCGCCCCCCCGCCCGCATCACGCGGCGAAACTCCGCCAGGGCGCGCGGGATGTCGTCGCGCGGCAGCAGATCGAGCATGTAGGAGTTGACCACAATGTCGAAGCTTCGATCTCTGAAGGGCAGCTCGAGGGCGTTGGCACGGGCCAGCTCGACCCGTCGTCCCATCCCGGCCGCCGCGAGGCGCTTGCGAGCGTGGACGAGCATTCCGTCGGAGGGCTCCACCCCAACCATCCTCCCCGAGGGGCTTCGCCGGGCCAGCTCGACGAGCTGGGCTCCGGTGCCGATCGCCACCTCGAGCACCGCCTCGCCGTCGCGCGGGGCAGCCAGCTCGAGCACGCGGCGACGGGCCCGCGCCTCGGTCAGGCGTGCCCAAAGCTCGTAGACGGGAGCGAGCCTCGTATAGGTGCCGATGACGCGCTCGGGGCGCGCCTGGTTGACCTCGAGAACCTGAGAACGCCAGTCACCCGTGGGCTTGGTCAAAACGCTTCGGTGACTCTACCTGGTCGCGGGACGTTCATATGCCAGGCGCTGGGTCCCGCCATCAGCGACCCGATGTCGAGCCCGCTCTACTCCAAGACGAAGGTCACCTTCAGGTCAACTCGGTACTCGTCGATCTTCCCATCCTTGACGGTCACCTGCTGCTCGTTCACCCAGGCGCCGCGAATGTCGCGGACGCTGTCGCTCGCCTTCGATATGCCGGTGGCGATCGCGTCCTCAAAGCTCTCCCCCGAGGCTGCGCTGATCTCCACCACCTTGGCTACTGCCATGTCGTCCTCCTCGTCTTCTTTTCCGCGAGGGAGCTTGGTCAATCGCGAGCGTCTCCACATCCGGTCTCACCACGGGGTGGACTCGGTGGTACCCACCTAGAGAGGCGGGACGCCAGAACCGCCGATGTTCCGCCTCACCCTGTTGGGAGTCGGCGCGATGAACTCGCCTCGGTTCGCGCCCGCAGGGCTGCTCGTCGAGCACCGGGGGGGCGCACGTGGTGCTCGATGTGGGCCCTGGGAGCGCGGCGCACGGCCCGATTGATGCCTGGCTGCTTGGGGCTATCGGTCGGCGACTAGGCTTCGCCGCTGAGCCGAGCCAGCTGCTCTCGCAGCCCCGCAACCTCGCCCTCAACCTCGAGAACGAGGTGAATGAGCTCCATCAGGACCTCGTCGTAATTGACCTTCCGCTGGGCGCTGATGTCGTCGAGCAGGCGCTCGAGGTGCTCTCTTCTCTCCTTGTGCTCCATACCGACATCGTAAACGCGTCGGCGGGAGGCGGGTTCTTGAGCGTCTGCTGGAACCTACGTAGTCTGCCGTGGGCAAGGACACGAAGGGAGCTCTGGCTCGTGGAGGTGGCTTCGATGCGAAGAGTGCGCGCGCCGAGCCGGGTCGCGGCGGCGCCGGGGCGCGCGGCGCCGCAGGTTCGTGAGATCGGCGCAAGGGGAGGGGAGCGCCGGCATCGCCGCCGATGACGCCGTGCGCGTGCAGATCGATGACCTGATCCAGGTTTCGGGTGCGGTCTGGGAGATCCCCGCGAGCGCTCGTCCCGACATGCGCGTGCCCGCCCGTGTGTTCGCCGACCGCGAGCTGCTCGAGGCGATCCAGGCGGATCGTTCCCTGGAGCAGCTCCAGAACGTGGCGACCCTGCCGGGGGTCAGGGAGGCGGCCCTGGCGATGCCCGACGTGCATCAGGGCTACGGCTTCCCTGTAGGTGGCGTCGCCGCGACCGAGCCGCCCGACGGGGTCATCTCGCCGGGTGGCGTCGGATACGACATCAACTGCGGAGTACGCCTGCTCGCCCTTCCGATCACCGAGGCCGAGCTCGGCGAAAGGCGCACGGCGCTGGTTCATGAGATCTCGAGGCTGGTGCCCGCGGGGATGGGCAGGCGGGGCCGGCTGTCGATGCACGCGGCCGAGCTCGATCATGTCCTCACGGAGGGAGCGGCGGCCATGGTCGAGCGTCACGGGATCGGCACCGTTGATGACCTCGATCGCACCGAGTCCGGCGGGCGGCTTCCCGGCGCCGACCCCGCCGGGCTCTCCAAGCGGGCCCGCAAACGCGGCGCGGGACAGCTCGGGACGATGGGCGCGGGCAACCACTTCATCGAGGTGCAGAGCGTTGAGCGCATCCTCGAGCGAGCCGCGGCGCAGGCCTTCGGGCTGCGGGAGGGACAGGTGACCGTGCTGATCCACTCAGGATCGCGGGGCCTGGGCCATCAGGTTTGTACCGACTACGTGCGCCGCATGGACGCCGCGCTCAGCCGCTATGGCATCGCGCTGCCGGATCGCCAGCTCGCCTGCGCCCCCCTCTCCTCGCCGGAGGGCGAGGCCTACTCGGCCGCGATGAGCTGCGCGGCCAACTTCGCCTGGGCCAATCGCCAGACCATGGCCCACCGGGTAAGGGAGGCGATCGCCGTGGCGATCGGAGATCAGCAGGCCGACCGGACCCGGCAGGTCTACGACGTCGCCCACAACGTCGCGAAGCTCGAGACCCACGGTGGGCGGACGCTGTGCGTTCACCGCAAGGGCGCGACGCGAGCGCTCCCGGCGGGCTCGGCCGAGATCCCGGCCGACTACCGCGAGGTCGGTCAGCCGGTCTTCATCCCCGGCAGCATGGGCACGGCGAGCTTCGTGCTGGCGGGGCGGCCGGCATCCCTGGAGCGATCGTTCGGCTCCTGCTGTCACGGGGCGGGCCGACGGATGAGCCGCACGGGCGCCCGCCGCGAGATCACCGGAGCCGAGCTGCGCCGCCAACTGGAAGCGAGAGGCATCGTCGTTCGCTGCCCCTCCCAGCGCGGGCTCGCGGAGGAGGCACCCTTCGCCTACAAGAACGTGGATCGGGTGGTCTCGGTGGTCGAGCGGGTCGGGCTCGCAGCTCCGGTGGCGCGACTGGTCCCGCTCGGCGTGGTCAAGGGCTGATCTGTCAGCGCGCCGGCTGCGTCGTGCGGGCGTGCGGTTGCAGCGTGTCGGGCACGGGTTTGAGGCCGACGGCAGCTTCCACTGCCGCCCTCACCACCACGCCAGGTCGCTGCGATCCGCGCTCGCGCCTGGCGCGGCGACGGATGGTCAGACGTCGAGAACTGCCCGCGCTCGCCAGAGCCCGTCGGCCGGCCCCATCTCCAGCCGGTGGTATGTGATTCCCTTGACCAGGCTCTGGGGCTCGGAGCGGCGGCCGGCGACCAAGCCCTTCGCGCTCGTGCCGGCGAGATCGACCCGGACGGCGCGTTCGGGGATGAACCCGGTCTCGGCGAGGTAGACGAGCTCGCCCAGCCACTCTGCGAGAAGCGCGGGCAGGTCATCCGCGCTCGCGCTGATCTCAGCGTGGACCGCTTCCCGGCGCGGAGCATCCTCCAGCAGGTCGCCGAACGCGACCGTGGCCTGCTCGAACACGCCGGCCGGCGACTCCGCCTCGATCCAGAGCTCAGCTTCGGAGGTGTGTTCGAGCCAGCGGTACACGCGATCCTTGTCTGGAGTGCGGCTCCGTTTCGGCCATCTGCGGCTTCACGCTGATCTCGAGCAGCGTTTGACACCACGGTCGGCGACCGTCCGGTGACGCGGCTACTCCTGGCAGAGATCCCAGGTGGGGGCGTCGGCGAGGCGCACCATCTCGCGCGGGTCTACGAGCACCCCGTGCGAATGATCACCGGCGCTGCAGAGAACCCTGTCATGGTCGAGCAGGCGCCGATCGACGACCTGGTTGATCCCGTGCATGGCGCCGAACGGAGGGACGGCCCCGACCGCGAAGCGCTCGAAGTCCGCCTCGACCTCGTCCTCGGTCGCGAGACGCAGCGACTTGCTTGCTCCCAGCGCCTCGCGGGCCTTACCCAGGTCGAGGCGCTCGGGGGCGGGGATCACGACCAGCGCGTATGTCTCACCGTCGCGAACGATCAGGTCCTTGGCCGCGTCAGCGGGCTCGATGCCCGAGGCCCGAGCCTCGGCGGCGGCCGTGAAGCGCTCCTCGTGCTCGACGAGCTCATAGTCCACCCCCTGCCCATCCAGATAGGCCTTGACGATCTCGACGCTCTCCTCGGACATCTCTCCTCCTGTTCATCACGCTGTGGCTCCCGGAGAGGCGGCCGCCGCTCGCCATCCTCCGCTCTTCGGGCGAAGGTATCAGGGGGCGCAAGGGCCGGATCTGGGCAGATCCGTGGTCCCCACGGATGTGCCCTCCTCCCGAGGCGGCGACGATGGGGACTCCGCCGACCGAAGAGAGGGCAGTCATGGATGCAGGAAGCGGTTCAGCGATGCACGCGAGCCCGGGCGACCGCTTGGTGATTCGCGGCCATCACCAGGGTGAGCCGGAGCGAGACGGCGAGATCCTCGAGGTGCTCGGCGAGGACGGACGGCCTCCGTACCGGGTGCGCTGGGAGGACGGCCACGAGGCCGAGGTCTTCCCCGGCTCGGACGCCTTCGTCCAGCACCTCGGGGAGTCGAAATAGGCGTGCCCTGACCGCTGACGCCCGGCAGCAAGCTTCGGTCCAGACAGGCGACGGATCAGCGTGGGCGCAGCGCTGGCCCGCTCAGCCCGCCGCCTGCGCGTCGAGCGCATCGGCCATCAGCGGCGCCAGCGCTGCGCGATCGAAGTAGACCTCGTTTCGCCTCAGTCGGCCGTCCTCGATCAGGACCAGGTCCATGCCGTCAACCTCGACGCTCTCCTGCGCTCCTGGGACGCGGAAGGAGGCGCGCCACAGGCCCGCCGCTCCGTCGGCGTCTGCGAGCGGGAACGTCTCCTTCACGCTCCAGTGCATCTGCCAGCGGCTGAACAGCTTCGTCAGATAGCGGCTGAAGGCGTCGGGGCCCTCGACGGCCCCGCGGGTGTTGGGGTCGACGTAGATCAGGTCGTGCGTGTAGCAGGCGACCACCCGCTCCACATCCTGGTCGTTCCAGGCCTCGATCAGCGGCTTGGAGATGGCGTGCAGCTCGTCGATGTCCATCGCGATCCTCTCCTGGGGTTTCGGTCGTGCGCAACATGGAGCTTGACAGCCGGATTCGCATCAGGATGTTGGTTCATCAGCGAAGACGGGCATCCCAGCTTGCGCCGACCCCATATGCCGCGCGCGTCGCGGCGGGTGGCCGCGCCCATCGGCCGGCTCGGACGAGGAGTACTGCGAGCATGTCGAGCTGCACGGAGAGGGCACGGTGAGCCGCGAGCTGCCGCGCTCGCCTCAGCCGAAGGCGAGGCGGAGCCACCACGGTCGGCTGGGAGCGACGGCGCTGGCGGCGCTGGCGCTGCTGGCGGCACCCGCCGCAGCGCCCGCCGGCGATGCCGACCCGGCCGCCGGCGGGGCCGCGAAGAGAACCCCTACAAGCGCTACGTGCAGGCCGTGCGGGCGAAAATCGACCGCACGGGAACCATCGTCCTCGCCGGGCTGCCCGAGGCGCGGGCCGCGCGGCTCTTCACCGGGGGCGTCGGTGAGGCCGTCCCGAGTCTGCACAATCGCGATGACGGGGCACGCGTCGACCGCAGGGTCGCAGGTGACGGTCACCTGACCGTCGCCGGCACCAGCACCGCACCGGGTCGACGCGCCGGAGATGCTTGCCGGCCGCTAGCGCAAGCGGCGCTTGGCAGTGGCCGTCTTGCCGCCCGGCACGGTCGCCGTCACCTTGACCTTGGCGGCCCCGAGGCCCTTCAGGGCCGCGCGTCCGCCACGGCTGAGGGGCAGCGAGATGGTGCGCGGGGCGCCCGCCGGAAGCTTGATGCCGCGCTTGGCACCTAGCTTCCTCTTGCCCCTACGAGCCGTCAGCGAGACGCCGCGGAGCGCGCTCGTCGCGCGCAGCCTGACCTTCAGCTTGCGCTTCGAGACGACGCCGTCCAGCTTGCGGCTGAGGATCTTCACCCGAACGGCAGGGGGGCCGCCGGTCACGACCAGGTCTCCCGTCATCTGGATGGGATGCACCGTGCAGAAGAAGCGGTAGGTGCCCGCGGCCAGGGACTCGGTTCCCTTCACCGGGGTCTGGCCCTGGTTGATCGTGGCCGAGCTGAACAGCGGCTTGCCACCGGCTCCACTGTCGACCGCGGTCACGTCGTGCGGCGCAACTCCGGGATCGGCGTTCTGGAAGGTGGCCACCGTCCCCCGGTCGATCGTGAAGCTGGGCTTGCCGAAGGTGCAGCAGGCAGCCGAGGTGGTGATCGGCTCGGAGGCCGCGAGCGCCTGTTCGACGGCCGGCGTCGCCACGCCGGCCACGACCAGGGCCGCGATCACCCACCGCACCGGCGATACCCGCCCCACTAGCCGACCAGCCTGAATCTGACCTTGGCCGTCGAGGTCTTGCCGAACTTGTCGGTTGCGGTGGCGGTGACCACGACCTTCCACCGGCCGCGCCTGCGGATCGCCCTCTTGATCTTCTTGCGCGCGGACCGCGAGAAGCTGAGCTTGATCTTGGTCTTGGTCTTGGCGGCAAGCGAGACCGTGGACCGGCGTACGTCCAGCGCCTTGGAGAGGGCCCGTGCCGCCTTCCCGCGCCCTCGGGTCTTCCCTCCCTTCACCCTGGCCTGGAGCGTCACCATCGCAGCCTTGTCGAGGGTCGCGGTGATCGCAGCCTTGCGGAGCTTCTGCTTCTTCTTCGCCCTCAGGCGCTGGGCCGGGCCGTTCTGCTTCTCCACACGGAACGCACCCCTCATGAAGGGATGCACCCGGCAGAAGTACGTGTACGTGCCCGCGGGCAGGCCCGGCGGCGTGCTCCAGGTGTCGCGATCGGCGGCCGGGGCGTTCCCGACCCCGCCGTTGTTCCCGTTGAAGCCGAGCTCCCCCGAGTCGAATGTCACCGGCCCGTCGGCGACCGGGTATGCGACGCCGGTCGCCCCGGTACAGGGCTCCTTGCACGCCGTGATCGTGTGGAAGGCGTTGACGCTCGGGACCGCGTCGTCGTTGCGGAAGGTGAGCGCCTGCCCGGGCTCGACCGTCGGCACGCTGGGGCCGGCGCTCGCATCCGTCCGATAGGCGAACGACTGGATGCCGATCGTGTTGTTGGGCGCGGGCGCGCTCGCGAGCGAAAACGGATCCGGGGCGCCGGTCGGCTCGCCCCCGTGATTGTCGTTCTCGCTCAGGTGCCCGTGGGTCAGGACGCCGGCCTGCGAGGCGCTCGGATCGAGCGCGTCCACGCCGCCCACGTCGGTCCCGTCGTAGACGGCGACGGGCATGATCCCCATCACCTCGTACCAGTCGGCTCTCTGGGAGTCATAGGTCGCGTGCACGCTCACCTTGTCGCCTGCCTGGACCTTCACCCGCCAGGAGGCCGGCGTCGCGCCCATCGCGACGTCCCACGACACCGCTCCTGCCGGCTCGTAGTACTGGGCCTCCGACGTGAAGAGGTTGTTGGTCTGGCCGCCGCGTTTGGCTCGCAGCTCCGTATTGAGACCGCCGGGGTGCAGGTGCCCGGCGGTGGAGATCAGGGTCGCGTCCTGGCTCGGCGTCCAGGTCTGAGCGGACCCGAGACAACCGTGGCTCTCCGGGGCGCGCCCGAAGATCCCGCACGGTTTGGTGTCGGCCGCCGGCGCCTGATCGGGGAACGTGTAGCGGCCGTTCTGGCCCTGCCCCCGCAGGGCGTCGAAGACCGGGTAGAGGCTCGGGTTCCCGGCGACGTCCAGCCATTTCGTCTGCACCGGGCGAATCGAGGCGTAGTCAGGTGAGCTCGACGGCACGAAGTCCATCTCCCAGGCGACGTAGACCTGGGCCGGCTGCGCGACGAGGTCGTGCAGCATGTCGTTCAGGACCCAGTTGTCTCCGGGATGGCTCGGCCAGCCGAACCCGTCAGGAAGCTGCTGGATCGTCTTCTCCTCGCCGACGGCGAACTGCGGGCTGTTGTTCACGAGCCAGACGCCGTGGTGCAGGTGCAAGACGTCGACCCGGGGCACCGACCCGTCGGCGAGGATCAGCTCGGGGTCGAAGCGGGTGATGAAGCCATCCTCCTGGGGCCAGAGCTTGGTCGCGTTGGCATCGATCGCCTGACGGAGCCGGATCACGTTCTGGCCCGGGCTGATCGTGATCGGCCCGTAGCAGTAGGTCAGGTGCTGGACGCCCTGGTAGTCGACGTGAGCTATGGCGTCGGGCTTCTCGGCGATCGACGGGCACTGGCCGTTCACTCCCGCGCTCGCGCCGGACGGGACCAAGAGCAGCATCGCGAGTGCCCAGCCGAATACGGCCAGCCAGATGCGAACCCCATGACGAACTGCAGCGTCCATGCCCAACTCCCTCTCCGGGGAGCCAACCTACCACCTGGAGTCGACCAGGGCACGCCACTGCATTCGAAAGCCCCGGAGGTCCGGGCCGGCCCCAGGGCGATGTGATCTCGGATCGGACTCCCGCGCCGGGCGACGGTCGGGCATCGCAGAATTGCTGCCTAGTCTCTCGACAGTAGAGCTCTTGGTACCCCACTGGTACCCCGAGCACCCAGCGGAAATGCTCCCAGACAGGAGAAAGGGCCGCATTAGCGGCCCTTTCGTGAGGTAGCGGGGGCGGGATTCGAACCCGCGACCTTCGGGTTATGAGCCCGACGAGCTACCAGACTGCTCCACCCCGCGGCGTGAGCCGATTTTAGCGCGACCGCGAGGGGTTGAGAAGGGGGTCCTGGGGGAGAGAATCAGGAGTCGGGACCTCGGAAGATTCGATGCCCCCAAGGGAGCACGGCACCGCTAGAGTGCCCCGCGTGCTCGGGGAGAGACCGCCCACCGATGACGCTGCGATCAGGGTCGCCGTGATCGACATCGGCACCAACTCGACGCGCCTGCTGATCGCGGACGTCGAGGACTCGGTGGTTCGCGAGGTCGAGCGGCGGACGACGGTGACCAACCTCGGCCGAGGCGTCGGCCTGACCAACACGCTCTGCACCGACACCGTCGACGGCGTCTGCGAGGTGATCGCCGACTACAAGGCCTGCTACGAGGAGCTGGGCGCCGAACGGCTGCTGGCGATCGCCACCAGCGCCGTGCGCGACGCCCGCAACGGCGACGCCTTCATCGCCGAGCTGCGCGAGCGCTTCGGGCTCGACGCGCGCCTGCTGAGCGGCGAGGAGGAGGCCCACCTCACCTACCTCGGCGCGACCGCGCAGCGGCCGGCCGACGGCTCCAAGACCCTTGTCTTCGACATCGGCGGCGGCTCGACCGAGCTGATCGTCGGCGACGGCGCCGAGGTCGAGTTCCACGCCTCGCTGCAGGCCGGCACGATCCGCCACTCCGAGCGCCATCTCACCTCCGACCCGCCCGACCCGCACGAGCTCGAGAATCTCGCCACCGACGTGCTGCACCTGATCGAGGGCGCCGTCGCCGGGGAGAAGCCACGCGCGGCGCGTGCGATCGCGGTGGCCGGGACGCCGACCAGCCTCGCGGCGATCGACCAGGAGCTCGAGCCATACGACCCCTCGCGAGTGCAGGGCTACCGGCTCGGCCTGCTGCGGATCCAGCGGATGCTCTCGCGCCTCTCGGCGATGCCCCTGGCCGAGCGCCTGCGGGTCCCCGGGTTGCAACCGGGCCGCGCGCCGACGATCGTCGCGGGCGCCGTGATCCTGGTGCAGGTGATGCGCGCCTACGGCCTCGACGAGGTCGAGGTCTCCGAGCGGGACATCCTGCACGGCTCGGCTCTCTCGGCCGCGCTCGCCCCGGCCTGAGCCCCGACGGTCTTCCTGCGCTCAGGCGTTGATCGCCGCGGGAGGAGCCTCGCCCCGTGGGTCCTCGGGCGCCGCGCCGCGCTCAGCGCCATCCCCGTGCCCGAAGTGGACGTCGGGCATCACGCGGTCGAGCCAGGGGGGCAGGTACCAGGCCGCGTCGCCTGCGAGTCGCAGGAACACCGGCAGCAGCAGCAGCCGCACCAGGAAGGTGTCAAGCAGCACCGCGACGCCCAGGATCACGCCCATCTCCTTGGGCGGCAGCGGACCCGAGAGGGCGAAGGTGAAGAAGACCGCCACCATCACAGCGCCGGCCGCGAGGATGACGCGGCCCGAGTGGGCGAGGCCGCCGACCATCGCGGCCTTGGCGTCGCCGCTCTCCTCCCAGTGCTCCCTGGCGGAGGAGAGCAGGAAGACCGTGTAGTCCATCGCGATCGCGAAGATCATCGCGAAGAAGAAGACCGGCCCCCAGGCGTCGAGGAACCCCTGCGACTCGAAGCCGAGCAGCCCCGAGAGGTGGCCGTCCTGGAAGATCAGGGTGGCGACGCCGAAGGCGGCGCCGGTCGCGAGCAGGTTGGCGAGCACGCCCATCGCGGCGATCAGCGGCGCCTGGAAGGCGACCAGCAACAGCAGGAAGCCGAGCGCGAGCACGACGCCGATCACGAGCGGGGTCTTGGCCGCAAGCGCCTGCTCGAGGTCGTGGTTCTCGGCCGCGGGGCCGCCGACCAGCACCGCGGAGGGCAGCTCGTCGCGCACCCGGTCCACAGTCTCGCCGAGCGCCGGGCTCGAGGGATCGACGGCGGGCACGGCGGCGATCAGCGCGAGCCCGTCGGCGCCGGGCTGCGGCGGAGAGACGGCTGCCAAGCCCGGGTCGGCGCCGAGCGCGGCGGCAGCGGCAGCGGTCTGGTCGCCGGGAGCGACCACCTGGAGGGTTCCCGGCGCGCCGGGACCGAAGGCCGCCTGGATCTGCTCGTAGCCCTGGCGAGAGCCGTCCTGCTCTGGCACGACCTTGATCGAGGGCATGCCGGTGTCGAGGCGCAGCACGGGCAAGGAGAGGCCGACCAGCGCCACCAGCGCGATGCCGCCGAACAAGAAGGGCCGCCGCCACAGCGTCTCGCCCCAGCGGGCGAAGCGAGCCGAGCGGTGCTCGCCGCTGTGGACCCACGGCAGGCCGAGCCTGTCAACGCGGGGCCCGAGCTTGGCAAGCACGGCGGGCAGCAGGGTCAGCGTCGCGGCAAGCACGAAGACGACCGAGACCATGATCCCGAGCGACATCGAGCGGAAGGCGGGGCTCGGAACCAGCATCACGGCCGACAGTGAGATCAACACCGTGACGCCCGAGAAGAGCACGGCCTTTCCCGCGGTGTCCATGGTCCTCGCCACCGCGTCGGCCGGCCTGACGCGCTGGCCGAAGAGGGCGTTCCGGTAGCGCATGACGATGAACAGCGCGTAGTCGATGCCCAGCGCCAGTGCGAACATCAACGCGAAGTTGAGGGCCCAGATCGAGATCGGCGAGATCATGGTGCCCAGGTAGAGCACCCCCGCCGAAGCCACCAGCCCGAGAATGGTCAGCATCAGCGGCAGGCCGGCAGCGACGAGCGAGCCGAAGGCGAGCACCAGAATCGCGAGCGTCACCGGCCAGGAGATCAGCTCGGAGCGCAGCATCGCCTCCTTGTTGGCCTCGTTGAAGTCCGACCACATGCCTGGCGCGCCCGTGAGGTTGACGTCGACGCCGTCGGCGCCGGTGGCGGCGAGCTCGCCCTTGAGGCGACCCGCCGCCTCGACCATCTCGTTCGGGTTGCGCGCGGCGCCCGCCTGGATCAGCACGGTGCGTCCGTCGGGCGAGATCGAGCTGCCCGGGGCGGGGCGGGAGACGACGGCGACGGCCTCATCAGAGGCGAGCAGGGCGCGGGAGCGTTCCACGGTCCGCGCGAAGGCCGGGTCCGAGCTGGTGAGCTGATCGGAGTGGACGGCGACCTGGATCGCATAGCCGCCGTTGCCGTCGAGGCTGCGGTCGATCGCCTCGCGGGCCTGCACCGACTCCGAGCCGTTGGCCTGCCAGCCGGCGCCGGAGAGGGCGTGCTCGACGCGGGGCGCCAGCACCCCCAGCCCCAGGGCCAGCACCACCCAGGCGCCGAAGACCCAGCGCTGGTTGGTGGCCGCGAAGCGGCCGAGGCGCCCGATCGGCCCGAGGTCGCTCACCGCTCGCCAGCGCCCCTGAGGCCGGCGTAGCGGCGAAGCAGCCACGAGCTGGGGCAGTTGCCGAAGCGCACGAAGGCAAGCTCGTTGATGCCGACGAAGACGGTGAGCAACAGGAACCAGGGGCTGACGAGGACGGCCAGCAGGGCACTGAGTAGGGTCATCGCCCCGGCGAGCCCGAACAGAACCCGTTCGAGCGGCCAGGCGCTGGGCCGATCGGCGCTGCGGGTGACGGCGGTGTGCGTGACTGAGCTCATGGCTATTCTCCTTCGCAGACTGTCGGAACACAGTAGCACAACTTGAAAGTTGTGGAGTGGTGCTGCACCTGAGGCCCAGGGAATGGCAACCAAGCTGAACGAACAGAACGCCGAGCTGATCGCCCGCCGCTTCCGCGCGCTCTCGGACCCCACGCGGCTGCGGATCCTCAACCACCTGCGCGATTCCGCCGAGGCCTCCGTCGGCGAGCTGACCGAGGCCCTGGGCGGCTCGCAGCAGAACATCTCCAAGCACCTCTCCTCTCTGCTGGCCGAGGGCTTCGTCTCGCGCCGCAAGCAGGGAACCAGCTCGCTCTACCGGATCTCGGACCCCGGCGTGCTCGAGCTCTGCGACCGCGTCTGCGCCGGCATCGAGACCCAGCTCGCGCAGCTCGAGGCCATGATCGGCGGCGCGGGCGCTCGCGGCTAGGCGTCCGGAGGCCCTGCCCGAGGCCTTGCCACCAGCCGCACCCGGTGGTGCCTTTGCTGCTAGCGTGATGGTCGTTAGGCCGGAAGAGATACCCGGCAAAGTTGTGCCAAGCGCCCGCAGTCGTTGCATATCGCATCCTCCGCGTTCGCAGTGCACATAAGTTGGAGGTAGCGAAATGCCTACCGGTACCGTTAAGTGGTTCAGCGACGACAAGGGCTATGGCTTCATCACGCCCGACGACGGCTCCGCCGACGTCTTCGTCCATCACAGCTCGATCGAGGGTGAGGGCTTCAAGACCCTCGCCGAGAACGCCAAGGTCGAGTACGAGACCGAGGACGGCCCCAAGGGCCCCGCGGCCACGGGTGTGAAGACGGTCTAACCGTCACGACCACTTTGGCTTGACGAAGAGGCCCTCTCCGGAGGGCCTCTTCTTTGCTCGCACGCCCTCTTTGCTCGGACGTCCCTGCTCCAATTGGATCCCGCCACCGCCCCCACCCCATGACCACAGCCCATCGAGAAGACCTCCGCAACATCGCGATCATCGCCCACGTCGACCACGGCAAGACGACGCTGGTCGACGCGATGCTCTGGCAGTCGGGAGCCTTTCGCGCCGGCAGTGACGTCGCTGAGCGGGTCATGGACTCGATGGACCTCGAGCGCGAGAAGGGGATCACGATCCTCGCCAAGAACACGGCGATCCGCTTCGGCGACGTCAAGTTCAACATCATCGACACCCCCGGCCACGCGGACTTCGGCGGCGAGGTCGAGCGCGGGCTGACCATGGTCGACGGGGTGCTGCTGCTGGTCGACGCCTCCGAGGGACCGCTGCCCCAAACCCGCTTCGTGCTGCGCAAGGCGCTCGAGGCGCGGTTACCGGTGATCCTGGTCGTCAACAAGGTGGATCGCCCGGACGCCCGCACGGCCGAGGTCGTCGACGAGGTCTACGAGCTCTTCCTCGACCTCGACGCGGACGAGGACCAGATCGAGTTCCCGATCATCTACACCAACGCCAGGGCGGGCTGGGCGTCGCTGACGGCGGGTGAGCAGGGCACCGACCTCGCGCCCCTGCGCGAGGTGATCGTCGAGGCGATCCCGGCACCGAGCTACGACCCCGAGGCGCCCCTGCAGGCTCACGTCACCAACCTGGACGCCTCGCCGTACGTCGGCAGGCTCGCGCTGTGCCGGGTGCGTAACGGGACGATCCGCAACGGCCAGCAGATCGCCTGGTGTCGCGCCGATGGAGAGATCGAGCGGGCCACGGTCTCCGAGCTCTACGTGACCGAGGCGCTCGACCGCGTCCCGGCCGAGCAGGCCGGCCCCGGAGAGATCATCGCCGTCGCCGGAATCGAGGAGGTGACGATCGGCGAGACGCTCGCCGACCCCGACGACCCCCGCCCGCTGCCGGTGATCTCGGTCGACGAGCCCTCGCTCTCGATCCTGGTGGGCATCAACACCGCCCCCATGGCCGGGCAGGAGGGCTCGAAGCTGACCGCCAGCCAGATCAAGAGCCGACTCGACGAGGAGCTGGTCGGCAACGTCTCGATCCGCGTCCGCGACACCCAGCGCCCCGACGCCTGGGAGGTCGAGGGCCGCGGCGAGCTGCAGCTCGTCGTGCTGCTGGAGATGATGCGCCGCGAGGGGTTCGAGCTGACCGCCGGCCAGCCGCAGGTGCTGACCCGCGTCATCGACGGCGAGACATGCGAGCCCGTCGAGCGCCTGGCGATCGATGTGCCCGAGGAGTACGTCGGCACCGTGACCCAGGCCCTCGCCGTCCGCAAGGGCCGAATGGAGCAGATGGTCAACCACTCGACCGGCTGGGTCCGGCTCGAGTACCTGGTGCCGGCGCGGGGCCTGATCGGGTTCCGCACCGAGTTGCTGACCGAGACGCGCGGCACGGGCCTGATGCACCACGTCTTCGACCGCTGGGAGCCCTGGGCGGGCGAGCTGAGGACACGCCCGACCGGATCCCTGGTGGCCGACAGGCGCGGCAGGACCGCGGGCTTCGCCCTGTTCGCCCTGCAGGAGCGGGGAACGCTGTTCGTGGGCCCCGGTGAGGAGGTCTACGAGGGCATGATCGTCGGCGAGAACGCCCGGTCGGAGGACATCGACGTCAACGCGATCCGCGAGAAGCAGCAGACCAACGTGCGCGCGGCGGCGGCCGATCAGACCGTGCGGCTGGTCCCGGCGAAGCGGCTCTCGCTCGAGGAGGCCCTCGAGCACGTCCGCGAGGACGAGTGCGTCGAGATCACGCCCCAGAGCCTGCGGCTGCGCAAGACCGCCCTCGACCAGGTGGACCGCGTCAAGGCGGCCCGCAGGGTGAGGCGGGCGGAGCGCGAGGCGGCCGCGGGGCCGCCCACCTCCTAGTTCAGCTTCGAGGCGGGCTTGAGGCCCAGCTCGCCACGCGCCTTGCGCACGGCGGGGGTCGAGGTGCGGCAGGCCTTGGCGATGTGGTTGTCGGGTCGGGTGGGGTCGCGCGTCAGCTCGAACACGAGCCGTGCCCTGGAGCTGAGCTGCTGGCGCTCCTGGGCGGGAGCGTCCGCTGAGAGGTGGGCGACACCGGCCTCGGCGGCGCGCTCGCGCCGGCAGGAGAGGCAGTAGAGCTTTCCGCGCTCCTTCGACCAGCTCGCCGGCATCTGGGGGTCCTGGGCGTCGGGCATGAAGGTGATCGTCATCTCGCAGCGATCACAGGTCCAGGCCTCGGTCACGGTTTGCTGTGTCAAGTTCGGTTCCACCTTTCCTGTTTCGATTGCGGGGTCGCCGCCCGAGACGGCCGCGACCCCGCGTGTGTTCCTAGCTGTTGCGGGACCGGCGGTTGCGGCGTCCGCCGCCACCGTTGCCCCGCGCGTTGTTGCGCCGGGAGCCGTTGCCGCCCGCCCGGCGACCACCGCCCCGGTTTCCATTGCCGCCGTTGCCGTTGCCCCGCGAGCCGTGGCCGCGCGAGCCGCCGCCGGCGCGGATGTGCTCGGGCCCGAACTCGCTGTGCAGCCCCAGATCGGAGGCGATCTTGCCCATCTCGTAGCGCTGGTCGGGCAGCACGAAGCTCGCGGCCACACCCGTGGCGCCGGCGCGGCCGGTGCGGCCGGTTCGGTGCACGTAGGCGTCGCGATCCTCGGGGGCGTCGAAGTTGATCACGTGGGTGATCTCCGCGACGTCGATGCCGCGGGCCGCCACATCGGTCGCGACGAGCGTGTCGCAATCGCCTCGCTCGAAGCTGGCCAGGGCACGGCGACGCTGGCTCTGCGACTTGTTGCCGTGCATCGCCATCGCGCTCAGCTGCTCGCGGCCCAGCTTCTTGACCAGCCGGTCCGCCCCGCGCTTGGTGCGCACGAAGACCAGGGTCCGGCCGCGGTCGCTGTCGCGCAGCTCGCCGACCAGGGCGTCGAGCTTGCCCTCGTGGGTGAGGTGGATGAAGCGGTGCTCGGTCTCGGCGTGCTTCTCGACCTTGGGCGCATGGACGTGCCTGCGCGCATTGCGGGTGTAGGCCTTGGCGAGCGAGCCGGCGGCTCCCTCGAGCGTGGCCGAGAAGAACAGCGTCTGGCGCTCGGCCGGAAGCTTGGCGACGATGCGATCGACGGCGGGCTTGAAGCCCATGTCGAGCATGCGGTCGGCTTCGTCGAGCACCAGGATGCCGACGTGCTCGAGGGTGAGCATGCCGCGCTGGATCAGATCCTCGAGGCGGCCCGGTGTGGCGACCACGATGTGGGCCTGGGCGGCCTTACGGGCCTGGGCCGGAATGCCGACGCCGCCGTAGACGGGGGCGATCTTCAGCGCCCGCGAATGAGCGATCGAGCGCGTCTCGTCGACGATCTGCTCGGCGAGCTCGCGAGTGGGCGCGAGCACCAGCGCCGCGGGGCGGCGCGCCTCGGCTGAGACGCGATCCACGATCGGCACACCGAAGGCGAGCGTCTTGCCCGATCCGGTGGGCGACTGCACGAGCACGTCTCGCCCGGCGAGCACGTCGGCGATGCAGAGGCTCTGCACCGCGAAGGGCTCGTTGAAACCGCGCTCGGCCAGTGCGTCCACGACGGGGCGCGACACGCCGAGATCGGCGAATGAGTTCGATGACATCTAGATACAGCTCCTTATGAGTGATTCGGGGAGATCCAGCGGCCCCCGAAGCTCATGTGAAGCGCAGGGAGTAACGGAACCTCTCGGGCGCTGAACCGCGTGGCGGTGGCAACCCGACCCGAGAGACGGTAGCAGCCGGCCGGTTTCGCGACGCTCCCCCTGGCGAGCCCGCAACGCAGCGCCCATCGGTGCGGGCAGCCCCGGGCTATCCGGGCGGGCGGGCGCCCGGGGTCGGGCCGTGCAGGGGGCTGTTCATGCGGCCTCGCGCGCTCCGCACCGAGACGACGGAGGTCCTGCAGACCTTGGCGATGCGATTGTCCGGGCGCTCGGGATCGCGCCCGATCTCGAACTCCACGCGCGCGTTCGTGCGCAGCTTCTGGCGATCGGCGGCGGGGGCGTCATCGCCGAGCTTGGCGACCCCCGCCTCACCGGCCCGCTCGCGGCGGCAGTGCAGGCAGTAGAGGCCCTCGCGCTCCTTCGACCAGGTGCTCGGCAGCACGGGGCTCTCGACGTCGGGCATCCAGCTCAAGGTCATCGCGCAGCGGTCGCATGTGAAGCCGATGGCGGCCGGGTCAGCCATCGGCCCGGGCCCGGTTGAGCCGCGACTCGGCGCGATCGGCCACTCGCTCGAGCTCACGCAGCCGCTCGTGGCTGGTCGGCCGGGGCCCGTAGGCCTTGGCCCGGTAGAGCATCAGGCGCCTGCGGGCGTGCTCGGCCTCTGCCGTCATCTCGGCAAGCGAAGCTGCCCGAGCCCGCTCCATCTGTTCTGCGGCCACGTGGGCCACCTTCCTGTCCCTCTGGGGTCGGAACGCTCGAAGGAAGAGGGGGCGAGGAGCCGTCGGGCGAGATGCTGCCCATCCAGGGTAGCTCACCCAGGCGGATCCGCGACGGCGTCCATCGGGTGCAACTCCGCACGCGCCAGACCCTCGGTGCGCAGGTGCGCGATCGCCTGGTACTCGGGGCTGGTGATCATCTCCAGGAAGGCCTGGCGGGTCGGGTAGCGGACCACGATCACGAGGTCCCAGGAGTGCTCGCCGATCAGGGCGGCGGCGGGCCGGCCGGCGTAGATCGGCCTGCCGCCGGCCCTCTCCAGGATCGGGGCGACCGCCTCGCCGTAGCGCTCGTAGCTCTCGCGACCCCCGTCCTCCTTGAAGGCCAGCAGGTTCAACATGAACACGGGCCCCTCTTCGGCCCGCCCCGCGAAGGCGGCGAAGGCCTCCTTGTCGAGCCGCTCGACCTGCTCGGAGTCGTCGCTCACGCTCAGGCGAGGTTGGCGCGGCGCGGGTAGACGACCTCGGGGTCGGTGAGCACGTTGACCAGGGCTGGCTTGCCCGAGGCGAAGGCGCGCTCCAGCGCGGGCCGCAGCTCGTCGGGTGAGCGGACCAGCTCGCCGTGGCCACCGAGGCCGGCGACGACTTCGTCGTAGCGGGTCTCGGGGGTGAGCTCGGCTGCGATCGAATAGCCGTAGAGGAACTTCATCGGATGGTGCTCCAGCGCCCAGATCCCGTTGTTGCCGACCACGCCGACGATCGGCAGGCCGTGGCGAGCCATGGTGTCGAACTCCAGGCCCGAGAAGCCGAAGGCTCCGTCGCCCAGCAGCAGGCAGACCTGGCGGTCGGGGTGGGCGAGCTTGGCGCCGATCGCCTGGCCCGGGCCGGCGCCGAGACAGCCGTAGGGGCCCGGGTCCATCCAGGTGCCCGGCTGCCGGCTCTCGAAGACGCGGCCCGCGAAGCTGACGAAGTCGCCGCCGTCGCCGACCACGATCGCGTCGCGGTCGAGGAACTCGCCGAGCTCGCGATAGAGGCGCATGGGGTGCAGCGGCGAGCGCTCGTCACCCAGCGCCTCGGCCTCCTCGGCGCGCTTCTCGGCCTCGATGGCGCGCAGCTCGGCCAGCCAGGGCGCGGTGCGCTCGCGCTCGGCTCCCCCCTTCGAGGCCGCCTCGCGGATCGCGGTGAGGCTGGCGCCGATCTCGCCGACCAGCGCGAGGTCGGGCTGGCGGTTGCGCTCGAGCTTCGAGGGCGCCATGTCGAGCATCACCAGCTCGGCGTCAGCGGAGATCGCCTCGCCGAACCCGAGGCGGAAGTCGAGCGGCACACCGATCACCAGTGCTACGTCGCAGCCCTTGAGCCCGGCGCCGCGGGCGCGAGAGAAGTAGAGCTCGTGGTCGGGCGGCATGCAGCCGCGGCCGAGGCCGTTGAGAGAGACGGGGATGCCGAGCGCCTCGGAGAGCTCGCGCAGCTCCTCCCAGGCGCCGGCCCAGTAGACGTTCGAGCCGGCCATGATCGCGGGGCGCTCGGCGCCGGCGAGCAGCGCGCCGGCCTGCTCGACCCCGGCGGCGGGCTCGGCGGCGGGCTCGGCGGAGATCGAGGGTGCGGCGGGCGGCTCCGCCTCAGCCTCCATGAAGACGACGTCGAGCGGGTAGTCGACGAAGGTCGGCCCCAGCGGGGGCTCCATGGCGCGGTCGATCGCCTCGCAGGTGAGCGCGGGGATCGCCTCGGTCTGCTTGGCGGTCGCGGCCCACTTGACCAAGGGGCCGACGAAGGGCAGATGGTCGATCTCCTGGAGTGATCCCATGCCCCAGCGCATCTCGGGGGCTCGGCCGCCGAGCGTGACCAGCGGCACGCCGTCGGCCTGAGCCGTCGCGATCGCGCTGATCCCGTTGGTCACCCCGGCGCCGGCGGTCAGCGCGCAGACGCCCGGCTCGCGTGTCGCCTTGGCCCAGCCGATCGCGGCGAAGGCGGCCGCCTGCTCGTGGCGGAAGTCGACGACATCGATCCCCTCGGCCCTGCAGCCGTCGTAGATCGAGAACAGATGCCCGCCGGAGAGCGTGAACAGCTTGGAGACGCCGCGCGAGCGGAGCGCCCGCGCGACGAGGCGGCCCCCGTGTACCTGGGCCTCGCCGGCCTTCGTTCCCTGCTCGGCCTTCGGCTCGGTCTGATCGGGCGTCGCCATCCCGAGCGAGCGTACCGGAGCTCCGGCGGGTGCGATCGCGCCGTCAGCCCGGTTGCCCCGAGGCAGCCCGGCGGCGAAACTCGTCCATGAACAGGCCGCGCAGCTGGTCGGGGGGCAGACGGGAGGCCGCCAGCGGGCCCATGCCATGGAGCCTGGCGCAGACCGTGATCCAGGCCTCGCCGAGCGCGTATGTGAGGGTGCCTGCAACTCCGGCCCGGATCGCCCCGCCGGCGATGTTGCCGCCGGGCACGGCCTTGACGAGGTTGGTGACCACGTAGCGCGCCGCGCGCGAGACGCCGCCGCCCGCCAGCGAGGCGGCGGCGATGGTGGCCAGGGTTCCCTTATCGACCGGGAGGCCGAAGATCGCCGCGATCCTGGCCATCAGCCCGATCTGAATCGGGACCAGGATCGCCGCGTCGGCAAAAGGGATGGGCGTGGCCCCGACCCCCCCTGCTGCCGCTGCGACTGGCTTGATCAGCTTGCGCGCCTCGGCGATCTTGCGATCGACGTCGATCTGCTGCGCCGCTGTGATCGCGGCGCCAACGCCCTCGGGGGCGACCCGGAAGGTCGCGTCCAGCAGCTCCCGGAGGCCGTGAGCGGGGTGGCCGGAGAACTCGTCCTCCAATGCCATCGTCAGGAAGACGGAATTCTCGGGTGAAAGGGGGAGGCCGCGGGCGGTCACGTCCTCGGCCAGCTCCGCCGCGTCGGGGTGCACCTCGCCGTCGCGAACCGGCACCTGGGTCATCACGAACATGACCGGCACGCCCTCGGCGGCGAGCGCCGCGACGAAGGCGGCCTGGGAATCCTCGAAGCGACGATCGCTCCAGCGCACGCAGTACCAGATCACGTGGATCTGCTCGGCCACCGGCATCGACCGGCGCTCGGCGATCAACTCGGCGAAGCGCCCGAGCACGGCGTCACCCTGCTCGCCCGTCTTGATCCCCTCGGAGTCAAAGACGCCGAAGAAGCCCGAGGGGTGCGGGTAGTGATCCACCCCCTCGGTCACGGGCCGCCCGTTTCCGGTGCGGGCGACATCGGCGCTGAACACGGTGTTGATCAGCGTGCTCTTGCCTGCCCCGGTCTTGCCGAAGACGGCGAGGTTGAAGCGCCCGAGGCTCTCCTGAGCCTCCTCGAAGCGGCGCTGGAACTGCCCGATCAGCTCGTCGAGGCCGAGCTCGCGGCCGCTCATCAGCGCGCGAATGGACCGTTTGGAAGCGCGATCAAGGGATCCGATCCTCTCACTCGCAAGATCGCCGCCTAGCCCCCCGGCAGGGTGCGGCTGCCCAGGCCGCCGGCGCGCGAGCCGCCGAGGCCCCCGGGGTAGCCCCGGCCGGAGGAATCGCCCGGGCGGCCGAGGCCGTCGGCGGCGGGCGTGCCCACCGGGTCGCCCACGTCCGCCCCCGGCTCGCCCGGCAACACCGCCTCCGGGATCAGCGGCGCGTAGAGCTCTATCGGCTCGTCATAGCCGCGGATCTCGATCTCGCCCCGCGGGGTGACCTCGATCGTCTCGGACAGCAGCTCCCGGGTCGCCTCGGTGATCAGCACCGGGTCACCGGTGTCGCGAGTCTTGGCCTCGACCCTGGAGCAGAGGTTGACGGCGTCGCCGATCACGCTGAACGAGAGCCGGCCGGCACCGCCGACCGAGCCCGCCACCACCGTCCCCGAGTTGACGCCGACGCCGATCTCGAAGCCGCCGGGCCTGCGGCTGTTGACGCTGCGGGCGATCTCCACCGCGCATTGCACGGCGCGGTCGGCGTGGTTGGGCACCCGGTCGGGGGCGTTCCAGACGGCCAGCAGCCCGTCGCCGATGAACTGATCGACGTGGCCGCGGTGGCGGGCGATGATCGGCACGACCACCTCGAACAGCTCGTTGAGGCGCGAGACGATCTCCGAGGCCGAGACCAGCGCCGCGGCCTCGGTGAAGTCACGCACGTCGCAGAAGACCATCGAGATCTCGACCTCGCGACCCGCCGGGTCGTACTCCTCGCTGATGATGTGCCGGGCGACCTCCTCGTCGAGATAGGCGCCGAAGGCCTCGCGCAGCCGCTCGCGCTCGGCCAGGCCGTCCACCATCTGGTTGAAGGCCGAGGAGAGCTCGCCGAACTCGTCGGCGGTGGTCACCGGCACGTGCTCGTCGAAGCGCCCCTGGCGGATGCGCTCGGTGGCGGCCTCAAGGTCCTCGACCGGGCGCAGGATCGAGCGGCCGAGAAGCACCGTCAGCTCGAAGCTGATCGCGAAGGCCACGGCCAGCGCGATCATCACGTTGAAGCTGAGCACCCCGACGCCGCCGCTCTCGGCGGTCAGCGCCGCCACGGTGAGGCCGGTGATCACGTTGATCAACGGCAGCGAGCTGAGCAGCTTCCAGCGCAGCGGGAGCGCCGCCCTGGTGATCCGAACGGGCCGCTCCAGAGTCGCGTTGATGTCCACCAGGATCGGGCGCATCGCCAGCTCGAGCGCCAGGTACTGGAGGATCGCCGAGTACCCGAGCGCGACCAGCGCAACGAGCACGATCGGGAAGAAGGCGAGCCAGGAGAGGCCGTAGAGGAGCACCGTCGCGATCGAAACCGGAACGGCAACCCCGATCACGGGGAAGCCCGCGTCGTGGCGGATCAGCTCGAGCGGCAGGCCGACCGCTGTCGTCCAGGCACGCTCGGTCTCGGCGGGACCCCTGGCTCCGGCGATCCAGGAGGAGACAGGGCCGACCCGACGGAGGATTCGCGTCAGCACGATCGCGATCGCGACCGCGGTCAGAACGCAGGTGATGCCGACCACCTCGGCCACCCTCGCCGGGTCGGCGTTGTAGTAGAAGCCGATCAGCACGACGGCACCGATGCCGACCAGAAAGGCGCTCTGCAGCTCAGCCGTGATGAACACGGCCGGGTAGCGGGGTCCCAGCTTGCGATAGAACCAGGTGAGGGGTTGACCGTGCATTGGCTTGCGCATCAGCTCAGATTGTCGCGGAGGCCGCGGTCGTGGTGTGATCCGCGCTCACAAAGCGGCAATCGGCGCTCGCAATGAGGGTACGATGGCCCCGGATGGAGGCCACCGCGACACGGCTCGCGCCCACCCTGCTCGCCCTGCTGGCCTCCCTTGCACTCGCAGCTTCGGCCTCGGCATCACCCGGCAAGGAGCTCGCCAAGGCCGAGGGCAGCGGCCAGAACCCGGTGGTTCGGGTCGGCGCCACCGCCAAGAAGCCCGCACAGATGCGGGTCGAGGTCGAGAACGACCCGGCGGGGGTCAAGGTCAGCTACAGCCTTAGGTGCGTCAAGAAGAGCAAGAAGAGCAAGTCACTGAAGACGAAGTCCGGCAGCTTCACCACCGCCAACACCTACACGATCCGCAAGCTCGGCCTGCCGATCAAGAAGGCGAGCTCGTGCAAGCTGAGCGCCACGGTGCGCTTCGTCAATCCTCCCCCGAGCGGGTCGATGATCGTGACGCTCTACTTCACCAAGCAGAAGAAGAAGCGGCGGGGCGCCTAGAGAGAGCGGACGGCCTCGGCCACCGGGGTCTCGCCGGCGAACAGCTCGAAGGTCTTCCCGATCGTGTTGTCGGCCACCAGCACCTCGGCGAGCACGGCGGCGACGTCCTCGCGGGGCACCGGCCCCGAGCGACCCAGCTCGGTGGCGACGTCGACCAGGCCGGTACCCGGGTCGTCGCGGAGCGAGCCCGGGCGCACGATCGTGAACTCGAGGCCGCTGGCGGCGAGCTCGGCGTCCGCCTCGGCCTTGGCCTCGAGGTAGGGTCGCATCGCTTCCGGCCCCGCGGCGGGGTCGTGAGAGCCGATCGAGCCGATCATCACGTAGCGCGCGATCCCGTTGGCCCGGGCCGCCTCGATCAGCTTCACCGCCCCGCCCAGATCGACCGTGCGCTTGCGCTCGGGGCCGCTGCCCGGGCCGGCCCCGGCCGCGAACACAACCGCGTCGGCTCCCTCGACGGCCGCGGTCAGCGGCTCGGACTCGATGTCGCAGAGGACGGCCTCGGCGCCCAGCCCCTCCAGGTCGGGGGCCTGCCCGGGATCGCGAATGACTCCGCGAGCCCGGTCTCCACGGGCGACCAGCAACTCCAGCAGGTGGAGCGCCACCTTGCCATGGCCCCCGACGACGACGACGTCCATACTGCGAACACTAGGCGCTCGGCGGCATGCGGCGGAGGGCAGACGACGAAGGGAGCGGGATGATCCTGACCACGGTGGAGATCGAGGACTTCGAGCGCTTCTGGGAGACGTTCTCGACCAAGGGCATGGAAAAGCGTCGCGAGCACGGCTCACGCGGGGCCCAGGTGCTGCGGGTCGAGGGACAGCCGCACCGCGTGCATGTGCTCTTCGACTGGGACCGCGAGGGCTTCGAATCGTTCCTGGCGGACACCGAGGCGCCGGCGATCATGTCCTCCGCCGGCCTCAAGAGCCCGCCCCAGCCGGTCTACGTCGAGCCCGCGCGGGAGCTGGAGGCATGAGTGCCCGGGGCGGGAGTCGAACCCGCAATGCCCCGAAGGGCCGCGCTTTTTAAGAGCGCTGACTTTGCCATTTGTCTACCCGGGCGCGACCAGCGTAGAGCGCGGAGGCAGCCCTCAAGGAGCGAATTTGCGTGGATCGCCGCCTTTCTAACGCGCTGATTAAGGCTTCTTGACCGCAACCGATGCATTGGTAGCGTGTTCTCTTGGGCAGGGAGAGTCTCCGGCGCAGCATCCCCAACTTGGAAGCTTCAGCACTCAGACACGCACAGAAGCGTGGGCTTTTCGCCCGTCGTTCGCCCTTGCTCAGGTTCCAGGAGGACCCCCAGCTCGTCGCGCTGACCCGCCGTGGCCACGAGCACGCCTTCGAGGCCCTGGTGGAGCGCTATCAGTCGCGGTTGCTCGGCTTCTGCCGCCAGATGCTCGGCTCCACGCAGGACGCAGAGGATGTGCTTCAGGAGGTCTTCGTCGCTGCCTACAACGCGATGATCGCCGACGAGCGCGAGATCGCCGTACGCCCCTGGCTCTACCGGATCGCCCGCAACCGCTGCCTCAACCAGCTTCGCAAGCCGACGGCCGACGGTCAGGACACGATGGACACGATGCCGCATATGAACGGCGTCACCACGCTCGAGCGAGTGCAGAACCGCGAGGAGTTCCGCAGCATGCTCGAGGACGTCTCGCACCTTCCCGAGACCCAGCGCACGGCGCTGTTGCTGCGCGAGATCGACGCGTTGAGCTACGAGGAGATCGCGGTGGCGATGGACACCACCGTGCCCGGTATCAAATCGCTGCTGGTTCGCGCTCGAATCGCGCTGGCCGAGTCAAGCCAGTCGCGCCAGCTCACCTGTGACGAGGTCCGGGTGCAGCTGGCCGAGGCTGCTGAGGGCCTCGCCAAGCTCGACGGCCCCGCTCGCCGCCACGTCAAGGCCTGCGAGCCCTGCTCCGACTTCCGCAAGCAGCTCCGCAGCGACTCGAAGGTTCTCGCGGCATTGTTCCCGGCCGGTCCGCTGCTGGCCCTGAAGGGCGTGATCGTCGCCAAGCTGGGCGGCCTGATCGGCGGCGGCAGCGCTGCCGGCGGCGGCGGCACTGCCGGCGCGGGCGCCGCGGCCGCGGGCGCAAGTGCCGCGGGCGGCACCGCCGCCACGGGAGCCGCTGCAGTCGGAGGCGCGGCGGCAGCCACAAGCGCCGGGGCATCGGCCGCCGGCGCCGCGGGCGCCGTCGGTGCCGCGCTCGGCACCAAGGCTGCGGCCGGGCTGGCCACAGCCGCGCTGATCGCCGGCGGGGTCGCCGAGGTCAAGAACGTAACCGACGAGAGCGCGGCTCCCAAGGGAGCCACCAAGTCGGCGGCGGCCAAGCCGGCCCCCGCGCCGCTGCTCGCCGAGCACGTCGTCGAGCCTGCCCCCGTCACCGAGGAGGCAACCCCCGTGGTGGCGGTCGTCCCCGAGGAGGTCGTGGTCGAGCCGGCCGCCGAGGAGAGCAAGGCGCCGACTGAGGGCAGCGGAGGGATCGCCGCCGACAGGGACAAGAAGAAGAAGAACGATGAGGCCCTCGCCAACACCAACGTCGGCAAGGAGACCACCGCCGTCGGCGGTCCGGTCTCAACCGGCATCCAGGGCAGCTGCGACGCCGACGCCGACGGCATCGCCGACCCCGACTGCGTCCCCCCCACCGCCACCGAGATCGAGCAGACCGACCAGGGTCTGGAGCCGGCGATCAAGCGGACGGTGAAGCTCGCCAAGCGGCCGTCCAAGCGCTCGAAGCCCGACAAGCGCTCGAAGAGCCTCAAGCCCACGCAGGGCTCGAAGAGACCCAAGCCCAAGAAGTAGCCGGCGTCAGGGGGCGGGCGCGGCGCCGCCAAATGGGCCTTCGCTAGTCGGCCTTGCCGAGGTGCTGCTTGAAGAAGCCGACCGTCTTCTCCCACGCGGCCTCGGCGTGGCCCTCGTCATAGGTGCCCAGGCGGTCGTGGTCGTTGGCGAACGCGTGCCCGGCCTCGTCGTAGTACTCGAAGGCCGCCTCGACGCCGGCCTCCTGCAGCTCGGACTCCAGCGCCTTGGCGTCCTCGAGCGCGATGAAGTCATCGGAGGTGCCGAAATGGCCCAGCACCGGCGCCTCGATGTTCGAGAAGTCGGGCTTGCCGTGCGGCATCACGTAGTAGTAGGTGACAGCCGCACCGATCTCGGGGTTCGATGCCGCCGCCCAGACCGAGAGGCCACCGCCCATGCAGAAGCCGACCGAGCCGACCTCGCCGTTGCACTTGGGGTGCGCGAGCAGGTGCTTGACCGCTCCGCGCATCTCCTTCTCCGCCTCGTCCATGTTCAGGGCCATCAGCTTCTGCTGCGCCTCGTCGGGCTGCTCGGTGGTCTCGCCGTGGTAGAGGTCGGGCGCGAGCGCCACGAAGCCCTCCGCTGCGAACCGGTCGACGATCTTGCGCACGCTGTCGTCGAGACCCCACCATTCCTGCAGGACCACGATCCCCGGCCCTTCGGCGTCAGGCTCCGCGAGGTATCCGCTGGCCGTGCCTCCGTTTGCTGTGAACTCAACCTCCGGCATCTGCACCCTCCTCCTGCTCGTCGTCGCTGTCTGCAAGTTCTTCGGCCAGCGCCCAGCCCACGGAGACGCCCACCATCATCCCCATCCGGGCCTCCTCGGCGAGCAGCGTTCGGACGGCTGCCACCCGTTGCTCCGCGTCGGGGGTGGTCGCGGCCTTCAGCACCCCGGCCTCGTGTGACTCACCGAACCAGCCGCCGGCGTTGAGAGCCTCGGCCAGCACCCGCTGCAGGTGAGGCGCGGCGCGGGCGACCATCCGCTCTGCCTCGCCGAAGGCCTCGGGATCGCTGATCGCGTCGATCGCGGCGTCGATCTGCTCGTCGGTGTAGGGGCCCCTGGGCACGAGCACAATCTTGCACCAAATGGGGCCGCGGCGGCCCCCGCCTGCAGGCGTGGCGGGCACCCGTCACCGATCTCAGCGGCTAGGCGGGCTCTCGCCTCTCCCACATCTGGGCGGCGCCGAAGTCGCGATAGCCGAGCCGCGTGTACACGGCTCGGCCGAGCTTGGAGGACTCGAGCGATGACGTCTGGAGGCCGTCCTCCTCCCGGGCGACGGCCAGGGCATGGGCGAGCAGGCGGCCCGCGAGGCCGCGGTTGCGCGCCTCCGGCAGCGTCGCCACCCACATCACGTGCGCGTCGCGCCCGTGCGGCCAGACCGCGAGCGTCGTCACCTCCTCGCCGTCCAGCGACCCGAACCAGATGCGCATCCCCGGCATCTCGGCGCGCTCGACCGCCTCGAGCTCGCCCGGTGGGTATCCGTAGGCGATCTCGTTGAGGCGAACCATCGCACCGTGGTCGAGGCGCTCGACGATCGCGAGCGAGGGCTCCGGCTCGGGCATGAGAAGCCCGGTCAGGTCAAGGCCCATCAGCCTGGGATTGGAGTCCAGCACGTGTCCCGCCTCTTGCAGCGCCTCGCCTGTGCCGACCTCATCCTCGGGCACCCACACGGCCCAGGCGCTGATCCCCGCGCTCTCATAGGCATCTGCGATCTCATCCAGCGAGTCGAGCAGCGGCCGCGGATCCTCGTAGAAGACCGAGTTCAACACGGAGCGTTCGGGAGCCGCAGGGACGATCGCGGCCGTAACCCCGTCGCGCTCCCAGACGGCGCCGCCCGACCCGGTAGCGATCAGCGACCAGCAGGGCGCCTGAGCGCCGCGAATCAGCGCGACCCAGCCCGCCCTGTCGCCGGGGACGCTCACTGCTTGATGGCCACCGTGAGGCCGTCGGCGATGCCGAGCATCACCGCGTCAACGCGGTCGTCGGTGGCGATGCGATCGTTGAGCTCGGCGACCACCCGAGGGGCCTCGTCGGCGCCGGCGGCGGCGTCGACGACGCGGCCGCCCATCAGGACGTTGTCGAGCAGCAGCAGGCCGCCCGGGCGCAGCAGCCGCAGGCACTCCTCGAAGTAGGTGGGGTAGCTCTCCTTGTCGGCGTCGACGAAAGCGAGGTCGAAGCTGTCCGGTTGCCCGATCTCGGCCAGCGTGGCGGCGGCGGGGCCGACTCGGATCTCGACGCGGTCGCCGAGGCCGGCCCGGTCGAGGTGGTCGCGCGCCCGCTCCGCGTACTCCGGCTCGAGCTCACAGACGACGAGCTCCCCGTCCGCGGGAAGCCCGCGCGCGATCGCGACGGCTCCGTAGCCGAGGAAGGTGCCGACCTCGAGCGCGCGACGCGCACCGATCGCCCTGACGAGGATGGTGATCAGGGCGGCCTGATCGCCGGCGATCTGCATGATCGCAAGCGAGCCCATCTCGGCACCTGCGCGCTCGATCTCGGGAGTCACGCCGTTGCGATAAGAGCTGTGCTCGACGGTGTAGCGGTGCAGCTCGGGGGTCAGCGCCGTGAACTTGTCGATGCCCACGGCTAGCCCGGGTGTCGCTCGCGGCGAGCGTAGGCGGCGGCGAAGCCGCACGCGGCCCCCACCGCTCCGCCGCCGATGCCGGCGAAGACGTTCGCGTAGGCCTCCACCAGGGGCAGCAGGATCAGGACCAGGGCCGCGACGCCGGCGCCGATCACGTCCACGTCGCCGCGATCGGGGTCGGCGCGCACCTCGGCGGCCCGCAGCACGGCCCAGGTTGCCAGCAGCCCGAGCGCCACCCCGTTGCCGCCGGAAGCAAGCAGCAGCTCGCCCTGGCTGGAGAGCAGGCTCTCGATCCCGTTCGCCGCCACCATGCCGAGGGTGCCGGCGGCGACCATCAGGATCACGGTGGGCAGCGTGCCGAGCCTGCGTTCGACCGGCAGACCGAAGATCACGATCCCGATCGCTGCGACGAACAGGTAGCCCACGTCGGGATAGACCCAGGGCGCTGCGAAGAAGCGCCACCAAGCGCCGTCGACGGGGCCGGCGATGGCTCCGAGGTCGGTGACCGGGATGCTGCCCGCGCGCTGGATCAGCACCAGCATGGCCGGCAGGGCGACCGCGGAGATCACGGCGAGGGGGCGGCCATGGAGTCGCTCGACCACCCCGGTGCCCGCTCGCTCCGGACGCTGCGCGCGGCGGGTGGCGCGCTCGGCCTTGGCGCGCCGTCGGCGCGATCGCCGGCTCTCGCGCGCCTGGAGCTCGTCGCCTCGCCGCTCGAGCTCGGGGGCGCGCTTGCGGATGCGCGTGCCGCAGTAGGGGCACTCGGTGACGTAGGGACTCACCTCGGAGCCACAGCTTCGGCAGACCACGCTCAACTCAGGCGAGCTCACGCTGCGAGGATACCCCGGCGCTCCGCGACGCCCATCGGTTGAGCTCGTAGAGCAGGCGGGCCAGTTCGCGCCCCCGTCCGGTCAGCCGGTAGCGCCGGCTCGCATCGCGCTCCACCACCCCAGCCTCGGCGAGCTCGCCGAGGCGGGCGGAGAGCACGGAGGGGCTGATCGACACCCGCTCGCGCAACTCCGAGAAGGAGAGGGTCTCGCGGCGCAGCTCCCAGACCAGCCGCAGGGCCCAACGCCGTCCGAGCAGGTCCAACGTCCCCGACATCGTGCCTGTGGTCGCCATTGAGTTCTATATTCGTACTATCATGCTCAAATTGCAAGCAGTTGACTTTGATTTCCGTACTAACCGGACCACATAGGTACGGATCTGGCGAGATCAAGGCGCGGTGGCGGCGACGATCTCGCGCATCAGGCCCCTGATGTCGCCGTGCTCGTCGTACCAGTCGAGCTGGCGGCGCGCGCCGGTGCCGTTCTCGATCAGGTCCTCGAGGCTGGCCAGCTCTGCCTCGCAGCCCAGCTGCTGCGCATGCTCGCGGTGCTGATCGATCACGCCCCGCGCCATCTCGGCACCGGGTACCTCGATGCCGCGGTCGAAGTCGATCAGCTTTCCCTCGATCCCGGCCAGAGCCGCTCGCACCTTGTTGTCGTCAATCAGCTCCCAGGGGTGCTCGACGCTGGGAACGCCGTCGTCGTATTCGGCCGCGAGGCGGTGCGCAAGCGATTGGGCCAGGGCGGCAAACCCGATCGTGTGCTCGACGCGCGTCTGCTGGTCGAAGATCCGCAGCTCGACCGTGCCGAAGTTGGGGTGGGGGCGCACGTCCCACCACATGTACGTGTAATCGGGGATCGCCCCGCCGCGCATCATCTGCTCGACGCGGTGGGAGTAGATCTCCCAGCTCCCGTAATAGGGAGGGACCCCCACCCTCGGGAAGCTGCGAAAGACGGGGGTGCGAGAGGACATGACCCCCGTCACCCTGGCCTGCCACAGGGGCGAGTTCGCGGACATTCCCAGCAGCAACGGCAGGTAGCCGCGCATGCCGTCGGCGACGTAGATGGCCTTCTGGGGGTCGTCGATGCCGACGTGGATGTGCGTTCCGAAGATCAGCTCACGCTGGGCGATCCAGCGCAGCTCGTCGATCAACTCGCGGTAGCGGGGGCGCTCGACTATGGCCTGTTCCTCGTAGTGCGCGGAGGGGTGGGTACCCGACGCGCCCAGCGCCAGGCCCAGCTCGGCACAGACATCGATCACGGTGCTGCGCAGCTCGCGGAGCTGCCCGCCCGCCGCGCCGACCCCGGCGCAGGGCTCGGTGGCGACCTCGAGGACCGATTGCATCAACTCGGGCTTGACCTCGCCCGGAAGCTCCGGGGGGATGGCCGCGAGCACCTGCTCGATCGCCTGCGCGAGCTCCAGGGTCTCTGAGCTGCAGATCATCAGCTCCTCCTCGATGCCGACCGTGAAGGCGGGCCCGGTGAAGTTGTGCTCGAGCACGGCGCGAGCGTATCTGAGGCCAGATCATCGTCCGTCCCCGCCCCCGCCCGGCGGGCTCGCGCGACCGCCGCCCGGCGTCAGGGGGATAGTTGCGCTCGCGACCCACTCAGCGTGTGGTGGTCACGATGAGGCGACGCGGATGGTGGAGCGGCCCGGTGGTGGCGGGCGCGATCGCCTGCGCCATCGTCCTGGGCGCGACCGCGCGCCCGCAGCAGGAGCGGGCGGGCCCCGGGAGCGTCAGGGCGCCCGGCAGCGCGGCGAGCTCGGCCGCGGGGCCGCTCAGCGCCCGCGTGCTCGAGGTGACCGATGGCGACACGATCGTCGTCGAGCTATCCGATGGCGCGGTCGAGAATGTCCGCTACATCGGCATCGATACCCCCGAGTCCACGCCGAACCAGCCCCTCGAGTGCTTCGGAGAAGAGGCGGCCGAGGCGAACCGGCGCCTGGTGGAGGGCGCCGTCGTCCGCCTGGAGCTGGGGCCCGAGCGCCGCGACGACTACGGCCGGCTGCTGGCCTACGTGCGCGTCGGCGCGGTCATGGTCAACGCGAGGCTGGCCAGGCTCGGCTTCGCGCGCACCCTGACGATCGCCCCCAACGACGCCCGAGCGCCGCTGTTCAGACGTCTCGAGGGCGCCGCTGCCCGAGCGGGGCGGGGACTCTGGGGCGCCTGTGGATGACAGCTGGTCCTTTCGGGTCCCTTTGCTAGTTTGAGCGAGCCCTAACGAGCCGCGCTCAGGGGCTGCCTATGGCGAATCTGCGAATGCGACAGAGCATGGCTCAGATCGAGCTGGCCTTCGAGCAGGAGATGGCGCTCGAGAAGCGCCGGCGCGATCAGCTGCGCAAGCGCGCGGCCAACCGCTCGCGCTCTCGCCGCATCCAGCGCACCGAGTCCCGCGGCAAGGTCAGGTTCGGCGTTCTCCTGGTCGCACTGACGATCACCGTGGTCACCGTGGTCGTGGCGATGTTCGAGACGCTCGCCTGGCTGATGGCCTAGACCGGGCATCTCGCTAGAGTCACGCGCTCGATGGCCCGCAAATCACTGAGGCCCCAGTTGAACCAGATCCGCGCCTGGATACGCCAGGGGCGGACCGAGGCATGGATCGCTCACCAGCTCGAGGTCTCGAGCTCGCAGCTCCGCGACTTCATCAAGCGCAGTGGCCTCGAGGGGGAGGGCGAGGAGTCCGCGCCAGGCGACCTCGAGCTTCGCGACGAGATCGAGGCCGAGATCGAGGCCGAGCTTGACGAGGCCGAGGAGATCGAGGTGGCCGAGGAGATCGAGGAGGCCGAGGAGCCCGACGAGGACGAGGACGAGGACGAGGACGGCCAGCCCAAGCGGCGCCGTCGCAGGCGCGGCGGGCGCGGGCGCGGCCGGGGCCGCGGGCGGCGGCGCGAGATCGAGGCGGCGTTCGACCACGGCGAGAAGGAGGGCTACGGCCTCTGGCTCGACCCTGCCGTCAAGGACGACCCTGTCTACTCAGAGCACTGGGCCGATGCGCGCCGCCTCAAGGTGACGATCGAGCCCGAGCGGATCGTGCTGGAGCGAAGCGACTAGCGCAGCGGCGCGAGGCGGCCACCCGAGTAGTCGGTGGCTCCCCTCAGGTGGAGGTAGAAGGCGCCGTCGACGATCGCCTGCGGGTCGAGGTCGGCCGCGTGCTCGGGAAGCGCATCTCGGGAAGCCTCCAGGCACCAGTCGGTGCCCTCCGCGTAGAGCGCGGCAAGGTCGCCCGCCGTGAAGGTGGCGCCGATGCGGCGCCGCAGCTCATCGCGGATCGCGTCCACCGCCAGGTGCAGGCGCGCCGCGGCGCGGCGGTCCTGGGAGAGCTCGCGCAGGCGCCTGTCTCCCTCCTCCCACTGAAAGAGCGCGTTGTCGAGCGGGTATTCGATCGCCGAAAGATAGCCACGGCGCCCGGCTCCCGTGTCCCCAGGCGTCGCCGGAGCCTGCGTGAGGGTCAGTCGGAGGGCAGGCCGGCGGTCGCCGAGCCGCGCGCCGGGGCGCCGTCACAGGCCGCGGGGTCCAGCGCACCGTCCAGCCGCCAGATGTCGACCAGGCCGGAGCCGCCGACCCGCTGGGCTGCCGCCGCCCCGCTGATCCAGGCGGCCTCCACGGGCTGGGTGGCGGACTCGGGGTCGTCCTGGTCATAGGCGGGTGTGGTGACCACGAAGTCGTAATCGGCCCCGTTGACCGCGGCGAGCCACTCGGGGCACTCGCCGAACTCGGCGAAGGCCCCCCGGTCGCGGCGATCGCCGATGTAGCGCACCTCGTTGGAGGAGTCGATGCCCCAGAGGCCGTACTGGAAGAGCGCGCCGGTGGTTCCCGAGAGACCGATCCTCGCGCTCTGCACCCCGCGGGCCCAGTCGAAGGCGGCACCGAGGCCCTGGCCCAGCTCCACCGCGGGCTGCTCGGCACGCGGGTAGTCGGGTGCCGCCGTCGAGTAGCGGAGCTCGAGGTAGTCGTCCTGAGCGCCTCTGCCGAGGGCGATCAGCACGATCAGCCCGACTCCCGCTCCGAGGGCGAGCGGACCGCGCGGGACCCTGCGCCGGGAGAGCATGACGACGGCCACGGGCAGCGCGATCACCGCCGCAGCCAGCAGGGCCGAGCCGGCGAGCCTCCCCGAGTCGACATCGCCAAGCGCACCCCCCGCGACGATCATCAGCCCGAACAGGGCCAGCGCCCCGGCTCGCCACCATCTGCGCAGCGCGGGGTCTCCCGGCGGCCGGCCGCGCAGCGGCGGGGGGATCGAGAACAGGACCAGGGCCAGGGCCAGGCCAGGCGCCAGGTAGCGGATGTTGAGCCTGAAGCCGACCGGCGAGCCCTCGGGGCCCGAGGCGCTCAGCGGCGTCAGCAGGTAGGCGACCGCGGCGAACAGCGCGACCGCGGCGAGCATCCTCTCGAGCGGCCCCCCCCGCCAGAGCCAGAGCACGACGCCGATCACGGCGAGGGCAAGGGCCAGCGGCCAGAGGTCACCGAGGCGCTCGGCGAGGGCAGGGGTGAAGAACCGCCCCCAGACGTCGGTGTCGGTGAGGTAATGGGCGATCGAGAAGGGCTCGCGCCCCTGCAGCTCCTCGGGCATTCTCAGCGGGCCCAGGTCCACGAAGGGGAACGGCGTCCCGGCCGCGATCAGGTCACGGGTGTACCAGAGACCGCCGCCGACGACCAAGCCCCCCAGCCAGGCGGCGGCCGAGCGCAGCCGCCGACCGGACGCCGAGATCGCGATCACCCCGACGCTGAGCGCGACCACCGGCGGCACCACGGTCAGCTTGGTGCCCAGCGCGAGTCCCGCGGCAAGGCCGGCGACCAGCAGCGCTCCCCGGGCGATCGGGGAGCGGGCGCTGGCGAGGATGGCGACGGCAGCCAAGAGCAGCGCGATCGCGACGACGTCGTTGTTGGCGTTGCCCGGCTGGCGGGAGAACAGCAGGTTTGCCGACATCAACGCGGCAACCGCGCCCGCGGCAGGCGCTCCGGCGCCGTAGGGACGGCCGATGCACCAGCCGGCGAGCAGCGCCACCCCGAGCCAGCCGAGGTTGAGCAGCGGAGAGAGGAAGTCGTTGCCGAACAGCAGCAGGCCGTCGGCGTGCAGCAGCTCGGAGTTCTGCGGGTAGAACCAGTTGAGGTAGAGCGGATCGGTGAAAAGCAGCTCGGTGACCGAGCCGCTCTGGGCGATCTGCGCCGCGAAGGGAAGGTGGTACCAGAGCGAGTCTCCCCCGTAGATGCCCCGATCGAGCGCCAGCAGGGTCGGCCCCGCCCATTGCAGAGCGACGAGCAACGCGAGCCCGAGCGCCGCCCAGAGCTCCCAGGGCGGCGACCGCCGGTCCGGCTCGAGCATTCCCGCGCCCGCCGCGGAGGCCGCGCCGGGGCTGGCGACGGGCTCGGCGGGGAGCGTGCGCTCGAGGCGAAGGGCGCCGCCCGCGGCGATCAGGCAGGCGGCGACTAGCAGCACGCCGTCGAGCAGGCCGAACAGCCCCAGGAGCTCGGAGATCGCCACCAGCAGCGACAGGCCCAGCAGCCCGGTTGCCAGAACGGCCGGGGCGCCGCTCCAGCCGGGAAGCAGCGCACGGCGCAGGGTGCGCCCGGCCAGCGCCATCGACAGGGCCACCGCTGCCAGGCCGATCACGCCGAGCAGGTAGTCGCCGGTGCTCGTCAAGGGGGCCCGCCGTCGACGCCGTCCGGCCCCCCGCCGCCACCCCCCGCATCTCGGCAGTCGGCGGCGCGAAGCTCGCCGGTGATGCGGAAGACGGTGACCCGGCCGCTGCGCAGGACCTGCTCGGCGCCTCGCACCGCCTCGGCGCCACCGCGCAGCCAGCCGCCCTCGGGCGAGACCTTCGCGGTGGCCGGGTCGTTGAGGTCGAGCTCGGGCGTGGTGACAACGTAGTCGTAGCCGCCGTCGTTGATCGCCTCGAAGAACTGCGGGCAGGTGCCGGCGTCCGAGCCGGGACCCGAGCCGAGCGCCCGGAAGTCCCCCGCGTCGAGCTCTCGCCCGATCACCTGGACGTAGTTGGAGAGCTCGTCGCCGTAGAGGATGTACTGGTTGTACGCGCCGCTGAGGCCGGCCACGCCGATTCGCTCGCCGCCGATGGGCTTGGCCCAGCGCGCCACGTCGTCGAGCTGGAAGCGAAGGTCCTCCGAGCGCGTGTAGCGGGCGTCCAGGTAGTCGCCCTGGCGCTCCCAGCCGACGGCCGCGACCACGAGGGCGAGCAGCACACCGACGCCCGCTGCGAGGGCGGCGCCTCGGCGAGCCAGCAGGGCGAGGCCGACCGGTACCCCGACGGCGAGAACCCCGATCAGCGCCGCGACCGGGATCGAGGCGAAGGGCTCCTCCCAGATGTACGCGGAGTCCGAGTACAGGGAGGTGATCACCAGCGCCGCAGCCCCACCGAGCAGCAGGGGCAGCCGGAAGCGCTCGGCCGTGAGCCTTGGCTCCAGCGGCAACAGCGCCAGGCCGAGCGCCAGCGCGGGAGCGAGATAGCGAAGGTTGATGCCGAAGGCCAGCGGCTGCCCTTCGGGGCCCGCCGCGCTGAGCGGGGTGAACAGATAGAAGATCGCAGCGACGACCGTGACCAGGCCGAGCAGGCGCGCCGCCGGCAGACGCGGGCGGGCGATCGCCAGCGTCGCCCCCGCAGCCGCGAGCCCGAGCATTGCGAACCACAGCGGACCCAGCAGGTTGGTGATCGGCCTGTAGAAGTAGGTGCTCCACACGTCACGGTCGGGGTTCTCGAAGATGTAGTGCGCGACCGTGAAGTTGTCGCGGCCCTCGAGGCCGCGGTCGGGGCCGGGCAGATCGATCGGCCCGAGCTCTCCCAGCCAGGGCAGCGGGTTGCCGGAGTGGATCAGGTTGCGGATGAACCAGAAGGCCGCCGTCACGGCGACCCCGCCGACGAATATGCCCAGGGCGCGGCGGCGGTGGCCGCGCGGCAGCAGCAGCGGCACACCGGCTGTCATCGCGGCCACACCTCCGGCGATCGTCAGCTTGGTGCCCAGCGCCAGGCCCATCGCCAGCCCAGCCACGAAGACGGCCTGCATGGGCAGCACGCCGCGCAGGGGCGTGCCGCCGGAGTGGAGGGTGCGGGCGGCTCGCGATGCCGCCCAGGCGGCGGCGCCCCCGTTGACCAGCACGGCGCCCGCCGCGAGCAGCAGCGCCACCGGTGCGACGTCGTTCGCGGGCGTGCCCGCCTCGCGCGGGACCATCGGGCCGATCACGAGAACCAGCGCCACCGCCGCGAGCGAGAGCGGCGCGACACCGTAGGGGCGGCCGATGCACCAGCCGGCGAGCACCGCCACCCCGAGCCAACCGAAGTTGACGAACGGCGAGACGATGTCGCGGTCGAACAGCGCGATCCCGGCTGCGTGCAGCAGCTCGGAGTTCTGCGGGTAGAACCAGTTGAGGTAGAGGGGGTCGGTGAATTGCAGGCTCCAGGCCGAGCCGGTCTCGGCGATCCGGGCCGCGAACGGCCCGTGATACCAGAGGGTGTCGAAGGTGAGCATGCCGCGGGCCCAGACGTCCTGGAGCCCGGTGGCCCAGTGGGCCACGACGAAGGCGACGATGCCGAGCGCGATCACGAGCTGGGCGGTGGGGATCGCGGGCGCCGGGGGGCGGTGAGCAGCGGGATCGTCCCCACCGCCTGCGGCCGGCGGGATCCTGAGCGCGGCGAGCGCACCGATCGCCACCGATGCCACCACGATCGCGATCGGGTCAAAGAGGCCGAGGGCGCCGAGCAGCTGCAGCAGAACCGTGAGGACGGAGAGCCCGAGCACGGCCTCGACCAGGCGGGCCGGGGCCCCCTCCCAGCCGGGCAGCAGGCGGGCGCGCAACCTCACGGCTGCCAGCCCCAGCGAGATCGCGATCGCGCAGAGGGCGAGCACGCCGATCGCGTAATCGGCGAAGCTCACGCGATCAGCCCGCGAATCGGGGCTGCTCGAATCTGGCGCAGGCGCTCGCGTCGAGCTCGCCGTCGAGGGCGAAGACGAAGATCAGCTCGTCCTCTACCAGCTTGGTCGCAGCGGGGTCACCCTCGAGCCAGGCGGCTTCCACGGGCGACTGCGACTGGGTGCGCTGGTCGGGGCCGATCACGACGTAGTCGTAGTCGCCGTCGTTGAGGGCCCGCGCCCATTCCTCGCAGGCGGCCGGGTTCGCGAGGTCGGTCGGGTCGGCTGCGATCGGCGTGAAGGCGCCCCTGGGACCGTGGTGGGCGACGTACTGCACGCGGTTGGAGAGATCGTCGCCGTAGAAGACGTACTGCTTGAAGCCGGGCCGGCCGCCGACCACGGCGATCCGCGAGTCGGTGGGCCGCTCGTCGTTGAACCACTGCAGCGCCACCTTCATCCCCTGCGGGAAGTTCTCGGGCGCGGTGGCCGCCCTGTAGCGGTCGTCCTGGTAGTCCTCGCTCTTCAACCAGCCGACGCCGGCGGCGAGCACGATCGCAAGCACCGCCGCGCCGGCCACCAGCGGCGCGGCCGCCCCCCGCTGGGAGGCGAGCGCGAGACCGACGGGCACGGCGACCAGCAGCAGGGCCAGGATCACGCCGCCCAGGAGGAAGTCGCCCTCCCAGACCCCCTCCCCGCCGCTGAGGAGGCCGACCGCCAACAGCAGCGCCAGGGCTGCCGCGAGCGCGTTGCGCGCGCGCTCGCGGCCGAGACCCGGATCAACCGCCAGCAGCAACACTCCCAGCGCCATGCAGGGCGAGGCGTAGCGCAGGTTCACCTCGAAGGCGCTGGGCGCGTTCAGCGGTCCGGCCGCGGTCAGCGGGGTGAACAGATAGGCGATGCCGCTGAGCAGGGCGACGACGCCCAGCATGCGGATCACCGGCGTGCGCCCCCGCGCGATCGCGAGCACGAACCCCGCGGCGACGGCCGCCAGCACCAGCGGCCACAGCACCCCGAAGCTGTCGTTGAGCCCCGGGATGAAGGAGTCCCTGATCACGTCGATCTTGAACAGGTACTCGGAGACCGTGTGCGGCTCGCGGATATTGATGTCGAGCTGCTCGGGGCCCGGCAGCGGGCCCGCGTCGAACCAGGGCAGCGGGTTGCCGGCCTCGACCAGGTTGCGGGCGAACCAGAAGCCTCCGGTGATCAGCGCCGTCCCCGCCCAGATCGCGGCCGTCCTCAGCCGGTCGCCGGGCCGCGCGACGGCGATCACTCCGAGTGTCAGCAGCCCGAAGGGAGCGAGCAGGTTGAGCTTTGTCCCCAGCGCGAGCCCCGCGGCCAGACCGGCCACGATCAGGGCCCCGCGGGGGAACAGCGGCGAGAGGCCGGGGCCGCCCGAGTGCAGGGTGCGCGCGGCCCGGGCGGCCGAGCGCGACAGCGCGTCGCCGTTGACGAGGATCGCCGCGGACGCGAGCAGGAAGAAGAGGCCCGCGACGTCGTTCTTTGCGTCGCCGGGCTGGAACAGCAGCAGCATCTCGGCGTCGAGGATCACGGCCACGCCCAGCAGGGCGGTGACGGCGGCGCCGTAGGGGCGCCCGAAGCTCCAGGCGGCCAGCAGGCAGAGGCACATCCAGCCGATGTTGAGCAGCGGCGAGAGGAAGTCGTTGCCCAGGAAGAGGATCCCCGCGGAGTGGAAGAGCTCGGAGTTCTGCGGGTAGAACCAGACGGTCAGCTTCAGCACCTCGGTCATCTGCAGCGCCCCGACCTGTGCGTCCTGCACGAAGCGGGCGGCGAAGGGAGCGTTGTGCCACGTCGTGTTGGGCAGGTACATGCCGATCTCGAGCCCGGTCTGCGTCGGCATCGCCCAGTGCGCTGCGACGAGCATCGCGGCGCCGATCGCGAGCACCAGCGCGACCGGCCTGACCGGGGGGGCCGGCAGCTCGAGCCCCCCGGCGAGGGGCCTCCCGGCGGCCACTCCGACACCCACACCCGCGCCGATCGCGGCGATCAGCACCCAACCCGGCCTGTAGAGGCCGACGACCCCGACCAGCTCCAGCACGACGACCAGCAGCGAGAGGCCCAGGACGGCCTCCGCGAGGCGCGCCGGCGGCCCCGACCAGCCGCTCAGCAGTCGCCCGCGCAGCCGCACGGCGGCGAAGCCGATCGCGGCCGCGACGGCCGCCAGCTCCAGCACCCCGGCCAGGTACTCGCCGAAGCTCACGACTGGCTCTCCAGCGCGGCGGCCTCGGCTCGCTTGGCCGCCTCCTCCTCAGCCTTCGCAGCGCGGTACCTGCTCTCCGCGGCGCCGCAGGTGGAGGGATCGAGCCTGCCCTTCACCTCGAACACACCCGCCAGGCCACCGGAGCGGATCACCGCCGTCGCCGCGGGGTCATCACCGACCCAGAAGAGCTCCGGCGGAATGCTCGTCTCGCGGCGTATCCGGGGGGTGATCACGATGAAGTCGTACTCGCCGTCGTTGATCGTGCGTCTGAGGTTGCGGCAGCTGGGGATCTGGCGGAAGGTGCCGCGATCGAGCTCATTCCCCAAGTACTGGACGTGGTTGGAGAGGTCGTCGCCGTAGAAGAAGTACTGGCCGAAGGCCGAGGCGCGTCCGACCACGCCGATGCGCGAATCGGTGGTCCGCTTGCCGAAATCCTGCAGCGGCTTCCAGTCCGGGGTGGAGCGGAAGCCACCTTCGAGATAGGGGGCGACATCCGCCTCGTAGCGCTCATCGAGGTACTGCTTGCGCTGCGTGTCGCCCAGCGCCAGCGCGAGGATCACCGCGCCCGCGCCGAACCCGACCAGTGCGTAACGACTTGCCCCCATGCGCGCGCCGGCGACGATCAGGGCGGGAACGCCGACCATCAGCAGCGCCAGCTCGAGCGACTCGTCGAGGTGCCCGTAGTTCCAGCTCGGCGATGCCGCGATGTCGAGGCCGCCGTCGAGGCTGATCCGAATCGTCCCCTGCACGATCAGCAGCCCGAACAGCCCGATCAGCGCCCACGGCCAGGGCCTGCGGCGCAGGTCCGGAACCAGCGGGGTGATCGTCAGCCCGATCAGCAGCGCCGGCGCCACGTAGCGCAGGTTGGCGTCGAAGCCGGTGGGCTGCCCGAGGCCGCCCGAGGCGGTGAGCGGCGTGAACACGTAGGCGACGCCGGCGAAGATCCCGGTGATCGCCAGCACCCGCATCAGGGCGCTGCCGCCCCGAAGGAGCGCGAGGGCGAGCCCGAGGGCGACGACGGCGAGGACCACGAACCAGAGCGGCCCGAGGCGGTCGTCGAGCACCGGGAAGAAGAAGTCCCTCCAGACGCCCGGGTCGTTGTAGTACTCGCTGAGGCTGTGGGCCTCGCGCGGGTAGAACCCGCCCTGCTCGGGGCCCGGCAGGTCGATCGGACCGAGCTTGTCGATCTGGGGGAAGGGGTTGAGCGCGTAGAAGACGTTGCGCCCGTACCAGAAGCCGGCGGTGACCAGAATCCCGCCGAGCCAGACGCCCAGCGTGCGCAACCAGCCCTCGCGGCCACCCAGAACGGCCAGGCCGATCGTGAGCACCCCGAGCGCCGCCAGCAGGGTGACCTTGGTGCCGATGCCGAGGCCCGCCGCGAGCCCGGCGATGAACAGTGGGCCGACCCCGATGCCCGCGAGCACGCGGGGGTCGCCGGCGACCGGTACCTCCGCGACGGGACCCTGCTGCGGGTGCTGCTCGTCGGCGGCAGGGTCGAAGCCGGGGGAGCCGTCCTCGGCCGTCGGGGGCTCGGCCGGGGCCTCGGAGGACGAATCCGCTGCCCCCGCGATACGCGGCGCTGCACGAGCTGTCGCGGCGCCGTTGACGAGAAACGCGAGCACGGCCAGCAGGAAGAAGAGTCCCGCGACGTCGTTCGGCGCGTTGCCGGCCTGGGAGCCGACCAGCATCTCCGAGTCGAGCACGACCGCGGCGCCAACCAGCGTCACGGCCCCGACTCCGTAGGGCCGCCCGATGCACCAGGCCGCCAGCAGCGCCAGCGCGAGCCAACCCAGGTTGACCAGCGGCGAGAGGAAGTCGGAGTCCATCGCCACCATGCCCACCCCATGCAGCAGCTCGGAGTTCTGCGGGTAGAACCAGGCGGTGAGCTTGAGCGGGTCGGTGAAGTGCAGCGGACCGACCTCACCGGTTTGGGCGAAGCGGCCCGAGAAGGACATGTGGTACCAGGTGGTGTCCTGGTAGTACATGCCGATGTCCATCGCCTCCTGGGTCGGCTCCGCCCAGTGTGCGACCACCAGCGCCGAGGCGAGAACGGCGACCGCGAGCATCGCGCTGCTGGCCTTGACGGCGGGTGACTCGCCGGGCGGCGACGGGGCGACCCGCGGTCGAGCCCACCAGGCCGCGCCGAGCCCGGCCAGCGCGCAGGCGAGCACCAGGGGGGCCTCTTCCAGCAGCTTCAGCAAGCCGAGCAGCTCGGCTATCACCACCAGCGCCGAGAGCCCGATCGTGAACTCGGCGAGGCGGGCGAGCGAGCCGCTCCAGGCAGGCACGAGCAGTGCCCGCAGATAGAAGGCGCCAGCGCCGAGGCAGATGGCGATCACCGCCAGTTCCGCCGCGCCGAGGAAGTACTGGCTAGTGGTCAAGGCGATTCATCGGCTGGGGTCATGAAAACGCGCGGGCGAACGCCCACGCGCGAATCGGGATCATAGCCGCGGGATCCTCGGTCGCGCTTGCGGTCAGCGAGGGGGCAGGGGACGGGGCGGGGGCGTTGAAACGAGGGGCATGAGCTCCTTGGGGTACGCGGGGTCACGGAGACGGGTGCGGCGGCGGGTCGGGCCCAGCCGTGTCAGGTGGGACCGGGTGGGGCGGGTTGCGCTCGTCCTGGTCCTGTTCGGGGTGATGATCAGCTATCTGAATCCGGCCGTCAGCCTGGTCGACGCCTGGCGGGACTCGAAGGCGAGCGAGCAGCGGCTGGAGGAGCTGAAGGGCGAGCACGCCCAGCTCAAGCAGCAGGTCGAGCGTGCCGCGAGCCCGCTGGCCATGGAGCGCGAGGCGCGGAAGCTGGGCATGGTCAAGCCCGGCGAGCGCGCCTACGTGATCGAGGGACTCGGCGACTAGCTAGCCGCGCTCGAAGGCCGCGCGGCCGGGGAAGGTGGCGCGGTCGCCGAGCTCGTCGGCGATGCGCAGAAGGCGGTTGTACTTGGCCACCCGGTCCGAGCGTGACGGGGCGCCCGTCTTGATCTGGCCGGCGCCGGTGCCGACGGCCAGATCGGCGATCGTGGTGTCCTCGGTCTCGCCCGAGCGGTGGGAGATGACCGTGCTGTAGCCGGCCCGGCGCGCCATTCCGATCGCCTCGAGCGTCTCGGTCAAGGTGCCGATCTGGTTGACCTTGACCAGGATCGAGTTGGCCACGCCGAGCTCGATGCCGCGCCGCAGGCGCTCGGGGTTGGTGACGAAGATGTCGTCCCCGACGAGCTGCACGCGAGCGCCGATCCGGTCGGTGAGGAGCTTCCAGCCCTCCCAGTCCTCCTCGTCCATCCCGTCCTCGATCGAGACGATCGGATAGCGGCCGCTGATCTCCTCCCAGTACGCCGCCATCTCCTCGGACGAGAGCGTGCGGCCCTCGTGCTCGAGCACGTAGGCGCCGTCGGCGAAGACCTCGCTGGTCGCCGGGTCGAGGGCGATCATCACGTCGTCTCCGGGCTCCAGGCCAGCGGCCTCGATGCCCCCGATGAGGGCCTCAAGGGCCGCCTCGTTGGACTCGAGGTTGGGCGCGAAGCCGCCCTCGTCGCCGACGGCTGTTGCCAGCCCGCGGTCGTGGAGCGTCCCCTTCAGTGCGTGAAAGACCTCCGTCCCCATCCGCAGGCACTCGGCGAACGAGGTGGCGCCGGCGGGGACGACCATGAACTCCTGGAAGTCGACCGAGTTGTCGGCGTGCACACCGCCGTTGAGCACGTTCATCATCGGCACCGGCAGCACCCACGGCGACCCCTCCCCGCCCCCCGCTCCGGTCGCGGCATAGAGCGTGGCGAGGTGTTCGTAGAGGGTCGAGCCGACGTCAGCGGCCGCGGCCTTGGCGGCCGCCAGCGAGACGCCCAGGATGGCGTTGGCCCCGAGCCTGCCCTTGTTCGCCGTGCCGTCGAGATCGATCATGGTGCGATCCAGCTCGGCCTGGCCCCCCGCGTCCATCCCCCTGACGGCGTCTGCGATCTCGCCGTTGATATTGGCGACCGCCGTGCCCACGCCCTTGCCGCCCCACTGCTCCCCGCCGTCGCGAAGCTCAACCGCCTCGAACTCGCCCGTCGAGGCCCCCGAGGGCACCGCGGCCCAGCCGGACGCGCCCGAGGTCAGCTCGAGCTCGACCTCGACCGTCGGGTTGCCCCGCGAGTCGAGCACCTGCCGACCGTGGATCGAGGCGATCTCAGACATCAGTGGCGCGGCAGTCTATCCGCCGGCAGCGCGCCCGCCGGCGGGCCCCCCGGCCAGCCGCTCGCTGGCGGCGCGCAGGGCCAGCTCGGGGTCGACCCCGAGCTCCCTGGAGCGCCGCACCGCCGCCAGCAGCAGCTCGCCCACCTCCCGCTCCGCCGCGTCTCGGGCGGCGGGGACGGATCCGGGGCCTCCCGGCCTGGCCGAGGCGTCCGAGCCGCCGGGATCGGTGCGCCGCAGCACCTTGCGGGCGTAAAGCAGTGAGGGCAGCGCCCGCGGGAGGTCAGCGAGCGGGTCGTCGCCCCGCCCCTCGACGTCGCGCTTGATCCGCTCCCACTGCTGGAGCACCTCGCCGCTCGTGGCCGCACCACCGCCCTCCGGCTGCTCGGGTAGGGAGGCCGAGGAGGCACCGCCCCGATCCTGGCCGAACACGTGCGGGTGCCGGCGGATCAGCTTCGCGGTGGCCGACTCGGCGACCGCGGCGAGATCGCCCTCGCCGCGCTCCTCGAGCAGCAGGGACAGGAAGACGACCTGGAAGAGCACATCGCCGAGCTCGTCGCGCATCGCGTCGAGGTCGTCGCGTGCGGCGGCGTCGGCGAGCTCGTAGGCCTCCTCGACGGTGTGCGGGACGATCGAGCGCGCGTCCTGCTCGCGGTCCCAGGGGCACTCGCGGCGCAGGCGCCGCGTGATCTCGTCGAGCCGCGCGAGCGCGGCCTGGGTCGCCTCGGCGCTCATCGGCTCTGAGACCCGGCCGGCGGCTGCCGCTCAGCCGCCCTACGGGGCGCCCTGAGGCGCGCCCTGGGGGGCGCCCTGAGGCGCGCCCTGCGGGGCGCCCTGAGGCGCGCCTTGCGGGGCGCCGCCCGGGACGGAGCCCGGCGGCAGGGCGGGTGGCGCCGCAGCATCCTCGCCCGGGGGATGGGGCCGCTGCGGCTGGCCGGCGGCCGGGATGAAGGGAAGGAAGGAGCCCGGAGCGCCCGGGCTGGTGGATAGCACCGGCGGCGGGCAGCCCGTCTGCTCGAGCTGGGCCTTCTGCTGGTCCTCGGGCAAGGTCGGGTCGGGGCAGGGCTCGGCCTCGACGGTGAAGTTGTCGCAGCGCGCGCCGGTGACGTCCGCAGCGCAGACGGTGAGCGAGGTCCAGTAGTCGCGGTAGTCGGCGAGGAAAGCGGCGAAGGCGTCCTGCTGAAGCGTGCTCGTCAGCTGCTGGTCGATCTGGCTGCGGGCGTCCTCGAAGGAGGTCTCCGGGAACTGCTCCTTGTTGGCGTCGTAGAAGTCCCTTGCCTGCTGCTCGGTGGGCGCGCCGACGTCCGCGGTGATCTGCTCCTGGATCTTGGTGCTCAGCACCTGCAGCCTGACGCGCTGGTCGATGTCCTCCTGGGTGAAGCCGGACATCTCCAGGAAGTCCCGGTACTCCTTCTCGGTCTCGAAGTTCTGCTTCTTGGTCTGCTCGAACTCCTGCTTGACCTCGCGATCAGAGGCCTCGATCCCGCGATCGGCGGCCTCGCCCGTGATCCAGGCGGCGTCCAGGACCTGGTTGAGCGCCTGGTCGCGGAGCGCCTGGTACTGCGGGTCGTCCTCGGCCGGGACCTTCTGCTGCCCCTGGCTCTTGGCCGCCTGCAGCAACGCGGCGTCGAAGGCCTCCCGGCTGATCTCGTTGCCGTCGACGACGGCCACCGCGTCGTCGGGAACGTCGGCCTGCCCGATGTCGGTGGTCAGCGCGATCAGCGCGACCAGCGCGATAAACACAACTGCGAAGCCGATGGCGACCGTCCGCCTGTCGTCCCCGCCCGCGCTGCTCTTGTTCCCGCTCTTGGCGCTGCTCATCAGGGCGGCAGCATAGCCACCCCGCTAAGCGGGCGCTAAGCGGGGCGGCTCAGGCGGCGGCGGGCAGGGCGCTGACTGCGCCGAGCCCCTCGACCAGGGAGAGCAGCGCCGCGAGCCGGGCCGCGGGCGCCTGGTCGGGCACGGGAAGGGCGATGGTGCGCTCGCGCCACTGGTAGATCAGGCCCGGCACGCGCTCGCCCAGCTCGCGGGCCTGTTCGGAGTCGAGCTCGAGCGGCGAGACGCGAAGGCGACCGGCCGAGAACTCGACGGTGCGGGCGCCCACTGCGCCCAGCTCGATGCGCGCGCGCTGCAGGTCGATCAGGTTGGCGACCGGCTCCGGTGCGGGACCGAAGCGGTCCTCGAGCTCCTTGCGCAGCGCGCGCAGCTCGCTGCGCTCCTGTGCCGCCACCACGCGCCGGTGCACATCGATCTTGGCGGCCTCGTAGGGGATGTACTCGCCGGGGACGTAGGCGTCCACATCCAGCTCCACGCGAACGGGCTCGCGCTCGGGGCCGAGGCCCTCGCCCTGCTCGATCCCGGCCCGCAGCTGCTCGGAGGCGTCCTCCAGCATCTGGCAGTAGAGCTCGAAGCCGACCGCGGCGACGTGGCCCGACTGCTCGTCACCGAGCAGGCTGCCGGCGCCGCGAATCTCGAGGTCGCGCATGGCGACGCGGAAGCCCGAGCCCAGCTCGGTGTTGTCGGAGAGGGTCGAGAGTCGCGCCGCGGCCTCCGGGGTGAGCAGCTCGGGGGACGGGTAGAGCAGATAGGCGTAGGCGCGCTCGCGGCTGCGGCCCACCCTGCCGCGAATCTGGTAGGCCTGCGCCAGCCCAAGCTGGTCGGCACGCTCGACGATCAGGGTGTTGGCCGAGGGGATGTCGATGCCCGATTCGATGATCGTGGTCGCGACCAGGCAGTCGTGCTCCCCCCGGACGAACGAGAGCATCGTGGCCTCGAGCTCGAGCTCGTCCATCTGCCCGTGCGCCTCGGCGAAGCGCACGCCGGGACAGAGGGCGCGGAGTCGCTCGGTCGTCTCGTGCAGGCTGTCGATGCGGTTGTGCAGAAAGAACGCCTGCCCGCCCCTCTCGGCCTCGCGGCGGATCGCGCGTCCCACCAGCTCCTCGTCGTAGGGGCCGACGAAGGTGCGGACGGGGCGGCGGCCCTCGGGCGGCGTTTCGATCACAGAGATGTCGCGCAGACCCGCGAGCGACATCTGCAGCGTCCGCGGGATCGGGGTCGCCGAGAGCGAGAGCACGTCGACCTTGAGCTTGAGCTGGCGCAGCAGCTCCTTCTGGCGCACCCCGAAGCGCTGCTCCTCGTCCACGATGATCAGGCCGAGATCCTCGCCGCGCACATCGCGGCTGAGCAGGCGATGGGTGCCGAGCAGGATGTCGACCCTGCCCTCGCTGAAGCGCTTGACGATCTCCTTGACCTCGGCCGGCTTGCGCAGTCGCGAGACCATCTCGACGTTGAACGGCGAATCGACGAGGCGCTCGCGGAAGGTGCCGAAGTGCTGCTGAGCGAGGATCGTCGTCGGCACCAGCATCATCACCTGCTTGCCGTCGGCTGCGGCCTTGTGCGCGGCGCGCAGCGCGACCTCGGTCTTGCCGTAGCCGACATCGCCGCAGATCAGCCGGTCCATGGGCCGCTCGCCCTCCATGTCGGCTTTGGTCACGTCGATCGCCTCGAGCTGGTCGGGGGTCTCGCGATAGGGGAAGGCGGCCTCGAAGCCGATCTGAAGCTCGCCGTCGGGCGAGAAGGCAAAGCCCTTTCGCACCTGGCGCTCGGCGTAGAGGTTGAGCAGCTCGCCCGCCATCTCCTGCGCCGCGCGTCTGGCCCTTGCCTTCATGTTGAGCCAGCGCTTGCCGCCCAGCGCGCTCAGCTGCGGGTCCCCCCCATCGGCCCCGACGTAGCGGCTGATCTTGGCGAGCTGGTCGGTGGGTGCGAAGACCCTGTCGCTGCCCTTGTACTCCAGCTCGAGGTAGTCGCGGGTGACTCCCGCGAGCGTCTTCGTGTCGAAACCCGAGAATCGGGCCACGCCGTGCTCCTCGTGCACGACGAAATCGCCGACGCGCAGCTCGATCGCGGCGGCGATCCGGTGCCGGGCTTGCGCGGGCGCCGGGGCTGCCCGGCGGCGGTGGACGAGCCGCGACCAGGGGATCACGGCCAGCTTCAAGCCCGGCGCCACGAAGCCCTCGCGCAGCCTCGCCTCCGCGAAGCGCACACCCGCCTCCTGGGGCGCCTCCGCCCCCAGCGCCGGAGCGTCGATGCGCGCCAGGTTGTAGCGGGCGCGTTCGGCCTCGCCGCCGCGCCCGAAGGTGACCACGGCCCGGTAACCCGAGCGCAGCAGCTTCTCGAGCTCGGCCTCGGCCTCGGCCGGCGTGCGGGAGGGGTACTCGGCGCGCTGGGCGCGCAGGGAGTGCTCCTGACCCCCCTCGGTGGCGCTCAGCGACAGCGACGCCCGCTCGGCCAGCTCGTCGGCCACGTCCACGTAGAGGTGCCTGGCGTCGTCCGCGTGCATCGCCGCCGTCACGTCCTCCCAGTGGTCGTGCAGCGCCGAGGGGATCTCGTCGGCCGCGGCGATCGTGACGAAGGCGGCGTCGGAGAGCAGCCGCATGGGAGCGGTGAAGCGATCCACCGGCAGCAGCTCGGCCAGGTCGGGGCGCTCGTCGTCGGCCGCCAGCTCGGCGAGCTCGCGGTGCTCGCCGGCCAGCTCGGCCGCCGGGGCGAGCTCGACGCGCTCGGCATCTCCCAGGCTCCGCTGGGTGAAGGTTGAGAACCAGCGAAGGCTCTCGATCTCGTCGCCGAACAACTCGACCCTGACTGCGCGGTCCTCGGTGGCCGGAAACACGTCGAGGATGCCGCCTCGAACCGCGAACTGGCCGCGCTCCTCGACCTGGTCGGCACGCTCGTAGCCGGCCTCCGAGAGCAGCTCGGCGACATCGCCCAGGTCCACGTCCTCCCCCAGGTGCAGCGCCAGCCCCTCGGGCCGCAGAGCGGGGTCCGGGACGGCCTCGGCCAGGGCGACCGCGCTGGCGACGACCACCGCGGGGCCGAGCGGCTCGCCGGCGGCGCCGGCCTCGACCCGCTCGCGACCGGCGAGAGCGTCGAGCGCCGCGACGCGGAGTCCCGCGAGGTGAGGCGGCGGCGCGACGTGGGAGAGGTAGCCGGTGCCGCGCGACGGGTAGAGATGCACGCGGCGCGGCGCCAGGTAGGCGCCGAGGTCGGAGGCCAGGTCCCGGGCCGAGCGGTCGTCGGCTGTGACGACCAGCGCCGGCCCAGCCCCGGCGATCTCGGGGTTGGAGAGCAGACCCGCGAGGGCGAAGGGGCGGATCGCCGCCGAAACGTGAGCCTCGAGCGCCCCCCCTCCGTTCACCACCGCGCCACCGCGCCTCTCGGCCAGGGCATCGGCCAGCGCCACGAAGCCCTCCCCGTCATCGAGCAGGCGGAGCAATGCGCGAAGGCTCTTGGCTGGTGGCTTCATCGGGGCATGACGAGCGGCCGGATCGGCGATCCGGCCGCTGCGGGGGGCACGGGCCCGCCCGGGCTCGATCCTAGCGGGGGGCCCTTGTGCGAAGGCGGCGGCGCGCCTTATGCGCCGACCGCCTTCAGCGCCCCCCGGCAGCGATCACTGCCGCGCGTCGGGGAGCCCGGGGCCCGCGCGCTGCCACTCGACCTGGCCGCGGCCCTCCTCTGCCGAGCGCTCGATCACGCCGTCCCATTCCAGGAGCATCCGCTTGATGCGGGCCACCGACTCGGGCGGGTGAGTGGCGAGTTCGGCAGCCAACCCCAGCGCGGCCTCCTCGGTGCGCGCAGCCGGGGCGACCCGGTGCACGAGGCCCATGCGCAGCGCCTCGTCGGCGCTCACGTTGCGGGCGCTGAGCAGCAGGTACTTGGCGTTGGAGAGGCCGCAGAGCGTGACCAGCCGCGCCGGCCCGACCGGCACCCCCAGCGCGGCGCCGGGGAACCGCAGCCGCAGGTTGCCGCCCGCCACCCGCAAATCACAGGCGACCGCGATCTCGGCGCCGCCGCCGACGACCGATCCATGGCAGGCGGCGACGGTTGGCTTGGGGAACGCGGTGAGCTGGTCATAGAGGTCCGCGAACAGCTGCATGCGCCGCACCTTGCCCTCTTCGTCGAGCTCCTCCCGAACGTCGGCTCCCGCCGAGAGCGCGAGGTGGTCGTTGGAGGAGATCACGACGACGCGCACCGCGTCGTCGTCGCGGGCCGCGGCCAGATGACCCAGCAGCTCCTCGAGCATCTGCGTGTTGATCGCGTTGCGCGCCTGCTCCCGCTCCAGCCTCAGCAGCGCCACGCCATCGGTGACCGCGTAGCTGCTGAGCGGCTCTCTCATGCCCGCTCCTCCTCCGCCGCGGGCGTGGCGATCTCGGTGACCAGCCGTTCGGCCTCGTCGGCGGCGGCGGTGATCAGGGCCGCGACCTGGTCGGGCGGCTCTGAGAAGCGGCTCAGCACATGCGCCGAGACGATCTCGGGGTCGGTGCTTTCGGGGCGGCCGACGCCGGCGCGCACCCGCCAGAAGTCCGGTCCGCCGAGCCCCGCGCCGAGGCTCTTGAGGCCGTTGTGCCCGCCGAGGCCGCCGCCGAGCTTGGAGCGCACCTCGCCGAAGGGCAGGTCGATCTCGTCGTGCAGCACGACGACGCGCTCGAGCGGAACTCCGAGCTCCCCTCGCGCAGGGCCCGCAGCGGAGCCCGAATCGTTCATGTAGGTCTGCGGCAGCAGAACGGCCACGCGCGGGCCTCCCGGGCCGGTGCGGCCCGCGGTGATCAGGCCGCCGTAGCGCTTGCGCGCCTTGGGCAGCTCCCAGCGCCGTGAGAGCTCCTCGCCGATCTCGAAGCCGATGTTGTGCCGGGTCGCCGCGTAGCGAGAGCCGGGATTGCCGAGCGCGATCACGAGCACGTCGGCGCGGCCACCCTGGTGCTCGCCCTCGCCGCTGGAGCCCCGCCCAGAGCGGCGGCGAAACCGCGACAACGCCCTACTCGCCGCCGCCCTCATCGTCGCCACCACCGTCACCCTCGCCCTCGGCGGCCGCCTCGCCCTCGGCGCCCTCCTCGCCCTCGATCGGCTCGCCCTCCTCGCCGACCAGCTCGGCCTCCTCCTCGAGGCCGGGCTCGGGCTCCTCCTCGACCCTCGGCGGGCTGAGGGTGGCGACCGTGATCTCCGAGAGGTCGTCGACCATGAACTTGACGCCGCTCGGCGCCGCAACGGACTCGAGCGAGAGGGTGTCGTTGATCTCCATCGCGGAGACATCGACGGTGAGTCGCTCGGGAATCTCGGTGGGCAGCGCCTCGACCGTGACCTCTCGGGTGACGTGCTCGAGCACGCCGCCCTCGCGCACTCCGGGCGCCTGTTCCGTTCCCTCGAGCTCGATCGCCACCTCGGACTCGATGGCCTCGTCCAGCCGCACCTCGAGGCAGTCGAGGTGCACGATCTCGCCCCGGAGCGGATGCTGCTGCTGCTCCTTGATCACCACGGGCACCGACTTGGAGCCATCGATCTGCAGGTCGAGCAGCGTGTGGCCCTCGCCCAGCAGAATGCGAAGCTCGCGCTCGGAGACCTGGAAGGGGCGAGCCTCGCCCCCCTGGCCGTAGACGACGCCCGGCACCAGGCCCTCACGCCGCAGCCTGCGGCTCGCACGCGAGCCGAAGTTCTCGCGCTCGGATACGTTGAGTGTCGCTCTGTCGGAAGCCATTTTTTGAGCAGAGATGACGACCGCGGCCGCCGGTTTGCCAAGGTGCTTGGTGAGCCAGGATAGAAAATGTGCCCAACCCATGGCCAGCGACCCCGAGAAGAGAAGCCAAGACCACGTTCCCGAGCAGGGCTCCGAGCGCTGGGGCCTCGAGGTCCCCTGGCTCGACAAGCACCCCCTCGCGGGGACCGGGGGCGCGGAGACGGAGGGGGATCCCGACGCCGAGGGCGCGGAGGCCGGCGAGGAGGCCGATGGGGATGAGGCGGGACGGATTCCCACAACCAGGGTCGGCCGCTCGGCCAAGCTCGGCGCGGCGGTAGGGGGTCAGGCCACCCGGTACGCGGGCACGGCCGCGGCGAACATCGGCCGCTCCGAGGAGCGCAGGCAGGAGAAGCTGGAATCGCGCCACCTCGAGTCGGCCATGAAGATGGCCTCCGTGCTCGGCGAGATGAAGGGCGCCGCGATGAAGATCGGCCAGATGGCCTCGTTCATAGACATCGACCTGCTGCCGCCCGAATACCGCGAGATCTATCAGGAGCAGCTGGCCAAGCTGCGCGCCGAGGCGCCGCCGATGCCGTGGGAGATGGTGCAGGCAGTCCTCGAGGCCGAGTACGAGGGGGAGCCGCTGGACCGGATGTTCGCGCGCTTCGACAGGGAGGCGATCGCCGCCGCCTCGATCGGGCAGGTGCATCGGGCCACGCTGCACGACGGCAGCGTCGTGGCCGTCAAGATTCAATACCCGGGGGTCGCCGAGGCGCTCGAGGCGGACATGGCCAACGCGGGCGTCCTGGTGCGGCTCGCGAAGGCGCTGGCGCCCGGCCTGGACGCGAAGGCGATCGCCGGGGAGATCCGCGAGCGCGTGCTGGAGGAGCTCGATTACGAGTTCGAGGCGCAGAATCAGCGCGCCTTCGCGCGCGCCTACGACGGGCATCCGTTCATCTACGTGCCCAAGGTCCACGCCCGGCTCTCGCGCCGGCGGGTGCTGGTCAGCGACTTCGTCGAGGGCCATGGCTTCGAGCGGGTCAAGAGCCTGCCCCAGGAGGATCGCGACATCTTCGGTGAGATCGTCTTCCGCTTCTGCTTCGGCTCCATCCACCACCTGCGGCACTTCAACGCCGACACCCATCCGGGCAACTACCTGCTGATGAACGACGGCCGCGTCGCCTTTCTCGACTTCGGCATGACCAAGCGGCTGAGCGAGGCCCAGGTCACACTCGAGCGCCGCGCGGTCGATGCGGCCACGCGCGATGACCCCGACGGCCTGCTCGAGGCGCTCGACGATCTCGGCTTCCTGCCCAACCCGAGGAGGATCGACGCCGAGCGGCTGATGGAGCACGTCCGCTTCGTCGGCGGCTGGTACCTGGAGGACGGTGAGCTCGAGATCACCTCGAAGCGGGTGATGAAGATGATCGAGGTCACCTCCGACCCGCGCTCGGAGTTCTTCGACATGGTCCGCAAGGAGGCGCTGCCCGCCGACGAGCTGATGGGCAGGCGCATGGAGACGGGGCTGCTCGCCGTGCTCGCGCAGCTCCGAGCCACCGCAAACTGGCACCGGATCATGCGGGAGTTCGTATACGGCGATCCGCCCTCGACCGTGTTGGGCGAGGCCGACTGGCGCTATTTCGCGAACAGGGCCGCCGGCCCGATCCGGAGGACCGGCTCCCCGACCGGCTCTGCCTAGCCCGAGGCGGGCCTGGCGCCCTCGTCCTGCCCGGAGGCACCCTGATGGTCGGAGCCGTCGGAGTCCTCGGAGGGGTCGGGCTCGGCTGCGCTGCTTGCCGCAGCGGCGGCGACCTCCTCCGCCTCGGCGAACAACCGCGGATCGTTGCTGACGATGCCGCCGATGCCGTGTCCGATCAGCTCCAGCATGCGATCGAGGTCGTCGACCGTCCAGGCGATCAGCTCGACGCCCGCGTTCTGCGCGGCCTCGACGGCCTTCGGGCTGATCACGTGGTGATAGGCCCAGACGGCGCTGAGGCCCAGCTCCTCGGCGCGCTCGCCGATCGAGCCGGGGAACTGGCGGCGCATCAGCGCGAGGCCTCCGATCACCGCCGGCCGCAGCCAGCTCTGGCTGGTCCAGTCGCGGCGCGTCTTCGGATAGGTCCACCCCAGCCGCAGATCGGGCTCGAACCGGCGCAGCTTGACGAGGCTCTCCACCTCCATCGTCGAGACCATCGCCCTGTCGAGCAGGCCCCGCCCCGAGAGAGCGCCCGCCAGCTCGGCCTCGCGCCCCGGCAGCTTCAGGTCACAGTCGATCTCGACCCGGTCGAGCGGCGGCTCGCAGAAGGCATCGAGTGCCTCGCTCAGATCCAGCGCCCGGCGGGAGCGTAGGTCCTCGTAGTCGTGCGCGACCACCAGGCGCCCGTCGGCGTTGCGAAGCACGTCGAACTCGATCATGTCCACGCCGGCCGCCACGGCCGCCTCGAAGCTCTCGACCGTGTTTCCCTCGACGATCGTGTGGGCGCCCTTGTGCCCGACACGCCTGTAGGCGGAGTCCCCCGACTGCAGGCTTTTCGTGCTCTGCACGGAGTCGCTGGCCATTGACGCAGGCTAGCCAGTCAGCCTCACCGGGGGTGCGGCGCCGGGTGTTAGGTTGGGGCTGCCCTGCCCCGCCGGACACTGACAGCGCTCGCCCTGATCACCGCGCTCGTGGTCGCCGCGGGCTGCGGCGAATCTGATCGGGAACAGGCCCGCGAGGTCGTCCAGGATTACATCGAGGGCCGCAACGACGGTGACTTCGATCGGGTTTGCTCCGCGCTATCGGACGGTTTCAAGCAGGAGCTCGGCACCCCCGACTGCCCGGCCTTTCTCGCGGAGCAGACCTCGGGAGCCGACGCGGCCGAGGAGCTGGAGCTGGTCGACGTCAGGGTCAACGACGACCGCGGCACCGCCGACATCGACGTCGCCCGCGAGTCCCAGGGCCCCAGCCGGATCGGCGTCGTCCTCGGGCGCGAGGACGGCGAGTGGCGCATCACCGCCTTGCAGTAGCGGCAGCGGAGCCTCTCATCCCCCGCGCCCGCGTCGCCGGCCTGCATCCTCGTAGGGCCAAAGCCGAGGAGATGCGCGTGGATGCTGGAGGGAAGTGGGTCAGTCCTCGACGTCCGCCGCGGCGAGGACGCGATAGCCGATCACCAGACCGAGGACCACCACCAGAAACAGGGCCAGCAGCCCGACGAAGGGCCCGATCAAGGCGAACGCCGCCACGATCACGACCAAGGAGACGAGGAGGCCGAGGACCAACGGGATGCCGATCAGGTCGGAGTCGGGCGGAGGCACCCACCGGGAGCTCTTTTGATTCTTTTCGGGCGTGCCCTCCATCGGGGGAGCCAGCCTACAGGCTGCACTCGTCCCGCACGACCGGGGCGGGTACTACTTCTTCTTCTTCTTTCTCTTCTTCTTCTTCTTGACGCACTTCTTCTTGGGCTTCTTGCCCTTCTTCTTGATCTTCTTCAGCTTGAAGCCCTTCTTGCACCTCTTCTTCTTCTTGGCCACCGCCGGATCCGGCGAGATCTCGAGTGACCAGCCTCCCGCGAACTGGCCGGAAACGCCCGTGGAGCCGGTGCGCTCGAACAGGCTCCAGGTCCCGTTCGCGCTCGAGCCGTTGAAGGTGGAGGCCAGGGTGGAGGTGCTGCCGAGACCGGGCCCGGGGTTCGCGTAGGCGGTCCCCGGGCCGGGGGATGGGAAGCTCGGCGAGGAGCCGCAATGCGAGGCCGGCCTGTAGGTGCCACTCACCAGGGCGGCAGCGAACGGGCAGTTGGATGCCGACCGAGTCGTCGAGCTTGACGTTCGCGTTCGTCGCACCCGGGTTGTTGGGCACGTAGCCGCCGACGCAGGCCATCAGAAGCATCGCTTGGCCCCCCGGCGAGACCAGCGCCACGGAGACGAGATCCGGCTCCAGGTTGCTGTAGCCGTACAGGTTCACGTTCAGGTCGCTGATCGGTGCGGTCTGCCCCGAGACGGTGATCTGCGAGGGGTAGGGAGTGGCATTGTTGTTCGCGCCCGACGGGATCGCGATCGGGGCCGGGTTGCTGAAGGTCGCCGCGCTCGCGCTCGCCGCCCCGACTCCCATCGCCGCCAGCGCGAGGCCCACCGTGATCGCCAACCGACTCGCTATCCGCATCCGCCGCCTCCCCTTGTTGAGACCGTGGAGGCCAGGGTAGACCCTGGTCGGTCGGCGCGCAAGCAGCCGCCGCTCGCGCAGCGCACACCTTCCCTAGAAGAGCTGGTTCTCGCCGGCGAAGATCTCGGAGACGGAGTCGTCGGTGAAGATGCGGCGGATCGAGTCGGCCAGGGTCTGAGCCGCCGAGATGACCGTGATGTTGTCGGGGGCGCCCGGGCGCAGCGGCATCGTGTCGGTGACCACGATCTGCTCGAGCCCGGACTCCGCATAGGGCAGGCGCTCGTAGGCGGGCCCGGAGAAGACTCCGTGGGTGGCGCAGGCGATCGCCCGCGCGGCGCCCTCGTCGAGCACGGTGCGCGCGGCCGCGCAGAGCGTGCCCGCCGTGTCGATCATGTCGTCGACGAGCACCGCGGTCTTGCCCTTGACGTCACCGACCACGTAGCCGATCTCGGCGACGTTGTGGGCCGGGCGGTCCTTCTCCATCACCGCCCAGGTGCAGCCGACCTTGTTGGCGAAGTTGCGGGCCGTCTTGACGCGGCCCGCGTCCGGCGAGACGATCACCGGCTCCTCGTCGAAGGCCAGGTCGGAGATGTACTGGGTGAGCATCGGCATCGCGGTCATGTGGTCGAGGGGGACGTCGAAGAAACCCTGGACCTGGCCCGCGTGCAGGTCCATGGTGAGGACGCGATCGACGCCCACCGCCTCCAGGGCCTTGGCGACGACGCGGGCCGAGATCGGCTCGCGCGGGGCCGACTTCTTGTCCTGGCGCGCGTAGCCGTACCAGGGCATCACCGCGATGATGCGGTGCGCGGAGGCGCCCTGGGCCGCGTCGATCATCGTCAGCAGCTCCATCAGGGCGTCGTTGGGAGTCATGCCCGCGGCCTCGTTGGCCGCCGTGGACTGGACGATGAACACGTCGGCGCCGCGAATCGACTCCTCGTAGCGACAGTAGATCTCGCCGTTGGAGAAGGTCTTGAGCGTGACGTCGCCCATGTCGACGTCGAGGTTGTTGGCGATCCTGGCGGCCAGCTCCATCGAGGCCCGGCCGCCGAAGACCATCAGCCGCTTCGTGTAGTCCTGGGTGATCGAGTTGATCGCCTGAGGACGTTCCTCGATCGTGCTCACGAGCCCTTCCCCTTCCCCTTCGTCTCCGACTGCTCGTCCGCTTGCTTGGCCTTGGCTGCGTACCCCTCGACGTTGCGCTGCTTCGGCCGCGAGATGCCCAACCCGCCGGCCGGAACGTCATCGGTGATCACCGAGCCGGCACCAGTGTAAGCGCCATCGCCGACTTCTACGGGAGCGACCAGCGCGGTGTCAACCCCGATCCTGGCGTCCTTGCCGACGGTCGTACGGTGTTTGCGGAAACCGTCGTAGTTGGCGGTGATCGTCCCGGCCCCGAGGTTGGCGCCCTCTCCGAGCTCGGCGTCGCCGACGTAGGAGAGGTGGGGCACCTTGGCGCCGGCGCCGAGCCGGGAGTTCTTGATCTCCACGAAGGTCCCGGCCTTGGCGTCCTCCCCCAGCCGGGCTCCCGGCCGCAGGTAGGCGAAGGGGCCGACCGTGGCGCCGGCCGCCACCTCGCACTCGACCAGGTAGGAGTGCGGGACCCTGACGTTCTCGCCCAGGCGGGAGTCGATCAGCGTTGTGATCGGGCCGATCACCGTGCCGGAGCCGGCGGCGCTGGCGCCCAGCAGCGAGCTGCCCGGGGCGATCGTGACGTCGGGAGCCAGCTCGACCTCGGCGTCGATCCAGGTGGAGCCGGGGTCGAGGATGGTGACGCCGCTGCGCATGTGCTCCCGCAGCAGGCGGCGACGCGCCTCGTCGGTGGCGCGGGCGAGGTCGACGCGGTCGTTGACCCCGAGGTTGACGCCCGGGTCCGGCGAGCGGTAGGCCGCGACCCCCATCCCCGCCTGGCGAATCAGCGGCAGCACGTCGCCCAGGTAGTACTCGCCCTGGGCGTTGTCGTTGGTGATGTGCGCGAGCGCCTCGGCGAGCGCCGCCCCGGCGAAGGCATAGGTGCCGGCATTGACCTCCCTGATCGCCAGCTCCTCGGGGCTGGCGTCGCCGGGCTCCTTGGCCTCGACGATGCGCTCGACCCCTCCATCGGCTCCGCGCACGATCCGCCCGTAGGAGCCGGGATCGTCCAGCTCGGTGGTCATCACGGTGGCGCCGGCATCGGCCTCGCGGTGGGCCGCGAGCAGCTCGCCGACGATCTCGGCGGAGATCAGCGGATGGTCGCCGGAGAGCACCAGCACCGTCTCGCTCTCGCCGATCACCTCCATCGCCGCTCGCAGCGCACCTCCCGTGCCATCGGCCTCGGGCTGCACGAGCGTCTCGGTCCCCTCGGGAAGCGCGGAGGAGAGGTCGCGGTCCGGGGAGACGATCACGCAGACCCGGCCGGCGCCGGCGCCGCGGGCTGCGTGGATGGGCCAGGCGACCATCGGTCGCCCGCAGACCTCGTGCAGGACCTTGGGCACCGAAGAGCGCATCCGGGTGCCCTGGCCCGCGGCCATGATCAAAGCCGTGGGAGCGCTCACCCCGGAAGCGTAGAACGGAAGGCCGGGGAGGGTTGGTCAGCGGCGTGCGGGGAGCAGGTGGGGGCGCCGTGGCGGCAGCCGGCGGTCGCTACTTCGTGGTCTGAGCGGCGAAGGCGGCCGTGACGGCTTCGACGACCGCCTGGGGCGCTTTCTCGGGGGCGCCGGCGTCAAACGGTGGCTGGGGGTCGTACTCGATTCCCAGCTGCACGGCCTGGGCGGCCTCGTCGCCGTGGAGCAGCTGCACCAGCCGCAACGCCATGTCGATGCCCGAGGAGACGCCCGCGGCGGTGATGATCTTGCCGTGCTCCACCACCCGCTCGGGCACGGGCTTCGCGCCCAGCTCAGCCAGCAGGTCGCGGGCGAGCCAGTGCGTCGTGGCCGGCGCACCGTCGAGCAGGCCGGCGGCGGCCAGCAGCAGGGCCCCCGTGCAGACCGAGGTCGTATAGGTCGTTGTCTCGTGCACCTCGCGGATCCAGCCGAGCAGCGGCTCGTGCTCCAGCAGGGCCCGGGTGCCGAACCCACCTGGCACCACCAGGATGTCGGGGCTCGTCACCTGGCCCAGCGAATGGTCGGCCACGATCGCCATATCGCGGCTCTCGTTCTCGACCGGCCCGGCCTGCTCGGCCACGAACACGCACTCGACGTCGGGCACGCTGTTGAGGGTGTCGTGCGGCCCGATCGCGTCGAGCGCGGTGAAGCGGTCATAGAGCAGGAACGCAACTTGCATACGGGGCCTCATTCCGGGGATCGCTGTCGGGTCGGACAATCGGCGGGGGCGACGCCGGCCAGCCGAGTGAGTGGCGCACGATTGCTGCCAGAGCCCCTCGAGCTCCCGGGAGAGGATTCCAACCTCTGCTGCCAGGACCAAAACCTGGAGTGCTAGCGCTACACCACCCGGGATTGGCAGCAGAGTCTATGGAGTGACGGCGCCTCTCGGAAAGGGTCGCCGCCGGCTAGTCGGACTCGGACGCGCGGGCGACCTTGCCCCCGGCGGCGCCCGGCTCGGCGGCGGGGCCGAGGGGAGGGGCGATGCCGAGCACCCGCATCGCCTTCAGCCCCAGCCCCAGCTTCTCGCGCCCCTCGGTGGAGGTTGCGTCGTGCCCGCAGAGGTCCCTGGCGCGCTCCAGGCGGTAGCGAATCGTATGTCGGTGGGTGAACAGCTTCTGCGCGGTGGCGGCGACGTTGCCGTCGTGGTCGAGGTAGGACTCGACGGTGTTCAAGAGGTCGGTCTCGTACTGCTCGTCGTAGGCGACCAGCGGCGCGACAGTCTCGGCATAGAAGCGCTCGAGCTCGTCGGGGTCCTCGCTCATGGCGGGCAGCAGCAGGCGGTAGGCGCCCGTGTCCTCGAAGGCGAGCAACGGGGTGCCCTCGGCCTCGCCCACGTTGGCGGCCAGCCGGGCCTCCTGGCCGGCGCGGTAGAGATCGACCGGGTCGGAGGCGACGCGGCTCTGCGAGACGGTGACCGCGAACCCGGCCAGCCCCTGCTCGAGCTCGGTGACCAGCGCCTCGGCGGCGCGGCGCAGGCGCCCTTCATCGCCGCTGGGGACGACCGCGATCACCTCGGTGCCCTCGCCCGCTTGCTCGCCCTCGGCGGCCAGCGCGCCCCGGCTGATCGCGCGCACCGAGCGCAGCGCCAACACCAGCGCCCGGCTGCGCCAGTCGCCGCTCTGAGCCGAGCGCGGCACGGCGCGCGCGATCAGCACGCCGGCGCCGTCGGAGAGATCGGCGCCCAGCTCGGCGGCTCGGGCAGCGATGTCACCGCGGTCAGTCACCTGCCGGTCGAGAAGCGAGCGCACGAAATCGGTCGCGGCCTCCTCGCTTGCCCACTCCGGCGAGCGGGAGCGCTCCAGCTCGAGGCCGAGCAGCGTCGCGACCATGCGCAGCAGCGCCGGGTCGGGCTCGGCCTTGCCACGTGGGCGCCAACGAAGCTCACCGACCTGGCTGTCGGCGATCCGCAGCCCCAGCCGCTGCACCGCCTCGCCGCCGGCGAGCAGCTTGCTCTCCTCGTCGGGGGATGCGGCAGCCACGGCGAGCACGGCGCTCGAGCGGTCGATCAGGGCGACGCTCGCCTCGAGCACCTTGCCGGCGGCGCGGGCGACCGCCGGCAGGCCGGCGCCCGATTCGATCGTCGCCGAGAGATCCTCGAAGGCCCCCTCAGGGCCGGCGGCGCGCTGTCGGGAGGATGCGCTCACGGCACAACCTTAGAGCCGCGCGCAGGACTCGCGGCACTGAGCGCGGGCGGGGGCCCACCGCTGAAGATGTAAGCGGGGGCAGCGAGTGGAGCGGCCCGGCGGCTCCTAGAGGAAGCCCTGTATGGCGTCCCAGTTGTAGAACACCAGCAGCCCCACGATCAGCCCGATCAGCACCAGCGCCACCAGCACGAACAGGGAGAGGAAGCCCGCCCCCACCTTCTCCCACGGCCGGCCGTAGGCGCCCAGCGCGGGCACGAGGATCAGGCCCACGAATGCCGCGAGCGAGATCAGCCCGGCGGCTGCGAACAGGTAGTACTCAGTGCCCAGCGCCAGCAGGGGCGCCGCGGCTGCGGTCAGGCTGGGAATCATCGAGGCCGGAATTGTCGCGCATGTGGCTCGAGACAAGCGCCACGATCGCGGCTGCGGACAGAGCGGAGAACCCCAGGGCCCAGCCGGCGGAGACATCGCTGAGCCAATGGACGCGCAGATAGACGCGCGTCAGGCCGATCACCGCTGTCACGACGACACCCGCTGTGATCACCAGCGCTCGCGGCCCGAGCCCGGGCACGATACGCAGCGCGAGCGTCACCGCGAGCCAGGTGTAGAGCGTCGAGTAGGCCGCGTGGCCGCTGGGAAACGAGGAGCCGCCGGCGTCGACCAGCCCGCCCGGCGGCCGGGGGCGATCGGTCCAGTCCTTGATCTCGTGCACGCCGACGAAGGTCACCGCCGTGCCGACGACCACCACCCAGAACTCCGGCCAGCGCCGCCCCAGCCCCAGCGCCAGGGCGGCCAGCGCCGCGAGCGGAAAGACGACGAAGCCCGAGCCGAAGAACGTGACCAGCTCGGCGGCGTCGTCTAGCCAGGCGGTGCGCAGGTCGTCGGCCAGTTCGAGGGCGGCGGTGTCCCCCCCGGTGGGGCCAGGGTCGGCGCCCACCACCGACCAGTAGGAGATCAGCACGAACAGCCCTACCGAGAGCGCGGCGGTGAGCGTGGTCAGCTCCAGCCCCAGCCCGCCGGGCGTCAACCTCTGCCACAGGAACGCGGCCTGCGGGCGCAGGCGCCGCGCGGCCGCCAGCCCGGGTCGCAGCAGCGGGCGACGCTCCATCCCGGCGACCAGCCTGGCGCGGTTCGCCGGCACGCGCAGGTGCTGGACCACCACCACGCAGCCGACCACGAAGCCGACGAAGATGCCGAACCCGAGAAGTCCTCGCCCAACCACCGCCGCGACCTTGTCGAGGCTCTGCGAGGCGAAGTAGCCGATCAGGATGAAGGTCGTCGCCCAGAGCCCGGTGCCGAGCACGCTGTAGGGGGCGAAGGAGCCGTAGGGCATCTTGCTGGTGCCGGCTATGAACGGGGCCAGCGCGCGGACGAGGCCGATGAAGCGCCCGATCACGATCGTCTTGCCGCCATGGCTGGCGAAGTAGTCCTCGACCTGCTTGAGGCGCGCCTCCGTGATCCGCACGCGCTCGCCGTGGCGCACCAGGAACCCCCGCCCCAGCCGGGCGCCGAGCAGGAAGCTGACCGTGTCGCCGAGGAAGGCCGAGAGCCAGGTGATCGCCAGGAGCAGGGGCAGCGAGACGTCGCCCTGCCCGGCGACGGCTCCGCCCAACAGCACCGTGAACTCGCCGGGGGCGATCAGCCCGACGAAGGCTCCCGTCTCGAGGAAGGCGAGTGCGGCGACCAGCAGGTAGGTCCAGGAGCCGAGTCCCTGCGAGAGGTCCTTGATGATCTGCTCGAGGTCGAGATCGGGGAACCGGTCATGGAAGACGATGAAGCCCACCAGCACCGCGGCGACCAGCGCCCGCCGCAGCCAGACGCCGCTGACCGGAAGCCGGCTCACTATTCCGCCTCGGTGCGCACGGGCCCGACCTCGGCCCCGGGCGAGAGCGGGGAGGTGGCGAGGGCGGTCGGGAATCGCGTCAGCAGCTCGGCCGCGGCGCGATCGGCGCCGGCACGATCGGCGAAAAGGCCGAACGCGGTCGGGCCGGAGCCGGTGACCATGGCGTGGGCGGCGCCCACCTCGCGAAGCGCGGCCAACGGCTCCTCGATCTCGGGACGCAGCGAGATCGCCGCCGGCTGCAGGTCATTGACCAGGTGCTCGTGGTAGCCGAGCGGGGAGGCGCCGCCCGCGACCGCGTCGCGGAGCTTCTCGCGGATCACATCGATCTCGGCTTCGGGCCGCAGCTCGGCTAGCCGGTCGGCCTCGGCGTAGACCTCGGCGGTGGTCAGCCCGGCACTCTGCGGGATCAGCACCACACCGTGGTCGGCCGGCGGCGTGATCGGCTCGACCACCTCGCCGGCGCCGGAGACCAGGCACGGCCTGGGCGCGAGCTGGGAGGGAACATCGGCGCCTACCGAGGCCGCGACCGTGCGGATTCCCTCCAGCTCGCCCCGGGCCAGGCGCAGCACCGCGGCGGCGTCGGCGCTGCCGCCGCCGAGGCCCGCCGCGATCGGGATTCGCTTGCTGACCACGATCCGAAGCGGAGGCGAGCGCCAGCCGCGCTCGCGCATCGAGGCGAGCGCCTTCTCGACCAGGTTGGGGCCGGGGATCTCGGGGCAGATCACCTCGTCCTCGGCGCCCTCGGCCGCCCTCACGAGCAGCTCGTCGGCGAGCTCCAGGGGCTCGAAGATCGAGCCGATCTGGTGCAGCCCGTCCTCGCGGGTCGGGCCGACGAACAGGCAGAGGTTGAGCTTGGCGGGGGCTCGCAGGGCCAGGGGGGCGCTCACGAGCCGGCCTCGCTGCCCCCGATGATCGCGGCGAGTCGCTCGAAGTCGGCCGGGGCGAGCGCCTCGGCCCGCGCATCGGCGGGCTTGCCCATGCGCTCGAGCGCGTCGCGGAACTGCCGCAGGCGGCCCGGCTGGGCAAGCTCCAGCGAGCGGGCAAGCGACTTGCGCCGGTGGGCGAAGGACTGCCGGACCAGCGCCACCAGCGCGGGCGGCGCCGCGGGGCCGCGGCGCCGCAGCCGGATCAGCGCCGACCCCACCCGCGGGCGGGGCGTGAACACGGCTGGATCCACCGCCCTGACCAGGCTCACCTCGCAGGCGAGCTGGGCGATGACGCTGGGCGAGCCGTATTCGCGCGTGCCCGGCTGCGCGCGCAGGCGGTCGGCGATCTCGCGCTGCACCATCACCAGCCACTCGGCGATCGAGGGCAGCTCGGAGATCGTGCGCAGGAGCAGCGGCGTCGCGATCGAGTACGGCAGGTTCGCGACGAGCTTCGTGGGGGCCGGGCGCAGAGCCGCGAGGTCCTCACGCATCGCGTCGCCCCAGACGAGGCTGACGTTTTCGGCCTCGGCGGCGAGCGGCTCGAGCTGCTCGCGCAGGCGCTGATCCATCTCGATCACGTGCACCCGGGCGACCGCGGGCGCCAGGCGCTCGGTCAGCGCGCCGCCCCCACCCCCCACTTCCAGGACCACGTCCGCGGGATCGAGGTGCGCCTCGCGCACGATCGCGTCGAGCAGGTTGGGGTCGGCGAGGAAGTTCTGGCCCAGGCGGCGCTGCCGGGCGCTCGCTCGCGGCTTGCCTCGGGCCACCGGGCCAGCATATGAGAGCCCCCGGCTCACCAACCGAATACCCGCGAGGCGTTGGCCTCGACGGTGCGCTCGAGAGCCGCGTAGGCGACGCCCCGCACCTCGGCCAGACGCTCGGCCGTGGCGACGACGTTCGCAGGCTGGTTGGGCTTGCCGCGCAGCGGCTGCGGCGCAAGGTAGGGCGAGTCGGTCTCGACCAGGATGCGGTCCTCCGGGACGAGCGCGGCAGCCTCGCGCAGCTCGGAGGCCCTGGGGTAGGTGAGGTTGCCGGCGAAAGAGCAGTACCAGCCGCGCTCGGCGGCGCGCTCGGCCCAGCGCGGCCCGGCCGAGAAGCAGTGCAGGATGACGTCGGTGTGCGCCTCGGCAGCGAGGGTCTCGAAGGCCTCGCCGACGGCCTGATCGGAGCCCTCGGCGTCGCGCAGGTGCATGACCACCGGCTTGCCGACCGCGTTTGCGATCCGCAGCTGGGCCGAGAGAGCCCGCCGCTGGTCGGCCGCGGGGACGCTGTCACGGTAGAAGTCGAGGCCGGTCTCGCCGACCGCGACCACCTCGTCGCGACCGGCCAGCTCCTCGATCGCCGCCGCGGCCCGCTCGTCGAACCCCCCGGCGCCGTTGGGGTGGCGCCCCACGCAGGCGAACACGCACTCGTGTCGGGCGGCGAGCGCGACCACCCCGGGATTGGAGTCCTCGCCCAGCCCGACGCTGAGGATGCGGCTCACGCCCGCCTCGGCGGCGGCCGCAATCAGCTGCTCTGCGGGCGCCTCGCAGAGCCCGAGGTGCGCGTGGGTGTCGACCACGCGGCGAGTCTAGGGTGCGTTCGCGGCGGCCGGCTCAGCTGCGCGGGAAGTGCATCAGGGGGCCGCACACTGCCGGCCGGGCCGGGGATCGCGCCCCGGCCCGGCCGCCGCTCTCAGTTCAGGACGACGAAGAATCCGGTGGAGACGAAAGTGCCCGCCCCGGAATGCGTACGGATGAAGCTGTCGGTGCCCGGCAGGATCGTGCTGCAGGATCCGTATCCGCCCAGCCCGGCGTCGAGCGTACGGTCCTTGATCAGGCTGACCCCGCCTTGGTCGATGGTCGCCGTGATGCTCTTCGGGGTGAAGCCGACGGCGTTGATGCAGTACTCGCCGTTCGGGCCCGCGGCCGCGGCGGTGACGTTGAGCGAGTTCGCCGCGTCGAGCGTCCCGTTGGCGAAGACGTGGGCGTAGCCCTTCGCCGTGCCGGCCGGGCCCTGCTGTCCCTGCTGTCCCTGCGGCCCCGGCTGCTTGCTCAGCTTCTTGAATTGCTTCTTCAGGCTCTTGACCTGCTTCGCGACCTTGCTCAACGACGGCCCGCCTCCCGATGCCGGAGTGATCAGGCCGACCGCAACGACGGTCGCGATGATGGCTGCGAGCGCCAACGCGCCCTTTGAGATCTTCAAGCTGTCCTCCCCTTCTGGGTGTTTGTGGTGAGGGCCGGCCTGACCGGACCGACCCGAGGAGAGTCTACGGGGAGGAGGTGCGCCGCTACTTCTTGAGCTTGAAGGTGCGCTTGTCGGTGTCCCGCAGGCCCGTCGCGACATCGGTGGCGACGATCTTCGACTTCAGCCTGACCGAGCGGATGTTGGCCCGAATCGATTTCAGCAGTGGCCCGTTGGGCTTGAGCTGGTCCTGGAAGGTCTGGCCGGCCGGGATGTTCGTGCCGCGGACCGCCGGCGGGCGGAAATTCTTGCCGGGCAGGCCGGTGAGCACGACGTCGATCTTGACGTTGCAGGTGACCCCGCAGACGAAGTTGTAGCTGATCCTCTTGCCGGCCTTGAGCTTGCCCTTGGTCGCGTAGCGCACGATCTCCTCGCCGGACGAGCTCGCCGTGGGATCAGCGCCCACCGAGGCGGCGGGCGCCAGCAGAGCCGCCGAGGCGGCGGCGATGGTCATTGCTTTCAGTCCTCTGCGCGACATGGTGACTGGAACCTACAACCTACGAGGCGGGCTGGAGTTTCGGAAAGAGCGGCGCCAGCTCGCCGATCGCCTGACCCCCGCCACGCGATCCGAACTCGGCCAGCTCGCGGCCGGGCTCGTCCAGCGCGTCCAGCAGCGTGCCCGTGCTCTGCGGCATGTAGGCGTGCAGCAGCAGGGTCGTCACGCGCAGGCCCTCGGCGAGCCCGAACAGCACGCTGTCGAGGCGGCGGGCCTGGGCCTCGTCCTTGGCGAGGTCCCAGGGCCGGGACTCCTCGACGTAGCGGTTGAGGCGGCGCACCAGTTTCCAGATCTCCTCCAGCGCCTGGGTCAGCTCGCAGCGGTCGAGCAGCTCGCAAACCCGATCGGGCACCCCCTCGAAGCCCGCGGCCAGCTCGCGCTCGGCATCGGCTCGGGGCACGACGCCCTCGCGGTAGCGAGCGATCATCGAGAGTGTGCGGTTGGCGAGGTTGCCGAACTCGTTGGCCAGCTCGGTCTCGTAACGAGCTTCGAAACCGGCGGGCGAGATCTGGCCGTCCTGGCCGAAGGAGACCTCGCGGAAGCAGTAGTAGCGCAGCGCGTCGGCGCCGAACATGTCGATCACGGTGTCGGGGTCGAGCACGTTGCCCAGCGACTTCGACATCTTGTGGCCCTCCATGAGCAGATAGCCGTGGATGAACATCCCCCGCGGCACCTCGATCCCCGCCGCCATCAGGAAGGCCGGCCAGTAGATGGCGTGGAACTTGAGGATGTCCTTGGCGAGTATGTGGACGGCCGGCCAGAAGCGGTCGGTCAGGTCCTCGCCATCCCGCGCGTAGCTGAGCGCCGTGTAGTAGTTGAGCAGCGCGTCGAACCAGACGTAGATCACCTGATCGGTGTCCCAGGGGACCGGCACCCCCCATTTCAGCCGCGGGCGCGATAGAGAGACGTCCTGGAGTCCCCGGCGGATGAAGGCCAGCGCCTCATTGCGCCGAAAGCCGGGAGCGACGAAGTCGGGCCTCTCCTCATAGAGGCGCTCGAGGGGCTCCTGGAAGGCCGAGAGCCGGAAGAACCAGTTCTCCTCCTTCTCGAGGGTCAACTCGATCTTGTGGATCGGGCAGGTGTGGCCCTCGCCCAGCTCGGACGCGGTCTTGAAGTCGGCGCAGCGGGGGCAGTACCAGCCCTCGTAGGTGCCCTCGTACACGTGCCCGTTGTCATAGACCCTCTGGACCACCTCCTGCACGCGGCGCTGGTGGCCCTCGTCGGTGGTGCGGATGAAGAAGTCGTTCGAGGCGTTGATGCGCTCGGCCATGCGCCTGAAGCGGGGGGCGAGGCGGTCGCCGAGCTCGCGCGGGGTCACTCCCTCGCGCTCGGCCTGCTGAGCCACGGGCTCGCCGAACTCGTCGGTGCCGGTCAGGAAGAAGACGTCCTCGCCGCGCTGGCGATGGTGCCGAGCGAGGATGTCGGCGGCGATCGTCGAGTACGCGTGCCCGAGATGGGGCTCGCCGTTGACGTAGTAGATCGGCGTGGTGACGTAGAAGCTCACGGCCGGCTGAGCATAGAGACGAGCACCAGGTTCACCTTCCCGGGTCAGCTCAGAGCAGCTTCTCCTGCCCCTTGGCCCTGGTGCGCTTGCGCGGCATGCCGGCCGCTTCGGTCAGGGCGTCCTCGATCTCTCGCAGGATGGCGCGCTCGGATCGCGAGGCCACCACCGGCTCGGCCATGCCCTCGACGTGCACGAACGTGCGCCGCCCGTCGCCCCTGTCCTTGGGATCGAGCGGGACCAGGGCGTAGATCCGGTCCGCCCGGGCGAACTTGCCGTAGCCCAGCGAGACCATTCGCGGCTCGCGCTTGGTGGCCATCTCATGCCTCAAGTTAGAGCGAGCGGTAGACGGCTTCGCAGCCGGTTGGGTGACCTCCCGCGCCGCCGCTCGATCGGCAGCGAAGCTCTGTGGCGGACCTCGAGGCTGGGCAGCCGGCGGCGGCTAGCGGCGGGGGTCCCGGCCGGTTATCCCCCGGTAGAGGTCGTTGGCGGGCACGCCGGTCAGCGCCGAGACGACACCGGCCGCCGCGCGAGGCCGGGCGCCGGCGCGGACCAGACCGCGCAGCGCGTCGACGGCGAAGCCGATGTCGACGCTCGTCGTCTCGCTGGCGGGGCCGATCACCACGACGATCTCGCCGCGCGGCTGGTCGCGGAAGTGCCTCATCAGCTCGCCGAGGGTGCCGCGGGCCACCTCCTCGTGCAGCTTGGTCAGCTCGCGGCAGACGGCCGCGGGGCGGTCGGGTGCCATCGTGGCCAGGGCGGAGAGCGACTCCGGCAGCCGCCGCGGCGACTCGAAGGCGACCACCGTCTCGGGCGATTGCAGCACGCGCTCCAGCTCTCCGGTGCGGCGCGGCAGGAAGCCGACGAAGCGCCAGCGGTGGCTGGAGAGCCCCGAGGCGATCAGCGCGGTGGTCACCGAGGAGGCCCCGGGCAACACCTCGAGCTCCAGGTCGCGGTCGATGCACGCCCGGATCAGCCGGTAGCCGGGGTCCGAGATGCCCGGTGTGCCGGCGTCGGAGATCAGGGTGACCGAGTCTCCGCGCTCGATCATCTGAGCGAGCTCGCGGGCGCGCTCGGCCTCGTTCTGCTCGTGATAGGAGACCAGCCGCGGCGCGGGGATCTCGAGCAGCTCCAGCAGCCGCCCGGCTCGCCGCGTGTCCTCGCAGGCGATCAGGTCGGCCTCCGCGAGCGCCGCGCGGGCGCGGGCGGTGATGTCGCCGAGGTTGCCGATCGGCGTCGGGCAGACCGTGAGCTTGCCGGGCACGCACCCGAGCCTAGATCAGCTCACCGCGAGACGGCGCCGACCTCCTCGAGGGCCATCTCGGCGGCGCCGATCATGCCGGCGTCGGGGCCCATCTGCGCCTCCCGCACCGGGGTCTCGTTCATCGGGGGCAGGGCGCGCTCGCGCAGCTCCGCGCGGGCGGGCTCGAGCAGCAGGTCGCCGGCCGCGATCACCCCGCCACCGATCACGATCACGTCCGGGTTGAAGATGTTCGCGAGGCTGGAGAGACCGACGCCGAGCCGCGATCCGACCAGCGCCATCACCTTGGCGGCGACCTGATCGCCCGCCAGGGCCGCGTCGGTCACCGTCTTGCCCGTCACCGCCCCCCGGCGCGCCAGGGCCAATCCCAGCGCCGAGCCGGGGTGGGTGCCGGCGGCGGCCGTCCCCTCCCGGGCCAGCGCGGTGCCCGACACCAGCGACTCGAGGCAGCCGTGGTTGGGACAGGTTCCCTGGCATGGCGGGCCGTTGTGGTCGATGACCATGTGGCCGAGCTCGGCGCCGGCGCCGAGTGAGCCGCGGTAGAGCTCACCTTCGATGATCAGCCCGCCGCCGACACCCGTCCCGATCGTCAGCATCACGGCGTTGGTGGCGCCTCGCGCCGCGCCGAAGCGGTGCTCGGCGAGCGCGGCCACGTTGGCGTCATTGTCGACGAAGACCGGTAGCCCAGTGCGCTCGGCGATGATGTCCCGGATCGGCACGTCGGTGATCTCGAGGTTGACGGCATTGATCGCGACGCCGCGCTCACGGTCGATCGTGCAGGGAATGCCGAGGCCGATCGCGACCGCGTCGGGGCGTGCCCTGCGCGCCTTCTTGACCTCCGCTTCGATCGTCGCCAGCACCTCGTCCTCGCTGGCGCCGGTCGAGGCCTCGCGACTCTCGTGATGCACCATCTGCCCGGCGTCCACGACGCCCGTCAGCAGCTTCGTGCCGCCCAGATCGACGCCGATCGCCTCTGGCGGCGTCACGGACGGTGGCGGTCGGGCGTCGGCGGCATGCGGCAGTATTGATATCCGATGTGCCCGCAGGGAGATGAGCGGCCGCCCGAGCGGCCAGAGGACTCGGGTGGCCCCGAGGCGCCCCACCCGCCCGAGCAGGCGGGCGGATCTCCCGAGGATGCGCCCGGCAAGCCCGAGCCGGGACCCGACGCCGAGCCGGAGGACTCCGGCGCCCCCGAGTACACCGTCTACGGCGCGGGCGGCGAGGAGAAGGGCCGAAGGAAGGCCCCCGCGCGCAAGGCCAAGCCCAAGCAGGAGGCCAAGCCCAAGCAGGAGGCCAAGCCCAAGCCCAAGCAGGAGGCCAAGCCCAAGCCGGAGGCCAAGCCCAAGCCCAAGCCGGAGGCCAAGCGCAAGCCGGAGGCCGAGGCCGAGCCCGAGCGCTCAAGGGCCGAAAGGCCTGACTACAAGGTCTACAGGTCCCGCCCCGGCCTGCGCGGCCGCCTCGGCAAGCCGGACCTGGCGGCCCTGCGGCGCGAGCGCCGCGGGCCCGGCGGGGGCCTGCGCGACCGGCTGCGCTCGTCGGGTGGCGACGGCGGGCGGCGTTGGCTTCGCTGGGTGCTGATCGGGGTCGGCGGCTGGATCCTGCTCAGCTTCATCGCCTTCGCCGTCTCGGCGCAGATTCAGAAGTCGAAGCTCTCAGACCAGGCCAAGAGCGCGCTCGCCGGGGGGCCCGACGTACTCGCAGGCCAGAACATCCTCATCCTGGGCGGCGATCAGCGCACGGGGGTGACGGGCCGCAACGAGCCCGGCGCCGAGGGCTCCGGGTCGCCTCGCGCCGACACGATCATGGTCCTGCACGCGTCGCTGACCTCGTTTCGAAAGCTCTCGATCCCCCGTGACACGCTCGCTGAGATCCCCGGCTTCGGGGCGCAGAAGATCAACGGCGCCTTCTCGCTGACCGGCAAGCGCAACGGCGACGCTGCGCTGGTCGTGAAGACGGTCGAAGACTTCCTCGGCATCGACATAAACCACATCGTGATCGTCGACTTCGAGGGCTTCGCCGACTTCATCGACACGCTGGGCGGCATCGAGGTCGACCTACCCAACAAGGTCTGCGGCGAGATCTCGGGCGGCAAGTCGCGAGGCGGCGTGTCGCTGAAGCTGGCGCCCGGGAAGCACACCCTCGAGTCGCAGAAGGCGCTGGCGCTGGCCCGCCTGCGCAAGAACGAGTGCGACCCCTCCGAGGACGACCTCGACCGCGCTGCACGACAGCAGCTGATCCTGAACGGGATCAAGGGGCGCCTCACCGACCCGCTGCGACTCCCCTACAACTTCATCAAGGGGCCGCTGATCGGCTGGAACGCCCCCAAGGCCCTGATCAGCGACATGGGTGCCTTCACGCTGCCGCAGGTGGGGCTGGCGGCGGTCTTCGGCGGCAACGACGAGACCAACGTCTTGAAGCCCTCGGGCAGCGGACCGGGCGGCAGCCTGTTCATCTCCGAGGGCGAGTGCCGGCGCGCGGTCGAGAAGCTGACGGGCGGGTCCCCCAAGCGAGAGCCCGCCTGCTCGCCCTAGAGCGGGCGCTAGTCCGAGCCGGAGCCCGCCCTCGTCTTGCTCTCGCCGCCCGGCTTGGAGCCGCCCGAGCCCGGGGAGTCTCCCGACTTGCCCGAGCCGGCCTCGGAGGAACCGGAGCCCTTGGAGTCGCCGCCGCCCGAATCGGGCTGCTTGGAATCGGACTTCTTGGACCCGCCGGAGGACTCCGATGAGCCGGGCTCCCCGCCCTTGCCGTCCCCCGACTCGGCTCCCTTGCCGTCCCCCGACTTGCCTTTCGCCGCGTAGTCGGTGGTGTAGAAGCCCGAGCCCTTGAAGTGGACCGCGACGGGATGGAAGACCCGCTCCACGGGGGCCCCGCAGCGCTCGCAGGCCTCGACCGGGTCATCGGACATGCTCTGGATCACCTCGAACTGGTGCCCGTTCTCGCAGCGGTACTCGTAGATCGGCATTCTCTGAGTATCCCAACAACTCAATCGTGCCCCGGCGCGAGGGGCGAAGCTCAGCGCTTGGCCTTCCGCTTCACGACCCGGAACCTGTGCCGGGCGGGCGTCACGTCAACGTTGCCGACGGCGTCGCTGGCTCGCACCCGGAACGTGTGTGAGCCACCCTTCAGCTTCGAGAGGACCAGTGGCGAGCTGCAGGGCGCATACGGGCCCTTGTCCAGCCGGCACCCGAAAGCCGAGGCGGCCTCCGAGGCCGAGAAGTTGATGGTGATCGCCGCCACCCGCCTTCTGCTCTTGCTCTTGCTCTTGCTCGCCCGCGCGCCGCGCTTCCACCGGACCACGACCTTCGAGCGAGGGCCGCCCGTGATCACGGTCTGCGGGCCGGTCGAGTCCTCGCGGTAGTCGAGGCCGGCCGAGCAGGCCGAGTCGTTTGCTGCGGCGTCGGTGCTGCGCGCGGCGAGCCTGGTGGTCGCGTCGGGGGGCACGGCGACGGTGATCCCGCCGGCGGCGAACTGCGACGGGCTTCCGGTGGCCGCGGGAGGGCCCGAGCAGGCACCGTTCGTGTAGAGCTTGACCAGGGTCGGGGAGCCCGCCCCGGTGGTACCCCTGACCTCGGGGTTCTCGTCGTTGGCCGGGGAGCCGGGATTTGTGGTGGTGAGCTGAGGAGGGGCCGGCGGGGTGACGTCGTTGTAGGCCGCTTCCAGCGTCATGTTCTGGTCGGCGGTGATGCTGTGGGCGGCGGCGCCCCCATCAGACCAGGTGCCGAATTCGTAGCTCTCGCCCGCGAGGCTTTGGGGGGTTGGCGCGATCACGGTGTTGCGTGAACCCTTGATCACGGTTCCCGTGACCGGCGCCGTGGCCGCCGGGGCTGAGTTCAGACCGAGCCGCAGCCCACCCGGCGCGGACTCGAGGCTGATGTCGACCGTGCGCGGGTCGATCTCGACGGACTCGGTATCGGTGAGGCCGCCTGCGTCGGTCACCGTGAGCCTGATGATGAGCGAGGAGGGGTACTCATGATCGGGAGCCGAGAACGAGCCGCTGGTCCTGTCGGGGAGCTGCTGCTCCACGTGCTGGTGGCAGTTGCTCGGGCAGTGGTTGACCACGATCTCCCAGTCGAACGCCGATGCGGGCAGCGTCTCGTCGGCATCGGTGGCGCTGCCGGAAAAGCCGACCACCTCATCGACCTCCCAGGTCGTGCCGGCAGCCGGGGTCAGGATCTGGGCGACCGGTGGGCTGTTGTCGGTCTGGATCGAGACCGAGTCGGTGTCGGAAGCCCCGCTGGGATCGGTCACCCTGACCGTGGCCGTATGCGCACCCGCCGGATACGTGCGATCGAGGGTGACCTGGTTGCCATCGTCGAACTGTCCATCGTCGTCGGCGTCCCAGGCGAAGCTGAGGGTGTTGAAAGCGTCGTCAGGATCGCTGGAGCCCGCGGCGTCGAGCTGAACATCGAGGGGCGCGGGGCCGCTGGAAGGGCTCGCGGCCGCCACGGCCGTCGGCTGCTGGTTGCCGCCCACGTAGCGGAGGCGCTGAATCGTGCCCCCGTCCAGGTTCGCGTAGAACAGCTCGCCCTGGTCGAACTCGAGATCCACCGGATTGGAGGCCTCGGTGTCGAAGGTCTGGATCGAGGCGGGGTCGGGAAGTCCGTTCCCGCCTGGGAGCATCGCCCAAATGCAATCACGCGAGTAGTCCGCGAAGAAGAGAGCGTCGTCGTAGGGGTCGGGAAAGGGCCCGTTCTCATAGAAGCTGAGGCCGGCGATCGAGGAGCTTCCGGACGGGCAGCTCTCGCCGCTGACGAGCTTGTCGGAATGCGAGTAGGCGTAGTACGGCGGGGTCACGGCGTCGTCGCCGGGCGTGTAGAGACTGTCGCATAGGCTCAGGTTGGCTCCCTCGTAGCTTCCGCGCGAGTTGCCCTCGTAGCACGGCCAGCCGAGGTTGTCGGCTTCCGAGTCGCTGGGATCGGGGACCCGGTTGATCTCCTCCGAACCGCCCCAGCCGACGTCGCCGGCCCAGACCTCGTCCGTGCCGGGGCGGACGGTGAACCTGAACGGGTTGCGGAAGCCGAAGGCCGCAATCCTTCGCTGGTTGGCATCCGGGCTGCTCGCGAAGGGGTTGCCGGGAATGCCCTCCCCGGTGTCAGGGTCGACTCGCAGGAGGGAGCCGTTGAGACCGGTCGGATCCGAGGTGGTGCGTGCGTCCTGGCTGCGCAGCGCGCCCCCCTCGGCCGCGGGCGGGCTCATCTCCCCGCCGATTCCCCCGGGCGGATCGCCACAGGGGTTGACTGGGTTTCCGTCCTGGCCCCAGTCGACGAAATTGAAGCTCGCTCCATCGCCAGCCGTGACATACAGGGCGCCGTCGGAACCGAAGCCGAGGTCGCCCATCGAATGGCTCGGGTACTGCTGGCACCAGTCGCTGATCAGGTCCGTCTTCGCCGACATCACGTCGCCGCTCACCGTCAGGCGCGCCAGGCGGCCGGTGACCACGCAGCCGTCGCCTGTCGCCCCGGGAGGATTGGGGCAGGGATCGCCGGGAACCCCGGCTGTGCCCCAGCGCGGAACGCCGCCGCCGGGTTCGGCGTCAAGCGTGTAGAGGGCGTAGACGTAAGGGCGAGCCGGGAATAGGGGATCGACGGTCAGGCCCAGCAGGCCCCTGTCCCAGAAGTTGTAGGTCTCGGTGCTGAGATCGGCGAAGGTGGTGGGGGTGGCGTCGCCGAGCCCATCGAAGACCTTGATGACGCCGCTCTTCTCCCCCACGAAGACGCGCCCATCGGGGGTGAAGGAGAGCGCGGTCGGGTTGCTGAGGCCCGTGAACGCGGTTGACTCCTGAAAACCGCCGGGCAAGGTGCCGGCCTGCGCCGCGTGCGAGCAGGCCAAACTTGCGACCCACGCGAGGAGCAAGGCAATCCCGTGCCTGCGTACGGGAAGAAGCTTCAGAAACGAACCCAACTGTTATGACGATAGCTCCCTCCAGGGCCCGGTGCCGGCAGAGCGGACCGGGCCGGAACTGATCTCTCACCAACCGCCCGATGCCCGTCGAGGCTCGGTGACTAGGCTGAGCGCCATGTCGGAGGCCGTCACCCTCGATCCCATCGTCGCCCTCTGCAAGCGGCGTGGCTTCATCTTCCAGTCGTCGGAGATCTACGGAGGCCTCGGCTCCACCTACGACTACGGCCACTACGGCGTGCTGCTCAAGAACAACGTCAAGGCCGAGTGGTGGCGCTCGGTCGTGCAGGAGCGCGACGACATGGTGGCCCTCGACGCGGCGATCCTCATGCACCCCCGCACCTGGGAGGCCTCGGGGCACCTCGAGGGCTTCACGGACCCGCTCGTACAGTGCCTCGGCGATTGCAAGAGACGCTGGCGCGAGGACCACCTGCGCGAAGAGCAGCTCGGAGCCGAGGAGGCCGAGGGCGAGATCCGCTGCCCGGAGTGCGGCGGCGAGCTCTCGGCACCGATGCACTTCAACCTGATGTTCGAGACCCACATGGGGCCCGTCGCCGAGTCGGGCTCCGAGGTCTACCTGCGCCCGGAGACCGCGCAGGGGATCTTCGTCAACTTCAAGAACGTGCTGCAGTTCGCGCGCAAGAAGCCGCCCTTCGGGATCGCCCAGGTCGGCAAGGCGTTCCGCAACGAGATCACGCCGGGCAATTTCATCTTCCGCACCCGCGAGTTCGAGCAGATGGAGATCGAGTTCTTCGTGCCGCCCGACGAGGCCTCCCGCTGGTACCGGCACTGGATGGAGGAGCGCATGGACTGGTACACGGACCTGGGCATCCGGCCCGACCGCCTGCGGCTGCGGCCCCACGGGCCCGACGAGCTCTCGCACTACTCCAGCGCCACCTCCGACATCGAGTACGAGTTCCCGATGGGGTTCTCGGAGCTTGAGGGCATCGCCAACCGCGGGGACTTCGATCTCACCCGGCATCAGGAGTTCTCGGGCCAGAAGATGGACTACGTCGACCCGGGCACGGGCGACCGCTACATCCCTCACGTGGTCGAGCCCTCTGCGGGCGCCGACCGGGCCACGCTGGCATTCATGGTCGACGCCTACCACGAGGAGCAGGTCGAGGGCCGCGAGCGGGTGGTGCTGCGCCTGCACCCGAGGCTGGCACCGGTGAAGGCCGCCGTGCTGCCGCTGGTCAACAAGGACGGCCAGCCCGAACGGGCGCGAGAGATCTACGAGCGCCTGCGCACAAGCATGTCGGCCGAGTACGACACGGGCGGCTCGATCGGCAAGCGCTACCGCCGCCAGGATGAGATCGGGACTCCCTGGGGGATCACCGTCGACCACCAGACGATGGAGGACGACACCGTCACCCTGCGCGACCGCGACTCGCTTGACCAGTCGCGGATCCCCGCGGCCGAGGTCGTGAGCGAGCTCGAGCGGCGGCTGGAGCAGCCCTGGAGCCCGCCGAACCCCTCGGGCGACTGAGCGGGGAGCCGCCTCGGGCGCAATCGAACGCCGATCACGAACAGGCGGACTGCCGGGATCGCGGGGCTGGCCAACCCTCAGGCCCGCCGCGCCTCCGTTGCCCCCGTCGGCTGCCCCTCCCAGCGCTCGCCCTGACTGAGCCGCTCGAGGCCAAGCCAGGCCAGCTCCATGGCGCTCGCGACCACCTGCTCGCGCGGCACCTCGCGATGCTCGCCCCACCAGTCGGCGAGCGACTGGATCGCGCCGATCTGCTGCTGGGCGATCATCTCGATCGTCGCCCGCATCTGGGGGTCCTCGGCGATCAGCTGCTCGTTCTCCTCGCTCATCAGGGTCACGATCGCCGCGGCCACCTGGCCGCGCAGCCGGCCCAGCCACTCGGTGACATCGGGATCGCCGGGGTTTCGGAGCATCACCGCCGCCGCGCCTCGGCGCTCCTCGAGAAAGGCGAAGAAGGCCTCGAGGCCGGCGCGCATCCGCCGCTCGCCCGGCGGGGCCCCGGCCAGCGCCGCGTTGAGGCGGCCCACCAGCTCGGTTACGTGCTGCTCGAGCATCGCCGCGTGCAGCTCGCGCTTGGAGGAGAAGTGCTCGTAGAGCAGCGCCTTGGAGACCCCGGCTCGCTCGGCGACGGCGTCGAGCGAGGTGCGGTGGTAACCGCCCTCGGCGAACGCCTCGCGGGCCGCCTCCAAGATCAGGAAGCGGCGATCCGAAGCAGGGATCCGTCGGCGAACGGCGGGGTCGCCGGACACCGCGCCCGGACTCGTGCCGGGGGCCTGGTCTTCCTCTGTGAGCGGTTTCACGGGGTCGGCCTCTAACTGACTGGCCAGTCAGTTACGATATCGTGCCCGGCGACCGGAAAGCGAGAGGAGATCGGAATGGCGACCAAGACCCAGAACGGCAGAGCGACCCGGAGCGACGACGTCTCGGCTCGCGCCGGCGACCAGATCTCCTATGAGGACCTCTACCGCCGCTGGGAACAGGGCAACTGGAGCGCCTACGAGATCGACTTCAGCGCGGACCGCACGGGCTGGGAGGCGCTGGAGGAGATCCAGCGCAAGTCGGCGCTGTGGATCTACTCGATGTTCTTCTACGGAGAGGACGCCGTCACCGACGGCCTCTCGCCGTACATCGACGCGGCCCCGAAGGAGGAGCAGAAGTACTTCCTCGCCACCCAGCAGGTCGACGAGGCGCGCCACGCCGTCTTCTTCCACCGCTTCTTCAAGGAGGTGATCGGCGCCGGCGACACCCTCTCGACGGGGCTCGCCTTCACCGAGCAGTATCTGGGCTGGGGCTATCGCGGGGTCTTCGACCGGCTCGAGACGATGAGCGACGAGCTGCGCCGCGATCGCTCCCTGCCCAAGTTCGCGCAGGCGATCGCGCTGTACCACATGGTGATCGAGGCGGCCATGGCCCAGCCGGGTCAGCACTTCATCGAGGACTTCTTCGTCAAGGACGGATCGATGCCCGGCTTCTCCGAGGGCATGCGCAACGTCTCGCGCGACGAACAGCGCCACATCGGTTTCGGCGTCAAGGTGCTCTCGGAGCTGCTGCCGCAGTCCGAGGAGTGCAAGGCGGCAGTGGTGGAGCTGCTGCGCGAGGTGTACCCGTTCCTGGGCGCCACCTTCGTGCCCCCCGGCTGGGACGAGCGCTATCAGACGTCCTACGGATTCACGATGCAGGACATCTTCGCCTTCGGCATGCGCTCGACCGAGGCCAAGTGGCGGGCGATCGGCTACCCGTTCGAGGAGATGCCTGGCGCGCTCTTCCCCTTCGACCCCGCGATGCCCTACGAGCAGCGCGCGGAGCGGCAGATCAAGCTGCTCAAGGCGGGCGTGCTCGGCGAGCCGGCCGGCCGCGCCCAGTGCTCGCCCGAGATCCAGGAGCTCTACTTCGACCTGATCGCGCGCTCGGCGAACGGCGCCGCGCTTGACGCCCCGATGACCATCCAGTGGGCCTTCACCGACGCCGAGCCCTGGCACCTGCGCGTCGACAACGGCTCGACCAGCGCCGAGCGGGGGATGGCTGCCGGCGCCGACCTGACCCTGGAGACGAGCTGGTCCGACTGGATCGACGTCTCGATGCGCGGCGAGAGCGCGCTCAAGGCGACAGTGCTGCGCAAGCTGCGCCCCCGCGGCGGAGTGCGCCAGTTCGCCCGCATGGGCAAGCTCTGGGCCTGAGCCCTATCGCTGCAGCAGGTAGCGCCTCTGGGCCTCGAACTCGGCTTCGCTGATCTCGCCGGAGTCGCGCTTGGCGGCGAGGTGCTCGAGCAGCGCTTCCCGGTCGACCTCGGGGGCCGAGACGCCGCCGCCGAACCCGCCGGCGTCGGGGATCTTCACGCCCGAGGCGCCGAGCGCGGCCAGGATCGCCTCGCTGAGCCCCGGCACCGTGCCCGCGTCGATCGTCTGACCCTCGCGGTCGGGATCGATTCCATGCTCGCGAAGCACGCCCTCGACCTTGGCGCGCGCCTCGCTGTCGCGCATCTCGAGGCGCTGGGTCGTGCTGGTCCAGCCCCGCTCGCCCATGCTGACGCTCTGGGAGTCGGGTATCGCGGAGCCGCCGACCGCGGCATCGAACTCGGGCGTCCCGGGCTCGGGGATCGCCCGCTCGTTCCTGCGCCGGATGAAGTCGAGCAGGCCCATGCTCGGATCGTAGGGGGCGGGCTCAGCCCGAGCTGAGCAGCGCCCGCGCGGCGAGCGTGCCGGCGACGATCAGGTCGGCGTGGTCGCGCTCGGGGTCCGAGAGGACCTGGAGAGCGAGGCCGTCGGCGATCGCGAACAGGGCGCCCACGACCGGATCGGCATCAGCGCGCAGCTGCAGAGCCCCCTCGCGCTCCTTGGCTCGGAAGATCTCGGCGACATGCTCGCGGGTGCGCCGGAACAGCTCGCCGATCTCGTTCTGGATCTCGGGGTTGCGCCGGCCCGCCGTGAACAGCTCGAAGATCAACACCCAGAAGCCGGGGTCGTTCTGAATCGAGTCCTCGAGGCTGGCCACCAGCACCTCGAGGATCTCGTCGGCATCGCGGGCCTTCGCGAGCGGCTCGTCGAGGCGGGTGATCCGGTGCTCGGAGTCTCGTCGGACGACCTCGACCAGCAGCGCCTCTTTGGTGCCGAAGTAGTAGTGCAGCAGCCCCCGGCTGACGCCCGCCTCGCGCGCCACGTGCTCGAAGGTCGAGCCTGCGATCCCGCGACGCGCCACACTCGAGCGCATCGCCTCCACGATCCGGTTCGCCTTCTCGCCGGTCAGCTCCCTGGGTCGCGCGGCCGCTTCCATCCGCCTCAACTCTACGGCTACCGGCGCTCGGAACTCTCGAGACCCGTCCGCCCCGGCGGCGGGCGCGAGCCTCGCGCGCGGACAAGCGAAGGGGCCGCCCGAAGCGGCCCCTTCTCGAGCCTTTCGGCCTCCCCGCTAGGAGGAGGAAACCGAGGTGGACTCGGTCTCGGGCTCCGGGGTGGTGGTCGAGGTGTACTCGAACTCCTCCTCGGCGCCGAACAGCTTGTCGAGCACAGCGTTGCGCGCGCCCTCGCTGAGGATCAGCACCAGGATCGCTCCCAGGAGGGCGACCAGCAGCGCCTTGCCGATCCCGAAGCCGCCGCGGCGGCGCTTGCCCCGCAGCTGCTCGGAGGCGTCTCGCAGGCTCTCGGCGGCGCTCTTGAGATCGCGCTGGACCTTCTTGTCGTCCATGATCGCCTGGGCTGGCCCGTTGCCGTTGGACATCCGCCCGTAGGCGCTCCGGGCGGCCTCGAAGGCCTCCTTGATGTTGTCGCGCAGCTCCTCGTCCTCGAGGATCCGCTTCACGTAGGGGTTCGAGGTGACCGACCTGGCGGCGTCACCCGCCCTCTCGCTTCTGCTTTGGCCCATCTCTGGTCTCCTCGCTTCGGTTTGCAGCGTGCGCCCGCAGGATACCCTCGATCGGGCGGGGCTAGGGGCCGCCGCCGATCGCCACCTTCAGCGCCTCGCCGATCTCGTCGACGTAGTGGAACTCGAGCTCGCCGAGCTCGTGCTCGGGGATCTCGGCGATGTCGCCCTCATTCCGCGCCGGCACGATCACCTGCTTGATCCCCGCCCGCAGGGCGGCGAGGGTCTTCTCCTTGAGGCCGCCCACGGGCAGCACCTGCCCGGTCAGCGTCACCTCGCCCGTCATCGCCACATAGTTGGCGACCGGCCTGCCACTGACCAGGGAGGCCAGAGCCGTGGTCATCGCCACGCCGGCCGAGGGACCGTCCTTGGGCACGGCGCCCGCGGGGACATGGACGTGGATGTCGTTCTCGGCGAACCAGTCGGCTCCCAGCTCGGGCGCCAGCTCGGAGACATGGCCGCGAACGTAAGAGAGGGCCGCCTGGGCCGACTCGCGCATCACGTCGCCGAGTTGACCGGTGATCGTCAGCTTGCCCGAGCCCGGCATCGAGGTGGCCTCGATGAACAGGACCTCCCCGCCGACCGGCGTCCAGGCGAGCCCGGTTGCGACCCCTGGGTCCTTGGTGCGGCGGCGCTGCTCGGAGAAGAAGCGGCGCTTGCCGAGCAGCTCGCGGGCGCGCTTGGCCGAGACCCTGACCTTGCCGTCGACCTTCCCCTCGGCGACGTCGCGAGCGACCTTGCGCAGCACGGTGCCGATCTGGCGCTCGAGGTTGCGCACGCCCGCCTCGCGGGTGTACTCCTCGATGATCGCGGTGATCGCGGGATCGGCGAGCTCGACCTGCGAGGGCTTGAGTCCGTTCGTCTCGAGCTGACGGGGCAGCAGGTAGCGCTTGGCGATGTGCAGCTTCTCCTCGACCGTGTAGCCGGCGAGCTGGATCGTCTCCATTCGGTCCTGGAGAGGGCCGGGGATGGGCTCCAGCATGTTCGCGGTGGCGATGAAGAGGACGTCCGAGAGGTCGAACGGGAGGTCGAGGTAATGGTCGCGGAAGGTCGCATTCTGAGCGGGGTCGAGCACCTCGAGCATCGCGCTGGACGGATCGCCCCTGAAGTCGGCTCCCATCTTGTCGATCTCGTCGATCATGAACACCGGGTTGCGGGTGCCCGCGTCGCGCAGCGCCCGGATGATCGTCCCCGGCATCGCCCCGATGTAGGTGCGACGGTGACCGCGGATCTCGGCCTCGTCGCGGACGCCGCCTACCGAGATGCGCTCGAACTCGCGGCCCAGCGCGCGCGCAATCGACTTGCCCAGGCTGGTCTTGCCGACCCCGGGCGGGCCCACGAAGCAGAGGATCGGCCCGGGGGAGTCGGGGTTGAGCTTGCGCACCGCCAGGTACTCGAGGATCCGGTCCTTGACCTCCTCGAGGTCGTAGTGGTCCTCGTCGAGGACCTTGTGCGCGTGCTTGATGTCGAGGTCGTCCTCGGTCTCATTCGACCAAGGCAGGTCCAGCAGCCACTCCAGGTAGGTGCGGATCACCCCGTATTCGGCCGCTGCCGGTGGCAGCTTCTCCAGCCGCCCCAGCTCACGCTCGGCGGCCCTGTGAGGGTCCTCGGGCAGCTTCGCCGCCTCGAGACGCTCGCGCAGCTCCTTGAGCTCGGCGGCCTGGTCATCCTCCTCTCCCAGCTCTTCCTGGATCGCCTTCAACTGCTGGCGCAGGACGAACTCGCGCTGGCCCTTCTCCATCTCCGACTCGACCTGGGTCTGGATCTTGGTGCCCAGCCGGACGACCTCGAGCTCGCGCGTGAGGATCTCCGAGAGCCGGCGCAGTCGCTTGCCGACGTCGACCTGCTCGAGCAGCTCCTGCTTCTCCTCGGAGGCGATCCGAAGGGCCCCGGCAATCAGGTGGCTGAGCGCCGCGGGGTCGTCGAGGTTGGTGACCGCGAGCTGCAGCTCCTCGGGCAGATAGGGGATCTGCTCGATGATCTCGCTGAAGGTGTTCTGGACGTTGCGGGTCAGCGCCTCCAGCTCGGGTGAGCTCTCGAGCACGTCGGGCAGCGGCTCGATCCGGGCCACCAGGTACGGCGTCTCGGCGACGTAGTCGGTCAGCTTCACGCGCTCGCCGCCCTGGACCAGGATGCGGATCGTGCCATCGGGCACCTTCATCATCCGCGCCACCGAGCCGGCGACGCCGACGTCGTGCAGATCAGCGGGGCCCGGCGCCTCGTTCTCGGGATCCTTGGAGGCGACCATGGCCAGCATCCGGTTGCCCGAGAGCACGTCGTTGACGAGCTTGATCGAGCGCTCCTGCCCGACCGCGAGCGGGGTCAGCGTGTCCGGGTAGGTGACCGTCTCGCGCAGCGGCAGCACCGGCAGAGCGTCGGGAAGCGGCTCCTCGCCGCGGACGGCGTCCTCGACGTCGGGGATCTCGACGACCTCGATCTCGGGTGCCTCCACCCCGCTCTCGAGGCCCTGACTGACCTCGGTCAGGTCGCGGTCGGTCCCCTCCACTACTCGGGGGCGCGCTCGATGGGAACCTGGCGCACGGGCTGCTCGACCCTCACGGGAAGCTCCACGCGGAGGATCCCGTCCTCGTAGCTGGCCTGGGCCTGGTCGGCCTGGACATCGGTGGAGAGCTCGATCACGCGCCGGAAGGGGCCCGAGGGGAGCTCCACCTGCTGGTAGGTGCGGCCCTCGGTCTCGCGCACCGGCCGCTCGCCGGTGATCACCAGCGCGCGGCCGCGCACCTCGAGGTTGATCGCATCGACATCGACCCCGGGCAGATCGACCTTGACGATCGCCCGCTCGGGCCGCTGCTCGCCGCAGTAATAGAGGTCGACCCTCGGCACGAAGGTGGTGGCCTGGCGCACGTTGCGGTATCCGGCCTGGGTCCAGAAGTCACCCAGCAACTCGTCCATCTCGAGCCGCATGCGGGCGAAGTCGGCGAAGGGGTCGCGCTGCCTGCTCACGCCGTCAACGATAGCCGTCAGATCGCTCCGGCACCTGCCGCGCGATGTGACCGGGGGTGCGGGGAGACCAGGCCGCAGTGGTGGCCACCCTGCGAGGTCAGAGCTCGTACGTGGCGCCCTCGGCTGCGACCTCGACGGGGCCCCCGAAGGCCTGCTCGGCCTGCTCGCGCGCCCACTCGGAGCCCAGCTCATCGGAGAGGTGGGTGAGCACGACGCGCCGGGCGCCCGCGCGCCTGGCGCTCGCACCCGCCTCGGCGGGAGTCAGGTGGCCGCGCGCCCCCGTGCGCTCCGGGCGGGGCAGAGTCGCTTCGATCAGCAGCAGGTCGGCGTCGCGGGCGATCTCCACGATCTCCTCGCCGGGCCGCGTGTCGGCGCTGTAGGTGAGCTTCTCATCGCCGGCCCCGGAGCTGAGATTGACGGCGAAGGTGTCGATGAAGTGGGGCACGGGGTGGAAGCTCGCGGTGATCTCACCGACGACGATGCCGCCGCCGGGCGCGAACTCCTCGAGCTCGAAGGCCAGCTCGATCAGATCCTCGCTTCCCCAGGCGCCCACCGCCCGGCGAAAGGTCTCGGTGGCGCCGGGCGGCGCGATCAGGCGCGGGCGGGCGGGGCTATCGGTGCCCGGCCAGGTGTGGACCGGTACCGGCTGCTGCCTGGGCGAGTAGGTCAACGCGTAGGAGTAGGGGACGAGATCGAGCCAGTGGTCGGCGTGCAGGTGGGAGAGGAGCACGGCATCCACCTCGACGTAGTCGAAGCGCTCGCGGAGCTTGCCGAAGACCCCGTTGCCGCAGTCCAGCAGCACCTGCGTTGAGCCGCTCTCGATCAGGTAGCCGCTGCAGGCGCCCCCGGCGTCCTGCCAGGAGGGCGACTTGCCCAGGATGGTGAGCTTCAAGTTGTGGCCGGCCTCATCGCTTCCCTCGGGGCAGACTCTAGACGGGTTGGCGGGCCCCCCGGGTGAGCTCGGTCGCGGCCTGGCGGCCGCTCGACCTCAACAGCAGCGAGGGCTGGCGCGGCGGGACGAGGCCCGCGGGCGAGTCGGGGCGGAACGTGGAGCAGGGCTCATCGAGGCCCAGCGCGCAGAGATTGCGGCGGGCGAAGAAGCACTCGTCGCAGCTCGGCACCTTCTCAGCGTCACGCGCTCGGCCAGCGGCCAAGTCTCCACTCCTCTCGTCAGGAACCTCCGTCCCGGGAACCCCTCCCGCGACGCGGGGCCATCATGCCACCTGGCCACGCGGCCGTCAGGCGCGATCCCGCAAATGCCGACCTTCTTTTCTGTTGGCTAAGATCTGCCCCGATGGCGCAGCTGCGAACAGACCGGCTGGCGGCCAGCCCGCCGATGTTCGAGAACCGCTTTCTCGATCGCTTCACCCGTGTGCATCCGGCGGTCCCGGCGATCATCTACGTGCCGGTGGTCGCGGCGGTGATCTGGCTCGGGATCGACGCCGGCCTCAGCGTCCTGACCACGGGGCTGCTGGTGGTGGCCGGACTGGTGATCTGGACGCCCACCGAGTACTGGCTGCATCGCCTCGTCTTCCACTGGCAGCCCAAGATCCGCGGTGGCGAGCGCATGCATTTCATGATCCACGGCGTCCACCACGACCATCCCAACGACGCGATGCGCCTGGTCATGCCTCCCGCCGCGAGCATTCCGCTGGCGGCGCTCTTCTTCGGCCTCTTCGCGCTGATCTTCGGCACGCCCCACGCCTACCCCCTGTTCGCGGGGTTCATCGTCGGCTACCTGGTCTACGACTACACGCACTACCACGTGCACCATCACACGCCCAGCACCGACGCGGGGCGCAAGCTTCGCGAGCAGCACATGCGCCACCACTTCCAGGATCACCACTACGGCTACGGCGTCTCCTCGCCGCTCTGGGACGCGGTCTTCCGCACACTGCCGCGCCGCCGCAAGGTCGAGCGCCGAGAGTCCGAGCCGGCCGCCTCGGAGCCCGAGCGCACCCCGGCGCCTTCCTCGCGCTAGGCGACCCTGCTGGCGGGCTCGCGCCCCTCGAGCACGGCGATCACGTTCTCGGCGGCCATCCGCGCCATGCCGTCGCGCGAGCGGACGGTGGCGGAGCCGATGTGGGGCAGCAGCACCGCCCGGGGCGCGTCCAGCAGCGGGGCTGGAACCGCGGGCTCGCCTTCATAGACGTCCAGGCCCGCGGCGCCGAGGCTGCCGGCGGCGAGGGCGGCAGCGACGGCGTCCGCGTCCACCAGCGGGCCGCGCGATGTGTTGACCAGGACGCCCTGGGGCCCGATCAGCTCCAGCTCAGCCGCGCCGATCAGGCGATGGGTCTCCTCGCTGGCGGGAGCGTGCAGGCTGACTACGTCGGCCGCCTCGAGCAGCCGATGCAGCTCCATCCGGCGCGCCCCCAGGTCGCGCTCGGCGTCGGGCTTCGGCGAGCGGCTCGTGTAGATCACCTCCGCGCCGATCGCCCGCACCAGCTCGGCGTAGCGAAGGCCGATCCGCCCCATGCCGATCACGCCGACGGTGGCGCCGCGCAGCTCGAGGCCACGGTAGGCACCCGGGTCCCAGCCACCCCAGCGGCCCTCGCGCAGGTCGCGCTCGGCGTCGCCCATCCGGCGCCCGGCCGCGAGCGTCAGCGCCAGGGCCAGCTCGGCCGTCGCCTGCGTGAGCACGTCGGGGGTGTTGGTGACGATCACGCCGCGCGAGCGGCAGGCCTCGAGATCGACGTTGTCGTAGCCGACCGCGAAGTTCGAGACGACACGGAGGCTCTCGCCCGCGACGTCTAGAACCTCTCCGTCGACGGGCACGCTGGCGTCCGCCACCAGCGCCGCGGCGCCGGGGACCAGCGACAGCACAACCGCTCGATCCGCGTCGAGCCCTCCATCGCGCAACTCATAGCGCTCGCTCAGCAGGTCGCGGCCCTCCGGCAGCAACAGCCGGGCGATCGCCACGAGCTGACGGTTATCACTCATGTCCGGGCACGCTAACGGTTACAGTGAAGTAATAGTTAACAGTGGGGCTACGGGAAGGATCACATGGCACAGACTTCGGACACAATCGAAAAGGCGCGGGCGCTGCTGGAGGAGCGCCGCGGCGAGCTGCGCCAGGAGCTGCGGCAGATCGAGAAGGCGCTCTCGGACCTCGGCGGCGTGCGCAAGCGTGGCCCGGGCCGCCCGCCCGGATCGAGCAACAACCGCGGCCCGGACGGCGCCCCCAAGCGGCGCCGCCGCCGGCGCGGGGGCTCGCGGGCCGACCAGGCGGTGAAGCTGATCGGCGAGAACCCCGGCATCGGCGTGGCCGACCTCGGCCGCAAGATGAAGCTGAATGCCCCCAACTACCTCTACCGGGTGCTGCCCGACCTGGAGAAGGAGGGCCGGATCCGCAAGAAGGGCCGGGGCTACTACCCCGCCTAGCGGCGCCTGCCCGGCTCAGACCAGCCCCAGTTCCCTGACCGAATCCCGCTCCGAGGCGAGCTCGGCGACGCTGGCGTCGATGCGCTCTCGCGAGAAGTCGTCGATCTCGACGCCCTCGACGATGCTCCACTCGCCACCCGAGCAGGTGCAGGGGAAGCCCGAGATCAGGCCCTGCTCGATCCCGTAGCTTCCGTCGGACCGCACACCCATCGAGACCCAGTCGTCGGCGGGGCTGCCGAGCACCCAGTCGTGGACGTGATCGATCGCGGCGCTGGCAGCCGACATGGCGCTGGAGGCGCCGCGCGCCTCGATGATCGCGGCGCCGCGCTTCTGAACCGTGGGGATGAACTCCCCCTCGACCCAATCGCGCTCGCTCAGCAGCTCCGTCGCCGGCTCGCCGCCGACCAGGGCGTGGCTGATGTCGGGGTACTGCGTGGCCGAGTGGTTGCCCCAGATCGCCATCCGGGTCACGTCGCGCGCGTGTGCGCCCGCCTTCTCGGCCAACTGGGCCTTGGCGCGGTTATGGTCGAGCCGCATCATCGCGGTGAAGCGCTCGCCCGGTACATCGGGCGCGTGCGCCATCGCGATCAGGCAGTTGGTGTTGGCCGGGTTGCCGACCACGAGCACCCGGATGTCGTCGGCGGCGCCGGCGTTGATCGCCTCCCCCTGGGGCTTGAAGATGCCGCCGTTGGCCTCCAGCAGGTCGGCGCGCTCCATCCCCTTGCCGCGCGGGCGGGCGCCGACCAACAGGGCGACGTTCGCACCCTCGAAGGCGACCTTGGGATCGTCGCTGATCTCGATGCGCTCGAGCAGGGGGAAGGCGCAGTCCTGCAGCTCCATCACGACTCCCTCCAGGGCCTTCATCGCATCCGGGATCTCCAGCAGCCGCAACTCGACCTTGGTCTCGGGCCCGAGCATCTGCCCACTCGCGATCCGGGGCAGAATCGCGTAGCCGATCTGCCCGGCGGCGCCGGTGACTGTGACCTTGACGGGGGATTCGCTCACGTTTCAAGTCTCCTTGCTCGATTGGGAGGGCGTCGCATTCTCGCAAAGGACCGCCGCGACCCCCGGTGGCGCTCCCTTCAGACGCCGCCGCGACCCCCGGTGGCGGCTTTTCGGTCGCGCGCCACGATAAGCCGCCACAGCCACCGCGTCCGAGGGGTGAATCGCTGGGTGGTGGCGCCTTGTCGGTCGCATGGAACGACAACCCGCCACGCCGCCTGCGGCCAGCGCGACGGCGGCGATCGTCGGCCTCGCGCGACGCCAGCATGGCGTGGTCGCGGCAAGCCAGCTACGCGAGCTGGGCGTCAGCTGGGAGGAGCTGCACGGACGGGTGCGAGGGGGCTGGCTTTGTCGCGTGCATCGCGGCGTTTACGCGATCGGGGGGCGGCCGGGCACTCGTCGCGGGGTTTGGATGGCGGCGGTGCTCGCCTGCGGGGACGGCGCGGCGCTCAGCCATGCAGCCGCCGCGGCCCTGTGGAGGATCCGCCCGCCCGGCGACGGGCCCGTCGACGTCACGGTGCCAACCCTCTCGGGCCGGTCGAGGCGGGCCGGGATCATCGTGCACCGCTCTGGAACCCTGGTGGCGGCCGACACCGAGCGTCGGCAGGGGATCGCCGTGACGGCCCCGGCGCGCACGATCGCGGACCTGGCGCGATCGGGGCTGACGGGGCGCCCCCTGGAGCGAGCCGTCGACGAGGCTGAGCGGCTACGGATCTGCGATGACCAGGCGCTCCGAGCCGCTCTCGCCCGCTGCCCGTCGGGCGCCGGCTGCGCCGCGCTGAGGCGTCTGTTGGAACAGCACGCGATCGGATCGACGCTGACCCGCTCGGAGTTGGAGGAGCGCTTCCTCGCCCTGATGCGCGATCGGGGGCTGCCCGCGCCCCTGGTCAACGTCGGCGTGCTCGGTCTCACCGTGGACTTCCTCTGGCCCCGGGCCGACCTGATCGCCGAGCTCGACGGTCGCGCCGGCCATGACACGCGTCGGGGCTTTCAGGACGACCGCGATCGCGACAGCCTGCTGGCGGCGCACGGCTACCGCACGCTGCGCTTCACCTGGTGGGATGTCAGCCGGCGGCCCGCGATCGTCGCCGACCGGGTCAGGAGGGTGCTGCTGAGAAGCTAGGCCATCGCCTCTTGCAGGTTCTCGTCGATCGAGGCGAGGAACTCCTGGGTGGTCTGGAAGGGCTGATCGGTGGAGATCAGCAAGGCGAGATCCTTGGTCATCTTGCCGCTCTCGACCGTCTCGATGCAGACGCGCTCGAGGGTCTCGGCGAACTCGGAGACGGCGGGGGTCTCGTCCATGCGGCCCCGGGCCGCCAGGGCACGTGTCCAGGCGAAGATCGAGGCGATCGGGTTGGTCGAGGTGGGGTTGCCCTTCTGGTGCTCGCGGTAGTGGCGGGTGACCGTGCCGTGGGCGGCCTCGGCCTCGACGGTCTTTCCGTCGGGCGTCATCAGCACCGAGGTCATCAGGCCGAGCGAGCCGAAGCCCTGGGCGACGGTGTCGGACTGCACGTCGCCGTCGTAGTTCTTGCAGGCCCAGACGTAGCCGCCCTCCCACTTCATCGCGGCCGCGACCATGTCGTCGATCAGTCGGTGCTCGTAGGTGAGGCCGGCGGTCTCGAATTCCGGGGCGAACTCGGAGTCGAAGACCTCCTGGAAGATCTCCTTGAAGCGCCCGTCGTAGGTCTTCAGGATCGTGTTCTTGGTGGACATGTAGACCGGCAGGCCGCGTTCGAGGCCATAGCGGAACGAGGCCCGGGCGAAGTCGCGGATCGAGTCGTCGAGGTTGTACATCGCCATCGCCACCCCGCCGCCACCCTCCTCCGGGAAGTCGAAGACCTCCAGCTCGATCGGCTCGCCGCCCTGCTTCGGGGAGAAGCTCAGCGTCAGCGCCCCCCCGCCCGCGGGAATCAGCGTGTCGGTGGCGCGGTACTGGTCGCCGAAGGCGTGGCGGCCGATGATGATCGGCTTGGTCCAGCTGGGCACCAGCCGGGGGATGTTGGAGATCACGATCGGCTCACGGAAGATCACGCCGCCGAGGATGTTGCGGATCGTGCCGTTGGGCGAGCGATACATCTCCGAGAGCCCGAACTCCTCGACGCGGGCCTCGTCGGGCGTGATCGTCGCGCACTTGACGCCGACCCCCTGCCGCTTGATCGCGTTGGCGGCGTCGACGGTGATCTGGTCGTTGGTGGCCTCGCGGCTCTCGATGCCGAGGTCGTAGTAGTCGAGCTCGACGTCGAGATAGGGCAGGATCAGCTGCTCCTTGATGAAGGCCCAGATGATCCGGGTCATCTCGTCGCCGTCGAGCTCGACGATCGGGTTCTTGACCTTGATCTTCCCCATGCGCGCGGCGATGCTACCGGCGGGAGGACGCCCAGCGTACGCACCTCGGGATCACAGCGCCTCGTCGCAGTGGCGGTGCGATGCTCGGCGTGCGCGCCTCCGTATCACAGCGCCTCGTCGCAGCGGTGGTGCGATGATTGACACCGATGGCCACCGCGGCAAGAGGGAAGGGCGTGAGCACCCACGAGGTCACCAACCAGCCGCCGCCGCTGGCCGACTACAACGTCTACGAGGCCGACCGGCCGCTGATCGAGGCCGTGCGGCGCGAGGGCGCCGACTGGGCCGAGCCGCGGATCTCGGCGGTCGGCGAGCTGGCCGGCAGCGCGCGGATGATCGAGCTGGGACGCGAGGCGAACGAGAACCCGCCGAAGCTGCGCACGCACGACCGCTACGGCCACCGCGTGGACGAGGTCGAGTTCCACCCCGCCTGGGACGAGCTGCTCGGGGCGAGCGTCGCCAACGAGCTGCACTCGCTTCCGTGGCGGGATCCCCAGCCCGGCGCCCACGTCGCGCGCGGCGCGGCGTTCATGTGCTTCGGCCAGGCAGAGGCGGGCGTCGGCTGCCCGATCTCGATGACCTACTCGGTGATCCCGGCGCTGCGCCACCAGCCCGACCTCGCCGCCGAGTGGGAGCCGCGCTTCACCTCGAGCGCCTACGACCCCCGCAACGTGCCCGCAAGCGAGAAGCCGGGCGCGCTGGCCGGAATGGGTATGACCGAGAAGCAGGGCGGCTCCGACGTCCGCGCCAACACCACCGTCGCCCGCCCCCTGAACGGCGGCGGTCCGGGCGGCGAGTACGAGATCACCGGCCACAAGTGGTTCGTCTCGGCGCCGATGTGCGACGCCTTCCTGCTGCTTGCCCAGGCCGACGGCGGCATCTCCTGCTTCCTGTTCCCGCGCTGGACCCCAGACGGCGAGCGCAACAGCTTCCGCCTGCAGCGGCTCAAGGACAAGCTCGGCAACCGCTCCAACGCCTCCTCGGAGGTCGAGTTCGACGGTGCCTGGGCCCGCCTGGTCGGCGAGGAGGGCGCCGGCGTGCGCACGATCATCGAGATGGTCAACCACACCCGGCTCGACTGCGCGCTGGGCGGCGCAGCCGGAATGCGCGCCGGCGTCGCGCAGGCGATCCACCACACCTCGCACCGCTCGGCCTTCGGCACCACCCTGGTCGAGCAGCCGCTGATGCAGAACGTGCTGGCCGACCTCGCCGTGGAGTCCGAGGCGGCGACGATCTCGGTGATGCGCCTGGCCCGGGCCTACGACGAGGCCCTGGGCGACGAAGGCTCGGCTTCGCCGGCCGGCCGGGAGCACGCCGAGAGCTTCAAGCGGATCGCCAACGCGGTGCTCAAGTACTGGATCTGCAAGCGGGCGCCGTCCCATGCGGCCGAGTGCCTCGAGTGCCTGGGAGGCAACGGCTACGTCGAGGAGTCGGGGATGCCCCGCCTCTACCGCGAGGCGCCGCTGAACTCGATCTGGGAGGGCTCGGGCAACGTGCAGTGCCTCGACGTGCTGCGGGCGATGGTCAAGAACCCCGACTCCCTGGAGGCCTTCTTCGCCGAGATCGGCGAAGGGGACGCGGAACCGCGGATCGCCCACGAGGCAGAGGCTCTACGCACCGAGCTCGCCGACATGAACGGGATCGAGAGCCGGGCGCGACGAATCGTCGAGCGCATGGCGCTGCTCTTGCAGGGATCGCTGATGGTGAGGTACGCCGATGAGGCTGTCGCCGACGCCTACTGCGCCTCGCGCCTGGGAGGTGACTGGGGCCGGGCATTCGGCACGCTGCCGGCAGCAACCGATTTCGACCGCATCATCGAGCGCCACCGCGCAACGGCCTAGGGCTCTGCCCCGGCCACCGCTCGCGGCGACCCCCCGCTACCCGGCGCCCCGGGCCCTCGCCGCCGCCTCCGTAGGCGGCATGATCGCGCCGATGATCCAGAACAGCGGGATGAAGATGCCCATGATGAACATGATCCAGTGGCCCTTGCGGATTGACAGGATGCCCAGGGTCACCAGCAGCACGAAGTAGAGAACCCCGCCGATCACGAACTCCATGACTCATTCCTTTCGTAGGTCTCGGCGGGCAGCCTAAGCCCTGAAGCCCTACAGACCGTGGTTGGGCCACTCGGGCTCGCGACCCTGCTTGGAGGCGCGGGCGCCGATCGCGTGGGGGTATCGCGGCGGGCGAACATCGAGACGCAGTTCTCGGCCTCGCGGCGCAACTGCTCCTCGTAAGTGCGGCGACGTTGCGGACCATCGTCTCCTTGTCGGAGCGGATCGCGCCCTGGGGCAGCTCCGCGATCCGGTGGGCCAGCTCAAGCGCCCGCTCCAGCGAGCGGCCCTCGCCAACCCCCCTCGCCCGGCTCAGCCGCGTCGGCGAGGTCCCAGCCGGCGCAGAAGGCGTCGCCCTCCCCCGTGATCACCAGCACGAAGGCATCGGGATCGTCGCGAACCCGCCGCCAGGCCTCGTGCAGCTCGGAGCTCATCTTGCGGCTGACCGCGGCGCGAGGCTCGGGCCGGTCATAGGAGAGCAAGGTGACGTGACGGTCGGTCTCGTATCGCAGCGTCTCGTAGTCCTGCGCCACCGGGCCTCCTCGGTGTGGGTCTGAGCGGACCCCTTATTCCCGCTCGCCGGCGGGCGGGGATCAGAGCCAGCGCTCGTCGAGGCGGCGGATCACCGCCTCGGCCAGGCGGATCGCCTGCACCAGGGTCCCGTAGTCCACGTTCTCTGCCGTATCGGTGGGCCAGTGGTAGTTGGCGGGATTCTTGAGGCTGTTGACCGAGCAGACCGAGGCGCAGCGGTAGCCCGCGGCAAGGGGGAAGACGCCGTCGGTCGCGTTGCGCAGCCGCAGGTTGGGCATCAGCTCGATACCTAGCTGATCGGCGGTCGAATCGAGCAGCGCCAGAGCCTCGCTCGGGTACTCGCGCATCGCCAGCATCCCCTCGCCGCGAAGCACGCAGAGATGCGGGGAGCCGACCGTGTCGAGGCAGAGGAAGAAGGTGCGGTCGCGCGGCAGCTCGTCGGCGTGGCGATCCATGAACAGCCCCATGCCCTCGCAGAGCGCCTCCTCGGAGGTGGAGAGGAAGAGCACGCGAACCGAGCTGGTCTCGTCCGCGACCAGGGCCTGGGCGAGCGAGATCAGGGAGACGCAGGCGGTGCCGTTGTCGTTGGCGCCAGGCACAACGCCCCTGGAGCCGATGTCGGCCATGAAGCCGACGGTCCCCGCCGAGACGACCGTCCCCGCCGCGGTCAGAGCCCGGGAGCCGAGCGCTGCGCCGGCGGCGACCAGCGCCGGCCCCGCGACCACGGGCCACATCAGCGGCGGGCTGGTGTCGTTGTGCTCGAAAACCCACGGCGCCCGCTCGGCGACCGCCTCGGTGATCGCCGGGTTGAAGAAGAAGGCGCTGCGGGCGGCATCGTGATGGGCCATCAGGACGACAGTCCGCTCCGCGTCCGGCGGGCCCAGCTCCGCGAGCACGTGGTGCGCCGCGCGGCGCGGCAGAAACCGCCGGAAGCGCCGCCGGCCGGGCGGCATCTCGTCGGCGGCCAGCGCCGATGCCGCCGCCCCGGCGACGACCGCGCCGGCGCGGGCGAAGCGCCCACCGCGCAGGGCGGCCAGCCCCGCGAGCGCGCCGACGCCCGCCAGCGCCCCGAGCGAGACCCAGAAGGTGCCGTTGGCCTCCGGCTCCCGCTCGATGCGCACCTCCCTGGCGCCGGCCTCGCGAAGGCGGGCGACGAGCCACTCGGCCGCGACGCGCTCGCCCTCAGACGCCGAGGGGCGCTCGATCGCCGCCAGCTCCCCCAGGCTCGAGCGCAGCCAGTCCCGGTCGAGGTGGGCCGCGGCCTCGGATGCGGTCGAACCGGTCATGGGCGCGAAAACTAGCGCCCGCGCCCTTCATGAGCCCAGCCCAGAGCCCGCGGGACGATCAACCACCCGTGGACCGGGCCGCGCGGGGCCCGTCAGGCTCAGATCCGAGGGGCCAGGTGCCGATCCCACCCCTATGAAGCCGAGCAGCTCGACCCCGAGGATGGCTCCGCGGGCTGAAGCCCCGCGGGCGCTAGCCGTGCGGGCGATGGGCGCCCTTGCCCTGGCGGGGGGCGCGCTGGCCGCCACGACCGTCGCACTGCCCCCGCCCTCGGAGGGCTCGGAGACGCTGATCCTGGTCGTGGCGGCGGCATCAGCGATCGTCGGGGCGGTCCTGCTGAGCAGGCGACCCGTGCTCGGAGAGTGGGGCCTCGGCGCGCTGGGGCTGCTCGGCACGGCTCTGATCACGATCGCCACGCGCGAGGGCGGGATGGGGGGCGGCGGCGCCGACAACGAGATCCTCTACCTCTGGGTGGCCCTCTACTCCTTCTACTTCCTCTCGCTGCCCAACGCCGTCTTCCAGATGTTCATGGTCGGCGCCGGCTACGCGTGGGTTCTGAGCTGCCAGGGTTGCCCGACCGACACCGCCGTGACACAGTGGGTCGTGACCATGACCACGCTGGTGGTGGCCGGGCTGCTGGTGCGCCAGCTTCGCGCCAGCCTCTACCGGCTGGTCGACGATCTCTCCGACCGCGCCAGCCGCGACTCCCTGACCGGGCTGCTCAACCGGCACTCGCTCGATGAGCGGTACGCCGTCGAGCGCGCCCGCTCAGAACGCGACGGCACACCGATCAGCGTGCTCACCGCCGACATCGACGAGTTCAAGGCACTGAACGACACCCTCGGCCACCCCACCGGCGACCGGCTGCTGCGCCAGGTCTCGGCGGCTCTGCGGCACTGGACCCGCGAGCTCGACGCCTCGGCGCGGATCGGCGGCGACGAGTTCGCCGTGGTGATGCCGGGCACGGCGGCCCCGGATGCGATCAGCGTCGCCCAGGACCTGCGCGAGGCGATCGCTCGCACGCCGGGCCCCGAGGGCCTGCGCGTCACGGTCAGCATCGGGGTCTCGACGGCGCCGGGCCCCGCGCCGGCGTTCGGAGAGCTCTGGCAGGCCGCCGACGCGGCGTTGTACGAAGCCAAGCACCGCGGCGGCGACCGGGTCTGCTTCCGGGGAATGGACGAGCGCGCGCCGGAACGAGAGCCGGAAAGGCGCCGTGGGAATGGGAGAACCGCCGCAGCACACCCCTAAGATCAGGGCAATGCCCGCGGGCTCGATCACGCTCTTTCACGTTCGAGGAATCAGGGTCAGCGTTGACTACTCCTGGTTCCTGATCCTCTTCCTGATCATCTTCTGGCTCTCGGGCTTCTACCGCGATGTGCTCGGGTCCGACCAGGCCGCGCTCGGCCCCTACGTGCTCGCCGTCGCCAGCGCCCTGCTCTTCTTCGCCTCGATCCTCTTGCACGAGCTGGGGCACGCCTTCGTCGCGATCCGCAACGGGATCGGGATCGAGGGCATCACGCTGTGGATGTTCGGCGGCGTGGCCCGCCTCGAGCGTGACTCCGAAACCCCGGCGATCGAGTTCAAGGTGGCGGTCGGCGGCCCGGTGGTGACCGCGACGATCGTGGTCATCTGCGTGGCGGCCGGGATCCTGTTGGCAGGCCCCGACCAGTTCCGGGACGCCGCTCTTACCCAGTCCGGCACCGACGTCTCTCCCGCGGCGGCGCTGATCTCGTGGCTCGCCAGCATCAACCTGCTCGTCCTGATCTTCAACCTGATCCCAGCCTTCCCGCTCGACGGTGGCCGCATCGCTCGGGCGATCGCCTGGTGGCGCACCGGTGACCGCGCCAGCGCCACCCGCTTCGCGGCCACCCTGGGCCGCGGGTTCGCCTATCTGCTGATGGCCTTCGGCGCCTACCTGGTGCTGCAGGGGGCCGTGTTCAGCGGCATCTGGATGGCGGTCGTCGGCTTCATCCTCAACGGCTCGGCTCGCGGCGCGGTGGCCCAGAGCGAGCTGACCAGCCGCATCGACGGGCTCTCGGTCGACGACGTGATGGACCGCGAGCCGGTCGCGATCCCGGAGCGCTTCTCGATCGAGCAGGCGCTCGACGAGTTCTTCCTGCGCTACCGCTTCCCCTGGTTCCCGGTGATCGACGCCTCCTCACGCTTCGTCGGCGTGCTCGACCGCGCCACCGCCGAACGGGTCGATGTGACGCAGCGCAGGACGACGACGGTCGGCGAGACCCTGGCGCGCGACGAGGGCTCGCTGACGATCGACGACAGCGCGCCGCTCGAGTCGGTGCTGGGCAACCAGGCCCTGCGACGCCTCGGCGCGCTGATCGCCGTCGACGGCGAGGGTCGAATGAGCGGCGTGATCACCGCCGACGCGGTCGGCCGCGCGCTGCGCGACCCTGCGCCGGGCCCGAGCATGCCCTAGGCAAATCCGGCTCCGATACCAGGACTTTGGCGCGCCCGGCCGCGGCGAGCCCACGGGGGCGTCGGTATAGGATCAGTCATATGCCTGACCATGACGTCTTGGTGATCGGAGCGGGACTGGCCGGCCAGCGTGCCGCGCTGGCCGCCGCCCAGCAGGGTGTCTCGGTGGGGATCATCAGCAAGGTCCACCCCGTGCGCTCGCACTCCAACGCCGCCCAGGGTGGCATCAACGCCGCTCTGAATCCCGGCGACTCCTGGGAGTCGCACGCATTCGACACGGTCAAGGGGTCCGACTACCTCGGCGATCAGGACGCGATCGAGATCATGTGCCGCGAGGCTCCCGATGAGATCCTCCACCTCGAGCACCTCGGCGTCACCTTCCACCGCAACGAGGAGGGCAAGCTCGGCACCCGCGCCTTCGGCGGGGCCTCAGCGGCGCGCACCTACTACGTCGCCGACATCACCGGCCAGGCGATCATGCACGTTCTCTACGAGCAGCTGATGAAGCACTCCGACGACGTCGCCCGCTACGAGGAGTACTTCACCACCGCCCTCGCCATGGACGACGACGGCAACTGCGTCGGAGCGGTCTGCCGCGACATCCGCGACGGCTCGATGGAGCTGTTCGGCGCCAAGGCGGTGATCCTCGCCACCGGCGGCAACGGGCAGGTGTGGCAGCCGACCACCAATGCCCTGATCTGCACCGGCGACGGCATCTCGATGGCTTACCGGGTCGGCGCCACCCTGATGGACATGGAGATGATCCAGTACCACCCCACGACGCTGGCCGGCAAGGGATTCCTGATCACCGAGGGCGCCCGCGGCGAGGGCGCGCACCTGCTCAACGCCAAGGGCGAGCGCTTCATGGAGCGATACGCGCCCAACAAGATGGAGCTCGCCTCACGCGATGTGGTCAGCCGCGCCGAGCAGACAGAGATCAACGAGGGCCGGGGCTTCCCCGACGGCACCGTCGCGCTCGACATCACCGTGGTGCCTCGCAAGCGCATCCACGAGGCCTTGCGCGAGATCGTGCTGGTCGGCCGCGACTTCGCAGGAGTGGACATCACCAAGGAGCCGATCCACATCAAGCCGGGTAACCACTACACGATGGGCGGCATCAAGACCGACGTCGACGGCCGCACCAACGTGCCCGGGCTCTACGCGGCCGGCGAGTGCGCCTGCGTCTCGGTGCACGGCGGCAACCGCCTCGGCGCAAACTCGCTGCTCGACACGCTGATCTTCGGCAAGCGCTCTGGCGTCGACGCCGCGAGCCGGGCCAAGGGGCGCGAGCAGGCCCGCCCCTCGCAGGCCGCTCTGGACGAGGAGCAGGCCAGGATCGACGGCATCCTGGGCCGCGAGAAGGGCTCCGGCCGCCGGGTCTCCGAGATCCGCAAGGAGCTGGGCGAGACGATGGACAAGCATGTGGCCGTCTTCCGCGACGCCGACGGGATCAGGGAGGCTCTCGATGTCGTAAATCGCCTCAAGCAGGAGGCGGAGAGCTGCTACGTCGATGACCGCGGCAGCGTCTTCAACCAGGACGTTCTGGGCGCGATCGAGCTCGGCTACATGCTCGACAACGCCGAGACCACCTGCGTCGGCGCCATGCACCGCACCGAGAGCCGCGGCGCCCAGTACCGCACCGACTTCCCCGATCGCAACGACGAGGAGTGGCTCAAGCACATCGACCTCTCGATGAACGGCGGCGGCCCCGATGACGCGCCCGAGATCAGCTACTCGGAGGTGACCATGACCCAATGGGAGCCCCAGGAGAGGACCTACTAGTGGCGGCCCCGCGCGCATATAGGGTGCCGGGCTGATGGCGAGCTACTCGCTCAAGGTCCGCCGCTACCAGCCCGAGTCGGGTGATGGCCCCTACTGGGAGACCTTCGATGTCGACCTCGACCCCACCCTCTCGGTGCTCGACGGCCTGCTGCAGGCCAGGGACCGCGAGGACGGTTCGCTGTCGGTGCGCTGCTCGTGCCGGGCGGCGATCTGCGGCTCCTGCGGGATGAAGATCAACGGCCAGTCGGGCCTTGCCTGCAAGACGCAGCTCGGCGAGGCCGCCGAATGGGCCAATCGCCGAAACGGCGGCTCCGAGCCGATCGTCGTCGAGCCGATGGGGAACATGCCGGTGCTGAAGGACCTGGTCACGGACATGGAGTCGACGCACTGGGAGAAGATCCGCCGCGTCACCCCGTGGCTGCAGCCTGGGGGCGACCCCCCCGAGCGCGAGTACATCGTGCCTCCCGAGTCGATGATCGACATCACGCAATCGATGGCCTGCATCCAGTGCGGCGCCTGCGTCAGCTCCTGCCTGTCGATGGAGGCCGACCCCGAATTCATCGGCCCCGCGGCGCTGGCCAAGGCCTACCGCTTCGTCGGCGACCCGCGCGACGCCGAGTCCGAGGAGCGCCTGCACGACCTCGCTAACGACCCGCACGGCATCTACGACTGCACTCACTGCTTCTCGTGCATCGACGCCTGCCCCAAGGACGTGGCGCCCATGGACCAGATCATGCGCCTGCGCCGCGCCGCCGGCGACAGGCACGGGATCGACGACCACAACAACGGCCACCGCCACGAGATGGCCTTCGTCAAGAACATCGAGTCGAAGGGCACGCTCGACGAGTCGCTGCTGCTGCAGGAGACCTACGCGCCCGGCGTCAAGGGCAAGCTGATGCCGCGGCCCGGCGCGATCAAGGGCCTGATCCAGTCGATCCCGACGGCCTTCAGGGGCCTGCGCAGCGGCAAGATGCGCTCGCTTCCGAAGCTGATCCCGGGGATCCACCACAAGCTTCCCGACGGCGCCCAGGAGCAGGTGCAGCGGATCTACGCGCACGCCGAGGAGCACCAGATCGAGCTCAACCTCTACATCAGGGGCGAGGAGGCCGAAGAGGACGCGCCGGTACCCGAGGCCGATGCGGTGCCCGAGGCGGCGATCAAGCCCGAGCCCGACGAGGCGGCCTCGTGAAGGTCGCCTACTGGCCCGGCTGCGTCAGCCGGGGCTTCACCACCGAGCTGCACGGCTCGATGGCGCTGGTAGCCGAGCGCCTCGGCATCGAGCTGGTCGAGCTGGATCGCGCCAACTGCTCGGGCGCCGGCGTGATCGCCGAGCACAACCAGGAGCTCGCCGACACGCTCAACGCGCGCACCTTCGCGCTCGCCCAGCAGACCGGGCTGCCGATGATGAACATCTGCTCGACCTGCCAGGGCGCACAGTCCGAGTGCCAGCAGCGCCTCGATGCCGACACGGACTACCGCGACCACATCAACGAGGCACTCGCCGCCGAGGGACTCTCCTACGACAAGCAGGGCTTCTCGAACAAGAACTTCCTCTGGGTGCTGGTCGAGGACTACGGGCTCGACAGCCTCGCCAAGCAGATCCAGCGGCCCCTCGAGGGACTCAGGGTCGGCCCCTTCTACGGCTGCTACATCCTGCGGCCCAAGCACCGCCTCGGCTACGAGGAGCACCCCGAGCGCGACCTCTACCTCGAGCAGCTGATCGAGGTGCTCGGCGGAGAGGTGGTCGAGTACGACGGAGCGCGAAAGTGCTGCGGCTTCCCGATCATCACGATGGCGCGTGAGGTCTCGCTGCGGCAGGCCGGCACCCACATCGGCGACGCGCTGGACGCCGAGGCCGACTGCCTCGTCACCCCCTGTCCGCTCTGCCATCTCAACCTCGATATGCAGCAGCCCGAGGCGGCCAAGATCGTCAATCGCGAGCTCGGCCTCGCGGTGCTCCACCTCCCGCAACTCGTCGGCTTGGCGCTTGGCCTCTCGCCGAAGGAGCTCGGCATGAGCCGCCACATCGCCTCGACCAAGTGGGTCGAGGATCGCCTCGAGGCGATCCCGGCCTAGGCCCGCGCTGACGGCCGGGCGACCGCCCCGCTGATGATCACCCTTGCCGCCTCGACCCCAGTTGCCGGGGCGCTCACCGATCTCGCGATCGTGCTCGCGGCGGCCAAGCTCGGCGACGAGGTCTTCAAGCGGCTCGGCCAGCCTGCCCTGGTCGGCGAGATCCTCGCGGGCCTGCTGATCGGCCCCTCCGTGCTCGGGATCGTTGCGCCGAGCGAGGTGCTCGACGTCTTCGCCGAGCTGGGGGTCGTCTTCATCCTCTTCTGGGTCGGACTCGAGACGAGGCTCTCCGAGATGCGCGAGGTAGGCAGCGTGGCGGCCCGGGTCGGCCTGGCGGGCGTGATCATCCCGTTCGCGGCGGGGGTGGGCTTCGCGTTCGCGATCGGCGAGGACACCGCCACCGCGGTCTTCCTCGGCGCGGCCCTCGCGGCTACCAGCGCCGGGATCACGGCGGCGGTGTTCTCCCAGCTCGACCTGTCGCGCTCGCTCCCCGCCCGCACGGTGCTCGGCGCGGCGGTGATCGACGATGTCCTGGCGCTGATTCTCGTCGCCGTGGCGACCGGGATCGCGGCGGAGGGCGGCTTCGATCCCCTGGCGCTTGCCATCTCCGCCGGGGCCGCGGTCGCGTTCATCGCCTTCTTCGCCCTGGGGGGCTCCGCGCTGCTGCGGCGCCGGCCAGCGCTGCTGCACGAGCCGCGCTTCTCTGAGTCGCCGCTGCTGCCGGCGGTGATCCTCTGCCTGGCGCTCGCCGCGCTGGCTGCGCAGATCGGGCTGGCCGCGATCATCGGTGCCTTCCTGGCGGGGATGATCGTCGCCGAGACCCGGGACCAGCATCCGATCGAGGAGGAGGTGGAGCCACTCTTCGCGTTCTTCCCCCCGTTCTTCTTCGCCGCGATCGGGATCCAGATCGAGCTCGGCGAGCTCGCCGACCCCGGCGCACTGCTGCTGCTGGCCGGATTGACCGTGCTGGCGATCGCGACCAAGCTGGCCGGGGCCTTCCCCGCCGCCCTTCCGCTCGGCCGACGTGAGGCCGGGATCGTCGCCGTCGGCATGGCGCCTCGCGGTGAGGTCGGAATCATCATCGCGGGGATCGGCGCCGCGGCCGGCGTGGTGGATCCCGAGCTGTTCGCCGCCGTGGTAGCGATGTCGGTGATCACGACGCTGCTGGCGCCGCCCGTTCTGCGCCGCCTCTCCGCCGCCACGGAGGTGCCAGAGGGCGCCGAGCCATAGGATCGAGCCGTGGCAATCGCCGTCGCAGTCTTCCTGATCGCGCTCGCGGTCATCGCCAGCGAGCGTGTGCACCGCACCAAGGTCGCTCTGCTCGGTGCGGCGATCGTCGTCCTCTTCGTCTCGGAGTTCGACCAGGACAAGGCGATCGAGGCGGTCGACTTCAACACCCTCGGGCTGCTCGCCGGGATGATGATCCTCGTCTACCTGACCCAACAGACCGGCGTCTACGACTACATCGCGATCCGAGCCGGGCAGCTCTCGGGCGGTCGGCCACTGTGGGTCGTTTTGAGCATGGCCGGCACAACCGCCCTGCTCTCGGCCTTCCTCGACAACCTGACCACGATCCTGCTGGTGGTGCCGGTCACCTTCCTGCTCGCCGACGCTTTCGACATCGACCCGATCCCCCTGATCATCATCGAGGTGATCGCCTCCAACATCGGCGGCACGGCGACCCTGATCGGCGACCCCCCGAACATCATCATCGCCGGCGCCACGGGGCTGAGCTTCAACCAGTTCATCGTCAATCTGGCGCCGGTCGTCTTCGTCACGTTCGGCGTCGTGATCGCGCTGCTCTACCTCTTCTACAGATCCAGGCTCCAGATCGACGAGTCCAGCCGCCACTTCGTGATGGAGCTCGACGCGGCCGGCTCGATCACCGACTCGGCCGAGCTGCGGCGCACCGGTCCGGTGCTGGTGGCGACGATCCTCGCCTTCTTCGCGCACCAGAGCCTCCACATCGAACCCGCGACAGTGGCCCTGACCGGAGCGGCGGTGGCGCTGGCGGTCAGCCACGTCGATCTCGAGCAGGCGCTCTCGCGGATCGAGTGGCCGACGCTGTTCTTCTTCACGGCGCTGTTCGTGATGGTCGGCGCGCTCGAGACGACCGGAGCGATCGACGAGGTCACGGTCGCCGTCGAGGACCTGACCGGCGGGAACCGCACCGCGGAGCTGCTGGGGATCACCTGGATCTCGGCAGCGGGCTCGGGCGTGGTGGACAATATCCCCTTCACCACGGCGATGCTGCCCGTGGTCGAACAGCTCGGGGGGGCCGAGGACGACGCCTACTGGTGGTCCCTCTCCCTGGGTGCCTGCTTCGGCGGCAACGCGACCGTAATCGCGGCCGCCGCCAACGTGGCGGCCCTCGGGCTGACCGAGCGCGCCGACAACCCGATCGGCTTCGTCCAGTTCATGAAGGTGGGCATCCCCGTGACGATCGTCTCGATCGCCATCGCGAGCCTCTACATTCTGCTTCGTTACACGGTGATCGGAGGGCCATGACGAACGCAATCACGAAAGAGACGATCCAGGAGGTAGAGCCTCTGCGGGTCGATGACACCGTCGCCGCAGGGGCGAAACGTGTGATCGACGCGGAACTGCCCGCTCTGCCGGTGGTGGACGATGAGGGCGAGTTCGCGGGGATCTTCGGCGAGCGGGAGTTCATGGCCGCCTTCTTCCCCGGCTATGTGGACACGCTCGTCTCGGCCCGCATGGTCTCGCGCAGCATGGACGATGCGATCGACCGCCGGCTCTCCTGCCGCGAGGAGAAGATCAGCGAGCACATGACCACCGACCACGTCCTGGTCGAGGACGACTACTCCGATACCGAGATCGCCGAGCTGTTCCTGCACCACCGCGTGCTGATCATCCCGATCGCCACCGAGGGAAAGGTGCATGCGCTGGTCACGCGCAGCGACTTCTTCCAGATGATCGCGCGGCGCGTGCTCGAGGACATCGAGGACGTCGGCACCTAGGTGCGCCCGCCCGGGGCCCTGCTCGCCGCCATCGCCTGCCTCGCGCTGGTCACGGCGGCAGCCGCGGCAGCTCCCGCAGGCGGGGGGAAGGTCCCCGGGAAGGCGAAGGCGCCGCGGTGCGCGGGCAAGAAGGCGAGCGTCGTCGGCACCGAGAAGGCCGACCTGATCCGGCTGAGCAGGAAGAAGGGACGCCATGTCGTCGTCTCATTCGGGGGACGCGACCGGATCATCGGCACGAAGGGGCGCGACATCATCTGCAGCGGCCGCGGAGCCGACCGCGTGATCGGCCTCGGCGGTGCCGACCGCATCAGCTCGGGCAGCGGCAACGACGTGATCTCGGGGGGCAGGGGCGCCGACCTGGTCTTGGGGGGCAGCGGCCGCGATCGCATCTCGGGCGGCGGGGGGCGCGACAGCCTGCGCGGCGGCCGCGACGCTGACCGCATCTCGGGGGGCTCCGGAGCCGACCGCATCCTCCCCGGGGGCGCCAAGGACACCGCCTCCGGAGGAAGGGGGAACGACACGCTGATCGGAGCGCGCGGCAGCGACCGGCTCGCCGGCTCGGGTGGCCGCGACACGCTGGTCGGCCAGATCGGTGACGACCGGCTGCGCGGCGGCGCGGGCGCCGACAGGCTGATCGGCGACACCGGCAGGGACCGGATCCGCGGTGGCGGGGGCGACGACGAGATCTACGCGGGGCCGGGACCCGATGCGATCATCGCGGGGACCGGCTCCGATCTGGTGCTGGGCGGCCCCGGCGGCGACAACGTGAATGCGGGGCCCGGCGCCGACCTGGTGCTCGGCGGGGCGGGCGGCGAGAGGATCGACGGCGGGCGGGGAGACGATCGCATCTTCGGAGAGCTCGTCGATGACGAGTTGCTCGGGGGAAGCGGCGACGATCTGATCTCGGGCGGGCACGGCGTCGACGACATCCACGGCGGAGCCGGCGACGACCTGCTGCGCGGCGACGTCAACCGCGACTTCCACTGGGGCGACGCGGGCTTCGACACGGTCAGCTACGGGACCGCGACGCCCCCGGGCCCCGTGCCGGGCATCGACGGCGTGATCGTCGATCTGGTCGCCGAGCGAGCGCAAGAGGAACCGCCCGAGCCGCTTGCGGGCGTCAAGGGATCGAGCGAGCTGGTGGCGGGGATCGAGAACGTGGTCGGCTCCAACTTCGACGACACGATCAGGGGCAAGGGGGGCGGCGTCGGCTCGGTCCGGGGCCTGGGTGGCAGCGAGCTCTGCTCGGGCTTCGGCGCCGGGGATTGCGACGTGTCCACGCCGGGCACGGCCACCGTGTCGCTCGACGCCGCCGGCGCCGACCCCGGGCTGCTGGTGCGCGGCGGCGCGCAGCCGGAGGCGTTCACCCTGAGCGCGACGGAGGGCGCCTACCTGGTCACCGCAAACTCACCCATCGTTGCGGGGCCGGGCTGCGCCAACGCAAGCGCGGGCGTCGTCTCCTGCCCCAAGCCGCAGGCCGCACTGGGCTACGCGGCGGTCTGGGGCGGCGCCGGCGGCGACCAGCTCGCTCTCGGCGGGGGCTTCCCCACGACGACAACCGTGCTTCTGGACGGCGGCGCGGGCTCCGACCTGATCGCGGGGGCCTCCGGGGCGGAGATCCTGCTCGCCGGGCCATCGGGCGCCGACCGCCTAGTAGCGGGCGCGGGCGACGACGCGCTGGTCTCCGGCCCCGGCGCCGACCTGCTCCTCGGCGGCGAGGGGAACGATCAGCTCGTCACCACCCACCCCTGCGACGGCCACGACTTCAGCGGAGGCCCCGGCGGCGGCGACATCGCCGGCTTCGCGCTGGCGGTCAATGGGGGCGTGATCGCACAGCTCGGCGGCCTCGCGTACCAGCCCGGAGACCCCGGCTGCGCGGCCACCCGGGTGCGCGGCGACAACGAGATCCTCGAGGGCACCCAGTTCGCCGACATCCTCTACGGCAACGCCCGCGCCAACCCGCTGCTGCTGGGCAACGAGGGCGACGACATCATCTTCGGGCTGGGCGGCGCCGACGTCCTGCGCGGCGAGAAGGGCCGCGACTCGCTCTACGGGGGCGGAGGCCGCGACCTGCTCGAGGCCTTCGACAACACCCGCGACCGTGTGCTCTCCTGCGGCCCCGGCGGTCAGCGCGTGGTCCGCGACCGCCTCGACCCGAAGGCGGGCAGCTGCCGCCCCGCCCACCTGAAGCGCGACCCAAGGAAGGGCAAGGGCAGGAAGAACGGCAAGGGCAAGCGGAAGGGCGGTAGGGGTGGCGGGAAGAAGAAGGGTGGCGGGAAGAAGCGCTAGGCCGCGAAACTGCCCGGCTGGGCGCCCTCGGGCACCCTCACCAGGTCGCGCTCGGCGAGCAGCTCGGCGACCTGGACGGCGTTGGTGGCGGCGCCCTTGCGCAGGTTGTCGCCGACCACCCAGAGGTTGAGGCAGCGCTCGTGCGAGGGGTCGCGGCGGACGCGCCCGACCAGAACCTCGTCGCGGCCCTCGACCGCGATCGGCAGCGGGTAGATGGAGTCATCGGGGTCGTCGAGGACGATCAGCCCGGGGGCGCTCGAGAGCAGCTCACGGCACCGATCAGGGGGCAGATCGCGCTTCGTCTGGATGTTGATCGACTCCGAGTGACCCGTGATCACCGGCACCCGCACACAGGTTGCCGAGATCCCCACCTGCTCATCGAGCCCGAGGATCTTGCGCGTCTCGCGCATCACCTTGCGCTCCTCGGTGGTGTAGTCGTCGCCGTCGACGAACTTCTCGACCTGGGGAAGCACGTTGAAGGCGACCTGGTGAGGGAAGACCTCGGCCTCGACCTGCCCGCCATCGAGGATCGCCCTGGACTGGGCCTTCAGCTCCTCGATCGCCTGCCGCCCGGTCCCCGAGACCGACTGGTAAGTGGAGACGATGAGCCGCTCCAGCCCGACGGCGCGATGGATCGGCGCCACCGCGACCGCCATCTGCATCGTCGTGCAGTTGGGGTTGGCGATCAGGCCGCTGTGCCCCTCGACGGCGTCGTCGTTGACGTCGGCGACCACCAGCGGCACGTCCTGGTGCATGCGCCAGAAGCTGGTGTTGTCGACGACCACGGCGCCCGCCTCGACCAGCTTCGGCGCCCACTCGGCACTGATCCTCCCGCCGGCCGAGGCCAGGGCTATGTCCAGGCCCTGGATCGACTCGGGCGTCAGCGGGCGGCACTCCAGGCTCGACCCGTTGAACTCCACGGACTTGCCGGCGGAGCGCTCGGAGGCGAACGGCACAACCTCCGCGGCGGGGAACTCACGCTCGGCGAGAACCTCGAGGATCGTCGTGCCCACCGCTCCGGTCGCGCCCACCACCCCCACCGTGTAACGGTTGGCGGCCATCAGCCCGGCACCGTCGGGCGGTGCTGCTCGCCGGTCGGCTCCTCCTTGTGGATCGTCCCCTCACCCAGCTCGAAGGCCGAATGCAGCGCCTTGACGGCGTCCTCGACCCGGCCGGCGGCGAGGACGCAGGAGATCTTGATCGGCGAGGTGGAGATCATCTCGATGTTGATCTGCTGCTCGCCGAGGGTGGTGAACACCTTGGCCGCGACGCCCGGGTGGCTGCGCATGCCGGCGCCGACGATCGAGACCTTCCCGATCTGGTCGTCGGTCTCGACGCCGATCCGGGCGTCGAGGCCCTCGATCGTCTCGACCGCCACGGGGAGGTCGTCGCGCTCGATCGTGAACGAGAGATCGGCGCCCTCCGAGTGCGAGACGGGCTCGTTCTGGATGATCACGTCGACGTTGACGTTGGCTTCGGCGAGCGCGCTGAAGATGCGGCCGGCGACACCGGGCTCGTCGGGGACGCTGGTGAGCGTGACGCGAGCCTCGTCGGTCGAGTGGGTGACGGCTGTGACTAGGGGTCGCTCCATGGTCTCGTTCTCGGAGACGACGAGGGTACCGAGGCCGTCGTCAGCCGAGCTTCGGCAGTGGATCCTGACATCGTGGTTGCGCGCGTACTCAACCGAGCGCAGCTGCAACACCTTGGCGCCGGAGGCCGCCATCTCCAGCATCTCCTCATAGGAGACGACCGTCAGCTTGCGCGCGTCGGGGACGATCCGCGGGTCGGCGCTGAACACCCCGGCCACGTCGGTGTAGATCTCGCAGACCTCGCCGCCGAGCGCCGCGGCGAGCGCCACCGCCGTGGTGTCGGAGCCGCCGCGGCCGAGCGTGGTCACGTCATGGCTCTCGGTTGAGACTCCCTGGAAGCCGGCGACGAGCACGATCGAGTCCTGGTCGAGCGCGGTGCGGATGCGGTCGGCGCGCACGTCCATGATCCGAGCCTTGGTGTGGGAGGAGTCTGTGACGATCCCGGCCTGGGACCCGGTCAGCGAGATCGCCCGGTGGCCGAGGTCGTTGATCGCCATCGCGCACAGGGCGCACGAGATGCGCTCACCCGTGGAGAGCAGCATGTCCATCTCGCGGGGGTCGGGGCGATCGGAGATCTCCTGGGCCATGGCGACCAGCTCGTCGGTGGTCTTGCCTCTGGCCGAGAGCACGGCCACGACTCGCTTGCCCTGCTCGCGAGCCGCCACCACGCGTCGCGCTGCACGCGTGATCTCCTCGGCGCCAGCGACCGAGGTGCCGCCGAACTTCATCACCACGATCTCGGCTGTCGAGGCCTCGGCCATCGCATCTGAGGATAGGCGCAGGCAGGGCGCGAATAACATCGCCGGCCTCATGGCTCCCGCCCGCTCATCGCTGCGACGGCTGCGTTCGCGCATTCCGACCTCGCCGCTCCCCTGGCATTGGCACACCCGCATCAACCGGGGCGTGCTGGCGGGGATCGTGGTCCTCGCCGTCGGCGGCGGCATCGCAGCCGTACTCAGCCAGCGCGGAACCAGCGACGACGCCGGCGGGGAAGCGCAGGCTCCCCCCACGGGCGAGCTCGGCAAGCGCAGCCCCGGGGAGAAGGTGGATGCGCTTCTGGTCACCGGCTTCGACGGCGCACGGCGGGCCGAGGCACGCCTGCGCTCGGCCGAGTTGGGCGGCGTTGTGATCGACGCCGATGACTGGGCCGAGGGAGGGCGGGGGCTGGTTGAGCGGATGCGAAACGCGGGAGCCGGTGGCAACCGGGTGCCGCCGCTGATCGTCGCGCGCCAGGAGGGAGGCACGTATCGCTCCTACCCCGACCTGCCCCCCGAGCAGCGCCAGCTCGATGTCGCCGCCAAGGGCAATCCCGCGGTCGCACGGGGCTGGGCGCGGCAGACCGCCGCGGCGCTGCGCAAGGCGGGCTTCGACCTCAACCTCGCGCCGCTGGCCGACGTGGCGACGCTCGACAGCCCGGTAGCCGACCGCGCCTTCAGCGACGACCCGGCGCTGGTCGCCACGATGGCCGCCGCCTCGGCGAGGGGCTGCCAGCAGGGCGGCATCGCCTGCGCGTTCTCCCACTTCCCCGGCCTCGGCGCGGCCTCGGACGACCCGGCCGGCGGGCCGGCGACCGTCAGCCTGGACCGGGCGTCGCTGGCCTCGCGCGACCTCCTGCCCTTCCGGGCGGCGTTCGCGGCGGGAGCTCCGGCGACGGTGCTCTCGCTCGCCTTCTACGCGGCCTACGACCCGATCACCCCGGCCGCGCTCTCACCCGCGATCGCCACCGGGCTGCTGCGCGAGCAGCTCGGCTTCAAGGGGGTCGCGCTCACCGACGACCTCGGCTCGGGAGCGATCGCCGCCGGGATCGGCGCCCCCGAGGCGGCGGTGCAGGCGATCGCGGCCGGCGCGGACATGGTGGTGATCGACGATCCCGCCCTCGCCAGGCAGGGCCGCGATGCCCTGCTGGAGGCCGCCCGCTCGGGCGTCCTCTCGCCCGAGCGCCTCGACCAGGCCGCAGCGCGGGTGCTGAAGCTGAAGCGCGAGCTGGGCCTGGTCGGCAAGGCGACCAAGAAGCCGAAGGACGGCTGATTCGCCCCGCGCGGCCGCGCGGCCGCGTGGGCGACGGGATGCCTCTGTGACCGAGTTCACGGTCGCTTGACTGACGCGCTGATATATCTCTCCGATACATGGAGTTGAGCGCCACAGCGAAGGTGATCCTCGGGATGCTGGCGATGGGGCCGCGCACGGGCTACGAGATCAAGAGCCTCTCCGACGATTCCACCCGCTTCTTCTGGGCGGCCAGCTACGGGCAGATCTACCCCGAGCTGCACCGGCTCGCGGATGCGGGCCTGATCGAGGGCACGAGCTCGCCCACCGGCGGCCGCCGGCGCACCGTGTTCGAGTTGACCGAGGCCGGCCGCCAGGCGCTCGAGGGGTGGCATCAGCTGCCCGCCGAGATCCACGAGCTGCGCGACGAGGGCATGCTGAAGCTGTTCCTCGCCGATGCCGCCGCGCCCGACCGCAAGGCGGAGATCTGCCGCCGGCGGGCCGACCAGGCCCGGGAGACCGCCGGCGAGTTGCGCGAGGTCGAGGCGCGCAAGGGTGAGGAGATCGGCGAGTCCAAGTCGGCGGTGCTGCACTTCGGCATCGCCTTCCACGAGTTCATCGCCGATTGGTTCGAGCGACAGGGGCTCGCCTTCCAGGAGGGCGTGCCGCTCGAGCGGATCCAGCAGAGCGACAAAGCCAGGCAGACCGAACGGGAGACCGCCTGATGTTCGACGCACTGGCGAACCTCGCCCAGCGCCGACGCAAGCTTGTCGTCCTCATCGCCGTGGTCCTGTTCGCGTTCGCCGGTGCGCTGGGCGGCGGTGTCGCCGACAAGCTCGACCCCTACGGGGCCGAGGACCCCGACACCGAGGCCGTGATCGCCGACCAGCGCCTTCAGGACCAGGGCTACCGCGCCGCCGGCGTGATCGTGCTGATCGAGGACGCATCGGTGGCCGAGCCGGCGGGGCGCAGGCGGATCGAGCAGGTCAGCGAACAGGTCGCGGCAGACCCCGACGTGCAGCGCGTCTCGGGCTTTCTGGAGACGGGCTCGCCCGACTTCCTCTCCGAGGACGGTGGCTCCACCTACCTGGCGGTCAGCCTCACGCCGACCGACGACAAGGCCCAGCAGGACGCCGGCGAGCGCATCCGCGAGGACCTCGCCGGCAACCCGGAGGTCTCAGTGGGTGGCTTCGCACTCGCGAACCAGCAGGTCAACCAGCAGGTCGAGGAGGATCTGCGGATGGCCGAGATCCTGGCCTTCCCGCTGCTCTTCCTGCTCTCGTTCATCTTCTTCCGCAGCCTGGTCGCCTCGGCGCTGCCGCTGCTGGTCGGCGGTCTCGCCATCGTCGGCACCTTCTTCGCGCTCAGCGTCGCGGCCGAGCTCGGCTCGATCTCCATCTTCGCTCTCAACCTGACCACCGGGCTGGGGCTGGGGCTGGCGATCGACTACAGCCTGTTCATCGTCAGCCGCTACCGCGAGGAGATCGCCGGGCTGGGGCCCGGGCTGGCGGCGATGCGGCGGACCATGGCGACCGCCGGGCGCACCGTCCTCTTCTCGGCGCTGACGGTCGCCGCGGCGCTCGCGTCGCTGTGCGTCTTCCCCCAGCGCTTCCTCTACTCGATGGGGCTGGGTGGCTCGCTGGTCGCGCTGCTGGCCGCCCTGATCTCGCTCACGGTGCTGCCCGCGGTGCTGGCGCTGCTCGGCACCAGGGTCAACTCGATGGCGCCGAAGTTCCTGCAGCGCCGCGCCGAGGCCGAGACCAAGTCGATGCAGAGCGGCTTCTGGTACCGGCTCTCGCGGCTGGTGATGAGGCGACCGGCGCTGATCGCGACCGGCAGCGCCGCGCTGCTGATCGCGCTCGGCATACCGTTCTGGCAGATCAAGTTCACGGCGCCCGACGCCCAGATCCTGCCGGAGGAGCGCAGCGCCCGCCAGGTCGACGACGTGCTGCGGGCCGACTTCCCGCCCAACCGCGACACCCCGATCCGTGTGCTGGTCGAGAACCCCGGGCCCGGCGGCGCCGCCAAGGTGAGCGCCGACCTCGCAGCGGTCAGCGGAGTCGTGGCCGTGCGGCCGCCCATCCGGCTCCCCAATGGTGACGTCGCGGTCGAGGCGATCTCGGACAGCCCCTACATCGACGAGGGCAGCCGCGAGACGGTGCGCCAGATCCGGGGCCTGGAGCCACCCGGGGACGCGACGCTGCTGGTCACGGGCGCTACCGCGGGCTTCATCGACTTCCAGGAGAGCCTCAAGGAGAACATGCCGCTGGCCCTGGCGATCGTGGTCGGCGCCACCCTTGTCGTGCTCTTCCTGATGACTGGCTCGGTCGTGCTGCCGATCAAGCAGTTGCTGATGAACATCCTCAACCTGAGCGCGGTGTTCGGGATCCTGGTCTTGATCTTCCAGGACGGCCGGCTCGAGGGGCTGCTCGACTACCGCAGCCAGGGGGCGATCGAGCAGACGATGCCGATCCTGCTGTTCGCGGTGGCCTTCGGGCTCTCCACCGACTACGGGGTATTCCTGCTGTCGCGGATCAAGGAGGCGCGCGACGGCGGCGCCAGCAACTCCGACTCCGTCGCCATCGGCCTCGAGCGCACCGGCCGGATCGTCACGGCCGCGGCGCTGCTTGTTCGCGATCGCGATCGGCGCCTTCGCGACCTCGCAGATCATCTTCATCAAGCAGAACGGCGTCGGCACCGCCCTCGCCGTACTGCTTGACGCGACGATCATCCGCGCGCTGCTGGTTCCCTCGCTGATGGCGTTGCTGGGCAGCTGGAACTGGTGGGCCCCCAAGCCCCTGCGCCACCTCTACTGGCGCATCGGCTTCAGCGAGGGCGCCCCCGAGTCCCCGTCCGTCACAAGCCGCGCCTGAACGATCCCGAGCGGAGCTCGTGGCCGTGCCGGTGCCGCGCGCGACGGGGAGGATCTCGATCCGAGCGGGGGCCCTGCATCACTGACGCCCGCATCGTCAGCCCCCATCCCCGGGGGGGCTTTGCCCGAGAAGATGCAGATTGATGAGAGGGCGGGGGCTATGCTCCCGCCCGTGACCATCGCAACGGCAATGTTCCTGATTGCTGCCGGCGCCATCATGCGCTACGCGGTCAACGTCGAGTCCGACGTGATCAACATCCAGACGGTGGGCCTGATCCTGATGATCGTGGGCGGTGCCGGTCTGGCGCTCTCGCTGCTCTACGAGTTGGTGCGGAGCAACGACGCCAAGAGCGCGAGCCGCGACGAGCCGCGCCAGCCGCGCTCGTCCTACGACGACCCGACCCGCCGCCTCTAGCGCCCAGGGCCCCGAGCATCCCGAGGGAGCTGCGCAGCGGCCGGGCAGCGCAGCGGCCGACGCCTTCGCTGCTCGTCGGTGGCGCCGGACGCGTGGCGTGCTTCAGAGGGGTGGCAACCACAAGCCGCCACGCGCAGCTAGCCCAGGGAGCGGCGGCCGGCCAGGGCCTTGCCCAAAGTGATCTCGTCGGCGTGCTCGAGGTCGGCGCCGACCGGCAGCCCGCTGGCGAGACGGGTGACCGTGACCCCTTCGCCCCGCTCGCGGAGCTGGGCCGCGATGTGCTGCGCGGTGGCCTCGCCCGTGGTGGTCGGGTTGGTCGCCAGCACGATCTCGCTGACCGCACCGTTGACGCGGTCGAGCAGCTCGGCGATGCGCAAGTCCTCGGGGTCGATGCCGTCGATCGGCGAGAGCGCCCCGCCGAGCACGTGGTAGGTGCCGCGGTACTCACCCGTGCGCTCGATCGGGATCACGTCGGAGGGCTCCTCGACCACGCAGATCAGCGAGGCGTCACGGCGGGAGTCCTCGCAGATGCGGCAGCGCGGCCCCTCGGCGAGGTTGAAGCAGACCTCGCAGAGCCCCACCTTCTCCTTGACCTCGCGGATCGCGTCGGCCAGCGCGAAGGCCTCCTCGTCGGTGGCGCGCAGGATGTGAAAGGCGAGCCGCTGAGCGGTGCGCTGCCCGACCCCCGGCAGCCGGGAAAGCTCGGCGATCAGGCGGCTGATCGGTCCCGCGTACATCGGCCCAGCCTAGGCGCCGGGCAGGCCGCCCATCCCGGGCAAACCGCCCCCCGCGCCGCCCATGCCCGGCAGGCCGCCCATGCCTCCGGTGATGCCTCCGAGCTTCGCCGAAGCAAGCTCCTGGGCCGAGCGCAGGGCCTCGTTGACCGCCGCGGTGACCATGTCCTGGAGCAGCTCAGGGTCCTCGGGGTCGATCGCCTCGGGTGAGATCGAGATCTCGCGCAGGGTCATGTCGCCGGACATCGTCACCTTGACCATGCCGCCGCCGGCGCTCGCCTCGACGGTCTCGCTCTTCAGGTCCTCCTGGGCCTTGGCCATGTCGGCCTGCATCTGCTGCACCTGGCGCATCAGCGCGCCCATGTCAGGTCCCTTCGGCATCAGCCTGCCTCGCTCTCTGCGGCCTTGGTGTCGTCCGACGGATCGGCGACCTCGCTGGCGTCGAACTTCGTCATCAGCATCTCGATGATCTCCTCCTCGTCCATCGCGGCCTCCGAGGCGGCGCCGGCGTCCACCGCCGTCTCGTCGGCATCCATCAGCTCATACTCGGGGCGTAGTCTCTCACCTGCGATCGCTCGCATGGCCTCGGCGATCCGCTCGACGTTTGCCTTGGCCTCGGCCTTGCGCTTGTTGAATTTGGCCGTGGCGGGAAACCCGACCCTGAGCACGGCGCGCTCGGTGTCGACCGCCAGCGGCCGTGCGCCGTCGAACAGCGAGGAGAGCATCTCCGACCCCGAGTTGCGCACGTGGTCGACGACCGCCGGCCAGAGCTGCGTGACGCGCTCGATCTCGATCGACGCGACCACCACGCCCGCCGCCTCCTGAGCCCGCGCCATCGGGCCGGCCGCGGAGGAGTCGGGTGCGTCCACCCCGCCGGCCGCCGACGCCTGGGGCGCCTCCCCGCCGGAGGGCTCGGGGGCCACGACCTCGGGAGGCTCCTCGTTCGGCGCTCCTTGAGCAGGGGTCGGCCGCTGCGCCTCCCCGGGATGCTCGCGCGGCGGCGGGGCCTGCTCGCCGCCCAGGCGCCTCTCCAGCGACTCGATCCGTCGCAGCAGCGCTTCGCGGGAGGCGTCGAGCGAGGGCCGCGCCACCTTCAGCAGCGCCACCTCGAGGCTGAGGCGTGGGTCGTCGCCCTCGCGCATGTTCGCCACCGCGGCCGAGAGCGCGTCTATCGCGCCCATCAGCTTCGCCTCGCCGATCGCCTCCGCTTGAGCCTGGAGGCGCTCGGGCTGGGCGACGGTGACCGTGAACGACTCGGGGACCTTCCCGGTGGCGCTGGTCACGAGCAGCTGGCGCAGGTGGGCGATCTCCTCGCGCGCGAACTGGCCGGGGTCGCGACCCGAGCGGGCAAGACGATCGACCACGTCCAGGGCGGCGGCGGAGTCGCCCGCCGCGAGCGCGTCGGTGGCGTCGAAGAGCAGCTCGGCGTCGGCGGCCCCGAGCAGCTCGACGACCTCGTCGGTGCTGACCATGGAGCCACCGAAGGCAACGATCTGGTCGAGGGTGCCGAGCGCGTCACGAAAGCTGCCGGCGGCCGAGCGCCCGATCAGCGCCACCGCGCCGTCGTCGATCTCGATCTGCTCGGCGGCGGCGACGCGCCGCACGACCACCGCGATCTGCTCAAGCGAGGGGCGCTGGAAGTCGAAGCGCTGGCAGCGATCGACGATGGTGGCCATCACCTTCTGCGGCTCGGTGGTGGCGAGCACGAAGACGGTGTTGGGTGGCGGCTCCTCGAGTGTCTTCAGGAAGGCGTTCCAGGCCTCCTTGGTGAGCATGTGGGCCTCGTCGAGGATGTAGACCTTCCAGCGCCCCTCGGCGGGCGCGTAGCCGACCCGCTCGCGCAGCTCGCGGATGTCGTCGACCGAGCGGTTCGAGGCCGCGTCCATCTCGATCACGTCGAGCGAGGTGCCGGCCGCGATCGTGCGGCACGACTCGCAGACGCCGCAGGGCTCGAGCGTCGGCCCCCGCTCGCAATTGAGTGAGCGCGCCAGGATCTTGGCCATCGAGGTCTTGCCCGTTCCCCGCGAGCCGACGAACAGGTAGGCGTGGTTGACCTGGTCGCGCTCGACTGCGTTGGAGAGGGTGCGAACCACGTGCTCCTGGCCGACCACCTCCGCGAAGCTCTGCGGGCGATGGCGGCGGTAGAGGGAGGTGGGTTCGGAGGGTTCTGCCATGGGGAAGCGCGAGTCTAACCTCAGCCCCTGCCGCCACCATCCGCATAGGCTTGGGTCGTGGCTTTCGACGAGGCCCTCGCCGACCGGGTTCGCGATGCGCTCCAGGCGCATCCCGGCCTCAGCGAGCGCAAGATGTTCGGCGGGATCGGCTTCATGCTCGACGGCAAGATGGCCGTGGGGGTGATCGGCGACGATCTGATCGTTCGCCTGGGCCCCGATGACGCGCGCGTCGCCCTGAAGGAGGACGGCGTGCGGGAGTTCGACCTCACCGGCCGGCGGATGAAGGGCTGGGTCTACGTCTCACCCGAGGCGACCGCGCGGGACGCGGCGCTGGCCGGCTGGGTCGAGGCCGGCGCCGAGTTCGCCGCCTCGCTGGCCCAGAGCTGAGGGCACCGGGATCAAGGATGGACCGTGCACCCGACGTCGAGACGAGGCTCCCGGTCGTGTCCGCCGCGATCAGCTCGGGCCAGGCTTGCCTGCATCACATGGCGGCTGCCGCTTAAGGCTGCTTCCTTCCGGACCTGACCTGGTTCACGGACCACCACTGCGCAGGACCTGGCCTTCAACGCCTCCCGCGATGGCTCGGCTCCGAATGCCGGTCCCTCGGTCGGGGATTCAGCCCCGCTAGAGCGGATTGCGGATACAGGGCACCGCTACCTCCCCGCCTAGCACGGTCCGCTCAGCAGTCTAGGGCGCAAGCCGCTCGATCACCCAACCGTCGCCATCCCGCGTGTATCGAAAGCGGTCGTGCAGGCGGCCCTTGCGGCCCTGCCAGAACTCGATCACCTCGGGCTCGACCCGGTAGCCGCCCCAGTGCGGGGGGCGAGGGATCTCGGCGCCCTCGAGCTCGCGCTCCACCCGCTCGAGCGCATCCTCCAGCTCGGCCCGGTCCGCGACCGGCCGGCTCTGCGGCGAGACGTGGCGCCGAGCTGGCTGTCTCGGGGGCGGCCGGCGAAGTACGCGTCGGAGTCCTCCGCCGACAGCCTGCTGACGGGCCCGCGTACGCGCACCTGGCGATCCAGCTCGCGCCAGTAGATGACCAGCGCAGCGCGCGGACGCGCCGCCAGTTCCTCGCCCTTGACGCTCTCGTAGTTGCTGAAGAACCTGAAGCCCGCGGCGCCAAACCCCTTGAGCAACACCATGCGGGCGTCGGGGTCGCCCGCGGGGTCGGCCGTCGCCAGTGTCATCGCCTCGGCCAGGGGCACCTGCTCGCGCGCGAGCTCGAACCAGCCTGCGAACTGCTCGATCGGGTCGGCCGCGAGCGAATCGCGGTCGAGCGGCGGCAGTCCCTCCAGTCGGGGGCTCATGCCGACATCATTGCGGCTTCGCGCCACCGGCCGGCGCGCGGATCACGCCGGCCGACCGCCCCCTCTTCGGGGCGCCAGGCGATGGCCCCTCGGCCTCGGGCCTAGAGCTTCATCGAGTCCATCTTGCGCTTGCGCGGGCCCTCGCCCTTCCCGCCGCCCTTGCCCTTCCCCTTCGCTCCAGCGGCCTTCGCCGCGCCCTGGCCCTCGATGTCGATATGGGGCAGGTGGTCATCCGCCCACTTCGGCACCCACCAGCTGCCGGGACCCGCGAGCACGAGGATCGCGGGGGCCAGCAGCAGCACGGTCATCGCGGCCAGCGCCACGCCGACCGAGAGCCCCACGCCGAACTGCTTCACCGTCGGATCGCCGTTGAGGATGAAGCTGGCGAAGACCGCCATCATGATCAGGGCGGCGGCGCTGATCACCTTGGCGCCCGTGGCGAGCCCGAGCGCCACCGCCTCGCGGTCGCTCTTGGCCTTGGTGCGGGCGTGCTCGACCTGGCTCATCAGGAACACCTGGTAGTCCATCGAGAGCCCGAACAGCACCGCGAACATGATCAGCGGCACATAGCTGGCGATCGGGTCGGTGCCACTGGCCGTGTCCAGGCCGACGAGGCTGATCCCCCAGCCCCATTGGAAGCAGGCGGTGACGACCCCGAACGCGGCGCAGACCGAGAGCACGTTCGCGACCGCTGCCTGCGCGGGGATCAGCATCGAGCGGAAGGCCATCAGCAGCACCAGGAAGCCGAGCGTGATCACGGTGAGGATCACCAGGAAGAGCTTGGAGGAGATCGCGTCGGCGAGGTCCACGTAGCCCGCCGTCTGGCCGCCGACGTGGACCTGGAGATCGGTGTTCGCGGTGGACTGCGGGATCACGTACTCGCGGATCGTGCGCACCAGCTCGGCGGTCTGCTCGTCGGCCGGGTCGGTGGTGGCGATCACGGAGTAGACGGCGGCGTTGCCGGACTTGTTGATCTCGGGTGGAGATACGACCTGAACGCCGATCGTCCCGGCGAGGGCGTCCTGGAGGTTGACCAGGCGGGTGTCGGTGCCGCGCTTGTCGCCGCCGGCCATGGTGAGCTCGTCGGTCAGCGTCTTTTGCAGCTTCTCGGCCTGCTGCTGCTGGACCTCGGCCTGCTGCTGGAGCGCCTCGAGCTGGACCTTCTGCGTATTGAGATTGGCGGCCTCGACCTGGGCGTCCGCGGCCTCCTGGATCAGCTGGTTCTTCTGCTGCAGCAGCCCCACCGCCTCGCTGGCAGCTCCCGCGGCCTCGGTGGCCAACGCAAGGGTCTCGGCGCCGAGCCTGGCCGCCTGCGCCGCCAGCGCCGCGGCCTCGCGCTGCAGCTGCTTGGCCTGCTGGTTCAGCGATTTCAGGGAGTTCTTGCTGTCGATCACCTGCTGCTCCAGCTTCGCCTCGCGCTTCTGAAGAGCGCGCAGCCGCGCCTCCAGCTTGGCGCGCTCCGCGGGGGGAGGCGATCCGGCGAGCCTCTCCTCGGTCACCGCGATCGCCTTGCGGACCTTCTCGAGCTCGCTCGCCGCGACCGCCTCCTCGATCGCCAGCTCCGCACCGAGCTTCAGCAGCTGCTTGGCCTGCCGCACCAGTGACTCGGCCTGGGCCAGGATCGTGCGCTGCTTCTCCAGGGCCCTGGCGCTGCGCTCGAGCTGCGCCTTCTCCTTTGTGAGGTCGCCCGCCTTGGTCTCCAGCGTGGCCTTCTCGGCCAACAGCCGCGCCTGCTCGGCCTCGAGCTCCTCGGCGGAGGCCTGCAGCGAGGCGGCGCCGGTCTGGCCCTGGGCCTGCTCGTTCTCGAGCTGCTGCTTCAGGCTCTGGGCCTTGGCGTACTGCTTGTTGAACTGCTCGCTCGGCTCGGCGGGCGTGCCCAGCTCCACCGCGATCAGCAGCGGTCCGTTGTAACCCGGCCCGAAGCCGGAGGCGAGCAGGTCGTAGGCCTGGCGCTCGGTCGTGTCCTTGGGCGTGGCGCCGATGTCCTCCTGGCCGAGCTGGAGGGAGAAGAACGGGATCAGCAGGGGCGCCAGGATCAGCGCCGCGAGGCCGATCGCGCGCTTGGGGTGGCCGGTGACGAACCTCGCCCAGGCACCCCAGAAGCCCTTCCCCGGCGGTTTCTGGCTGGGATGCAGGAAGGCGGGCAGCGCCAGCGAGTCGATGCGCGGCCCCACCAGCGAGAACACCGCCGGCAGCAGCGTGACCGAAGCGAGCACCGCCGTCAGCACCGCAAAGGCCGCGGAGTATCCGAGCGAGGTGACGAGCGGGATCCCGGCGACCAGCAGCGAGACGAGGGCGATCACCACGGTGCCGCCGGCGAACACGATCGCCGTCCCCGAGGTGGACGTCGCCGTGGCGGCCGCGTCCGGGATCTCCCGGCCCTCGGCCCGCTCGGAGCGGTAGCGGGTGACCATGAACAGCGCGTAGTCGATGCCGACCCCGAGCCCGATCATGGTCGCGAGCGTGGGTGCGATCGTCGGCACCTCGGTGACGTGGCCCAGCAGCCCGATCAACGAGAGCCCGACCAGCAGCCCGAACAGGGCCGAGACGATCGGCATGCCCATCGCCACGAGCGTCCCGAAGGTGAAGGCGAGGATGATCATCGCCGCGACCATCCCGATCACCTCGCTCGACTCGGTGGCGGGCTCGGAGAGCTCGCTGCCGATCGAGCCCCCTGCGGCGACCTCCATCCCGGCCTCGCGTCCCGGCTGGGCCGCCTTCAGGAAGGACTCCGCGATCGGCTGGGTGATCTCCTCGCTGCCGATGTCCAGCAGCACCGTGATGAAGGCGGTGCGCTCGTCCTTGCTGAGCTGCCCCTGGCCCCGCTGGCTGAAGGGGCTGATCGCGGAGAAGACGTGCGGAAGGTTCTTGATCGCCTTGAACGACTCCTGGATCGCCTGCTTGTTGGCCGAGTCGGTGACCTTCTCGCCGGAGGGCGCGCGGAAGATGATCGGGTTCTGACCGTTCTGCTGCGGCGGGAAGCGGTCCGCGAGCAGGTCGGCCGCGGCCTGGCTGTCGGTGCCCGGCAGCTCCAGGTTGTTGGAGGTGTTGGCGCCGAATGTCCTGACCAGCCCGACCATGACGACGACCAGCAGCAGCCAGGCGCCGAGCACCACCCACTTGCGGAGTGCGGCGAAGGTCCCCACCCTGTGCAGGAAGCGAGCCAACCGGCGCCATGCTCTCAGATCGCCCAGCCGGGACCGATCTATGATTCTCGCCCCCAGGGCGCGTAGCTCAGTGGGAGAGCGCTCGCTTCACACGCGAGAGGTCGCTGGTTCGAAACCAGCCGCGCCCATCATCCGCCCCCCTCGATGGCGAGCGAGGCTGCGGCCCGACGAACCAGGCGGCCGAGAATGTCTCTCGATCAACAGCTGCGAGCAGGCCGATCTCGACCGTTGCCGCTCGCCACTCGAGGCACAGGTCTTTGCGTACGCGAAGCTGGTCAAGGCGGCACGGGACGCCGGCGGAAGCCGCCAGTACTGAGCTGCGGCTCGCCGGCTTCGTGTAGCTTCGACCCGGAATGAGCGGACAGGACAGCGGCAGCTCCGGGGCGGGCGATCCGACGCGCCGCACCTGGTTGGCCGAGGAGCGGACCTGGCTCGCCTGGTGGCGCACCGGCCTGGCGACTGCGGTTGCGGCGATCGGGGTGGGGCGCGTGGCGCCCGAGCTGCTCGGTGGAGCGGCCTGGCCCTACGCGGTCGCGGGCTGCGTCTACGGCCTGCTCGCAGCCGGGATGTTCATCGGCGGGTTCGTCCGGCACCGCGAGGCGCAGACCGCCCTGCGGGAGGGTCGATTCGAGCCGCTGCAGACGCGCTGGGTGGAGGTGTTCACAGGGGGCGGGATCGTGCTCGCGCTGGCGGCGCTCGCGCTGATCCTGGTCAGGGGCTAGCCGCGGCGGGCCGAGGGCGTCCGAGCGGCGGAGCTCAGGCGGGGGGCTCGCCCGTCGAGGCCACGCGCTCGATCAGCTCGGCGGCCCGCTCGTTGCCGGGATGCGCCTGCAGCCGGCCGGACACGGCCTCGAGCCGCTCCCGAAGCTCGTCGTCGCCCAGCAGGCGCTCGATCGCGCCCGAGAGCTGCCGGTCGCTGAAGTCATAGGTGGGCAGCCGCACCCCGAAGCCGGTCTCGTCGAGACGCTGGGCATTGTCGTGCTGGTCCCAGAACAGCGGCAGCGCGATCATCGGCTTGCCGAAGTGCAGCGCCTCGGTGGTGGTGTTGTTGCCGGCGTGGGTTATCACCAGGTCCACCTCGGGCAGGACGGAGACCTGGGGCAGGAACTCCTCGCCCACCATGTTGTCCGCGAGCTCGTACTCGGAGTGCTGCGGGCCCTTGGAGACCACGAAGCGGTGCCGCGTCTTCCCCAGCGACTCGGACAGCCTCTCCATCAGCGGCACGTCGGCGGAGCCGAGCGAGCCGAGGCTGACGTAGATCAGCGCGCCGTCGCCCTCGGCCAGCTCCGGCGGCGGGCTCCAGGGCTCGTCGGTGCCCCGCACGCTGGAGCCGAGGTTGTGCCAGAGAGGGCCGAGGGCGCTCGAGCGCGGATAGTCGACCTGATCGGGATAGAGATAGAGGTTGAGCTGCTCGGAGCTGTGGATCATCTCGCCTTCGGGCAGGGGCGGGGCGCCGCGGGAGACGCAGTACTCGCTGAAGGATGCCTGCATCTCACCGGTGGCCCGTCGGTACTCGGCGCGGAACTCGTCCCACCCGGAGCGGTCGTCGAGCGGCAGGCCCGAGAACGGCGGCGGCAGCTCGGGGTCCTTGAGCTCGAGCGGGTTGCAGGAGACGATCCGGACCCACGGCCGGCCGCTCGCCGGGATCGCCGGGAAGGCGCAGACGTTGTCCTCGACGATCGCGTCGGGTCGGAGCTCGTCGAAGATCTCGACCAGCCGCTCGTCCACGTAGCGGGCCCCGTCGAGCAGCGCCTCCCAGGTAGGCGCGATGAACTCACCGAGCTGCTCGAGCGTGGACTTGCGGAAGACGGGGGCCGTCTCGCGGATGAAGTCCTTCCAGAACTGGCCCGGCTCCTCCTCGTGGGCGGGCGGGGCCGAGAGGCGCATCAGCCGCTCCTCGAATCCCTTCTCCTCGAGCGTCCCGGCGAAGGACTCCTCGATCACGAAGACGACCCGGTGGCCCCGGCGGCGCAGCACGTCCCCGATCCCGACGCAGTTGTTGGTCGGCCCGAAGGCGCCCTCGGGGAAAAACACGATGGTCTTGGCATCCGCGCCGCTCACAGCGCGCGGAGCCTACCGCCGCGACGCCCCAGTCCGACCCTAGGCGTCCAGGGTCCAGATCTCTATCGGCTCGCTGCGGCCGCGCACCTCGAGCTTCTCGACGAAGGCGAGACCGTCAGCATCGGGTAGGAGATCCTTGGTCGTCGTGGTTAGGAAGAGCGAGTGGGGCGCGTCCTTGGTCATCGCCTCCAGGCGGGCGGCGACGTTGGTTGCATCGCCGATCGCGGTGTACTCGACGCGGCGCTCGGAGCCGACCTGACCGGTCATCACCTCGCCGCTGTTGATGCCGATCCCGATCTGGAAGTCCTCATCGGCGAGGCCCTCGGCCCTGACCCACTCGTTGACTTCTGGAAGGCGGGAGCCGAGCATCTCCCTGGCGGCGGCCACGGCGCGCTCGGCGTGGTCGGACTGGTCGAGCGGAGCGCCGAACACGGCCATGATGCCGTCCCCCATATAGGAGACCAGGGTGCCGCCATGCTCCATGACGACCTCGGTCATCTCGCCGAGGTAGCGGTTCAGCACCTGCGCGACCTGGTCGGGCTCCAGGGACTCGGCGATCGAGGTGAAACCGCGGATGTCGCTGAACAGGACCGTGCAGGCCCGCCGCTGGCTGCCGAGGCGTAGATCGTCGTCGGCGCGGTCGAGCACCTCGTTCACGACCCCCGGGGGCACGAAGCGGCCGAACACGTCCCGGGCTCGCTGGCGCTCGAAGGCCGCGAGCAGGTAGTGGACCGCGAGCGTGCCGACGACCGCGAGCACCAGCGCCAGCAGCGGATAGAGCAACGGCAGGATCGTGCCCGCGTTGAAGGAGAGCTGCGCCACGATCAGGTACAGCGCGCCCGCCACCAGACCTACACCGCTGGCTGCCAGCGGCGGCCAGCGCAGGCCGGCGGCGGGCACCACCGAGCCCAGCAGCACGATCAGCAGGGCTCCCACCGGCCAGGGCGCCTCGCGCAGCGACAGGCCGTCTTCGACGGTCGCGATCGCGTTGGCCTGTATCTCCGCGCCGGCCATCAGCTCGTCGTCGCTGGTCGAGACGGGGTGTACGTCCTGGACAACGGGCGAGGAGGCGCCGACGACCACGGTCTTGCTCCGAAACGCCTCGGGGCCGACCTTTCCGTTGACGACCCGCGAGAACGAGTACGCGGGGATGGTCCCGGGCGGACCCGCGTAGTCGATCCAGGCGCCGTCGCCGGGGAACTCGCCGGGGTCCACCTGGACGCCGTCGCGCTCCTCGACCGCCACCACCGAAAGTGACTCGAGACCGCCGGTCGAGAACGAGAGCCGCCGAAAGACGGCGCCGGGATCCGGGTCGAAGGCCGAGTGGCCGGCGCGCGCGCCGATCTGATCGAGCAGCTCGTCGCCGCCGAAGACATTGGTCCCGCCCTGCTTGCTGGTCTCCTCGGTCGCAAGCGCGACCGGTGCGGCCGAGGAGGCCACCGCGTTCACCAGCGCGTTGTCCTCGGCGGGATCGGTCGGCTCGGTGAACTGAACGTCATAGACGATCGCCTTGGCTCCGGCGCCGGCGAGGCGGTCGATCAGGCGGCCGTGCAACGAACGGGGGAGGGGCCAGCGCAGGTTGAGCGCGTCGAAGCTGACATCGTCGATCTCGACCACCACCAGGTCGGCGGGGGGATCCTCGGCGCCGCGAACCGTGAATCTCGCGTCCACCGTGTCCAGCTCCGAGCGGCCGAGGGCATCCGTGAAGTAACAGAGGAGCGAGATCGCCGCGGCGAGGAGCGCCACCAGCGCGAAGTAGAGGCGGCGCCTCTCTCCGAAACCGCTCACGCTCGATTCAGGGCCGCAGCTTCTTGGGCCCCGGCGCCGAGTAGCCCTCTCCGGTTCGCAGGGTCAGGCTGCGCTTGCGGATGAAATCCCGGACCTTGACCTTGCCCTTGATCGACTTGATCCGCGTCTTGCGGTTGCAGAGGTCGGTGACCTGCCAGGTCGTGCCGCGTGCCGAGCCCGAGCCCTTGCGGCCGCGGGTGCGGAACTTGCCCTTGCCCGAGCCCCAGAGCGTGCGTCCGCGCTTGCCGGCCGCGGTCGCCGGCGGGCCGCCCGCGGCGCTGGAGGCGCCGCATCCCAGCGCCCCGGTCAGCTTCAGCTCGGTGAAGGCGCCCTTGCGGGCCGTCTGGGCGATGCGGAAGCGCCCAAACTTGAACTGGGCGCTCTGCAACGCCCCGCCGGTCGGGCGCGAGCTGAGGGCGACCACCCCTCGGGTGGTGTCCAGCTCGGAGCCGACGGGGATCGAGACGAGGCCCCCAATCGGCGTGAAGCTGCCCTGCCCGGGCGGCCTCACGGTCACCGTGCCCTCGACCAGCCCCACCACCACGCTGCGGCCGGGGACGGGCACCACCTCGGTCTGCGCGCGGGCGCCGCTCGCGAGAGCCCCGATGGTCACCACCGCCACAATCAAAGCCAGCTTCCGCATCCCTGTCCTCCCCCGCTCTCGGCGGCACCTGCGACAGCCACTACGACAATTGCCCGGGAGACTATCGCCCCGCTAGCGGGTGGGGGGAAGCCGGTCGGCGGCCACGGCCTCCGCCTGCTGGTGGCTGCGCAGATGGCCGGTGACCGTCTCGATGAAGTGCTCGCGGTCGAGCGCCAGCAGGCGAGTCCGCCGGATCGCCCTGACCGTGGCGGTCCGGGCCACGTCGCGCAGAAGCGCGATCTCGCCGAAGGACTGGCCCTCGGCCTGGTTGCGCTTGAAGACACCGTCCTCGAACACCTCGACCTCGCCCTCGTCGATCAGGTAGAAGCGGTCGCCGTGGTCACCCTCCGTGATCACCTCCTGGCCGGCGCCCGCCTCGACCTCGACCAGCGAGCGGCTCACCCCCTCGAGCGTGTCCACCGGCAGGGGCGCGAAGATCGAGTTGCCGCGCAGCAGGTTGTAGTGACGCTCGCTGACGGGCGCGCCGATCTCGAAGCCGCGCAGCGAGCGCCAGCGCAGCAGCGCGAGGATCGGCAGGGCGGCGCCGATCGCCAGCATCGCCCCGCGGACACCCAGAAGCGCCACCAGCGCCGGAGCCGTGATCGAACCGAGCGCCATCGCCAGCATCCGGCTCGTCTCCAGGAAGCCGAGCACGCGGGCAAGCGTCTCGTCGGAGCCGAGGCGCTGCAGCAGGGTGCGGGCCGCAACCTCGACGAACGTGTACCCGAAGCCGACCATGAAGAACCCGACGTAGGCGGCCACGACCACCGGCCATGCCCCCGGCAAGGCGATCGCGGCGCCCAGGATCAGGCAGCCCGCGGCGAGGCCCGCCGCCAGGTTCCCGCGGTCCAGGAGCACCGCCAGCGCCCCGCCGGCGACCAGGGCCCCGACCGCCCAGGACGCGTTGAGCCAGCCGACACTGCCCTGGCCCAGACCGAGCAGGTCGAGCGCGACGATCACGACCATCACATCGAGCGCGCCCTCGATGAAGACCAGGGCGCTGAGCAGCGCCCCGACCAGGCGCAGCTGAGGATCGGCGAGCAGCGTCCTGAACCCGATCGCAGTTTGACGCAGCAGCCCCGGGGCGTGATCGCCGGTGTCGTAGTCCGGCCGGACGTCGCGGCGCATGGTGGCGAGCACGGCGGCCGTGAGGAGACCGACGACCGCGGCGGCGGCGAACGCAGCCTCGGTGCTGGCAAGTGCCAGAAGCGCGCCGGTGATCAGCGAGGCCGCGAGGAAGCCGAGGTTGTCCATCTGGCTGTGGGTCACGTTCGCGGCTGAGAGCTCTTGCGGGGTTCGCGCAACCTGAGGCAGCAGCGCGCCTTCGGCCGGTACATACGGGGTGGAGGCGACCGTGAACACCCCCGCCAACGCATACACGGCCCAGGCGGGCGCGTCGGCGATCACCGCACCGGCGGAGAGCGCGATCGCGATCCCGGCGAACAGAGCGCTCAGGGCCAGGACCAGCTTGCGCGAGTGCCGATCCCCGATCAAGCCGGCGAAGGGCGAGGCGAACGCCCCGGGCAGCAGCCGAACCAAGGCGGCGATCCCGACGGCGGTGGCGCCTCCCTGCTCGAAGGCGTAGACGCCAAGCGCGATCGCGTATCCCCAGGTCGCGAAGGTCATCCCGGCCCACCCCAAAACCAAGCGCCCGAGATCGCGATTGCTGAAGACTGCCGCCAGCGAACCCAGTGAGGCGCGCAGCTGCCGCAGGCCGTCGGTCATCGACGGAACAGGCTATTCGGAAGCCGGGGCCCGTGAAGGCGCCGCGAGGAAAGCGAACTCAGACGGCGGTCGGGGCCCGCCGGGGTCGGATCCTTAGCAACCGATCAGAACGTCGGCGCCATCGGCCCGGACGCGGTCCTTGCCCTTGCCGCAGCGCACGATGTCACGTCCGCCCTTCCTGACGTTGATCCAGTCGTTGCCATCGCCGCCCTTGATGCGGTCGGGATTAGCGCCTCCGCTGATCGCATCGTTGCCCGGTCCGCCCTTGATCCGATCCTTACCGGATCCGCCCTTGAGATTGTCGTTCCCGGCGCCACCCCTGATCAGATCGCCCTGGGCACCGCCACGAATCCGGTCCTTGCCCTTGCCACCGAGCAGGCAGTCCACGCCAGCCCGGCCGTTGATCCGGTCGTTGCCGCCCAGGCCGAGGATCTTGTCGCCGTTACCTGTTCCGAACAGCTTGTTGGCGCCCCCGCCGCCGACGATCAGGTTCCCGCAAGCGGACGGGGTTGGGGGTGACCCCGGGGCCGCCTCCGTCTTCGGCACGGTGTACTCAAATGGGGCCGAGCAGGCGGAGGTGTTGCCGGCGGCGTCGGTGGCGGTGGCGCTGAAGAAGGAGGTGCTCTCCTGGGCTGGCACAGCCACGGTGAGGCCCGGGCTAGCGAACGCGCCGGCCGTGCCCTGGGCGGCGACCGGCCCGGTGCAGTCGCCGGACCAGTACAGCCTCACCGTCGAACCTGCCTCCGCCGTGCCCTTGAGCTCAGGGTTGTTGTCGTTGGCGGGGCTGTCGGGGTCGGAGTCGGTGAATGTCGGCGCCGCGGGGGCAGTGGAGTCCTCGGTGTAGGAGAAGGCGGCCGAGCAGGCGGAGGTGTTGCCGGCGGCGTCGGTGGCCGTCGCCCGGAAGGCCGTGGTCGTGTCATCGGCGACGTTGGCCGTGATCCCGGCGCCGGTGAAGTCGCCCTCGGATCCCGTGGCGGCGAGGTTGGCGGCGATGCACTCGGCGCCGGTGGCGGCCTTGTAGATGCGGATCGTCGATCCGGCCTCCGCCGTGCCCTTGAGCTCGGGGTTGTTGTCGTTGGCGGGGCTGGCGGGGTCGGAGATCGCGGGTGCGTTCGGGGCACTCGAGTCCTCGACGTAGTCGACGGTGTTGGAGCAGTCGGAATCGCCACCCACGCCGTTTGCCTGGGCGCTGAAAGTGGTGCTGGAGTCATCATCGACCGCTACCGGTATCCCGGCGCCGGTGAAGGCGGCGACCGTGCCGGTGGCGTCGGGAGCGCCGCTGCAGGTTGCGTTCTTGTAGACCTTGACCTGGGTCGGCGAGCCCTCCGCGCTGACGGTGCCGATCAGCTTCGGGTTGTTGTCGTTGGCTGGGCTGACAGGGTCGGTGAGCGTGATCGTCGGGGCCTCGGGCGCGCAGTTGACGGTGACCGCGATCGTCGCGACCGAGCCGCCGTTCAGGGTGTAGGTGAAGTCGTCGGTGCTCGCCGGCGGGCCCTCGTTGCAGTAGTCGGCGTCGGGCTCGTAGGTGATGCCCGAGCCGCCGCCGGTGATCGCCGCGGTGCCGTTGTCGGGCTGGGTGATCGAGGCGACGGTCTTGGGGCCGGCGTCGATGTCGGTGTCGTTGGTGAGCGGGTTGAGCTGGGTGGCGGGGTCGTCCTCGGCCACCGTGCGGTTGTCATCGACGGCCACCGGGGGGTCGTCGACGCAGGTCACGGTGACCGCGATCGTCGCGACCGAGCCGCCGTTCAGGGTGTAGGTGAAGTCGTCGGTGCTCGCCGGCGGGCCCTCGTTGCAGTAGTCGGCGTCGGGCTCGTAGGTGATGCCCGAGCCGCCGCCGGTGATCGCCGCGGTGCCGTTGTCGGGCTGGGTGATCGAGGCGACGGTCTTGGGGCCGGCGTCGATGTCGGTGTCGTTGGTGAGCGGGTTGAGCTGGGTGGCGGGGTCGTCCTCGGCCACCGTGCGGTTGTCATCGACGGCCACCGGGGGGTCGTCGACGCAGGTCACGGTGACCGCGATCGTCGCGACCGAGCCGCCGTTCAGGGTGTAGGTGAAGTCGTCGGTGCTCGCCGGCGGGCCCTCGTTGCAGTAGTCGGCGTCGGGCTCGTAGGTGATGCCCGAGCCGCCGCCGGTGATCGCCGCGGTGCCGTTGTCGGGCTGGGTGATCGAGGCGACGGTCTTGGGGCCGGCGTCGATGTCGGTGTCGTTGGTGAGCGGGTTGAGCTGGGTGGCGGGGTCGTCCTCGGCCACCGTGCGGTTGTCATCGACGGCCACCGGGGGGTCGTCGACGCAGGTCACGGTGACCGCGATCGTCGCGACCGAGCCGCCGTTCAGGGTGTAGGTGAAGTCGTCGGTGCTCGCCGGCGGGCCCTCGTTGCAGTAGTCGGCGTCGGGCTCGTAGGTGATGCCCGAGCCGCCGCCGGTGATCGCCGCGGTGCCGTTGTCGGGCTGGGTGATCGAGGCGACGGTCTTGGGGCCGGCGTCGATGTCGGTGTCGTTGGTGAGCGGGTTGAGCTGGGTGGCGGGGTCGTCCTCGGCCACCGTGCGGTTGTCATCGACGGCCACCGGGGGGTCGTCGACGCAGGTCACGGTGACCGCGATCGTCGCGACCGAGCCGCCGTTCAGGGTGTAGGTGAAGTCGTCGGTGCTCGCCGGCGGGCCCTCGTTGCAGTAGTCGGCGTCGGGCTCGTAGGTGATGCCCGAGCCGCCGCCGGTGATCGCCGCGGTGCCGTTGTCGGGCTGGGTGATCGAGGCGACGGTCTTGGGGCCGGCGTCGATGTCGGTGTCGTTGGTGAGCGGGTTGAGCTGGGTGGCGGGGTCGTCCTCGGCCACCGTGCGGTTGTCATCGACGGCCACCGGGGGGTCGTCGACGCAGGTCACGGTGACCGCGATCGTCGCGACCGAGCCGCCGTTCAGGGTGTAGGTGAAGTCGTCGGTGCTCGCCGGCGGGCCCTCGTTGCAGTAGTCGGCGTCGGGCTCGTAGGTGATGCCCGAGCCGCCGCCGGTGATCGCCGCGGTGCCGTTGTCGGGCTGGGTGATCGAGGCGACGGTCTTGGGGCCGGCGTCGATGTCGGTGTCGTTGGTGAGCGGGTTGAGCTGGGTGGCGGGGTCGTCCTCGGCCACCGTGCGGTTGTCATCGACGGCCACCGGGGGGTCGTCGACGCAGGTCACGGTGACCGCGATCGTCGCGACCGAGCCGCCGTTCAGGGTGTAGGTGAAGTCGTCGGTGCTCGCCGGCGGGCCCTCGTTGCAGTAGTCGGCGTCGGGCTCGTAGGTGATGCCCGAGCCGCCGCCGGTGATCGCCGCGGTGCCGTTGTCGGGCTGGGTGATCGAGGCGACGGTCTTGGGGCCGGCGTCGATGTCGGTGTCGTTGGTGAGCGGGTTGAGCTGGGTGGCGGGGTCGTCCTCGGCCACCGTGCGGTTGTCATCGACGGCCACCGGGGGGTCGTCGACGCAGGTCACGGTGACCGCGATCGTCGCGACCGAGCCGCCGTTCAGGGTGTAGGTGAAGTCGTCGGTGCTCGCCGGCGGGCCCTCGTTGCAGTAGTCGGCGTCGGGCTCGTAGGTGATGCCCGAGCCGCCGCCGGTGATCGCCGCGGTGCCGTTGTCGGGCTGGGTGATCGAGGCGACGGTCTTGGGGCCGGCGTCGATGTCGGTGTCGTTGGTGAGCGGGTTGAGCTGGGTGGCGGGGTCGTCCTCGGCCACCGTGCGGTTGTCATCGACGGCCACCGGGGGGTCGTCGACGCAGGTCACGGTGACCGCGATCGTCGCGACCGAGCCGCCGTTCAGGGTGTAGGTGAAGTCGTCGGTGCTCGCCGGCGGGCCCTCGTTGCAGTAGTCGGCGTCGGGCTCGTAGGTGATGCCCGAGCCGCCGCCGGTGATCGCCGCGGTGCCGTTGTCGGGCTGGGTGATCGAGGCGACGGTCTTGGGGCCGGCGTCGATGTCGGTGTCGTTGGTGAGCGGGTTGAGCTGGGTGGCGGGGTCGTCCTCGGCCACCGTGCGGTTGTCATCGACGGCCACCGGGGGGTCGTCGACGCAGGTCACGGTGACCGCGATCGTCGCGACCGAGCCGCCGTTCAGGGTGTAGGTGAAGTCGTCGGTGCTCGCCGGCGGGCCCTCGTTGCAGTAGTCGGCGTCGGGCTCGTAGGTGATGCCCGAGCCGCCGCCGGTGATCGCCGCGGTGCCGTTGTCGGGCTGGGTGATCGAGGCGACGGTCTTGGGGCCGGCGTCGATGTCGGTGTCGTTGGTGAGCGGGTTGAGCTGGGTGGCGGGGTCGTCCTCGGCCACCGTGCGGTTGTCATCGACGGCCACCGGGGGGTCGTCGACGCAGGTCACGGTGACCGCGATCGTCGCGACCGAGCCGCCGTTCAGGGTGTAGGTGAAGTCGTCGGTGCTCGCCGGCGGGCCCTCGTTGCAGTAGTCGGCGTCGGGCTCGTAGGTGATGCCCGAGCCGCCGCCGGTGATCGCCGCGGTGCCGTTGTCGGGCTGGGTGATCGAGGCGACGGTCTTGGGGCCGGCGTCGATGTCGGTGTCGTTGGTGAGCGGGTTGAGCTGGGTGGCGGGGTCGTCCTCGGCCACCGTGCGGTTGTCATCGACGGCCACCGGGGGGTCGTCGACGCAGGTCACGGTGACCGCGATCGTCGCGACCGAGCCGCCGTTCAGGGTGTAGGTGAAGTCGTCGGTGCTCGCCGGCGGGCCCTCGTTGCAGTAGTCGGCGTCGGGCTCGTAGGTGATGCCCGAGCCGCCGCCGGTGATCGCCGCGGTGCCGTTGTCGGGCTGGGTGATCGAGGCGACGGTCTTGGGGCCGGCGTCGATGTCGGTGTCGTTGGTGAGCGGGTTGAGCTGGGTGGCGGGGTCGTCCTCGGCCACCGTGCGGTTGTCATCGACGGCCACCGGGGGGTCGTCGACGCAGGTCACGGTGACCGCGATCGTCGCGACCGAGCCGCCGTTCAGGGTGTAGGTGAAGTCGTCGGTGCTCGCCGGCGGGCCCTCGTTGCAGTAGTCGGCGTCGGGCTCGTAGGTGATGCCCGAGCCGCCGCCGGTGATCGCCGCGGTGCCGTTGTCGGGCTGGGTGATCGAGGCGACGGTCTTGGGGCCGGCGTCGATGTCGGTGTCGTTGGTGAGCGGGTTGAGCTGGGTGGCGGGGTCGTCCTCGGCCACCGTGCGGTTGTCATCGACGGCCACCGGGGGGTCGTCGACGCAGGTCACGGTGACCGCGATCGTCGCGACCGAGCCGCCGTTCAGGGTGTAGGTGAAGTCGTCGGTGCTCGCCGGCGGGCCCTCGTTGCAGTAGTCGGCGTCGGGCTCGTAGGTGATGCCCGAGCCGCCGCCGGTGATCGCCGCGGTGCCGTTGTCGGGCTGGGTGATCGAGGCGACGGTCTTGGGGCCGGCGTCGATGTCGGTGTCGTTGGTGAGCGGGTTGAGCTGGGTGGCGGGGTCGTCCTCGGCCACCGTGCGGTTGTCATCGACGGCCACCGGGGCGGTGTCCTCGAGGCCGTTGATCGTGACCTTGCTCAGCGTCGGGGTCAGGCTCGAGTCACTCGTGGTGAGCTCGGCGCGATATTGGACGTAGCGCGTGTTGCCCGGGATGTCGTCGCCGCTGGAGGCAATCGGGGTGAAGGCGCTCCAGCTGCCGTCGGGGGTCGGCGTGTCGCCGGTGCGGACGCTGAGGGCGATCCCGGTGCCCGAAGGACTCGTCGAGTCCCAGGTGAGCGAGCCCCAGTTCAGGCTCTGGCCGGCGTCGAAGACCCTGGAGTCGAAGGTGCCAGAGGCCGGGTAGGGGCTCATCCGCAGCCAGTCGACCGTGACCTCGGGGCCACCGGCCGTGAAATCGGTTGCAAGCGGCCGCATCTGAGTCGCGCCGAACGAGGCGGCGTGGGTAGCGACGAGGGAGCCGTCCACGTAGTAGCGGATCTCGGTCGTATCCCATTCGATCCGGAAGAGGTGCGGCACTCCGATCAGGCTGCTGGAGAGTTGGGTATCGATCGCTGAGCCAGCGTTATTGGTACGCGCGTTGAAAGTGCCGTCGAACTTGACACTGAAGATCGCCCAGTTCGGCGAGTTGTTCAGGTCCACGCCGAAGCCGACGTGCTCGTTGTTCTGACCGCCGAAGCTGGCGACGTACTCGAGCGAGTGGCCGGACGTGTAGGTGGCGGCGGTCCTGGCGTAGGCGCCATCGACGTGCAGGCTGCCGCCGGAGACGGTGGCGCCGGTCCCAGGCGCGCAGTTCTCGGGATCCGGGGCGCTCCAGGGGCAGCTCGACCACCCGCTGGGGATCCCCGGTCCGCCCGAGAACTCCTCCCCCACGGTCGGCTTCAGGATGACCTCGCCGTTGGCGGTCTCGGAGACGTAGGTGTCGGCGCCGGGGGTGCCGGCGCCGAACTCGCCGGTTGTGTCGTCGACGAGGCCGAAGCTCTGCGCTGCGGTTGTGAAGCTCCAGGTGTCGTCGGCCCCGAGCGCGTTGCCGGCCGTGTCCTCGACCGTTCCCGCAACCGTCACCTCGTAGACGGCGTTGGTATCGAGATCGGCGGTCGGGTCGATCGTCGCTGTGTTCCCTGTGTAGCTGACACTTGCCGGCACGTCGGCGCCGGCGCCCTGCTTGCGCAGGCGCACGGTGCTGGCGTCGATCGTCGCCGGGTTCATCGCCTCGCTGAACTGGACGTCGACGTTGGTGTCGCGCGGGACGTCGGTGGCGCCGGGCGCTGGCGAGCGATTGATGATCGTCGGCGCCGTCACGTCGGGGCCCGCGAGGTAGCCGATCTCCACCCGGCTCAGGGTCGGCGACACGCTCGCATCGCTCGTCGTCAGCTCAGCCCGGTACTGGACGTATCGCGAGTTGCCCGGGATGTCACCGCCGCTGGAGGCAATCGGGGTGAAGGCGCTCCAGCTGCCGTCGGGGGTCGGCGTGTCGCCGGTGCGGACGCTGAGGGCGATGCCCGTCCCAGCCGGGGTCGTCGAATCCCAGTTCAGCGCACCCCAATCGGCGATCTGGCCGGCGCCGGCGTCGAAGATCCGGGAGTCGAAGGCGCCGGCGGCCGGATAGGGGCTCATCCGCAGCCAGTCGACCGTGACAGTCCCGGCGTCGCCATTGAAAAGATCGCTGACGAGAGGCCTCATCTGGGTGGAGCCGAAGTCGAAGCCGGTGTTGTGGGTGACGACCAGCGCCCCGTCCACGTAGTAGCGGACCTGGGTCGGCGTGTCCCATTCGACCCGGAACACATGCGGCCCGCCGATCAGAGAGCTCGACAACTGGGTCTCGTTGGCCGGAACGATCGACCCCGCGGCCGTACGGGCATAGAGATTGCCGTCGTTCTTGATGCTGAACATCGCCCAGTACGTCTGCAGGTTGTAGTCCACGCCGAAGCCGATGTGCTGGAAGTTCGCGCCGCTGAAGGTCCCCTTGGACTCGAGCGCGCGCCCCGGCCCGAAGGTCTGGGTCGTCCCGGCGCTGGCCCCGTTCGCGACGAGCGCTCCGCCTGCGACCGTGGCGCTACCGCCCGCCCCCGGGAGGTCCCATGGCGTCACCTGCCAGCCTGCCGGAACAGCCGGCCCGCCCGAGAACTCCTGCCCCTCGGCCGGCTTCAGGATCACCTCGCCGTTGGCGGTCTCGGAGACGTAGGTGTCGGCGCCGGGTGTGCCCGCGCCGAACTCGGCGGTGGTGTCGTCGACGAAGGTCAGCGGCACGGTGGTGAAGCTCCATGTGTCGTCGGCGGCGAGCGGATTGTCCGCCGCGTCGGCGACACCCCCTGCGCCGCCCTTGACGGTCACGTCGTAGACGGCTCCCGGATCCAGGTCGGCGCTCGGGTCGATCGTCGCCGTGGTGCCCGCGTAGCTGACGGCGGCCGGCACGTCGGCGCCGGCGCCCTGCTTGCGCAGGCTCACGGTGGAGCCGGTGATCGTCGCCGGGTTCATCGCCTCGCTGAACTGGACGTCGACGTTGGTGTCGCGGGGGACATCGGTGGCGCCGGGCGCCGGCGTGCGGTTGGTGATTGTCGGCGGCGTCGCGTCGGGGCCGAGGGAGTAGGCGATCGAAACCTCGCTCAGGGTCGAGGTCAGGTTGGGATCAGGGTCGAGTTCCGCCCGGTACTGGACATAGCGCGTGTTGCCCGGGATATCCGCGCCGCTCGAGGCGATCGGGGCGAAGGCGCTCCAGCTGCCGTCGGGGGTGGGCGTGTCGCCGGTGCGGACGCTGAGCGCCAGGCTGGTCCCGGCTGGAACGGCGGAGGTCCAGGTGAGCGCCCCCCAATCGGCCGTCTCGCCCGCGTCGAATATCCGTGACTCGAAGGTGCCCGCGGCCGGATAGGGGCTCATCCGCACCCAGTCGATCCCGAGCTCCGGCCCGCCCGCGTCGAAGTCGCTCGCCGCCAGGTTCAGGTCCGACCCGAACGGGGTGATGGCACGGGTGTGCACCAGCGAGCCGTCCACGTAGTAGCGGACCTCTGCGGAATCCCACTCGATCCGGTAGAGGTGCGGAGAGCCGATCCAGGCTCCCGAGCCGGGGATCGCGAAGTCCTCGAGCCCGTCGGGTGCGTTGGTGCTCGCGTAGAGCTGGCTGGTGCCGCTGCGCGTGCTGAACATCGCCCAGGAGCTGTTGAAGTTGTCGGTGAAAGCGAGGTGCTGGAAGGCGGCGGCGCCGAAAGTCGCCTTGAACTCGACCGCCCGGCCCGGCCCGTAGGTCGCGTTGGTGGTCGCCATGCCGCCGTCGGCTTGCAGGCTTCCGCCGGAGACGGAGGTGCCGCCGGGGCCGGCATCGCAGGGGTTCGGCGTAGATGGCCACACGCAACTCGACCACCCGCTCGGCAGCCCCGGCCCGCCCGAGAACTCCTGGCCCTCGGTCGGCTTCAGGATCACTTCGCCGTCGCCCGTCTCGGAGACGTAGGTGTTGGCGTCGAGCGTGCCTGCGTTGAAGTCGGAGACGGTGGTGTCGGTGAAGCTCGCCGAGGGGGTGGTGAAGCTCGCCGGAGCCGCGGGCGGATCGGGCTCGGTGGTCGGATTGGCGGCGGCGTCCGCCGAGGTCGCCCGGTAGTGGTAGGTGGTGTTCGGCGCCAGGCCCGTGAGCTGCAGGCTGTGGGAGGTGACCATTCCCGCGCTGCTCTGGCTCTGGTTGAGGTCGTTCGGGTCGGTGCCGTAGTCCACCCTCGAGTCGGAGGCCTCGTCGGTGTCCCAGGTGATGTCTGCCGTGCCGTTGCCCTGAGGTGAGTGGGCGAGGTTGGAGATCGCCGGCGGGGTGTCGTCGACTGCGTAGGTCGCCTCATAGGTCCCCGCCGTCGCGTCGAAGAACGCGTACTCGTGGCCTTTGATCGTTTGGGTAGTGGTGGGAATCTGGCTGCCGTCCCGCTTGACCGTTGTCAGGGCCCCGACCGCCGAGCTCGTCGGCACCATCGCGCGCAGGCCGTTCGCACCGGCGCCGACGCTGATGTCGAAGCTGAGGGTGCTCGCGTTCCAGGAGACCGAGCCGAAGGAGGAGCCGTTGCGCCCGTCGAGCCACTGCAGCATCTGGCGGGCCGAGACGATCGGCACATCCCGGGCCAGCGCCGAGGCGACGATCGCGTCCGAGCCCGCGTGCGAGGCGCTGTCTGTGTGCATGTTCGCCGTGAACACCCCGTAGTAGCCCTGGGCGCCGATGGCGTTGTCGAGCAGGGCGTCGATGTGTTGGGGATAGGACTGACCCGATTCGTCGGTCATCTGGGTCGTTGCCTGGTAGACGTCGATCATCGAGCCATCGAGGTCGGCGAATCGCTGGGGCATTCCGGAGCCCGTGAACATGCCCGGCCGGTCCTGGATCCAGCTAGGCGGCCAGTAGTAGTAATTGGTGTCAAGTCGGATTCCGTTCTGCAGCTCCACCTTGGGCTGCGTCGCCCAGTCGCTCCAGGCGATGCAATGGGTGCGGCTCGTCGACGGCGCGTCGAGGCTCGGGTAGTTCCCGGCGAAGGAGGCGAGCTGACTTGTGTAGAAGCCCTCGAGCTGAGCCTGATCCGCCCAGTCGGCGCAGTTGGTGGTGGGGTGCAGGGCGATCTCGAAGCCGGCGTCCTCGAAGGCGCCGGCCTCCGCGTCGGTCAGCCCCGAGGTGTTCGGATAGATGTAGGAGGTGCCCCGCACGCACTCCCAGTCGGCGACCGAGCAACCGGGGTTGATCGCCTGGTAGGCGTTGAAGCGGCCCTCGGTGCCGTTGTTGCCGTGGTCGTCCCCCGTCATCACCACCGCCGCCTTCTCGTCGCGGGGCAGGAACCAGAAGCGCGGCAGTGGCTTGCGGTCCATGTTCACCTGCTCGATCAGGTTGGTGAGCAGGCGCTGCTGCTCGTCGGCCTGGGGAATAGCCACCTTGTCCAGGTCCACCCAGTCAGGCTGCACGTCCCCGGTCTTGGCCCCGTAGAAGAGGTCGTCGGAGCGGATCAGCTGACCTCCCCCCGCGTCGCTGTCGCGCTCGTCTCCCGACCAGGCCGGGTTGCCCTGACGCGTGTAGACGACCGAGCGAGCGAGATCGTACGTGAAGGACGCCGCCTGGCCGCCGTTGCCACCGACGTCTCGCAGCGTCACCGCCGGATCGGCCGTTGAGGTGCCGGCGTCGGAGAACAGGGTGGCGAGGGCCTGCGCGCCGCTCAAGGTGTAGCGGTCAGCCGTGCCGTGGTACTGAATCGTCTGACCGACGATGCCCGCCCCGGGCCCCGACCCGGTGTCCACCTGCAGGTAGGCGTTGGAGAGCGTGTTGCCGGTGCCGGTGAGCCCCAGGAGGCCGGCGAGCTGTGCGTCCGGGCGCATCGCGATCAGGTTGCCGCCGGCGTTGACCCAGTCGCTCAGCGTCGTCACCTGCCCGGCGCTGAGCCCGGTCTGGCCCAGGACGACGACGTCGTGGTCGGCCAGCAGCGCCGGGGTCAGGTTGGAGAGATCGGTGGCCGTGAACTCGTTGAGCCCCTCGGATCGGAGGATCTCGGCGTAGTAACGGCCGAAGGGGTCCGAGGAGTCTGAGAGCACCAGGATCGGGCCGCCCGGGCCCTCGTCGGGCGGCGGTGGCGGAGGTGCAGCGGTGGTGAAGGACCAGGTCGAGTCGGCCGCCAGCGGGTTGCCCGCCACGTCGGTGACCGCCTCGGCAGAGGGGTCGCCCTTGATCGTGGCCGTGTAGGTGGTCGAGTTCTGCAGAGCGCTGGCCGGGTCGAGCGTCACCCGCCGCTGTGCGGCGCTGTAGCTGACGGTGGCGGGAACGAGCGCGTCACCCGGGTCCCGCAGCTCCACGCTGGCTCCGTCGATCGTCAGGGGGTCCATCGCTTCGCTGAAGGTGGCGGTGACGTCCGTGCCGGTGCTGACCCCGTTGGCGCCATCCGAGGGGGTGCGAGCGCTGACCGCCGGCGGGGTGGTATCCGGGCCGACCGCGTCCTCGAAGACCACGTCGACCAGGTAGTTGCTCGCCTCAAATGCGTCGGGGCTCGGGAACAGGGCCCCCGACGCCCCGTACTTGTAGATCCCATTGGCCCCGTCCACCCCATCGGCGAGTGCATGCAGGGGGGGAGCGTCGGCGCCCTGGCCGCTGAAGAAGCTGTTGACCGCGGCGTAGTGGCCGTTGGGAGCGTGATAGGAGGCGACGTAGGTCGTGTTCGCGTCGATCGCGACCGGGCTGTCGAGGCTCACCTGCTGCCATCCGGAGCCGGACTCACCAGTGAAGGTGGCCTCCGCCAGTTGGGTGCCGCCAACAGTCCAAAGGTGGCCGACGTGGGTGCCGGTGTTGGCGGCCGTCTTGTAGAAGCGGAGGCCGGTGATGAAGCCGGCGTCGTCGGAGCGGAACTTGACGCCCACCTCGATCGCGCCGGTGTCCCCGTCCTCCGGCGCGGTGAAGGAGTCGTCCCAGATGGAGCAGGGGCAGGTCCGCGGGATCACGTTGACCGTGACCGAGTCGCCGGGGTTCTCGAGGTTGCCGCTGTCGTCGGCGGCGCGCGCCATGATCGTCGCGCTCCCGGTCGCGCCCGGCGTCCAGGAGTAGGTCCAGTTGTCGCGGCCGGTGGCCGGGTGCCAGGTGGTGCCGCCGTCGGTCGAGACCTCGACCGCTCCGACCTGCCCGCCGCCGGTCTCGAAGACGGTGTCGGTGGCGGTGCCGCTGATCACGGTCGGCTGGCCGCTCTCCACGTTCGCCCCTGCGATCGGCGCCGTGATCGTGGCCTCCGGAGGATCGGTGTCAATGGACTGGGCCGCGCTCGCCAGCCCGGCCTGCAGCGTTTGCGGCTGGACGTTGTCCATGTCGGCAAGCAGGTTCACGGTCGCCTGCTGCATGCGCGGATCCTCGGTCGAGGCGCCGCGATCGTGCTCGCCGTCGAGTCCCCAGGACCATTGGATCGTGCCGGCGCCGAAGACCAGTGCGTCGTCCCCGCTTCCCGCCCCGTTCGCGTCTCGATAGAGGGTGAGATGATGGGTCGCGGTGCCCGTGGCGAAGGTGGAGCCGTTGTCCTGCAGGACCTCGACGCCGCTGCGGGTGGTGGACGAGTTGTGGACCAGCCCCGCAGGCCGGGAGCTGTTCTCGGGCGCCTCGTCCCACTCGTAGCCGAGGGTGCCGTCGGTAAGGGTGGCGGTCGTGCCGGGTGCCAGGTCGGCGATGGCGGTGTCGCGCCAGAGGCGCATCTTGCCGTCGGCCGCCGGCACGTCGATCGCCGAGGTGCCCGAGTTGACCCTGAACATCGTCCCGGTCAGCCCGTTCTCCGGGTTGGGTCCCTCGGGGTTGAATGGACGCACGTCCCGCCAGGTGCCGGTCCAGGCCGGGTCCGGGTCGATCTTCGCGCCGGCGTGGGTCTCCTTGTAGGAGACCAGCGTGCGATGGTCGGTGCTCGACCCGTCAATGCTGTCCTCCCAGCGGGTCTTCCAGAAGCTCTCGTTGCCGCTGAAGAAGGCGAGGTTGACCCCCGCGTCTCGCGCCGCTGTGACGTTGGCCCGCTGGTCCGCCGACCAGTATTCGTCGTGCCCCAACGAGAGGAAGGCCTCGTGTTCGGGGATCTCGGAGCCGAAGCGGTCCGCGTCGACGCCGGTGAAGTAGCTGACGTCGTAACCGTTGCGCTCCAGCCAGCGCACCATCGGGTACTCGGCGTTGAAGGGCGAGTCCTCGGGAGTGGGGCCGCGGACCGTGAGCGGCCTGTTGTAGCTGACCTTGTAGGCCCGGCCGGGGTTGGTGCCGGGACCGCCGACGTAGAGGCTGTTGCCGCCATACTGGTTGTAGGCGTGCCAGGTGGTGTCCTGGGTCTGGAAGAGCAGATCGGAGGCGCCGTCGTCGTCGCGGACGATGAAGAAGACGTGGCTCTCGCCGGGCGTCGCGTCTTCGCGCACGAGGTGCGCGAAGTAGATCCCCGAGACGGCGTCGGTGGGGACCGCCCAGGAGGCGGACTCGCTCCAGTTGCCGCAGTCGGTGAGGCCGGTGGCGCCGTCCGAAAGACAGGCCGGCTGAGTCTGGGGCAAGACCGCGCTCGGCTGCACGGTGGCGATCAGCCGGGCGCCGTCACCGCCGTAGTAGCCCATCCGGTAGATGTCGAGGCGGTAGTCGGCCGCGTCCGTGTCAACCTTGAAGCTCGCTGTCTGGCCCTGGTCGACGCTGATGTCGGTGGCGAACCCCTGGATGTTGTTGTCGCCCGCGCCGCTGACGTCCCACTGGCTCGGCAGGTTGCCGGGCTGACGGTTCTCGCAGGTGATCTCGTTGTCGCCCGGCTGGCAGGGAACCGCCGCGGCGGTTCCGGCATTCAGCCCGAACGCCGCCAGCGCGACGAACGCCACCAGCAGGAGCCGCGAGAACCTCCTCAGATCACGAGCCTCGGCCCGCCGTACGTCGAGGATCAACAGGTGACGCGCAAGTCCTCACTGTTAGCTGAGTTGATCAAGATTCCCCCAACGCTGATCAGTTTGCCGGCGCCCCTACCCGCGGCGCCAGTCCCTGTAACGGCTCTAAGTCTGCGCTGCCCGAAACGCCCGCGCATCGGCGCCGCCAACTGAGTCGCCTGCGTATTCGGCACTTAGTCAGAAACAGGTACCTGACACAAAGCACCTGCAAAAAGCCTAGTTCGTGATCGAACCAACCGCAAGGGGAAAATTCGGTATTTGCGGAAAGAGGTGTGTGTGTGTAACAGTAACCGTCCAGTTCACGCTGAGGCCCGAAGCAAGGCGACTCGCCTGGAGCTCGGGTGGGGCTATGGCGCGGTGGTCACCGCGCCACGGGCCGCGCGGACGTCGAGCGGGCTAGTTGCCGCCGCCCGGTTCTCCCCCCGTCTCCGGCGGGGCGGGTGTGACCCAGTGCACCTCGGCTTCGATCTCGAAGCGATAGGTATCCCGCTTCAGCTTGCGAGCGATGTCGAGCTCGAAGTCCACCTGCTCGGGCACCGCCAGCGGCTCGCTGCCGATGTCCACGTTCCCCGCCTCCACGAGGTCGGCCAGCGAGCGCAGCCGTTCCGCCGCCTCCGAGCGAGACATGGTCATCGTCTGCTTGAGGATGTGGGTCTTCTTGCGTGTGGGCATGCTCGGCTCCTCTCTTCCGCGATCAACACTACCCGCTGCGCCGAGCCGAAGCTCGGTGCGCTGATCGGGGTCAGGCCCGGCCACAGAGGGTCGGGGGCCGGCCAACCGGGGCTAGGAGCCGGGCGGGGCCCGCCAGGCGCGCTCGAAGGGCAGCCGCCAGCCTTGCGGCTCCGGGATCCTGTTCATCTCGTCGGGGCCCCAGGAGTCCTGGGGATATGGCAGCAGCGGGATCTCGGCGTCGAGCACCGGGGCCGCGATCTCCCAGAGCCGCTCGATGCCGTCGGCGGTCGTGAACAGCGTGTGGTCACCGACCATCGCGTCGCGGATCAGGCGCTCGTAGGCCTCGAGCGTGTCGCCGTCGCTGTCCACCCACTGCAGGGAGAACTGCAGGCTCTGCTTGTCGAGCAGCATGCCGGGGCCGGGGCGCTTGCCGTAGAAGGAGAGCGAGATGCGCAGGGACTCGTCGAGGTCGAAGGTGAGATGGTCGGGGCCGAAGTCGCCGACGCCCGAGCCCGCCGGGAACATGCTCTGGGGCGGCTCGCGGAAGGCGATCGAGATGATCCGCGCGCCCTCAGCCATGCGCTTGCCGGTGCGCAGGTAGAAGGGGACTCCCGCCCAGCGCCAGTTGTCGATCTCGCAGCGCATGGCGATGAAGGTCTCGACATCGGAGGCGGGGTCGATGCCGTCGGTGCCGCGGTAGCCCTGGTACTGGCCGCGCACGACCTGAGCCGGGTCGAGCGGCTGCAGGGAGCGGAACACCTTGTTCTTCTCGGCGGTGATCGCCTCGGGCTCCAGAGCGGTGGGCGGCTCCATCGCGACGAAGGCGAGGATCTGGAAGAGGTGGGTCACGACCATGTCGCGGAAGGCGCCGGTCTCCTCGTAGAAGGCGGTGCGGTCGGCGACCGAGTGCACCTCAGGCACATCGATCTGCACGTGGTCGATGTGGTTGAGGTTCCAGATCGGCTCGAAGAGGCCGTTGGCGAAGCGCAGGGCGAGGATGTTCTGGGCGGCCTCCTTGCCGAGGAAGTGGTCGATGCGGTAGATCTGCTGCTCGAGGAAGACCTTGTGCAACTCGCTGTTGAGCTCGCGAGCGCTTGCGAGATCGGTGCCGAAGGGCTTCTCCATGACGACGCGAGATCGCTCCACCAGCCCCGCCTGCTCGAGCAGCGGAACGATCCGCACGGCGGCGGCCGGCGGCACGCTCAGATAGTGCAGCCGGCGGGGTGAGCCGCCCAGCTCCTGGTCGCAGGCATTGACAGCGGTGGCGAGCGCCTCCGGGCCGTCGGTGAGGTTGACATGGCTGAGCCGCGCCGCGAACCGATCCCATTCGGCGTCGTCGAATGGGAGCCTTCCGAACTGCTCGATGCCCTCCCGCGCCAGCGCTCGTATCTCCTCGGCGGAGAGATCGTGGCGCGAGACGCCCACCACCCGGAACTCGGGCATCAGGCCGCTACGCGAGAGGTGGAGCAGCCCTGGCAGCAGCTTTCTCTTGGCCAGGTCGCCGGTGGCGCCGAACAGGACGATCACGTGAGGATCGACCGGGGCGAGTGTCTCAGCGGGCGAGTCGGTGGGCTGCTCGTGAACGACGATGCGAAACCGTACCCTGCCGCGGCTATCGTGCCGCGCCCCGTGGCCTTCGACGACGACACCGCGCTCTCCCCCGCTCCCGCCAAGGGCACGTGGCGGGGGGAGATCGTGCCCGGCTGGGACACTCCGCGCGGGCCGCTGGGCGGCTACGTGATGGCGATCGTGATGCGGGCCCTCGCCCTGGCCGTTGATGACCCCGAGCGCCAAGCCCGCTCTGTGACGATGCACTTCCTGCGGGTGCCCGAGGCCGGCCCCGTCGAGGTCGCGGTGCGGGTCGAGCGCACCGGGCGCTCGCTGAGCACGCTCACCGCCAGGCTGTCACAGGGCGGGAAGCTGATCGGGCTTGCCCTCGCGGCCTATTCGAGACCCTGGGAGGGGCCCCTGCTGGACGACTCACCGATTCCCGACGTGGAGCCGCCCGACCCGACGGAGCCGCCCGGCCAAGGTGAGCTGCGTGGCACCGAGCCGCCCAGCTTCACCGAGCGCCTGGTGATGCAACACCGGTTCGGCGAAAGGCCCTTCAGCAGGGCGGCACATGGCGAAACGGGGGGCTGGCTGGGCCTCCGCGAGCAGCGGCCGCTCGACGGGCTCGCGGTGGCGGCGCTGACCGACGCCTGGTTCCCCGCGCCGTGGCCGCGCCTCAGCGAGCTGGCCCCCGCTCCCACCATCGACCTGACGATCCATTTTCGATCGCCGTTGCCGGCGCAGGGCGCGCTCCTGCTTGGCCGCTTTCGCAGCCGCTACGTCCGCGACGGCTTCTTCGAGGAGGACGGAGAGCTGTGGTCCTCCGACGGCACCCTGGTCGCGCAGTCGCGCCAGCTCGGGCTGCTGCTGGGAGCCAAGACCTAGGAGCCGGCCCTCGGCGCGCCTGCTTCAAGGCGCGCCGCGAGGCAGCCGATAGCCCAGTGATGACCGAGACGCGGACGCGACGGGTGGTGCTGGAGACAGAGACGCTCCGGATCGCCGGCGCAGTGACGCTTCCCGCCGAGGGGGTGAGGGGGCGACTCTCGGACCTGCTCAATCGCGAGGGGCTCGACTTCATCGCCCTGGTGGACGCAAAGGTCAGCTCCCGTGACGGCAGCGAGCCCGTCAACCGTGACTTCATCGCCGTGGCCCGCGACCACGTGCAGGTCGCCTACGAGGACCCGGAGGCGGCTCCGTCTAGTTGACCGACGGGTCCGCGGGCATCCGCGCCAGCAGCGCGAACTCGCCGCCCTTGCGCTCCAGGACATCTGCCCAGAGGTCGCCCTCTGCGAAGGGATCGTCGGCGTGGACCTCTTCGAGAATCCAGGCCTCGGCCTCCAGCTCGGCCTCGAGCTGCCCCGGGCCCCAGCCGGCGTAGCCGGCGAAGACGCGCAGCCGCTCCAGCTCGGGCGGCGAGTCGAGATCGACCATGCCGACGGCTCCGACGACCAGCTTCGTCGCGGCGCCCGGGTCGAGGTGCTCCGCGATCGCGGTCACCGCGCTCGGTTGCACCGGCCCGCCGACATGGAGCAGATGCTCCGGCCCGATCAGCTCGGCCAGCTCGCCGGCGACCTCGCCGACGGTCGTCTCAGAGGGCTGGTTCAGCACCAGGCCGAAGGCACCTTCGGGGCCGTGCTCGACGACGAGCACGACCGTGCGCCGGAAATGGTCGGCCAAGCTCGGCGAGGCGATCAGCAGCTGTCCGCTGGGGCTCTCGGACACGCGCCCAGGGTAGGGTGCCTGCGGTGTCGGTGACCCTCTACGCGATCCCGCCCTCGCACCCCGCCCACGCCGCGCGGCTGATGCTGGAGCACAAGGGCATCGAGCACAAGGTCGTCAACCTCGTGCCGGGCACCCACGCGGCCGTGGTGCGGGCGCTCGGCTTCAGGCGCGGCACGGTGCCGGCGCTGAGGCTGGAGGGGAGCCGGGTTCAGGGCTCGCGGGAGATCGCCCGGGCGCTCGAGGAGTTCCGGCCCGAGCCGCGCCTCTTCCCGGCCGACCCCGAGCGCCGCCTCGCGGTCGAGGAGGCCGAGCGCTGGGGCAACCAGGTCTTCCAGGACACGCCGCGCCTCCTGACCCGCTGGCTGGCGCTCAACCGCCCCGAGATGCGCGTGCACATGGTGACCGAGGCCGGGGTGCCCGCACCCCGGTTGATGGGCCCGGCCAACAAGCCGGTGGCGCGCTACTTCGCGCGGCGGGTGGGCGCCGACGACGACGAGCGGGTGCGCGCGATCGTCGCCGGCATCCCGGCTCAGCTCGACCAGATCGACGCGCTGATCGCCGACGGCGTGATCGGCGGACCGCAGCCGAACGCCGCGGACTTCCAGATCGCCCCCACTGTTCGGGTGTTGATGACCTTCGAGGACCTCGCCCCCGCCCTCGAGGGCAGGCCGGCCGCCCGGTTGGCAGCGCGGCTGATGCCCGAGTACCCGACCAGCGTCCCGGCAGGCCTGATCCCCGCCGAATGGCTCGAGCCCCTGGCCGCTATGGGGTGAGCACGATCTTCAGGGCCTCGCGGTCGGCGTAGATCGCGTAGGCCTCGGGCGCATCGTCAAGCTTCATCCGATGCGTGACCATCGGCGCCGGGTCGAGTCGGCCGTCGGTGAGCATCTCCAGCACCGGGTCGACGTGCTTGATCACGTTGGCGTGGCCGCTGTGCAGGGTCAGGGCCTTGATCCAGACGATGCCCATGTGCAGCTCGATGCGCTCGGCATAGACGCCCGTCGCCGAGACCGTTCCCGCCTTGCGCGCCAGCCTGCAGGCCAGATCGAGCGCCACTGCGTGCCCGACCGCGTCCACCGCCAGGTCCACTCCCCTGCCCTCGGTGAGCGACTTGACCTCGGCGCGGACGTCCTGCTCGGTGAGGTGCACCGGGACCGCGCCGAAGGACTCGGCCATCGCGAGACGCTCCTCGACCGTGTCGATCGCGACCACCCGGCCGGCGCCCGCCGCCATCGCCACCTGCACGGCGCAGAGGCCGACCGGCCCCAGCCCCAGCACGGCGGCGCTCTCGCCCGCGGCCAGCGGCCGCGAGGCGACCGCGTGGTAGCCGGTGCCCATCACGTCGCCCGCAAACAGCGCCACCTCGTCGCTGAGGCCCTCGGGCACACTGCGCAGCGCCAAGTTGGCGTGAGGCACCAGCAGCAGCTCGGCCTGTGCTCCCTGCAGCGAGCCGAGCGTCTCACCGTGGCCGAAGACGCGGCCCTGGTCGCACTTGTGGAACTCCTCCCGCGAGCAGAAGAAGCACTCGCCGCAGGCCGTGCAGTAGGTGCCGAGCACCCGGTCGCCGACAGCGACGCGCGTCAGCTCCTCTCCCGCGGCGACCACCTCACCGACGAACTCGTGGCCGATCGTGAAGCCGGCCTCGATCGGCACCCGGCCGTGGTAGATGTGCAGGTCAGATCCGCAGATGCCGCTGGCGTCGATCCGGACGATCGCGTCGTCGGGCGCCAGCAGCTCGGGATCGGGCTTCTCGTCGAGCCGCACCTCGCCGGGCGCCTGGAAGGTGACGGCTCGCATGGCGCCAGCCTACGCAAGCGGCCCGGGACCCGAGCCGGGGAACCTCGCGAACACGCGGGCCCCACCGAGGGCAGAGGCCTCGACTCCGGCGGCGCCGCCATGGGCCTCGGCGATCGCCTTCGCGATCGCGAGCCCCAAGCCCGTGCCGCCCGAGGAGCGGGTGCGCGAGACGTCGGCCCGGTAGAAGCGCTCGAAGACCCGGTCGCGCTCGGCCTCGGGGATGCCCGGTCCATCGTCATCGATCGCCAGCTCCCAGTCCCCGGCAACCTGCCGGACCGAGAGGCTGACGCGCCCGCCCTCGGCGGTGTGCGCGATCGCGTTCGCCGTCAGGATCCTGACCACCTGCGAGACCAGGTCCGGGTCGCAGACCAGCTCGCCCGGATCGGCCCGGGCGACGTCGAAGCTGCGCTCCGCCGTGACCTCCATCGACTCGAACACCTCTCGCGCCAGCGACGCCGGCTCGACGGGGCTGGGCTTGCTCACCAGCCCGCGGTCTCCCCGGGCCAGCAGCAGCAGGTCGTCCGTGAGCCTCTCCATGCGGGCCACCTCGCCCGAGACCAGCCCGGTGACACGCTCGATGTCCTGGCGCTCGATGCGCGGCGAGCGGGCGAGCACCTCGAGCTGGCCCCTGATCACGGTCAGCGGCGTGCGCAGCTCGTGCGAGGCGTCCGCGACGAAGCGCCGCTGGCGGGCGAAGGCGTCCTGGAGGCGGTCGAGCATCCCGTTGAAGGCGAGGGCGAGAGAACGCACCTCGTCGCGCGCCTGTGGGACCGCGATGCGGTCGGAGAGATCGCCGGCGTCGATCTTCTCGGCTGTGCCGGCGATCCGGCGCAGGGGGGTTGCGACGCGCACCGCCAGCAGCACGCCGACGATCAGGGCGATCCCCAAGGTGACCAGGCCGACGCTCAGGAAGATGCGCTGCAGGCCGTTGAGGGCGGTCTCGATCGAGTCCAGCGGCTCGCCCACCCGCGCGATCGTCAGGGGGCCGCCGGGATAGGTGGCCGGCTCGCTGGTCAGCAGGCGCACCTTCCCGACGCCCTCCACCTCGACCTCGCTGAACCCGGCGGGCGCGGCGCGGATCTCCTCGGCCTCCCTGCGATGCGCGGCCCGCTCTTCAGCCCCCAGCTCCTCCGCGAGGCCCTCCTGCCCACCCTTGCCGCCCAGCCCCAGCAGCTCGGGCTCGTTGGTGGCCGTTCCGGCGCCGGGGACGGTGACCGCGATCACCTGTGAGGAAGGGCCGAACGGGCGGGAGGAGACGTAGGCGCGGGCCGACTCGAGCACCGCTCCCGGTGTTCGTGCCCCGCTGCGCCGCAACTCGGCCTCGAGGTCAGCCATCTCACGGCGCAGGTCGTCGTCGAGGCGGCCCTTCAGCTCGGACTCGGTGCCTCGGTGCACGGCGACGAAGGTGAGGCCGAGCGAGGCCACCAGCAGCGCCACGATCGCGGCGGCGAGCCTGCCGCGGAGCCCGAATCGCGACATCGCCTACCCCTTCGCCCGAAGCCGGTAGCCGGCGCCCCGCACGGTGTCGATCGGGCTTGGCTCGCCGGCGCGCTCGAGCTTGCGGCGCAGGTATGAGACGTAGACGCCGACGACGTTGGTGCCTGGATCGTGGTCATATCCCCAAACCGCGCTGAGGATCTGCTCGCGGGACAGCACCTGGCCACGGTGCCGCATGAAGTAGGCAAGCAGGTCGAACTCCCTGGTCGAGAGGGCGACCTCGACGCCCGCACGCTCGACGCGCCGTGCCAGCAGGTCAAGCTCGATGTCGCCCGCCTGGAGCCGGGTCGGGCTCACCTGTTCGGGGCCCCGCAGGTGAGCCCTGACGCGAGCAGCCAGCTCGTCGAAGGAGAAGGGCTTGGTCAGGTAATCGGTGGCGCCGAGGTCCAGGCCGGTGACCTTGTCCTCGATCTCCCCCCTGGCCGTCAACAGGATCACCGGCACCTCCGGCTTGGCGCGCTTCACCGAGCTGAGCACCGAGAGCCCGTCGCGGCCGGGAAGCATCAGGTCGAGAATCAGCAGCCCGAAGTCCTGGGCGAGCGCGAGCCGCTCGCCCAGCTCCCCGTCGTGGGCGCAGGTGACCGCGTAGCCCTCGGCCTCGAGACCTCGCTCGAGGAAGTCCGCGATCGCGGGCTCATCCTCCACCACCAGGATCCGCATGCCGCTGATGCTAGGCACGCACAGGCCGCGCTCAGGCGAAGATAAGAGAACTCTCGCGCTGGCCTTAGGCTGGCTGAGCGTTCCGGGGGCATGCTGCCGCCATGGATCACGGCCTCGACCCCAAGGCTCTCGCAGCCGCCAAGCTGGAGGCGCGGCAGCGACGGCGCAAGACCCTGCGCAGGCGCATCGCCACGGGCAGCATCACGCTGTTCCTCGCGGCGTGGGCCACGGTCTTCGGCCAGGCCGCCCTCAGTGCCCGCTCCACCCAGATCCCAGGGCAGTCACCCGACCCCACCCTGTCCGGCCTGGTCAGCGGCCTCTCCAATGACCAGGGTGGCAGCCCCGCGCCCGTGGTGAGCTCTCAGACGGCGCCGGTCAGTCCCCAGCCGGCGCCGGTGACCAGCTCGCAGTCATGAGGGTCACCACGGGCGCCGGGGAGATCTCGCTGCGCCTGCCCGCCGAGGAGGTCTCGCTGCGCACACCTTGCTTCGGCGGCGAGGTGTCCGTACACGTCGGCGGGCTCGGCGCCAGGCGGCTGGCCGAAGCCGCAATCGACGAGCTCTTGGAAATCGACCGGCGGCTGTCGCGCTTCAGGCCCGAGAGCGAGCTGAGCAAGCTCAACCGTGACCGACGCCAGGTGGTGCCCGCCAGCGCGATGCTGCGCGACCTCGCGGAGGCGATCGTCGCAGCGGGCGAGCGCAGCGGCGGCCTGGTGGACGGGACGCTGCTGGACGAGATCGAGCGGGCCGGCTACGTGCGCTCGATGGCGATCCCGGGCCCCACCCCGGCGCGCTGGCCGCAGCGGCCGCAGGCCCCAGCGCGACCCGCCGGCCCCAGCCCCGACCGGCGCTGGGCCGAGCTGCGAGTCGATCGTGAGCGGGGGACGATCTCGCGGCCGCCGGGGCTTCAGATCGACAGCGGCGGAATCGGCAAGGGGCTCGCCGCCGACCGCGTGGGCTCGAGGCTCGCCGGGGCACCGACCTTCTGCGTCAACTGCGCCGGCGACATGCTGATCGGCGGTACGGCCCGGGTGCCGCGTCGCGTCACGATCGACCACCCATTCTCCGGCGCTCCCGCGCTCGAGCTCGACCTGGCGGCCGGCGGCATCGCGACCAGCGGCATCACCCGGCGCTCGTGGATCCAGGACGGAAGCCTCAGGCATCACCTGATCGATCCCGCGACGGGCGATCCGGCCTTCACGGGGATCGCCCAGGCGACGGCGCTGGCCCCCAGCGCCCTCGAGGCCGAGACGCTCGCCAAGTCGGCCCTGCTCTGCGGCCGCGATCGAGCCGCGAGCCGGCTTCCCCACGGCGGTGTCGTGGTCGCCGCCGACGGCTCGGTGAAGGCAATCGGTGCAACCCAACCGCTGCCCGGGACCTCGATCGCGGAGGGTGTCCGGTGAGCGCCAACGTCCCGGTGATCTGGACGGTCGCGAAGGCAGCGGGCATCACCGCGCTGCTGCTAGCGAGCCTCTCGGTCGCGCTCGGGCTGCTGATGGGCACGGGCGTCGGCAAGAAGCTCGGCAGGGTCGACCTGCGCACAGTCCACGAAGCGCTCTCCCTGGCGACCCTCGCGGCGATCGGGTTGCACGCGATCGCCCTGCTGGCCGATCCCTGGCTGAAGCCAGGCCTCGGCGGTGTGCTGCTGCCCCTCCAGATCTCCTACCGCCCCGCGGCCGTCGCCCTCGGGATCTTCGCCGGCTACGGGCTCGTCGCGCTGGGGCTGAGCTACTACGCTCGCGGCCGGATCGGCGTCGCGCGCTGGCGGCAGCTGCACCGCTGGACGGCGCTGTTCTGGGTGCTGTCGGTAGGCCACGGCTTCACCGCCGGCAGCGACGCCGGCCAATCCTGGTACGTGATCGCGATCGCCACGGTGGCGGCCCCGGCGGCGATCCTGCTCGGCGCGCGCCTGCTCCGGCCCCGCGGCACCACGCCCGTTGCCGACGGCCGGCGGCCGGAGGTGGCCTCGGCGAGGCCGTGACGTTTGTGCCAGGATCACGCCCGACCCCTCGGCATCGAAGAAGGAGCTCGGATGGCAATCGACAAGTCCAGGCCGGTGCTGATCACCGGTTGCTCGACGGGAATCGGGAGGGCGACCGCATCGCTGCTGGCAGAGGACGGCTGGAACGTCTACGCGAGCGCCCGCAGGCCGGAGACGATCGCCGACCTCGAGCAGGCGGGCTGCAAGACCCTGGCCCTCGACGTCAACGACGAGAGCTCGATGGCCGCGGCGGTCGCCGAGGTGGAGACCGACGGCGGCTCGGTGGGGGCCCTGGTCAACAACGCCGGCTACAGCCAGAGCGGCGCCGTCGAAACCGTCCCCATGGACTCCGTCCGCAAGCAGTTCGAGACCAACGTCTTCGGGCTGATGCGGATGTGCCAGCTGGTGCTGCCGGGAATGCGCAAGGCGGGCGCCGGGCGGATCGTCAACGTCAGCTCGATGGGGGGCAAGCTCGTCTTTCCCGGGGGCGGCGTCTATCACGCCACCAAGCACGCGGTCGAAGCGCTCTCCGACGCGCTTCGCTTCGAGGTCGGTGGCTTCGGCGTCGATGTGGTCGTGATCGAGCCGGGCCTGATCAAGACCGAGTTCGGCGAGACCGCCGCGGGCAGCATCGGCGAAACAGAGCCAGAGGGCCCGTACGCCGAGTTCAACGAGGGAGTCGCCAAGGCCACCGTGGACGCCTACGAGGGCCCCCTGGCCAAGCTCGGAGGCGGCCCCGAGACGGTCGCGGCGAAGATTGAGAAGGCGCTCTCGGCCAGACGCCCGCGCACCCGCTACAAGGTGACGCCCTCGGCCGGCGTGATCATGGGGCAGCGCAAGCTCTTCAGCGATCGCATGTGGGACCGCTTCGTCGGCACGCAGTTCACGCAACCCAAAGGCTGACGCCTAGAGCGGTCCGCCCCGCGTACGATCGAGGAGTGGATTCAACGCCCGACGCAGCGATGCAGCGCGACCGCCAGCGGCGGGCGTTCGGCGGCTCGATCCAGTGGGAGGCGGCGTTCTTCGGCTGGCTCGCGGCGATCGGCCTGGCGGCCCTGCTGGTGGCGATGGCGGTGGGCGCCGAGATCGCGGTCGGTCTCAGGGACGTCGACCAGAACCCGGGCGACCGCGCCCGGGAGCTGGGATTGGCCGGGGGGGTCGTGCTGATGCTGATCCTGGCCCTCGCCTACTGCTCCGGGGGCTACGTCGCCGCCCGGATGGCGCGCTTCGACGGCTGGCGCCAGGGGCTCGGCGTCTGGCTCGTCGCTCTGGCGATGACCGTCGCGCTGGCGGTCTTCGCCTGGGCCGTCGGAGGCCAGATCAACCCGCTCGAGTCGCTGGAGCTGCCGCGAATCCCCGTTCAAGAGGAGGGCTCTTTCCCGCCGGCCAGCGTGATCGTGACCGCCGCGATCGCGATCGTTACGCTGCTCGCGGCGATCGGGGGCGGACTCGCCGGCGAGCGCTTCCACCGAGCGGTGGACACAGCGGGGTTCGAGCCCGAGCCCGAGCCGCCCACCGAGCCCATCGAGCCGCCCGCTGAGAGGACAGCCGAGCTCGGGCCGGCCGCTGGAGTTGAGCAATTCGCAGAGAGCTCGAAGGGAGAGGATCAATGAGCGAGACGGAGCACACACCCGAGCAACGTGCGGGCGCCGGCAGGGAGGCCCGCGCGCACGCGCCGCGTTCCAGCCACGCGGCCTGGGAGCCGGCGAGCGATCGCCCGAGCCCGATCGAGACCCTGGCAGCGCAGGACACCACCAGAGTGCAGGAGCTAGTGCCCGTTCGCTACGGGCGCATGCTCGCATCTGCGTTCACCTTCTACCGCGGCGCCGCGGCGATCATGGCCCGGGACCTGGCCTCGACGCCGCGCACGGGCCTCGACGTGCAGCTCTGCGGCGACGCCCACCTCTCAAACTTCGGCGTCTTTCGCGCCGCCAGCCGCGAGTTGGTGTTCGACATCAACGACTTCGACGAGACCCATCCCGGCCCGTTCGAGTGGGACCTGAAGCGGCTTGCGGCGAGCCTGGAGATCGCGGGCCGCGACCGCGGCTTCAAGGGAAAGGAGCGTCGCGCCGTGGCTCATGCCTCCGCGCAGCAGTATTGCGACGCGATGGCACGCTTCGCGGGGATGCGCGAGCTCGACGTCTGGTACTCGAGGCTCGACGTCTCCCCCCTTATCGATCGCTGGAGCGCCCATATTCCGAAGAAGACCCTCAAGCGAGTCGAGAAGAACCTCGCCAAGGCCAAGAACAAGGACAGCCTGAGGGCGTTGGCGAAACTGACCGTGCGCGATGATCAGGGCAGGCCGCGGATCGCCAGCCGTCCTCCGCTGCTGGTCCCGATCGAGGAGCTGGCCGGGGACCGTGACGCCGAGGCGGCCGCGAAGGCCGTTCTGGCCTCCTACCGCAAATCCCTGGCGCCCGAGTTCCGCCGCCTGATCAGCGGCTACCACTATGTGGACGCGGCATTCAAGGTCGTGGGTGTCGGCAGCGTCGGCACCCGCGCCTGGATCGCGCTGATGCTCGGCAGGGACTCCGACGACCCACTCTTCCTGCAGTTCAAGGAGGCCCAGGACTCCGTGCTCGAGCCGTTCACCGGCAAGGGCCGCTACGGCCAGCATGGCCGGCGCGTGGTGGAGGGCCAGCGCCTGATGCAGGCGACCGGCGACCCGCTGCTCGGCTGGCTCACGGCCGAGGGCATCGACGGCCAGAAGCGGGACTTCTACGTGCGCCAGCTCTGGGACGGCAAGGGCTCTGCCGAGGTGGAGGCGATGGCGCCCGAGCAAATGGTCGCCTACGCAAAGGCATGCGGCTGGGCCCTGGCCCGAGCGCATGCCCGCTCGGGAGACCGCATCGCGATCGCCGGGTACGTAGGCGGCGGCAAGACCTTCAGCAGGGCGATCGCCGAGTTCGCGAAGGCCTACGCCGACCAGAACGACAGCGACTATGCGCTGCTCAGGAAGGCGGTGGACTCCGGGGAGATCGAGGTGCGCACCGGGGTCTAGCGGGAGGCTCGCCGCCGGGCGTCGCTAGATTCGAATCCTCCCGTGCCTGACGACGGCTACACAATCGATCCCCAAGCCGAGATCGGCCACGTGCATCTCAAGGTCTCCGAGCTCGAGCGCGCCGTGGCCTTCTACACAGGGCCCCTCGGCTTCGAGCTGCAGACCCGGATGCCCGGCGCGGCCTTCGTCTCGGCCGGCGGCTATCACCACCACATCGGCCTCAACACCTGGCAGAGCGAGGGCGGCCCCCCGCCGCCGCCCGGCGCCACGGGGCTCTTCCACCTCGCGATCCGCTACCCGACCCGAGCTGCGCTGGCGACGGCGCTGAAGCGACTGCTCGATGCCGGCGTGCCGATCTCAGGCGCCTCCGACCACGGGGTCAGCGAGGCCCTCTACTTGAGCGACCCCGACGGCAACGGCATCGAGCTCTACCGGGACCGGCCCCGCGAGCAGTGGCCCCGGACCGAGGACGGCGGGATCGAGATGCTCACGCGGCCGCTCGATCTGCCCGGGCTGCTCGCCGAAGCCTGACCGGGGCGTGCGGCGCGATCGCTCGGCCCCGCGGAGCGATCCCCCCGACGCCCGGCCGCCGGCTAGCCGCGGGCCTCAGCCGCCCAGAGGCGCCGCTTCTCGCCGTACTCGGCCGGCAGCGAGAGATTGATGCTCTCGGCGACGTCGAGCCAGCGCAGCGCCGCCCTGTAGTCGCGGTCACGCGCCTCGGCCTCTGCAGAGGCGAGAGCCAACTCGAATGACTCCCGGTTGGCGTCCTCGGCGGCTGCCAGATCCTCGACCCCCTCAACGGGCTCGAGGTCCTCGAGCGGGCCCTCCTCGCCCTGGCGCCGCGCCAAATAGGAAGCGAGGTGCTTCCCTGCGACCTTGCTCGGTGGCCACCAGAGCGGCGCGCCGTCGGCGACCGACGCGGCGATGCGCGCCTGGCCCACCTCGCCGCGCAGGAAGCGCGGGGCCGCCCCGGTGAACAGCACGCCCCGGAGCGTGGGCCGGAAGGGCTCGGGCTCGATCCCGGGATCGATCAGCGAGGCGATCGCAGAGGCGGCGACGTCCGCCTGCTGGGCGGCGATTCCGCCCTGTTTGATCGGGAACCAGGTCGAGTCCCCGGCCGCGTAGACCCGGGGCGCTCCCTCCACCTCCATCAGCATGTCGGTGTCGATGAAGCCCGCGGCGTCCTGAGGGATGCCTGAGATCTCCGGTACGGAGAGGCGGGCCCCGGCGATGACGCGATCGCCGATGATCACGCGCCCGTCACCGAGCATCACGCCGGCGCCTCCCGACGTGGCCGCCTTGGCCCCGGCGATCAGCTCGACGCCGCCGTCGCGCAGCAACTCGGTGACGCTGTCGCTGGCGCGGGGGCCGAACATGTCGAGCGGCTTCGGCTCGTAGGTGACCAGCGACACCTTCGCCGAGGAGCCGCCCTCCCGGATCCGAAAGGCGGTCATCAGGGCGAGCTCGTAGATCGGGAACGGCCACTGGGCGGCGGGCGGGATCACGAACACCACGCTGCTCACCGTCCCGGCGTCGAGCTCGGCCAGCAGCTCGTCGATGCGGGCGTTGTCGGGCCCTCCCCTATAGGTGAGCGCACCGGGAAGCGCCTCGCCGGCGATCGCGCCGATCGCGATCAGGGCGGCGTCATAGGGGATCTCGTCGCCCGCCCCCGTCCGGGCCACCGAGCCCTCGACGTCGATGCCGCTGAGCGAGTCGCGGCGATGAGTCGCCCCCAGGTCGCCCGCGATCTCGGCCAGCGGAATCCGCGCCGCCTCGGCAAAGCCGAAGGACTCGGCCACGGCGAGCGGCTTCATGTAGAAGTCGTCTGAGGGCGCCAGAAGCTCGACCGCGGCCCTTTCTCCGACCAGCTCGCGAAGGGCGAGCGTGGCCTCGAGGGCGGCGACGCCGCCACCTGCGATCAGGACCTTGAAGGGGGGTGTGCGTTCGGGCATTTCCGAGCGAGGCTAGCCACGGCTGAGCGTCACTCCATCCGTGGTGACTACCGGGACGGGATCCTAGGGCACACCCGGCACAGGGACCCGATCGGCGAGTGCCACAGGGGGGAGCGCGGTCGAGGCCGGGACCCGACACCCGCGGCTGTGCGCCGCTCGGTGGACGTTCGGCCACCGGCGGCTCTCGCCCCTGGTTCTCTCATCCGGCTCTAACCGGGAGCGCCGATGCTCGCGCACCCGATGCTCCATCGAGTCCCAGGAGGAAACCGACGATGAACCTGACCCGGAAGCCCAAGATCCTCGCCACCGCCGCGCTGGCGGCCGCCCTCGGCTCGAGCGTCCTCGTCGCGGCCTGCGGCGGCGGCAGCAATGAGCCGCAGGCGGCGCCCGCCACCGAGGCCGCAATGGACCCCGCGAACTTCAGCGACCCGGCGAGGGGCGCGAACCCCTATCTGCCGATCGTGCCCGGCACCCAGTCCGTGCGCGAGGGGACCACGATCGTCGGAGGCCGCCAGGTGCCCCATCAGGTGGTTACGACGATCACCGACGTGCAGCGCGAGATTGACGGTGTCCGCACGGTCGCGGTCCTCGACCATGAGCTCGACGGAGGCCAGATCTCGCAGGTGTCGCTCGACTACGTCGCCGAGGACAAGAGCGGAAATGTCTGGCTGCTCGGGGGCTACACGGAGGAGTACGAGGGAGGCCGCTTCGTCTCGGCGATCGATGACTGGCTGACCGGCCTCAGAGGAGCGAAGGCGGGGATCCTGGTGCAGAGCGACCCGAAGGCCGGAACGCCGCCCTACGCCGTCGCCCAGCCGGACGCCGAGGAGGGCGACGTCGCGGAGGTGATCGAGGTCGGCGCGCGCCAGTGCGTTCCCTTCAAGTGCTTCGACGACGTCCTCGTCGTGCGCGAGGGCAAGGCCTCGGATCCCGACAACGAGTTCAAGTACTACGCCCGCGACGTGGGGCAGATCGACAATGTCCCGCGCGGAGCCAGCGTCCACAAGGACGTCGAGCGCCTGATCAACCTGACCAAGCTGAGCCCGGAGGCGCTGGCCGAGGTCAGCGCCCAGGTGCTCAAGCTCGAGCGGCATGCGCTCGAGACGGCCCCCAACTCGTTCGGGAAGTTCCCGACCGGAGAGCGGGCCTAGTGCCCGCCGCCCTGCTGGAGGTGGAGGGGCTCTCCAAGGCCTACCGCGAGGGCGGCGTGGAGACCCCCGTGCTGGGCGACGCGGGCTTCTCGCTGGCCCGCGGCGAGACGACCAGCCTTCTCGGCACCTCGGGAGCCGGCAAGTCCACGCTGCTCGCCATCCTCGCCGGACTGATGCTGCCCGACTCCGGCGAGGTGCGCTTCGACGGCGAGCGCGTCACCACGATGGACGAAGCGGCCCGGGCGGGCCTGCGAGCGCGCCGAATCGGCGTCGTGCTGCAAAGCGACAACCTGATCCCGTTCCTGACCGCGGCGGAGAACGTCGAGTTGGCGATCAAGCTCGCCGGCGGCGAGAGGTCGGGGCCGCGAGCACGGGAGGTTCTGGCCGAGCTCGACCTCGCCGCCCGCGCGGACGACCTGCCGCGCCGGCTCTCGGGCGGCGAGGCGCAGCGGGCATCGCTCGCGGTGGCGCTCGTGAACGAGCCCGACCTGCTGCTGGCGGACGAGGTCACTGCCGAGCTCGACTCGGCGAACGCCGATCGCGTGCTGGACGTGATCCTCGGCGCCTCGCTCGAGCTCGGCCTGACGGTGCTGTTGGTGACCCACGGCGCCGAGCTCGCGAGCCGCACCGAGCGCCGCCTGCGGGTGATCGACGGGCGGGTGATCGAGGAATGAGCGCCGCCGCGATCGGACTGGAGTCCGTCAGCAAGCACTTCATCACGGAAGCCGGGCCGGTGCTCGCTGTCAACGGGATCAGCCTGGAGGTCGAGCCCGGATCGAGCCTCGCGATCACGGGGCCGAGCGGCTGCGGCAAGTCCACCCTGCTCTCGCTGATCGGCGCTCTCGAGGCGCCCAGCGAGGGGCGGGTGATGATCGGCGGGCAACTGGTCTCGGAGATGCCCGAGGCCGATCGCGCCCGCCTGCGCCGCGAGCAGCTCGGCTTCGTGTTCCAGTCGCACAACCTGCAGCCGTTCCTGACCGCGATAGAGAACATCGGGGTGCAGCTGGCGCTGAACGGCGCCGCCGGCAACCGGTACGACCGCTCGATCGAGCTGCTGGCTGGCCTAGGGCTGGCCGGCGCCGCCGGCAAATACCCCGATCAGCTCTCCGGCGGCGAGCGCCAGCGGGTCGCGGTGGCGAGGGCGCTGGTGCACGGGCCTCGCCTGATCCTCGCCGATGAGCCGACCGGCTCGCTCGACCGCGACAACTCCCTTGCGGTGATCGACCTGCTGCGCGAGGCGCAGGCGGAGAACGGGGCGACCCTGGTCGTGATCACCCACGATCCGGCGATCGCCGACCGGCTCGACCGCCACGTCGCGCTCAGCGACGGCGAGCTGGTGGGGAGCTCCGAGCCGCGAGAGCAGCCGATGGCGGGGAGCGAGCGTGCTTAGCTACGCGCGGCGCGATCTGCTGCGGAACCCCCGGCGGACCATCGCTTCGCTGATCGGCGTCGTGCTGGGAGTGGGCCTCTTCTCGGGTGTCCTCTTCTTCATCGACGGGTCGGGCGCATCGATGACAAAGCGGGCGCTCGCGCCGGTTGCGCTTGACCTTCAGCGTGTGCTCACCTCGCCCCTCGGAGAGGGGTTGCGGCTCGACCAGCGGCTCTCCCCGCAGGGGTCCCTGGCCGCCGGTGAGGGCACGAGAGTCAGCCTCACGGTCCGCAACCTCGGCGCCGTGGCCGCCAACGAGGTGCTGGTCAACGACCAGCTGCCGCCGGCGCTCGAGTACGTGCCCGGGAGCGCGACCCGTGATGGCGCACCGATCTCCGACGTCGCCGGCCAGAGCCCATTTGCGAACGGGCCCGGCCTGATCGGGAAGAACATCGGCACGGTCGAACCCGGCGCGCGGGTCGAGCTCAGCTACCTCGCCCGCGCCCGTCAGCCGGTGGCGAAGGTGACGGAGCTGCCTCTCAAGGCGACGATCGCGAGCCGCGAGGACGTCGTTCCCGACCCGGCCAACGCCCCCGCCCTGGTCCCGCTCGACCAGCTTCGTGACCGGATCGCCGATGTGCCCGGCGTCGCCGCGGCCGATGAGCTGGCCTTCGCGGACCTTGCGCCGGGATCGTTGAGCTCGGGAGGGCGCACGATCGAGCGGCCCGTCAAGATCTTCGGCTTCGAGGAAGCCTACGCCGAGCACCAGCCCTCCATCCGCCTCGCTAAGGGGTCGTTCGCCGGGGGCTCCGCGCTGATCAGCTCCGAGGCCTCGCGAGCGCTGGGCGCCGGACCCGGGGACTCGGTCGAGATCACACTTCCCGGCGGCGGGCAGCCGCTGCGAGTCGAGGTCGGCGGCGTGGCGGACCTCTCGCGCGCGAGGGCCCTGTTCAACAGCCGCAAGGGCAGCAAGCTCGAGGACTTCCTCTACGTCCCCGACTCCGTCGTGGTCAGCCCTGAGGTGTTCCGGCGGGCCGTGGTCCCGGCGTTTCGCGAGGCCGCCGCGGCCCGCGGCAGCGCGCTCGAGGTCAAGAGCCCGCCGACGCTCGAGGTCGACGCGCTGCTGGAGCGCTCGCCCCTCGACTCCGACCCGGCCGGGGCGCTGGCCCAGACCGAGGCGGTCGCCGAGCAGGTCAAGCAGATCGCGCCCGGGCAGGACTTCCTGCTCGACAATGTCTCCAACACCCTCAGGGTCGCGCGAGCCGACGCGGCAGTCGCGAAGCGGATGTTCCTCTTCCTCGGCATGCCCGGCCTGCTGCTGGCCGGGTTCCTCGCCGCATATGCGGGCAGCATCCTCGCCGCGGCGCAGCGGCGGGAGCACGCGAACCTGCGGCTGCGGGGTGCCAACCGCGGCCACCTGATGCGGATCCTCGCCTACCGCACGGTGGCGGTGGCCGGGGTGGGGTCGCTGCTGGGGACGCTGGCGGGATTCGTGTCGGTGCTCGCGATCCTGGGGCCCTCGGCGCTGTTCGAGGCCGCCCCGGGCGAGCTGGCCTTCTCGGCGCTGGTGGCGGTCGGCGCCGGGATCCTGGCGACCGGTCTCGCGCTGTACGTGCCGGGTCACAGGGCCCTCGGCCGGGAGGTCAGCGGCGAGCGCCGCGAGATGGCGCTCGAAAGACCCCCGGCCTGGCGGCGGCTGCGGCTGGACTACGCCGCGGTCGCAGCCGCGACGCTGGCTGCGATCATCGCCCTTCGAACCGGCGCCTTCGACGCCCCGGCCGGCTCGGTCTCGACCGGCGAGTCGACCTCGCTTCCCTCTCATCTGCTGCTGCTGCCGCTGGGCGCCTGGTTCGCGGGCACGCTGCTCTCGGTGCGAGCCTTCGAGGGGATTGCGAGGAGCCTGCCGCTGCCCGCGGCTCCCCGTTTCGGGCCGATCGTCCGAGGCGTGCTCGGCCGCTCGCTCAGCCGCCGCCCCCGGGCCCTGGTGACCGGGATCGTCGGCGTCGGCCTGGTGATCGCCTTCGGCATGGGCCTCGCGGTCTTCGCCTCGACCTACGACGCCGCCAAGCAGGCGGACTCGGAGTTCACGGTGGGCTCGAACCTGCGGGTCACCCCGAGCCCCGTCAGCAGGCGAAAGCACCCTGCGGGTTACGCCGGCGAGCTTCAGGTGGACGGCGTCACCAAGGCGACTCCCGTGGTCGCCAGCCTCGAGAACGCGTTCATGAGGAGCGATTTCAACAGCGACGTCAAGGACCTGGCCGCGATCGACGCGGCCGGATTCGGCGAGGCCGCTGCGCTCTCGGACGGGTTCTTCCCGGGTGGAAGCGCGGCGGGGGCGCTCGCGGCGCTCAAGGCCGATCCGGCCGGGATCCTGCTGGACGCCCAGTCCGCCGAAGACCTCAAGCTCGAGGTCGGCGACAAGGCCGAGGTGCTGCTGGCCCGCGGCACGAAGCAGCAGCAGATCCGGGAGATGACCGTGGTCGGCCTCTTCGATCGGTTCCCGGGCTTCCCCGAGGGGCTCAACGTCGTCGCGAACCTCGACTACTACCAGTCCCAGACGGGCCTGGATGAGGTCGACTTCTTCCTCGCCAGGACCAGCGATCCGAGCAGGAGCGGTCTGGCCAGCGCGGTCGCGGCACTGGAGGCCGGTCCGGCCGCCGCCGATCGGCTCAGCATCGACACGACCGAGACCACCTTCAACAAGGATCAGTCGAGCCTCACCGCCCTCAATATCCGCGGTCTCGTCGATCTCGACTCTCTCTACACGCTGGCGATCAGCGCCGCCGTGATCGCGATATTCGTCTTCGGGCTGATGATGCAGCGCCGCCGCGAGTACGTCACGCTGCGCGCCCAGGGCATGCCCTCCCGGAGCCTGCAGTCGCTGGTCCTCGGCGAGGCGGGGTTCGTGGGGATCAGCGGGCTGCTCGCCGGAATCGTCGTCGGCGGCGCGGTGGGCCTGCTGCTCGTGCACATCCTCCAACCCCTTTTCGTGCTGCCGCCGGTCACGAAGCTGCCGTTCGCGGACGCCGCGCTGCTCACCGCTCTGGTGCTGGCGGCGACGCTGGCCTCGACGATGGCCGCGCTCACGGCTCTGCGGCGGCTGAGCCCGTCGGAGATCCTGCGAGAGCAGTAGCCGTCGCTCTCGCTGCGGGGGAGGCCTCGGCTACCCGGTGAGGAGCGCCTGGGCGTCAAGCGGGCTGCTTTCCCCGCTCCCTCGCGGGATTCGGCTCGATCAGCGGAGGGGGTGGGATTCGAACCCACGAGGGACCCGAAGGCCCCTAACGGTTTTCGAGACCGCCCCGTTCAACCGCTCCGGCACCCCTCCGGGGCGGCTCAAGGCTAGCGGGCGAGCTCGCCCTCGAGCACGTAGCGCAGCAGGCCGACGACCTGCTCGGGGGTCTCGGCGGTGGCCATCGCGGCGCGGTCGATCTCCTTGAGGGCGTGGTCGTGCTCGGCGGGATGGAGGGTGACGATCGGCTTGCCGAGCGCGGCGGCGTAGCCGGCGTCGAACGCCGCGTTCCACTGCTTGTACTTCTCACCGAAGCGAACCACGACCAGGTCAGCCCGGCTGATCAGCGTCTGGGTGCGGATCGCGTTGACGCCGGCGCCCTTGTGATCCTTCCAGAAGCCGTCCTTCTCCTCGCCCAGCACCGCGACCCCGACGGCGTCGGAGGCAGCGTGGTCGGTGACCGGCGAGCTGAAGACGACGTCGAGGCCCGCCAGCTCAGCGCCGGCGGCGATCTGCTCGCGCCAGTCGCTGTGGATCTCGCCCGCCAGGTAGACGTTCCAGGTCACGACGGCGATGCTAGCGGGGGCCCGGAGCGCTCCCGCCGAAAGCCCGACGCGAGGCAGTACGGCAGGGCCTCCGGATCATCGCCAACGTCAGCGACCAGGAGAGCGACCTCTCCGGCGGCTACGCCGACCGCAGCTTCAAGCTGCCGAACCCCTTCTACTTCATCAAGTAGCGGCACCCGAGGCCGGGCGCCGCTGTCGCGGGCCGCGAGCCGCCGGGGCTTCTATATTCCGGGGCGCCCGGAGAGGTGTCCGAGCGGCTTAAGGAGCGCGACTGGAAATCGCGTGGGCGGGTTTTCCCTGCCTCGTGGGTTCGAATCCCACCCTCTCCGCTCCGCGGCGAAGAACCCCTCAGGATCGAGGCACCCGCGCCGGCGCGAAGCGCGGCCGGCCGGTTCGCGGCGAGGTCTCAGCGGCGAGCCGCGAAGAAGTCCTCCAGCAGGCTCGCCGCCTCGGTCGCCAGCAGGCCGGCCGTGACCTCGGGCCGGTGGTTGAGGGCCTCCGAGGCCGGCGGCGAGTAGAGGTCGATCACGCTTCCCAGCGCGCCCCCCTTGGGATCGCCCGCCCCGTAGACGACGCGAGGCACCCTGGCCAGGGAGGCGGCGCCGGCGCACATCGCGCAGGGCTCGAGGGTCACGTACAGCGTGGTTTCGGGCAGCCGCCAGCCGCCCAGCCGCTCGGCGGCCTCCCGCAGGGCGAGCACCTCGGCGTGGGCCGTCGGATCGCCCCGCAGCTCGCGCTCGTTGCCCGCGGAGCCCAGGACCTCGCCGCCGCGGGCCGCCACGGCGCCGATCGGGACATCGCCGTGGGTGGCGGCAGCCTCGGCCAGCCGAAGCGCCAGGCGCATCATGCGCTCGTCGATCTGGGCTGGGGTGGCCACCTGCAGCAGCAGTATCGCGGCGCGCGGTACCGGCCGGGGAACTTTGTCGCTCCTATCGTGTTCTGAACGAAGAGGCCGGCCTCGACGGGGTCTTCTGCGTAACCACCTGCACCTTTGCGAACGCTGACCGCGACAATCGCGCTTGCCCTCTGCGGGGCACTTGCCTGGGCCGCTCCGGCCCCGGCCTCTGATCCCGTGGGCGCGCCCGCCTTCGTCCCGGGCGAGGTGATCGTCGGGCTGGAGGGCGGCGGGGAGCGGCTGTTGGAGCTGCCGGACTCGGTCGGGGTCACCGAAGCCGCCAGGGAGCTGCGGGCCAAGCGCGGGGTCGCCTATGCAGTCCCCAACTACATCGCCCACGCCTCGGCCGTGCCCAACGACCGTGGCCTCGGGACCGCGGCGGGCGACTGGCAGCGATCGCAGTGGAACTTCCTGCCCTGTGGCTCGGCCTGCGCGCCGGGATCCGCCCCCCTCGCGTTCGAGGCGCGCGGCGGCATCAACGCACCGGGGGCCTGGAGCGTGCTCAAGAAGCGCAGGGCGGCGGGCGGCAAGGGCGCCACGGTGGCCGTGCTGGACACCGGGGTCGCCTTCAGGGCCAAGCGCCCGCGCTTCTTGCGCAGTCCCGACTTCGGCAAGCGGCAGTTCCTGCCGGGCTACGACTTCGTCAAGCGCACCAGGCTGCCGCTCGACCGCGACGGGCACGGCACACATGTCGCCGGCACGATCGGCGAGCGCACGGGCAACGGCTTCGGCCTCACGGGGCTGGTCCCCAAGGCGAAGCTGATCCCGGTCAGGGTGCTCGACGCCAACGGCCTCGGCAACGCTCGAGACATCTCCCGCGGCATCCGCTTCGCCGCCAAGGCGGGCGCCGACGTGATCAACATGAGCTTCGAGTTCTCGCTGGCCGTCAACGGCTGCGGCAAGATCAAGTCGGTCTGCAAGGCGATCAAGTTCGCGCACAAGCGCGGCGCCGTCCTGGTCAGCGCGGCCGGCAACTCCAACGGCGAGCCGGTCGCCTACCCGGCCGGAGCGCCGAGGGTGATCGCGGTCGGACGCACCACCAAGGACGCCTGCCTCGCCGCCGACTCGCGCACGGGGGCAGGACTGGACCTCGTTGCCCCCGGCGGCGGGCTGCCGCTGATTCCGGGCTGCGGCAGCGATGACCCTCTGTTCAGCCGCGACGCGCCGATCCTGCAGCTGACCTTCAACGGCTTCCGCTTCAGGAGCTTCGGCTTCCCGGGCTTCTACGAGGGCACCTCGATGGCCAGTGCCCACGTCTCGGGCGTCGCGGCGATGGTCGTGGCCAGCAAGGTGATGGGCCGAAACCCGAAGCCGGCCGCCGTCGAGTGCCAGCTCGAGGCCACCGCGCGCCGCGGCTCCGGCCAGCTGGGCCAGGACTACGATGCCCGGCTCTTCGGCGCCGGCCTGGTGGACCCCGTCGCGGCGGTCTCCTCCAGAGCCGCCGGCTGCTGATCGGGCGCATCACCCCCACTCGCTCCGGCGCACGGAGCCTGAGAGGTCCCTACGCGAGCTTGGCGACCCCGTATCCCCGCAGGGCGCGGCCCGAGATGCGGGCGTCTGCGTTCAGGACGTCTTCACGATCCAGACATCGCAGGGCGCATGGTGGGAGATCTTGTTGGGCACGCTGCCCAGCAGGAAGCGCTTGGCGCCCGTCATGCCCCTGTTGCCGACCATCACCAGGTCGGCCTTGTGCTCCTCGGCGACGTCGAGGATCGCGTCGGCCGGGTCGCCCTCACGAGGATGGGTGACCACTTCCACCTTCGCCTTCTTGGCCTCGGCGGCCGCGTTGCCCAGGACGATCTGGACGTCCTCGCGCGGGTTGACGGAGTGAGCGACATCGCCGCTGATCCCGGTGCTCTCCTCGCGCAGGCGCTGCTCGGGGACCGGCTCGTAGGCGCTGACGATCTCCAGCTTGGCCTTGGAGAGCTTGGCGAGCGCGATCGCCGTGCGAACCGCCTCGGCGGCCGTGTCTGAGCCGTCGGTTCCAACCACTATGCGATCGAACATCGTTCCTCCTCGACCCTTGCCGGATTGCGCGCACGATCCTACTGCGCCCGAGGCGGGCCTAGGTGAGACGGGCGATCGCGATCACCATCGAGGCGAACACGCAGACCAGGCAGATCGCGAGGGTCACTGACCACAGTCGGGGCACGCCCGCAGCTTAGGGATCGTTCTGGGGCGGGCGCACCGTCGGACCCTCCACGCCCACCAGGGCCGCATCCGGGGTCGCCGGGGCGAGTGAGTACCAGTCGACGTAGCGGCCGCAGGCCTCGCTGAGCGGCACCCGCTCACGCCCCGTGGCCGGGGTGGCCGCAAGCCTGCCGAGGTAGGCGCGGCTCTCGGTGCCGAGCAGGCGCGCGGCGAACGGCGGCTCCGCCACCGAGATATCGAAGCGAACGGTGCGCACGCCGGCGCCCTTGCCGCCTTTCTCGTCAGCCGGCACATCGACCACGCCCACCGGGTAATACGGCGAGGGCCCTCGGAACAGCAGGTTGGCCCGCAAGGTGCGGTCCAGGCCGGCGTCGGTGGCGACGCGCAGCTCCTGAGTGCTCGCGTACTGGATCGAGATCTGCCAGCGCCCGGGGGCCAGCGCCAGCTCCTCCGAGGCGCCCGCCGCGTCGGTGATATCGGGGCCCGGCTTCCAGGCCTTGCCGATCACGGGCGCCGCAGGCAGCACCACCGCGATCCCCTCGAGCTCGCTCAGGGCCCCGTTGCCGGGCGCGCCGCAATCGAGAGTGGCGCCGGGGTAGAGCGGCTCGAGAAGGGTCCGGCGCTCGCCCGGCGCGGTCGCAACCGGGGGCTCGAGGCGCTGCCAGAGCACGAAGTCCTCGGTCCGCGATATCGGCTCGAACTCGGGCGGGGCCTGGCTGCTGAAGGCGGCGCTGGTGGTCAGCACGAGGTCGAAGTCGGCGAGCACCTCGCCCGGCACGTTGTCCCAGTCGAACTTGGCGTTGATCGGCGTCGCCCGGTAGAGCGTGGCGGTCTCCTCGGTGTCGTAGTAGTTGACGATCGGCGCGAAGACCTCGGCGCCGAGCAGCTCCCAGGAGATGAAGCTGTCACGCCCGAGGAAGAGCACGTCGCGGCCGTCAACCAGCGGGCGGAACTGCTGCACCGAGTCGGACGCGTACGCCGGCCCAACCGCCGACTGGCGCAACGGCAGCAGGGTGGAGAAGGCCGCGGCGAGCGCGAAGGCGACGGCGAGCGCCGGTACGCCGATTCGGACCAGCGGCCGCAGGGGAACCGGGGGCCACCACGCGGCCTGCCGAGCGCTCTCGCCCTCGAGCGTCTCGGCGGCCAGCAGGCCGCGCAGCGAGACCAACATCACGACCGGGGCGGCGATCGCCAGTGCCTTTGCCGAGGTGTAAGGGGTGCCGACCGCGAGCGCGGCCAGGTAGCCGAGCGCGGCGGCGACCACTGCCCCGGGCAGCGCCGCCTCGCGACGGGCCAGGGCGCGCCCCAGCCCCCAGGCCAGGGCCGCAAGGCCCAACAGCCCGCCCAGGTAGAAGGCGATGGCGGGGGTGCTCGAGTTCCGCGGGGCAATCCGGAACTCGCTCGACGGCCAGACGCCCAGGGCCTCGAGCGGGTTGAGCGGCTGGCGCAGGTTGCCGAAGCCGGTGTTGCCCTCGGCGCCCGAGGGCCTGAAGGCCTCGAAGCCGGCGAAGCTGACCAGGTTGACCAGCTCGGGCAGGGCGGCGATCAGCGGAATCGCCAGGCCCGCTGCCAGCAGCGGCCGCGACCAGCGCAGCCGGGCGCGAAGCTGGAGCCCGCCGCGCTTCTCGCGCTCGTTCCAGGCCACGATCAGCGCCCAGGCGATCGCCGTCAGCGCGAGCCAGGCGAGCCCGGGGAAGCTGTAGTTGTAGATCGTGCCCGCGGCGATCACGCCGCCCGGGATCGCCAGCCGCGCCTCGGCGCGGATCCAGCCCCGCCCCCCGTCGGGGACGGTCGAGGCGATCGTGGGGCTGCGGCCGCGCCACGACTCCCGCAGCGAGGGCAGCGACAGCGCGAAACCGACCAGCGCCAGAGCCAGCATCGGCTCCTTGAAGGCGCCCTGCGCGAGGTAGGCGGCACCGAGGTAGGGCAGCGCCGCCAGCACCGCCGCGGGAGCGCGCAGCAGGGGCCTGACCCCGCCCAGGGCGCCGTAGGCGGTCAGCGCCGCCAGCACGGCGATCGCGCCCGTGAGGCCGGCAAAGCCCTCGATCAACTCGGCGCCCGAGGCCTTCGTCGCCGCGGAGACGACGGCGTGCGGGCCCAGCGGGTAGCCATCGGCGACCAGGTCGGGCGTCGGGCCCTCGCGGGCGTCAACCCAGTCCGCGAACAGCAGGTGTGAGGCCATGTCGTCGTTGATCAGCCCCTGGCCGAGGATCCCGACGCGGCCGCTGACCGCGAACGGGATCGAGACGACGAGCACCGCCCCCGCCACGGCGACGAGCGCCCCGATCGGCACGGGGCCGAGGGCTCGCCGGCGCCCGGCGAGCACCCAGACCGAGGCGGCCACCGCGATCCCCACGACGATCGCCGCCGTCGTGCCGTGCCCCGGGAGCTTGACGGCGATCCCGCAGAGCACCAGCAGAGCCGCGAGGCCGGCCGCCGGGGCCACCGGAGAGAACCGCTCGCGACCGGACGCGAGCATCAGCGCCTGCCCGCAGACGAGCGAGGCTGCGGCGATCAGGGCGCCCGCTAGCAGGGCCTGGAGCATCCGGCCAGCCTACGAAGCGGCGAGCTGCGGAGCCTCCCAGCGAGCGCTGAAGACCCGGTGAGTGCCGGCCAGCCCCTTGAGCTCGAGCTCGCGGCCGGCATCGAATTCGATTCCGTCGCTGCCGTCAGCGACGTGGCGCATCTGCTCCGAGACGAGGATCTCGCCGCCGGCGGCCTGCGCGGCGATCCGCGCCGCGAGGATCACGTTCTTGCCGAAGAAGTCCCCCTCCTCGGCGATCACCTCGCCGGTGTGGAGGCCCATGCGGACGCGCAGCCGCTCGCCCGAGCCCTCGCGATCACGCTCGGCGAAGGCGCGCTGCACGGCCGCCGCGAACTCGAGCGCCTCCCTGGGGTCGGGGAAGGCGAGCATGAAGCCGTCCCCCTGGCTCTTGACCTCGAAGCCGTCGTGGCGCTCGAGCTGCTCGCGGAAGACGGTGTTGTGCTCCCGCAGCACCTCCAGCCAGCGCTGGTCGCCGAGGCGCTCGGTGATGATCGTCGAATCCTCGATGTCGCTGAACAGGATCGCGACGGTGCCGTCGGGCGCCGCGTGCGCCCTCAGGTCGGGGTGCTCGGTCTCCAGGGCCGAGGCGAGCTCGTCGATGGATGTCGTGACGTCGACTCCGGTCAGTCCCTGGGCGTCGAGGCGCAGGCGCAGGGCGCGATCGACGATGCCGCGTGCGCCCATCTCGCGCGCCGGGGGGATCGCATCGGAGAGCAGCTCAAGGGCGCGGTCGCGGTCGCCGCGACCGTCGCGCTCCAGCAGGACGGCGGCGTGCTCGGTCCTGCAAAGCGCCAACCCCGGCCGGTCGCCCAGCCTGGTGCTGATCTCCACCGCGGCCGCGAAGTGCCTCGCGGCCTCGTCGAGGCGCCCGAGCGTGCGCGCCAGCATCCCGAGGATGCGATCGACGGGGCCGTTGCAGGCGGCGGCGCGAGCCACGGAGATCACAAGCCCCGCGTAGGGGAGCAGCTGCTCGTATACCTCCTCCGAGCGCCGGCCGTCGCCGAGCAGCGCGGCGGCCTCGCCGAGCAGGGTCATAGCCGGCTGCCAGTTGGCGTCGCGGGGGATCGCGGAGAGATCGTCGCCGGCGAAGCGCTCGAGCTCGAGCCGCCCCTCCTCGACGTCTCCCGAGCGCGCGGCGAGGCTGAGCAGGGCGCTGCGCCAAGCGGGGATCCCCGGATAGCGCTCGGCCAGCTCGCGGACCGGGGGCAGAAGCTCGGCGGCGCGACCCTGGAGGCTGCGGATCTGGATCAGCTGTATGCCGTGGTACTGGGTGGCGAGCGGCTGCTCGGCGCGCTCGCCGTCGCGTCGTGCCTGGTCGGCGAGCCTCTCGGCGGACTCGACGTCGCCGTCGAGCAGCGCCCGCATGCCGCGCAGCGCGTGCGTGTGCCAGATGTGCGCCGGCATCCGCAACTCGTCGGCGATCTGCGCGTAGGCCGCGAGCTCGCGGTCGACGGCCGTGATCTCGCCCAGCTCGAGCATCGACTGAAGCCGGTAGGCATGCGCCCTGACCACGGCCTCGCGGTCGCCGCAGGCCTCCCCGAGCTCCAGCATCTCGTCGGCGATCGCCAGCCTCTCGCGGGGCGAATCGGGCCCGAACACGAGGAAGATCTGGCGGTGCAGCGCCGCGATCAGCGTGCGCGGGGCGTCAACCCGCCGCGCCATCTCGATCGCCTCGGCGACCAGCGGCGCAGAGAGCCCCTGGGCATCGCGCCAGTAGAGCTCCTGGGACTTGGCGCTGAGCAGCGACGCGCGCGCCGCGCTGTCCTCGGGGCCGATCGCCTCCAGCGCCTCGTCGAGCAGGGCGATGAGACGATCATCGACCGTGCCGGCCTCGGTCAGCATCGCGATTCCGATCGCGGCGCCCACCAGGCCGTCGGAATCGCCGAGGGTCCGGGCCGACTCGGCCGCCCGCCCGAAGGCGCGGCGCGCATCGGAGACCCGGGAGGCTCCGGCCTCGGCACCACCCATGGCCAGCGCGATCCCCAGGCGGGTGCGCTCGTCGGGCTCCGGGGAGAGCTCGAGCACCTCGAGCGCGCGCTCATAGAGCTCAGCGGCCTCCTCGTAGGCAAGCTGCTCCATCGCCAGCTCCCCGGCGCGCTCGGCGTAGGAGATCGCCTTCGCGGCACCGCCCCGGGAGGCCGCGGCCAGGAAGTGGTGCGCGAGCTCGCCGAGGCGGGCGGGCTCGTCGGCGTGCAACTCCTCGAGCGCCAGGGCGATCCTCTCGTGCAACGCGGCGCGCTGCGCGGGGCTCAGCTCCTCGTACAGCGTGTCGCGGACCAGGGCGTGGGAGAACGAGAAGCGCCCCCCGCCGAGGTCGCTGACGAGGCGCTCGGCGATCGCCTCGTGCGCCCCTCCGAGCAGCTCGTCCATCGACATCTCCGCCACGCGGATCAGCAGATCGGCCTCGAACTCGCGCCCGACGGCGGCGGCGACCCTGAGGCCCTCGTTGGCCCTCGCCGAAAGGCGATCGAGTCGCCGTCCGATCACCTCGCGCACTCCCTGGGGAATCTGCCCCTTCCAGGAAGAGGCGCCCTCGCCCAGCCGGTCCTCACTGGCGAGCAGCCGCACCACCTCCCCTACGAAGAAGGGGTTGCCATCGGTCTGGGAGTGGACGGCCTCCGCCAGCCCGGAGGGCGGCTTCACCCCGGCTGTCATCTCGATGTAGCGCTCGATCGCCTCTTCGGAGAGGCCGTGCAGGGCGACCCTGGTGCCGCCGAGCTCGCCGAGCACCCGCGCCAGCGGGTGGTGGCGGCCCAACTCGACGTCGCGATAGGTGCCGACGATCAGCAGGCCGCTCGAAGGGGCCTCGCTGGCGACGTACTTGAGGAGCAGCAGCGAGGGCTCGTCCGCCCAGTGCAGATCGTCGAGCACCAGCACCATCGGCCGGTCTCTCCCGACAGCGACCAGGAAGCTGCTGAGGGCGTCGAACAGCCGGAAGCGCGCCTCCTCGCTCTCGGGCGAGTCGGCCGGCTCCACCTGCAGCCGCTCGGCGACCTCGGGCACGAGGCGCGCGATCTCGGGCGCGCCGGCGCCCATCTGCCAAGCCATGGCGACGGGGTCGGCGTCGCGTACGTACTCGCGGATCGCCTGCACCCAGGGCCAGTAGGCCGGCGCGCCCTCGTCCTCGCGGCAACGCCCCCAGTAGACCCTCGCCCCGCTGACCCGCGCGTAGGTGGCCAGCTCCTCGGCCGTGCGGGTCTTGCCGATGCCGGGCTCGCCGACCAGCAGCAGCAGGCCGCCGCTGCCGCCCAGGGCGGCGTCGGTGGCCTCGCGCACCTGCTCGAGCTCGGCCTCGCGCCCGACGAAGATGCCGCCCGCGAGGCGATCGAGCGGGTTCACGTGCTGCTCCGATTCGCCGCTCGCGGCGGGCTCCCGTTCCAAAGACGCGATCAGGCTCTCGCGCACCTCCACCGCCCCGGCCGGGCGCTCCTCGCCGCGCTTGGCGAGCAGCCCCAGCACGACGCGGTCGAGCGCCTCGGGCACGTCGGGGTTGTGCCTCGAGGGCGGAACCGGGTCGGCGCTCAGATGCTGGCTGATTATCGAGACCGCGTCGTCCCCGGCGAAGGGCGGCTGCCCGGTCAGCATCTCGTAGAGCAGCGCGCCGAGCGAGTAGAGGTCGCTCTCGGGCCCGGCGGCCTCGCCGAGCGCCTGCTCGGGAGGCAGGTAGGCGACGGTGCCGACCAGGGTGCCGCCGCCGACCCGCGAGCGCCCCTCGGTGGTGGCAAGCCCGAAGTCGCCCAGCCGGGCGCCTCCGCCATCGTCCAGCCAGACGTTGCCGGGCTTCAGGTCCCTGTGGATGATGCCGCGCGCGTGCGCGTGCTCGAGAGCGCGTGTGACGTCGATCGCGATCTCCACGGCGCGTTCCACCTCGAGCCTGCCGCCCCTGGAGGCGAGCATCGACTCGACATCGCCACCGGGCATGTACTCGCTGACGATGAAGGGGTTGTCGTCCTCCTCGCCCGTATCGAGCACGCTGACCACGTGGGGATGATCCCCGAGCTTGCGCATGGCCTGGGCCTCGCGTCTGGTACGGGCCTGGATGGCGGCGGTGACATCCTCGGTGTCGAACAGCGCGACCGCGACCTCGCGGGAGTTGCTGGGGTCTTCGGCCAGGTAGACGCGCTTGCGCGTGCCTTCCCCCAGAAAAGAGCGGATCCGGTAGCGCCCCTCGCCGAGCTCGGCCGGGACGTCGGGCGCGAGCCCGCCCGGAGCTTCGCCGGCCCTGGGTGCAGGGGTGGCGGAGAGCTCAGCCCCGCAGGAGTCACAGAACCTGGCTTCCTCGCGATTCTCATTGCCGCACGACGGGCAGAGCATGCCCCTCAGTCTGACGGACCCTGCCCGCGCGACAGTGACCGCGCGCACCCTGGCTGCCCGCGATCGCTAGATGTCGCCGCTGAAGGTGTCGCACTCGTTGATATCGCCTGAGTCGAAGCCCCGGCGAAACCAGGTGCGGCGCTGCTCGGAGGTCCCGTGGGTGAAGCTCTCGGGGTCGATCCGCCCCCGGGTCTGCTCCTGGATGCGGTCGTCGCCCACCGCCTCCGCAGCGACGATGCCCTCTTCGAGGTCGCCGTCCTCGAGCTGGCCCGCGTTCAGTGCCGAGCGGCCCCAGAGGCCGGCCAGGCAATCGGCCTGCAGCTCCAGGCGAACCGAGAGCTCGTTTGCGGAGCCGGGGTTTGACTGGCTCTCCTGGCGCACCCTCTGCTCGATCCCGAGCTGATTCTGCACGTGATGGCCGATCTCGTGCGCCAGCACGTAGGCCTGGGCGAAGTCGCCGGGTGCCCCGAAGCGCTGATCGAGCTCGTTGAAGAACGAGAGGTCAACGTAGGCCTTGTTGTCGAGCGGGCAGTAGAAGGGCCCGGTGGCCGAGCTGGCCTGGCCGCAGCCCGAGGCGACGGCGTCGCGAAACAGCACCAGCTTGGCGCGCTTGTACTTCTGGCCCGAGGACTGAAACTGCTGCTGCCAGAAGTTCTGGTTCTCGTCGAGCACGAAACCGACGAACTCGACCGCCCTCGCCTCGGGGTCGGCGCCGGCGGGGACCTCTGCGCTGCCGGTCTCCTGGGCGGGCACCTGAGCCTGGTCGGTGGGCAGCCCGGGGATGTTGAAGCCGGTGTTGCCGCTGCCGTCGCCGCCGCAGCTGCGCAGCACCAGGAAGAGCACGACGATGATCAGGATCGTGCCGATGCCGCCCTTTCCGCCGCTGGGAAGCGGGATCCCCATGCCACCGCCGCGCCCGGTGGGGAACCTGAGCCCCCCGCCGCCACCACCGCCGGTCTGGCCACGGCGGTCTTCGACGTCGGCGCTGCGTTTGCCCGGCTTCCACTTCAAGGTCGCGGCACTCTAATCAAGAAGCTAGGTGCGCCGCGATTTGCGGCCCCCGGTGCTGCCTGGGCCACTGGCCCGATCCGCGGTGCTCGCCAGGTGGTAGCGGTCGCAGAAGTCGCAGCGATAGAAGCCCATGCCGAGGCGGGCGGCCTCGGCGCGGGCCACCGATTCGCGCACATAGCCGCGCTTCGGCTTTCCATCAGCTCTGAAGTGGCTGCCGACGATTCGCGAACCCACGCCACCATCTAAGCAACCCGTCCCCAGCATCAATCGACCATCAACCGCATCTCCTCGGGCTCCGCCCTGCGCGGAGACGGGGTCGCAAGGCCGACGCGGGGGTTGCCGAGGCCCCTCAGCTACAAACGCGGCTACATGCCGGCCTCCTTGACGGCCTCCCAGCGCACCGTCAGGGCGTAGATGACGAGAACGTCGATCGCGATCATGATCAGCGACCAGATCGGCTGGGCGTTGAGGAAGGCCACATGCACCGACGCGTTCGCGATCACCAGCACGATCGCCGCGAAGCGGGCCCAGGGCCGGAGCGAGAGCAGGGCCCAGCCGACCGCGGCCAGCAGCACCCCGAAGGCCATGTGGGTGACCCCGAGCACCTTGTAGTTCTCGACCAGGAGGCCGTCCTCGCGGACCGCGAAGTAGTCGTCGCTGAACAGCGCCGCGAAGCCGCCCAGCACGTCGAAGATCCCCAGGGTGATCATCATCACTCCGGCGAACGCGACCCAGGTGGCCCAGGCGCCGCCGTGATTGCCCTGTTCCATGTCAGCTCCTCCTCGTTTGAAGCCGCCGGCGCCCGGCGGGGTTGCCGCGCGCCATGATCGCAGCGGTAGCGGCGCCCCTCAGCCGTCGAGCAGCGGCAGTTCCTCCGTCAGGTTATCGACCGCCGCGTCCGCCCCCGCCTCGAGCAGCGCGGGCACCGAGTACTCGCCGGTCGCCACGCCGATCACCCTGATGCCGGCGCCGTGGCCGGCTTCGACGTCGCGGGGGGTGTCGCCCACCGAGAAGGCCGTGGACAGGTCGACCGGTTGGCCGGCGAGGAGCGCCGCGCGCTCCAGGGCCGTTCTGGTCAGCTCCGTGCGGTCGGGCGAGTCCGAGCCGTAGCCGCCGAAGGAGAAGAACCGGTTGAGGTTGGCTCGCGCCAGCTTGATCTGCGCGGCGCCCTCGACGTTACCCGTGGTCAGGCCGAGCAGACTGCCCCGGTCGAGCAGGATCTCGAGCAGCTCCTCGACGCCGGGCATCACCCGGTAGCCGTCGGAGCGCTCGACCTCCTCGGGCAGGTACTCGAGCCGCCGAGCCAGCAGGGCCGCCATCTCCCCGTCGGTGGCCTCGCGGCCCATCGCGGCCTCGAAGGCCTGACGCCCCACGGCCGGGTCCGGCACCCCCTTGCCCGTCACCTCGGCGATCTCGACATCGACCCCTTGCAGCTCCTCGAAGGCGCGCTGCCAGGCGCGGTCGCTGGCGCCTCCGCTGCGGATCAGGGTGCCGTCGATATCGAACAGGATCGCCTGCATGGGGCGCAGCGGCTCAATTCCCGCGCGAGGCGCGGTAACGGCGGATCAAGGAGTTGGTCGAGCTGTCGTGCCGAAGGTCGGGGTCGTCGGCCTGGAGCTCGGGGATGATCTTGACCGCGAGCTGCTTGCCCAGCTCAACCCCCCACTGGTCGAAGGAGTCGATCCCCCAGACCGCCCCCTGGGTGAAGACGCTGTGCTCATAGAGAGCGACGAGGGTGCCCAGCGTGTGCGGGGTGAGCCGTTCGGCGAGGATCACGCTGGAAGGGCGGTTTCCCTCCATCACGCGGTGGGGCACGATCGCCTCAGGAGTGCCCTCCTCGCGGACCTGCTCGGCGCTCTTGCCGAAGGCGAGCGCCTCGGGCTGCGCGAACACATTCGACATCAGCAGGTCATGGTGGTCGCCCAGCGGGTTGAGCGTGTGCATGAAGCCGATGAAGTCGCAGGGGATCAGCCGCGTGCCCTGGTGGATCAGCTGGTAGAAGGAGTGCTGGCCGTTGGTGCCCGGCTCGCCCCAGAAGATCGCGCCGGTCTCGTAGTCGACCCTGGCGCCCTCGAGCGTCACGTGCTTGCCGTTGGACTCCATGGTGAGCTGCTGGAGGTAGGCCGGAAAGCGGTGCAGATACTGGTCGTAGGGCAGCACGGCGACCGTCTGCGCGCCGAAGAAGTCCGTGTACCAGACGGCCAGCAGGCCCATCAGCGCGGGCAGGTTCGCCTGGATCGGCGTCGACGTGAAGTGCTCGTCCATGGCGTGAAAGCCGCCCAGCATCTCGCCGAAGGCCTCGGGGCCGATCGCGAGCATGGTCGAGAGGCCGATCGCCGAGTCCATCGAGTAGCGCCCGCCGACCCAGTCCCAGAACCCGAACATGTTGGCGGTGTCGATCCCGAACTCCGCCACCTCCCGGGCGTTGGTCGAGACGGCGACGAAGTGCTTGGAGATAGCGGCCTCATCGCCACCCATGCCCGCCAGCATCCACAACCGCGCGGTTTGGGCGTTGGTCATCGTCTCCAGCGTCGTGAAGGTCTTCGAGGAGATCACGAACAGCGTCTCGGCGGGGTCGAGGTCTCGCGTGCACTCGGCGAAATCGGTTCCGTCGACGTTGGAGACGAAGCGAAAGGTCATATCCCGCCGCGAGTAGTGGCGGAGAGCCTCGTAGGCCATCACCGGCCCCAGGTCCGAGCCGCCGATGCCGACGTTGACCACGTTGCGGATCGGCCTGCCGGTGTGGCCGGTCCACCCTCCCCCCGGACGCGCTCGCAGAAGGCCGACATCCGGTCGAGCACCTCGTGGACCTGCTTGACGACGTCGGTGCCGTCGACCACCAGCGAGCGCTCGCGCGGCATCCGCAGCGCGACGTGCAGGACCGCGCGGTCCTCCGAGACGTTGATGTGCTCACCGGCGAACATCGCGTCGCGGTGCTGCTCCCATCCGCACTCGATCGCCAGCTCGCAGAGCAGCCGCAGCGTCTCGTCGGTGACCCGGTGCTTGGAGTAGTCGAGGAAGAGACCGGCGCCCTCGGCGATCAGCCGCTCGCCGCGGCCGGCGTCCTCGGCGAACAGATCCCGAAGCCGGCGCTCGCCGATCTCCGCATGGTGGGCCTCGAGCGCCTTCCAGCCCCCGCGGCCGCGCAGCCGGGACTCGGGCCCTCCCTCGGCGGCCACGCTCAGCCCGCCAGCCGCTCGGCCTCGGAGGTGATCGAGCCGATCAGGTCGTTCCAGGAGTTGACGAAGGCCTCGGCGCCCTCCTTCTGCAGACGGGCGGCGAGCTCGTCGAGATCGACGCCGGCCGCGGTGAACTCGGCCAGCTCCTGCTCGCCGTCGCCGCCGTCGGGCGAAAGCGTCCCGTCGAGCTCCCCGTGGTCGGCGAAGGCGAGCAGCGTGTTCTCGGGCATCGTGTTGACCGTGTTGGGCGAGGCGAGGCCCTCGACGTAATGGGTGTCGGAGGCCTCGGGATCCTTTGTCCCGGTGCTCGCCCAGAGCAGGCGCTGCGGGCGGGCGCCCTCGCTCTCGAGCCTCTGCACGCGCTCGGAGCCGAGCAACTCGTGGTAGGCCGCGTAGGCGCGCTTGCCGATCGCGATCCCCAGCCGGTTCTTGAGCTCGGCCGGGACCTGGTCGGCCACGGCGACGTCCCAGCGGCTCATGAAAAGCGAGGCGACCGAGCGCACATCGGGATCGAGCCCGGCCTCGATCCGCCGCTCGATCCCCTTCATGTATGCGTCGGCAGCGGCAAGATGGTGCTCGCGCGAGAACAGCAGGGTGACGTTGACCGGGACCCCGGCGAAGATCGTCTCCTCGATCGCGGGAAGTCCCTCGGGCGTGCCGGGGATCTTGATGAAGAGGTTGTCGCGCTCGGCTTGGGCGTGCAGCTCCGCGGCCTGCTTGATGGTCGCCGGGGTGTCGTATGCGAGCAGCGGCGAGACCTCGAGCGAGACGAACCCGTCGACGCCGTCGGTGTCCTCGTGCGCGGTCGTGAACAGGTCGGCGGCGCGGCGCAGGTCGGCGATGGCCAACTCGAAGAAGAGTGGCTCAGGCTCCAGGCCCTGCGCCCGCAGCTCGCCGATCTGCTCGTCGTAGGCGTCGGTGCCGGTGACGGCCTTCTCGAAGATCGTCGGATTGGATGTCAGCCCGGTCACCGAGAGCTCCGACACGTAGCCGGCCAGGGTGCCGTCGTCGAGGATGGTGCGGGTGATGTTGTCAAGCCAGAGGCTCTGGCCCAGGTCGTGAAGTCTCTGCGTTGGCTTCATCTGTTCATGACCTCCTTTGCGGCCTCCACCACCTTGTCGGGCGTGAAGCCGAACTCCGTTTGAACGTCCTTGAGCGGCGCCGAGCTGCCGAACGTGTGCATGCCGATCCTGCGGCCATTCTCCCCCACCCAGCGGTCCCATCCCATGGTCGAGGCCTCCTCGATCGAGACCCGCGCCTGGATCGCCGGCGGCAGCACCTCGTGCCGGTAGGCCTCCTCCTGGCGCTCGAACAGCTCCCAGCAGGGCAGGCTGACCACCCGCGAGCGCACGCCGTCGGCGGCGAGCCTCTCGTGGGCCTCGACGGCCAGCGCCACCTCGCTGCCGGTGGCGATCAGGATCACCTCCGGGTCTCCCCCGCCGGCGTCGGCGAGCACGTAGCCGCCTCGGCGGGCTCCCTCGGCCGGGGCGTAGGTGGAGCGGTCGAGCACCGGCACGTCCTGGCGGGTCAGCACCAGCGCCACCGGCTGGTGGCTGCGGTCCATCGCCACCCGCCAGGCCTCGGCGGTCTCGTTGGCGTCGGCGGGGCGGATCACGTCGAGGCCCGGGATCGCGCGCAACGAGGCGAGCTGCTCGACCGGCTGGTGGGTGGGACCGTCCTCGCCGAGGCCGATCGAATCGTGGGTGAAGACGTGTATGACCGGCAGCTCCATCAGGGAGGAGAGCCGGATCGCAGGCCGCGCGTAGTCCGAGAAGGTCAGGTAGGTGGACCACAGCGGCCGCAGCTTCGAGAGCGAGAGGCCGTTGGCGATCGCCGCGGACTCGTGCTCACGGATTCCGTAATGAAGCTGTCGGCCGGCGCGGTCCTCGGGCTGGAAGGCGGGGACCCCCTGCAACCCCACCGAGGTCGAGCCGGTCAGATCGGCGGAGCCCGGAAGCAGCCACGGCACCCGGGCCGCGACCGCGTTCTCGACCTGGTTGGAGGCCTTGCGGGTCGCGACCCCCTTCGGGTCCGCCTCGAAGCTGGGGATGTCGGCGGCCCAGTCGGCCGGCAGCTCGCGGCGCTGCATCGCCTCGAGCAGGGCGGCCTCCTCGGGATGGTCGGAGCGGTAGCGTGCGAACATCTCCTGCCAGGCGGCGTTGAGCTCGGCCCCGCGGCCGCCGATTCCCGCGGCGAAGTGCTCTCGAACCCCGTCGGGCACCAGGAACTCGGCGTCCTCGGGCCAGCCGTAGGCGCGCTTGGTCTCGCGCGCCTCCTCCTCCCCGAGGGGCTCGCCATGGGCCTCCGGGGTGTCGACCTTGTGCGGCGAGCCATAGCCGATGTGGGAATCCACGATGATCAGCGTCGGGTGCTCTGACTCGTCGCGGAAGTTCTGCAGCGCGCGTGCGATCTGAGTGGTGTCGTTGGCGTCCTCGATCCGGGTGATGTTCCAGCCGTAGCCCTGGAAGCGCGCGCTGACGTCGTCCTCGTAGGTGATGTCGGTGTGCCCGTCGATGGTGATGTGGTTGTTGTCGTAGAGCCAGCAGAGGTTGGCGAGACGCTGGTGACCGGCGATCGACGCCGCCTCGTGCGAGACGCCCTCCATCAGGCAGCCGTCGCCCGCGATCGCGTAGACGTCGAAGCCGAACAGCTCAGCTCCCTCTCTGTTGAACTGCGCCGCCTGCCACTGTGCGGCGATCGCCATGCCGACGCTGGTCGCGATTCCCTGCCCCAGCGGGCCGGTGGTCGTCTCGACGCCCGAGGTCCACCGATACTCGGGGTGGCCGGGGCAGCGGGAGTCGAGCTGCCGGAAGCGCTTGATGTCCTCGAGGCTGACCGCCGGGTCACCCTCGATCTCGTAGTCGGGATCGACCGCCCTCACCCCGGTCAGGTAGAGCAGCGCGTAGAGCAGCATCGACGCGTGCCCCGCGGAGAGCACGAAGCGGTCGCGGTTGGGCCAGATCGGATCGGATGGATCGAAGCGCAGAAACCGCTGCCAGAGGACGTAGGCGAGGGGCGCCAACGCCATCGGCGTCCCCGGGTGCCCCGAGTTCGCCTTCTGGATCGCGTCTATCGACAGCGTACGGATCGTGTTGATGCAGAGCTGGTCGATGTCGCCGGCGTCGGGCGTCTGCTTCGGGGACATAACAGCCCGCGATCCTACGGCGTCGCTGATCTCGGTTTGCGGCCGAGGTGCGAAACAGGTCGGGGGGCCGAATAGGATCGCCCCGGATGAGCTCACAGGACTCCGAGAAGCGGGCGGCCGCCGAGGCGGCCGCGCAGCTCGTCCAGGGCGGGATGGCGCTCGGCCTGGGCACGGGCTCGACGGTCGCCTTCCTGCTGCCGGCGATCGCCGAGCGCGGGCTCGAGGGGCTCCGCTGCGTGGCGACCTCGGTGGCGACCGAGGAGAAGGCGCGCGAGCTGGGCATCCCCGTGGAGGACTTCGACACCCTCGAGCGACTCGACCTTGCGATCGACGGCGCCGACCAGATCGCGCCTGACCGCTGGCTGGTCAAGGGCGGGGGCGGGGCCCACACGCGCGAGAAGGTCGTGGCCGCCACCGCTGCGTACTTCGTGGTCATCGCCGACTCCTCCAAGACCGTCGACGCGATCGCCGCGCCGATCCCGCTCGAGCTGCACGCCTTCGGCCTGGCCTCGACGCTGGCCCGGCTGCGCGACGAGCTCGGCCCGGTCGAGCTGCGGCCCGACACCCCGCGCAGCCCCGACGGCGGAGTGATCGCGGACTACTCGGGCGACGTCGGCGACCCCGCCCAGCTCGCGGCGAGACTCGCCGCGGTGCCGGGCGTGGTCGACCACGGGCTCTTCCCGGCCTCGATGGTCGCCGAGGTCATCGTCGCCCGGGGGGACGTGGTCGAGCGGCGCTGAGCGCATCCCCGGGCGCCGGCGCGGGTTAGTGTCGGTGAGATGCGCCCATCAACGATCGTCGCTGCCACGCTGGCCGCCCTGCTGCCGGCGCTCGCGCTCGCGCCCGCGGCAGCGGGCGAGCCGGCCCCATCGCCGGCCCTCGCCACGCACGCGACGGGGCAGGACCCGGCTGCAGTCGCCGCCTACTGGACCCCCGCGCGCATGGCCGCCGCTGAGCCGATCGAGGCCCCCGAGGGCAGCGGCACGGCGGGAGCGGAGGCGATCGCCAGCGCCCAGGCGCCCGACCTGGAGGTCGATCCCGCCCGTGACACGGCCTACCCCGAGCGACTCCACGGCAAGCTCTTCGTGACGATCGGCGCCGACAACGCGACCTGCTCGGCGACGGTGGTCACCTCGCGATCCCGCAATCTGCTCTTGACCGCCGGGCACTGCGTGGTCCAGCCCGGCGGGGAGGGCGTCCAGCCGGTCTGGGCCACCAACGTGATGTTCGTGCCCGCCTATCGCAACGGCGCGATGCCGTTCGGCGCTTGGTTCGCGACAAGAATGCGCGCGCCGCTGCGCTGGGCCATCGAACCCGACATCGCGCTCGACATCGGCGCGATCAACCTGGCGCCGGGGCCGACGGGCAAGATCGAGAATGCGCTCGGCGCGCGTGGGGTCAGCTTCAATCGCTCCGCGCGCAGCTACCGCGGCAAGCGCTTTTGGATCTTCGGCTACCCGGGAGAGCCGGCCGCGTTCTACGACGCCGAGCGCCTGATCCTGTGCAGCTCGCGATTTCGGGGCTTCGAGAAGTTCTCGGGCTCCCTGCTGACGGCGCCCTGCAACATGAAGCAGGGCGCGAGCGGCGGGGGCTGGGTGCTGAACAAGGGCCTGCTGAACTCGGTCGTCAGCCACGGCACCTGCCCGGTCGCCACCGCCCCCACCTGCACCTCGATCGCCGGTACCTTCTTCGGCCCTGCCGCCTTCAAGCTCTGGTCGAAGGCCGGCGGCGGCCTGAGCAAGGCAAAGCGCCGCAAGCTGCGGCGCTGCCGCAAGATTCGCAAGGCCGGCGCCCGGGCCCGCTGTCGCACCCGGGCGCAGACCTTCAAGCCGACGGTTCGCTGACTCAGCCCTCGGGTGCCGCCGCCCGGTCGGCGAGCACGACCGACTCGCCGAACTCGACCCGGCCGGCGGGGATCGATGGGTCGAGCGCGAGCAGCCTGGTGAGCGGCTCGCGCTTGGACTCGCCGGTGACGATCCAGAGCAGGCGCCGCGCCCGGGCGAGCTTCGGATAGGTGAGGGTCATTCGGCGGCTGCCCTGGTAGGGGCGGCCGGTGATGGCGACGCTGCGGTCGCGGACCTCAAGGACCGGGTCGTCGGGCACCAGCGAGGCCGTATGGCCATCGGGGCCGAGGCCGAGATGGATCAGGTCGAGCGCCTCGGGAAGTTGCTCCGCGTAGCGGGCCGCGCCGGCCTCGGGGTCGGCATCCTCGACGGGCATCGGGCGCAGCGAGCCCTGGGCGCCGATCGAGAGCGCGGTGATCAGATGGGTGAGGTTGCGCTCGGGCGACCCGGCTGGGGCGATCCGCTCATCGGTCTGAAAGATCTGGGTGCGTCTCCAGGGCAGCTCCTGCTCCTCGAGCTGGCCGTACATCGCCCAGGGGGTGTGGCCACCGCTCGCCGCCATCGCGAAGTTGCCCTCGGCTGCAGCGGCGTCGCGCGCCGCCGCGGCGATCAACTCGGCGCCGCGGCGGGCCACGGCCTCGGCGTCCTCGAGAACCTCCAGCTTGTGCTGGGCGGCCAGGGCCGGCTCCGCTAGGTGGCCTTCTCGGCCGGCTTCTCTTCGTGGCCGCCGAACTCCTTGCGCATCGCCGAGAGCACCTTGGCGGCGAACTCGCCCTCGTTGCGAGACGAGAAGCGCTCGAACAGCGCCGCGGTCAGCACAGGCGCCGGCACCCCCTCCTCGATCGCGGCCAGGGACGTCCAGCGGCCCTCGCCGGAATCCGAGACGCGCCCCCCGAACTCCTCCAGCTGCGGGGAAGCGTGCAACGCGGAGGCGGCCAGGTCGAGCAGCCACGAGGCGATCACGCTGCCGCGGCGCCAGACCTCGGCGACCTCGGCGATGTCGATCTCGTAGCGATAGTGCTCGGGGTGCTCGAGCGGAGCGGTCTCGGCGTCGGCGTCGCGCTTCTTGGCGCCGGCGTCGGCGCTCTTGATGATGTTGAGGCCCTCGGCGTAGGCGGCCATCAGCCCGTACTCGATGCCGTTGTGGACCATCTTCACGAAGTGGCCGGCACCCGAGGGACCGCAGTGCAGGTAGCCCTGCTCGGCGGGGGTCGGGTCGCCCTCGCGCCCGGGGGTGCGCTCGATCTCGCCCAGACCAGGGGCCACCGTCTTGAAGATCGGGTCCAGCCGCTCGACGGCGTCGTCGGGCCCACCGATCATCAGGCAGTAGCCCCGTTCGAGACCCCAGACGCCGCCGCTGGTGCCGCAGTCGATGTAGTCGATGCCTCGCTCGGCGAACTCGGTGGAGCGGCGGATGTCGTCGTGGTAGTGGGAGTTGCCGCCGTCGATGATCGCGTCGCCCTCAGACAGGGCGTCGGCGACCTCGTGCACGGTGGTCTCGGTGATCTGGCCGGCGGGCACCATCACCCAGACAGAGCGCGGCGCGTCGAGCTTGGAGGCCAGGTCCTCGAGCGAGTCGGCCCCCACAGCGCCCTCGCCGGCCAGCTCCTTGACCGCCTCGGCGTTGATGTCGTAGACGACGCACTCGTGGCCCTCGCGCATCAGCCGCCGGACGATGTTGGCGCCCATCCGCCCCAGGCCGACCATTCCGAGCTGTGCCATTCCGATCCCTTCTCCTCGCCGCTGACTGGTCGCCTTCATCCTAAGCGCGGGCAGCAGAGCGGCGCGACGCCCCGGGCGTGCACCCGGCCGGGGCGCCTCTCGGGGACATGCGCCCGACAGAGCCCCCGGCGAGGGGGTCCCCGGCGGTTCGCGTCGCCGCCTCGCCGCCCGTTGCCGATACGGTGCGCCCGTGGCGACCCACCTGGGACCAGCAGAGCCGCCCGGCCCCGAGGCCGACGCGTTGGTGATCTTCGGGATCACGGGCGACCTGGCGAAGAAGATGACCTTCGACGCGCTCTATGACCTCGAGGCGCGCGGCATGCTCAAGGTCCCGGTGATCGGGGTCGCGATCGACGAGATCGACGACGAGCAGCTGCGCCGCCGGGCCCGCGAGTCGGTCGAGGCCGCCGAGGAGAAGGTGGACGAGAAGGTCTTCGAGAGCCTCGCCGGCCGGCTCTCCTACATGCAGGGCGACTACAAGGACGCCAAGACCTTCGAGCGCCTCGGAGCCCGGCTCAAGGAGGCGAAGGCCGAGCACCCCGTCTTCTACCTGGAGATCCCGCCCTCGCTGTTCGGGCTGGTGGTGGAGGCGCTGGACAAGGCCGGGTTGACCGAGGGCTCGCGCGTGGCGATCGAGAAGCCGTTCGGCCACGATCTCGACTCGGCCAGGGCGCTCAATGCCGAGCTTCGATCGGTGCTGCGCGAGGAGCAGATCTACCGGATCGACCACTTCCTCGGCAAGGAGCCGGTGATGGACATCCTCTACCTGCGCTTCGCCAACTCCCTGCTCGAGCCGATCTGGAACCGCCGCTACGTGAGCTCGGTGCAGATCACCATGGCCGAGGACTTCGGGGTCGAGGACCGCGGCGGCTTCTACGATCCCGTCGGGGCGCTCCGCGACGTCGTCCAGAATCACCTGTTACAGCTTCTCGCCCTGATCGCGATGGAGCCGCCATCGGGGGGATCCGACCCCGATCCCGTTCGCGACAAGAAGCTCGACCTGTTCAAGGCGATCCAGCCGGCCGACCCGGCGCTGATGGTGCAGGGGCAGTACGACGGCTACCTCGGCGTCGAGGGGGTCGCCGAGGGCTCGACGACCGAGACCTTCGTCGCGCTGCGGCTGGAGGTCGAGAACTGGCGCTGGGCGGGAGTCCCCTTCTTCATCCGCGCCGGCAAGGCGATGGAGGCCAAGGTCACCGAGCTGCGCGTCATCCTCCACAGGCCGCCGCCGATCGGGATCGCCGACGAGGCCCTTCCCCAGGCCGACGAGCTGATCGTGCGGATAGACCCCGAGGCGGGAGCCGCTCTGCTGCTCGAGGCCAAGCAGCCCGGCGAGGACGCGCTGCGCCGCGTGCACCTCGACATCCTCTTCCAGGACGAGCTGGGCGACCAGCCGGGCCCTTACGTGCGGCTGCTGGGCGACGTGCTGGCGGGCGACCCTCAGCACTTCGCGCGTGAGGACGTGGTCGAGGAGACCTGGCGGATCGTGCAGCCACTGCTCGATGACCCCTGCGAGCTCGAGACCTACGAGCCCGGGCTCTGGGGCCCCGAGAGCGCCTCCGAGATGACCACGGGCTACGGCGGCTGGCGACGCCCCTGGCTGCCGGATGAGGATCCCTCCGGCTAGAGTCACGGGTGATGTCGCAAGCCACCCTCCACACCAACGCCGGGCCGATCGTGATCGAGCTGTTCGATGACGATGCCCCGAAGACGGTCGAGAACTTCCGCAAGCTCGCCGGCGACGGCTTCTATGACGACCTCGGCTTCCACCGCGTGATCAAGGGCTTCATGATCCAGGGCGGCTGCCCGGAGGGCACGGGCACGGGCGGCCCCGGCTACACCTTCGACGACGAGTTCAACGCCAACAAGGTCGTGCGCGGCGCCCTTGCCATGGCCAACGCCGGCCCCAACACCAACGGCTCGCAGTTCTTCATCGTCACCACGGACGCCGCTCCCTGGCTTGACGGCAAGCACACGGTCTTCGGCAAGGTCACCGACGGCATGGAGACCGTGGACGCGATCGAGGCCACCGAGACGGGGCCCGATGACCGCCCCGCCGAGCCTCAGCTGATCGAGCGAGTCGAGCTCTCGGAGTAGGCGACCTTGCCTGGCGAGAAGAGCACGCCCCCTCGCCGCAGCCTTCGCAACCTGTTCAAGACCGCGACCGGGCCCGAGCACCTCGACGGGATCGCCGAGCTCAAGGTGGGCGACGCCGCCTACGACGACTGGGACGTGGTCCGCGACTTCGGCGAGCTGGAGACGGCGCGCGCCTGGCGCCAGCAGCTCAGCGAGCTGGGCGTCGAGGGCGTGATCACCTCGGACTGGCCCCTCGACGAGTGGGGCCGGGGCGATATCGCGCTGCGGGTGCCGCCCGGCAGAGGGATCGAGGCCGGGGAGTTGCTGGGCGAGGAGTAGCGTCCGGCGCGCCCTGGATCGCGGCTATCGGCCGCGCCCGCCCGGTGGCCGCGACATCAGCCACACCGACGGCGAGTCAGGCAGGCTGATCTCGCCGGTGAGCTCGAATCCGAAGCGCTCGTAGAAGGGTACGTTGGAGAAGCGCTGGGTCTCGAGGTGCGCGCTGAGGCCGTCGCTGTCCGCGCGCTCGAGCCCGGGCGCGATCAGAGCGCTGCCCACCCCCTGCAGCTGGGCCGAGGGGCGGACCGAGAGGGTCTGCAGGTACCAGTGCGGCTCGCGCGGGTGGTGCGCGCCGATCAGCTTCTCCCAGCGCAGCGCCCGCCCGAAGCAGTCGAGACCCTCGGGCAGCATCGAGACCGCCTCGGCGAGCCGATCGCGCCGGCGCACGCCCGGCGCGCCCGGCGGGAACCAGAGCGCGGTCCCGAGCGCCTCGCTCGTCGTCCAGGCTGCGTCGCGGGGCATGTATACGCGGCGGATCATCGCCCGGTAGTGGCGCGGCAGCAGTCGCCGGCGCTGCCAGCCGCGACGCAGCATCCATACCCAGATCTCGTTGTCGAAGAAGCCCTCGGCCGCGGCCTGCGCGGCGCCCCGGACGAGCCCGGGCGTGACCGGGACGACCTCGACGCTCACCCGGTGGACGGAGGGGCGCCGAGGCTCTCGAGATGGCCACTCTCATCGACACCCGGGTCTATCTCGGGGTCGGCGTAGAGGACGATCGTCTGACCCAGGCGATCCGGCCAGCCGCGGCGGCGCTCGCCGGTCAGCACTCCGAGGAAGCCGATCCCGAAGGTGATGACCGCGAGATAGAAGCCGAACAGCCGCCGAAGGTCCTTGCCCGGCGGCACCCTGCCTCCCGACTCCGTGAAGATCCGCAGCCCGAAGAAGGACATCCCGGGCGTGCGCTCGGCCAGAGTCCAGAAGCCGGCGAGGTAGAACCCCGCGGCGATCAACCAGGCCGTGAGCCCGAGCGCGAGCCCGGCGTACTTGGTCTCGTCGCTGGGGTCGAAGATGGGGTTGAGGACGTTGTTGATGAGGGCCGCGACCACGGCGGAGACGACGAGCAGGATGCTGTTGAGGATCAAGGCATCGAGGGTGATCGCGAGCAGGCGCGTCACGGCCCCCGCGTAGACCGGGCGGGCGGCGCGGGGCCGTCGCCGCAGCAGGCGCCGCGCGAAGCGGTCCGCGGTGTCATCGAGCCTGCGGGCCGCGCGGCGTGCGGTGCGCCGGGCGTCCTCCAGCAGGCCGACGCCCTGCGAGGTGATCGCGGAGCGCACCTCCGGCGCATCGGCGACCCGCTCCACGAGCAACTGGGCCTCCTGGCTCTCCAGCACCCTCTCCCATATCCGCATGGCCGCGTCGCTCTCCAGCACGCGGTCGACGACCTGCTCGGCCGGCTCGCTCTCCAGCACCCTGTCGGCCGCGCGATCGAGCGCCCCGTTGATTCCCAGCCCGCGGCCCAGCCCGCGGGCCCCGCGCCATCCGACCCGGACGACCGGGGCCAGCAGCCGCCCGGTCAGGTCGAACACGGCATCGACGGCGCCGTTGCCCGAGGGCTCCTCGACGGGCCTGGCGAGCGAGGCCTCGACGATCTCGCCCTCCAGCGGCTCGCCCGGCTCGGATTTCAAATGCTCGGTGTTCATCTACCGCTCCCACCCCGCAGGGTAGGCGCTGGCGGGTCAGCCTGAGCGGGGCTGACGGGCGCGCCGCACGGTGGCGGGGCCGGTCAGACCGGGTTGCCGGCGGGATCCACCACCAGCCACAGGCCGCCGAACTCGTCCACGTCGTGGCAGAGGACCTCGCCCTTGGGGTCATCGACGTAGTAATAGAGCGGATGGCCGTTGTAGGTCACCTGGGTGGTGCCGTCGTCGCGCTTCGTGGTTCCCAGCTTTCCCGCCTTCGCGCCGGCGCCGGCCTGAGGCGCGCCGTCGGTGAGCACCGGCGGCCAGGCCGCGGCGCACTCGCCATAGCACTCGCTCTGGGCTGACTTCTCCTTGTCGAACAGGTAAATGGCCTGGTCGGAGCCGTCGAAGAGGATCTGGCCGAAGTCGGATCCGGCGACCTTGACCGTGGTGCCGTTGGCCGATGCCGCGCCCTCAGCCTGGCCGGCCGCCACCTGGGAGCCGTCACCGCCCGCGGCCGCCGCGTCGGTCTTGGCCTGGGTCTCGGCGCCGGACGCCGAGTCCGATGAGTCGTCGCCTCCGCCGCAGCCCGCGAACAGCGCGGCGGCGGAGATCAGGGCGAGGGGGAGCAGCTTGGTCATCTCAGGTCCTCCTGGAGGGGTCGGGGATGGCAAGGATCACCCGGGTACCTCAACGGCTTCTCAAGAGCGGGCGGGCGCTCAGGACTCGAGCAGCTCCGGGATGTGCTCGCGAAGGTGGGCGTCGATCGTCTCGCGCACCCAGGCCCGGGTGGCGGCGTCGGCCATCCGGTAGCGGCCCAGCAGCATCTTCTGCTCGCTCAACGGCAGGCCCGCGATCTCCCAGCGCACCGCGAGCCGCTCGAACAGCATCTCGCTGCGACGCCGCCAGGCATCCTCGAGCGTCGCGGCCGCCGGGCCCGAGCGCTCGTTGATCTTGGCGACTGTCTTGGGGCTGAGCTCGGCGCGCAGGGTGAGCACGTTGCCTTCGGCGTCGGCGTAGTCGACGGTGGGCCTCTCCCGATGCGCCCTCTGGCGGCGCTTGCGCTTGGCCATCGCCCCCAAGTCTGCCAGCGCCCCGCTAGCGTGGCCGCGATGCCGGATCCCCTGCTCGTGGTCGACGCGCCCTCGATGCTCTTCCGCGCCTTCTACGCGCTGCCGAAGACGATCAGGGGCGCCGACGGGGTGCCGGTCAACGCGCTGCTCGGGGCCGCCAACCTGATCCTGCGCGAGGTGGAGCGGCACGACCCACGCGCGGTCGTGCTCTGCTTCGGCCCGGACGCCGCCGATTACCGCGTAGAGCTCTATCCCGCCTACCACGCCGATCGCGAGGCCGCCTTTCCAGCCGAGCTTGGACCTCAGTGGAAGGACGCAGAGGCCTTCTTCGGGGCCTTCGGCTGGACGATCGCCGACCACGAGTCGCTCGAGGCGGACGACCTGCTGGGCTCCTTCGCGCACCGCGAGGCCAAGGCCGGCGGCACGACGCTGATCCTGACCGGCGACCGCGACATGTTCCAGTGCGCCACCGAGGCGGTCACGGTTCTCTACGTGCGCACGGGAAGCAGAGGGGCCGAGAGGGTCGGCCCCGCGGAGGTCAGGCGCCGCTACGGAATCCCCCCCGAGCTGGTTCCCGACTTCATCGCGCTGCGCGGCGACCCCTCCGACGGCCTGCCTGGAGCCAAGGGCGTGGGAGAGAAGGGCGCGGCCGAACTGCTTCGAAAGCACGGCTCGCTGGAGGCGGTCCTCGACAACGCCTTCCGCGAGACCCGCCCGAAGCTGCGCCATGCGTTGACCGAGCAGCGCGAGGAGCTGCTGGCCTTCAAACAGATCGCAACCCTGCGCGAGGTGAAGGTGAGCCGGCCACGCTCCAGGCGCACCGACTTCAGGAGCGCCGCCAGGGCCGCCCGCGAGCGGGGCATGGAGCGCCTCGCCGACCGGCTGCAGGAGGCGGCGGAGAGATCGCGCCGGTCGCGCGCCTAGGTTTGTCGGGTGCCCGATGCCGCCGCCAGAGAGCCCGACCGCCACCAGGCCCAGGCCCGGCTGGCGATCCAGGGCCTCGAAGAGCCCGCCGCGCCGCCACCCGCCACCCGCCTCTACGACGGCCCGCGCGACCCCGACGCTCTGCTCGCATACGTCGGGCTGCGCTCGTTCCGCCCCGGGCAGCGCGAGGCCGTCGAGGCCACGCTGGCGGGCCGCGACTCGATGATCGTGATGCCGACGGGCGGCGGCAAGAGCCTCTGCTACCAGCTTCCCGGCCTGGCCTCGGCCGAGCTGACGATCGTGGTCAGCCCGCTGATCGCGCTGATGGCCGACCAGTGGAAGCGGCTCGCCGAGGCGGGGCATCCCGCCGTGATGATCGCCTCGGGGCTGGGCCGGGAGCGCACCCACGAGGCGCTGGCCCGGATCTCCGGCGGCGAGGCGCGCATCGTCTACTGCTCCCCGGAGCGCTTCGGCTCCACGGCGTTTCTGACCGCGGTGGGCCGCCGGCGCGTCGACCTGCTGGCGATCGACGAGGCGCACTGCATCTCCGAATGGGGCCACGACTTCCGCCCCGACTACCTTCGACTGCCGAAGGCGGTCGAGCGCCTGGGCAACCCGACGGTGATGGCCTGCACCGCGACCGCGACAGCCGAGGTCGCCGACGAGATCCGTCGCCGGCTCCGGCTCGATAACCCCCTGGAGGTGCGGTCGGGCTTCGACCGGCCCAACCTCTCCTTCGACATCCTCGCCTTCGAGGGCCAGGGCTCCAAGGCCCGCAAGCTCGCGGTGCTCACCGAGGGCCTGCGCGACAGCGCCAACCGCCCCGCGATCGTCTACTGCGGCACGCGTCGCGACACCGACGAGGTCGCCGAGACGCTTCGGTCCGCGGGACTGCTGGCCGCGCCCTACCACGCGGGCCTCGCCCCCGACGAGCGCGCCTCGACACAGCACCGCTTCATGGCCGCAGACGCCGACGTGATCGTCGCCACCAACGCCTTCGGGATGGGCGTTGACAAGGCCGACGTGCGCTCGGTCTGGCACTGGGCGATCACCACCAGCGTCGAGGCCTACTACCAGGAGGCCGGCCGCGCCGGACGCGACGGCGAGCCCGCCCGGGCGGCGCTGCTGGCCTCGCGGGCCGACCTGGGCCGCCTGGTCCGCTTCATCGAGCAGCGCAAGGTCGACCCGGCCTCGGTCATCTCCTACGTCGAGCGGCTGGGGGCGCGCAGCGAATCGGGCGGCGCGCTCGAGATGGACAACCCCCGCGACGACTCCGAGCGGATCCGGCTGGCGATCGCGGAGCGGGTGGGCGCGATCAACGTCGAGCCCGCGGTCGGTGGACGGCTGATGGTCAGCGTCCAGCGGCGACCGAGCCGGGTCGAGACCGAGGCCGCCTGCCGAATCGCAACCGACCGCGGCTGGCGCGCCTACCGTGCCGTCGAGGCGTTCAGCTTCTCCGAGCGCTGCCGGCGCCGGGCATTGCTCGACCACTTCGGGGACTCCACCCCGGGAGCGCCGACGGGCCGCTGCTGTGACGTCTGCGACCCCGACACGTCCTGGCTCCCCGACCCCTCGGCGATCTCGATCAGCAAGGGCGGCCGCGCCCGAGCGAAGCGGGCGCCCGCCCCGGTTGAGGAGCTGTACGGCGAGGATGCCGAGCTGTTCGAGCGGCTGCGCGCCTGGCGCCTCGACGCGGCCGGCGGCAAGCCCGCCTACACCGTCGCCAACGACCGCACGCTGACGGCGATCGCCGCCACCCGCCCCACCGACCCCGAGGCCCTCGCGGCGATCCACGGCGTCGGCCCCGCCTTCATCAAGCGCCATGCCGACTCGGTGCTGGAGCTGCTCGCCGCCTAGGATGCCCGCTCCACCACCGAGCGGAGGGGACGGGGCGATGACCGCACACGGGGATTTCAGCGAGCAGGAGTGGACCTTGGTGCTCGAGGGACCGACCAGCGCGGGCCTGCATGTGATCATCGCCGACCGCGGCGGCTCGGTGCGCGAGACCTACGGGATGGCCAAGGCCTACGGCGAGGCGCGCCGGCGCGCCGGCGAGAGCGAGCTGCTCGACGCGATCGTCGCCGCCAAGCCGGCCGTGGACAGGACCCGGCCGAAGTCAACCGAGGCGCTGAAGCTGCACCTGTTGCGCAACATCAGCGACGCGGCTGCGCTGGTCGAGCAGAAGGCCACGGCCGCAGAGCTCGAGCAGTACCGGAGCTTCGTGATCGGCCTCGCCGAGCGCGTCGCCGAGGCGCGCCGGGAGGGCTTCATGGGGATCAGGGGCGAGCGCGTCAGCGACGACGAGCGCGCCGCTCTCGAGCAGATCGCCGAGGCGCTCGGCACCGAGGCTCCGCCTCCGCCGGCGCCCGCCTGAGCCCGCCGCCGGCTCAGCCCGCGCGGATCAACTCGGCGGCCCGCTCGCCGATCATGATCGTGGGCGCGTTGGTGTTGCCGCCGGTGATCACCGGCATCACCGAGGCGTCGGCGACGCGCAGGCTGTCGACCCCCCGGACGCGCAGCCCCGGGTCCACGACGGCCCGTTCGTCGGCGCCCATGCGGCAGGTGCCCACGGGGTGATAGAGCAGCTCGGTCTCGCGCCGCAGGAAGGCCTCGACCTCGCCGTCGCTCTGTACCTCTGCGCCGGGCACCAGCTCGCGGCCGCGGACCAGGCTGAGCGGCTCGGTCTCCGAGATCTCGCGCAGCCTGCGGAAGCCCGCGACCAGCGAGGCGACGTCCTCGGGCTCGGCCAGGTGGTTGCCGAGCAGCCTGGGCTTGTCGTCGGGGTCGGCCGAGCGCAGCTCCAGCCGGCCGCGGCTGCGAGGGGTCAGCAGCACCGCAGCCAGCGAGAAGGCGTGGCCGTCGTGAGTGTCGAAGCCGTGGTCGTGGTAATAGGCGGGCCCGAACAGGAGCTGCACGTCGGCGGCCGGCAGGCCCGGCCGGGTGCGGATGAAGGCCATCGCTTCCCCCACGTTCGAGGTCAGCGGCCCCCGGCGGCGCAACACGTACTGGAGCAGGGCCGGCAGCTTCTCGGCGTCCGCCAGGCTCTCACTGCCCTCGGCCTCGTAGCAGAGCAGGAAGTAGGGGTGATCCTGGAGGTTGTGGCCGACCCCTGGGCTGGCGACCAGCGGCTCGATGCCGAGCCCTCGCAGATGCTCGGGCGGCCCGATGCCCGAGAGCAAGAGCAACTGCGGGCTGCCGATCGCGCCGGCTGAGAGCACCACCTCGCGGTCGGCTGCGGAGCTGCGCTCCCGGCCGCGCGAATCGCGCCAGCGCACCCCGGCGGCCCGCCCGTCCTCGAGCGCGATCCCCAGCGCCTGCGCGCCGGTCTCGACGGTGAGGTTGGAGCGCTTCATCGCCGGCCGCAGGTAGCCGTCGGCACTGCTCCAGCGGCGGCCGTTGCGCTGACTCACCTGGCTCATCGCCACCCCGTCCTGCTCCGGGGAGTTGATGTCGGCATTGGCCGGTATGCCGGCGGCCTGTGCGGCGTCGATGAAGCGGCGGGTCAGCGGCCGCGGCTCGACCAGCTCGGCGACGTTGATCGGCCCGCCGACGCCCCTCACCTCCGAGGCGCCGCGCTCGTTGTTCTCCATGCGCTTGAAGTAGGGCAGCACGTCCTCGTAGCCCCAGCCCTCACAGCCCGCCTCGCGCCAGCCGTCGAAGTCGAGCGGCCGGCCACGCACGAACATCATCGCGTTCATCGAGCTCGACCCGCCGAGGCTCTTGCCCCGCGGCACGAAGAGCTCGCGGTCGTCGAGGTGTGGCTCGGGCCCGGACGAGTAGTCCCAGTCCAACTTGGTCTTGAACTGCTTGGCGAAGGCGGCAGGGATCTTGATCTTGGGCGAGCGGTCCTTGCCGCCCGCCTCGAGCACCAGCACCGAGATCCCGGGGTCCTCGCTCAGCCGCGCCGCAACAGCGCACCCGGCCGAGCCCGCGCCGACGACCACATAGTCGAAGCGCTCCTCCATCCGCCCTGACCCTAGCGCGCTCGCGCCGGAACCCTCCGGCCGCGCCGGGGGGGTCAGTAGCCTCGCGGGACCATGGCCAGTGGAGAGCGGCGCCCAGGTTTCCTGATCGAGCTCCCGGGCGGCGACGCGAGCCCGCTGCGAAGGATCGGTGCGCGCGTGCTGCTGGCGCTGTCTCTGATCGCCTTCGTCGCGCTGATCACCTTCGCCGGGCGGGACGGCTACACGGATCCCGAGGGAGACCAGCTCTCACTGCTCGACGCCTTCTACTACTCGACGGTCACCATCACCACGACCGGCTACGGCGACATCCTTCCCGTCACCGACAATGCGAGGCTCGCCACCACGATCCTGGTCACCCCCGCCCGCGTGCTCTTCCTGGTACTCCTCGTGGGCACCACCTTGGAGATACTGGCCGAGCGCACTCGTACCGCCTACCGGATCCGACGCTGGAGGAAGAGCTTGAAAGACCACATCATCGTCTGCGGCTACGGGACCAAGGGCCGCACGGCCATCAGGACCCTGCTGGGCACGGGTGTCGATCCCGCCCAGATCGTGGTGATCGAAGCCCAGCAGGAGGCGCGCCGGCTCGCCTCGGCCTCCGGACTCACCGTGATCGCCGGCAGCGCGACCTCTCCGGCGCTGCTGGAGGAGGCCGAAGCGGACAAGGCCCGGTCGGTGATCGTGGCCGTCGCCCGCGACGACGCCGCGGTGCTGATCACCCTGACCGCGCGTGAGCTGGCCCCCCAGGCGACGATCATCGCGGCGGCGCGTGAGGAGGAGAACGTCCATCTGCTCCGCCAGAGCGGCGCCGACTCGGTGGTCCCTTCATCGGGAGCCGCGGGGCGCCTGCTGGGCATGGCGACCGACATGCCCGGCGTCGCGGAGGTGCTCGAGGACCTGCTCACCGTGGGGGAGGGCCTCGACATCATCGAGCGGGAGGTCGCCCCCGGCCAGGCCGGAGCGCTTGCCGACCTGGAGCAGCGCGAGCCGATTCTCGCCGTGGTCCGCCACGGTGAGATCCTGCGCTTCGACGACGAGCGCGCCGCCGAGGTCCGGGTGGGCGATCGCCTCGTCGCCATCAAGACACGCACCTGAGGCGCTCAGATCGCCGACCAGGTGACCGTGTCGCCGGACACGGTCCGCTCGGCCTCGCCGGCGAGCGCCAGATGGTCGAGGTAGGCGAGCGCGATCTGCAGGCCCCAGGCGGCCATGGCGGGGTTGAGGTTCTCGGCGCCGAGGAGGTCGGAGACCGTCTCGAAGGGGGTCTTGGGGCCGGTCGCCAGCGACCCCCTGATCCGGGCAAGCTGCGAGAGGACCTCGGCGCGCGTAGCCGCGATCTTGGCCGGGACGTCACGGAAGGGGCGACCGTGACCGGGAAGGCAGAGATCGGTCTCGAGCCCCTCGATCTCGTCGAGGCCGCCGAGGAACTCCCCGACCGGGTCGGGGGTGTGGCCGTAGTCGTAGAAGAGCGAGATCCGCCCCAGCAGGTGGTCGCCCGAAATCAGCAGCCTGTTCGCGGGCTGATGCAGGCAGACGTGGGAGGGGGCGTGGCCCGGCGTCTCGCGCACCTGCCAGTTGCCGAGATCGGTCTCGACCTCCACCCCCGGCAGCAGCTCGCGGTCGGGGGGCACCATCGCCTCGAAGACCGGCGGCTGGCCGCGGCGGCTCTCCAGGTAGCGCTCGAGCGCAGCTGCCGGCACCCCGCTCTGCCGCGCCACTTCGATCCGCTGGTCGAGCGCCGCGTCGGGATCCTCGAAGTTCGCGCGCACGTGCTCCCAGGCCGGGTGCATCCAGAGCTCGCAGCCGCTCGCCTCCAGGATCGGTGCGGCGAGCCCATAGTGATCGGCGTGGGAATGGGTGCAGACCACCAGTCGCACGTCGGCGAGGGAGAAGCCCGCCTGCGCCATCGCCTGCTCGAGGTTGATGAGACGCCCCTCACCGCCGATGCCGGTGTCGAACAGCACCACCCCGGGCCCGGAGGCCAGCGCCCAGGCGTTGCCGTGCGGCACCCCGGGCCAGGGCAGCGGCAGGCGCAGCCGCCAGACTCCCGAAAGCACCCGGTCGGCTCGCGGCACCACCGCCTTGCGCTGCGCGTCGCTCACCGATCCCGCTACTCGAGGTGTGGAGGGGACTCGCCCTGGCCCCAGGCGTCGAGGCCGCCGTCGACCACAACGGTCGTCCCCGTCACGTAGGCGCCGCCCGGGCTGGCCAGGAAGGCGATCACCTCGCCGACCTCCTCCGGGCGCCCCAGCCGGCCCAGCGGCACCTGCCTGCGGGAGCGCTCCAGCGATTCGGGGCCGTAGCCGGCGAGACCCTCGGTCTCGATATTGCCGAGGGCGACGCAGACCGAGCGGATCGCGTACCGGCTCCACTCGATGGCCAGCCCAGCCGCCAGGTTCTCGAGCGCGGCGCGGGCGGCCGAGGCGTGCGCAAACTCGGGGATGCCCCGCCGCGGAGAGAAGCCGATGAAGACCACCAGCCCGCCCTCGCCCGGGATCATCGATCTTCTCGCAACCTGATGGCAGAGATCCCAGGCGGCGTCCAGCGCCAGCCGATGCACGGCCCGCCAACCGTTCGCCGAGATCTCCTCGGCAGGCGCGGCGAACTGCCCGCCGGCGTTGTTGACGAGCACGTCAACCGAGCCGAAGCGCTCGAGCGTCGCATCCAGCAGCGATCGCACCTGCTCTGGCTCGCGAACATCGCAGGGCATCGCCAGGCACTCGGCGCCGCCGTCCTCGAGCTCGGCCCGAACCGCCTCCAGCGGCTCCGGGCGGCGGCCGCAGATGGCGACCCGGGCGCCGGAGGCGGCGAAGGCGCGCGCCGTGGCGCGGCCGATCCCGGTGCCCCCGCCTGTGATGAGCGCGACCTTGCCCAGGTTGGCGTCCGCCGACAGCGTCGGGCTCATTCGCCCCGCCAGACCGGGTCGCGCCCCTCGGCGAAAGCCCGCGGGCCCTCACGCGCGTCCTCAGAGGCGAGCACGCGATCGTAGGCAGGTATGCCGCCGCCGCGCATGGCCGCATAGCCCTGCTCGACGGGCAGCTCCGCGGTCGCGTCCACGATCGCCTTCACGGCCCGGATCGCAAGCGGCGCTGCGGCGGCTATGCGCTCGGCCAGCTCGCGGGCGGCCGGCAACAGCTCACCCACCGCAACCACGCGGCTGACGAGGCCCCGGCGCTCCGCCTCGGCGGCATCCAGCTCCCGCCCGGTCAGCAGAAGCTCCATCGCCAGCGCTCGCGGCAGGCGCTTCGGCAAACGCAAGACGCCGCCCGCGTCGGGTACGAACCCGCGGTTGACCTCGGGCAGCGAGAAGACCGCCGACGGCGAGGCGAGGATCAGGTCGCAGGCCAGCGCGATCTCGAAGCCCCCTCCCGCCGCGTAGCCGTTGACCGCCGCGATCACGGGCTTCTCCAGGTCGAAGAGCTCGGTGAGGCCGCCGAAGCCGCCCGGCCCGTAGTCCTCGGAGTCGCCCGCGGCCGCCGCCTTCAGGTCCCAGCCGGCCGAGAAGAAGCGTTCCCCCGCCCCGCTGATGATCGCGACGCGAAGCTGGGGGTCGTCGCGGAAGCCGGCGAAGACCTCGCCCAGCTCCCTGCTCGTCGCCGAGTCGATCGCGTTCGCCTTGGGCCGGTCGATCGTAAGCTCGAGGATCGCAGAGTGCCGCTCGACCCGGATCCCTTCCATCGGCCGGACCCTACGCCAGCTCTCAGCCGAGCGCCGTCGGCTGCTCGGCCGGGTCGCCGGCCGGGATCTCGTCGGGCAAATCCACGGCGGGCTCGGCCTGCCACTTGTGGCGGCCGAGCCTGCGCATCGTCCGGTAGCGAAGCGCGCCGTGCAGGTTGAGCGGGTGCCAGACCGCGTGGATGGAGGCGGGCATTACCGGAATCCAGTAGCGCTCGGGCACCGGGTCGAGCGGAGCCGGGTCGGCCAGCCCGACCTCGGCCGAGACGTGGCCCTCGCCGTCGTCGGAGGAGAGGCGGGCGAGGATCGCCCCGTCGCGCTCGACGATCTGCGTCTCGCCGACCATCTCGGTGTGCCAGGGGATGCCGGGCATCATCGGGGAGTCGAACTCGACGTCGCCCACGTGGGACGGCATCGACACGGGGGCGCCGATCATGCGCGCGACCTGCCGCGGCAGCTCGCGGGCGAGCTGGCGCTGCACGCCGCGCTCGCGGCTCATCAGGCGCTCCAGCGGCCCCGGGAAGTTGGCGGGAAACGAGGGCCAGCACATGCCGCCGAGCAGCAGCCGCGCCCGCCCCTCGCGCAGGCGCATCGCGGTCCGGCAGCGCGCCCACTCCCAGCCGCAGGCCAGCCCGATCCGCCCCAAAGCAGCGGAATCGATCACGCCATCGTCATCGCCCCCGCGGTAGTAGTTGTGCTCCCAGGCCGTCGGGATGTCCTTGTCGTGCAGGTGGGCGCTGCCGTCGGGCTCGGCGAGGACATAGGTGCCATAGGTGTGGCCGCCTCGCGCCGCGATGAAGCCGCCGCCGATCACGCAGTCGAGCTCGCGCGCGAGCCGGGTGAGCAGCTGGAATGGCTGCCCGTCGACCGGCCGAGCGGCTCCGTGCATCAGGGGCGAGTAGACGTTGGGCGTCGTCATCGACTCGGGCACCGTGATCACCTCGGGGGAGTGCTCGCGGTGCGCGTCGCGGACCAGGTCCTCGATCCGGGCGAGGTTGGCCTCGACCTCACCCAGGCGCAGCGCGGGCTGCACAGCGGCCAGGCGGACCGTCCGAGAGGAACTCACGCCGGTTGCGAGGGGCGCGTGGGCTTCGATTCGCGCGCCGGGCGCGGCTCGGCCGCGGGCGCCTTCCACCACCGTGCCCCCGGGTGATCGGAGCCGTGCACAGGGCCCGCCGAGCGGAACCTGTTGCGGGCCAGCTCCCTGCGAACCCGGAGGTCCGTGCCGATGTCGGCGGCGGTCTCGCGCAGCACGCGCCCCCGGGCGGGCCCGCGCCAGATCGCCCTGGCCGTGGCGCGCAGCATCAGGGGGACCGAGAGCACCTGCTGGGTCGTCCGCGTACGCCCCAGCACGTGGCTGAGAGCGGGGTCGCTGTCGCGTCCCAGCTCCCGCAGCGCCTCCTTGAACACGGGGGCCGGCGGGCGCACGATCGTGTCGAAGTTCGCGAAGTGGTAGGCGTGGAGACAGTGGGTCGCGGTCTCGTGCTCCCAGCGACGCGTCAGCCGGTCGGTCTCGGCGGGGTCATCGAGCGCGGCCCCCAGCGACTCGCCGAGCGTCCGGCCCATCCGCAGCGCGTCGCCCATCCCCTGCCCCGTGACCGGGTCCTTGAAATGACTTGCGTCGCCCGCCAGCACCCAGCCGGGCCCGCTCGAAGCGCGCCAGTAGGCGACCACGTCGCCGGTCGAGCGCAGCTTGGTCGGATTGGTCGCTCCCTCGATCCGGGCGGCGCAGCCAGGGTGCGTCGCGAGCTTTCGGGCCCAATAGCCCTCGGGATCGCGACGCGCATCGGCGACCTCCCCGGCGTCGCCCATGAACAGGGTGAGCACGCGGCCGTTCGGATTGGGGAAGGCGAAGGCGAGCGAGTCGGCGTCCCGCCACTGCCACATCGTCTCGCGGTGCCAGGGCTCGTGGGCAGGGTCGTCCATGTAGCGGAAGACGAGGCCACGCCCGTTCTTGGAGACCCGGTAGGGCCGCCAGGCGCCGACCTGCGCCGCGACGGTGGAGCGCCGACCGTCCGCGCCGATCACTATCTGCGCCCGCAGCCGGCGCCGCTCGCCCTCCCGGTCGCGATAGACGACACCCACGACCCTGCCGTGCTTCCAGACGACGTCGGTGACCGAGCAGCGCTCGCGCACGTCGGCGCCGCGCTCCCGCGCGTTCTCCACCAACAGGACGTCGAGCAGGTCTCGCGGGATCGAGACGCCGTGGTCGATCCCGTCCACGGGCTCCCAGCGCTCCCGCACCTCGGTGCCGTTGTCGAGGGTCATCTGCATGTGCGTGAGCCTTGCGGGGTCGAGCTCGGAGATGATTCGCGGCCAGACACCGATCCGCTGGAACTCCGCGCACCCCGACGGGAACATCGCGTGGGTCGAGAGGGTGTCGGCGGGAAACCGCGCCCCGTCGAGCACAACGACCTTGCGGCCGGCCTCGGCGAGCATCGCGGCCGCGGCCGAGCCGGCGCAGCGCGCGCCAACGACCACGGCGTCAGCCCGCTCCTCGGGGATCTCCGCCTCGGCCTCCGACGCTACCGGCATCCGCATTCCTTCATGTTCCCTTGCGCTCTCGGGAGTGAATCCTTCGCGCTGGACCTTATAGTCGCCCGTCCCGACCCGGAGGTCTCAGATCCAGCCCCCAGATCCCAGCGGAGTGAAGACAGGCGAGGCGCAGGCAGCCCCGGGGCTCTCGCTGAGGCGCTGCAGGGTGGCGGTGTTCGCGCCCTCGCCGGCGCTCACGATCGCGGTCGAGCCCGGCGCCGAGAGCCCCGAGATCCATCTCCATGCGGGCGGCCAGGGCTTCTGGGTCGCCCAGATGGCGGCGCATCTGGGGGCCGAGGTGAGGCTGTGCGTTCCGCTCGGCGGCGAGACCGGCGCGGTGCTGAGGTCGCTGCTCGCACCCGAGGGGGTGACCCTGCTCTCGGTCGAGGTGACCGGGGCCAACGGCGCCTACATATACGACCGCCGCGACGAGGAGCAGACCGAGATCGCCCGGACCGAGAGCCCACAGCTCGGCCGCCACGAGCTCGACGAGCTCTACGGGATGACCCTCACGGCCGGGCTTGACGCGGATTTCACCCTGCTGACCGGAGCGCGGGACGTGGACGTGCTGCCGCCCGACACCTACGAGCGCCTCAGCCGGGATCTGAAGCAAAACGGCCGCTTCGTGCTCGCCGATCTCAGCGGCCCCGACCTGGCGGCGGCGCTCAGGGGGGGCGTGGATCTGGTCAAGGTGAGCGACGAGGAGCTGATGGACGAGGGGCTGCTGGATGGAAGTCAGATGCCCTCGGTGGTGACCGCGGCCAGGCGGCTGCGGGAGCTGGGCGCGGGGAACGTGCTGGTCTCCCGGGCCGACCACACGGCGCTGGCCCTGATCGGGCAGCGCCTGCTCGCGGTGAGCGGCCCGCGATTCACACCGCTCGACGCGCATGGGGCGGGAGACTCGATGTTCGCCGGATTCTCGGTGGCCCTCGGCAGCGGGCTCTCGTTCGAGGACGCCCTCAGGATCGGGACGGCCGCCGGCGCCCTCAACGTCACCCGCCACGGGCTCGGCACCGGTCACCCCGAGGAGATCTCGAGGCTCGCCGCGCGGGTCAGGGTCCATCCCCTGCCCTCCGATCAGCTGCCCGAGGACCGGGATGCGCGCGGGGCTTCGGCCGCCTCCTGAGCGGCCGCCATCAGCTCCGGCCCAATGCCCGGCGTCAAGCCGGTCCTCCCGGCCTGAAGCGCGTTCACCCCCCGGCGGCGGGCTGAGCCGCGCGGGGTTCCCGCACGAGCTGCAGATAGGCCACCAGGCCGGGGATCGTCGGCAGCCAGAAGGCGAAGGCCCGGTAGCTGAGCACAGCCACGATCGCCAGGCCCGCGCTGACTCCGAGCCCCACCAGGGCGGCGATCATGCCGCCGTCGACCGTTCCGATCCCGCCCGGGACCGGCAGCAGGTTGGCGAGCATGCCGACGAAGTAGGCCATGACGACGATGGCCACGCTCGGATCCCCCCCGAACGCCCGCAGGCACGCCCAGAGCACCGCGACGTCGAACGCCCACCATCCCGGCGCGCCGAGCGTCCCCCGCCGCCGGGAGCGAAGCAGCGCGAGGGCACCCGAGACGCCCGAGGCGATCGCCGCCGGCGCCGTGGCTAGCGAGCGGGCCCAGCGCGCCCCCCTGCCCTCGGCGGCCGCGAGCCGCGCCAGGGCGTCGTCGAGGTCGTCGGAGAGAGACCGGATCACCATCGAGGCGGCGATCACGAGTGCGCCGAAGATGGCCGGGACGACGGTGAGGCCGAAGGGGGCGGGCCCGGAGAGGACCCCGCTCCGCAGTCCGAGGCCGCCGATCACCAGCGCCATCATGAAGACGCCGTAGAGAAGGGCCATGAAGGTCGCCATCCGCGCTGCGACCTGGCGCCCGCTCATCCCGAGCTTGCGCAGTGCCCAGACGTTCAGCACGATGCCCCCGGCGCCGGCCGCGGCCAGCAACCGGGTCGCCGCGACCCCGGCCATCGTGATCCGGTAGCTCTCGATCCAGCCGATCTCGGGCTGTCCGGGCGCGAACACCGTGCGGAAGAGGACGACGTAGGAGAGATAGGAGAGCAGCTCGAACCCCAGCGCCGCGCTGAGCCACCAGGGATCTCCCTCAGCCAGCCGTCTCCAGGTTTCATCCAGCCCCGCGATCGCGGGAAGCAGCACGTAGAGCCCGGCGATCGCCACCGCGACCGCCGCCCCGAGCAGCAGCAGGCCGCGGCCGCTCGGGGCAAAGGGCGCTCCCCTCGCCTCCGGGGTCTCGGTACCCGCGGCTCCGGCGTCGGTCACGCTCCGCCTAGCGGCGCTCGGTCGGCACCACGAGCACGGGCCGCGCGCAGTGGTTGGCGATGCCGTGCGAGACGCTTCCCATCAGGGTCGATTTCACGGGCGAGAGACCGTGTGAGCCGACCACGACCGCGCGCGCGGCGCGCTGATCGGCCAACTCCACGATCGGTCGCCAGATCCCCCGCGGGGTCTCGAGCGGGAGGGGCTGGGCGTCGAAGCCAGCCTCGGCCGCGATCCTCGCGCCCTCGGCCGCAATCTCCCCCGCCGCCTCGCGCGCCGAGGAGTCGAACTCCTCGACGGCCGCGGCCAGGGGGTGCGAAGGCCCCACGCTGCGCCCCTGGATCAGGATGGCCGAGGGAGGAAGCCAGGCGTGAACGACCAGGGCCGTGCCGCCGCCCGTGATCTCACCGGCCTCGCGAATCGCGTGCTCGGCGGAATCCGAGCCGTCGAAGCAGAGCAGGAAGGGGGCGCCGGACTCCTCGCGCGCGCTTGACCGGGTTCCCGCCACGCCGGGACAGTAGCGCTGCCCGGCGCCCGCAGGACGTGGCCAGCGGCCGGGGATCGAAGCTAGGCTGGCTGCATGCAGGAGGTCATCGACGGAGTCTTTCATTGGACGGCCGTGCATCCGCAGATCGGGATCGAGGTGAGCTCCCACTTCGTCGCCGGCTCCGGCACGGCGATCGACCCTCTGCTGCCCCCCGCGGAGGGGATCGAGTGGTTCGAGGGCCGGGGCCTGCAGCGCATCGTGCTCTCAAACCGCCACCACCTGAGAGATGCACAGGAGCTGGCCGATCGCTTCGGTTGCCCGATCCACTGCCATCAAGCCGGAGTGCACGAGTTCGCGGACGGTCCGCAGGTGCGCGGGTTCGCCTTCGGAGACCGCCTGGCCGAGGATCTGACCGCTCTGGAGATGGACGCGATCTGCCCGGAGGACACGGTGTTGCGCATCGAGGCGGGCGGAGGCGCGCTGCTGTTCGCCGACAGCCTGATCCACTACGGCGAGGTCGGCTTCGTCCCCGACGAGCTGATCGGCGAGGACGCCGAAGCTGTCAAGCGCCGCATCCGCGAGCGCTCCGAGGCGCTCCTCGACGAGGAGTTCGAGCACCTGCTGTTCGCCCACGGAGCGCCGCTGATCGAGGGCGGCCGCGAGGCTCTGCGCGCGCTCGCCGAGGCCTGAGAGGCCCGCCCGCGCGGCACGGACCCGCCAGGCGGCCGAGCTACCGCCGGGGCGGCAGCGGGATGAAGGCGCTCGTGCGCTCGACGTAGTCGCGGTAGGCCGGGCGCCGCTCGCTGATCGTGCGCTCCGTCAGCGCCACGCCTGAGACCCGCAGCAGCATGAAGGTCATCAGCAGGGGGCCGATCGCGGTCCACCAGGCCGAGCCGGTCGACAGCGCGATCAAATAGACGCCCCACCAAACCACCGAATCCCCGAAGTAGTTGGGATGGCGCGAGTAGCGCCACAGACCCGAGTCGAGCACCGCGCCGCGGCTCGCCGGGTCTCGCCGGAAGCGGCCCAGCTGCAGGTCGGCCACGGTCTCGGTCGCGAGGCCCGCGAGCAGCACCGCGGCGCCGATCGCATCGAGCGCCCCCAGTGAACCGGGAGAGGAGTCGGTGGCGGCGACCTGAACGGGAAGCGAGACGATCCAGGCGATCCCCGCCTGGAGCAGGAAGACGGTTACGAGGCTCCTCAGCCAGAAGCGGCTCCCGGCTCGCTCGCGCATCGCCTGATAGCGGGGATCCTCGCCGGCATGCCGGTGGAATATGTGGCCGGAGAGCCGCAGCCCCCAGGCCGTCAGCAGCACGGCGAGCAGCAGGCTGCGGTCGTCGGCTCCGGGGCCGACGGCGTAGACCGCCCAGGCGACGGCGACGAAGGCGAGGCCCCAGGCGATGTCGGCGACCGACGCGTCGCGGAGCGGCAGGCTGGCCACCCAGGCCAGGACCATGACCGCCGCCGCGGCAAGTGCGGCGGCGAATTGCACCTCGGCGTCGAGCACGGCCCCCACGCTACCCGCTGCCGGGCGAGGTGGCTCGGGGCCGGGACAGTGGAGGCTCGGCCTGCGGCCCTGCCACACTCGTATAGACGGTATGGAAGCCCCCCCCGACAGCAACTCGGACATCGAGTCCCCGGACGATTCCGAGCCCGATAAGGACGGCGCGGCCGAGATGCGAACCGGCCGGGTCGCCCGAACGGCCGGGGTCGGCGGGCTGGTCGCAGGCCAGAGCCTCAAGTGGGCGGGGACGCGCGTGGCCAACCTGACTCGCGGCGAGGAGCGCAGCAGGCAGAGGACCGACGACCGCGCCGCGGCGATCGCGATTCAGCTCGCCAAGCAGCTCGGCGCGATGAAGGGCGCGGCGATGAAGATCGGGCAGGTCCTCTCGACGATCGAGATGCCGGGGCTCTCCGAGCAGGGCCAGCAGGAGTTCCGCGAGGCGCTGGCGGAGCTTCGCGACAACGCGCCGAAGTTCGCCTACGACGACATCCGCAAGGTGATCGAGGAGGACCTCGGCGGCTCGGTCTCCGACCATTTCGCCGAGTTCGACCAGCAGGCCTTCGCCGCCGCCTCGATCGGGCAGGTGCACAGGGCGAGGACCCACGATGGCGACGACGTGGCGGTCAAGGTCCAATACCCGGGCATCGCCGAAGCGGTGGAGGTGGACCTGCGCAACCTCCACCTGATTCTGCGCCTGGCCAAGCGGATGGCGCCGGGCCTCGACATCAAGGCGGTCGGGGGCGAGATCCGCGAGCGCATCTCGGAGGAGCTCGACTACGAGCTCGAGGCCCAGAGCCATCGCCAGCTCGAGCGCGCCTTCCGCGGGCATCCGTTCGCGGTCATCCCCCGCGTCCACACCTCACTCTCCTCGCGGCGCGTGCTGGTCAGTGACTTCCTCGAAGGCAGCGGCTTCGAGCAGGTCAAGGAGATGGACGAGGCGACCCGCGACCGCTTCGGCGAGGCGGTCTTCCGCTTCTTCGTCTCCTGCCGCGAGCGCACCAACATGGTCCTCGGCGACCCGCATCCGGGCAACTACCTGCTGCTCGACGGGGGGCGCGTCGGCTTCCTCGATTTCGGGCTGGTGCGCCGGGTCCCGGCCGAGCACATGGAGCAGGAGCGCGCGATGGCGAGGGCGATCGCCGATCGGCGCGCCGGGGAGCTCCACGCCCTCGCCTCGGAGCTCGGCTATCTGCCCGAGCCCGACGAGTTCGAGCCCGAGGCGCTGCTCGACCAGGTCTGGATGGGCAGCCGCTGGATCTCCGAGCCCGGCTTTCGCCGGCTCGACCCCGGGTTCGCCCGCGAGCTGATCGAGCTCAGCGGCTCCCCCCGCAGCCCACACTACGAGCAGATGAGGCGCCAGACGCTGCCCCCGGCCTCGCTGCTGATGCGCCGGCAGGAGGGCCTGATCCTGGTCGTGCTGGCCGAGCTGCGGGCCGGCGCCGACTGGGGCCGGATCGCCCGCGAGTACTCCTTCGGCGAGGAGCCCTGCACCGAGATGGGCCTGGCGGAGGCCGCGTTCTGGGAGTCGGGCCTGCACCGCCGGGCGTAGGGCGGCTGATCAGACGCCGGCGCCACTAGGGGCCCGAGAGCTCAGCGGAAGAGGCGAGACCCGGGCTGGCTCGCCAGCCAGTTATCCTCCCGGCCGTCAGCCGCCCGACCGAGGATCAGGGAGCCCGAATGGCCACGCAGCCGGATCAGAAGCTCGAGCAGTCGAGGTCGAGGAAGGCGCTCGAGCGGATCGACGTCGCCGATGCCGAGCACTGGGAGGACGGGCCCCCGCACGGGTTGTTCGGGGACCTGCGCGGCAAGTGCCCGGTGCACTGGAGCGAGATCAACGAGTATCCCGAGGAGGGCGGCTTCTGGTCGGTCACCCGGGCCGACGACGTGCGCGAGGTCAGCCTCGACTGGGAGACCTACTCGTCCGAGCGCGGGGGCGTCACCGCCCTCACCCACGTGGTTCCGCTCGAGCTGCAGACGGCGATGTTCATCGCCATGGACCCGCCCAAGCACGACCGGCTGAAGATGCTCTTCCAGCGCGGCTTCACCCCGAGGCGGATCGCCGAGCACGAGGGCGCGATCCGCGCGATCGCCGAGCGCGTGCTCGACGGCGTCGCCGACCGCGGTGGCTGCGACCTGGTCACCGACGTCGCGCAGCCGGTGGTCTCGCGCGTGATCGGCAGCTTCATGGGCATCCCCGAGCGCGACGACCTCGCCTGGGCGACGCTCATGAACTCGGCGCTGGGGCTGGGCGACGACGACCTCAACCCCGGCGGCGTCGAGCAGATCGTCGAAGAGGACATCCCCGAGATCTTCGAGCGCTGCCGGGCGATGATCGCCGAGCGGCGCGAGAACCCGACCGACGATCTGACCAGCGTCCTCGTGCACGCCGAGATCGACGGCGAGCGGCTCGAGGAGCACGAGATAGTGATGGGCTTCTTCCTGCTCGTGGCCGCCGGCAACGACAGCACCAAGGCCACATACACCAGCGGCATGCGCGCCCTGATGGAGCACCCCGACCAGATGCGGATGCTGGTCGAGGACCCATCACTGATCCCCGGCGCCGTCGAGGAGTGCCTGCGCATGTACCCCGCCTTCGGGCACTTTCGGCGCACCGCGGCCAAGGACACCGAGTTGGCGGGTCAGGCGATCGCCGAGGGCGACAAGGTGCTGATGTGGTACCTCTCGAGCAACCGCGACGAGACCCGCTACGAGGACCCCGACCGCTTCGACGTGCTGCGCAACCCCGAGCACCAGGCTTTCGGCGCCGGCGGCCGGCACTTCTGCCTCGGCGCCTCACTCGCCCGGCTGGAGCTGAAGGTCCTCTTCGAGGAGACCCTGAAGCGGTTCCCGGGGATGCGGCTGGACGGCGACCCGGACCACGCGATCTCGACCTTCCTCAACCAGCTGAAGGCGCTGCCGGTCCGCTGGTAGCGCGCCGGCCGGCGAGGCGCTCCGCAGAGAGCGGGCAGCATCCGAGGGCCGGCCCAGCACCCGGCACGCGCCGCGAATAGGGTTGGCGCGTGGACGCAGGGCTCGCGATCGCGGTCCTCCTCGCCCTCGGCTTCGCCGTCACGAACGGGCTGCACGACGCGTCGAACTCGATCGCGACGTTGGTCGCGACTCGCGTCGCCCGGCCGGCCCAGGCGATCGTGCTCGCCGCGGCGTTCAACCTGCTGGGTCCGCTGCTGGTGGGCGCGGCCGTGGCCGACACGATCGGCGGCATCGTCACCGTCTCGCCATCGGTCGCGATCGAGGTGATCGGCTCGGGGCTCGCCGCGGCCACAGCCTGGAATCTCACGACCTGGCGGCTCGGGTTGCCCTCGAGCTCAGGTCACGCCCTGGTCGGCGGCCTGGTCGGCGCCGCGCTGGTCGAGGGGGGCGTCGACGCGGTCCAGTGGGGCGGGCTCGACGGCCTGCACCCCGTCGGCGTCCTCGGGACGCTGATCGCACTCGCGGTCGCGCCGGTGCTCGGATTGCTGGCCGCGCTGCTGGTGACCCGGACTTTGCGCCGCACGGCGAGGCGCGCCACGCAGCGCTGGCGCCGCCCCGTCCGAGGTGGGCAGTGGGTCGCCTCCGCGGCGCTGTCGTTCAGTCACGGCGCCAACGACGCGCAGAAGTCGGTCGGGGTGGTGGCGGCGCTGCTGCTGGCCGACGGGCAGATCGATTCCCTCTCTGCTCCCACCTGGGTGATCGTCGCCTGCTCCGCGGCGCTCACCGCCGGCACCGCGCTGGGCGGCTGGCGGATCATCCGCACCGTGGGACGCCGCATCTACCGGATCAACCAGCCCGAGGGGCTCTCGAGCCAGACCTCCTCGGCAGGCGTCATCTTCGGCGCCTCGCTGCTGGGCGCGCCGGTCTCCACCAGCCAGGTGGTGGCGTCGTCGGTGGTGGGGGTAGGCGCGGGGCGGCGCCGACTTCACCACGTCAATTGGGCGATAGTTCGTCAGATCGGACTCGCCTGGTTGATCACCCTCCCCGCATCGGCGGCGCTCGCCGCCGCCGTCCTCGCCGTCTTGCGGTGGCTCTCATGAGCGACCGGCGGCGCCATCGGTGGTTCCTGCCCGAAACACCCGACGTGATCGGGTTGCTGCGCGGACAGGCGGCCGAGACGATCGCGGGGCTGGAGGCCTTCGCCGCGTGGGCCGGCGGCGACCCGGCGGCGGCCCAGGCCGTGCGCGACGCCGAGCCCCGCGGAGACGAGGCCAAGCTCGAGGTGCTGGACGCCCTGCGCGAGGCCTTCGTGCTCCGACTGGAGCCCGAGGACGTGTTCACGCTCTCCCGCGGACTCGACTGGATCCTCAATTACGCGCGCGACGTGATCGACGAGGCCGAAGCGATGGGCGTCGAGTCCGACCCGGGGATCGCAGAGATGGCGAAGCTGCTGGTGGAGGCGACCCGACAGGTCGACGAGGCCCTCGGCGAGCTGGACTCCGACGACGATTCGGCCACCGCCTCCGCAGAGGCCGCGATTCAGACCATCCGGCGAATGGAGCGCGCCTACTACACCGACACAGCCAGGCTGCTGGAGGTCGAGCACACCCGTGAGCGCATCTCGCGCCGCGAGCTCTACCGGCGCTGCGACCGGATCGGCGAGCTCGTGATCGACGTGGCCGAGCGCATCGTCTACGCCGTGGTCAAGCAGAGCTAGAACAGCTTTGCCGCGCGCTTCGAGATCACGAAGCCGTGGCCGTTGCGCCGGTTGACGCAGCGAACCCCGCTGCGCTTGCTCTTGCAGCGGAAGCGCCCCCGCACGATTGACCTGCCATAGGGGAGAACGCCTCCGAGTCCGAGCGTGGTGTCTCCCGCGCAGACGTAACCCGCGCGGCCTCGTCGCCCGAGCTCGAGGCCCTGGCCCCAGTCGACCTGACAACTGGCGGGAGCCCGCGGCGGCCGCCAGCTTCGCTTCGCGATGTCACAGCGGGCTCCCTGCTTGCTGATGATGCAGCCGATGTTGTGGGAGGGGGACTGAAAGCCACCGAAGGCCTCGCTCGAGCCCGCGGCCGCTCCGGATACGGCGACAGCGGCGGCGGCGGCGGCGATCGTGCGGCCCGGCCTGCCCTGGAGAAATCGGCGCATTGCCTGAAGCTATCAGCGAAGCGGGAGCACCAGCGAGAGGGCGGCGAACGCGGCTGACAGCTAGGTGACGGTAACCCTCGCGATCGTGGTCAGCGACTGGTAGTAGATGTCGCGCTCGAAGCCCGGGGCGGGGAACAGGAACGCCTGCGCAGGAGAGGGCACGCCCACGCGAGCTCGCTCCTCGCCGGTGTCCAGGTCGAGCACCACGAGCTGGTCGCTGCCGGTGGCAAGCGAGGCGCGCCGCGCGGTCGCGGAGCGCGCCAGCAGCGGGCCGAGCGCCCTGAGGGCGGGACGCGCGAGCGGCCGGCGCATGGTCGCAGCGTCCCGCCAGTCCTGGACGATCAGCTCGCGGGTGTCGGGGAAGAGGATCAGGTGACCGGCGTGGGCGAGCCCGTCTCGTCGCCAGAGTGGCTCCAGCTCGTCGCCCTGCAGGCGCCAGGCGCGCACCACCGCGTTGCCCGCGTCGTAGGCGACGATGATCCTCCCCTCCGGGTCCCAGCCGGGCGGATTGGACTCGGTCCCGAAGGGCAGGCCGCTGATCTCCGCCGAGCGCACGGCACCATCATCGCGGCGGGCCCACCAGAGCCGTACCGGACTGGCCTGCACGCCGCTGCCGAGCATCGTCCGGTCGACGCGGTTACGGCCATTGTCCATCCAGTAGACGTGCTCGTCGGCGATCACCGGATCCCACCCGTAGCTCCGCTCGGGCGCCGGTCCGTAGCGCGGGCGCCAGCTGTCGTCGATCACGATCCGGCCGGCCTCGCGGTCCAGGCGCAGCCGGAAGACGACCGTGGTGCCGACCGCGATCACGCTCTCGCCGTCGCTCGCGAGCCGGGCGATCGAGGGCTCGGGCAGGCGCAGCGGTGCGGCCGCGGGCATCATCGTCCGAGGATCCAGCACCGACACCGTAGAGGGCTCGAGGCCCGCCGGGGCGTCGCAGTCCTTGGTGACGATCTCGCCGCCGTCGAGGACCACGAAGGAGTTGTGCGGACGGGCAACCGGCAGACGGTGCGAGGCGATCACGTCCAGATCCGCGCTGAGGCGGTGTGCCCAGCGGCCGAAGACCATGTGCAGGTCGCCGCTCGCGTGCGCGGCGATCCCACCGGGCCAGTAAGCGCCGCCCGGCAGCCGCGGTGTCGAAGCGCTGACCGCGAGCGTCTCCGGATCGAGCCGCTCCACCCATCCCTCGACGGGTGCGGTCTGTGGCCCGCGGACGGGTATGTCATGGCGCAGCGCGTAGAGCTCGCCCGGCTCGCGCCGCACAAGCGCGTCCGTCGCGTACGCGTCGCGGACGGCGGACACCTCGAGCCGCTCGCCCGCCCGCATTCCGAGACCCGGCTGCCCGCTCACCGCTCCCCACCGCCGCGGGCCGCCGTCCTCGCACGTCCACGGCCGCGGCCAGTAGGCGCCGGCCACGACTACTCGCCGAGGTGGCGGGGCTCGGAGAAGACCTCCCTGACCAGCGGCTCGAACTCCTCGATCGGGAGCGAGTCGTAGGCCGGGTCGAAGCAGTTCTGGTCGTAGAGCTCGCAGAACTCGGCGCAGTCGTCGAACCACTCGTGGCCGCGGTAGCGCTCGCGGGCATCGGGGTCCTCGCCGGTCTGGCGGCCGTAGAAGTACTGCTGGAAGACTCCGTGGTGCTCGACCACCCAGCAGATCCGCGGCTCGATGTAGGGACGCAGGATCGCCGCGACCATCTGACCGTGCGTGTAGGGGGCGAGCTCGTCACCGATGTCGTGCAGCAACGCCGCGACCACGTACTCGTCCGAGCGCCCGTCACGCAGAGCGCGCGTCGCCGACTGCAGGGAGTGCTCGTAGCGCGAGACCTTGTAGCCGGCGAACGAGTGCTCGAGCGCCCGGACCGCGGCCAGCAGACGATCGGGCAGCCCTCGCGTGTATTCCCCCTCGTGCCGAGCCAGCAGCTCGAAGTCCTCGGCCGTGCCGTCGGCCATGCGGGTGAACCCGACCGTCTCCATCGCCACCTCCGCCTCGTAGGGCACCTGACTGCCCGACCAACCTATTACCGATGCCAGCCGTGCGCCCGATGATCGACGCGGTGTTCAGGCAAGCTCGGGGCCGGGTCCCTTAACCGAAGACGGATTCCAGATAGAACTCCACGGTGGCCGCGATCCCGCCTTCGGCAGGCGCCGAGCTCGTCGTCGATCACGTCAGCCGAGTCTTCGCCGACGGGCTGCGGGCGCTGGACGACGTCTCATTCCGGCTGGAGCCCGGTGAGCTGGCTCTGCTGACCGGTCGCTCGGGCGCCGGCAAGTCGACACTCCTGAACCTGGTGGCCGCCTTCGACCTGCCGGACGCCGGCCGGATCGTGGTGGACGGGGTGCCGCTGGCCGAGCTTCCCGACCCGGCCCGCTACCGGCGGGAGGTGATCGGCTTCGTCTTCCAGCTCCATCACCTGATCGAGGCCCTGACCGCCGAGGAGAACGTGGAGATCCCGCTGCTGCCGATGGGCATCCCGGCCGCCGAGCGCCGGAAGCGCGCGCGGGCGGCCCTGGTCGACGTCGGCATGGCCGAGCGCCCGCACCATCGTCCGGGCCAGCTCTCCGGGGGGGAGCGCCAGCGGGTCGCGGTGGCCCGGGCGCTCGTCAATCGACCGCGGCTGCTGCTCGCCGACGAGCCCACGGCCAGCCTCGACGAGCAGTCCGCCGAGGAGCTGTTGGAGCTGCTCGGCGGGTTACGGGCGAGCCACGGCGGGACGGTCCTGCTGATCAGCCACGATCCGATGGCCCCCCGTCACGCAACGCGCGTGCTGAAGCTGCGCGATGGGCGCCTGGAGAGCGACGAGCGCGTCGACCGCGCACTCACCCCAGGGCCTCCGCGGGACGAACGCGGGTGACCCGCCAGGCAGGGTAGAGACCGCCCAGCACCCCCATGCCGACAGATACGGCGAGCGCAACCGCGACCGCGCCGAGGCTCACAGTTGGATCGACCAGGGCGGAGACCCCGAGCACCCGCGGCGCCAGCTCCCCCGCCAACACGCCCAGCGGTATCCCGACGGCGGCACCCAGCAGGCTGAGCAGCACGGCCTGACCCACCACCAGCCGGACGACCTGCGCGGGGGGCCAGCCGACCGCGATCAGCAGGGCGAACTCCCTCTGGCGCTCCAGCACCGTCATCAGCGTGGTGTTCATCACCATGATCGCCCCGACCAGCAGCGCCAGCGCCCCGAGCACCACGGTCGCCTTGCTGACCAAGAGCGCATTGGTGTCGGCGCGCACGACCTGGCCGGGCTCGCTGATCGCCACGGTGCCGGGAAACGACTCCTCCAGCGCCTCCCCGAGCTCGTCGGCCGGCGATCCCGGTGCGGCGGCGACCGCGATCGTGGTCGCGTCGCTGCCCGAGCCGGCGATCTCCTGCGCGGTCTCGAGCGGCAGGGTCCCGCCTTGGTCCTCGAAGGGGACCCCCGCGTGGTAGACGCCCGAAACCCGGAAGTCGCCCGCCGCCAGCTCGAGCGACTGCCCGGTGCCGAGGCCGAGCTCGCCCGCCGCGGCGTCCCCGAGCGCCGTCTCGTCGGGTTCGAAGGGCGGCCCGCCGCCGGCGAAGACGAGCCGGCGCATCACGAAGCTCTGCGGATCGACACCGAAAAGCAGGAACGCGCTCTCGTCCGGGAGTTGGTCGGTCAGCACCAGCACCGGTGCGGCGTCGGCCACGCCGGGCTGCCGGCGGACCTCCTCGGCCAACCCCTGGGGAAGCCGCGAGGCGGTTAGATCGCCCCGGCTCGCCTGGAAGAGCCCGAGCTCGGCGTCGCCGAGGGTCGCCAGGCCCGCGGCGCTGCGCTCGATGCCCTTGCCGAGGGCGAGCAGGGCGACGACCGCGGCGACTCCGACCGCGATCCCGGTCACCGCAAGGGCGGCCCGCAGGCGCCTCCGGGTGAGATCGAGCCTTATCAGCCGCAACACACCGTCATCATCCCAGGGCTCTGACCATGGAAGCCGAATTTGCCACCTTTCCCGAGATCGAGGCGAGAGGCCTCGACGGACGCAGGTTCCGCCTGCCCGGCGACCTCGAGGGCGATCGCAACATCGTCGTGGTCGCCTTCCGGCGCCGCCAGCAGGAGCTCGTCGACGGCTGGCTGCCCGCGCTGCTGGAGCTCGAGCGTCAGCTCCCGGGCCTTCGCGTCTACGAGGTCCCGACCATCTCGCGCACCTGGTCGCCGGCACGACGGTTCATCGACGGCGGCATGACCCGCGGCATCCCCGATCCCGGTGCCCGCGCCCGGACGCTGACGAGCTACACGGACGTCGGGCGCGTGCTCGCGGCGCTCGGGCTCAAGGACACCGAGACGATCGCGATCGTCCTGGTCGAGCGCTCCGGGGGGATCGCCTGGCAGGGGAGCGGCCGCTTCAGCGAGGAGAAGCTGCGGGGGCTCGCTGCGGCGCTCCGCTGACGGCAGTCGCCGCTGCGGCTCAGATCCACTCGAGGGCCACCCCGAAGACGAGCAGCGAGACCGCGACGATCGCCGCCATCGCGCCGACTATGCGCAACCGTGAGCGATTGTCGGGGCGGTCGTAGACGTAGGCCGCGATCAGGAAGAACCACAGGTAGCCGAAGACGACGATCAGCGGCACGAAGGGGACGTCCCACCACCAGTACTCCCAGTGGAAGTAGCCGGTGGCGTTGAGCAACACCTCGACCAGGACGGCGAAGATCGAGAAGCCGAGCGCGATCGTCAGCCTGTTCGGCAACCCGAGCAGCTTGGCGCGCGGATCGGGCGGCAGCGACTTCGCGTAGACCACGCCGGAGACAGCGAACATCAGCGAGATCTCGATCGTCAGACCGATCAGGACCAGGTAGGCGGTGTCGCCGGTCACCGTCCACACGGCTGCCCGGTCGCTGAAGTGCAGGACCAGCGCGTCGATGATCTCGTTGATCCAGTCGGCGAGCCACAGCGCAGCGCCCGCGAGCACGATGTCCCAGCGGCGACGCTCGACCTCGACCGCGTAGACGTAGAGGACGAGCACCAACAGGGTGACCACGTACCACTTGAACTGGGTCTCGTCGCGCAGCAGGCTCTGGGCCTCGACGGTGAAGTCCGTGAGCGCGGCCACGAGGCGACTCTATGCACCCTCCGGCGGCGGCGCGGTCTCGGGGGCCCGGGGCTCGCGCCGGGCGGATCAGCCGCCGGCCCGCGCCAGCGCGCGCAGCTCATCCAGTGACTCCTCGATCCCGCGCGCCAGCACCTCGAGGTCGGGGACGGCGCCGCGGTCGGCTGCGAGGCCGAAGACCACCTCGCCGTCGTAGCTGGCGACCGCGATGCCCAGGGCGTGGTAGGCGAAGATCGGCACCAGGGGAAAGATCCGCCGCAGGCGCGCGCCCAGCGCATAGAGGGTGACCTGCGGCCCCGGGACGTTGGTGATCGTGACGTTGAACAGCCGCGGTGTGTAGGCGAGTCGCGCGGCCGCGGCGTGGATCACCGGCGGCGCGATCCCCGCCAGGTCCAGGAACGCCTCGGTGCCGGCGGCCTGCGAGCCGCCCTTCAGCGCCTCCGCGGCGACCATCGTCCTTCGGTAGCGCTCCAGCGCATCCGGCTCGGCGACCGGCAGTTCGACGAACAAGGAGCTGACCCGATTGCCGAGCGCCAGCGTCTCGCCCGTCCGCCGCAGGCTGACCGGCACCATCGCCCGCAGGCCCCTCGGGTCCGGCTCCTCGTCGCGGGAGGCGAGCAGCCGCCGCAGGCCGCCCGCCGCGGCGGCGAGCACGACGTCGTTGACGGTCCCTCCGAGCGCCCGCTTGATCTCCTTGAGCTGCTCGAGCGCCACCACCACCTCGGCCAGCCGCCTGGTGGCGCCGATCCGCACGTTGAGGCTGGTGCGGGGTGCGCCGCGCAGCTCGTCGCGGACCAGCAGCTCGGCCAGGCCGCGTGAGCGGGTGAGCATCCCCCCGAGCTTGCGGGGATGCAGGGCGAGGTCGAGCCCGGCGCGGGCCCCCTCGTAGGCCAGCCCGAGCGGGCCGTGGGTGCCCCGCTCGTTGTCGGGCGGCGCCTCGAAGTCCCCCAGCAGCCCCTGGGAGCCGGGGCCGGGGTCGGGCTCGGCGTCGAGGATCAAGGTGGTCACCGAGGCGCCGCTGATCCCGTCGACGAGGCAGTGGTGCACCTTGGCGGCGATCGCCCAGCGACCCTCCGCCAGCCCGTCGAGCATTGTCATCTCCCAGAGGGGGTGGGCGCGGTCGAGCCGGTGCGAGTAGAAGTCGGCGAGCCAGTCGAGCAGCTCCTCCCGGCCGCCGGGATCGGGCAGGGTCGCGTGGCGCACATGAGTGGCGATGTCGAAGGCGTCCTCGTCCACCCAGGTCGGCCAGCTGAAGCCGCCCGTGCGCGGCTCCGAGAGGCGTCGGCGAAAGCGGGGCAGCAGCGCCAGGCGGGACTCGAGGAGCTCCCGGACGTCCTCGACGGCGGGGATGCCACCGCCCGGGAGCGGCTCGAACAGCATCGCCCAGCCGATGTGCATGTGCGAGGACTCATCGCCCTCCTCCAACTCGAGGAAGGACGCGTCGAGCGGTGTCAGGTGGTCGGTCAAGGACGCCTCCTCCGAGGATAATCGTAGGGCCCGCTCAGCCCCCGGAGCCGCCTCCCCTGACACGCGCCTGGTAGCGGGTCGCCGACGCCCGGCCCTCGGGGTCGCCGAGCCCCGCCAGCAGGCCGTCGGCATCCGACACGCACGCTCGCCGCCGGGCAGCCGGGCCCCGAGGTGGGCCCCGAGGTGGCCGCTCGTCTAGTCTTGCCGGATGCCAAAGACCAACACAGAGCGCGCCCGGGCCCTGATCCTCGCGGCCGCCTTCCTTTCCTTTCTGGGGTCAGTCGGCCTCTACTTCCTCGATGAGCGCACCCACGGGATCTTCGTCGGCCTCTGGGTTCCCTCGATCCTCGCCCTCGGCGCGCTGATCCTGCCGCCCAGGGAAGGGCCGCGGAATTGATCGGGATCTTCATCTTCGGCTGCTTCGTCACAGCGATGGTCGCGGCCGCCTGCGCCCTGATCATCACCGGAATTCGCGAGTCCGACCGCGAGCTGAAGCAGCGCGAAGACGAGTAGGCCGCCGGCTGCCTGATCCGGCGCGGCCGCGAGGGCGCGGTGGCGGGAGGCCGGCCGGCCGCGCTGAGGACTCGACTACGAGTAGGGGTCCTGCGGCGCTCGGTCCTGCGAGAGCGAGCGCTGCGAGCGGGCGACCAGCGCCTCGATCGCGTCGGCCAGGTGGACCTGGTCGATGTTGTGGTCACCGCGCTCTATCCGCAGCTTGTGGGCCTCCAGCAGCACCTCGGCGTGGGTGTGGCCGGCGGGCGGCTCGAAGCGGTAGGAGGCCAGCTCGATCAGCAGCCCCAACGGGTCGGTGAAGTAGATCGAGTCCATGAAGCCGCGGTCCTTGACCCCGCTGTGGCTGATGCCACGTTCCTCCAGCCGCTCCACCGCCTGGTTGAAGCTGGCCTGCGAGAGCGAGATCGCGACGTGGTGCACGCAGCCGGGGTCGGTCGGGGTGCGCTCTGGGTCGGGCCTGCGGTCCTCGTTGGTGAAGACGGTGATCAGGCGCCCATCGCCGGGATCGAAGTAGAGGTGGCTCTCTGACTCGTTGTCGAGGTTGGGCTGCTCGAAGACGAACGGCATACCCAGCACGCCCTCCCAGAAGTCGATCGAGGTCTGCCGGTCGGCGCCGACGATTGTGATGTGGTGTACACCCTGGCTCTGCAGCTTTCGCATGGGCCTCGATCGGACTCGGAGCGGCTCAGCCTCCCGACTCGAGCAGCTCGATCCTGTAGTCGTCGGGATCCCTGACGAAGCACAGTCGCGGGCCACCCTCGCTGACCTGATACGGGGGCTTCTCCGGCTCGATCCCCATCCCCTTCAGCTGCTCGAGGGTGCTGTCGAGGTCGTCGACGGTCAGCGCCACGTGGCCGTAGGCGGTGCCCAGCTCGTAGTCGTTGACGCCGTGGTTATGGGTCAGCTCGAGCTCGGGAATCTCCTCACCCGGCACGCCCATGAAGATGTTGGTCGCCTCGTCGCGGATCGGCAGCTCGCGGCGCTTCTCGAGCCCCAGGGCCTCGTAGAAGGAGACCGAGCGCTCGGGGTCGGTGATCCGGTAGCAGGTATGGATCATGCGCATGGCCGGAACTCTACCTGGGCCCGAAGCTGGGGCACGGATCGGCTGTCGCGCTCCGGACGCCCGCTCCTCGAGCCAGTCGTCCACATCCTGCCACACCTCGTAGAGCCAATCCGCGCGTGCCGGGGGCGCCTCGGGCACGGCGGAGCGCGGCACCCGTGTCACCCGGACCCGGATCACGAGCCCGACGAGGCCGCCCTGCCAGATGTCCGAGATCAGCCGCAGGCCGTCGAAGCCGTGGTGGGCGATCACCACGATGTCAGCGTCGGGGGCGCCGTCGAGCAGGGCCCCGACGCCGCCGAGTCTCGGCGGCAGCAGATGCCGGATTCGCTCCGCCCGCGCGGCCAGGCGGGCATCGCGGTCTGCGATGCGCGCGATCGCGCGGGCGCGACGCTCCGGCGTGAAGCGGGTCCCCTCCGGGTAGATCAGCACGCCATCGTCCGCTCCGAGGTCGTGGGCGAGCGCGCGCACCCGCTCCACCTCCTCCGCCCGGCCGGTCCCGCGACGCACAAAGTAGTTGGGAAGCCGGCGCCCGGCGACGTCCAGGCATGGGTCGGCGAGCAGCTCGCGCTTCAGCACGTAGCGCAGGTGGATCCCGTGCGGGCGGGAGACGAGGATCGCCGGCAGCAGGTTGTCGACGATGCTCGCGTGGCGGATCAGCACGATCACGGGGCCCGGCGCGACCGCGTCGCCGCCCGTCACCTCGAGCCTCAGACCGAACAGCCGGCGCACCGCGCCGAACAGCGCGCCGGCCCACAGCTGCTGGAAGCGCCAGGTCACGTCGCGCATCCAGGCGCGGCGCCGGCCGCCCAGGCTCGCGATCCAGACGGCCGCCAGCACGGCGACGCCCCCCACCTCCGCGGCGAGGTACACCCACCCGAACAGGGCGAGCCGCACGGCCGTCGGCGGCACGCCGAACGCGATCCGGCGCACCACGTCGGTCAGCAGGCCGACGACGAGCAGCGCCGGCAGCAGCGCGGTGACCAGCACGAGACCGAGCACGAGCGGCGGGATCGTGCGCAGCCGTCGCCGAACGGTCTCCGCCCGGGTCTCATCGACGCCGCCCGCCTGCACGCGGCCATTCTGCCACGGCCCGCCCCGCGCACCGGTGCTCCTGTCCGCGACCACCCTCGACTGACGGCAGACCGGCGATTCGACGCGCGCGCGTTGTCGTTGCGACCCGTTGAGGTAAACACGCAGCCTGATCCTGGCCCGGATGGTTCATGCTGGAGCCTGTGCACCCCAAGCCCGCCCGCGATTGAATACATCAGCGAGCACTTCGAGCGAGGCGCCGCCGCGCGAAAGCACGCCGGTGCTGTGGCAGTACAGCTTCTCCAACTTCAACGAGAAGGCCCGCTGGGCGCTCGATTTCAAGGGAGTGGCCCACGAGCGGCACTCCCTCGCTCCCGGCTTTCCCCGGGCGATGGCTCTCTCGCGCTCGGGCGGGACGCTGCCGGTGCTGGATCTTGACGGGGACCGGGTTGTGGACTCGACCCGGATCATCGAGGCGCTCGAGCGCCGGTTTCCGCAGCCGGCGCTCTACCCGGCCGACGCGGATCAGCGCCGCCAGGCGCTCGAGCTGGAGGAGTTCTTCGATGAGCATGCAGGGCACGACATGCGGCGGGTCGCATTCTGGGAGATCCGCGACGACCCCGCCTACGTCGCCTCGTTTCTCGCCACCGATCAGGGCAGGGCGACGCATGCAGCTCTCCGGACGGCGATGCCGGTCGGCTGGCAGATCGTGAAGAGGCGATACGGGTTCACCGAGGAGGCGTTCGAGCGAAGCAGGGCAGCGCTACTGACGGCGCTCGAGCGCATCGAGGCCGAGCGCGACGGGGGCGATCATCTGGTCGGCGAGCAGTTCAGCGTCGCGGACCTGACGGCCGCCGCCCTGCTGTTTCCGCTCGCCTGGCCCGAGGAGCTTCAGTACGACTACCCGAAGCCGCCGCCCTCGGAGTTCCGCGATTCGCTTGCCGAGCACCCCGCCGTCGCCTGGATCCGCTCGGTCTATCGCCGACACCGCGGAGACTCGGCCGCCCTCTGAAGCTCTCAGCCCTGGCTGCCGCGGCTCGGGATGCTCGAGACAACTTGCAGGGGATTGGTCCAGGTTGCTTGCGGTGCCCCTCTGAGTGAGGGCCCGGGCGGCTCGCGCAGGGCATTTCTCTCCCCCCAGCCGCCCGTCAGCTCCCCTTGTAGGAGTCGTAGGTCGGCTTCTTCTTCCCACCCTTGTTCAGCAGGCCCATCGAGCTCCTCTCGGTATCGACGGGATGGATCCAACCCAGCGTGTAGATGCGGTCCCACTCGCGGGCGATCTCGAATCCGGCGCTGATCCACTCGTCGGCCTGCTCGGGTGTCCGCCTGTAGCCGATGTCCTTGTCCTTGAAGCCCTCCGGCACGCCCCACTCCGCGAGGAAGAGCTTCAGCGGCGGGCCGTCAAAGTTCCGGTCGAGCTCGCGCGCCAGGCGGCGGAGGTCGCCGAAGGCGACCACGCCCTTGCGCGACGGAGGGTCGTCCAGGTCGGGTTTGCGAAAGCCGAACGGGTTGTGCCCCCACATGTCCATCCGCGGGCGCGTGCCGCCGGGCAGCTTCAGGTAGCGGATCCACTGATAGGGGTTGATGTCGTCAACGCCCGCAGAGGTGTAGGTGTTGCCGCCGATCACGTTGTCGCGACGGTCGACCCGCTTGATCCCCTCGTAGGCGGCGTCGAGCAGCTCCGCGTAGTTGCGGGGCGCCACCTGCTGGGCCTCGTTCAGCGGACCGGTCGGGTCCTTGACGGGGGTGAACGGCTTGAAGTTGGGCTCGCGGTTGGGCTCGCCCCAGATCATCCAGTCCTTGACGCCCGGGTAGCGCTTCGAGAGGGCGGTCATGAAGTCGCCGAAGTCCCCGGGCCGGTCAGGCGCCCACTCCCAGCTCTTCCCGCCGTTCGCCCACTTCGGCGTGCCCAAAACGAGGACATTGAACTCCATCCCGTACTTCTTCGCCTTGGCGATCGACTGTGTGAGGTAGAGCGGCCACTCGTATGCGGGGTCCTTCGGGTCGGTGGGGTCTTCCGGCCGGGCGAGCGCGGTCCAGTCCCAGCGCACCGCGTTGGAGGCGAGTCCGACCCCGAGGTCGCGATAGACGGGAAACAGGAGGCGGCCGTCCAGCCCCGCCCCCACCCACATCGACTTCTTCACGGTCTGGGGAGCCGGGCCGCTCGGCCCCTCCTCGGCCTTGGGCGCGAAGGCGGCGCCGGCGAGGAATGATGCGGCCGCGACCGCCGCGAGGAGCGCCGCGGCGATCGTGCGCCGGGTGCGGACACTGCCCCGTCGGGCGCCGCTGTGCATCCGCACGGGCTATCCCGCCTTATAGGCCTTGAACGTCGCCTTGCGCTTGCCGCTCCTTCTCAGCAGGCCCATCGAGCTCCGGTCGGTGTCGACGAGATGGATCCAGCCGAGGGTGTAGATCCGCTTCCACTTCCTGGCGATTCCGAACCCGGCCTTGATCCACTTCTTGGCCTCCTTCGGCTTCAGCCCGTAGCCGAGGTCCTTGTCCTTGGAGCCCGACGGGACGCCCCACTCCGCGAGGAAGAGCTTAAGCCGCCGACCCCTGAAGTTCCTGTCCAGCTCGCGCGCGAGGCGGCGGAGGTCCGAGAAGGGAACGGTCCCTCGCGGGGCCGCCTTCTCCTTCAGGCTCTTCAGCTTGGGCACGTCGAACCCGAACGGGTTGTGGCCCCACATGTCCATCCGCGGGCGCGCGCCGCCGGGCAGCTTCATGTAGCGGATCCACTGGTAGGGATTGATGTCGTCGACCCCCGAGGAGGTGTAGGTGTTGCCGCCGATCACCTTGTTGGCCGTGTTGACCCCCTTGAGCGAGGAGTAGGCCGCGTCAAGCAGCTGGGCGTAGTTGCGGGGGGCGACCTGCTGGGCCGGAGTCAGCTTCTTCGCCGTCTGCTTGGTGACTGGGGTGAACGGCTGGAGGTTCGGCGCCCGGTTGGGCTCGCCCCAGATCATCCAGTGCTTGACCGTCGGGTACCGTCGCGAGATGGCGGCGGTGAAATCGCCGAAGTCCTTGGGCTGGTCGGGCACCCACTGCCAGCTCTTGCCGCCGTTCGCCCAGGGAGGCGTCCCCAGGATCATGACCTGGACCTTGATCCCGTACTTGGCGGCCTCTGCGACCGCCTCCGTCACGTAGGCAGGCCACGTGTAGGCGGGGTCGTTCGGATTGGTGGGGTCGGCGGGGCGAGCGTCGGGCGCGATCCAATCCCAGCGCACCACTGTCGAGTAGAGCCCCACCCCGAGGTCGCGGTAGACGGGGAACAGGGAGCGGCCGTCCGGCGCCGCCCCCACCCACATCGACTTCTTCACCGTCTGGCCCTTCGCCTTCTTGACCGGCTTGGCGCCGCCGGGCCGACGCTGGCCACAGCGGCAGCGATCAGCGCCACGGCGATGACGATCGCAGACAGCGCACCGGCCCCGCCCCGCCCTACGCGGTTCGGCGCGCGCTCAGTCCTCCGTGTTCCCCGCCGGTTCACGACCAAGAGTGTAGAAGACGCTCCCCCAGTTTCACGGGTGTGGGGAGCCGAGGCCCTGGTCCGACGGCGTCGCAGGGAACGTTCGGCAGAGCCCCCGGCTTGTCGGGCCGACTCGCGGACGTTCGGGTGCCCATGACGACCCAGCGAGGAGAAGTGCAGATGCAGGGAGGGTTCGCAGGCTCAGCACGTGGCCGGGGCCTCACTCCCACGACGAGATCCGCTATCTCAGCGGACGGGTGTACGAGCGGAGGTTCTGCCGGTGGATCGAAGGTGTCGGCTACGACCTCGAGATCGGCGCACGCGGCGAGGAGACGTCCTTCGTCTCCTGGAGAATCGAGCCTGTTGCCCCGGCAAGCTGCACGCTGAGCATCACCGTGTACCCGCATGTGGTCCAGCGCGTGCCGGTCGCGCTCCGCTGGCTTCCCCACGTCGCCTACGTGAGACCGATGTTGCGGAGGTACTTGTCGTCGGTGGTGCGGGGTTTCGAGTGGTACCTGACAAGCGGAGAACCCGTGCCTCGGAACCAGTTCGGGTCTCACCCATGGTTCTCCGAGCCGCGTCGAGCCGGCTAGACCCATGGGGAAAGCGAGTGGCCCGAACCCCACCTCCCCGCGCTGACACCGAGTTGAGGCTAGATTCCAAGTGGGATGCGATGCGAGCTGAACTGACCAGCTTGGGGGGCCGACTGCTGGAGCGCGCGCCGGCGCGCCTGCGCCACAGCTACGCGCTGCGACGCACCGCGCAGCGGATCGCGCCGCACGAGAAGATCGAGCAGGTACCGGAGCGGCCGATCGGGATGAAGCTCGAGCTGACCTACCACTGCAACCTGCGCTGCTCCTTCTGCTACACGGACTCGCCGCGCCGCACCCTGGCGCGGACGGCCGAGATGGACGACGCCCAGTGGCTCGAGATCATCGACGAGGCGCTCGAGCTGGGCGTGATCGAGGCGGTGCTGACCGGGGGGGAGCCGCTGCTTCGCGGCGAGCTGGCGCTGGAGGCGGCGGAGCGGATCTCGGCCGCCGGCGCGATGGTCACCGTCAACACCAACGGCTGGTTCGTCGACGACGGGATAGCCGACCGCCTCGCCGCGACTGGCGCCCGCGTCCACGTCTCGCTCGACGGCGCCTCGGCCGAGCTCCACGACGCTTCCCGCGGGGTGCCCGGCAGCTGGCGTCGGGCGGTGGAGGCGGTCGCGATGCTGCTCGACCGCGGTGTACGGGTCCAGGTCGTGCACGTGGTCACCCCGCGGAACATCGCCACCTTCCCCGACTTCCTCGAACAGATGCGGGTGCTGGCGCCGACCTCGCTGCGCGCCACAGCCGTGGGCCTGATCGGGGCGGCCTCCAGGGGGGGCGACTGGGAGGTCGCACCGGGGGCCATGCGTCGCGCGATCAAGCGGTTCGGAGCTCCATCCCGGCCCAGGACGTACCTGGTCGAATCCTCGCCCGGGGCGCTGAGCGGATTCCAGACCGCCCCCCGGGCGTTCCTGATCCGCCCCAACGGAGCCTTCCTCGCCGACTCCCGGCATCCCTTCTCCTTCGGCCACGCCGCCGGCCAGCCGCTGACCGAGTGCTGGGCGGCCCTTCGGTCGCGCTGGCGCGACGAGCGGATTCGCTCCTGGCGGAGCGGGGCGCTCACCCCCGAGCAGGCCGCCGAGTTCGACCTCGTTCCCTACCGCGACGAGGAGGAGGTGATCGCGGGCGCCGCCCCGGCCCGAAGCGCGACCCGAAAGGGGGGCGCCGAGCTGGAGCGCGCAGTCGAGATCCTCCAGTCAAAGGCTCCCGACTTCCCCGCCGACGGTCGTGGCGACATCGAGGGCGCATCTGCCCGGATCGGGGAGCTGGCCCTCGCCCGCCGCCACCGGCTGAGCCGGCTCCGCTGGAGCGGCAGCCATTCGGGCGAGCGCCTCGTCAGGGTCGTGGCCGGGGACCGGGTGATGGCGCTGAACCGGTCCGCAGGCTTGGTGATGGATGCGCTCGACGACGGCACAATCGGTGACGCCGCCGCGGCGCTTTGCGCCGCCCAACCGGGGCTTGACCCGACCGAGGCCGAGCGGGACGCGCTAGCCGCGACCGCGGCGCTGGTCGACGCCGGGATCGCGGTCCCCGCCCTCGCTCAGCGCGACGACCTCGCGGCAGCCACCGCGGACGGCGAGCTCAGCGGGCTCCCGGGCTAGGTACTGCGGGCGGCGCCGTGCCCGATCAGCTCGTTGACGAAGGCGAGCGCGTCCTCCTGGGCCCGCTCGGCCGAGATCGCCTCGGCCTCGGCCAGGCGATCCGCCAGCTCGGCCACGGTCAACGGCTCCTCCAGCGCGTCCCACAGCCGCCCGCCGGTGCGATTCAGCCGCAGGTAGCGGTCGCTCCGGGGATCGAGCATCACCACCTCCTCGCCGAGCGTTTCGACGACCCAGCCCTCGGCGCGGGCGACCGTGGAGCTCGGAGTGAGTGCGGCGGCCACTACCCGAAAGCCTAGACCGGAGGAGCAGGCGGTAGGCAGATGGCGAGCTTGCACGGCTACGAGATCGACTGCGACCGCGAGCTGGGGCGCGTCAGCAGTGCGCGGGCTCCCCTGGGCCCGATTCGCGTTCGAGCCGCCGCCACGAGTCCGCTCGGCGCGCACGGCGAGCTGCGGCACCTGGTCGCGGGCCACGATTGCGCGCCTCTTCACTGTCGGGCCCGCAGCGGCTCGGAGCTGCTCGTCTGGCACGCGGACGCGGGCTCATTTGCGATCGACGCCGAGGCGATGGCGATCTCGTACTGTCGCGAGGACGCCGAGCGCCCCGAGCCGGGGCTGCGCTGGGCCGATCGGCTCGGCTCCACAGCCATGCCCCTGCTCGCCGCCGAGCGGGGAGACCTGGCCCTGCATGCCTCGGCCAATCTGGTCGGCGAGCGCTGTCTGGTGATCTGCGGGGTCACGGGCCGGGGCAAGTCCACCCTGAGCGCCGCCCTTGCCACGCTGGGCCATCCGCTGATGGCGGAGGACGGAGTTGTCGTTCACGGCCGCGCCGGGCAGCCGACGGTGTGGCCGGGCATGGCGGGTGCGCTGGTCACGGATGAGGCGGCCGAGGCGATCGGAGCGCCTGCCGCCCCGGTCGGGAAGAACGTGGATCAGCGCGGCCGGGGGTTGCGGGAGATCGCAATCGCCGAGCGCCCCGCCCCCGTGGGCGCGATCGCGATCCTCGCCGAGCGCGGCGGCGAGCGGCTCGAGCTCCAGCGTCTGCAACCGGCGACGGCCCATCGCGAGCTTCTCGCCCAGGCCCTCTCGGCGGGCGGCGTCGGCGCCGAGTCGTTCTCGGCCGCGGCTCGCGTCGCCGAGCAGGCGGCGGTGGCCCGGGTCCGAATGCCGGATCGGATCGGCGACGTCTCGGCTGCGGCGGGCGAGCTCGTGACGCTGCTGGCCGAATCGGGTAGGTTTCGCTCTGGCAGCACAGGACTGCGAAGCCAGGCTCCCCAGCCACGAGGTGAGAGATGAACGAGAAAGACAGTCAGGGTCAGGGTTACGAAGCACCGTCCGTCGAGCAGGTCGACACCGACGATCACCCGTCGGTGACCGTCGCGGCCGACACTTCGGACGGCGTCCCCGTCTGAGAGCAGAGCCGGGTAGATGAGCGACCAGCCCCAGGACAGCTACGAGGCGCCGTCCGTCGAGCAGGTCGACGCAGCCGATCACCCGTCGGTGACGGCGGCGGGTTTCGTCTCGGACGCCGACTGACGTCAGCGGCGAGGAGATGAGCGACCAGCCCCAGGACAGCTACGAGGCGCCCTCGGTCGAGCAGGTCGACACCGACGATCACCCGTCGGTGACGGCGGCGGGCGACACAACGGACGGCACCGGATGAGAGGAGAGTCAGGGATGAGCGAACAGCCGCAGGACAGCTACGAGGCGCCCTCGGTCGAGCAGGTCGACACCGACGATCACCCGTCGGTGACGGCAGCGGGCGACACAACGGACGGCACCACGATGTGAGAGGAGAGTCAGGGATGAGCGAGCAGCCCCAGGACAGCTACGAGGCGCCCTCGGTCGAGCAGGTCGACACCGACGATCACCCGTCGGTGACGGCGGCGGGCGTGACTTCGGACCAGGTCACTCGAGATCAGGGTTGAGGAGATGAGCGGTCAGCGGCAGGACAGCTACGAGGCGCCCTCGGTCGGAGAGGTGAAGACCGAGGACTCCCCGGCGGTCACCGCCGCCGGGGACACCGGTCCCGTCTAGGTGCGGGCCGAGACGCGGGAGGCTCCCGCCAACTCCTCCGCCAAGGCTGCAGCGTTGCGCCGGCCACTCCAGCCGCGCAGGTGCTCGGTCATCCTCCCCGCCCGCATGCGGTAGCCCTCATCTGCGCAGAGGCGCCGCGCCGCGCGAGCGACTCCCCCGCGGGGTACCCGTGGCCAGAGCCCGATCCCGGTCCCGAGGCGCTCGGCGCGCTTCGCGGCCAGCGCCTGGCCGGCGTTGCGCGGGACCACCACTGTGGGGGTTCCCGCGATCAGCGCCTCCATCGCCGTCATGTGCCCACCGCTGATCACAGCGACGTCGGCCGCCTCGAGCTCTGCGCGTGCGTCGTGCAGCTCGGCGGCCTCGACATCGTCCCCGAGCTGCTCCAGCTCCCGCGGATCGCACAGCCCGCCGGCTGAGGCGATAACCGCGAACCCGGCGCCGGCCAGCTCGGCGACCGAGCGCCGCAGCAGCTCGGGGGCGCCAGTGGAACCCTGGCTCACGTAGACGCGCGGCCGATCGGATCGCCTCGGTGCCGGCGCTGCTGCCGCCGCCGGCGCGAAGCTGAGCGGACCGACGTAGCTCCAGTGGGCCGGCATCCCCGGGGCGGGATCGAGCATCGGCGTCGTTGTGCAGGCCACCGCGTCGGCGCGGCCGGTCGCCACGGTATTCCGGTCGAGCGCTGCGCCGGTATGACGAACCCAGCCCCGGTTCCAGATCTGGGCCGACGGATGCCGGCCGCGGGGGCGGAGCTCGATCCGGAGGTCCTCGAGCGCACGTCGGGGCCGGCGCAGATCGCCGAGGATCGCCTGGCGGCGCCTGCCCCGGCGCCCGCACGGTGTGTTGCCGAGGCCGTGCATGAGCGCCAGGTGGCGCGCGCCGGAGACCGCCACCGCCAGCCGGCCCGCGCCGGCGCTGGTGATGCAGACGTCGGGGCCGACCCGCTCGATCGCCGCGAGCTGAGAGGCGAGGATGCGATCGAGCTGCTCGTCGCTGTCGAACCAGTCCACAGCCATCGCTCCGCCCGCCTCGTCGACGCGCAGCCATCGCAAGCCCGCCCGCTCGAGCAGCTCCGGCCGAGTGCCGCCGTAGGCGACGACCGGCTGGTGACCGTCCTCGCGGAGTGCCTCGGCCACCGAGATGCAGGCCGCAAGGTGCGCAAGCGTGCCGCCTGGAGCGTGCGGGATCAGCAGAAAGCGCGCCAACCTCAGCGCCTCGGGCCGAGCCCGCCGACGGCGCGAGCGAGGTGGCGGGCGGCCATCCGCACCTGTCCCGCCCCATCGTCTCCGACGGTTGCACGCAAGCCGGCACGGCTGGGGAAAAGCACATCGTGCAGGTAGCGGGGGCGGCGGCGCCAGGGCAGCGCCGCGAGGCGCCCCAGATGAAGCGAGGCCCGCAGGTCGAGCTGCTCGACCGCTCGAATCGGTCCCCACGGCGGCGGGTTGCCCGCTCCCAGCGGACGCTCGCGACGGTAGCCGAGGTGGTGCTCGCTGTAGTCGAGCCCCCGATGCAGGACCCAGAGCAAGCCCAGCTGCCGCGCCCGCTCGAACGTGATCGCCCAGGAGCGCTCGTCGAGCGAGACCGAGACCCGGCGAATGTCCTCGATCCAGCAGAGACGCTTGAGGCGGTCGCTGAGCAGGTGCATGGCGCAGACCAAGAGCTGGTCGGGGGCAGAGGGGTAGAGGGAGGCGCCGGTGTCCACCGGGGCGACGCCGGCAGCGGCGAGTGACCCGTACCCGAGCGCCTCGCCGAGGGCATCGTCGCCGACGCGCCAATGCAGCTCCACGTCCGCGCGCCCGCGGCCGAGCTCGCGCGCGACGTGGATGTCGTGGCCGTGGGTCGCGCCGAATCCCTCCCTCAACTCCACCCGCTCCTCGTAGCCGAGCGTCGCGAGCGCCTCCACCGCGTCCGCCAACCGCTCCCGCGGCACCAGCAGGTCGAGGTCGGCGAACGTCCGCAGCCGCGGATCTTCGTAGAAGCGGTCCGCGATCGCGGGCCCCTTGAGCACGATCGGCGCCCCGCCGATCGCTTCCGCCAGGGGCTCGGCGACGATCGCCAGCTCGCGGCGCATCAGCGCCGCCCTCAGGGCGCCGACCGCGTGGGCGTCCCGAAGCGTCCGCGCCGACTCCTCGGGCAGCGAGAGGCTCCCGTCGGCGAGCGCGGCGACGGCCCCACCCACAACGCGATGCGTCACCGCCGCCTCCACGAACCCGTCAGGCTCACGCGGCTCCACGCCCCTGCGGCCGAGAAGCACCGCGGTCAGGGCCGGGAGATGCTGGGCGCTCGGGAGCGCGAACGGCCTGCGGCGCAACACGGAGCGCAGGGTAGTGCGGCGGGCCTCGACAGGTGAAAGGGGCGTGCTGGACGAGCAGCGACTAGATTGGCCGCAGCGTCTGCCCGTGGCGTAATGAGCACCGATAGCTAAGGAGCTAGGCCTCCGTTTGTCAACTCGGACCACCACCTGCTTCGCGCCGAAAGCGCCAATCTCGGGCCCGCGAACCGCTTCCACTCCCGAGCCGCGCGGTGATCTGCGCGCGGGTCCGGCCGGAGAGCCGATCGTCGTGGCGTGCGCCGCGGACGAGCGCTACATCATGCCGCTCGCTGCCATGTTGTCCTCGCTGGTCGTTCGTCTCGATTCGCGCCGCGCGCTCTGCGTCCACATCGTCGATGGAGGCATCGCAGCCGCGGATCGCGCGCGGCTCTCCGACTCGCTGAGGCGCCCCAACGTTCGGATCCACTGGATCCCTGCCCGGTCGTCCTTTCGTCCGGGCCTCCCGGTCTGGGGACGTCTGCAACCCGGGGTGTACGAGCGGCTGGCGATACCCGACTACCTTCCGGACTCAGTGCGCAAGGCCATCTGGCTGGACTGCGACTTGGTGATTGAGGAGGATCTGGCCCGTCTCTGGGACATGGAGATCGGCGACCGCTGGGCGCTGGCCGCCCAGGACATGATTGTTCCGTACGTCTCGTCGTCCATGGGAGTCGCGCGCCACGCGGAACTCGGGCTCTCGGCGTCCACCAAGTACTTCAACGCGGGGGTCATGGTCATGAATCTCGCTCTGTGGCGCGAACACGACGTCGCGGAGCGCGTGATGGCATATCTGGAGAGCTTCCGAGACGAAATCGTCTTCCTGGAACAGGAGGGCCTGAACGTGGTGCTCGCGGGCAAGTGGGGAGAACTCGACCCCCGCTGGAACCAGAACGCGAGCGTCAGCGGGCGTTCCTTCTACAAGCCCCGCCACCTGGATGGGGCGAGCTACCGCAGGGTCGTGGACGATCCCTGGATCGTCCACTTCAGCGGGAACCTGAAACCCTGGAGCGTCTATGGCGATCCCCGGTCCAGAGCGCTCTACTTCCAGAACCTGGACAGGACGCCGTGGGCAGGCCATCGCCCCAGAAGAACGGTGGCCGGCCTTCTCCTCGGGATGTACGAATCCTCCCGGTTGAGAGATCTCCTGTATCCCCTCGAAAAGCGGGGCCTGCAGCTCGTGCGGCGAGCGTCGCTGAGACGCTCGGGTAGCAGGATGACGCAGCCGGCGCGCCATCTCTGATGAGGCTCTCGTCGGGGTGTTGACGCATGGAACGTGACGGGTCGATCCGTTCGCCGCGGCGCTCGGCGCAGATGTCGGTGGTGCTTGTCACCGACGGCTACGAGACGATTCGGCCCGTGATCGATTGTCTCCACGCCCAAACCGTCAGGGACGAGCTCGAGGTCGTGCTCGTTGGCCTCCAGGGGGAGGGGCTCCACCGCGCCGGCGCGGACCTCGACGGATTTGCCGCAGTCCAGGTGGTCGAGGTCGGCTCCCCCCTGGCCCTTGGGGACGCTCGCGCCGCTGGTGTCGGCGCCGCCTCCGCCCCCCTCGTCTTCATCGGCGAGACGCACTCCTTTCCTCACGCGGGGATGGCCGAGACGCTGATTCGGGCGCACTCCGGACCCTGGGCCACCGTGGTCCCGGGGTTCGTCAACGCCAATCCCGATGGGGCCCCGAGTTGGGCCGCGTTCCTCTTGGACTACGGCGGCTGGGTCCCAGGCGTGGCCGCCGGCGAGATCGATCATGCCCCGATCTACAACGCGTCGTATCGGCGCTCGGTGCTCCTCGAATTCGGGGATCGGCTCGGAAGCGCCTTGCGGATCGGTGACGAGATGTCGAAAGGCCTGGGCGCGCGCGGCCACCGAACCTACTTCGAGCCGGCTGCCAGGATCGATCACCTCAATCTCTCGGCCCCCGCGGCCTCGCTCCGCGAGCGGTACCTGGCCGGACTGCTGATCGCTGCCGAGCGCACCCGGCGCTGGTCGTGGCGACAGCGACTCCTGTATCTGTGCGGGGCGCCGCTCCTGCCCGCCGTCTATCTCTCGCGCGTTCGCGCAGGCGTGCGCGCGCAGCGACGGGATGCGCCCCTGCCGGTCGGCACCGTTCCCATGCTGCTCGTGAGCTCTTTCGTCAAGGCAGCCGGCGAGATGATCGGCTACGCGCGCGGCGCGGGGCCCGCCGCCGAGCCGCGCATGATGGAGTACGAGCTGAACAAGGTCGGGTACGTCTCATCCCGCACACCATGAATGCAGCGCCCGGCGCCAAGCTCCGGATCGGCCTGGTCGGCTGCGGCGCGATCGCGAGCTACGCGCACCTCCGCGTGCTCGGCCACCTGCCGGCTGCCGCCCTGGTGGCCGCAGCCGACCCGGAACCGAACGCCCGAGCGCGAGCGCGGCGACTGGCGGGGGTGCCGGTGCATGATCGGGCCGAGGACCTGCTGAGCCGTGAGGATGTCGACGCCGTCGTCATCTGCGCTCCCACTCCCGCGCACTCCGAACTTGCCCTCATGGCCACCGCGGCTGGCAAGCACTTCTACCTCGAGAAGCCGATCGCCACGAACGTGGAGGCCGCAAGGCGCGTGGTGGAAGCGGCGGCCCAGGCGGAGCTCGCGACCGCGATCGGCTTCAACCGCCGGTTGCACCCCCTCTATCAGCAGGCTCGCGAGATCCTCCGCGCGGGGCGGATCGGGCGGGTTCGCGCGGTCGCGATGGCGTTCTGCGAGCCGAGACCCCCGGACGCCATGCCGACCTGGATGCGGCGCAGAGCGACGGGCGGTGGAGTGCTGCTCGATCTCGCTTCGCACCACATCGACTCGCTGCGGTGGTTTCTGGACGACGAGCTCGGCGAGGTCGCGGCCTCGCTCTCCACGGAGCTAAGCGAGCACGATACGGCTCGGCTTTGGCTCTCGACGCGTGGCGGCGTGGAGGGCCAGGGCTTCTTCTCCTTCAGGGCCGGGTATGCCGACTACCTGGAGTTCCTCGGCGACCGGGGGACACTGCGGGTCGATCGCTTCCAGCCGACCCTCGAGCTGAAGGTCGGCCGGACCCACAGGTACGGCATCGCCCGCTCCCGGATCCGGCCCAGCGCGGCCATCACAATCTGGCGTCTGCAGCGCCCCTTCCGGCGGGTGAGGGAGGTTTCGTTCCGCCGCTCCCTGGCGCGCTTCGTGGAGCTGGTCCAGGGTCGCCCGCGGCAACTGGCCTCGCTGGAGGACGGGCTGCGAAGCCTCGAGGGGGTGGTGGAAGCCGAAGCATCGGCGCACGCCGCTCGTGAGTTGCCCACCCGCCCAACCGCCTAGGCCGGCCTCGATGCGCATCCTGCTGATCACCGACTGGATGCCCTTGCGGGGCGGTGTCGAGGCGTACGTCACCTGCGTGCGGGAGCAGCTCCGCGCCGAGGGCCACGAGACGCGGCTGCTGACGAGCAGCGCCGGCGCAGCGACGGAGGCAGCTCCCGACTATCTGGCCTACGGCACGGAGCGACCCGGCGGGCAGGTGTTCCTGCAGGTCGTCAACCCGTCCGCCGTGGCGCGGATCAGGAGCGCATTGCGCGAGTTTCGCCCTGATGTTGTCCAGGTGCACATGTTCGCGATGCACCTTTCGCCGGCGATCTTCGGGCCGCTGCGCTCCGTTCCCACGGTGCTCTACGTCCAGGACTACAAACCCGTCTGCCCCACGAGCTGGAAGCTTCTACCGGATGGCTCCCTCTGCAGCGAGCCGGCGGGCTTGGTCTGCTGGCGAAACGGCTGCACCAGCTTCCCGCACTGGCTTCGTGACCGGCCGCGCTACGCGTTGCTTCGCGGCGGCCTCCGGCAGGTCGACAGTGTGCTCGCCTGCAGCCGATCCGTCCAGCGTGAGCTTGCGGTCAAGGGGATCGCATCCGACGTCCTCTACCTGCCAGTCCCTGCGCCCGGACCCGGCTACCGGCGCATGCCCGCCGCAGAGCCCGTCTTCGCCTATTGCGGGCGGCTGAGCGAGGAGAAGGGGCTGGCGCTCTTGCTCCGCGCCTTCGCCCGGCTGCGACAAAGCGCACCGACCGCTCGGCTTCGGCTGGTCGGCACGGGACCGCAGCGCGCCGGCCTCGAGCGGCTGGTCGGCGAGCTCGGGCTCGTCGAAGCGGTGCGGTTCCGGGGCTGGCTTCCCGGCGAGAGAGTGGAGCGCGAGCTGGTGGATGCCTGGGCGCTGGTGGCGCCGTCTCTGCATGCCGAGCCGCTCGGGCTGGTGGCGATCGAGGCCCTTGTCCGCGGCGTACCCGTGATCGCGAGCGCCACCGGCGGGTTCGCCGAGACCGTCCAGGACGGAGTCAGCGGGCTGCTGTTCGCGAACGGAGACGAGGGAGCGCTCGTGCGCAGCCTGGAAGCCGTAGCCCTGCGGCGGGTGTTTCCCACGCAGCGGGTCCCCGCCGAGGTCGTCCGCCGCGTCTCGGCCGAGCACAGTCCGCAGCGACACGCCCGCCACCTCCGGCGGGTCTACGCCGAGGTCGGCGCCGGCTACCCGGGCGCAGAGGTCGCCTCATGAGCTCCAGCGTCGATCGGGGCGCGTGGAGCGGATCTGCCCTTCCCGTCGGGGCGGCCCGGTGACCGGGGTCTCGGTGACCAGCGAAGTGTGGCCCAACCTCTTCGTCGTGGGAGCGGCGAAGGCGGGAACCACGTCGCTCTGGCGCTACCTCGATGAGCATCCCGAGATCTGGATGGCGCCGGTCAAGGAGCCCAACTTCTTCTCCGGGGTTCGGCATCCCCTCAACCCGGACGTGGTCGACGAGGCCTCCTACCTGCGGCTCTTCGCACCCGGTGCGCGCAGCAAGCTGCGAGGCGAGGCCAGCACCTCCTACCTCTGGCACGAAGGCGTTCCGGCCGCGATCAAGCGCGTCAGCCCTGAGGCTCGGATCCTGATCAGCCTGCGGGACCCCGTCGAGCGCGCCCACTCCGCCTACTGGCACGCCGTACGCCACGGGAAGGAGGGCCGCCCCTTCATGGAGGCCGTGCAAGCGGAGCTTGAGGAGCCACGGCGGCGCTACGTGGTCTCCGGGTTCTACGCATCCGCCGTGAGCCGCTACCTCGCTGCGTTTCCGGGATCCGTCCACGTTCTCTTTCTCGAAGACCTCGCATTGGATCCGCGCCGCGAGATGCGCGGCGTCTTCGATTCCCTCGACGTCGACACCGCTCTTGCGGATCGTCTGGACGCCGCGGTGCACAACACCTTCGCGCTCCCGCGCAGCCGGCTGGCCGCGACCGTGCACAACTCGCCGCGGGTCCGGGCGGCCGCCCGGCTCGTCGCTCCGCTCCGGTTGCGCCTGCGGGTCCAGGAGATGCTGTTGAGGCGCCCCCGGAAGGGCGCCATGGAACCGGAAGCGGAGGCGCTGTTGACGGAGATCTTCGCTGCGGATGTCGAACGGCTGCGGATGGTGCTCGGCGCGAATCTTCCATGGCCGCGCTTTCGTCGAACCGAGGACCGATGACGACCTGATTCGGGCGCCGTCGCGCCCCGGACGGCCTCCCCGTGAGAGCTGGCCGGCCGAGCTACTTCAGAACGCGGATCAGCTTCTTGTTGACGAACTCCTCGATGCCGTAGCGGCCGAGCTCCCTGCCGAAGCCGGATCGCTTCACCCCGCCGAAGGGCAGCTCGGCACCGTCGGCGCCGACCCCGTTGACGAAGACCATCCCCGTGTCGAGGCTGTCGGCCACCCGGAGCGCCTGCTCCGGATCGTCGGAGAAGACGTATGAACCGAGCCCGAACGGGGTGTCGTTGGCCAGCTCGATCGCCTCCTCCTCGGAGCCGACCCGGTAGACGCTCGCGACCGGCCCGAAGAACTCCTCGCGGTAGGCGTCGTTGTCCGCGGTGATCCCGACCAGCACCGTGCTCGGGAAGTAGTTGTCCCTTCGCTCCCCCCCGGCGACGATCTCAGCGCCCTGGGCGACGGCCCGATCGAGCTGGTCCTGGAGGCGCTCCGCGGCGGTCGCCGAGGAGAGCGGTCCGATCTCGGTGTCCTCGGCGGTCGGGTCGCCGGGTTCGGCGGCCTTCATCCCGTCCGTGAACTTCTCGAGGAAATCGTCGTAGAGCTCATCGGTGACGATGAATCGCTTGGCGGCGTTGCAGGACTGGCCGGTGTTGTCCAGGCGGGCGCCGACCGCGGCCTCTACGGCTTCGTCGAGGTTCTCGGCCCCCAGGAGGATGAACGGATCGGAGCCGCCGAGCTCGAGCACGACCTTCTTCAGGTTGCGGCCGGCGATCTCGGCGACCGCGGCTCCGGCGCGCTCGGAGCCGGTCAGCGAGACGCCTCGGACCCTCGGGTCGGCGATCATCTCGGCGATCTGGTCGTTCGAGGCGAGGATCGTCTGGTAGGCACCGTCGGGGAAGCCGGCGTCCCGGAACATCGACTGCATCGCCTCCGCCGATTCGGGGCACTGGGGCGCCGGCTTGAGCAGGATCGTGTTGCCCACGATCAGATTCGGGCCTGCGAATCGGGCCACCTGGTAATAGGGGAAGTTCCAGGGCATGATTCCCAGCAGCGGGCCGATCGAGGTCCGCCGGATCACGGCGGTGCCCTCGCCGGCCAGCAGCGAGATCGGCTCGTCCTTGAGGAAGCCCTCCGCGTTGTCGGCGTAGTAGCCGTAGATGTCGACGCAGAAGTCGACCTCGCCGAGGGCCTGCTCCATCGGCTTGCCCATCTCTTGCACGGCGATCTCCGCCAGCGCCTCCCTGCGCTCGGAGTGAAGCTCGGCCACCCGCTTGATCAGGGAGGCCCGCTCGGAGACCGACGTCGTCTGGGACCAACTGCCGTGGGCGTCCTCCGCCGCCGCGATCGCCGCGGAGAGCTCCTCGTCGGAGGCTTGCGGATACTCCTTGACCGTATCGCCGGTTGCCGGGTTGACGACTGCGTAGTTGCTCATCTCGCTCCACTCCTCCTGATGCGGGTCGCATCGGGTCCGCGCTGATTGCCAGGTCCCTTCCCCAGAGGCTACCCGCTGTTGGGTCGAGGAGCCCGCTAGGCGGCGACCGGCCTTTGCGAGCGCTCGCCAAGCGTGACGCGAGCTCCCAGGTCAGGGCGCACGGTGATGCCCCGCCGCCGGGCGACCTCCACACCGCCACCGGCGGGGCGCACTGCGTAGCCCGTGAGCAGGGTGCGGAGCACCACCTTCATCTCCAGCATGGCGAAGCCGGCGCCGAGGCAGCGCCGCCGGCCGCCGCCGAACGGGATCCAGGTGTAGGTGCCGGGGGGCTCGTCGAGGAAGCGCTCGGGGCGGAAGGAGTAGGGGTCGGGGTAGATGTCCGGATCGTGGTGGATCAGGTAGGCGTTGGCCACCAGGCTGCACCCCGGTGGATAGCTCCAGCCGCCGATCTCGACCGGCTTCACCACCAGCCGGGGCGCCACGTTCGGAAGAACGGGTCGGGCCCGCAGCGTCTCCTGGATCGTTGCGGTCACGTAGGCGTCCTCACCGGCGTCGAGCGTCTCGACCAGCCGATCGAGAACCTGCCGTTCACCTACGAGCCGCGCGAAGGCCCAGGCGAGTGCGGAGGCGGTGGTCTCGTGACCGGCGACGAGCAGCGTGAGCAACTCGTCGCGTATCTCCTGTTCGCTCATCGGCGACCCGTCCTCGTGCCTCGCCTCGAGCAGCATCGCGAGCACATCGTCGCGATCGGCGCCCTCTTCCCGCCGCTCGGCGATCAGCCTGAAGATGATCTCGTCGACCTCCTGCTGCGTGCGCGCGAAGCGGGCGAAGGGCCCGATGCGTTCGGCCGCGCGCGCCAGCAGGCTTCCCGGCTTCGGCGGCGTCAGGCTGATCGCGCGGTCGCCGAACAGGAGCATCCCCTGCAGCCGCTCTCGAAGAGCATCGAAGCGAGCGCCCGGGTCGACGCCGAAGACCGCGCGCAGGATGACCTTCAGCGTCAGGTCCTGCATCCTGGGATGGAGCGCGACCGGGATCTCTCTCGGTAGGGCGGCGACCTCCGCGGCCGTCACCTCCTCCACAAGCTCAGCCAGGCGCTCCATGCGCTCGCCGTGGAAGGCCGGGAGCATCAGCTTGCGCTGCTCCATGTGAGCCCCTTCGTCCAGCAGGATCACCGAGTTGCCGCCGACGACCGGCTCCAGCACGCGGGCGCCCTGGCCTGGGTGCAGAACGTCGGGAGGAGAGGTGAAGACCCCCTTCACGTCGTCGGGATCGCTGAGCATCACGAACGGCGGCGTGAACGGAAGCCTGATGGTGAACCGCCTGCCGTAGCGGGCGCGACAACGCTCCAGGAAGGCAAGCGGCCTCGTCCAGAAGCCGACCATCTGCACGCTCGCTGGGAACGGGGGGCCGGGCGGTAGCGGGGAACGTGGACCCATCGCATCAGCAGCGTAGGAGAAGCCCGATCGCCGGCCTTCACGCGGGAGGCGGGAGCCGGCCGCTTCAGGGGATAGGTTCCGTCGATGGATCAGGTGCGGTACGGCCAAGGGGACCGGCGAGGTGCTGCATGAATGCGCATGACGAGCGGGTCGCGACGTTTCACGGCCTGCACTCCTCCGGTTGCTTCGTGATGCCGAACCCGTGGGACGCGGGGAGCGCACGGGCCCTGGAACGGATGGGCTTCAAGGCGCTGGCGACGACGAGCGCCGGTTTCGCATGGACGTTGGGTTGCGAAGACAGCGAAGCCACGCTCGATCAGGTGCTCCAGCATCTACGTGTCATCGTGGAGGCCGTCCGCGTACCGGTGAACGCGGATTTCGAGGGCGGCTTCGCGGTCGATCCGCAGCAGGTCAACGCGAACGTGAGGCTCGCAGCGGCCACGGGGATCGCCGGTCTCTCGATCGAAGACTCGACCGGCGACGAGGGACAGCCGCTTCATGAGTTCGATCTGGCCGTCGAGCGTGTGCGGGCCGCGCGACGGGGGATCGATGAGAGCGGCACGGGCATCGTTCTCACCGGTCGGTCGGAGGGGTTCGTGTGCGGACGCCCCGACATCGACGAGACGGTCCGACGGCTGTGCGCGTACGCTGAGGCAGGCGCTGACTGCCTCTACGCTCCGCGGATCGAGACCGCCGAGCACGTTGCCGCGATCATCGCCGCGGTGTCACCGAAACCGGTGAACCTGCTGATCAACGCTCCGTTCATGAACGTTTCGGAGGCAGCGGCGCTGGGAGTGCGGCGGATCAGCGTTGGCGGCACGCTCGCGCGCACCGCATGGGCTGGATTCCTCCAGGCGGCGCGAGAGATCGCGGACGCGGGCACGTTCTCCCGGTTCGATCGGCTGCCGGACGTCGACGAACTGCTCCGCCATCGATAGCGCTGATCCCGCTCCTACTTCGCACGGAGGCTGTTGCGTGAAGCCTCCTCCCGCCCCTTCCCGAAGCGCGCCCGACTGGACTCGAACCGGTGATCTTCGGTTTCGCAGCGAGGCAGGTCGATCGAGTGGGCCGTTGCCACCCTCGCAGTCAGATGGTGAGGCCGATGGTCATGTTCGCGCGGGTCGCACTACCGTCGATCAGACCTCGACATGGATCAGGCAAGATCGAAGCGGTCGAGGTTCATCACCTTGTCCCAGGCCGCGACGAAGTCGTGCACGAACTTCTCGCGTGCGTCGGCGCTCGCGTAGACCTCCGCAAGCGCGCGCAGCTCTGAATTCGACCCGAAGACGAGGTCTGCGCGGCTGCCGGTCCACTTGACCTCGCCGCCGGCGCGGTCGCGGCCCTCGAACGTCTCCGCATCGTCGGACGTCGCCGACCATTCCGTGCCCAGGTCGAGCAGGTTGACGAAGAAATCGTTCGTCAGCGACCCGGGGTCCGAGGTGAGGACACCGAGGTCGGACCCGTCCCAGTTCGCGCCGAGGACACGAAGGCCGCCCACCAGGACGGTCATCTCCGGGGCGCTCAGGGTGAGCAGGTTCGCGCGGTCGAGCAGCAGGTACTCGCCCTGCAGCCGGTTGCCGCTCGCGATGTAGTTGCGGAACCCGTCGGCCCGCGGCTCGAGCGCGGCGAACGACTCGGCGTCGGTCTGCTCCGCGGAAGCGTCCGCGCGTCCCGGGGTGAACGGGACCACGACCTCGTGGCCGGCGCTCCTGGCGGCCTGCTCGACGGCCGCGCAGCCGCCGAGCACGATCAGGTCGGCGAGCGAGACCCGCTTGCCTCCGGACTGCGAGCTGTTGAAGGCCTCCTGGATGCCCTCCAGGGTGCTCAGCGCCTTCGCCAGCTCGGCGGGGTTGTTGACCTCCCAGTCCTTCTGCGGGGAGAGGCGGATGCGCGCGCCGTTCGCGCCGCCGCGCTTGTCGCTGCCGCGAAACGACGCCGCCGACGCCCAAGCCGTGGAGACCAGCTGGGAGACGGACAGCTCCGAATCGAGGATCTGGCCCTTGAGGGCGACGATGTCCTCCGGTCCGATCAGCTCGTGCGTCACCTCGGGGACGGGGTCCTGCCAGATCAGCTCCTCGTCCGGGACCTCCGGACCGAGGTAGCGCGCAAGCGGGCCCATGTCGCGGTGGGTCAGCTTGAACCACGCCCGGGCGAACGCTTCGGCGAGCTCGTCGGGGTTCTCGTAGAAGCGCCGCGAGATCTTCTCGTAGACCGGGTCGGCGCGCATGGCGACGTCCGCGGTCGACATGATCGGCGCGTGCCGGCGTGACGGGTCGTGCGCGTCCGGCACGGTGTCGGCAGAGCCGCCGTCCTTCGGGGCCCACTGATGCGCGCCGGCCGGGCTCTCGACGAGCTCCCACTCGTTCTCGAACAGCGTTTCGAAGTAGCTGTTGTCCCACTTCACCGGGGTCGCCGTCCAGGCGCCCTCGAGTCCGCTTGTGATCGCGTCGTCGCCTTTGCCGGTCCCGTAGCTGTTGCGCCAGCCGAGCCCCTGCTCCTCGAGCGGTGCGCCCTCGGGCTCGGGGCCGACGTACTCGTCCGGGTCGGCCGCGCCGTGCATCTTGCCGAAGGTGTGGCCCCCGGCGGTCAGAGCCACCGTCTCCTCGTCGTTCATTGCCATGCGGCTGAACGTCTCGCGGATGTCGCGGGCCAAGGCGAGCGGGTCCGGGTTGCCGTTCGGGCCCTCCGGGTTGACGTAGATCAGGCCCATCTGCACGGCGCCGAGGGGCCGCTCGAGCTCGCGGTCGCCCGTGTAGCGCTCGTCGCCGAGCCATTCGCGCTCGGGGCCCCAGTAGACGTCCTCGTCTGGCTCCCAGACGTCCTCGCGGCCTCCTGCGAAGCCGAAGGTCTCGAAGCCCATCGACTCGAGGGCGACGTTGCCGGCGAGCACCATCAGGTCCGCCCACGAGAGGTTCCGGCCGTACTTCTGCTTCACCGGCCACAGCACCCTGCGCGCCTTGTCGAGGTTCGCGTTGTCGGGCCAGCTGTTGAGCGGCGCGAAGCGCTGCTGGCCGGCTCCCGCGCCGCCGCGGCCGTCGTGAATGCGGTACGTGCCCGCGCTGTGCCAAGCCATCCGGATAATCAACGGGCCGTAGTGCCCGTAATCGGCCGGCCACCAGTCCTGCGAGGTCGTGAGCACGTCCTCGATGTCCTTCTTGACCGCGTCGAGGTCGAGGGAGTTGAACGCCTCGGCGTAGTCGAACCCCTCTCCCAGCGGGTTGGCCACCGCCGGGTTCTTGGCGAGGATCTTGAGGTTGAGCCGGTCGGGCCACCAACCCCGGTTGCCGCCGCCCTGGGTCGGCTCGGGTGCGCGGTCGTGAGCGGCCGGGCAGCCACCCGTCGCGCTCTCCTGCTCGTTCATCTCTCCAACTGCGGCATCAGGCTTGTCAGACACGGGAAACCCTTTCCTGGCTCAGAGTGGCGTTTTCGGAAAACTTCATGCGGTCGAGCATTCGGGGCACAGACCCCAGTAGACCACCTCGGCCTCGTCGATCACGTAGCCGTGGTCTTCGGCAGCGTCCAAGCAAGGCGTATCGCCGACGGCGCAGTCGACGTCGGCGATCGCGCCGCACGAGCGGCAGACGACGTGGTGATGGTTGTCCCCCACCCGCGACTCGTAGCGCGCCACGGAGCCCGGCGGCTGGATGCGCCGCGTCAAACCGGCCGTCGTCAGTGCCTCCAGCACGTCGTAGACCGTCTGCTGGGAGACATCACCGAGATCCTCGCGCGCGAGGCCGATGATCGAATACGTGTCGGCGTGCGGATGCTCGTACACCGCGGCCAGCACCGCCATCCGCGGACGCGTGACGCGCAGGGAGGCATCGCGCAAGATGCGCTCGAGCTCTGCGGTCGCCGGCACGCGCGGCAGCCTATCAGTTATCTGGAACGATTCCGGATTGCTTGCGGTGGGGCACGCTCACGGTCGAGACCTGAGGCACGCTGATTCCACGCAGTGCCGAGGCTCCCGTTCGAGGGCCCGATTCCACGACGCCTGTGTCGGCCGATCATGGCGCCTATCCCGCTTCGCAACCTCGTGTCAAGTGACTTTTCGGGCGCTTCGGCCGACCTGAGGAGCGCGCCCGACTGGACTCGAACCAGTTACCTCCGGTTTCGTAGACCTCGCCTGGTGTTCGGTGGGGCTCGTCTGGGCTCGGGATTCGGCTCCATGCCGCCGTCCCTCGATTCCCGGGCTCGTCTGGGTTCCGCTCAGACCCGCCCCGTCTGTTGCCCATTTGTTGCCCTCCCGAAGGCTGGGCCGGTATGGGTGACCCTCCTCCCTTCCCCGCCCTTGCCTGGCCAAGGGGGCCTAGGGGCTCAGACTGGCGACAAGTAGCGCATGGTCTGTGCCGGCCTTGCGGGCCTTCGTAATAGGTGGCCATCCGGGGGTCTCCCCACGATCCTCCACCTCGCGCCGAAGAGGATCCCCAAGCCAAGCTGGGATCCTCTATCCCCTGCATCAACGGGAACAGCGCCGAGCTATCGCTTCTTGCGCTTGAGCTTCAGCTTCTTCGTCTGCGTCGCAGGGTCACCGCCGGTCGGGGTAAAGGTGATCTTGGTCTTGAGCTTGACCTTGCCCTTCTTCTTCAGCTTCTTCTTCTGCTTGCCCTTGGCCTTGATCACCAGCTTCACCGTGCCGGCGGCGCCGACCGCCTTGCTGATCACGGCGCCTGTGGTGGAAGCGCCCTTGACACCCTTGCCCCCGAGGACGAGCGAGCCGGGGTTTGGGACCTCGACGTTCAGAGTCGCCGTGCCCTTCTTCTTGTTGAGCTTGGGCTTGCCGAGGCTGAAGGTGTTCGACGGTTCGAGGACAGCGGAGATGTTCTGCTGGTAATTCTCCTGAGTGAAGAGGAACGTGGACCAAGGTTGTACGTCCGCGTTGAAGTAGTGATCCGTGTAGGCGGGATCGGCCCTCGAGCAGTCGTCGGTGACGTATTCGCCGATTCTGTCGCCGGCCTTGACCGGGATCTGGGTTGTGTACGTGTTCAGCGCGCTTGCCGCGGGAGTCTCCAGCGCGCTCTGCCCCACGATCGTGACGTCAGTGTTCATCGTGAGGTCGGCGCCGGGAGCCGTGCGCCCGACCTTGAACCTGATCTCGGACGGCGGGCTGGCATCCGACTGGTAGCTCCAGTGGGTGATCACTCCGTCGAAGGGCACCATGTACCGATTGCCGGGGTCAGCCGTCTGTATGTAGGTGTCGGTCCCGCAACTATCCGGGACGAACGTCTCGCCCAGAGTCACCGAAGCCTCGGCCGCCGAGGCGCTCGCTGCAAGAATCAGGCTGCTTCCGAAGAGCGCCCCCCAAAGCCTCGGCTGAAGATTGCCGACCCGCACGCGTTGAGCCTATCGTAGGGTCGCGCGCCAAGCAACCACGGGGCGGGGAACCATCGCGGGGCTTTTCCGAAGCGCGCCCGACTGGACTCGAACCAGTGACCTCCGGTTTCGTAGCGGGAACGTCAGCCTAGGCCTGCCAGCCACTGTTTCTCCAAAAACCCCTGGTATTGAAGCCTTCTAGTCGTACCGCTTCAGACCGGTTCCGCCCTTATTTCGCCCCTCTACTAAGGGCGGGACAAGGGCGGCTCTAGCTGGCCGCGCTAAGGACCGAACCGGCGACGGCGAGGACGATCCCGGCGGCGAGTAGGTACGCGCCCCAAATTCGACCCTTGATGCTGCCCACCAAGACTTCGCGGAGCCTCCGACGCAGCTCGTTATCTCCGGCCACCTGCGCCTTGTAAAGCGCCTCGGTGTTGCCGAAGTCCTGCTCGTCCATGACCTTCTTCAGATGAACGATGGCGTTGTGGACCGATGCCTCCAAGTCGGTTATGCGCTTGACGATTCGCGCCTCGGACGATCCGACCATGCTGGAGGCCCAAGCCGTGGAGCCTGGCGTGGCCGATCCCGCTCTGCGGCCGGGATAGCTCGTCTCGGGGCGCTCGACCTTCACGGGCTTGTCAAAAAGTGTCTTGGCCCGTTCGCGGTCGTCGCGAATGCCGGAGGCCACCAAGAGGAGGCCCATCAGCTCGCAGAGACCGCCGCCAATAGAGCAAAGAATGGCCAGCGTCGTCACGGCGCTGAGTCTGCCGCCCTGCGCGGACGCCGCTCACGAGTAAATGGCGATAGCGTCGGCCAAATGGTCGCGTTCGGAGAAGCGGCTTCCGGGCCGCCGCTCAGTGGTCGCTCTCGGCCACTCAGCCACGCCCCACCCACAGGCGCGCCACGCTGCTCGCGCCTGGCCCTGGCCCTACCCCTAGCGCCGGCGTCATCAGCCACTCGGCCCCGACCCGGTTGCGGGTCGTCTTGTAGCGGTCCTCCTCGGGCGTGTACTCGAGGCCGCGATGCGGCAGCCAATCGAAGGCAAAGCCGAGAAAGGCGACGGTCAGCCGCGTCGGCAGGATGATCAGCAGCAGCAGCGGGCCGACCCCGGCAGCCAGCGCGAATACGACGAGCAGAGCGCCAACGATGAGCGCGTTGACGATGAACTCGACCCGCTCCTTCTGGGGCCTGCCGTTGATCCGCGGGAGGTAGAACCACAGGTAGGAGATGTCGAGCGTCGCCCAGCGCAACGGCCAACTCCACGCCGGCCCATTCGAGGTGTAGGCGTCGGGATCCTCGTCGGGGTCGTGGTTGGTGAACCGGTGGTGCTGCATGTGGATGAAGCGGAAGGTCGAGTAGGCGGAAAACGGGCTCGCGAACGGCGCAGACAGACGCCCGAGCCAACGGTTGACCGGGTCGCGTTGGGAGATCGTGCGGTGCGAGGCGTCGTGGAGGACCGTGAAGAACATGTAGCTGGCGATCGTGTTGATCGCGATCGCGATCGGATAGGAGATCGTTCCCTCCAGGGCCAGCGCGGTTGAGCCGCCGAACAGGACCGCGGCGGCAACGAACAGCGCAATCGTCGGCGCCGCGAGATCGGGGATCGGCTCCCCGGGGTCAGGCAGCAACGAGCGACTGACGGTCGGCGTGTGCGAATGGGCGTGTGCGTCTGAGCTCATGTCGCTGGACGTACTGGCTCCGGCGCGCCGGCCTGCCTACTCGTCGGAGCCGACTGGGCGGAAGCCGGAGCAGACGATGCGCATCCAGTCGATCCTGCCGTCGCGGGCTGTGAGGTAGACCTGCTGTTCGACGAGCGAGCGCCCGCCGGGTCGGTTGACGCGGAAGCGGTAGCCGACGCGCTCGCAGTCTGAGAAAGCGCCGGTCTCGAGGTGATCGATGGCCTCAATCTCGTCGGAGTCCTCGAACCAGTCCCGGAGCAGCAGCTCGAGGACCGCATCGGGACCAACCGCCTCCCAGCTGCGGTTTGGCGTCAGACCGCGGAGGTCGATCTCGGGGTGGAGGAGATCGCGGATGCTGGCGGAGCTCTTGGCGGCAAGGCCGCGGGCGAACCTGCCGCCGACCGTGTCCACCTTGGTCACCTGCGAGCGGGAGCGACTTGCCATCCGGCACGACGGTACCGGACTAGCTCCATGCGTGATCCCTTGCCCATCCCATACGTCGCTACGACGCACGGATTGCTGAGCGGGTGCAACTCGCGGCACGGCGCGCACTGCAAACGAGCACCCGGCAAGCCTAACGTGGCGAGGACGAGGAACCACGGCCAGCTCGTATGGGCGAAAGCCCCCAGCACCCGGGGCGAGGAACCACGGCGCGCAGCGGGAGCAGTTGGGTCCGAGCTCCGTGCGAAGTGGAATCTGAACGCGCCCGACTGGACTCGAACCAGTGACCTTCGGTTTCGTAGACCGACGCTCTATCCAACTGAGCTACGGGCGCGTGCGGGGGAAGGGTAGCGGCGGGGGCGGGAGCCGAAGCCGTCTGGCGGGCCGGGCGCCTGCGTACTCTTCCTCTGCGGATGACCAACGGCTACTTCACCGACGATTCGATGCTGCGGCGGATCAACCGGGAGCGCGTGCTGGCGCTCTCGGGGCCCCGGGCGCTGCTGATGCAGGCCGCGCACCCGGTCGCGGTTGAGGGGCTGCTGGCGCACACCGACTCGCTCGACGAGCCCTACGAGCGGCTGCAGCGGGTGGCCGAGGTGCTGACCGCGATCGGATGGGGAAGCCGCGAGGAGGCCGACCGGATGTGCCGGAGGGTGCGCGCGATGCACTCGCAGGTGCGCGGCGAGCTGACCGAGGACGTCGGTCCATATCCGGCCGGGACCCCCTACCGGGCCGACGACCCCGAGCTGCTGATGTGGGTGCTGTTCACGCTGATCGACTCGGCTCTGGTGGTCTATCGCAAGTACCTGGGCGAGCTCGACCGCCACCAGGAGGTCGCCTACTGGGAGGACTACAAGGTCGTGGGCGAGCTGTTCGGGCTGGAGCGCTCGCAGATGCCCGACACCCTCGCCGACCTGGATGAGTACCGCCGCGAGATGCTGGACGGGGACAGGCTCTATGTCACCGACTGGGCGCGCAGCCAGGCGCGCCAGATCGTGCTCGACCCTCCCGTTCCCCTCTATCTCAGGCCCCTGTTGGAGACGACCAACTTCATCACGATCGCGCTGCTGCCCGACCGGCTGCGCGAGCAGTACGGGTTCTCGCCGCTGCCGCCCGTGGCTCTGCGCAGGGCGCTGGTCGCCGGCGGGGCCGAGTACGTGAAGCGGGCCGTGGTGCCGCTGCTGCCCGAGCGGCTGCGCTACATCCCCGAAGCGCGAGCCGCCTGAGAGGACCAATAGCCTTGCCGCGTCGAAGACGCGGTCAACATCGCCGACCTCGAGCGGGCTGCCGCCGAGGCCCTGGAGCCCGGCCCGCACGGCTATTACGCAGGGGGCGCGGGGGACGAGCGCACCCTGCGGCGCAACCGCGAGGCCTTCCTGGAATGGGAGCTTCGGCCGCGGGTTCTGGTCGACGTGTCGGGGGTGGAGATGGAGACCAGCGTGCTCGGGAGCGCCATGGCGATGCCGCTGCTGGTCGCGCCGGTCGCCTTCCAGAAGCTCGCCCACGCCGACGGCGAGGCGGGGATGGCCCGCGCCGCGGCGGCGGCCGGGGTGACGATGTGCGTCTCGACGCTCGCCACCATGGGCCCGGCCGAGGTCGCCGCGGCGGCGCCCGACGCCGGGCTCTGGATGCAGCTCTACAGCTTCCGCGACCGCGGTGTGACCAGGGCGCTGCTGGCCGAGGCCGTCGAGGCGGGATACGGGGCCGTGCTGCTGACGGTGGATGCCCCCTTCGGCGGGCAGCGCGAGCGCGACCTTCGCACGGGCTTCGAGGTGCCCGCGGACGTCCGTGCGCCCGCCGTGCAGGCGGCGGCAGGGCGGCGCGACCTCTCGGTGGCCGAGGTCTTCGGCCTGATCGACCCCTCGCTCGACTGGTCGGACTTCGAGCAACTCGTCGACGAGTGCGAGCTGCCCGTGCTGATCAAGGGGCTGCTCACCGCCGAGGACGCCGAGCTGGCGCTCGAGCACGGCGCGGCCGGGGTGGTGGTCTCCAACCACGGCGGCCGCCAGCTCGACGGCGTGTCGGCGACGATCGACGCTCTGCCCGAGGTGGTGGATGCGATCGGCGGCCGGGTGCCGGTGCTGATGGACGGGGGGATCAGGCGGGGCACCGAGATCGCCGTGGCGCTCGCCCTGGGGGCCGACGCGGTGCTGGCCGGCCGCGCCCCGCTGTGGGGGCTCGCGGCCGGGGGACAGGCCGGAGCCGAGCGGGCGCTCGAGATCCTGGGCGAGGAGCTGCGTCTGGCACTGGCCCTGCTCGGATGCCCGTCGCCCGCCGCGCTGACGCCCACCCACATCCGGCGCGCCTCGCGCTGACGTCCGCTCTGTCGCTGACCGGCGCCGCCGGGCGCGGCGCCGGCGATCGCGATCGCTGTCGCCGCGCGAAGCTGAGCAGCGGAGAGGGAGGGATTCGAACCCTCGAGAGAGCTATTAGCCCCCTACTCGCTTAGCAGGCGAGTGCCTTCAGCCGCTCGGCCACCTCTCCGGGGGATTGAGAGCCGATTGTAGGCTGGCCGGGCAGATGCCGAGTGCCGACGAGGCCCGCACCGCAGCGCAGGAGCCGACCCCGACGGGGCCCGACGAGGAGAGGGCGCGGACGGAGGGCGCCCCGCGCGACACGCCCACGCCGCTGCCGATCCCCACGCCGAGACAGGCCTACGAGCGCTACGAGCAGGTCTTCGCCGGCCTGCAGGCGCCCTTCGCCTTCGTCGACCTGGACGCCGTCTGGTCCAACGCCGCCGACATGCTGCGCCGCGGCGCCGGCAAGCCGATCCGGATCGCGAGCAAGTCCGTTCGCTGCCGGCCGTTCATGGAGCGGCTGCTCGACCTCGACCGCGGCTTCCAGGGCCTGCTCACCTTCACCCTGCCCGAGACCCTGTGGCTCTGGGAGCGCGGGATGCGCGACCTCGTGCTCGCCTACCCCACCGCCGATACGGCGGCGCTCACCCGCCTCGCGCGGCTCACCGCCGAGAGCCCCGAGGAGGCCCCCGTGATCATGGTCGACAGCCCCGAGCACCTCGACCTGATCGAGCAGGCGGCCGGCTCCTTCGTCGCCCCGGTGCGGGTGGCGATCGACATCGACGTCTCCTGGTGGCCGCTGGGAGGGATGATCAAGGTGGGCACCAAGCGCTCCCCCGTGCGCGACGCCGACGCCGCCCGCGCGCTCGCGCGCGAGATCGAGCGCCGCCCGCGCGTCCGGCTGGTGGGCCTGATGGCCTACGAGGGGCAGATCGCCGGCGTCGGCGACGACCTGCCGGGCAAGGCGATCAGGAACGCGGCGATCCGGGCGATGCAGGCGGCCTCGCTCAAGGACATCCGCGAGCGCCGCGCCGCGGTCGTCTCGGCGGTCTCGGAGGTGACCGAGCTCGAGTTCGTGAACGGCGGCGGCACCGGCTCGATCGAGCTGACCGCCGGCGAGGGCGCCGTCACCGAGATCGCCGCGGGATCAGGGTTCTACGCGCCGGTCCTCTTCGACCACTACCGCTCCTTCGAGCTCAACCCCGCGGCGATGTTCGCGCTTCCCATCGTGCGCAAGCCCTCGCCCGCGGTGGCGACCGCCCTGGGCGGCGGCTACCTGGCCTCGGGCGTGGGCGCCAGGGACCGCATGCCGATCCCCCACCTTCCGGCGGGGCTGCGACTCGATCCCCGTGAGGGCACCGGCGAGGTGCAGACGCCCCTGACCGGATCCGCTGCAGAGGCGCTGTCACTCGGCGACCGCGTCTACTTCCGCCACGTCAAGGCCGGTGAGCTCTGCGAGCGCTTCGACAGCCTCTACCTGGTCACCGGCTCGACGATCCGCGACGAGCTGCCCACCTACCGCGGCGAGGGCAAGACCTTCCTCTAGCGCCCTAGCCGACCTCGGCGCCCGCCGGCGGGCCGAGCACCCGGTCGGTGTAGGCGTTGCGGAAGCTGCCGCCCGGGTCGAGGCGGTCGCGCAGCGCCAGGAACTCCGAGAAGAGCGGGTAGCGCTGGGCCAGCGTGGCGGCCGTCTGGAAGTGCCGCTTGCCCCAGTGCGGGCGGCCCCCGTAGCCGTCCATGATCGACTCGACCGCGCGGAAGTAGCCCTCCCAGGCCACGCCCTTGAACTGATGAACCGCGATGTAGCAGGTGGCGCGATCGTGGGCGGGGCTGAGGTGCGCGTCGTCGCCGGCGACGAAGCGGACCTCGATCGGGAAGCCGACGGGCGGATCGGCGGCCTCGGCGGCCTCGAGCACCCGAGGCACCGCCTCGGCGGCGTGTCGCCGGGGGATCGCGTACTCCATCTCGGTGAAGCGCACCCGGCGCTGGCTGGCGAAGACGCGGTAGCTGCGGTCCTGCTTGGTGGAGCCGCCGATCCGCCTGGAGACGAACTCCGAGAGCGCCGGCACCCGGGATGGCAGGCGACGGCCGAGGCGGGCGATCGCGCCCAGCGCCCAGTTCTCGAGCACCACCTCGTTCGCGTACTCGACCGCCGGGTTGCGCGGCCTCGGCGGCTCCTCGGTGCGCTCGCTCTGGCGCAGCAGTGCCCGCTGGGTGTGGGGGAAGACGTAGAACTCGAAATGGTCGGAGCCGTCGGCGAGATCGTCGATCCGCTCCAGCGCCTCGTCGAGCGGCAGCGGGGAGTCGACCCGGCGCAGGGTGAAGGCCGGCACCGTGCGCAGGGTCAGCGTGGCGATCACCCCGAGCGCGCCGAGCGAGACGCGCGCAGCGCGCAGCGCATCGGGGTCGGAGCGCTCGGATAGCTCGAGCACGGTGCCGTCGGGCCGGACCAGCTCGACTGCGGCAACCTGCGAGGAGATGTTGCGGAAGCGCGCGCCCGTGCCGTGGGTGGCGGTCGAGATCGCGCCGGAGATCGTCTGTCTGTCGATGTCGCCGAGGTTCTCGAGCGCAAGGCCGTGGCCCCAGAGCGCCTCGCTCAGCACCCGCAGGTTGATGCCGGCCTCCACCCTGGCGAGGCCGGCGGAGCGGTCCACGTCGAGAACCCGGTCGAGGCCGCCGAGGTCGAGCATCAGCCCGCCGGTGCAGGCGGCATCCGTGAACGAGTGGCCCGAGCCGACCGCGCGCGCCGGCAGGCCGGCCTCGGTGGCCCGCCTGACCGACTCGAGCAGCTCGCCTCGCCCGCCGGGCCGCTCGATCCGCGCCGGCGCGCAGCGCTGATCGCCGGCCCAGTTTCGCCACTCCTTGGCCATCTCCAGCAGCCTATGCGAGCATGCGCCGGTGGCCGGCCGCGTCCGCCCCTTCGACCCCACCGCTCCGCAGGGGCCGCTGCTGCGCGCTCTGTCGTGGACCGCGCGACAGCGCCCCGTCACCTGGTTCCTGGTCAACGTCGGCAACCGGATCGACCCGGTGCTGATGAAGGCCAGCGGCGGGCGGCTGAAGACCACCGTGAGCGCGCCCACGGTGCTGCTCACCCACACGGGCGCCAGGAGCGGCAAGCAGCGGACCACGCCCCTCACCTACTTCACCGACGGCGAGGACGTGGTGCTGATCGCCTCGCGCGGCGGCGCCGAGCACAACCCCGCCTGGCTTCACAACCTGCGCGCCCAACCCGATGTCGAGCTCTGGAACGGCGGCGGCGGAGGCCCCTACCGCGCGCGTGAGGCCGAGGGGGCCGAGCGCGAGCGCCTCTGGGAGCTCGCCGCCACCTACTACCCGGGGTTCGACGACTACCAGAGGCGAGCCGGCGAGCGCCGCATCCCGGTGGTCGTCTGCTCGCCGAGCGCGGGCTAGGCTCTCGGGCGAGTCGCTGCTGCGAGCACCCGGAGGGGTGGCAGAGCGGTTGAATGCGGCGGCCTTGAAAGCCGTTGGAGGCCCTCGGGTCTCTCGTGGGTTCGAATCCCACCCCCTCCGCTCAGCGCGCCGGGCTAGCGGCGGTCGATCAGCAGGGTCTGGAGCGCCCTGCCGAGCGGGCCCCGCTGATCGAACAGCGCCGTGTCGGCCAGGCCGACCCCGTTGGGCTCGGGCAGGGTCAGCGCATCGAGGCAGACCCACTCGCCCTCGGGCATGCGGTGCAGGTGCACCGACAAATCCACGTTGATGAACAGGTGGCTGCGCCAGTCAAGCGCCGAGCTGACGCCGTTGCCCGAGTCGGCGGCGACGAGCACGCGCTGCAGCGGCGAGGGCTCCTCGCCGGCCACGAGCGGGACTCTGGCTCGCATCCAGACGGTCGCCGGCCCGGCCTCCATGAAGGCGCCGCTGATGAACCGGTAATCCATCGCCGTGTGGTAGCCGACGTCGTGGCCGGTGCGGAAGAACTCGCCGGACTCGCCGTGCTCGGGCCCGGGCGGCGCCGGCGGCAGCCCCGGGGGGGTCTCGAGCTCGAGCTCGGCGGTCCGGATTCGCCAGCCACGGGCGCGCACCAGCTCCGCGCCCTCGGCGTCCGCGAGCGTCGCGCCGACCATCTCCACGCGGCGGCCGGGCCTCAGCACGTCCGCGCTGACGCGCAGCGGCCCGATCGGGACCGGGCGCAGAAGGTCGTAGGTGATCCGCCCGACCTGGGCCGGGGCCTCACCGAGGGCGCCGCCGCCGAGCCGCTCGATCTCCCGACCGATGAGGGCGGCGGGCGGGCCCGCATGCTGGAACCCGGGATCCCAGGGACCACGGGTGAGCTCGGTGGCCCGGTAGAGGCCCGTCTGGCCGTCGAAATCGAAGAACGCCTCGGACATCGACCCGATCCTAGGATCCCGCCGCGATCGCGGAGCGATCGCGCTAGCCTCGCGCCGAGAAGAGGGGAAGAGAGGCAGAGATGGGCGAGTGGGCAGACGAGTTCTTCCGCGACTGGCAGCGCGCCTGGAGCGCGGGCAGCGACGAGGTGCTCGGGCACGTCGCCGACGACATCGAGTACTGGGACGTGACGCTCGCCGAGCCGATCCGGGGCATCGAGGCCTACGAGGAGTACGTGGACGGCTTCTTCCGCGCCTTCAGCGAGATCGAGTGGAGCCTGCGTGAGCCCGTGATCGCCGAGGGAGAGCGGGTGACCGAGCCGTGGCGTTGCCGCGCCTTGAACTCCGGCCCGCTGTGGATCGGCCTGCCGGCGAGCGGCCGCAGGCTCGACACGATCGGCACCGACATCTTCGAGTTCCGGGAGGGCAAGGTCTGCCGGGAGCACTCCTTCTACGACGTGGCCGGCAACCTGCGCCAGCTCGGCGTGCTGCCCGGGCAGGGCAGCGTCGCAGAGCGCCTGACGATGGGCGCCGCCGGGCTCGGTCTCAGGGCCCGACGCCTGGTCCCCGGCCTCCGATAGGGCCTTAGGGAAGGTTGAGGGCACCGGGTACCCTGGTTCTCGATCCCCCGAAGGAGGCCCGAATTGGAGAAGTTGCAGAAGACCGAGGAGGAGTGGAAGCGGGAGCTCACTCCCGAGCAGTACAAGATCGTGCGTGAGAAGGGGACCGAGGCTCCGTTCACCAGCGAGCTGAACGAGATCAAGGCGGAGGGCGTCTTCAAGTGCGTCGCCTGCTCGCAGCCCCTGTTCAGCTCCGAGAGCAAGTTCGACTCGGGCAGCGGCTGGCCCAGCTTCGACCGGCCGATGGAGGACGAGGTCGTCGAGACCGAGGCCGACCACAGCATGTTCATGAGGCGGATCGAGGTGCTGTGCTCACGCTGCGACGCACACCTGGGGCATGTCTTCGAGGACGGCCCCGCCGAGACCACCGGCAAGCGCTACTGCATCAACGGCTGCGCCCTCGAGTTCGACGAGAGCTAGCGGGCGCCTAGACCTTTCCCTGCGCACCGAGGTAGCTGTAGCGCACGGCCAGCGCGACCGCCTCGGTGCGGGTGTCGACCTCCATGCGCGCGATCGCGTTGCGGACGTGCGTGTGGACGGTCGCAGGGCTGAGGCTGAGGCGGTCGGCGATCTGCTTGACGCGCAGGCCCTCGGCGAGCAGCTCGAGGATCTCGCGCTCGCGCGGGGTCAGCTCGAGCAGCTTCTCGAGCTCGCCCGCGCCCGGGCCGAGCTCGGTGCCGACGAAGGTGCCACCAGCAGCCACGACCTCTATCGCGCGGGCGATGTCCTCGCTCGGGGCCGTCTTCAGCACGTAGCCCAGGGCGCCGGCGCGCATCGCCATGCTGAGCAGGTCGGGCTGGGCGTGGGCGGTGAAGATGATCACGCGGGTCCCGGGCTCGGCCCTGAGGATCTCCTTGGTGGCCTCGATGCCGTCCTTGCCCGGCAACTCGACGTCGACGATGCAGACGTCGGGATTGAGCTCTGAGACCTTGCGGACGACATCCGTGCCGTTCTCGGCCTCACCGACGATCTCCACCCCGGGAATCGAGGCCATGCGGGCCTTGATCGCCTCGCGGACGATCTCGTGATCGTCACAGAGCACGACGCGCTTGGGCGCCTCGACATTCATATGGAGGGAATGCTCCCCGGAAGGCCGAATTCCTGCAAGGCCGCCGGAACAGCGACTCTCCCATCCTCGGTCTGCTTGTTCTCCAGGAGCGCGATCAGCGTGCGTCCGACGGCCACCGCGGTGCCGTTCAGCGTGTACATCTCCCTCGGCGGCTCGCCCTGAGCCGGGCGGTAGCGCGCCTTGAGGCGGCGTGCCTGGTAGTCGGTCGTGTTGGAGCAGGAGGTCAGCTCCCGGTAGCGCTGCTGGCTCGGGATCCAGCCCTCGCAGTCGAACTTGCGCGCGGCCGAGGCCCCGAGGTCGCCGACCGCCACGTCGACGACCCGGTAGGGAATCTCGAGCGCCGCCAGGATCCGCTCCTGCAGGGCGAGCAGGCGCTGGTGCTCGGCTGCGCCCGCATCGGGCTCGACGAAGCTGAACATCTCGACCTTGTCGAACTGGTGCACGCGGAAGATCCCGCGCGTGTCGCGCCCGCCCGCGCCCGCCTCGCGCCGGAAGCAGGTCGAGAAGCCCGCGTAGCGAAGCGGCAGCTGGCCGGCGTCGAGCACCGCGTCGGCGTGCAGCGAGGCCAGCGAGACCTCGGAGGTACCGACCAGGAAGAGCTCGTCCTCGGGGACCGCGTAGATCATCTCGCGCTCGCCCGGGAGGAACCCCGTTCCGTATAGCGCCCGCTCGCGCACCAACACCGGCGGGGACACTGGGGTGAAGCCCTCCGAGCGCAACATCTCGAGGGCGAATCGCACGAGCGCCATCTCCACCATCACCAGGTCGCCGAGCAGGTAGGCGAAGCGGGTGCCGGAGGTCTCGGCCGCCGCCTCCATGTCGATCCAGTGGTGGCGCTGGCCGAGCTCGAGGTGGTCGAGCGGCTCGAAGTCGAAGCTGGGCTGCTCGCCGACCCGGCGCAGCTCCTTAGCGTCCTCCTCGGAGTCGCCGTCTGGCGCCTCGGGGTCGGGGAGGTTGGGGATCGAGGCCGCCAGCGCATCGCGCTCCTGCTCCACCGTGGCTAGCTCTCCCTCGAGCTCCTTGAGCCGGCCCGCGAGCTCGCGCATCTGCGCGATTCGCTCCTCAGGGTCGGCGCCCGAGCGCTTGGCTTCGGCGATCTCGTCCGAGGCGCGGTTGCGCTCGGCGCGGTCGTCCTCGATTCGGGGCAGCAGCGCACGCCGGCGCTCGTCGAGGGCGAGCAGCTCGTCGAGCTGCTCGCCCTCTCCGCGGCGGGCCAATGCCGCGCGCGCCGGCCCCGAGTCGCGGCGAATGGCCTTGAGGTCGAGCGAGGCTCCCGCTCCCGGCGAACTAGGGCTGGCCGGCCTCGGCCGGCTCGTTCACGTCTGTGCCCGAGTACTCGGCGAGGAAGCGGGCGACCTGGTCGGCCTGTTCGCCGACGACGATGTTCTGCGGCATGATCGCGCCCGAGAAGCCTCCGTTGCGGATCGCGTAGATCGCGTCCTCGTAGGTCTCCTTGCGCTGGTCGAGGTTGGGTCCCTGGGTGCGCTGGCTGCGGTTGGAGGAGCCCTGCGCCCCGGCGGCAGTGAGCGTGTGACAGCCCGAGCAGCGCTCGGCGAAGATCACGGCCCCCTGCTCGAAGGCGGGATCGTCGACGTCCACGCCCTCGCTGCCGCAGGCGGCCAGAGCAGTCGCCGCGGCGGAGATCGAAATCAGTAGGAGTGCCCCTCGCACGCGGCGGCATCATATTCGACCCGGGCACGGCAGCGAGGGCGGTGCGCGATCCGCCCCCAGCGCGTAGCGTTCTCAGGGGTGCCCGCCCAGCCCCTGACACCCGATCGCTTTCGCGCCGCGCTCGCGGCCTACCCGACGGGAGTGACCGTGATCACCGCGGCCGGGCCCGACGGGCCCTCGGGGGCGACGGCCAACGCCGTCACCTCCCTATCGCTCGAGCCGCCGATGATGCTCGCCTGCCTGGACCGCGGCTCGAGGACCCTGGGTGCGGTGCGCGCCGCGGGGCGGTTCGGCGTCAACGCGCTGGCCGCGGGCGAGCAGGCGCTGGCGCGCCGCTTCGCCGCCAAGGACCGAGGCGCCGAGAAGTGGGAGGGCGTCGCCTTCTCGGAGCGGCTCGGCTGCCCCCGGCTCGACCACGCCCTCGTCTGGGTCGCCTGCGAGCTGCGCGAGGAGATCGACGGCGGCGACCACGTGATCCTCACCGGATCGGCCCTCGAGGCCAGCTCGCGCGAGGGCGACCCCCTGCTCTTTCACCGCGGCGACTACCGCGACCTGCTGGCCGAGAGCTGAACCCGCCGAGAGCCGAACCCCTCAGATCAGGACGGTGGTCCCGGCCGCGCGCAGGGCGAGGAAGAAGATCACCAGGCAGGCGACGGCCATGATCCCCATCTCGCGACGGACGATCGCCACCGCCACGGCACGCCGGCGATCCTCGGGCACATCGGAGAAGTCGAGTGCACCGAGCTCCTGCTGGGCGGCGCCGACGCGGGTGAGCTCGGCCAGAAAGGAGACCAAGAGGGGCAGGCCACCGTAGAGGTAGTGCAGGTCCACCGCCTCGCGGCCGCTGAAGACGAGGATCAGGCCGAGCATCACCTGCAAGACGACTGTGACCTGGGCCACCCGCAGCGCGTACCAGAACCCGATCGCCGGCACCCGGCGCAACCAGGCGAACCCGCCCCACGCTCCGGCCACCCCGTTGGCAACCAGCAGGGAGATTCCGGTGATCAGATGAACCTCGACCATGGCCGCTGGAGCTTAGGCTTGCGCCTCCGCCGACGCCCTCCCAACTCCGCCTCGGGGGGTCGGGTTCTTCCCATTCTGATGCGGAAAATCACTATGTGACAGGCTGTTACAAAGTGAGTGGTATAAGTCGCGGTCGGTGCTTCAGAGCTACCTCCCAATCCTCGTCTTCGCCGGTCTCGGGATACTCGTGGGAAGCACCTTCACGCTGCTGAATGGGGTGATCGGGCCGCGCCGGGCGAACCCGATCAAGGGCCAGCCCTACGAGTGCGGCCTGCCGGCCCACATCACCCGCAGCTTCAAGTTCGGCGTCAGCTTCTACATGATCGCGATGCTGTTCATCCTCTTCGACATCGAGGTGGTCTTCCTCTACCCGGTCGCGGTGATCATGCAGGCGGCCGACAGCATCTTCGTTCTGATCGAGGTCCTCGTCTTCGTCGCACTGCTGCTGGTGGCGCTGGTCTTCGTCTGGGCGCGGGGAGCGCTGGATTGGAAGTAGAGCGCCGGAAGCTGCGGGTCCCGGCGGCCGGTGAGCAGCCGCGATCGCCAGAGGAGTTCAGGGCCAAGCAGATCAGGGCGCGCGAGCTGCTGCGCGGCGACCTCGAGGGACGCGACCTCGACGAGTTCGTGGAGCAGAGCGTCTTCACCACCACGCTCGAGAAGGGTCTGAACTGGGCGCGGGCCAACTCCTGCTTCCCGGCCACCTTCGGGCTCGCGTGCTGCGCGATCGAGATGATGTCGATGGTCAGCGCCCGCCCTGATCTCGCCCGCTTCGGCGCCGAGGCGCTGCGGGCCTCGCCGCGCCAGGCCGACCTGCTGATCCTCTCGGGACGCGTCTCGATCAAGATGGCGCCGGTCGTGCGGCGGCTCTATGACCAGATGCTGGAGCCCAAGTGGGTGATGTCGATGGGCGCCTGCTCCTCATCGGGCGGGATGTTCGCCAACTACGCGGTGGTGCAGGGTGCCGACAAGTTCATGCCGGTCGACATCCACGTCCCCGGCTGCCCGCCGCGACCCGAAGCGGTGCTGAACGGCTTCAACAAGCTGCAGCGCCTGATTCAGGGCCGACCCGACCTGGGCTGGCGCACCCGCTACAACGCCGCGGGCACCGAGGAGTGGGCTCGGCTCGAGGCCGGCGAGGCCTCGCCCGAAGCGCTGGAGGCGGCCGCGCGAGCGGTCGAGGGGCTGCCGGCGCCCCCAGAGGAGGCCCCATTTGCCTGACGCCCCCGGCCTTGAGCTGATCGCCCAGGAGATCAACGACGCCCATCCGGGCACCGTCACCGAGACCGCCTTCGACCACGGGCGCGCGACCCTGGTCGTCGCACCCGACAACGTCACCCACGCGCTGCGCTGGCTGCGCGACACCGACGGCCAGGGGTACCGCTTCCTCTCCAGCCTGCACGCCGCCGACTACCTGCCGGGCACGCCCCGGTTCGCCGTCCACTACGAGCTGCTGTGCCGTGACCGCGTGGAGCGCATCCACGTCAAGGCCCTGCTCGCAGACCCGGCGGCGGGCCGCAGCGATCTGTCCAAGCTGACCACGGCAGCGGGGGGCGGGGCTTCAGCCGATGAGCTCGGCGCTGAGCTCGATGCCGCAGCCGAGGAGCTGGGCGCCGATCTCGACGGCGAGGCCCTCAACCCCGACGGGCTTCTGCCCGAGCTCGACTCCTGCGTGGATCTGTTCCCGACCGCCGACTTCCAGGAGCGCGAGGCCTACGACTTCTTCGGCATCGTCTTCCGCAACCACCCTGACCTGCGGCGCATCACGATGCCCGCCGACTACGTCGGCTGGCCGCAGCGGCGCGACTTCCCGGTGGGGGGCGAGCCGGTGCTGTTCACGCACAACGAGATCGCGCTCCCCCGCTGGTACGAGTGATGGCCGAGGACCAGCTCAGAGACGAGGTCTTCGAGACCCAGCGCGGCGTCGCCACCGATATCGAGGATCCGCTGGCGCCCCTGGTGCGCGCCGGAATGGAGATCGAGCCCGGCACTCCCGACATCGAGGGATACCTCGAGCCGGAGGCGGAGCTGATGACCATCAACATGGGCCCGCATCACCCGGCGACCCATGGGGTGCTGCGGCTGATCGTCACCCTGAAGGGCGAGCAGGTGCTGGACCTGAAGCCGGTGGTCGGCTACGTGCACACCGGGATCGAGAAGTCCTGCGAGCAGAAGAGCTACTGGAAGGCGATCCCGTACGTGGAGCGCATGGACTACCTCGCCTACTTCTTCAACATGCAGGCCTACTGCGGCTGCGTCGAGCAGCTCCTCGAGCTCGAGATCCCCGACCGCGCCAAGTACCTGCGCGTGATCCACATGGAGCTGAACCGGATCCACTCGCACCTGGTCTGGCTCGGCACCTCGGCCCTCGATCTGGGCGCGATCTCGATGTTCTGGTACTGCTTCCGCGAGCGCGACTCGGTCCTCGACATGTTCGAGATGTCGGCCGGCCAGCGGATGCACACGCGCTACTTTCAGGTCGGCGGCGTCTTCGAGGACATCCCGCTGGGCTTCGAGCGCAAGCTGCGCGACTTCTGCGAGATGATGCCGGACCGCATCGACCAGTACGCGGCGCTGCTGGACAACAACGAGATCTTCCTGCAGCGCACCAAGGGAATCGGGATCGTCCCCCGCGAGCGGCTCTTGGAGCTGGGCGTGACAGGGCCTCTGCTGCGCGCCTCTGGCGAGCCCTGGGACCTGCGCAAGACCACCGACTACCTCGCCTACCCCGACCTTGACTTTCAGATCCCGGTCGGCACCGTGGGCGATGGCTACGACCGCTACAAGGTGCGCCTGGCCGAGATGAGGGAGTCCGTGAGAATCCTCTCCCAGGCGCTCGACGGCCTGCCCGAGGGGCCCTGGATCGCCGATGACCGCAAGATCGTCCTGCCCCCGCGCGACGAGCTGGGAACCTCGATGGAGGCGCTGATCCACCACTTCAAGCTGGTCACCGAGGGCTTTCGGGTGCCGCCCGGCGAGCTCTACTACGCGATTGAGGGCCCCCGGGGCGAGCTGGGCTGCTTCGTGGTCGCCGACGGCTCGGCGAAGCCCGCGCGAGTCCACTTCCGCGACCCCTCCTTCGTCAACCTGCAGGCCCTGCGCGAGATGTGCGTCGGCGGCTACGTCGCCGACCTGATCCAGAACCTGGCGATGCTCGACCCGATCCTCGGGGGTATCGACCGATGAGCCCGATGCTGCCGAAGCACTGGAACGACGATCCGGGCCACATCCACGAGCATCCGGGGCCGCCCGAGGCCCCCGCCGACCAGGAGGCGCTCGGGGTGCCCGGTGTCTCCGACGCCGCCTCGCGCCCCGAGGCCGACCAGAGCCAGCGCCCCGGTGTCAGGGAGACGGCGCTCGACCTCGAAGCCAAGGATCCGGCGCCGGTGCCCGAGCTCTCAGAGGTCGACGTGCCGCGCGCCCTTGCGCAGGAGATCAGGCGCGCGATGAAGCGCTACCCCGACAGGCGCTCGGCCACGATCCCGGCGCTCTGGGCCGTGCAGCGCCGCTACGGCTGGTGCACCCCCGAGGGCATCGAGCAGGCCGCCGCCGTGATGGGGCTGACGCCGAGCCACCTGGAGGCCGTCGCCAGCTTCTACGACCTCTTCCACCTCGAGCCCTCGGGCAAGCACGAGGTCCTCGTCTGCACCAACATCTCGTGCTGGCTGCGCGGAGCCGATGACCTGCTCGCCGCCTTCAAGGAAGCCGCGAGGCCCGAAGGCAGTGCGGGCGGGGCCCACCAGCCCCCGCATGAGGTGCGGGGCGAGGCACCGCCGGACGTCTCGGTTCGAGGCTTCGAGTGCCTGGGCGCGTGCGACCTGGCACCGATGGCGTCGATCGACGAGCGCTACTACGGGCCCCTCGAGGACGGCGACGCGGCCGCGGCCGTCGAGCAGATGCGCTCGCGCGAGGAGGTGCTCCCCGGCAGGCGCCTCCAGGACCGCGGCGCCGCCGGCGGCAAGCGCGCCCCCGCCGACGAGCGGATCACCGCGCACCCGCTCAACAAGCCCACTCGCCCCAGGCCCAAGCGGGCGCCGAAGGCCAGAGGCGGGGGGCGCTGATGGCCGCCGCCACCGAGACGCGGATCCTGTTCCGCAACATAGACGAGCCGGGGCTGGCCTCGATCACCACCTACAAGCGGCTCGGCGGCTACCGGGCGATCCGCAAGGCCTTCACCGAGATGAGCGCCGAGGAGGTGCTCGAGGCGCTCGAGGACTCTGGCCTGCAGGGCCGAGGCGGCGCGGGATTCGCGATGGGCAAGAAGGCCTCGTTCCTGCCCCGAGGCGATATGGACAAGTACCTGTGCTGCAACGCCGACGAATCCGAGCCCGGCGCCTTCAAGGACCGCGAGCTGATGCAGAAGAACCCGCACCAGCTGATCGAGGGGATCGCGATCGCCGCGCGCGCGGCGGGCGCCAACCGCTGCTTCATCTACATCCGGGGTGAGTACGACCTGCAGGCCGACATCCTCGAGGGCGCCGTCGAGGAGGCCTATGACGCCGGCTTCCTGGGCCCCGACGTGCTGCGCAGCGGCGAGCAGGTGGAGCTGGTCGTCCACCGCGGCGCGGGCGCCTACATCTGCGGTGAGGAGACGGCGCTGCTCGACTCGCTGGAGGGCAAGCGCGGCAACCCGCGCCTCAAGCCCCCCTTCCCGGCCGTCCAGGGCCTCTACGGCGGGCCGACCCTTATCAACAACGTCGAGACGCTCAGCAACGTCCCTCACATCGTCGCCTCGGGAGCCGAGTGGTTCCGGAGCTTCGGCACCGAGGAGTCGCCCGGCACGAAGGTGGTCTCGGTCTCCGGAGACGTGCGCCGGCCGGGCAACTACGAGGTGGAGCTGGGCACCCCCGCCCGCAAGATCATCAACGGGCTCGCCGGGGGCACGGTCGGGCGGCGCAAGATCAAGTGCTTCTTCCCCGGCGGCTCATCGTCACCGGTGCTGACCGCCGAGGAGGGCCTCGACGTGCCCTACAGCTTCGAGGGCATGCGCGATGCCGGCTCGATGCTGGGCTCGGGGTCGGTGATCGTCTGCGACGAGACCACCAACGTGGTCGAGCTGGCGCTGCGCACCGCCCGCTTCTACCACCACGAATCCTGCGGCAAGTGCACTCCCTGCCGCGAGGGCACCAACTGGACGGTGAAGATGCTGGAGCGGATGATCCACGGCGAGGCGACCCCGATCGACCTCGAGACGGTGGCCGCCGTGCAGAAGAACATCATCGGCAACTGCCTCTGCGTGCTCGGCGACTCGATGGCGGCACCGGTCGGCAGCATGGTCGACAAGTTCCGCCCGGAGTTCGACGAGGCGCTCCAGCGGGGCGTGCCCTCGGCCAACGGCGGCAGCAGCGCCGCAGCCGCGATCGACGGCTCGGCCGGCGCCGGCGCAGACCGCCTCTCCGCGGTGACGACCCGATGAGCCGGCCCATCCGCAACGCCGTCACCCTGGTCGTAGACGGCCGCGAGGTGGTCGCCCCCGAGGGCACGATGCTCGTCGACGCGGCCAGGCACGGCGACGTCGAGATCCCCGTCTTCTGCTACGAGCCCAAGCTGGGCCAGCCGGTCGGCGCCTGCCGTATGTGCCTGGTCGAGATCGAGGGGATTCCGAAGCTGCAGACAGCGTGCTCGACGCCTGTGCGCGACGGCATGGTCGTCTACACGCAGACCGAGCAGGTCAAGCACGCCCAGAACGCGGTGGTCGAGTTCCTGCTGATCAACCACCCGCTCGACTGCCCAGTCTGCGACAAGGGCGGCGAGTGCCCGCTCCAGGACATCTCGATGGGCTGGGGTGCGGGCGAGAGCCGCATGACCGATCCCAAGCGACATTTCCAGAAGCCGCTCGAGCTCTCACCGCTGATCGCGATCGACCGCGAGCGCTGCATTCTCTGCTATCGCTGCGTGCGCTTCAGCCAGGAGGTCGCCGAGGACGAGCAGCTCCAGCTGCTCGAGCGCGGCGACCGCAGCTTCGTCGGCACCTTCGACGAGCGCCCCTACATCGCGCCCTTTCACGGCAACATCATCGAGCTCTGCCCGGTCGGGGCGCTGACCTCCTACACCTACCGCTTCCGCGCCCGCCCCTGGGACATCGAGGACGCGGGCTCGGTCTGCACGCTGTGCCCGAGCCAGTGCAACGTCAAGTTCACGGTGCGCGACGAGCGGGTGCTGCGGGTGCTGGCGCGCGACAACAACGAGGTCGACGACGGCTGGCTCTGCGACAAGGGCCGCTTCGCCTTCCAGATGTTCAACTCCGGCGAGCGGATCACCGAGCCGATGGTTCGCGCCGGCGACGGAACGCTGAGCCCGGTCTCGTGGCCCGATGCGATCTCGACGGTGGCCGTGAAGCTGCGGGCCGCGGGCGCCGGCGGCGCGGCACTGGTCGGCGGCGGCACCTCCAACGAGGAGGGCTGGCTGGCGCAGCGGATCGTCCGCGAGGCGCTCGGGTCGGCCAGCGTGGACTGCTCTCCGACCGCCGTCGACCGGGACCTGCTCGCCGACCTCTCGCGGCCCGAGCTGAGCTCGAAGATGAACGACCTCGACTACGCGGGCGCGATCCTCGTTCTCGGCACCGACCCCCTGCACGAGATGCCGATCCTCGACCTGCGGATCCGCAAGGCGGTGCGCCGCAACCACGCCAAGCTGCTGGTGGCCTCGGAGCGGCCCACGTCGCTCGACGGAGGAGCCGCGGAGGTCGTCCGCTACTCCCCGGGCGAGGCCGGCGGCCTGGTCAGAGCCCTGGCCGCCTCGCTGAAGGGCGAGAAGGCGCGGGGCTCCCACGCGAGGCAGGCGACAGAGCTTGCCGAGCAGCTGCGCTCCGTGACCGACCCGGTGATCGTCTGGGGCGAGCGCCTCTGGCGCGCGCCCGGCGCCGTGGCCGCCCTCAGCGATGCCGCGCGCTCGCTCGGCATGCACCAGCGCATCGGACCGGGCCTGCTCGAGGTTCCCGACGAGCCCAACACCCGTGGCATGCGCGAGGTGGGCTGCCTGCCGGACGCCGGCCCCGGCCTGGCTGCAGCGAGCGGGGGCCGCGACGCCGCGGCGATCAAGCAGGGGCTCGCCTCGCACGAGCTCGACGCCCTGCTGCTTCTCAACGCCGACCCGGTACGCACGCACCCCGACAGCGAGGGCTGGCGAAAGGCGCTGGCCGGGAGCTTCGTGGTCGCGATCTCGATGTTCGACGACGAGTCGACCCGCCACGCCGACATCGTGCTGCCCGCCGAGTCGCACGCCGAGAAGGAGGGCACGGTGACCCATCCCGACGGCCGCCTGCAGCGCCTGCGGCCCAACGTCCCCCATCCCGGCGATGTCCGCCCCGGCTGGTGGATCCTGACCGAGCTGCTCGCCGCCCTGGGCACAGACGCGGCCTACGGCACGCCGGAGGAGGTCTTCGCCGCGCTCTGCTCCGAGGTCGCCTTCTACGGAGAGACGGCCTACGAGGAGATCGGCGGGCACGGCCTGCGCTGGCAGGAGCGCGACCCGGGGTCTTCGTGGGTGCCGGCGGCCGGCGACACCGACCGGGGCGACGGCGGGCAGGGCTCCGGCGACGACACGGCCGGGGACGGGCTGGTGCTCGGCACCTACCGCGACCTGTGGGCGAGCGAGGTCACGGTGCGAAACCCGGCGCTGCGCTTCCTGATGCCGGCGCAGAAGCTGGAGCTGGCTACCAAGGACGCCGAGCAGCTCGAGCTGGAGAACGGGGACGCCGTGACGGTGTCGGTGAACGGGCACAGCGTCGAGGCCGAGGTGGCGATTCGGAGCCGGATGAGGCCGGGAGCCGCGTTTCTGATCGAGGGCACGAGCGAGGGGAACGGGAACGTGCTGGCCAACGGCGCGCCACAGCGGATCGCGGTCGCGAAGCGATGAGCCTGCCGCTCGCCGAGGTGGGCCTGGCGGAGGCGACCGGGACCATGATCTTGAAGTCGTTCCTGATCTTCCTCGGCGTGTTCCTGATCGTGCCGGTGCTGACCCTGGTCGAGCGCAAGCTGATCGGTCGCTTCCAGAACCGCTATGGGCCCAACCGCGTCGGCCCGGTCGGGCTGCTGCAGCCGTTCGCCGACATCGTCAAGCTCGCCGGCAAGGAGAACTTCCGGCCCGATGCGGCCGTGCCGCTGCTGTTCGCGATCGCACCCGCGATCGCGATTCTCGCGGGCATCGTCACCCTGGCGATAATCCCCTTCGGGAACGTCGTGGACGGGGTCGGGCTCTACGGGATCGACGTCTCGATCGGGGTGCTCTACTTCTTCGCCTTCGGCTCGCTCTCGTTCTACAGCCTGCTGCTCGCCGGCTGGTCGTCGGGCTCCAAGTACAGCTTCCTCGGCTCGATGCGCTCGGCGGCGCAGCTGATCTCCTACGAGGTCGCGATGGGCCTCTCCCTGATCGGCGTGGTGATGATGGCCGGCTCGCTCTCGCTGCCCTCGATCGTCGAGGCTCAGGGCGAGGTCTGGTACATCGTCCCGCAGCTGATCGGCTTCCTGATCTTCATGGTCGCCGCCTTCGCCGAGACCAACCGCGCCCCGTTCGACCTGCCCGAGGCCGACGCCGAGCTGGTGCAGGGCTACATGACCGAGTACGGCGGCACCCGCTTCGGCTCCTACCTGCTCGCCGAGTACCTGGAGATGTTCGTCGTCTCGGGGATCGCGGTCACCTTCTTCCTCGGCGGCTGGATGGGGCCGGGCCCCGACTGGCTAGATCCGATCTGGACCGTGATCAAGATCCTGGCGGTGATCTTCTTCTTCATCTGGATCCGCGCCACCCTGCCCCGCCTGCGCTACGACCAGCTGATGAGCCTCGGCTGGAAGGTGATGCTCCCGCTCGCCACCCTGAACGCACTCGTCACCGCGGTGCTGGTCACCGTCCTCTGAGGAGCCAAGGAAATGGAAGCCAAGCTGAACACCGACAAGACCGACTGGGAGCAGTTCCCCTACCTCGACTCCGCCGACGTGATCTCGGTGCAGCGGGGGCCCGAGCCGGGCGGGGCCGGCGGCGCCTACCGGGTCTTCGGCGCGACGCTGAAGGGACTGCGCACCACCTTCGCCCGCATCATCGAGGGGCCGGTGACGATCCAGTACCCGGAGGAGAAGACCCCGGTCTACCCGCGCTTCCGCGGCCGCCACAAGCTGCACCGCTTCGAGGACTCGGGCCTGGAGAAATGCGTCGGCTGCTCGCTCTGCGCCGCGGCCTGCCCCTCGGACTGCATCCGCGTCGTGGCCCGGGAGAACGATCCCGCCGACCGCGTATCCGCCGGCGAGCGCTACGCCGAGGTCTACGAGATCAACCTCAGCCGTTGCATCTTCTGCGGCTACTGCGAGGTCGCCTGCCCCTTCGACGCGATCACGATGGGCCACGACTACGAGATGTCCGACTACAACCGGGCCGACCTGATCTTCACCAAGGAGATGCTGCTGGCCGAGCCGGTCGACCGCGCGCCCCTGCGAAGGGAGGGCGAGTGACGCGGCGGCCCGTGAAGTCGAGCGCCGCGAGCACGAGTCCTGATCGGGCCCGCGAGCCGGGCTGCGCGCCCCGGGCCCCGGGAGCTGAGCATCCGCCGGGGGGAGCCGGCCGGTGAAGGAGGTCTGCTTCTTCGCGGGCGCGATCGGCGCGCTCGGTGGCGCCATCGCTGTGATCCTGCTGCGAAACGCCTTCTACAGCGTGCTGGCGCTGATCGTGCACCTGATCTCTCTGGCCGGTCTCTTCCTGCTGCTGCAGGGCGAGTTCATCGCAGCGGCCCAGATCGTCGTCTACGCCGGAGCGGTGATGGTGCTCTACGTGTTCGTCGCCGCCTACGTCGGCAATGTCGACGAGCCGCTCTGGGAGCCGATCCCGGGCCAGCGCCTGCTGGCGCCGCTGCTGGGCATCGCCCTGTTCGTCGAGATCGGCATAGCCGTGATCGGCTCGGGGCTGAAGTCGATCGAGAGCGAGGGGCCCACCGTCAGCTTCGGCTTCGGCTCTCCCGAGTCGATCGGCAGGCTGCTGCTGGAGCGCTTCCTGATCGCCTTCGAGGCCTCCTCCCTGCTGCTCCTACTCGCAGCCGTCGGCGCCGTCATCCTCGCCGCCCGCCAGCGAGACACCGGGGGCACGCCCAAGGAGCCCACCACTGCCGAAGCACCGCCCGGCACCCCCGCAGGCGTAGCCGAGGAGGTGGCCGGCTGATGGACCTCTCCTGGTACCTGGTGCTCTCGGGCCTGATCTTCGCGACGGGCGTGGTCGGAGTGCTGGTGCGCCGCAGCCCGCTGGTGATCCTGCTCTGCATCGAGCTGATGCTGAACGCCGGGAACCTGGCCCTGCTCGCCTTCTCGCGCTCGCTCGGCAATGAGGACGGGCAGGTGTTCGCGCTGGTGGTGATGGTAATCGCGGCCTGCGAGGTCGTGGTCGGGCTGGGGCTGATCGTCGCCGCCTACCGCCGGCGCATCCCGCTCAACGTCGACCAGTTCCGGTCGCTGCGAGGCTGAGGATGGACGCGACCACCTACGGCTGGCTGACCCTCGCCCTGCCGCTCGCAGGCAGCCTGATCATCGCCTTCGGCTGGCGCCTGCTGCCCGGGCGCAGCGCGGGCTGGATCGGGACCGCGGCGATCGGGCTCGCCTTCCTCGCGGCGATCGGCGCCTGCGTGCAGATCCTCGACCTGCCCACCGACCAGCGCCAGCTCACCGACTCGCTCTACGACTATGCGTCGGTTGCGGGGCTGGACGTTCAGATGAACGTGCTGGTCGACCCCCTCTCGGTCTACATGTGCCTGATCGTCACCGGGATCTCGACCATGATCCACCTCTACTCGATCTCCTACCTGACCAGCGATCAGGGGTTCGCGAGGTTCTTCAGCTACCTCAACTTCTTCGTCTTCTCGATGCTGCTGTTGCTGCTGGCGGGCAACCTGGTGCTGCTGATCGTCGGCTGGGCCTTCGTGGGCTTCGCCTCCTACGCGCTGATCAGCTTCTGGTACCGGCGGGAGACTGCGACCCGCGCCGGCATGAAGGCCTTCGTGATCAACGTGGTCGGCGATGTCGGACTGGTGCTGGCGGCGCTGTTCATCTTCCGCGAGCTCGGCACCTTCGACCTGCTCGAGATCTTCGAGCGGGCCCCCGAGCAGCTCAGCGTCAACGAGGGGGTTGCGGTGGCGATCGGCTGTCTGCTGCTGGTCGGCGCCTTCGCCAAGTCCGCGCAGATCCCGTTCCACACCTGGCTGCCCGACGCGATGGAGGGTCCGACCCCGGTCTCGGCCCTGATCCACGCCGCGACCATGGTCACCGCCGGCGTCTATCTGATCGGGCGCTTCCACCCGATCTTCGAGATCGCGCTGACCGCGGCCGACATCGCCGCCGTCGTCGGCCTGGCGACGCTGCTGATCGCGGCCACGATCGCGCTGGTGGTCACCGACCTGAAGCGGATCATCGCGTACTCGACGATGAGCCAGATCGGCTACATGATCATGGGAGTCGGGATCGGCGCCTACAGCGCGGCCTTCTTCCATCTCATGACCCACGCCTTCTTCAAGGCGCTCCTGTTCATGGCGGCGGGCTCGATCATCGGCGCCATGGCCAACCGCCAGAACATCGACCTGATGGGAGGCTTCCGCCGCGCCATGCCCTTCACCTCGATCACCCTGCTGATCGGAGCCCTGGCGCTCGCGGCCTTCCCGTTCACCTCGGGCTTCTTCTCCAAGGACGAGATCCTGGCCTTCGCCGAGCACCGCGGCGGCTTCTACTGGGTGTTCGCGATCGGCGGCTACATCGGAGCGCTGCTGACGGCCGTCTACGCCTTCCGGATCGGCTTCCGGGTCGTCTACCAGGAGCCCTGCGAGGAGGCCCTCGAGCTCGAGCGGGGCCACCTCCACCACGCCGAGCCCGAGAATCCCGAGACCGGCGAGGCCGAGGACACCGAGGTCGGCTTCCCCGGCTCATCGCACCAGATCGCCGAGCGGGAGTGGCCGATGAAGATCGCGATGAGCACGCTCGCCTTCGGGGCCCTGTTCGCGGGTTTCGTGCAGGTGCCGGGCCTGGACGCGGTCGTCGAGCACTTCCTCGAGGGCTCCTTCGAGGACTCGACCCTCTACAACGACCTGCCCTCCGACGCGGCCGAATGGCGCGGGCTGGCGATCGGCGCGATCATCTCGCTGCTCGGGGTAGGGCTCGCCGCACAGCTCTACCTGCGCCGGCCGGGCACCACCCGGCGCCTGCAGGAGCGCTTCGCCGGGCTGCACTCCTTCCTCTCGCACAAGTGGTACTTCGATGAGCTGATCGACGCTGTCGTGGTCAGGCCGATGCTGGCCCTGGGGCGCTGGTGCAACTCGACCTTCGAGCGCTATGTGGTGCGCGGCCTCGTCGACGGCACCGAGGACTTCGCCAAGTCCGCAAACGCCGCCGTGCGCTCCGCCCAGTCGGGCTACCTGCGCGGCTACGCCCTGCTGCTGGTCATGGGCTTCGCCGGGCTCGCCCTCTACTTCCTGGTGGCGGGCTCGTGATCCACCTCGCACTCTGGGTGCCGCTTGGGGCCGGCATCCTCGCCTGCCTGGTGCCGCGGCGGTGGACCCCCTGGGTCGCCCTGCTCGGTGGCTTTGTGGCGCTCGTCTTGGCGACTCGGCTGGTGATCGATTTCGACCCCGACGCCGCCGGCCTGCAGCACACCGTCGACGAGAGCTGGATCCCCGACCTCGGGGTGCGCTACTCGCTCGGCGTCGACGGGATCAGCATCTTCCTGGTGCTACTGACCCCGATCTCCTGGTTCGCGGTCACCGCCTGGTCGGTGATCCGAACGCCGGAACGGCGCAAGACCTACTTCCTGCTGCTCGGAACCGCGCACACGGCGACGCTGGGCGCCTTCCTCGCCCAGGACCTGCTGCTCTTCGTCCTCTTCTTCGACCTGATGCTGATCCCGTTCTACTTCCTGTTCGGAAGCTGGGGCACCGAGCACCCGGGGCGCAAGGGCGAGGGGCCGATCCGCCCGCAGCCGGCCACGATCAAGATGGTCGTCTACACGCTGGTCGGCTCGCTGCTGATGCTGGTCGGCGCGGTCGCCACCGGCATCATCGCCGGCGACGGCACGCCCGAGTTCTCGATGCAGGCCCTGGCGGCCGACCCGATCGGCGAGGGCAGCCAGCGCTGGATCTTCTGGTTCTTCGCCGCCGCCTTCCTGATCAAGATGCCCGCCTTCTTGGTGCACGCCTGGATGCCCGACGCCTACCGGGTGGCGCCGCTGACGGCCCTGGCGGTGTTCACGGCGGTGCTCTCGAAGGTCGGCGCCTACGGCTTCCTGCGGGTGGTGCTGCCTCTCTTCCCCGACGCCACGATCGAGTTTCAGGAGATCCTGCTGGTGATCGCGCTCGCCTCGATCCTCTACGGGTCGGTGATGGCCTTCACCCAGTCGAGCGCCAGGCTGGTGGCCGGCTACTCCTCGGTCGCCCAGCTCGGCTTCATCACCCTCGGCATCTTCGCCCTGCGCCCCGACGGCGCCGACGGCGCCGTGCTGCAGATGGTCAACCACGGCATCGTTCTGGTGCCGCTGATGCTGATCCTGGTGCTGCTGGCCGAGCGCTCTGGCGGCGACGACATCCGCAAGATGGGCGGTATCGCGATGCGCGCGCCGGTGCTCGCCACCTTCTTCCTGATCGTAGCCATGGCCCTGCTGGCGATACCCGGCTCGGCCAACTTCATCGGCGAGTTCTACATCCTCAACGGCATCTTCCAGGAGAAGATCGTGTTCGCGCTCCTCGCCAGCCTGGCGATCGCGATGGCCGCCTACTACGCCCTGCGCCTGTTCCAGCACGCCATGCACAACCGCAAGCCCGAGGGAGTCGAGTCCAGGGAGGTAGGTCGCCCCGAGGGAGTCATCATCGGCGCCCTGGTCGCCTGCATCATCGCGCTGGCGCTCTACCCGCAGCTGATCCTGAAGCGGACCGATGCCTCGGTCGAGCAGAAGCTGAGCGCCGTCGAGCAACGGAGCGGAGCCTCAGCATCCCCTTCGATCGCGTCGCAAGCCGCCGCCCCCGGACGCGAAGCGGAGGAGGCGGCGGTTGACCCGAGCGGAGCCTCAGCATCCCCTTCGATCGCGTCGCAAGCCGCCGCCCCCGGACGCGAAGCGGAGGAGGCGGCGGTTGACCCGAGCGGAGCCTCAGCATCCCCTTCGATCGCGTCGCAAGCCGCCGCCCCCGGACGCGAAGCGGAGGAGGCGGCGGAATGAGCGAGTTCAACGCGCCGGATATCGACTACGCGGGGCTCTCGCCGGTGATCGCGCTCACCGTCGGGCTGGTAGTGGTGCTGATGGCGGGCCTGCTGCGCACGTCGCGATGGGTCAACCCCTCGCTCGCGATCGCGACCCTGGCCACTACCGCGGGGCTGGCGATCTGGCAGTGGGGCGAGCGGGCCGACCTTGTCTCGGGGGCCCTGCGGCTCGACGAGCTGGCGCTTGCTGCGGTGCTGATCGCCTGCTTCGCGGCGGCCATCACCGTGATCCTGTCGATCCGCGAGCCCTCGGCCGAGGCCGCGGGCCTCGGCGCCTTCTACGCGCTGCTGATCGGCTCCGTGCTCGGAATGACGCTGCTGGCCCAGTCGCAGAACCTGGTCAGCTTCTTCGTCGGGCTCGAGCTGCTCTCGATCCCCCTGTATGTGATGTGCGGCTCGGCGATCCGCAAGGAGGCCTCCCTGGAGGCGGGGCTCAAGTACCTGATCATCGGCTCGATCGGGTCGGCGACACTGCTCTACGGGTTCGCGTTCATCTACGGCGCCTCCGGCTCGACCGACTTCAACCAGATCGCGACGGCGCTCAGCTCTGGCGGGCAGGCGAATGACACGCTGATCCTGATCGGCACGGCGATGGCCCTGGTGGGGGTCGCCTTCAAGGTCTCGCTGGCCCCGTTTCACCAGTGGACCCCCGACGTCTATCAGGGAGCCCCCACCCCGGTGACCTCGTTCATGGCCGTTGCCACCAAGGCAGCCGCCTTCGTCGCCTTCGTTCGCCTGTTCGAGGTCGCGCTGGGGCCGGTCGCCGACGACTGGCAGCCTGCGCTCGCCGCCCTGGCGGTGATCTCGATCGCAGTGGGCAACATCGGCGCCCTGGGCCAGGACTCACTGAAGCGCCTGCTCGGTTGGTCGGGCGTCGCGCAGGCCGGCTACATGCTCGCCGGGATCGTGGTCGCCAGCCAGACTGGGCTCGAGGCCCTGATCTTCTACCTCGCCGCGTATGCGCTGATGAATCTCGCGATCTTCACCGTGATCGTCGCCCGCGAGCGGGAGACCGCGTTCGGCGACGACATCCGGTCGGTCGAGGGCATCGGGCGCTCGCGGCCGCTGCTCGCCTGGCCGCTGACGATCGGCTTCCTGGCACTCGCCGGCGTGCCGGCCACCACCGGCTTCATCGGCAAGCTCTTCCTGATCGAGGCCACGGTCGAGGCCGACTACACCTGGCTCGGCGTCGCGATCGTGGTCGGCACGATGGTCTCGATGGCCTACTACCTGAGGGTGCTTGCGGCCGTCTGGATGAAGCCCGACCCCGCCGCGGCACCCGCGGCGATGCCTGCGATCGCCGGCGCCTCACCCGAGGCCGACACCCAGGGCGGCGAGTCCGTGAAGGGAGCCGGGGATTGCGCCCTGGTGGTCGGCGCGGGCATCCTCTGCGCCGCCGCCACGGTCGCCTTCGGCGTCTACCCCGACCCCCTGGTCGAGTGGGCGACGAGCGCGGCATCCTCGCTGGCGACCTTCCTCTAGCCGTACCTCCCCCTGGGGGTCCTGCTGACAGTCGCCGCGATCATCGGGGCGACGGCCGCGGGCGTCGCCGCCGAGCTGCGCTGGAGCAACCGCGCCGGGGCTGTAGCCAGGGCGGGGCTGAGAGTGAGCGTGTTCACGCTCCTGCCCTTCGTCACGTTCTTCAATCTCGCCCGGCTCGAGGTCGACGCCGACATCGGCGTCGGAATCGTGCTCGGCTACACGGCGATCGCCACCGTCACCGGTCTCGCCTGGTGGACGGGCCGTGCCCTGCGGCTGCCGCGAGCGACGCGAGGCTCGCTGATCGTCTGCGTGCTGGTGGCCAACACCGGCTATCTCGGCTATCCGCTGAGCGCCTCGCTGCTCGGCTTCGACTCGCTCGGCGAGGCCGTCGCCTGGGACCTGCTGGTGAGCGCCCCGGCGCTGCTGTTGTTCGGCTTCGCCGTCGGCGCGGCCTTCGGTGACCGGGCCGGCGAGACTCCGCGCGAGCGGGTGCGGGCCTTCTTCACCCGCAACCCGCCGCTCTACGCCGCGATCGCAGCCCTGCTGGCGCCCGACGCGCTGGCCCCCGACGCGCTGGTCGATGCTTCCCGGCTGGCCGTGGTGATGCTGCTGCCGATCGGCTTCTTCGCCGTGGGCGCGATCCTCGCCGAGGAGGCCGAGGAGGGGCAGCTGACGCTGGGCTCGTCTCTACGGGTGCCGGTGACGATCGCGATCGGCCTGCGGATGTTCGCGGCGCCCGCACTGCTCTTCATGCTGGCGCTCCCCGTCATCGACCTTCCCGGTCCCTACCTGCTGCTGGCGGCGATGCCCTGCGGCATCAACACCCTGCTGGTCGGTCACCTCTACGGTCTCGACCTGCGCCTGGCCGCCCAGGCCGTCGCTTGGTCGACGTCGATCGCCATCGTCGCGTCACTGGGAAGCCTGGCCCTCTAGCGGAGGCTAGGCGGCGACGCGGGAGTGCGCTCGACGCTGGGCGGCCGCGTCGCGCTTTCGCCACAGCAGAGCTGCGTCGGCCGCGTCGAGCAGCTCGCCGGGCTCGGAGCCGTCCCGGGGGAAGACCGCGCAGCCGATGCTGGCCGAGAGCTGGAGATCACCCGAACTGATGCGCGAGATCGAGTACTCGATGCGCTCGGCGAGGCGCTCGGCCTGGGCGCGGCCGGTCTCGGGAGCGACCACCGCGAACTCGTCGCCGCCCTGGCGGAACACGGTGTCCTCGGTGCGGACCTTGAGATCGAGCATCGAGCCGACGATCGCGAGCACCAGGTCGCCGACCAGGTGCCCCTGGGTCTCGTTCACGGTCTTGAAGTTGTCCAGGTCGAGCGTCAACACGGCGAACTCGCGGCCCCGGCGCTCGTGGCGCGCGGTCTCGTGCCGGAGGCGCTCGATCAGCGAGCGGTAGTTGCCGACGCCCGTGAGGCCGTCCTCGGTTGAGAGCCGCCGGAAGACCTCTCGGCTCTCCTCGAGGCCTGCGGTGAGCCGGCCGACCACGAGCGCCGCGAGCACCAGAGCCGGGCCCACGACGAGGTCCAGCAGCAGCACGTCGCGGGGGGCCTCGTCGCTTAAGGCGAGCGGCGCGAGCAGCGCCAGCCCGATCAACCCCAGGAATGGCGCCATCCGCCTCGGCTGCGGGAAGACGAGCGCCACGAACAGGGCCACGAAGTAGTAGAGGTAGGAAAAGGCGAGATTGCTGATCGTCGCCATGGCCGCCACCTGCAGGGTGGCGACGACCGGGACGACGGCGAGCCAGCGCTCCGAGATCCGCGACCACGGCAACACGAGGCAGAAGATGCCGGTGAGCACCGCGAGCGCCGTCAGCGAATACATCCAGGGCTCCCATGACTCGTCCAGCAGCAGGGTCCCGGGGATGGCGGAAAGAGCTCCGGCGATGAACAACAGCCCAGCCAGGCGCCAGGCTCCCTGCAGGGACATCGCGCGGGGGGCGGAAGCCTCGGCGGCAGCGCCCCTGGCGAGGGCCCGGCCGTTGCCCGGGCCCTCGCCGTTCAGCGGGGCGCCCAGGGGATCAGTGCCGAAGGAGGGCATCTTGCGGTCTTCGGACATGACCGCAAATGATCCCACTAAACGCGGACAGGGGTCAAGCTGCGGGCCGCCGGCGCGAGTCGCGGGCCCGCCGGTTGGGCGGCTCGCGTCGGGTGGGCGGCCCGATCCACCGCTCGACCTTGACCGTCTCGGCTGCGGGTTACGATGGCGCCGTGCGCTACCCGGTCGAGCAATTCACGGAGGAGGAGCGGGCGCTCCTGATTCCGCGCTTCACCAACCTCGACCGCCCCGTCTTCGCTTTGGTCAACATGCCCGAGACCGTCAAGGGCGCGCTGTTCGCCCGCTACTCGCGCTACCCCGGCTCACTGCGCCGTCTCTACCTCGACGAATTCGCCGAGGAGGTGCCCGAGGCCGGCGAGCGCCCCTTCTCGGGTGAGGAGGGAAAGCGCGCAGCGGGCCTCTACGAGCGCGTCTTCCTCGGCTACGGCGACGACTCGATCGCCCAGGTCGGGGGCGCCCACCTAGCCTGCGAATGGGTCTCGAACGTGCTCACCAAGGTGCTGCAGCGCGGGCGGCTCGCGGCCTATCTGGAGCAGTCCACCCGCTATATCCCCTACGACAACCCGCTGCCAGAGGACGCGGGTGGTGGCTACCGCTACTACCGCGACGACGAGCTGGGCGTGGAGTACTCGTCCGCGATGGACGAGTTGTTCGCGATCTACTCGCGCTCGCTCGAGCAGGTGCAGGCGTGGGCGGCCGAGCGCTGGCCGCGCCGCGACGAGGAGCCGCACCGCGCCTGGGAGAGCTCGATCCGGGCCAAGGCGCTCGACCTGCTGCGCGGCCTGCTGCCCGCCTCGACTCTGAGCCACGTCGGCATCTTCGCTTCGGGCCAGGCTTACGAGCAATTGCTGTTGAGATTGCTGGCCTCGCCGCTGCCCGAGGCGAGGGGTTTCGCCTCGATGATCCTCACGGAGCTGAAGCAGGTGATGCCGAGCTTCGTCTCACGCGTCGAGCGGCCCGACCGCGGCGGGGAGTGGGTCAGCTACCTCGAGCAACGCCGCGAGACGACCGAGCGCTGGGTGGACCGGCTGGGGCTCGGCGCCCGTGAGCGATCCGACGCCCCCTCGGTGGAGCTGGTCGATGTTCAGGGCGGCGAGGAGGAGCTGCTCGCAGCGTCGCTGTTCGAGGCGGCGGCCGTGCCCGAGCGCAAGATCCGCGAGCGGGTGCGCACGCTTCCACCCGACCAGCGGGCCGAGGTGATCGCGGAGCTCGCCGGCGATCGCGCCAACCGCCGCCACCGGCCGGGGCGGGGCTGGGAGGCCGTGCGCTACCGCTTCGAGATCGTCTCCGACTACGGCGGCTTCCGCGACCTGCAACGCCACCGGATGCTGACCTGCCAGTGGCAGCGGCTCGGCCCCGACCTCGGCGCCGACGTGCCGGAGGAGGTGCGGGAGGCCCGGGCCGGCGGCGAGTACGAGCGCGCCCTGGAGATCTCCGGCGCGGAGTTCGCTCGCCTCGAGCGGATCGGCCTGCCCGCGGCGGCCCCCTACTCCCTCTGCCTCGGCTACCGGATCCGCTACGTGCTCGATCTGAATGCTCGCGAGGCGATGCACCTGATCGAGCTGCGCTCGGGCCGGGAGGGCCATCCGACCTATCGCGCCGTTGCGCAGGCGATGCACGAGCGGATCGCCGACGTGCACCCCGCGATCGCCGCCGCGATGACTCACGTCGACTCCTCCGCCGAGCCGCGCTTGGAGCGGATGATGAGCGAGATCCGCACCCACCGCAAGCGCGCCGCCGAGAGCCACCCGGCGCGCTCCGATGCTCCGCCCGGGGTCACCTCGCTCGGCTGACTCCCCGGCGAAGCGAACCCCGTACCGACTCGGAGTCACGCTCGGGCCCGGCCCCCTACGATTGGCTGTGATGAGGCGAGAGGGAAAGGGGCTGCGGGCGCTCGGTGCTGCGCTGCTGCTGGCCTCGGTGACGATCGCAGCGCCGACGCTCTCGGCCGCGCAGGAGGGCGCGAGCGCGCCCGTCGAGACCGCCGAGCCGGCCGAGTCCGCGCCCGAGCCCGCAGCGGCAGGCTCGCAGGAGGGCGCGGGGGCCGGCGGCGCCGAGAGCGACAGCGAGGGCGGCCAGGCGAACGACCCGGCGGATACCGGCGCCGTGCAGGAGGCCGAGCAGGCCTACGCACCGGCGGCGCCGGCGGCGCCGGCGACCTCGGGGCAGGCGAAGAGCGCCGCCTCGGCGACGGTCTCGACCGGCGACAACTTCTACTCGCCGGCCACCGTCACAGTGAACGTCGGCGACACGGTCACCTGGCGCAACACCGGCGCCGCCCAGCACTCGGCGACCGCCAACGACGGCAGCTTCGACACGGGGATCTTCGGGCCGGGCGCGAGCCGCTCGCAGACCTTCAACAGGGCCGGCACCTTCAGCTACTTCTGCGTCGTCCACGGTGCCAGCCAGTCCGGCACGGTGCGCGTCAACGCGGTCTCGGGCGGTGGCGGAGGCGGCGCCGGCGACCCCCCCAGCTCGGGCGGCAGCGAGGCCGCAGCGGTGGCCTCGCCCGGCGCGGCCGGGTCAAGCACGAGCCTGCCCGCGACCGGCTTCGCCGCGCTGGCGATGGCCCTGGTCGGGATCCTCTTGACGGCGAGCGGTGTGCTCGTCGGCCGCGCGGCCGGCAGGGGCGATGCCGGCGCGCGCCATCGGGGACGGCGGTGGATGCGCAGCCGGCCGTAGGCCTGGCCGCTGCGCCGCACACCCACAGGTAGGTTTCGGGAGGCCGAGCGATGGAGGAGAGCTAGATGGAAGCGCAACCGAGTGATGGACCCCAGAGCGGGAGCGGCCCCGAGCTCGACGTGCTGCTGCACACCGAGCAGACCTTCCCCCCTCCGCCCGAGTTCGCAGCGCAAGCGAACGCGAACGACCCGGCGATCTACGAGCAGGCAGCGGCCGACCCCGCGGGCTGGTGGGCCTCCTGGGCCGACAGGCTCGAGTGGATCGAGCCGTATTCGGAGGTGCTCGACTGGTCCGATCCCCCCCATGCGAAGTGGTTCGTCGGCGGCAGGCTGAACGCCTCCGCCAACTGCCTCGACCGCCACGTCGCCGCGGGCGACGGTGGCAGGGTGGCGCTCCTCTGGGAGGCCGAGGACGCCGACCCCGCGGGCGGCGAGAAGGGGCGCCGGGCGGTCACCTACAGCGAGCTGCTCGACACCACCAAACGCTTCGCAAACGCGCTCAGCGCCCTCGGGATCGGCAAAGGCGACGTGGTCGGCATCTACCTGCCGATGCTGCCCGAGACGGTCGCCGCAATGCTGGCCTGCGCCCGGATCGGCGCCGTCCACAACGTCGTCTTCGGCGGCTTCTCCGCGGAGTCGGTGAAGGAGCGGATGCAGTTCTCCGACGCCAAGGCCGTGGTCACGGCGGACGCCACGCTGCGCCGCGGCAAGCCCAATCCGATGAAGGCGGCGGTGGATGAGATCGCCGGCGAGATCTCCAGCCTTGAGCACATCGTCGTCGTCGATCGCTGCGGCACCGATCCGCCGATGACCGAGGGCCGCGATGTGTTCTGGCACGACGTCGTGACCGCGGCTGATCCCGAGTGCGCGCCCGAGTCGATGGACGCCGAGGATCCGCTCTTCATCCTCTACACATCGGGCTCCACGGGCAAGCCCAAGGGCATCCTGCACACCACCGCCGGATACCTGACCGGAGTAACCGCCACGCACAACCTCGTCTTCGACCTGAAGCCCGCCGAGGACGTCTACTGGTGCGGAGCCGACATCGGCTGGATCACGGGCCACTCCTACATCGTCTACGGCCCGCTCGCCAACGGCGCAACCTCGGTCATGTACGAGGGGGCACCCAACTACCCAGCCGAGGACCGCTGGTGGGAGATCATCGAGCGCTACGGCGTGACCATCTTCTACACGGCTCCCACCGCGATCCGGGCCTGCATGAAGTGGGGGGTCGAGCACCCTGCCAAGCACGACCTCTCCTCGCTGCGGCTGCTGGGGTCGGTCGGCGAGCCGATCAACCCCCGCGCCTGGCTCTGGTACCAGGAGGTGATCGGCGGCGGCCGCTGCCCGATCGTCGATACCTGGTGGCAGACCGAGACCGGCGCGATCATGATCACCCCGCTGCCCGGCCTGACCACCACCAAACCCGGCTCGGCGACCGTGCCCTTCCCTGGTTGCGAGGCGAAGATCCTCGACAGCGAGGGCGAGGAGATCGACGAGGGAGCGGGGACGCTGGTCCTGACTCGACCCTGGCCGGCGATGGCGAGGACGCTCTACAAGGATGACGAGCGCTTCATCGAAACCTACTGGGAGCGCTACGGCCGAGACATCTACCTGGTCGGCGACGCAGCGCGGCGCGACGAGGACGGCTACTTCTGGATCGTCGGGCGCACCGACGACGTGATCAACGTCTCGGGTCACCGACTCTCGACGATGGAGGTCGAGTCGACGCTGGTCTCGAATCCCCGGGTGGCCGAGGCCGCCGTGATCGGCATCCCCGACGAACTCACGGGGCAGGCGATCGTCGCCTTCGCGATCCCCGAGGTGGAGATGACGGACGAGCTCGCGGCAGAGCTGCGGGACTACGTCGCGGCCAAGATCGGCAAGCTCGCCCGGCCGAGACGAATCGTGATCTGCGATGACCTGCCGAAGACGCGCTCGGGGAAGATCATGAGACGGATACTGCGCGACATCGCCGCCGGCGAGGACCTCGGCGACGTCTCCACGCTGCGAGACCCCGAGGTGGTCAAGGACGTGGAGCGGCGCTTCGCCGAGCAGGGCGGCTAGCGGACCCAACCGGGTCGGCATGCGATCCTGCGGCCGTGCTCCACCACGTCTCGATCGAGGTGCCGCCCGGCGAGGCTGAGCGCATGGTGGAGTTCTGGCGCCTGATCGGCTTCGGCGAGGTCGATTCACCCGAGCCGCTCGGCGAATCGGTGCGCTGGCTGGAGCGCAAGGGCACGCAGGTTCACCTGATTCTTACCGAGGGCCACACCGCACCGCTCCTGGGGCATTCCGCCGTGGTCGTGCCCGACCACGCCGAGGCCAAGAAGCGACTGCGAGAGGCAGGCTTCGACGTCTCCGACGCGAGAGCGCTCTGGGGTGCCGAGCGGGCCTTCGCCCTCGCCCCGGGAGGGCACCGCGTCGAGCTGATGGCCTCTCCCCCTGCGGCGTCTGCCTAGCGGCGGCGCTTGCGCTTCTGCGGCGGCTCGCCCGGCCCATCGCCGTCGGTCCCGTTGCGCTCGGCACCGACGTCATCGCCGGCGCCGAGCGCCCCGGGCGAGCCGGAGCCCTCCTCGCTGGCCGAGGGGCCCGCTCCGGGGATCTCCCGGCCGCTGCCCTCGACGGAGTCGTCGGGACCCTCGCCACCCCCGCCGGGCTTGCGCCATGGAACGGCCACGCCCGTCTCCCAGGCGGGAGGGCGCCCGCCAGGCCAGACGCCGACGAGCAGCACTCCGATCGCCAGAAACCAGACCAGGGCGAAGAAATAGAGGAAGAAGAGAGACAGGACCACGGCGCTGGCCATGCCCAGCGAGCCCCAGAAGCGGCTGAGCAGGCCGGCGCGCATCGCCCACAGGGACGTGTAGAAGAGGCCGAGCGAGAGCACCAGGGCCCCTCCGCGGACCAGCAGCGCCGCGGCGGTGGCGCCGGGGGCGTCGGCCAGCGCGTCGTCCGCTCGCTGCTCGGCGTCGTCCTGCGAGCTTCCGGAGTCGCTCGCTGCCTTGGTCTCGGTGGTGGTCGGCTCGACGGTGGTCTCCCGCTGCCCGGAGCCCTCGGCCGCCTGCTTCTCGGTGTTCGCAGGCTTCTGGGCGCCGGCCCCGCCCTCCTCGCCCGAGGAGCCGGAGGGCGTGGCGGGCGCCTCCTCACGCGTCGCCTCCGAGGCCGCGAAGTCGTCGGCGGCCTTCAGGTAGGAGGAGTTGTTGAGCACCAGTCCGGCGGCGATCAGCGCCGCGCCGATCATCGCGAGGACGACCAACTGGCGGGTCATCCGCTCCGAGCGATCGCGCGCCGCGAGGAAGAGAAGCGTGAGCGGCGGCACCAGCGCCAGGAAGCCGACCGCCGAGATCACGACTCCGGCGAGCAGCTGGCCGTCGGCGTCGCCCGTGCTCGCCTCCAGCAGGCGCTCGGCGGTCGAATCGCCCGACAGCGCCGCCCCCCCGACGAACAGCCCCGCCTGGATCCCGATCGCGCCGAGGATCGCGGAGATGCCGGCCGGGCGGGACCAGCGGCGCTCGCGCTCCAGGGTCTGGCGTCTGTCGGGAGTGCTCAAGATCAGGCCCGCCTGCGGGGCGGGCGCGTACTTTAGGGACTAGCCGCGCTCGTGGAAGTAGAAGTCGGGCAGCGCGCCCTCGATCACGTCGGCGGTCATGCGCTGGGCCACCTCGAGGTTGCCCGTGCGAACCGCGATGTCGTCGAGCGTGACTATGCCGGCCAGCTCGCCGCCGGCGATCACGGGAAGGCGCCTGACCCGGTGCTGGACCATCAGCGCGGCCGCCTCCTCGAGCTCCATCTCGGGCTCTCCGCTGATCAGGGGGCGCGATGCGTGCTCGCCGGCGGGCTCGCTGAGCGAGCGGTCATCGGCTGCTACGCGCACCGCAACGTCGCGGTCGGTGATCATCGCCATCGGCGCGCCCTCGGGATCGCAGATCACGACAGAGCCGACCCGCCGGTCACGCATCAGCCGGGCAACCTCGAGCACCTGGGCCTGCTCGGCGGCCGTCACGACCCCCGCGGTCATGATCTCGCGGAGCTGCATGCTCTGAGCCTACCCCGCTAGAGGGTCCGCCGGGAACGGCCCCCACCTATCATCCGCCGCGATGCGTCTACTCTCACGCCAGCGCGGCCCGATCGCCGTCTACGGGGCGACCGGGTACACGGGAAAGCTCGTGGCCGCCGAGCTGGCCGGGGCCAAGACCGACTTCGTGCTCTCGGGCCGAGACCAGGCGAAGCTGGATGCCCTGGGCGCCGAGCTGGGCGGGGATGTTCGCACGCAGGCAGCATCGCTGGACGACCCGGACGCGCTGCGAGGGCTTCTCGCCGACTGCGCCGCCGTGATCGACTGCGCGGGGCCCTTCAGCCAGCTCGGAGAGCCGGTACTCGCCGCGGCGCTCGAGACCTCGACCCACTACCTCGACACGACCGGCGAGCAGACCTACATGCGAATGGCCTTCGAACGCTACGGCTCACCCGCCGAGCGGGCTGGAGTCGCGGTCGTACCGGCGATGGGCTTCGACTACGTGCCCGGCGACATGATCGCCGCGCTGACGGCCGAGGGAATGGGCGAGGTCGATGAAGTCTTGCTGGCCTACTCGGTGGCCGGCCTGGGGACGACCCGGGGCACGCAGCTCTCGGCGCTGGAGATGCTGAAGGGCGGCGACGTCGAGTGGCGCAAGCTCCAGTGGCTGCCGGCCAGCCAGAGCGTCGGCCGTGGCTACTTCGACTTCCCCGAGCCGATCGGGCGCCAGCGGATGGCACGCTACCCGGCCGGCGAGCAGATCACCGTGCCGCAGCACATCGCCACCAGGCGTGTGAAGACCATGATCAGCGCCGCCACCTTCGCCCCCCATCCGCGGCTGCGCCCGCTTGTGCCGCTGCTCGCGCGCCCCACCGGGCTGGCTGCGCGGACGCCGCTGAAGCGAGTGCTCGGCTCGATGATCAGCCGCCTTCCCGAGGGGCCGAGCGCCGAGGAGCGCGCGGCAGCGCGCTTCACGATCGTCTGCGAGGTCAACCGCGGGCGGACCGTTCGGCGCGGCGTGATCCGGGGCTCCGACATATACGGCCTCACCGCCGCCAGCGTCGCGCGCGGCGCGATCATCGCGGCGCAGGGCCGCATCCCGGGAACGGGCGCGCTGGCGCCCTCGCAGGCATTCGACCCCGGCTCGTTCCTCGGCAGCCTGGGTCGCTTCGACGTCGCCTGGGAGCTGGACGAGGCCCGCCGGCCGCTGTCGGCGGGCGTCTGAGCATGGCTGTGGGCAGGGAGACCCCGGGCCGCAGGACGGTCAGCCTGGAGGACGGCGCTGCGCCGGGCTCGGCGCACTGCCCAGCCTGCGGCAAGCCGCTGTTCGTCTGGGTCGAGACCACCGGCTGGGGGCCTCGCGAGGACCAGGTGATCGACCGCTGCGAGAACTGCGGGCTCGCCGTCGCCCGCGACTCCGTTCCCTCGCCCGAGCAGGCGATCGACCAGCTGCTCGGCGATGCGCAGGCCGGGCCCGGCGCGGCTGCCCGTGGCAACGGGCATCCCCCCCGCGGACCGAGCGAGCCGATCGCCTTTCGCGCTCCCAACGCCTCCAGCCTGCAGGCCTGGCTGGGAGCCGAGAACTGGGCGGCGTTGCGTCCCGGCGGCTCGGCCCTGAAGCCGAGCCCGCGCGCGGCCGAGCTGCTGCTCGCCAGGCGTGGGCTGGAGGTCAGCCGCGTCCGGCAGATCGCGCCCGCCGGCATGGCCTCGATGTGGCAGACCCTGCTCAACCTGCTCACCTTTCATCGGGACTTCGCTGGAGAGGCGATCTCGGGGCGGCTCCGCCCGGGCGACGGCAAGGGAAGGGCCGCCTTTGCGATCGACGTGCTGGTCACCGTGTTCGCCGCGGTACCGACGGCGATCCTCGCCGTGCTGCTGGAGGGCGGCGCGCTGATCGCCGGGCGCGGCGGATTGATCGAGGTCACCGCGCGCCCGCGGCGCTGAGCTCCGCCACGAGCAAGGCGATGCGCTCGGGCGCGCCGAGGTGCGCCGGCAGTGGCGAAGGACCGGGATCGCGCAGCTCCGCCCCGGCAAGGCGCCCCGGCAGCTCCTGGGCGACGGTTCGCAGCAGGGCGGGGCTGCCTCGGCCGGCTACCACCAGGGACGGCCGCTCGGCGGTCGCGAGGCGCGACAGCGGCATCGACCAGACCGACGCGGCGCCCAGCTCGGCGAGCAGGCTGGCCGGCCGCTCGCGCGCCGGGGCCGTCAACTCGGCGGGCAGGCGGTCGACGCCCGCGGCCAGCGCCCCGAGGCCACCGGAGAGATAGAGCTCCACCAGGGCGTCGGTGCCCTCGCCGGCCCGCGCCTCCAGGGCGCTCCGGTCGGCTGAGAGCAGCTCGGTCGCCTCGGGCAGCAGCGCCAGCAGCGGCGGCTCGACCAGGACCGCGCCCCGCACCAGCTCGGGCCGGCGCAGCAACAGGTCAAGCGCGATCAACGCCCCCAGGCCCGCTCCGCAGGCGATCACGGGGCCGGTCGCCAGCGACTCGACCACCACGGCCGCGTCCTCGCTCTGTTCCTCGACCGTGGTCCGCCTGTAGCCGTCGGGTGCCGTGGAGTCACCCCAGCCGCGACGGTCATACGAGATCGCGCGGGCGCCGCCCGCCCCCTCTCGGTCGAGAGCGCTCGCCACCCCATCCCAGGCGAACGCGGAGGTGCCGGTCTCGTGAACCAGCAGCACCGGGTGGCCCTCTCCCCTCTGCTTCCAGGCGAGCTCGACGCCGCGAGCCTCGAGCGTGGGCATCAGCCCTCGGAGGAGCCCCTCGACCTGGCCGACCAAATCCGCTGGATCAGCGGCAGCGCCACCGCGCGCGGGCTGTGCTGCCCCAGGATCGCCTGCGCCCGGTTGATCGTCCCCGGCACCACCACCCGCTTGCCCTGCTCGGCGCCCTCGACCGCCGCCCGGCCCACCTCACCGGCCGACATCCAGATCGCGTCGGGGGTGCTGTGCTCGACTCCCGTCATGCCCGCGACGTCGGCGAACTCGGTCCTCACAGGCCCGGGACAGACGGCGGTGACGCCGACACCGCTGCCGCCCTGCTCGGTGTGGAGCGCCTCGCTGAAGGAGAGCACGAAGGCCTTGCTGGCCGCGTATGCCGCCGCGCCGGGCATGGGCTGGAAGGCGGCCGTGGAGGCGATGTTGATGATCGCGCCGCGGCCGCGCTCGGCCATGCCGGGCAGAAAGCGGGCGGTGAGGTCCACCACGGCCTCGACGTTGAGCCTGACCATGCCGACCATGCGCCCACGATCGTTGCTGACGAAGTCGCCGCGCGAGCCGAAGCCGGCGTTGTTGACGAGCAGCTCGGCCACCCGCCCGCTCTGGTTGACCCGGGCCGCGAGCGCGTCCCGGTCGGCCGGGTCGGCGAGATCGGCGGCGATCGGCGCAGCGTCGATGCCATGCCGCTGGGCCAGCTCGGTCGCCAGGCTCTGCAGTCGCTGCTCGCGGCGCGCGACCAGGATCAGCGCGTGTCCGCGCGATGCGAGCTCGGCGGCGATCGCGGCGCCGATTCCAGACGAGGCGCCGGTGACGAGCGCAGCCCCGGCGGTGGAGGGAGCCGGCAGGCCCAAGGCCCTAGGAGAGGCCCTCGCGGGCCTCGCGCACCAGCGTCACGGCCTCGGGAAAGACGACCCTGATCGCGTCGCGAACCTGGATCGCCTGCTGGTCGCTGCTGCCGGTCAGCTCCATCGAGTTGATCGCCGCGACGGTCATCTCGACGGCGAGCTTGATCGCGTTGTCGGCCCAGGCGACCCGCTGGCCGCTCTGCATCTGCTCGGAGAGCTCCTCCATGCGCTTGCGCATCTCCTCGGGGTCGCCGAACAGTCCTCCGAATCCTTCCATGCGCCGATCATAGAGCCGCGCAGCGCCCCTGGCCGCGCCGATCGCCGGCCGGCCGGCGATTTCAGCGGGATGCGGGATGCGGGTCACCCGCGTCTGATTCGGCACGCTGCGGCACGAACCGCGCGCGCTCGAAGCAGGCCGCCCCCCGAGCCTCCGCGCATGCCCGAAGGAGAAGGCCGATCGCAGCGCGCAGCGGCATCGGTCGAGCAGGTCGGACTGGCAGCGCTGATCGCGCTGATCGTGATCGCGGCGCTCGCGGCGCTCAGAGCCGCGCCCCCCGAGCGCGCCGGGCGCGAGCTGGGCGCCGCGATCGGCCGTCGGATCGCCTGCGCGCCACGCCATCCGGTGCCCTGCGGGCGAAACCCGCTGGCGTTGGCCTACGGCTTTCCGCTCGGCAAGCTCGTCCGCCACCTGGCGCCTGCGCCCGGGGGGCTCGCCGCAGCGGGGCCCACGGGGGCGCTGCTGCCGGTCGACTTCCGGCGCTGTCGCCGGTCGAGCTGTTCGATCGCCGGCGAAGCCGGCCGGCCGGCAACCGGGCGCCGTCTGACACTGTTCACCTCGGTGGATGACCTGAGGCGCTCGGGCGGCCCGGTGCGGGTCAGTTACTGGCTCTACCGGCCGACGCTCGGCTGGGAGCGCATCGTCCGAAGCGCCGGAGCCACCCAGATCGCGGCGGCATCCGGGCTGCGCCTCAACCTCGGGGACGATCCGGCCCTGGTCCCGCTCGAGCGCCTCGCCGGCCGTAACCACTACCGGTTCCCTCCCTCCGAGCAGCCGCCCTGGCGCTGGCTGATCCCCGGTCGCTACCCGGGCTGACCTCCGGGATCGGGTCCCCGGTGCTCGTCGGCCTCGGCCGAGGCCGAGCGGATCAGGGTGCGCCAATCGGTGGTGCGGAAGACGAAGGCGAGCGCCAGGAAGCCGAGAATGGCGGCCCAGGCCGCCACCGCGACCTGCTGCCCCGCCGAGTAGGTGAGCACGGCGATCGGGCCTGGGCCGACCAGCGTGGCCACCAGCAGTGCCTGCTGGGCACCGGCCCCACCGGGGGTGAGCGGCAGCAGGGTCGAGATCGCCTGCACGCTCATCACGATCATCACGTTCTCGAACGACCCGCCGATGTTGAACGCCTCGAGGAAGAAGAAGAAGGCGAAGAAGCGCATCACCCAGGCCACGCCCTGCCAGGAGGCGACGGTGCGCAGGTAGAGCGGGATGTCGGTCAGCACGACCACCCCCTGCTTGATGCGGTCCCAGAACGCCTCCGCCCGGCGGGCCAGCACCGCGAACAGCGCGATCACCCCGATCCCCAGCGCCGTGATGAAGAAGACGAGCAGCTGCGGGTTCGCGGCCCAGAAGGAGATGTCGAATGCCGGGATGCCGGGCAGCTCGGGCGGGCGCGGCAGGAGCCCCTGCGTGAGGGCATAGATGAAGACGATCAGCCCCGCGCTGGTGTCGAACACCGCCTGCACGAAGAAGGAGGAGACGATCGCCGGGTAGGTGGAGCCGTGAATCGAGCGCTTCGCGAGGAAGATCTTGACCGCGTCGCCGATCCGCGCCGGAAAGAAGCTGTTGAGGCCGGCGCCGGCCAGGTAGGAGGCCGTGATCTTCGGGTAGGAGACCACCCGGTTTGGATAGGCAGCTCGCAGCACGTTCTGCCAGGCCCTGGTGCGGGCCAGCAGGTGGGCCAGGTAGAAGAGCAGCGCCAGCGCCATCGCCGGCCAGGCGATGTCTCCGACGCGTCCGGCGAGCTCTTCGGCCGCGCGCTGAAAGCCGTCGGCGCTCGCCCCGAGGTCCAGTGCGAGAGGAACGCCGGTCAACGGGCCCGTCGAACCCTGAGCAGCTCGCGGTTGACGAGCGCCCCGATCAGCACGGCGAGCGCGCCGATGTAGATCCAGACCAGGAGCACGATCACGGCGCCCAGCGCCCCGTAGGTCGCGTCGTAGCTGCTGAACCCCGAGACGTAGAGGGAGAAGCCGGCGGAGGAGAGCACCCATAGCAGGGCCGCCAGCAGCGCGCCGGGGAGATGCTCGAAGGGCCGGCGACGGGTGGCCACAGGGCCCAGCGAGTAGAGCAGCAGCAGGGCCGCGAGAAGGGCCGCGAGGCCGACGGGGTAGCGCAGCATCGCCACCGCGGCGCGGCCTCCCTCTCCGACCCCCGCCGCCTCGGCCAGCGAGCCGAACAGCGGGCCGGCGACGAGCAGCGCCACGAAGGCGATCAGGAGCAGGGCCATCAGCGCCAGCGTCAGCCACAGCCGGGTCAGGTTGCTGCGCACGAAGGTCGCCTGCTCGCGCGTCTCGTTGATCGCCTCCAGCGAGCGGATCGAGGCGCCCACCGCGCCCGAGGCGGTGATGAAGGCGAAGAGGAGCCCGAGTCCGAGCAGCCCGCCCGCTCCCCTGACCCGTAACGCGTCGCGCAGGGAGCTGTCGATCGTGTCCACGGCTGTCCCGGGGGCCGCCTCGCGAAGCGTCGCGATGATGCTCTCGTAGGTCTCGGGGTAGCTTCCGAGCAGCTCCAGCAGCGCCAACGCCACGATCAACGCGGGGAACAGGGAGAGGAACCCGTAGTAGGCGAGCGTCGCGGCGCGATCGGTGATCTGCGCCTCGCCGAAGCGCGAGTGGACGCCCTTGGCCACCTGCCTCCACTGGGCCCGGCTGAGATCAGGCAGGCGCCGTGGTGAGCGCAGCTCCCTGGGCGTTGCGGGCTTGCTCTGGCTGGGTCGGCGCCCCGGCTTCCCGGTCGCCTTAGCGCCCGACACCGGCGCGCTCCAGGAAGCTCAGGATCTCGGCCGCGATCAGCTCGCCCCGGTCCTCCTGGAGAAAGTGCGAGGCGCCCTCGATCCTGACCTGCTCGCCGGTGGTGGGGATCATCTCCACGAACGCCTCCCCGGCCTTGGGGAACGGGAAAACGGGGTCCTGGTCGGAGAAGGCGATCAGGGCCGGCTTCTGCCAGGCGCGCAGCGACTCGACCACGGCCCCCATCTCGCTCGCCCCCGCAGCGTCCGCGGCGATCGGCACGAGCAGCGGGAACTGCGCTGCCCCCGCCTTCGACTCGGCCGTGGGGAATGGCGCCTCGTAGGCCGCGACGACCTCGTCGGGAAGCTGCTGCGCGGTGGCTCCCTGGATCACGAAGCCGACCGGGAGGTCGGGGTTCTTCTCGGCGAACTCCCGCCAGGCCATGAAGCCCTTCGAGACCCGGCCGGTGAACAGGCCCGTGTTGAGAATCGCGAGGGCGCCGACCCTATCGGCGTTCTCCACGGCCCAGCGCAGGCCGATCGGCCCGCCCCAGTCCTGGACCACCACCACGGCATCGCTGAGGTCGAGCGACTCGAGCAGCTTCGAGACCAGGCCGACGTGGCCGTCGTAGCTGTACCAGCCTCGGTCGGTGGGCTTGTCGGATCGCCCGAAGCCGGCGAAGTCGGGGCAGATCACGCGGTGGCCGGCGGCCACCAGCGGAGGCACCATCTTGCGGTAGAGGTAGGCCCAGCTGGGCTCGCCGTGAAAGCAGACGACGGGACGGCCGTGTCCGGCGCCGTTGGCGCCGCCGGGCCCCTCGTCCACGTAGTGCAGGCGCAGGCCGTCGACCTCCTCGTAGTGCGGCTCGAAGTCGTAGCCGGGCAACTCGGCGAAGCGCTCGTCCGGGGTGCGGAATACATCCATGCAGGGCAGCCTAGTAGCCGCGCGGCGCTGGGGAGCGGCATGACACCCGGGCCCGAGTCGTGCCACACTGTCGCGCTCGAATGGCTGCCACCAGCGAGCGGAAAGCCGCCGCGGGGGTCGCTGCCCCCGCCATGCCCTCAGCGCACGATCCCGCCGACGAGGCGATGTGCCTGCGCGCGCGCGAGCGCTACGCCGCCGACCGCAAGCGCGGCGGGCGCGTGCCGCGTCGCAGGCGCGGGCACGCCGCCATGCCCAACCTGATCATCATCGGCGGGCTCAAGTGCGGGACGACGAGCATCCACCATTACCTCGGCCTGCACCCCGAGATCCAGATGTCGAAGCCCAAGGAGCTCAACTTCTTCGTCGAGGAGCTCAACTGGGACCTCGGGCTGGACTGGTACCGCGGGCGCTTCGACGACCGCTTCCCGGTGCGGGGGGAGTCCTCCCCCCATTACACGAACATGCCGCGCTACACGGGAGTCGCGGAGCGCATTCGCGAGCACTGCCCGGACGCCAAGCTGATCTACATGGTGCGCGACCCGATCAGCCGCATCCTCTCGCACTGGCGCCACGCCACCGGGGCCGGCTACGAGACGCGGGCGATGGAGGACGTGCTGCTCCGCGACGACCAGACCTACGTGACCCGCTCGATGTACTGGATGCAGTTGCAGCCCTACATGGATCTGTTCCCGAAGGAGCAGATCTCGGTGATCGCTCAGGAGGAGCTGCAGGGGGACCGCGAGGGGACGATGCGCCGCGCCTTCTCGTTCGCCGGCGTCGACCCTGACTTCACCTCGGAGCAGTTCGACCGCGAGTGGGAGAAGTCCACGGCAAAGGAATCCGACAAGTACCAGTTCATGGAGAAGCTGATCAAGCTGCCCGGGTTCCGCTCCTTCGACCGCAATTTCGACCGCCTGCCGGAGCGCATGCGCTGGATGGTGGAGAAGGTCGTCCACGATCCCGACGCGCCCGAGGCGCCGAAGCCGGAGCTGACCCCCGAGGTCGAGGCCCACCTGGTCTCGCTTTTCGGCGAGGACTCGAGGCGCGTCCAGGAGTACGCCGGCCGCGAGTTCCCCCGCTGGAAGCCCTACTAGTGCCGCTCAGGGCGGGCGGGACGCCGGAGCCCTCGCCCGGCATCCCCGCACGCGACGCGGAGGAGATGCCGCCGGGATGAGGGCCTCCGTGGCGGCGGACGAGCGGGTCGGGGCGGCTGAGGCCGTGATCGAGCAGCTGAGCCGGCTGGGCCACGAGCCGATCCCGCACGGGGCGCTCAGCGACGCGGAGCGCGACGATTGGGCCTGGGCCGGCGAAGCGGCGGCTCGCGACGTCGTCGGGGGCCGCGCCGAAATCGAGCACCTCGCGGAGATCGAGGGCGGCCGGTGAGCGGCGGCGAAGGGAGCGGGGCGCCTGGCCTGATTCCGGGTGAGACGCATGGCGTCCGCCGGCTGCTGCCCGACCCCGGCCCGACGACCGTCGCCGAGCAGCTGGGGACGCTGGAGCTGGAGCGGCTGGCCCACGCCGACCGCCCGTATGTGGTGCTCAACTTCGCGACCACCCTGGACGGTCGCGCGGCGATCGCCGGCCGCTCCGGGGCGATCGCCGGCCCGGTGGATACCGAGCTGCTGCAACGGCTTCGCACGCGGGTGGACGCGGTGATGATCGGAGCGGGCACGCTGCGCGCTGAGCGCTACGGGCGCATGGTCTCCGATCCGCAGCTGCGGGCCTACCGCGAGCGCACCCTGCTCGCCCACGACCCGCTGGCCGTGATCGTCTCCAACCGCTTCGAGCTGCCCTGGGACGCCGGGCTGTTCACCGACGGCGGCGGGCGGGTGGTGATCTTCACCGCCGCCGACACCGAGCCGCCGCCGATCGCAACCCCGCTGGAGGTGGTGCGGCACGGCGGAGGCGTGAAGCTCCCCGACGCGCTCGCCTGGCTGCGGCGCGAGCGCGGGATCCGCTCCTTGCTATGCGAGGGAGGACCCACCCTGCACGGGGATCTGCAGCGGATGGGGCTGGCCGACGAGCTCTTCCTGACGATCGCTCCGAAGCTGGCGGGCGGCAGCGGGCCTCACATCCTGGAGGGCGAGCTTGCCGAGGTGCTCGAGCTGGAGCCGGTCTGGATGCTCGAATCAGGGGGCGAGCTCTATGCCAGATATAAGCTGAGGGCCTAGCCCCCGAGAGGAGAGCAACCCGCATGGACTTCAATTCGTCTCCAGAGGTCGAGTCGCTCAAGGAGCGGATCGAGGCCTTCATGACCGAGCACGTCTACCCGGTCGAGGCAGAGGCGATCAAGGCGCTCGACGACGAGGTGAGACCCGGGGTGCCCTACCCCGAGATCCTGATCGAGATCAGGGCGAGGGCGCGCGAACAGGGGCTCTGGAACCTCTTCCTGCCCGACGAGGAGCACGGGCCGGGGCTGACCAACTGGGAGTACGGGATTCTCTGCGAGCAGATGGGGCGCAGTCCGATCGTCGCCGGCATGGCCTTCAACTGCGCGGCTCCCGACACAGGGAACATGGAGATCCTCGCCGAGCACGGCACCGCCGAGCAGAAGGCCGAGTTCCTCCAGCCTCTGCTGGACGGCGATGCCCGCAGCTGCTTCTCGATGACCGAACCGGAGGTCTCGGGCTCGGACCCCACCACGCTTCAGACTCGCGCCGAGCTGCAGGGCGAGGAGTGGGTGATCAACGGACACAAGTGGTACACGTCGGGCGCCGTGGGGGCCGCCTTCGCGATCGCGATGGTCGTCACCGATCCCGACGCCCCGCCCTACAACCGCGCCAGCATGATCATCGTGCCGATCGACAACCCCGGCTTCGACCTGGTCCGCAGCGTCTCGGTGATGGGCCACGACGGCGGACCCGGGCACTGCGAGGTCCGCTACGAGGACTGCCGGGTGCCGGCCTCCAACCTGCTCGGCGAGCGCGGCGGCGGCTTCGTGATCGCACAGGACCGCCTCGGTCCCGGCCGCATCCACCACTGCATGCGCGCGATCGGCACCGCCGAGCGGGCGATCGAGATGATGTGCGACCGGGCCAACACCCGCGAGGCCTTCGGCGGCCCGCTGGCCGAAAAGCAGTTCGTCCAGGACTTCGTCGCGCTCTCGCGCATGGAGGTCGACCAGGCCCGCCTGCTGACCCTCAACGCGGCCTGGCAGATGGACACGCAGGGCAAGCGCCGCGCGCGCCAGGCGATCTCGATGATCAAGGTGGTCGCGGCCAACGTCGTCATGGATGTGCTGGACCGCGCGATCCAGGTGCACGGGGCGCTCGGCATGTCCGACGACACGCCGCTGGCCGGCATGTGGCGCTTCAGCCGCATGCTCCGGGTCGCTGACGGCCCCGACGAGGTCCACAAGATGGTGATCGCCCGCCGCGAGCTCGGCCGCGCCGCCAAGCGCCGTGAGGTCACGCCCGCCGCCGATGGCGCAGCCGACGTCCCGGTCGCGGCCGCCCCCGGCCCCGGCGCCTAGCGCCACCGGAGAGCGTTCGCGCCCGCAGCGGCTAATCCAGCCGCGCCACCGCCTCGTCGGCCGCCTCCGCCAGGCGGCCGACCAGCTTGGCGAACTGCTCGAAGCCCTCGTCGGTCTTGCCGTACTGGCCACCCGAGTAGCGGGCATAGACGCCCTCGAGGATGATCGCCAGCTTCCAGTAGCCGAGCGCCACGAAGTAGTCCACCTGCGAGAGGCCGCGTCCCGAGCGCTCGGCGTAGCGGGCGCGGACCTCGTCGCGGGAGATGAAGCCCGGCGCGATCGTCGCGGGGGCGAACAACGGCATCAGCTCGTCCCCGGCCTCGGACCAGTAGACGAGCAGCAGGCCGACGTCGGCGAGCGGATCGCCGAGCGTGCAGAGCTCCCAGTCCACGACCGCGGCCACCTCCCCGGAGGGCGAGAGGATCATGTTGTCGAGTCGGTAGTCGCCATGCACTATCGCGGCCGGGCCCTGCTCGGGCACCGATGCCGCCAGGCGCTCGTGCACGCTGTCCAGCAGCGGCAGCTCACGCGTGCTCGACTTCTGCCACTGACCGTGCCAGCGCTTCAACTGTCGCTCCACGTAAGCCTGCTTGCGGCCGAGCTGGCCGAGGCCCACCTGGTCGGGGTCGACGCGGTGGATCTCGACCAGGGTGTCCACCACCCGCTCGCCGATCGCTCGTCGCTGGCCCTGGTCGAAGCGCTCGGCGTCGTCGGGCGTGCGCAGGATCGGGCCCGCGACGAACCCCATCACGTAGAAGGGGGCGCCGTTCACCGACTCGTCCTCGCAGAGGCCGAGCACGGGAGGAACCGGGACCGGCGTCTGCTGCAGTGCGGCGATCACCCGATGCTCGCGAACCATGTCGTGCGCCGAGCCGAGCCGCTTGCCGAGCGGCGGGCGGCGCAGCGCCCACTCGCCGCCGGCCGAGTCGCTCACCCCGAAGGTGAGGTTGGAGCGCCCGCCGGAGATGCGCTCGAAGGCCAGCGGCGGCTTGGCGGTCGGCACGTTCGCCTCGAACCAGGCCTCGACCCCCGCCCGGTCGATGCCCTCTGGGGCGTCCGACGTCGCCGGCGCGTCGCTAGCCTGCTCGCTCATGGCCCCAGCATATGGCGGCGCCGGCGCGGCTTCGCCTCCGCCGGTGCCTTGAGCGAGCGTCGATACGAGGCCGCCCTGTTCGACTTCGGCGGGGTGCTGACCACGCCGGTCTGGGACAGCTTCTCGGCCTTCTGCGGCAATCACGGCCTCGATCCCGAGGCGATCAGGCGGCTGTTCCGCGCGGATCCAGAGGCACTGGCGCTGCTGCGCTCGCTGGAGACCGGCGAGATCTCCGAGCCCGACTTCGAGGCCTCCTTCGCCCGCCGGCTCGGGCTCGAGAGCCCCGACGGCCTGATCGACGGCATGTTCGAGAGCATGCGGCCGCTCGATCAGATGCTCGCGGCCGTGCGCGGCGTCCGGGCCGCGGGGCTGAGGACCGGCCTGGTCTCCAACTCGTGGAGCACGGGCCACTACGATCGCGCGCTGCTCGACCCGCTGTTCGACGCGGTGCTGATCTCGGGCGAGCTTGGCATGCACAAGCCGCAGCCCGAGATCTACCTGCTGGCGGCCGAGCGGGTCGGCGCCGAGCCGGCCTCGTGCGTGTTCGTCGACGACCTGCGCGAGAACTGCGAGGCCGCGCAGGCCCTGGGCATGACCGCGATCCGCCATCGCGACCCGTCCGAGACGATCGCGCGCCTCACCGAGCTGACCGGCGCCGCGCTCTAGCCGGGGCGCTCAGCTCGGCGGCCGCGAGGCTCCCTTGCCCAGCCACCGAATCCCGGCTGGGCTCTCGGTCCAGTCTCCATCGCCGGCCGGGCCTCCGCCTCGGTTCCCGCTATGGGGCTGGGTGTGCTCCGCTCAGGCGTCTGATTTGACCCTGCGCGAAAGAAATGGGCGGCAGATGCCGACCTACTAAGTAATGTTGCCCCGAGGCCGCGGCATGAAATTCAATCCTTCCCTGACGGCACGCTTGAGGATCGGCTTCGTGATCCTCTTCGCGCTGCTGCTCGTCGTCTCCCTGCTCGGCGTCGGGCGGCTCTACCAGATCCGGGTGGACTTCGAGCAGGAGACGAGGCGCTACTTCCAGCTCGAGGTCGAGACCGAGCAACTGCGCTCCAACTTCAACCTCGAGGAAGCCGCCGTGCGGCCACTGACCCGGGGAGAGCTGCCCGACCCGACCGGCCTCGAACAGGCGGCGGCCGACTTCCAGGCCACGGCCGAGCGGGCGGGTCTTCTCACCGGGACGGACTCGGTGCTCACGGCTGGACTGAAGCGCACGGTGACGAACGAGCGGGCCTGGCGCAGGACGGTGGGCGAGCCGCTGCTGCGTGGCGAGAGCCCCCCTCTGGACGTGCGCAGTAGGCTGACGCGCGCCGTCACCAGCACCGGCGATGGGCTCGCGGCCGCGAGCAGGGGGGCCCGTGAGGCCGTACGGGAGAGCGCCCGCCGGGACACGCGCGACACCACGATCGTGGTCGTCGCAGGCCTCTTCGCCGCGCTGATCGCGGCCGTGATCCTGTTCTCGGGGCTGATCAAGTCGATGCGGACCCCGCTGGCGAAGCTGGTGGAGGGCGCCCGCCGACTCGCCGGCGGCGACCTCGACACGCGTGTCGAGGCCGGCGGCCCGAACGAGATAGCCGAGCTGGGCCGCGCCTTCAACGAGATGGCCGATGCGCTCGAACACGAGGCGCGGGAGCGCGACCGCGTCGAGCGGATGAAGGACGACTTCGTGCTCACGGTCTCGCACGAGCTGCGGACCCCCGTGACCGTGGTGAAGGGATTCGCCGAGATGCTGACCTCCGAGCGGGCCAGCCTCAGCGCGCGCCAGTACGAAGCGGCCGCGGTGATCGCCGACAGCGCCGAGCAGCTTCAGAAGATGATCAACGACCTGCTGGATCTCGCTCGCAGCGACGCCGGCAAGCTCAGGATCGAGACCGAGCCCACGCCCGTGCGGGCGCTTGCCCAGCAGGCCGGGCGCCAGATGCGGCCCAGCTTCGAGGAGCGCGGCCAGGAGCTCACGGTCAGCGTCGAGAAGGGAGTCCCGGACATCGAGGCCGACCCCGGCCGCATCGGGCAGGTGCTCTCCAACCTGCTGACCAACGCCAGCAAGTACTCGCCCGAAGGAGCGACGGTGAAGCTGAGCGCGGCATCCGACGGAGGCGGGCTGGTCGAGTTCGCCGTGGCCGACGACGGCCCGGGGCTGGACGAGCAGCAGCTCAAGCACGTCTTCGACCGCTTCTGGCGCGCACAGAGCGGCGAGACCCAGGCGGTCGGCGGCACCGGGCTCGGGCTGGCGATCGCGAAGTCACTGGTCGAGCTCCACGGCGGCACGATCTCGGCCGACTCCCGTCCCGGCAAGGGGACCACGTTCCGCTTCGTGCTGCCGGCCTGTTCCGGCGGCGCGCCCCCGAGCCGCAGGCGAGGGCCGGTGCCGTCGAAGCGGAAGGTCAAAGTCAGGTCTACGAGGTGACTCGGGTCCTGGTCGCGGACGACTCCGAGACGGTGCTGCTGATGCTCAGCCGCCGACTGGAGCTGGAGGGCTACGAGGTGCTGACCGCGGCGGACGGCCAGGAGATGCTGGACGTGCTCGAAAGCAAAGATGAGACCTCGGCGCCCGACCTGGTCCTGCTCGACGCGATGATGCCCCGCAAGTCGGGGATCGAAGCCCTGCGGGAGATGCGGGAGGCCGGCAGCAAGGTGCCGGTGCTGATCATCTCCGCCCATCTCGACGCGCAGGAGCCGCAGCGCATGATGGGCCTGGGAGCCGACGGCTGCGTGCCGAAGCCGTTCGATTGGGGCGAGCTGATCACCCGGATCGAGGAACTCGTCTAGGCAGTGGTACGGGGGGCGAGCTTGAAGCCACCCAGCACCGACGCCGTGTTGATCAGGGCGAGGTGCGTGAAGCCCTGCGGGAAGTTGCCGATCAGGCGCTTGTTCTCGGTGTCGTACTCCTCCGAGATCAGCCCCAGGTCGTTGCAGAGCCCGAGCAGCCGCTCGAACAGCTCGCGCGCCTCGTCGGTGCGCCCGGCCATCGCCAGCGCGTCGGCCAGCCAGAACGAGCACGGCAGGAAGGCGCCCTCGACGCCCTTGAGGCCGTCCACCGAGCCGCGCGCCTGAGGAGTCGCCGAATAGCGCAGCACGAACCCGTCCGCGGTCAGCTCCCCCTGCACGGCGTCGATCAGCCCGATCACCCGTGCGTCGTCGGGGGGTAGGAAGCCGACAGCCGGAATCAGCAGCGTGGCGGCATCGAGTTCCTCGGAGCCGTAGTACTGCGTGAAGGTGTTTCGCTTCGGGTCAAAGGCCCGGTCGCAGACCTCGGCGTGAACCTCGTCGCGAAGCTCTCGCCAGTGATCGATTTCGCCCTCGAGGTCGTACTCCTCGGCGGCGCCGATCATCCTGTCGAAGGCGACCCAGACCATCACCTTGGAGTGGGTGAAGTGGCGGCGAGGGCCTCGTACCTCCCAGATCCCATCGTCGGGCTCGCGCCAGACCGACTCCAGGTGTCTGACGGCGGCCAACTGCCGTTCCCAGCCGAGCGGGTCGACCCTGCCGATCAGCTTGCGTGCCCGGTCGGCCGCGTCCAGCAGCTCTCCCGTGATGTCAAGCTGGAACTGCTCGGATGCCGCGTTTCCGATGCGTACGGGAGCGGAGCCCTCGTAGCCGGGCAGCCAGTCGATGATCTCCTCCGAGAGCCGCCGCTCGCCTGCCACCCCGTAGAGGATCTGGGCCTGGGAGGGGTGGGAGGCGGTCGCGCGCTCCAGCCATCCCCCGAAGGCCTGGGCCTCTTTCGCGTACCCGCCCAGCATCAGGGCGTCGATGCTGAGCGCGGCGTCGCGCAGCCAGCAGTAGCGATAATCCCAGTTGCGCTCGCCGCCGATCGCCTCGGGCAGAGAGGTCGTGGGCGCGGCGACGATGCCACCTGTCTCATCGAAGCTCAGCGCCTTCAAGGTGACCAGGGAGCGCACCACCTCATCGCGCCACTCGCCCTCGTAGGCGCACGAATGGGACCACTCGTGCCAGTGACGCTCGGTGTTCTCGATCGCCCAGTCGCCGTCGATCGCCGTCGGCTGGCCGAGATGGGATGGGCTCCAGGCGAGCGTGAAAGGGACGAGCTCACCCTCGACGACCTCGAACTCCGAGACCGTTGTCAGGTCCTGACCCTCCAGGGGCGCCTCGGTGCGCAGGTAGAGCGCATTGGGGCCGGCGACGGCGCTGATGCCCTCGTCGCTGCTGCGCACCCAGGGCACGGTGCGCCCGTAGTCGAAGCGGATAACGAGGTCCATCCTCATCCTGACCGTGCCTCGCACGCCCTCGACCAGGCGCACGATCGTCGGGCCCTCTGCCTGCGGCGCCATGCAGTCCGTGACCCGGACCGCGCCGTCGGCGGTCTCGAACTCGGTCTCGAGCACCAGCGTGGCATCGCGATAGCGCCGGGATGAGCGGATCACCTGGTCGGCGGGCGCCAGCGTCCAGTGGCCATGGCTCTCGTCGCCGAGCAATGCGGCGAAGCAGGACGCGGAGTCGAAGCGGGGCGGACAGAACCAGTCGATCGAGCCGTTGCGGCCGACCAGCGCCGCGGTGCGCATATCGCCGATCAGGGCGTAGTCCTCGATCAGCACCGGCGCCCCCTTCGGCCCTGCCGCGCGCGCCTAGGAGCGCGCGACCTCCATGCGGATCTGCTTGCCCTTGAGCTTGGTGCCGTCGAGGAACTCGACCGCGCGCTCGGCCTGATCGGCATCGAGCTCGACGAACGAGAAGCGTTCGAGCACCCGGATCGAGGCGATCGCGGCCTCGGGGATCACGGCGCCCTCGGTCAGGGCCCAGCGCAGGTCCTCTTCCTCGATGCCGCCGCGGCGGCCGCGGTTGACGAACAGCTTGGTACGGCCGTTGCTGTCGGCCAGGCTCGCCGCCGGCTCCGGCGTGGCCTCGTCGCGCTGGCGGCGGCGCGGGCGTGGAGCGTGCTCGAGGCGCTCCTCGGGCGGCTCCCACTCGCCGATCGGCGCCTTCACGACCCGCTCGATCGTCTTCAGGTCCTCGCGCTGCTTGGCGGTGGCGAAGGTGATCGCGCGCCCCGTCCTTCCGACCCGCCCCGTGCGCCCGATTCGGTGCACGTAGATCTCGGGGTTGTTGGGCAGGTCGTAGTTGATGACGTGCGTGACGTGCTCGATGTCGAGCCCCCGCGCGGCGATGTCGGTGGCGACGAGCAACGGCACCTTGTGCTCCTTGAAGGAGATCATCACCCCGTCGCGCTGGCCCTGGCTGAGGTCGCCGTGCAGCGCCTTCACCCGCAGTCCCTTGTTGGAGAGATCGCGCTCGAGGCGCGAGGCGCCGATCTTGGTGCGGCAGAAGATGATCGCCTGCTCGGGCTCCTCGGCCTTGAGCACCTCCACCACTCGGCTGAGCTTGTCGCGCGGCTCAACCATCACGTATGCCTGCTCCACCGAGTCCACGGTGAGCTTCCTGGGCGTCACCCGAATCGTCACCGGGTCGTACATGTAGGTCTCCGCGAGCCGCGCCACGGGAGCCGGCATGGTCGCCGAGAAGAGCGCGGTCTGGCGACCGCTCGGGCACATGCGCAGGATCTTCTCCACGTCCTCGATGAAGCCGAGGTCGAGCATCTCGTCGGCCTCGTCGAGGACGACGTAGCGGGATGAGGTCAGCACCAGCGACTGGCGCGAGATCAGGTCCATCATGCGGCCGACGGTGGCGACCACGACCTGGGCCCCGTGGCGCAGGCGCGCCTGCTGCTCGCGGATCGGGGCGCCACCGAAGACCGCGACGATCTCGACCCCTTCGAGGTGCTCGGCGTATGCGCGCATCGCCTGGGTCACCTGGATGCAGAGCTCGCGGGTCGGCGTCAGCACGAAGGCCTGCGTCTCCTCGTTCTCGGGATCGATGTAGTCAAGCAGCGGCAGGCCGAAGGCCGCGGTCTTGCCGCTGCCGGTCTGGGCCTGGCCGATCACGTCCTGCCCGCCCAGCAGCGCCGGGATCGCCTGCGCCTGGATCGGCGTGGGCTCGGTATAGCCGAGCTCCTCGAGGGTGGTCAGCAGACTGCCGGAGAGACCGAGCTCGCGAAAGCTCTTGGCCTCGCTTCGCTCCTCCTCCACTCGCTCTTCGGTGTCCGGCACGGGACTCAGGCTAGCTATGAGGCTGGATCTAGCAGCAGCTTGCCCGTGGTGCGGCGCTGCTTCAGGTCCTCGTGGGCCCGCGCGGCCTCGCTCAGCGGGTAGACCTCGCCGATCACGACCTCGAGCTCGCCGGAGGCCACAGCCCCCAACAGCTCGGCGATCGCCGGCGCCACCAAGTCGCGCCGCGCAAGCAGGTGAACGAGCCAGAAGCCGATCACTGCCCGCGAGCTCGCCAGCAGCCTGTTGGTCTCGACCGTGTTGGGATGGCGGCCGGCGTTGCCGAAGACCACGATTCGCCCCAGGGGCGCCAGGCAGGCGAGCTCGGCCTCGAAGCCCGTGCCGCTCATGTGCAGCACGACGTCGACCGGCTTGCCTTCGTTGGCCTCGAGAATCGCTGCCTCGAGATCATCCGCCCGGGAGTCGGCGGTTGCGTCGGCACCGAGCCTCGCCACCAGCTCGCGCTTCTCATCGCTGGAGGCCAGCCCGATCACGCGGGCGCCGGCGCGCTTGGCGAGCTGCACCGCAAGGCTCCCGGTCCCCCCGGCCGCGGCCTCGATCGCGACGGCCTCCCCCTCCTGGATGTGCGCGCAGCGATGCAGCAGGCCATAGGCGGTCAGGCCCTGGAGCAGCAGCCCGGCCGCCTGCTCGTCGGTAACCTCGTCGGGGACGGGGATCAGCCAGCCCTCGTTGACGGCGATCTTCTCCGCGTAGCCCCCACCCCCCAGAAGCGCCGCGACGCGCCGGCCATCGGGCGTCGTGCCGGCGATCTCGCCCCCGGGGATCAGCGGCAGCGACTGCTCGGCCAGGTAGTCGTTCTGGATCGCGTGCGTATCGGCGAAGTTGACGCCCGAGCGCACCACGTCGACCAGCACCTCGCCCTCGCCGGGCTCGGGGTCGGGCAGCTCGACCAGCCTCATCACCTCGGGCCCGCCGAACTCCTCGATCTGAATAGCCTTCACGTCCTCAACATACCGGCCAGCTCCACCACCGGCCACCTCGCGACGCCGATCCCGCCACCTCCTCGGGCTGCGACCCTGCGGGGGTGCGGGATGATCGGCCGACAGTCGTGGCCCCCTTTGAAAGGCGCTTTTCAGATGTCGCTGACAGCTGTGGGTTCCATTGCGTTTGACTCCGTACGCACGCCCTTCGGGGAGCGGGATCGGATGCTGGGCGGGTCGGCGGTGCATTTTGCGCTGGCCGCGAGCTTCTTCACCGAGGTCAGGATCGTGGGGCCGGTCGGTGACGACTTCGGCGACAGCGAGGTCTCGGTCCTCGACAGGCACGGAGTCGTCACCGAGGACATCGAGCGGGTCGCGGGCGGCGAGACCTTCTTCTGGCGCGGCCACTACGAGTACGACATGAACGTCGCCCACACCGAGGAGACCGAGCTCAACGTCTTCGCCGATTTCGACCCCAAGCTGTCCGAGTCCTCGCGGAGGGCCGAGACGCTGTTCTTGGGGAACATCCAGCCCGACCTCCAGCGCGGCGTTCGCAGGGAGTGCACGAGCTCCAAGTTCGTCGCGCTCGACTCGATGAACCTCTGGATCGACAACGAGCGCGATTCCCTGCTGGCCGCGATCCGCGAGACGGACTGCGTGCTGCTCAACGACGCCGAGATCAGGATGCTGACCGGTGAGCCCAACCTCGCCCGTGCCGCAAGGGTGCTGATGGGCCTTGGGCCCAGCGTCGTGGTGGCCAAGCGGGGGGAGTACGGCGCAGCGCTGTTCACGGCAAGCGACTTCTTCGCGATCCCGGGCTACCTGCTCGAGGACGTTCGCGACCCCACCGGCGCCGGGGACAGCTTCGCGGGCGGCTTCCTCGGCTTCCTCGACGGCCAGCTCGCCTCGGGCCTCTCGCCGCTGGACATCGACGCCCTGCGCCGCTCGATGGCATACGGATCGGTGCTCGCCTCGTTCAACGTCGAGGACTTCGGCACCGAGAGGGTCGCCGAGCTGACCATGCCCGAGATCGAGCGCCGTCTGCGCGACTTCAAGCGCATCACCCATTTCGAGGTCTGATCGACCGGGCCGCTCAGCGCAGACGCGCCTCGTCGAGGTCGAGCCCGCGCTGCACCTTGCCGGGGTCCTCGATCGGCTCGCCCGCCTCGCCCCCCCGAGAGCACGGCAGGGCAGCAGGCGAAGCGTGCCCGGTAGAGATCGCGCAGGCGCTCGAGGGACTCCTCGGGCAGGCCCTCTCGCTCGGCCTCCAGCTCGTCGAGGCGATCGAGCGCGGCGGCGAGTCTAGGATTGGGCCGTGAGCACCCCGGCGCTCAACCCGCCCCTGTCGGCCGAGGACCATGTCGAGGGCCCGCAGGGGGCGCCGCTGGAGCTGGTCATGTACGGCGACTTCCAGTGCCCCTATTGCGCCCCGGCCTACCCGATCGTCGCTCGCCTTCGCGGGCGGCTGGCCGACAGGCTGCTGTTCGCCTTCCGCCACTTCCCGCTGCGCGACGTCCATCCCGACGCTCAGCTCGCGGCCGAAGGCTCCGAGGCGGCCGCCGCGCAGGGCGCCTTCTGGCCCATGCACGACCGCCTCTACGAGTCACGGGGCGCGCTCGGCCGCGACGACCTGGTCGCACATGCGGTGGCGCTCGGCCTCGACGCCGAGCGGGTGGGCGCCGAGCTCGACAGCTCGACCCATGCTCACCGCGTGCAGCGCGACCTCGCGGGCGGCGAGGGGAGCGGCGTCTCGGGAACGCCGGCCTTCTTCGTCAACGGACGCCTGCACGAGGGGCCGTTCGACGCGGGATCCCTGATGGCGGCCCTCGGCGCCTGACTGTCGGACGCGAGGTTGCTTCGGCTCCGTAAGATTGCGCATACGGACTTCCCGGCGATTCAGGAGGCGTGGTGATGGCGACTGAAAGCAAGGCCAAGGAGGTGGCAGCCGGCGACGGCAATGCGCCCGGCGAGACGCTCTCGATAACCGACAACCGCACCGGTGAGAGCTACGAGGTGGAGGTCACCGACGGGACGATCCGCACCATGGACCTGCGCCAGATCAAGGTCGTCGAGGAAGACTTCGGGATGATGGGCTACGACCCGGCTTTCACCAACACAGCCTCGTGCCGTTCCGCGATCACCTACATCGACGGCGAGGCCGGAGTGCTGGAGCACCGGGGCATCCCGATCGAACAGCTCTGCGAGCACTCGACCTACCTCGAGGTCGCCTACCTGCTGGTCTTCGGCGAGCTACCCACCCAGGCCCAGCTCGAGCGCTGGACCTACGACGTGATCCACCACACCTTCGTCCACGAGGACATCAAGAAGCTCAACGAGGCCTTTCGCCACGATGCCCACCCGATGGGGATGCTGCTCTCCTCGGTCGGCGCGCTCTCGACCTTCTATCCGACCGCCAAGGAGACCGGCGACGCGGAGGAGCGCTATATGGCGGCGATCAGGCTGATCGCCAAGATGCCGACGCTGGCGGCCTTCGCCTATCGCCACAGCATGGGATACCCGTACGTCTATCCGGACAACGAGCTCAACTACTCCGAGAACTTCCTCTCGATGCTGTTCAAGATGGAGAACAGCTTCCAGCCCGACCCGCGGCTGGCAAAGGCCCTGGACGTGCTCTTCATCCTGCACGCCGACCACGAGCAGAACTGCTCCACCAACGCCGTGCGCGCGGTGGGCTCCTCGGGCGTGGACCCCTATTCGGCGGTCGCGGCAGGAATCGCGGCGCTATACGGGCCGTTGCACGGCGGCGCCAACGAAGCGGTGCTGCGGATGCTGCGCGAGATCGGTTCGGTCGAGAACATCCCCGCCTTCCTCCAGGGCGTCAAGAACCGCGAGCAGAAGCTGATGGGCTTCGGTCACCGCGTCTACAAGAACTACGACCCGCGCGCGCGGATCATCAAGAAGCACGTCGACGAGGTGCTCGAGGTGACCGGCGAGAACCCGCTGCTCGAGATCGCCACCGAGCTCGAGAAGCGGGCGCTCGACGACGACTTCTTCACCGAGCGCAAGCTCTACCCGAACGTCGACTTCTACTCGGGCCTGATCTACGAAGCGCTGCGCATCCCCACCGACATGTTCACGGTGATCTTCGCGATCCCTCGCACCTCGGGCTGGGTTTCGCAGTGGCTGGAGATGAAGGACGACCCCGAGCAGAAGATCGCCCGTCCCCGCCAGATCTACACCGGCAAGCGCGACCGGGACTACGTGCCGATCAGCGAGCGCGAGGGCCCCGAGAAGATCACCGGCCCGCCGGCGAGGCGGCCGAAGCTGATCCGCCGCGGCGCCTGAGGCCGCCGGCCGCGTGAGCTGGCGGCTCACACTCCGGCACGGCTCGAGGGTCGACAAGCAGGGCTTCACCTCCCTCGACGACGCCCTCGCCGAGGCGCGCGCCCAGATCGACGCAACTCGGCGAGAGGGCCGCCTGGGCACCGTCAGCGCCTTCCGCGACTACTCGCCTGGGCAGCGGGTCCAGGTTCGCGCCGAGGTCTCGGAGAAGGGCCTGCTGCGTGGTCGAGAGGCGGGGATCGACCTGATGGGCAACGGCGATCTCGTCGCCTACTCGGGTGCGATCCGCAAGCGCCCGCTCGACGCCGACACGCTCGACGAGGCGATCGACGCTGTCCGAGCCGCGCTGGCCGGCTGACCCGGTTTCGCCGGCGGCCTCGGCGAGCTGTCCCGGCAGGGGCGGCGTGTGCAACCCCGCTTCGCCGCGGCCACGGGTTTTCGCGGCGATAGCCTGGGCGCGGTGGCGGACGATCCGATCCAGGGCAAGAGCGTCGAGGCGGGCCGCCGGGTTCGGCTTCCCGAGGCCGCCGAGCGGCCGATCGAGGTCTTCATCAACGGCACCGAACAGAAGGAGGGCCGCGACTACATGGTCCGCGGTAACGAGATCCTCTTCTCGCGCCCTCTGATGAAGGAGCAGGTCAGCCGCGGACGATGGCTGGCGATGGCGCTCGGGCTGTTCGGCAGCTACGGCCGCAACGACAGCGTGGACCTCCACTTTCGCATGCGCGGCCGGACCAGGGTCATCTCGGAGGCCGAGATCCTGCCCTAGGGCTCCTCAGCGCCCGGCCGGTCGCGGGATGGCCAGGGCTCCGCCCACCATCCGTGAAGTTGAGAGGCTCGCGCCTGCGAGCGGGAAGGCCCGTCGGGCCTGGAACGGCGTCCACCCCGATCGCTGGGTGGAGTCCGGTGAGATCGTCACCACCAGACTCGCTGCTCGCGGTGGGGCCTAGCCGGCCGCGGCCACGGGCGCTTCGGCGCCCAGGCCGACGAGATCGGCCACGCGCTCGCGGTGCTCGCGCGGGCTGCCGAGCATGCGGCCCGCGACGCGCGAGCGCTTCAGCCAGAACTGCAGGTCGTGCTCCCAGGTGAAGCCGATGCCGCCGAGCACCTGCAGCGCCGAGGCGCAGGTCTCCCATGCCGCGTCGGCCGCCCTGGCGCCGGCCATCGCCGCGGCCAGCGGCAGCGAGTCGGGCTCGGCGTCGGCCGCCCAGGCGGCGTAGTAGGCGAGCGAGCGCGACTCCTCGATCGCGAGCAGCATCCCGGCGCAGCGGTGCGAGACGGCCTGATATGCCCCGATCTGGCGGCCGAACTGCTGGCGCTCGCGCGCGTAGTCCACGGCCATCTCCATCGCACGCTGGCCGACTCCCGTCAGCTCCGAGGCGATCGCCACTGTGAGGCGATCGCGCCCGCCCTCCACGTCGCCCTCGAGGGGATTCCCGGCCGCGGCGGCGGCCGTGCCGTAGGAGCGGGTCGCATCGATCGTCTCGACCACGCTCAGGTCGAGATCGGCCGCCGGGGCGACCGTAGCGCCCTCTTCGTCGAAGATGACGGCGACGTCCGCTGTGGGCAGATCGCAGAAGAGAGCGCTCTCACCGTCGGGGCCGATCGCGCCGAAGGAGCCGGTCGCCTCACCGGAGGCCAGCTTCGGCAGCCACTCGGCTCGCTGCGCTTCGGATCCCGCCGCCGAGATCACGAGCGCGGCGCCGGCGCTGCCCAGCAACGGCGAGGGGGCGCAGGCGTAGCCGGACTGCTCGAGCAGCACCGCGAGCTCGACCATGCCGAGCCCCTGGCCCCCGTCCTGCTCGGAGATCGCGATCCCCGGCCAGCCGAGCTCGGCGAACTGCTGGTATAGCGCCTCGTCGTAGCTGCGTGCCTCGGCGAGCTGGCGCACCTTCTCGGGCTTGAAGCGCGAGGCTAGGAGATCCTTGGCTGTCCCCTGGATCTCGCGCTGCTCGTCGTTGAGGTCGAAGTCCATGCGTCCTAGCCGGTCATCTGAGCTTGGGCAGGCCGAGAACCCGCTCGGCGATGATGTTCTGCAGCACCTCGGTGGTGCCGCCCTCGATCGAGTTGGCGCGCGTGCGCAACAGGCGATAGCTGAGGTCGCTGCCGACGGTGACCCCCTCGGGCCCGGCGATCTCGCTCGCCATCTCGGTCATCGCCTGCGCGTACTTCGCCCACTGAAGCTTGCCCAGCGAGCCCTCCGGGCCCGGGATCCCCGTTTTCATGGTCATCGTCAGCGAGCGCAGCGCGCCGAGGCGCATCGCCTCGATGCCCGTCTGCAGCTCGGCGACCTTCTGGCGGGCGATCGGGTCGTCTTCGAGCCCCTTCGCCCTGATCAGCTCCACCAGGTCCTCGAGCCCGCGCTGCAGGCCGATCACGGCGACCGCTCCCAGGCCCGCGCGCTCGAACATCAGCGTCGTGATCGCGACCTGCCAACCGCCGCCGACCTCGCCGACGATGTTCTCGTCGGAGACCTCGGCCTCCTCCATGAAGATCTCGTTGAACTCGGCCTCGCCGGTGATCTGCCGCAAGGGGCGCACATCGACGTTCGCCTGTTCCATGTCGAGGATGAAGTAGGTGATGCCCTTGTGCTTTGGGGCGTCAGGGTCGGTGCGGGCGAGCAGCATGCACCACTTCGCCTCGTGGGCGTAGGTGGTCCAGACCTTCTGGCCGGTCACCTTCCAGCCCCCGTTCGACTTCACGGCGCGCGTCTTGAGCGAGGCGAGATCGGAGCCGGACTCGGGCTCCGAGAAGCCCTGGCACCAGATCTCCTCCCCCGAGAGGATCGGCTCGAGATATCGCTCCTTCTGCTCCGAGCTGCCGTGGGCGATCACCACCGGGCCGCCCATGACCAGGCCCAGGACGTTGGCGGGCATGGGCACACGCTGCCGCCCCAGCTCCTCGTTGAAGATCGCCTGCTCGATCAGCGTGGCGCCCTTGCCGCCGAACTCCTCGGGCCAGGAGAGGCCGGCCCAGCCGGCCTCGTGCATCTGCTTCTGCCAGGCGCGGCGGAACTCGAACTCGGCCTGATCGTCACCCTCGGGTGCGGGCCCGGGGTGGTTGGCGCGCAGCCACTCCCGCACCTCGTCGCGGAAGGCGGCCTCGGACTCGGTCAGGGTCAGATCCACGCTGCTGAGCCTATCGCCCCTGGCTGACCGGCCAGTCAGACGATGGTCAGCTGCGCTGCCCCTGGCCCCCGTCTGAGCAGTGGGTCCCGCTCCCCAGTGGGACCGGGCTCGGTCAGGCGGCGTAGTCCTCGCTGCCCAAGATGTGCAGCGAGACGTAGGGCTCGTCGCCGACGACCCAGCTGTCGTGGCCCGGGGGCACGTGGAAGAAGTCGCCGGGACCCATCACCCTCTCGGTGCCATCGTCCATCCTCGCCATCGCGCGCCCGCTCAGCACCAGACCGACATGCTCGACCCGGCAGGAGCTCTCGCCGGTCGCCGCCCCGACGTGCTCAGACCATCTCCAGCCCGGCTCGTAGGTGGCTCGGCCGAGCCTCATCGGGCCGACGCGGTAGGTCTCGAACCTGCCCTTCTCGAAGCTCCGGGTCTCGGACGGCGAGCCGAGGTTGACGAGAGTGAGATCCACGGCGCCGCGACTACTTGTAGACCGCCAGCAGGATCAGCGCCGAGGCCACCCAGACGACCGAGGCGCCGATCATCCCGTAGTCGCCCGTCAGGATCGAGGCGGTGGAGCGGCTGTCCTTGCGGTCGTAGATCAGGTAGAGGTACCGGAAGATCCCGTAGACCACGGCCGGCAGCGTGCCGAGCATCTTGGAGCCGATCAGGGGCGAGTTGACGGCGTAGATCGCGTAGCTCATCACGGTCGCCGCGGTCACCATCGCCACCGCCTGGTCCAGGAAGGGGATCGAGTAGTGCTCCAGCACCGGCCGGGTCGCGGTCCCCGCGTGCAGCTCGGAGGTCGCCTCCTGGCGGCGCTTGGTGAAGCCCAGGAACATCGCGACCATGCCGGTGCAGAGCAACAGGTAGGCGGAGGCGTCGGCGTCGACCGCGACGGCGCCCGCCAGCACCCGCAGCACGAACAGGCCGGCGATCGTCATCACGTCGAGGATCACCTCGGTCTTGAGCACATACGAGTAGAGCGTGGTGCCGATCCCGTAGGCCAGCACCAGGCCGGCTATCACCGGCCCCTCCGCGAGCAGCGAGCCGAGCAGGCCGACGACCGCGAGGATCACGGCGAGGGTGATGGCGGCGCGAATGCCGAGCTCGCCGGCTGCGATCGGCCGGGTGCGCTTGGTGGGGTGCTGGCGGTCGAGCTCGGCGTCGTGGGAGTCGTTGACCAGGTAGCCGGCCGAGGCCACCGCGCAGAAGGCTAGAAAGGTGACCGTGGCGGCGAGGACCGCCTCGGGGTCGTCGAACTGCCCGGAGAAGAGCAGCCCCGCGTAGACAAGGAGGTTCTTGATCCACTCCTTCGGCCGCATGGCCTTGATCGCGGCCCGCACGGGGCCGCGTCGCGGCTTCGGGGCCTGGCCGGTCGAGGAATCCCCCTCGCTCACGGCGGGCCTGTCGAGTGTGGCGCCCTCCATGAAGTCAGCGAAGGTTAGGGGTCAGCGACGAACCCGGCGGCCGAGAGCGTGCGGGCAGCAGAAGCTCAATCGTCACGAGCCGGATCGATCAGGACCCCGGGGTTGAGGATTCCCCGCGGGTCCAGCTCGGCCTTGGCCGCTCGCAGGGCCGCCGCGAACGGCTGCGGGCGCTGGCGGTCATACCAGGGGCGGTGGTCGCGGCCGACGGCGTGGTGGTGGGTGATCGTGCCCCCGGCGCCGGTCAGCACCTCGGAGACGGCGGTCTTGATCTCGTCCCACTGCGCGACCTCCTCGCCGCGGCGGGCGGGCGCCAGGACGGTGAAATAGGGGGCCGGGCCATCCGGGTAGACGTGGGTGAGGCGGCAGCTGATCCGCGGTGAGCCGGGTCCCTGCGCCCGGGCACCGGTCACCTCGGCCACCGTGGCGCGCGCCGCGTCCATCACCTCCGCGTGGAAGTCGGGGAAGCGGTCCCAGGTGATCGCGCTCTCGAAGGTCTCCGAGAGCACCCCGCAGGCCACCAGGGAGTCGCGCAGGTAGGGAGCGTGAAGAAAGGCGTTGCGCCAGGCGCCCACCGCATCGTCGCCGGGGTCCGGGCCATCACCCGAGCCCGAGCCGCCACGCACCTCGCCCGGCTCGCCCCCGTGGCTGCGGGCGGCGTCGAGGGCGACGGACATCGGCTCGTCGACCGGGTGGTGGGGCGACTCGAAGCCCAGCACCAGCAGCGATCGGCCCGCCGGCCCGGCCCCGGTCGTCTCGGCCTCGATCGCGTCGAGCAGGCGGCAGTTGGCCGGGTTGAGCCCCGACTGCGAGATCTCGCGCACGGCCTCGGAGGCTGCGGCGAAGTCGTCGAAGGCGACCCCGCAGGAGAGCTTGAACCCGGGTCGCTCTCGCACCCGGACCCAGGCCTCGGTGATCACCCCGAGGATCCCCTCGGAGCCGATCAGCATCCGATCGGGCGAGGGGCCCGCGCCCGAGCCGGGCAGCCTGCGACTCCTCCACTCGCCGCCCGGGGCGAGGGCGCGAATCGACTCCACCAGGTCGTCGATGTGGGTGTCGAGCGTCGCGAAGTGGCCGCCCGCCCTTGTCGCGATCCAACCGCCGAGCGTCGAGTACTCGAACGACTGCGGGAAGTGGCGCAGCGTCAGGCCGTGCTGGCGCAGTTGGTCCTCGAGCGCGGGGCCCAGCGCCCCCGCCTGGATCCTGGCCGCCCTCGAGACGGCGTCCACCTCGAGCACCCGGTTCATCCGCCCCATGTCAAGGGTCACGACTCCGGGGTACTCGGAGGCCATGCGCGGCTCGACCCCACCGACCACGCTGGTACCGCCCCCGTAGGGGATCACCGCGGCACCCGCGTCCGTGCACCAGCCCAACACAGCGTCCACGTCCTCGGGCGACTCGGGAAAAGCGACAAGGTCCGGCACGCTCTCGTACTCCCCCCTGAACCCCCGGACCACGTCGCGATAGGCCTTGCCCAGCGCATGGGCCAGGCGGGTCTGGGGCCCGGCCGTGAACATCTGCTTCAGCTCCGCGGGCGGCTTCAGGCGCGAGGCCGGGACCTTCACGTCGGCGGCGGACACGGGCTCCTCAATCCGCTCCACCTCGAACCCGAGGCGGTCGTGGATCGCCTTCGCGATGCCCTCCAGAGCCGCGCGATCGGGCTGCTGGTCCTCGTAGCCCCAGCCCCAGTGCTTGCGGCGCCGGGCTACCAGTGCACGCCGCGCATCAGGTAGGCGAAGGCGACCCCCTCGGTCGAGAGCTCCTCGTCCTTGCTCGGCTTCTCGCCCTTCTTCTCCTCGCCCTTGGCCGCCTTCGACTCGGGGAAGAGCTTGTAGGCCGTGTTGAGGATCGCGTCCGAGGCCTTCGGGGCGACCGTGTAGAGCAGCTCGCCGAAGTTGCCGAGGCGCGTGGCGACCTTCTTCGGCTTGCGGATCATGGCGTCGCAGATCATGTCCGCCGCCTCCTCGGGGGTGATCGTCGGGAAGGCGTCGTACATCTTCGTTGGCGCGATCATCGGGGTCCGCACCAGCGGCATGTGGATGGTGGTGATGCTGACGTTGTCGTCGACCATCTCGCTGGCCGCGCAGCGCGACCATGCGTCAAGGGCGGCCTTCGACGCGACATAGGCCGAGAACCGCGGCGTGTTGGTCTGCACGCCGATCGAGCTGACGTTGATGATCTGGCCGCCCTTCTTGGAGCCCTTGCCACCCTTCTTTCGCATCGCGGGGAGCAGGCTGAGGATCAGCCGCAGGGAACCGAAGTAGTTGAGCTGCATCGTCCGCTCGTAGTCGTGGAAGCGGTCGTAGGAGAGGGCGATCGACCGCCGGATCGAGCGGCCCGCGTTGTTGACCAGGATGTCCACCTTCTTGTGCTCGGCGAGCACCTCCTCGGCCATCCTCTCGACGTCCTCGATGTCGGCGAGATCACAGCGATGGATGTGCGCATCCCCCCCGGCCGCCTCGATCTCGTCTCTGGTCGCCTCGAGCTTCTCGGGCGTGCGCGCAACCAGCAGCACCGTGGCTCCCGCGGCGGCGCACTTGATCGCGGCCGCCTTGCCGATCCCCGACGAGGCGCCGGTGATCATCACCACCTTGCCGCCGATCGCGCCCGAGAGCGAGCGGTCCTTGAACAGATCGGGGTCGAGATTGCGCTCCCAATAGTCCCAGAGCCGGTCCGCATAGCTCTGCAGCGGCGGCACCGAGATATCGGTGCCCTCCAGCGCCCGCTGCGTGTTGGTGGAGTCGAAGGAGGTCGGGTAGTTGATGTAGACGAGCACCGAGCGCGGGATGCCGAGGTCGGCCAGCACCTGGTCGGAGATCCGCTTCACCGGCGGCAGCATCTGCACCCCTGAGCGGACCTGCTTGGGAACCACGTCGAGCATCTTCGAGTCGATCCGCATCACCGCCTCCGGCGCGTGGGCGGAGTGAGCGAACAGGTTGAGGATCTGTCCGGCGTGCAGGGGGTTGGGATCGGTCAGGTGGAAGACCTTGCCGTCGAGTCCGTCCTGGTGTGCGATGTGATCCATCGCCTTGGCGACGAAGTCCACGGGCACCAGGTTGATCTCTCGCCCCTCGATGCCGATCCCCGGCACCCAGGCCGGCAGCAGGTTGCGGACCCTCTGCAGCAGCTTGAAGAAGTAGTAGGGGCCGTCCACCTTGTCCATCTCGCCGGTCTCTGAGTTGCCGACGACGATGCCCGGCCGGTAGATCCGCCACGGGATCTCCGCCTCGTCTCGCACCACGGCCTCGGACTCGTGCTTGGTCTGGAAGTAGGGGTGGTTCTCGACGTCGTAGGCCTCGTCGAACATCTCCTCGGTGAAGGTCCCCTTGTAAAGGCCCGCCGCGGCGATCGAGCTGACCATGTGGAAGCGCTCGGCCTCCAAGGCCTCGGCGAGCCGCACGGCCTCACGGGTCCCCTCCACGTTCGCGACGCGCTGGCTCTCGGCGTCGGCGGTCATGTCGTAGATCGCGGCGAGGTGGAAGAACTCGTCGATCTTCCCCTTCAGCTCGGGGATCTGGTCCTCACAGCCGAGCTTCTCCTGGGAGAGGTCGCCGATCACGGGGACGATCCGGTCCTCATCGGCGCCCCAGCGCGAGCGCAGCTCCTCGAGCCTCCCCCTCGAACCCTCGCGCACGAGCACGTAGATCGTGCCCTCCCGCTTCAGCAGCTGCTCGACCAGGTTGCGGCCGATGAAGCCGGTCGCGCCAGTGACGAAGTAGCTCATTTCACCTCTCCTCGAAGATCGCGGACTGAGCCGCAACCTATCGCCCCGCGTAAACGATCGCAAAGCCCGGCCGCGGACCGCCCGGGGCGGCGGCGCGCAATAATCGACCCGTGGCCCTGTTCGACCCAAGCGCCCGCCCGGACCCGGAGCGTGAGGAGCGCCTGCGAGCGAGCGCGGCCAGGGTCGAGATTCGCCCGAGCACCCGCACCGCACACCTCGCGGTGCGCTCGCTGGCCTGCCCGGAGTGCGACGTTCCGATCAGGCTCAGCTCGCCGGCGCGCTGGGATGAGAGCCTGGCCTGCGCCTTCTGCGAGGCGGAGGCACCCACCCGGGAGTTCGTGCGCGAGCGGGGCTGGCCCCAGGTGAATCTGGTCGCCCGGCTGAGCTCCTGAACGTCATAGAGTTGTAGGCAGGCATGGAAGCAGCAGCGATGGTCCAGGTCCTGATGCCCGAGATGGGCGAGTCCGTGACGGAGGGAACCGTCTTGGAGTGGCTGGTCGCCGAGGGCGACCCGGTCGAGGAGGGGCAGACCATCGTCGAGGTCTCGACCGACAAGGTCGACGCCGAGGTGCCGGCGCCCGCCGGCGGCGCCATCGCCAGGATCCTGGTCGGGCCCGACGAGACGATCGCGGTCGGCGAGCCCCTCGCAGAGATCGACCCCGACGGCGCCCCCCGCACCGCCGCGGCCTCCGCGGACAACGGGGGCACAAGCGCCACAGAGGAGTCCGCCCCTCCCCCGTCGCAGGGCGCGCCGGTCGATTCCGAACCCGGCGGCGCCGGCGCCGAGGGCGAAGCGGCCGCCGCTGGTGCGCCGGCGGACGTCGATGGGGGTCCGGCAGGCGAACCCGAGGGCGTTGGCGAAGATGTCGCCGTGCTGATGCCCGAGATGGGCGAGTCGGTGACGGAGGGAACCGTCTTGGAGTGGCTGGTCGCCGAGGGCGACCCGGTCGAGGAGGGACAGACCATCGTCGAGGTCTCCACCGACAAGGTCGACGCCGAGGTCCCGGCCACTCACGCTGGAACCATCACCGAGATCCACGTCGGCCCCGACGAGACGATCGCGGTCGGCAGCCCCCTGGCCACCATCTCCAGGGCCGCCGCCTCCGCTTCGCGTCCGGGGCCGGCCGCCGGCGACGCGGGCGTTGGAGATGCTGAGGCTCGGCTCGAGAGCGCCGGCGAAACGGCCGCCACCGCGGCCCCATCCTCAGGCGCGGCCGGCCATGGCGACGGAAGGGCCACACCTGTCGCCCGCCGTGCGGCGGCGGCCAACAGCGTCGATCTGGCGACGGTGAAGGGCTCAGGCCCGGGCGGCAAGGTGACCAAGGCCGACGTGCTGGAGGCGAACGGCAAACCCATGGAGACCGCCACGGCGGCGCCCGCACCCGGCGGCGCGGAGGCTGGAATCGCAGATCGCGCGCAGCCGCTGCGCGGCCCCGCCGCGATGCTGGCCAAGGCGATGGACGAGAGCCGCTCGATCCCGACGGCCACCTCGTTCCGCACGCTGGCGGTCGACACGCTGGACGCCAAGCGCAAGGCCCTGAACAGCGTGCTCAACGAGCGCGGCATGAAGATCAGCTTCACCCACCTGATCGCCTGGGCGATTGTCAGAGCCGCCCGCGAGTGGCCGGTGATGGCGCGCCACTTCGAGGAGCGCGGCGGCAAGCCGAACGTGATCGAGCCCGGCTCGATCAATCTCGGGATCGCGGTCGACGTCGAGCGCAAGGGCTCGCGCAGCCTGATGGTGCCCTGCATCAGGGGCGCCGACGCCCTCGACTTCCGCGGCTTCCACGCCTACTACGAGGAGCTGATCACCAAGACCCGCGAGAACAAGCTGACCGCGGACGACTTCCAAGACACCAACATCACGCTCACCAACCCTGGTGGCATCGGCACCGTCGCCTCGGTCCCCCGCCTGATGACGGGCCAGGGCACGATCATCGCCATCGGGTCGCTCGCCTACCCCGTCGAGTGGGCGCATGCCCCGGCCGAGAAGGTCAAGGCGCTCGGCGTCTCCAAGGTGATGACCGCCACCTCCACCTACGACCACCGTGTGATCCAGGGAGCCGAGTCGGGCTCGTTCCTGCGCCGGATCGATGAGCTGCTGAAGGGGGACGACGAGTTCTACGAGTCGGTGGCCCGCGACCTGGGGATCGACGAGGCAACCGTCACCGGTGCTCACGCCGCGGCCAGCTCGTCGCAGCCGCTGGCTGTGGCCACCGCCCCGGCCGCCGCTCCCGGCGCCGGGCCCGACCCGGAGCTGCTGCAGGCGGTGCAGGCCGCCACCTCGCTGCTGAAGGCCTACCGCACCCATGGTCATCTCGCCGCACGCCTGGATCCGCTCGGTTCTGAGCCCAAGGGAGACCCGGCGATCCAACCCGAGACGCTCAACCTGACCCCCGAGATCATGAGCCGGATTCCCGCCGACGTCCTGCGCGTCGGTGTAGAGGGCGAGACGCTGCTCGACGCGCTGCCCTGGATGCAGGACGCCTACTGCGGCCCGCTCGGGTACCAGCTCGAACACCTCTCCTCGCACCAGCAGCGCATGTGGCTGCGCGAGATGATCGAGACCGGCTGGCACCGCAAGCCGCTGGAGCCCGATGAGAAGCGGGCCCTGCTCGACCGGTTGATCCAGGTCTTCGGCTTCGAGCGCTACGTGGAGAAGGCCTACCTGGGACAGAAGATGTTCTCGATCGAGGGGCTGGACGCGGTGGTGCCGATGCTCGACGAGGTCTTCGAGATGGCCCATTCCGAGGGGGCCCGGGAGGTCGTGATCGGCATGGCCCACCGCGGCCGCCTCAGCGTGCTCGCTCACAACATCGGCCGGGACGCCAATGCGATCCTCGCCGAGTTCGAGGGCGCGAAGGCGATCGAGACGGTCAAGGCCGTCGCCGCGATCCCGACAGGGGGCACCGGCGACGTCAAGTACCACTACGGCCACAACGGCACCTACCGCACCCGGGACGGTGAGCAGATCGGCGTCCGGCTCTATCCCAACCCGAGCCACCTCGAGTTCGTCGACCCGGTCGTGGAGGGGGCAGCGCGCGCGGCGCAGACGAAGCGGGAGAACTCGACGCTCGAGCACGACCCCTCGGCGGCGGTGCCGGTGCTGCTGCACGGGGATGGAGCGTTCCCGGGCCAGGGCGTGGTCGCCGAGACCCTCAACCTGCAATCGCTTGCCGGCTACAGCACGGGCGGCACGATCCACATCATCCAGGACAACCAGATCGGCTTCACCACCGAGCCGCAGGAAGGGCGCTCGACGCCGTACGCGTCCGACATGGCGAAGGGCTTCAACGTGCCGATCATCCACGTCAACGCCGACCACCCCGAGGCGTGCCTGGGTGCCGTGCGCCTCGCGATGGGCTACCGGGAGCGCTGGGGCCGCGACGTCGTCATCGACCTGATCGGCTACCGGCGCTTCGGTCACAACGAGACCGACGAGCCGGCCTACACCCAGCCGCTGATGGCCGCCAGGATCAAGGAGCACCCCCCGGTCTCGCAGCTCTACGCCGAAACCCTGATCAAGGAGGGCATAGTCACCCCCGAGGAGATCGAGGCGCGAACCCAGGAGGTGCAGGCCGGCCTCAAACAGGGCCACGAGACCCTGCGCGAGATGATCGATGCCGGCGACTTCGAGGACCCGACGGCCACCAGCACCGGCGAGCTGGATCGGACCCGCAGCCCCAGCGTCGACACCGCGATCGACGAGCGGCAGGTGCGGACGCTGAACGAGGAGCTGCTGCGCGTGCCCGACAGCTTCACGATCCACCGCAAGCTGCGAAAGCCGCTCGGCAAGCGCATCGAGGCCCTCGAGAGCGGCGGCATCGAGTTCGGGCAGGCCGAAGCGCTCGCGCTCGCCGCCCTGCTTACCGACGGCGTCCACGTTCGCCTCACCGGCCAGGACACCGAGCGGGGGACCTTCTCGAACCGGCACCTGGTGCTGCACGACGAGAAGACCGGGCTTCGCTATGCGCCGATCCAGAACCTGCCCGGGGCGAAGGCGCCGATGGAGCTGCACAACAGCCCGCTCTCGGAGATCGCCTGCCTGGGCTTCGAGTACGGCTACTCGGCCGCCTCGCCCGACAGCCTCGTGCTCTGGGAGGCCCAGTTCGGCGACTTCGGCAACTCGGCCCAGGTGATCATCGACAGCTTCATCGTCTCGGCCGAGGCCAAGTGGGGGCAGATCTCCCGGCTGACCCTGCTGCTCCCGCACGGCTACGAGGGAGCCGGCCCCGAGCACTCGAGCGCCAGGATCGAGCGCTTCATCCAACTCGCGGCCGAGGGGAACATCCGCATCGCCAACCCGACCACCGCCGCGCAGTACTTCCACCTGCTTCGCCGCCAAGCCCTGATCGCCAAGGCGAGGCCGCTGGTGGTATTCACCCCCAAGGGCCTGCTGCGACTGCCGGCAGCGAGCTCGACGCTCGAGGACCTCACGACCGGCTCCTTCGAGTTCGTCCTCGACGACCCCACGGCCGCCGGGCGCAAGGAGCAAGTTGAGCGCCTGGTGCTGTGCAGCGGCAAGCTCTACTACGACATTGACTCCGCCCCCAAGCGCGCCGAGTCCGAGGGCGTCGCGGTCGCCAGGGTCGAGCTGCTCTACCCCTTCGCCAAGGAGCAGCTGACAGAGCTGATCGCCTCCTACCCCAGCCTGAAGCAGATCGTCTGGGCCCAGGAGGAGCCGAGGAACATGGGTGCCTGGTCGGTGATGCAGAGACGCATGCCCGAGCTGCTGGCCGAGGGCGTCGAGCTCGGCTATGTCGGCAGGCCGCCGCGGGCCAGTCCCGGGGAGGGGTACGCGGCAGCCCACAGCAGCGAGCAGGAGAGGATCGTGCTCACCTCGCTGATGGGCAAGGCCGACCCCGCCTAGCCGGCGCCCGCGGCCCAACGGCCGCCCGGTCCCCGCTAGCGTGAGCACGATGGAGAGCGCCTCTCGCTCGCCGCTGGCGCGCCCCGTGCCCGGGCGCCTCTTCGGTTGGGTCAAGCTCGCTTCCTGGCTGGAGCTGGGGCTGTTCGCAGCGCTGCTCGTCTTCTGGCTGCTCCCCGGCTTCGAGCGCGAGACCTTCATCTTCGGGATGGGCCACGGGATCGGCTACATCGCGCTCTGCATGCTGATCCTGTTCACGGTGGTTCGCCGCGAGGCGCCGTGGCCGCTGCTCGCCGCCACTCTCACCCCGGTCGGCCCGGTCGGCAGCGTCGCGGGAGTGGAGCTGATCGAGCGGCGCGGGTGGGGTATTGACACCGGCCCCGCAAAACGTGGATAATCATCCGGCGGGGGAGGATCAACATGAACCTTCAAAGCTCGTCCCCGGGTCAGTCCCGCCTCCGGGGATGATCGCGTCGGAAATCCCTCCCTGGCTACCGACGCGCAGGCGTGGTGCGGGCCGCGTGGACCCCCTGCCTCCCGCGGCCCCGCCACGCCACCTGCGTCAACCTGCGTCAGCCTGCATCTCCTCGGGCTTCGCCCTGCGGGGATGCAGGGTTGCGACGCGAACGTGAGGGATGCTGAGGGATCAAACTGCGCCTTCTCGGGCTTCGCCCTGCGGGGATGCAGGGTTGCGACGCGAACGTGAGGGATGCTGAGGGATCAAACTGCGTCTCCTCGGGCTTCGCCCTGCGGGGATGCAGGGTTGCGACGCGAACGTGAGGGATGCTGAGGGATCAAACTGCGTCTTCTCGGGCTTCGCCCTGCGCGGGGTTGCGGAGGAGACTGGGCTAGCGGAGGTCGCGGAGGACGCGGTGGAGGATGCCGCCGTGCTGGAAGTAGGCGACCTCGTTGGGGGTGTCGATTCGGACCTTGGCCTCGAAGCCGACCGGGGCGGCGCCGTCGCGGGTGGCGGTGACGGCGACGGTCTTGGCCTCGCCGCCCTCCAAGTCCCCGAGCTCGAACGTCTCTTCGCCGGTCAGCCCAAGCGAGTCGATCGTCTCGCCGTCGGGGAACTGGAGGGGGAGAACGCCCATGCCGATCAGGTTTGAGCGGTGGATGCGCTCGAAGCTCTCGGCGATCACGGCCCGGACGCCCAGCAGCGCGGTGCCCTTGGCCGCCCAGTCGCGCGACGAGCCCGAGCCGTATTCCTTGCCGGCCACGACGACGAGCGGGACCCCGGCGGCGGCGTAGGCCATCGCGGCGTCGTAGATCGTCGTCTCCTCACCCTCGGGGAACTTGCGGGTGAAGCCACCTTCCCTCTGCGCCAGGCGATTCCGAAGCCGCACGTTGGCGAAGGTGCCGCGGATCATCACCTCGTGGTTGCCGCGGCGGGAGCCATAGGAGTTGAAGTCGCGGGGCTCGACGCCCTGGTCGATCAGCCAGCGCCCCGCGGGGGAGTCCCGCTTGATCGCGCCTGCGGGTGATATGTGGTCGGTGGTCACCGAATCCCCGAGCACAGCCAGCACGCGGGCACCCTCGACCGGCTTCACGGGCGCGGGCTCGGCCTCCATCCCCTCGAAGAACGAGGGGCGCCTGACATAGGTCGAGTCCGGCCAGCTGTAGCGGTCCCCCGCGGGCACCTCGATCTGGCGCCATCTCTCGTCGCCCGAGAAGACGTCGGAGTAGCCCCTGGTGAACATGTCCGCGCGCACCGCCTGCTCGACCGCGCCGGCGATCTCGGCGCTCGTTGGCCAGATGTCGCGAAGGTAGACCGGCTCGCCGTCTGAACCGCGTCCCAGCGCCTCCGATGTGAGGTCGACGTCCATGCGGCCCGTCAGCGCGTAGGCCACCACCAGCGGGGGCGAGGCGAGATAGTTGGCGCGCGTGTCCGGGTTGATGCGGCCCTCGAAGTTGCGATTGCCGGATAGCACCGAGCAGACGACCAGGTCCTTGTCGGCGATCGCCTTCGAGATCGCCTCGGGGAGCGGGCCCGAATTGCCGATGCAGGTCGTGCAGCCGTAGCCGACGAGGTTGAACTGGAGCTCGTCGAGGTAGCGGTCGAGGCCGGACTTCTCCAGGTAGTCGGTGACCACCTTCGAGCCGGGCGCCAGCGAGGTCTTCACCCACGGCCGGCGGCTGAGGCCGCGCTCGACGGCCTTCTTGGCGACCAGCCCGGCGGCCAGCATCACCGACGGGTTCGAGGTGTTGGTGCAGCTCGTGATCGCCGCGATCACCACCCTGCCGTGATCGATCTCCACCGCCTCGCCGCTCTCGAGCTGGACGGTGACGGCGTCGCTGGTCACCGGGTGCTCGGCGACCGCGGTCTGCCCCTGCCTGCTCGGCCGGCCGGCCTCTGCGTCGTGGTCCTCGGCGGGCGGGTCGGAGGCGGGGAAGGACTCGGCGCTGGCCTCGTCGACCATGTTCCCGAGCTGGTCGCCGGCCTCGGGATCCCACTCGTCCATGGCCTCGATGAAGGCGGGCTTGGCGTTGGCGACCGGGATCCGGTCCTGCGGGCGCTTCGGCCCGGCAATGCTGGGCTCGACGTCACCCAGGTCGAGCTCGAGCGTGTCGCTGTAGGTGGCGTCGGCGGCACCCGGCTCGTGGAAGAGGCCCTGCTCCCGCGTGTAGGCGTCGACGAGCTCGATCTGCTCCGTTGGCCGTCCAGTGAACTCCAGGTAGCGGAGCGTCTCGGCGTCGACCGGGAAGATCGCGCAGGTCGAGCCGAACTCCGGCGACATGTTGCCGATCGTCGCCCGGTCGGCCAGCGGCAGGCTCTCGAGGCCGGGGCCGAAGAACTCGACGAACTTGGCGACCACGCCCTTCTGCCGAAGCATCTCGGTCACCGTCAGGACGAGGTCGGTCGCGGTCGAGCCCTCCGGCAGCTCCCCGCCGAGCTTGAAGCCGATCACCTGCGGCAGCAGCATTGAGATCGGCTGCCCGAGCATCGCCGCCTCGGCTTCGATGCCGCCGACGCCCCAGCCGAGCACGCCGAGGCCGTTGATCATCGTCGTGTGCGAGTCGGTCCCGACCAGGGTGTCGGGATACGCCGTCGTGACTCCGTCACGCTCGGAGCTCCAGACGCAGCGCCCCAGGTACTCGAGGTTGACCTGGTGACAGATGCCCGTGGCGGGCGGCACCACCCGGAAGTTGTCGAACGCCTCCTGGCCCCAGCGCAGGAAGGCGTAACGCTCCCCGTTGCGCTCATAGTCGCGCTGCTCGTTGATCCCGAAGGCGCGCTGGTTGCCGAACGCGTCCACCTGCACCGAGTGGTCGATCACAAGGTCCACCGGGACCAGCGGGTTGATCGCGCCGGGATCGCCGCCCAGCTCCTCGATCGCGTCTCGCATCGCAGCGAGGTCGACGACGGCCGGTACGCCGGTGAAGTCCTGCATCAGCACGCGGGCCGGCTGGAAGGGGATCTCGATCGCGGGCTCGGCCTTGGCGTCCCAGCTCGCGATCGCCTTGACGTCGTCGGCGGTGACCGAGCGGCCGTCTTCCAGGCGCAGCGCGTTCTCGAGCAGCACTTTGAGCGAGTAGGGAAGCCGTGCCACGTCGAAGCGGGGCTGCAGCGCATCGAGGCGGTGGATCTCGTACTCGCGGCCGCCGAGAGCGAGCGTCGCCCTCGCATCAAAGCTGTTGGCGCTCACGGCCTCAGTCTATTTGGGGCGCGCTGTGGCGCGGGAGCGCCGGCACGCCGGGGGCGCTAGCCCTTGAAGCGGGCCGTCCGCTTGGCCAGCACCGCGCCTTCCTGCTCGGCCGTGATCAGCTTGACCGTCACCTTCGCGCGGCCGGAGAGCCGCTTGCCGGCCTTGGTCAGCTTCAGGCGAACCAGCTTCACCTTGCCTCCGGCGACGGTGGCGGCGCCCTTCGCGAGCACCTTCCCCTTCTTGCCGCCGCGGCGGACCTGCAGGGTGGTGGCGTGACACGCAACCCAGCCGCCCGGCGAGGAGACCTTGACACCGATCCGCTTGCCCTTCTGCTTCAGGGCTCCCTTGCCGATCGCGGCGTTGGCGCCGGTGTTGATGGCGGCGAAGTCCTTGGCCAGCGAGTAGCCCGCGGGCACGAACTTCGGCTCGGGGACCTTGACGGCCACCTGAACGCGCTTCTTCTTCTTGCTCTTCTTCTTGCTCTTCTTCTTCTTCGCCTTGAGCGTGTTCGCCGCGGCGGCAGCGGCGCCGGGCTTGCTGGCGAGCGCGCCGGGTCGCTCCACGACGGGGAGCCTCAGGTCGAGGTTCGAGACCGTGATCGCGCCCTGCCCGTCGGCCTGCCTGAGGTAGGTGCTGAGCGCGTTGTCCCCCGCGTCGCGCGGCAGCAGCTCGAGCTTCGGGATGTGGCCCGAGGCGAACTTCCAGCCGTTGGGGTGGAGCTGGAAGACCTGCCGGGCAGAGCCGGCGGCGGGACGGAGCACCCCGCGCGAGACCAGCGTCTCCTGGTTGGTCGCAGGATCAACGTCGAGCAGCCGGGCCGCCAACTCGGAGTTCGGCGCCGGTGAGTTGATGTCGGCGATTACGGTGGCCGGGCCCATCAGCGTGTAGCCGGCGCCGGGCACGGCCGGGAGGCGATAGCTCGCGACTCCGGCCTGGTCGTCGGCGGCGACCGACCTGCACGGGTTGCCGCCGCTGGAGACGGGGTCGAAGGTGGCGGCGATGGACGTGCTGCCCGAGCCCGCCGTGATCGTCTGCGGCGCGGCGCTCGAGTGGCGCACCTCGCCCGGGGCGATGCTCGCCCAGTTGGGGGCCTTGAACGGCCCGACGCCCGGAGTGCCCGAGGAGGTGGGGCAGGTCTGGGTGAAGGTCTCGACGCCCTGGGCGGGCGCGCCGCCGGCCCCCTTGACGTAGAAGTCGAGCCAGGCGTCCTCGCGCGCGGTCAGCGCCGAGGTCACGCCGGTCTTGTTCGAGGCCCGCTGGTGGCCGAAGTCGCCGAAGAACAGCGAGATCGGGCTGCCCGGGTGCTCGGCCACGGTGCGGTTGTAGAAGCGGATGGCCTCGTCGGCGGGGAAGAGGTCGTCGGTGAAGCCGCTCGAGATCAGCATCGGCGCCGGCGCCTGGCCGTGACCGATGTAGTAGGAGGAGTGATGGGCCTTGATCTCGGTCAGGATCGAGGTCGCGGTCGGGTCGCCGTCGTAGGGCTCACCCGCGTCGAGGCGCGCCTTCCAGCCGGTCAGATCGGCGTCCGGGTTGGGGCAGGGCTGCGGGCAATAGAAGCCCTCGCCGCTCGTCAGCCCAGAGAGGTAGAGGCCGTTGACCAGCGACTGCTTCATCACGCCGAAGCGGCCGTCATAGGACGAATCGGTCACGTAATCGAGCGTGCCGCCGCTGGGCACCAGCGAATAGGCGAGGTCGGTCCAGGGGATGTTCGGCGACGCGCCGGCGATCCTCATCGGCTCGCTGTCGACGGGGCTGATCCACGGCACCAGCGAGCCGTCGGGGAGCATCTTGCGGTCCTTGAGCGCGGCCAGCGCCATCGAGAGGCCGCCTCCATAGGAGCCGCCGAGCGCGCCGACCCGCTGCGGATCGACGACGTCCTCGTCGGCCAGCTCCGCGGCGAACTCCTGAGCGTCCCGAACCTCGTAGCGGGTGTCCATGAGGCGCACGTAGCCGTCGTCGCAGGCCGCGCCGCCGGCCGTCTTGGACAAAGGCGTGCCGCAGGACTCGTGGAAGCCGCGGGCGGTCATGCTGAAGACGGCGTAGCCGCGGCTGGTGAAGCGCCGCATCTGCGCGAAGCTGAACTTGCGGCCGCCGTAGCCGTGGCCCCAGATCAGCAGCGGGAAGTTGCCATCCCCCGCGCCCGGGTCGGGAGGGAAGGCGACGTTGACGTCGATCGGCATGCCGTCGAAGGTCGCCGTCGTGCTGCGGGGAGAGGAGCTGCCGCACTCGCGAACGCCGTCTCCGGCCACGCTGCAGCTGACGTCGCCCCCGAACACATCGGGGATCACGGCGTCGGCGCTGGGGACGAGCACCAGCGAGCCGAGCAGAACGGACAGAACAGCGGCCTTACGCATGTGTCTCTCTACCTCTCCTCGTCACCGGGCGCTCCCTGTAAGCGCACGCATCCTCAAGAATGCGCGTGGGCAGCATAGCGACAAGCCGCCTCCCGGGATTGCCCCGGAAACCACGCGAACGGCCGAAAGCGGTCGTCGCGGTCGTCGCGCTCAGCGCTTCTCGGCCTGGCCCGCGGCGATGCGATCTGCGATGCGATCCGCGCCGCCGCGGCGCTGCAACCGAGCGGCCAGCTCCGGGTGGCGGTAGCCGATCTCCGCGGCGAAGCGCTGGCGCAGGGGAGCGACCGTTATCTCGCTGGGATTGCGTCGGATCGCCCTGGCCACCGCCGCTGCGACCTTCTCGGGAGTCGTGGTACCGACCCCGGGGGGCGGTGCCGAGCCCGCATCGTGGAACATCCCCGCCTCGCGAACGAATCCGGGCGAGACGATCGAGACCCCGACCCCGGCGGGCGCGAGGTCCTCGCGCAATCCGAAGGCAAAGCCGCGCAAGCCGAACTTGGTGGCGTTGTAGATCGAGGAGCGCGGCGAGCCCACCTTGCCGGCGAGCGAGGAGACCAGCACGATCTGCCCCCCGCCCTTCCGCGCCAGGCTCGGCGCCAGCTCGCGCGCCATCATGATCGGCGCCTCGAGGTTGACCCGCAGGGCCCGGCTGACCTCGGACTCGGCGAGCTCGTGGAGCCTGCCGGTGCCGGGCAGGGCGGCGTTTGCGACCAGCGCGTCGAGCTCGCCCGCAGCGCGCACCAGCTCCGCGGCGGCTCCCTCGGAGGCGAGGTCGGCCACGATCGTCGTGTGCCGCGCGGCCCCACCCGGCAGCGAGCGCGCCAGCTCCTCGAGCTCGCGCTCGCGCCGGGAGCTGAGCACGAGCGTCGCGCCCGCGTCAGCCAAGCGCGCAGCGATCGCCCTGCCGAGGCCGCCCGTGGCGCCGCTCAACAGCACCCTCCTGCCCTCGAGCTCCATGGCCCCAAGCTACCCCACGGCCTGCTTCAAAGGAATCCTTCGTAGTACGAGGGATCCTTCGTATTGCAAGGGATCCTTCGTTTCTGCTAGCTTGCCGCGACGAACATATTGCCGAATCCCGCCTCAGACACGGCGGGATCGGGGGAACCGAGAAGTTAGGGGCGAACCCACCCAGTGTGGGAGCGCAAGTCCTTTAGCGCCAGCCCGACAGCTAACCCCGTAGGCCGACGAAGGAGAGCTGTTCTGCGTTCAACCCCAACAACTTCGAAGCGGCGCTGGCTGACCGTTGCGCTGACAGTCGGTGGCGTGCTCGCCATGGCCGCCCCGGCCGCAGCTGCGACCGGCGGCGCCACCGCGCCCGGCTCGACTGCTCCCACCCCGAACCTCGGGCCTCCCGGCAAGGCGAAGCTGAAGAAGAACGGGATCGCCGTGGCGCCCAGGAACGCGCCCGTGCAGGTGCAGATGGCGATCAACGCCGGCAACCAGATCCGCAAGTTCCCCTACCGCTACGGCGGTGGTCACAGGTCCTTCTTCGACTCGGGCTATGACTGCTCGGGCGCCGTCAGCTACGTGCTGCATGGCGCCGGCCTGCTCGACGGCCCGCTGCCCTCGGGCCCGCTCGCCTCGAGCTGGGGCTCGGCGGGCAAGGGGCGCTGGATCACCGTCTACGCGAACGGCGGCCACGCCTACATGGTGGTCGCCGGCCTCCGCTTCGACACATCGGCCGTCGGTGAGAAGCTGAACCGCGGCAGCGGGCCTCGCTGGCGGAAGACGAAGCGCCGGCCCAAGGGCTACACGGCCAAGTACTACCCGGGCCTCTAGGCCACCCGCCTCCACACCCACTGTCCGCCTAGAGTCCGCCCGATGGCGAGCCGCGGACGAGAGGCCGAGCGAGCCGGGCGCGGCGCGGCGTTTCGCGCCGGCGTGCGCGCCGGGCTTCCCTTCTCGGCGGCGGCGCTGCTGCTGGCGATTTCCTACGGGGTGATCGCCGAACCGGTGCTGGGAGCGGGCGCGGCGCTCGCCACCTCCGCGTTCGTGTTCGCGGGCTCGGCGCAGTTCGGCTCGGCCGCGGTGCTGGCGGCGGGCGGCGGGGTTGCGCCCGCCGCAATCGCGGCGGTGCTGCTCAACGCGCGCTACGTGCCGATGGGGGTCGCCCTGGCGCCCTCGCTGCGCGGCGGGCCCTGGTTGCGGGCGGCCTACGGCGAGGCGATGATCGACGCCTCCTGGGCGATGGCCAGCCGCGGCGGCGGGCGCTTCGACCCCGACTTCATGGTCGGCGCCACCCTTCCCTCCTATCCGGCCTGGGTGGCCGGGACGGCGATCGGCGTCTTCGCGGGCGATCTGATCGGCAACCCGGCGGACCTGGGGCTGGACGCGCTGTTCCCGGCCTTCTTCCTGGCACTGCTGATGCGAGGCGAGCTGCGGGAGGGGCGCCTGGCCGTGACTGCCGCCCTGATGGGGGCGGCGATCGGCCTGGCGCTGACGCCCATCACCCCGGCCGGGGTGCCGGTGATCGCGGCCAGCACCGCTGCCCTGATCGGGCTGCGGCGCGGCACCGCCGGGGCGCCGACGCCGACGCTGGAGGGCGATCCGGTTGGCTGACGCCTGGCTGCTGTTCGCCTGCCTCGTGGTCAGCACCGCGCTGATCCGGGCGGCCGGCCCGGTCGCGCTCGGCGGGCGGGAGTTGCCCGACCGGGCAGCAGGGGTGATCGCGCTGCTGGCCCCGGCGCTGCTCGCGGCGCTGGTGGTCACCGAGAGCTTCCGCGGCGAGGGCGGCGAGCTGACCCTCGACGCCCGCGTCCTCGGTGTCACCGCCGCGGGCATGGCGCTGGCGCTGCGCAGCTCGATCGTCGTCGCGATGGCGGTGGCGATGGCCGTGACCGCCGGCGTCCGGGCGCTGTCCTAAGGCCCGATCCGCGAGACCGGGGTTAAAGGGGGGCAGCCAAGATTGGCCGTTCTGGTGTAGCGTCGGGAGCGCGGCTCGGATAGCGTCAGATCTCGTCCGTCCACGCGCGATCGCCGAGTACCTGGGAGAGGAGAGCGTCGTAGCAGCGAGCACAGCCACTGATATCCGCCTTGCCGGAATCAGCAAGCGCTATGGCGAAGTCGTGGCCGTCGACGACCTCGACCTGGAGATCGAGCGCGGCGAGTTCTTCACGCTGCTCGGCCCCTCGGGCTCGGGAAAGACGACCACGCTGAGGATGATCGCGGGCTTCGAGGAGCCCGACACCGGCACGGTCGAGCTGGCGGGCCGCGACGTCACCGCGCAGGCCCCCTATGACCGCCAGGTCAACACCGTGTTCCAGGACTATGCGCTCTTCCCTCACATGAGCGTGGGCGAGAACATCGAGTACGGGATGCGGGTGACGGGCGTGGGCGCTGAGGAACGCCGCACGCGGGCGACGGAGGCGCTGGAGACCGTGCGCCTGGCGGGCTACCAAGACCGCAAGCCGGGACAGCTGTCGGGGGGACAGCAGCAGCGCGTCGCCCTGGCGCGCGCGATGGTCAACAGACCGAGGGTCCTGCTCCTGGACGAGCCGCTCGGAGCGCTCGACCTGAAGCTGCGCGAGCAGATGCAGATCGAGCTCAAGGCCATCCAGCGCGACGTCGGCATCACCTTCGTCTACGTCACCCATGACCAAGAGGAGGCGCTGACGATGTCCAACCGGATAGCGGTCTTCAACGAGGGCGGGATCGAGCAGATCGGCGAGCCGACCGAGATCTACGAGCGCCCGGCCAACCCCTTCGTGGCGAGCTTCGTCGGTGTCTCGAATCTGCTCGAGCGCCACGGCGAGCGCTTCACGGTGCGGCCCGAGAAGGTGATCCTGCTCGAGAACGGCTCCGGCCCACGAGGGATCCACAGGGAGGCCGGCGTGATCAGGGAGGTTGCCTACGCGGGGATGATCACCCGCTACCTGGTCGACCTCGAGGCCGGGGGACAACTTCAGGTCGTCCGTCAGAACCTGGAGGCGCCCTCCGAGGACCTCCAGGCCGAGAAAGGACGGAAAGTGAAAATCGGATGGCGCACAGAGCACACCGTGCCCGTCCGCGGAGAGGAGAAGAAACAGTGAGTCGATTCAGACGCAATCCCGCGTGGGCGCCCTTCCTTGTCGTGGTCGGGCTCTCCGTGTTCATGCTGGCGTTCGCCGGCTGCGGGTCAGACGACAATGGGGGCGGTGGCGGTGGCGACGCCCTGACGGAGCTCGGCGAGGGCGAGGGCGAGGTCAACCTCGTCGCCTGGGCCGGATACGTCGAGGACGGCTCCACCGATCCGAACGTCGACTGGGTGACCGATTTCGAGAAGCAGACCGGTTGCAAGGTCAACGTCAAGCTCGGAAACACGTCTGACGAGATGGTGACGCTGATGCGCACCGGCGAGTACGACGGCGTCTCGGCCTCCGGCGACGCGACGCTGCGCCTGATCGAGGGCGGCGACGTGGCCCCTGTGAACACCGACCTGATCCCGAACTACGAGGACGTCTTCGACGCCCTCAAGGATCAGCCCTTCAACAGCGTTGACGGCCAGATGTACGGCGTGCCGCACGGCCGTGGCTCCAACCTGCTGATGTGGAACACGGAAGACGTGAAGCCCGCCCCGACGTCCTGGGACGTGGTCTTCGATCCGGCCGTGGCGAGCAAGTACAAGGGCAAGGTGACCGCGTACGACAGCCCCATCTACATCGCCGATGCGGCGCTGTACCTGCGCGAGACTCAGCCTGATCTGGGGATCGAGAACCCCTACGAGCTCGACCAGGAGCAGTTCGACGCCGCGATTGACCTGCTCAAGCAGCAGAAGCAGGACATCGGCGAGTACTGGTCCGACTACACCAAGCAGATCGAGGCGTTCGCCAACGGCACCAGCACCGTGGGCACGACCTGGCAGGTGATCACCAACCTGCTCCAGGACGAGAACGCACCGGTCGAGAATGTCCTGCCCAAGGAGGGCGCGACAGGTTGGTCGGACACGTGGATGATCAGCTCGGAGGCTAAGAATCCCAATTGCATGTACGAGTGGATGAACCACATCATCAGCCCCAAGGCGAACGCCGCGGTGGCCGAGTGGTTCGGCGAGGCGCCTTCGAACGAGAAGTCGTGCGCCCTGACGGAGAACAAGGATCACTGCGACGTCTACCACGCGCAGGACGAGGCGTTCTTCGATCAGATCGAGTTCTGGACCACCCCGACGAAGGACTGCGGGGACGACCGCGGCGAGGTCTGCAAGACCTATGCCGACTGGGTCCAGGGCTGGACGGAGGTGAAGGGCTGATCCGAATCAGGGATCGCCTGGGGACCGACTCGTGGAAGCGGCTGGCGTAAGCGCACAGCCGCCGAAGAGGTCGGCGAGCCGCAGGCTCGCCGACCTCTTCCACGGTCGCCCCCGCCTGCAGGTAGGAGCCCTGCTCGCCGGCCCTGTCGGCTGGCTGGTGATCGCCTACCTGGGCTCGCTGGCGGTGCTGTTCGCCGCCTCTTTCTGGCACCTCGACTCCTTCACGGGCGAGATCCAGCGCGGCTTCAGCCTCGACAACTTCGAGACCCTGACCGAGCCGGTCTACCGCTCGATCACCGCGCGCACGATCGGGGTCGCCGCCCTGGTCACGATCACCGACGCGCTGCTGGCCTTCCCGGTCGCCTTCTACATGGCCAAGCTCGCCACCCCACGAGTGCGCTCCCTCCTGGTGGTGGCCGTGCTGATGCCGCTGTGGTCGAGCTACCTGGTCAAGGTCTACGCGTGGCGCACGATCCTCAGTCCCGACGGAGCGGCCAACTGGTTCCTCGACCCGTTCGGGATCACCGTCCCGGATGGGGACATCTTCCGCCTCTGGCTGGTGATGTCCTACCTGTGGCTGCCGTTCATGGTGATCCCGATCTACGCCGGTCTCGAGCGCATCTCGGACTCGCTGCTGAGCGCCTCCGACGACCTCGGCGCCAAGCCCTGGACGACCTTCCGACGAGTGATCCTGCCGCTCGCGTTCCCGGCGGTGGTCGCCGGGTCCATTTTCACCTTCTCGCTCACCCTCGGCGACTTCATCGCCCCGACCCTGGTCAGCAGCACCCAGTTCATCGGCAACGTCGTCTACACCAACGTCGGCATAGCCAACAACCTGCCGTTCGCCGCGGCCTTCGCGCTGGTGCCTGTCGCCGTGATGATCATCTACCTGCTGATCGCGCGGCGCCTGGGAGCGTTCGAGCACGTATGAGGGGGGCGCGGTGAGGATCTCTCGTGGATCGCGGTGGGCGCTACGGGCCGGCGTCGGCCTGACCCTGGCCTTCATCTACATCCCGCTGGCGATCATCGTGCTTTACGCCTTCAACGAGTCGCGCCTGCTGCAGTGGCCACCGCCGGGCCTGACCCTGGAGTGGTTCGGAAAGGCGTTCGAGAACGACGGAGCCCGCAGTGCTCTGTGGACCTCGTTCAAGGTCGGCCTGCTCGCCACCGGGGTCGCGATGACGCTGGGGACGCTCGGCTCGCTGGCGGTCTCGCGCCACCGCTTCTTCGGGCGCGAGACGATCTCCTTCTTGGTGATCCTGCCGATCGCGCTGCCGGGGATCGTCACCGGCATGGCGCTGAATGCAACCTTCACCGAGGTGGCGGGCATCAACCTCGGCCTGTTCACGATCGTGACCGCGCACGCCACCTTCTGCATCGTCGTCGTCTACAACAACGTGATCGCGCGCCTTCGCCGGGTCTCGACCTCGTTCGAGGAGGCCTCGGCCGACCTCGGGGCCGACACGTGGCAGACCTTCCGCCTCGTCACCTTCCCCAACATACGAACCGCGCTGGTCGCCGGCGCCCTGCTGGCCTTCGCGCTCTCCTTCGACGAGATCATCGTCACCACTTTCACCGCCGGGTCTGACCAGACGCTGCCGATCTGGATCTTCTCAAACCTCTCGCGTCCCAACCAGCTGCCGATCGTGAACGTGGTCGCGGTGCTCGTGATCCTGATCTCGGCGATCCCCGTCTACTTTGCGCACCGCCTGACCCAGGACGAGAGCGTCACAGGCTCGGCCGGCGGACCGATCATCGCCGAGGCGACGGCGGAGCCGTAGCTAGCGCAGCACCAGGCAGTGGTCGGCGTGCCAGCCGACCTTGACCCTGGTACCCGGTTCGCGGCGGTCGTCGCTGCTGGCCCGGTAGGTGTTCTGCTCGAGGGCCACGAGCCGGGCCCCATCGCCGAGGGCGACGGTCACCTGCGTATTGACGCCCTGATAGACGCGCTGCTCGACCGTTCCGTCGATGCTGATCATGCCCTCCTCCAGGTCGTCGAGGGCGATCTTCTCCGGCCGGACAGAGAGGCGCACGGTCTCGCCGCGGCCGATGTCCTCGGGGAGCGGGGCCTTGACCCTCTGCCCGCTCGCGAGCTTCACCGTGTCCTTGTCCTCGGCCACGCCCTCCATCAGGTTGGAGACGCCGATGAAACCGGCCACGAAGGCCTCGCCGGGCCGCTCGTAAACGTCCTCCGGGACACCGCTCTGGATCACCCTTCCCTCGCTCATCACGGCGATCCGGTCCGACATCGCCAGCGCCTCCTCCTGATCATGGGTGACGTAGACGAACGTGATCCCGATCTCGCGCTGGATCTCCTTCAGCTCCACCTGCATCTGGCGACGCAGCTTCAGGTCCAGGGCGCCCAGCGGCTCGTCCAACAGCAACACCGCGGGGCGGTTGACCACGGCTCGTGCCAGCGCCACGCGCTGTTGCTGGCCTCCGGAGAGCTCGGCGGCGCGGGCGTCGGCGCGCTGGCCGAGATTGACCAGATCCAGCGCCTCCCCTACGCGCCGCTCGATCTCGTCAGAGGGCACCTTCTTGCGCTTCAGCCCGAAGGCGACGTTGTCCTTGACGTTCAGGTGCTCGAAGAGCGCGTAGCTCTGGAACACGGTGTTGACGTTGCGGTGGTAGGGCGGCACGTCCTCGACGGGCTCACCCTCGAGCAGAATCCGGCCCTCGTTGGGTTGCTCGAAGCCGGCGATCATTCGCAGCGTGGTCGTCTTCCCGCACCCCGACGGCCCCAGCAGCGAGAAGAACTCCCCGGTCTTGATCTCGAGGGAGACGTCGTCCACGGCAGCCACCTCGCCAAAGCGCTTGGTGACGCCCTCGAGTTGGATCGCGTGCATCCTCAGCCCCCCTCGGCGCCGGCCAGCACCTTCACGGCGCTCTCGCGCCGCCCGAACAGCCGCGGGACAAGCACGGCAAGACCGATTGTGGAGAGCGTGACGACCATCATCACCGTTCCGATCGCGTTGATGGTGGGAGAGACCCCGAAGCGAATCGCCGACCAGACCCGCACCGGCAGCGGCTGCACGTCGTCGCCGGTGGTGAAGTAGGAGAGCACGAAGTCATCGAAGGAGAGCGCGAAGACGAGCAGACCCGCCGCGACGATCGCGGGCCACAGCGCCGGCACCAGCACCAGCCGAACCGACTGCCAGCGCGTTGCGCCGAGGTCCATGGCCGCCTCCTCGGTCTCCTCACCCATGGTGGCGAGGCGCCCCCGTACCACGATCGCGACGTAGGAGATGGAGAAGGTGATGTGGGCGAGCACGACGGTGAAGATCGAGAGGGTGACGCCGAGCTGCCAGAAGATCAGCAGCGCGGAGATCCCCGCGACGATCTCGGGCGTGACCAGCGGGATCAGCATCAGGATGTTGAGGCCGGGGCTCCAGCGAACGCGCGAGCGCACCAGGCCGACGGCCAGCATCGTCCCGAGCACGGTTGCGACCAGCATCGTCGCAGCCGCGATCTCAAGCGAGGCGAACAACGACGCGCGCAGGACCTCATCGTTGAAGAAGGTCTCATACCAGCGAAAAGAGAGCCCATCGAACGCCGTCAGCGACTTCTGCGAGTTGAAGGAGAACAGCACCACGATCACGATCGGAGCGAACAGGAACAGGTAGACGAGAGCGGCGAAGACCCGCAGGAAACGCGGTTTGTCGAAAGCGCCGGCGCTCATACGGCCGACCGGGCCTCACGCGCGCCGGCGCGCAGGTATCCGATCATCCAGACGGATAGGAAGATCATCATGATCACCGTCAGCGCCGCGCCGAAGGGCCAGTTGTTGGCCGTGAAGAACTGGTCCTGGATCAGGTTGCCGACCATGAAGGTATCGGGGCCGCCTAGGAGCTGGGCGGAGACGAAGTCGCCGACCGACGGCAGGAAGACCAGCACCGAGCCCGCCATGATCCCGTACTTGGTCTGGGGCAGCGTCACGTGCAGAAACGTTCGAGAGGGCGATCCGTACAGGTCCTTGCCCGCCTCGATCACCGCCGGGTCCATCCGCTCCAGCGAGGCGAAGACCGGCAGGATCATGAAGACGAGATAGCCGTAGACGAGGCCGCCGATCACCGCCCAGGGCGTGTTGATCATCTGGACCCCCTGCTCGCTGATCCCCACGTCGGCCAGGAAGCCGTTGACCAATCCCTCGTCAGCGAGCAGCGCCACCCAGGCGTAGGTGCGCACGAGGTAGTTGACGAAGAACGGCAACACCAGCAGCCCGATCAGCAGGTACTTGAACCGACCCCCGAAGCGAGCGATGTAGTAGGCGACCGGGTAGCCGATCGCGAGGCAGAGCGCCGTCGTCCCCAGCGCGTAGGTGACGGAGCGCAGCAGCGAGGGCAGGTAGATCGGATCGAAAGCGTCGGCGTAGTTCTCGAGGGCTCCCTCTGCGAAAGGGGATGCGTAGGTGGCGCGGCCGAACTCGTCCACGTAGCCGACCGACAGCGCCAACACCAGCGCAAGCGGCAGCGCGAACAGCGCCAGCAGCCAGAGCCCGGGCGGGACCAGGAAGCGGGTCCAGAACCCCCCCGCCATTCCTACGAGGCTTTCACCTCGGTGAAGGTATCGGCCCAGAGCCGGCGGCCCTCGGGAGTCTGGAACTGGAACTCAAGGCGCCGGTTCTCGAGCTGAGAGAGGTCGACGTTGATCGAGGGCTCCGTCTTGACGAGCTTGGCGAATTCCTCCTCGCCGCCCTCGCAAGGCTGGGGGTAGCCGTGCCAGGCGACGTTCCGGGCTGCGTTCTCGGGTTGCAGGATCCAGTTCATGAAGAGCAGCGCGGTGCCGGGTGAGCGGGCGTTGTTCGGGATCGCCATCGTGTCGCTGCCGATCGGCACCCCCTCCGAGCAGGTCTCGTACCTGAAGTCCTCGGGATTGTCGACCTGGTTGCGGACGCTGACGACGTCGCCGTTCCAGGCCTGATGGATGACCGCCGTTCCGGAGACCAGGTTCTGGGTGGAGTTGGTCGAGAAGCCGCGCGCGAACTGCTTCTGGTCGAGCAGCGTCTCCTTCGACATCTCCACCTGGTCGGGGTCCTCGGTGTTGAGCTCGAACCCGTTGAGGAGGTTGGCCTCACCGATCGCCTCCTGGAAGTCGTCGAGGATGAACATCCGACCCTCGCCGTCAGGGTTCTTGAGGTCGTTCCAGGAGCCGGTCATGCCCTTGACCTCGTCATCGCGCCAGCAGATTCCCGTCGAGTAGTAGGTGTAGGGCAGCGAGTGATTGGAATCCTCGTCGTACCAGGGACTGTCGTAGAAGGGCTCGATTCCCTTCGTGTTGCTGAGCGACTCGCGGTCGAAGGTCGCCAGCAGGCCCTCGTTGCTCATTCGCTGGACGTACTCCCCGCTGGGGAAGATCAGGTCGTAGGGCCCGCCGCCCTGTCGCATCTTGACCAGCATCGCCTCGAGGTTGTCGAAGTTGACCTCCTTGACCTTGACGCCGTACTTCTCGCCGAACTCCTTCTGCAGGGCGGGGTCCATGTACTCGGCCCAGTTGAAGATCAGCAGGTCGCCGTCGATCTCGGGCTTGACGAACTTGGCTTGGCCGCCTGTGTCGTTGCCGCCGCAGGCCGAGAGGCCGTAGGCCGCGAGCGCGGCTCCCGCGCCGGCCTGCAGCACCTGCCGGCGATTCAGTTCCCGATCGAAGATGCTCACCCAAGCCTCCTTGCCCTAAGCGCCGAGATTGACCGGGATCAACCTATATGCGCACGGAGCGGCTGTCAACGAGGCGCTCGGCGTCGACGCCAAGCTCGCGCCCCAGGAGCCCGGCGATCTCCTCCTGGCCGTGGCCGAGGTCCATCCCCGGATCGCGAATCAGGATTCGCAGGCCGATCCCGTCGAACAGGGCCATCGCGTGGTCCGCCACCCGCTCGGGGTCATCGCAGGCGAACTCGCCGCGCTCGACGCCCGTGGCGATGATCTCGGCGAGCCAGTCGCGGTAGCGCTGATAGAGACGGGCGGCCACCGGGCGCAGCTCGGGGTCGCGCGCCGCTCGCAGCCACAGCTCCACCCACAGCAGCCACTCATGCTCGGCGGGGCCGGTCTCAGGGAGGCACTGCCTGATGGCGGCGGCGAGGGCCGCCGTCGCGGTGTCATTCGCGGGCTCCTCGTCGCGGTCGAAGCGGTCGGCCGCGGCGAGCTCGAAGGCGTGGAGCAGAGCGTCGGTGAGCAGCTCCTCGCGGGTCGAGAAGTAATGGTGGACCAGCGCGGTCGACGCCCGGGCCCGAGTGGCGACCCGTGCGATCCGGACCCCATCGATCCCGTCTTCGGCGATCAACTCGCAGGCGGCTTCGAGGATTCGCTCCCGCGTCTGCTCGGCGCTCATCGCTGCCGCGCCCGAACCTAGCTCGACGCGACGTCTGACCGGATGCGGCCGGCGAACCAGGAGACCGCGGCCTCGCGAGCCGACAGCGGCCCCGGCGAGTAGCCGCTGGTGCGGATCCCCGTCTGCACCGCGCTGACCAGGTCGACGTCCTCCTCCAGGACCTCGGTGTTGAAGCGCTGGTTGATGCGCTGGGCCAGGCGGGTCAGGGGCCCTGGGCCCCGATGGCGGAAACAGGCCCAGCGGTCCACGGTCGCGGTGGGCCCGTCGGGGCGGATCTGCCAGACGTTGACCTGGTCGGGGTAGAGGTCGATCGCGGTGTTGGGGTAGATCAGGATGTAGCGCCAGATCGTGCGGTCGGCCTCCTCCAGGCCCGGCATCGGGCGCACCAGCCGCTGGTAGAGGCGCTCCATGCGGTTCGAGGACGGCGACTGGCGCAGCGGAGCGTCGAACCAGGCCCAGCCGTCATGCAACTCGGCCTCATAGCGCTGGTAGTCGTAGAGCCGCATCAGGCCGGGATGGGCGATCGGCACGTGGTAGCCCTCGAGGTAGTTCTCGACCACGATCTTCCAGTTGGCCGGCTGACCCCCGTCCACTCCCTTGACGCCGAAGCCGACCAGCTCCGGGATCCGGTATCGCTCCAGCCGCTCGCCGAGCCCGGCGGTCACCTCCGCCAGCGCCGGGGCATCGGCATCGAGGTTGACGAAGAGGAAGCCGGCCAGCTCCTCGACCCGGGCGGGCATCAGGCCCAGGGCCGCCTTGTCGAGCTCGGCGTAGGCGCGGTGCTCAGGGACCCCGAGCAGCCGGCCGTCGGTGGAGTCGTAGGTCCAGCCGTGGTAGCGGCAGCGGATCGCGCGCTTGCAGGTGCCGGCGCCCGTGAGCAGCTCCGAGCCGCGGTGGCGGCAGACGTTGCGGTAGGCGCGCAGGTCACCGTCCTCGGTCCTGACCACGAGCACGGGCTGGTCGCCGGCGAAGGTCGTGATGTAGGTGTTTGGGCCCGGCAGCTCCCCGACGTGGCCGGCGTACTGCCAGCTTCGGGCGAAGACCGTCTCCATTTCGCGCCGCAGGGCCGCCTCGCCCAGGTAGTAGCTGGGATCGAGCGCCCGGCCGGTCGCGGCGGGCGCGGGGCCGTTCCCGGGGTCAGCGAAGCGGGTCTCGGTCGTGGTCTCGCTCACGGCTGTCTCCTTGCGTCGGCGGGCTCGCGGTGAGCATTGTATTGACTTTGTAGTCAATACGCATAAGTCTGCTACGGTGCCCGCCATGTCGAGCCAGCGGCACAGCCGCGGGCACCGGGGCGGCTGCCCGCAGCCGCCATTGATGTCGGGCGGCGCGGTCCGATGCGTCTGATGCCGGCGAGGGATGCCTGGCTGTCGCTCACTCCTGAGCCGGAGCGCGATCTGCCGGCCGCCATCGCGACCCTGCGCGCGGGCGGCCACCCCGACCCCGCAGCGGTGGCTGAAGAGCGAGAGAGGGCCGAGCGGCTGGTGCTGCGAGGCAACCGCCGCAGTTGGGTCGCCTGGCTGCGTGAGGCGGTGGAGCTGGCCGACTCACGGCCACGCGGTGGCCCCGAGGTCACCGAAGCCCGTGAGCTGGTGCTCGATGTGATCAGCAACCACGACGCGCTCGAGCTGGGCCTTCCAGGCCGCCGCGCGCCTCGAAACGGGGCCGAAGGCGAGACCTTTGAGCGGATCAGAACCAGGAACGAGAAAGGAACGACATGACCACCCCGATCACCGCCGAGCGATTGAGCCTGCCGCTCGTGTTGCCGCCCGAGACCGCCGAGCTGCAGGAGCGCGCCAGGCGCTTCGTGGACGAGGAGATCATCCCGCTCGAGCAGGAGGCCGAGCGCAACTACGGCCAGCTGCCGGCGGGGACGATCGGCCACATCAAGACGGCCGCCATCGACGCCGGTCTCAACGGGGGCCAGCACTCGACCGAGTACGGCGGCCAGGGATGGTCGCTGCTGGACTGGGTCGTGGTCGAAGAGCAGTACGGGCGCTCCACCAACGGCATCTACTGGCACGTCCCCAACGCCTACAACGTCTTTCACAACGCCAGCGAGGCGCAGGCCGAGAAGTACCTGCGGCCGTTGATCGCGGGCCGGATGAAGGACGCCTACGCGGTCACCGAGGCGGAGGCCGGCTCGGATCCCTCGCGCATCGAGGCCACCGCGGAGCGCACGGATTCAGGCTTTCGGATCAACGGTGAGAAGTGGTTCGTGACCTCGGGAGACATCGCCGACGTGCTGATCGTGATGGCCAACGTGATCGACGGCGATGAGAAGCTGCCGACCCTGTTCCTGATAGACGCCGACGCCGCCGGCGTGGAGATCGTGGACGAGCCGCAGTTCACCCACCACTACCCCGAGGGCCATCCGACGATCCGCTTCACCGACGTCGAGGTCGCCGAGGACGCGGTGGTCCAGGGAGTCGGCGAGGGTGAGGACATGCAGCGGGCCTGGTTCCTGGAAGAGCGCCTGGGCATAGCGGCCCGCGGCTGCGGCGCCATGTGGCGCCTGCTCGAGGAGTCCGTTGACTGGGCGACCAAGCGCGAGCAGGGCGGCAGCCGCATCTGGGACTACCAGGGTGTCAGCTTTCCGCTCGCCGACTCGGCCGCCGACGCCGCCGCCGGCCGGCTGCTGACCTACCAGGTGGCGGTATTGGCCGATGCGGGCGCCGACCTGAAGGTGGTGCACGCGAAGGCCTCGATGGCGAAGCTGTTCGTCAGCGAGGCGGCCTGCCGCTGCGCGGACCGGGCGGTGCAGGCGCTGGGCGGACGCGGCTACATGCGCCGCTACGCGCCCGAGCGCCTGTTGCGCGAGTTGCGGGTGGACAGGATCTGGGAGGGCACCAGCGAGATCCAGCGTCTGGTTGTTGCGCGCGGCCTCGAGCGCCGCGGTGTCGAGCGGATGCTGCACTAGGCGGAGCCGGCGGCCGGCGAGCCACCGACGCGACGATGAGCCCCATGGATCCCTCCCGGCTGCTCGCCCCGGGCTCGATCGCGGTGGTCGGGGCCAGCGACCGCGCCGGCAGCTACGCCGACCTCGTGCTTCGCAATCTCACGGTCAGCGGGTTCGCCGGAGAGGTCTGGGGGGTCAACCCAAAGCGGACCGAGGTCCACGGTCACGCCTGCTTTCCGTCTGTCGCCGAGCTGCCCGAGCCCGCGGATGCGGTCGTGGTCGCGATCCCGGCGGCGGGTGTCCCGAATGTGATCGAGGAGGCGGGGGGAACCGGCTGCGGCGGGGCGATCGTGATCTCGGCGGGCTTCGCCGAGGTCGAGTCGGGGCGCGAGCTTCAGGCGCGGCTGCGGGAGTCCGCCTTGCGCCACGGCCTGCCGGTCTGCGGACCCAACGGCAACGGCATCATCGCTGTCGGCGCCCGCGCACCGATGTGGGGTGACGCGGTCGAGCCGCTCGAGCCGGGTTCCGTGGCAATCGTCTCCCAGAGCGGAAACGTGGCCGTCAACGCGCTCGGCTCGCCCCGCGGGGTGCGCTTCCACGCCGTGATCTCGACCGGCAACCAGGCGGTGCTCGACGCCAGCGACTGGCTGGCGGCGCTCGCCGCCGAGGGCGAGGTGCGCTCGGTGGCCATGTTCCTCGAGGGCGACGGCGACGGCGAGCGCCTCGCCAGCGCTCTCGCCGACTGCTCCGATGCCGGCATCGGAGTGGCGGTGCTGAAGGTGGGAGCCTCGGAGGCTGGGGCCCGCGCCGCTGCCGCCCATACCGCCGCTGTCGCCGGCGACCAGCGCGTGTTCAGGGCGCTGGTCGAGGAGGCGGGGGGCGCCTGGGCGAGGGACCCGCACGAGCTGCTGGAGTTGGCCAAGGCGCTCGCCGAGCCGCGGGCGCGGGTCAGCCCCGGGGCGGGGCTCGCCGTGCTCACCTGCTCGGGCGGCGACTCGGGCATCGCCGCGGACGAGGCATCGCGGATCGGCGTGCCGCTGCCGGCGCTGGGACGCCAGACGATGACCCGGCTGGAGGCGCTGCTGCCGGAGGCCGCGACGATCGCCAACCCGCTCGATTACACGGCGATGATCTGGGGCGACGTCGAGAAGCTCCGCGAGATGATCCGCGTCGTCGGGGCAGACGACGCCGTCGAGCAGCTGATGGTGTTCTATGACCATCCGCGCAACATGTTCGGCCCCGGAGCCGAGAGCTGGCGCGACGTCAGGGCGGGCATCATCGAGGGGGCCGCCGCCACCGACGCCTCCGTGCTGGTCTCCTCGACCCTCCCCGACCTGATCGACGACGATGCAGCCGAGCAGCTCGCCGCGCGCGGCGTCCCCTTCCTCTCCGGCCTTCGCACGGCGCTCTCCTGCGCACGGGCGCTGCGCCGCCCGCCGGGCGATGGGGGGCGGCTTCGCGAGATCGCCGCCGCGGCGCGCCCGCCCGCCGCTGCCGAGGGGCGCGGCGCGGTGCCCGCCGGAGCGCGGGATGGCTCCTGGCTCGACGAGGCCGACGCCAAGTCCCTGCTTCGCGGGCTGGGCATCGCGGTCCCGCGCGGGCGCGTCGCCACCGACGCCGACGACGCCGTCGTGGTCTGGCGCGAGCTGGGCACAGCGGTCGCGCTGAAGCTCTCGTCGGCCGGCCTGCTGCACAAGAGCGAGGCGGGGGCGCTGGCCTTGGCCCTCGATGACGAGGAATCGGTCCGCGAGGCCTTCGAGCGCCTGGCGGCGATGGAGCCCCCGGAGCCCGGGCGCGTGCTGGTCGAGGAGATGGCCGAGCCCGGGGCGGAGCTGCTGCTCGGCGCGCGCCGCGACGGCGTCGTGCCCTCGCTCGCGATCGGCCTCGGCGGGATCTGGACCGAGGCGCTCGACGACGTCGCGGTGGCGCCGCTTCCGGTCACGGCGGAGCGGGCCGAGCGCGCGATCCGCTCGCTGCGCGCGGCGCCGCTGCTCACCGGGGGCAGGGGCGGGGAGCGGCTCGACATCTCCGCCGCGGCGGTGATGGCGGCCGCCCTGGGCGACGCGCTGCTCGATCAGGGGCTCTCTCTGCTGGAGTTGAATCCGGTCGTGGTCCGGCCCCAGGGCTGCATGGCGCTCGACGCCGTCGCCCGCCGTCCGGCGGAGAGCGCAGGCCCGGCGATCGCTCCCATCTCCGGCTCTCTCGCACCGAGCCGATGACCTGACCCACCCCGAAAGGAGCAAGATGCCAGCACGAACCGTAGAAACCGAGGTAGCCGTGGTCGGAGCCGGCATCGCCGGGCTCACCGCCGCCGCCGCGCTCACAGGCGAGGGCACGGACGTGGTCGTGGTCGAGGCCCGCGACCGGGTCGGCGGGCGCACCTGGAACACCGAGATCGGCGGCGAGGCCAACGAGCTCGGAGGCCAGTGGATCGCCCCGTACCAGTCCGCCATGCACGAGCTGCTCGATGACCTGGGGATCGAGCTCTTCCCGAGCTTCCGCGAGGGCGAGCACGTCTACATCGACCCCTCGGGAGAGGCCCACCGCTACCGGGGCCACGATGCCCCGCTGGGCGCCGAGGCCGAGCGCGCCTTCGAACAGGCCGACGCCAAGCTTGACGCGCTGGCCAAGCAGCTCGACCCGGAGGCGCCCTGGGCGCATCCCGAGGCGGCCGAGCTCGACGCGATCACCTTCGAGGCGTGGCTGCAGCGAGAGGTGGAGGACGAGACGGCGCGAACCCTGCTGCGCTCATGGCTCGCGGGCGGCTTCCTGGCGAAGCCCGCTCACACCTTCTCGCTGCTCCAGGGACTGTGGATGATCGCCGGCGCGGGCGGGACCTACGAGCTGTTCGAGCCCGACCAGTGCCTCGCATATCGCGTGGTCGGCGGCTCGCAGCTGATCGCGCTGCGGCTCGCTGACCGGCTCGGGGACCGCGTCGTGCTCGGCGCCCCGGTGCAGGAGATCAGCTGGTCGGACGCCGGAGTCGAGATCGAGGCCGAGGGCATGCTGGTGCGGGCGCGGGCGGCGATCGTCGCGGTGCCTCCGAACATGACCACCGCGATCCGCTTCCGGCCGGCGCTCCCCGCCTGGCGCCAGCGCCTCGGGCAGTCCCTCTCCCAGGGCTCGATCAACAAGATCCTCTCCGTCTACGAGCGGCCCTTTTGGCGCGACGACGGGCTATCCGGCCAGGGCTTCGCTCCCTACGAGCTCGTGCGCGAGCTCTACGACAACTCGCCGCCCTCGGCGAGCGCCGGCGTCCTGGTCACCTTCCTGGCGGGCGAGAACGCCGAACGCGCCGGCAGGCTCAGCCCCGACGAGCGGCGCAGCGAGGTGCTCGCCGGCATGGCCAAGTACGTCGGGGCCGGCGCGCTGGAGCCGGTCGACTTCATCGAGACGGACTGGTCGGACCAGGAGTGGACGAGGGGCGCCTACGGCACGAGCTACGGCCCGGGCGGGCTGACCCGCTTCGGCGAGGACCTGCGCCGCCCCGTCGGCCCGATCCGCTGGGCCTGCACCGACATCGCGGGCGTCGGCCATATCCACATGGAGGGCGCCACCCGCTCCGGCCGAGCCGCCGCCGAGGCCTGCCTGGAGGCCGTCGCGTCGTGAGGCGGGAAGCGCCTTGGGAGCCGCGTCCTTGACCGGCGGATGCCTGGGAGCCGTGCCCGTTGACGGGCGGGTGCTTGGGAGGCATGCCCGTTGACCGACGGGTGGCGCCGAGCAGATGCCCTCGCGCTCTCGCGCGAGTGCATCTGCGTAGGCGACAGGACCCGCCCGCCAGCAGCCCCGCTTTACGCGGCCCCGCCGAGCGCTACGTGAGGCTCGCCATCACGTGCTTGACCTCGGTGTAGTCCTCGAGGGCGTACATCGAGAGGTCCTTGCCGTAGCCGGACTGCTTGTAGCCGCCGTGGGGCATCTCGGCCACGATCGGGATGTGGTCGTTGATCCAGACGCAACCGAAGCGCAGCGCCTTGGAGACGCGCAGGGCGCGCCCGACATCGCGGGTCCAGACCGATGAGGCGAGCCCGTACTTGGTGCCGTTGGCCCACTCGATCGCCTTGGCCTCGTCGTCGAACTGCTGGACCGTGATCACGGGTCCGAATATCTCCTGCTGGATCATCTCGTCCTGCTGGCCCGGACCCGAGACCACCGTGGCCTCGAGGAAGTAGCCCGGCAGGTCGGGGCGGCCGCCGCCCGCGACGATCTCGGCGCTGTCGGGCTTGCCCTTGAGGAAGCCCTCTACGCGGTCGCGCTGGCGCTCCGAGTTGAGCGGCCCCAGCACCGTGTCCTCGGCGAACGTGTCGCCTGTCTTGAACCCCTTCGACTGCTCGGCGAGGCCACCGACGACTTCGTCGTAGATCTTCTCGGAAGCCAGGACCCGCGTCGCCGCCGTGCAGTCCTGGCCTGCGTTGTAGTAGCCCACCCCGGCGATCGTCTCCAGCGCGGTATCCAGGTCCGCGTCGTCGAAGATCACGACGGGCGCCTTGCCTCCCAGCTCGAGGTGGACTCGCTTCAGCGACTCGGACGCGGCCGCGGCGATCCACTTGCCGGTCTCGGGCGAGCCGGTCAGCGAGACCATGTCGACGTCGGGATGGGTGACCAGCGTCGACCCGGCCGGCTGGCCGTGCCCGCCGATGAAGTTGACGACGCCGGGCGGGTAGATCTCGGCGCACATCTCGGCGAGCACCTTGAGCGTCGTCACCGGTGTGGTCTCGGCCGGCTTCAGCACGACCGTGCAGCCGGTGGCCAGCGCCGGTCCGAGCTTCCAGACGGCCATCATCATCGGGTAGTTCCAGGGCGTGATCTGCCCGACCACTCCAACCGGCTCTCGCCGGATCATGGACGTGTAGCCCTCCAGGTACTCGCCGGTCGCCTTGCCCTCCATGCAGCGGCCCGCTCCCGCGAAGAAGCGCAGCTGATCCACGGAGCCATCGATCTCCTCCTGCATGGCGCTGCGGGGCTTGCCGGCGTCCATCGCCTCAAGGTCGCAGAGCTCCTCGGCTCGCTCCTCGAAGGCGTCGGCGAGCTTCAGCAACAGCGTCGCGCGCTCGGCGGGCGTGGTGGCGCCCCAGGCCTCGAACGCCTTCTTGGCGGCACCGACCGCCTTGTCGACGTCCTCGGCGCCCGACAGCGGCGCGCGCGCGATGACCTCGCCGTTGGCGGGGTTGATCACGTCCTCGGTCTCACCGGTCGACGAGGCTGAGAACTCGCCGCCGATCATGTTCTCGAGCTCGAGCACCTTCGTCTTCTCTGCTGTTGCCATCTTCGTCTCTCCTTTGCCTTGTATGACCTTCTAAGCCTTCAGCTTCGATTCCAGCGCCTTCTCCACCGACACGTGAGTCGCACCGACGGCCTCGGCCACCGCGTGATGGGTGACCTCCCCGCCTGCGACGTTGACCCCCAGGGCGAGCCCGGGATCCCGGGCGCTCGCCCCGTCGACGCCGTGGTCGGCGAGAGCCACGGCGTACGGGAGTGTCGCGTTCGTGAGCGCGTAGGTAGAGGTGATCGGCACCGCGCCGGGCATGTTGGCGACGCAGTAGTGGGTGATCCCGTCGACCTCGAAGGTGGGCTCCGCGTGGGTGGTCGGCTTGGAGGTCTCGAAGCAGCCGCCCTGGTCGATCGCCACGTCCACCAGCACGGCGTTCGGCTTCATCAGCTTCAGCTGCTCGCGGCGGATCACGTAGGGGGCCTTCGCTCCGTGCACCAGCACGGCCCCGATCACCAGGTCGGCCCGGGGAAGCATCTCCTCGACCGCGAGCGTGGACGAGTGGACCGTCGAGGCTCGCCCTCCGAAGGCCACGTCGAGCTCTCGGAGCTTGTCGAGCGAGACGTCGAAGACGAACACGTCGGCCTCCATGCCGATCGCGATCGAGGCAGCGTTGAAGCCGACCGCGCCGCCTCCGATCACCATCACGTTGGCGGCCGCGACCCCGGGTACGCCGCCAAGCAGGATGCCGCGGCCGCCGAACGGCTTCTCGAGGAAGAAGGCGCCGGCCTGGGTGGCGATCTTGCCGGCCACCTCGCTCATCGGCGCCAGCAGCGGCAGCCGGCCATCGCGGTCCTCGACGGTCTCGTAGGCGACGCAGGTGGCGCCGCTGCGCTGCAGGCCGGCGGTCAGCTCGGGATCCGGGGCCAGGTGCAGGTAGGTGAAGAGCGTCTGGCCCGGGCGGAGCATCTCGACCTCCGGCAGCTGAGGCTCCTTGACCTTGATCACCATCTCGGCCTCGGAGAAGACGGCCGCAGCGTCGGGCACGATGCGCGCCCCCTGGGCCTCGAAGTCCGCGTCGGAGATCGCGCTGCCCTCACCGGCCCCCGCCTGGATCATCGTCTCGTGGCCGCGATCGACAAGCTCGCGAACCCCCGCCGGGGTGATCGCGACCCGGTACTCGTCGGGCTTGGTCTCGGTGGGGACCCCGACCTTCACCGCGCCGACCTCGTCCCCGCCGCCTTGCCCCCGGCTCGCTCGGAGCTCGCGAACTCGACGCTGACCCCGCGTGTCTCGAGCTCGGCGAACATCTCGTCGGGGTCGACACAGCGCTCGGCCGGCAACGCTCCCGTGGCCTCGATGCGGCCGCGCGCCAGCAGCCGCACGGCGGCGGCGGCCGTCGAACCGGTCGAGAGCACGCCACCACCGATGCCCCAGCTCGGGTGCGGCGGGGTGAAGCTCCGGGCGCGGACCACGCGGTCGCCCGCGGCGACCTCGACGACATGCGCCGAGACGGTGTTCGGGGAGGGCGCCGAGGCCGAGCGGGCAGCCTCGGCGACGCGCTCCTCGTCGGCGCTCGCGAGCTCCTTGACCAGCTCGAGCACCTGAGGCGACAGCGAGAGGGCGAAGCTGACGTCGGTGGCGCCGAAGCTGTCGCCGAAGGTGAGCACCTCCGAGTGCAGGGTGAAGATCGTCTCGGCCTCGCCGATCGGATCACCGAAGTCGATCGTCGGCCCGGGCTGCAGCGGTTCCAGCTTTCGGGCCTCGCCGTCGATCAGCGCCATCGGCGGCTCGGAGATCTCGGCGATCAGGGTGCGGACGGCGTAGGGAAAGGCCATTCCCCCGGGCGGGTCCAGATCCCGGCCCCCGGCGGCCACCGAGATCGAGTCCACCTCTCCGCCCAGCTCGCGCGATGCGCGGGCCGCCATCAGGTTCGTCTTGCCGGGAGCGGAGCCGGCGCCGAGCAGCGCCAGCAGCTCGCTCTGCTCGAAGCGGGGAGAGAGCTCGAGTTGCTTCGCGGTCACGTGGTAGAGGCCGCCGAGGTCGAGGTAGTGGCAGCCCGCCTCCAGGCAGGCCTCCATCGCCGCCAGGTTGACCGGGTAATGCGCCGAGTTGACGAGCGCGTCGACGCCCTCCAGTCGCTCGGTCAGCCCGGCGTTCGCGTCCGCCTCGCGCGCCTCGGCCTTGCCGAGCCCGTGCTGCATCGCCACGCTCTCGGCGCGGCTCAGGTCCAGGTCGAGCAACCGCAGCGCGGTCACCTCCTCGGACTCCGCCAGGTCGCGGACGATCGCCGGGGCGATCGTCCCGCCCGCGCCCAGGACTGCCACCCTCATGAGATCAGCTCCTTCGCCCTCAGTGCCAGCCAAAGCTCGACCCGGTCGGTCGCCCGCCCCAAGTCGCGACCGGTCAGCTCCTCGATCCGCTTGATCCGGTATCGCAAAGTGTGGCGGTGGCAGTAGCAGTCGCTCGCGGCGCGTTCCCAGTGGCCGTTGCGGTCGATGTAGGCCTCGAGCGAGCGCAGCAGCTCTCCCGCATAGCCCGCGTCGGAGTCCTCGATCGGCCCGAGCACGCTTTCGCAGTAGAGCCGCAGCGCCTCCCCGTCCTGGACCGAGAGCAGCAGGGTGAACGCGCCGAGGTCCTGGTAAGAGGCCACCTCGGGCGCCGCGCCGTTGGCGAACCTGGTGGCATCGAGCGCACAGCGCGCCTCGTGGAAGGCCTGGCGCAGGCGCTCGCTGGGCTGTGAGCGGCTCGCGGCGGCGCGAACCCGGCCGTGCGCGGCCTCGAGGGCTCCCCGCGCCTCGGCCGCCACCTCGATCTGATCGTCCCCGCCCCCGTCGATCACGGCACAGGCGAGATCTCGGCGACCGGCCTTTCGGCTCCCGACCAGCGCCGGGCGCCCCTGCGACCGGAAGTGCCGCTCGAGCGTCGACTGCGCACCCACGGCGTCGTCGCTGTCGAAGACCAGCGCGGCGGCCCGCTCGCCGATCCCGAATGGCGCCAACCTGTCGCGCAGGTCGTCGGGCGCCACGCGGCCCGAGAGCGCTGCCGCGAGCACCTCCCCCGAGAGCCTGCGCTCGGTCTCCCGCGCCACCCGCTCCCGCATCAGCTCGAGGGCGACGACGATCGCCGCCTGCTGCACGCAGAGCCGCTCGAAGTCACCGAGCCGCTCCGCGCGGCGGACGACGACAAGCCAGGCCTCCGCGGCGCCGCCGCGCGGCGAGACCGGATGCGCCAGGGCGCGACCCCTCAGACCCGGATGCGAGGGCACGAAGGGAGCCGCTGCCGAACCGCGGCTCTGGACCTCGGCGGCGATCGCCTCCCCGAGCTCGGCCGCCGGCCGGCGCCCGCCGCGGGCCAGCTCCTCCCCCCGCCCATCGAGCACGATGGAGCTTCCGCCCACGGCCGAGGCGATCTCGCGGGCGATCTCCGGGAGGCCACCACCCTCCAGCACCAGCCGCTCGAGCCGCTCGTTGATGGCGAGCCCGCGGGAGAGCACGTCGTACTGCTCGTTGACCAGCCGGTTGGCGGCGGCCTCGGTGATCGCGATGAACGGCATCTCGTAGGGGACCTCGAAGATCGGCAGTCCGAGCGCCTCGGCCTCGGAGAGCAGCGCCTTGGGCAGCTTCGCGTGGTCGAACCCGGTCCCGAATCCGACCCCGGCCACGCCGCTTTCGGCGAGCAGCCGCACAAACTCGCGCTGGCTCGATGCACCGGCGAGCTGGATGCCGGTGGTCAGCAGCAACTCGCCGCCCGACAGCCACGGGGTCGGGTCGCTCAGCTCCGAGCTGTGCACCCAGCGGATCTCACGCTCGGCGGCCTGCCCGGCTGCGGCGGCCGCCTCCAGGCCGAGCTCGGCGATCAGGCTCTCGACTGTTAGCACCGGACGAGCTCCCCCGCCTCAGTGCGCCATGCGCTCCGAGGCCTCCTCGAGCACCGGCCGCAGCACCGCCACGATCTCATCGAACTGCTCGGTGTCGGCGATCAGGGGCGGCGCGAGCTGGACGACGGGGTCACCGCGGTCGTCCGTGCGGCAGATCAACCCCCGGCGATAGAGCTCGCCGGAGAGGAACCCGCGCAGCAGGGCCTCGGATTCCTCGTCGTTGAACGACTCCTTGGTCTCCTTGTCCTTGACCAGCTCGATCGCCCAGAAGAAGCCGTCGCCGCGGATGTCGCCCACGATCGGCAGGTCGTAGAGGCTCGACTCGAGCGTCTCGCGGAACTCGTCCTCCTTGTCGCGGACGTGCCCGCAGAGGTCCTCGCGCTCGAAGATGTCGAGGTTCGCGAGCGCCGCGGCGGCCGCGACCGGGTGCCCCGCGAAGGTCGAGCCGTGCGCGAACGAGGCGGTCCCCTCGGAGAAGGGCTCGAAGACGCGCTCGGAGGCGATCATCGCGCCCATCGGGACATGTGCGCCGGCGAGCGCCTTGGCGGTGGTGATGATGTCCGGCTGGTAGCCGTAGCGCTGGCAGCCGAAGTAGTGACCCAGGCGGCCCCACGAGCAGATCACCTCGTCGGAGATCAGCAGCACGTCATGGCGGTCGCAGATCTCCCGCACCCGCTGGAAGTAGCCCTCCTGGGGCGGCAGGCAGCCGCCCGCGTTCTGGAGGGGCTCGAGGATCACGGCTGCCACGGTGTCCGGCCCCTCGAACAGGATCCGCTCCTCGATCTTGTCGGCCGCCCAGAGCGGGTCACGGTCCTCAGGCCAGCGGTAGCTGTCGGTGTTGGGAACGTGGCACCCCCCGGGCATCAGCGGCTCAAACTGGCTTCGCAGCGCCGGGATGCCGGTCGCCGCCATCGCTCCCATCGTGGTGCCGTGGTAGGCGATCTCCCTGGCGATCAGCTTGATCTTCTGGCCCTTGCCCTGGGTCCGGTGGTAGTTGCGAGCCAGCTTGATCGCCGACTCGACCGCCTCCGAGCCGCTGTTGGTGAAGAAGACGCGGTTGAGATCGCCCGGTGCCAGCGCCGCCACCCGCTCGGCGAGCTCGATCACCCGCGGGTGCGCGTAGCTCCAGATCGTCACGAAGTCGAGCTCGCGCACCTGGGCCGCCATCGCGTCGGCCAGCTCGGCCCGCCCATGGCCGGCGTTGACGCAGAACAGAGCGGAGAGGCCGTCGAGGTGGCGCTGGCCGTGCTCGTCCCAGAGGTAGCAGCCCTCTCCGCGCACGATGATCGGGATCTCGTGGTCGGGGCCGTAGGCGCCCATCCGGGTGAAATGCATCCACAGGTGCTTGCGCGCGACCTCTTGAAGGTCGGCGGCGCCCTTGTGGGTCGCCGGGGGAGCTTCGGTCTGGGGAGTTGCCGCCATTGTCTTCTCCTTGTCGCTTCGACGCGTTGCACAAACGTACGGGTGAAGAGGCGCGTCCGCAAGCGTGACTTCGTTCAAGCTTGCTCGGCGCTCTTGTACTAATCGTATAAGTACGCCTCGCCGATTCCATTGATCTGCAACTTGCCCGATCGCGATCCCGTGTCATAGGATGCGCCTCGAGTCGCCCCACCGATCGGTGCGGGGGCTTCGAGCGAGGAGAGGGAATGGAGCACGGCAGCGCGACGTCGGCCATGGGCGGAGCGGACACGGGTGGCGGTCACCCGGTGGGGAACGCCGGCCGCATCCCGGGCTCCTCATGGCGGCCGCCGATCACGATGTATGCTCGCGGCCTGAAGGTGACGACCTTGATCAAGTTCGCCGACCCGGAGCCCCACGAATCCCCGCGCGCGATCGCCGAGGGGTCCGAGTAGTGGCCACCAACGGCGCCGACCCCAGCGTCGAGCTGCGCTCGGTGACGAAGCGCTTCGGCGACTTCGCGGCCGTGGACGACATCGACCTCGAGATCGCCGAGGGCGAGTTCTTCACGATGCTCGGCCCCTCGGGCTGCGGCAAGACGACGACGCTGCGGATGGTCGCCGGCTTCGAGGAAGCGACCGAGGGCCAGGTGCTGATCGACGGTGCCGACGTGGTCGGCCTGCCTCCCTACAAGCGGCCGACCAACACCGTGTTCCAAAGCTACGCTCTGTTCCCGCACATGAGCGTGGCCGACAACGTCGCCTTCGGGCTGAAGCGCAAGAAGGTCGACAGCTCGGAGATCGATCGCCGCGTCTCCGCCGAGCTGGAGCGCGTCGGGCTCGCCCAAGAGGCGAACCGGCGGCCGGCGCAGCTCTCGGGCGGGCAGCAGCAGCGAGTAGCGCTCGCGCGCGCCCTGGTCAACCTGCCCAAGGTGCTGCTGCTCGACGAGCCACTCGGCGCCCTGGACCTGAAGCTGCGCAAGGGCCTGCAGGTCCAGCTCAAGCAGATCCAGCGCGACGTCGGGATCACCTTCGTCTACGTGACTCACGACCAGGAGGAGGCGCTGACGATGTCGGACCGGATCGCGGTGATGAACCGCGGCCGCATCGAGCAGATCGCCGATCCCGAGCGGGTCTACGACAAGCCGGCGAGCAGCTTCGTCGCCGGTTTCATCGGCGTCTCCAACCTGATGCCGGGAATGGTCAAGGCCACCGGCGCCAAGGGCAAGGTGCTGCTCGACAGCGGCGTCACGGTCAGCGCCCCCGTCAAGGACTTCGCCAAGGGCGACCGCTGCCAGGCGGTGGTGCGCCCCGAGAAGCTGGAGATCAACCTGGCCGATACGCCGGTCAAGGCCGGCATGCCGAGCGTCGAGGGCATCGTCGAGGCCTCGCTCTACCTGGGCACCACCACACAGATGACGGTCAGGCTCCCCGACGATGTCGTGTTGACCGTCCTCTGTCCCAACACGGACGAGGCCGAGCGCCAGAGACTTCCGGGCGCGGGCGCCAAGGTGAGGCTGTCCTGGACGCCCGAGCACATGCACCTGGTCCGCGAGAGTGGCGATGCACCCAGCTCAACGAATTCCGCGGCTGGTGAAGCGGGACAGGACAACTGAGAGAGGACAAAGGAGAGTGATTCGAGTGAGAAGAGGGTTCCGAGTACCGCTGCTGGCCGCTGCCGCGCTGGCGGCCAGCGTCGCGCTGGCGGCCTGCGGCGGCGACGACACCGTCGGCGGGGGAAGCGACAGCGCAGTCGAGACGGCTACCACCGGTGACGTCACCGGCGAGTTCAACATCTCCAACTGGGTCGGCTACATCGACAAGGGCGAGGGCAACACGATCGATGAGTTCGAGGCCGCCTACCCCGGCACGACGGTCAAGTACACGGAGGACATCAACGACAACGCCGATTTCTTCGGAAAGGTCCAGCCCCTTCTGGGCCAGGGTGAGTCTGGCGGCCGCAGCATGATGGTGGTCACCGACTGGATGGCCAAGCAGATGAACGACCTGGGCTACCTGCAGCAGATCGACTACGCAGACGTGCCCAACGTCGAGGCCAACCTCAAGGAGAGCCTGCGCAGCCCGTCCTTCGATCCGGACCGCAACTTCTCGATCCCCTGGCAGAGCGGCATGACCGGACTGCTGGTCAACGAGAAGCTGGCCCCGGACGTGAAGTCGATCAACGACCTGTTCGACCCCCAGTACAAGGGCAAGGTGACGGTGCTGACCGAGATGCGCGACGTCATCCCCCTGATGATGAAGGCCGACGGAATCGATCCGGAAGAGGCGACCAAGGAGGATTGGCTCAACGAGATCGACCGGCTCCAGGAGGCGGTCGACAACGGCCAGCTCCGTCGTTTCACCGGCAACGACTACATCAACGATCTCACCAACGAGAACGTGGTCGCGGTGATCGGCTGGTCCGGGGACGTGGCGCTCGTCGAGAACGACGACGTCAACTTCCGGATGCCGACCGACGGCTGCATCCTCTGGTCGGACAACATGGTGATCCCGGTCGGAGCACCGAACACGCCGGCGGCGCTGGCGTGGGCGGACTTCGTCTACGACCCCAAGGTCCAGGCCGACATCTCGGACTTCGTCCGCTATGTCAGCCCGGTCGCGGGCGTCGAGGACGTCAACCCGGAGCTGGCCAGCGACATCCTGGTCAACCCGCCCGACGATTTCACCGCTGACTGCTCCACGCAGCCGAACCCGCCGGGCAGCGATGAGGACGTCCAAGAGGTGACCGAGGCCTTCCAGGCCGTGGTCACCCAGTAGGACCCCGGGGGAAGGCGCCCGCGGAGGGGTGATCGAATGAGGCAGACTCGATGACCATCCGCGGGCGCCTGATCCCGTACTGGCTGCTGCTCCCGGGAGCGATCTGGCTGACGCTGTTCTTCGTCGTTCCCATGTACTTCATGGCGGAGCTTGCGCTTCGCAGCGGCACCTTCACCAGCGGCTTCGAGCCTGCTTTCCAGCTCTCGAACTTCTCCGACGCCCTCTCAGGGCACACCACGCAGTTCACGCGCTCGTTCATCTACGCGGGCGTCGCCACCCTGATCGCGCTGCTGATCGCCTACCCGCTCGCCTACGCGATCGCGCTGCGGGCGGGCCGCTGGAAGCTGCTGCTGCTGTTCGCGGTGGTGGCGCCCTTCTTCACCACCTACCTGATCCGCACGATCGCCTGGAAGACGATCCTCGCGGACCAGAGCCCCTTCGTCGATGTGCTCAAGGCCCTTCAGATCGTGCCCGAAGATGGAAGGGTGCTCGCCACCGGCGGCGCCGTGATCGCCGGGCTCACCTACAACTTCCTCCCCTTCATGATCCTGCCGATCTACGCCAGCCTGGAGCGGATCGACACCAGCCTGATCGAGGCCGGCAAGGACCTCTACGCGTCGGCGACCCAGACCTTCCTGCGGGTGACGCTGCCGATAACTGCCCCGGGAATCGTCGCCGGGGTGCTGCTCACCTTCATCCCCGCTGTCGGCGACTACGTCAACGCCGAGATTCTGGGCGGCACCGGAACCTCGATGATCGGAAACGTGATCCAGTCGCTCTACCTGGAGCAGCGCAACTACCCCGAGGCGGCGGCGCTGTCATTCATCATGATGATCGCGATCCTGGCCGTGGTCGTGGTCTATCTGCGCACCGCGGGCACCGGCGCCTTCATGGGCGAAGAGGACGAGAGCGGCTAGAGCGTGGAGGCCGCCACCGCGACAGCCCGCCACGTCTCCACCTCCGTCCCGGCGCGTGCCTGGGCGTGGCTGCGGCGAAACGCGCTGCTGATCTACGCCGGTTTCGGGGTCGCTTTCATGCTGATCCCGATCGTGATCATCGGCCTGTTCTCCTTCGAGGCGGGCAACGCGCAGGGCGAGCTCGACTTCGCCTGGAGCAGTTTCACCCTCACGTACTGGGAGAACGCCTTCGGCCAGCCGGCGGTCAACGACTCGATGGTCACGAGCCTGCAGCTGGCGACGCTGTCGATGATCATCTCCACGGCGATCGGAACGTTGATGGCGATGGCGCTGGTCCGCCATCAGTTCTTCGGGCGGCGCGCCACCAACCTGCTGATCATCCTGCCGATGGCTACCCCCGAGATCGTGATCGGTGCAGCCCTGCTCTCGCTGTTCATCACCTACAACCTCGACCTCGGCTTCCAATCGCTGTTCATCGCGCACGTGATGTTCTCGATCAGCTTCGTCGTGGTCGTGGTGCGCTCGCGCCTGATCGGATTCGACCGCAGCATCGAGGAGGCGGCGGCCGACCTCGGCGCCACCCCGCTGACGACGTTTCGCCTGGTGACCCTTCCGCTGCTCGCCCCCGGCATCGTCGCGGCGGCGCTGCTCGCCTTCGCGCTCTCGCTCGACGACTTCGTGATCTCAAACTTCAACTCGGGCACAACGGTGACCTTCCCGCTCTACATCTTCGGCGCCACCCTGCGCGGCATCCCGGTGCAGGTCAACGTGCTGGCGACGATGCTGTTCGCGGTCACGGTGGTGGCGATCGCGCTGGTGCTCTGGCAGCAGCGCAAGGCGGAGAAGCTCGCCGCTATCCGGCCCGACGAGGGTGTCTGAGGGCGGCCTCGGGTGAGCGGGCCGGCCGAGCCGGAGACTCGGCTGCTGATCGGCGGCGAGCAGGTGGCAGGCGAGGGCGAGCAGCTCGAGATCGAGAACCCCTACAGCGAGCAGACGATCGCCGCCGTGGGGGCGCCCGACGCCTCGCAGCTCGACGGCGCGATCGCGGCGGCCCGCGAGGCCTCGCGGGCCTGGGCCGCCACCCCCGCCGTGGAGCGCGGCGAGCTGCTGCACGAAGCGGCCGACCGGATCAAGGGGCGCACCGACGAGCTCGCCGACGTGATGACCGCCGAGGGCGGAAAGCCGCTGGTCGAGAACCGAGACGAGGTCAGCTGGGTGACTGCATGCTTCGACTACTACGCGGAGATCGGGCGGGACTCGGCCGGGCGGGTGATCCCGTCGATCGAGTCCACCCAGCTCGCGTTGGTCCTGAAGGAGCCGCACGGCGTCTGGGGCTGCATCGTCCCCTGGAACTACCCGCTGCTGCTGCTGGCCTGGAAGCTGGCGCCGGCGCTCGCCGCGGGAAACGCAGTGGTCTGCAAGCCCTCGGAGCTGACCCCGCTCTCGACCCTGATGCTGGCGCCCTGCCTTGATCACCTGCCGGCCGGGGTGGTCAACATCGTCGCCGGTGCGGGGGAGATCGGCGCCGCGATCACGGCCGACCCGCGGGTCGACGGCGTGGCCTTCACCGGCTCGGTCGCCACCGGCAAGAAGGTCGGCCACGCCTGCATGGACCGCGTGGCGCGGGTCAACCTCGAGATGGGCGGCAAGGATCCCTTCATCGTCTGCGCCGACGTCGCCGAGGAGGTCGAGGTCGCGGCCCGCGGCGGGGCCTGGGCGGCCTTCCTCAACTCGGGCCAGGTCTGCACCTCAGCCGAGCGCTTCTACGTGCACACAGACGTCTACGACGACTACCTGCAGGCCTTCAGCGACTTCACGAAGGGCCTTGTGATCGGGGACCCGATGCGCAGCGACACCGACATCGGTCCGATGATCTCCGCGGCGCAGCGGGGCAAGGTCGCCTCGCAGGTCGAGGCGGCCGTCGCGGCTGGTGCCGAGGTGGTCGTGGGGGGCGACTCGGGCGGCCAGGAGAGGGGGCATTTCTTCGCACCAGCCGTGGTCACGGGCGCGCCCGCCGAGACCGAGCTGCTGAGCGAGGAGACTTTCGGGCCGGTGGCGCCGCTGGTGCCGGTGAGGAGCCTCGACGAGGCGATCGAGCTCGCCAACTCGACCCCCTACGGGCTCGGCGCCAACATCTACACGCAGGACTTCGCGACGATCCTCCGCTGCATGCGCGAGGTCAAGGCCGGCACGGTCTGGTTCAACGACCCGCTCACCGACAACGACGCCGGACCCTTCGGAGGGTTCAAGCAGTCAGGCCTGGGCCGGGAGCTGGGCCGGGAGGGCTTGGAGGCCTTTCAGGAGACCAAGCACGTGCACATCGAGTCCGAGGTCGCAGCCAAGGAGTGGTGGTACCCCTACTCCGAGTACGCGGGCGGCGGCGACCCCCACGGGGCCTAGGGCCCCGTGGGTGACCAGACCGCAGCTCCCTACCTCGATGCGGTGGTCGCGCACGTCGGGCGCGACACCGGCCGCCTGCACGTTCCGGGCCACAAGGGCTACGGCGTCGACCCGGCGCTGCTCGAGGCCTTGGGCGAGGCGGCGATAGCTCACGATCTGCCCGGTGGGCTCGAGTGGATCGACATCGGCCGGGAGCCGACCCCCTTCCAGCAGGCGCAGGAGCTGGCAGCCGAAGCCTGGGGCGCCGAGCGCAGCTGGTTCCTGCTCAACGGCGCCTCGGGCGGCAACCACGCGATCTGCATGGCCTTCGCTCACGCGATCGAGCGGACCCGATCGGGCCCGCCCGACCGGGGGACCGTGGTCGTGCAGCGAAACGTCCACTCCTCGGTCATCGACGGGCTGGTCCTCTCGGGCCTTCGGCCCGTCTTCGTGGCTCCCGAGATAGACCCCGAGCTGGGCGTGGCCCACTGCGTCACCCCCGATGCTCTGCACGCCGCGCTGGACGCCACTCCCGAGGCGATGGCGGTGATGCTCGTCTCGCCCACCTACTTCGGTGCGGTCGCCCACGTCAAGGAGCTGGCCGAGGTCGCCCACCGGCATGGACTGCCGCTCGTGGTCGACGAAGCCTGGGGCGCCCATCTCTACTTCCACGACGCGCTCCCCGCGGGAGCGCTCAGCGCCGGGGCTGACGTGGTGCTCTCCAGCACCCACAAGATCGTCGGCAGCCTCGGGCAATCGGCGATCCTCCACCTCGGCAGGGGCGGGCTCGTGGACGAGGGGGTCCTGGATCGCTCCGTGACGCTGGTCGAGTCGACCAGCCCCAGCGCCCTGCTGACCGCCTCGCTCGACGCGGCCAGGCGCTTCGCCGCGACGCGTGGCCAGGAGCTGCTGGGCGAGACCGTCGACACGCTTGCCCGTACCCGCGAGCGAATCCGCGCGATCCCCGGGCTCGATGTGCTCGACGAGCGGCTTGCCGGCCGCACGAGCGTCGAGGCCTGGGACCCGCTGCGGCTCTCGATCGACGTGAGGGGCACCGGGGCGACCGGGCACAAGCTGGCCCGGCTGATCAGCGAGCGCGACGACATCCAGGTCGAGCTCTTCTCCGAGAACGTGATCGTCGCCGTTTTCGGCATGGGTGAGCAGGCGAGAGAGACGGCCGGGCGCCTGGTCGAAGCCCTCGAGCGGGCCGTTGCCGAGATCGGGCCGAGCGACGTGCAGGAGCGCCGGGCGTTCGCCGAACCTCCGCCGTGGGGCCCGCTGGAGCTCGCGCCTCGCGACGCCTTCCTGGGCGCCCAGGAGATCGTTGCCTTCGATTCGGGCGAGAACCGGATTGCGGCGGAGTCCCTGGCGGCCTACCCACCCGGGATCCCCAACGTGCTCCCCGGGGAGCGCCTCACGGCCGCAACGCTCGCCTACATCGCCGACTCGCTGGCCCACGGGGGGCTCGTGCGCGGCGCCAGCGACCGCAGCCTGAAGACGATCCGCGTCGTCAGGCGGTAGCTCCCTGGCACCGCCCCCCGCGCCGCGACGGCAAGCCATCGACCGCGTCGGGGAAGCGCCGCGACTGCAAGCCATCGACCGTGTTGGGGAATCGACGGGACTAGCTTGACCGGCGCTGGGCATTCGCCCGGCTGTGCCTATGGCGGGAACCAAGCAGACAAGCTCGCGCTTCAGAACGCTCCCTGCGGGGCTCGCGCTCGCCTGCGCTCTCGCCCTGGCGCTCGGGCTGCTGGGGGCGGGCGAGGCGCCGGCGAAGAACAATGGCGCGATTCAGGCGCAGGACGGCTGTCCCGCCCAGCCCGTCGGGCTCGCGCCCGAAGGCCCCGGCCCGACACGCTTCACGATGCTGATCCGGATCAACCAACAGGTGAACGTCGACACCTACGCCAACTTCAGCTCGGCCACCGGCGGGCTCGGCGGCTATGTGCGCCCGCAGGACATCTTCGTGATCAACACGCGCTTCAAGACCACGACGCCGGCGGTCGCCGCCCAGCTGGCGACGAACCTGCGAGCCGCCTTCCCCTGCAACCGCATCATCGGGCTGAACGGGCTCAGCCTCAACCCGGTTGCCCCCGGATACGCCTTCTCGCTGATCGACCACCCCTCGGTCTTCGCGCTGATCAGCGACTTCGAGCCGATGGACTGGAACGGCGGGCGCTCCACCGACCCCGGGCGCGCACCCTGGAACAAGAAGTACAAGGTCGCCTACAAGCGCATCAAGGTGTGGAACAGGCGCATGGCCGGGGCGCTGGCGGCCAACCCCCTGGGCGCAGCGAAGCGCTCGGGCCTCGTCCCGATCGACTACACCTCCTGGAACTACGGCCAGATCGCGCAGGACGTGGACAAGAAGAACCGGCGCCTCGGCGGGCGGCACCTGGGACCGCAGAGCGTTCAGACCCAGGACTCGTGCGCCGACCGGGGCCCCTCGGGCTTCAGAGCACGCGTCAAGGCGGTGCAGGACCAATACCGCTACAAGCTGATCCGCAAGACCGTCAAGCGCAAGGGCAAGAAGCGCAAGATCACCGTGCGCCGCAAGCTGAAGCCGAAAGCCCGCCCGAAGCTCTCCAACCTCTCGGTCCAGATCTCCTTCAGCGATACGCCCAACCCGAACGCCGGCATGGCGATCACCAAGACCTCGGCCGCCAGGGCGGCGGCCTGCGCCCGGGCCGGCCTCAAGCGCGGCGCCGGCGCCTTCTTCTTCTTCGCCTCCGACGACTCGATGCGCCTGCTCTTCCAGCGGCCCGAGATCGCCGGCCTGAGGCCCCCTACCTCCTGATCACCAGCTTGGCGCGCTGGGATGGGGTCGCCTCGGGGGCGTCATCCCGTCGGCGGCCTCAGCCGGGGAGCCGTCAGCCGCCGTGAACGGCGTCCCCCCCGTGGTCCTCCAGGGTGTTCCCGATCGGGGGAATGGGGTTGTCGCGCATGATCCGCGCCATATGCAGCAGGTTGTGGGCGCACCACGAGCTGGTCCGCTGCGTGTAGGGGTGCTCGGGGCCGCCGGCGTCCAGGTAGGAGGGGCCCGGGCCGGCGTCGCCGACCCAGTAGGTGTCAGCGTTGGGGGGCACCACGCAGCCCAGGTGCGTCATGTTGAACAGCGTCGTCTCGGCGCTGGCGTGGGCGCCGTCCTCGTTTCCGGTCACCACCACTCCGGCGACCTTGTTGTAGAGCGGGTACTGGCCGACCTCGTTGGTCTCGTCATAGGTCCCGTCGAGGCGCTCGATCACCATCTGGCATACCGAGGAGCGCACGCCGAACCATATGGACATCCCGATCAGCAGGATGTCGGCCGCCTTGATCTTCTCGAGGATCTGCGGCCACTCGTCGCCGTCGCCCTCGTCGGAGCTGACCCCGAACTTGACGTCGAAGTCGACGGGGCGAAGGATCTCTGTCTCGACCCCGTGCTCTTCGAGCAGGCCGAGCACCCGATCCATCAGCGCCTCGGTGTGGGACCTCTCGGGGGACTTCTTGAGTGTGCAGTTGACCCCGAGCGCCGTCAGTCCCCTGCCGGCGTCCGCGCTGAGTGAAGCCTCGCTCATCTCGTCTCCTTTGTCGTGGTCGATCGAATCGCTGCCTAGACGAGGTCCGGGTCGGTCATCACCTCGACCATCGCCGGGCCCTCGTGCTCGAGTGCCTCCGCGAGCGCGGCGTCCAGGTCCGCGAGCGCGGTGACCCTGATCCCGAGCGCTCCGCAGTTCTCCGCGTAGCGGGAGAAGTCCGGGTTGTGAAGCTGCGTCTGCCAGACCTCCCATTCACCCGCACGCTGCTCCTTCGAGATCTTTCCCAGTTGCCCGTTGTTGAGCATCACGTGGGTGATGTTCATGCCGTGCCTGACCGCCGTCGTGACCTCGGCCATGTACTGGGCGAAGCCGCCGTCGCCGGTCACGGCGATGATCGGGCGCTCGCCCTCGGTGGCGGCCCAGGCGCCGATCGCCGCGGGATACGCGAAGCCGATCGAACCGAGGTAACCGGACATCAGCACGCGCTGTGAGCCGGAGCATTCGAAATAGCGGCCGAAGGAGTACGCGTGGTTGCCGACGTCGACGGCGATCACGGCGTCGCCCGGAACCAGCCGGTTCATCGCCGCGAACACCGAGGCCGAGTTGACCCCGTTGCCCCGGTCGTCGGCCTCCCGGCTGCGCTTCTCGGCGCGCCAGATCTCCCAGCGCTCGATCAGCTGCGAGGCCTGATCCTCGGTATCGAGCCGCTCGGGAAGCTCGGCGCGCAGGCGCTCGAGCGTCGCCGCGATCTCGCCCCAGACGGGTACCTCGACCGGGTGGAACTTGCCCAGTTGCTCGGCATCGAGGTCGACCTGGATGATCGGATGGCCCGGATAGATGCCCGTGTGGTTGGAGAACGAGGCGCCGAGCACCACCAGCAGGTCGGCCTCGTTCATGATCCAGCTCGCCACGGGAGTGCCGCTGCGTCCGAGCACGCCGGCGGCGAGCGGGTGGGTCTCGGGGATCTGGCCCTTGGCCTTGAAGGTGGTGATCACCGGGGCGCCGAGCTGCTCGGCGAACGCGATCACCGCGTCCATGTCGAAGCGGGCGCCGTGGCCGACGATCACAACCGGGCGCTTCGCCGCCCGCAGCCGATCCAGCGCCGCCGCGACCGACTCCCCCGGCGGGCTGATCGCGCTGGCGCCCATGCGTCCCAGCGGCGAGCCGGGCTCGGCCTCGTCCGGCGCCGGAAGCGTCTGCACCTCGTCGGGGAAGATCAGATGCGAGACGCCGGGCTCGAGCAGCGCGCTCTTGCAGGCGAGGTTCATCAACTCGACGTGCTTGGAGTCCCTCAGCACAGGCTGACTCCAGGCCGCGACCGACCCGAAGGCACCGGCGAGGTCGACCTCCTGGAAGGCGCCCGGGCCGAGCACCTGGGTGTCGACCTGGCCCGTCAGTGCCAGCACCGGCGAGCGATCGACCTTCGCGTCCCAGAGCCCGGTCAGCAGGTTCGTCGCGCCCGGCCCGGCGATCGTCAGGCAGGCGGCGGGTCTGCCGGTCAGCTTGCCGTAGGCGGAGGCGGCGAACGCTGCGGCGCCCTCGTGGCGTATTCCGATGTAGGTCAGCTCGCCCGCCTGCTCGCGACGCCTCAGGGCATCGGCAAGGCCGAGGTTGGAATGCCCGACCATCCCGAAGACATGGCGGACGCCCCAGCTGACCATCGTCCGGGCCATCAGGTCGGTGACGGTCTCGACATGGCGCTCCTCGGTGACGCCGACGAAGATCTCGCCGGCGCGGATCTCGAGCGGATAGGTGATCGCCTCGTCCTCGAAGCCCGGCGACTTCCCGTCCTTGGGGCAGTAGTCGAATCCGTGCCAGGGACAGCGCAGCAGGCCGTTCTCGATCGAGCCCTCGCCGAGCGGCCCGCCCTGGTGCGGGCAGTGGTTGTCGAGCGCGGAGAACTCCCCGTCGAAGTGGACCAGGGCGACGCTCTTGTGCCCTGCGGCGACCGTGGTCACGCGTCCCTCGGGCAACTCGTCGACGGCGAGCACCCGATGCCACTCGAGCTCGTGGGAAGCTCCGTCTGCCCCCGGCGTTAGGGAGTCGCTCATGGGGCCGGCTCCATCGAATCCAGCGCATCCCTGCGCGCCCGGCAGAAATCGAGCGCCTCCTGCAGTGGATCGTTGCTCTGCTGCAGCTCCGCGTACCCGAGCTCGGCGCCGTTGAAGCCGGTCGCGTTCCAGAGCTCGCCGGAGACGTCCGCTCGCCACGGACCGACGTAGAGGTAGGGCTCCGGATGTGACTCGTCACCGGGTGAGAAGCCGTAGTTGGCGCGCCGCCCTTCCTGCTCCTGGCCGGACTCGATCGCGACGTCGAAATGCTCGGGCCAGAGCACGGGGGGGCTCGGCGCGTGATCCGCGGGCGCGTCGGCGACCAGCTGCTCCAGCGCCCGGGCGCCGAACGCGAACCAGGCGGCGAGCACCGCGGCGGCCTCGGCGTCGATCTGGAGCGGAGCGGCGGCGAGATCGCTCCCATCGGGCAGCAGCTCGGCGACCACGGCTCCCGCCTGCTCCAGGGTCTCGATCGGGGCGCGCGTCTCAGCCTCGCCCTTGACGTAGACGAGCTCCGCGCCAACCACCTTGACCTGACGGCTGAGCCCCAGGTGCTCGAAGACCGGCGTCCCGAAGCCGCCCTCCGTGGCCCGCAGCGAGATCTCGTTGTCCGGCCTGCGCGACGGGGCGACGATCTGCTCGGCGACCACATGCAGGCCCTGCCGCGTGGCGGCGAAGGACTCGGGCAGTGGCGCCAGCCCGTCGCTCGTGGATCGCGAGTGCATCACCGCATTGTCCCGCGAGGCGCCGAACCGTTACATCCCCGCAGATTGGAGGGCGAGGTGAAACGAATGCCCGCCCCGGGAGACCGTATGGGCGAGAATGCGCCACGGATGGCTCAATCCGCCGACGAGAGGCTGCGGCACACCGGCGCCGGAGCCGACGACGAGGCCATCGTGGAGGGCCTGCGGGCCGGCCGCGAGGCGGCCTTCGCCACCCTGCTGGACCGCTACGGGGCCTCGATGTTGCGAGTCGCCCGCTTGCACGTGCGCGATCGCGCCGTCGCCGAGGAGGTCGTGCAGGAGACCTGGCTGGCGGTGCTGCAGGGAATCGACGGCTTCGAGGGGCGCTCGAGCCTGCGCACCTGGCTGTTCACGATCCTCACCAACCGGGCCCGCAGCCGCGGTGAGCGCGAGGGCCGAGGAGTTCCCTTCTCGGCCCTGGTCTCGACCGCCGCCGCCGTCGGCGAGCCCGCGGTCGATCCGGACCGCTTCCTCGGCCTCGACGACGCCCGCTGGCCCCACCACTGGGCCGCGCCGCCGAGAGCGTGGCCCGAGGACAGCCTGCTCGCCGACGAGGCGGTCGAGCGTGATCAGAGAGGCGATCTCCGGCCTGCCCGAGAGCCAGCGCGAGGTGATCCGGCTTCGCGACGTCGAGGGCTGGAGCGCCGAGGAGGTCGCCCAGGCCCTGCGGATATCCCGCGGTAACCAGCGCGTGCTGCTCCACCGCGCGCGCGCTCGGGTGCGTGCGGCGCTGGAGAGCTACCTCGACCCGGAGTTCAGCTCGTGAGCAGCGCCGGCGATGAGATCACCTGCAGAGAGCTCGTCGAGCTGATCACCGAGTACCTCGACGGCGCGCTCCCGACCACCGACCGCGAGCGCTTCGAGGCGCACCTGGCGACCTGCGAGGCGTGCCGGGCGTACCTCGCGCAGATGCGAGGGACGATCGCAGCGACAGGCACGATCAGCGAGGATTCGCTTCCTCCCGCGCTGCGCGACGCCCTGCTCGAGGCCTTCCGCGACTGGAAGCTCGATCGCCGGATGTAACGATCCCTCCGCTCGCCGGACTTGGCCCTGACGATGTCCGAGCCCGAGTTCACGAACCTCCTGATCATCGTCGCGATCGGATTCGCCGCGCCCTTCCTCCTCGGACTTGCCCCCGGTCTGCGCCTGCCGGCCGTGGTGCTCGAGATCCTCGCGGGGATCGCGGTTGGGCCGTCGGGCCTCGGCTGGGTTGAGCTTGACCAGACCGTCGAGGTCGTCGCGGTGATCGGCCTTGCCTTCCTGCTCTTTCTCGCAGGGCTCGAGATCGACTTCGAGCGCCTTCGTGGGCGGCTCCTGAGACTCGCGGCGGGCGCCTACGCGGTCTCGTTCGCGCTCTCAGTCGCGGTCGCGCTCGGGCTGAAGGCGGCCGGCCTGATCGAGACTCCCCTGCTGGTGGCGATCGTCCTCTGCGCGACCTCGATCGGGGTGATCATCCCGGTGCTCAAGGACGCCGACCAGGTCTCGACGCGGTTCGGCCAGCTGGTGCTTGCAGCCGGCTCGATCGCCGACTTCGCGGCGATCATCCTGCTGTCGCTCTTCTTCACGGGAGAGGGCGGGGTGGGTGCGACTGTGATCCTGATCGCGGGCCTCGTGCTGCTGGCCGTGATGATCTTCGCGGCGACACGCGCGGCGGAGCGCTCGGGGAGGATCTCGACCGACCTGCTCCGCCTCCAGAACACGACCGCGCAGATCCGGGTTCGCGGCGCCATGGTGCTGCTGATCGGCTTCGCCGCCGTGTCGCAGAGCCTCGGCCTCGAGGTGATCCTGGGCACCTTCATCGCCGGCGCGCTGTTGCGCCTCAGCGATCGCGACGAGACCATGAACCACCCCGACTTCCGCCCCAAGCTGAACGCGATCGGCTTCGGCTTCTTCATCCCCATCTTCTTCGTGGCCAGCGGCGTCCGCTTCGACCTCGACGCGCTCTTCGCCGACACCTCGACGCTGCTCATGGTGCCGGTGTTTCTGGCGGCCCTGCTGGTGGTGCGGGGGCTGCCGGCGCTGCTCTACCGCGGCTACCTGCCCAGCCGCCAGGTTCCGATAGTCGGCCTGCTGCAGGCGACCTCGCTGCCGTTCATCGTCGCCGCCACGGCGATCGGAGCCGACCTCGGGCTGATCGACCAGGCCGAGAGCGCGGCCCTGATCGCGGCCGGGCTGCTATCGGTGATGATCTTTCCACTGGCCGGGGTGACGCTGCTTCGGCGCGCCGGCGAGATGAGGCCGGGCGGGGGGAAGAGGGAAGCGGCCGGCGCCGAGGGGTACCCCGAAACAGCGATGTGAGCCCGGGCTCGCCCGCCGCGGGTCGCCCGCCGGGCCGTGCGGCTAGATTCCCAGTGGTGAGCAGCTACGACGCGATCGCCGACCTGCCCCTGCGGATCGACTCCTACTCACTCGAGGGCCTCGAGTTCGAGACGCCCGGGTTCACCCGGCTCAGCACCGTGATCCGGCTCGAGGGCGGCGGACACGAGGGAGTGGGCGAAGACGTCACCTACGACGCGCTCGACCACGTCGCGCTCCAGGATGCCGGCGCCGGCTTGGAGCTGGCGGGCGAGCACACGATCGCCGGCTTCTCGGAGCTGCTCGGCGGCCTCGACCTCTTTCCGAGCCCGCCCGAGCGCGACGTCTCGCGCAACTACCGTCGCTGGGCGTTCGAGAGCGCCGCGCTGGACCTGGCGCTGCGCCAGACCGGGATCTCGCTGCACGAGCGCCTCGAGCGGGAGCCTCGCCCGGTCAACTTCGTGGTCTCGATGCGCCTCGCGCCCATGGAGGGCGAGCAGCCCTCCTCGATTGAGCCGGTGCTGGAGCGCCTCGCGGTCCACCCCACCCTGCGCTTCAAGCTCGATCCGGCCAACGACTGGGGCGACGAGCTGATCACCCAGCTGGTCGAGACGGGGGCGGTGGACTCGCTCGACCTCAAGGGCTGCTACTCGGGTACGCCGGTCGACGTGGAAACCGACCCGGTGCTCTACCGGAAGCTGATCGAGGCCTTCCCCGAGGCCTGGCTGGAGGACCCCGATGTCAACGACGAGACCCGCCCGCTGCTGGACCCGGTCGCCGACCGCGTCACCTGGGACGCGCCGATCCATTCGGTGGCCGACATCGAGGCGCGGCCCTGGAAGCCGAAGATGGTCAACATCAAGCCCTCCCGCTTCGGCCCCCTGCGCGAGCTGTTCGCGGCCTACGACCATTGCGAGTCCGAGGGGATGGGCGCCTACGGCGGCGGACAGTGGGAGCTGGGCCCCGGGCGCGGCCAGATCCAGTACCTGGCCTCGATCTTCCACCCCGACACGCCGAACGACGTCGCCCCCTCCGGCTACAACATCGACGCCACCGACCCCGACCTGCCCGCGAGCCCGCTCGATCCCTCGCTCTCGGCGACCGGTTTCCGCTGGGAGTGACGGTTCCCCCGGGCGGGCGCCGCGACAGATAGCCTCTGAGCATGACCGACAGCGACTTCACCGCAGCCCTCAACAAGCAGATCGGCAATGAGCTCGCCGCTGCCCAGCAGTACATGG
>CAWKCC010000002.1:0-375719 GCA_963848045.1 uncultured Solirubrobacterales bacterium
AATTCAGTATTTCAGCCCCTAACTTCCGCGTCAACGCCACGGCCGTCGTCGAGCCCTCCAACACCTTCACCCTCGGCAAGGCCAAGCTCAACAAGAAGAAGGGCACCGCGACCATCACCGCCAGCGTCCCCAACCCCGGCACGCTGAGCGCCTCGGGCAAGGGCGTCAAGGCCGCTTCTGGCGGGGGAGCCGTGACCAGCAAGACGGTCGGGCGCCGGCACGGCCAAGCTGGTGATCAAGGCCAAGGGCAAGCAGGCCAAGCAGCTCAAGAAGAAGGGCAAGGTCAAGCTCAAGCCCAAGATCACCTACACCCCGACCGGCGGCGAGGCCGCCTCGCAGTCGACGAAGCTGAAGCTGAAGCGCAAGCGCAAGAAGCGCTAGCTCTCGCGCCCCGTCTCGCCGCGGGCTTCTCACCATCCAGGGCAGGGAGCGCGCGGGAGTGCGCTGCGCGAGCGGCGACTGCTTGCGCGCCGACCGGCCGAGGTCTACGCTCGCCTTACGGTCTCAACAAGGGGAGGCGGCGGATGCGGATAGCGAGTCGGTTGGCGATCACGGTGGGCCTCGCGCTGGCCGCGATCGGGGTCGGGGCGGCGAGCGCGAGCGCGGCGACCTACAGCAACCCGGCCCCGATCGCGATCCCGTCGAGCGGCCTCGCCGTCCCCTACCCCTCCCAGATCGCGGTGTCGGGGCAGACCGGCCCGATCAGCGATCTGAACGTGAAACTGAACGCCCTCAGCCACACCTCTCCGCCTGACATCGGCGTCGCGCTGATCGGGCCGGGGGGCCAGGCCCTGGTGCTGATGAGCTGCGTCAGCAATAGCGTCGACGCGACGAACGTGAACCTCAGGCTCGACGACTCGTCCCCCATCCAGCTCCCGCCCAACTCATCCGCCTTGGCGAGCGCCTCTTACAAGCCCGCCTACCACGCCGGCTGTCCTGCGCCGCGGAGCTTTCCGCTCCCAGGCCCGGGGACCGCCTACGGGAACCCCGGTCCGCTTTTCGGCGGCACGGCCACCCTTGCCTCGACCTTCAACGGCGCGAGCGCGAACGGGATCTGGAGTCTGTTCGCCGGAGACTACGCTGCGGGCAACGGCGGCCAGTTCGCGGGAGGCTGGTCGCTGGAGATCTCACCGGACCCGCCGCTGGCTGCCAAAGAAGAAGAAGTGCAAGAAGGGCTTCAGGCTGAAGAAGATCAAGAAGAGGGGCAAGAAGCCCAAGAAGAAGTGCGTCAAGAAGAAGAAGAAGAAGAAGAAGAAGAAGTGAGCGCCGCCAGCCGGGCGAGCCTTTGCGGCGCCGGGCGCAGGGGTCGCCGGGCCAGGGGTGGCCCGGCGACCTTCGAGCATTCCTACATCGAGAACGCTTCGTGGACGTCTATGCGCGCCCCGTCCTCGCCGGCCATCGGGTTGCCGCTGGCGAGCTTCACCGCGGCGTCCTGATCGGCCGCCTCGAGGACGCTGTAGCCGCTCGCCGGATCGGCGGCGTCGCCACCGATCGACGCAGGGGCGCCGAGCGGGTTGCCGATGTCCACCAGGGCATCGCCCAGGCTCTCCGACCACTCCCCCCAGGCAGCCATCACGCGGTCCCTCTCCTCATCGCTCTCCGGCGGCTTGCCGCCGTGGTAGATCAACACGTACTTAGCCATGCTGGTTCTCCTTTCGTTGGTTCGGGGTCGCCCCCGCGGAGCCGTTGAAGCGGCGCAGCCACGAGTCGACCTCCTGGAACGGCGCGGTGGCCAGCGAGCAGCGATACTCGCGCCCCTCCTTTCGCTTGAACAGAAGGCCGGCTTCCTCGAGCACGCTGACGTGCTTGGAGATCGCGGGCAGCGACACCTTGTGGGGCGCGGCGAGCTCGCTCACCGACGCATCTCCCTCCCTGAGCCGCAGCACGATCTGCCGTCGGGTGGGATGGGAGAGCGCACCGAAGGTGCCGTCGAGTGTTCGATACTCAACCACTTGGTTAACAGTACCAGGGCGCAAGACGGCCCGCTACCGAGCCGTCCGCCGCCAGGCGCTGTGCGATCCTGGACCGGCAGATGCCCGAGCCGTTCACCGAGATGCTGACCGGCGGGCACCACAACTCGCTCGGCCGCGCCGAGGAGGTGGTCGGGATCGTCTCGGCCGACCGGGCTCGTCTGGACGAGTTGTTCGCCTGCCTGGAGGAGCCGGACGAGCTCGTCCGCATGCGGGCGGGCGACGCGCTCGAGAAGGTCTGCCGCGAGCACCCGGCGTGGTTTGTGCCCCACGTCGAGGCGCTGCTGGGCGAGGTCGGCGAGATCGAGCAGCCTTCGGTTCAGTGGCACGTCGCCCAGATGCTCGATCACCTGCGCGGGGATCTCTCAGACGAGCAGGCCCGCCGGGCCACCGAGCTGTGTAAGCGCAACCTGACCGAATCGAACGACTGGATCGTCCTCAACGTGACCATGGACGTGCTGGCCGATCAGGCCCAAAGCGACCCGCAGCTTGCGGACTGGCTCACCCCGCAGCTGGCCCGCCTGCGCCGCGACCCGCGCAAGTCGGTCGCCAAGCGCGCCGAGAAGCGCCTGGCCGATCTGGCAGGGTGAGGCCGGGCCGACGCGCGAGCGCCAGGCAGGGGAACCTCGGCCTCTCCGCGTCCCGCCGCGCTCAGGCCGACGCCGGCTCGCCCGCGCTCGGGGCGGCGCGGAAGCCGCGCAGGCGCAGAGCGTTCGCGACCACCGTCACCGAGGAGGCCGCCATCGCCCCCGCGGCCAGCGCCGGGTCGAGTGTGAGGCCCCAGATCGGGTAGAGGACTCCCGCCGCGACCGGGATCAGGATCACGTTGTAGGCGAAGGCCCCGACCAGGTTCTGCTTGATCGTCCGCATCGTCTGGCGCGATAGCTCGATCGGCGCCGCGACCTGGCGAAGATCGCCGGAGATCAGGGTCATGTCGGAGGCCTCCATCGCGATATCGGTGCCGGTCCCGATCGCCACCCCGATGTCGGCCTGTGCCAGGGCGGGCGCGTCGTTGATGCCGTCCCCGACCATCGCCACCCGTCGCCCGTCCTCCTGCAGCCGCCGGACCTCGCCGACCTTGTCGTCGGGCAGCACCTCGGCCAGCACCCGGCCGATCCCGGCCTCGGCCGCGATCGCCTCGGCGGTGCGCCGGTTGTCGCCGGTCAGCATCGCCACCTCGAGTCCCATGCCCCTGAGCTCGGCGACCGCCGCGGGTGCCTCGGGCTTCAGGGTGTCGGCGATCGCCAGCAGCCCCGCGACGCGGTCGTCGACGGCGACGTGGACGGCGGTCTTGCCCTCGCCCTCGAGTTGCTCGGCCTCGGCGGCCAGGCTGGAGACGTCGATCCCCAGCTCGCGCAGGTGGCGTGCGCTGCCGATCACCACCCTCCGTCCGCGGACGGAGGCCGCGACGCCGTGGCCGACCTCCGCCTCGAAGTCCTCGGGCTCGGCGATCTCGAGCCCCTTCTCGCGGGCAGCTTCGACGACAGCGGCGGCCAGCGGATGCTCTGAGCGCGACTCGGCGGCGGCGGCCAGGCCGAGCAGCGAGTTCCCGTCGAGCTCACCGGCCGCCCGGACGTCGGTCACCCGCGGCTCCCCCCTGGTCAGGGTCCCCGTCTTGTCGAGAATCACGGTGTCGAGCTGCTCGGCGGTCTCGAGCGCGGCGCCGCTGCGGACGAGCACGCCCATCTCGGCGCCGCGGCCGGTCCCGACCATGATCGCCGTCGGCGTCGCCAGCCCGAGCGCGCAGGGGCAGGCGATGATCAGCACCGAGACCAGCGCCAGCATCGCCGCCGTGAAGCTCGATCCGCTCAGCAGCCAGACGCCGAAGGCGGTCAGGGCGATCGCGATCACCACGGGAACGAAGTAGGCCGAGACCCTGTCGGCGAGTCGCTGGATCGGGGCCTTCGATCCCTGGGCCTCCTCGACCAGTCGGACGATCTGGGCCAGGGCGGTGTCGCGGCCCACCCGCTCCGCTCGGAATCGAAACGACCCCGCGCTGTTGATCGTCGCCCCGATCACCTGATCGCCGGGGCGCTTGTCTACCGGAACGCTCTCGCCGGTCAGCATCGACTCGTCGATCGTCGAGCTCCCGTCCAGGATCCGGCCGTCCACCGGGACCTTCTCCCCGGGGCGCACCACGACGAGATCGTCGACCGCGACCTGCTCGAGCGGGACCTCCACCTCCTGGTCGCCGCGAACCACACGCGCGCTGCGCGCCTGGAGCCCGATCAGCTTCTTGATCGCGACCGTGGTCCCGGCCTTGGCGCGGGCCTCGAGCAGGCGGCCCAGCAGGATCAGGGCGATGATCACCACCGCGGTGTCGAAGTAGACCGGTGGGAGGTCGGGGGGGTCGGCGAAGAGACCGGGCGCGAACGGTCGCCACCAGGCTGTAGAGATAGGCGACGCTGGTGCCCATCGCGATCAGGGTGTTCATGTCGGCGGAGCCGTGGCGGCCGACCTGCCAGGCCCCGGTGTAGAACGACCGGCCCGCCCAGAACTGGACCGGCGTGGCCACGGCCAACATCAGCCACATGGTCGCCCTCTCGCCGAGCGGCGACCAGACGAAGGTCAGGAACAAGAGCAGCGCGCCGGCGACGGCGGCGACCGCGAAGCGGGCGCGCAGGGAGCGGAGCTCGGCCTGGGCCCGGCGCTCCTCAGCCGAGGTCTCCTCCTCGTCTCCCCCGTTCTCTGCAAGTGGCCGCGCCTCGTAACCCGCCCGCGAGACGGCCGCGAGCAGGTCTCCGACGCTGAGGCGCCCGGGTTCGTAGGCGACGCTCGCCTTCCCGTTGGCCAGGTTGGCCGAGGCCTCGGTCACCCCCGGCGTGGCAAGCAACGACTCCTCGATCGAGCTGACGCAGGAGGCGCAGTGCATCCCCTCGACCGCGAGGCGGACTCGGGCCTGCTCGGGCGCCGGCGCGACCGCGTAGCCCGCGGCCTCGACGGCGGCGGCGACTCGCTCTCGGTCGAGCTCGCTGCCGCGAACCGCGAGCTTGCCGGTCGCCAGATTGGCGCTGGCCTCCTCGACGGCGTCGAGCTCGCTCACGGACTTCTCGATCCGAGAGACGCAGGAGGCGCAGTGCATGCCCTCGATCGAGAGCTCCAGCCGCTCCGCATCGGGGGGAGCTGTGGCTGTCCTCGTCACGCGGGCTGCCTGCCTGATCTCCTATTCACCATCAAGAGGAATGTACGCCACTGCGGTCCGGTGCCCGGCGGGGCCGGGCCGGCGCTATTCAGGCTCCGTCTTGATCGCGCATCGCCGCGAGCGTGATCGGTACCGCCTCTTGATGGGCGGTGGTCTCGATCGGTCCGAAGGTCGACTCGAAGCGGCCGGCGTCGCTGACGAAGGGGGCGGTCCACTGGTAGGCGAGCTCGATCATCTCGCGGGCCTCCTTGGAGAACACCCCGCCGATCCTGAGCATCGCGGTCCCCATCGCAGAGACCCTGACGGGGCGCTGCAGCGATTCGTTGACGATCGCTGTGAACTCCCGCCCGGTGAGCGGGGGTGCCGCCGGCAGGTGCCAGACGGCGCCGTCGGAGCGCTGGTCGAGGACGAGGGTCGCGAGTCCCCTCGCGGCGTCTGGCAGGAAGTGCAGCGTGTGCGGCTGATCGAGCGACCCCGGCCAGCGCATCGTCTTGCCCGCCGCCGCCGGCTCGAGGATCAGCGCCGAGATCGCAGAGCCCGGGCCATCGGGGCCGTAGTAGTCGCTGAGCCGGCCTATCGCCACGCGCACGCGACCGTCGCCGTGGGCGGCCATCAGCTCCTCCTCCATGGCGATGCGCACGCGGCCCTTCCTGCTGGTCGCCCGGCGCGCCGTATTCTCGGTGAGCGGCCCGTCATCTGGACCGTAGGCGTAGAGATTGTCGACGAACACCAGCCGCGCGTCCTGTTGGTGAGCGGCGGCGATCGCCGCCTGATTGAGCGCGGGAAAGCGCTGCGGCCACTCGCTGTAGGGCGGGTTGAGCGCGTTGACCAGCACGCTCGCGCCGTCGCACGCAGCCTCCAGGCCTTCGCCGCTCTCGGCGTCAGCCGCGCGGAACTCGACCCGATCCGGCCCGGCGGCCGGGGCGTGCCGCGCCACGGCGCGCACGCGCACCCCGCGGCCTGCGAGCTCGCGCACGAGCGCCCCGCCGAGACCGCCCGTCCCGCCGAGGACAACCACCAGATCGGGCCGCGACCCCGCTTCGGAACCCGCCATGACTCAACTCTCGCATACGCCCGGTGGCGCCGGCGGCAGCGCTCCGGTCGCAACGGAGCGAGGGCGAACGGCGCGTCTTCCGGGCGCGGTGCTCTCGCTGTCGGCGCCGCCCCGCTGCGCGGGGCGGCGCCGCAACCGAAGGACCCCTAGATCAGCCGCCCGACCTTGCGGATCTGGAAGGCGCGCACGATGTTGATGATGCCCTCCATCAGCGCCCAGATTCCCGCGAAGACCAACAGCACGTAGGTCTTCTCGATGAAGAACTGCCCGCCCGTGTAGAAGGCGAGCGCGACCATCAGGATCCCCGCGACCAGCCCGAGCCACCAGAGCTCGTTCACCTCGCGGGCCGAGAACGCCTCGATGATCCAGAAGATGCCGACCAGCAAGAACAGGAAGCCGAGGATGTCGGCGATCGCGGCGAAGGTGTTCTCGGGACTGATGAAGGTGATGATCGCCGCGCCCAGGAACAGCACCCCGAAGATCGCGAACAGCCACTTCATGGTGTCGGCGATGCTCATCAGCATGAATTGCTGAGCCGATGCTCCGAGGAACATGATCCCGATGATCACGCCGACCGTCGTGATCGAGGCCTGGTCGAACTGCAGGATGACCACGGCGGCGATCGTCCAGAGAATCCCCAGCAGCAGCCAAAGCCACCACATCTTGGAGAGCCCCTGGAGCGCGTCGCGCTCGGCGCTCGTCAGCGATTCAGCTTCACCCATGTGTGTCTCCATTTCTGTCTTGGGGTGCCGGTTGGCCCCGTCGGCGGCGCAGCATAGGAGATGGCGGCGTCGGAGGCCGCGGCGGGCTCGCTCCTCGCCGCCTAGGCGACCACGCCGGCGCCGGCGCTCGGCGATTTGGCCGCCTCGGCAGCGAGCACCTCTGCGGCGGCCCGGCGCCCGGCCTGGATGGCGCCGTCGAAGTAGCCCATCCAGCGGGTCGCCGTCTCGGTGCCCGCCCAGTGGACGCGACCGATCGGCGGGCGCAGCGAGCGCCCGTAGGAGGTCCAGGCGCCAGGCCCCAGCACTCCCGCATAGCAGCCCCGCGAGTAGGGCTCTGCGCTCCAGTCCTGCTCGAGGTAGGCCGTCGGCCGCGACGCCCGCGCGCCGAACAGACGCGAGAAGGTGCCGAGCACGGCCTCGCGGCGCTCGGGCTCGGCCGCGGCACCCAGGCGGCGCGCGTCGCCTCCCTCCAGAAAGCCCATCAGCACGCCGGGGCTGCCCTGCGGCGGGGTGTTGTCATAGACCACCTGCACGGGGCCCGGCAGGCTCAGCGCCTGGCCCGAGAGCCCGTCCTGGCGCCAGAAGGGCTCGTCGTAAACGGCCATGCACTTGATCACCGTGCCCATCGGCATCCGCTGCGTGAGCTGGTCGCGCGCGCTCGGCAGCGGCGGGTCGTAGGTGATGCGCCCGGCGAGGGCAGGCGGGATCGCGATGATCGCGCGGCGGGCCCGCACCCGGCGCTCGCCCTCGCCGACGATGACGCCCTCGCCCTCTGCGAGCACCCGGCGCACCGGGGTCTCCACGCGCACCCGCTCGCCCAGCGCCTCGGCCATCCTCAGCGAGATCAGCTGCGAGCCGCCGACCACGCGGTCCTGCTGGGCGCCTCCCTCGGTGTCGATCAGATCGTCCCAGCCGCCCGCGCTGGCCGCGTAGAAGAGGGCGTGCAGCAGCGAGACGTCGGCGGGCTCGACCGAGAAGACCCCCCTGATCCCCATCGCCAGCGCCTCGCGCGCCGTCTTGGTGCGCGCCGCGCGCCGGATCCAGGTAGCGACGCTCTGCTCGTCGAGGCGATCGGCGCCGGGCGCCTCCCAGGGCGCCTCGGGGGCGACCCTCTTGGCCAGGCGCTTGAAGCGCGCCTCGGCACGCCCGTAGTCGGCCAGCACCAGCGGGTTGAGGCGAGGGATCGTGCCCGTGTAGCGGCTGAGCCTGCCGCGGGCGTCCTCCCAGAGGTTCTTGCCCTCTGTGTGGGTGGGGTAGGTCTCGAGCCCCAGCTCCTCGATCAGCCCCATCGCCTCGTGCTGGGTGGGGCCCACCCACTGGCCCCCCAGCTCGACCACCTCGTCGGGGCGCTCGCCGACGGCGTGGTTGAGGGTGCGGCCCCCCACCCGCTCGCGCGCCTCCAACACCACCACGTCCAGGCCCGCCGCCTCCAGCTCGCGCGCCGCGGCCAACCCCGAGAGGCCGGCGCCGACCACCGCTGCGTCGTAGTCGTGCATCGGCGCCAAGTATCGCCGCCGGGGCGCGGCCGGGCTAGCCGGCCAGCTCCGCGCAGGCCTCGGCGAAGGCCTCGCTGTGGCGGTCCACGTCGGCCTCGACGGTCGCCGGGCAGATCAGGGCCATGTTGTGGAAGGGCGTGATCAGCACCCCCCGGTTGAGCAGGTGGAGGTGCAGGTACTCCTCGATCGCCTGGTCGCCCATCTTCGCCGCCTCGCCCCCGCTCAGCGGCGGCTCGGGGGCGAAGCGGTACTCGGCCCGGGCGCCGAGCTGGGTCACGTGCCAGGGAAGGGCGTGGCGGTCGAGCACCTCCTGCACGGCCTCGGTGAAGCGGTCGGCGAGCGCGATCATGCGCTCGAAGGCCTCGGCCGTGAGCACCTCGCCCAGGGTCGCGCGGATCGCGGCGGTCGAGAGCGCGTTGCCCGCCAGGGTGCCGCCGACCCCGCCGGTGTCCTCGTAGTCGGCGTGCTCCTCGCGCTCGATGCGGGCGGCGACCTCGGCGCTCATCCCGAAGGCGCCAGCCGGCACGCCTCCCGCGATCGACTTGCCGACGGTGAGCATGTCGGGCGCCAGGCCATGCGCCGCGGTGTAGCCGCCGGGCCCGGCGCTGAGGGTGTGGGTCTCGTCGATCACCAGCAGGGTCCCGGTGTCGCGGGTCAGCTCGCGCAGGCGCTCGTGAAAGCCCGGCTCGGGCAGCACGATGCCGATGTTGGTCAGCGCCGGCTCGGCCAGCACGCAGGCGATCTCGCCGCCCGCCAGCGCGCGCTCCAGGGCGTCGGGGTCGTTGAACTCGACCACCTCGGTGGTCACGGTCGGGTCCACCGGCGGGCCGACGTTGCCCTCGCGCGAGATCCCGCGGCCGTCGGGACCAACCACGATGAAGGTCTCGTCGACCGTGCCGTGGTAGCAGTGGCCGAAGACCAGGATGCGCCCGCGCCCGGTGATCTGGCGCGCCAGGCGGATCGCGAATCGGTTGGCGTCGGTCGCGGTCAGGGTGAGCTGCCAGAGCGGCAGCCCGAAGCGCCGCTCCAGCTCGGCCCCGGCCCAGATCGCGTCCTCGGTGGGCAGCATCATCGTCGCGCCGCTCGCGTAGCGCTCGGCGACCGCCGCGGTGGTTGGGGCGGGGGCGTGGCCGGCCATCGCGCCGGTGTCGCCCAGGCAGAGGTCCACGTACTCGTTGCCGTCGACGTCGGTGATCCGCGCGCCGCTGGCCTCGGCGGCGAAGACCGGGTGCCCGCCCGGCCACATCACCATCCAGCTCATCGGCACCCCGCCGAGCAGGTTCGCCCGCGCCTGCTCGAAGAGCTCGCGCGAGCGGGGGTGCTCGGCCGCGAAGCGCTCGCGCTCGCGATCGGTCAGCGAGGCGAGGCGCTCGCGGTCGATCTTGGTCAGCTCGCGGTCGGGCATGCGGCTATCACTCTGCCACAGCGCCGGGCGCGATGGGCAACTCGACGGTGCCCTCGATCAGCGGCACCACCGAGCCGCTGACCCGCACCCGGCCCCCCTCGTCCATCGCGGCCTCCAGCCTGCTCGGCCGCCCCATCTCGGCGCCCTGGCTGACCGTGATCTCGGGCTCCCCGAGCCGCCGGTGCAGGTAGGCGCAGAGCGGGCCGACCGCCGAGCCGGTCGCCGGGTCCTCCCCCAGCCCCGGGAATCTGGCGAAGGAGCGCGCCCGCCCCCGCCGCTCCTGCGGCTCGCACCAGGCGAGGTAGAGCAGCTCGCCCTGATGCGGGCCGAGCAGCGCGTCGATCGCCTCGTAGTCGGGGGCGACCCGGCCCAGCGCCTCGGGGCTCGCCAGCGGCGCGATCGCGTTCGCGATCCCGGTCGAGACGACCTGCGGCGGCAGCTCGGGGTGCGCGTCGCCCGGCTCGAGCCCTGCGGCGCGCATCGTCTCGGCCGGGTCGAGCTCGGCGCCGAACACCGTCTCGGCCTGCAGCATCGAGGCTCGCCAGCGCTCGCCCTCCGCGCGCACCTCGACGGGCTGCAGGCCGGCCCCGGTCTGCTGGGTGTAGCTCGCCGCGCTCTCCCCGCGCCAGCGCGCCACCGCCACGGCGGTCCCCAGTGAGGGATGACCGGCGAAGGCGAGCTCGCCTCCCGGGGTCCAGATCCGGTTGCGGTAGTCGGCCCCGTCCGCGCCGGCCGACTGCACGAAGGTCGTCTCCGAGAGGCGCGTCTCGCGAGCGAAGGCGAGCATCACCGCGTCGGCGACTTGGTCGGCGTCGTCCACCACGGCGAGCCCGTTGCCGGCCAGCGGGCGCTCGGTGAAGACGTCGAAGAACGCGACCCGGCGGCTGGCTGGCATCGCCGCCGATCATAGGGGCGGTTGGGTCCGCCGCCACCCCTAGGGTCTTTGGCAGACTCCAGCCCCGCAAACGACCAAGGGAGCGACGCAGATGAAGCCCGACTATCCCCTCAGCTTCTCGGTGGACTATCCGGACCGCGACCTCAACCGGCTCAGCACCTTCTTTCGCATCTTCGCGATCATCCCGATCGCGATCGTCTTGGCGCTGGTCTCCGGCGCGGCGAGCGGCGGTGCCTCCGGCGAGGGCGGCGGCTTCTACCTGGCGGCCGGCGGGTTCCTGTTCGGGGGACCGTTGGTGATGCTGCTCTTCCGCAAGAAGTACCCGGCCTGGTGGTCGAGCTGGAACCGCGAGCTGCTGCGCTTCACCAACCGCGTCCACATCTACCTGTGGCTGATGAACGACACCTACCCCTCCACCGACGAGGAGCAGTCGGTCCACCTCGACTTCCCGACCCCCAACGGCGAGGAGCTGAGCCGCGGGCTGCCGCTGGTCAAGTGGTTCCTCGCGATCCCGCACTACATCGTGCTCTTCTTCCTCGGCATCGCGGCGTTCTTCTGCGTGGTGATCGCCTGGTTCGCGATCCTATTCACGGGCCGCTACCCGCAGTCGCTTTTTGAGTTCGTCGAGGGCGTGCTGCGCTGGGGAAACCGGGTCGTCGCCTACGCCTTCATCCTGGTCACCGACGAGTACCCGCCCTTCAGCCTGCAGCCCTAGAGCGCCCACAAATAGAAGAGCCCGCCTGATCGGCGGGCTCTTTCCCTCTCCTCGGCTTCCGCTGGGCTCAACGCTTGAGGGGGCGCTTGAAGGTGCGGTGACGCCTGTCGTCGTGGGCGAGCCCCCGGGCGCTTGGGCTGGGCTTGACCAGGTGGGCGAAACCGTGTGCCAGTCCTCCGAACATCTTCACTCCCTCCGGTTGATCCTCGTAAGACGACCGTAACTCCGGGTGACCCAAGACTTTGTGACTTCAGTCACACAATATCTGTGACTTGGTCACTCACGCTCTGTGAGGGATGTGTCAGGGCAGCCGTCGCTTGATCGCAATACGGGCCTGACCCCGGGGCCCGGGCTACTCGTAGAGGGTGAAGGCGGCGAGCACCAGGTAGATCGCCACCAGCGCCGCCCCCTCGAACATCAGCGCCTCGCCGTCGCTGGTGATCTGCCAGACGGCGAGCGCGGTCAGGAACAGCGCCCCGATGTAGACGGGGGCGAGCGCGAAGGTGAGCGGGGTCACGAAGAACAGCGAGACCAGCACCAGGGCCGGGAACAGGAAGCCGGCGATCTGCGCAACCGAGTTGTTGACCACCGAGATCGCCAGGTCAGACTTGCCGCGATAGGCCAGCACGATCCCGGTCACGTTCTCGACCGCGTTGCCCGCGATCGCCACGATCACCAGGCCGGCGAAGGCCTCGGAGATGCCCAGCGTCTTGATCGCGGGGTCGAGCGCCTCCACGAACCAATCCGAGACGAAGGCGGCGCCGACGCCCGCGAGGGCCAGCATCACCGTCGCGAGGGCCATCGGAAGCCGCGGGCTCTCCTCGCTTGCGTCCATCCCAGGATCGCCCGGCTGGTGGGGCGACCGCAGATAGCCGAGCAGCCAGATCCCGTAGACGCCCAGCAGGCAGAGGGCTCCGATCGCCGAGATCGCCTCGACGTTGTCGGCGGCCTTCTCGCCCGAGGCGACCGAGAGGCCGATGATCACGATGATGAACAGAGAGACCAGCAGCAGGGTCGAGGTGTCCCGGGGCAGGCGATGGTGAAAGCGCATGGTGCCGTCGCCCGAGACGGCGCAGCCGGCGACGATCACCAGGCCCAGCACGAACAGGGCGTTGGCGAAGATCGAGCCGATGATCGAAGTCTGCGCCAGCGTCACCTGGCCGGCGCTGAGCGCGAAGATGACGATGAAGAACTCGGGGAGGTTGCCGAGCGTGGACTGCAGGAAGCCCGTGGTGGCAGGGCCGAAGCGCATCCCCACCTGTTCGGTGGCCAGCGCCACGAGCCAGGCCATCCCCGCCAGCGCGAGCGTGGCAGCGGCGAAGGTGAGCACGGGCTCCGCCTCGGAGTAGTGCAGGAGGGCGGCCGCGGCGGTGGCGAGGGCGACCGCGGCGACTGTCAGCTTCTCGGCCGTCCCCATGCGGCCGCAAACGTATCGAGGCGCGGCATGGCCGCGCCTCGATCGTCTACTTCTTGCGGTTCTTGCGCTCCTTGCGCTCCTTGTCGTGGGCCAGGCCCTGTGCCTTGTGGCTGGGCTTGACCAACTCCGCGAAACCGACTGCGAGTCCTCCGAACATGACTACTCCTTCAAGTTCTCCTGCGTGACTGACAAAACAACTTTACCAATCACGTGATACCCAAACGTGTGACATCCGTCACGCTATGCTGGGGGCCGTGAACGAGCAGGCGCTGGTGGAACAGGTCGAGGGCAAGCCCGCGCCGATGCCGCTGCTGGCGGTGCAGGCCTTCGCCAACACCCTCGACATCGAGGACGACACCGACCGCCTCGCCACCCCCGAGTCCATGCAGCGCTGGCTCGAGGACTCCGAGCTGATCGCCCCCGGCGTCGTGGTGCGCCCGCGCCACGCCCGCGCCACCCGCGAGCTGCGCGACGCGCTGCGCGACGCGCTCGCCGCCAACGCCCTGGGCGACCGCGACCCCGCCGCCGCCCGCCGCCTCGCCGAGCGCGCCGGCACCCTGCGGATCGAGCTGCTCGCCGACGACGCCGGCCACCTCGGCCTCGACCTCTCCCCCGCCGGGTCGATCGGCGCCCTCGGCTCGCAGTTTCTCGCGATCGTCTTCCAAGCCCAGATCGAGGGCACCTGGGAGCGCCTCAAGCTCTGCGAGAACCCCGAGTGCCGCTGGGCCTTCTACGACAACTCCCGCAACCGCTCCGGCTCGTGGTGCCGCACCGGCCTCTGCGGCAACCGGCTCACCAACCGCGCCTACCGGGAGCGGCGGCGGGCGGGTTGAGCGCGGGCTCGTTGGCCTTCGGCGCGCGTTAGTGTCGGCCTCGTCACCCCGCGACTCATGAGCGCTTCAGGGGTTTAGAGGAGAGTCACAAAGGAGAGACCGATACCCCCACTGCGGCACCTGACATACGCAAACGTCGTCTCCACGCTCGCCCTGATCGTCGCCATCGCCGGCGGCACCACGGCGATCGCGATCACCGCTTCCAAGAACAGCGTCACCAGCAAGTCGATCCGAAAGGGGGCGGTGAGGGCTAGCGAGTTGGGCCCGTTCGCGACGGTCACCAGTGTTGGTTCGGGGGGACGAGCCGTCGCAACCTGTCCACCTAAGAGCCGGGTTGTGACCGGCGGCGGAGGCGGAAGCGGGGGTGCGGCCACATTGCGCTCGTCTGTACCTGAATCAAATGGTTGGTCGGTCACCGTGCTTCCGGGATCTGACTCCCCGATGGCGTTCGCCCTCTGCCTCAAGAAGTAGGGCCGTCAATCCGCTTCTAGCCCCGCACCACCACCAGGCGTTTTCTTGAGTGCCCGGGGCTGTAGGGGTAGTTGCCCTGACGCTTCACCCGCGCTCTGAAGACGTACCGGGCGCGTCCGGTGGTCTGCGTGAACCGATAGATCGCGTGGAACCGACCCTTGCTGTCGGCCTTCAGCTGCTTGAACGTTCGCCACTTCCTGCCAGCTCTGGCCTGAAGGCTGATGCCTCGACCCTCCGCGTTAGGCCCGGGGAGGGCACCGCGAAATCGAACGTTCTGGCCGTTGCGCAGGCTGGTTCGCCCCACGACCCTGAAGGCGGGCGCGACGACCGAGTTCAGATAGAGATGCACCCGTTCGACCGTCTCGTTGTTGTAGCGGTAGACGACGTCGAAGTTGCGCGAGGGCCCTGGCTCGACGTCAAGCGAGAAGGTGCCATCGCTTCGCACCCTCCCGGTATCGACCAACTCCCGGCCGTCCCCCGGGAGATCCACCTGCTCGTAGAGACAGACGGTTGCGCCGCCCACCGGGCCGGGGCCCGAAAGCCTGCCCAGCACGTCGGCGGGCTTGTGCGAGCGAAGTCGGATCGAGGCGCGGGCCGGCGAGGTGCCGGCCTTCAGCCCCGCGTCGATGGCGGTGGCCCGTGCCCCGCCAGAGCTCGGACAGCTGTTGTCCACGTGGATGGTGCGCGTCTCGCACGTGCGGTTTCTGGCGCCCGGATCGAAGGCGAGGTCGTAGACGCAGGTCTCAATCGAGTTATGGCCCTCAGGGAGCAGCTCGGTGTTGACGGGGATAACCCAGCCTGTCGACGTGAGACAAGGGCGAAAAGAGCGCGCCGGTCCATCCACGACGAGGTCGCAGGGGACGCTCCGCTCCGCGATCAGGACGCCGTTGGCCCGCACCGTCGCGCCTGTGAGGCTGGCGTTGTCTGAGGCCGTCAACGAGATCTCCTCGGTGCCGCGGCGGACGCCGCCAGCGAGCAGAGAACCTCCAAGGCCGTCGATGGTGGGGCCCGTGGCGTCCGAGATCGTGAAGTAGAGGTTCTTGATGTACGTATGGGCCGTGCCCGACGGGGGGCAGGAGCCTGCGCAGGCGAGCCAGGCGTTGAGGTACTTGGCGGCGATCGGGATCGTGTCGACGTTTTCCCAGGCGCCGTTTGCGAAGGGCGGCGTCGTCCATCGGCCCGCCAAGGAGGAGTCGGCGTTGCTCAGCGTGATCGACGGGACGTGGCCGGAGTCCGGCTTCAGGTTGAATCTCATGAACAGGTCACTGAAGACCGTGCCGCTTGGTGCTGTCCAACTCCACACGCCATAGGCGGATGCCGATCCCACGCCGCCGGTGTTTAGAACCCTTAGCCCGGTGTCCGTACCCGCGAGCGTGCAATCTGTACTCCTCGTGTACACGGTCGTGTTTGCCGACGACACTGCGTCTGGGGCGGCTGGACTCTGGTCGGAGCAGTTCGTAGCCACATAGGTTCCGCCCTCAGCGGGGGCCGCAGCGAGATGAACCGCGGAGAGCACTCCGAGGAGGCCGACCGTCGATCTGAGCGCCCGGATCCGAAGCCCTCCGCAAGTCACTTCTCGAACCCGAACCCTCGACCCGAGCCGCCGGACGATCCGCCGCCCCCTCCGCCCGCTGGGGCTCCGAACTCGCCCCCCGAGCCTCCGCCGGGCGCGGACTGTTGCGAGGAGGCCGCGCCCTCGAACCCGAACTGCTTGTTCGCCTGCTGCGCGGGTGTGAGCTCGGCGGGGGCCGGCTCCTCGCTGCCCCCCGCCGCCGGTGCGTCGGTCGGGGGCGCCACCACCTCCTGCTGGTCGACCGGCTCCTCGACCGGGCGCTCGGGCCGCTCGACAGCGGGCTTGGGGTCCTCGGCCCCCAGCCCCACCGCGTCGGTGTCGACCACCCCGGTCGCGACACAGGCGGCCCCGCCCGCGGCTGTCGCTCCGCAGACGGCCAGAACCTTGCCGAGCGCGGCCATGCCGGCGCCACGCGTGCCACCCGCACCGGCACCCGCGAGTTGAGCGTGACTGTCACCGCCCCGCGCGATCACCGCGAACCCGGTCTCACGGATCTTGTCGGCGGCCGCGCCCAGACGCTCGCCCAGCCATTCGTGGGCCCTGCCACCGATCGTCTGATCCAGCGCCGGGCCGATCGGCGCCAGCTCCAACACCCTGTCGGGCACGCCGCGGAAGTCTCGCAGCCTTGCTCGGCATGAACCGCAGCTGCGGAGGTGGGCGCGAACGTCCTCGGCGGCAGCTTCGTCAGCCTCGCCATCAGCGAACGCGGAGAGCGTGACGGCGAGCGCCTCACATCGCCGGCCATGCTCGATGTCGTCGAACATCGAGAGAAAGCGCTTGCGCCCCTCGGCCATGCAGCGGTTGATCTTGGTGTAGGTCCAGCCGGTCAACTCCCCGATCTCCGCGTATGAGTACCCCTCGGCCTTCAGGGTCAGGGCGGTGACCTCCTGCGGCTTCAGCGCGCGCAGGGCCTCGCTGCTGCGTGCCACGCGCTCGCGGCTTTCGGCGCGGTCGGTCGGACCGGGGCGCTCGGAGGCCACCGAGTCCAGCGGGTCACGCTCGTCCTCGCCGGCGGGCGCGCGTGGCGGGCCGAGCAGGCGCTCTCGCTGGCGGCGCACCGCCAGCGCCTCGTGCTTGGTCACGGTCTGCATCCAGCGCACCAGGGACTCGCGATCGATCGGCGGCGCTTTGGTCAGCAGGATCTCGAGCGCGCGCTGGTAGGCGTCGTCAGCATCCTCTGCGCAGATCGAGTAGCGCCGCGCCGTCCTGCGGAAGACCGCGTCATGGGATTCGATCAGCGCGCTCGCGGCCTCGCGGCGCGCTTCGGCCGACCCCTCCTCGACTTGTTCTGACACCGCGCCTGACACAGACGAAACGCCGCCCCTCTTCTTCACACGGAGTTGAGCTGAAGCTGTCACAAGCTCGGCCCCGAACGCACTCCGTGATGGGGCAATTTGCGTACTTTTTGACTGCCCGCCACTTCGAGATGGCGCAAGATCTCCGTTCCGGCAGGCGTGAAGAATCACCCCAACGAGGGGCGAGGATCCGCGGAGGAAGGCTCAGGGTTGGGTGAGCGTGATCGGTGCGATCGCTGACTTCGCGGCGACGGGCGCGGTCGTCGGAGCAGCGTCGGCACTGTTCGGCAAGAGAGAGTGGAGACTCGCGGAATGGACCGCCTTCGGGATGGTCAGCGGAGGGTCCTGGGCGGCTTGATCCGTGGGCGCCTGGATCGCCGTGATCCTGCAGCTCTCGCACCGCCGCACGGGCTTTCCTCGCTGAGCGGGGCTGAGAGGGGAGTTGCGGGCGGGCTCAGGCGACCGGTCGTGGGCCGCCCCGCGGCTATGCTCGGCCGGCGATGAGCACCTGCGTTGTAACCGGGGGAGCGGGTTTTCTGGGCTCGCATCTGTGCGAGCACCTGCTGGGCGCGGGGCACCGGGTGATCTGCGTGGACAACCTCGAGACGGGGAGCCTCGACAACATCGCCCACCTGCGCACCGAGCAGTTCGCCTTCTCGAACCACGACATCACCGAGTTCGTGGAGATCGAGGGGCCGGTGGACTTCATCTACCACCTGGCCTCGCCGGCGAGCCCGATCGACTACCTGCGGCTGCCCCTGCACACGCTCAAGGTCGGCTCCTACGGCACCCACCACATGCTGGGCGTCGCCAAGCTCAAGCGCGCGCGCTTCATGCTGGCCTCGACCTCGGAGGTCTACGGCGACCCCGAGATCCACCCCCAGCCCGAGGACTACTGGGGCAACGTCAACCCGATCGGCCCGCGCGGCGTCTACGACGAGGCCAAGCGATACGCCGAGGCGCTGACCATGGCCTACCACCGCCAGCAGGGCGTGGACACCTGCATCTCGCGCACCTTCAACTCCTACGGACCCCGGATGCGCGCCCACGACGGCCGCGCCATCCCCACCTTTCTGCGCCAGGCGCTCCAGGACAAGCCGCTGACCGTGTTCGGCGACGGCAGCCAGACGCGGAGCTTCTGCTACGTCTCCGACCAGATCCGTGGCATGGTCTCGCTGGCCGAGTCAGACGCGCACCTGCCGGTCAACATCGGCAACCCCGACGAGTACACCCTCCTGCAGCTCGCCGAGACCGTGATCGAGGTCGCGGGCTCGCGCTCGGAGATCGTCTTCGAGGCGCTGCCGGTGGATGATCCCAAGGTGCGCCAGCCCGACATCACCAGGGCCACCGAGCTGCTGGGCTGGGAGCCTGAGGTGGGCCTGCGCGACGGGCTCAAGCGGACGATCGACGAGGCCGGCGTCGAGCGGCTGGTCGGCTCGCCGGGCTGAGCCGTGGTCGAGGCGCTCGAGGGCATGGTGGCGGGCACGCTCGGCTTCCGCGCCCGGGGCAAGCTCGAGGCCGCCGACTTCACCGAGGTGATCATGCCCCCGGTGCACGACGTCTTCGCAAACGGCGGCGAGCTGAGGGTGGTGTTCGTGCTCGACGACGACTTCGAGGCCCACGACCCCAGGGCGCTGTGGGAGGACGTCAAGGCCGACTTCGAGGTGGGCGTGCTGCACCGCGACAGCGTCAAGCGCACAGCGGTGGTCAGCGACCTCGGCTGGGTGAGCCGCTGGATGGCGGTCTTCGGCTGGATGAGCCCGGGCGAGATCGAGCTGTTCGCGCTGGGCCAGTTCGAGAAGGCGAAGGTCTGGGTGGCGGGCTAGCGCCTCTTCGCCCGCCGGCACTTCTTGGCCGGGGCGGCGCCCTTCTTCCCCTTCTTCCCCTTCTTCCCCTTCTTCCCCTTCTTCCTCTTCTTCTTGCACTTCTTGGTCGCGGGCGCAGGCAGGACGTCAGCGACCTCGCAGCCGGTCAGGACATCCAGACCCGCTCGATCGGCCTGAGCGGCGTCGATGCCGGCTCCGCAGTCGCCGGCATCGGCGACGCCGTCGCGGAGCAGCAGGATGTCGGCGTCGGGACCGCCGAGCGCGGAATCGGCCAAGCCGCTGCCGATCAGCAGGTCGCCGCCGTAGCCGCCGTCCAGCGTGTTCGGCTGGCTGACGCCCGTGAACCCGGCGGCGGCCGTGACGGCGGAGAGGTCAAGCGTGTCGCCGCCGTCGTTGCCGAACACCGAGAGCCGGGAGGGTGTGCCGCAGGCGACCGCCGTGTTGAAGGTGCCCTGCGGGGCGCCGTTGACCGTGTAGTCGAACACGACGCTGCCCGCACTGCAGTAGACCCTGAACTGCTCGGGGTCGAAGCCACACGGTGCCGTGCCGGCAATCGAGAGGTTGCCCGCGGCGATCCCGTAGGTGGGAGCAGGACACGGTGCGGCTCGAGCCTGCTCTGGGGCGTCCGAGGCCAACAGCAGGGTTGCGAGGATCGCGGTGCCGCCGAGGACGGCGGCTACCCGGGTCCGCAGATCTCCGATTGCGCGCGGTGCGGGCATCATGGGCAAGTTAGTGGTGTCAGCCGCCCAGGTCCAGGCCGAGCCAGACGATCACCAGGCTGACCAGCAGGATCGCGGCCTGCAGCGCATGGGCGCGAGACCAGCGCAGATGGGCGCCGATCAGCGCGGCGACCACGACGAAGAGGCCGAGCTTGACCTGAAGCGTGGGGTCGTCCCAGAGCTGGTAGTGGCCGGCCATGGCGGCGCCGGTGGCGAGCAGGATCGCGAGGGCCACCAGGGAGCCCCAGCCGAAGCGACGCGCGATCGCGCGCATCCGGGTGCGGTCCTGCTCGCCGCCCTCGACCGGCACCACGGCGACGGCGATCAGGAGCTGGCCGCCGACGAAGAACGCCATCGCCAGCAGGTGCAGGTAGAGGACCCCCTGCCAGAAGTCCGCGTCCACCGCGCTCGCCCTACCGCGCCTCGGGCGCGTCGTTGGGGAGCTTCATGTTGCGGCGCATCAGGGAGTCGAAGCGCTTGTCGCCCACCAGGCGCTGCAACCCGTACATGATCTTGGCGTCCTTGCCGATCAGGTAGCGGGTATTGGGGTTGTCCGCGCTGATCGCCTTCTCGATCACCTTGGCCACCTCGAGGGGCTCGATGCCGCGCTCGGCGGTCTCGCCCATGACGCGCTTCATGGCCGCGAGCTGGGAGCCGTAGAGGCGCTTGCCCTCGGGGCCCAGCTCGGCCTCGGCCCGCTCGAACTCGTTGGTGCCGCGCTCCCAGATCGCGGTCGCGATCGATCCGGGCTCGATCACCACGACGTCCATCTTCCAGGGCTTGATCTCGCGACGCAGGGCGTCGGCCAGGCCCTCGAGCCCGAACTTGGCCGCGTTGTAGGCCGAGAAGAAGGGCGAGGCGACCCGCCCGCCGATCGAGGTGATGAAGATGATCGTGCCCTCGCCGCGGCGAACCAGCGGCAGGAACGCCTGGGTGACGGCGTACTGGCCGGTCAGGTTGACGTCGATCACCTTCTGGAACTCGGCGACCGGCAGGTGCTCGACGGGGCCCGCGGTGGCGACCCCGGCGTTGTTGACGAGGCCGACCAGGCCCTCCTGGCCGACGGCGCTCGCCACCTGCTCGCTCGCCGCGGCGATCGAGTCGGCCTCGGTGACGTCGATCATGATCGGCGTGAGCCTGCCGGTGGTGCTCGACCTGGCCAGGGCCTCGGCGTCCTTGGGCTTTCGCACCCCGGCGAACACGCGGTAGCCCTCCTCGTCCAGATAGAGGGCGGTCTCGCGCCCGATGCCCGTGGAGGCACCGGTGATCACGACCGCGCCCCTCTGCTGGCTCGCCATAGGCATGGCAGCCTAGCCAGTCGGGCCTGCCGGCCCCGGCTCCCACGCCACCGCGATACTGCCGCGATGCCCACCGTCCTCGCCGTAGTCGGCGCACGCCCCAACTTCGTCAAGATGGCCCCCGTCACCGAGGCGCTCGCCGGCGCCGAGGGGGTGCAGGTGCGGCTGCTGCACACCGGCCAGCACTACGACCGGGCCCTCTCGGGCGGGTTGATCGAGCGCCTCGGCATGCCGCAGCCCGACGCCAACCTGGGGGTCGGCTCGAGCAGCCACGCCGAGCAGACCGCGAAGGTGATGGCGGGGGTCGAGGCCGACCTGCGCGAGCACCCGGCGGAGCTGGTGCTGGTCGCGGGCGACGTGAACTCGACGATGGCGGCCGCGCTGGCCGCGACCAAGCTCAACGTCGCGGTCGCCCACCTGGAGTCGGGGCTGCGCTCGCGCGACTGGTCTATGCCCGAGGAGGTCAACCGCGTGGTCACCGACCGGGTCAGCGACCTGCTGCTCTGCACCTCGGAGGACGCCGTCGAGAACCTCGCCGCCGAGGGCATGGTGGCCGGTGTCGAGCTGGTCGGCAACACGATGATCGACAGCCTCCTCCGCATCCTCGACGACACCGACCGCGAGGCCGTGCTGGAGGCCGCGGGGGTCGCGGCGGGAGAGTACGTGCTGGTCACGCTGCACCGCCCCGCCCTGGTCGACGACCCCGAGAAGCTGGCCGATGTGATCGAGGTGCTCGGCGAGATCGCCGGGAGCGCCCCCGTGCTCTTCCCGGCCCACCCCCGCACCGTCGCCGACCTGGAGAGCTCGGGGATCGAGCTGCCCGAGGGCCTTCGGATCGCCGAGCCACTGGACTACGCCGAGTTCATCGCGCTCGAGGCCGAGGCGCGACTGGTGATCACCGATTCCGGAGGGGTGCAGGAGGAGACCTCGGTGCTGGGGGTGCCCTGCGTCACCTACCGCGAGACCACCGAGCGGCCGGTGACCGTCGAGCTCGGAACCAACGCCCTGGTCGGCGTCGATCCCGATGCCCTGCGCGAGGCGGCCGCCGAGGCGCTGGCCGCCGGCCCACCGGCCGAGCCTCCGCGCATCCCCCACTGGGACGGCGAGGCGGGACCGCGCGCCGCCCAGGCGGTCGTATCCTTCCTCGCCTGATGAAGGCTGCCGCGAAAAACGCCCGCAAAGTGGCGATCGTGCCCGCTCTCGACGAGCAGGCGGCGATCGGGGGCGTGGTGGCGGAGTTGCGCCGCGAGGCGCCCGACTACGACGTGCTCGTCGTTGACGACGGCTCCAGCGACGAGACCGCGGCGCGCGCCCGCGAGGCGGGCGCGATCGTGCTCTCCCACCCCTTCAACCTCGGGATCGGCGGCGCCGTGCAGTCGGGCTACCGCTACGCCTTCCTGCACGGCTACGAGATCGCGGTGCAGGTGGACGGCGACGGGCAGCACGACCCCTCGCAGGTGGCGAGGCTGGAGCAGGCCCTGCACGCGGGCGAGGCCGAGATGGTCTGGGGCAGCCGCTTCATCGAGCAGGCCGGCTACGAGGTCTCGCGGGCGCGGCGCTCGGGCCAGCTGATCTTCGCGCGCATCGTCTCGGCGATCACCCGCGAGCCGGTCTCGGACCCCACCTCGGGCTTCCGCATGACCAACCGCCGCGGCATCGAGCTGTTCGCCCGCGACTACCCCCACGACTTCCCGGAGGTCGAGGCGATCCTGATGGTGCACGCCCACGACATGTCGATTCAGGAGGTGCCGGTGCGGATGCGCGAGCGCACGCACGGGCGCTCCTCGATCGGCAGCCTCGACGCCCCCTATTACATGGCGCGCGTGCTGCTGGCGATCTTCGTGGGGCTGTTCAGGCGCCGGCCGGTGCCGCCTCCCGAGGACGGCTGGCTGGCGACGCCCCCCTCCGAGGCGCTCGAAGGCGCCTCGCGCTGATGGCTGCGCTTGTGGCCGCATCGAGCACCCTCGACACCCGCGTGCAGATCATCGCGATCGCGGGATCGGCGCTGCTCTTCGTCTTCGTGCTGGAGCTGCTGCGGCGGCGGCACCTCGGCGAGCCCTACGCGATCCTCTGGCTGGGCGCCTCGGTGGTGCTGCTGGTGCTCTCGGTCTGGGACGACCTGCTGGACTCCTTCGCCGACCTGATGGGGATCGAGACCCCGGCCAACGCCCTGTTCGTGGTCGGATTCGGCTTCGTATTGGTGCTGCTCTTGAGCTTCTCCTCGGTGCTCTCGCGGCTCTCGCGCGAGAACAAGCTGCTGGCCCAGGAGATCGCGCGGCTCAACCGCGAGCGCGAGGCCCAGGCGCCACAGGCGGCCCCCACGCCCGCGCCGGCGCGGGAGGAATCGCCCATTCCCAAGTAGCGGCAGGAAAGGCCCCCGCGCGAGGCGAAAGGGCGGGAATGCAGAGCGCAAGCCGCACCCTGATGAAGTCATCGCCGGAGCTCTGGGAGATGATCGACAAGCCCGAGCGCATGCAGGGGCTGATGTCCTCGCTTCTCGGTCACGCGACCGAGATCGAGGTCGCCGAGCGCCGGCCAGAGCAGCGCCTGGTCTGGGAGTCCCGCAGCGCGCCTGAGCCTGGGCGGATCGAGGTCGAGATCGCCGAGAAGGGCTGGGGCACGCATGTGGAGCTGAGCGCCAGCTGCGCCGGCGAGGGCCAGCGCCTGGAGGGCTGGCTCGAGGCCGTGATGGAGGAGCTCTCGATCCCCGAGAAGCGCCCCTTCGAGGGCATCGTCTGAGCCCCCTGCGAGCTCGGCCCAATCTCCAGACGGTTCGCGCGACGCTCGCGCGCCTCCGCGTGGCCCCCTCCCGGAGCAGCCACCCGGCGGGCCGGCCGCAGCGGGCCGGATTCGGAGGAGCCGATCGTCGCGCCGAGGGCCGCCGATCTATCCTCTGGCGCGATGGCCACGCGACCCAAGGGCGACGCGGAGACCGAGGGCGCCTCGGATAACGGGGCGCCGCCCGAGCGGGGCACGGGAACCGGCGAGGACGATCTGCACCGCTACATCGCACCCCTGGTCGGGCCCGACGACGAGCGGGTGATCACCGACTCGGGGATCGAGATCGAGGCGCTGTATGAGGAGGGCGACGTGGCGCCCGGGCTGCAGGAGCGGCTGGGCGAGCCGGGCTCGTACCCGTTCACCCGGGGCATCCACAAGCGCATGTACCGCGACCGGCTCTGGACGATGCGCCAGTACGCGGGCTTCGCGACCCCCGAGGACACCAACGAGCGCTACCGCTACCTGACCGAGCACGGCTCGACCGGCCTCTCGATGGCCTTCGACCTGCCGACCCAGCTCGGACGGGATTCCGACGACAGGCTCTGCGCCGGCGAGGTCGGCCGCACGGGCGTCCCGATAGACACGATCGAGGACATGCGGATCTGCTTCGACCAGATCTCGCTGGCCGAGGTCTCGACCTCGATGACCATCAACGCGCCGGCGGCGATCCTGCTCCTGCTCTACGAGCTGGTCGGCGAGGAGCAGGGGGTGCCGTCAACCGAGCTGCGCGGCACGGTGCAGAACGACGTGCTCAAGGAGTACATGGCGCGCGGCAACTACATCTACCCCCCGGAGCCGACGATGCGGCTGACCACCGACATCTTCGCCTACTGCGACCAGAACATCCCCAAGTGGAACACGATCTCGATCAGCGGGTACCACATCCGCGAGAAGGGCTGCTCGGCCGTGCAGGAGGTCGCCTTCACGCTGGCCAACGCGATCGCCTACGTCGAGGGCGGCATCGCCGCCGGGCTCGACGTGAACCGCTTCGGCCAGCGCCTCGCCTTCTTCTTCAACTGCCACAACAACGTCTTCCAGGAGGTCGCCAAGTTCCGCGCGGTGCGCCGGATGTGGGCGAAGATCATGAGGGAGCGCTTCGGGGCCACCGACGAGAAGGCCCAGACGATCCGCTTCCACACCCAGACCGGCGGGGTGACGCTGCAGGCCCAGCAGCCCGAGGTCAACATCATCAGGGTCGCCCTGCAGGGCTTCGCGGCGGTGGCGGGGGGCACCCAGTCGCTGCACACCAACGGCTTCGACGAGGCGCTGGCGCTGCCCACCGAGCGCTCCGCCCGGATCGCGCTGCGCACCCAGCAGGTGCTGGCCCATGAGTCGGGGGTCGCCGACACCGTCGATCCCTTCGCCGGCTCCTACTTCGTCGAATCGCTCACCGACGAGATCGAGGAGCGCTCCTGGGAGCTGATGGACAAGGTCGAGCAGATGGGCGGCTCCGTCAACGCCCTGGACTTCATGCAGAAGGAGATCGAGGAGTCGGCCGCCTCCTACCACGAGCGCTACAGCACGGGCCAGGACATCATCGTCGGCGTCAACCGCTACCAGACCGACGTCATCGACGAGGTCGAGATCCTCAAGGTGGACCCGGAGTCCGAGCAGCGCCAGCTCGACCGCCTGGCGAAGTGGAAGGCCGAGCCGCGACCAGACCGGGGTGGACGCGCGCTCGCCGAGCTGCGCGACGTTGCCGAGGGCGACGCCAACCTGCTGCCTCCGATCAAGGAGGCCCTGCGCGCCGGAGCCTCGATCGGCGAGGTCTGCAACGCGATGCGAGACGTCTTCGGCGAGTACCGCGGCGGCGCCTTCTTCTAGGCCGGCCCTTGGGCAGCGAGCGACTCAGCGTAGGGGTGATCGGCTGCGGGCGGGCGGCCCGCGACCTGCACCTGCCGGCGCTCGCGCGGAGCAGCGACGCCGATGCCGTCGCGATCGCGGATCCAGACCGCTCCGCACTCGATCGGACGGGGGATCAGTTCGGGGTGCGGCGCCGCAGCGAGGACTACAGGGAGCTGCTCTTCGACACGGCGATCGAGGCGGTCTGCGTCGCCGCGCCCACGCATCTGCACGCCGAGATCGGGCTCGCGGCCCTCGACGCCGGCAAGCACGTGTTCGTGGAGAAGCCGCTTGCCCTCTCCCTGGACGAGTGCGATCTGCTCGTCGAGCGCGCCAGGGAGTCGGGCCTGGCGACGATGGTGGGCTTCAACCTGCGCTGGCACCATCACGTTCGCCGTGCCCGGGAGCTGATCCAGCAAGGCGGGCTGGGTGAGCTGGGCCTGCTGACCAGCACATTCGCCTCACCCAGCCTGCTGCGGGAGGTCCCGTCGTGGCGCGCGGACCCCGCGCGCGGCGGAGGCCTGCTCGCGCTGCAGGCTGTCCACCACCTGGACCTCTGGCGCTATCTGCTCGGCCAGGAGATCGATCGGGTGCTGTGTGGGGCGACGGGCGAAACCGGCTCGGGTGCCGGGCCCGGGGCCGCCGCGGTCACCGCCACCAGCTCCGGCGGCGTCCGCATCGCGGGTGCCTTCTGCGCAGTCACGGGCCAGGAGAACGAGTTCAGCGTCTTTGGCTCGGAGGGGTGGCTGCGGGCCACCCTCTACCGCTTCGACGGTCTCGAGCTGATGCCGCGCGAGTCAACGGGGGGCGATCTCGGTCGCCTGACTCGACGGCCGGGACGATTCCTGGCCGAGCTCGCTCGGGCCCTGCCGAGACTGCGGCACGGCGGCGACTTCAAGGCCTCCTACGAGGCCGAGTGGCGCCAATTCGTGGCTGCGATCCGCAACGACCGCCCGACCGAGTGTGGGTTCGAAGATGGGCGCGAGGCCGCCCGGATCCTGCTTGCCGTGCTGCAATCGGCTGCGGCCGGAGGCACAGTGATGGTGAAGGACGCCCCGCGAACGATCCAGGACGTCTCCGGGCCGCTCTCGCGCGCCGCGGGCGGCCTGGATGCGAGGAACATTGTCGGCTGAGGGGACCGCAAGCAGCCGGCCCGAGCTCTCCGTGATCCTCGCGACCGACGGCCTCGAGCTCGCGGAGGAGGTCCTCGCTCATCTGGGCGCCCAGACGGCCGCCGGCCGGATCGAGCTGGTGCTTGTGACGCCGCGGGCCAGCGTCGAGCCGACGGCGATCGAGGGGCTCACGGGCTTCCACTCGGTGCGTGTAGTCGAGGCGGAGACCCGAAGATCGCTGGCCTCTGCCCGCGCGGCCGGGGTTGCTGCGGCGGCCGCCCCCGTGGTCGCCTTCAGCGAGACCCATTGCTTCCCTGCCCCCGACTGGGCCGAGCTTCTGATCGAGGCGCATCGGGGCCCCTGGGCCGCGGTCGGGGCCGAGTTCGAGAACGACAACCCCGGGCGGGCGGCGAGCTGGGCCAACCTCTATGTCGACTACGGGCCCTGGGTCGCCCCGGCGAGACCGGGGCCGGCCCCGGATATCCCGGGGCACAACTCCTCCTACAAACGCTCGCTCCTGCTCGAATACGGCGACGCCCTCCCCGAGTTGCTCGAGGCTGAGTCGATCATTCACTGGGACCTGCGCGCTCAGGGACAAAGGCTGTACCTGGAGCCCCGAGCCAAGCTCCGCCATCGCAACATCACGCGATTCCCCCCATTCGTCGTCGAGCACTTCCTCAACGGGCGGTGCTTCGGCGCCGTGAGATCGCGGAACTGGCACCCTGCGCGGCGCGCTCTATACGCATGCGCCGTGCCGCTGGTCCCGGTGGTGCGGCTGCGACGGCTGCTCCGCGACGTCCGCCGTTCCGAACGGCGGCGGGAGTTCATGCCACGAGCGCTGCCGATGATGTTCGCCTCGCTGCTGGCGCACGCGTTGGGAGAGCTGACGGCCTACGCGATCGGCCCCGGGCAGGCCGCGAGCGATCTGTCCAGCTACGAGCTGGACCGCGATCTGTATACGGGCGCGTGAGCACGCCCAGCACCCGCTCGACGCCGCCGACCTTCTCAGTCGTGATCCCGACCCTGGGAAGGGTCAGGCAGCTGCAGGGATGCCTGGGACGCCTTGCCCAGCTCGACTACCCGGCAGAGCGCTTCGAGGTGATCGTCGTCAACGACGGAGGCGGTCGCGCCGTCGAGGAAGCGGCCTCCGGTTGGGAGGACCGGCTCGGGCTCACGCTCGTCTCAACAGCCGCCGCAGGCGCCTCCGCGGCGCGCAACGCCGGAGCCGAGCGGGCCAGAGGAGCGTTCATCGCCTTCACCGACGACGATTGCGAGCCGGCGAGCGGATGGCTGCAAGCGCTCGAACCCGCCCTCCAGGACGCGCCCGGCTGCGCCGTCGGGGGGAGGGTCCTAAACGGGGCGCGCGGCCGCTGCGCGGCCGCCAGCCAGGCGGTCCTGGACGCCACCCACGCCCACTTCAACCGTGGCCCTGACGGACCGACCTTCTTCGCGACGAGCAACCTCGTCTTTCCAGCGGACAGCTTCGGGGCGATCGGCGGCTTCGACGAGAGCTTCGATCACGCCGAGGATCGCGAGCTGTGCGCGCGCTGGCTGCGCTCCGGGCGCCGCTTCGGGTACGCCCCCGACGCGATCGTCTGGCACATGCGCGAGTCGACCCCTCTCGGCCTCTGGCGCCAGCACTTCGGCTACGGTCGCGGCGCCTGGCACTTCCATCAGGTTCGCCGCGAGCAGTACCGGAGGCGGTTCACGGTCGAGCCGGGCTTCTACGCGGAGCTCGCCAGCCAGGTCCGCACGCCTCGCGACGGGGCCGGGCCCCTGGTCTTGGGGGGGCTCGCCCTCACCTCCCAGTTCGCGAACGCCGCCGGCTTCGCGCGCGAGGCGGTGGCGCGGCGGCTTCCCTCCAGGCGGCCAGGTTCCAACCCGTGATCCGCTCCAGCTCCAGGATCTCCGGCTCCAGCTCCTCCAGCAGCCGCAATCGCAACTCCGGCCCGAGCACGGGCCGCCGCCCCTGGCCCGAGGAATATGCCAGGCGCTCCAGCACCCACTTCGCCTCCTGGGGCAGGCGGTAGAAGGGCTTCGCCCAACTGGCTTGCTGGATCCGGCTGAGGGCGCGGAAGCGCCGTCCCTTCCGGGCCGAGGGATGGCGCTGGCGCTCCATCCTCGGCGACCAGAAGCCCTCGCTCACCCCCAGGAAGCCGAACACCCTGCGCATCGCCTCCCGCCTGCGGTCGAGGAGGTCGTCGTGACGAACGATCAGCAGGCGCTCCGCGGGATAGCGCTCCCGGAAGGGGCGCAGCAACGACGCGTAGCGGCTGCGGGCGACGTAGATGCTGTCAGGCCTCCCCACCGCCTCCGACAGCGGCCTCCACTCTCGGCCCATCTCCAGCATCTGCATGTAATGGGAGACGATCCGCTCGAGCGGGTCCCTGGCGATGAAGATCAGCTTCGCGTCGGGCACGAGCCCCGCCATCCGCTCGGCGACCCCCGGAAACCACGGCGACGCGTAGCCGGGAGTGGCCTCGCCTCGCACCCGTGCGCCGGACCGGAAGTGGCGCTCGTACCAGTCCCTTCCCCGCGACCAGTTGCGCATCCCCGCAAGCAGCTCGAGCTCACGGGGCTCCGAGATGAACGGCCCGGGCTCGAAATCGTCCTCGCAAAGGAAGAAGCAGAGCTCCTTGGGACTCGACATCTGCACCTCCGGATGGAGGTCGAGGTAGTAATGCAGGGCGCTGGTGCCGGACTTCTGGGCGCCGATCACGATCAGGTTCGGCAGCTCTCCGGTGCGCCGGGTCTCAGGCGCCGTCACGACAGGGCGCGGGCATCGGGCTTGAAGCCCGGCCCCGTCAACTCCATGTAGAAGCGCTCGTCGCGAGCGACTCGCCGGTACATCCTGCGCGAGAGCACGGAGTTTGCGATTCGCCTTCGCGCCCCGGCCAGGTTGCGGAGCGGGACCGGAAGGCGGCTGAACGCGGCCGCGTCCCGGCGACTCATCGGGGCACGAAACCCGGCCCCGTGGTGGTAGAAGACCTCGCCGTAGACGGCGAACCAGAGGGGATGCAGGTTGCGGCCGTTCGTCCGCAGGACGGGCTCCCAGAGGATCCCGAGTCGCTCCAGCTTCTGCCACAGCGCAGCGCCCGTGTCAGTGACCATCCTGCCGTCGGACTCCCACCGGGGGCCCGGTGACCACTCCCCACCGATCTCGCTCCAGAACCCCACCGTCGTCACACAGAAGGACTCGTGCGGGATCGGCTCCAGGTTCTCCCTGCGGTGAACCGCAGCAAGCGAGCGCTCGGTCAACATCCGCCTCGCTTCGGGGACCCAGTCCGCGATCGGGAAGCTGTCACCGTGGGTGAACACGATCAGGTCCGCTGGATCCGCGCTGCGCGCGATCCTCTCGGCAAGCAGGTTCATGGTCGGCCCGGTCTTCAGGGCGCCCTGGCTCGTAGCCGTCTCGTCGACCGCCTCGTGGAAGCGTGATCGGTAGCGAGGGTCGATTCCGTAAAGAGCGGCGTGGACCCGGTAGGGCTCGTGGGTGTGGCGCGCCAAGTAGCGGAGCTGGATATCGATCCAGCGATGATCGTTCGTGTGGGCGGTGGCGATGTGAATCACGGCGCAGGGGGCGTGCGGCTTCAGTACGGTCCCCGACCAGCAGCCCGCATCCTATTGCCGGGCAGCGAAGGGCCCGGTCGAGATCCGGATGGCCCACCAAGCGATGAGCGGCGAGAACCGAGCCGAGCTTTCAGCGTTGATCGTAACTCCCGGCTCGCTCGAGGAGATCCGCCCGGCGCTTGCCGCGCTTCGCTCCCAGACTGCGCGCGACCGGATCGAGGTCGTGGTCGTCGGCCCTGAGGAGCATTCGCCCGATGTCGAGGCGCTGGCCGGGTTCGCAGCGGCAAGGGTGATCGGCATCGGCCACCTGCATAGCCTCGGCCGCGCGATCGCGACGGGGATGCTCGCCGCCCACGCGCCAATCGTGGCCTACGTCGAGGAGCACTCGCTTCCGGACCCGCGCTGGGCCGAGGTCGTGATCGAGCGACATCGTGGGCCCTGGGCAGCGGTCGGCTGGGCGATCGAGAACGCGAACCCGAGCAGCGTCATCAGCTGGGCGCATCTGATCGCCGACTTCGGCCAGGGCGTCGCCCCGATCGAGTCGGGCGAGAGGCACGAGTCGCTTCCGTGGCACCACACCTCCTACAAGCAGGATGAGCTGATCCCCTATGGCGATGACCTCGGCGAGCTGGTGGAGGCGGAGGGCCTGCTCCTGGACGACCTGCTGGGCCGCGGCCGCCGTCTCTATTTGGAGGGCGCGGTCGCCTCACGCCACATCAACGTCTCGCGGAGCGGCGCCAACCTGCGATCGCACTTCCTCGGCGGACGTGGGTTTGGCTCCGCGCGCAGCCGGCTCGGTGGCTGGAGCATCCCCCGCCGCGTTGCCTACGCGCTCGCGTGGCCCTTGGTGCCCTGGCTGCGGATGATGCAGTTGCGCTCGCACGTGCGGCGCACCCGGGAACGGCGCGGCAGGAGGCCGATGCTGTACCCCATGCTGGCGATCGGCCTCACGGCGGAAGCCTTCGGGGAGGCGGTCGGCTACGTGGGAGGCGAGGGCGGGACGCGCCAGGCGAGGCTCGAGATCGAGCTGGAGCGGCGGCGCCAGCTGCGGGCGGGCGACCGGCTGGCCGAGCTCAACCCGGGCCGGCGGCCATGAGCGCCCGGTAGAAGTCCTCGTCCGAGCGCACGCTCCGGTACATCCGCCGTGATCGAACCGTGTTCACGAGCCTTCTGCGGACGCCGGCCAGGTTGCGCAGACCGATCGGCAGATGCGCGTAGCCGCCGGCGTCGAGGCGGCTCATCGGCGCGCGGAAGCCGGCGCCGTGGTGATAGAGGATGTCGCCGTAGATCCCGAACCAGAGTGGGTGCAGGTTGACCCGGTTGGTGCGCAGGATCGGATGCCAGTCGACGCCCCGGCTGCGCAGGACCTCCATCAGCTTGGCACCGGTGTCGGTGACCCGAGCACCGAGGAACTCCCAGCTCGGGCCGCGATCCCAATTGCCCTCGATCTCGGTCCAGAAGCCCGCGGTGGTCGTGCAGAAGGACCAATGCGGGATCGGCTCCCCGTTCTCGTCGCGCCGGATCGCGGCGAGCTCGGCCTCGGCGACCATCGGGCGCACCGCGGCGACCCAGTCGGCAACCGGCAGGGTGTCGCCGTGCATGACCACCAGCAGCTCCTCCGGTGCTGCCCTCTGCGCCATCTCGCTGCAGAGCACGTTGAGCTTGCGCTCGATCCGCAGCCCGGGGTGATGCTCGGGAGCCAGGTCGGTGTGGTCGACCGCGTGATCGAAGGCGGCGAGGTGTCGGGCCTCGAGGCCGTCAAGCGAGGCGTAGAGCCGATAGGGCTCGCTCGTGAACCGGTCCAGATACCGCCGCTGAACCCCGATCCAGCGATCGTCTCGGTAGTGGACGGTGCCGATGTGAATCATCCACCGGCGAGGCTACCCGGGCGTCGACCCCGCGTCAGCCGCCGAATCGGTAGCTGCCGACGATCTCGACCTCGGTTGGATTGGGGCCCTCGAGGCAGCGGTCGTTGATCTCGCGCTGGAACTCGGCGAGATCTGCAGCGCCATGCGCGACGTCTTCGGCGAGTACCGCAGCGGCGCCTTCTTCCGGACCGTGTCCAGACGTCGCTTCTAGACGTCGCAGACAGCGATCGCGGGGGCGTCGCGGCGGGCCTTCTCGGTGGCGGTGTCCAGGTCGGCGAGCTGGGTGTAGGTGATGCGGTCGGGGTCGAGATCGAGGGCGGCGGCATCGCCGGGCTCCAGGCGCTCGATCAGCTCCTTGGAGGCGAGCGCCCGCCCGCCGCTCGCGCAGGCCTCGATGCGCGCGGCCTCGTTGACCTCGTCGCCGAGCGCGGTCACCTCCCCGCGCCCTGCCGTGGTGATGTTGCCGACGTACAGGGTGGATCCCCAGTGCAACCCGAAGCGCATCACCACCTGCTCGGGCTGCAGGTCGCTGCGAGCCGCGACACCGCTGATCGCGGTCCGCAGGGCGCGCGCCGCTGATACGCAGGAGCGGGCCGCCGCGGACTCCGACCCGGCGCTCTCGGCCAGGAAGAAGGCGACGACGCCGTCGCCGACGTGCCGGCCGACCAGGCCGCCCGCGTCGATCACGCACTGATCGGCGGCGCGGACCAGGCGGCGGCCCAGTGCGAAGTAGCTGGCGGTCGAGAGGCGGCGCGCCAGCGGCGATGAGGCTTCCAGGTCGGCGAACAGGACCGCCGCAGGGCGCCGCGCCGGCTGTGAGACGCTTTGCATCCGCTGCAGATGTCCCAGATCGGCCATCGAGGCCATCGCCCCGAGCGTCGCCATGCCCGCCGCGGGCTTCGAGATCATCGTCGTCCCGACGAGCCTGCCGGCGGCGTCGCGGATGCGTATGGCGACTATCGGGACGTCCACCTGCACATCGGCGAAGCCCATCCCGGCCCCCGTCACCGACCTCGCCGGGGGGTCGGCGGGAGAGAGCTGATCGACCATGTCGCGCAGCGAGGGGTCGACCCGCTCGCGCAGCTCGTCGCGCCCGCCCGGGGTGTCAGCGAGCATCCAGCCGCCGAGAAAGCCGAACAAGATGCGATTCAGCTCGGTGGTGTTCGCGCCGAAGCGCCAGCGCAGGCTGGCCCGTTTCGCCTCGGGCCCGAAGAGGTGCTCGCCGATCGCCCAGGGCGCCAGCTCAAGGCCGGCCCCGAAGGTGAGACGCAGCTCGTCGGTGACGTAGACCGTGCGCCAGCGATCGTCGACGATCCAGCCCCAGTTCCCGGTGTCGCGCAGCGCCGCCGCGACCTCCGCGAGCGCGGGGTCCTCGGGCAGCGGATAGGAGTCCCGGCCCTCTATCGGCCGACCCTAGTCGCCAGCGGGATGAGCCTCGGCCCACTCGACGATCTGCTCGGAGCCGCCGATCCACTCGCCGTTGTCGAGCTCGAGCGCGGGAACCCACTTCTCGCCGGTGCCCTGCTGGACGCGCCTGCGGGCCGAGGTCTGCAGGAAGTCGGGCAGCGCGCCCCAGCTTCGGGCCTTGACCACCTCGGGGTCGTGGCCGGCCTCGCCGAGCGCCGCGAAGGCCTCGTGGCAGGGGTGGCCTCCCGGGTGGTTGGCAGTCGTCCAGCAGACGTAGAGCTTCATCGCTGGCCAGCCTAACGGCTCACCGTGCTCGTAGACTGCCCCGACCGTGCGGGAGAAGTACCCAGAGACCCACGACGAGAAGCTGGCCCAGCTCCGCGAGCTGCGCGAGCAGGCGGTGCACTCGGCCTCCGAGGAGGCGGTGGAGAAGCAGCACGCCAAGGGCAAGCTGACCGCCCGCGAGCGCATCGAGAAGCTGCTCGACCCGGGCTCGTTCGAGGAGCTCGACACCTTCGTCCGGCACCGCACCCACGAGTTCGAGATGGACAAGCGCCGCCCCTACGGCGACGCCGTCGTCACGGGGTACGGCACGATCGACGGGCGCACGGTGTTCGTGTTCAGCCAGGACTTCACCGTGTTCGGCGGTTCGCTGGGCGAGGTGATGGCCGAGAAGATGTGCAAGGTGATGGACCTCGCCGCCAAGGTCGGCGCGCCCGTGATCGGCATCAACGACTCGGGCGGAGCGAGGATCCAGGAGGGCGTGGTCTCGCTGGGCGCCTACGGCGACGTCTTCGTCCGCAACGTGCAGTGCTCCGGCGTGATCCCCCAGATCAGCCTGATCATGGGACCCTGCGCCGGGGGCGCCGTCTACTCGCCGGCGATGACGGACTTCATCTTCATGGTCAAGGAGACCTCGCACATGTTCATCACGGGCCCCGAGGTGATCAAGACGGTGACCGGCGAGGAGGTCGAGTTCGAGGACCTGGGCGGCGCCATGAGCCACAACACCAAGTCCGGCGTCGCGCACTTCGCGGCCGAGGACGAGGAGCAGTGCCTGGAGGACGCGCGCTATTTGATCGGATTCCTGCCCTCCAACAACCTGGAGCTGCCGCCGCGGGTCGAGCCCTCCGACGACCCCGCTCGAGAGGACCCCGAGCTCGACACGCTCGTCCCCGACGACCCCTCCAAGCCCTACGACATGCGCGAGGTGATCGCGCGGATCGTCGACGACGGCGACTTCTTCGAGGTCCATGAGCACTTCGCCAAGAACATCGTCTGCGGCTTCTCGCGGCTCGACGGTCATCCCGTCGGCGTGGTCGGCAACCAGCCGGCGCACCTGGCCGGGGTGCTCGACATCGAGTCCTCGGAGAAGGCGGCGCGCTTCGTGCGCACCTGCGACGCATACAACGTGCCGCTGCTCACCTTCACCGACGTGCCGGGGTTCCTGCCCGGCACCTCGCAGGAGTGGGGCGGGATCATCCGCCACGGCGCCAAGCTGCTCTACGCCTTCACCGAAGCGACCGTGCCGAAGCTGACCGTGGTCACGCGCAAGGCCTACGGCGGAGCCTACGACGTGATGAATTCCAAGCACATGCTCGCCGACTTCAACTTCGCCTGGCCCACGGCCGAGGTGGCGGTGATGGGCCCCGAGGGGGCCGTCAACATCATCTACCGCAAGGACATCGGCTCCTCGCCGACCCCCGAGGAGCGCCGCGCGAAGCTGATCGATGACTACAAGGCGCACTTCGCCAACCCCTACTCGGCGGCCGAGCGCGGCTACATCGACGACGTGATCGAGCCCCACCAAACCCGGCCCAAGCTGATCCGCGCCCTGCGCACCCTGCAGACCAAGCGTGTCGAGCAGCCGAAGCGCAAGCACGGGAACATCCCGCTCTAGGTCCGCCGGTGGCGAGCGGCAACGGCAAGCGCAGGCCTCCACGGCCGAGGATCGAGATCGAGGCGCCGAGCGCATCTCCCGAGGAGGCGGCGGCGATCGCGGCGGCGCTGGAGCAGTTCCTGGCCGATACCGCCCCGGCCGCCGCGCCGCGCGACACGGTCAACCCCTGGCTGCGCGCCGCGCTCCGGGAGGGCACCGAGGCGAGGCGCCTCGAGATGGGCGCCGGATGGGGGCCGTCGGCCGGGGGCTGAGCTTGCCCTCGCCGCCCCGTTCCAATAGAACACGGGCCCAGGCTTGTCCCGACAGAGGAGGTTGAGTGGCCGTAGTCAAGATCATCGAGCTGGTGGGAAGCTCCAAGAAGTCCTCCGACGACGCCGCCCAGCAGGCGCTGAAGCAGGCGCAGAGCTCGCTGCGGAACATCCGCGCGATCGACGTGGTCTCGACCGGCCTGCGCGGCGACAACCTCGACGAGTGGCGCGCGCACGTGCGGGTCGCCTTCCTGGTCGAGGGGACCGAGATCGACTGAGCAGCTCGAGGGAGGAGCGGGCGGGCCGCGCGACCCGCCCACCGAGCGGGCGGCGGGGAGATCCGCCGCCCGCTCGCCCCAGCTCGCGCCGCGCTAGATTTCGGGGAAGATGACGATCGGCTCCAGCAACGGCCAGCACAGGCCGCTCTCCGTGGGCGTCGTGGGCGGAGGGTTCGGCGGAGTCGGCATGGGGATCCGGCTGCAAGAGCAGGGCATCACCGACTTCACGATCTTCGAGCGGGGCGAGACGGTGGGCGGCGTCTGGCGCGCCAACACCTATCCGGGCGCGGCCTGCGACGTGCCCTCGCACCTGTACTCGTTCTCGTTCGCCCCCGGCGAGAACTGGTCGAGGCGCTACGCCCCCCAGGATGAGATCCTCGCCTATCTTCAGGATTGCGTGGAGCGGTTCGGGCTGGAGCCCCACCTGCGGCTCAACACCCAGGTGACCGACGCCGTCTTCGACCCCGGCACGGGGCGCTGGACGCTGACCACGGCCGACGGCGAGGAGCAGAGCTTCGACGTCCTGGTCACCGCCTGCGGGCAGCTCACCAACCCCGCGACCCCCGCCATCCCCGGCCTCGAGGACTTCGCGGGCACAAGCTTTCACTCCGCCGAGTGGGATCACGACTGCGACCTCGGCGGCCGGAGGGTGGCCGTGATCGGGACGGGGGCGAGCGCGATCCAGTTCGTCCCCGAGATCGCCCCCGAGGTCGAGCAGCTGACCATCTACCAGCGCTCGGCGCCCTGGATCCTGCCCCGGCCCGATCGCGCCTACCGCGAGTGGGAGCGGCGGCTGTTCCGCGCCTTCCCGCCCAGGGTGGCGGCCGCGCGCCTGGGCAACTTCATGTTCTTCGAGATGGGCACCTACGGCTTCACGGGCAGCGACTGGCTGATGAACCCGTTCAGCAGGGTCGCTGACTTCTCCCGCCGGCGCGCGCTCAGCGATCCCGAGCTGATCGAGAAGACCACTCCCGACTACGAGATGGGCTGCAAGCGGGTGCTGTTCACCAGCGACTGGTACCCCGCGCTGGAGCGCGACAACGTCGAGCTCGTCAACGGCGCGGTCGAGCGGATCACCACCGACGGCGTGGTCGGCCCCGACGGCGTCGAGCGCGCCGCCGACGTGATCATCTGGGGCACCGGCTTCGAGTCGCTCGACTTCGTGGCACCGATGAAGGTTCGCGGCCTCGATGGCCGGGAGCTGGGCGAGGTCTGGGCGGAGCGGCCCGAGGCCTACCTGGGCACCACGGTCACGGGCTTTCCCAACATGTTCGTGCTCTACGGGCCCAACACCAACCACGGCTCGGGCTCGGTCCCCTTCACCCTCGAGTGCCAGTTCAACTACGTGCTCGACGCGCTGCGGCGCCTGCGCGAGAAGGGCCTGCGCTACATCGAGCTGCGGCCCGAGGTGCAGGCGCGCTGGCGCGAGGAGATGGCCGAGCGCTCGGAGAGGACCAGGTGGATCGCGGGCGGCTGCGCGAACTGGTATGTGAACGACGAGGGCGTCAACACCAACAACTGGCCCGGTCCGTGGCTGGAGTTCCGGCGGCGCACCCGCAAGATCAACCCCGGCGACTACCGCGCGGTGCGCGGGATTCAGAGCGCCGCGGTCGGCGCCTCGACGCTGCCCTCGAGCCAGGCCTCGTAGACCGCCTGCACGATCGCCAGGTCCTGGATCGCCAGGCCGGTCGAGTCGAACAGCGTTGTCTCCGCGGGCGACCCTCGGCCCGGCGCGGCACCGGTGATCACCTCGCCGATCTGCGTCACCTGCTCGCGGCTGACGACGCCGGCATCAACGGCATGGGCCAGCTCTCCACCGACGCTCGCCTGTGCCCACTCGTCGCAGAAGAGCCGGCAGCGCTCCAGCGCGCCGAGCTCGAGCTCGGCCTTGCCGTGCGCGTCGGCGCCCAGCGCGGCCAGATGCTGGCCGGGGCGCAGCTCGGCGGCGGCGATCACCGGGCGCTCGCCCGGCGTCACCGTGACCACGACGTCCTGGGCGGCCGCCTGTTCGCGCGAGCCGCTGCTCCAGCCGAGCTCGGCGGCCAGCGCCTCGGCGGCGTGCGCGCGGGGATCGTGGCAGACGCCCTCGCCGTAGCCGACCGCGGCCAGGCAGCGCGCAGCCCAGGCCCCGTTCACCCCGCAGCCGATCAGCCCGACGCCACCGGCGCCCTCGGCGGCCAGCACCTGAGCCGAGACCGCAGCCGCCGCTCCGGTGCGAAGCGAGGTGACCGAGGCGCACTCGATCACCGCCAGCTCCTCCCCGGTCCCGGCGTCGGAGAGCAGCACCAGGCCGCGGACCACCGGGAGCCCGCGCTCGCTGTTGCCGGGGAAGGAGGTCACCCACTTGAGGATCGCCAGGCCGTCGCCGCGCGCCGGCATCGCCCGGAAGTCCCCGTGGGGCGGTGCGTCGAGGTAGACCTTCGGCGGCATCGCCCACTCGCCGCGGGCATGGAGCTCGAATGCCCGGCGGGTGCGCTCGACCGCCGTCGCCGCGTCGATCGCGGCAAACACCGCCTCGCCCGAGATCACCGGTATCTCGCTCACGGGACGATCTTCGCGCGAACCCGATTGCGCCGCGGCGTCGTGGGCCGAGCCCGGTGGGCGCCCTTGCCATGACAGCCCCCGGTGAGTACGCTTGATCCCGTGCGAGTCAGGGGAACGCCGCTTTCGATGCTGGTCGCGATCGCCTCGCTTCTGGCTGCCTCGTCGGCCCACGGAGCGGTCACCATCGGCAGCAGTCTCGCCACGCCGGGCAACGACAACATGCCCGGCTGCAACATTCCCTGCACCACGGCCAACCTGTCGCTGATCGCGGCGAACCAGGCCCCCGGCGGGCTGGTCTCACCGACCAACGGCACCGTCACGAGCTGGCGCGTGGGATCGGGCAGCTCCGGCAACCTGGTCAGCCTGCGGGTGCTGCGCCCCGGGCCTTCGCTGAGCTTCACGGGAGTGGGGACGAGCGCCTTCGGCACGACCGTCAGCGGGATCGCCGGGCCGTTCCCCGCCTCGCTGCCGATCCAGGCGGGCGACTCGATCGGCCTCGACAACCCCAACGCGGCCCTGGTGCTGGGCGTCAATCCCGGCGCCTCGCAGGTCTACTGGAACCTGCCGCCGCTCGCGGACGGCACGATCCGGACAGGAACGCCGGGGGTCTCGCGCGAGACCCTCGTCCAGGCGGTCGTCGAGCCCGACAACGTGCTCACGATCCAGCGCATCGCCCGCAACAAGAAGAAGGGCCTGGCGAGGCTCTCCGTCAGCGTCCCCAACGGCGGCACCCTCGTGCTCGGCGGCATCCTCGTCAAGGTCGGCGGGCCGAGCACGATCGCCGACAAGAGCACCATCCAGCTCACCGTCAAGGCGAAAGGCAAGAAGGCCAAGCAGCTGAAGAAGACGGGCAAGGTGGGCGTCAAGCCGCTGCTCACCTTCACGCCGACCTTCGGCGCCGCCCGCACCCAGGCGGTCAAGCTGAAGCTGAAGAGGAGAACGAAGAAGAAGCGCTGAGCGGCCCGATCGCGGCCGCCGGGGTGCCCCCATGCCGACGTGAGCGGGGCCGGCCCGGCGGGGGCGAGGGCGCTGGTCTTCGTGGCGGGCGCACCCTGAACGCTCACCCTCGCCGAATCCCCCTAAACTCGATCAGGTTTGCTAGATTGACCCCCGCAGCAGGCCAGCGCCGCGCACGTCCCCGACGAAAGAGGCCCGCGATGGAGCCCGTTTCCGCACCCGCGAAGGACTCCCCCAAGCAGCCCGAGCTCGACCAGGACCTGGGCAAGGAGCAGCGGGGCAAGCCCGGGCGCGGATCGCTCGAGAACCCGGAGGTCTACGACAACGTCCCCGGCTACGCGATCCCGATCATCGAGCACGAGTTCGACGACTTCGACACCGAGGCCGCCGGCTTCCTGCGCGAGGAGCAGAGCGAGGAGCAGTTCATCGGCTTCCGCCTCAAGCAGGGCGTCTACGGCCAGCGCCAGCCCGATGTGCAGATGGTGCGCATCAAGCTGCCCTTCGGCGGGGTCACGCCCGAGCAGATGGAGATGCTCGCCGAGGTGGTCGATCGCTGGGCTCCGCTCCGCAGGGGCCACATCACGACTCGCCAGAACATCCAGATCCACCACATCCCGCTCGCCGACATGGCCGAGCTGATCCGCGAGATCAGCTCGGTGGGCCTGTCGTCGCGTGAGGGCTGCGGCAACACGGTTCGCAACGTCACCGGCGACCCCTGGGCCGGCGTCACCGAGGGCGAGCTGTTCGACGTCACCCCCTACCTGGTCGCCTATGTGCGCTACTTCGTGCGCCACCCGACCACCCAGCTGATGCCGCGAAAGGTGAAGACGGCGTTCACGGCCACCGATGAGGACCGGGCGATCACCGGCATCCACGACATCGGCTTCATCCCGCGCGAGCGCGAGATCGAGGGACGCGGCAGGGTCAGGGGGGTCGAGGTCAGGGTCGGCGGCGGCACCTCGATCATGCCCCGCGTCGCCCCCACGCTCTACGAGTTCGTGGAGGTGGACAACGGCGACTACCTCAAGGTCTCCGAGGCGGTCTTCCGCATCTTCGACCGCCAGGAGTGGCTGCGCGTCAACCGCGCCCGCGCCCGGATCAAGGTGCTGGTGGACAAGATCGGCATCGACGCCTTCCGCGAGATGGTCGACGAGGAGCTGCGGGGCGACTGGGCGGCCGAGCGCGACTTCTCGATCGACCACATGCTGTTCATCGACGACGAGGAGGCGAGCGCGCCGGCCCCGCCGGCCGTGCCCTCCGCGCCGAACGGCGAGCGCAGCGACTTCGACCGCTTCCTCGAGGCCAACGTCAGCCCCCAGCGCCAGCCGGGGTTCTCGACGGTGCAGGTCAAGGTGACGCGCGGCGACCTCAGCCCCGAGCAGTTCCGCGGCCTCGCCGCGATCATGCGCACCCACACGGGCGGCTACGCGCGCACCACGGTGCACCAGAACCTGCTCCTGCGCTGGGTTCGCGACGAGGCGCTGCACGACGTCTATCGCGCCCTCGGCGAGCTCGGGCTCGATCAGGCCGGAGCCGACGAGATCACCGACGTGATCAGCTGTCCCGGCACGGACTCGTGCAAGCTCGGCATCACCAGCTCGATGGGGCTCAATCGCGCGGTCCAGGAGCGGATCGAGCAGATGGGCATCACCGACCCGCTCACCCGCCGCGTCCACATCAAGATGTCGGGCTGCCCCAACGGCTGCAGCCAGCACCACATCGCCAACATCGGCTTCTACGGCGCCTCGATCAAGGTCGGCGACCACACGATCCCGGCCTACATCGCCCACCTCGGCGGCAACTACGAGGGCGGCGAGGTGATCTACGGTCACCGCCTCAAGGCGCGGCTGCCCGCCAAGCGCGTGCCCGAGGCGGTCGAGCGCTGGCTGCGCCTCTATGAAAGCGAGCGCGAAGGCGACGAGGCCTTCAACGACTTCGTCGAGCGGGTCGGCACCGACAGCTTCGAAGAGCGGGTCTCGGACCTGAAGATGCCCGTCGAGTTCAACGCCGAGAACCTCACGCACTTCATCGACTGGAATCGCTCCGAGCCCTACAAGGTCGAGCGCGGCGAGGGCGAGTGCGCGGTCTGATCTTGGATACCTCCTCCACCATCGAGCCGAACGCGGCCACGGCCCCCGCCTCGCTGCAGCCCGCAGGCGGCGGTGGCGCCGTGGCGTTCGACCCCGGGCGCGCCTCGGAGCAGCTCGAGTCGGCGACGGCCGAGCAGGCGCTGCGCTGGGCACTGGAGACCTTCAGCCCCAGGATGTACATCGCCGCCTCGTTCCAGAAGACCAGCTCGGTGACGGTGCACATGGCGACGCAGCTCAATCCTGAGGCGCGCTTCTTCTACCTCGACACCGACCTTCTGTTTCCCGAGACCTACGAGACCAAGGACCGCCTCGAGCAGCGCTACGGGATCAGGTTCCATCGCTACAGCTCGATCACGCTCGAGCAGCAGGCCGGCCGCTACGGCGAGCAGCTCTGGGCCCGCGACCCCGACGGCTGCTGCGGGATCCGCAAGGTCGACCCGATGCGCTCGGCCCTCTCGGCGGTGGACTGCTGGGTCTCGGGCATCCGCCGCCAGGACTCGCAGACCCGCGCCGGCGCGCCCAAGTTCGCCTGGGACAAGCGCTTCGGCCTCTGGAAGCTGAACCCGCTGGCCGACTGGTCCGAGCAGGACGTCTGGCGCTACATCGCCGACAACGACATCCCCTACAACCCCCTGCACGACCAGGGCTATCCATCGATCGGCTGCACGCACTGCACCCGCAGACCGGGGGCCGGCGAGGATCCGCGCTCGGGACGCTGGGCCGGCACCGCCAAGACCGAGTGCGGGCTGCACGGCTGAGCTTTTCAGGCCTCAGCCGAACGACGAAACCGACTATCGCTAACCTGCCCCGCTTCGTGCCCACCTCCCTGCAACTGAACGAGCGCCAGACGGCCGACTTCGAGATGATCGGCAACGGCGGCTTCGCCCCCCTCACCGGCCCCCAGGGCCACGAGGATTGGCGCAGCGTCTGCGAGAAGATGACCCTGGCCTCGGGCGAGTACTGGCCGATCCCGATCACCCTCGCCACCGACCTCGAGGTCTCCGAGGGCGACACCGTCGAGATCAGCAGCGACGAGGGCGAGGAGCTGGGCGCCCTGACCGTGTCGGAGATCTTCGAGCGTGACATCGACCAGGAGGCCGAGCAGGTCTATCTGACGACGGACACCGAGCATCCCGGCGTCGCCGCCCTGCATGAGGAGGGCGCTCGCTGCATCGCCGGCACCTACGAGGTCAGGGCGCTGCCCAGCCACGAGGACGCCTTCAGCAAGCGCTACCTGAGCCCCGAGGAGTCACGCAAGGCCTTCGCCGATCGCGGCTGGAAGCGCGTCGTCGCCTTCCAGACGCGCAACCCGATCCACCGCGCCCACGAGTACATCACCAAGGCCGCGCTGGAGATCACCGACGGGCTGATGATCCACCCGCTGATCGGCAAGACCAAGGAGGGCGACATCCCCCCCGAGGTGCGGATGCACTGCTACGAGGTGCTGATGGAGGACTACTACCCCGACGACCGCGTGATCCTCAACGTCTTCCCCTCCAAGATGCACTACGCGGGCCCCCGCGAGGCGGTGCTGCACGCGATCGCGCGGCGCAACTACGGCGCCACCCACTTCATCGTCGGCCGCGACCACGCCGGCGTCGGCGATTACTACGGCACCTACGACGCCCAGAGGATCTTCGACGACCTCGACATCGACAAACTCGGCATCCAGCCGCTCTTCTTCGAGCACAGCTTCTGGTGCGACAAGTGCGAGGGCATGGCATCGGGCAAGACCTGCCCGCACGGCCCCGACGCGCACGTCTTCCTCAGCGGCACCAAGGTCCGGGAGATGCTCGGGAACGGCGAGCTCCCCCCTCAGGAGTTCAGCCGCCCCGAGGTAGCGCAGATCCTGATCGACGCCTACAGCAAGGCCTAGGCACCCTCGAGCCGAGCGGCCCGACTCCTCTACCCTGGGCGACACGAACTTTGTGGACTGTGCGGATCAAATGAGACGACAAGGAGAGAAGCCTTCCGATGGCCAACGAAAATGACAAGGGATTCACCCTCTGGTTCACCGGGCTCTCCGGAGCCGGCAAGACGACCATCTCCAAGCTGGTCGAGCAGGAGCTGCACCAGCGGCGCAATCGCCTCGAGATCCTCGACGGCGACATCGTCCGCGAGAACCTCTCCAAGGGCCTCGGCTTCTCCAAGGAGGATCGCGACACCAACATCCGCCGCATCGCCTTCGTCGCCGACCTGCTCAGCCGCAACGGCGTGCCGGTGATCACCGCCGCGATCTCGCCCTACCGCGAGATCCGCGACGAGGCGCGCGAGACGATGGGCGACCGCTTCATCGAGGTGTTCGTGAAGGCATCGGTCGAGGTCTGCGCGGAGCGCGACGTCAAGGGCCTCTACGCGAAGGCCTTCTCGGGTGAGATCAAGGAGTTCACCGGCGTCTCGGACCCCTACGAGGAGCCGCTCGACGCGGAGATCGTGCTCGACACCGAGAACGAGACCCCCGAGGAGTCCGCGGGCAGGCTGATCGCGCTGCTCGAGGAGCGCCAGCTGATCCCGGCCGCCCAGCCCGCCTAGTCGCGGCGAGGCGGCAGCTGCGGGGTGCCCAGGCCGTACGTCTCATACGAGCCGAAGGAGTCGAACATCTTGTGATTCGGCCCATGGAAGTCCGAGGACGCGGTGGTGGTGAGGCCACGGTCCGCGCAGAGCTCGACCAGAAAGCTGGTCTGCTCCCGGCTGTGGGCGGGGTAGAAGACCTCGACCCCGTCGATGGCGAGGTCGTCGATCAGCGCGGCGACCTCGGTGGGCTCGTCGATGTCCCAGAAGGGGTGCGCCAGCACCGGCGTGCCGCCGGCATCGCGGATCAGGCGGATCGCCTCGTCCGCCGTCGGCCAGCGCCGGGCCACGAAGGCCTTGGCGCCGGGGATCAGGTACTCCTCGAAGAAGGCCCCCATCTGGTCGGGCTCGGCTCCCGCCGCCCTGGCGATGTGGGGGCGGCCAACCGACGCGGCATCGCCGGCCTCGGCGATCGCCTGGTCGAAGGAGACCTCGACGCCCAGCGAGTTCAGCCGCTCGACGATCTCGCCCGCCCTTCTCACGCGCTCCTGCTGGGCCCGCTCGCAGATCGGCCGCATCGCGTCGATGTCGATCCAGTAGCCCAGCATGTGCAGGTCGTCGATCGTGGCGTGGATGCAGGAGATCTCGGCCGCCGGCACGATCGCGATGCCCAGGCGCTCGGCAGCCTCCATCGCCTCCGGAAGGCCATCCACGGCGTCGTGATCGGTCAGCGCCATCGTCTCGATCCCGGCCTCGACCGCCGCGGCCACCACCTCCGCGGGCGGCAGCTCGCCGTCGGACACAGTCGAGTGGCTCTGCAGGTCGATCACAGCGAAGCCAATCCTAGGCTCAAGGAGCCCAGGCCCGTGGCATCGCAACCCTGCATCCCCGCAGGCGATGCCGAGGAGATGCGGGCTGATGCCCGTGTAGCCGGCCGGCCGGTGATGGGCCCGTGAGGATCTCGGCAAAGGCCGACTACGCGGTGCGCGCCGCGGTCGAGCTCGCCGGAGCCGGGGAGGATCCGGTCAAGGGCGAGAAGCTCGCGCAGGCCCAGGACATCCCACTGCAGTTTCTCGAGCACATCCTGCTCGAGCTCAAGCACGCCCGCCTCGTACGCGCGCGGCGCGGCGCACGGGGCGGCTACTGGCTGGCGAGGCCGGCCGAGGAGATCAGGCTGGCCGACGTGATCCGGGCCGTCGAGGGCCCTCTTGCGAACATCCAGGACCTGGCGCCCGAGGCGACCAAGTACCCGGGCAGCTCCGAGCACCTGAGCGAGGTCTGGATCGCGGTGCGAGCCTCGCTGCGGCGGGTGCTGGAGAACGTCACCGTCGCCGACCTGCGCGACGGGAACCTCCCTCCTGAGGTGCTGGAGATGACAGAGGACGAGGGCGCCTGGGTGACGCGCTAGGGCCTGCCCGCCCCCGCCCAGCCCAGTCGTAATACTGCGCCGCCATGTTCGAGAAGGTCCTGATCGCAAACCGCGGAGAGATCGCGATCCGAATCGCCCGCACCCTGCGTGAGATGGGCATCGGCTCGGTCGCCGTCTACTCCGAGATCGACCGCGACGCCCCACACGTGCGCGAGGCCGACGAGGCCTTCCTGATCGGGCCGGCCCCGGCCGCCGAGAGCTACCTCAACGTCGAGAGGATCCTCGGGGTGGCCCGGGACTCCGGCGCCGAGGCCGTCCACCCGGGGTACGGGTTCCTGGCCGAGAACGCCCCTTTCGCCAAGGCCGCCGAGAAGGCGAGGGTGACCTTCATCGGCCCCCCCGCCAAGGCGATCGAGGCGATGGGCTCGAAGACCGAGGCGAGGGCGATCATGGACAAGGCCGGGGTGCCGATCGTGCCCGGCGCCACGGCCCCGGTCGAGTCCGTGGCCGCGGCCAAGAGGCAGGCCAAGGAGATCGGCTACCCGATCGCCTGCAAGGCGGCCGGGGGCGGGGGCGGCAAGGGCTTCCGGGTGGCGATTGGCGAGGACGAGCTGGAGCAGGCCTTCGAGGGCGCCGCGCGCGAGGGGGAGAAGTTCTTCAGCGACCCCACCGTCTACCTGGAGCGCTATCTCGACGATCCCAGGCACGTCGAGGTGCAGGTGCTGGCGGACTCCAAGGGCAACGTGATCCACCTGGGCGAGCGCGACTGCTCGATTCAGCGCCGCCACCAGAAGCTGATCGAGGAGGCCCCGGGGCCGCACGTCAGCGACGAGATGCGCGAGCGGATCGGCAAGATCGCCACCGACGCCGCCGCCGCGGTCGGCTACCGCTCGGCCGGCACCGTCGAGGGGTTGCAGGTCGGCGACGACTACTTCTTCTTGGAGATGAACACGCGCGTCCAGGTCGAGCACTGCGTGACCGAGATGATCACCGGCGTCGACATCGTGCGCGAGCAGGTCCGCATCGCCGCCGGCGAAGAGCTCTCGATCACCCAGGACGACGTGCAGCTTCGAGGCCACGCGATCGAGTGCCGCATCAACGCAGAGGCCGCGCACAAGGGCTTCGCGCCCGCGCCGGGCTCGATCACCACCTACCGCGAGCCCGGCGGGCCGGGGGTGCGGGTCGACTCGGGCGTCGAGAGCGGCTCCGAGGTGACCCCGATGTACGACCCGATGGTCGCGAAGCTGATCGTGCTCGACAACGACCGCGAGCGGGCGACGGCTCGCATGCAGCGGGCGCTCGCCGAGTACGAGATCGGCGGTCTGAGCACCCTGATCCCCTTTCACCGGGCGATCCTCGCCAGCAAGGAATGGGCCGCGGGCGAGACCTGCAAGAACCTCACCGAGGACAAGGAGTGGCTGAAGACCACCGCGGCGTCAGCCGCCGCCGCCTCGGCTTCGCCGCCCGGGGCGGCGGGTGAGAGCGCCGACGGGCTGGACTCCGGGGGCGAGAAGGCGGTTCGTGGGTATCAGGTGGAGGTCGGCGGCAAGCTCTTCGACGTCAAGGTGATCGGCGATCCGATCGCCGCGGCCGGAGCGGCACCGGGATTGAAGAAGGCCCCGAAACGCGAGCGCAAGTCGGGCGGCTCGGCGGCCTCCGGCGACGCGCTCACCTCACCGCTGCAGGGGAACATCTTCAAGGTGCCGGTGCAGAAGGGCCAGGAGGTCGCCGAGGGGGACCTCGTATGCGTGATCGAGGCGATGAAGATGGAGAACGAGATCACCGCCCACAAGGCGGGCACGATCACCGAGCTGGCGGCCGTCGAGGGCGCCGCCGTGGACGCCGGTGACACGCTGGCCAAGATCGAGTGAAGCCGGCTACTTGGCGCCGAGCTTCGCGACGGCGTCGCGAAGGTTCCTGACCGTCGCGTCGGGCGCCTTGCGCCCGCTCTCGAGCTTGGTGCCGTGGCGATTGACCCAGATCACGGGGATCTTGCGCTTCAGGCAGGGAGCGACGTCGGTCTCGTAACCCGAGGCGATATGGACCCAGCCCTGCTTGCCGCCGATGCGGCGCGCGGTCTCGCGAAAGTGGGTCTCGTCGGGCTTGTAGCTGCGCACCTGCTGAGCGGTGACGACCAGGTCGAGCTCGGTGCGCAGGTGGCGGCGCGAGATCCCGAGCAGCTTGTCGTCGACGTTGGAGACGATGCCGATCTCGTAGCGCTCCTTGAGCCGGTCCATCGCGGCGTTGACCTCGCGGAAGGGTTGCCAGCGACCGACGCTGTCGGGCAGGAACTGGGCCCGAGAGGGCTCGATCGTCCAGCCGATCTCCTCGGCCACGGTGACCGCTGCCCGGCGCAGGACCTCGGCGTAGAGCTCGTAGGAGCCCGACATGATCTGGGCCTGCACCTCGAAGAAGCGCTCGAGAAGGGCGCTGTCGTCGATCGTGAGCCCGTCCCGGTCGGCCTCCTTGCCGAACGCATCGGTGATGCCCTTCTCCCAGTCGATCAGGGTCCCGTAGCAGTCCGTGGTCACCCACTTGATGTCCTTGAGCTTGGGAAGTGGCATGGCCGACGCGGGAGTATCGCAATTAGCGCCCTCCGATAGGCTCGCGCCCCGTTTTGGATCTACTCGAGTACCAAGGAAAAGAGCTGTTTGCCCGCCACGGCGTGCCGGTCCCCACCGGCAAGGTGGCGCGCAACGTGAAGACCGCGGTCGAGGTGGCCGAGGAGATCGGCTATCCCTGCGTGGTCAAGGCCCAGGTGCAGATCGGCGGGCGCGGCAAGGCGGGCGGGATCAAGGTCGCGAACGACCGCGACGAGGCCGAGCAACATGCCGACGCGATCCTCGGCATGGACATCACCGGGCCTCACGGCGAGGGGCCGTTCACCGTGCACGAGGTCTGGGTGGAGACGGCCTCCGAGATCGAGGCCGAGTACTACTTCTCCTTCATCCTCGACCGCTCCGAGAAGAAGGTGCTGAGCATGCTCTCCACGACGGGCGGGATGAACGTCGAGGAGATCGCCGAGAAGGACCCGGACGCCCTCGCCAAGCGCCACGTCGAGCCGGCCGACGGCTTCGGGCCCGAGCAGGCGGCGCAGCTCGCCGCCGACGCAGGGGTGCCGGATGAGCTTCGCGAGAAGACGGCGGGGCTGCTGGCCAGGCTCTACGACGCCTTCGTCGCCTCCGACGCGACGCTGATCGAGGTCAACCCGCTGATCGTCACCAAGTCGGGCGACGTGATGGCCCTCGATGCGAAGGTGACGATCGACAACTCGGCGCTGTTTCGCCACGAGGACCTGGCCGAGCTGGAGGATCCCTCGGCCGAGGACCCGCAGGAGCAGATGGCGAAGGAGAAGAGCCTCACCTACGTCAAGCTCGACGGTGACATCGGCATCCTCGGCAACGGCGCCGGCCTCTGCATGTCGACGCTCGACGTGGTCGCTCAGGCCGGCGGCGCCCCGGCCAACTTCCTCGACGCCGGCGGCGGCTCCAAGGCCGAGGCGATCGTGGACGCGCTGGAGGTGATCACCTCGGACCGCAAGGTCAAGGCGATCCTGTTCAACATCTTCGGTGGCATCACCCGATGCGACGAGGTCGCCAAGGGGATCATCGAGGCGACCACCAAGATGGGCCTCGAGCACCCCCTCGTGGTGCGCCTCGACGGGACGAACTCGGAGGAGGGCCTGAAGCTGCTGGCCGAGGCCAACCTCTCGAATCTGCACCAGGAGAAGACGATGCTGGGCGCCGCGGAGAGGGTGGTCGCGCTCGCGGAGGGCGTTCGGTGATGGAGGCGGGCGGCTGATGGCGATCATCGTCGGTGATGAGACGAAGCTGGTGATCTCGGGCCTCACCGGGCGCGAGGGGACCTTTCACGGGCTTCGCAACCGCGACTACGGCACCGACGTGGTCGCGGGCGTCACCCCCAAGAAGGGCGGCCAGGAGGTCGAGGGCATTCCGATCTTCGACACCATCGCCGAGGCCGTCGCCGAGCGCGGCGCCAACACCTCGATGGTGTTCGTGCCGGCGCGCTTCGCGTCCGGCGCGATCGACGAGGCGATAGACGCCGGGGTCGGCACGGTGATCGCGATCACCGAGGGAATCCCGGTCCACGACATGCTCAGGACCTACTGGAAGGCGAGGGAAGCGGGCGTGCGGCTGATCGGGCCCAACTGCCCCGGCGCGCTCTCTCCGGGCAAGGCGAACGTCGGCATCATTCCCGCCCAGTTCTTCGACCCGGGCCGGATAGGCGTCGTCTCGAAGTCGGGGACGCTCACCTACCAGATCGGCAACGAGCTGAAGCAGGCCGGCGAGGGCAACTCCTCGATCGTCGGCATCGGCGGCGACCCGATCGTCGGCTCGGACTTCATCGACATCCTCGAGCTCTACGAGAACGACGACGAGACCGAGCTGATCGTGATGGTCGGAGAGATCGGCGGCGACGCCGAGGAGCGCGCGGCCGAGTACATCGCCGCCAGCGTCTCGAAGCCCGTGGTCGCCTACATCGCGGGGTTCACAGCTCCCCCCGGCAAGCAGATGGGCCACGCCGGGGCGATCATCTCCGGCTCCTCGGGCACCGCCGAGGCGAAGAAGGAGGCGCTCGAGGTGAAGGGCGTGCGCGTCGGCAAGAGCCCAACCGAGGCCGCTGAGATCGCGGTCGAGCTGCTCGCCTAGCTAGCCCGCGGCGGCCTTCGGGCCGCGCGAGGCCCTCTGCCTGAGCTTTGCGCGGGCTCGCGCCGCGCGGCGCTTCTCGTCAACGTCCGTGGGAACCTCCCGCGATTCGCCCCCCGGCTCCGGGGGGGCCGCGCCGCCGGTCCCCTGCCGCGGGCGGGGGCCGGCCGCGCCGCCTTTCCCCTGCCGCGGGCGGGGATCCTTGCCGCCCAGCTCGCGAGCGGCCCGCACCGCCTCCCTCGGCGTCAGATAGGTGGACCAAGAGGCGATCTTCGCGCCCTCGACCACCCAAAGGCCGCCGAAGCGGCGGTCGACGGCGACGCCATCGGCGTCCACGCCGCGCTCGCGGCAGATGCCGACGACCTTGCCGGGCGAGACCTCGGCGATCTCCTCCAGCTCGAAGCTGTACTGCTGCCAGCTGTCCAGGTAGCGGCGCATCGCCCTCTCCACGGCGTCCTGCTTCCAGACCAGCTCGCCGTCGGACCGCGAGGCTCGCTCGTCCCAGCGCACCAACGGGTCGGCCAACCCGATCGCAACCTCGGGATAACCGTCGCTATAGGCCTGAAGCGCGATCTTGACCAACTCGAGCGAGGCGGGCACCCGCCAAAAGTACCGCTCAGGCCAGCCGTGTTGAGCCCCGCCGGCCATCTATGCTGCCCGCCATGGCCAGCGAGATGATCAGCTTCGCGCGAGGCGCGCCCAGCGCCGACATCCTCCCGGCCGAGGCCGTCCGCGAGGCGGCGGCGCGCGCGCTGGAATCGGACTGGCAGCGGGCCCTCTCCTACGGGACCGGGAAGGGCCACCCGGGCCTCTGCGAGTGGATCGCCGAGCTGCACGGCGTCCAGCCCGATCAGGTGATGGTCACCAACGGCTCGATGGAGGCGGCGGCGATGCTGTTTCGCAACCTGGTCTCGGCGGGCGACCGGGTGATCGTCGAGCAGCCGACCTACGACCGCACCCTGTTGCTGCTGGGCCAAGCGGGTGCGGAGCTGGCGCCCGCGCCGCTGCAGGCCGACGGGGTCGACGTGGAGGCCGTCGGCGCGGCGTGCGCCGAGGGCGCCCCGAAGCTCGCCCACGTGATCCCCAACTTCCACAACCCCGCCGGCTGCACGCTCTCGGAAGCCAAGCGCAGGCGCCTGGTCGAGCTTGCGGCCGAGCACGGTTTCGTGCTGTTCGAGGACGACCCCTACCGGCTGATCAGCTTCGAGCAGCCCGCCGGCGAGACGCTGCTGGGAATGGACGAGGAGGGGCGGGTGCTCCACGCCTCCTCGTTCTCGAAGACCGTCAGCCCCGGCGTCCGGGTCGGCTACCTGGTCGGGCCCGCGGCGCAGATCGCGACGCTGTCCAAGCGCGCCGGCGAGACCTACATCTCGCCCAACATGCTGGCCGAGTCGGTGGTCTGGGAGCTCTGCCGCTCCGGCGCGCTGGAGCAGAACATCGAGGCCGTCAACGCCGCGCTTGCCGGGCGCAGGGACGCGCTGGTGGCGGCGCTGCGGGAAAAGATCCCAGAGGCGGAGTTCGTGGTCCCGGCCGGGGGCTACTTCCTCTGGCTCGATCTGGCCGAGGACGTCGACACCCCGAGCCTGCTGGAGCAGGCAAAGCAGGAGGGCGTGACCTTCGTGGCGGGGCCCGACTTCATGATCGAGGGAGGAACCTCCAGCCTGCGGCTCTCCTTCGCCCCGGTGCCCGCCGAGCAGATCGGCGAGGGGATCGACCGCCTGGCGCGCGCGCTGGAGCGGGTGCGCGCCGGCACTCCGGCCTAGACGCGAAGGGCCCCGAAGATCGCGGGATCGCGGCCCGGCTAGCGGCCGTAGCGGTCGCTGGAGAGCACCAGCTGCTCGGGCAGCGGCGCCCGCGGCTCAGGAGCGGGGTCGGCCCGGACCGAGACCGTCTCGGCGACGCTCTTGGAGACCGCGTGCTCGCCATCGGCCGAGCTGACGATCACCTGGTCGGCGTCCGAGCTCTTCAGCTCCCCCTCGAGCCCGGGGTTGAGGCCCGCCTGCTTGAGATAGTGCAGCAGCTCCTCGGCCTCGTTCTCGAAGCGCAACACGATCACGCTGGCTCCGGGCTCCACGTCGGCAAGCAGCACCCCGCGCTCGCGCGCCCCCTCGACGATCGGATGGCCGTGGGGGCAGGTCGTGGCATCGCCGATCGAAGCGAGCATCCGCTCCTCCAGCACAGGTGACATCGCGTGCTCGAGCCGCTCGGCCTCCTCGTGCACCTCGTCCCAGGGGACGCCGAGCACATCGGTCAGGAAGCGCTCGATCAGGCGGTGGCGGCGCACGATCGCCTCGGCCTCCTCGCGGCCCTTGGCGGTGAAGGTGAGCGACTTGTCGCCCGCCCGCCCCACGTAGCCGTCGCTCTCCAGGCGCCCGATCATCTCGTGCACGGTCGGCGGCGAGAGCTGCATCGCGCGGGCGATGTTGGCGCCGGTGATCGGCAGCCCAGCCTCCTCGAGCCAGAACATGCTCTGCAGGTACTCCTCCTCGGCCACTGTCGCCTGCTGGGCGGTCATCCCGGTCGATCCTACCGGCCCATCCCCGCCGCCCGGGCACCGGAGAGGACGGCCCACGTAGGATCCGCTGTGATGAGGATCGACGGCGAGACTCGCGCGATCGTGACCGGGGCGAGCCAGGGGATCGGCCGGGCCACCGCCCTGGCGCTTGCGGCGCGCGGGGCGACGGTGGGCCTGGTCTCGCGCCGCACCGAGGACCTCGAGGCGCTGGCCGCCGAGATCGGGCCGGCGGCGATCGCGCTGCCCGCGGACGTCGGCGAGCGCGATGCGATCGAGGCGGCGCTCGCCACCTTCACCGAGCGCGCGGGCGGCCTCGAGCTGCTGGTCGCGAACGCCGGCGTCGCCCGCTACGCCCCCTTCGTCGACCAGGATCCCGCCGACGTCGACCAGATGGTGCGCACGAACGTCACGGGCACGATCAACACGGTGCGGGCCGGGCTGGCGCCGATGATGGACCGCGGGCGCGGCCATGTCGTCGTGATCAGCTCGGGAGCCGCCCTTCGCGCCTTCCCCTGGGCCGCCGCCTACGGCGCGACCAAGGCGGCCGGCAAGGGATTCGCCGAGGCGCTCCGCCACGAGCTCTCGGGCACCGGGGTCTCGGTGACCACTGTCTTCCCGGGCGAGGTCAGGACCGAGCTGCACGCCGAGGCCGAGCAGCTCCCCGACTGGCGCAACTCCGAGGAGGCGATCGGCGCCGACGAGGTCGCGGCAGCCGTGCTGGAGGCCGTGGAGTCCGACCGCCGCGAGGTACACATCCCGCGCGCGGTCAGGATTCTCGGCATCAACGCCGTCGCTCCGGGCCTGCTCGACCGGCTGCTGGCAACCATCCGCGGCGGGTCCGCGGCACCAAGGAGGTACTGAGTTGAAGATCGGGATCATCGGCTCCGGCGCAGTGGCCAAGGATCTCGCCGCCGGTTTCCTGGCGCGCGGCGACGAGGTCAAGCTGGGCTCGCGGTCGCCGGAGAAGCTCGACGAGTGGGCCGGGCGGGCGGGCGAGAAGGCGAGCGGCGGGTCGATGGCAGAGGCCGCCGGCTTCGGCGAGCTGCTGGTGCTGGCCTGCAAGGGCACCGAGACCGAAGCGGCGATCGAGGCCGCCGGCACCGAGAACTTCGCCGGCAAGGTGTTGATCGACGTCACCAACCCGCTCGTCCTCGGCGACGGGCCGCCCAGCCTCGCCTATGGGCCCACCGACTCGGGCGGCGAGGTTGTGCAGCGCGCCCTGCCCGAGGCGAAGGTGGTGAAGACGCTCAACATCGTCAACTCGGGCCAGATGGTGAATCCCGAGGTCGACGGCGGACCTCCGACCATGTTCGTCGCCGGCGAGGACTCCGACGCGAAGGCGACCGTCACGGGCGTGCTCGGCGACTTCGGCTGGTCCGACGTGATCGACATCGGCGGCATCGACGCCGCGCGGGAGCTCGAGTCTCTGTGCGTGCTCTGGGTGCGCTTCGCGATGCCGAACCAGGCCTTCGGGGCCGCCTTCAGGCTGCTGCGGTAGCCGGCCGGGGCCGGTCCTAGCGACGCTCTGCGAGCGTCGAGACGATCGCCTCGTAGACGCCGTCGCCCATCGTTCCCTCGGTCACGGTGATGTTCGGATAGCGGCCGCTGCCGATCAGCTCTCTCAGCCCGGCGTCGCGCTCGGGGCCGTTGGCCGGCACGAAGAAGCGATCGACCACCGCCGCGACCGAGATGTCCTCGACCGAGTCGCCGATCGCGATGCACTCCTCGGGGGCGTAGCCCCGGGCCCGCTGGTGGAAGCTGACGGCGTTCGCCTTGCTGGCCGCCTCGGGCATCAGGTGGTAGGCGTGGGCGCGCCCGTCGACCCCGTCCATCTGGCGCACGATCGCTCCGTTGTCGATCAGCTTCAGCCCGGCGTGGCCCTCGCGCTCCAGGATGGCGTTGGCCGCTGCGACGTCGATCTTGCCCCGGAACAGGTGGGAGTGGCGCCGGTCGGTGTGCCATGGCGCGTGGTACTCGAGCCGTGGCGCGAACGAATCGAACAGCAGCTCGGGCACACCGCGGTCGACGATCGTCTCGTAGACGGTGCGTCCCTCGTCGGGCCGGAAGTCGCCGATCAGCACCGTGTCCTCGCCGTCCATCATCACCGCGCAGCCGGCCTCGTAGATATAGGCGGTCTGGCCGATCAGGCGGGCGTCCTCGAGCACCTGGGGCTCACGGCGGCCCGACTTGATCACCACCTCCACATCGGCGCGGTGGCAGGCCTCCAGCGCGCGGGCCTGCAGCATCGAAAAGTTCCCCTCGGCGTCGCGGAACAGCGAGCCGAAGCGCCCCAGCAGGGTGCCGTCGAGGTCGGTGTAGACGCAGCGCAGGGCCATCGGGGCAGAACCGTACGCGACCGCGACTCCGCGCTACGGTTGCCGCGATGGTCGCCGCCACCACCACGCCCCGCTGGCGGCTCTCGGACCGGGTGCTCAGCCTCGATCACCCCCTCGCCGCGGGGATCGTCAACGTCACCAGTGACTCGATGTACGAGGGATCGCGCAGCGGCACGCCCGAGCGGGCGATCACCGACGGCATGGCGCTGGTCGAGGCGGGCTTCGGGATGCTCGACGTGGGGGCGATCGCGGCTCGCAGCGGACCGCCCGTCTCGGCCTCCGACGAGGCGGCCGGGCTGGTGCCCGCGATCGCCGGGCTTGCTCAGGCAACCGACGTTCCCATCTCCGCCGACACATTCTCGGCCGAGGTCGCCGCGCGGGCGCTCGAGGCCGGGGCGGTGGCGATCAACGACATCAGCGGGGGAGCCGACCCCGCGCTTCTCGAGCTTGCCGCGCGGAGCGGCTGCGGCCTGGTGCTGATGCACATCGAGGGGCGCCCGCGCGAGGACCGCGCCGTGTCGCGGCTCGACGACCCCATCGAGCACCTGAGGCGCTGGTTCGCCCAGCGGATCGAGACGGCCCTGGCGCACGGCGTTGACCCCGAGCAGCTGGTCGTGGACCCCGGCCTGGACTTCGATCTGGCTGTGGCCGACGACCTCGAGATCCTGCGACGGCTGGGCGAGCTTGGAGGGCTCGGCCGCCCGATCTACATGTCGCTCTCCCGCAAGGACTTCCTGGGCGCGGTGCTGGCCGGCTCCTGGGAGAACCGGGCGCCCGCCGCCGAGCGGGGCTGGGCCGGCGACGCGGCGACGGCGCTGGCGGTCGCGGCGGGAGCCTCGATCCACCGCCTGCACGACGCGAGCGCCCTGCAGGCGATGCAGATCGCCGGGGCGATAGCGCGGCCGGCCGCGGCCGAGGTCGCCGATGGCTAGCGGGTCGGCGATCGGCGGCGGCGCCTGGGAGCCGACGCTCGCCCCCGGACGCGACGACGGTCGCCTGGTCTCCGAGAGCTCGGAGCCGGCGACCATGGCCAAGCTGGCCGAGCTGCCGGCGGGCCTCGACCCCGGCCTCGCCGAGGCGCTCGCCCGCACGGGGATCTCCTCGCTCTACTCCCACCAGGCCGAGGCCTATGAGACCGTCGCCCGCTCTGACCTGATCCTGACCAGCGGCACCGCGAGCGGCAAGTCGCTCTCGTTCAACCTCCCCGTGCTCGACGGCATCGCCGGTGCGCCGAAGCGACGGGCCTTCTACCTCTACCCGACCAAGGCGCTGGCCCAGGACCAGGCCCGCAAGCTCGCCGAGCTGCGGCCGCCGAATCTGCGCGCGGCGATCTACGACGGTGACACACCGCGCGAGGAGCGCCCCTCGATCCGGCGCCGCTCCAATCTCGTGCTGACCAATCCCGACATGCTCAACGTGGGCGTGCTCCCCCACCACAAGCGCTGGGGCGACTTCCTCTGCAACCTCGGCTGGGTGGTGGTGGACGAGGCTCACACCTACCGCGGCGTGTTCGGCTCGCACGTCGCCAACGTGCTGCGCCGCCTGCGCCGCGTGGCCCACCTCTACGGGGCCGAGCCCCGCTTCATCCTCACCTCGGCGACGATCGCCAACCCCCGGGAGCTGGCCGAGTCGCTGACCGGCCTGGAGTTCGAGCTGCTCGACGACGACGGCGCGCCGCGCGCGGGCCGCGAGGTGGCGATGTGGAACCCGCCGGTGATCGAGCAGGCGACCCAGACGCGCCGCTCGCCGGTGGCCGAGGCCGCCGACCTGCTCTGCGAGCTGGTGCAGCGCGGGGTGCGCACGATCTGCTTCATGAAGAGCCGCCGCGGGATCGAGCTGATCAACCGGATGGCCTCGATCAGGCTGGCCGAGGAGGGCCAGGGGCACCTGGCCGAGCGCATCGCTCCCTACCGCGCGGGCTACACGCCCCAGCAGCGACGCGAGATCGAGGCGCAGCTGGCCCGCGGCGAGCTGCTGGCCGTGGCGGCCACCGACGCGCTGGAGCTGGGCATCGATATCGGCGAGCTCGACGCGGCGATCTGCGTCACCTTCCCCGGCACGGTCGCCAGCCTGCGCCAGATGTGGGGGCGGGCTGGACGGCGGCGGCGCGGGCTGGCCGTCTACGTCGCGGGCCAGGACGGGCTGGACCAGTTCTTCTGCCGCCACCCCGACGAGTTCCTCGAGCGCCCGGTCGAGGCGGCGATCCTCGATCACCGCTCGGAGCAGATCCGCATGCAGCACCTGATCGCCGCAGCCTACGAGTCCCCTCTGGGTGCCGCCGAGGGTGACGACGAGATCCTCGGTGACGGCTGGCGCGAGGCGGCCGAGCGCCTGGTATCGATGGGCGAGCTGCGCCGCGCACGCGGCGATCGCTACCTGACCCGCAGCGGCGACTTCGTGGCGGGGCGGATCTCGCTTCGCTCCGCCTCCTCCGACAGCCTCGCCGTCGTCGACACCTCCTCGGGCGAGATGGTCGGGCAGGTCGAGGCCGAGCGCGCCTTCTCCACCGTCCACCCGGGCGCCATCTACCTGCACCTCGGGCGCTCCTACGAGGTGATCGAGATGGATCTCGAGGCCCGCCGCGCGATGGTCCGCCCCTTCGACGGCGACTACTACACGCAGGTCAAGAAGGAGACCGAGGTCTTCATCGAGGAGACCCGCACGCAGCGCCGGGCGCTCGGCGTGGAGCTGAGCTTCGGCGCTGTCGCCGTCTCCGAGCAGGTGATCGCCTACCAGCGCAAGCGCCTGGGCGACAACGAGGTGCTGGAGACCGTGGCGCTCGAGTTGCCGGTGCAGGACTTCGTCACCCAGGCGCTCTGGTACGTGGTCGGCGAGCGCATGGCCGCGCGGCTGCCCTCCGAGGTGCTGCTGGGCGCGCTGCACGCCTCCGAGCACGGCCAGATCGCGGTGCTGCCGCTGATCGCGATGTGCGACCGCTGGGACATCGGCGGGCTCTCGACCAACGTCCACATGCAGACGGGCCACCCGACGATCTTCATCTACGACGGCCACCCCGGCGGAATCGGCATCAGCCGCCGCGGATACGAGTGCTTCGAGCGCCTGGTCGGCGACGCCGATCGCCTGATCGGCGAGTGCCCCTGCGAGGACGGCTGCCCCTCCTGCGTGCAGAGCCCCAAGTGCGGCAACCTCAACGAGCACCTGCACAAGGCCGGGGCGCTGGAGCTGATGGGGATGATGCGCAAGGAGGGAACGGCGGAGAAGGCAGGCTCGGGCAGCCGCCGCAGGCGGGCGCGGTGAGCGCTCGCGCCGTCCAGGTCTCGGTGATCGGCGCCGCCCAGGCCGACCCCGAACTGCTGCGCGACGCGGAAGAGGTCGGACGCCTGCTGGCGGAGGCGGGCGTCGTGCTCGTCTGCGGCGGCCTCGACGGCGTCATGGAGGCGGCCTCGCGGGGAGCCGCGGCGGCGGGCGGCACCGTCGTGGGGGTGGTCCCCTCGCTCTCACCCGACGACGCCAACCCCCATGTCACGCACTCGATCGCGACCGGGATCGGCCACGCCCGCAACCTCGCGGTCGCAGCCTCAGGCGACGCCGTGATCGCGATCGGCGGCGAGTGGGGAACGCTCTCGGAGATCGCCTATGCCCGCAAGCTCGGGCGCCCTGTGATCGCCCTCGACAGCTGGTCGCTGCGCAGCCGCGCATCGAGCGAGCTTGGGATCGTCGCGGCCGCAAGCGCCGCCGAGGCGGTCAGCGCCGCCCTGGCGAGCGCCGCCGGCTAGGGCCCCGTCCGGCGGGGCCGGATGCCCGGACCCGCTGCGCTCGCCGCTCGCCGCTCGCCGCTAGCCTTAGCGAGCCCTGCGGCCCCCGACCCGGGCGGCCGTGGCCCTTCCGGCGAGGTAGCTCAGTTGGTAGAGCACACGACTGAAAATCGTGGTGTCGCCAGTTCGATTCTGGCCCTCGCCATCTCGGAACCTCCCTCAAGGAGGGGGTCCGGACCCGCCCGGAGCTCGCTTCTCTTCGCGTTCAGGAAGTCAGGTGCTCACGGCCGGCCGGTCTTCACGGTACGGCCTGAGCCGATCCCGCCGCGCCCTTTTGCGCGGCCGCTGCCTCGGCGTCCCGTCCTATCAGCCTCAGAGCTCCGCTCATCATCGCCCCGGCCCCCCAGCCGATCAGCCGCCAGTACAGCCGGAAGCGCTTTCTCGCCAGATCGCTCGTCGTCGCAGTCCTGGCCTCGTAGCTGACCAGCGAGCGCCCAACCCCGTAAGGCCGAATCGAGAGCGAGAGCGCGAGCTTGGCGTAGCCAGGCTCCGCGAAGTCGCCGAAGTCGGCTGGATCGACGTGGCGCCAATCGATTCGCGGCCTCCAGAACTTGCCGACTGCGCCGAGCACCAGCTCGCGGCCCGGGGCCTCATCCAGCTTGATCCAGCCGGGAACGCCGGCGAGCTCGTCAAAGGTCAGTCGCTCCGGGGCGGGCTCGCGGCCCCGTGTTCGTCCGAAGATCTCGGGGAGGTCACGGAGCCACGCCAGGGGGCGGGTGATCGGCCAGACATCACCTACCTCCATCAAGTTCGTGCTCTTGGCCGCCCGCCATGCCTGTTCCGCGGGCGCGTTGACGACCAGGTGCCGGATCTGTGTATATGACTAACGAACTTGCCGACTGCGCCGAGCACCAGCTCGCGGCCCGGGGCCTCATCCAGCTTGATCCAGCCGGGAACGCCGGCGAGCTCGTCAAAGGTCAGTCGCTCCGGGGCGGGCTCGCGGCCCCGTGTTCGTCCGAAGATCTCGGGGAGGTCACGGAGCCACGCCAGGGGGCGGGTGATCGGCCAGACATCACCTACCTCCATCAAGTTCGTGCTCTTGGCCGCCCGCCATGCCTGTTCCGCGGGCGCGTTGACGACCAGGTGCCGGATCTGTGTCTCATCGAACTCAGGCAGGTGGCGATCGATCAGCAAATCCTCGCTGCCGGCCTGCGCTGAGCCACGGGTCACTCCATTTGACGTTCGATTCATCTGCCCGCCAGACTGCACGATCCGGGGAATGATCGTAAGCCGCCCCCGTCGGCCATCCCCCACGCTCGATGGGCATCCGTACCGAGCCGATCGAGTTCGCGTGAGTGGCCTCCCGCACGGGGGCCGGGGTGCCGGGCTCAAGTCGCCGGCCGGGGAGCCGGGGCGGCGCGCCAGGCGATCGCCGCCGAGACGACCAGAAAGACCGCCGCGGCCAGGAAGGCGCTGGCGAGGCCGTGGGAGTCGGCGATCGCGCCGCCGGACAGCGAACCGATGGCCTCGCCGCCGGCCCAGGAGATGTTGGCGACGCCGGCCGCCATCCCCTGGTGCAGACCGCTCGACTCCGCGGCCTCGGAGACGGCCTTGAAGGCCGGCGCGAAACACACGCCCCCGCCCAGCGAGGTGAGGATCACGCAGGCGACGACCACGCCGAGCGCGCCCGAGGCCCAGATCAGCAGCGCCGCCAGCGCGCAGATCAGCAGGCCGCTCAGGTACGGCGCGATCCACGGCCGGCGGTCGGTGTAGCGCCCGATCAGGGGCGACAGCATCGCCTCGAGGGCGGCGCCGGCGGTGAAGCTGGCCGCGATCAGCAGCGCGCCGCCGCCCAGGGCGTCGATCTCGAGCGGGAACAGCACGCCCACGGCCCCGAACAGCAGCGAGGGGACCAGGAGCAGCATCCCGGCCGCGGGCAGCGGCCCACTGACCAGGGCCCGGGCGACCTCGCCCACCCGGTCTCGCTCGATCACCTCGGCCTCGGGCACCCGGAGCGCGACGGCGATCAGCACCGCCGCACCGACCACGACGCTGCCGAACACGTACTCGGTGCCGACGGCAGCCGCCAGTGCCCCGATCGCGGGGCCGACCAGCGCGCCCGCGATCGCCACGCCCAGCAGCGTTCCGATCAGAGCCCCGCGGCGCTCGCCCGAGTCCGATGCCAGCACCCAGGCGAAGGCCCCGGCCCAGCTCAGCGCGCTGCCCACTCCTTGCAGGAAGCGCGCCGCGTCGGCGAGCACGATCGTGTCGGCGAGGCCGAACAACAGCCCGGCCGCCGCGAACACCGACAGCCCCGAGATCATCGTCACGCGCGGGCCGATGCGCGAGGCCATGAAGCCGCCGGGCAGCCCCGCGAGCAGCGCACCCGCGGCGTAGGACGCGATCAGCACCCCGGCCTCGGTCTCGCTCAGCCCGAGGTCGTCCACGTATGAGGGCAGCAGCGGGCTGATCGCCGCGAAGAATGCGAGGTCCTGGGCGACCACCAGGCAGGCGACCACCAGCAGCGAGCGGGGCACCCCGGACCCTGTCAAGCCTCCCCCTTTTGCCTTGCTCATCGGAGGCTCAGGCGCGACCGAAAACGGGGATCTCCGCGCCTGAGATCGGCGCTGAGTCATCCGAGCAGAGGAAGCGGATCACCCGCGCGATCTCGGCGGGAGTGACCCAGGCGGAGAAGTCGGCCTCGGGCATCGAGGAGCGGTTGGCCGGTGTGTCGATCACGCTCGGTACAACCGCGTTGGCCCGGATCCCGTCGTCGCGGTACTCGACGTCAAGGGAGCGCACCAAGGCGAGCACGGCAGACTTCGAGATCGCGTAGGCCGCGCCCCCGCTGAAGGGCTCGTAGGCGACCTTGGTGCCGACGCAGACGATCGCGCCGCCGCCGGCCTCGAGCATGCGCGGCAGAGCCGCGCGCGAAGCATTGAGCGCGGTGGTCAGGTTGAGGGCCAGCATCTTCTCCACGTCCTCGGGTGGGGTCTGATGCAGGCGCTCGCCCGCGGCGAAGCCGCCGACCAGGTTGACCAGCGTCCGCAGTGGCCCGGCCTGCGCCGCCGCCTCGGCCACGGCTTCGGCGCCGCCCTCGAGCAGGTTGGCCTCGAGGAGCGTGAGTCCCTCGCGGTCGCCCAGTGCCTGCTGGATCGAGTCGCGCTCGCGCTCGACCAGCCACGGCGCCACCACCTGCGCGCCCGCGTCGAGGAGATCGGCGACCACCGACTGGCCGAGCCCTCCGGTGCCGCCGGTGACGATCGCGACGCCGTCGATCCGACCGGTCTCTGTCATGAGCTCCGTGTCCGCGACGACCTCAAGATCGATGAAGGGTAGTCGCAGACGCTCATTCCAAGGCGGGGATTCCTGTCCGCGCTCGCCTCTACCTTCAGAGACCCTCCGATGACCGAGACCCTCTTCCAAAGCGGCAACGGGAACGCGGCGGCGGCCGAGCGGCGCACGCTGAGCGAGCTCACCGACGGCGAGATGCTCGAGTCGGTGTTCGCGGTGCGCGAGCGCGAGCTGCGCCAGAAGCGAAACGGTGAGGACTTCCTCAGGGTCGTGCTCGCCGACAAGACCGGGACGGTCCCGGCGATCTGCTGGAGCGACGCCCAGCGCCTCTTCGACCTCGCGGCCCCCGGCACCGCGGTACTCGTCACCGGCCGTTTCTCTGTGCACGCGCAGTACGGCCGCCAGATCAAGATCGACTCGATCACCCCCGCAGCCGAGGGCTCGTATCAACCCGAGCAGCTCGCGGAGGGGCCCACGGTCGCCCCCGACCGCCTCGAGGCGGACCTGCGCGAGTTGCTCGCGACGATCCAGGACCCGCACCTGGGCGAGCTGCTCAGCCGCTTCTTCGGCGAGGGCACGCCCGTCTGGGAGCGCTTCCGCGAGGCGCCCGCGGCCAAGTACTACCACCAGGCCTACGTGGGCGGGTTGCTCGAGCACACGCTCTCGGTCGCCCAGGCGGTCAGCGCCGCCTCGGCGTTCTTCCCGGGGATCGACCGCGAGGTCGCGGTGACCGGCGCCCTGCTGCACGACATCGGCAAGACCGAGGCCTACAACGACGAGCCGGTCGCGATCGACCTCACCGACGCCGGCCGCCTGCAGGGCGAGATCCCGCTTGGCTACTACCGGGTTCGCCGCCAGATCGAGGAGATCGAGGGCTTCGAGCCCGAGCTCGCCGAGGCGGTGCTCCACATCATCCTCTCCCACCACGGCACGCTCGAGCACGGCTCGCCCGTGGTGCCCTGCACTCGCGAGGCGACCCTCGTGCACACGATGGACAACCTCGGCGGCAAGCTCGGCAGCTTCGACCGCATCGAACGCGAGCTCGCCGACGGCGAGAGCTGGTCGCGCTTCGACCGCGGCATCGACGCGTCGGCGTTCTTCGGCACCCGCGCGGCGTAGCCCTTCCTCTCCGGATCCGCCTTTCCGCCCCCTGAGCGGGGACGCGAACGGTTCGCCGCTCCGGAACGGCCGGCCGCAATTTGCGCGTTTCGACCGCACGCGCGTCTCGGCCGTAAGCGATGCCTGACTATTGTGAGCGGCGAATGGCAAAGGACACAGAGAAGCTGATCCGCCAGCTCTCGCTGATCTCCTTCCTGATGGCCCAGGGCAGACCGGTATCGGCCCTGGAGATCAAGCGCGAGGTGGAGGGCTACAACGACATGAACGACGACGCCTTCGCGCGTCGCTTCTACGCCGACCGCGCGGAGCTGGAGAGCCTCGGGATCACGCTGCAGGTCGAGAAGCCCGGCGAGAGCCTGCAGGGCTACGAGTCCGAGCTCTACTCGCTGCCGCCCGAGAACTTCTACCTCGACGCGATCAAGTTCAGCGACGACGAGCTGGCGGCGCTGCAGACGGCGCTGCACCTGCTCGACGGCGAATTCGCCTACGCGGAACCGCTGCGCCTGGCGCTGCAGCAGGTCTCCTGGGGCCGGCCCAGCCCTCTCACATCCCCCGAGCAGAGCGCCGTCGAGGTTCGGATGACGGCCAAGGCCGACGGCGCCGAGGTCTCGCAGCGCCTCTCCAAGATCGAGACGGCGATCTCGCGGCGCAAGACGATCGAGTTCACCTACTACACGATCGAGCGAGACGCCACGAGCAAGCGCAAGGTCGACCCCTACCACCTCGTCTACCGCGGTGGGCAGTTCTACCTGATCGGCCACTCCCACGAGCGCGAGGCGGTTCGCGTCTTCCGCCTCTCGCGGATTCGGGGCAAGGTCTCCTACGCCTCCAAGGCCGAGCACGACTTCGGTGCCCCGCAGGGGTTCGAGCGGCGCGACTACGCAAGACGCTCCGAATGGCAGCTCGGCGAGACGCTGGGCTCGGCGAGGGTCTTCCTGCGCGACCGCATCGCCTGGCTCGTCGAGCGCGACTTCGGCTGCTACGGCGAGATCGGCAAGGCCCGCAAGGGCGAATCGGTCCCCGGCAAGGGCGTCGTGTTCGAGACCGAGTACGCCTCGGCGAGACAGCTTGTGGCCTGGGTGCTGCGCTGGCGCCAGAACGCGACCGTGCTCGAGCCCGCCGAGCTGGCCGACGAGGTCGCCGAGCGCCTCGAGCTGCTCGCCGAACGCCACCAGGGTGAGTTCGCCACGGCGCGCGCCAAGCCAGGCGCACCGGCGGCGAAGGCGCGGTCCGGCCGCTCCTCGAACGGCCGCTCGGAGTCCTCGATCCGCCCCGAGCGCTTCGCGAGGCTTGTGACGCTCGCCGGCATGCTGATCGAGTCCGCCAAGTCAGCCGAGAAGCTGCCCGTCGCCGAGGTCGTCAACAAGCTCCATCTCAGCACCGCGGAGCTGCGCGACGACATCGACCTGCTCAACGTCGTCAACTTCGGCGGCGGCACCTATGTGCTCTACGCGGAGCTGCAGGGCGACGAGATCGAGGTCGACTCCGAGCCATACGGCGACAACTTCGCCCGCCCGGCTCGCCTGCTGCCGCTGGAGGCGAAGGCGCTGGTCGCCGCGATAGACCTCTTCGGCGAGCATCTGCCCCAGAGCGGCCTTCTCAGCGCGCGCAAGAAGATCGTGCGCGCCCTCGGCCACGACCCCTCCGAGGAGGGACTCGAGATCGCCGCCTCGGGCGGAGACGACTCCAAGACGGCGCGCATCGTCAACAAGGCGATCGCCGCGCGCCGCGCGCTCACGATCGAGTACTACAAGGAGAACGAGGACGAGTTCACCAAGCGCACGATCGAGCCCTACCGGCTCGCCAACGGGCCCGAGGGTTGGTACGTGGCCTCGTACGACCGCAAGCGACAGGACATCCGCCACTTTCGCCTCGACCGGATCAAGGAGGCCACCATCAGCAAGGAGGAGTTCGAGCCGCGGGCGGAGTTCGCCGACATCGCAGCGCTCGAGGGCGGCTGGCTGACGAGCGGTCAGGTGCCCGCTGCCGACGTCGCCCGGATCTGGGTCTCGCCCGAGCGCGCTCGCTGGGCGCGCGAGGAGCACACCGTCGTCGAGGAGCTCAGCGACGGCGCCGTGGTGATCGAGGTGCCCTACGGCAGCAGCGATTGGCTGCTGCGCGAGATCCTCAAGGGAGCCGGCGAGTTCGTCGTGCTCGAGCCCGAGGACGCCCGCGAGGCCGTTCGCCGGGAGCTGGTCACCGACAGCGCCGCCCAGCCGGCCCCGGCCCGGGCCGCCTGACGACGGGCCCATACACCGGCCGGCCCGAACACGTGGCTGAGGAGCCGGGAGCCTGAGCCCGATGCCCGACATCAAGGCCCTGGTGGCCCCCAACCCCGGGCCGATGACGCTCGAGGGCACCAACACATATGTGGTCGGCCGCGACCCGGCGACGGTGATCGACCCCGGACCCGCGGAGCAGGGCCACATCGAGGCGGTCAGGGCGGCCACCCGGGCTCGAGGTGGCATCGGAAGGGTGCTGCTCACCCACTCCCATGGCGACCACTCCGCCGGCGTCCCGCTGCTCGGCACCGAGCCGACCAAGCTCGCCGACGGCGAGACCGAGGCCGGCATCACGGCGCTCGCCACGCCGGGGCACGCAGCCGATCACTTCTGCTTCTTGATCGCTCCCGGTGATCAAGTGGCGCCCGATGCGACGGGAACGATCTGCTTCTCGGGCGACCTGATCCTGGGCGAGGGCTCGACGATCGTTCCACCGAGGGAGCAGGGCGGCTCGCTGGCCGACTACATGGCCTCGCTCGGCAGGCTCGCCGAGTACGACCTGGAGCTGGTCTACCCCGGCCACGGGCCGCTGATCACGGACCCAACCGCGAAGATCAGCGAGTACATCAGGCACCGCCAGTCCCGCGAGCGGCGCCTGGTGGAGGCCCTGGAGGGGGGCGAGCGCTCGCGCCTGCGCCTGCTCGAGCAGGTCTGGGACGACGTGCCCGCGGAGCTGCGGCCGATGGCCGCCTTCGCGATGCAGGCGCACCTCGACAAGCTCGAAGACGAGGGCAGGCTGCCGGGAGATCTGGCCGAGTAGTCGATCGGCGAGCCGCGGCGCCGCGGCTGATATGAAGGGTCGATGCCGATCGACGTCAACCGGGCCCTGCGCGGCGGATTCAAGGGCATGGGCATCGGCGGTGCCCTGCTGGGGGCCACCGCCGCGGGCCTCTGGTGGCAGCTCTTCAAGCGCCCCCAGCCCAAACGCGCGGGTGAGCTGCGCGTGGACGGCCTCGAGGGCACCGTCGAGATCGCGCGCGACCGCTGGGGGATGCCGCGAGTGAGGGCGCAGAGCGCGCACGACCTCTGGTTCGGGCAGGGCTTCTGCCACGCTCAGGACCGCCTCTGGCAGTGCGACCTGCAGCGCCGCGTGGCCTCGGGCCGCGTCTCCGAGCTGGCGGGCGAGGACGGCCTCCCCGTCGATCGCCTCATGCGCACGCTCGGCCTGCGCAGGGTCGGCCTGCGCGAGGAGGGCGAGCTCCCCGCCGACGTGCGCTCGCTGCTCGACGCCTACTGCTCCGGCTTCAACCAGGCTGTCGGCACCGCCGCCGCCCCGCCCGCCGAGCTCCAGATCCTGCGCCTCGAGTTCGAGCCGTGGCGGCCGGCCGACATGCTGGCCGGCGTCAAGCTGCTCTCCTTCGGGCTCTCGACCAACTGGGAGCGCGAGCTGCTGCGCGCTGACCTTGTTCGCGAGCTGGGGCCCGAGCGCGCCGCCGTCATCGACCCCAGCTACCCGGCGGACAACCCGATCGTGATGCGCCCCGGCGAGCGGTACGAGGGCGACGGCCTGGGACTGGCCGAGCAGCTCGCGAAGGTGCGAGAGCAGATCGGCCTGGCCGGGGCCGCAAGCGGCTCCAACAACTGGGCCGTGAGCCCGGCCCGCTCCGCGACCGGCGGGGCCCTGATCGCCGCCGACCCGCACCTGCCGACCGGCATGCCCGGCATCTGGCACCAGATGTCGCTGGAGCTGGGTGAGCGCTTCTGCCGCGGAGCCTCCCTGCCTGGAATCCCCGGCATCACCCTGGGACAGAACAACGATGTCGCCTGGAGCTTCACCAACGTGATGGCCGACATAGAGGACCTGTTCATCGAGCGGATCGAGGGCGACCGCTACGAGCACCGCGGCAAGTGGCACGACCTCGAGCTGGTGGACGAGGAGATCACGGTCAAGGGCCGCGCCACCCCGGTTCACCACCGCGTCCGGGTCAGCGGCCACGGCCCGATCGTCAACGACGCGCTTCGCGCCGATCCCGCCCAGCCGCTCGCCCTGCGCTGGTCGGCCCTGGACTTCCCCGGGATCGGGCGCGCGCACCTCGAGGTCTTCGACCCGGCGAGCGGCCCCGAGCTGGTCGAGCTGCTCGGCGAGCTGACGATGCCCGTCTCCAACCTGGTCTGGGCGGATCGCCACGGGGACATCGGATACAAGACCGTGGGCCGCATCCCAAAGCGCCCCGGCGGCTGCCCCGACCTGCCCAAGCCGGGCTGGACGGGGGAGTACGACTGGGACGGGACGATCCCCTACGGCGAGCTGCCCGAGCTGATCAACCCCGAGGCCGGCTTCATCGTCACCGCCAACAACCGGATCGTCGACGACGACTACCCGCACCACATCAGCAGCGACTGGCTCGACGGCTTCCGCGCCAAGCGAGTCGAGCAGCTGATCGGCGAGGCTGCCGAGCACGACCTCGACAGCTTCCGGCGGATGCAGACCGATCTCTACTCCATCCCCGGCGATGAGGTCGTCCACCGGCTCGCGCGCCTGGGGCGCTCGGTGGACCTGGGCCAGCGCGAGACAGCGGCGATCGAGCGCCTCAAGAGCTGGGACCGCAGGCTCGATCCCGACACGGTCGCCGGCACCATCTACCAGGTCTTCCTGCTGCGCCTCGCCAAGGAGTTCGCGCGCGCCGCGATCGGCGACCGCGACCTCGCTGAGCGCTGGCTGGATCGCTCCGACAGCGGCTTCACCACGCACGTCACCTCGCCCTGGCGCTGGCACGCGCACCTGCTGGCCCTGTGGGAGCAGGGCGATGAGGAGCTGATCGGCCGCCCCTGGGACGAGCTGGTCGCCGACTCGCTGCGCGGGGCGCTCGATGACCTGGAGCAGCACTCCGGCCCCCACCCCGAGGGCTGGCGCTGGGGTCACGTCCACGCGCTGCGCTTCCCGCACGCCCTGGGCGGGGCGAACCCCGCGTTCGACTGGATCTTCAACCGCTCCCTGCACCCCGGCGGCGCACAGGAGACGATCGCGCAGATCGCCTATGACCCCACCGATCCCTACCACGCGATCTGGGCTCCCAGCTGGCGCATGGTCGCCGACCCGGCCGCCCCGGAGCGCTCGATGTGGCAGTCCTTCACCGGCCAGTCGGGCCATGCCTGGAGCCGGCACTACGACGACCTGCAGCCCCGCTGGATGGCGGGCCAGATGCAGCCGATGATCGGCGAGGGCCCCTGGGACACCCTCCGGTTGACCGCCGCCTCGGCTCCGCGGTTACCGGCCGATGCTCCTCACCGGGGGGATGGCGTGCCCCGGCAAGGGGCCGCCGGCGATGTCTAGGCGAGACCAGATCAAGCTCTCGGAGCCGGAGCGGCTGCAGCTGCTCGACGAGCAGCGGACGGTGATCGTCAGCTCCAACGGGCCGCGGGGGTGGCCCCACTCGATGCCCATGTGGTACACGGTGCGCGACGGCGAGATCTGGGTCTGGACCTACGCCAAGTCGCAGAAGGTGCGAAACCTCGAGCGCGACGACCGCGCCACCGTGCTGGTGGAGACGGGCCAGGAGTACACCGAGCTGCGAGGAGTGATGATCGAGGCCCGGGCCGAGATCCAGCGCGACCCCGAGCTGATCTTCGAGTTCGGCAAGGAGCTGACGATCCGCTACGCGGAGGGGATCGACTCGATCGAGGGCGACGCGGCGACGGCGCTTCAGGCCCAGGCATCGAAGCGCGTCGCGATCCGCTTCGTCGCCCAGAAGGACCGCCAGCTGGGACCACCGCAAGCTCGGCGGCACCTATTGACAGCCAGCTTGCAGCAGCGGGTTCCCCTTCCGGTACCGTGTTGTGGGTATGCGGAGAGAGAGGGACCGAACACCGCACGCGCGGGCGCACCGCGCGCCAGCCAGGTTTCCGCTTGCAGTCATCCTCATCGGATTGGCGCTGTGCGCCGGGCCGGCAGCCGCGCAGGGGGCGACCCTCGCGGCCTCGGGCGGAACCGTCTACTACATCGCCGACCAGGGCGAGCGCAACGACGTGGTCGTCGCCACCGACTTGCTGCTCGGCAACCCCGTCTACACGTTCACCGACAGGGACGCGACGCCGATCCGGATCGGCGTCGGCCTCTGCGAGCTCGTCAACGGCGTCGGCATGTGCTCGGGCGCCGGCATCGGGTCGATCGTCGTCAATGGGCGCGACCGTGACGACACGATCACGATCGCCACGGGCGGGCCGATAGGCCCGGTGGCGACAACCAACACCCTGATCGGAGGCCGCGGCGTCGACTCGCTGCTGGGCGGAAACGGGCCCGACAAGCTCAAGGGCAACAACGGCCGCGACTCACTGCGCGGCCGCAAGGGCCCCGACATCTACAAGGGCGGGCGGGGCTCCGACACGCTTCAGACCCTGGATGGCGCCGCCGACACGATGATCAGCTGCGGCCCGGGCAGGCGCGACCTCGTGCGCGCCGACAAGGTCGACCCGGCCCCGCGCGGCTGCGAGCTGGGCAAGCGCGCCAAGCGCTCGAAGCGCCGCTGAGCCTCGCCGACAGCTCCCGCCGAGCCGCGGCAGCCTCCGCGTCCTCGTGGCGAGCCGCGGCCCCGGACGCGAAGCGAAGGAGAAGGCGGTTGCCGCCTGGCCTTGCGTAGCCTTGATCCCCATGAGCAAGCTCAAGGGACTGATCCTCGCGGGCGGCGCGGGCACGCGCCTGCGCCCGATCACGCACACCTCGGCGAAGCAGCTCGTCCCCGTCGCCAACAAGCCCGTGCTCTTCTACGGGATCGAGGCGCTCGTCGAGGCGGGGATCACCGAGATCGGGATCGTGATCGCCCCCGAGACCGGACAGGAGATCCGCGACGCCGTCGGCGACGGCTCCGCCTTTGGAGCGAGCGTCACATACATCGAGCAGGAGGCGCCGCTGGGCCTGGCGCACGCGCTGCTGACCGCCGAGGATTTCCTCGGCCAGGACCCGTTCGTGATGTACCTCGGCGACAACCTGCTGCGTGACGGCATCGTCGAGCTGGCCGAGGCCTTCCGCGCGTCGCAGCCCGAGGCGCTGATCCTGCTGACAAGGGTCGAGGACCCGACGGCCTACGGGGTGGCCGAGCTCGACGGGGACCGCGTCGTACGCCTGATCGAGAAGCCGTCGGAGCCGCCCAGCAACTTGGCCCTGGTGGGCGTCTACATGTTCAGCCCGGCGATCTTCGCGGCTGCGCACTCGATCGAGCCGTCGGCCCGCGGCGAACTCGAGATCACCGACGCGATCGACGCCCTGATCGACGGCGGCAAACGGGTCGAGCCCCACATCGTCAAGGGCTGGTGGAAGGACACCGGCCGGCTGGAGGACATGCTCGAGGCGAACCGCCTGGTGCTCGAGGATCTCGAGACGCGGATCGAGGGCGAGCTGATCGACTCCGAGGTCGAGGGCCGCGTGGTGATCGAGATGGGCGCGCGCCTGGAGCGCAGCCGGGTCCGCGGCCCGGCGGTGATTGCGGCCGGGGCGAGCTTGACGGACTCCTACGTCGGCCCCTACACGGCGATCGGCCCCGGCGTGGTCATCGCCGGCTCGGAGATCGAGCACTCGATCGTGCTCGCCGGCTCCAGGATCGAGAGCCTGCCCGCGCGCATGGAGGCGAGCCTGCTGGGCAAGGACGTGAGCCTCACTCGCAGCGACGGCGTGCCCAAGACGATGCAGTTCCTGGTCGGCGACCACGCAGAGATCGCGATCCCTTGAGCGCTCCCATCCCGGTATGAAGGTGCTGATCGCAGGCGCGGCCGGGATGCTCGGCACCGACGTCACCGCGGTCGCGCGCGGGCAGGGCCACGAGGTGGTCGCGCTTGATCGCGACGAGCTCGACATCACCGACCCGAGGCGGGTCGAGCGCGTGATCAGGCGCCATCGCCCCGCAGCCGTCATCAACTGCGCCGCATGGACCGACGTCGACGCCGCCGAGGAGCATGAGAAGGAGGCCGAGATCGTCAACGGGGAGGGCGCCCACTTCCTGGCCGACGCGGCCGCCAAGCTCGATGCCAAGGTGCTCTACGTCTCCACCGACTACGTCTTCGACGGAGCCAAGAAGGGCCCCTACACCGAGTCCGACGAGCCCGACCCGATCAACGCCTACGGCCGCACCAAGCTGGCCGGCGAGCGGGCGACGGCCCTGGTCACCAAGCGCAGCTTCATCGTCCGCACCTCGTGGCTCTTCGGGCCCCACGGCGGCAACTTCGTCGAGACGATGCTGCGGCTCGGCGAAGGGGGCGGGCCGGTGGTCGTGGTCCACGACCAGGTCGGCTGCCCGACCTACACCGGCCACCTGGCCAACGGGCTGGTGCGGCTGATCGAGACCGAGGCCTTCGGCGTCCACCACATGGCAGGGCGCGGCAGCTGCTCCTGGTACGAGTTCGCCTTGGAGGTATTCCGCCAGTCGGGGGTGATCACCCGCGTGATGGCGACGACCACGGACATGATGGAGCGACCGGCCAGGCGCCCCGAGAACTCCGTGCTCGGCAGCGGTCGCGAGGCCCCGATCGAGCTTCCCGACTGGCAGCGGGGCCTGGCCGACTACCTCGCCCGCCGCGACCAGCCCGACACCGAGGAGCAGCCGCCCACCCGCCGCGCCGGCAGCACCGCCCACCGCCAGCCGGCGCTCGACCTTCACCCGTCCGAACCGCCGAGCGAAACCTCAGCATCCCCTACCCCCGCATCGCAACCCGGCATGCCCGGAAGCGAAGCCGAGGACATGCCGGATGGTGACGAAGGCGAAGCGGAGGACATGCCGATTGATGGCGGCGAAGCTGAGGACATGCCGGATGGTGCCGAAGGCGAAGCCGTGAACCGGGACGACGAATGAGACTGCTCGTCGCCGGCGGGGCCGGCTTCATCGGCTCCAACTACGTCCGCCTCCGCCTGGAGCGTCACCCCGAGGACTCCGTGCGCGTGCTCGACAAGCTCACCTATGCCGGCCGGCGGGAGAACCTCGAAGGCCTGCCCGAGCAGCGGCTCGAGTTCGTCCAGGGCGACATCACCGACCGTGAGGCCGCCCGCGCCGCCGTCGAAGGCTGCGACGCGGTCGTCAACTTCGCCGCCGAGTCACACGTGGACCGCTCGATCGAATCGCCGGGGGAGTTCATCAACACCGACGTCTACGGCACCTACGTGCTGCTCGACGCGACCCGCGAGGCGGGCGTCCGCCACCTGCAGGTCTCGACCGACGAGGTCTACGGTGACCTCGACCGTGGCTCGGCGACCGAGGACTCTCCGCTCGAGCCCTCGTCCCCTTACGCGGCCTCCAAGGCCGGAGGCGACCTGCTCGTCTCGGCCTTCGCGCGCACCTACGGCGCCGAGGCCCTGATCATCCGCGCCTCGAACAACTACGGGCCGCGCCAGCATCCCGAGAAGCTGATCCCGCTCTGCGTCCTCAATGCCCTGGCCGGGGACCGCCTGCCGGTCTACGGCGACGGCATGCAGGTTCGCAACTGGCTCTACGTCGAGGATTGCTGCTCCGCGATCGACACGGTGCTCGCGCGGGGCGAGCCCGCGCGCGTCTACAACGTCGGCGGCCCCGACGAGCTCCCCAACATGGAGGTGGTGAGGCGGATCCTCGAGCTGACGGGGCGCGACGAGTCGCTGATCGAGCACGTCACCGACCGGGCCGGGCATGACCGCCGCTACTCGCTGTCCTCCGTAAAGCTGACCGAGCTCGGCTGGAAGGCAGAGGTGCGCTTCGACGAGGGACTCGAGCGGACGGTCGAGTGGTACCGGGAGAACGAGGACTGGTGGCAGCCGATCCGCTCCGGCGAGTACCGCGCCTACTACGAGCGGCACTACGGCAGGACGATCGCGTGAGCTTCCGGCGGCTCCCGACCGACCTCGAGGACGTCGTGCTGATCGAGCCCGACGTCCACGGCGACGAGCGCGGCTTTCTGGTCGAGACCTTCCGCGAGGCCGAGCTGGCCGAACTCGGCATCGAGGTACGTTTCGTGCAGGACAACCACAGCCGCTCGCGCGGACCCGTGTTGCGCGGCATCCACCTGCAGCGCGGCCAGGCGAAGCTGGTGCGCTGTCCGCGCGGGCGCATCTGGGACGTGGCGGTGGACCTGCGCCCGGACTCCCCAACCTTCCGGCGCTGGGAGGCTCACGAGCTCGACGGCGAGCGCCACCGTCAGCTCTTCATCCCCGCCGGCTTCGGTCACGGCTTCTGCCTGCTCAGCGACGAGGCCGACGTTCTCTACCGCCTCTCCAGCTACTACGACCCCGCCCTGGAGTCGGGCGTCGCCTGGGACGACCCCGAGCTGGGTATCGAATGGCCGATCTCAGACCCGGTCCTCTCCCAGCGCGATCGCGCAGCCCCGCCCCTGGCCGAGGTCGCCGCTTCCCTGGCCTGAGCGCCGCCCGCGTCGAGCGCTGCTTCCGAGGACGCTCGCGGCCGGCACGGGCCCCCACCCGGGGCCATCTGTATGGTCGTTAGTTTGGCCACCAGCACGCCCGCAACCGCGAAGGCACCCCTGGAGCCGTTCTCGAAGCCGGTCCGCAAGTGGTTCGAGGACTCCTTCGAGGCGCCCACCCCCGCCCAGGCGCGAGGCTGGCCGGCGATCGCCTCGGGCGAGCACACCCTGATCTGCGCCCCGACCGGATCCGGCAAGACGCTTGCGGCCTTTCTCTGGGGCATCGACAGGCTCGCCCGCGCTCCCGAGCGCCTCGGCTCGGGCGTGCGCATCGTCTACATCTCCCCGCTGAAGGCCCTCTCGTATGACATCGAGCGCAACCTGCGCGCTCCCCTGGCGGGGATCGACGCGCCGATCTCGGTCGCTCTGCGCACCGGCGACACCCCCCAGTCCCAGCGGCGCTCGATGCGCAAGACGCCTCCCGACATCCTGATCACCACCCCGGAGTCGCTGTACCTGATGATCAGCTCGGGAGCTCGCGAGATCCTCACAGGCGTCGAGGCCGTGATCGTCGACGAGATCCACGCCGTGGCCCCGTCCAAGCGCGGCTCCCACCTGATGCTCACCCTCGAGCGCCTCGACCACCTCGCCCGCCTCGAACACCTGCCGTCCCCGGGACCCCGCGGAGCCTCAGCATCCCCCCCGTCTGCGTCGCAACCGCATATCCCCGCAGGCGAAGCCGAGAAGATGGGCTTTGCCGACATCCAGCGGATCGGCCTCTCGGCCACACAGCGGCCCTTGGAGCGAATCGGGCGGTTCCTGGCGGGAAGCGGGCGGCAGTGCACGATCGTCGACGCGAGCAAGCCGAAGGACCTCGACCTGGAGATCGTGGTTCCGGTCGAGGACATGACCGAGCCCGACGCGCACGTCGAGAAGCGGCGCGACGGCGGGGACTCCGGGCTCACGCATCCACCCGGACTCGAGGAATCGCCGCAGCGGATAGACCCGGGACCGATCGAGGCCTCGCTGGACCCTGCCACCAACACGCGCTCGATCTGGCCGGCGATCTATCCGAAGCTGCTGGAGCTGGTGCAAGAGCACACCTCGACGATCGTGTTCGTCAACAACCGCCGCGGCGCCGAGCGCATCGCCAAGCGCCTCAACGAGATGGCCAACGCCGAGCCGGAGGAGGACGTCGCGGCAGGCGAAGCCGAGAAGACGGGCAATGATGTGGTGGAGATCGCCCGGGCCCACCACGGCTCCCTCTCCCACGAGGAGCGGGCGCTGGTCGAGGAGATGCTCAAGTCCGGGCAGCTGCCCTGCCTGGTCGCGACCTCCTCCCTGGAGCTCGGGATCGACATGGGGGCGATCGACCTCGTGGTGCAGATCGAGTCGCCGAAGTCGGTGACCCGAGGCCTGCAGCGGGTAGGCCGCGCCGGCCACTCGCTCGGCGAGACCTCGAAGGGGCGGATCTTCCCGAAGTTCCGCTCGGACCTGCTCGAATGCGCGGTGGTCGCGCGGCTGATGCGCCGCGGCGAGATCGAGGAGACAGTGATCCCTCGCAACCCGCTCGATGTGCTGGCCCAGCACCTGGTCTCGATGGCGGCGCTGGACGAGTGGGACGTGGACGAGGTCGAGCGGCTGATCAACTCGGCCGAGCCGTTCCGCGAGCTCTCGCGGGAGCAACTCGAGAACGTGCTCGACATGCTCGATGGGCGCTACCCCTCCGAGCGCTTCGCGGAGCTGCGGCCCCGGATCGTCTGGGACCGCACCAAGGGCACGATGCGGGGACGCCCCGGCGCCCGGCAGCTCGCGATCGCCAACGCGGGCACGATCCCCGACCGCGGCCTCTACGGCGTGCACCTGCCCGACGGACGGCGGGTCGGCGAGCTCGACGAGGAGATGGTCTACGAGGCGCGACCGGGGCAGACGTTCCTGCTGGGCGCCACCACCTGGCGCATCGAGGACATCACCCGCGACCGGGTGATCGTCACGCCTGCGCCGGGGGTCCCCGGAGCCGTGCCCTTCTGGCGCGGCGACGGCATCGGGCGCCCGGCCGAGCTCGGCAAGGCGATCGGCGCCTTCGCGCGCGAGGCGGTCAATGCCGATCCCGAGCAGCTGGCCGAGGAGAACGACCTGGACGAGCTCGCCGCCCGCAACCTCGTCAGCTACCTGACCGAGCAGCAGGCCGCGACCCGCGTCGTGCCCTCCGACGAGAACATCGTGGTGGAGCGCTTCCGCGACGAGATCGGCGACTGGCGCCTCTGCGTGCTCTCGCCCTTCGGCGGCAGGGTGCACGCGGCCTGGGGCCTGGCGCTGTCGGCCAAGATCCGCGACGAGCGCGAGCTGGAGGCCGACGCGATCTGGTCGGACGACGGCATCGTGGTGCACCTGCCCGACGCCGACGAGCCTCCAGCCGCGGACATGGTGATGCTCGAGCCCGACGAGCTCGAGGACCTGGTGGTCGGCGAGCTGGCGGGCTCGGCGCTGTTCGGCGCCCGCTTTCGAGAAAACGCGTCTCGCTCGCTGCTGATCCCGCGAGCCTGGCCAGGCAAGCGCACGCCGCTCTGGCAGCAGCGGCTGAAGTCGCAGAGCCTGCTCGAGGTGGCGCGTGACTTCCCGCGCTTCCCCGTGATCCTCGAGACCTACCGCGAGGTGCTGCGCGACGTGCTCGACCTGCCCTCGCTCGAGGGCCTGCTGCGCGACCTGCACTCCCGCCGGATCACGATGGTCGAGGTCGAGACGCCGACGGCGTCGCCCTTCGCCTCGTCGCTTCTGTTCGACTACGTCGCCACCTACATGTACGAGGGCGACACGCCCAACGCCGAGAGGCGGGCGGCGGCGCTGGCGCTCGATCGCGACCTGCTGCGCGAGCTGCTCGGCCAGGAGGAGTTGCGCGAGCTGATCGACCCCGAGGCGCTGATCGAGGTGGAGCAATCGTTGCAGCAGCTCTCCGAGCACGGCAGGGCCAAGGACCGTGACGCCCTGCAGCAGGTGCTGCGCCGGCTCGGTGACCTGACGCCCGACGAGGCGGCCCGGCGGGTCACCGAGGGCTACTCGGCCGAGTCGATGCTCGGGAAGCTGCTCACCGAGCGGCGCGCCGCCAAGGTCCGGGTGGCCGGCGAGGAGCGCTTCATCGCAGCCGAGGACGCGGGCCTATACCGCGACGCGCTCGGCGTGCCGCCTCCGGCGGGCCTGCCCGAGAGCTTCCTGGAGCCGGTGCAGGACGCGATGCTCTCGCTGGTGCGCAGATACGCAGCAAGTCACGGGCCCTTCCCGACCGCCCAGCTCGCCCGTCGCTACAGCGTCGACCCGCTGCCCGCCCTGCGCGCGTTGGAGTCCTCGGGCGAGCTGGTGCGCGGCGAGCTGCTGCCCGGCGGGACCGAGCGCGAATGGTGCGACGCCGACGTGCTGCGCCGCGTGCGCCGCGCGAGCCTGGCGCGCTTGCGCAAGGAGGTCGAGGCCGCCGACCGCTCGCAGCTGGCCCGCTTCCTGCCGAGTTGGCAGAACGTGGACGCGCACCGGGCCAGCGGTGCGGGCCCCGACCGGCTGCGCGAGGCGCTGGTGGCGCTGCAGGGAGTCGCGCTGACTCCCCGGACCTGGGAGCGTGACGTGCTGCCCCGCCGCCTGGGCACCTACAGCCCCGGCTGGCTCGACGAGCTCTGCACCAGTGGCGAGCTGGTCTGGATCGGCGCGGGGGCACTGGGCCGTAGCGACGGCAAGGTCGCGCTCTACTTCCGCGAGGACGTGCACATCGCGGGGCCGCCGCCGGCCAATGCCAAACTCGAGGCACCCAGCGGCGATCTCCACGACGCGATTCGCGCGACGCTGGCCTCCGGGCCCAGCTTCTGGCTCGACCTGCTCGATCTCGAGGGCAGCTCCGAGGAGCTGCACGAGGCGCTCTGGGATCTCGCCTGGTCCGGTGAGGTCACCAACGACGGCTTCGCCCCGCTGCGGGCGCCGAGGCTGCGGGCTGCCCAGCAACGCCAGCGGGGCGGGCGCCGCTTCGCCCGGCGGCGGGCGGCCGCCGTGGGGACGGTGCTCGGCCGCTGGTCGCTGACCGCGCCCCTCTTCCGGGATGCGCCCCCGGCGGGACCGCGCCTGCGCGCCCAGGCCGAGCTGATGCTCGAGCGCCACGGGATCGTCACCCGCGAGACCGCGATCGCGGAGGGCATCCCCGGAGGCTTCGCGGCCGTCTACGGCGAGCTGCAGAACCTCGAGCTGCTGGGGACGGCCCGTCGCGGCTACTTCGTGGAGGGCCTCGGCGGTGCGCAGTTCGCGCTGCCCGGGGCGGTCGAGCGGCTGCGGAGCCTGCCGCGTGCCGACGACGAGCTGCTGATCCTCGCGGCCACCGACCCGGCCAACCCCTACGGCGCCACGCTCGCCTGGCCCAAGCTGGACAACGGCGGCCGCCGCCCGGCGAGAACCGCCAACGCCTATGTGGCGCTGCGCGACGGCGTGCCGCTGCTCTACGTCGAGCGTGGCGGGCGGGGCATCCTGCGGCTCACCCGAATCGAGGGGGACGAGCTCTCCGCGGCGCTGGCCGAGCTGGCGAGCGCGGCGCGCGACGGGCTGATCGAGAAGCTGGCGATCGAGCGCCTCGACGGCGAGCCCGTGATTGGCACCGGCATGGAGCAGGCCCTGGTGGACGCCGGCTTCAGGCGCCAGCCACGCCGGCTGGTCGCCTGACGGCGCCACGACGCCATCGCCCGGCTCTCGGCCACCTAGGCTTCGAACGTGGCCGAAGGAGACTCCATCCTCAGCCTCTCGCGCCGGCTCCAGGAGGCGCTCGGAGGCTCCGCCGTGACGGTGCGCTGCCCCGGGCCGAGGCGGCCGCAGGGCCGGGCGCCGGGTCAGCTGGAGGGCCGCACCGTGCTGCGGGCGGAGAGCCGTGGCAAGCACCTGCTTCTCCATTTCTCCGGCGGGCTGGTGCTGCACAGCCACCTCGGGATGAGGGGCAGCTGGCATCTCCACCGCCGGGGCGAGCGCTGGCGCAAGCCGGCGAGCGCCGCCTGGATCGCGCTGGCCGGCGAGCGCACCGAGGCGGTCAACTTCAACGGCAGCTCGATGCGGATCGTTCGCGAGGCCGAGCTGGGCCGGGACCCGCGGCTGGCCCACCTGGGGGCGGACATCCTGGGCCAGGAGCTGGCCCCGGCCGACGGGGCGGCCGCGCTGCTGCGCGCGGGCGCCGGCGCCGAGCTCGGCGAGGCCCTGCTCGATCAGTCCCTGCTCGCCGGCGTCGGCAACATCTTCAAGAGCGAGGGATGCTTCGCCGCAGGCCTCGACCCCTGGCGGCCACTCGGCGATCTCCGCCTCGACGAGCTGGAGCGGGTGGTCTCGACGACGCGCGCGCTGATGCTGGAGGCCGCGGCCGACGGGCGCCGGCCCCCTCGCGTCTACCGTCGCGCGGGAATGCCCTGCCCCCGGTGCCGGTCGCCGGTCCGCTCGCGCCGCCAGGGAGACGCTGCGCGCACGACCTACTGGTGCCCCCGCTGCCAGGCGTAGCGCCCCAGGCCGAGGCCAGGGATACTTAGCCGGGATGAGCGATGTGACCGATCTGCTGGGGCAGGTGCCGCTGTTCTCCGAGCTCTCGAGCTCAGAGCTGGAGAGCATCGGGCAGGTAGCGGTCCCCCGCAGCTACCCGCGAAACACCCGCGTATTCCACGAGGGCGACGCCGGTGACGCCTGCTACATCATCCGCAGCGGCAACTGCCGGGTGACCCGCGAGCATCCCGACGGGCGTGCGATCACGCTGGCCAACCTCGGCCCCGGGGCTATCTTCGGCGAGCTCGCGATGCTCGACGGCGAGGCGCGCTCGGCCAGCGTCGAGGCGACCGATGACACCGAGCTGCTGGCGCTGCCCGCATCGGAGATCAGGGCCCTGATCCGCCGCCACCCCGAGACGGCCGAGAAGCTGGTCGTGGCCCTGACCCGGCGCCTGCGCGAGGCCAACGAGCGCCTCACGCGACAGTCGTTCCAAACCGTCCCGAGCCGCGTCGCCGGAGTGCTCAACCAGCTGCTCGCCGAGGAGACGCTGAGTCCGGAGATGCGCGACGGCGTCACGATCCGCCTGCGCCAGTCCGACCTCGCGCAGCTCGCCGGCACCTCGCGGGAGAGCGTCAGCCGCTTCCTCGCAACGCTCGAGCGGGCCGGGGTGGTCGAGGTCGGCAGGGCGAGGGTCACGGTTCTGCATCCCGAGCGACTCGACGCCTACATCTTCTGATGCCCCCGGCCGCAAGCTGATGTCCTCCGCCCGCCCCGGCCCCCGCGACCCGGCGAAGGCCCGCGAAGCAATGGTCGAGCGCCAGCTCAGAAGCCGCGGAATCGATGACGAGCGGGTGCTGGAGGCGATGGGGAGGGTGCCGCGCGAGAGCTTCGTCCCGAAGGGCATACGCTCCCGCGCCTACGAGGACTCCGCCCTGCCGATCGGCCAAGAGCAGACGATCTCCCAGCCCTGGGTGGTGGCGTCGATCTGCCAGGCGCTGCGGTTGCGAGGCGACGAGCGGGTGCTCGAGATCGGCACCGGCTCCGGCTACTCGGCCGCGGTGCTATCCGGGCTGGCGCGCCGGGTGTGGAGCGTCGAGCGCATCCCCGAGCTCGCTCAGTCCGCGCGGACGGCCCTTGCCGGGGTCGAGGCCGAGAACGTCAGGGTCGTGGTGGGCGATGGCAGCCGTGGGCTGCCCGAGCACGCGCCCTTCGACGCGATCGCGATCCACGCGGCGGCGCCCGAAGCTCCCCACAGCCTGCTGGCCCAACTCGCCCCGGGCGGGCGCCTGGTGGTCCCGATCGCAGCCGGCTCGGCCGACCTGCTCACCGCCTTCACCCGGGAGGGCGACTCACTGCGCCAGGAGACGATCGGCCCCTGCCGTTTCGTGCCCCTGATCGGGGCCGAGGGCTTCGGCGCGCCCTCCGAGGGCAGCTGATGCCGACGCTCGTCGATCGTCTAGGCTCGCCCGAATGAGCGGCGCACTCTTCGTCCTCAACTTCTACTCGCCGGTGTTTGCCGACCAGCTCAAGCGCGGCCGTAAGTCGGCGACCATCAGGCTCGGCGACAAGTCGCGCAAGTACAAGCGCGGGCAGGTGGTCTGGGTCACCGTCGGCCACCGCCACTCGCCGCGCGAGAAGATCTTCTCGGCTGTGATCGACGACGTCGAGGTCAAGAAGGTCGAGGAGCTCTCGCCGCGCGACATCGAGCACGACAACCCCGAGTTCCGCCGGCTCGAGGACACGGTCGAGTTCCTGGGCACGATCTACAGCCGGCCGATCTCGATGGACGACACGGTCACCGTGATCCGCTTCTCGCAGGTGGTCGAGCGGCCCAGCACGCAGTTCGGCAACGGCGAGCCCCCCTCGTCCAACTGAGGCGCTGCGGCCGTGGCCGAGTATCGGTTCCTGACCACCTGGCTGCTCGCGGCGGGCCGCGGCCGGGTCAGGGTCAAGTCCCTCATCACGACCAAGCGGGTCAAGCTCCCCGACCTGCACGAGGGCGAGGCCCGCGGCGAGTCGGCAGGAGACTGACGCCGATCTTGCCCTGCTCGGGCATGTCCCGAGGCGCCTCGGCTAGACTAACCCTCTGGCACTCCCCATATGAGAGTGCCAATCCCCGCGAAGATCTCTCGCATTCACACGTAGAAGTCCGCAAACGGAGGTATGCAAATGAAGCTGAAGCCACTCGGCGACCGCCTGATCGTTCAGGCGAGCGAAGAGGAGGAGACGACCGCAAGCGGGATCGTGCTCCCCGACACCGCGAAGGAGAAGCCCCAGAAGGGCAAGGTACTGGCCGTCGGAGACGGCCCGATCGAGGACGGCAAGCGCCGGCCGCTCGATGTCAAGGAGGGCGACGAGGTCCTCTACTCCAAGTACGGCGGCACCGAGATCACCGTCGACGGTGACGAGCTGCTCGTGCTGCGCGAGTCCGACGTCCTGGCCAAGGTCGGCTAGGCGGAACTTACGAAGAAGGAGGAAGCAGAAAGATGGCTCACAAGGAGCTGAAGTTCGACGAGGAGGCACGCAGCGCGCTGCAGACCGGCGTTGACGCGGTCGCCGATGCGGTCAAGGTCACCCTTGGCCCCAAGGGGCGCTACGTCGTCCTCGACAAGAAGTTCGGCGCGCCCACGATCACCAACGACGGCGTCACCATCGCTCGAGAGATCGAGGTCGAGGACGTCTTCGAGAACCAGGGCGCCCAGCTCGTGCGCGAGGTGGCCACGGCCACAAACGACGTCGCGGGCGACGGCACCACGACGGCGACCCTGCTGGCGCAGACGATCGTTCATCACGGCCTCAGGAACGTGGCCGCCGGTGCCAACCCCCTCGGCCTGCGCCGCGGGATCGAGATGGCGGTCGAGCAGGTCGTCGACAACCTTCGAGACAAGCAGTCGAAGGACATCGCCGGCAAGGAGCAGATCGCCCGCGTCGCCGAGATCTCGGCGGCCGATGAGGAGATCGGCAACATCATCGCCGACGCCATCGACAAGGTCGGCAAGGACGGCGTTGTCAACGTCGAAGAGGGCCAGACCTTCGGGATGGAGCTCGAGTTCACCGAGGGCATGCAGTTCGACAAGGGCTACATCTCGCCCTACATGGTCACCGACCAGGACCGCATGGAGGCCGTGCTCGAGGAGCCCTACGTCCTGATCGCCAACCAGAAGATCGGCTCGGTGCGCGACATCCTGCCGGTGCTGGAGCAGGTGATGCAGGGCGGCAAGTCCCTGGTGATCATCGCCGAGGACGTCGAGGGCGAGAGCCTCGCGACCCTGGTGGTCAACAAGCTCCGCGGCACCTTCACGGGCGTCGCGGTCAAGGCCCCCGGGTTCGGCGACCGCCGCAAGCGGATGCTCGAGGACATCGGCATCCTCACCGGTGGCGAGGTGATCACCGAGGAGATGGGCCTGAAGCTCGAGAACACCACCCTCGAGCAGCTCGGCAGGGCGCGTCGCGTCGTCGTCTCCAAGGACAACACGACGATCATCGACGGTGCTGGCAAGTCCGACGCGATCAAGGGGCGCATCAAGCAGATCAAGTCCGAGGTCGAGAGCACCGACTCCGACTTCGACCGCGAGAAGCTCCAGGAGCGGCTGGCCAAGCTGGCCGGCGGCGTCGCGGTGGTCAAGGTCGGCGCTGCCACCGAGACCGAGATGAAGGAGAAGAAGCACCGCGTCGAGGACGCCCTGCAGGCGACTCGCGCGGCTCTCGAGGAGGGCATCGTCCCGGGCGGCGGCGTCGCGCTGCTCAACGCCCAGGGCTCGATCGACCTCGAGAAGTACACCGACGACGACGAGCGCACGGGCGCCAGCATCATCAGGCGCTCGCTCGAGGCACCGATCCGGCAGATCGCCGACAACTCGGGCTTCGAGGGCTCCGTCGTGATCGAGAAGACCCACGGGCTGAAGGCCGGCGAGGGCCTGAACGCGGCCAATGGCGAGTACGGCGACCTGGTCGCCGCGGGCGTCATCGACCCGACCATGGTCACCCGCTCGGCGCTGCAGAACGCGGCCTCGATCGCCAAGAACATCCTCACCACCGAGGCGATCGTCGCCGAGCCGCCCGAGACGGACGGGGCCGGTGGCGGCATGCCCGGTGGCGGCATGCCCGACATGGGCGGGATGATGTAGCTCGAGCTTCGAGCTAGGCTCGCCGCAACAGGCGAGTGTTCTTCGAGGGGCCCGGGGCGACCCGGGCCTCTCTCGTTTTCACTGCCGGGCGGTATCGCACGGCTCACGCACCGACGATCGGCTCGGCGGGGCGTCGGCTCCGGCCTCGAGTCCCCGGACGGGGTCGGACCGCGCCCTTACCGCCGGTAGCCGAGGTGCGCAACCCAGACCTCGGCCCGGCGGGAACCCAGGTAGCGGCCCCGCACCAGCCCTATCCCGATCTCGCGAAACGCCGGGTCGAGCAGGGCCCGCCGGTGGCCCGGGGAGTGCAGCCAAGACCTCATGTTGGCGCGCGGAGTGCCGAGCCTTCGTGTGCCGTAGGCGAGATTCTCACCGACCCCGAAGGTCCCCCTCATGTAGCCGACCCGGGAGAACCAGTAGAAGGGGTCGCGCCCGCAGGCCTCGTGGCTGAACTGGCGGCAGCGCACTATGTCCCGCGCCTTCATCGAGGCGGAGCGCCGCAGCTTTCGGGAGCTCCTGATCCCTGGGCGCCCCGCATGGCGGCGCGCATAGCGGTGCATGCAGAGCATCGTCCTCGTCTGGGCGGCGATCGGGCGGCGCGAATCGCTCTGACCCGGGCAGTCCGCCTCGGGCGCAAGCAGGCGGTCGAATCGCCCCGCCGCTGCATCCGAGGGTGCCGCCACAGCGCCGATCACCACGGCGGCAAGCCCGGCCGCAGCCAGGGCTGAGAGTCGTGTCGTCCTAGCGCCAGCGCCCATGGGAGGTCAGGCGTTGACTCGTCCAACCGCCGCCGATCCGCACCTCCGAGCCACGGACTGGACGAACGTCCGAGCGCTCCCAGCCTGGATCCGTCCGGGAGCCGGTACGCGGCGACTCCGAACGGCCGCCACCCCCTGAAGACATGCCAGGCTGGCCCGGGGCTAGCCGGCAAGGACCTCCGCCATCGCGGCTGGGGTGACGCCGAGAGAGCGTGCGTCCCCGGTGCCGCGCTCACTGGTCATCGGCACCTCCATCAGCTCGGCCTCGTCCCAGGTGGCGAAGACCGAGGGGCCGCCGATCAGCGCCAGCCCCCGCAGCCCGGCGCGCACAAAGGGGAGGGGGACGTGCACCAGCGGGCGTTCGCGGCCCTCGGCGCCCAGCACCTGCTCCACGGTCTCGTCATAGGTGAGCGTCTGGGGGCCGGCGAGCTCGAAACGACGGGCGTCGCCGCTGCCGGGATGGGCCGCGACGGCGCCGGCCCCCCCGCCGGCATCGGCGCCGCCGTTCAGCGCCGCGGCGACGCAGCGCGCCACGTCGCGAGCCCAGATCGGCTGGTAGCTGGCGCCCCCCGAGCCCGAGACCGGAACCGCCGGCAGGGCGGCGGCGCGCTCCAGCAAGGTGATCCAGGGATCCCCGGGCCGGTAGACGATCGACGGGGCGAACACGGTGGTCCGCAGCGGCGACGCCTGAACCGCGCGTTCTGCCAGCGCCTTGGCGCGGAAGTAGCGGGTGCGCTGGAAGCGCGTCGCGCCCAGCGCCGAGAAGAAGACGAAGCGCTCGACCCCCGCCCGCTCGGCCGAGCGCAGAAGCCGCATCGTCGCCAGGCCGTTCATCTCCTCGATCGAGCCGCGGGGCTGGTCGCGGGTGGTCGCCGCCAGGTGCACGACGGTGTCGACGCCGCGCATCGCGTGGCGCATCGAGAAGGCGTCCGCAAGGTCCCCCAGCGAGATCTGCACGTCGACGCGGTTCTTCCCTAGCCGCCGCGGGTCGCGAACGAGCGCCCGCACGTCCGCCCCGCCCTCGAGCAGCAGCGGCAGCAGCTCGCTGCCCACCACGCCCGTCGCCCCCGTCAGCAGTAGCACACGTTCAATCTAGCCACCGCCCCGCCCGGCACCCGCCCGCGCACGCGCTCGCCTAGAATGTGCGCTCGTCGCGGCGCCTCGGGGGGCCGCTGCTGTCCGGAAAGCGACTTCGGAACGAAAGGGAGCTCAGTGGCATACGTCATCGCGGAGCCCTGCATCGGCGAAAAGGACAACTCCTGCGTGGAGGTCTGCCCGGTGGACTGCATCCACCCGACGCCCGATGAGCCCGACTACGAGGCTTCCAAGCAGCTCTTCATCGACCCCGACGAGTGCATCGACTGCGATGCCTGCGTCGAGGCCTGCCCGGTCGACGCCTGCTTCGCCGAGGACCAGCTTCCGGCCGAGTGGGCGAAGTACACCGAGATCAACTCGGAGTACTACAAGTCCAAGACCTAGCGCCTCCGCCGCGGAGCACCGGGGTCGTGTGGGTCAACCGCCTGAGACAGCCGGCAGGGACTGCGGTCTTTAGCACCGCAGGTGGAATTGGACGGATGTTGGACGCACGGCGAGCGAAATCCTGCTTGAATGTCCCTCATGAGCAGCGGAAAGTCTGAATCGGGAGGCCAGGACAGCATCTGGGGGCGCGCGAAGTCGGCGCTTCGCGGTCGGTTCGTTCCGATCGCGTCCCTGGCGCTGGTCGCGGTGCTCGGGACCGTCTCGGGCCTGGCGCTGGCCGTTCCTCCCGGCGGAGGGCACACCCCCGTCACGATCTGCCACCACGCGGGTCCTTTCCCGAGCAACTGGCAGACGATCGTTGTCGACGATGACGCGGTTCCGGGCCACCTTGGTCATGGCGACACGCTTGGGCCATGCGACGGCACGACCACGACGAGCACCACGAGCACCACGAGCACCAGTTACACGACCTCCAGCACGACCACTACCTCGCCCAACACCACCTCCACGGTCACCGGGCCCAACACCACCTCCACGGTCACCGGGCCCAACACCACCTCCACGATCACGGCTCCCGACACCACCGTGACGACCACTGCGCCGGATGTCACCACCACGACCACGGCTCCTGACACCACCGTGACGACGACCCTGCCCCCCACCACCACCACCACGACGGGACCGGGCAGCACCGTGACCACGACCGTGCCGTGCGCGACGTTCCTGAGCCGGACCACCAGTTCCAGCAGCACCACAACCAGCACCCAGACCGGCAGCACCTCGACCACCACCATTCCGGGCAGCACCTCGACCACCACCATTCCGGGCAGCACGGTGACCACGACCCAGCCGGGCAGCACGGTGACCAACACCGTTCCCGGAAGCACGGTGACCAACACCGTTCCCGGAAGCACGGTGACCAACACCGATCCCGGTAGCACCGTGACCAACACCGTTCCCGGTAGCACCGTGACCAACACCCAGTGCTTGAGCACGACGACCACCACGGGAACGCCCACGACGTCGACCGGGGCGGGCGGCGTGGCCGGCAGCACGGGCGGCGGCGGCGGCGGCGGCGCAGGAGCGGGCGGCGCTGGCGGCGGCGGCGGCCCGCAGCTGGTGGCCGCGTCGACGGGCAGCTCCCTTCCGTACACCGGACTCCACGTCTGGATCCTGGTTGTCATGGCGGTCGCGATGGGCGGCTTGGGAGTCGCCCTGAGGCGGCGGCTGCCCGACTCCGACTGATCAGGTAGATAGGCAAGGGGCCGGGCCTGCTCCTGAGCTGCATGAAGCCCGCGCGAGCAGGCCCTCGGCGGTCTGAGCGAAGCGCCGGCCCGCGTTCACGCCGTTACCCGGTGGCACTTGGGGCGGCGACTTGCTTTCTTGCCATGGGGCTCGCCACCGGCGGGGCTGCCCAGGCTCAGGACCAGGGGACCGCGGGCTACGACCCGCCGGTGGTGACGGTTCCCTCGACCCTCCCGGCGACCCCGCCCGATTTCAGCGTTGACGCAAGCGCGGCCATCAACGCCGCCAACGAAAGCTCGGCGATCGAGGAGCTTCGCGCCGAACTCGGCCCCGTATCGGCGATTCCGGGGGTGAAGCCGGGGCAATGGGAGATCAGCTATGTCTCGGACGGGACAAGCGTGGCGCTCGTGCTGGTGGACGGCGGCAGCGGGGAGGTCGTGGAGGCCTGGACGGGCGACCAGGTGGCCTGGCCGATGGCGCGCGGCTACAGCGGCCAGTTCGGGCACGTGCTCAACGCCCCCTATGTCTGGATCCCGCTCTCTGCGATCTTCTTCTTCGGGCTGCTCGATCTCCGGCGGCTGCGTCGAATCGCCCATCTGGATCTGCTCGTGCTGCTCGGGTTCGGGCTCTCGCACATCTTCTTCAACACGGCCGACATCGGCCTCTCGGTGCCCCTCGCCTATCCACCGCTCGTCTACCTGCTCGCCCGCATGCTCTGGGTCGGCTTCAAGGGGGGAGGGAGCGGCCTACGGCCATCGGTGCCGATCACCTGGCTGCTGGTCGCTGCGGTCTTCCTCGGCGGGTTTCGGATCGCCGTCAACATCGCCGACTCGGGCGTGATCGACGTCGGCTATGCCGGGGTGATCGGAGCGGAGCGAATCACCAACGGCGATCCCCTCTACGGCGAGAACGCGTTCCCCGCCGATAACCGCACCGGGGACACCTACGGTCCGGTCAACTACCTGGCATACGTGCCCTTCGAGCTGGCCCTGCCGTGGTCGGGCCAGTGGGACGACCTACCCGCCGCCCATGCCGCCGCGATCTTCTTCGACCTGGCCGCGATCGTGGGGCTCGTGCTGTTGGGCCGTCGGCTGCGACCGGGGAGGGCCGGCAGGGACCTCGGCGTCATTCTCGCTTTCTCCTGGGTCGCCTACCCCTATACGGCCTTTGCGCTGCAGTCAAACTCCAATGACTCGCTGGTGGGAGCGCTGCTGATCTGGGGGCTTGTGGCTTTCTCGTCACTTGGCTGGCGAGCGGTCCTGCTCGCGTTGGCGTCGGCCGCCAAGTTCACCCCGCTCTTCCTGGTTCCCCTGTTCGCCACCGGCTACCGCGGCCTTGCCGGACGGCCCTCACAGAGCGGCAAGCCGCGCTCGATCAGGCTCCCGTTCGGCATCGACCTGCCTCGCTCGGTGGGCCTGCGGCTCGCCTACTTCAGCACGGTCTTTCTCGCGCTTTCCGCGCTGATCCTGGCCTACCCCGCCCTCGACCCAGGTCTGGCAACGACCTGGGAGCGGACCATTGCGATCCAGCTCGAGCGGACCTCGCCCTTCTCGATCTGGGGCCAGGTCCCGGCGCTGCAGCCGCTCCAGACCCTGACGCTGGTCGCCACGGCCGCGTTCGCGGCCAGCCTGGCCCTGGTTCCGCGCCGGCGGACCCTACTGCAGGTGGCGGCCCTCTCGGCCGCGCTCATGATCGCAGTGCAGCTCACCCTCGAGCACTGGTTCTACGCGTACATCCCCTGGTTCTTCGGTCTCACAATGGTCGCCATAGCGACCTCTCAGGATCGCCGGGGTCCGGCGGCGCGCTCAGGGGTGGCCGCCGCGAGGGAAGCAGAGGAGCCGGTTCCCGGCTGAGCGCAGCAACGCCTAGGCGGGCTTGGGCGTGCTCGTGGAAGCAGCGGCCGCGGGAGGCTCCTGCGCCGCCGCGCGGCTTCCGCCGATGATCGGGGCACAGACCAGCCACAGGTAGAGCACCAGGTAGAGGTTCCGGGCCGCGATCGGCCACGTGAACCCGGCGCCCAGGCCATCGACCTGATCGTAGTTCTGGAGTGCTATCTGGGTGAAGAGGATCGCGACCAGCAACACGAGGTTCTCGCGGCCCGCCCCGTAGGCCGCCGCCGAGAGCGGCAGCACCCAAAGCAGGAACTGCGGCGAGAGCACCGGCGCAAACACCACCATCACGGCGAGCAGTGCGGTGACCAGCGCCAGATTCGGCACCGGCGAGCGCCACCCGGCACGCAGGAGGATCAGGTAGAGGACCGCGCCGACCAGCACGGACACGAGCCTCGCGGCGTCCGTCCCCGTGGCCGCGACATCGAACCCCCCGCTCGCGACCTCGCTGGATACCCCGGCGCCAAACTGGCCGGCGATCTCGAACGGCGTGGCCGCGAGGCTCTCGATCTGGAGCCCGCGTCCCGTGTGGTAGGTGATCGCGGCGCCGAACTCATCACCCCAGGCGATCACGATGCCCACGCATACGATCAGCGGGATCACCCCGCCCACCACGGCCCGGCGCCACTGTCGTTCACCCCGCATCAACGCCGGGTAGAGGAACAGGGGGAAGGCCTTGACGGCGGTGGCCGCGGCCAGCAGCGCGGACCAGGTGGCGGATCGGCGCCGATCGCGTGCGAGGATCGCCGCAAGCACCAGCGCCGCCGGCACCAGGTCGAAACGCGAGAGCGCCAAGGGGGCGGTGTCGATTAGCGAGTCGTCGAGAACCACGCCCGAGAGCATCACCAGGCCTATCGTGTAGACGCCCAGTGCCGAGATCACCTGGCGCGCGCTGCCGGGCAGCCCGAGCGCCAGCAGCAGGACGAGCGCGAGGTCGACGGCCAGCATCTCCCATTGGAATGCCTCCACGTAGGCATCGACACCATCGCCGAACAGCGCCGGGCCCTGGAGCACCGGGATCGACAACGGTGGGTACTCGATGCTCTGGTCGAGGTAGGGACGGTCGCCCGCCTCGATCGCCTCCGCCTGGGGCGCGAAGTCGTTGACCAGCACGGAGGACCAGGAGCCGACCGTCGGGACGAAGACCGCGAGGTGCACTGCGCAGGCGAGAAGCGCCACGATGATCCGGTGCCGCGTGGTCATCCTCGCTTGGCGCTCACTGGGACCTGCCGACGAGTGATCGGCGACCCGCCGAGCGCCGGCTGCCCGGCTATTGGACCACGGGCAGCTCGGTGCCGCTGATCGCGGCGGCGGGAACGCCGGCGGCGGCGACCGTCTCCATCACCGGGAGCGCGACCGGAGTCTGGGCGACGATGCCGCGGACTGCCTGGCGGATGGCCTGTGAGGCCGGCGCGTCGGGCTCGTCCGTGACCAGCGGCGAGCCGTCATCGGCGTGCTCGCGGAGCTCGGAGGAGAGGGGGACCTTGGCGAGCAGCGGCACATCGAGCTCGTCGGCCAGCAGCTGACCGCCGCCCTCGCCGAAGATCGCCACGCGCTCGCCGTCGGGCCCGGTGAAAGCCGACATGTTCTCGATCACGCCCATCACCTCGAGGTCCACCTTCGCCGCCATCTCGGCCGTGCGGGCCGCGACGCTCTGGGCTGCCGGCTGGGGGGTGGTGACGATCACGATCTTGGCCTGGGGCAGCAGCTGCGCGAGGGTCATCGAGACGTCGCCCGTGCCGGGAGGCAGATCGAGCAGCAGATAGTCGAGCTCTTCCCAGGCGACGTCTTCCAGGAACTGCTGGATCGCCTTGTGCAGCATCGGACCGCGCCAGACGACGGCGGCGTTCTCATCGACGAAGAAGCCGATCGACATGACCTTGGGGCCGGCCGGCGAGACGGGGGGGATGATCTTTCGCTCGGCCGAGACGTCGGGCTTGCGATTGACGCCGAGCATGCGCGGGATCGAGTAGCCGTAGACGTCGCAGTCGAGCGCGCCGGCAGAGTGGCCCTCGGCCACCAGCGCGGCGGCGAGGTTGGCGGTCATCGTCGACTTACCCACGCCGCCCTTGCCCGAGGCGACGCAGATCACGTTCTTGACCTGTGCCAGGGCACCCTCGGGGAGCTTGTTGCGGCCCAGCTTCTGCTGCAGCTCACCCTTCTCGGAGTCGGAAAGCACGTCGAAGCCGACCTCGACCCTGGTCACGCCCTCCAACTCCCCGACGTTCTTGGCCACGGCCTCCTGGAAGTGGGAGCGGATCGGGCAGCCGGGGGTGGTCAGCGAGACGACCACGTCGATGCGGCCGCCATCGTGGATCTCGATCGAGCGGACCATCCCCAACTCGACGATGTTCCGCCGCAGCTCGGGATCGATCACCGCCTGGAGCTTCTGCTCGACCTGTTCGGTGGTTGGCATCCGATCTGATTCTCGCAGGTACGGCCCCCCGACCGCCCGGTGGCGTAACCGGCGCCTCCCGTTCGTTTACAAACGTGTGTTCGGTGCTATATTGCTGAACAAGCTTAGTTCTAATAAGACAACTCGACACGAGAGGCAGTGAGGACAAGAATGACGAAGACCAAGGATCAGGCAACGGACAGCTCCGAGAAGCTCAAGGACGAGGCGGCGGGCGACGCCAAGAAGGTCAAGGGCCAGGCGGCTGACGACGCCGGGAAGGTCAAGGCGCAGGCCGCCGGCGATGCCGACGTTATCGGTGATCAGGTCGGCGAGCTCGAGGAGGAAGCGCGTCGCAAGGGCCAGGGCGCAACCGACCAGGCCCTACAGGCCGCGGACGTGATCACCGGCGCCTCCGCGAACGCCGCCGATGCTGTCGCCAAGGCCGTCGAGCAGTGGCGCGACCCGGCCAGCCGTAGCAAGGAGATGGAGACGCTGCGCAAGCAGCTGACCGACGAGCTGGACAAGGCCGGCGAGCGTGGCAGCGAGATCCGCCGCCAGGTCACCGACCAGGTCGTGGAGCAGGCCCGCAAGGCGCGCGACCGCGTCGAGCCCGTCTATCGCGAGCGCGTCGAGCCGACTGTGGAGCGGGCGCGCGAGCGCGTCGAGCCGACTGTGGAACGGGCGCGCGAGCGCGTCGAGCCGACTGTGGAGCGGGTGCGCGAGCGCATCTAGCCGCTTAGCCCGGGCCGCCGATGAGAGGCGGCCGGCCCGGATAGGTCTGCTCGCCCCAGACTCGCGAGCAGAGAAGCAACCTCTCCTCCCTCGAAAGCCGGGCCCTCGTGGCCCGGCTTTCATTTGGGCGGCCGCGGCCGGCGGAGCCGCCTAGCGGAAGCGGGCCAGGAAGCGGCGCACGGGGCGGTCGGCGTCGGTGCGGGCGATCCAGGCTTGGGGATCCTCGAGCTCTGTGCCGGTTGGCAGGGCATCGGGGCGAGACCAGACCGTGTTGAGAGCGCGGATGCCCGCGATCCCGGCAACCTCATCGCAGAAGACCTTGCCGCGCTGGTACTGGGCCATCTTCATCTGCAGGCCCAGCAGTCTCGAGACCAGGGACTCGAGCGGGCTGCGGCGCTGGCGGTCGCGGTCGAGGCGTCGGCGCAGCTCGGCGTAGCGCGGGTCGAGCTGGTCGCCCACAGCGTCCATGACGTGCTCGGCGTAGCCCTCGATCACGGTCATCGCCGCGGTCAGACGCTCGACGAGCTCGCGCTGGTCCTCGGTCCAGAGCAGGGTCGCGAGCTCGCCGCTGGTGAAGGTGCGGACCAGCTCCTTGGGACCGGTGCGCAGCAGCCTGGAGAGCAACTCGCCGGGCTTCACCTCGACGGCGGCCTGCTCGAACAGGTCGGCCGCGATCCGCCCCAGGTAGCTGCGCAGCCAGGGGACCCCGGCGAACTGCACCGCGTGCGTGGTCTCGTGCAGCGCGATCCAGCGCAGGAAGAGGTCGCGGTCGACATCGAGCCGCTCGCGCGCCGCGGAGAGGTTGGGACCGACGAACAGCAACCGCGGGGCGCGCGTCGGACCCAGCAATGCGACGTCGTACTGGCCGACCACCCGCTGGGCCAGGTAGCCGACCGCGAGGCCGACCTCGGCGCCTGCGGCGGCGCCGGTGAGCCGCCGCGAGAGGCCACCGCCCCCGTCGGCGCCCTCTCCCGACGCGCCCATGCGCTCGGCGATCTTGCGCTCGACCCCCGCCGACATCTGCTCGAAGGAGAGGAGGTTCGTGCGGGCCCAATCGTCGCGGCCCACCAGCTCGGCCGCGGGGATGGCGCCCCTCGGTCGCAGGTGCGTGTAACGGCGCACCAGGCGGGCGGCATGAAGGGACTCGGCGCGCAGCTCGGCTTCGGTCCCGTCCCAGCGCGGGCCGTCACCGGCGAGAGCCAGCGCGATGCGCTCGGCGAGGCTCCAGTCGACGACTCCGGGCGGGCCGGCGTCCGCCGCCGGGGTGCCGTCCGTGCGCGGGGCGGCGGTGGCCTCGCCCGCCTCGCTCATCCCGGTACCGCCCGCTGGGCCTCCCTGAGCACGGCCAGGTCGGGAGCGGTTCGTGCGGCGGCGATCCCGAAGCGCGCCGACAGCTCCAGGGGAGTCTCCTGCGGCGCCCGGTCCCCGAAGGCGAGCACCCCTCCCGCCTCGCTGACCAGCAGCTGAGCGGCTGCGGCGTCGACCGAGCGGCAGGGTCGGGTGGAGAACATGCCGTCGAAGCGCCCGGCGGCGACATAGCTGAGCGAGACGGCGATCGAGCCGGGGGTACGCACCCGGTACGCCCTGCCGTCGAGCACGCGGCAGGCGGCGATCAGCCGCTCGGGCTTGCTCGCTTCGACGGCCACGACCTCGAGGCCGTCACCCGCGGGGACCCGGATGGACTTGCCGGCGAGCGTGGCCCCCCTGCCCGCGATCGCGATGAACTCCTCGCCGGCGCCGAACTCGTAGACGTAGCCGAGCGTGACGTCGGCCATCGAGTCGCCCGTGGCCACGGCGATGCTGAGGCTGTGGCAGGGGACGGTGCGACGGGCGTTGAGCGAGCCGTCGATCGGGTCAACGACGACGCGAAGGGGCGAGCTGCCTGGCCCGAACTCGACCGTGCCGCGCTCCTCGGAGATCGCCGTGAACTCATGACCGTCCCCGTGCATGCCCTCCAGCTGCTCGAAGACAGCGTCCTCGCAGAGGCGGTCGATGACGAGCGTGTTGTCGCCGCCCTCGCCGACGCCCTCGTAGACGGTCCGCGCCTCGATCCCCGCGTGCTCGGCGAAGATCGCCTGCTGTGCCTCGACGGCGCGACCGAAGGCGGCCACCCACTCCTCTGCCGAGGGGCCCTGCTGGCTCACCGGGCCATGCTAGCGAGGGGCCTCGGTAGCCTCAGCGCGCGGTGGCGAGCTCGTCCGCACAGCCCGATCCCCCCCAGCGCGATCTGAGCGATCGCCAGCGAGCGGTGCTGGAGCACAGCGAGGGCCCGCTGCTGCTGACCGGCGTCGCCGGATCGGGCCGCACCGAGACGCTGGCGCGGCGGCTGGCCGCCCTGGCGGGCCGGGGCGAGCAGGCGCTGGCGCTGAGCTGCTCGCAGACGGCCGCGACCGACCTGCGCGCCCGAGCCGAGCAGGCGGCTACGGAGGCATTCGAGGAGCTGGTCGCCCTGCCCTACCGCCTCGCGGCCATCCGCCTGCTTCGCGAGCACTCGACCGAGGCTGGGGTTGACCCCTTCCTCGAGGCGCTGAGCCCGGCCGAGCGGCTGGCGATGCTGCTCGAGCGCCTCGACAGCCTGCCGCTGCGCCGGCACGAGATCAGGGGCGCGCCGGCGAACCTGCTCGCTCGGCTGGTCGGTCGGATCGACTCGCTGAAGGCCGCCGGGGTCGACGCCGCGCGCTTTCGGGCCTGGACGGACGGGCTGACGAGGGATGCGGCCGACGACGCCGAGCGCGACTCGGCCGAGCGCGAGCGCGAGTTCGCCGAGCTCTACGAGCTTCACGACGAGCTGCTGAGCGAGGCCGGCGTGACCGACGGAGGCTCGGCGGTGCTGGAGCTGACCCGGCTGCTGGGCGAGCGCCCCGCCCTTGCGGCGGCGATCGCGAAGCGCTTCCCCCACCTGCTGGTGGACGAGATGGAGGATGCCTGCCCCGCCGAGCGCGAGCTGGTCGATCGGCTGGCGCGGGGCGCCAGCAGCGTGGTGCTCTCCTGCGACGACGAGCAGGGCGACGGTGGCGCGGCGGACTGGGCAAGGGCGGCGCTGGGCGAGCTGACCGAGGTCGAGCTCGACACCTCCTGGCGCTATGGAGGCGAGCTGCTCGATGCCGCGAACGCCGTCGTCGCTCCCGCCGGGCCCAGCGGCGAGCGCGCCCGCCGTGCCGAGGGAGCCGAGACGGAGGTGGCGTTCTGGCGCTGCGCCAACGAGCGCGCCGAGGCGCAGGCCGTGGCGCGCGAGATCGAGGCGGCTCTGGCCGCCGAGGGCGGTCCACAGGCGCGGCGGATCTGCGTCGCGGTCCCCAGCGGCCACGGACTCTCGCGCACGGTCGCGGGCGCCCTGGAGGAGCGGCGCGTGCCTCACCGCATCACCTCAGCCGGAGCCTTCTTCCAGCGCCCCGAGGTGCGCGACGTGATCGCCTGGCTGCGGCTGCTCGCCGACCCCACCGACGCCGCGGCGGCCGTGCGGGCCCTCAGCCGCCCCCCGGTGGAGCTGCGCTCAGTGGATCTGGCGCGCTGCACGACGATCGCCAGACGCCGCAAGCTCGACATGATCTCGGCGCTGGAGGCGTCGCTTGAGAGCCCCCAGATATCCCCCGAGGCCCGCGAGCGCATCCGCGCCTTCCTCGGCCTGCACACGGCCGCGGTCAACGCGATGGGCGAGATGCCCACCGACGTCTTCGTGCGGCGGCTGATCGAGCGCGTCGGGTTTCGGCGTCAGCGCCTCTTCGCCGCCCACCCCGAGGCCGTGGAGCGCCTGCGCAACCTCTCGCGGCTCGGCGACCTGGCGGCCGACTGGGCGCGGCGCGAGCCGGGTGGCTCCAGCCGCGACTTCACGCGCTACCTGGTCGCGGTCTCCGAGGCCGGCCTACAGGCCGACCACGAGCCGGCGGTGCCCGTGGCCGACGCGGTGCAGGTGATGCCGCTCGACTCGGTCAAGGGACTTGAGTTCGACCGCGTCTACATCGTCGGCCTGCAGGCCGAGGCCGTGCCCGGACCGGTGCCGACCGGGGTCCCCGACGTGCCGATGGCGCTCGGCGGCGGCAGCAGCTCGCACCAAGATCGTCAGCGCCGCCTGCTCTACACGGCCATGACCCGAGCCCGGGAGAGGCTGGTGCTGACCCGGCCGGAGGCGAGCGAGGAGGGCGCGGTCAGCGCCTCGCCCTTCTACGAGCAGGCGCGCGCCGTGCTGGGCGCCTCGGAGTCGAGCCACGAGGAGGAGCTGTTCGGCCCCGCGGAGGGCCTGCACGCCACCTACCGGATGATCCAGGACGAGGTCATGGAGGAGGCCTGGCGAGCCGGCGGCACCCTCAACGAGCCCCGCCTCGACACCTACATGGACGTCAACCGGGCGGTCGCCCGCTTTCTCGAGCTGCTCAAGCTCGGCGCCCTGATCCAGCGACCCGGCGAGGAGCCTCCTGCCGATGCGCTGCGGGCGATCAACGAGATGCTGGGACAGGGCATCTCGCCCGAGCAGCGCGACCTGCTCGCCGACTCGGCGCTGGACCGCTACCTGCTGGAAGCGGAGGGCGAGCGCCGGCGCGGCAGCGAGCTGATCGCGGCGCGCGAGGAACCATCGCTCGAGGCCTTCCTGCCGCGCCGCGGCGAGGGCCTCGGCCTCTCGGCGACAGACATCGACCTCTACCGCACCTGCCCGCTCAAGTACAAGTTCGCGCGCGTCTTCGGGATCCCCCAGGAGCCGACGATCAACCAGCGCTTCGGGATCGTGATCCACCAGGTGCTCGAACGCTTCCATGCCCAGGGCACGTCTGCCGGCGGCGACGAGGCGGGCAGCCTCAACCGCCTGATGTCCCTGTTCGCCGCCGCCTGGCGGCGCTCGGGCTTCGGCGAGACCGATGACGAGCTTCAGTACCGCGAGCGCGCGATCGCATCGCTGCGCCGCTACCACGCGCGCGAATCGGGCAGCCCGGCCAGCCCGAAGTGGGTGGAGCGGAAGTTCGACTTCCAGGTGGGCCAGCATCACCTGCGCGGCCGCGTCGACCGCGTCGACCAGCTGCCCGAGGGCGGCTACGAGCTGATCGACTACAAGACCGGCGACCCCAAGTCCCGCCGCGAGCTCGAGTCCGACGTGCAGCTGGCGATCTACAGGCTCGCCGCGCGGGAAGCCTGGCACCTCGAGGCAGGTGCCCGGGGCAGCTTCTGGTACGTGCTCGCCGACGAGAAGGTCGCCGTCGGCAGCTCTCCGGATGATCTCGAGCGGGTCGAGAGCACGGTGCTGGAGGTCGGAGAGGGGATCCTCGGCCAGGACTTCGAGCCGCGGCCCTCGCCCGAGATCTGCTCCTGGTGCGACTTCAAGTTGATCTGCCCCGCCTCGGAGGCCTAGGAAGGGGGCCTTCCGCCCCTAGGACCCCGCCGGGCCGCGGGGCCCTGTGGGACCGCCGCCCTGCTGGCGCAGGAACTGCTCGAAGTCGCGGGCCAAAGACTCGCCCGAGGGGATGTCGTCGCCGGCCTCCAGGCCCTCGGCCTGCTCGGATTCGAGCCGCTCCACGAGCTCCTGGATCTCGGGATTGGCGGAGACGGCGCTGGAAACCTGGCTCTCGAAGGACTCGGTCTCCTCTTCGAGCGCGGAGGCCTCGACCGCGACTCCGACGAGGCCCTCGAGTCGGCGCAGCAGGGCGAGGGCGGCCTTCGGGTTCGGGACGGCGGCGACGTAGTGCGGGACGGCGGCCCAGAGGCTGGCCGAGGGCATCCCACGGCGATTGCAGGCGTCGTGGACGACGCCGACCACGCCCGTCGGGCCCTGGTAGTTGGAGCGGGCAAGGCCGAGGCGCTCGACCATCTCGGGGTCGGAAGCGAGACCCGTGATCGGGACGGGCAGAGTGTGGGCCACGTCGGCGATCAGAGCGCCGAGCGTGATCACCATCTCCACGCCGAGCTGCTCGGCGACCTCAGCGATGCCGTCGGAGAAGGTGCGCCAGCGCAGGTTGGGCTCGGTGCCCGCCAACAGCACCAGGTCGCGCTCGGCTCCGGCCGGAGAGGCGGCCAAGAGCACGTTCCCGGGCCACTCGATCTCGCGAGTCTGGCCCTCCGAGAGGGTGATCGTGGGGCGATTGGCCTGGAAGTCGAAGAACTCCTCGGGGTCGACCTGCGCGAAGACCTCCGCGTCCAGCGACTCGGCGGCCGTGGTCAGCGCCGTCGTGGCGGCGCCCGCGGCGTCATTCCAGCCCGCGAACGCGCAGACCAGGGCGGGCGATCGAAGCTGCGGGGGCTCGGCCTCCCAGGCGAGCGCGTCCATGCCGCGAGCTTAGCTCGCCGGGACCGCGGTCGCGATCGGTGTCCCTCGCCGTCCGGGCGGCGGGGCATGATCGGGGGGTGTCCCCCGAAGCCGCGCCAGCGCCCACCATCGCCGCCCCGAAGATCGCGGAGCTGGCCGCCGGCCAGCGTTTTCGCGGCGACTACGCCTGCGTTCGCAAGGACCGGCTGACGGCGCGAAACGGCTCGCCCTACCTCTCGCTCGAGCTGCGCGACCGCACCGGGACCATCACCGGGCGGGCCTTCCGCGACGTCGACCGGCTGGGCGCCCGCTTCGACCACGGCGATGCGATCCGGGTCTCAGGCAGGGTCGAGCGCTTCCGCGGCGAGCTGGTCGCGGAGATCGACGAGATCCGCCCGATCGCGGGCTCCGACATCGACCCCGGCGCGTTCCTGCCCTCGGCCTACCGCGACGGCGACGAGCTGGCCGGCTTTCTCGAGCACCTCGCCCGCGAGGTCCATGACGCGCCCCTGCGCAGGGTCGTCGAGCGGGTGCTGTTCGCCGAGCCCGTCGCAAGTGAGTTCCGCAGGGCTCCCTGCACCAGGGCCGGGCACCACGCCTACCTCGGGGGCCTGGTCGAGCACACCGTCGCCGTCGCGACGCTTGTCACCGAGATCTGCCAGCTGCACCCCCGCCTGGACTCCGACCTGCTGATGGCGGCGGCGCTCGTCCACGACGTCGGCAAGGTCCGCGAGTTCTCCTACGGCGCTGAGTTCGGATTGACCGACGAGGGCCGCCTTCTGGGCCATCTGGCGCTGGGAGCGGAGATCGTCGGCGGGGCCGCGCGGGACCTTCCCCTCGACCGCCGCGCGGCGCTACTGCATTGCCTGCTCACCCACCACGGCGCCGAAGGCGCGCGCCCGGGTGGTGGCGGCCGCGGCTATGGAGGGGGCTTCGGCTCACCCGAAGCGCTGGCGCTCTACCGGCTCAATGCGCTCGAGGCCGGGGTCAAGGGCGCGCTCGAGCACGGCCTGCAGCGGCGCGCCGCCTAGCGGGCCTACTTCTTGCCGCCGCTCTGCCCGGGGGCGGCCCCGTCGGGGTTGTTGGCGCTGTTGCCGGGAGGGCCGCCGCCGCTCAGCCCCGGAGGGCCGCCGCCGCTCAGCCCCGGAGGGCCGCCGTGGGGGTTGTTGGCGCTGTTGCCGGGGGCGCTGCCGGGTGGGCCGCCGCCCTGGGAGCCGCCGGCGCCGCCGCCCGAACCGCCGCCTGTGGAGCCTCCCGTGGGGTCGCTCCCAGCTGCCTGCGGGCTCCGCGCCCCCTCGGAGCCCTGCGTCGAGCCACGATCGCCGCTGTCCCGCTGCCCCTGCCGGCCGCCCTGCGATCTGGCCGCGGCCCCCGGGCCCGCACCGGGGGCGAAGCTCGAATCTCGCCAGCGCTGCACAGGGACCAGGTCGCCGAGAGGGATCCCGAGCGGCTGGAGTCCTGCGGCGGCGGGTGCCACCGCGCCGTCCCGCCCCGAGGCCTGCTCGCCGAGCAGGCCCGAGCCCGCCGCCGCGGCTCCGCCTGTACCGATCGTCAGCATCATCAGCAGCACGGCCAGCCGGCTGGAGCGGCGCATGCGCGCCTGCGCGGAAACGAGGCGCAGATCGCGCGCCACCTGTTCGAAGGCCTCGACCACCTGCGGGTCGAACTGGGTCCCGGCGCAACGCTTGATCTCGGCCAGAGATGCAGCGGACGAGCGACCCTCCCGATACGGCCGGTCGGACCGGATCGCATGAAAGGCGTCGGCACAGAAGATGATCCTGCTGCCCAGGGGGATCTGCTCAGCGGCCAGGCCGTCCGGATAACCGAGGCCGTCCCAGCGCTCGTGCGAGTGTCGGACCAGGCGAGCGATCTCGCCGAGCTCGGGCACCGCAGCGAGAATCCGCTCACCGAATTCGGTGTGCCGGTGGATCAGCTCCCGCTCGCGCCCGTCCAGCGGACCCGGCTTGGCGAGGATCTTGGCCCCCACAGCGGCCTTGCCGAGGTCGTGCAGGCGCGCCGCCGCGAGCACGTCCTCGCGCTCGGAGCCCGTGACGCCGAGTTGCTCGCACAGCGCCTCCGACACCACGACCACGTCGTCACAGTGCTTGGCGGTCTCCAGGTTCGTCACCTCGAGCATGGCGCCACCGAACTCGACCGCGACCCTTCGGGCCTGCGCCTTGGTGACGTGAACGCTTTCGTCCCCCTCCGCCTCCCCGCTCGCAGCCCCCGAGGAGACGACGGCGCTGATCAAATCGCGCGCCATCGAGTCCGGGGCGCGCAGCGCCTCGGGCCCGGCGCCATGACGGCGGGCCGCCTCTGGTCGCCCGCCCCGGCCGCGACCGTCGCTGACGGGGAGCTTGTGGCCCTTTCGGCTCGTCCTCGGCTGCCTCGACCGGAGGGGAGCCTTTGTCGAGCCCTGCTTCGGATGTCGCGCCCGGATTCCCATCGGCGAAATCGTGCCGTAGCTTGGCCGGCTGCACGCACGAGGACGCCCAGGCTGGACGTATGTCCGGGTGCGGCTCTAGCCGCGCTCGGCGCCGGGCTTTGCTCGCAGGCCGCGCTTGATCAGGCGGGCCGCGATCAGCAGGGCGAGGCCGGCGAAGGCGAGCTCCAGGGCGCGCTGGCTGACCTCGTTGGCGGCCACCACGCCGACCAGCACGCCGAGGGGCGAGAGGGCCCCGATGACCAGGCCCTCGCGCAGGCGCACGTTGCCGTAGCTCCGCTGGCGCCAGGTCGCGACAAGGGCGACGGGGACGATCGCCAGCAGCGAGGTCGCCTCGGCCTGGACCTGGGGCTCGCCGAGGAAGATCGTCAGCGCCGGCACGAAGACGATGCCCCCGCCGACGCCGAGCAGGCCGCCGAGCAGCCCCCCCAACAGGCCCATCAGCGCAACGAGAAGCTCGTCGATCAGCTCGATCCCCCCCTGGAGCGCCCGGAGCTCACGGGATGATCAACTCGATTGCCAGGGCGATCAGGATCAGCGCGAACAGCAGCGAGATCGCGCGCTCCGGGATGCGCTGCTGAAGCGCGGTCCCCACCAGGGCTCCGCCGACCGCAGGGATGCCGACCAGCGCCGCGTTCGCGACGTCGACGTTGCCGTAGGCGGCCTGCAGCGCCACGGCGAGGGCCGCGATGATGATGATCGCGGCCATGCTGGTGCCCGTGGCCTCGCGCTCACCGTAGGCCAGCCAGGTGATCAGCAGCGGCACGATGATCGTCCCGCCGCCCACCCCGAAGAGCCCGCTGAACGCGCCCGCGGCGGTGCCGATCGCTGCCAGCTGGACGGTCCTGCGCATCGGCGGCGATACTAGAAGGCATGGAGGGCGCGAAAGCAGGGCCTGACACCGGACGCCTCGGCGAGCTGCTCGCCCCGCTGCGTGAGTCACCCGGGCACTCCGCGGTGCTGATCGACGTGGACGGCACGATCGCGCCGATCGTCGAGCGCCCAGGCGACGCGGGCGTCGGCGAGCGGACCCAGGCGCTGCTGCGCCGGCTGGCGGGCCGCTACGGTCTCGTCGCCTGCGTCAGCGGGCGCCGGGCGACCGACGCGCGCCTGGTCGTCGGCCTCGACCAGCTCGCCTACTCGGGTAACCACGGCTACGAGCTGCTGATGCCAGGCGAGGATGTGCCGCACCCCGATCCCTCGCTGGCCGGGCACGAGCAGGACGCGGCCCGCTTCGTGGCGGGGCTGGACGCGTCCGGCCTGGAGCGGGCGGCCATCCGGGTCGAGGACAAGGGGGCGATCGTGGCGCTGCATTGGCGCGGCGCCCCCGACGAGGGGGCGGCAGAGTCGCTCGCGGTCGAGATCGCCGCCGAGGCAGAGCGGCGGGGCCTGGTCACCCATCGCGGCCGCAAGGTGCTGGAGATCAGGCCGGACGTGCCCATCACCAAGGGCCTCGCCGTCGCCGCGCTGATCTCCTCGGCGCCGGTCACCGCCGCGCTCTACGGGGGCGACGACCTGACCGACGTCGACGCCTTCGAAGCTCTCCGCGCCCTGCGCAAGGACGGCGTGCTGACGGCGGTGACCTGCGTCGCCGTCGGCTCCGGGGAAACCCCGCCCGAGGTCTCGGCCAACGCCGACATCACGGTCGAGGGCACCGAGGGCTTCAACGAGGTGCTGCGGGCCCTGGCCGCATGAGCACCAGCGGCGGCCGGAAGTGAGCTTCTGCGACCTGCTGCGGATGACGGTGCTCCTCGCTGCAGCGGTCGCGACTGCGCTGGCGGCGATCACCGTGGTGGCCGCCAACGGCGACGGCGACACCCTGACGCTGATCGTCGCCGGCGGCTGGTGGGCGGCCGCCGTCCTGATCGGCCTGATGCAGGGTCGCGCGTCGCGAGCTTCCGAGGCGATGCGGCCACTGCTGGCCGGCGCGCGCATGAGCACCACCCTCCCCGTCGACAACCCGGGGCGCGTCGCCCTGGCGCGACTGTGGCCGCTGGGGGCCTTCGCCCTGCTCGCCGGCGGCCTCGGCTTCGTCTTCCCCGGTGTGGCCGCGATCGGCGCGGGCTTCGGGATGGCCGCGGCCCTCTCCCTGCGCGGCTGGGAGCGCGCCGTCTCGGCGATCGAGGAGCGTGACGGCGTGCGCTTCTACGTCGAGCCCGGCTCGGCCCTGCAGCCGGTGACCCTGGTGCGGACGCCGGGGCTGAGACGGGGCCGGCCGCCTGGAGGCCATCCGCCGCCGCCGCCGGCGCCGACCGCGTCCGCGTAGGCGCTTACCCGGCTAGCTCGCGCGATGGCGCTTGCGCAGCGGCGCGAAGGAGCGCCAGGGGCGGGTGTTGGCGACCTGATCGGCGCCGAGCCAGGCGCGACGTGCGGTGGCCACCGCATAGCGCATGTTGTCGAGGGTGTCGACGCCGTGGGCGTCGGTGTTGCAGACGATCTTCACCCCCGCCTCGGCCGCGAGCCGGGCGTGGCCCTCGTTCAGGTCGCGGCGGTTGGGGTTGCCGTTGATCTCGATCATCGTCCCGTTGGCGGCCGCGGCGCCGACGACGCGCTCGACGTCGACCGCGTATGGCTCGCGCCTCAGCAGCAGCCGGCCGGTGAGGTGGCCGATGCAGTCCACCAGGGGATGCTCGATCGCGGCGACGACGCGGTCGGTCATCCGCTTCTCGGAGATGCCGAAGGAGGTGTGGACGCTGGCGATCACCCAGTCGAGCTCGGCCAGCAGCTCGTCGGGGTAGTCCAGCTCGCCGTTGGTGCCGATGTTGACCTCGGAGCCGGCGAGCAGCCGAAAGCCGCGGGGGGCGGACTCGTTGTAGGCGCGGATCTCCTCGATCCGCTTGGCGAGCGCCTTGGCGTCGACCTGATCGCCGAAGCCATGGCTGGCGGAGTGATCGGTGATCGCGAAGTACGCGTAGCCGCGGGCGCGCGCCGCGGTGGTCATGTCCTCGAGGGTGTTGCGGCCGTCGGAGAGGGTGGTGTGCGAGTGCAGGTCACCGCGTATCTGATCGAGGGTGAGCAGCTCGGGCAGCTCGCCGGCGTCGGCGGCCTCGAGCTCTCCGCGCCCCTCTCGCAGCTCCGGCTCGATGCACGGGAGGCCGAGCAGCTCGTAGACCTCCGCCTCCTCCGCGCAGCGGTGTACCTCCTTGCCGTCGAGCGCCGCGACGCCGTGCTCGGAGACCGAGAACCCTCGGGCAAGCGCGCGCTCGCGCAGCGCCACGTTGTGCTCGGCGGAGCCGGTGAAGTGCTGCAGCAGGTTGCCGAAGCTCTGCTCGGGGGTGATGCGCAGGTCCACCCTGATGCCGGTGTGGGTGAGCACGCTGGCGCCCGCCTCTCCCCCCGAGCTCGCCTGGGCGACGAGCTGATGCCCGGCCAGCGCCTCGGCCAGGGCTCCGGGATCGTCGCTGGTCGCCACCAGGTCGATGTCCTTGCAGGTCTCGGCCCAGCGGCGGGCCGAACCCGCCACCTCGACCCTGCCCGCCTGGGGGAGCCTCCGCAGAGCGGCGGCGAGCTGCTCGGCCACCGGCAGCACCGCGGAGAGCAGGCGGCGCTCGGACTCCTCCCCGGCCTCGGGAAGAGTCTCGAGCGAGGCGAGAACGTTCTCCTCCACCTTGGGCCCGAGGCCCTTGAGGCCCCGGATGCGCTCGTTCTCGGCGGCCTCCCGAAGGCCGTCGAGGTCCTCGACCCCGAGCTCGTCGTACAGCCGCCGCGCGGTCTTGGCGCCGAGGCCGGGGACGCGGGTGACATCGACGAGCGTCGCCGGGAACTTGGCCTTGAGCTTGTCCGCCGAGGGGATGCGGCCCGTCTCGATCAGGGTCTCGATCTTGGTCGCCATCGTCTTTCCGATCCCCGGCAGCTCCGTCAACTTCTGTGCGGAGGCCATCTGCTCGATCGAGACGGGGCTGTCCTGGACGGTGCGAGCCGCCTCCTTGTAGGCGAGCACCCGAAAGCGGTCGGCTCCATCGAGCTCGTAGAGGACACCAAGCTCCCTCAGCGTTGCGGCGATCTCCGCGTTGCGCATGCTGGAAACGTAGTGGGGGCAGACTCGTTGCCGCAGGCTTCCGGGCCGGGCAGACTACGCTCGCCGCGCCGAAGGGGGGCCTTCGCACGGAGGCATCCGAGCAAGCGCCGAAGGCCCGCGGCGGCTGGGCAGTGCCGGCCAGGTGAAGGTGCGCGGGTTTCCTCCGTAGTTGGATCCGAACTGATCTCGGTCACGCCATCGGTTGAATCTAGGTCGCACCCTCGTTCGGTGCGTTCCGAGCAGCGCCCGGCTGTGTGCCTTCTCCCACTGCGTGGCGCCGTACTCTCGCAACGAGGGGATCGACAGAACCTCAACCGACTGGAAGTAGTGCGCCGTCTCATGGAGCGCCCAGCGCTCCGCGGCGCGGTGGAAGCGACGGTCGCGGAGGGTTCTTCCACGCGACCTGGCGAGCAGGCGTCGAGCGCCGGGGGCGATGAAGATCGTCCGGCAGTTGCTTTGGTCCGGACCGACCCACATGGTGGCCCTCGGCCCAGGCCTCACGGCGGAGAGGCCGACGAACTTCAGGCGTGGAGGCGGCTGATCGGCGGAGCCGAGCAGCGGAGCGGCGCGCAGCCAAAGGCGTTTGTAGTCCAGGCGTGCGTCCTGCTGCTGCCGCCCGCCGGCCCGTCCCGGGATCCCACGCTCGGCATCCCGGCACAAAGCGGCGCCCTCGCCGGTCGGCCCCGTCAGAGCGTCCGCCAGAGCACCGATTCCTCCGATCACCAAGAGGGCCCCCAGGATCGAAAGCGCCGGGTGACGCGAGACGAAGCGCGGGATGTCCCGGATCCTGGAGATGCCCCCATTGTGGCGCTCGGAGCAACGTGCTTCCGGAAGACAGCGGCTGTCCGCGGAAACTAGGCTGCGCGCGTGGCCGCGTCCAGAACCGAGCCGACCGATGCAGCCCCCGCGGTCTGGGTCGTGCTGCCGACCTACAACGAGGCCGAGAGCCTCGAGCAGCTCGTCATGGCCGTGCGCGAGCGGCTACCCGAGTCGAGGCGGGTGCTGGTCGTCGACGACAACTCGCCCGACGGCACGGGGGAGATCGCAGATCGGCTCGCCGCCGGGCACCCCGACGTCGCGGTGCTCCATCGCGAGCGCAAGGAGGGACTGGGACCCGCCTACATCGCGGGCTTCCGCGAAGCGCTGGCGGGTGGCGCAGAGCTGGTGATCGAGATGGACGCCGACTTCTCTCACGACCCCGCCTACCTGCCCCAGCTCCTGAGGGCCGTCGAGCGCGCTGATCTCGCAATCGGCTCGCGCTACGTACCGGGTGGCGGGGTGACCGAGTGGGGCCGCACGCGGAGGATGATCAGCCGAGGCGGCAGCCGCTACGCGCGCGCCGTGCTGGGCGTCGAGATCCGCGACCTGACCAGCGGCTTCAAGTGCTTTCGGCGCGAGGTGCTCGAGGCGATCGACCTCGCTGATGTCAACTCGCGGGGCTACGCCTTCCAGGTCGAGATGACCTACCGGGCGATCGAGGCCGGCTTCACCGTGGTGGAGGTGCCGATCGTCTTCCGCGATCGGGCCGAGGGCGACTCCAAGATGAGCCGGGCGATAGTCGCCGAGGCGGTGTGGCGCGTGCCCGCGATGCGTCTGCGGCGCCGCAGGCGGCCGTGACTATGCTGCCGCAGAGGCCCCGAAGGTTGGCCGGCCCCTCGCGCCTTGCTTCATTTTGTATAGTAAGAGCCAGGTAACCAAGCCAAGCGGGAACTACCACGAGGAGACGAAAGTGCCGGGCAAGCTCACAGATGTGACCGACGCCAACTTCCAGTCCGACGTGCTCGAGGCCGGTGGTCCGGTGCTCGTCGATTTCTGGGCCCCCTGGTGCGGGCCCTGCCGCGTAGTCCACCCCGTGCTGGAGGAGATGGACGCCGAGCGAGACGACCTCGCGATCGTCAGCCTCAACGTGGACGACAACCAGCAGACCGCCGCCAAGTACGAAGTGCTCTCGATCCCGACGATGATCCTGTTCAAGGACGGCGAGGCCGCCAAGCGGATCGTCGGCGCGATGCCCAAGGCGCGCATCGAAGCCGAGCTGGAGCCCGCGCTCGCCAGCTAGGACGCAGCCTTCGCGTTGATGGTGATTCGCAGCTCGCGGCCGTCCACGCTGGTGTGCTCGCCGGCGCCGTCGGTCTCGTAGCCGACCGAGGTGGCGAGCGTCTCGCCGGAGATGTAGGACTCGTGCTCCCGGGCGACGGCGAGCAGCTCGGGGTCGCCGGCCAGGGCCAGCTCGATCCGGTCGGAGACGTCGAGGCCGGCGGCCTTGCGAGCGTTCTGGACGGCGTGCACTATCTCGCGCGCCCAGCCCTCGCCGCGCAGCTCGTCGTCGAGCTCGAGTGCAAGCGCCACCGCGTGGCCGGCCTCCGCCTCGACCTCATAGCCATCGAGGGGCTCCATCACCATGCTGAACTCGTCAGGCGAGAGCGTATGGTCGTGACCGTCGATCGAGATCCCGACCTGCTCACCACCGTCCAGCGCGAGTGAGACCTCCTCGGCGTCGAGCGCCTCCACGGCCGCCTTGACCTGCGGCATCTGCTTGCCGAACCTGGGCCCGAGCGCCTGGAAGTTGGGCCTGACGCGGTAGGAGACCAGCTCGGAGGCGTCGGTTACGAACTCGACCTGCTTGACGTTGAGCTCCGAGGCGACTATGTCGCCGAGACGCTCGATCGCGGGGCGCTCCTGGTCGGTGGCAACGACCACGGCCTTGCGCAGCGGCTGGCGCACCTTGAGCTTGGAGTGCGCGCGGGCGGCCCGGCCCAGCTCGACCGTGCGTCGCACGGCCTCCATGCCCGCCTCCAGCTCCCGATCTCGCAGCGCCGCGGCCACCTCGGGGAAGTCGCAGAGGTGCACCGAATCGGGCTCGTCCCCGAACTCGCCCGCCTCGCCACCGGCGAGGTTGCAGTAGATCGCGTCGGCCACGAACGGTGTCAGTGGCGCGAGCAGCTTAGAGACCTCCACCAGACAGTGACGGAGGGTGGCGAAGGCGGCGCGCTCGCCCTCCCAGAAGCGCCGGCGGCTGAGCCGCAGGTACCAGTTGGAGAGCTCCTCCACGTAGTCGGCGAGGGCGCGGCCCGCGGTGGTGCAGTCGAAGTCGTCCATGCGCTCGCGCACCACGGCGACCGTCGCCTGCAGCCGCGACAGCGCCCAGCGGTCGAGCTCGCCGCCGCCGGGCGTCGGCACGGGCTCACCCTGTTCGCGAAGCTCCGAGGGCTGGATGCCCTCGGTGTTGGCGTAGAGCACCCAGAACGAGTACGTGTTCCAGAGCGTCAGCAGGAACTGGCGCACCGCCTCGCCGACCGTATCGACCGAGAAGCGGTACCCCGCCCAGGGCTGCTGTGAGGTGAAGTAGTACCAGCGGAACGCATCGGCGCCGTGGGTATCGAGCACCTCCCAGGGGTCGACCACGTTGCCCCGGCTCTTCGACATCTTGTGGCCCTCGGGGTCGAGGATGAGGCCGAGACAGACGCAGTTGCGGAAGCTGGCCTGATCGAACAGCAACGTGGACTCGGCGAGCAGCGTGTAGAACCAGCCGCGGGTCTGGTCGATCGCCTCGCAGATGTAGTCGGCCGGAAAGCGCTCCGCGAACAGCTCGGCGTTCTCGAAGGGGTAGTGGAACTGGGCGAACGGCATCGCCCCCGAGTCGAACCAGGTGTCGATCACCGCCGGGACGCGGCGCATCTGACCGCCGCAGCCGTCGCGCTCGCAGGCGAGGACGACCTCGTCGATGTAGGGCCGGTGCAGATCCTCGGGCACCTCGCCCCCCCGTGATCTGATGTCCTCGCGGGAGCCGGCGCAGAAGCGCTCCTCGCAACCCTCGGCTTCGCACTCCCAGACCGGCAGCGGCGTGCCCCAGTAGCGGTCGCGCGAGAGGGCCCAATCCACGTTGCCCTCGAGCCACTTGCCGAAGCGCCCGTGCTTGATGTGGTCGGGATGCCAGCCGATCTGCTCGTTCTCGGCCAGCATTCGGTCCTTGACCTGGCTCGTCGCCACGTACCAGCTCGCCTTGGCGTAATAGAGCAGGGGCGTGTCACAGCGCCAGCAATGGGGGTACGCGTGCAGGTAGGGCTCGGCGCGCAGCAGCTTGCCGGCTCGCTCGAGCGCCGCGACGATCTCGGGATCGGCCTCCCTGACCCCCCGGCCCGCGAAGTCCGTCACCCGCTCGTCGAAGGTGCCGTCGAGCCGGACGGGGTTATGCAGGGCTATTCCGTACTGCTCGCCGAGCCGGAAGTCGTCCTCGCCGAAGGCGATAGCGGTGTGCACCAGCCCCGTCCCCTCCTCGGTGGTGACGAAGTCGCCCAGCAGCACCGTGTGCCCCCGGGGGCCGTAGTCGCTGATGTAGTCGAAGGGAGGCGCGTAGGCGGCGCCGGCGATCGCCTCGCCGGGGAAGTGGGAGAGCACCTCTGCGTTCTCGCCCAGCACCGCCTCGACACGCTCCCGCGCCATCACCAGCACCTCGTCGGCGGGCCCGTTCTCGCCCCCGCGGGCGCGTACGTACTCAATCTCGGCGCCCGCCGCCACGGCAGCATTGGAGATCAGGGTCCAGGGCGTGGTGGTCCAGACGAGGAGCTTGTCGCCGACCTCGATCGGAGACTCGGGGATGGCATCGGTGGGCGCGATCGCCGTCACGGGCAGCTTCACATACGCCGAGGGATCCTCGACTTCGTGGTAGCCCAGCGCGACCTCGTGCGAGGAGAGCGCGGTGCCGCAGCGGGGGCAGTAGGGCACGACCTTGTGGCCCTCGTAGAGGCGACCGGCATCCCACATCTGGCGCAGCGCCCACCAGCCGGACTCGATGTAGTCGTCGTCCATGGTCACGTAGGGGTCGTCGAGGTCGATCCAGAAGCCGATGCGCTCGGTCAGCCGCTTCCAGTCCTCGACGTAGCGGAAGACGGAGTCGCGGCAGCGCGCGTTGAACTCGGCGATCCCGTACTCCTCGATCTCGGCCTTGGAGGCGATCCCGAGCTCCTTCTCCACCTCGAGCTCCACCGGCAGGCCATGGCAGTCCCAGCCCGCCTTGCGGGGCACGCGGTGACCGGTCATCGTGCGGTAGCGGGGGTAGATGTCCTTGAAGACCCGCGAGAGGACGTGATGGGACCCCGGACGGCCGTTGGCGGTGGGCGGGCCCTCGTAGAAGCTCCACAGCGGAGCCTCGGCTCGCTGCTCCACCGAGCGCGCGAAGACATCGCGCTCGCGCCAGCGCTCCAGCACCTGTTGTTCGAGGTGCGGAAACGACTGCTTGGGGTCGACGGGGCTGAATCCGGCCATTCGCGGCGATTCTACGAGCGCACCACCCAGTGACACGGGATCGTTGCGCGTGCCCGGGGCTTTGAGATGAATGCGCCGGGGCCCGTCGGGGGTGGCCGGGCGGGTGGGGCGCCGGCCCGAGCGCAGCTCAGGCGGCGCGGTGGTCGAGCTTGCGGCAGATGTCGGCGAGCTGGCGCTTCTCGGCCTCATCGAGGGCTCCGAAGGCCTCGCGCACGCGCTCGGCGTGCCCCGGGAAGGCATGGGTGACGAGGTTGGCGCCGGCCGGCGTCAGCGCGACCGAGACGGCGCGCCGATCAGACTCGAGCCGCGTGCGCAGCACGAACCCGCGCGTCTCGAGCGTGTCGAGCACCTCCGTGGCGGTCGCCTTGGAGGCCCCGAGGCGGCGGCGGATCGCCCGCAGCTCGAGCCTCCCCCCGGCGCTGGTCAGCAGCACCAGCATCGCGAAGCCCGTCGCCGAAACGCCGACGCGATCGAGGTCGGCGGCGAGGCGGCGCGTGAGCGTCGCCTGGGCTCGCACGAGCGCCTCGAGGGCACGATGGGCGAGGGGATCGATGGGGCGAATGGGCGTCGCCTCTTCGCTCACGTCGCCCAAGTTATGCGGCGGGGCGGACGCGAACCCGTCCCAGCACTCGGCGTCGCCGGGACCGCGGCCCGCTGGTGAGCGCCGCCGGCGATCGTGGGGCCCTAGGCTCCCAGCCTCGATGCGCGCCCGCGTCTCCATCCCGTCGGCCGTCGCGGCGATCGCCCTGGTCTGTGTCGCAGGCTGCGGCTCGAGCGAGCCCGACCAGGCTCCCGCCGCGTGCCTGAGCCCGAGTCCCGAGTACGTCAAGGCGCTGGCGGCGGCGCCGGGCGAGGTGCTGCTGCGCGGCGAGGTGCCGATCTCCGACTGTCTGGTACCCGAGCAGAGCGGTGGCCAACTCGCCGCGGTGGGCGAGCAGATGATCGCCGCGGCGACCACGCTGAACGGGGAAGCGCAGCGCAACCCGGCCGGCGCGGACAGCATCCGGCTCGGCTATCTGGTCGGAGCGGTCGAGCGAGGGGACGACGGCATCCACGCCGACCTCGTCCGCAGGCTCAACGCGGCCGCGCGCTTCAGCCCCGGCGGCCTGCTGCCCGCCGAGTTCGAGCGCAGCTTCGGCAGGGGCTACGCAGCGGGCCTCGAGTCCGGGTGACGGGGCCGGGCGATGACCGCGACCGCGCCCAGGTAGCCTGAGCCGCGCAAACACGAGGAGGGCCGATGGCGCAAGAGCTGTGGGGTGGCGAGACCACCAAGGCGGTTGAGAACTTCCAGATCTCCGGTGAGGCGATCCCGCCACCGGTGATCCACTGGCTGGGCCGGCTCAAGGCCGCCGCGGCGCGCGCCAACGCGGCCCTGGGGAACCTCGACGAGGCGATAGCCGAAAAGGTCTCCGCGGCCGGGGACGAGGTGGCGGCCGGCCAGCACGACTCTCAGTTCCCCGTCGACGTCTTCCAGACCGGCTCGGGCACCTCGTCGAACATGAACGCGAACGAGGTGATCGCGAGCCTCGCGGGCGACCCGGTCCATCCCAACGACCACGTCAACATGGGCCAGTCCTCGAACGACGTCTTCCCCTCGGCCGTGCACCTGGCGGCGCTCGGGGAGGTGCACTCCGACCTGCTGCCGGCGCTCGACGAGCTCGCCGCGTCCCTGGGGAGCAGGGCGGATGCGTTCTCCGACCTGGTCAAGGCGGGACGCACCCACCTGATGGACGCGGTCCCGGTGACGCTCGGCCAGGAGTTCGCGGGCTACGCGGCCCAGGTGAGACTGGGAGCCGATCGCATTCGCGCGACCCTGCCGCGCGTGGGCCAGATCCCGCTTGGCGGGACCGCGACCGGCACCGGTCTCAACACGCACCCGGAGTTCGCCGCCAAGGTTCGCGAGCAGCTCGCTGCCGACACCGGGCTCGACATCTCCGAGCCCGCCGACCCCTTCGAGGCGCAGGGCAACCGCGACGCGCTGGTCGAGCTCTCGGGCGCGCTGAAGGTGGTGGCGGTGTCGCTGACCAAGATCGCCAACGACCTGGCGCTGATGGGCTCCGGGCCCCGCGCCGGGCTGGCCGAGCTGCTGCTGCCCGAGCTTCAGAAGGGGTCATCGATCATGCCCGGCAAGGTCAACCCGGTTATCCCCGAGGTCGTGATCCAGGTCGGGGCGCAGGTGATCGGCAACGACGCCGCGATCACGGTCGCCGGCACCCAGGGCCAATTCGAGCTGAACGTGAGGGTGCCGCTGATGGCGCGCAACCTGCTCGGCTCGATCAAGCTGCTCGCGAGCGCCTCTCGCGCCCTCGACGAGAAGTGCGTGCGGGGCATCGAGCCCAACCTCGAGATGCTGAACAGGCACGCGGAGGCGACGCTGGCGACCGCGACCGCTCTCAACCCCCATATCGGCTACGACCGCGCCGCCGAGATCGTCAAAGAGGCGGCCGCCAGCGGCAAGACCGCCCGCGAGGTGGCGCGCGCGAAGGGCGTGGACGAGGCGATCCTGGACGAGGCGCTCGACCACCGCAAGCTCGCCAAGCCGCACGGATAGCGGCGTCGGCAGGGGATGCCGATCGAGGACTGGATCTCCGATCCGATCGCCTCGGAGCGATACGAGCAGGTCGTCGAGACCTCAGCGGAGAGCGCCATCGAGCTCGCCTTCCAGGTGCCGCTGGGAGCAGATCCCGTGGTGCGGGCCCTGCTCCGCGCCCGGGGGCTGAACCTGGGCAACTCGATGCTGGACTTCATGGACGCCAACCAGCTCTTCTTCCTGCAGCGCCAGCCGCGCGAGGCCGTGATCGGCCTCGGGCGCCCGGTCTGGACGCCGCTCGGCGGCGACAGCGGTGAGCGGCTCACCGACCCGGCCGCATGGGAGAGCTGGAACGAGCCACACAGCTTCAAGGCCGTGACCACGCTCAGCGCCGAGCCTCTCGGCGAGGAGCGCTCCAAGCTGGTCACCCAGACCCAGGTGGTGGCGACCGACGAGTGGGGCCGCCGCGCCTTTCACCTCTACTGGCTCGCGGTCGGCTCCTTCTCCGGTCTGTTCCGGCGCCGTTGGCTGAGGGCGGTGGCAGAGGTGGCAAGCGCCATCTAGCCGCTCAGCGCTTCTTCTTCTTCTTGCACTTCTTCTTCTTGCACTTCTTCTTCTTCTTGCACTTCTTCTTCTTGGCGGCAGCGGCCGCCTTGCCCTTCTTCTTCTTCTTCGCTTTCTTCTTGCACTTCTTCGCCTTCTTCGCCTTGCCGCCGGCGGAGGTGGCCGGAGCCTCGTAGGCGCCGGCGTCGCAGGCGGACCCGGGGGGCCGCGGCACCCCGCGCTGGTCACCGCCGGAAGAGGGGCAGAGGCCCGCGGGAACGAGGCCGATCGCTGGACTCCCCGCGAGCAGGGCGCGCGTCAGGGTGACGCCGCCGTTGCCCGCCAGCGCGCCGATCAGAGGGTCGGTGGCGGGGCGGTCGCTGGGCTGGTCGAGCTCACAGGACGAGGTGCCGGGGCCCTCGACGTTTCCCCCGAGCGAGTCGATCACCCCGGCGGGTGTGACCACGCTGCAGTTCTGCGCGCCCGCGTCGCCCACGCCGGCCGTGACGATCGACCCGCGCAGGTCGATCAGGCCCGATCCGGGGGCACCGTGGGCCAGCAGGTTGCCCCCCAGGCCGCCGGCGCCGGCGGGGTCGGCGGTGTTCTGGGCGAGCGTGCTGGCGGTGATCGCCACCGGCATCGCCGGGCCGCCGAGCCGGTTGGCGACGCCGCCGCCGTTGCCGCCCGCAGGGCCCGAGGCGGAGTTGCCCGAGATCGTGCTGTTGGTGATCGACAGGGCGCCCGCGCCCGCGGCGCTTGCGCGCTCGGCGAGAATGCCGCCGCCGGCCGCGGTCACCGCTCCCGTCGCCTGGTTGCCCGAGATCGTGCTGCGGGTGATCGCCATGCTGCCGTCGCTCGCCAGGTAGAGGCCGGCCCCGTTCAGGTTCGTCTGGTTGCCCGAGATCGTGGTCGTGTCGATGAAGTCGCTGGGGGCGCCCGCAGGGAGACTGGCGCGGTAGACGCCGCCGCCGTTGACCGGCGCGGAGTTGCCGGTGATCGTGCTGGAGCTGACCGCGAGCGGGCCGTCGGAGCTGAGCATGACGCCGCCGCCGATCCCGCCAATGAGACCGGCGCTGTTGGCGCTGATAGTGCCGCCGTTGATCGTCAGGCTCGTGGCCGAGGTGGTCATGTCGATGCCGCCGCCCTGGCCGGAGCCGCCCGGGGCGGCCCGGTTCTGATCGATGGCGGAGCTGGTCAGGTAGAGACTGCCGCTGAACTGGACGCCGCCGCCTGCGCCCGCGGCGGCGGCACCACCCGCGTCGTTGCCGCTCACCGTGGAGCCGGTGATCGTCATCGGAATCGCCGACTCCACGTCTATCCCGCCGCCGCTGCCGGTCGCTCCGGCCGCCGAGCCGCCGGCGTCGTTGCCCTGGATGCTGGAGGCGGGGATCGTCACCGTGGAACTACCCCCCGCATCGACGAACAGCCCTCCACCGCTGCCGGGGGCATCGATGCCTCCGCCCGCGCTGTTAGCCGAGATCAGGCTGGCCGAGACCGTCGCCGAGCTGTCGGTGCCGGTCGAGTAGACGCCGCCGCCGCGGCCGTCGGCATCGGCCGCGCCGCCGCCGGCCGCGTTGCCCGAGACCTCGGTGCTGTCGACGGCCAGGTAGCTGCCGTTGCCCGAGAAGTAGACGCCCCCGCCTCGCGCCGTGCTGGGCGCGTCCGATACCGCCTGGTTGCCGCTGACCTGGGCGTCGTCGAAGGTGAGCACGTCGCCGCTGCCGCCGATGAAGCGGACGCCGCCGCCCTGTGGCTCAGCAGGCGGCGAGTTGGAGACCGAGCCGCCGGTGATCAGCAGGTCCCTGAGGATCAGGCTGGGCCCTGCGACCGGCACCTCGAACACGCGGCCCGAGGTCTGCGCGACCGAGCGCAGGCCGCCCACCCCGACCACGGTCAAGTCGCCGGCGAGCACGTCGAGGTCGTCGGCGGCCGCGGTGTCGTCGTCGACGCCCGGCTTACCGAGCGTGACGTCACCCGGGACGTTGATCCTGTCGGCGCCGGGGTTGCCGTTGGCCGTGATCACCGCGTCGCGCAGCGTGCAGGTGGCGTCGCAGACGCCGTCCCCCGAGTCGCCGAAGCTGTTGACGTCGTAGGTGCTCGCGCTGGCGCCGGCAGGCGAAACCGCCGCGATCACGGCGATCGCCGCCAAGGCGGCGAAGCGGGTCCCTCTCCCCGACATCCCTCCTGATGGTACGCGCAGAGCCCGTGTGCGGGGCATCCGCGCTCCCGCCCGCGGTTCGGATCGCGCCCAGGGCGCCCAGGGGCGGCTCGCTCAGCCCTGAAGCGTGACCAGGCGCTCCTCGGTCAACTCGCGCACGGCGTAGGCGGGGCCCTCGCGGGTGTTGCCCGCGTCCTTGACTCCGCCGTAGGGCATCTGGTCGGTGCGGAAGGTCGGCACCTCGTTGACCAGCACACCGCCGAACTCCAGCCGCTCGGCGGCCTCGATGCCGCGACCGATGTCGCGGGTGAAGACGCCGGCCTGCAGGCCGAAGCGTGAGTCGTTGGCCAGCTCGATCGCCTCGTCGAAGGAGCCGAAGGAGTGCAGCGTCGCGACCGGGCCGAAGATCTCCTCGCACCAGACCTTGGCCTCGCGCGGCGGCTCGCGGATCACGGTCGGCGCCAGGCAGCGGCCCTCGTCCACCAGCTCACCGCCGGCCAGCACCTCGCCGCCGGCGGCGGCCGCCTCGTCCACCCACCCCTTGACGCGGTCGCGGTCGCCGGGCGAGATCAGCGGGCCGACGTCGGTGGCCTCGTCCATCGGGTCACCCACGACCAGTGACTTCACGTTCTTCACGAACCGGGCGGTGAAGTCGTCGATCAGCGACTCGTGGACCAGGATGCGCTGCACCGAGATGCAGCTCTGGCCCGCGTGAGAGTAGGCGTGAATCTTGGCCTTGTCGGCCGCCTGCTCCCAGTCGCCGTCCTCCATGACGATCAGCGGCGCCGTCGAGCCCAACTCGAGGTTGACCTTCTTGCGGGCGGCCTTGGCGCGAATCGCCCAGCCGACCGGCGCCGAGCCGGTGAAGGTGATCGCCTTGGTCAGCGGGCTCTCGACGATCGCGTTGCCGACCTCGGCGCCCGGGCCGTTGACCACATGCAGCCAGCCCTCGGGCAGTCCGGCCTCGTAGAGGATCTCGGAGAGCTTGATCGCGCTGATCGGGGTCTGGCCCGCGGGCTTCAGCACCACGGCGTTGCCCGCGGCGATCGCGGGCCCCAGCTTGTGCGCGACCAGGTTGAGGGGGAAGTTGAAGGGGCTGATCGCGCCCACGACCCCATAGGGCAAGCGCAGCACGAAGCCGAGCTTTCCCTCGCCGGCGGCGCCCGCCTCCATCGGCACCATCTCGCCGGTCAGCGTGCGTGCCTCGACGGCCGAGAAGACGAGCGTGCCGACGGTCCGCTGGGCCTCGACCCGCGCCGTCTTGATCGGCTTGCCGGCCTCGGCGGCGATCGTCGCCGCCAGCTCGTCCTCGCGCTCGGCGACGATCTGCGAGGCGCGGTCGAGCACGGCTGCGCGCTCGTGCTGGGGGAAGTCTCCCCTGGAGAAGGCCCGGTGCGCGGCCTCGGCCGCGCGCTCGACGGTTGCGGCGTCGCCCTGGGCGACCCGCCCGATCAGGCTGTCGTCGTAGGGACTGCGGACCTCGGTCCAGGCGCCGGTCTCGATCCGCTCGCCTGCGACGAGCAGCCTGTGGTCGGTGACCTCGATCGCCTCAATCGTGCCGGTGGCCATCTTTCGGGCTCCTTTCCTCGACCGGCCGGAACGCCGGATCACGCTCGTTACCCTGAGCCTAGAGGACTTGCCGAGGCGTGCTCGAAGGCGTGGGAGCGCAACTTCACGCGTACTTGTCCGTTCCGTCCAAGACGATGCCGAGCCGAAGAATCATCACAATTGCGATCGCGTTGCTGCTGGCCACTGCCGCGGCGGGCGCCGAGGCCAAGGGCCGCTGGGTGATCAAGGGCGCCGGCTACGGCCACGGGATCGGGATGAGCCAGTACGGCGCCTACGGCTCGGCCAAGGCGGGCATGGGCTACCGGGCGATCCTCAAGCAGTACTACTCGGGCACCGAGATCGGCACCGACCCGGGCAAGACGATGCGGATCCTGCTGCGTCCCTACCAGACGAGGGTGTCCTTCAAGGGCGCCAGCGCCGCCTGCGGGGCAAAGCTCAACGAGTCCAGGACCTACACGGCGAAGCGCAAGGGGTCGAAGGTCAGCCTGCGGACCAAGTCGGGACGGCGCCGCGGGAAGTGCGGCAGGGTGCTCAGGGCAACCGGGGGCAAGACGGTGATCCTGATCGGCAAGGGCGCCTACCGCGGGGCGCTCGAGGTGCGGCCGTCGGGCGTTCCGGGCAGGCTGAACGCGATCAACGCCGTCGGCATCGAGAGCTACCTGCGCGGCGTGATCGCCGAGGAGTCGCCCAGCTCGTGGCCGCTCGAGGCGCTCAAGGCTCAGGCGGTCGCGGCGCGCTCCTACGCGCTGAGCTCCGGGGTCGGCGGCAAGGGCTTCGACGCCTATGACGACACCCGAAGCCAGGTCTACGGCGGCATCGGCGCCGAGACCGCGCGCACCAACACGGCCGTGACAGAGACCGCCAACGAAGTGGTGCTGTATGCGGGCAAGATCGCCCAGACCTTCTTCATGTCCACCTCGGGCGGCCACACAGAGAACAACGAGAACTCCTTCCTGGGCGGCACGCCCGAGCCCTACCTGCGCGGCGTGCCCGACCCCAACGAGGCCAAGGCCGGCTCCTCGTACCACCGCTGGACCCGCAAGTTCTCACAGCGGAGCCTCCAGGCCGAGCTGCGCGGCCTCGTCAAGGGCCGGCTGAAGCGGATCGTCGTCGCCAGGCGCGGTGTCTCGCCGCGGATCGTCAAGGCCAAGGTGATCGGCTCCGGGGGCGTCACCATCACCAACGGCCCCCGGCTGCGCGCCCTGCTGGGCCTGCCCGACACCTGGGCGACCTTCAAGAAGAGATAGCCGCCGCCTCCCGTCTGGCTGGAGGCAGTCCTTTCCGTCAGGCTGGATCGCCCGAAGCTGCCGCTTCTCGTCCAAGGACAACGAAATCCGGGGGTCTCGATCCCCTCTTGACTTCCCTTTTCACGCGGAGGGAGGCGCGCGGTTCGCCAGCAACCGACAACCTGACCTCGTGCTGCTGGTCATCCGGAGCCGAAGCGGAAGCGATGCAATCGTCGCCGCGGGTTCGCCGGGCGGGCCGAATCGGTTAGCGTCGCCGTGCACTGCAATGGGGTGGTAGGAGGAGCGAGCTTGGAATCCAAGGCGATCAACCCGGTCGACTTCCGCGAGGCGCAGCACAAGCAGTGGGACTCCGCTGCGGTGGGATGGAAAGACTGGAGCGAGTTCACCGACAGCGCCGCCGGGCATATCAGCGAGCGGCTGGTGGAGCTCGCCGACGTGCAGCCGGGAAGCCGGGTCCTGGACGTCGCCGCGGGCTATGGCGAGCCGGCGCTGACCGCCGCGCGCAAGGCCGGCCCGGAGGGCCGCGTCGTGGCCACGGACATCTCCGCCGAGATGCTCGCGTTCGGCCGTGAACGCGCGGCGGCGGCCGGCTTGGGCAACGTCGAGTTCATGGAGTCAGACGCCTCCAGCCTCGATTTTCCGCACGCGAGCTTCGACGCCTCCGTCTCGCGCTGGGGAATCATCTTCGAGCCTGACGCGGAGGCCGCCGCGGGGCGCATCCGGGGCTTCCTCAAGCCGGGCGCGCGGATGGCGATCAGCTCGTGGGGCGAGCCCGATCAGGTCCCCTTCCTCTCGATTCCGATGAGGACGGCGATGGAGCGGCTGGACGTGCCCCCGCCCCCGGCCGGAACGCCCGGGCCCCTCTCCCGGCCCACCCCCGCTGCCATCGGCGGGTTGCTCGAAGGAGGTGGGTTCTCGAAGGTCTCCGTGGAGCAGGACGAGGTCACCTTCGAGTTCGACTCCCCGGAGCACTTCACCGCCTACACCAGGGCGATCGCCGCCCCGATCCGAGCGATGATCGAGCAGCACGCAGGCGCCGCCCAGGAAGAGGCCTGGGACGCGGTCACGCGGGCCGCAGCGGATGCGGGGGGTGGCTCGAAGCCGCTGAGCTTTTCGAACGTGGTGCTGCTCGCCTCGGCAACCGCCTGAGCCAAGGGCCAAGGGGCGTGGGCCTCGAATGGGGTTGCAAAGGAGTGCTCCTTTGCGCCAAAACCAGCACAACGCCGCGGCCCTCGCATTTGCTGCCCAGCGATCACGTCTCCTCGTCATCGGCGCATGGGGAGGCGCGGACGGCATTTCCGCTTCCTGGCGCCGCGCGACCACCAGTCTGGCCGTCCATCCCGGTGCCCGGCCTGCCGCCGGGGGCTTGATCGGCTCGGTGTCGATCCCGCCTCGCGCGATCAGCCAGGCGATCAGCGAGTTCGAGTTCCACATCTCACCGGCCTCGAGTTCATCGCGGCCCCACACAGGCGTCGGCACCCGCGGGACCAGGTCCCGCACCCGCTCTGCGTGAGCTCGTTCGTCGGGTGGGACCAGGTCCGGCTCACCCTTCTCCTCCCCATGCAGGGCGACAGAGCCGACTACCGAGCAGAGACCGCGGGGCGGAGAAGCTGGCTGTCCGGGGGCTGATGAAGAAGAACCATCTGGCAAGCGGCGATCGATAGTCGGTCCGAGGCTCTCTCTCTGATCTCGGTCTTGGAGCAGCGCTCATGTCTCTACCGGCCTTAGCCTGCGCCAAATGAAGATGAAAGCCCGTCTCGGGATCTGTCTGTCGCTGGCGGCGGCACTCGTCGGCTGCGGCAACGACTCCCAGCCGGCGTTTGAAGCTCAGGTTGACGCGGCCCGGGTCGCCGACACCAGAATCGCCTTCTATGAGCGCGGTCAGGGACCGCCGCTGTTGATGCTGACGGGCACCGGCTCCACGATGGCCGAATGGGATCCGGCGCTGCTTCGCCTGCTGGCTCAGGACCACCGGCTGATCCTCTTCGACTATCCCGGGCTCGGGCTGTCGGGGCCCTGGCGCGGGGACACCTTCGACTCGCTCGCCGAAACCACCGCCGGCCTGATGAAGGCGATCGACGTGCCCGAGGCAGATGTCCTGGGCTGGTCGATGGGAGGCTTCGTCGCTCAGCGCCTCGCGGTCAATCACCCGGAAAGTGTCTCCCATCTGATCTTGGCGGGGACCAACCCCGGAGGCAGCCAGACCGTGCTCGGCTCACCGGAGGCTCAGGCCGTCGACAGCGAGCCCAACCCCTCGGACAGGAGCATCCTGCGTGAGCTCTACCCGCCGGAGCGCCGGGCAGAGGGCCGTAGCTTCCTGCGCCGCCTCGAGCGCGCCAGCCAGAGCGGTGAGATCCCCGACGACTTCGACGTTCCCGCGGCCACCACCGAGGCCCAGGTCGAAGCCGAAGGCCCCTGGCTCCGCAGCAACCGGAACTACCGCCAGCTGGCCGGCGTGCGCGCGCCGACCCTGGCCGCGGCCGGCCGTCGTGATCCGGTGGTGCCGGCGGTGAACCTGAGGCGGATCGCCGCCGAGATCCCACGATCCAAGCTCGTCGTCTTCCCCGGGGCTCACGCCTTCCTGTTCCAGGAGCGCCGCTCATTCGCTCGAGCCGTCAACGAGTTCCTGGGTCAGTGAGTTGATGCTGACCGGGCGCTATCGCTCCTCGCGATCAGGAGCGGCGCCGGCTCACGCCCTCCCATGCAGTGGTCAGCCGTCGGGGTAGGGCTGAAGCGGGATGCCGTGGTCGGTGTCGAGGCTGCCGAACTCGTACGCCGCGGCGCGGTTGACGGTGAGGCGCCGGGGCGGGGCGCCCTCGAGCTCGACGTCGAGCTGGAGGTCGGCGATCGAGCAGTTGAGCGTGTTGTGCTCGGGGCCGACCGGGTCGGCGTAGACCCAGGCGACGAAGTCCTTGCTGGGCGCCGCGGCCCGGCCTCCGAGCTTGATTCCCTTCCCTTTGAGCGCGAATCGCACCTCGGTCGGTGACTCCTCGACCTGGGTCGAGGGCACGTGCCCGAAGCCGCCGAGGCGGTGCGCGGTGCCGTCGAGGAAGAGCATCGCGTTGCCTACCCACGGGGTGCGGAGCCCGGCGACCCTGATGCGCCCGACCGCCATGTCGAAGTAGTCGCTTCGGTCGCCTCCCTCGAACCCCGCGCCCTGCACCCAGATCCAGCGTTCGGCGTGCTCGGCGCCCCAGTTGTGGCCGACCATGCCGCGCCAGCCCTCGACCTCGATGCTCTCGCCGTTCACCTGGATCGACCCGTTGAACTCCGCGTTGGGGTAGGGGCTGAGCGACTTCGTCCTCGGCAGCGGCGCGCCGTACAGGAAGTCGCGGGACAGATGGCGGAAAGGCTCGTGCTCGTCGGAGAAGCTCAGCTCCCAGCGCGCCTCGAGAGCCGGGGTCGTGACCGAGCCGGCGGCGCGGCCGTCGCCGAGCGTCGCGTCGGCGATCCGGATGTAGGCCCCCTCGGGGACGTCGAGCTGGTCGGCGCCGAACTGGCGCTTGGTGGCACGGGGGCCCGGGGCGTCGGCGTCGAAGAGCACGAACCACAGCGCGCAGCTGATCTCCTTCCCCGGGCGCTTGTGGACGGTGTGGCGGATCCAGGCGCCCCGGCCCCCACCCGGCCGGCAGAGCTTCAGGTAGAAGCTCTCGTAGTGCCCGGCCCTTCGGGCGGAGGCGAGCTGGGGGAAGCGGGCCTTGGTGCGCACGGCGCGAACCCTATGCGCTCGCGCGGGTCAGCCGAGCGGCCCTGGAGCGGACCTCGGCGATCACCTCGTCGGTGTCGGTCCCCTCGATGACCCGGCCCCTCATCAGCACCCTGCCCGCGACCACGGTCGAGTCGACCACCGAGCCGGACGCCGCGTAGGCCAGACCGGCCTCGAGGTCCCCGACCGCGAGCTGGGGTGCGTTGCGGTCGAGCAGCAGTAGGTCGGCCGGCTGACCGAGCTCAAGCGGCGTCCCGCCGAGCAGCGGGGAGCGCGCCCCGCGGGCGATCGCCAGGCCCTCCGCGGCGGGCAGGACGCTGGGGTCGCCGGCGGCGTGCTTCGCCAGCAGCGAGAACAACTTCAGCTCCTCGAACATGTCGAGGTTGTTGTTCGAGGAGACGCCGTCGGTGCCGAGCCCCAGGGCGACGCCCGCCGCCGCGGCCACGGGATACGGGAAGGCGCGCCCGACCGCGAGCTTCATGTTCGCGGCCGGGTTGGTGACCACCGTCGCACCGCGCTCGGCGATCAGCTCGAGCTCGCCCTGGTCGAGCCAGACGCCGTGGGCCACCAGGGTCAGCGGCCCCAGCAGCCCGAGCTGATCGAGGTAGTGGGCCGGGCGGGCGCCGTAGGCCTGCACGCAGTCGCTCACCTCCCGCTCGGTCTCGGAGAGGTGGATGTGGACAGGCAGGTCGCGCTCGGCCGCCAGCTCCGCCAGCCAAGCGAGTGAGTCCCGGCCGACCGTGTAGATGGCGTGCGGGCCCAGGGACGGCTGCACCAGCGGCCCGAAAGCGTCGAGGTCGTCGAGCGCCCTCACGGTCGCCTCCTTCAGGCCGCCCCCGCCCGGCGCCGGCGTGTCGTCGATCAGGACGGGGCTGATCAGCGCCCGCAGGCCGACGTCCTCCACGGCGCGGGCGACCTGGGGCGCGTGCCAGTACATGTCCGCGAAGCGGGTCGTGCCCGAGCGGATCATCTCGATCGCGGCCAGCCGCGCGCCCCAGTAGACGTCGGCGGGCTCGAGGCGGCGCTCGGCGGGCCAGATGTGGCCCTCGAGCCACTCCATCAGGGGCAGGTCGTCGCCGAACCCGCGGAACAGCGTCATCGCGGCGTGCGTATGGCCGTTGACGAAGGGCGGGCAGAGGAGCAACCCGTCGGCATCGAGCCGCTCGTCGCCCTCCCTTGCCTCCACGCCCGCCCCCAGCTCGACGATCACCCCACCCTCGCAGCGCACCCCGACGCGCTCTCCGTCCAGCTCTGCTCCCAGGATGGCCAGGCTCACGGGCGAGGGCTCAGCATCTCCCGCGCCCACCTGGCAGGCCCGCACCCCCGGGCGCAGAGCGGAATGGACGCGGGTCGATGCGCAAGCAGGTGCGGGTCGGTGTCATGTCTTGATCGTGATCACGTCGCCGTCGGAGACCACGTAGTCGCGGCCCTCGGTGCGAAGGGTGCCACGGTCGCGGGCGCCGGCGTAGCCGCCGGCGGCGACCAGCTCGTCCCAGGGGACCACCTCGGCGCGCACGAATGCCCGTTGGATGTCGGAGTGCACCCGGCCCGCGGCCTCGTAGGCGGTGCCGCCGCGAGGGAGGGTGTGCGCCATCGCCTCCCTGTCCTCGCCGGCGGTGAAGAAGCTGACCAGGTCGAGCAGCTCGAAGGCCGCCCTGATCAGCCGCTCCAGGGCCGAGCGCTCGACGCCGAGCTCGGAGCGCATCTCCTGGGCCTCGTCGTCGGCGAGCTCGCGCAGCTCCGACTCGACCCGCGCCGAGACCGCTACGGCGCCCGCCCCCATCGCCTGCGCCCGCGCCGCGAGCGCCTCGGGCACCTCGGTCTCGCCCTCGTCGACATTGGCCACGTAGAGCACCGGCTTCGCTGTCAGCGGGAAGAGCTTGCGCATCGCGTCGGGCGCCGCCGCGGGCACCGGCACCTCCCGGGCGGGCCTGCCCGCCGACAGCGCCTCCACCAGGGCCTCGAGCCATTCGCGCTCGGCCACGGCCTCCTTGTCTCCCGAGCGCGCCTCCCGGGTCACCTTCTCGAGTCGCCGCTCGGCGCTGTCGAGATCGGCGGCGAGCAGCTCCGTCTCGATCAGCTCGGCGTCGGCGACCGGATCGACCCGGCCCTCGGGATGGGAGACGGCGCTCGCGCCGTGCGCCCGGATCACGTGGCAGATCGCGTCGGTCTCGCGGATCGAGGCGAGGAACTGGTTGCCGAGCCCCTCTCCCCTGGACGCTCCAGGCACCAGCCCGGCGATGTCGTGGAAATCGATCGTCTCGCCGACCACCGAGGACGAGCCGACGACCTCGGCGACGCGATCGAGGCGCTCGTCGGGGACCTCGACCACGGCGACGTTGGGATCGATCGTCGTGAACGGGTGGCCGCCGGTCTCAGCGCTCGCGGCCGTCAGCGCGTTGAACAGGGTGGACTTCCCGGCATTGGGCAACCCGACGATGCCGATCTTCACGCGCTTCCCCGCATCCGCCGCTCAGTCGAGCAGGTCGAGGGGGACGGCGAGCCCGACCGCGACGCCGAGCGCCGCGCCCGCGATCACGTCGGAGGGATAGTGCATTCCCAGGTAGGGACGGCAGGCTGCGATCGCGAAGGCGAGGATGAAGAGGACCGCGGCCTCGGGCGAGATCCGCGTCATCGCGGTGGCGGCAGCGAACGACGAGGTGGCGTGCGCCGACGGGAAGCTGAGCGAGGATGGCGCCCCGCCCAGCGGCGGCAGGCCCTCGAGCACGGGGCGCGGGCGGCGGACCAGCAGCTTGACCGCGTAGTTGAGCCCGATGCAGAAGGGTCCCAGCAACCCGGCCAGCAGCCACTGCGCGCGCTGTTCGGAGTCGAGCAGCGCCAGGGCCACCCCGATCACCAGCCAGACCGCCCCGTACTCGCCGATCCTCCCCAGCCACTTGGCCAGTGCCTCGGCGCGTGGGCCGTGCCCGCGGGTGCGCATCGCGAGCAGCAGACGGTTGTCGAGCCGGGCCGGCACGACGGCGCAGGATAGGGGCGAGGACGCGGGCCGGGCCTGAGCCGATCGGCGAGAATCCGACGCATGCCCGCCGAGCCGCGCCAGAGGACCATGGTGCCCGGGTACGCGCACGTGCCCGGCAAGCATTGCGGCTCGACCGCGTTGCGCAATCTGCTCGCCTTCCACGGCACCGAGGTCTCGGAGGAGATGGCCTTCGGCCTCGGTGCCGGCGCCTGCTTCTTCTACGTGGTGATCGAGGACCAGTCCCCGTCGCGCTTCACCAACGGCAGGGCGGCGAGGCTGGAGGAGAACTTCCTCGAGCTGACCGGCACCCCGCTGCGCCTGCGCACCGACCCCGACCCGGAGCGCTCCTGGCGGATGGCGAGGGAGCTCGTGGACTCCGGGCGACCGGCGCTGCTGCTCACCGACCTCTACTACCTCGACCACTACGGCAACTCGGCCCACTTTCCCGGGCACGCCGTGGTGCTGGCGGGCTACGACTCCGAGCATGCCCATCTCTCCGACACGGGCTTCGAGGAGCTGCAGACGACCGGCCTGGCGAGCCTGGCAAAGGCCCGGCACTCGAAGCAGCCGATCTTCCAGCTGGAGGGCCACCTGGTCGACCTGCCGCAGGGCGCCGAGCTGGAGCCGGAGCGACTGCGCGACGCGGTTCCCGCTGCGGTGAGGCGCGCGGCGCGGGAGATGCTGGAGCCGGCTATGGGGGAGCTCCAGGGCATGCCGGCGCTCGGGCGCCTGGCCGACGAGATCGGCTCCTGGCCGCAGGCCGCCGAGGACTGGCGGTGGTGCGCGCGCTTCCTCTACCAGGTGATCGAGCGCCGCGGCACCGGCGGCGGGAACTTCCGCGCGATGTACGCACGGTTCCTCGAGGAAGCGGGCTACGGGGAGTCGGCGCTCGCCGCCGAGGCTGCGGCGCTGTGGACCGAACTGGCCGAGGCCGCCAGGACCGCCAGCGAACCCGAGCGGCCCCACACCGAGCACTGGAAGGCGCTGGACGCGGGCGCCGGGCGCGTCCGCGACGCAGAGGAGCGCCTCTGGACGGCGCTGGGCGGCTGAGCGCCCCGCGGGGCCCTCAGCTCGCGGGCTTGGCGAAGCGGGCGAAGAAGCCGATGCGGTTGCCGCTGCGGTGCTCGAAACCGAGCCCGGCGGCGGCGGCCCGCAGACGCATCCCGGCCAGCCCGACGTAGTGGGGATCCCCCATCAGCTCGCCGACGACCAGGCGGCCGCCCGGCTTCAACACCCGCGACAGCTCGCGCAGCGCGGCGTCCTGATCGGGGATCTCGCCGAGCGTGGTGACCAGATAGGCGGCGTCGAAGCTCCCGTCCTCGTAGGGCATCCCGGTCGCGTCGGCCTGCGTGGGGTGGATGTTGTCCAGGCCGGCCTCGGCTGCCCGGTCCATCGTGTGGTCGAGCATCTCGCGCTGCAGGTCGAGGATCTCGACCGAGCCGTCCTCGCCGGCCCACCCGGCGACGTCGAGCGTGTAGTAGCCGGTGCCCGGCCCGACCTCGAGGATGCGCTCGCCGGGATGGGGGGCGAGCACGTCGCGCAGCCGCCCGCGGGTGATGATCGGGTGCGGCGCCTGCACCCAGAAGCGCTGGCTGTAGGGACAGGCCGAGGGGTTGCGGCGCCACCAGAGGGCAGCCGCGGCGAGCGCGAGGCCCGCGACCGCGACCAGGCCCTTGAGCAGCCTCATCGCGATTCCCGCTCAGCCGCCGAAGCCGATGCCCTGGTGCGCGACCGTGCTGCGCAGGAAAACGATCTCGCTCAGGTTGAGCGAGACCGCGCCGCCCTCGCTGGCCAGGTCGGTCCAGCCCTCGGGCTTCTCCAGTGCCTTGCGAAGCTCCTTCAGCTGCGCGGAGCTGACCCGGATCTCTACGACCTGGCCGCCCGAGAACCCGATCGAGACACGCTCGGTCTCGGCCATCAGCGCTGACCCCGTCTGCGGAGGCTCATCAATGGGCCTCCGCCGGCTCGACGATCTCGGTCAGGACGCCCCCCATGGCCCTGGGGTGCACAAAGGCCACCCGCGAGTCGCGGATGCCTCGGCGCGCCTCGGTGTCGATCAGCTCGACCCCGGCACTGGTGAGCTCGCTCAGGGCGGCGTCGATGTCGGACACCGCGTAGGCGACGTGGTGCAGCCCCGGGCCCCGCTTGGCGAGATATCTGCCGACGGGCGTGTCGGGGCCGAGCGGGCGCATCAGCTCGACGTGGCCGTCGCCGACGTCGAGCAGCACGGCCTCGACGCCCTGCGACTCCACCGTCTCGCGGTGGGCGACGGGCATCCCCAGCTTGCCCTCGTAGAGGGCGATGGCGCCATCGAGGTCCTCGGTGGCGACTCCGATGTGATCGATGCGGTCGAGCACGGGACGCAGTCTATTCGGCGGCCTCGGCCTCGACCCTGAGGATCTCGCGCAGGGCTGCGAGGCCGACCTCGAGCTGCTCGGGCGTCGGCTCTCTGGTCGCGATCAGCCGTTGGATCTCGTGACCCGGGCGGTGGAAGGCGCGGGCCGCGGCGGTGTCGGGGTTGCGCTCGCTCCAGCCGAACAGCTCGGCGGCGATCGAGACGCTGGCGACGCCGACTGCGCCGCGGGCCAGGGGGCCGGGCCGCTCGAGCGCGCGGTCCAGCAGCAGCTGGCCCGCGGCCGAGAGCAGCATCATCGGCGCCACCAGGTTGGAGCCGCAGCGCTTGTGCTCCTTGGTGGCCGAGGCGGCGTCGTCGGACCCGGCCTCGTAGGCGCCGATCGCCTTGTGCTCGGCGCCGTGGTAGGCCGCAAGATCGCGGTTGCCCAGCGCCACCAGCGCCGGGGCGAGGCCGAGCGCGGCCTGGGCGAGCTCGCGGGTGGCGGTGCTGCCGCCGCTGCGGATCGCGCGGCTGGCCGCCGAGGCGAGCAGCATCGCGCCCAGCACCCGCACATCCTCGAACGGGAGGCGGGCCGAGCGCAGCGTGATGCGCATCTTGGGCACGAGCAGGAAGGCCTCGGCCAGGCGCAGCGGGCCTCGCATCAGGGGCATGCGCACCGCCAGCTCCGGTGCGAGCACGGGTTTGGGGCCCGAGGCGACCTCGATCTCGCCCGACCCGGTGCGCGCGGCGGCGGCCCACGAGCTGGGACCGTGGATCAACAAGCCGTTGCGGAGCGCCATACCGCCCAGCCTCAGGGTCGGCCGTTCGGCGGGCTCTGCGCCGCCCTCCGGCCGGGTGACCTCGGCGCCACGATCCCCGTTATGCGAGCTCATGACAACACCAGTTGGGAGAACTCGAAGAAGAAGCGGGCGGCGAGCCCGACATCGGCCACCGGCACCCGCTCGTCGGCGCTGTGGAGAAGCTGCGTCGCCTCGAGCAGGGGGATCTCGCGATGCGGGCAGAAGCCGTAGACGACCGCGGAGTCGAAGGCCTCGCGGAACCAATGGCTGTCGCTGAACGCCGGCCAGACGATCGGCGCCAGCCCGGCGCCCGGGTCGGCCTCGGCAAGCCAGCCTCGTATCAACGCGGTCAGGTCGGTCTCGAGCGGCGAGGCGTTCCCGATCACGGCCTCGTTGAACTCGAGCTCGTAATCGCCCTCGCCCAGCAGGGCCTCGATCGCGGCGCGCACCTCCTCGGCGCCGAGCCCCGGCGGCACCCGGCAGTCGATCAGCGCCTCGGCGGACGCGGGAATCACGTTCGCCTTATCGCCGGCTCTGGCGATCGTCGGGCTCAGCGTGATGCCCATCATCGGCTCGGCGAACAGGCTCGCCAGCAGCGGCTCGCTGGAGCGAAGCCGCTCGAGGCCGGCATCCATCCCGGCCCGCCCCTCCAAGGGCTCACCCTGCACCGCCGAGAGGAAGGCCAGGCCCTCCTGATTCGGCTGGCGCGGAGGCTGGTTGGCGAGCTCCGAGATCAGCGGCGCCAGCTTCAGCAGGGCGTTCTCTCCCACGGTGGGCATCGAGGAGTGCCCCGCCCTGCCGCTGAGCTTGAGGCGCACTCGGAAGATCCCCTTCTCGCCGACGCAGAGCGGGTAGAAGCGCCCGCCCTCGTACTCGAAGGCCGTGCCGCCGCCCTCGTTGAGGACGAAGTCGCTGCGCACCCGGTCGGGGTGGCGCTCGCAGAGCCAGCGAGCGCCGAGCTCGCCGCCCGTCTCCTCGTCGACGGTGAGGACCAGCAGCAACTCGCCTCGCGCCGGGCGCCAGCCGCTGCGGCCCAGCTCCAGCGCAGCCGCCACCTCGGAGGCCACCTGGCCCTTCATGTCCAGGGCCCCGCGGCCCCAGACCCACCCTTCGGCGAGCTCGCCGCTCCAGGGGTCGCGGCTCCACTCGGCCGGATCGGCGCGAACGGTATCCACGTGTCCCAGCAGGGCCAGGGTCGGCCCCTCCCCCTCCCCTCTCAGCCGTGCGAGCAGGTTGGGCCGCTCGGGCTCGGCCGCGAGCAGCTCGCACTCGAAGCCCGCGTCCTCGAGGGATGCCTTGAGCCCGAGCTGCAGGGCGCGCTCGTTGCCCGGCGGATTGACGGTGTCGTGGCGGATCAGCGACCGCAGCAGCCCGACCGCCGCCGTCTCGAGGTCGGCCGGGGCGGCGAGGGCTGCGGGTGCCCGGGACACCCGATGGAGCTTAGACGCAGGCGCCCGGCCGCCGTGGCGGCGCTCATACTCCGTCGACCCGTGAACACAGACCCTGCCCATGACTGAGGAGCGCCTCTTCGAGCAGCCCGCCTCGGAGCCCGGCGGCGACCCGACCGGCGGTGGCGAAGCGCCGGGCGCGCGGGCGCCGCTGGCGTCGCGGATGCGCCCGCGCGACCTCGACGGCTTCGTCGGCCAGGCCGGCCTGCTGGCGCCCGGCTCCGCGCTGCGCACCGCGATCGAGTCGGGTGAGCCCCACAGCGCGATCTTCTACGGGCCTCCGGGGACGGGCAAGACCACGCTCGCCCGGATCATCGCCGAGCGCGCCCACGGCGCCTTTGAGGAGCTCTCGGCGGTCAACGCCGGGCGCCCTCAGGTTCGCGGCGTGATCGAGCGCGCCACCGAACGCCGGGCCGCGGGGCGCCCGACGATCTTCTTCCTCGACGAGATCCACCGCTTCAACAAGGCCCAGCAGGACGCGCTGCTGCCCGCGGTCGAGGACGGCGTGTTGACGCTGATAGGCGCCACCACGGAGAACCCTTACTTCGAGGTCAACTCGGCGCTGCTCTCCCGCAGCCAGGTCTACGAGTTCGAGCAGCTCAGCTTCGAGGAGGTGGCGGAGCTGCTGCGGCGGGCGATCGCCGACGAGCGCTGGCTCCCCTGCGCGCCGGCGATCGCACCCGAGGCGCTGGAGATGCTCGCGGCGCGCTCCGGCGGCGACGCGAGGGTGGCGCTGGCGGCCCTGGAGCGCGCGGTCGAGACCGCCACCGCGTCCGGCGGGGGCGCCCTTGGCCTGGACGCGGTCGAGGACGCGCTGCAGCGCAGGGCGCTGCTCTATGACCGCGACGGCGACCGCCACTACGACTACATCTCGGCCTGGATCAAGGCGACTCGCGGCTCCGACGCGGACGCCTCGCTCTACTACCTTGCGGTGATGCTCGAGGGCGGCGAGGACCCCCGGTTCATCGCGCGGCGCATGGTGATCTTCGCCTCAGAGGACGTGGGCAACGCGGACCCGCAGGCGCTCATGGTCGCGTCGGCGGCCGCGCAGGCCGTCGACCGCGTCGGCATGCCCGAGTGCGCGCTCAACCTCGGACAGGCGGCGGCCTACCTTGCCCTGGCTCCCAAGTCGAACGCCTCCTACCGGGGGATCTCGCGAGCCATGGCCCACGTCCGCGAGCACGGCGCGGCGGAGCCTCCCCCCTACCTGCAGGACGCCCACTACCCGGGAGCGGCGGCGCTCGGCCGCGGCGAGGGCTACGTCTACCCCCACGACGAGCCCGAGGGAATCGGCGATCAGGAGCTGGCGCCCGAGGCGGTGCGCGGCGAGCGCTTCTACGAGCCCAGCGACCGGGGCTTCGAGGCCCGGCTGCGGGAGCGCCTGGAGCAGCTCCGCGGGCGGCGGCGAGACGACGCTGATTAGCGCCACGTTAAGCGCCGCGCGGGCTCTCGAATCGCGCAACTTCTCCGCGCCGCCCCTGTTCTCTTGATCGTCTGACGCTCCGGACGCGAAGGTTCGCCGGAGCCGGCGCGTAAGTAGCCGGGGAGTGGACACGGGGCCGGAAGCCGGGGATTGCTTCCGGCCCCTTCTTTCTCGAGGGAGGAGTGGCCTCGAGGCATTGCAGCGCCCCTTGGCCCGGCGAGGCGGGGACCGCTCCAATGCACGCGCGCCGGCCTCGCCGCGGTCGTAGAATCGGCGTCCGAAGAGCAGCCAGCGACGAGAGGACACATCTCATGGAGGCCAGCCCCAGCCAGAAGAGCAAGAGCGACGAGGCGAAGGGCGGTAGCGGCAACGGAGCGCGGTCGCCCTCGTCCAAGCCCCCGGCCAAGTCCGCCTCGCCCAAGCGTTCGGACACCTCGCGGGCGTCCAAGTCCTCCGCCAAGGCCTCCAAGCCCGCAGCCAAGCGCTCCCCGGCCCCCAAGCGAAGGGCCGCCAAGGCCAAGACGCTCGAATCGTTCAACGCCGCCACCGGCGAGCCGCTGGGTTCGGTCGAGACGATCACCCCCGGCAAGGTCCAGGACGTGGTGGACGACGTGGCCACGGTGCAGCCCTTCTGGGCGCAGCTCTCGCTGGCCGACCGGGCCCGCTACATGCGCCGGGCCGGCGACGTGCTGCTCGACGAGATCGGCGAGCTGGCCGAGCTGCTCAGCCGCGAGCAGGGCAAGCCGCGCATCGAGAGCTACACGATGGAGCTGATGCCGACGCTCGACGCGCTCAAGTGGATAGCCGACAACGGCCCCGACATCCTCGCCGACGAGCGTGTGCCGATGCCGCAGGCGCTGTTCAGGACCAAGCGCTCGAAGTTCGTCTATGAGCCGCTCGGGGTGGTCGGCGTGATCGCACCCTGGAACTACCCCTGGTCGATCCCCTTCGTGGAGGTCGCGATCGCCCTGATGGCCGGGAACGGCGTCGTGCTGAAGCCGGCGAGCCTGACGCCCTTGATCGGCGAGCGCATCCGGATGCTGTTTGAGAAGGCGGGCTTCCCCGAGGGCCTGGTGCGGACCGTCCATGGCGGCGGCCGGATCGGTGACGCCCTGGTCAAGTCGTCGGCTCAGAAGATCTTCTTCACGGGATCGGTGGACGTGGGCTACAAGGTCGGGGTCGGGTGCGCCAAGCGCATGAAGGGCTCGGTGCTGGAGCTGGGCGGCAAGGACCCGCAGATCGTCTGCGCCGACGCCGACCTCGCCAACGCGGTCTCGGGAGCTGTCTGGGGCGGCTTCGCCAACTCGGGCCAGACCTGCTCGGGGATCGAGCGCGTCTACGTCCACCGCGCCGTCGCGGAGCGCTTCATCGCCGGCGTCGTGCGCGAGACCGAGCGGCTAACGGTGGGGGACCCCCTCGACTGGAGCACGGAGATCGGCCCCATGGTCAGCGCCGAGCAGGCCAAGCTGGTCACCGAGCTTGTCGATGACGCCATCGCCCACGGCGCCGAGCGGCTGACCGGCGGGCCCACCAAGGTCAAGGGCATGAAGGGCAGCTTCATCGCCCCGACCGTGCTGACCGGGGTGAGGCACGAGATGCGGATCATGAAGGAGGAGATCTTCGGCCCGGTGCTGCCGATCGTCACGGTCCAGAGCGACGAGGAGGCCCTGAGGCTGGCCAACGACTCGGAGTTCGGCCTGGGCGCGAGCGTCTGGACCACCGACCGCGGCAAGGGCGAGCGCATGGCCCGGCAGCTCCAGTCGGGGATGGTCTGGGTCAACGACCACTCCTACTCGCACGGAGCCTGCCAGTGCTCCTGGGGCGGCGTCAAGGACTCGGGCCTCGGTCGCTCGCACTCCAAGTTCGGCTTCTACGAGTGCGCCAACATCAAGCTCGTCAGCTGGGAGCCGGGCTGGACCCGCGACTTCTGGTGGCAGCCCTACGACAGCGACCTCGGCCAGGCCATCCGCTCCTCGGCCGAGCTGCTCTACGGCCGCAACGGCAAGCGCATGGACGCTCTGCGCGAGGGCGCGGGCGCGCTGATGCGAGTCGGCCGCAGGACGCTGCGCAAGGGCGAGTAGCGCGAGACCGAGCGGCCGGCGGCGCCAACTCGCTAGAGTCCCGGCCGTGAGCACCGGCGGGGGCCACATGCGTGCTCGGACGATCGCGGCGGGCGGCTTGGGGCTGGCCCTAGCGCTGGGCCTGCTGGCCCAGCAGCTCGCCCAGAGCAGCGCCGGCGCCGCCACCGCTCACAGCGCCAAGAAGAAGAAGGGCGGCTTGGGGCTCCGGGTCGTCTCCAAGACCTCCCGTCTCTCCCAGGTCGCCAGCGCGGTCCGCTACGAGACCATCTGCCCCAGGGGCAAGTTCCCCTACGGCGGCGGCATCAAGAGCGATCCCCCGCCGGCCGGCGGGGAGGGCGTCTACCCGAATTCCTACGAGCGCCTCGGCGTCCAGCGCGGCTACCACATCAACGGCACGCTGGTGGACGTCGTCGGCCGTCAGCCGCAGGCCCGCGACGTCATGGTTCAGGCCGTCTGCGGCAGCAAGCCGGGCAAGATCACCCCGCCCCACAAGACGACGTTCGTGCAGCCTGGAGAGACGAAGAGCCTGAGGCTGAAGTGCCCAGGCAGGCGCGTGCTGCTCGGGGGCGGCTACCAGCGCACGACCGGCCGCTCAAATGACGGCAACATCATCACCGAGTCGCGCGCCGTCTCGTCGAAGGCCTGGCGGGTCACCTCCCACGGCCAGGGCCGCTTCGGCGGGGAGCTGACGGGGATCGCCTACTGCATTCGGGCCAAGAAGCCGGTGCTCAAGGCCGTCAGCGCCCCGACCCAGATCGGCACCCGGGAAACGGCGACGGCGACCACGCCGCGCTGCCCCAAGGGCCGGCGCCCGGCCTTCGGCGGCTTCAAGGCTCCCTCGGACGGATCGGTCATGTATTTCGGCGGGTACTTCACCTCGGCGGGAGCGTGGGCGGCCACGGCCTTCAACTCGGGCGCGCCGGCCACGTTGACGGCCTACTCCTACTGCCTGCGGCCCTACAGCAAGCGCAAGAGCAAGGGCTGAGACCGGCCCGGCGGCCGCGTCCCGGCTCACCGGGTCAGGCGCGGCCAGCGCACGTGCAGATGATCGTCGTGGAAGCGTAGTCGCCGCACGATCCGCCGTGGCCCGGCCAGCCGCGTTCGCGGGCCGACGAAGACGTACCGCGCTCCGGCCGCGACCAGGCGCCTGAGAAGATCCCGGGATAGCGCCCGGTCGATCTGACGGGCCTTGGTGGGCGGGCGCTCCAGGCGGTCGCGCCGGGGGTAGATGATGTCCACGTCCAGCCCGTTCTGGTGCGAGGCGTGGCCGAGGCCGCCGTAGCGTCTGCCGAACTGGCCGCCGTGGGGGCGACTGAGGTCGGCTATCCCGATCCGGGGCGCATCCGGGTTGGCGGCGCGCAGCTCTGCGATCACCCGCAGCGTGATCGCGACCGTGGAGTCCGCTCCCCAGCGGCGCCAAGGCCTGTTGGGAGCGACCCGCAACGGGAAGTCCCAGGTGAAGAAATCGGCTCCCTCGGAAGGCAGCTTGACGCCGTAGATCAGCGCGCCGCGCTGGGGACTCCCGACGGGAATCGACTGCCGCCACTGCATGCCCGCAACCTCCACCTCGCTGAGGTGGGCGGTGTTGACGGCAGCCGCGGGAGCCGGCCAGAGCAAGATCACTGCCGCCGTCACGGCGAGGGGGGTCAGCTCGGCGAGCCTGCGCGCCATCGCAGCCGATGGTAGGGGCCGATGGCCGCCCGGCTGCAAGCCCTCCCCGCAGAACCGCGCCGCACGGCCGCTAGATTCGGCCGGTGAGCGAGGGGACTCCGGCAATCGCGCTGAGGGGGCTGGTGCGCGAGTTCGGCGAGCGCGCTGCGCTCAACGGTGTCGATCTCGAGCTGGCGGGCGGGCGGACCCTGGCCGTGCTCGGGCCCAACGGCTCGGGCAAGACGACGCTGTTGCGCGTGCTCGCCGGCCTGCTGCGACCCAGCCGCGGCGACGCCCGCGTGCTGGGCTGCGAGCTGCCCGGCGAGACCTGGAGGCTGCGAGGCAGGGTCGGCTATCTCGGTCACCAGCCACTGCTCTACCGCGACCTCAGCCCTCGCGAGAACCTGACGCTGGCGGCGCGGCTGCACGGAGTGGATCGCGAGCGCGCGAGCGCTCGCATCGAGGAGTTGCTCGCCTCGGTCGGGATGTCGCCGCGCGGCGACGATCGCCTCGCCGAGTTCTCGGCGGGCATGGCCCAGCGGGTCGCTGTGTGCCGGGCGGTCCTGCACGAGCCCGAGCTGCTGCTGCTCGACGAGCCCGACTCGCACCTCGACGCCGACGGGCGCCGGGCCGTGGGCTCGCTGCTCGGGCCGGCGGGGAGCCGGACGAGGGTGATCGTCAGCCACGAGCGCGAGCGCGCCGTCGCCGACGCCGACCTGGTGCTGGAGCTCTGATGGATCCCTACCTGGCCCTGCTGGGCAAGGATCTGCGGGTAGAGCTGCGCACCCTGCGGTCGCTGCCGGCGATGGCGCTGTTCGCGATCACGACCTTCGTCATCTTCCGCTTCGCCCTGGGCCGCACGGGCCTGGAGGGTGGACTCGCCGCCGGGGTCCTGGTCACGACCCTGCTGTTCGCCGGAATCCTCGCGATCAATCGGCTGTACGTCGCCGAGCGCGACGAGGGGGGCTTCGAGCTGATCCGCCTGGCGCCCGTCGACCGCACCGTCCTGTTCGCCGCCAAGACCTCGGCGCTCGTCATCTACCTGAGCCTGCTGGAGCTGGTCGTGCTGCCTGTGTTCGCGCTCTTCTTCCTGGAGTCGGCCGCCGCGCTGCCGCCGCTGGTGCCCGTGCTGCTGCTGGCCAACCTCGGCCTGGCGCTGAGCGGGACCCTGATCTCGACGATCGCCACGATGTCCAGCGCGCGCGACCTGCTGGCGCCGCTGATCCTGCTGCCCCTGCTGGTGCCGCTCGTGATCGCGGCGGCGGGGGCGGCCGAGCCCGTGCTGCGCGCCGGTGGGCCGGAGTACGAGCGATTCGGCACGTGGCTGGCGGTTCTCGGCCTCTACGATGGGGTCTTCGCGCTGGTCGGCTACGCGGTCTTCGACTTCCTGCTCGAGGACTAGGGGCCGACGGGCCCCGATCACCAGATGAGGGCACCCAGCCTCCGAACACTCGCGATCCTGACCGTGGCCGTGCTCGCCACCGGCTACGCGCTGGCCTTCTTCTACGCGCCGCTGGAGGCCGAGGGCTTCATCCAGAAGATCTTCTACCTGCACGTGCCGCTCGCGGTCGTCGCCCTGCTGGGCTTCATGCTGGCAGCGGTGTTCGCGATCAGGCACCTGCGCAGCGGGGATCCCGCCGAGGATGCGCGCTCCTACGTCTCGATCCACATGTCGGTGATCTTCGGTGTGGCGGCGCTGCTGACCGGAGCGCTGTGGGCGAAGGGCCAGTGGGGCGTCTGGTGGGAGTGGCGCGAGCCGACGCTGGTCAGCTTCCTGATCATCTTCCTGCTCTACGCGACCTACTACCCCCTTCGCTACTCGGTCGAGGACCGCGATCGCCAGGCCCGCTACGCGTCCGTGTTCGCGATCACCGCCGGCGCCTTCGTGCCACTCAATTTCCTGGCGGTCCGCCTTGCGGAGCCATTCATCCACCCGCGCACCTTCTCCTCCGCCGGGGGCCTGCCGCCCGAGATGCTGCAGTCCTTCCTGGTCTGCCTGGCGGGGATGGCGCTGCTCTGGGTGACGCTTGTGCGCTTCGAGCTCGACGCCAAGGGGGCCTCCGCGGACCTGGGCCGGCTGCGACGCGCGTTGCTGCCCTCGGACGCGGCTCCGGCACGAAGCCCCCGCACGATCGCGCCCGTGCACGCGTCGGTGACCAACCTCACCGCTGATCGTCCGCCGGGCGGCCCGCCTCGCCCGGGACGGGAGCGCCCGCGCTGATGGGCCTGCTGGCGCTGGAGCAAGCCGAGGGCTACGTTGCGGGCGCCTACCTGGTCTTCGTCGCGCTGCTCCTGATCTACCTGGCGATCATGGCCGCCAAGCTGCAGCGCATCCAGCGCGAGATCCGCTCGCTGGCCGACGCCGCGGAGGGCCGCGAGTCCGCGCCCGGGGAGGGGGCAGAGAGGCGATGAGCGGCCTGCTGGCGCTCGGCGTCTCGCACCGCACGGCGCCGCTGGAGCTGCGCGAGCGCCTGGCGCTCACCGAGGGACGCGCCGCCGGGGTGCTGAACGCGGTGGTCACCGAGGCTCCGATCGCCGAGGCGGTCGCGATCTCCACCTGCAACCGCACCGAGCTCTACCTGGTCGCCGCCGACACCGTCGAGGCCGAGACCGCCGCCCTCGGGGTGCTGGCGCGCGAGGCCTCGATCCGGCCGACCGAGCTGCTCGGCCCCCTCTACTCGCTGCGCGGCACAGACGCCGCGGCACACCTCTTCCGCGTCACGGCCGGCCTCGACTCGATGATCGTCGGCGAAGCCGAGATCCAGGGGCAGGTGAAGCGCGCCTACGAGCTGGCGCTGGTCGAGGGCGCGACCGGCCCGATCCTCAACCGGCTACTCCGCGGCGCCCTCGCCGCGGGCAAGCGCGCGCGCACCGAGACGGCGATCGGCGAGAAGGGCGTCTCCATCCCCTCGGTGGCGGTGGAGCTGGCCCAGCGCGACCTGGGCGACCTGGCCGAGCGCCGGGTGCTGCTGGTCGGAGCAGGCGAGACCTCGGAGCTGACGGCGCGCGCGCTGGCGGCGCGGGGCGTAGAGGCGGTGTTCGTCGCCAACCGCCGCTACAACCGCGCGATCGGCCTGGCCGAGCGCTTCGGCGGCACCGCGGTGCGAATCGACGAGCTGCCGGCCCAGCTCGAGCGCGCCGACATCGTCGTCTCGACGACCGACTCGCCCCACCACCTGATCGACCGCGCCGACCTGGAGTTGGTGATGAAGCAGCGCTCGAAGCGGCCCCTGTTGCTGATCGACCTCGCCGTGCCCCGCGACATCGAGCCCGAATCGCGCGAGCTGACGGGGGTCACCCTGCACGACGTCGACGACGTGCAGGCGATCGTCGAGCGAAACGCCTCGGGCCGAGAGGCCGAGGCCCGCCGCGCCGAGGGCATCCTCGACTCCGAGCTGGCCCGGTTCGAGAGCTGGCTCGGCTCCCAGGAGGTGATGCCGACCGTGGCCGCGCTCCGCGAACGCGCCGAGAAGATCGTCGAGCGTGTCCTGGCCGAGAACGAGACGCGCTGGGAGAACCTCTCCGAGGCCGACCGCGATCGGGTCGAGCTGATGTCGCGCGCGATCGTCTCGCGGCTGCTGCACGAGCCCACGCTGGCGATCAAGGGGGTAGCCGATCGCGAGGACTCCTACCTCTACGTCAGCGTGCTGCGCGAGCTGTTCGGCCTGGACGCGGGCACGGAGCCGGGCAGCGACGGCGGCACCGGGGTCACCTCGCTAGACGAGCGCCGCCGGCGCGCCGCCGGCCGCTAGTGCCCGGTCCACGGGCCTGCGGCCGACGCTTCCCTACGCGGCGCTAGGCAGGCGTGGCGGAGCGCCAACTGCGGCTCGGCTCCCGCGGCAGCCCCCTGGCGCTGGCCCAGGCGAAGCTCGTGGCGGAGGCGCTCGGCGAGGCCGAGATCGTGCCGATCCGGACCGCGGGAGACGAGGCGTCGGCCGACAGGGGGGCCTCCGCACGCACCCCGCCTGCCCCGCCCGGCGGCGACAAGGCCCGCTTCGTGCGCGAGATCGAGGCTGCCCTGCTCGCCGGTGAGATCGACATCGCCGTCCACTCGGCGAAGGACCTCCCGAGCGAGCTGCCCGACGGCCTGCGGATCTCGGGAGTGCCGCCGCGCGAGGACCCACTTGACGCCTGGGTCGGCCCCGGCACGTCACTCGATGGGCTTCCTGAGGGCGCCCGGGTCGGCACCGCCAGCCTGCGCCGCCGCGCCCAGCTGCTGGCGATCCGGCCGGACCTCGAGGTCGGCGAGATCCGGGGCAACGTCGATACGCGCCTTCGCAAGCTCGGCGAGGGCGCCTGCGACGGTCTCGTGCTGGCCGCGGCCGGCCTGCTGCGCCTCGGCCGTGGCGAGGAGATCTGTTTTCGGTTCGAGGCCGCGCAGATGGTCCCCGCCCCCGGCCAGGGCACACTGGCGCTGCAGACGCGCGCCGGCGACGAGCGCGCGCGAGCGGCCACGGAGAGGATCGGCGATCCCTCGGCCGCCGCCGAGCTGAGCGCCGAGCGGTCCGCCGTGGCGGAGCTGGGAGCGAGCTGCGACACCCCGCTCGGGGTGAGCGCGCGCCATCGGGGCGGCGCGCTGAGACTGAGCGGCTTCTGCGGGCTCCCCGACGGCAGCGAGTGGATTCGCGACGAGGTCGAGGTCGAGCCCGGCGAGCCGGAGAGGCTGGGCCGGCTGCTGGCCGAGCGCATGCGCGGCGCCGGTGCGGACGAGCTGCTGGCGCGGGCCGAGCGGATCGCGGGCGCGTCGGGGGCGGGTACGTGACCGGCGCGGGACCAGCGCGGCCGGGCGTGGCCTACCTGGTGGGGGCGGGCCCCGGCGATCCGGGTCTGATGACCGCGCGAGCCCTCGAGCTGGTGGCGAGCGCCGACGTGATCGTGCACGACCGCCTGATTCCGGCTGAGGCGCTGGTGGGGGCCCGCGAGGGCGCCGAGTTGCTCTACGTCGGCAAGAAGCCCGGCGACGCCACCGTCCCACAGGACGAGATCGAGGGGCTGCTGATCGACAGGGCGCAGGCGGGACGCAGCGTCGTGCGGCTGAAGGGAGGCGACCCGTTCGTGTTCGGTCGCGGCGGTGAGGAGGCAGAGGCCCTGGCGTCAGCGGGGATCGCCTTCGAGGTCGTGCCGGGCGTCACCGCCGGGATCGCCGCCACCGCCTATGCCGGCATCCCGGTCACCCATCGCGACGACGCCTCCGCGGTGGCCTTCGTCACCGGGCACGAGGACCCCGCCAAGCCCGACACCGCACTCGACTACACCGCGCTCGCGGCCTTTCCCGGCACGCTCGTCTTCTACATGGGCGTCAAGGCCCTGCCCCGGATCGCCGAGCGGCTGATCGCCGAGGGTCGCGACCCGGCCGAGCCCGCCGCCGTGATCGAGCGCGGCACCCTGCCGGGCCAGCGCGTGCTCACGGCGCCCCTCGGCCAGATCGCGGAGGCCGTCGCGGGCGCGGCGATCAGACCCCCGGCACTGACCGTGGTGGGTCCGGTCGCCGCGCGGCGCGAGCAGATCGCCTGGCTCGAGCGGCGTCCCCTGCACGGCGTGCGCGTGGCGGTCACCCGCGCCAGGGCGCAGGCGAGCGGGCTGGCGCGCCGGCTCGCGGCGCTGGGCGCCGAGCCGATCGAGCTGCCCTCGATCCGGATCGTGCCCCGCCTCGGCACCGACGAGGTCCGGCGCGCCGTCGAGTCCCTGCACACCTACGCGCTCGTCTGCGTGACCAGCGCAAACGGCGCGCACCTTCTGTTCGAGGCGATGGCCGCGCAGGGCCGCGACGCGCGCGCCCTCGCCAACGCCGATGTCGCGGCGATCGGCCCCGGGACGGCGCGCGCCCTCGCCGAGCACGGCATCACCGCCGACCTCGTCCCGGAGCGCTTCGTCGCCGAGTCACTGGTGGAGGCTCTCGCCGAGCTGCCGCTCGAGGGCAGGCCGGTGCTGATCGCGCGAGCGGCCGAGGCACGCGAGGTGCTGCCCGATGCCCTGCGCGAGCGCGGCGCGCAGGTTGACGTCGTGGCGCTGTACGAGACCGTGGTCGAGACGCCCCCGCCCGAGGCGGTGCAGGCCGCCCGCGGCGCCGACTTCATCACCTTCACCTCCGCCTCCACGGTCACCAACCTGCTCGAGGCCCTCGGCGACGGCATGCCGAAGCGCGCCCGCGTGATCTCGATCGGCCCGGTGACCAGCGCCGCCGCCCGCCGGGCGGGCCTGGAGGTCCATGCCGAGGCCGAGCGCCACGACATCGACGGCCTCCTCGGAGCCCTGCTGGAGGCGGCCGCGCGCCGCTGAGCGCGCCTCTCCGGGATAGATTGGGGACCATGGCCGAGGGGCTCCCGATCACCTTTCTCTCCGATTACGGCTACGAGGACGAGTTCGCGGGCGTCTGCCGCTCCGTGATCCGCCAGATCGCGCCGGAGGCGCCGCTGGTGGACCTCACGCACGGGATCGGGCGACAGGGAATCCGCCACGGGGCGCTGGCGCTGGTCAACGCGCTGCCCTACACGCCCCCCGGAGTGCACCTGGCCGTGGTCGACCCGGGGGTCGGGACCGCCCGGCGGCCGGTCGTGGTGACGACGATGGAGGAGGGGCGCTTCCTGGTCGGCCCCGACAACGGCCTGCTCCAGCCGGCGATCGAGCGCTTCGGCGGAGCAGCCCGGGCGATCGACATCTCGCGCTCTCCCTTCCGGCTCGAACCGGTCTCGGCCACCTTCCACGGCCGCGATCTGTTCGCGCCGGTGGCCGCCCACCTCGCCCTCGGAGCGAAGCTCGATGAGGCCGGCGAGAAGTTCGATCCGGCCGAGCTTGTCGGCCTCGACCTGCCACGGCCCGAGGTCTCGGGCGGCGAGGTCGCCGCGCACGCGCTCTACGCCGACCGCTACGGAAACGTCACCCTCGACGCCGAGCCCGCCCACGCGGAGGCTGTGGGCATCCATCTCGGGGCGCACCTCGAGGTGCAGGCGCCCGATGGCCGCTTCGAGGCCGCCTGGGTCTCGAGCTTCGCCGACCTCAGCCCGGGCGAGGTGCTGCTCTACGAGGACTCCTCACGGCGGCTGGCGCTGGCCCTCAACAACGGCAGCGCAGCCGGCCTGCTCGACCTCGCACCCGATGCCGAGGTCACCCTGAGGCCCGTCTAGGCGGGATGTCTCCGCTCGGCTCCCCACACCGGCACTACCGGCGCACCGACTCCACCAACGCAAGGGTCAGGGAGCTCGCAGCCGCGGGTGCTCCGGGCGGACTCGTGGTCACCGCAGACGAGCAGGACGCGGGCAGGGGACGGCAGGGCCGCAGCTGGTTCGGGCCGCCCGGCGGCACCCTCCTCTACTCGGCGCTGCTGCGACCGCTGGGAGACCGGCCCCTGCTGCCGCTGGCCGTCCCCCTCGCGGTCTGCGCCGCCGCCGAATCGCTCGCGCCGGTGAGTTGCGAGGTCAAGTGGCCCAACGACGTCTGGCTCGAGGGGCGCAAGCTCGCCGGAGTGCTGATCGAGTCGCGATTCGAGCACCCCGGCGAGCCCTGGGCTGTGATCGGGGTGGGGCTCAACCTCTCGGTCGAGCGCGATCACTTCCCCCCGGAGCTGCGGGAGACGGCGACCTCGCTGTCGCTGCAGCCGGGATCGAGCGGGCGGGCCCTCGCCGCGCTCAACCGGGAGCTGCGCCGCCTGCTGTGCACCCGCGATGCCGAGGTGCTGCGCGAGTTCCGCAGCCGCGACTCGCTCGCGGGCAGGCCGATCTCATGGGACGGCGGCTCGGGCTTCGCCAGGGGGGTCGACGACGCCGGGCACCTGCTGGTCGATTCGGGTGAAGGCCGCGTGGCGCTGGGCGCCGGCGAGGTCCACCTCTCGATCGGGCCCTAGCCCCGCCCGGCTCCGTCGGGCCGGGCGCTGTCGGCCGCGGTGACCTCGGCGCTGGAGGATTCGATGTCCTTCTGTGCGGCTCCGTTCGAGCCCTTCGCGTTGCCGCCGCGCTTCGTCGCCCGATCCGGGGCCTTGGCGGGGCTCTTGTCAGAGCTACTGGCTGACGCCTTCGCACCCTTTCGTCCCGAGCCGCCGTTGGCGCGCTCGCCCGCCGGCCTGCCGTTGCCCTTGCGCTTGCGGCGGCGGCGGCGCGAGCCCGACTTGGGGAAGTTGCGAAGCAGCTCACGGGCGACGCCTGATGGCTTGCGGGCGGCCCGCATACGAGCGCCCCGCAGCACCTCCTCGCCCTCGGGTGTGTGAGCGACAGCGGCGGCGAGCAGCGAGGCGGCCAGCCGGCGGTCCTGGTTGCGGGCGGCGTGCACGAGGCGGCGCGCGTTGCGGCCGTGGGCGCGTCCCGACGAGTTGACCAGCAGGCCAAGCAGCCGCTTGGTCTCGGGCCAGCGCTGCACCGCGTACTCCTCGTGGACGTCGCGCGTGTAGTCGGCGAGGCGCCAGACCCAGGCCTGCGCCTGGTCGCGGCGCCCGATGCGGTTCTCGGCGAGCGCCTCGAGCAGCACCCGGGTGCCGGCGCGGCGGTCGTCGCGAGCCCAGGTGCCGACGGTGTCGATCGCGTCGTCGAAGGCCTCGGCGTTGCCGAGTGTGGCGATCTCGGAGAGCGCCTTGATCCGAAGCTGGGAGTTGCGGTTGCGCTGCACGCAGGTGAGCAGGAAGCGGCGGCGCAGCTCCTTGGTCGAATCGTGCTGGAGCATCGCCTTGGCGCGCCGCCAGCCCGAGGGATTGACCCGCGCCCCTGCCAGCGCGGCCCAGACGTGCTGCTCGGGGTGGTCGAGGTTCTCGACGGCGATCCGCCAGAGCTCGCGCTCGAGCACCTCGAGGCGGCGATCGGAGTCGCCCGCGACCGGCACGACCCGCTTCTCGACCCGCACCCGCCGCCCGCGACCACGGCGGACCGGACCGACCACGATCGCGCCGCCGCGGTAGACGTCGCGGTCGAGCAGGCTGTGGAGCGTCACGACAGCCTCGTCGTTGGTGGTGGCGGGATGGACGAAATCGAGCACCAGCCCGGCCTCCTTGCCCTGGTTTCGCCGGGTGACACGGCCGACTCGCTGCTGGTAGACGCGCTTGGAGGCGGTTGGGGCGAGGTGCATGCAGATCGTGGCGCGCGGGGAGTTCCAGCCCTCGGCGAGCAGCATCGCGTTGCAGAGCACGTCGACCTCGCCCCGCTCAAAGGCGGCGAGGATCTCGGCGAGCTCCCGCTTCGGCGTCTCGCCAGAGACGGCGCGGGCGTTGATGCCGGCGGCCTGGAAGGCCTTGGCGACGTTGTTCGCGTGCTTGACGCCGGCCGCGTAGATCACCCCCGGCACGTTGCGAAAGCGCGAGCGGTAGAGGTCGGCGATCGCGACGTTGAAGGGCGCCTGGTCGAGCAGCTTCGCCAACTCCTCCTGGTCGAAGTCCTGGTCCACCTCGCCCTTGCGCAGGGGCACGTTGGCGATCGTCCGCACGCCGGGTCCCGGGGGGATGCGGATGCAGCGCAGCGGCGAGATCACCCCGCGCCTGGCCGCCTGGGCCAGATCGAAGCGCGAGGTCTGGGTGGGGAAGAGATCGGTGACGTGCCTGGCGATCAGCGCGCCCGTGGCGGTCATGCCGATGAAGACCGGGCCCGTCCAGGAGCGGATGCAGGCGCTCGTCTTCTCGCCGAGTGCCGTGTGGGCCTCGTCGCAGATCACGATCGAATAGGCGTCCGAGACCCTGCCGGCGTTGCGCACGAACCACTGGTAGGTCTCGACCGTGACCGGGCCGTAGGGATGATCGGCGCCGTCGAGCAGCGGCGGCGAGAGCCGCTCGGCGTAACCGCGGTCGGAGATCTCGCCGATGAACTGGTCCACCAGGTTGCGGCGGTGGGTGAGGATCAGGACGCCGCCCGTGCGCGAGGCCTCGACGAAGCCGACGGCGGCGACCGTCTTGCCGGCGCCAGTCGCGTGCTCGAACCAGAAGCGCCGGCTGGCGCCCGGATCGTCGAGTGCCTCCTCGTCGAGAATCTCGACCTCCTCGCCGGACTCGTCCCAGTCCTTCGGCTCCTCGTCGGGCGCGAGGTCGTCGTCCTCGTCGGGGAACTGCTCAGAGTCCCCGAGGTCTTCGAGCTCCAGCTCGTCGCCTGCGGCCGCCTTCAAGGGCTTGGGCTTCGCCTTCGCCTTCGCAGAGTCCGCCGAACCGTTGCCGGCCGCGGAGCCCGCGCCGTTGCCGTTCACGTACTCGCCCTGGATGTCGGTGATCAGCGCGGCAAGCGTTCCCGAGAGGGCATCGACCTGGTGGGGGTTGAGCTCGGCCCCGTCGGCCAGGTGGGGGCTCGGCTCGGCGAGCAGCCGCTCCAGGCCCAGCAGCAGCGAGTAGTCGCGCCGCCACTCGATCGAGGGCGTCTCCCGGCCCGCGGCGATCTCGGCGAGGGCGGCGTCGAGCGCCTGGCGGCGCGGGCTGCCGGGCTCGAGGTCCTTGGGACTCTCGCCTTCGAGCAGGAAGGACTCGCGCGCGAACTCTCTCGCTCGCTCCATATCGGCCCCGGTCGGAGCCTTCGCCGCCTTCGCGGCCACTTGAGTGGTCTCAGCCATGAGGCTTTCTGATCCGGCGCTCCCCGCCCGAGAAATGCAGGAGCGAGGCGCGTCTTGCCTGATCGTGGGTGACGCCGGGAGCTGAGTAGCTCCGGTGCCGCCCCCAGGTCCAGGAACAGCTCGGACCGCTGATAACTATAGACACCGGCGGCATGGAAGGAGCGCCGACCCTTCAAGATGTGAGAGATGACCACCAAGCTGCTGTCCGGAATCGCCCTGCTGCTGGCCGCCGCCGCGCTCGCCGCCTGCGGCTCGGGCGACGGCGCGGGGAACCCCGACTCCGAGCTCTCGCTCGAGCAGGCCACCGCCCCGCTGGAGGACGCGAGCCCGCGGTTGGCCGAGGTTCGCGCGCAGGCGAACCAGCTGCTCGACGGCGGCACCGATGCCTTCGAGAAGCGACTGGGGGCGCTCGAGGGCAGCCCGGTGGTGGTCAACAAATGGGCTTCATGGTGCGGCCCGTGCCGCTTCGAGTTCCCCTTCTTCCAGGCTGAGGCGCTGAGGCGGGGCGCCGAGGTCGCCTTCCTCGGGGTCGGCGCAAACGACTCGGAGGGGGCCATGACGACATTCCTCGAGCAGCTGCCGCTCCCCTATCCCTCCTACCTCGACCCCGACCAGGAGATCGCCGCCGAGATCGAGGCGCCGGTCAACTTCCCGGCGACCGCCTTCTACGACTCGAGCGGCGAGCTGGTCTTCACCCACCAGGGCGTCTACTCCGACAAGGCGGCGCTGGCCGCCGACATCGAGCGCTACGCGAACTAGGGCCGCCCGGCGAGGCGCTTCGCCGGCATCCCGCCGCGCCGGGGCGCCCGATCGGGATAATGGATGTTGATGGAGCTGATCGTGATCATCATCGCGGCGGTCGGAATCGGCCTCTTGCTGATGGAGTTGATGCTGCCCACGGGCGGCGCGCTCGCTGTGATCGGCGCCGCCGGCCTGATCGTCGCCGGGATCATCGCCTTCGGCGACGACTCGAAGTACGCCGACTACGCCGGGGGCGGGCTGGTAGCGCTCGGGGCGCTCTCGATCCTGAGCTTCTTCGTGATCACCCCCAAGATCGTCCGGGCCCAGCGCGACGAGCCGATCCGCACCGGCTGGGAGGAGCTGATCGGCGAGCCGGCCGAGGTCCGCACGCCCCTTGACCCCGTCGGCAACGTATTCGTCGGCGGCGCGCTCTGGAGGGCGCGGGCGGTGGGCGGCGCGAAGCCGGTCGAGGTCGGCAATATGGTGCTGATCCACGATGTGGACGGGCTGACGCTCGTCGTCGGGCCCGCCGAGGGCACCCAAACCAGCCAACGAGGGAGCTAGCCAATGGAAGTTGCAATCGGGATCGTCGTAGTCGCCGTCTTCTTCCTGTTCATCTTCCTCGGGCTCTCGATCCGGGTCCTGCGCGAGTACGAGCGCGGCGTCATCTTCCGGCTGGGGCGCCTGATCGCCACCAAGGGTCCCGGCCTGATCCTGCTGATCCCCGTGATCGACCGCATGGTCCGCGTCGAGCTGCGGACCGTGACGCTCAACATCCCGCCGCAGGAGGTGATCACCCGCGACAACGTCCCCTCGCGCGTCAACGCGGTCGCCTACTTCAAGGTGATCGACCCCAACCGGGCGATCGTCGAGGTCGAGAACTTCCTGCTCGCCACCTCGCAGATCTCGCAGACCGCGCTGCGCTCGGTGCTCGGCAAGGCCGAGCTCGACATGCTTCTGGCCGAGCGCGAGCGCCTCAACGCCGACCTGCAGAAGATCATCGACGAGCAGACAGAGCCCTGGGGCGTCAAGGTCTCGACCGTCGAGATCAAGGACGTCGAGATCCCCGAGCAGATGCAGCGCGCGATGGCCCGCCAAGCCGAGGCCGAGCGCGAGCGGCGCGCCAAGATCATCGCGGCCGAGGGCGAGTTCCAGGCCGCCGAGAAGCTGGCCTCGGCCGCCGACATCATGAGCAAGAACACGGCGACGCTTCAGCTCCGCTACCTGCAGACGCTGCTCGAGATCGGCTCCAACAACAACACGACGATCATCTTCCCGCTGCCGATCGAGCTGATGGAGGCATTCAACGATATCCGGACCCGCTCGGCCGGCGGCACCTGAGCCGGCGCGCGCCGAGGGCTTGAGCACCGGGCACAGTCTCGCGGTCACCGTGCGCGAGGCCCGCGACGCCGGCGAGCGCCGGGCGGCGATGGCGCTGCGCACGGTCGTCTTCTGCGACGAGCAGGGCGTCTCGGGCCCCGAGGAGTTCGACGGGCTCGACGAGGAGGCGATCCAGGTCGTCGCCCTGGATCGGGGCCGCGTGGTCGCCACCTGCCGGCTGCGCCTGCTCGGCGACGGCCGCGACTGCAAGCTCGAGCGGATGGCGGTCGAGCGGCCCCTGCGGGGTGCAGGGGCCGGCGCCGGCCTGCTGGCCGGGGCCGAGTTGATCGCTCACGATCGCGGCGCCGAGCGCATGCTCCTGCACGCCCAGATCCCGGCCCGCGGCTTCTACGCCGGGGCCGGCTACGGCGCCGAGGGCGAGCACTTCCAGGAAGCCGGGATCGAGCACGTGCGCATGACCAAGCCCCTGGCGGAGCCCGGCCGGGCATGAGCGCCGCCCCCGAGGTGCGGACCGACCAGCTCAACGGGCTGCGCACGATCCTCGCCCCGGGCCGCGCCGAGCGCCCGGTCGAGTTCACGCCGGTCCCGCGGCGGCAGGGCGCCGAGGAGAGCTGTCCCCTCTGCGAGGGACGCGAGGACCGCACGCCACCCGAGCTCTGGGCCGACCGACCCGGGGGAGGGGCCGCCGACACGCCCGGCTGGCGGGTGCGCGCGGTGCCCAACCTCTATCCGGCGCTCGGGGGCGGAGACGTGGCGAGCGGGGCCGATGACGAGCCCGGCGCGGCCGGCGAGGGCGCTGTCGCGCAGCCGCCGCGCGACCCGCTGCGCGCCGCGGCGCGCTCCGGTGAGCCCGACCTGTTCAACTCGACTGCCGCGACCGGGGCCCACGAGGTGATCGTCAGCTCGCCGCGGCACAGCCGCTCGCTCGGCGAGCTCGCCGACGGCGAGCTGGCGGCCTCCGTGGCCGGCTGGCGCGAGCGCATGCGCGCCCACGCCGATCGCCCCTGCACCGCACTGATCGTCAACGAGGGCGGGGGTGCGGGCGCCTCGCTGGAGCACTCCCACGCCCAGCTTTACTCGCTCGACTTCGTGCCGATCGCGATCGCGCGCGAGCGCGAGCGCTTCACCGCCTACGGCGAGCGCACGATGGGGGGAGAGCTGCTCGCCGACATCGCCTCCGACGAGATCCGCCGCCGGGAGCGGCTGGTCGCCGTCGACGACGAGGCGCTGATCATCTGCCCCTGGGCCTCGCACTCGCCGTTCGAGCTGCGGATCGTCCCCCGTCGCGCGGAGGCCCACTTCGAGCAGGATGGCGAGACGGGCGTCGCCGCGCTGGCGACGGCGCTGCGGGCGCTGCGGGCCCGCTTCGGGGAGGAGCTCGAACTCAACCTCTGGGTGCGGACCGCGCCGCGCGGAGCCGAGCCCTTTCACTGGCACATCGACATCGCCCCCCGCCTGGCGGTCAGGGCGGGCTTCGAGTTGGCCACCGGCGTCGACATCGACACCTTCCCCCCCGAGCGCGCGGCCTCGGAGCTGCGCGAGGCGCTCGGCTAGGGTGCGCTCCGTGAACCCGACGCGCCGGGGGAGAGTCCCCTGATCTGGCTGCTGATCGCTGCGCTGGCGCTGGCGACGGTGCTCGCCCTCGCCTATGTGTTCGTGGTCCGCACGCGCCGCTTCGGGCGCTACGGCAGCGTCGAGGTTCCCGGCGACGAGGTGATCGAGCTGCCCGCCGGCGAGGTCGCCGTCTACTACCAGGACGCGTTCAAGTGGCGCTACTCCGAGCGCCCCCGGCCGGCCGCGGGCTTCTCGGTGCTGGTCAGCGTCGAGGGCGGCGGCGAGCGGCTCGACCTGCGGCCGCCGCGGACCGACACGGTCTACAAGTCGGGCGGGCGCAACCGCATCCCCTACGGGCTGCTCCGGGTGCCCAGGGCCGGACGCCACCGCGTCGTCTCCAGGGTTGGCGCCGATGCCGTCGAGCCGCGGGTCACCTTCGGCTGAGTAGGCTGAGCCTCCGATGAGCCCCCCGGTCTCGCGCCCCATCCCCCGCTTCATCGCCGATGCGAGCATCGAGGGCCTGCCGTATGGCCGCTGGGCACAGCGGCTGCGCGACGCCTTCGCGGCGGCCTGCGAGCCGCACGCCGCCGAGTCCGGCGGGCCGCCCGGCGAGCTGACCTGGTTTCCCGAGCGCACCTGGGGCGAGCGCACCTATATCCCGGTGACCGCCGCGGTCCAGGGAGCCTCGACCCCGAGCGAGTACTTCGGCTATGTCTCCTTCATCCGCGCAACCGGCGGCGAGCCAGCCGACATCAAGGCCAAGGCCGACTTCACCGATGTCGTCGCCGCCGAGAACCCCGACTGGCAGATCGACCTCAACGAGGAGGTGATCGGCTTGTGGAAGGGCCACTCCGGCCAGCAGGGCGACGTCACCCTGGTCTGGGGCACGCCGATGGTCCCGGCCGCTCAGGCGGCCACGGCCGAGATCGACTCCGAGGTGCTCGACCAGGTCAGCGTCAGCGACGAGCGCTTCACGCTGATCGCAGTAGACGCGATCAAGGGATTCCGTGACGACCTCTTCCTCGAGGTCGCCCTCTGGGGCAAGGGCCCCTCGCTGCTCGCCCGCGAGAGCCTCTACGACTCCCCCGAGTAGCCGCGGGCCGGGCTCGCCGCGCGCCCGCCCGCCCTCCGGCCGCGAGCCACCCGGCCGCGGCCCGCGCCTCGCCTCAGCGCTCGGCGACGACGCAGAGCGACGGGTAGCCCATCCTCGCCCGCCGGGCGCGAGTGGGACGGAACCCCGCGGCTATTAGGTCCGGCCGCGGATCGAGGGGATGCAGCCCGGCCAGCGGCCTCAAGCGCTCCGCGAGCGCCCGGGCCGGCCAGGAGGCGATTGACCCCAGCGGCCCGGCCGGTGGAGCGACGCTCACCACCCCGAGCCGCCCACCCGGCGCCAGCACCCGCCGCGCCTCCTCGAGGGTCTGCGCCCGCTCCTGCGCGTCGAGCAGGTGAAGCAGGTAGGAGGCGGTGATCAGCCCGAAGCTCCCGTCGTCGAACGGCAGGGCGCGCACGTCGGCCTCGAGCAGCCTCCAGCCTGGCGGCAGCCTCGGCGCGCGCTCGAGCATCCCCCTGGCGCGGTCGACCCCGACGGCCGAGCGGGGCGGGTGCGGCGAGCGCGCCAGCTCGCGCAGGAGCGCGGCCGTGCCGGTACCGAGATCGAGCACCGAATCCGACTCGCGGACCTCGAGCAGATCGATCAGCGCTCTCAGGGGAAAGCGCTCGAGCGGAAGCTGGAGCCGGTAGAGCGGCGCCCAGCGAGACCACCCGTTGGCCGCGCCCTCAGCGGACACGACTCACCGTGCGTCTCGCCTGGCGCTGCGGGCTGTTGCCGGTGGCTGTCATCTCTGAGCTCGGGACGCGCCCCCTGCGGCCGCTCGCGTTGTTCGCCCGCGGCGCGCTGCACGGCCGATCAGGAGTGGCGGAGGCAGGCTACCGGGGGCCTCGAAGCTCCTCCCAAAGCGCTCCCGGGCCTCCCTTCTGACCCCCGCTCGAACCGCGCTCGGAGCCCCTTTTCACCCATGTCCATGCGGGAAACGGCCTGCTACGGTCCCGGCCGTGGCGGCCATGAATGAAGCGAGGGCAACCCAACGAAAGGAGAGGCATGGCTAGATTCCTGCTGATCCACCACGGCGGCACACCGCCGGCCAGCGCCGAGGAGAGGGACGCGATGATGGCCGCCATGAGCAAGTGGATGGAGGGGCTCGGGAACGCGCTCGTCGATCCCGGCAGCCCGCTCGGCCCGCCGCGCTCGGTCGGCGGCGAAGCCAGCGCCGCCCCCAACGGCTACATGATCATCGAGGCCGACGACCAGGACGAGGCGGTGAAGATGGTCGAGGCGATGCCGGGGGCATCCGGCGAGGGGACGCGCATCGACGTGCACGAGGCGCGCTCGGGCTAGCGAGGCTCCGGGGATCGCCAGCGGGGCGGCTACCCTCCGGACGGCCGGCCCCGATAGCTCAGCTGGATAGAGCGACTCCCTCCTAAGGAGTAGGCCCCAGGTTCGAATCCTGGTCGGGGCGCTGTTCTTCTTGGGCGGCAGAGGGCTACGGCCGCAGCGCGATGCTGATCCCGGCCCAGACGCCGCTGAGGTTCGTCGCATAGGTCGGGAAGGTGACCGGCCCGGGCGACGGGATCCCCTTGCCGGCAACGAAGACCGCGTGGTGGTTACCGGTGTCGCCGACCGGCGGCTGCTGCGGGAACCCGCTCTCGGCGCTGAAGCCCTGGGCGTTGCTGAAACTGAGGGTGGGAGCCGTCGCGGTACCGCTGTTCTCCGCGACGATCGACTCCGCGCGGGCGTTGGCGCTCACCGTCGTAAGGCCAGGGGGGGTGAAGGTCGACTGGCCGGCAGCCGACGTGCCCGTGGCGGCAGCCACGTCGAGCGGTGTCGTGGTGTTGACATTGCGATAGACGACGATTCTCGCCGACGCGCCGCCCGCGTCGGTGTTGACTCCCACGGCCGGCGCCGTGTCCCCGGTCTGGAAGAACCTGTAGAAGACGGAGAGGCTGACGTCGGCACCGGTGGGAACACCGACGGTCGCGACCTCCGTCCAGCCGGTCGGTGCGGAGCTCACGTTCTGCTTCGTGTTCGCGACGATCAGGAGCATCAGGTCATTGACGTTCAGGGAGCCGGGAATCGGCGGCGTCAGATCGCCGTTGCTCGTCCTCACCACCGTGCTTCCGGTCGCGACCCAGATCGGCGACGTCGCGGTCACGTTGAACGCGATGCTCGTCGCGGAGGTGAGCGATCCGGAGGTCGCGGTCAGCGTGTAGCCGGTTCCGGCGTTGTTGATGCGGCAGCCGGAGAAGGTCGCCACGCCGCCGCTCGCCGCCAGCGGGTTCGTCGTGCAACTCAGCGTTCCGCCGCCCGGGTTTGTGCCGATCGCGAGCGTCACGTTGCCGGTGTAGGTGGTCACCGTGTTTGCAAACTGATCCTGCACCGTGACCTGCGGCTGAGTTGCGAACGCCACACCCGCGGTCGAGCTGCTCGGCTGCTGGGTGAAGGCGAGCTTCGCCGCGGTGGCCGCGGTGACGGTCACCGGCAGGCCCGCGCCGTTGCTGATCGATCCGTCGCTGACGACGATGCTCGCGGTCTCCGCCTTGTACAGGGTCATTACACCGTTGCTTGCGCCGCTCACGCTCGCCACTCCGCTGCTGAAGGTGATCGTCTCGGCGGTGCCGAAGTTGCGCGCCGTGCCAGTCTTGTCGGTCACGGTCGGGGTGTAGGAGCCGATCGTGCCGGCGCCCGTGAAGGTGAGGCTCTTGTCGCCGGTGTAGGCGGTGACGGTGTTCGAGCTCGCGTCCTTGGCGGTGATCGTGAGGGCGTTCGCCTGCCCGGCCGAGACGGTCGTCATCGCTGCGCTCAGCACCAGATGGGTGGCGGCGCCCGAGGCCACCGAGACGCTGGTCGTCGCGCTCGTCGCGGTCCACGTCCGCCAGTGGGCGGTCACCGTGTAGCCGTAGGTGCCGGCCGAGAGGCCGGAGTCGGTGCAGGACGTCACCGTCGTGGGCGCTGCGACCGTGGGGCAGTCGCCGCCGGGCGCGCCGCCGTCGCGGCTGACGTGATAGGTGACCGTGCCCAGGCCGAGGGGGGGCGGAACGGCCGACCAGCTGAGCTGGACCGTGCCCGCTCCAGGCGTCGCGCTGGTGATCGCGGGCGCGTTCAGCGTCGAGACCGCCGCGCTGCCCGTGCCGGCCCCCGCCGACAGGAAGTAGGCGAGCGCAGCGGCTCCGAGAGCGAACACGAGGATGGGGGCGATGGCCAGCAGGCCGACGGCGCGACGCCTGCGGGGGCGAGGAGTCGTGGATTCGCGGCGGGGCACCAGCGCGCAGAGGGCGGGCGAGATCATCGGCGGGCCTCCGCAGCGCGGGTCGCCGCAGCGGAGCGCGGCGCCCTCGAGGCGCGGCGCAGGGTCGCGCCGGCGAGGCCAAGGAGGACGCCGGCGCCGGCCAGCAACCAGAGGAGGAGGCCGGTGAACGGCAGCACGCCGGTGGAGTTCTCCTGCGCCTGCGCCGCCTGGCCGGCCGCCGCGTCCTGCACTCTCCAGGCGTAGCGGAGCGTCAGCTCGGCGTTCTTGCACACATCCTGGTTGCTACCCGAATCGATCATCTGAATGCTCGGGGCGCCGGCGCCCTTGGCCGGCAGCGTGACCGAGCCCCTCGCCGGCACGGCTATCCCCCGCTTGGGGAGCTTCGCCGGGCCGGTCCGGAACCAGTCGGCGCTGCAGCCGGACGTATCAGTGGACAGGACGCCGACCGAGACGCGGGTGAAGTAGACGGTGTCGCTGGTCGGGTTGCTGAGCGTCAGCGGGATCGACTTGGCTCGGGCGCCCGGATAGAGCAACCCGGGCACGTCCGCCTTGATGCTGATCTTCGACGGCGTCGATGAGACGCCCTGCGCTCCCGCGGCCGCGGGGAGCCAGCATGCGACGACGATCGCGGCCGCCAGGCCGAGAACCACCGACGGGACCGCGAGCACGCGTGTCCTCTTCGCTTCGCTTGCTGTCGATCGGTGAGTCACTGGCATCTGGATGGGTCGAGGTCGTCTCCGGTATGGCGGGACGGGCAGCCCGATGGGCCGGCCGCCGAGGCGGCCGGCCCTATTCGGGCAGGTAGGAGGCGGCACGGGCGCTCACACCCATGGATCCCAGGGTGTTCGCGTGCGCGTGCCTAGCTTGCCGTGACCAGGATGTCGGGGGTCACGCTCTTGCAAGCGTTCTGGTTGGTGCCCGATTCGATCATCGTCACGTCGGTGCTGCCGGTCGTGGTTCCGGCGGGAGCGATGGTGGCCGCAGCCGGGCTGTTGTTCGCCGCCGAGAACCAGGCGACGAGGCAGCCCGGAACCGGGGTGCCGCTCTGCTCGACATTGCCCGATCCGTCGTTGACGACCGCGGCTGTGGTGCCATTCAGGAACTGGTTGCCCGAGCCGTTGTTCGTGACCGTGTAGTTGACCGTGGACGTACCCGAGCCCGGATACATCGTGCCGGTGGTCGCCTGGAAGGTGACTCCCCAGGCTGTTGACGTGCCGACATTGGCCTGACCGGTGCCAGACCCCGTGTCGGTGAAGTACGCGATCGCGCCTGCGACGACCGCCACAACCGCCAGCGGGCCGAGGACCGCAGCCACTCGCTTCTTGGACTTCGTGAACCTGCGATTCATTGGATGCCTCCTACGTCTGTTTACTTTCGCGCCCTCCGCTTCTGAGAGCGCACGTTCAGTGCGATATCGGTTCCCCACTCGAATCCTTGAGCAGCGCCCCCCGGTATCCACCTGGTGGAAGGGGCACGGATGAGGGCGCTTCGGGCGCGGGACGCCGTCTCGACGTGGCGCTCGGCCCAAGCGAGCACCAGGTTGCCCCGAGCGGGGCGCTGGATCTAGCCCCGCAGGGCGCGCAGCGCGTTCGCGATCACGGCCACGTCGATCCCCTCCTGTAGCAGGGCGCCGGCGACGGGCGGGATGAAGCCGAGCGCGGCGAAGCCCATCGCGATGAAGCTGAGCCCGAGCCCGGCGAGGACGCTCTGTCGCGCGATCCGAAGCGAACGCCGGCCGATGCGAACGGCGTCGGCGACCCGATCGACGCGATCGATGGCGATCACCGCGTCGGCGGTCTCTGACGAGACGGTCGCACCGGCGCTCCCCATGGCGATGCCGACGTCGGCGAAGGCCAGCGCCGGCGCGTCATTGACCCCGTCGCCGACCATCACAACCGCGCCGCCGTCGCTCAGCTCGCGAGCCTCGCGCACGACCTCGATCTTCTCCCCGGCGGAGCGCTCGGAGAAGACCCGATCAACCCCCACTGAGCGTCCGACCGCCTCGCCGACCGCTCTCACGTCACCGGTGACGAGCGCGATGTGGTCCACTCCCGCCGCCCGCAGCCCCGCGGTCAGCTCCCCGGCGTCGTCTCGCAGCCGATCCGCCATCAGCACAGCGCCGGCCAGGGCGCCGTCGACCCCGATCAGCACCCTCGCCAGCCCGGGCTCGCCCAAGTCATCGAAGAATGGCGCCGCTCTGCTCACACCGGAGTAGCCGCGCCGGCGCAGCCACTCGCTGCTTCCCACCGCGACGCGGTGCCCGTCCACCAGGCCCTCGATCCCCTGCCCCGGCTCCTCGACGACGCCCTCGGGGAACTGGAGCTCGATGCCTCGCGCCTCCGCGCCGTGCACCAGGGCCTCGGCCAGGACGTGAGCGGAGAGCTGGTCCACCGAGGCCGCGAGTCCCAGCAGCTCCTCGGATGCCAGCCCGTCGGCGCTCTTGACCTGCTCGATCTCGGGACGACCATGGGTGAGGGTCCCGGTCTTGTCGAAGAGGACCGTGCGGGCCCGTCCGAGCTTCTCGATGGTGCCGCCGCCCTTGACGATCACGCCGCGTCGCGCGGCGCGCGATACGCCGGAGATCAACGCCACCGGTGCGGCCAGGATCAGCGGGCAAGGCGTCGCCACGACGAGCACGGCGAGCGCCCGTACTGGATCGCCGCTGAGCGCCCACGCGGCCCCGGCCACCACCAGCGTCACAGGCAGCAGGATCGCCGCGTAGCGGTCGGCCATGCGGACGAAGGGCGCGCGCTCGTGCTCCGCCTCACGCACCAGGCGCACGATGCCGGCGTAGGCGCTCTCGGACGAGGTGCGCGTGGCGCGCAGATCGAAGGCATCGCCGGCATTGACCGTACCGCTCGACACCGTCGTCCCCCGCGATCGCGAGACCGGCAAGGACTCCCCGGTCAGGGTCGACTCGTCGACGACGGCGCCCTCACTCTGCACCGCGCCGTCCACCGGCACGACCTCGCCGGCCCGCACCAGGATCCAGTCGCCGACGCGGACCTCCTCCACCGGGATCTCCTCGAGCTTGTCGCCCCGGCGCCTGTGTGCGCTGCGAGGCGCGCGCTCCAGCAGCGCTGTCAGCTCGCGCCTGGCGCGCCGCCCCGCCGCCGCCTCGAGCGCGTTGCCGCCGCTGAGCATCAGGGCGATCACCGCACCGGCCAGGTACTCGCCCAGCGCCAGGGCGCCGGCCATCGCCACCAGTGCGATGGCATCGACGCCGACATCTCCGCGCGCGAGGCTCCGCGCCACCGACCAGGTCAGCGGGACCAGCGCCAGCGCGGTCGCCGCCGCCCAGACCAGATCGCCCGAGTCGCCCGGGACGAAGATGTGAATCACGCCGCCGAGCACAAGAGCGAACAGGATCAGCCCGACCAGCACTCGCGGCTCGGATACGCCGAGGGCGGTGGCGCGGGAGCGCAGGCTTCCGAATGTGGACGAGGTCACACTTCCAAGTCTGCCGCCTCGCGGGGCGTGAGGCCGGCCCGCCCTCGAGCCCGCCCCGCCTGGGCACCAGGCAGGCGAGGACCCGGCGGGTCCGAGCGGCGGGCACGCCCGCCTACAATCGCTCGCCTCGTGGCCCGGCTCCACTCAGCGACGCAGGCGATCCGCGCGCGCCCCGGCCTGGCGGCGATCGTCTGCCTGGGAGTGGCCTGGGGGCTGGCCATGCACACCATGGGCTGGGCCCAGCTGGCCCACTACGCGCAGGTGCGCGCCTTCGCCGACGGCCAGGCCGAGATCGACCCCTGGCACTGGGAGACCAACGACAAGGCCTGGATCGAGGGCAACTTCTACTCGGTCAAGTCCCCGGGCATCGCCGCGGTCTCCACCCTCCCCTACATGGCGATCGAGCGGCTCGGCGGCCTGCGGCTGGCGAGGGACGCAGCGAGCAACGCAAGCGAATCCAGCTCGCCCCGCTGGGTGCCCGAGGACGAGCCCTCGCTGGACAACCACGGCTACGACCCCGAGCTCGCGGCGCGGGTCGAGAGACAGGTCGAGAGGGGGACGCCGGTCGTCTGGGCCCTGACCCTGCTGGCCGCGGTGATCCCGGCGCTGTTGCTGCTGTTGGGCGTGCGCTGGGCGGCCGACCGCATCGAGCCGGGCTACGGCACGGCCGCGGCCGTCACCCTGGGGCTGGCATCGATGCTGATGGTGTTCGCCTCGGAGCTGTTCTCGCACGTGTTTGCGGCCGCGCTCGGCTTCGCCGCCTTCATGGTGCTGTTCTCAGAGCGCGACGGCTCACCGAGCATCAGAGCCCTGATCGGCGCCGGTGCGCTGGCCGGGCTGGCGATCAGCTTCGAGTACCAGGTGGGGCTGGTCAGCGTGGCCCTGCTCTTCTACGCCCTGGCGCGATCCGCGCCGCGGCTGCCGCGCATCGCCGCCTACGGCGCAGGCGGGGTGGCCGGCACACTGCCGGCGCTCGCCTTCAACGCCTGGGCGCTCGGCAACCCTCTTGACTTCGCCTATGGCGCGGCGGTCGCGGTCCCCGGAGTCAGCGGCCACGACGTGCTGGGCCTGAACAGCGACGGCTTCTTCGGCATCACACTCCCGCGACTGGACGCGGCCGTCGATCTGCTGGTCGCCAACCGTGGCCTGCTGGTGTTGACGCCGGTGGTGGTGGCCGCGCTCGCGGGGGTGGTGATCATGCGGCGCGGGCGCCACCGTGCCGAGGCCAACCTGATCGGGGCCATCGCGGTGGCGTACTTCCTATACAACGCCGGCTACTGGCTCACCTTCGGCGGCGGCACCCCCGGCCCTCGCTTCCTGGTCCCTGCGCTGCCGTTCGTGGCGCTGGGGCTGGCGCCGGCCTACCGGCGCCTGCCGGCTGTGACCCTGGCGCTTGCGATCCCGTCCGCCTTGTTCATGGTCGCCGCCGCGATCTCCTTCCCCCTGCTGGGACAGCAGGGGCCCGGCATATGGCTCGAGTTCATCCGGGAGGGCAATCTGGAGCACACGCTGCTGACGGCGCTGGGAGTCCACAGCGCCTGGATCGCGATCGCTCCCGTGATCGCCGCCGTGGGAGCCTCGGTGCTGCTGGCAATCCGCGCGACCCCGAGCTCGCCTGTCAGCGACCTGCGCTTGGGGCTGATCGCGCTCGCCGCCTGGCTGGCGATCGCCGTGCTGGGCCCCAGCGTGGCCGGCGACCTCGTCAAGCCGCTGGACGGCGACCCGAACATGATCTACATGGCCACATTCGGGGCGGCCCTGTCGCTCGGGGCCCTAGCCGTCCTCGTCCGGCGCCGCGGGAGGGGGCAGCAGCTCGTAGATCACCCGGCCGGGCAACTCGCGGCGGGCGAGACCCAACCCGTCAAGGGGAACGGCCTCGGCTCCGGCCTGGGGGGTTCCCGCCAACCGGTCGGTGTGAAGGACGACGCTTCGCACCCCTAGCTCGCGAAGGCGCTCCACCGTCGCCTCGTCGGGGAACGGACGCATCTCCTCGATCAGCGCGATCGTCTCCTCGGGGTTGGTGCTGGCGCGGCCGTTGACGATCCGCGGGAAGCCATCGGTCGACCAGAGCAGGTAGCGACGGCTGTCCTCGGCGCGCTCGGCGGGCAGGTGCAGCTGAGGGCCGGGAATATCGGCGACCGAGGTGACCGGGTAGGGAACCGCGGGCTGGGCCTGGTCGTCGAAGGGGTCGAAGGGGAGGCCGCGGCCCTCGACCACGATCAGCAGCACCAGCAGTCCGGCGAGCGCGGCGGTGATCAGCGGGCCGCGCCCGCTCCCGGCCGGGCCGCGCTCCGCACCGGCGCCCGGCGCGGTCCCGCCCGGAGGGCTGGAGCGAGCGTCGATCCGCCTGCGGAGGGCGCGCTGCAGGGACTCGGTGCCGGCGGCGGCGAGCAGCGCCAGCGCCAGCGAGGAGAAGGTGACCAGCCGCCCGGGGGTCCTGATCCCGTCCCAGCCTGGCAGCTCGTAGACGATCCGATAGGGCCACAGCAGGCCGTCCTCCTCCTTGAAGCCCAGCGCCAGCACCGAATAGACGAGGACGGCGGCGCCCAGGCCGATTCGCAGCCAGCGGGGGAACGTGCTCGAGCCCAGCCCCAGCGCGGCGAGGATCACGATGATCAGGCCCGGGAACAGGGTCTTCTCGGGGATGTTCTCCAGGTCCTCGCGGACCGAGGCGGTGGCGCCGCCCCAGACGGAGTTCTCGGCGGGAGCTGCGAGGAACGTCCGCGGGCCATCCGAGAAGGCCTCCACCACCGCCGGCGTGCGAATCGCCTCGGGATGCCGGTCCGCGATCCGAAAGTAGGGCGCGGCCACCATGCCCACCACGACCGCGAACAGCAGCGCCCCGCCAGCTCCGGCCGCCAGCAGGCGCCGCTCGAGGGGAGGCCGGCCGCGACGCCACCAGACGACCGTGCCGATCGCGATCAGCAGCGCGATCAGGTAGAGAAATGGGAGGCCGAGGGCGAACCCCAGCGAAACCTGCCAGGCCGCGACGGCCCAGGCGCCGAGCAGCGCCCAGGGGCTGCGCAGCCGGATCCCCCGCACACCCAGGGCCAGGGCCAGGGCGATGCCGCCGCTGGAGATCACCTGCATGTGGCCGTCGTGCTCCAGGCGGAAGGGCGCGAAGGCGAAGGCGGCTGCCGCCACCGCAGCCCCTCCCGGGCCGACGCCCAGCTCGCGGGCGAGCACGTAGGCGCCGAAGAAGGCCAGCGCGTAGGCGAAGAGGAAGGCCAGGTCGTAGCGCACGACGGCGTCGCGCGGCCCGTCCACGAACAGCGCGAAGGGCGCATATCCGATCAGCATGTCGCCGAAGGCGAAGGAATCGCGCTCGGGCCAGAACTGGTTGGACTGGAAGAAGTCGAGCGGCTGGGTGGTCAACGCGTGCCCGGCCCACGCCACCTTCCAGGCCTGCGGCAGCGGGTCCCCCAGGTCCCTGGGGATCGTCTCGCCCAGGTTCAGCGGCAGCGGCCAGCTCATGACCAGGGCCACCAGCATCGTGCCTGCTGCCGCGAGCAGCAGCTCGCGGCGGTTGATCTCGCGGCGTGCGATTGACATCCGGGCGCGCGAGGCTACCCACAGCGGCGATGGCACCACCCGCAGGCGGGCCAGCCCTCCCCACGACAGCCCGGTCGGCCAGGCCGGGCGGGTGGGCTCAAGTTGGGGGAGGCGCCGGTCGAGAGAGGCTGTATGGGGCATCTGGTACTGCGGATCCGCTGCGCGCTGCAGGGACACAGGTGGCGGCGGACGACGGCGGCGGCGGGCACCTACGAGCGCTGCCGGCAGTGCCATGCGGAGCGCCGGGCAAGCGAGCCTCGGGCTTCGCACACAGCTCAGCGCGCCGGCTGACCGGGCGCCGCGTCGCTGAGCGGGCGCCGGGCGGCGCTCGCCTCGCGCAGGCGTATCGCCCGTACCATTGCCGCCGGTGAAGCTGATCATCCAGATTCCCTGCCTGAACGAAGAGCGGGCCTTGCCCGCGGCTCTGGCCGAGTTGCCGCGCGAGGTCGCCGGGTTCGACCGAGTCGAGTGGCTGGTGATCGACGACGGCTCGACCGACCGCACCGCCGCGGTCGCTCGAGAGCACGGCGTCGAGCACCTGGTGCGCCTCCCCAATAACAAGGGTCTGGCGGCGGCCTTCCAGGCTGGGCTCGACGCGGGGCTGAAGCTGGGGGCCGACGCGATCGTCAACACCGACGCCGACAACCAGTACCCGGCCGCCGAGATCCCGCGACTGGTGGAGCCGATCCTCGCGCGGCGGGCCGACATGGTGGTCGGCGACCGCCAGGTGCGCGAGGTCAAGCACTTCACGCCGACCAAGAGGCTGCTGCAGCGGCTGGGCAGCTGGGTGGTGCGGCGAGCGTCGGGCACGGCTGTTCCCGACACGACCTCGGGCTTCCGCGCCTACAACCGCGAGGCCGCCCTGCAGCTTCAGGTGGTCAACAACTACACGTACACGCTCGAGAGCCTGATCCAGGCCGGCAAGGGCCTGGTGGCGGTCGAGAATGTCCCGATCCGCTCCAACCCGACCGAGCGCGAGTCTCGCCTGGTGCGCTCGACCTCCTCGTACGTGCGCCGCAACGCGCTGGCGGTCTTCCGCGCCTACGTCCGCTATGAGCCGCTGCGGGTGTTCATGCTTGCGGCGGCGCTCTTCGCGGTGCTGGCGCTGGGCGCCTGGACGCCGTTCCTGTCGGACGTGATCCTCAACGGCGATTCCAGCGGCCACATCCAGTCGCTGATCCTCGGGGCCGTGCTGGCTCTGGCCGCGGCGCAGATGTTCGCGCTGGGGATCATCGGCGATGCGCTGGCCAGCCAGCGGGTGCTGGCGCAGCGCACCTTCGAGCGCGTGAGGCGGCTGGAGCTGGAGGCCGGGGTGGCGCCGTCGCACTACGAGCCCAACCTGACGGTCGAGACGCTCGAGTCCATCACTCGCTCGTGAGCGGACCCCGGCGTGAGACGGCGCCGAGCGCCGGGGCCGGCCTGGTCGGGCCCGACGAGGCGGGCGGCAACGTCTACGACAAGTACGACACGACCAACCCGATCGAGCGCCGCCTGGTCGACGGGTTCCTCGCGAGCTTCGACGAGCTGGTCGAGCGCAGCGGCGCACGGCGCGCCCACGAGGTCGGCTGCGGCGAGGGGGAGCTCGCTCAGCGGATGGCGCGCGCGGGCGTCGAGGTGCGCGGCACCGACGCATTCCCGAACGTGGTGAGCGTGGCGCGCGACCGGGCCGTGCAGGCCGGCCTTTCGATCGAGTTCGAGGTCGGGGCCGTGCAGCAGCTGGAGCCGCCCGCCGACGGCGCCGAGCTGGTGGTTTGCTGTGAGGTGCTGGAGCACCTCACAGATCCCGAGGGAGCGCTGGAGCGTCTGGCGAGCCTCGCGAGCCCCTGGCTGATCGCAAGCGTGCCGCGCGAGCCGCTGTGGCGCGCGCTGAACATGGCCCGGCTCTCCTACCTGAGCCGGTTCGGCAACACGCCCGGCCACCTCGGGCACTGGTCCCGCCGCGGCTTCATCCGCTTCCTGGAAAGCCGCTTCGAGGTGGTCGAGGTGCGCAGTCCGCTTCCCTGGACGATGGCGCTGTGCCGCGCGCCCGCCCGGCGGTGAGCCGGGCGCGCTGGCTCAACACGGCCGCCGGCCGGCAGCGGGGGCGCGGGGGGCCCCTGCGGCGATCAGCCCCGGTCGGGCCGCTCGGGATAGAGCTCGTCGATGGTGACCAGCGGCCGGTAAGGAGTGCCCCCGGCGGCCTCGATCGCCTCGGCGCCGCCCGCGAGCCGGTCCACCACGGAGACGACGCCGGCGACCTCCAGGCCCTGCTCGCCGATGCGCTCCAGCGCGCGAACCGTCGAGCCGCCCGTGGTGACGACGTCCTCGACCACGAGGCAGGGGGTGCCGGGCTCGAGCAGAGGCCCCTCTATCCAGCGCTGCAGGCCGTGCTCCTTGCGGTCCTTGCGCACAAAGAAGGCGACCAACTCCTCCCCGCCGGGGGCGCCGATCGCGGCGCAGGCCAGCGGGTCTGCCCCCATGGTCATGCCCCCGACGGCGCCTGCCCCGCGCTCGGCGGCCTCGGCGGCGATCAGCTCGCCGGCGGCGCGATAGGCGGCGGGCCGCAGCAGCGCCCGCTTCGCGTCAACGTAGTACTGCGCGGTCCGGCCCGAGGACAGGACCACCTCGCCGATCACCAGCGCGTGCCGGCGGAGCTCGGCGATCAGGGTCGAGCGGGCGCTGTTCAGGCCGGTGGCCGCCATCGGGCTGCATCGTAGGGCGGCGGCGGCTATCGAGGCCCGGCTCGCCGCGCTCGAACCGAGGTGGGGCAGATGAAGGCGCTCGAACGCGGCTCAGCCGAGGGCTTCGGCGAAGCCCCGGCGCCAGCTCGCGTGGCCGGGCCGCCAGCCGAGCGCTCGCTTGGCCTTGGCGTTGGAGGCGCCGCTGAGGCCGCTCGCCATCTCCCTGGCAGCGGGGCCCGCGATCAGGGCCGCCAGCCAGACGGGCACGCGGCGCGGTGGCTTGGCCCCCAGCGCCTCGGCGTAGGCGGGAAGCCACTCGCGCATCGGGGCCGGCTCGTCATCGCAGATGTTGTAGATGCCCGGCGCCCCGTCCTCGACCGCGGCCAGCGTGGCCGTCGCGGCGTCGTCCACGTGGATGAAGGAGAAGACGCCCGCGCCCGGGCCGATCACCGGGTAGCGGCGGCGCATCACCTGCCTCGCCGTGCCGCCGTCGCGGGCGTAGTGGGTGCCCGGGCCGTAGAAGAAGCCGTAGCGCAGCACGACGCCCTCGATGCCGGCGGTCTCGAGGGTCGAGCGCTCGAGCGTCCCGATCGCGTCGGCGGCGGCCGAGAAGGCGGTCCCGTCCTCTCCGGTGATGGGGGGGTCCTGCTCGGTCCTGACCGAATCTCCATCGGGGCGATAGATGAAGGCGATGCTCTGGGCCACCAGCCGTCGCGCCCCCGCCTCGGCGGCGAGACGAGCGAGCGCCGGAGCAACCTCGCCGCGCAGCACGTTCGTCTCGCGCAGATTGCCCTCGACGTCGCGCGGGTTGATCGTCGCGGGCAGCGCGGTCAGCTGATTGACGACGACCTCGGGGCGCGCCCGCGCGACGACATCGCCCAGGGCGGGGAGGTCGGTGGCGTCGAGCACCGCGGCTTCGGCGCCGGCCTCGCGGAGGCGCGCGGCTTTGTCCTCCGAGCGCGTCGTCCCCACCACCTCGTGGCCGGCCGCGAGCAGCTGCGCCGTGAGGGGCCTGCCGAGGGCGCCGGTCGCGCCTGCGAGCAGCACCCTCACCGACGGCCCACCGCGCGGTTACCCGTAGACGTAGATGGGCATCCCGATCTGGACCCAGTTGTAGATGAACCGCGAGAAGACGATCGGGTTGCGGACACAGCCGTGGCTGGCGTTGTAGTTGGGAACCGGGTTGTAGCCGTGGGTGGCGTAGCCGCCGCGGAAGTAGACCGAGTAGTACATGCGCTTGGAGTTGTAGCCCGCCTGGCGCAGGTAGAAGCTGAAGCGCCCGCGGATCGTCGGCGTCGAGGAGGCGCCGGTCGAGACGTGAAAGGTGTGCACGGGAGTGTCGCCCTGGATCAGCGACATCACCTGGCGCGAGATGTCGACCTCGACGTGGCGGCCCTCCTTGTAGCGCGGCCGGAAGGCGCCTCTGCCCATCAGCAGCTTGCGGAAGATCCCCGGTGTGTATGCCTCGCTGCGGGCCATGCCGTTGGTCTTGCGGAAGGCCTTGGTCGCAAGGCGGGTGCCGATCGAGACGCGGCGGCCCTTGGTGCCGGTGTGGAAGCCCTGCCGCTGGAGCGAGCGGTTATACAGCGCGGTGGCGCCTCCCTTGCCGAGCTTCTTGGGGACGATCACTCCGAACCTGTCGGCGGCACGCTTGGAGCCGTTCTCGGCGGTGACCACGTAGCGGCAGCAGGCGTTGACGACGAGCGGCATGGAGAAGGAGCCATCGCCCCTGGGCTCCACCTTCTTGCTGAACAGCGCACGGCCGCTGGCCGTGACCGTGATCTGGACCTTGTCGCTGGGGACCGGGTTGCTGAGCTGGCCCGAGACCCGGACCTTCTTCAGCAGGGCCACCCGGTTGGGGCCCTTGACCGCGACGGTGATGTCAGTGGCGGCCGCGCCGGCCTCGGGCTTGGCGGCGTGCGCGGCAGCGGGCAACGCCAAGATCGCGACCGCGGCGGTGGCAGCGAGCAGCGCAAGCGGGGATCTGCCACGGCGGTTCACAGAAGCGGCATTCTGGCAGATGGCCCGAAGCTACGAGATCGCCGGGAGGGCGAGGCCCCCGTCGACCGAGAGCAGCACCAGGGCGAGGCCGTTGTTGATCGCGTGCAGGATCACCGATGGCCACAGCGACCCGGTCTTCTGGTAGAGCCAGCAGAGACCGACTCCGAGGGCGGCGAGCGGGATCACCGTGGTGATCCCGGTGAGCGCATGGACGGAGCCGAAGACGAGCCCCGCGACCAGGGCGGCCGGCCACAGGGACATGCGCGAGCGCAGGCCGGAGAAGAGGAAGCCGCGGAAGAAGAGCTCCTCGGCGAGCGGAGCGAGCCCCGCGATCAGGACCACGGCTAGCACCGCAACAAGCAGCGTGTCGTCGCCGACCCCGAGCTCGCCACCGATGTCGTCCTGCTTGGGCTCGACCACGAACTGGGCGAAGAGGCCGACGAGGACGTAGTAGCTGAACATCACCACGAACATCCAGCCGAACGCCGAAGGCTTGAAGCGGCGCAGGCCCAGGCTCGAGAGCGCCCGCCGGATTCCGCTGAACCTCCAGTTCGTGGCTGCCGCGACTGAGACGACGATCAGGCTCGTCCCCAACAGGGCCTGGGCAGCGAGCAGCGCCCCCACGCTGCTGAGGTCGGGGTCGAACGGCAGCACCAGTGCGGGGGCAACCAGGAAGGCGACGAACATCCCGACCAGGACCCCGACCCAGGTGTCCTTGAGCGTCCAGCCGATAGCGGGGAGCAGGCCGCGATCGGCGCCTCCCGCCGGCGCCGGGGCGCCCTCCGATCCGGGCGCCGGAGCGTCTCCGCCTCCCGCGGCCATGCCGGCCGCCGCGGCGGCGACGTCGCCCGCGGCCGGGGATGAGCCGGGCGGTGGGGGGTCTGCCGACGCGGCTGACAGGGTCGCCGCCCCGGCCGCGCGCCGCGCGCTCGGGGGGCGCCTGACCACCACGGTGTGGGCGACCTTGTCACCGAGACGCTGCTTGCGGTGAGTGGTGGCGATCATGATCGGCCCGATCAGAAAGAAATCGACGATCCGCAGCAGATTTCGCAAGCTTGCCTGGCCGAAGCTGAGCTCGGAGCCGGCCAGTGGCCGGACCTCGATCCCGGCTGCGTTCTTGCCGACCGTCTGGCTCCATCGCCACTCGCAGAAGGAGAAGTAGTTGAACCAGAGCGAAAGCACCACGACCACCGCGACCGCGGCGGCATCGGGGCTCTCCCGGTAGAGGGCGTCCAGGGCCGCGCCCAGCAGGAAGGTGATGCCGAAGAACCACATCGCATTGTCGATGGTCGCAGCCAGAAGGCGCCGCCAGAAGCCCACGTAGCCCCGGTCGGTGCCCGGCCCCAGCGCCTCGGTTGATGCCGCCGCCACGCCGCTCATCTCAGAGATGCTCCTCGATCTCCTCGAGCGAGGAGATGTCGGCGCCACCCTCTCGGTCGATCAGCAGCACCCTGACTCCCGCCGCGCGAGCGCCGTCGCCGTCCTCGTCGGGGGTGTCGCCGACGTGCAGGGCCTCGTCGGCCTCGCAACCGGCGAGCTCGAGCGCCCTGGCGAAGATCCCCGGATCGGGCTTGCGGGACTCGGCCTCGGCCGAGGAGATCGCCCCGTCGAGCAGCGCGGCCAACCCGCAGCGATCGAGCACGCTGCCCAGCGAGCAGTCCCAGTTGGAGACGACGACCAGCTTCAGGCCACGCGCGCGCAAGGCCCGCAGCGCCGGCACGGCGTCCGGATAGGCGGTCATGCGGACCGAATCGACCAGCTCGTCGACGCCGACCTCCACCCCGAGCTCCCGCGAGAGCAGCTCCGCGCAGCGGGCGCGGAGGTCGGCCAGCGATGCCTCATCCCGCCCCTCGTGAGCGTGATCGCGGTAGTACTCCATCTCCTTGCGCATCGCGGCCACGAGCTGCGCCTCGCCGACGCTCTCGTCAACGCGATCGCGCAGCAGCTCCCACGGCGGCTCGAGCTCCACCAGGGTCCCCAATGCATCGAGAAATACGGCTTTGGTCATCGAAGCCGGGAATACTGACCGATCATGGACCAGACCTTCTGGGAGAGCCACGGCAACGAGGTCGAGGCGGTGATCATCATCGTCGCCTCGGTCGTCCTCGCCGTGCTTGTCGACCGCCTGCTGATCGGCCGCGCGGTGCGGGCGGCCGAGAGCATGGAGACCGCGCAATTCTCACGCGAGGCCCGGACGCGGCTCAGCGTGATCCGGCGGCTGGTCTCGCTGACGATCATCCTGGTGGGCGTCGCGCTCGCGCTCAGCCAGTTCACCGAGATCAAGCGCCTCGCGACCGGGCTGCTGGCCTCGACCGCAGCGCTCGGGCTGATCCTGGGAATCGCCGGACGCACCGTGATCGCGAACTTCGTGGCCGGGGTGATGATGGCGATCCGCCAGCCGATCAGGATCGGCGACGTGATCAGCATCGGGGAGGACGTGCACGGCCGCGTCACCGACATCGCTCTGACCTCGACCTTGGTAGATCGCGCCGACGGCTCGCTGGCGGTGGTGCCCAACGAGATGATCGTGACCGAGGTCGTCGTCAACCACTCGGCCGGCAACCTGCGGGCGCCTGCCAGCGTCGAGCTCTGGGTACCCGCCGACGCCGACCTCGACAAGGCGCGCAGCGCCCTGGACGCGGTCGAGGTGACGGCGGTCTCCCTCCGCGAGCTCGGGGTGGACGGGGCCAGGCTCGAGCTCAAGGCCCCCGGCGGCGCGGGGCGCGACCGTGAGGCTCACGAGACCGAACTGCGCGAGCGGGCCCAGACGGCGCTGCGCGAGGCCGGGCTCCTCTCCCCCGCGCCGGATAGGCGCACCGGCGGCTGATGGGGGCGCGCTTCTTGCGCGTTTGTTTAGGGCCGTGGCTACCCTTAGCCCTGTATGAGCTCCCGCTCCAGGCGGCGGCGCTTCCGTGCCAGCCGCAAGAGAAACCCGTTCCTGCTCGCGCTCCTGGTGCTCGGGTCGGCGGGCGCGCTGGTCGTGATGAGCTTCGGCCTCTACGTGATCAGCGTCGCGGCCGATTCCCCGTCGGTGGACGAGCTGCAGCCAGTCGACCAGGGCGAGAACTCGATCGTCTTCGCCGCCGACGGCTCACGGTTGGGCTACATCCAGTCCGACGAGGCGCGGACCTCGATCCCGATCTCGAGGATCCCCGAGTCGCTGCAGCAGGCGACCGTGGCGATCGAGGATGAGCGCTTCTACGAGCACAGCGGGGTGGACCTCGAGGGGATCACGCGCGCGGCCTTCGAGAACCTGCAGGCGGGAGAGGTCAGGCAGGGCGGCTCGACGATCACGATGCAGCTCGTCCGCAATCTCTACATCGAGGATCCTGACCGCGACATCGAGCGCAAGATCAAGGAGGCGAAGCTCGCCGAGGAGCTCGAGAAGAAGGAGAGCAAGGAGGAGATCCTCGCGCAGTACCTGAACTCGGCCTCCTACGGCACCGTCAACGGGCGCACGGCCGTCGGCGTCGAGGCCGCTTCGCAGATCTACTTCTCCAAGCCGGCCAAGGATCTGAGCCTCTCGGAGTCGGCGATGCTGGCCGGGCTCCCGCAGTCGCCCTCGCTCTACAACCCTCTGCAGAACATCACGGCGGCACAGGAACGCCGCAACGAAGTGCTCGACGAGATGGCGAAGCAGGGCTACGCCAGCACCGAGGAGGTCCAGGCCGCCCAGGACGAGCCGATCCGGCTCGACCCCAGCAACCGCTACAGCGAGATCCGCGAGCCGTACTTCTTCGACTTCGTCGAGCAGCAGCTGATCGAGGAGTACGGGGTGAACACCGTGCGCCAGGGCGGCCTCAAGGTGTTCACCACAATCGACCCCAAACTTCAGGCGGCCGGGCGAGCGGCGATCGACAGCCACCTCTACTACTCCACCGACCCCTCGGCCGCCGTGGTCTCGATCGACCCCGCCACCGGCTTCGTCAAGGCGATGGCCTCAAGCGGCGGCTACTCCGACTCGCAGTTCAACCTGGCGGCGCAGGGCCACCGCCAGCCCGGCTCGGCATTCAAGACCTTCGCGCTGACGACGGCCGTGCGCCGCGGCGTCGACCCCGACACGACCTACTTCACGTCGAAGCCGCTCAACATCGACGATCCCGAATACGGGCGCTGGGAGGTCTCGACCTACTCCAACAGCTACGCGGGCTCGGTCAACCTGCACCAGGCCACGCTGGCCTCCGACAACACGGTGTTCGCGCAGCTCGCGCTGGATCTCGGCCCGGAGGCGGTCGCCGACACGGCCAAGGACATGGGGATCGAGACCAAGCTGGACGGGCTGCCCGCCGAGACGCTGGGAGGCCTGCGCCTCGGCGTCTCGCCGCTGGAGATCACCAACGCCTACGGCACCCTGGCCTCGGGTGGCATCCACAACAAGCCGATCGCGATCCGAAAGGTCTCCTTCCCCGACGGCCACGTCGACGTGCTCGGCGAGCCGGAGCGCAATCGCGTGTTCGAGGACGGGGTCGCCTACGAGGTGACGCAGATCCTCGAGGACAACGTCGACGCCGGCACCGGCACCGCGGCCGGCACCGGCTGCGGCGACGAGGCGGGCAAGACCGGCACCACTGACGACTTCAACGACGCGATGTTCGTCGGCTACACACCCAGGCTCGTCACCGGCGTCTGGGTGGGCTATCCGGACGCGCTGATCTCGATGACCTCGGTGCACGGCATCAGCGTCGCCGGCGGCACCTTCCCGGCGCAGATCTGGCACGACTTCATGCAGGTCGCCCTCGACGGCAAATGCGAGTACTTCCCGGAGCCTGAGAACCCGGTCGAGTTCATCCCCTTCAACGGCGAGTACACCTCCAACTACGGCGGCTCGTGCTCCGATGCGTCGATCGGCACCGGCGGCTCAGAGGGCGCCTACGGCTGCTCCTCGACCGAGGAGGTGCCCGCGGAAAGCACGGAGACGGACACCAACGACGGCGCCTACGCTCCGGGGGTGGGCCAGAAGCCCGCGCCCAAACCCGAGCCCAAGCCGAAGCCCGCGCCGAAGCCCGCGCCGGCGCCGCCTCCCGCACCGCCGCCCCCCAGCGGCGGCGTCATCCCCTGACCGAGGCGCCTCGCCGCTGGATCGGTATCGCCGCTCTGGCGACGCTGACCGCACTGGGACTGGCCATGGCCGCGGCCGGCCCCGAGGTCGTGCCGGCGGTCGGTCGCGGAGGCGACCCCGGCTGGCTGCGAGGGGTCTTCGGGCAGGGTCTTGAGATCGATGGTGAGGCCTTCATCTGGCTCGAGCGCGCGGCGCTGGTCGCCTACGTCGTCGTGCTCGCCTGCGCCGCGGCGCTGCCGCGGCGGCTGTTGTGGGGGGCCATCGCCCTGCTGGTGGGCGCCTTCACGCTGGCTCCGCCGCTGCTCTCGCTCGACGTCTTCAGCTACATCTCCTATGCCCGGCTCGAGGGGCTGTACGGCGTCAACCCCTACGAGCTCGCCCCCTCGCGCGTCCCCGGGGACGCGGCCCTCGCCTTCGTCGAGGACTACCGCGACAAGGTCAGCGTCTACGGACCGCTGTTCACGCTCACGACCCTGCCCCTCGCGCAGCTGGGAGTCGCCGGCGCGCTCTGGACGCTGAAGGCGGTGGCGGGCGCGAGCGTGCTGGGCATCGCTCTCTTGGTCTCCCGCATGGCCGTGATGCGAGGCTCGGCGCCCGCCGCTGCGGCCGCGCTGGTCGCCCTCAATCCCCTCGTGCTGGTGCACGTGGTGGGCGGCGCGCACAACGACGCGCTGATGGCACTGCTGATGACGGCGGGCCTCGGCGCCGCCCTGGCCGACCGCCAACTCGGCGCCGGCATCGGGCTGGTGGCCGCCGCCGGAGTCAAGGCCTCGGCCCTGCTGACGCTGCCGTTCGCACTGATCGGCTCCGAGCGGCGGGGCAGGCTGCTCGCCGGTACCGCGATCGCGGCGGCGCTGCTCGCCCTGACCAGCCTCTTGGCGTTCGGCTCGTCGGTGGACGAGGCGCTGAAGGTCGTGCGCGAGAACCAGGACACGGTGTCGCGGGCGAGCCTCCCCGCGGCGATCTCGAGCGAGCTCGGCCTCGACATCGACGGAGTGCGAGCCGCCGGCGTCGCGCTGTTCGCCGCGGCGCTGGCCGGCCTGCTCGCCTGGACGTGGCGCGGAGCCGATTGGGTGCGGGCGGCGGGCTGGGCGATGATCGCGCTGCTTGCGGCGACTGCGTACCTGACCCCTTGGTACGTGATCTGGGCCCTGCCGCTGGCGGCGATCGCGCGCGACCGCCAGCTCGTCGTGGCCTCGGTCGTCACCTCGGCCTTCCTGCTGCGCTACCAGGTGCCGGGGCTGGGCGGCTGATCGGAGCGCCGCTGGGCCTCGGCCCGCGTTCGGCCTAGCCTTCGGGAGATGGCCGAGGGAGAATTCGACCTGATCGCGCAGCTTGCCGAGAAGCTGCCCTCGTCGGGCGAGCGGCTGCGGGTCGGCAGCGGCGACGACGCGGCGGTGACCGAGCCCACTGGCGCGGCGGCGGCGACGACGATCGACTCGCTTGTCGAGGGCGTGCACTTCACCCTGCCCGAGTTCCCGCTGCGCGCGGTCGGGCGCAAGGCGCTGGCGGCGGCCCTCTCGGACCTGGCCGCCATGGGGGCGCGGCCCGGCGAGGCCTACGTCGCGCTCGGTGTCCCGGAGAGCCTGGACCGGGCCGGCATGATCGAGCTCGCCTCGGGACTCGGCGAGGTAGCGGAGCGCGAGGGAGTCGCCGTCGCGGGCGGGGACGTGACCCGCGCGCCCGTGCTGTCGCTGACGGTCGCCTGCGTCGGCTACGAGGCGCCCGGCGCCGCGCTGGTCACGCGCAGCGGCGCCCGCCCCGGCCAGGCGGTCGCGCTGACCGGCGAGCTCGGCGCCGCGGCCGCGGCGCTGGCCGCGCTGGGGATCGGCTCGCGGGCCGGACCCACCGGCGCGACGGGCCCCGACCAGGAGTTGCTGTCGCGCCAGTTCGACCCCCAGCCTCGCCTCGCGGCCGGCAGGGCCCTCGCCGAGAAGGGGGCGATGGCGATGATCGACATCAGCGACGGGCTCGGCGCCGACGCGGCCCACCTGGCGAGCGCCAGCGGTGCGCGCCTGGAGCTGGAGCTCTCGCTGATCCCGGTCTCCGGGGCGGCCCAGGGCGCCGTGGGGGGCGAACACGCCACCGAGCTGGCCCTGAGCGGCGGCGAGGACTACGAGTTGCTCGTCGCGCTGCCGCCCGAGGCCCTCAAGGCAGCAGCGGCAGCCGTCAGCGCGACTGGCACCAGCTTGACCAGGATCGGCCGCGTGGTCGAGGGCGAGGGCGTGCTGATCACCGACGAGCGCGGCGAGCCGGTGGAGGCCGGGGGCTTCGACCACATGCGGGGGTCGTCCGGGGGCTGAGCTGGAGGCGGCGGCTCGTCTTCGGGCCGAGCCGGAAGCTCCTCCCCAGCCGCGCCACGGCGCTCGTCCGCGCCCCGCTCGGCTCGCTGCCGTCGGCGATCGGCTGCCTGCTCCCGTCGCTTCGCCTTGCCGCGCTCCAGCGCCCGGCCACGCTCGACCAGGTCCCGAAGTCCCGGCTGCCGGACATCCGGGGCCGGCGGCTTGCCGTTGGTCGCGATGATCGCCACCGCGGCACCGGCGAGTAGGCAGCCGAGCGCCGCCTGCGTGGCGCCGAGCTGACCCCCGGTGAGCATCAGCAGCAGGTCCCAGACGACTCCGAACCCGGCGTCGAAGCGCCTCGCGAGGTCGGCGACCGCGCCCGCCACGGGAAGCACGGCGGCGAGCGCCAGGCCCGCCGCCGCCAACCGCCGCGGCTGGGGCACCGCCCCAGCCGCGGCCGGCACCAGGAACTGGAGGCCGATGGCCACCAAGAGGCTGAGATAGGGGTTGAGCACCCAGAGCACCGCGGCGGCTGCGGCCGCAAGCAGCAGCGCGGCCGGCCCGGCGCACGCCGAGAGGCCGGGAGGAGGGGGAAGCAGCGGCCGCAGCAGGAATGCCACGGCCCCGGCCGCCAGCGCCGCGAGGGCGACGCCGAGCGCCCCTGCGAGCCCCACTCCCTCCTGCGCCGGGTCGAAGGGGAACACCGGCGAGGGGATCAAGCCGGCCAGCTCGAATGCGAAGATCAGGGCCAGCCCGGTCAGGAAGGGGACTGCGCGCAGCGCCGCCCATCCCAGGGCGCCCGCGGCCTGGGATGGGTTGCGCGCGGCCCTGGCGATCGCCACTGCCGACACCAGGGCCGGCGGAAAGAGCATGGCCAGGGCCAGCATCGCCAGGGTCCAGCCCGGCAACAGGTTCCCGGCCAGCCCGATGTAGGTGCTTGGACCATGCGCGAGCGGGTCCTTCGCGGCATCGAGCGCGAGCAGCAGCGAAAGCGCGGAGCGACCGAAGCGGTCGATCGACTCGCTGTCGATGTCCGTGGCCTGGTCGCGGTCGGGCGGCAGCGGCAGCTCGCCGGCTGACGAGATGCGGATCGAGTCCAGACCCCCTTCGATCAGCGGCCCCTGCTCACCGAGCGCTGAGGGAATCGCGAGCCGGGAGAGCTCGGAGAGGGGGCCTTCGTCGCCCGCGGGCTGGTCGGCCTGCTCGGAGACGGTCTGGTTGGCGCTGCGGGCGAGCTTGATCGCGGTGCTCCCGGTCCCGGTCGAGAAGGGGACGACCAGCGGAGGCGAGGGATCGGCCGAAGCGGGCTGGCTCAGCACCACCGCGGCGTCGAGCAGATCGGCCTCCGTGTAGTCGGAGGCGAAGCGCTTGGCGCCCAGGGCGCCGATGCTGCCGCCGTCGGTGGAGACGAAGACCAGGGTCTTCTCGTGAGTGGTGCCCGAGAAGCCGGCGGCGATCTCGAGCAGCGCGGCGGTGGCCGCGATGCTGCCGGCGGCGCCGCTGCCCCGATCGGTGTCGCGGTGGGCAATCAGGGCCACCTGCCGCTCGGACTGCCCGGGAAGCACCGCGATCAGGTTTCGGAGCTGGACGCCCTCACCCTCGTAAGAGGCCTCGAAGCGCTGCTCGGAGATCTCAGCCGATGGGATCGCCTCGAACCGCGCCTGGACCAGGTCCGCCAGCGCCTCGTCGGGCTCCGAGCCGGGACGGGGATCGGGCTGCGAGGCCGCGAGCTCGGCGGCCAGGGTGGCGGCGGCCGCGCCATCGAAGGCGTCGGGCGGCAGCGCGGGCCGCAGCGGCTCGGGCACCTCCTGAAGCGAGAACATCGCCACCACCAGCGCCACTGGCGCTGCGAGCAGTGCGGCTCTCCATAGGCGCAGGTCGATCACGGGTCGCAGTCCGGGGGTCCTGCCCGCTTTGGGCGCGAACCGCCTTCTAACCTCCAAGCATGGCGCGAAGACAGGCGCGCATCCTGCTTGTGGACGACGAGCAGGCCGTGCAGACGCTTCTCACCTACCCGCTCCGCAAGGAAGGGTATGAGGTCGTCCCCGCCTTGGATGGCCAGCAGGCGCTCGAGCGCTTCGCCGAACAGCGCTTCGACCTGGTCGTGCTCGACGTGATGCTGCCGAAGCTCGACGGGGTCGAGGTCTGCCGGCGCCTTCGCACCCGCAGCCAGGTGCCGATAATCATGCTGACCGCGAAGGGCGACGAGACCGACAAGGTCGCGGGCCTGGAGACGGGCGCCGACGACTACATCACCAAGCCCTTCTCGGTGCGCGAGTTCCGCAGCCGGGTCAAGGCCGCGCTGCGACGCGGAAACATGGCCGGCAGGGGCCCTGGCGGGGACGCGCCGATCAAGGCCGGCGAGCTGGAACTGGACTTCGAGCGTCGCGCGACCCGCCTGCATGGCGAGCCGGTGGCGCTCACCTACGTCGAGTTCGAGATCCTCTCAGCCCTGGCCGGGGCGCCGGGCCGGGTGTTCTCGCGCGAGATGCTGCTCGAGCACGTCTGGGGCGACTCGACCTACCGCGATCCCCGGACCATCGACGTGCACATCCGCCACCTGCGCGAGAAGCTCGAGAACGAGCCCAAGCGGCCCGAGTACCTGTTCACCGTGCGCGGCGCGGGCTATCGGTTTCGCGACCCGGACGGCGAGTGAGCGGCCTCGACACGCTGCGCAACCGCCTGGTGGTGCTGATCTTCGCGATCACGGCCGCGGCGGTCGGCTTCGTCTATCTGTACGTCGTCCCGCAGCTCGAATCGAGCCTCACGGCCGAGAAGCTGCGTCGCCTGGAGCGGGTGGGTGAGGACGAGGGGGCACGGCTGGCGCGCGCCCTGGGGGGCGGCGCCGGCGCCGCCGAGCTGCGGCGCCTGATCGCCGACATCTCGCAGGAGACGGAGAGTCGCGTCACCCTGCTCGCGGTGGCGTCGCGCGACGGCAGCCCGACGCCGGGCTTCGTGATCACCGACTCCAGGGGCGAGGGCGCGGCTACGGAAGGCTCCTACCCGGCCGCCGGTGCCGCGCTCGAAACGGGTGGGGTGCGCTCGGGGATAGAGTCGATCGGCGGCGAGCGCGTCGGGGCATCGGCGGTTCCGGTCACGGTGGGGGGCCGGACGCTGGGGGTCGCCGTGCTCTCCAGCCCGCTCGACGAGGTGGACGACAACGTGGCGTTGATCCGCCGCCAGATCCTGATCGCGGGCCTGATCGCGATCGTGGCCGCGGGCCTCGTCGGCTTCTACGCAGCCGGGATCGTGTCGCGCCGCCTGCGACGGCTTCAGCTCGCCGCCGAGACCGTGGCAAGGGGCGACTTCAGCCAGCCGATCCCGATCGAGTCCCACGACGAGCTGGGCCAGCTTGCGCTCGCCTTCAACGAGATGCAGCGGCGCCTGGAACGCCTGGACAGCACGCGCAAGGAATTCATCGCCAATGCCTCTCACGAATTGCGAACCCCGATCTTCTCGCTCGGGGGCTTCGTCGAGCTGCTCGAGACCGACGAGCCGAGCGCCAAGGAGCGCAGGCAGTTCGTCGCCGAGATGCGCGGTCAGGTCGAGCGGCTGCAGAAGCTCACCCTCGACCTGCTCGACCTCTCCAGGCTGGACGCCGACGCAATGGAGATCAGCCGGGAGCCGGTGGACCTCGGGGCGCTGGCGCGCGAGACGGTGGCCGAGTTCCGCGCACGCGCGCAGCGGCGCGGCTCCAAGCTGCAGCTTCGTGGCCGTGGAGAGGCCTTGGCAATGGCCGACCCCGGCCGAGTGGCCCAGATCATTCGTATCCTCATTGACAATGCGCTCACGCACACACAGGAGGGGTCCACGGTGACCGTCACCGCGGACAGCGGCGAGGCCGCGGCCGAGCTGATAGTGGGGGACGATGGCCGCGGGATCGAGCCCCGCGCCATCGACAGGGTCTTCGACCGCTTCTACACGGGGGACGCTTCGGCCGGATCGGGCCTGGGCCTGGCGATCGCCGACCAGCTCGCCTCCCGCATGGGCGGCAGCCTCGGTGTCGTCTCGCAGCGCGGCTTCACCGCCTTCACCCTCTCGCTCCCACCAGCCGATCCGAGCGGGCCGAAGCAGCGCCGGACCCGAACGCGAGCAGCCGCGTGAGAGCAGCCTGGCGCCCGATCGCGGCGGCCCTGGCCGCCCTGGCCACCCTGGCGCTGATCGCCTGCGGCGACGAGAAGGGCACCTCGCCGCCGCCCGCCGAGGCTGAGACGACCACCACCGAGCAGGTGATCGTGCGCGCCGGAGGCGGAGACTTCGACCCGGCGGGCGTCTACGATCGCGACGCGCCCGGCGTGGTCACGGTGATCTCGATCTTCAACAGCGACCAGTCGCTGACCGGAGGAGGCGCCGGCCAGGGCTCGGGATTCGTCGTCTCCAAGGACGGCGAGATCGTCACAAACACACACGTGATCGCCAGCGGGGGAACCGGCAACGGCGGAGGCCAGCCGACGCCGGCAGAGCAGGTCTTCGTGGAGTTCAGTGACCGCAACCGGGTGCCGGCCGAGATCCTCGGCTTCGACCCGGACGCTGACATCGCCCTGATCAAGGTCAACCCTGAGGGCCTCGACCTGACCGTGCTGCCGATCTCCGAGCGCGAGGAGTACGCGGTCGGCGAGCCGGTGGCCGCGATCGGGAGCCCCTTCGGCGAGCGCCAATCCCTATCCGTCGGGATCGTCTCGGCCACCGACCGCTCGATCGGGTCGCTGACCGAGTTCACGATCGACAACGCGATCCAGACCGACGCCTCGATCAACCCCGGCAACTCGGGCGGCCCCCTACTGGACGCGAAGGGCGAGGTGATCGGGGTCAACCAGCAGATCCAGAGCTCGTCCGGGACCAACTCGGGCGTGGGCTTCGCGATCCCCGCGACGGCGCTGCGCTTCTCGCTGGATCAGCTTCGCGAGAGCGGGAATGTCGACTACGCCTACCTCGGGGTCTCGACACAGGGGCTCTGGCCCCAGCTTGCCGAGGAGCTCGGGATCGATGCCGAGACGGGCGCCCTGGTCTCGCAGGTCGTCGACGGCGGGCCGGCCGCCGATGCGGGCGTGAAGGGATCGAGCGGCCAGACGACCTTTCAGGGGGCCCAGATCGAGACCGGCGGCGACGTCATAGTCGCGGTCGACGGCGAGCCGCTGAAGCGCGAGAGCGACCTCGCGGAGCTGATCTCGCGCCGGCGCCCCGGCCAGACGGTGACCCTGGAGGTGGTGCGAGGGAGCGAACGGCTCGAGATCAGCGTCAAGCTCGACCCGCGCCCCGAGCGGGTGGCACGCAACTGAGCACCGGCATCCGCGAGCTCTGCGTCGAGCTCGCCGAGACCCTGCGCGCCGAGATAGCGCCCCAGCTGGGCGCACACTCCGCGCGCGAGCACGCGGGGGAGGCCGCAGGCGGCGACGTCACCTTCGCGATCGACGAGAGCGCCGAGGCCCGCATGGAGGCCTTCCTGGCCGAGCGCGCCCCGGAGGTGGCCTTCTACTCCGAGGACCGCGGCATGGTGGCGGCCTCCGGCGGCGACGCGGAGTGGGTGCTGATCGTCGATCCGATCGACGGAACCCGCCCCGCACTCGCGGGCCTCGAATCGTGCTGCGTATCGATCGCCGCGGCGCGACTCGAGCGAGAGCCGACCATCTCCGACGTGCAGGCCGGCTGCATCGTCGAGCTCAAGAGCGGCGCCCGTTTCGTCGCCGAGCGGGGCAGGGGGCTGCAGCCCGCCGCCGTGCTCTCCACCAACAGCGCGATCGGGCGGATGTTCTGGACCTACGGGCTGCGGGGCCGGCCCACGCGGCTGCTGATGGAGGTCTTGGCCGAGCTCGTCGACGACTCCTCGGTGGGGGGCGCGAGCTTCGATCTGGGCTCCGCGACCTTCGACATGACGCGGATCGTGACCGGCCAGCTCGATGCCTACATCGAGCCGGGGCCGCGGATCGTCGAGGACGTGCCGGGGGCCCGTGAGCAGTTCGAGCGGGTGGGCGGGGGTGCGATCCTCAACAACTCGCCCTATGACCTGGCCGCGGCGGTGCTCTGCCTCGAAGAGGCCGGCGCGACCGTCACCGACGCCTACGGCGAGAGGATCGACGACCGCCGCCTGCTCGGCTCCACCCACGAGTTCCAGATCTCCTGCGTCGCCGCCGCCGACCGCGATCTGCACGCTGCGATCTGCCGCGCGCTCGATGCCGGGATCGAGCGCCTCGCCGCAGCCGGCGGCTGAGGGCCTCAGATCCCCTCGCCCCGCTACCTTTCCCGCCTGATCACTCGACCGAGAGAAGAGCGGCGGCAGGGCCACCGGGGACTCTGGGAGCCACGTTGCTGCAAGAGGTGAGCCTGGGCAGCAAGTCGCTGTCGGACTACACGCACCTCGTCGGCAAGGGTCAGGTCGAGGAGATCCGCGCGCTCGCCGAGACGCTCAGGGGCAAGCGCGTCCTGAACATCAGCGCCACCGCCTTCGGCGGCGGCGTCTCGGAGATCCTCTACACGCTGGTTCCCCTGATGCGGGACGTCGGGCTCGAGACCTCGTGGCAGATCATCATGGGGCGCGAGGAGTTCTTCAACGCGACGAAGCTCCTCCACAACTCCCTCCAGGGTGACCCGAGCTCGCTGACCGCCGAGCAGTGGGAGCTGTTCGACCGCTACAACGAGATCAACGCCGAGAGCCTCGAGGACGAGTGGGACTTCGTGATCGTCCACGACCCCCAGCCGGTCGGGATGAAGGGGGGCGCGCAGGCGCACGGCAAGCACTGGATCTGGCGCTGCCACATCGACCTCTCCGAGCCCAACCCGGATCCGATCGAGCGCCTCCTGCCCCTGATCAGCGGCTACGACGCGAGCGTCTGGCATATGGAGCAGTACGTGCCGTCGGGGATGAACGGGCACGGCGGGGTGCAGATCGTGCCGCCGGCGATCGACCCGCTGTCGCCGAAGAACATGGCCTTCTCTCCCGACGATGCCTCGTACGTCTGCGAGCAGTTCGGCATCGATATCGACCGCCCCCTGATGTGCCAGGTCTCGCGCTTCGATCCCTGGAAGGACCCGATCGGCGTGATCGACGCCTACCGGCAGGTCAACGAGCAGGTCCCCGAGGTCCAGCTCGCCCTGGTGGGCTCGATGGCCACGGACGACCCCGAGGGCTGGGAGTTCTTCCAGCGCACCTACGAGTACGCGGCCGACGACCCCGACGTCAAGATCCTCAACAACCTCAACAACGTCGGCGCGATCGAGATCAACGCCTTCCAGTCGCAGGCCGACGTGCTGCTGCAGAAGTCGATCCGCGAGGGGTTCGGGCTGACCGTAGCCGAGGGCCTCTGGAAGGGCAGGCCGGTGATCGGCGGCGATGTGGGCGGCATCCCGCTGCAGATCGTCGACGGCGAGAGCGGCTTCCTGGTCTCCTCGCCCGAGCAGGCAGCGCAGCGCTCGATAGAGATCCTCAAGGACCCCGGCCTCGGTAGGCACCTCGGCCGGGCCGGCAAGGAGCGCACCCGCGAGCGCTTCCTGACGCCGCGGCTGCTGCTCGACTGGCTGCGGATGTTCACAGCGCTGGAGAGCTAGCGTGCTACAACAGCCAGATGGCTGAACAGCGGCCCCTGACGATCGTCTCCAATCGCGGCCCGGCCGAGTTCGGCCTGGACGACGACGGCGTCCGCACGGTCCGCCGCGGAGGCGGCGGGCTCGTGACCGCGCTCAGCGGCCTGATCAGCCACCGCAGGGCTCTGTGGATCGCCTCGGCGATGACCGACGAGGACACGGCGGTCGCCAACAGCGCCGACGGGGAGCCCGTCGAGATCGAGCTCGACGGGGTCTCTTACGAGGTCGCCCTGGTCGCCAGCGACCCGATCGCCTACGACCGCTTCTACAACGTGATCGCCAACCCGATCCTGTGGTTCATCCAGCACTACCTCTGGGACCTCTCCAACGCGCCCGACATCCGCCGCTCAGAGGTCGAGGCCTGGGAGGACGGCTACAAGGTCGTCAACGAAGACATCGCCCGGCAGGTTGTTCGCTCGATCAGGGGGCAGGACGAGCCCCTGGTGATGATGCACGACTACCACCTGTATACGGCTCCGGGCCTGATCCGCGCCGCGCGGCCCGACGCCCTGCTGCAGTTCTTCGTCCACATCCCCTGGTCCCAGCCTGACTCGTGGCGGGTGCTGCCCCACCGCTGGCGAGAGGAGATCTTCACCTCGATGCTGGCCAACGACATCATCGGCTTCCACACCAGCGCCTACTGCCGCAACTTCCTGCAGTGCTGTCGCGAGCTGATGGAGCTCGAGGTCGACTGGGAGCGCAATGCCGTGATCCAGGGCGACCGCGAGGTCTGGGTCAGGGCCTACCCGCTCTCGATCGACACGGGCCGCCTGTATCGGGCGGCGGGCTCGGAGGAGGTCGCCGAATACGAGCTCGAGGTGCGCAGGCGCCGCCGCGACCACCTGATCATCCGCGTCGATCGGGCCGACCTCTCCAAGAACGTGCTGCGAGGCTTCTCGGCCTTCGACACCTTCCTCGAGCAGCACCCCGAGTTCCGCGAGAAGGTCACCTTCGTCGCCCACCTGCAGCCGTCGCGGCTGGACGTGCCCGAGTACGCCGAGTACATGGAGCGGATCGAGGCGCTCGTGGCCGTCGTCAACCACCGGCACGGCACCACCGACTGGATGCCGATCGACCTGCGGATCTATGAGAACTTCCCCGACGCCGTCGCGCGCTACAAGCAGTACGACCTGTTGATCGTCAACTCCCTGTTCGACGGCATGAACCTGGTCGCCAAGGAGGGCCCGGCGGTCAACACCCGTGACGGCGTGGTGATGCTCTCCGAGAACACGGGCGCCCACGAGGAACTGGGCGACTGCACGCTCTCGGTCAACCCCTTCGACATCCAGGAGCAGGCCGACACGATGTACCGAGCGCTGACCATGGAGCCCGAGGAGAAGCGGATGCGCGCCGAGCGCCTCAAACAGGTGATCTCCGAGCGCGACCCCGGCGACTGGGTCGACGAGCAGCTCGCTGACATCACAGCCAAGTTCGAGGAGCGCCCGGCGGCGACCCAACCTCCGACGCGCTGACCGGGGGCGGCCCTGCGGCGCGAGCCGCATCAGCTCAGGGGCGCACCAGGACTCGCCGCACGGGGGAGGCCCCTTTCAGATAGGGATAGCCGGCCTGCTCTCGGACCACGGCCCGGAAGCGATAGAGACGCCGCCCCGTGGTCTCGCGGAAACGGTAGCGCGCGCGGAAGCGGCCTTCGATCCGGGTGCGCGCCGTCTTGAAGGACTGCCAGCGCCTGCCCAGGCGCGCCTGCAGCACGACCACGCGCCCGGCGGCGTGGGGACCGGGGAGCTTGCCGCGAAAGCGGGCGAGCTGGCCGTTTCGAAGCCGGAACCGCGGGCCCACCTTGAGCCGGGGACGCGCGCGCACGCGCAGCATCAGCTCGCCCTCGACCATCCGGCTGCGGTGGCGGTGGACGAGCCGCAGCCGCCGCGAGGGGCCGCGCGGCAGCAGGTAGGTGAACCGTCCGGAGCCGTCGGCGCCCGCGTGCCCCTCGAGGTACTCGGTCTCGCCGTGCCTGGCCACGGTGGCGAAGACGCAGACCCTTGCAGCATCGCCGCCTCCGTCGATACGGCCGCGCACGGTCGCCCTGCGATCGGAGGGGACCACCGCCTCCGCGCCGCCGGTGGCAAAGACCGCCTCGATCGAGCGCGGCGCGGCGCTGCCCGAGCTGCCGCAACCGTTGTCGACGACGACCGTGCGGCTCAGGCAGGTCTCGTTGGCCGGCCAGCCGACGTCGGTCGCGCAGAGTCGCACCTGGTTGACCCCTTGGCGAAAGGGGGCGGTCTCGGTGTCCAGCTCGAAGCTTCGCGTCGCCGTGGCTGGACAGGGGACGAAGCTGCGCGCCGCGCTCCCGGGGATGATGTCGCAAGGCTGCTCGGCCGTCGCATGGGATGCCCCGTTGACGTACAGTCGCCAGCGCCACACTCCTCCGCCGAGGTCGGCGGCCGTGCCCCCGACCGTCTGCGGGCCGCGCCGCGGGCCGGGCTCGAGCAGGCTGCCGGAGAGCGCCAGCGTGGGGGCCGAGGAGTCGCGGAAGGTGAACCAGAGGCGGCGCACGTGATTGTGCGCTGAGGACGAGGCCCCGCAGCTGCCGCCGGCGCCGCCGTGACAGGCGAGCCAGGACGAGAAGGCGACGGCACCGGTGCCCGCGGCCCAGTCGACGGCGTCGAAGACGCCCTCACGCGGCCAGCGGTAGTGCACCGTGCCCGAGCCGTCGATGATCGTGTAGTTGCCCTTGTGCCCCGCGTCGTGAGCCAGGTGTGACTGCGCCGCGATCTGCGTGAACACCGTCCCCGGGGGGGGATACCAGGACCAGGCGCCCCAGCGCCCGCCCTTGGTCACCTCGCCCTGGTGGCGGATCAGCTTGCCGCCGCCCGAACCCGTGCAGGCGGTATCGGCGCGGTAGTGATCGGAGGTCCTGGTGAATACCGCGTCGGGAGCGCCGATGCTGTGCCCGGCGTCGCACTGGACGGCGACGTAGGTACCGGCCTCGGCGGCCTCGGTCACGAGCCCCGATGGGGCCACCAGCGCCAGCGCCAGCGCCACGCCCGCGATCGGGAGCGCCCTGAGGCGCCCGCTCGGCCCGCTCGGTCGGTCTGCTCTCATCTCGCGTCCTCTCATCAGCATTGGTCAGGGATCACGAGCCGCTCGCCGCGGCTCACCTCTCGAAGCGGAATTCGCCGGCCGGCGAAGGGTGGGGAGCGCTCACGGGCGGAGCCGCATGCGGCGCCGGGCCGTGGGTCGCCGGGGCGGGAGCGCCGGCTGGCGGCGAGCTGCCCCGCGAGGGGCTCCGCCGGCGGGGCTCAGCGCCGGCGGGTCGGCGCGGCGAGCCCCTGCCGTGCTCCGGGCGAGCCTTCCTCGAGCCCGCAGGGTGGCGCGCGGCCGCGGCCACCCCGCGGCGCCCGCCGCGGGGGATGGGCCCGGCGGCAGCGCTTCGCTCGGCGACCGGCACCGGCCGGGGAGCCGGCGGCGTTGAAGCGGTCGGGGACGGAGGCCCAGCGGGCGCCCCGAGCGCCGCCAGGCCCACGTCGGCCGGGGGAGCGGGCGCCTCGGGGCCGCCGAGCAGCCCGGGCAGCAGCGCCAGCGCCGCGAGCGCGGCGCCGCCGAGGGCCAGCGCCCGGGTCAGGTTCTGCCATCTGATCCACCGCATCCGCATCGGCCGGCTAAGGGCCGGGGGCACGTCTCCTCTCCCCCCTCGGGCTCGGCCCGGCCGCTATAGTCGCCTGCCCGCCATCCCCCTCGGGGATGGCTCTTCACTGATGGCCACCAGGCACTACGAACTCGTTCTGATGCTCGATCCCGAGGCCGCCGACGAGGCGCGAAACGGGCTGGCCGACGACGTCCGCAAGCAGATCGAGGAGGCGGGCACGCTGGAGCAGGCCGACTCGTGGGGGATGCGCAAGATGGCCTACGAGATCCGCCGGCGCAACGAGGCCGACTACCGCTATTTCCGCTTCCAGGGCGAGACCGAGTTGCTGCGGCGGCTCGACCACAACCTCAAGATCGCCGACGGCGCCCTGCGCTTCCGCATCTTCCGCGTCGAGCCCGACGCGCCCACCACCGCTCCTCCCACCACCGATCGCCCCGCCCACGTCGGCGATGGTCGCCCCGAGCGCGGCGAGCGGCGCCCCCGCCGCGACCACTGACCCTGGCCGCCGGCTGACCCCGGCACCGGCGAGGCTCGCCGCGGCGGCTTCGCCGGGCGCGATGCCGGAGTTTGCGGAGCCCGCGCGCGCGGGGGGCGAGAAGCGGCCGGGCCGGGCCTTACTATCAGGACTCGAAAGCAATTCAAGAGGAGTGATCGATTTGGCTGCGTCGAACATCAATGTGGTCTGCATCACGGGCAACCTGACCCGCGACCCCGAGCTTCGCTCGCTTCCCAGCGGGACGTCCGTCTGCAAGCTGCGCGTCGCGGTCAACACCCGCCGCAAGGACGGAGCGTCGGGCGAGTGGGTGGACAAGCCCAACTACTTCGACGTCACGGTCTGGGGTGCGCAGGGCGAGAACTGCGCCAACTACCTCTCCAAGGGCCGCCCGGTCGCGATCGACGGGAGGCTGGAGTGGCGCGAGTGGGAGACGCAGGACGGCAACAAGCGACAGGCGGTGGAGATCATCGCCAACAGCGTCCAGTTCCTGGGCTCACGCGGCGACAACGCCGGCAACGGAAACGGCTTCCAGCCATCCTCCGACGTGCCGGCCGACACCTCGGACTTCGACGAGGCCGGGGTCGCCAGCGGCAAGGGCTCCGACGACGACATCCCCTTCTAGGCCGCAGCGGGCAGAGCTCCCGGGGAGGCTCCGCGAGAGTGGGGCCTCCTTTGTTCGTACGGAGCCCCGCGCCGCTGGAGGGGCCGCCTGGAAGCCCACACGGCTACCATTGCCCCTTCATCCGGCACGGCCGCGGCCGTGCCGCTCGTACGAAAGAGACCGGAAGCGATGGCAAGACAGCAGAGATCGAGCAGCTCAGGCGGTGGCCCCGGGGGCGGGCGGCGCAAGCGCGGCCTCAGCGACCGCGGACGCCCGCGCAAGTACACGAAGATCAGCTCCGAGAACATCGACTACAAGGACGTGGCCCTGCTGAGGCGCTTCCTGTCGGACCGCGGCAAGACCCGGTCGCGGCGCGTCACGGGGCTGTCGCGCCGCCACCAGCAGCAGCTGGCTCTGGCAGTGAAGCGCGCCCGCGAGCTGGCGCTGCTGCCCTACGTCGGCGAGCGCTGAGATGGCCGAGGCGGTCCTGCTCAAGGACGTCGACGGGCTCGGCGAGGCGGGCGACGCAGTCGACGTCTCAGCCGGCTACCTGCGCAACTTCCTCGTGCCGCGCAAGCTGGCCCAGCCGGCGACCAAGGGGGCGCTGGAGGAGGCGCGGCGGCGGCTCGAGCGCGCCGAGGCCGCGGAGCGCCATGCCGCCGAGCGCGCGGACGAGACCGCCGCCCTGCTCTCCAAGACGGTGCTGACGATCAACCACCAGGCCGGCGAGGACGGCAAGCTGTTCGGCTCGGTCACCTCGAAGGAGATCGCCGAGGCGATCCAGGCCGCCCGCAGCCTCAAGATAGACCGCAAGAAGATCCGGCTGGAGGAGCCCATCCGCGAGACCGGCACCTTCATGGTCGAGATCGAGGTCGGCGGTGGCAAGACGGCCGCCGTGAAGACGATCGTCGCCGAATCCAAGTAGCTCGGTATTTCGCGGGACTTCCGACGGCCCCTGCGAACGCTTCCCCGCTATTACCGCGAACGACCCGTGCGCCTGCGGTCGGGTTGTGATTTTCTAGTGACCGTCTGACGAGGAGCGCAGCCCCGTCGCGACGGGGCTGAGGATCTCCCGCCGGAGCCTTATCCAGACTAGGGGATGACCGGTCACGCGACCGAGGCGTGCGCCTGCGCGAGAGAGGAGCAGTTGGCAGACAACGGAACAGCCGTCGGCGTGGTACCGCCACAGAACCTCGAGGCCGAGGAGTCGGTGCTGGGCGCGATGATGGTCTCGCAGGCCACGATCGAGCCCGTGATCCTCGACGTGCGGCTGCAGGCCGACGACTTCTACCGCGACCGCCACCGCACCATCTTCGAGGCGATCATCGGCCTGCACGGGGACGCCAATCCCGTCGACGTGCTCACCGTCTCGGAGGCACTTGCCCAGAACGGCGGGCTGGAGCGGGTGGGCGGCAGGGACGCCGTTGCGAGCATGGCCGCCAGGGTGCCGGCGCCGGGCAGCGCCGCGCACTACGCGCGCATCGTCAAGCAGAACTCGCTGATGCGCCGCCTGGACTCCGCCGCCAAGCAGATCCAGGCCTCGGTCGCCGGACGCGAGGGCGAGCCCTCCGAGATGGTGGAGCAGGCCGAGCGCCTGCTGTTCCAGGTCGCCCATGAGGACCAGGTCGCCGACTTCCGCGAGATCGGCGACATCCTCACCGACGAGATCGACAAGCTCGAGGCGCTGGCGACCGGCAAGGCGAGCGTCGTCGGCACCAAGGCGGGCTTCCGCGACCTCGACGAGAAGACCGGCGGCTTCCAGCCGGGAAACCTCGTGATCATCGCCGCCCGGCCATCGATGGGGAAGTCGAGCCTGGTCTGCAACATCGCCGAGAACGTCGCGATCAAGGAGGGCAAGCCCGTCGCCATGTTCTCGCTGGAGATGTCCGAGATGGAGCTCGCGCATCGGTTCATCGCCTCGCAGGCGCGGATCAGCGGCGACCGGCTGCGCAAGGGCCAGGTCTCCAGCAAGGACTGGCCGAAGGTCGTCAAGGCCTGCAACAAGCTGGAGGCGGCGCCGCTCTGGGTCGACGACTCGTCTGACCTCGGGCTGCTGGAGCTGCGCGCCAAGGCGCGCCGCCTGCACGCGCAGGAGAAGGCGCGCGGCAACGACGGCCTCGGCCTGGTGATCGTCGACTACATGCAGCTGATGCGCACCGACGACCCGCGCGCCAACCGCGTCGAGCAGGTCGCCCAGTTCAGCCGCGGGCTGAAGATCCTGGCGCGGGAGCTGAAGGTCCCGGTGCTCGGGCTCTCACAGCTCTCGCGCGCTCCCGAGCAGCGCGGTGAGAACAAGCGCCCGATCCTCTCCGACCTGAGGGAGTCGGGCAGCCTCGAGCAGGACGCCGACCTGGTCGTCTTCATCTACCGGGACGAGTACTACACCAAGGAGGAGTCCCAGGAGCCGGGGATCGCCGAGCTGCTGATCGCCAAGCACCGCAACGGCCCGATCGGGACCGTGAAGCTGGCCTTCCTCAACCACTACCCCAAGTTCGCCGACGCCGCCCGCGAGGACCATGCCCCCGGCGTCGTGCAGCGGCCCGGCGAGGGCCCGCCGATGGGTGACTACTCCGAGAAGCCGGTCGATCCCGATCCCTTCGCCGGGGAGTCGGCCGACGCCGCCGATCAGCCCGACGACGGCTTCGCAGAGGAGGCGTAGGCAGCGTGAGCGCAACGGCGGCCGGCCGGCGCGCCTGCCCGCTCGGAGTCTGCGACGGCACGGGCTGGATACTCGGGCCCGAGGACATCGCGCGCGCCTGCAAGTGCCGGGAGCGGATCGTGGCGCGGGCGCGCTCTCGCGGGGTGGCCTCGGTCATCCCCCGCAAGTACGCCCGCGTCTCGTTCGACAGCCCGCCTGTGACCGAGATCCACCGCGACGCGGTCGACCCGGTCCGCGAGTACTGCGCGGATCTGGACGCGCGCCTCGACGATGGCAAGGGCCTCTGGCTCCTGGGCGACGTCGGGACCGGCAAGACGACCCTCGCGATGCTGGTCTCCAAGACGGCGCTCGAGGCCGGGCGCTCGGTCGCGATCTACTCGCTGCCGAAGCTGCTCGCCCACATCCGCCGGACCTTCGACGCCGGCGGAGAGCAGCAGTCCTACCTCGAGCTCTTCAACCGCCTCACCTCGGTCGACCTGCTGCACATCGACGACCTCGGAGCCGAGAAGCGGACCGACTGGGTGATCGAGCAGCTCTACGCCCTGGTCAACGAACGCTACGAGACTGGCCGTTCGCTGATCGTGACCAGCAACACGGATCCCGACCGCCCCGATCCCGACTTGGCCATCGAGCGGCTGGGCGAGCAGATCAACCCGCGAACCGTCTCGCGGCTGATCGAGATCTGCGGCGAGCCGATCCCCATCTTCGGGCCCGACAAGCGCCACAGCATGGCCGACAGGGCCGCCGTCGCGCGCCTGCGGGCCGCGCCGGATGTGAGCCCCTGACCGCACAGCCCGGATGGGGCCGGGGCGCGCGACCAGCCGGCCGCCACTACCGCATAATCCCCCGCCGTGCCCGGATTGGTCATAGTCGGCGCCCAGTGGGGCGATGAGGGCAAGGGAAAGGTCACCGACCTGCTCGCCGAGCGGGCCGATGTCGTGATCCGCTTTCAGGGAGGCAACAACGCCGGCCACACGATCATCCGCGAAGGCGAGACCTTCAAGTTCCACCTGATCCCGTCGGGGATCCTCTACCCGGGCAAGATCTGCGCGATCGGCAACGGCGTCGTGATCGACCCCCGGGTGCTCTGCGAGGAGATCGAGGGCCTGCGCGAGCGGGGCGTGGACGTCAGCGGCCTGCGCATCTCGGCCAACGCCCACCTGATCATGCCCTACCACGTGCTGCTCGACACGGCGGGGGAGCTGAAGCTGGGCAAGCTCGAGATCGGCACCACACGGCGGGGGATCGGCCCCTGCTACGCCGACAAGGCAGCGCGCCTGGGCATCCGCGTGCAGGACCTGCTGGACGAGAAGATCCTGCGGCAGAAGGTACGCGCGGCGCTGCAGCCCAAGAACCAGGCGCTGCGTGAGCTGGAGGTCGAGCGGCGCAAGCGCAAGCAGGGAGGGGCCGCCGAGGACGACATCTCCGCCCTCGACGCCCGGGTCGACCTGCAGCGCATCGTCGAGGACTATCTGGCCTACGGCGAGCGCTTGGCGGCGCACATCGCCGACACCGCGCATCTCTGCTGGGACGCGCTGGACCGCGGCGCGACGGTGCTCTTCGAGGGCGCCCAGGGCACGATGCTCGACCTCGACCACGGCACGTACCCGTTCGTGACCTCGTCTAACCCCGTGGCGGGCGCGGCCTGCGTGGGCGCCGGCGTGGGGCCCAGGGACATCGACGAGGTCTGGGGGATCGCCAAGGCCTACGCGACCCGGGTGGGCGCCGGCCCCTTCCCCACCGAGCTCTCCGACGAGCTGGGCGAGCAGATCCGCCAGCGCGGCGGCGAGGTCGGGACCACCACCGGCCGGCCGCGGCGCACCGGCTGGATCGATGCCGTTGCGCTGCGCTACGGCGTGCGGCTCAACAGCATGACGGCGCTGGTCGTGACCAAGCTCGACGTGCTCTCCGGCATCGACCCGCTGCGGATCTGCGTTCGCTACCGCCACCCCGAGGGCGCGGTCTTCGACGAGTTCCCCTACCACCAGTCGATCATCCACGACGCCGAGCCCGACTACGAGGAGCTACCGGGCTTCGAGGGCGACATCAGCGGGGCGCGGCGCGAGTCCGAGTTGCCCGGCGAGGCGCGCGACTACCTCGCGGCCCTCTCCGAGCTCACGGGGGTGCCGATCGTGCTGGTGGGCGTCGGCCCGGGCCGCGACGAGGTGATCTGGATGGGCAAGGAGGCCGAGGCCGGGCTTCGCGCGGCGGCCTGACCGGAAGCCCTGGAGCTAGGCGAGCGCGCCGGCGGCGGCGGCCTGGGCGGCGGCGTCGGGCTCGAGACCGGGAATGAAGCCCTGCTCGACTCCCGCCTCCTCCCCGCGCCGCAGCATGCGCAGGGCCAGCAGCGTTACGGCGAGCACCGCCGTGAGGCCGAAGCTGACCTGCAGCGAGACGACCCCCTCGCGCGTCCAATAGACGTCTCGCAGGTCGAGCAGCAGGGCCGCCTCGTCGAAGGTGAGGCCGACGCCCGCCCCGAACACGAGGGAGAGGGCCTCCTCGAGCCGGTCGTTGCTGGTCGCCAGGCCCGCGCCTCCGGCGCCGAAGGCGGTCAGGATGCCGGGCACGAAGTGGTGGATGTGGCGACCACCGATCCTGATCGGGTTCGTCGGCCACCAGCCGCCCTTCTGCCCCCAGGTGGAGAGTCGCATCAGCGCAAAGGCGCCGACGAACCCGTTCAGGATGTTGAACATGATCGTCTCGTGGCGGGGAGCGTCCTCGTAGCCCTCGACGGCGACGGCGAGCGTGTCCCGAGTCGCGTAGGCGGCGACGTCGATCGCGCTCTCGGGCGTCTCGACCTGCCGGCTCTCGCGGCGCCGGCGCGCCATGCGCACGATCTCGGTGCCGATCACCGCACCCGCCGTTGCCCCAGCGGCGACCGCCAGCCCGACGGTGAGGCGGTCGGCGCGCAGGGGCTTGGGCCGGCGCGGTGTGAGGATCTCGTTCAAGCCCGCCATCGCATTCGGCCGCCGATGCTAGTGGCCGCGCAGGCGCGAATCCCGGGGCGCGGCGCTAGAGCCTAACGAGGTTGGTGGCCTCGATCCCGCGGGTGACCCCGCGGAAGTCGAGCACCAGCGACGCCTCCGTGACCACGCGGCCATAGTCGATGCCCGGGTGCGCGGTGACGATGCAGGCGATGTCGCATCTCGCCAGCTCCTCGTCCAGCTCGGCCGAGCTCAGCTCGAGCGCGGGGAGCTCGGCTACGTACGGATCGTGGTATGAGATCTCGCCCCCCAGCTCACGGGTGAGCCGAATGATCTTCAGGGCCGGTGACTCGCGGATGTCGCCGACCCCGGCCTTGTAGGAGACGCCCAGCAGCAGGATCCGCGAGCCCTTTACCGGCTTGCCGACGTCGTTGAGGGCGCGCTCGATGCGCTGCACGCACCACGCCGGCTGGCTCTGGTTGGTCTTGCCGGCCAGCTCGATGAACTCGGTGTAGAAGTCGTGCTCGCGCGCCTTGAAGGAGAGGTAGAAGGGGTCAACCGGCAGGCAGTGGCCGCCCATGCCGGGGCCGGGCTCGAAGCGCATGAAGCCGAAGGGCTTGGTCGAGGCCGCGTCGATCACCTCCCAGATGTCGATCTTGAGCCGCTCGCAGAGGACCGCCAGCTCGTTGACGAGGGCGATGTTGACCGAGCGGAAGATGTTCTCGAGCAGCTTCGTCAGCTCCGCGGGCTCGGGCCCCGAGACCCTGACCACCTCGTCGCAGATCTCGCCATAGAGCGCAGCGGCGCGCTCGGTGCACTGCTCGGTCAGCCCGCCCACGACCTTGGGGGTGGTGCGGATCGTGTAGTCGGTGCGGCCGGGATCGATGCGCTCGGGGGAGAAGGCGAGATGGAAGTCCCGCCCCGCCGCCAGCCCGGACTCCTCCAGGATGGGCCGCAGGCGCTCGCGCGTCGTGCCCGGGTAGGTGGTCGACTCCAGCGAGACGAGCTGGCCGCGGCGCAGCACCTTCGACAGCGCGCTCGCCGAGTCCACCAGGTGGGTGAGGTCGGGCTCTCGCGACGCGGTCAGGGGCGTGGGCACGCAGATGATCACCGCGTCGCAGTCGGCCAGGTCCTCGTAGTGGGTCGTCGCGGCGAGCCTCTGCGTCCGCGTTGCTGCGACGAGGCTGGCGGCCGGGACGTCCTCGATGTAGCTCTCGCCGGCGCGCAGCGCGTCCACCTTGCGCCCGTCAGCGTCGAGGCCCACCACCTCATGGCCCTCCTCGGCGAAGGCGAGGGCCAGCGGCAGCCCGACGTAGCCGAGCCCTATGACTCCGACCTTCATAGACGCGGCAGTGTAGGGGCCCCGCCGCTCCCCGCCGGGCGCGCGGCTGCGCATCCCGGCCTCGCGGCGCCCGGGGTTAGGGCCCGGTCCAGCCGTTGGCGTAGCAGGGCCTGATCACAGGGCCCGGATCCGTGCAGGGCAGGATGAAGCCGTTCGGATCGAGGAAGTCGTCGATGTGCTGGAGCCCGTCCACCGAGCGACGCGGATAGCCGTGCGGATCGTCGCCGTAGATCGCCGAGTCGCGCGGCGCGATGTTGGCGTTGGGCGGCGGCGCCGAGCCCTGACAGGGATCCGCCATCGGGTTGCCGTTCGAGCACTCGAGCGCGGCCTGGGGCGTGGCCCCGTTGTTGAACCACGAGGTCGGGCCTCCGTCGTAGTAGACGAGCGCAGAGCCGGTGAAGGGCGTGAACGGGGAGGAGCCGAAGCCGATCGCCGGGATCTGCATGAACGGGTTCACGTCCCAGTGCCGCCCGGGGTCGAGCGCCGGCTTGTGGACCGAGGCGCCGATCGTCCTCGCCTCCACCTCCGCCGCGACGTTCGCGACCTGATGGTCGCCGAGGGCCGCCTGCAGCAGCACGTCGTGGCTGGGCGTTGCGGGCAGCGGGTCATCGGTCATGTGCTGCGCGTAGCCGTTGCCCTCGCCGCGATCCCAGAGCAGCTGCATGATCGAGAGCAGCAGCGGGCGCTCGAGCTCGTTCGGGTAGTTGGCATAGAGCCCGACGCTCGCGAGCTTGAAGTACTCGTCGCTGTCCACGCTGCGGCGCAGCAGGGTCGAGTAGTTGATCCCGGGAACGTTGAGCACCGCGCGCCTGATGTCAGGCGAGGTCGCCGTCAGGGCGCCGCCCATGATCCCGCCCTGGCTGATCCCCTCGAAGTAGAGGTCCGAGGTGTCGATCACGGGCTCGAGGCCCGAGCCGGCGTCGACTTGGAAGGCGGGGTCCGAGTTGAAGCCGTCCGGCCTGATCATCGCGCGGCCCAGGTAATGGAAGTGCACGAAGCCCTGCTGCATGCGGTCGGCGAGCCTGTTGAACAGCGAGACGTTGCCGAGGGTCGGGATCACCGCGCCGAGGTCGGCGTTCGAGAAGCCCGCCCAGTCCACCGCGCACCAGACCCGGTTGTGCTCGTTCGCCTGCCGGGTCACGTAGCTGCCCGAGACCTGTGTGTACGCGCCGAGCAGGCCGTGCCCGTAGGTGCCCCCCTTGGCGGGATCCACGCTGGTGCCGCCGTCGACCGAGTTGGGGATGATGCAGCGGAAGGGGACGTCGATCGTGAAAGACGGGTTCCACTGGACGTTGCCGCTCGGGTCGAAGTCGAACTGCGTGCCGGGATTGCAGCCGTCGGCGTTCAGGTAGCAGGGCACGTCGTCGAGCGTGCCGTCCACTCGGCGCAGCGTGTTGGCGTCGGGGTTGTCCGTGGTCGAGGTGACGGTGAAGTCGGGAGCGGAGCCCTGCGGGACGCCGTCTCCGGGCGTCGTGTCGCCCAGCCGGCTGAGCGCGTCGTTGCGGATGTCGAGGGCCCGCTTGCTGAGGCTGGTCTCGCTGGCCACGGTGAAGTCCCAGGCCATGTAGAGGTTGGAGCGCTGGAAGCCGTTGGACTGCAGCGTGGAGATGATCTCCTCCATCTTCGCCCTGCGGCTCTCGACCGGCGCCTGCGAGGTGATCAGGCGATCGCGATAGACGCGGAACGGCAGCGGCGGTGAGACCGGCTGGTTGGAGGCGTCGCGGAGACCTCGCAGCGCGACGATGTAGCGCTGGCCCTCCTCGAAGTTGCGCGCCGGCCGGATGATCAGGTTGACCGCCGGGGGGCCTCCGCTGCCGTCGAGCACCGGATTGGAGTCGAGCTCGGTCCAGATCGGCTGGCGCTCGCCGGTCTCGGCGTTGATCACCACGGCGGCCTGGTTGTCGTCGTCATAGGCGCGCATGTTGGTGATCGGCACCAGTCCCGAGTTCTGGAAGGCCGCGGGCGTCTGCACCTGCGGGATCTTGAGGATGATCATGTTGCCCGGGCTGAAGCCGTCGGCGCGGTTGTAGTCGGTCGGGTCGATGTGGACGCCGCTCGTGTTGGCGGGCGTCGAGGCGAGGTCCAGGTCGAGCCGCCGGCCGCTGTCGGTGCTGCCGTCGGCGATCGTGAAGCGGTCGTTGGGCCACGGCTGCAGGCAGACGGCCGGATCGAGGAAGTCGCAGCGATCGGCGTTGTCGGTGGGGATCGGCGGGCCCAGATAGGGCGTCGCCGTCGGGTTCTCGGAGCCGACGCTGCAGACCGCGAGATCGCGGCTGAGCACGGTGAAGCCGGCACGGCTGCGCTTCTTGCCCTTGGCGTTGCGGTAGGTGGAGCGGGCGCTGAGCCCGTCGATCGAGCAGCCGCCGAGCAGCTCCCGGCCCTGCTCGGTGAGGCGCGCCTGCCTGATCGCGGCGGCGCCGGCCGACTTGGTCTTGCCCTTCTTCTTCTTCTTCTTGCCCTTCGTGGCCTTGTACTTGACCGTGATGCGGGCGACGACCTTGCCGTCGGAGATGCCCTGCACCGCCACCGTGCCGCGGCCGCCCGCTACCGCAATCGAGCCTGCCGAGAGGATCTGGTTCTGGCTCGTGCTGATCACCTTGGCAGCGCCGGGGCCCTTCTTCTTCTTCTTGCCCTGGGCCTCGTTCGCCCCGGCGAGCAGCATCGCCAGCGCGGCGCAGGCGCCGAGAGCGGCGAAGGCGATCGCCACGGTCTTCGGCAACGAGTCGAATCGGGTCAAGGCCACGTCCTCTCTCCCTCGCACCCTCCCTCGGGGTGCGGCGGCGGGGACTCTACATGAGTCCCGAAACGGCCGACGCCCCGGCCCGGCCGAAGCCGGAACCGGGGCGCCTGATCACCGCACTGCTACAGAAGCAGAAGACCTACTTCTTCTTCTTCTTCTTCTTCACCTTGACGCACTTCTTCTTGGCCTTCTTGCCCTTCTTCTTGATCTTCTTGAGCTTGAAGCCCTTCTTGCACTTCTTCTTCTTCTTCTTCGTCGTCGGCGGCGTCGTTGCCGGCGGTGCCGGCGGTGCCGGCGGCGGCGCGTTCAGCGCCGGGCTCGCGATGTTGTTCGCCAGCCACAGGCCTCCGCGGCCACCCGCGAGGCTGTCAACGGTGCCGCAGTTGCCGCTCGGACCGCTGATGAACGTCGCTGCGGGCAGCGTCGGCCACGTCGTGGCGATCGCTCCGTCCTTGAGCCCACTGGTCGCCAGGTTCGGGATATCCGCCATGAACGGGTCACCGTTGTACGGCGACGGGAACGGCTGCGCCGTGTTGAACGACATCGGGATCGGCGTGATCTCACAGACGTCCACCGGGTCCATCATGTTCCCGGGGGTGAAGTCGAGGATCAGCGTCGCCTTGAAATCCGACTCCATGTGCGTGACTGCTCCCGTGGTGGCGTCAACCGTGCCGCTGATCGGCTCGAGCGCCTCGAGCTTGACCGTGACTCCGACCGCACCGCCCAGCACCGTCCCCGAGAAATCCGGGAAACAGAAGCCCTCGGCCGAACCCGGTGGGGGGCCTTGGACGCCGGGATTCGTACAGGCAGCCGGCACGGCGAACGTGCTCGGGGCGCCGAGCGTCAGATCGCCACCGAACTCCGCGTATGGCGGAACCGTCGTCCCGTCCAGGATGTCGAGGCCGGGGTTCGGGAACGCACCCGTCTTCAGGAACGCGTTGTCGAACTCCGCCTGGAATGGAACCGCCTGCGCGGAGGCCGCGCCGACTCCCATGGTGAGGGCGACGGCGGCGCCGGCAAGGCCGAAACGCAGCCGCTTCCCCCTCTTTCCGTTAGTCATTCTCTCTCCTTGATAGCCGGCCTGCTGCCGGTTCGTTGACACACAACAGCATCGATGCGTTGATGTTGCGTTTACCTTGAGTGAAGAAAAGTAGGGCCTTCCGGCATTTTTCGTCGCGCTGCCATCGCCTAGAGGCCCTCGCCGAGCACGTGGATCGGGGGCGCCGTGCAGGGAACGGGGATGCCGCCGGTGGCGAGGCAGTCGTCGGGCTCGGCGACCCCAAGCCCCAGCAGGAAGGGCGCGGCGAGCTGCTGAGCGGCGGGACTGGAGGCGACCGGCTCGTGCGGGTCGAGCCCGTCGAACCACTGCTCGACCAGCAGTCCGGTGCCGTCGACCGGCGGCGTGTTGGAGACCGGGTTGGCGTTGGTGCCGACCAGCTCGTCGTCGCCGTCGCCGTCCCAGTCCTCGACCCGCATCGCGCCGGTGTCGAGCACGTAGAGCACCGCCGGCCCGCCGTAGCCGCCGGGCGCCGTGAAGCTCGAGGAGGGCTCGCGCGCGATCTTCCAGAAGGGCTGGGAGTCACCGGATCGCCCGGGGGCGACGATCGGTGAGCGCACCACGGCGCCCAGCGTGCGCGCCTGCGCCTCGGTCTGGATGTTCGAGACCTGGTGGTCGCCGAAGGCCTCGATCAGCACCACCTCGTGCTCTGGGGTGCCGGGCAGCTCGTCGCCGGTCATCGCGTGCACGTAGCCGCCGGCCTCGCCGCGGTCCCAGAGAGCCTGGATCAGCGAGTAGCCGATCTGGCGCTCGAGCGGGTCGGTGTAGAAGCTGTTGACGAGCGGCAGGAACTGGTTGAACTGGGTCGAGCGGGTGATCAGCGTCGCGAAGCCCATCGCCGGCACCCCCAGCACGGCGCGCTGCCAATCGGGCGCGACCGCGGTCGCCGCGCCGCCGAAGATGCCGCCCTGCGAGGCGCCGAAGTAGCCGACCTCGCGGTCGGAGTCGAGGGCGTGATCGGCCCCGCCACCGCCCTGGAAGGCGGGGTCGCCCTCCATGCCCCCCTGCGCCTCGCTGGCCGCCATGGCGCGCGCCAGGTAGAGGAAGTTGAGCATCCCCTGCTGGGAGCGGTCCACCAGCGCCGGGAACCTGGAGAGGTTGGAGAGCACCGAGGGCAGGAAGCTGAACAGGTCGCTCGAGGACATGCCGATCCAGGCCGTGCCGCAGACGACCGTCTGCAGCGAGGCGGGGTAGAGGCGCAGGTCCTCGACGGCGCTGTCGTCGCCCAGCAGCCCGTGGCCGAAGATCAGCGGCGGGCGGTCCTCGCCCATGGTGGGATCGGAGGCCGCGGCGCGCGGCACCAGACAGGTGAAGGGCGCGTCGAAGGTCGTGGCCCCGTTCTGGACCGGCGTCTGGGTGCCCGGGGCAAAGGTCATCCGCGAGCCCGGGCCGCAGGGGACCCCCCCGCCCGACTCGGACTGGGCGTCGAGATAGCACGGCACCTCGACGGTGCCCGTGACCTTGCGCAGGGCGTAGTCGCTCTCGCTCGCCGAGCAGGCGGGGTCGGCGTCGGCGTTGCAGAGCGCGTACGGAGTGGTGCCGGTGATCGTGAAGGCCGGAGCGCTGCCCTGCTCGGTGCCGTCGGCGAGGTCGGTGTCGCCGAGCTGGGCGAAGGCGTCGTCGCGCATCGCGCGCAGCCGGCCGGTGAGGCTGTCGCGGCTGGAGACCGTGAAGTCCCAGGCGAGGTAGAGGTCGGAGCGCGCGATGCCCGCGGCGGCCAGGCTCGCGAAGATGCTCTCCATCGAGGCGCGGCGCGACTCGACCGAGGCGTCGTCGGTCTGCACCCTGTCTCGGTAGGCCCTGAAGATCGGGCTGGCGGGCTCGACAGGCACCCCCGAGGCGGTGCTCAGTCCCCGCAGGGCGACGATGTAGCGCCGGCCGTAGTCGAGCGCCTCGGCGGGCCGGATGATCAGCAGGCGCTTTGCGTCGCTGAGGCCGGGCGTCTCGTCGAGCTCGGCCCAGACGGGGTGGCGCTCACCCGTGGCGGCATCGATCAGCACCACCGGCTGGTCGCCGCGGGCGTACTCGCCGATCGCCGTCTGCGCGACGAACCCGTTTGCGTCGAACGCGGCCTGGGTCTGCACAGCGGGTACCTTGGTCAGGATCGGGCTGTTGGGGCTGAAGCCGTCGTTGCGGTTGTACTCGGCGGGGCTGATCCGCTGGCCGATCACATTGGCCGGCATCGAGAGCGCGTCGAGGGCGAGCCGCCGGCCGGTGGCGCTGGTGCCGTCGGACGCCGTGAAGTAGTCGTTGGGGAAGGGCGCGAGGCAATGCGCGGGGTCCAGGGGGTCGCAGCGCTCGGCGTCGGGGGCGTCCACGTGCAGCACGCAGCTGAGGCTGCCCGCGGCCAGCCGGCGCGAGCGACGCGCCCGGGCCTTGCGGCTGCCGGCGGCGGTGGCGCGCCGGTAGCGGCCCTCGACCGTGACCAGCTGCGGCCCGCAGTCGCCGAGCGCGGCGCGGCCGGCGGCGCTCAGGGTCAGCTTCGCCGAGCGCCTGCCCGGGCGCCCGATCCTGACGCTCCTGCGCCGCACCAGGCCCTTGGCCTCGCCCTGGCGGGCGCTGAGACGCACCTTCGTTCCACGGGGTCCCGCGATCCGGACCGCGAGCTTGCCCGCCTCGAGCAGGGCATCCTGGCCCTTGGTGCGGATCTTGAGCTTGACGGCGCCGGGCCGCGGGCTTCCGCTCGCGCTCGCCACGGGCAGGGCGATCAGCGCCGCCGCCAAGAGCGGCAACAGCAACCGCGCGGCCTTCACGGCCCGGTGAGCGCCCCTCCCAGGGAGAAACATCGAAGCGCGAGGATACCGGGGGCGGGGCGGCCGGGTGCCGCGCCTCTCTCGCCGCCGGCGGCCCGCTTGAGGAAGGCGCGATACTGGCCCCGATGCCGGAACCGAACGTCGAGCTGCTGAAGCCCGTGTACGTCCACTGGGCTCAGGGCAGACTTCCGACGCGTGTCCGAGGTCTACGGGCCCGAGATGGAGTGGGGCTGGTCGGACGAGTTCCCCGACCTCGGCCCTCCGCAGGTGGACCCGGCCGAGCGCAGCGAGCGAATGATGCGCTGGCTCGGCTCCTGGCAGGACTGGTGCATCGAGGCCCAGGACTACATCGCCCAGGGCGACCTCGTCGTCGTCCTCTGCCGCTACACAGGCCGCGGGCGCGGCTCCGGCGTCGCGCTGGACGAGCTGGGCGCCCACGTGTGGACGCTGCGCGAGGGCCGCGCGACCCGGCTGGAGATCTTCTCCAGCCGCGAGCGGGCGATGCGCGAGGCGGGGATCACGGCCGAGTAGGGCTCGCCGCCAGGACGAGTGGGCCGTGCAGGGATCGAACCTGCGACCTTGAGATTAAGAGTCTCCTGCTCTACCAGCTGAGCTAACGGCCCGGGCGCCGAAGTATAGAAACGGGCCGCCGGCGCGGAAACGCGATCCGCCCGGGCAGGCCGGGCGGTGCCGGCCTACCCGCCGCCGCTGAGGCCGCCCGCCCCGATGCCGCTCAGCGGGTTGTCCCCGGAGGCCCCGCCGGCCGAGGCCTTGGCGAGCTGCTTGCGGAAGCTCTCGATCTGCTTGTTGAGCTGGCGGCCCTGCTTCTCCACCTGGGCGAACTCCTTCTCGAAGCCGGCCTTCTCGCTCGGCTTCGCGGCGGCGAGAGCCTGCTGGGTGGCTGCCTCGGCGGCCGCGAAGTCGCCGGCGAAATAGAGGAAGAAGGCGATCTGCGCGTAGTCGGCGGCGCTGCCCCTCTGCGCGGCGATCGCCTGCTGGGCTCTGCCGGCGGCCTTGTAGTTGGCGAGCGCGTCGTCGGCGTCGGCGAGCGCCTGCTGGCCGGTGGCGCCGGAGGCCTGCCCGATCAGCGCGGTGGCCAGCGCGGAATGGGTCTGCACCGCGAGCAGCGCGACCGAGGTGTTGATCTTCCCCTTGGTGAGCTTCAGGTAGCGCGCCCAGGCGTCGGCGCTCTTCTGCAGCTCCTCCTCGGCCTCCGGCGTCAGCACCTGCTGCTGGGTCTGCTCGTCGATCTCGATCTTCTGTGTCCCGGCGCGGTAGTGGAGCTGCACCAGCTCGCCGAGCGCGGCGGTGTCGCGGGGGTTCTCGGCGAGGCGCTCCTCCTGTGTCTTGATCTCGTCCTCGAAGCCGGTATCGGCGCTGTTGCCGCCGCCGAAGATCTCGGAGAGCCCACCGCTGGCGTCGCTGCCGATGCCGAAGAAGACCAGGCCGAGCGCCAGCAGCGCCGCGAGGCCCGCGTAGACGACCTTGATGACGCGGCGGCGGCCCGGGCTGCGCAGGTCAAAGAGCATGCCCGAAAGCCTAGTGACTCGGTTAGGGGCGCTCGGGGATGCCCAGCTCCGCGTCGGGCTGGTCCTCGTCCTCGAAAGACGGGGTGCCGGCGATGCGCGCGAACAGCAGGCTGCCCTCGAAGAGGATCAGCAGGGGCACCATCGAGATCAGCATCGTCACCGGGTCGGTTCCGGGCAGCAGCATCGCCAGCACGGCGATGATCAGGATCGCGTAACGGCGGTTCGCCGCGAGCTGCTGCGGGGTGACGATGCCGAGCCGCGTGATCGCGAGGATGCCGATCGGGATCTGGAAGAGGATCCCGATGGCGACGGAGGTGAGCGCGAAGAAGCTGTAGTAGTCGCGGGCCCTGATCTCGACGTTGAATTCCTGGTCGTTGAAGTTGAGCAGGAACTGCGTGGCCGCCGGAATCACCACGAAGTAGGCGAAGACGACGCCGCAGAGGAAGAGGACCGGCGCCATCAGCATGAAGGGGAGCAGGGTGCGCTTCTCGCGCGGGCTCAGCGCCGGCAGGATGAAGCCGTAGATCTCGAAGAGCAAGACCGGCAGCGTGATGATGATCGCCGCGTAGGCCGCGACGGTGAGGGTGGTGGTGAAGGGCTCGGCGACGCCGAAGGTGATCGGGGTGCGGTCGCCCGGCAGGGGAGCGTTGACGACATCGAGCAGCACGTTGTTCTGCCAGAAGCAGAGCGCGAGCGCGACGACGAAGAAGACGAGCGAGACGATGATCCTGCTGCGCAACTCGTCGAGGTGCTCGACGAGAGTGAGACGGTCCTCGAAGTCGACCGGCCGGAGCTTGGCCACGGCTGCGACCCTTCCTGGGGCGGCCGCTAGGCCTTGTTCTCGGTGACGACCTCGGCGTCGGCCGGCTCGGCCGCCTGGTTCGCCTCGAGCTCGGGGTTCGCCTCGAGCTCGGCCCTCTTGTTCGAGACGTCATCCTCATCGTGCTCGCCGCTCATGGCGCCGCGAAAGTCCTTGATGCCCTTGCCCAGCGAGCGCCCCAGCTCAGGCAGCCGCTTGGGGCCGAAGATGATCAGCACGATCACGAGCACGATCGCGATCTCGAGGGGTCCGACGTTAGGCATGTCTGAATGGTAGCGGCGCAGGACCGCCGTGGCGAGGAGTCTCGCTCAACCCCTTCCCTCCCCTTCACCGGGCTCGAAGTTGAGGTAGTACCGCGACGGGGTGGGCCCCCGCTGCCCCTGGTACTTCGACCGCCTCTGGGTGCTGCCGTACGCCTGCTCGGCTGCCGTGGTCATGCGCAGGAACGAGATCTGGCCGATCTTCATGCCCGGGTAGATCGCGATCGGCAGGTTCGCCACGTTCGAGAGCTCGAGGGTGAGATGACCGTCCCAGCCCGCATCCACGAAGCCCGCGGTGCTGTGGATCAGCAGCCCCAGCCGGCCCAGGCTGCTCTTGCCCTCCAGCCTGGCCACCAGGTCGTCACCGAGCGCCACCCGCTCGAGCGTCGATCCGAGCACGAACTCTCCGGGATGGAGGATGAAGCAGCCGCCATCGGCCACCTCGACCAGCTCCGTGAGGTCCTCCTGGGGCTGCTTCGGGTCGATGTACGGCGTCGTGTCGTTGCGAAAGACGCGGAAGAGGCGGTCCACTCGCAGGTCGACCGACGAGGGTTGCAGCGCCCCCTCCCCCAGGGGCTCGATCACGATCCCGCCGCGATCCAGCTCCTCGCGGATCGAGTTGTCCGAGAGCACCACGGCGCTGAGGCTATAGGGAGAGGATGACCCGAATCGGCCCGGCTGGTCCCCGTTGCGCCTAAAGGTCTGCGTCGGGGCGCCCGATATGTGCCTCACGATGGGCATCCCGAGGCGAACCGCCAAGACCCGAACCGCCAAGACCGTCAAAGAGGCCGAACGCTCGCGCGGGGGCATGCACGTATGCCCCGACTGCAGCTCCGGGCTGGTGCAGCCGGTGAGGTGGTTCGAGCAGGGCGGGGGGCGCTGGTTCGTGGAGCTGCACTGCCCCGAGTGCGAGTGGCACGGCGACGGCGCCTTCTCGCAGGACGAGGTTGACGCCTACGACACCGAGCTCGACCGCGGCGGCCAGGAGCTGCTGGCCGACCTGCGATCCCTGACCAAGACCATCATGGAGGAGGAGGCCGAGCGGCTGGCGACGGCGCTCGCCGCCGACGTCATCCTTCCCGAGGACTTCTAGGACAGCACCCACGACAGAACAATCGAGTCATCTCTCCCTGTCGAACGGCGGCCACTGATCTGGCCGCCGTTCGCGTTCTCAGGCGTAGCGCTCGACGACGCCGTCGGCGATCATGCCCAGCAACCGCCTCTCGTCGGGGGGGAATGCCCGGGGGTCAAGCGTCGCCTTCGCCCTGGCGATCCCGGCCCAGGCGCGCTCGCGCACCTCATCCAACACCCCGGTCGCAGCGATGCGGTCGCAGACTCGCTCGGCGGCCTCGGCGTCGAGCTCGCGCAGTCCGAGGCGCTCGAGCTGGGGATCGTGGCGTCGCGCCAGAATCAGGGGGAGGTTGACCGTCCCGTCCAGGAGGTCCGTGCCGCGAGCCTTGCCGGTGCGCTCTGCGGGCCCGGTGACGTCAAGGACGTCGTCGAGCAGCTGGAAGGCGAGGCCGATCTCGCGGCCGTAGGTGGCGAGATCCTCGGTCCCGGGGGAGCCCGCGGCGAGCCTGCCGACCCGGCAGGCGGACTCGAACAGGCGCCCGGTCTTCAGCAGGCAGCGGTCGAGGTAGCGGCTCTCGCTGACCGAGGTGTCGTAGGCGTCATGGCGCTGGGCCAGCTCCCCCCGCGCAAGCGCTCCCGAGGCGAGGCTGAGCTCTGCGAGCTCGGGCCCCGCGTCGGATCCGGCGGCCAGCTCGGCGAATGCGCGGGAGAAGAGCAGGTCACCCACCGACACGGCCGCCTGCCGTCCGGACCGGGCCACCACCGTCGGGCGACCCCTGCGGACGGGGGCCCCGTCGAGCACGTCGTCATGCACCAGCGTCGCCATGTGGACGAGCTCAACAGCGGCGGCCGCCCGCACCGCCCGGGGGCCGGCGCCGGCCTCGCCGGCGCAGATCAACACCAGCAGCGGCCGCAGGCGCTTACCCCCGGCCGCCAGCGTCGCCTCGGCCTCGGAGCCCAGCTCGGACCCATGGCCCGTCGCGACCTCGGCCAGGCGGCCCTCGACCTGCGCGAGCTGCTCGGGCAGCCAGGCGCCGGCGACGTCCATGACCGCCGTCACCGGCGGGGGAATCGCGGAACTGCTCACGAGCCGGGCACCGTGGCGCTGTGGATGGCGATGATCCCGCCCGCGAGCAGCAGCCAGCGGATCTCCGAGAAGCCGGCGGCATCCATTCGCGCCGCCAGCTCGCGCGGCTCAGGAAAGCTGCGGACCGACTCGGGCAGGTAGGCGTAGGCGTCGGAGTCGCCCGCGATGCTTCCCAGCAGCGGCACGAGACGGTCGAACCAGAAACCGTAGAAGCTCGCGAGCGGCTCACGGCGAGGCCGGGTGATCTCCAGGATCACCACCCGGCCGCCGGGCCGGAGCACCCGCCCCATCTCGGCCAGGCCGGCGTCGAGGTCAGCGAGATTGCGCGCGCCGAATCCGACCGTGACGGCATCGAAGCTCTCGTCTCCGTACGGGAGGGAGAGGGCGTCCGCCCAGCCGAACTCGACCGGCAGGCCCTGGGTCCCCGACTTGGCGCGCGCGAGGTCGAGCATCTGCTCGGAGAAGTCCGAGCCGACCACCCTGCCGTCGGGGCCGATCGCCCGCCGCAACTCGAGCGCCAGGTCGCCGGTGCCGCAGCAGATGTCCAGGGCATCCGATCCCGGGCCCACCCTGGCCCGCTCCACGGCCCGGCGCCGCCACTCGTGGTGAAGGCCGGCGGTCATGGTCGAGTTCATCAGGTCGTATACGCCCGCGATGCGGTCGAACATCCCGCGGACCTCGCCGGCGAACTCCTCGCTGCCGCGCGCGGGACGCTGATGCTGCTCGGGCGGGATCCCCTGCGTCGCTTCCATCGCTACGAGCCTAGTCGCGCGCTGCCCTGGGCCGGGCTAGTCCAGCGAGGCGAGGAACGCCGTCAGGTCGTCCTGCTTCTGCGGGCTGAGATCCGCGTACGAGGGCATGATCCCGGGGCCGACCACGAGCGAGCGGGCGATCGCCTCACGCGGGATCTTGGCGCCGATCTCCGTCAGGTCCGGGCCCGGCCCGTCATTGCCGTTCTCGCCGATCTTGTGGCAGGCGAGGCAGCCCGATTGGGCGACCACCTGCTTGCCGGGCTCGTACTCCTTGGCGACCTGGAGGTCGATCTCCGTCGGGGTTCCGGCGTTGGCGCCGAGGAAGGTGAGGTAGGCCATCGCGATGATCGTCAGCACCGCCGCCGTGCTGGCGATCGGCCGCCGCTCGGGCCGCCGCTCGGGGCTGCGGTCGTAGAAGGGCAGCAGCAACAGCAGCACCATGCAGATGGTCGGGATGCCGATCGTCGCGAGCGGCGTCAGCGCGGCCGGCTTGATCACGCGCAACAGCTCGAACAAGAAGAAGAAGTACCACTCGGGTCTGGGCACGATGGTGGTCGAGGTCGGGTCGGCCTTCGGCCCCTGCTCCGCACCGAGGATCAGCGACATCGCGACGATCACCAGCACGACGATCAGTGCCATGACCGAGTCCTTGGCGACCGCGTAGGGGAAGAAGGGCTTGCCCTTCTTCTTCAGCGCCTCGTATTCGCGGAGGTAGGCCTCCTTCTCTCGGCCGTTCATCCGGCAGCTCCTCCCCTCCGCGGCCGGTGGCGGCGGGTGAGTCCGCGCTCCTGCTGTTCACCCTTAGCCGGCATCAGCCCACGTCATGCTTGCGGAGGGACTTGGGCCGCTCGGCCTTCATCCAGGGGGGGGCGGTGGTGCCGAGCTTGACCACGAGATAGAGGTGCGCGCCGATCAGGGCGCCGATCAGGCCGGGGACAGCGAGCATGTGGATCGCGTAGAAGCGCTGGATCGTGGTGGCGCCGATCTCAGGTCCGGCGCGCAGGAAGTCGGCCAGGTAGGGGCCGGCGACGGGCCCGGTCGCGGTGATGTTGTTGGCGACCACGGTCGCCCAGAAGGAGCGCTGGTCGAAGGGCAGCAGGTAGCCGGTCAGCCCCATGACCAGGGTGAGGATCAGCAGCACGACCCCGATCACCCAGTTGAGCTCGCGCGGGTACTTGTAGGCGCCGAAGAAGAAGGTCCGGCCCATGTGCAGGAAGATCAGGATGATCATCACCGTGGCGCCCCACTTGTGCATGCCGCGGACGAACTCGCCCATGAACACGTCGTTGGTGAGGTAGGTGACCGACTCGTAGGCCTCCGTGGGCGACGGCGTGTAGTACATCGCCAGGAAGACCCCGGTCAGAGCCTGCACCGTGAAGGCGAAGAGCGTCGCCGAGCCGAGCGTGTAGAACCAGTTGGTTCCCTTCGGGACCTTGCGGTAGAGCATCCCGGTGAGCAGGCCGGTGGCGCCGGTGCGCTCGTCGACCCAGCCGACGACGTCGGCGCCCGCCTCACCGGCCGCGTCCACGGCTTGGGCCGCGCCGACCCGTGCGCCGTTGCGCTTGGCGCCGTTGCCCTGCGCGCCGTCTTCCTCAGCGGGCTTTGACGGACGCTTGATCGGGGGTGTCGCGCTGGACATCGAGGCCGCTCCTTACGGTGCCGGCGGCGTCGACGGCCGCGGCGGATAGAGATATTCCCAGATGCCGCCCGTGAACTCGCCGGGGTCGCGGGTTCGCACCGGTTCGAGCTGCGAGGTGACGCTGAAGCGGGGGCCGACCTCGACCTGCTTACCGTCGGCAGAGAGGCGGGTCTGGAAGCGATCGAGCGGGCGCACGGGCGGTCCGCCGATCACCTTGCCCTCGAAGTCGTAGACGCCGCCGTGGCAGGGGCAGATGAAATTGCCTGCAGCCTGGACGTAGCGCACGGGGCAGCCGAGGTGGGCGCAGCGGGTGGTGATCGCTACGAAGCCGTTCTCGTCCTCGCCCAGATCGACGCGTCCCTTGCGCACGTAGACGGTGGTCTTGCCGGCCTCTCCGATCCCCGGCACCGCCGTGATCACGACGTCGCGGTAGGTGTCCGCGGCGAAGTCGCCGATCGGGCCGACCGCCTGCCAGAAGTCGCCCTCCTCCTCGAACAGCGGCGCCATCGCGAACCCGATCGCCGGCAGAGCGACGATCGAGATGGCGGCGATGCCTGCGGCCTGACCGCCCACCGTGAAGGCGGCCCGGCGCGTCATCGTCTCGCCCTCGTAGAAGCCCGCGGGATCGGGCTTCTGAAGCCGTTCGGGGGCGCCGTCCGGCTTTCCCTGCTTGCTGTCTGGTGAGTCAGCCACGGTCGGAAAGGTGCTCCTGCGCGAAGCCTATCGAGTCGGCCGTACTGGCCAGCGCGTCCCCTATGCCCGCCCGCCCGGCGGCCTCGATGGCGGCCTCGGCCAGCAGCCGGGCGGCCTCGGGCTCGCCCGCCCGCTGTGCCTGCTTGGCGCGCTCATGGGCCTGATCCGCGCCGGCGGCCACGGCCACCGCGGCGGCCAGCCACAGGGGCTCCTCGGCGTCCAGCTCGCCCCGTGCGTGGAGTTGGGCCGAGAGGCTGATCAGATCGCCCAGCTCGCGCACCGCTTCGAGGTCGCCGCGCGCGGCGAGGCGCTCCAGCCCGAGCGCGTAGAGATAGTCGCCGGCGAGCAGGCGAAGGTCGGGGTCGGGGTCGGCGAGCAGCCTCGGCTCGGCGTAGTGCAGCAGGAATCCCTCGCGAATCGCCTCGAACAGCAGCGCGTACTCCTGCGGTGCGCCGGCCGCGCGTGGGCCGGCGGCGGCAAGCAGCCCGAGCGCCGGTGCGTCCATGCTGTCGCGAACGTGCGGCGCGATCTCGGGATCGCGGCGCAGCTCCTCGGCGAGCCGGGCGAGAACGTCGCTCATCCGAGCGCCTCGCTGAACGCCTCCGACGCCGCCGCGACGGTGCGCTCGATGGCGTCGTCGTCGTGCGCCAGGGACGGAAACCACGCCTCGAACTGCGACGGCGGCGGGTAGACGCCGCGCTCCAGCAGCGCCCTGCAGAAGCGCGCGTGGGCCTGGGTGTCGCAGGCCGCCGCCTCGGCGAAGTCACGCGGCGGATCGACCGTGAAGAAGACGGTGAGGAGACCCGGCACGCTGACGACGCTGACCGGAGCGGCGGCGCCGGCGGCGGCGCGCAGGCCGGCGGCGAGCTTCTCGGTGATCCCGCCGAGGCGCTCGTAAGCCGAGGCGTCGAGGGCGCGCAGCGTGGCCAGCCCGGCGGCGACCGCCAGCGGGTTGCCCGACAGCGTGCCCGCCTGGTAGACGCCGCCGGCCGGCGCGATCAGTGACATCAGCTCCCGGGAGCCGCCGTAGGCGGCCGCGGGCAACCCGCCGCCGATCACCTTGCCCATCACCGTGATGTCGGAGCTGACGCCGTAGCGTTCCTGGGCCCCGCCGCGCGCCACGCGGAAGCCGCTGATCACCTCGTCGAACACGAGCAGGGCCCCGTTGCGGTCGGCGGCCTCGCGCAGCGCCTCGAGCATGCCGTCCTCAGGCGGCACCACACCCATGTTTGCGGGCACCGGCTCGGCCAACAGCGCGGCGAACTCGTGCTCCGCGACCGCCCTCGCCAGGCTCTCGCGATCGTTCCAGGGCACGATCACCGTGGCGGCGGCCTGTGCCTCGGTCACGCCGGGCGAGGCCGGCACCCCGGCGGTCGCCATGCCCGAGCCGGCCTCGGCCAGCAGCCCGTCGACGTGGCCGTGGTAGGCGCCGGCGAACTTGAGCAGCTTCTCGCGCCCCGTGGCGGCTCTGGCGAGCCGGATCGCGCTCATCGCCGCCTCGGTGCCCGAACTGGTCATGCGGATCATCTCCACCGACTCGAAGCGGTCGCAGACCTGCTCGGCCAGCTCGACCTCGCCCTCGGTGGCCGCCCCGTAGCTGGTCCCCCGGGAGGCGGCGGTGCTGACGGCATCGACCACGGCGGGCGCGGCGTGGCCGAGGATCAGCGGGCCCCACGACGAGACCCAGTCGATATAGGAGTTGCCGTCGGCGTCCCAGACGAGCGCCCCTTCGCCGCGCTCGATGAAGATCGGGTCCCGGCCGATCGAGCCCATCGCGCGAACAGGCGAGTTGACGCCGCCCGGCATCAGGTCGACGGCGCGACGATATAGCTCAGCTGATCGGGTCACGTGAGGCGACGGCCGGGGCCGGGAGCGCCGGCCCTAGGCAGCGCCGTGCTCGGCTTCCCAAGCGGCGTAGTCGGGGGTGAAGTACCTGAGCCGGATCTTCTTGAACTCCGTCGAGGAGTAGAGCACCGCGCGGTCGGGACCGTGAAGGCCGTGGTCCTCGGCGATCTGGTCGAGGATCGCATCGCACTCCTCCTTCGAGCGGCCATGGGCCATTGTGAAGACGCTGTAGGGCCAGTCGGCGTAGGTGGGGCGCTCGTAGCAATGCGAGACCCCCCTGACGGCGGCCATCCGGGTGCCGGCATCGAGCACCCGCTCGGGCGGGACTCGCCAGACGCCCATTCCGTTGGCCGAGAAGCCGGCGCGGCGGTGGAAGAGGATGGCCGCCACCCGACGCAGGATCTTGCGATCGACCAGGCCGCGCAGGTGCTCGAGCAGCTCTGCGGTCGAGACGCCGACCTCGGCCGCCGCGGCGTCATAGGGGCGATCGATCACCTCCATCGGTCCCTGCAGGGCCCTGATCACGGCGATGTCCCGGTCGTCGTAGGGCTGTGCCCCGAGCTCACGCGGCTCGACCGCCTCGCCGGCGGCGGCGGCGAGCGCCTCGGTGCCCCCCTCCATCTCCAGGTTCATGTTGATCTTGAACAGGCGCAGCGTGGGCAGCTCGCGGATCGACTCGGCGCCCGTGAGCCGCTGCAGGACCTCGAGCGTCCCGTCGAGCCCCAGCTCGGAGTCGGGCGGGGTCGCGACCGTGAACCAGAGGTTGAATTCGTGGGTGCGCAGGTAGTTGTGCGAGACGCCCGGGTGGGAGTTGATGATCTGCGCGGCGCGCTGCGGGTTCTCGCTGTCGACCTTCGCGGCTACCAGCATCGAGTTGTAGCCGAGGGCGCGAGTGTCGAAGATCGGGGTCAGCTCGCGGATGATGCGACCGTCGAGCAGGCGCCTGGTGCGGGTCATCACCTCATCGGCGTCGAGGCCGGCCTCGGCCGCGATCCGGACGAACGGCTCGGGGTCGAGCGGGAAGCTCGACTGCAGCAGGTTCATGAGCCGCTTGTCGTCATCGTCGAGCGGGATCGCCGCGCCGCCCTTGCGCGAGCGAAGCTTGGGGGTGGCGCGGGCCGTGGTGATGCCGTCCGCGGGGCGGTTCATCGCGGGTCTCCCATGAGGCCGGCCGTCATCTGCTCACGGCCGCCTGCTCCAGCCAGGCGGCTGCCTGCTTGGCGTAGTAGGTGATCACCATGTCGGCCCCGGCGCGGCGCATAGCCAGCAGCGACTCAAGCACGGCGGGGCGCTCGTCTATCCAGCCGCTGGCGGCGGCCGCCTTCAGCATCGAGTACTCGCCCGAGACGTGGTAGGCGGCCACCGGCGCGCCGGTGGCCCGCTTGACCCGGTGGACGACGTCGAGGTAGGGCAGCGCGGGCTTGACCATGACGACGTCCGCCCCCTCCTCGAGGTCGAGCAGCGCCTCGCGCACGGCCTCGTCGGCGTTGGCCGGGTCCATCTGGTACGAGCGCCGGTCGCCGAACTCGGGGCTCGAGCCGACCGCCTCGCGGAAGGGCCCGTAGAGGGCGGAGGCGTACTTGGCGCTGTAGGCGACGATCGAAACCTCGGAGTGGCCCTCCTCGTCGAGCTGGTAGCGGATCGCGCCCACGCGGCCGTCCATCATGTCGCTGGGGGCCACGGCGTCCGCGCCGGCGGCTGCATGGGAGATCGCGGTCTTGGCGAGCAGCTCGATCGTGAGGTCGTTGTCGACCACTCCGGCCTCCCCCGCGGCCACTTCGCCTCGGGAGCCGGGATCCGGCCGCCGGACCACGCCGCAGTGGCCATGCGACGTGTACTCGCAAAGACAGACGTCGGTGATCACGACGACCTCGGGGTGCGCCTCCTTCAGCGCCCGCACGGCCATCTGCACGACGCCCTCGTCGTCGTAGGCCTCCGTGCCCCACTCGTCCTTGCTGGCCGGGATGCCGAACAGCAGAACAGCGCGGACCCCGGCGGCGGCGATCTCGGTGACCTCGGCGACGGTCTCGGAGATCGACAGCCGCTCGACTCCCGGCATCGCCTCGATCGGCTCGCGGACCGACTCGCCCGCGGTCACGAACAGGGGCTGGACGAGGTGCTCGGCGGTCAGTCCGGTCTCGCGGACCAGATCGCGCAGGGGCTTGGTCCTGCGCAGCCTGCGAAGCCGTGTCGCCGGAAAGCTCACGAGGCCGATTCTACGGCGGTCCGCCTCCCGGCCGCGGCCCAGCCGCATAGCCGATCCAGATCGGCCACCTCCCTGCGGAGAGCATGCGAGCGCCGCCTCAAGGAGAGCCGTGCCCGGCGGGGCCTAGGCGAAGCGGCGCAGCGCCAGCCGGGCGATCGCGAAGTAGGCGACCGTGAGCAGGGCCAGATGCAGAAGCGGGAGCCCCAGGGCCGGGCCGCCGGCGTCGAGGGCCGCCGAGAGGGCGTCGAGGGCCGGGCGGAAGGGAAAGGCGCCGGCGAGCAGCCGAATCGCGTCATAGAGGCCCTGGGAGACGGTTCCGGACGGGATCAGCGAGAGGAAGGCGATCGGCAGGGTCAGCGCGAAGGCCGCCAGGGCGCTGGCGCGGATCTCGCGGGTGGCGACGCCGATCGCCGATCCCAACGCCGCGAAGGCCATGCCGGTCAGCAGGATCGCCGCCGCGATCATCGGCGCCCGCTCCCATTGCAGGTCGACGAACAACTCCAGCACCCCCAGCAGAACCAGGGCGACGACGATCGAGCAGATCGTCCCGAGGCCGATCTTCTCGACCAGCAGGCCCGAGCGGCTGACCAGGCCGCGGGTCAGCCGGGCGAAGGTGTTCTCCTCGCTCTCGAGCGCCAGCGAGCCGGCGACGAGCAGCACGGTCACGAACATCAGCGTGATCGCGATCGCCACCGAAACGGCGAAGGTGTCGAGCGACGGGGTGTCACCCGAGACGACCTCCTTCTCGACCGCGATCGGCTGCGAGACCGAGCCGAGCAGCTCGTCGGCGAAGCCGAGGTTCTGGCCGGCGAGCTCGGCGAAGCGGATCACCTGGTCCACGATCTGTCGCTGCGGCCCCTTGAGATCACCCTTCACCGCCTCCAGCGCAGCCTGGGTTCGCTCCAGGCCCAGCACCTCGAAGGTCTGGCCCAGGAAGGGCACCGTGAACTCCCCGCCCGCCACCAGCACGTCCAGATAGCCGAGCAGCTGAGCGGAGATCTCGTCGGAGAGGATCAGGTTGGCCTCGGTGATCAGGGAGCTGATGCGGTCGTCCACCAGCCGCGCCTTGACCGGGTCGTCCTCGTTGACGAACACCTCGACCGCCGCCGGCTCGAGGCCCGCGCCGGCGAGCTGCGCCTGCAGGTCGTCGAGGAAGTCCTCGGGCAGGATCAGCGCCGCAAGCACCTCGCCGTCGCGCACCTTGGCGATCGCCTCGTCGCGGCTGTCGGCGTCCACGCACTCGACGCGCCGGCACAGCTCGTCGAACGCCTGCTGCTGGCTGAAGCCGCCGTCGCCGAGCTTGAGGCCCTGCTCGGCGTCGGCCTGCTTGATCTGGTTGAGGAAGGCGACCTTGGGCTTCTCGGGCCCGCGCGAGACGGCGAAGCCGATCAGCACGGCGAGCACGATCGGGTAGATCACGAGCAGCGCGCTGAGCAGCGGCGAGCGCCGCAGGATCTGCAGGTCCTTGAGCAGCAGCCAGCGCATCTCAGTTGGCCCCCATCAGTGGCCCCTCTTGCGCAGGAAGCGGACGAAGTCGGCCTCGGCGTCGCGAGGGCCCTTCTTCGGCGCCGGCCCGGCCTGGCGGCGCAGCGCCGGGAAGCTGCCGTCGAAGAGCGGCTCGCCGTCGGCGAGCACCAGCAGCCGGTCGCCGTAGTGGGTCGCCTCCTCGATCTGGTGGGTCGAGTAGATGACGGTGGTGCCGGCCGCGGCGAGGCTCGAGACGAACTCCCAAAGACGGATGCGCTGGCCGGGATCGAGGCCCGCGCTGGGCTCGTCGAGCAACAGCACCGCCGGCTCGGCGAGCAGCCCTATGGCGATGTTGATGCGCTGCTGGTTGCCGCCCGAGAGCGTCGAGACCTGATCGTCGCGGCGCTCGCCGAGGCCCGTCTGCTCGAGCATCCGCTGGACGGTCGCCTCGGGGTCGGCGGCCCGCTCGAGCCGGGCGAACAGACGCAGGTTCTCGCCGACCGTGAGACGGCGATAGAGCGCGGCCTGCTGGGGCACCCAGCCCACCTCCCCGGCGGGCGCCGCCACCTCCCCCGAGTCGGCATCGATGATTCCGGCGAGGATGGCCAGCAGGGTCGTCTTGCCGGCCCCGTTCGGCCCGAGCACCGCGAGCAGCTCGCCGCGACGGACCTCGAAGCTGACATCGCGCAATGCAGCGCGCTCGCCGAAGCTCTTGGAGACGCCGCTGGCGGCGAGCGCCACCGCCGGCTTGCCCCTGGTCTTCGCCGCCATCGCTTGCACGCTAGCGCCGAGACCATCGCTCGCGGCCGCTGCGCGCCGTGGCCGCGAGTCATGCGGATACCCTCGCGCCATGCGCTTGCTGTTCATCGGGGACGTCGTGGGCAAGCCCGGCAGGCAGGCGCTCGCCGCGACGATGCCGTCACTGCGCGCGCAGCACCTGCCCGATCTCATCGTCGTCAACGGCGAGAACGCCGGCGGCGGTGTGGGCATCACGCCCCAGACCGCCGCCGAGATCTTCGAGGCGGGCGCCGACGTGATCACCCTCGGCAATCACACCTACCGCCACCGCGAGGTCTACTCCTACCTCGATTCCGAGCTGCGGATCGTGCGACCGGCCAACTTCCCCGCCGCCAATCCCGGCCGTGGGCACGTGATCGTCGACGCGGCGGGGATGCGCGTGGCCGTGGCCAACCTGAGCGGCGCACTGCACCTCGAGGTGGAGCGATCCCCGTTCCCGGCCGCGGACGAGATCGTCGAGCAGCTCAGGGGCGGTGCCGACGCGATCATCGTCGACTTCCACGCCGAGCTGACCAGCGAGAAGGTGGCGATGGGCTGGCACCTCGACGGGCGCGTCGCGGCGGTGCTCGGCACCCACACGCACGTGCCGACGGCCGACGCCCGGGTGCTGCCCGCCGGCACGGCCCACATCACCGACGTCGGCATGACGGGCTCCCGTGCTGGGGTGATCGGGGTCAAGCGCGAACAGGCGCTGGAGCGCTTTCGCACCCAGATGCCGGTGCGCTTCGAGACGGCCGAGGAAGACCCCTGGGTGATGGGCGCGCTGGTCGAGGTCGGCGACGACGGGCTCGCCAGGGAGATCACCGCGCTGATGGTGCCATCCGCGGCGGGCCGCTGAGAAGCCAGGCGAGGAGCAGGAACGGCAGGAACCAGGGGATGTAGAGATAGAACCAGTGCTCCAGCGTGAGTTGGACGGCGAGCAGCACGGCGGCGCCGAGCGCGGCGACGGTGGCGGGCGAGCGCAGGCGGGGTACGAATGCGACCAGCAGCGCCAGGGCCGCGGCGGCGATCTTGACCGCGGTGTGGAGCCACTCGAGCGAGGGCTCCTGGCCCCAGACGCTGAACGGCGAGTCGCGGCCCGCCTGGTTGCCGATCGTGCGCTCCCAGAACTCCGCGAGGCCGGGGTCGATGGCGGTCTGCGCCAGGACGCCGAGCGTGGTCAGCGCGAGGGCCGCCGCGAACCATCCGATCACGGCCACGGCCCGGCGCGCAGGGCCCGGCACCACCGTGCCGCCGTCACGGTAGGTGGCGAACAGCGGGGCGAGCGCCAGCGGAGCGAACTTGACCGCCGAGGCAAGCGCCAGCATCGCCCCGCGCGCCGGGGGCGAGGAGAGCAGCAGCAGCGTCGCCACCAGCAGCAGCGAGACCAGGGCGTCGTTGGTGTTGGACTCGAGCGCGAAGGCCGTGTAGGGACAGGCCGCCCAGCCGAAGGCCAGGGCGACGCCCAAGGCGCTGCCCTCCCGCCCCGGCCGCAGTCGCCGGCCGAGCAGCACCAGGAGCGCCGCCGTGCCCAGGTCGAAGAAGATCGAGGCCGCGTGGGCCGCCGGCAGCTCGTCCCAGTCACCGCTCCAGGGCATCAGCTGTTCGAACGGTTGGTAGGCGTAGTAGGAGACCGGGCCGTAGGTGTCGCCGTGGGAGTTATCGGACGGGAACTCCCCGTAGAGCGGCTCGCCGTCGGAGATCTTGTCGGCGCCGATCACTCCGGCGTAACCCACGTCGATCACGTTCGAGTCGGCGACGTTGAGCGCCACACGAAAGCCGATCAGCGCCACTGTCGCGATCGCCATCCAGGTGAGCGGGAGCGAGGGCCGCAGGCCTGAGCCGCCGCGAAAGGCCATCCACAGCGCGCGCCCGAGCAGGTAGAGGAGGGCCGGGTAGGCGAGCGGGACCGAGAGCCCGATCTCGCCGCGGTTGAAGAAGAAATGCGAGACGCCGAAGCCGGCGACGATCACAAGCAGGTCGAGGTGCGCCAGGCGCAATGGCCGCCGCCAGTCGAACAGCCCGAGCACGAAGATGGCGCAGAGCGGCAGCCAGATGTAGGGGGCGTTGAGAGCGCGGCCGAACGCGCCCTCGTAGCCGCGGGCCATCTTCCAGGCGACCTGGTACCCGGTCCAGGACTCCTCGATCTCCCCGCTCTCGTCGTCGACCACCACCTGCACCACCTGGTCGCCGTCGCGGAAGAACCCGACCTCCCAGTCCCGGTCGCCCTCGGCACGCCCCGCCGATGAGCGCAGGCCGGGGTCGCTGCGCAATGCCTCGGCGGCGGTCGGGTCGGTGCGCGCGATCCGGAGCGCCCGACGCTGGGAGATCGGTGGCTCGGGCTCGCCCGTCTGCGATGCGGTCGCCGAGGTGCTGCCCGGGGCCGGCGCCGTGGCCTCGCTCGCGGCGGCGCCGGAGGGCAGCCCCAGAGTGGCTGCGATCAGCAGCGCGCCGGCGCCGGCGGTCACCGGCCCGCTGGAGCTCAGGGCGATCGAGACTCCCGGCGAGGCTCGTCGAAGGTCCAGATCTTGTTGCCGACGAAGTTGAAGGGCATCGCCACCGCGACGGCCAGGGCCTGGGCGCCGAGCTCGGTCACGCCCGCGCGGATCAGCAGCTCCAGCACGGCGAGGTTGACGCCCAGGGCCAGCACGCTGACCGTGAAGAATCGCGCGGCCTGGAACCCCGCGTGACCGCGCCTCGCGCTGAAGGTCCAGTACCGGTTCCAGAGGAAGTTGTTGGTGACCGCGGCGCAGAAGGCGATCACGGCGGCCGGGATGTAATGCACGCCCAGGCCGTCGCTGCCCTCACGAAAGAAGAGGCCCGCCCCCGTGAGCACGGCGAACACGGTCAGGTTGATCACGTAGCCTGAGGCGCCCACCAGGCCGAACTGCAGGAGCTGAACCCAGTTCTCAGAGCGCAGGGCTCCCCGCCCGATCCTCTTTGCCGTCTCGACCGGGCTCACGCCGACCAGCTACGCCCGCCGACCCGGAAGTGATCGAGGACGGTCGGCGCGATGTCGCGCAGCGACCACGGGTGCTTCGACGGACGGCGCGGCCCGCAGCCCACCATCAGCAGCGGCGCCAGCGAGTCTTCTCGGCTGAGGGCGCCGTGGCTGCCGCCGCCCATGTGGCTGACGCCACCCCAGTCCACGCACTCGTACCCGTCCGACGCCGAGATCAGCACGTCCCCCGCGTGAGGTGAGATCAGGGCCGACCACAACCTCGAGAGCGCGTCGGGATACTCGTGGCTCTCGAAGAGCCCGCGGCTGGTATCCGCCCGCAGCGCCTCGGGCTCGCCCTCGACCATCCAGCTACCGCCGCGCTCGTCGCGCAGCCCTTCCCCGGGCCTGAAGCGGAGCTCGTGGCCGTTGCGAGCGACCACGGCGCGCAGTTCACCGTCGGCCCGCAGGCCGACTCCGTCGCGCCGGGTCGGCTCGTCCTGGGGACCGGTCAGCCAGGCGACCAGGTCCACACCGTCGAGACCGCGCAGGCGCCCGCGGATCGCCTCATGGATGGCACCCGGGTCGGGCACCGACTCGAGCACGTAAACGGCGGCCGCTCGAGAGGTGGGGCTGACCGCGATCTGCGCGTTCTCGGGCTGGTCCTCGTTGGGCTGCAGCACATGCCAGTCGCTTCCCAGCTCCTCGGCGAGCGGCAGCGCATGCTCGACGTCGGACTGAGCGTGGTCGGCCGTAAGGATCACCGCGTGGTCGGAGAGGAAGGCGTCAAGGCCGCCTCCCGCTTCGACCACGCGGGCGAAGGCGGCGTCGGCCTTGGCGATCGACCTGCCGGTGGCGCCGGGCCCATGCCGATGCGAGTAGTAGTCGTTGTCGGGTAGCCCAAGCAGGAGGAAGTCGAAGGCGTCGTCGCGAACGAGCGCCTCCCCCACGCAGGCGGAGTACTCGTCGCGAATGCCGGGGCGCCCCAGCCTGGAAGCGCATCCGGTCGGGCGGCTGGCATAGAGATCGCCGTAGAAGAACTCGTCGGGCGCCCAGACCGCGTGCCGGAAGCCGCCGGCGGCGGCGGCGCGCTTGGCGAGCCCTTCGAGCCCCAGCTTGTGCCTGCTGCGGCCGCGGTAGATGAGGAAGGGGGTCAGCGCGGTCCGAACGCCCGCGTCGCCGAGACTCTCGAACACGGTCTCGGTCTCCCAGTTGAGGTGGTCGAGGTTCATGTTGTAGATCAGGTCGTACATCGCGCGGAAGAGACCGAAGGTGCGTGTCGCCTCGAACGAGGAGCCGTAGTCGATGTAGCGGCGCTCCAGCCGGTGGTACCAGTTCATGCCCATCACCCCGTGAGCGCCGGGGCCTACCCCGGTCAGCATCTCCGAGGAGCACACGGGGGTCACCGAGGGGAAGCTCGAGACCATGTCGTCGACCAGCTCGCCTCGCTCCGCGAGCCCCGCGAATGTCGGGGCCTCGCCGGAATCGATCGCCTCGCGGAGGATGCGCGGGTGCATCGCGTCCACCACCACGAGCACGAGCTTTCGCCTGGTCACCGCCCCCCCTACCGCAGGACCCGAAGGCCCTCGTGCTTCTGCTCCGAGCGACGGCGCCGCGAGAACGACAGCCAGGCCAGCGCCACCAGCACGACCAGGGCCACGGGCGGGACGAGAAGGCTCGCCACGGCGACCAGCGCGGCCGCCAGCACGACCAGCGCGGTAACACCGGCCGGAGCCTGGGCCGCAACCGCGTCGACTCCGCCGCGGGCGCGCCGGGCTGCGCCTGCTGCGACGTCGCGGCTGACCGCCGCGGCGAGGCCCGCGCCGGCGAAGCCGACCGGCAGCGCCGGCCAGATCGCCTCGCCCTCGCCCGAGAGGGCCAGAGCGCAGGCGACGATGCCGAGCGGTGCGGCTGCGGCGATCGCCCCCCACGGGGGCATCACCGGCGGCAGCACGACGCCGATCACGAGTCCGGCGGCGATGGCCAGGCCAAGGCCCTGACAGATCGCTAGGAGGTCCATGATTCGGGCCGAGAGGCTACAGGCCGAGGCACCGCGCGCCATGCGGTTTCGGCGAGCTAGCCCCCGCCGGCGATCGCTACTGGTCCTCCGCGAAGTCCTCGGGCGAGACGTTGTCGAGGAACTCCTTGAACTTGTCCACGACCTCCTCGGTGTCCTCCGGGGCGGCGCCATCCTCGAACTCGATCGCGGACTCCTCGATCACCTCGTCGGCGGCGAAGATCGGGCATGAGCAGCGGACCGCGAGGGCGAGGGCGTCGGAGGGGCGCGCGTCGATCTCGAGCTCGGAGCCGCTGACGGAGATCGTGATCGAGGCGTAGAACGTGTTCTCGCGCAGCTCGGTGACCGAGACCTTCTCGCACTTCGCGCCCATCGACTCCAGCACCTCGGAGAGCAGGTCGTGGGTCATCGGGCGGGGCGTGGAGGTCCCCTGGAGCTTCATCAGGATCGCCGCGGCCTCGGGGTGGCCGATCCAGATCGGCAGGAACTTGTTGCCCTCGGCCGTTTTCAGCAGCACGATCGGCTGCTTGCCGACCATGTCGAAGCTGACGCCGTAGATGCTCATCTTCTGCACGAGTCCGGTACTCCCGAGGTGGGGGGCGTCGCCAGTATAGATCCGGCCCTGCGGCCTTCCCGCCAACCAACCGTGCCCGCGGGGCCTGCTGTCTCGGAGGCGGCGAGGAGATGCTCCTCCTTCCCCCGCCCGGACCTCGGGCGCAGAAGGAACCGATCGGGCATGATCTGGCCGCGTGGCGGAGTCCGAAGAGAGCGCTGGAAGCTCCTTGATCCCCAGGCGCGCGGAGGCAGGCATTCTGATGGCGCTCGCCATCTCGGCCGCCTCGCTCGCGCTCGCCCCGACGCTGATGCCGGACAGCTACTCCTGGACGGCGCAGACGACGAGTGAGTCAGGGGCCCAGGGCGTCGAGGGGGCCTGGCTGGCCCGCCTGGGCTTTCTCCTCCTCGGCCTGGCGGTGATCTGGCTGGCCGTGCTGGCCCGCGCCGCATGGGGGCGCTGGGGAACCGCCCTTCAACTCTCGTTCGGGGCTTTCATGCTCGCCACCGCCGCTTTCTCCACTCGCCCCTGGGAGGAAGGAGCCCGCTTCGACCGCACCGAGGACGACCTGCACACGGTCGCCTCGACCGCCGTCGGCTTCTCCTTTGCTTTCGGTGTTCTCGCGGTGAGCTTGCAGCGAGACACGGATCGCATCCGCGCGCGAGCCTTCGATCTGATCGCGGTCGCCACGGCCGGTCTGGTGCTCCCGGTCTGCATGACGATCTGGGGCGAGGCCGAAGGGGTCCTTCAACGAGCGATCTTCCTCGTCGCCTATGCCTGGTATGCGGCCGCGGCGCTGCGCCTGTCGGACGGCTCCGGCCTACTCCGCCTTCGGCAGGCTCGCGGGGCGGGTCGCGCGGCGCACCGCTAGCGTTCGGGTCGTGACACCCTCGGAAGCCTCCGCTTCCCGCCGGCGGGCGCTGACGCTTCTCGCCATCGCTCTGGTGCTCTCGATGTCGACCTGGTTCTCGGCCTCGGCGGTCCTGCCCCAGCTTCGAGCGGAGTGGGCGCTCTCTGACTCTGCGGCCGCGTGGCTGACGATCGCCGTCCAGCTCGGGTTCGTGGTCGGCGCGGTCGCTGCCGCGCTCCTCAACGTCTCCGACGTGATCCGGCCGCAGCGCGTGATCCTCGCCGGTGCATCCGGCGCAGCGATCGCAAACGGGCTGCTGGCCCTCGCCGACGGGCCCGCGCAGGCGATCGCGCTTCGGTTCGCCACCGGGGTCTGCCTGGCCCAGGTCTACCCTCCGGCGCTGAAGGTGATGTCGACCTGGTTTCGCGAGCGCAGGGGGACCGCGCTGGGGGTGCTGGTCGGGGCCCTCACCGTTGGCTCGGCCCTACCCCACCTGGTCAACGGGTTGGGCGGGCTCGACTGGCACTTCGTGATCGGGGTCACCTCGGCGCTCACCGTGGTCGGCGGGCTGATCGCCGGAATTGCGGTCGCCGACGGCCCCTACCCCTTCCCCCGCGCCGTCTTCGATCCGCGGCAGGCCCACAGGGCCCTGGCCAACCGCGGTGTTCGCCTCGCGACCCTGGGGTACTTCGGCCACATGTGGGAGCTGTACGCGATGTGGGCCTGGTTCGTGATCTTCTTCGCGGCCGCGCTCGAGTCGCAGGGGACAGATCCCGGCTCGGAGGCCGCCTACGCCACCTTCGCGGTGATAGGTATCGGCGGCGTGGGCTGCTGGGTGGGCGGCGTTATGGGCGACCGCTGGGGGCGGACCAACACGACCGCGCTGATGATGCTGGTCTCGGGGCTGTGCGCGCTCTCGATCGGCCTCCTGTTCACGGAGCCGACCTGGGTCGTGCTCGCGGTGGGGCTCGTCTGGGGCTTCGCCGTGGTCGCGGACTCGGCGCAGTTCTCGACCATCGTCACCGAGCTCGCCGACCAGGCGTATGTCGGGACGGCCCTCACCCTTCAGCTCGCGCTCGGCTTCATCCTCACCGTGGCGACGATCTGGCTGATCCCGATCCTGCAGGACGAGGTCGGCTGGCGCTGGGCGTTCGCCTTCCTCGCTCCGGGCCCGCTGCTCGGGATCGCGGCGATGCTGCGGCTCAGGGCCACTCCCGAGGCGGAGCTGATCGCCGGCGGGCGAGGCTGAGCGCGCCGGCCCGCTGCAGCCAGGTCAGAGGGGCTCGGTCCAGACGAGGGCGGAACCGTCGAGCACGACCGTCGCCTCCTGGTTCGTGATCGTCGTCCGGAGCTTGGTCAGCGGCTTGTCCTCGCGCGCCTCCAGCACCTCGACCTCGGCCGTGATCTCGTCGCCCGGATGCACCGGCGCCTTGAAGTCCCAGTCGACATGCAGAAAGACGGTTCCCGGTCCGGGCAGATCCTCGGCGACCACGGCGTTCAGCAGCCCGGAGGTGACCCCGCCCTGGACGATAATCCCCCCGAACTTCGATTTCGCCGCCGCCCGTTCGTCGTAGTGCAGGGGATTACGGTCGCCGGTCAACTCGGTGAACAGCTCGATGTCGCGATCGCGGACCGTCCGCGTCCTGCGCGCGACCTGCCCTACCTCTGGCGAGCTCACGCGCGCAGCCTACGCTTGTTCCCGGCTCCGGGGGCGCAGCGTCCAAAGCTCAACACCTGCTGCCAGTGAGGTGCCCGCCTTCGCCGCAAACGTCATAGGCTGCCCGATCACCCACATGGCGAGCTCGCGGGTCTTGGTCGCCCGGAGCGACGAGCGTGAGGGGAGGGCATCGAGCAAGTGAGAGGCCGGGCCTCAGTCGCATGGCTCGCGATCGCGGCGGCACTGGCGCTCGGCGCGGCAGGCCCTCCCGCCGAGGCCCGCCAGGGAGGGTCGGGCAAGCGGCCGAACATCCTCGTGATCATGACCGACGATCAGAGCCTCGCCGACGTCAACCACATGCCCAATGTCCGCAAGCTGCTGGCGCGCCGGGGCACGAGCTTCTCCCACGCGGTCGATTCGTTCCCCCTCTGCTGCCCCGCCCGCGCCACCTTCATCACGGGCCAGTACGCCCACAACCATGGCGTCGCCGGGAACTTCTATCCCTACGGCTGGTACGGGATGAAGGCAAGGCAGAACTCTCTTCCCAGGTGGCTGCAGAAGCGCGGCTACATCACCGCCATGGTCGGCAAGTGGCTGAACGGCTACGGCGCCCTCGACGGCCACGGTGAGATCCCTCGTGGGTTCCGTATCTGGCGCGGCCTGCTCGACGTCTCCTCCTACGACTACTTCAACTTCATCATGAACTCGAACGGCAGGCTCCGCAGCTGGGGCGACCGCTCGTTCGCGGAGAAGCTGGTCGAGTTCGCGAACATCCAGGTCAGAGGAGGGCCGCGGCCCTCCGCGCTGCAGGTCCTCCAGCTCGCCCAGTCGATCTTCACGCCCGGCTACTACGGCACCGCTGAGCCGCAGAACTACTCACCCGACGTGACCGGCAAGATCACCCGCAAGCTGGTGCGCCGCCAGGCGAAGGCGAAGAAGCCGTTCTTCATCTGGTGGGCGCCGGCGGCGCCGCACCGCGAGGACGTGGCGACGACGATCCTGGGTCGCCCCGGCGCCGATCCGCGGGCGGCGCCGCGCTATGAGCAGTTCAGCCAAAGCCTGCAGCTGCCGCGGCCGCCCTCGTTTAACCACAGCGACCCGGCCGATCCCGAGAGCATGATCGCCCAATTGCCGAGCATGACGCCGGCCGAGATCAACCAGCTCACCCTGGACTATCAGGGCCGGATCGGGTCGCTGCGGGCGGTGGACGACCACGTCGCCAAGCTGGTCCGCACGCTGCGCAAGACGCGCCAGCTCCGCAACACACTGATCGTCTTCCTCTCGGACAACGGCTGGGTTCAGGGCGAGCACCGGATCCGGGGCGACAAGTTCGTGCCCTACGAGGAGTCGATCCACGTCCCCTTCATCATGCGCGGTCCAGGCGTACCGAAGGGGCGCATCGTCAAGGCGCAGGTCTCGAACATCGATTTTGCGCGAACCCTGCTGGACGCCGCCTGGGCGCGGCCCGGGCGCGCCCAGGACGGGATCTCGCTGCTGCCGGTGGCGCGCCGTCCCGGCCGCGCTCCCAACCGGGTGATCGAGCTCGAGGCCCCCAGCCCGCTGTTCCTGGGCCCGGGCTTCCCCATGTCCTACGACAAGCCGTACAAGGGGGTGCGCACCAACAAGTACAAGTACATCGTCTGGAGCTACGGCGCCGTCGAGCTCTACGACCTGAGGCGCGACCCCTACGAGATCAACAACGTGGCGGCCGATCCAGGCTACGCCGCGGTGATCTCTCGGCTGGCGGGCAGGCTGCAGCGGCTCGACCAATGCCGCGGCGCGGCCTGCGCCGTCTCGCCCTGATCGCCCGTGCCCGATCGCGGGTGGGACTCAGTCATGCGCGGGCCTCAGAGATCCCGGCCTTCGGGTGAGTCGAGGGCCGAGTGCAGCGCCCGCACGAACACGTCGGGGCGGTCGCGCGGGGGATCGTCAGCGCAATCGTCGATCACAAGCAACGGCCAGCCATGGCGTGCGCTCACGCGCTCGGCAACTCGCAGCCGGTTGGCGCGGTCCTGCCGTCCCCAGATCAGGCTGACAGGCAGATCGATCCGCGCGAGGTCCTTGGGCGGGATGCGCGGCAGGCCGACCCGGCGCATGATGCGACCGACGGCCTTGGCGTTCGGCGAGCGTGCCATCTGCAGGTTGTAGTCGACGAACGGCCCCCAGCTCTCGCCCATGTCATGCCGCAGGCCGTCGAGGTCATGAGAGCATTGCCGCATGAAGCGCTCGTAGCTCCGCTCGTTCGGCCGGGCCTGGAAGGCGAGCATGGAGAGCGCGAAGCGAGGAGCCGGCCAGAAGCGGGCCAGGCCGAGGCTGTCGACCAGAACCAGATGCCTGAGCCGTCCCCCGCGCTCGGTCGCGTAGCGAGCGCCGAGGGCGCCACCGAGCACGTGTCCGACCAGCGCGGGAGGCGACGGACAGGTTTCGGCGATCAGCTCATCGAGCCAGGCGATCATCGATCCCGGGTCGAGCCGGTCGCCGCGGCTCTCGCTGGCGCCGTGCGAGGGCAGATCGGGGGCGATCACCCGGTGGCTGCTGACGAGCTCGGGGATCACGCGCATCCACTTCCCGCCGAACTCCCCCGGGCCGTGCAGAAGCACGAGCGGTGGCCCGGCGCCGCCCTCCAGCACCGCCGTCGAGATTCCGGCCAGCTTGAGCCGCCGCTCGGCCACCGGGATCTCGGCCAGGAGCCGGTCGCGCGGGTCTGTGCCCGTCGACGTCGCTCGCTCCTTCTCCTCCACCCTCGTGCTCATTCTCGCCTCCTTCGTCGGTTCGTCGCGACGAGGCTAGATTCGGAGCGCGATCCGCGCATCGGTTGAACCACCCAACTTCGCCGCCGGCCGGATCTGGGTGGTTCCACCCACATGGACATGCCTGGTGTCCCGCCGTCCATTGCGCAACTCGAGCTGCGGTGGCGCCCTCAGAGCAAGCCGTGCTCGTAGGCGAACGCCGTAGCCGCCGAGCGGGTGGGTACCCCAAGCTTGGCGAAGATGTTGCTGACGTGGCGCTCCACGGTCCGCTCGCTCAGCACCAGCTCGACTGCGAGCTCCTTGTTCGTCTTGCCCGAGCAGATCAGTCGAAGCACCTCGCTCTCGCGAGGAGTCAGGCCGTGAGCGTTCCCCGCGACCGCGGTGCGGCGCAGGGAATCGACACGCGACAGATCCGGCGTCGCCTCCAGCCGCTGGAAGATCTCGGCGGCGGCGCCCAGCTCGAGCTCGGCTGTCTCGTCGTCACCCAGCGCACGGCAGGCAAGACCGGTCAGCTCCCGCACGCGCCCCAGCTCATACGGCGCGTCCAGCTCCCGCCACAGCACCGCCGAGCGGCGCAGCGGCGACAGAGCTCGCTTCGCCTCGCCCGAGGCTATCTCGATGGCGCCTCGGGCATGGGTCGCCGCCGCCGAGAGGAAGTCGTTCTCGTGAGCCTCCGCGAGTTGCTCGAGCTCGCGCGCGGCGTCAGACGCCGCGTCGGCGTCACCGGCGGCCACCATCACCTCGACCAGCGCGGGGAGCAGGGCGGCCCGCGCCAGGGGATCGATCGTCTCGTCGACGGCGCGGCGGATCGCTGCGGACGCCGAGGCGAGATCGCGTTGTGCGAGCCTCAGCAGTGCCAGCCCCGGCTGAGGCTCCCAGCCACAGCGGCTCGCCGCCAGGAAGGACTCTTCGGCGCGGTCGTGCTCACCCCTGAGCCGCTGCACCTCGCCCTGGCGGTAGAACGCGGCGCCCTCGCGTGATGCGCCGGGCGGACGATCGGTCTCTTCGGCGAAGCGCCGGCCCGCAAGGCGCGCCTGGTTGAGCGCATCGCTCCAGGCCCCGTGGAGCTGGAGGATCTCCGCTCTGTGCACCAGGCATTGCCCGGAGTAGGCGACCATCTGCGGCTGCTCGTCGCACCAGCGGGTCAGGGCCGCGGTCCACTGCTGAGCCCGGCGTAGCTCGTGCAGCTCCTGGCAATAGGCGATCACGCTGCAGTAGACGAGGCCGGTGACGATCGGTGAGAGCTTCCCGGCGGTCACCGCCACCATCGCCTCGTCGATCAGCGCGAGACCCTCTCTGATCCTCCCCTGCTTTGTGATCGCGAAGCCCTGTTCATGCATCGCGAGCGCCAGCAGGTCTCGATCGCCGAAGCGCTCGGCGATCTGCGCCGCGGTGGCCGCGACAGCGGCCGCCTGCTCCCACTCACCCTCGCCCTCGTGCTGGAGGAGCACCGGGATCAGCAGGTACCCGGACTCGACGCAGTCGCTCCCGGCGCGCTCGACCAGGCGGCGGCTCCGCCCGAACCAACCGCCGGCCCCGGCCATGTCGCGCCGCGTCGCGAGGTTGATCCCGATCCAGAACGCGGAGCGAAACGCGGCCAGCGTCTCCCCCGCCTCTAGGTGCGCTTCATGGGCCCGTTCCAGCGCAGCTACAAAATCGCCGTCGCGGCCGACCATGAACGCTGAGGTGGCGAGCAACTCGAGGTCCGCGGCGCCCAACGGGTCGAATTCATCGGCTCGCGAGAGGGACTCGAAGGCATCCGACCAGGCCCGGGCGCGGTAGGCCTCGCGCCCGTCCTTGAGTGGCTGCCCGCCGCTCACGCGACTACTCGCGCGGAGCGGGTCGCCCGGTGCGCTCGCTTGATCCCCCGGCCCGCATCTGGAGCCTGATGGTAGACGGGCGGCTCGCCACCCATGGACAGCTTGTGCCCTGGCTCGACCGCTGTGTTTCGCCGGCGCCGGGCCGGCGATCTCCGCCGGGCGTACAGTGGGCGATCCAGGACTCGAACCTGGGACCTCGTCCTTATCAGAGACGCGCTCTAACCAACTGAGCTAATCGCCCGTAACGAATGCCGGGCGCCGCCTGCGGCGCCACCGGGCGCGATTCTAGCCGCGCCGGCGCAAGCGGCGGGCGAGCGAGTGCAACTCGTCGATCTCGTCGACGTGGATCTCGGCCCTGATGCCCGCGCCGGCCCTTCGGACCCGAACGTCGGCCCCTAGCGCCTCTCCGAGCTCGTCCTCGGCGTCGGTCAGAGCGGCGCGCTCCTCGGCGCTGATCCGGCCGCCCTTGGCGGGCTTGCGCTTCGCGCGCTTGGAGCTCGAACCTCGGGCCTTGTCCTCGGTCTCACGCACCGACCAGCCGGCGGCGGCGGCGCGGGCCGCGAGCTTGGAGCGCTGCCCCTGGTCGGAGACCTGGAGGATCGCGCGGCCGTGCCCCTCGGAGAGCTCTCCCCGCTCGAGCAGCGCCTGCGCGTCATCGGGCAGGTCGAGCAACCGCACGAGGTTGGAGATCGAGGCCCGGCTGCGCCCGACGCGGCGAGCGAGCTCCTCCTTTGAGATGCCGAGGTCGTCGACGAGCGAGGCGCAGGCGCGCGCCTCCTCGACCGGGTTGAGGTCCTCGCGCACCATGTTCTCGATCAACGCCGCCTGCAGGCGCTCGTCCTCGGGCGAGCTGCGAACCACCGCCGGCACACGCTCGAGGCCGGCGATCTGCGCCGCGCGCCAGCGGCGCTCACCGGCGACCAACTCGAAGCGGCCATCGTCGAGCGGGCGCACGATCAGCGGCTGCAACAGGCCGGCTGAGGCGATCGAGCCCGCGAGCGCGTCGAGGGAGGCCCGCTCGAAATGCTTGCGGGGCTGGTCGGGGTTGGGCTCGATCTGCGCGATCGGCAACTCGCGCAGCTCGGGGCCGCCGGCGCCCGACTCGGGAAGGATCGCGGCGAGGCCGCGGCCCATCCCCCGCTTACGCTCGGCCATTGGCCGTCACCTCCTCGGCCAGCGCAAGGTAGGCCCGGGCGCCAGGCGATGCCGGGTCGTGCTCTCCCACGGGGACGCCGAAGCTGGGCGCCTCGGCAACCCTGATGTTGCGCGGAATCACGGTCCTGAAGACCTTTGCGGGCAGATGCTCGCGCAGGTCTCGCTCCACGTCTTGGGCGAGCCGCGTGCGGTCGTCGTGCATGGTGATCACCACGCCCGCCAGGGTCAGCCCCGGGTTCATCTCGCGCTGGACCAGCTTCAGGGTGTCGAGGAACTGCACCAGTCCCTCCAGCGCCAGGTACTCGGCCTGCACGGGGACGATCACCTGGTCGGCGGCGACCAGCGCGTTGACGGTCACCGGGCCGAGCGAGGGCGGGCAGTCGAGCAGCGTGTAGGCGAAGCGCTCGCGCACCGGGCCCAGCCCGTCGCGCAGGCGCGTCTCGAAATGATCGCTCCTGGGCAACTCCACGGAGGCGCCTGCGAGGTCGGCGCTGGCCGGGACGATCCAGAGGTTGTCGGGCCCCGCCGGCCGCGCCGCCTCGGCCACCGAGACCTCGCCGATCAGGCAGTCGTATGAGGAGGGCGACTGGTCCCTGGCGAACCCCAGCGCGACGGTGGCGTTGCACTGGGCGTCGAGGTCGACGATCAGGGTCTGCCGTCCGTCACGAGCGACGCAGGCGCCCATGTTCACGGTCGTGGTCGTCTTGCCGACCCCGCCCTTCTGGTTCGCGATCGCGTAGACGGCCCCCATCAGCGCCGCGCCCCGGAGGGTCGCTCGGAGCCGAACGAGCTTCGGTTGCGATTGTCGGCCGGAGGCGTCATTTCGTTTCGGAGCCGAACGGCCGCTTCGCCGCCATCCCGGCGCGGCGGGGAAGGTCGTTCGGAGTCGGCCCATTCTTGCGAAGCAGGTGGATGTGCCGGTCGCGGCTGCCCTCGTAGGGAGTGACGGCCGTCACCTCGACCGGCTCGACCGCCGTCCGGGTGGCCGCGGCGGCGGCCCTGCGCTCGTCGTCGGGGTCCCTGCGACCGCGCCAGGCCGCGAGCCAGCCGCCCTCCCGCAGCAGCGGCGAGGCCAGCTCCGCGAGCTCGGGCAGGCTGCCGACGGCTCGGGCTGTGACCACCTCGTAGGCCTCGCGGCCTCCCTGGCCGCAGGGACGGTCGCGAGCGGCCCAGTCCTCGGCCCGCTCGCAGACCACCTCGACGTTGGCCAGCCCCATGCGCTCTATCACCTGGCGCTCGAAGCGGCACTTGCGCGCGGCGGACTCGATCAGGTCGACGCGGGCGCCGGGGAGCGCCGCGGCGAGCGGCAGGCCCGGCAGGCCGGCGCCGCTGCCGAGATCCGCGAGGCGGCGCGCCGCGCGCAGTTGCTCGAGCTCGAGACCCGCGAGCGAGTCGCGAATGTGTACGTCACGTGCCCGGGGGCGAGTGGATCGGGAGATCGGCGCGCCTGGCTCCTTGAGCATCTCCAGCAGAGCGTCGAGAGCCGGCGGCCAGGCTTCCGGCGCGGCGGCGGATGTCAATCGGCGAGCAGGGGGGCGACGACCACGAAGCGGTGCGGCTCATCACCCTCGCTGTAGGTCTCGACCTCGGTGCGGTCGCGAAGGTGCTCGTGCACGACGCGGCGCTCGTTGGAGCCCATTGACTCCATCTCGATCGCGCGGCCTTCGCGGATCGCGTCCTCAGCCGCGAGGTCGGCCTGCCTGCAAAGGGCCTCGCCCTGGCGCACGCGGTAGCCGGCCGCGTCGATCGTGACCCGCTTGCGGTCATGGTCCGCACCGCGGAAGGCCGCCTGGTAGCAGAGCAGCTGGACCGCGTCGATCGTCTGTCCGTGATGCCCGATCAGCAGGCCGACGTCGTCGCCATCGACATCGCCGCGGATCTCATCGTCATCCTCGCTGACCTCGACCCGGGCCTCGAGCTCCAGCTCGTCAACGAGACGCAGCAGTATCTCGCGCACGCGCTCGCTGGGCTCATCGGGCAAATCGGCGGTGTCGGCCGGGTGCTCGCTCACGGCGCCAGTCTAGGGCTGGGCAGGAGCTAGCGCCGGCGCTTGCGCTTGCGCGGGGGAGGGGGCGGCGGCTTCGCTGCCTGCACCTCTTCGACGCTGGGAACCTCCTCGGCCGGGAAGAAGGTCTTGACCACGGCCTGCTGGCCCATCGTCCAGAAGTTGGTCGCGATCCAGTAGACGAGCAGGCCCGCCGGGAAGCCGATCATGATCGGCGTGAAGAGGAGCGGCAATCCCATCGCCAGCATGCGCTGCTGGGTGCTGGCGGTGCGGCCGGTCATGATCATGCCTGCGATCAAGGAGGTGCCGATGTACAGCACCAGCAGGATCATCAACGTGCTGCCGGCCGCCTTCTGGGTGATGTCGGGGATGAACAGCCATGCCTCCTCGCCGGCCGCCCGCACCTCGTCCTGGAAGGTGCTGCTCCGCAACAGGTAGAAGAGGGAGATGAAGATCGGCATCTGCAGCAGCAGCGGCAGGCACGACGCCAGCGGGTTGACGTTGTTCTCCTGGTACATCAGCATCATCTCTCGCTGCATGCGCTCGCGGTCGTCCTTGTAACGCGCCTGGATCGCCTTGATCTGCGGCTGCAGCGCCGAGAGGGCGCGCATCGAGCGGATCTGCTTGATCGAGAGCGGCAGGATCAGGGCCCGAACCAGGAAGGTGAGGCCCACGATCGCGGCGCCGTAGACGAGCCCGATCGGGTCGTGCAGGAACTGGATCACCGAGTTGGCGATGTCGATCAGCGGCTGGAAGATGTTCGCGGTGATCACGTGCGCACCCCTGCGGTACGGCGCGGCCGCCCCGCCGACTCGCTCCGGCGCGTCGGGGCGGTTCGCGGCGCGAACAGCCTGCGGTCGCAGACGTCGTCGATGCCCCCCCTGCTGAAGGGGTTGCAGCGCAGCAGCCGCCAGCCGGCGAGAATCGAGCCCCGGATCGGGCCGAGCTCCGTGATCGCCTCGGCCGCGTAGGCGGAGCAGGTGGGGTGATAGCGGCAGCGAGGAGGCAATCCGGGGGAGATCCAGCGTTGGTAGGCGCGGATCAGGGCAAGCAGGGGCGCGCTGAGCATCCGTTTCACGACAAACGCTCCCCATCGCCCAGCAGCTCCGCGAGGCACTCCCGAACACCGCTCGCACCCTCGCGCTGGACCAGGTCCTCGACCCCGGGCCGGGCCACGATCACGTAGTCGTTGCTCGTGGCCGGCAGGCCCTCCGCGAGCTCCCAGAAGGCCTCTCGCACCGCGCGCTTCACCTTGTTGCGCTGCACGGCCTTGCCGATCCGGCGGCCGACCGAGATCCCGAGACGCGGTGAACGGCCCGGGGACGATGGATGGGGTCTGGCGAACGAGTGGACGACGAGATACCGGTTGCCCTTGGAGCTTCCCTCCCGGTAGACGCGATCGAAGTCGCCGCTTCGCGACAGGCGCCGGCGGCGCGGCGGTTGCGCATCGGGGCGGGGCTCATCGGCCAATGGTCAGGGAGTGAGGCGCTTGCGGCCCTTTTGCCGGCGGCGCCTGAGGATCGCTCGGCCCGACCGGGTCCGGCTGCGGGCCCTGAAGCCGTGTGTTCGCGCTCGCTTGCGCTTCTTGGGCTGGTAGGTGCGCTTCATCTTCTCCTCGTGGGCAGCCGGGTTGCCCGGGCGGGACGGCAGTATAGGGCGTGAGCGGCAGCCTCCCATCGCGACTCCCCGCGGTCCGGGCTCGTCCACGTTTTCACCGCGAAATGCGTCCGCTGCGCAGTTCGCCCGCGTCGAGATGGGCCAAGGCGAGACTATGATCGCCGCTCCGAGAGTTCGTCGAGGCCGGGCTCGCAGACCGATGGAGGAGGATGAACAAGCTTCCGGCGCGAGCCGACGATGTCGTGCGCGATGATCTCGATGCTGTTTGGCGGAGCGTCCAGCCGCACCTCCGCGCTTCTGTGCCCGAGCCCACCTATCGCCTCTGGTTCGAGCCCCTGCGGCCGGCCGGCTGCCGCGGCAGGACGCTGTTCCTGACCGGCCCCGAGCGCAACCGGCGCTGGGTCGCCAAGCGCTATCCCGAGTTGCTGCGCGCCGCCCTGCAGCGGACCGATACGCCCCTGGGCGAGGTGGAGTTCGCCGCCGAGGGCGACGCGCGCCGGGGCGCCACGAGCGCCGCAGAGGAGGCCGCCGGCACCCGCCTCAACCCCGGCTACAGCTTCGAGCGCTTCGTGATCGGCCCCGGCAATCGCCTGGCGCATGCGGCCGCGCTGGCCGTCGCCGAGGCCCCGGGGGAGGCCTACAACCCCCTCTTCCTGCACGGGCCGCCGGGCCTCGGAAAGACCCACCTGCTCGGCGCCATCTCCTCGTACCTGCACGAGCACAGCCCGGACCTCGACGTCCACTACACCACCGCCGAGAGCTTCACGAACGAGTTCGTCACCTGCCTCAAGGCAAAGGGAACCGAGGCCTTCAAGCAGCGCTACCGCCGAGCCGACGTGCTGCTGATCGACGACGTCCAGTTCCTCGAGGGCAAGCCGCGCACCGGCGACGAGTTCTTCCACACCTTCAACGCGCTCTACGAGAACGGCGCCCAGATCGTGCTCACCGCCGACCGCATGCCGAGCGAGCTGACTGAGCTGGCCGAGCGCCTGCGCCAGCGCTTCGAATGGGGTCTCGCCGCCACACTGGAGCCGCCTGACCTCTCGACCCGCCTCCTTTTCGCGGGCAACTTGGTGCGCGAGCGACGCATCGACCAGATCGGTCCCGACGCCCTGCGCTCGATCGCCTCGCGAGCCGCGGCCAATCTGCGCCTGCTCGAGGGCGCGCTGACGCGGGTGCTCGCTCTCGCCTCACTGAGCTCGGCGCCCGTCACCGCCGAAACCATCGACCAAGCCCTTCCCCCGCAGCTATCCGGCGCCGCAAACCAGCCCCTCGATATCGAGCGAATTCAGGCCGCGGTCGCGGAGCGCTTCGACGTCAGCCTCGAGGCGCTGCTCTCGCCCAGCCGCGTCGCGGCTGTGGCGAGGGCGCGGCAGCTCGCCATGTACCTCTCCCGCGAGCTCACCGATCAGTCGCTGCCGGCCATCGCGCGCGCCTTCAACCGCCGCGATCACACCACCGTCATACATGCGATCAGGAGGGTCGAGCACCGCACAACCGAGGACCCGCGCCTTTCGCGGCAGCTCGAGTCCCTCTCGCTCACCCTGCGAGAGGAGGCGATCGATCGTGACCGAACCGATTGAGAGAATCACCTTCTCCACATATCCACCCCGCCCACAGCCCTTACTACTACTGATCTCCAAGCAATCAACCAGATGAAGCTGAAGACCACAAGACAATCGCTGCTCGACTGCCTGCTGGTGGTCTCCCGCGCCGTCTCCGCCCGCGCCGCGCTCCAGGCTCTCTCCGGGATACACCTCTCCTCCGAGGGCGGCGCACCTCGCCTTCGCGCCACGGACATGGAGCTCGGCCTCGACGTGGCGCTGGACGGCCAGCTCGACGGCTCGGGCGCGGCGGTGATACCCGGCCGCCTGCTGGTCGAGGTCGCGCGCTCACTCCCCGATGGCGAGGTGACGCTGGAGGTGCGCGAGTCCGAGCGCGACGTGGAGATCATGGCCGGGACCGCCCGCTTTCACCTGCGGACCCTCTCCGCGGAGGATTTCCCCCGCTTTCCCGAGACGGAGGGTGACCCGGTGGAGCTTCCGGCCCAGGCCCTGCAGGAGACGATCGCTCGCGTGGCCCGGGCAGCCTCGCGGGACGAGGCCCGCCCCGTCCTGACGGGCGTGCTGGTCACGGCCGACGGCGACCAGCTGACCATGGTTGCAACCGATTCCTACCGCCTCGCGGTGAAGCGCACGGCCCTCGATTCGGCGGTACAGGAGTCGCTGGAGGCCAACATCCCGGCCCGGGCCCTGCGCGAGCTGGCGCGGCTGCTCGAGGTCGACCTCCAGCAGCCGTTGCGCGTCTGGCTGACGCGCAACCAGGCGCTGTTTCGTGTGGGGGAGACGGCGCTCAGCTCGCGCCTGATCGACGGGCAGTTCCCCAGCTACCGCCAGCTCCTCCCGGAATCCTACGACCACGAGGTCAAGCTGCCCCGCGTCGAGTTGCTGGACGTGGTGCGCCGGGTCTCGCAGCTCGCCCAGCGCAACGCGGCGCTGCGCATGTCCTTCTCCGAAGGCGAGTTGGTGGTCTCGGCGGAGACTCCCGACCTCGGAGACGCGCGCGAGGCCATGCCGGCGCCCTACTCCGGTGAGCTGCTCGAGATCGGCTTCAATCCGGAGTTCGTCCGCGATGGCCTGGAGAGCATCGACGAGGACGAGGTCGTGCTGAAGCTGATCTCGCCACTGCGGCCCGGGCTGATCGAGCCGGCGGGCTCTGACGACTTCAGCTATCTCGTGATGCCGATCCGGCTCAACGTCTAGGCGCCCGGCGATGGACGTCGCCGCGCTCGAGCCTCGAGGGTTCCGCAACCTCGCGGACAGGCCGGTGGCCCTGGGCCCGGCGATCGTGATATTGCACGGTTCGAACGGTGCGGGCAAGACGAATCTGCTCGAGGCCGTCTACTTCGGCCTCGTCAACCGCTCGTTTCGAAGTGGTCCCGCCCGCGATGTGATCCGCCACGGCGAGCCATCGGCCCGGGTTGAGCTGGAGCTCGGACCAGAGCCAGACGGCCACCGCGGCTCGCGACTGCTGGCCGCCCTCGATCGCAGCGGCGAGCGCAGGCACCGCCTCGATGGGCGCACTCTGACCCAGGGGGGCGGCGACCGGCCCCTGGTCAGCGTCTTCCATCCCGACCGCCTGCAGCTGATCAAGGGTCCGGCCGCGCACCGACGCTCGCACCTCGATCGCCTCGTAGCTGCGCTGTGGCCGGCCAGGGCCTCGTTGCGAGCCCGCTACGGGCGCACGCTCGCGCAGCGAAACGCCCTGCTCTCGCGCATTCGGGCTGGGCTCGCTGGTGACGATGCGCTTCCTGCCTGGGACGAGCGGCTGGCCGAGGAGGCCTCCCCGCTGATCGCCGCTCGCGCCGAGGCGATCGAGCGTCTCGCACCGCGCTTCGCCGAGCTCGCGGCATCGCTGGGGCTGGATTCGGCCGCGCTCGAGTACCGCCCCCGCCATGCGGGCGAGAGCAGCGAGCTCGCTGCGGAGCTCGCTGCGCGCCGCTCGCGCGACCTCGGTCGCGCCTACACCTCCTATGGCCCCCAGCTCGACGAGGTGGAGCTGCGGCTCGGGGGCCGAGCCCTGCGTCGCTTCGGATCTCAGGGCCAGCAGCGGGTCGGGCTGCTGGCCCTGCTGTTCGCGGAGCGGGCCGCGCTGATCGAGGCCGGAAGGCCGGCCCCGTTGATGCTGCTCGACGACGTGATGAGCGAGCTCGACCCGGAACGGCGGGAGCTGCTCGTCTCCACGCTGAGCGGCTCGGGCCAGGCCCTGCTGACCGCCACCGAGCCCGACCACGTCCCCGCAGCTGGCTCGGTGCGCGAGCTGCTGGTCGTTGGCGGGCGGGCGGGCCCTGGGCTCGCGGAGGCCGCTTGACGGCCCGCCGCCAACCGCGCCCTCTGGCCAGCGCCCTGCGGGCGGCCGTCGAGCCGCTGGCGCCGGCCACCACGCTCGCCGCCGTGCAGGCGGCGTGGCCCCAGGCCGTGGGCGCCGCGATCGCGGCCGAGGCGACCCCGGTGAGCGAGCGCGACGGGGTCGTCACCATCGCCTGCCGTTCCTCCACGTGGGCCAACGAGCTCGACTTGCTCGGCGATCGAACGCTGGAACAGCTCGCCTCCGAACTGCCTCCGGGCCGCTCTCCGACCTCCCTGCGCTTCATCGTTGACGATGGCCTTGGGTGACGTCAGTTTGTTGCTGATTTGCAGGGATTTTATGCCAACCGGCGCGCCTTTCCGAGTCGCCCGGCTGGTAGACTGTGTGGAACTTCCGTGAGGCCCCGACCCATTGGTCCGCCCGGCTCGAACCGCGCCGGACCACCAGGCCGGAGCTTGCTTATGAAAGAACAGAAAGGATGCTGAGTGGCTAAGTCCGCTAGCGGCCGGGGCGCCGGCAAGAAGAGCGCCGCACGCGGATCCGCCACCAAGATGCGCGGCAGCAAGTCCACACGCGCGGCGAAGGCAACCCCCAAGCGGGGCTCGAGCCCCTCGAGCTACGAGGCCAAGGACATCACGGTGCTCGAGGGCCTGGAGGCGGTGCGCAAGCGCCCCGGCATGTACATCGGCTCGACCGGCCCCCGCGGGCTCCACCACCTCGTCTACGAGGTGGTGGATAACTCCGTGGACGAGGCGATCGCGGGGCACGCCAAGAAGGTCGTCGTCACGCTGCACCCCGACAACAGCTGCACCGTGGTGGACGACGGCCGCGGGATCCCGGTCGAGAAGCATCCCAAGCTCCGCAAGCCCGCTGCGGAGGTCGTGATGACGACGCTCCATGCCGGCGGCAAGTTCGGCGACGGGAGCGGCTACAAGGTCTCCGGTGGCCTGCACGGGGTCGGCATCTCGGTCGTCAACGCGCTCTCCGAGACCCTCCGCCTCGAGATCTGGCGCGGCGGCAACGTCTGGGAGCAGAGCTACGAGCGCGGCAAGCCCGTCAGCAAGTTCAAGAAGGGGCGGGCGGTGAAGACCACGGGGACCACCGTGACCTTCAAGCCCGACATGGAGATCTTCGGTGAGGAGATCGAGTTCGACTTCGAGACGCTGGCCGAGCGCCTGCGCGAGACCGCCTTCCTGACCCGTGGGCTGAAGGTCGAGCTGATCGACGAGCGGGGCGCGGGCGAGAGGGTGGAGTTCCAGTACAAGGGCGGGATCGGGGACTTCGTCAAGCACCTGAACGAGTCCAAGGACCCACTGCACCGCAAGATCGCCTTCTTCGAGGGCGAGAGCAAGGAGGGCCATGTCGAGGTGGCGATGCAGTGGAACGCCTCCTACCAGGAGTCGATCTTCTCCTTCGCCAACAACATCAACACCCATGAAGGCGGTACCCACCTGTCGGGCTTTCGCTCGGCGCTGACCAGGACCCTGAACGCGATCGCGCGCAGCAAGGGGCTCTTGAAGGAGAAGGACGAGAACCTCTCGGGCGAGGACGTCCGCGAGGGCCTGACCGCGGTGATATCGGTGAAGCTGGCCGACCCCCAGTTCGAGGGCCAGACCAAGACCAAGCTCGGCAATCCGCCGATCGAGGGACTGGTCAAGGAGGTCGTCAACCGCAAGCTCGGCGAGTTCCTGGAGGAGAACCCCGGCGACGCTCGCCGCATCCTGGTCAAGGCCGTCGACGCCGCCCGTGCCCGCGATGCGGCTCGCAAGGCCCGCGACCTGACCCGCCGCAAGTCCGCGCTGGAGAACTCGACGCTGCCCGGCAAGCTCGCCGACTGCACCGTCAAGGATCCGCGCGACGCCGAGCTGTTCGTCGTCGAGGGAGACTCGGCCGGCGGCTCGGCGAAGCAGGGGCGCGACCGAAACACGCAGGCGGTGCTGCCCTTGCGCGGCAAGATCATCAACGTCGAGAAGAGCCGCATCGACAAGGTGCTCGCCAACAACGAGATCCAGGCGCTGATCACGGCGATCGGCACCGGTGTCCATGACGAGTTCAAGCTCGAGGAGGCCCGCTACCACAAGGTGGTGCTGATGACCGACGCCGACGTGGACGGCGCCCACATCCGCACCCTGGTGCTGACCTTCCTCTACCGCCAGATGCCCGACCTGATCGAGGCGGGCTACGTCTACATCGCGAAGCCGCCGCTCTACAAGCTCAAGCAGGGCTCCCGTGAGGTCTGGATCGAGCGTGAGGCCGAGCTCGAGGAGCTCTTGCTGCGCGACAAGCTCGAGGAGTTCCGGATCATGGACGCCGACGGCAAGCAGCGCAAGCTCAGCAAGAGGCGCTGGCAGGACGTCACCCGCCACTACAAGGCCTTCGAGGGTTGGCTCTCCACGCTGCGGGCGGAGTTCGGCCACGAGCTGATCGACTTCATCGCCGAGTCACACCTGATGGAGTCGCAGGCCAAGACGATGGCCGCCGCCGCCAAGCTGTTCAAGCTCAAGGACCCCAAGGATCGCGCCTACCAGACCAGCCTGGTCAAGTCCACCAAGGACAGCCTGGTCGTCAAGGGCACCCACCGCCGCTCGGGCCTCGCCCGCGAGCACAAGATGCCGAAGAAGCTGTTCGAGTCGACCGCATACGGCGAGCTGATCGCGGCGCACGCGAAGCTGACGGCCCTGGTCGGGCAGCCGCCGTTCGTCGTCGCCCTCGGCGACAAGGAGGCCGAGGCCGGCTCCTTCGGCGAGCTGCGCCGCAGGGTTCTGGAGCTCGCGCGCGAGGGAGTCCAACTGCAGCGCTTCAAGGGGCTCGGCGAGATGAACCCCGAGCAGCTGCGCGAGACGACGATGGACCCCGCCAGCCGCACCCTGCAGCAGGTGGCGATCGACGACGCGGCCGCGCTCAACACCGAGCAGACCTTCTCGGACCTGATGGGCGACAAGGTGGAGCCGCGCAAGGAGTTCATCGAGCGTCACGCGCGAGACGTCAGGTTCCTGGATGTCTAGCCCGCTGCCCGCCGACGGCGATGGCTCACTGGATGCGCTGACCGGCAACGTCGAGCCGCGCGAGCTCGAGAAGGAGATGCGCTCGTCGTATCTCGACTACGCGATGAGCGTGATCGTCGGCCGCGCGCTGCCCGATGTGCGCGACGGCCTCAAGCCCGTGCACCGCCGGGTTCTCTACGCCATGCATGACCTTGGGTTGCAGCCCAATCGCGCCTACCGAAAGTGCGCCTTCATCGTCGGTGAGGTAATGGGCAAGTACCACCCGCACGGTGACTCCGCGATCTACGACACCCTGGTGCGGATGGCCCAGGAGTTCTCGCTGCGCTATCCGCTGGTCGACGGCCAGGGCAACTTCGGCTCGATCGACGGTGACCTCGCCGCCGCCATGAGGTACACCGAGGCGCGGCTCGGACCCCTCGCCACCCAGATGCTTCGCGACATCGACGCCGACACCGTCGACTTCGGGCCCAACTACGACGAGCGCACCCAGGAGCCGCTGCTGCTGCCGTCGCGCTTTCCGAACCTGCTCGTCAACGGGGCGGCGGGCATCGCCGTCGGAATGGCGACCAACATCCCCCCGCACAACCTGCGCGAGGTGACCGGGGCGGTCAACGCCTTCATCGACGACCCGGAGATCGACCTCAAGGGCCTGATGAAGCACATCAAGGCCCCAGACTTCCCGGGGGGCGGCACGATCATGGGCACCGAGGGCGTCCGCGACGCATACGCGTCGGGCCGCGGCTCGGTCAAGGTGCGTGCCAAGGCCCACGTCGAGCCGATGAAGAACGGCAAGGAGTCGATCATCGTCACCGAGCTCCCCTTCCAGGTCAAGAAGGGCGGCGAGGGCGGGCTGATCACCAAGATCGCCGACCTCGTGCGCGACAAGAAGATCACGGGCATCTCGGACCTGCGCGACGAGTCCGACCGCTCGGGGATGCGCATCGTGATCGAGTTGAAGCGCGGCGGCGACCCGGCAAAGGTCGTGCTCAACCAGCTCTACAAGCGCACCTCGATGCAGCAGAACTTCGGGATCAACATGGTCGCGCTGGTCGACGGTGTCCCTCGCACGCTGAGCCTCCTGGAGGCGATCCGCCACTACGTCGTGCACCAGCGCGACGTGATCACCAGGCGGACCCAGCACCAGCTCTCACGCGCCGAGGCGCGGGCGCACATCCTCGAGGGCCTGCTGATCGCGTTGGACAACCTCGACGCCGTGATCAAGCTGATCCGCGCCTCGGCCGACCCCGACACGGCCCGCGACGGTCTCGTGGACAAGTTCGAGCTGAGCCGCCCTCAGGCACAGGCGATCCTCGATATGCGCTTGCAGCGCCTGACGGCGCTCGAGGCCGACAAGATCAAGGACGAGCACGCGGAGCTGATCAAGCTGATTAAGCGCCTGCGCGCGATCCTCGCCGACGAGTCGAAGATCCTGGGGATCGTCAAGGACGAGCTCGACGAGATCGCGGAGCGCTACGGCGACGACCGCCGCACCGAGATCGCCGCAGCGGAGGGCGAGGTCGACATCGAGGACATGATCGCCGACCAGCAGATGGTGGTCTCGCTGACCGCCTCGGGCTACGCCAAGCGCCTTCCCCTCGCCACCTACCGCCAGCAGCGGCGCGGCGGCCGCGGGGTGATGGGGATGAACCTGAAGGAGGGCGACTTCATCGAGCACCTGCACGTCTGCTCCACCCACGACTACCTGCTCTTCTTCACCAACCGGGGCAAGGTCTACCGGCTCAAGGTCTATGAGCTCCCCGAGGGCTCGCGGACGGCGAAGGGGCGGGCGCTGGTCAACGTGCTGCCGCTGCGCGACGGCGAGCGGGTGATGGCGGTGATCCCGACCCGCGACTTCTCAGAGGGCAAGTACCTGGTCTTCGGCACGGCCAAGGGGATGGTCAAGAAGACCGAGTTCCGAAGCTACGACACCCCGATCCGCGCCGACGGCATCATCGCGATCAACATCCGCAAGGGAGACGAGCTGGTGGAGGTTCGCCAGACCTCGGGCGATGACGACATCATCATGGTCTCGAAGTCGGGGTACGCATCGCGCTTCAACGAGGAGCTGGTGCGGCCCATGGGTCGCGGCACGGCCGGCGTCAAGGGCATGAACGTCTCTGATCGCGGCAACAGGGTGCTCTCGCTGGAGGTGGCGCGCGACGAGGACGAGTTGTTCGTGGTCACCGAGAACGGCTATGGCAAGCGCACCCCGCTGGCGCAGTACCCGGTCAAGGGACGGGGCACCAAGGGCGTGCTGACGATCAAGCTGACGACGAAGAAGGGCGGCCTGGCGGGAGCCATGATCGTACGCGGGCATCAGGAGCTGATCTTCATCTCCCAGTCGGGCATGGTGCAGCGCACGGGCGTCTCGGGGATCTCGCGGATGGGCCGCTCGACGCAGGGCGTGCGCGTCATGAACCTGAAGTCGGGCGATCGGGTGAGCGCCGTTGCCCTGGTTGTCGAGTCCGCCAACGGCGAGGACGAGAAGGGCGCTGACCTGGCGGCGGAGGAGGCGGCGGCCGAGGCCGCCGGCGAGGACCGCGCCGAGGTCAGGCTGGGCGCCGAGCTCGATGCGACGGCCGCCGGGGGCGCCGCGCCGGCAAAGCGGAAGGCCACCCGCTCGAAGGCCGCGAAGACGGCCGGCAGGTCCCGAGGCTCAGGGGCGGCCGCCTCGAAGGAGGCGCCGAAGCGCGCTGTCAAGAAGGCGGCGGCCCCGAAGAAGCCCGCTCAGCGCAAGGCGCCCGCCAAGAAGAAGCCGGCCGCCAAGCGCAAGAAGGCATAGCGCGCCGACCCGGCCTCCGAGATCGATGGGGCCCCGAGGGCTCCGATGGGCCCGCGGCCGCCCTCGAACGGTCGCATCAGAGGATGATGAAGCGGCCGAGGACGTACAGGCTGGCCAGCGCGACGCTCGAGATCATCACCGGCAGGCCCACCCTGAGGAACGCCATGAACCCGATCGGCTTGCCCACGCGCTCGGCCAGGCCCGCGGCGGCGACGTTGGCGGCGGCGCCGATGATGGTCGCGTTGCCGCCGAAGCACGCCCCAAGCGAGAGGGCCCACCAGTAGGCGTTGTCCCGGGCTCCTCCCAGTTGTTCCACGACGGGGATCATCGCCGTGGTGAAGGGGATGTTGTCGACCACTGCCGAGCCCGCGGCAGAGATCCAGATGATGCCCATCAGCTCCGCCGAGCGGTCGCCGCCGGTCAGCCCCTCGACGCTGTCCGCCACCTGGGCGATCGCGCCCGTCTGCTCCAGCGCGCCGACCATCACGAAGAGCGCCATGAAGAAGAACAGCGTCGGCCAGGCGAGACTCGAGAGCGCCTCGGAGAGATCCATCTTGGTCACGATCAGCGCCACCGCCGCGCCCGCCAGCGCGACCGTGGCCGGCTCGATGTGAAGGTGCTGGTGGGCGAAGAAGAGGAGAATCGTCGCGATCATGATCGGACCGGTGCGCCGCAACTCTGCGGGGTCGGTGATCGAGTTGGCGGCGTCGAGCGCCATCACGAGGCGCCTGTTCTCGTCCTTCACCTGAAGCCGGGGCCGATAGAAGAGATAGAGGCCGGTCGTGGAGACGATGACCGCGAGCATCGCGATCGGGGCCAGGTTGACGATGAACTCGTTGAAGGTGAGACCCGTGGCACCCGCGATGATGATGTTCGGAGGATCGCCGATCAGGGTCGCGGTGCCGCCGATGTTGGAGGCGATCACCTCGATGATCACCAGCGGAATCGGATCGATGTCCAGCGTGTCGGCGAGCAGGAAGGTGATCGGGACCATCAGCAGGATCGTCGTCAGGTTGTCGAGGAGCCCCGAGAGCAGCGCTGTGGTCAGCGCCAGGCTGATCACCACGCGAACCGAGCCCCCTCGCGAGATCTGCCCGGCCCGGATCGCGATGTAGTCGTAGACGCCGGTCTGCTGCGTGAGGACGACGAGGATCATCATCCCGACCAGCAGCCCGATCGTGTTGAAGTCGACCGACTCGATGGCCCCCCGCTGTCCGAATCCGGAGACGAAGAGGACGACGAGAGCAGCCCCGAGCAGGGCCACCTTGGTCCGATGGATCCGTTCGCTTGCGATCACCGCCAGCGCGATGAGAAAGATCGCAACCGCCACTCCCATCGCTCCTCCTCGGTCCGCGGGCCCTCCGCCCGGCGATGACCCCCAGGGTGTGTGAGTGGGCGCCGGACGGCAACCCTACCGCTGCCGTGAGCACGATCGGCAGTCGGCCTCGGCCCTAAGCGGTGCTGAGGTAGGACTCCCAGGTCGCCGGGGTGCGAGGCGCCGCGATGCGGATGAAGACCGTCGGGCCGGGCGGGCGCGGGCGACTGCGCGGGTGCATGCGGATCTCATGCGGCATCCGGTTGCCCTTGCGACGGTTGCACGATGCGCACGACGCGACGATGTTCTCCCAGACCGACTCGCCTCCCCGGCTGCGCGGGATCACGTGGTCGACCGTCAGCCCGGGCTTGTCGCTGCCGCAGTACTGGCACATCCAATCGTCGCGGGCCAGGACGGCCTTGCGGGTGATGCGGCGGCGGTGCACGTTGCGCGGGACGCGCACGAAGCTGACCAGCCTGATCACCTCAGGTCGATCCAGCCGCATCGTCTCGGAGCGGAGCACGCCGTCACCGCGCTCGAGCAACTCGGCCTTCTCCTTGAGGATCAGCACGAGGGCGCGACGCACGCTGCAGACATTGAGCGGCTCGTAGCTGGCGTTCAGAACCAGCACCCGGCCCCTGGCGAGCCTGCGCACCTCCCCGAAGCGGGCCACACTCCCTCCGTGCTGGGCGCCCTGGCGCGCCCGGCCGGTTGCCGGTGACGCCCCGCTCCGAGCAGAGGCAAGCGTGCCCATCGAGGCGCGATTCTAGCCAACGGCTCCCTGCGGCCGGGTCGACTGCGCAGCCGCCGGCGCTCAGGCTCCGGGCACTCCGCCGGAGCCGATCGGGTAGCTGCCGAGCAGCCGAACGGACTCGGCCTTCGAGCGGAGATCCTCGATCGCGTCGGCCACCGCGGGGTCCGAGGTCGAGCCCTCGAGATCGATGAAGAACATGTAGCGGCCGAGGCCCCGCCGCCGGGGGCGAGACTCGATCCGCGTCAGGTTGACGCCTCGCTCGGAGAACGCCGCGAGCGCCTCGACCAGCGCTCCTGGCCGGTCGGCCCCGAGCTCGGAGAAGACGAGCGCCGTGCGCCACTCGCCCGGTGCCGCCGCCCTCTTGCTCACCGCGTCGTCGCGGGCTATCCAGACGAAGCGGGTGATGTTGTCGGGCTCGTCCTCCACCGAGTCGCGGAGGATCGTGCAGCCGTAGAGCTCGGCAGCCGAGGCCGCGCCCAGAGCCGCCCACGGCCCATCCTGCTCGCTGACCAGCCGCACGGCCTCGGCTGTGCTGGCCGCAGCCCGCACCTCCGCCCGCGGCAGGTTCTCCCGGATGAAGCGGGCGCACTGCGCTGTGCCCTGGGGATGTGAGATCACCACCTCGATCTGCTCGAGCTCAAGCGGCTCACGCGCGATCAGGCGGTGGCTGATCGGGAGGTCGTGCTCACCGACGATGCTGACGCCCTCGGCGTCGAATGCGAGGGTGTCCAGCGTCGAGCGCACCGCGCCCTCGATCGAGTTCTCGAAGGGCACCAGCGCGCGTTCGGCCTCCCCCTCGCGAACGGCGACGATCGCCGCGTACACCGAGGGCGCGGGGAACCGATCCACCTCGGTGCCTGCGACGGCGTCCAGCAGCGCGTCCTCGGTGAAGGTGCCCCTTGGGCCGAGGTAGGCGATGCGCATCGGGGATCAGGCCGCGCCGAAGACGACCGTGTAGGAGGCCTCGTTGTTGTCGGTCAGCTGCTCCTCGGGCACCGGCTCGATCAGCACGTCGACGGTCGCGTCGCTGCCCGGCTGCGGCAGCGTCTGAAGCTGCAGGTTGACCTCAGTGGTGGCCCCCGGCGCGATGCTCGCGATCTCGCGAACGACCTCCTGTCCGTTGACCGACACGGTGACCGGGACGTTGGTCTCTTCGGTCTCGCCACCGTTGGTGACCTGCACCGAGACCTCCCGCGCGTCATTGGGCACGGTGGTGGGAGAGTCGGGGCTGAGCGCGGTGCCGCCGATCGAGGTCTGCACGAGCTCGAGCCCGCGCAGGGCGCCCGTCGGGGCGGTGCCGCCGACGCCGCTGAAGATCGAGACGATCTCGGCCTCGTCCAGGAACTTGACCGCGTCGTTTGCGGGCATGAAGTTGCCCGCGGGCAGCTGCGGAGGCTCGATGTCGTCGTCTGTCAGCACCTGCTTGATCTCGGTCGCGCCCAGCCGGCTCCAGAGGACGTCGCTCGCATAGAGCGACTTCATCTGGGCGCCGATCGTGTCGATCGCGTCCGCCGTCTCGGCGTCCGCGGTCGCCTGGCCGACGCTGGCGGAGATCCGATCCATGGCCTCGGTGCGAAGGCGCAGCGACTGCGTCGTGGCGCTCTGCGCGTCTTGCATCTGGTTGGGCACGCTGACGTTCTCCGCTCGGTCGAGCAGGGAGGCGCTGGCGCCTCGGATGCTGCTGATCTTCTCCTCCAGCGCCTGCTCGGTCAGCTGAGGGTCCTGAATCGCGTCGAAGAACTCCTCGCCGCGCTGCTGGGACTCCTGCATGATCGTGCTCACGTCCTGTGTGTAGTTGCGCAGCCCGCGGTCGGAGCGCGCCTCGAGGCAACCGCGAAAGCCGACCACGAGCAGGATCAGGAAGGCGATACCGGCGCCGGCTGCGATCATCCGGCGCACCAGATACTGCTGGCGCCGTCGCTGGGGGCCGCCGGGCTCGCGCCTGGGACGCTCCGGCTCCCGTGGGACGACCACCTGATCTTCCCCGTCGAGGAATGCCAAGACGCCGCGCATTATGACCCCGCAGGAACCCGGAGCGCGGCGCCGAAGGAGAAAGGGAGATGGTGGGCCAACTGATCCTGGGCAGATTCCGAGTCGAGGAGCCGATCGGCAGCGGCGGCTTCGGCACGGTCTACAGCGCCTGGGACGAGCGGCTCCAGCGCTCGGTGGCCGTCAAGGTGATCAACGGTGAGCAGGGGGCGCCGCGGGTCACACGCGAGGCGCAGGCCGTCGCCCGTCTCTCGCATCGCAACATCGCGACGCTCTACGAGCTGGCCGAAGAGGGCGGTCGCGCCTACCTCGTCTCGGAGCTGATCGACGGCGAGACCCTGCGCGACATGGGCCGCCGCGGGGAGCTCTGCGACCGTCTCGTCGCGGAGCTGGGGGCGGGGACCGCCGCGGCGCTCGCTCACGCTCATCGAAGCGGGGTTGTGCACCGCGACGTCAAGCCCGAGAACATCCTCGTCTCCTCGGCGGGCACCGCCAAGCTCGTTGACTTCGGCATCGCCCGGGTGGCCGGGGAGCGGACCCTGACGGGGACCGGGGACGTGCTCGGCACCCTCGCCTACATGGCCCCCGAGCAGGCCGACGGCCAGCGACCCGGCCCCGCCGCTGATGTCTACTCGCTTGCCCTGACCCTGTATGAGTGCTTCTGCGGCGAGCATCCCCTGATCCGCAACGGGGCGGCGGCCACGGCGCGTGCGATCGGCGAGCCGATCGCACCGCTCTCCGAGGTGCGCCCGGACCTGCCTGCCGCGCTCTGCGCCGCGATCGACGCCGGTCTCGATCCCGATCCCGAGCTGCGCCCGCTGGCCTCGGAGCTGGGTGCCGCCCAGGCCGCGCAGGCCGCGCAGTTGGATTACGAGCCTCTGCCGCCCGTGCTTCGGCCCGACGCATTCGCCGACGAGCAGCTCGGAGCGTTCGGCGGCCGCACCGCCACGGCCCTGCTGCGCCTGGCCCCAGGCGCGGGGATGGGCCTGCTCGCCGTCGGCGCCCTGATCGCCGCGGGCGCGCCCGCGGCGATCATCGCGGCCACGGCCGCCGCCGCGGGCACGGTGGCGATGGCCCGGCCCAGGCCCGCTCTGGCGATCAGCGCCGGCGCCACGATCGCCTGGCTGCTTGTCGGCGCGGCGGAGCCCGGCGCCGCGCTGCTGGCCGCGCTGCTCTTCGCCCCCCTGTTGCTCGCACGGCCCGTGATCGGCGCCGCGCTGCCGCTGCCCGGCGCCGCGCCGCTGCTCGGCCTCGCTGGCCTCGCCGCCGCCTACCCGGCGCTGGCCGGCCTGACCCGAAGCCCAGCTTCCCGTGCCCTGCTGGGCGCCGTGGGCTACATGTGGCTGGCGAGTTGGGAGCTGACCTCAGGTGCGGCTCTGCTCGCCGGGCAGCCGCAGACTCTGCCCGAGGGCTGGCAGTCGTCCCTGGGAACCACCGTCGCGGACGTCGCCTGGCCGCTGCTCTCGCCGTCCAACCTGCTGATGGCGCTCGCCTGGGCCGGCGCCTCGATGCTGCTCCCGGTTCTCGTCAAGGGCCGCGGGGCCGTGCTCGACCTGACCGGGGCGCTGATCTGGGCTGCCGGCCTGATCACGGTGCACCGGCTGGTCGCGGGCTCCACAGGGGAGCCCGCCGGCCTCGTGCTCGGCGCCCTGTTGGCGGCCGCCTTCGCCGCCTTCGCCGCCCCTCGCCTTCGCCGCCGCCCGGACCTTCCGGCCACCCAGCCGACCACGGCGGGCGCTAGCGTGAGCGCCTAGGATCTCGCCGGTGCCCGGCGGGGCACCGATTCCGTACGCAAGCGACTCCGAGGAGCAGCAGATCAGCGTTCTACGCAACCTTGAAGCCCGCATCGAGGGACTCGTCGAGGGGGTCTTCAGCCGCGCCTTCAGTTCCGGCGTGCAGCCGGTCGAGATCGCGCGCAAGCTCGCCAAGGAGATGGACGCGCACAAGACGGCCTCCGTCTCGCGTGTGTACGTGCCCAACGAGTACACGGTCTGGCTGGCGCCCGAGGACTACGAGCGCTTCAAGGACTACGAGACCTCGCTGGCTCAGGAACTGAGCGGGCACCTGCTCGAGCACGCGCGGCGCAACGAGTACGACCTGCTGACCCGCCCGGTTGTCGGTCTCGACCAGGACGAGCGCCTGCGGCTCGGCGAGTTCGGCATTCAAACCCGCCTGGTGCGGCCGCCGCAGCGCCAGGGCGCCGAGCCCTCTCAGGGCGAGCCCGGCCACACGATGGTCTACTCCGCCACCGAGGCCCAGAAGGCGAAGTCGAAGAGGCGGCCGCAGACCGCCTACGTGGATACCCGGGCGATCGTCGCGATCGATGATCGCCGCTACGTCCTCGAGGGTCCCACCGCCGCGCTCGGACGATCGAAGGAGTGCGATTGCGTCCTCGACGATCCCAACATCTCCCGCCGTCACGCCGAGCTGCGGCGCTCCAGCCATGGAGATTGGCAGATCGTCGACCTGGGCTCGACGAACGGGGTCAAGGTGAACGGCCGCAGGGTCTCCTCGGCGCGCCTCTCTCCCGGCGATGAGGTCACCCTCGGCACCCTCGTCTTCTCGTTCGATATCGAGCAGTGAACGACCTCGAGCCTCTCGCTGTCGCCCTCAAGTTCGGCTTCCTCGCCGTGCTCTACCTGTTCTTGCTCTGGATCACGCGAATGGCGCTCCGCGACCTGCGCGCGACCGCCTCGCCGGGACTGGAGACGGGCTATCACGAGGTCCTGCACGGCGACGAGGGCGCCACCGACGCCTGGCTGGTGGTCGAGACCGGCGGCGGCCTGGAGCGGGGCGATCGGTTCGACCTCTTCGGCGGCATCTCGCTGGGCCGCTCGCCTGATGCGGATATCCGCCTCGACGACCGCTACGCGTCAGGTATCCACGCCCGCGTCTTCAGCCGCTCGGGGTCCTACTGGGTCGAGGACATGGGCTCCACCAACGGAACCCTGCTCAACTCCGGCGAGCTGCACGGCGAGGCCGAGCTGACCCCGGGCGACCAGATTCGGATCGGGGACACCCAATTCACCTTCGAGGTCTCGTGATGCCGGGGGGCCCGCGGACAGGATTCTCCACCCGATGACGCTCGTCGTCGCCGAGCAGGCGTACAAGACCGACACGGGACGGCAGCGCAACGCCAACGAGGACTCGTATTTCTCGCAGCCCCCGGTGTTCGCGGTGGCCGATGGCATGGGCGGCGCGCAGGCCGGTGAGGTGGCCTCGCGGATCGCCGCCGGTGCCTTCGAGCAGGGTGAGATCGACGACACCCCCGCCGAGAGGCAGCTCGAGGGGATCGCGCGTGAGGCGAACCGCGAGATACACGAGCTCGCCCAGCGCGACTCGACCCGCGCGGGGATGGGGACGACCCTGACGGCGGCGTTGTTCCGCGACGACGAGCTCGCGGTGGGGCACGTCGGGGACAGCCGCGCCTATGTGCTGCGCGACGGTGAGCTGAAGCGCCTCACCAACGACCACTCGCTGGTCGAGGAGCTGCGCCGCCAGGGCAGGCTCACCGAGGAGGAGGCCGAGGAGCATCCACAGCGCTCGATCATCACTCGTGCGCTCGGCCCCGAGCCCGACGTCGAGGTGGACACGATGACCTTCGCCGCCAAGGACGGCGATGTCTTCCTGCTTTGCAGCGACGGCCTCACCACGATGGTCTCCGACGCCGAGATCGGGCGCATCCTGTCCGAGGCCCGCAGCCTGCGCAGTTCCGTGAACAAGCTCGTGGACGCCGCCAACAGCGGCGGCGGCCGCGACAACATCACGGCCGTCGCCTTCCGGGTCGCCGAGCAGGGCAGCGAAGAGGCCGACGAGGGCGCGACGCTGATCGCCCGCACCGCCGAGACCGCGGGGCTCACCGCCGAGCGGATGCGCCAGGCGGGGGACCGGCTGCGGGGGCAGGGCCCGATGCCGCAGACACATCGCCGGCGCAGGGCCCTGCGGATCGCGGCGATGGTGGCGGTGATCGCTGCCGTAATCGCGGGGTCGGTCGTGCTGGTTCGACAGGTCTATTTTCTCGGCACCGACGACAGCGGCCGCGTGGCCCTCTTCCGCGGCCTGCCCTACGACCTGCCGCTCGGCATCGAGCTCTACTCCGAGCAGCTTTCGATCGGAGTCCAGGCCGCCTCGCTCTCGCCGGAGCGCCAGGAAGTGGTCACCGAGCACAAGCTGCGCTCCGAGGACGACGCCCGCGACATCATCGACGACATCGAGGATCGGGAGGGCTCGGTGCCGGCAACCCCGCCCGCCAAGTCCAAGAAGCCCGCCAAGTCCAAGAAGGCCGCCGGAGGGGGGCAGCAGGCACCCGCCTCGGCGCCGCAGACCGCCCCGGCGAATTGAGCGCCCGTAGCCGCGAGCTCTTCGCGCTGATTCCGGTCGCGCTGCTCGTCACCGCCGGTTTCGCTGCGGTGTTGATCGTCGAGTCGGACCAGATCGACAACCTCAGCGTCTTCTACGGCCTCTACTTCCTGGGGGTCTGCCTGGCCACGCACCTCGTCATCCGCGCCCGCCTTCCGGATGCCGATCCCTTTCTGTTCCCGCTGGTGGCGCTGCTGGCCGGCTTCGGCGTGGTCATGCTGTTCCGGCTTGACGAGGGCTTGGCGCGCGACCAGGCGACCTGGTTCGTGATCGGCCTCGCGCTCTTCTCGCTGACGATCATCTTCCTGCGCGACTACGAGGCGCTCGAGCGCTACCGCTACCTGATCGCTGTCGCCGGCATCGCGCTGCTGCTGCTGCCCAGGCTGCCGGGGATCGGCGCGCAGACCAACGAGGCGTATCTCAGCGTCAAGCTCGGCTCGCTCTCCTTCCAGCCCACCGAGCTCGCCAAGATCTGCATCGTCGTCTTTCTCGCCAGTTACCTCAACGACCGCCGCGAGGTGCTGGTGGTCGGCGCGCGCAACGTGGCCGGGGTCGTCTTCCCTCCGCTCAAGCACCTCGGGCCCCTGCTCGTGATCTGGGGCGCGGCGATGGTGATGCTCGTCTTCATTCGCGACCTCGGCAGCTCGGTGATGTTCTTCGGCGCCTTCCTGGCGATGATCTACGTCGCCACCGCCCGTATCTCGTTCGTGATCGTGGGCCTGGCGTTGTTCGTGGCCGGCTCCTGGTTCTTCGCCAACACGGTCGGCCACGTTCAGGAGCGGTTCGACATCTGGCTCGATCCCTTCAAGGACGCCCAGGGCAGCGGTTTTCAGGTGGCCCAGTCACTGTTCGCCCAGGCTGACGGGGGGCTGTTCGGACGCGGCCTCGGCGCGTCCCTGGTCCAGTTACCCGAGATCTCCGAGGGCTGCCGGCAGGAGTTCCCCAACTGCGGCGCGATCCTGCCCGCGCCCCACACGGACTTCATCTATGCGGTGATCGTCAACGAGCTGGGGCTGTTCGGCGGCGCCGCGGTGGTGCTGATCTACGCACTGATCAGCGAGCGGGGCTTCAAGACCGCGATCCTCGCCGACGACGGCTTCTCGAAGCTGCTCGCGACGGGCCTGACCACGATCGTCGCCCTGCAGGCTTTCGTGATCATCGGCGGCGTCACCCGGGTGATCCCGCTGACCGGCGTGACCCTGCCGTTCATCAGCTACGGGGGGAGCTCGGTGGTGGCGAACTTCGTGCTGCTGGCGCTGCTGCTGATGGTTTCCGACAAGGCCCGGCGGCGCAGCCGGCGCGAGGCCGAGGCGATCGAGGCGGAGTACGCGTGAACTCCCAGATAGTCAAGCTCTTCGGTTTCGTCCTCGTGCTCTACGCGTTGCTGTTCGGGTTCACGTCGTACTGGTCGGTGTTCGACGCCGACGGGCTCGAGGCGAACGTCGCCAACAAGCGCCCGCTGCTGGAGGAGCAGCGGATTGACCGCGGCGACATCCTCGCCGCCGACGGCTCGGTGATCGCCACCTCTGTGCCGCGAGGAAAGGGGGGCGACAGGACCTTCACGCGGCGGTACCCCAGGAGGGGGCTGTACGGCAACCCGATCGGCTACAGCTTCGTGCAGCGGGGACGGGTCGGCTTCGAGCTCTCCCACAACGATGAGCTGGTCGGCAACAAGACGGAGTTCCTCTCGATCCTCGACGAGCTGCGCGGGCAGCCCCAGGAAGGCTCAGCGGTGCAGTCGGCGCTGGACCCTGAGGCGCAGGCGGCGGCCCTGGAGGCGCTCGGCGGGCAGAAGGGCTCGGTGGTGGCGATCGTGCCTGAGACCGGCGAGGTCCGCGTGATGGTCAGCGTGCCCACCTACGACCCGAATGACGCCAACAACGCGAGGGCATTCAAGGCTCTCAACGCCGACCCCGACTCGCCGCTCTTCAACCGCGCCACGCAGGCCGGCTACCAGCCGGGCTCGACGATGAAGGTGGTGACCGCGGCGGCAGCGCTCGACAGCGGCGAGTTCACGCCGGACTCCGTCCTCAACGCCGACTCGCCGAAGGAGATCTCCGGCGTGCCGCTCGCCAACGCCGGCAACCAGAGCTTCGGCGACATCGACATGACGACGGCGCTGACCAACTCGGTCAACACCTACTGGGCCCAGGTCGGTGAGGACCTCGGCACGGACACGATGTACAAGTACATGGACCGCTTCGGCTTCAATGAGCGACCCCCCCTCGACTACCCGGGCTTTCAGCTGGCGACCTCGGGGGAGTACGCAGACGGCAAGCTGCTGGGCCCGGGCTCCGAGCAGATCGACGTCGGGCGCATGGCGATCGGCCAGGACAAGCTCAACGTGACTCCGCTGCAGATGGCGATGGTGGTCGCGGCCGTGGCCAACGGGGGGGAGCTGATGGAGCCTCGGTTGTGGTCCAAGGTGATCGACACCGACGGCCGCGAGCGGAAGCTCGACCCCGAGCGCCAGAGCCGGGTGATCAGCGAGGAGACCGCACAGCAGCTGACCGAGATGATGACCGACGTGGTCAACGAGGGCACCGGTGGCGCCGCCTCCCTGGGTGCGGTTCAGGTCGCGGGCAAGACCGGCACCGCGGAGATCGACATCGACCAGGGCGTCAACCAGGCTTGGTTCATCGGTTTTGCGCCCGCCGATGATCCGCAGATAGCGATCGCCGTCACCGTTGAGCGCACGAGCGGCCAGGGCGGTACCGTCGCCGCGCCGGTCGCCCAGCAGGTGCTCGAGGTGTTGCTGGCGAACAGCGGTTAGGGCGACGAACGATGACGACCGACGTGACCATCACCAACGAGCGGCGAATGCCGCGACCCTGGCTCGCCTGGGCCTGCGGCTGATGGCCCGGCCGCGCAAGGGCACGGTGGTCGACGAGCGCTACACGCTCAAGCAGAAGATCGGCAGCGGCGGCATGGCGGACGTATGGCTTGCTCGTGATCGGGAGCTCGATCGCGACGTCGCGATCAAGATCCTCTACGACAGCTTCGCCCAAGACAAGGAGTTCGTCGAGCGCTTTCGCCGCGAAGCGCAGTCGGCCGCCGGGCTGCAGCATCCCAACGTGGTCAGCGTCTTCGATCGCGGCGAGTTCCGCGAGACGTACTTCATCGCCATGGAGTACGTCGATGGCCCCCAGCTCAAGGAGCTGGTCAAGGGCGGTATGGGCATTCAGGACGCGATCGACTTCACCCGACAGATCCTCAATGCCGCCCGCTTCGCGCACCGCAAGGGGATCATCCACCGCGACCTCAAGCCCCAGAATGTGCTGATCGACGTCGACGGCCGGGCTCGGGTGGCCGACTTCGGGATCGCCCGGGGCGCGAGCTCGGACATCACGGCGACCGGGTCCGTGATGGGGACCGCCCAGTACCTCTCGCCCGAGCAGGCTCAGGGCAAGGAAACCACGGAGCGCTCGGACATCTACTCGATCGGCGTGATCCTCTACGAGGCGCTGACCGGCCGCGTTCCCTTCGAGGGCGACAGCGCCGTCGCCGTTGCCCTCAAGCAGGTCTCCGAGCAGCCCCGCCGACCGAGCGCGATCAATCCCAATGTGCCGCCGGCGCTGGATGCGGTCGTGATGCGTGCGCTGGCCAAGGACCCCGAGGCCCGCTTCAGGGATGCCGACGCCTTCCTCAAGGCGCTGGACGCGGCAGAGCTCGCGCCCGACACTCCCCGGCCCGAGGACACGGCCGCGTTCGCCGCCGTCTCGCTCGAGGGCGACTACCTGCCCGACGACGAGGACGACGAGGACGAGCAGGGCCGCCGCATCCCCTGGAAGTGGATCGTCGCCGCCCTGCTCGCCGCCGCTGTCGCGGGCCTCGTCGCGTTCTCCTTGACTCGGCCCGAGAAGGTCAGGGTCCCGAACGTGCTCTCACAGAACGTGGGCACCGCCACCGTGCTGCTCGAGAAGGAGGGCTTCGACGTCGACCTCAGGCCGACGCCCAGCACGGCCACCCGAGACACGGTGCTCGAGCAGGACCCGATCGCGGGCACCAAGGCCGACAAGGGCTCCACCGTTGCGCTCACGGTCAGCTCCGGCCCCGCGATCATCCAGATCCCAGACGTGCAGGGGTTGACCGAGGACGCGGCAACCAAGCGCCTGCGGGATGCGGGGCTCGAGGTCAAACCGGAATTCGGCTTCTCGGACGCGGTGCCCGAGGGCAGGGTGATCGACACCCAGCCTGCGGCGGGCACCGAGCTCGCCACCGGCTCGACCGTGGTGCTGAGGATCTCGCGGGGCTCGAACAAGGTCGAGGTGCCCAGCATCATCGGCCTCAACGAGCAGGCGGCTCTCTCCGCTCTGAACGCGGCCGAGTTGGGCGGAAATGTCGTGCAGCGTGACGACACGGCGCCCGCAGGCCAGGTGGTGGGTCAGAGCCCGGGGGCGGGCCAGCTGGTCAAGGCCGGCACGCAGGTGACCGTGTTCGTCTCCAGCGGTGCCATCACCGTTCCGGATGTGATCGGACAGGCGCGCAAGACCGCGGTCAATTCACTCAAGAAGGCCGGCCTCAGCGTCTCGGTCACCGAGACCGCAGCCGAGGATCCGGCACTGGTCGGGCGGGTCACCAACCAGTTCCCGCCCGCCGGTTCCAGGGCTCAGCGGGGGGATCTGGTCACGATCACGGTCGGCGTGGCGCCGCCCGCGGTGCCCTAGGCGCGATGAAGGTCGCGGTCCTGCGGGGCGGGCGCTCCAGCGAGCACGACGTCTCGCTGCGCTCGGGCGCCGCGGTGGCCGCCGGCCTGCGCGAGGCCGGCCATGAGGTCGCCGAGATCGTGGTCGAGCGCGACGGTCGCTGGGTCCACGCGGGCGGCCCTTTGGCGCTCGCGCCGGGCCAGGGCCTGCTCGGCTGCGACGCTGCCTTTCCGGCGCTGCACGGCCCCGGCGGCGAGGACGGCAGCGTCCAGGGCCTGCTCGAGGTGCTCGATGTCCCCTACGTCGGCTCCGACGTGGGGGCCTCGGCGCTGTGCATCGACAAGCTCGCCTTCAAGCGGACGCTGATCGCCGATGGCTTGCCGCAGGTGGACTTCGCCGAGGCCAGCGTCGTTCCCGGCGCCTCGCGCGCGAAGGGAGCGGAGGCAGACGGCAGCGAGCCGCCTCTCGAGGCTGATCCGGGCTGGCGTGAGCGTGCCGCGGCGATGGCCCTGCCTCTGTGGGTGAAGCCGGCGCGCCTCGGATCCAGCGTCGGCATCAGCAAGGTGGGCTCCCTGGGCGACCTCGACGCCGCCGTCGAGCTCGCCCGCCGCCACGATCCCAGGGTGATCGTCGAGGCCGACGCGCCCGGCAAGGAGGTCGAGTGCTCGGTGCTGGGCCACTCCGAGCTGGTCTCCTCGATCCCCGGCGAGATCGTCGCGCACGCCGACTGGTACGACTACGAGGCCAAGTACTCCGAGGGGGGCATGGAGCTGCGCATTCCCGCCGAGGTCAGCGAGTCCGCCGCCGAGCGCGTGCGCGAGCTGGCCCAGCGCGTCTTTCGCCTCTGCGGCTGCAGCGGCCTGGCCCGCTGCGACTTCTTCGTCGAGGGCGAGCAGGTGCTGGTCAGCGAGCTCAACACGATCCCCGGCTTCACCGAGACCAGCGTCTACGCCAAGCTGCTCGAGGCCGGCGGCATTCCCTACCCCGAGCTCTGCGACCGCCTGGTCGCCCTCGCGGTCGAGCGCCACGAGGACATGCGCTCCTACGAGTTCTGAGCCCGAGCCCTCGCGCCGCCGCGCACAGGGGCGCGGCTGGGGACGCCGGTGATCGCGGCCTACTCGAGCACCCGCACGTCGCTGATCTGCATCTGGAAGCGCCCCCGCTGCTCGCTGCTCTCGGGAGGCTTGGTGATCCAGATCAGGAAGTAGCGGGCGGGACCGGTGTCGAGCTCGACGCTCTCACGAGTGCCGCCGTCGACCACGGCTCCGACGGGCTCTCTCCATCCCGTCAGCTCCTCGGGCGGCTCGCCATCGATGGCGTAGATCTCCGCGTCCCATCCAGCCGCGGCGCTGCGGATCTCCATCGTCGTCGCGGTGACTGCGTCACCCCCGACCCCGACGATCAGGCCGACGCCGTCCTTGATGCCCCCGAAGTCCTGCGTGTCGTAATGCTCGGTCTCCCAGGCTGACCCGGTCGGGTTGCCGTCCACGGCGAGCTTCGCCGTCTCGGTCTCCTTGCCGTCCCCGGGCGCCGGGTCGAACTCGGCCGCCTGGTCCACCGAGAGCTTCAGCTCGCCGCTCCCGCCATCACCGCCGTCGCTCAGGCTCTCCAGGCGGTCTCCACCGAAGATCAGGGCGGCGGCGATCAGGGCGAGGCCGGCCAACCCCATGGCGATCCCGGCGCCCGAGATCCGGCGGCCTCCGGAGAGGCGCCGCCGTTCGCGGGGGACGGAGTCGAGCACGGCGGTCGCCTCGCCTGTTGTGCCCCCGCCTCGCGCGGCCTCGACCTCCAGCGTCGCCTCGAGGTCTCGGACCATCTCGCCGACGGACCCGTAGCGGTCGCGGGGATCCTTGGTGGTCGCGCGGTCGACCACTGAGGCGACCGCCGCCGAGACCTCCGGGCGCTTGACGAGGATGTCGGGCAGCGGCTCGTTGACGTGCTTCATCGCCACGCCCACCTGGGTTTCGGCGCTGAACGGGACCTCCCCGCTCAGCATCTCGTAGAGGACGACGCCGAGCGAGTAGACATCCGAGCGCTCGTCGGCGTCCTCGCCCATCGCCTGTTCGGGAGCCACGTAGTCGGTGGTGCCGAGCACGCGCCCGGTGGCGGTCATCCCCTCCGCCTCCAAAGACCGGGCGATGCCGAAATCCGTCACCTTGGCTCGACCGTCACCGTCGATCAGCACGTTTTGGGGCTTGACGTCGCGGTGCACCAGCTTGCGGCCATGGGCCGCGATCAGGCCGCGGCCGATCTCGATCGCGTAGGCGATCGCCTCGTCCACCGGCAGCGGGCCCGTGCTCTGGATACGCCGCTTCAGCGTGTCGCCCTCCACGTACTCGAAGACGATGTAGGGCCGCCCCTCATCCTCGCCGGCGTCGATCACACTGACCAGGTTCGGGTGCGAGAGGCGCGCCGAGGCGCGCGCCTCGCGGCGGAAGCGTTCCAGCTGATCCACTTCCTCGGAGATCTCGCGGTGCAGCAGCTTGACGGCGACGGGGCGGTCCAGCACCTCGTCCTGCGCGAGGTAGACCGTGGACATCCCGCCCGAGCCCAGTTTCGACTCCAGCCGGTAACGGCCGGAGAGCATCGTTCCGCTCAGGCTTGCCATTCAGTGCTCACAGTCATTCCTCGGTATTTTCGCCTGCACCCGCCGCTCGCCCTGCGAGCGCGCGGCCAGATCATGCCCGTCCAGCTCCACTTCTACACGGATCCTGCCTGCACCTGGTCGTGGGGGGGCGAGCCGGCCCTGCGCAGGCTGCTCTGGGAGTTCGAGGGGGAGCTCGAGGTGCGCTGGGTGATGGGCGGGCTGGCGCGCCGGTTCGGGCGGGACTACAGCGACAGCGAGGGAGCGATCGGCAGCGGCCCGGACTGCTTTGCGGACCTGATCTCCCACTGGCTCGACGTGGCGGCCGCAACGGGGATGCCCTGCGACCCGCGCATCTGGACCGAGAACCCGCTCTCCTCCACCTATCCGGCCTGCCAGGCGGTCGCCGCCGCCTGCGAGCAGGGGTGGGAGCCCGCCGGCCGCTACCTTCGCCGCCTGCGCGAGGGCATCACGGTCGAGCGCCGCAAGCTCGACCATCTCGATTCCCTGCTGGCGGAGGCAGGCCCGGCGGGGCTCGATCGCGAGCGCTTCGAGATCGACCTGCGCTCGCAAGCGAGCATCGAGTCCCTCGCCGCCGACCTCGAGCGGGCGCGCGACATCCCCGCCGAGGCCCGCGCGGCGGGCGCGGTGCGGCGAACCGAGGGCCACGAGCGGCTCAGCTTTCCGAGCTCGTCGTTCACGGGGCCCGACGGCGTCCGGCACTGGGTCTTCGGGGGCCGCGACGCCGACGCCTACCGTCGCGCCGCGTCCGCCGCCGGAGCGACGCAGGTCAACGACGGAGAGCTGGCGCCGCTCGATGCCCTGCGCCGCTTCGGCTCCTGCGCGACGCGGGAGCTCTCCGAGCTCTCCGGCCGGCAGCGCCCGGTCCTCGAGGCCGAGCTCTGGTCGTTGGCGCGGGACTGGACGCTGAAGCCGGTTGACGCGCTGACCGGGACCCTGTGGGAGCTGGCCTAGTCCAGCTGGCCGTGCGATATCGAGCCCGCCCGGTCATTGACCGCGCCCACCCGCGCCGCGCCTGGGTGGTGGCGGCGGAGCAGGCTCAGGGCAGCGTCAGCGTCGCCCGCTGCCACCACGCAGCAGAACCCGCAGCCCATGTTGAAGACCTCATGCATCTCCTCGTCACTGACCGATCCGAGCTCCGCGATCAGCCCGAAGATCGGCGGCGCCGGCAGGGGCGAGTCGATCTCGTAGCCCACCTCGGCCTCCAGGCGCAGCAGGTTCCCCAGCCCGCCGGAGGTGATGTGAGCGAGGCCCCGGACGTCCAGGTCGGAGTCCAGCAGCTCGAGCACGGGCCGGACGTAGATCTCGGTCGGTTCCAGCAGCACCTCGCCCAGCGGGCGCCCGAGGCGAGAGTCGTCCATCGGGATGCCGGCCAGCGCGCTTCGGGCCAGGGTGTAGCCGTTGGAGTGCAGCCCAGACGAGGGCAGCCCGATCACCGCGTCTCCGGGCTCGATCGCGGACCCGGTGATGAGCTCTCCGAGGCCGACGACGCCGAAGCAGGCCCCGGCGAGATCCAGCCCGCGGATCAGCTCGCCCAGCTGGGCGAGCTCCCCGCCGACGATCTCGATGCCCGCCAGCTCGGCGCCGCGCGCCAGCCCTTCCCCGATCTGCGCGGCCACCCGGGCGTCGGCCCTGTCGACCGCCAGGTAGTCCAGCATCGCGAGCGGCTGCGCGCCGACGCAGATGACGTCGTTGACGTTCATCGCGACACAATCGATGCCGACGGTGTCCCAGCGGTCGAGCTGCTCCGCGACCAGCAGCTTGGTGCCGACGCCGTCGGTGGTCAATGCGATCCCCGTGTGATCGTCAAGCCGCACGACGTTCGCGTAGTGCCCGCTCGCCAGCACCTGACGGCTCTCGACTCCCTTCCGGGCCGCGAGGGCGGCGACCAGCGCGGCCACGGCCGCGTCCGCCTCCCCCTGGCTGACCCCTGCGCGCGCGTATGCGTCGCCCGTCTTGCTCATCCGCCGCCCTCCTGGGCGCGGGCCGCCATCTCGGCAGCGCGAGCTGCGGCTACGGCTGCGCCGGGTGCCGGGCGCCCGTTGCCGACCACGATCGTGGCGCCCGCCCGCGCCCGCGCTCGCCGCCGCTCACGCTGCAGGCGGGCCAGGACCACGGCGGCCAGGCACGCGCGGTAGGCCGCGTAGGGCCAGAGGCCGCTGTCGCGCTCCACGAGCCGGATCAGCGGCTGGGCTGCGAGCGTCGAGCCGAAAGACGCCGCGATCCCGGCGGCGAAGGCCGCGCGCTGCCCGGCGGGCAGGCCCCGGCGGCGCAGCCTCCAGCCCTTGAGTGCGGCTGCGCCGAGGATCACGGGCAGGGCGACCGTGCGGGAGAGCATGTTGGCGTGCGGCCGCGTGAAGCCCCGCAGCCGGGCCGCGGTCAGGGTCGCCCCGTTGCGCGAAACCCCGGGTGCCAGAGCCATCGCCTGGGCAAGGCCCAGCGTCAGTCCGTCGGCCGCCCCGGCTCGCTCTCGATGCCATCGCTGGGGTCGGCGGTCGGCCAACGCCATCGCCGCGGCGCCGGCGAGCAGCCCGATGGCCGTGGCCTGTGGCCCGCCGAGGTGCCGCTCGATCTGGCGCTCAAGCGCCACTCCGGCGGCGACGGCGGGCATGGCCGAGAGCGCGATCACCTCCGCTTTGCGACGGTCGAAGCCGGCGAGCTCCTCCGCGATCACCCGCCGCTGCCCGATCAGCAGGGCGGCGGCGGCCCCCGCGTGCAATGCGACCTCGAAGCTCTTGCGCAGATCGGGATCTTGAGTCTCCCAGCTCCACCCGGCGAGCCATGGGATCAGCGAGAGGTGCGCCGAGCTCGACACGGGGAGCATCTCGGTCGGCCCCTGAACGGCGCCGAGCGCCAGGGCGCGCCCCACCGAGATCGGCGCCGGTGGCTCGGCGGAGGGGAGCTCGCGGGGCGCGCTGAAGCCCTCGTCGGGGCTCACACGATCAGGCCTCTGTAGCGGGCTCGGTGTCGCTGCTGGGGGCCGCGGCGACGGGCTCGCCCTTGTCTGCGCCCCCGCGGCGCCACTTCATCAACCCCCAGACGGCCAGCACGATCAGGCCCGCCAGCACCGCGTAGTCGAAGTAATGCAGCCTGTCGCGCCAATCCTCCCAGCTGGCTCCCACCTGGACGCCGATGAAGCCGAGCATCAACACCCAGGGGATGCAGCCCGCGGCGGTGTAGGTGGTGAACTTCCAGAAGTTCATATGAGCGGCGCCGGCCGGCGTGGAGACGAAGGTGCGCACGATCGGCAGCATGCGGGTGAAGAAGACGGTGATCGCGCCGTAGCGCTCGAACCAGCCCTCGACCCGCGCCATCTGCTTGGGGCTGACATGAAATACGTGGTGGCGCTCCAGCAGCTCCTCGCGGCCCCAATATCCGATCGCATAGCCTGCCCACGAGCCGACCACATTGCCGATCACGCCGGCCGCCGTGATGCCCAGCAGGGTGAGCCGGCCGTCGTCGACCTGGAAACCCGCGAACAGCATCGTCGCCTCGCTCGGCATCGGGATGTTGGCGCTCTCGACGAGCATCAGCAGGAAGATCCCGAGATAGCCGATCTCGCCGATCACATCGACGCAGAACTGGACCAGCGGATCAACTATGAAGTCGGTCATGAGTGGGCTTAAGCGGGTCGCGCGCAAGCGACGACGCCGTGATCTTAGGGGCTCCGGCGCGGCCAACGGGCGTTGCGGCCCGGCCGCGGCGGCTACCGCCGACTAGAATCGCTGGTCGCGTGCACCGTCTGAAGCACCCCGTCTATCGCAACAAGGCGCTGCAGGTGGCGGCGGACACGGTCCTGATCGCGTTCGCCTACTACCTCTCGTTCCGGCTGCGCTTCCTGGAGACGCCGGGCGGCGTGCCCGAGCGCTACGGGCAGCTGTTCTGGGGCTCTATCAGCTTCGTCGTCGCCGGCACCCTGTTGGTGCTGGCGGGGTTCGGGATCTACGAGAAGTGGTGGCGCTACTTCCGCCTGCCCGACTTCGTCGACCTGGTCAAGGCGGCGGCCGTCTCGACGCTGATCCTGTTGATCGCGCTGTACCTGCTGCGGCCGTTCGACGAGGCGATCCCGCGCTCGGTCCTGGTCAGCTACTTCCTGCTCGCCATCTTCATGCTGGGCGGCGCGCGGCTGCTGGTGCGGATGGCGGTCGAGCGGCCCTCGCGGCGCGGCAGCGCCGCCAAGGCGCAGAAGGTGCTGGTGGTGGGGGCGGGTTCGGGCGGCCAGATGGTGGTTCGCGAACTGCAGCTCAACCCCAACCTGGGGCAGGCCGCGATCGGCTTCCTGGATGACGACCCGCGCAAGCGCGGCATGCGCCTGCACGGGGTCAAGGTGCTGGGCAGCACCACCGAGGTCGAGCGCCTGCTGGATGAGCTCAAGCCCGACGAGGTCGTGATCGCGATCCCCTCGGCGCCGGGCGAGCTGCGCGGCCGCGTCGTCGCCGCCTGCCGCGAACGCGACGTCAGCGTGCGCACGCTGCCTACCGTGTTCGAGCTGCTGCGCGGGGGAGTGCAGCTGACCAAGCAGTTGCGTGAGGTCCAGGTCGAGGACGTGCTGGGCCGGGAGCCGATTCTGATGGAGCTGGACCGGGTGGCCGCCTATCTGCAGAACAAGGTGGTGATGGTCACCGGAGCCGGCGGCTCGATCGGCTCGGAGCTGGTCAGGCAGATAGCCAGGGTCGGACCCAAGCTGGTCGTGTTGGTCGATCACGCCGAGGACAACCTCTTCCGCATCGACCGCGAGATGACCGACGAGCGTCACTTCACCAGGGTCGAATCGGTGCTGGCCGACTGCAAGGAGGCCGACCGGATGCTGGAGGTGATGCAACGCTTTCACCCCGATGTCGTCTTCCACGCGGCGGCCTACAAGCATGTGCCGCTGATGGAGTCGAATCCGCTGGAGGCGGTTCGAAACAACGCGATCGCCACCAGGGTCACCGCAAAGACAGCGGCCGCCTCCGGCTGCGAGCGCTTCGTGCTGGTCTCCACCGACAAGGCGGTCAACCCGAGGACCGTGATGGGCGCCTCGAAGGCAATGGCCGAGTGGATCGTCGAGGCAGCGCGGCACCACCACCCGCAGACGCGCTTCATCACCGTGCGTTTCGGCAACGTGCTCGCATCCTCGGGCAGCGTCGTCCCGATTTTCCGCAGCCAGATCGAGCGCGGGGGCCCGGTCACCGTCACCGACCCGGAGATGACCCGTTATTTCATGACGATTCCCGAGGCCGTGCAGCTGGTGATCCGGGCCGGCGACCTGGGAGCCGGGACCGGGGAGGTGTTCGTGCTCGAGATGGGCGAGCCGGTCAAGATCGTCGACCTCGCTCACAACATGATCAGGCTCGCCGGCTATGAGCCCGAGACCGACATCGCCGTGGAGTTGACCGGCCGGCGCCCGGGCGAGAAGCTGCACGAGGAGCTCTTCAACAGCGACGAGCGCCCGCAGGCCACCGGTGCCGACAAGATCGTGCGCGCCGTGCGCCGCGCTCCGCTCGATCCCGAGTGGGTCGGCGGCGCGGTCTCCCGACTCGAGCAGCTCGTCAGGGAAGGCGACGAGGCCCATCTCGCCGAGAAGACGGTGGACCTCGTCACCGAGCGTCGCCAGGCAGCCGCGAGCCTCGACGCTTGAGCCAGGGTCGCGCTCTAACATCCCGCGCCGCAAGCCCATGGATCTAATCCGTGAAGTAGGCGCTTACGCGGGGCTCGCCGCCTTTATGGGGCTGGCAGTGCTCGCACTCCTTTATTTCGCCCAGGCGCGAGATGTGCGGCGCCTGCGCGAGAACGCCGAGTTCCTGGTCGAGAGCGAACCGGATGCGGGCGCCGCTGCCACGAGTGCGACACCCACCGCCGTCTCCGAAACGCGCCAGCCCAAGGCCGCCGCACGCGCAGCCGCCGCCTCGGCCCCAACCGACGCTGAGGCCTTCCGGCGCGCCGAGCTGGCACGACAGGCAGCCGAGCGCCGCCAGCGCTTCGAGCGGCGGCGCAAGGAGGACGAGGACGGCTCCGGCCGGCGGGGAGGCCTGCCCTCGACCGCCGTGATCGCTGTCGGCGCCCTGATCCTGATCGCCGGGGTCGCCTTCGGTGCGACACGGTTCCTCGGTGGCGACGAGCCGGGCACCGGCGGCCGTGGTGGCGGTGGCAAGGCATCGGTCTGCCCGCCCGGGCAGACCAAGGTCGCAGTGCTGAACGGCACAGCCGAGGCGGGACTCGCCGCCAGCTTCGTGCCGCAACTCAAGCAGAGGGGCTACGACGTCAACCCCGTGACCAATACCGAGTCCGGCTTCGAGGTGAGCACGCTGATGTTCGACCAGGGTGGCCAGCAGTGCGTGGCCGAGATCGCCCCGATCACCGGCATTCAGTCCAGCCAGCCGATGAACCAGGAGGTCCGCGGGATCTCGGAGGGAGCGGTGGTCGCGGTGATCCTCGGCCAGGACAAGGCCGCGGGCGCTGGGGCGTCCACCGGCGCTACATCCCCGTAGGGGAGCTCAACTGAGCAGGGCGCTGCGCAATCCCGCCGTGCTCGCCGCGATCTGCGTGGCAGCGCTGGTGCTCGGGACCATCGCGGCGATGGTGGTCACCCAGCGCCTCCGCAAGGAGGGGCCGATCGCGACCGACATCAGGCTGAAGACGAAGCCAGACGAGTACCGGGCGTGCTTCCGGATGCCGCGCGACGACACGGTCGACGTCGCGATCGTTGACTCCTCCGGGCGGGTGGTCCGGGTGCTCGCCAGCGGCGTGGAGCTCGACGGCGGGCCGCGGGGCGCCGAGGACTCGAAGCGCACGGCGCATTGCTTCGACTGGGACGGCACCGACCGGGATGGAGCCGCCGTGGCGCCAGGCCTCTACCGGCTGCAGCTCTCGCTGGCGGCGGCCGACAGGGTGGCGATCTCCGGCGAGAAGCTTCGCGTGGGCGCGGGGGGCGGCGCGTGAGGACGCCTCCCGCATGAGCGAGGCCCTCCAGGTGAGCGGCTGCGTCGCCGCAGCCGCTGCTGTCTCGGGCGCGATGTTGGCTCAGGATCGCCGCGCCCGCGCCGCCCTGACACTGGTCGGCCTGGCGATCGCCTTCGCGCTGCTCGCCGGAGAAGCCTGGGACGAGCTCGCCTCGGTGCGCGATTCGGCGCCGCGCCTCGCCGCCCTGTGTCTGCTCGGCGCGGCCGCGCTAACCGCGCTGGCGCTGCTACTGCGCCGCTGGCCGGCGACGCTACCGGTGCTGCTGGTCGCCGCGCTCCCCTTTCGCGTGCCGATCGACATCGGTGGCGAGGACGCCAACCTGTTGCTGCCGCTCTATGCGGTGATCGGCGGCGGCGCGCTGGCGGCGGCGGCCGGCGCCTTGCGTCGCGGCGGCGAGCGCGACGCCCCACCCGAGCCTCGCCCGTTGCTCCTCGCCCTCGCCCTGGCGATCGTCCTCTACGCGGCCCAGTCGGCGTACTCCGCCGACATACCCTTCGCCACCCGCAACGTCGGCTTCTTCCTGGTGCCCTTCGCTGCGATGTTCGTCCTGCTCACCGACATCGACTGGACCCCTAGGGCCCTTGGGCGGGTGGCGATCGTGATCGTCGCGTCGGCTCTGCTCTTCGCCGTGGTCGGGATCGCCCAGTACCTGGCAGGGGAGATCTTCTGGAATCCCGCTCTGGAGCGCTCCAACGACTTCCACTTCTACTTCCGGGTCAACTCGCTGTTCTGGGACCCGAACATCTACGGGCGCTACCTGGCGCTGGCGATCGTGCTGATCACCGCGGTGCTGATCTGGACGCGCCGCCCCCGCCGCATCGCGGCGTTCGCGGCGGTCGCGGCCGTGTTGCTGGTGGGGATGCTGTTCGGCTTCTCCCAGACCAGCTTCATCTCGCTGCTGATCGGCATCGCCGTGCTCTGCGCCCTGCGCTACAGCGCGCTTTGGACCGCGATCGCAACGCCCCTGGCCCTGCTGGCGACGGTGGCGGCGGTGCTCGTGATCGGCGGCACCTCCGAGGCCGAGAACGACGCGCGTGAGATCTCCAGCGGCCGCACCACGCTGATCTCCGGTGGCCTCGAGCTGGCCCGGAACAGGCCCGCGCTGGGTCACGGCTCCGCCAGCTTCTCGCAGGCGTTCGCCGAGCAGGAGGGGATCAGCACGCGCAAGACGACGATCTCACACAACGAGCCGGTCACGGTGGCGGCCGAGCAGGGGGCGCTGGGCCTTTTCGCCTACGCGGTGCTGATCGTGGCGGCCTTCTGGTCGCTGCTGCTCGGCGTCAGGCGCATCGCTCCCGGTCTCGGGGCGCCACCGGGTGCCGTCGGCGACGTTGCCGACGGCGGAGACGGCGCCGTGGCGCTGGCGCGGATCGCCCTGGTCGCCGCATTCAGCGCCCTGGTTGTGCACACCGTCGGCTACGCCGGCTATCTCACCGATCCGCTCACCTGGGCCGTGCTCGCGATCGGCGCCGCACTTGCCGCCGGAGCCTCGTCGGCCGCCTCCAGATGACCGGCTACCTGCGCCGTCTGGCGACGACGGGCGCCGCCTACACGGCCTCGAGCGTGATCTCGAAGCTGATCGCGGTCGCGCTGCTGCCGCTCTACACGCGGTACCTGAGCCCGGCCGACTACGGGGCGGCCGAGGTGTTGATCACCGGCGTGATCGCGGCCAGCATCGTGATCAGGCTGGGCATCATCGAGGCGCTGCTGCGCTTCTACTACGAGAGCGACGAGGACGCAGACCGGGTGGTGCGCACCGGCTTCGCCTCGCTGTTCTGGAGCGCCACGGCTGGCCTAGCGATCGCGCTGCCGCTGGCCGAGCCGATCTCGCAGCTGCTGCTGGACCGCTCCGATCCCGGGCTGGTCCGAATCGCGATCCTCGGCCTCTGGGTCTTCACGATGTACGAGTTCCTCTTGACCCTCTTTCGCCTCGACGAGCGGGCCAAGGCGTTCCTCGTCTTCACCGTCTCCAACGTCCTGGTCACGATCCCGGTCACCGTTTGGCTGGTCGTGCTCGAGGGGGAGGGCGCCCAGGGGCTGTTGCTGGGCCAGTACGCGACCGGAGCCGCCTTCCTCTCGATCCTGCTCGTCTCGCAGCGCCATCGCCTGGCGCTGCTCCCCGACCGCGGGCTGCTGCGCCGCATGCTCCGCTTCGGGTTCCCGACGATGCCGGCGGAGCTCTCGCTCTACTCGCTCAACTTCATCGACCGGCTGCTGCTCGTCAGGCTCGCGGGTCTCGCCGACGCCGGCCTCTACAGCCTCTCGATCAAGTTCGCCCAGGCCGTGAACGTGTTGGTAAAGGGCTTCCAGCTCGCCTGGCCGCCGCTCGCCTACTCGATCCGCGACGACGGCGAGGCCCGGCGCGCCTACGCGGTGATCGTCACCTGGTTCGTGGCCGTCTGCGCCTTCGTCGTCGTCGGCATGTGGCTGCTCTCGCGTTACATCGTGCGCGCTCTGGCGGCCCCGGAGTTCTTCGATTCCTATGAGGCCGTCGGCCTGGTCTCGACCGGCGTGATGTTCTACGCGCTGTACCTGGTGCTCGTCGTGGTGCTCGGCCGAACGGGGCGCACCGAGTTCAACTTCCCGGCCACCGCGGCCGGCACCGCGGCCAACATCGGTCTCAACTTGGTGCTGATCCCGGCGCTGGGGATCGTCGGCGCCGGCGTCTCGCTGGTCGCTTCCTACGCGGTGGTGCTGGCGCTGATGTACGTGTTCACGCAGAGGCTCTTCCGCGTGCCCTACGAGTGGGGCCGCCTCGGCCTGCTCGCCGGGCTCGCCGCCGCGCTTGTCCTCGCGGGGGAGCTCTTGCTTCCGACCGACGGCCTCGTCGGACTGCTCGCGCGCTCGGCTCTGTGGCTCTGCTTTCCGCTCGCGCTGTACGTGAGCGGTTTCCTGCGCGAGGAGGAGCATCGGGCGATGGAGGTCAACCTCTCACCGGCGGCGATCCGGGCGGCGATGCGTCGCCTGCGCGAGAGCGCGGCGGCAACCGAGCCCGAGGCCGTCGAGGCCGTCGAGGCCGCCGAGGCAGCGGGGGTCGCGGTTGCCCGCGGGCCACGCCTGACGCGGGAGACGCTCGAGGTCGAGCAGCGCGACGAGGACGCCCGCACCAACTGAGAGCAGCGCGCCTTCGGCTCGGGCTTCGCCCTGCGGGGGTGGGGGTCCCGCCGCCTCGTGGGGATGCTAGGGAGCCGCCTGCCCAACCCGGTCGAGGCCGTGGTTGTAGGCCTCCGCCGCCTCGCGGATGCCTTCGCCGCGGGTGGGGTGGAGCGCCTGGCGAGCGTGGGCCAGGTAGCGGCCGGGGGAGTGGCCGGGGATCAGGGTCGCGGCGACGGCACGGAGGAGGTACGGGAAGGCGAGAAGCGGGCGCAGGGCGGCGGCGAGCGCTCGCCCATGGTGCTTACGCAGGTAGAGGTCGCGGTTGCGGTGGAACTCGACCAGGCGCCGGTCGGAGCCCGCCGAGGCCTCGGAGGCGAGCTGATCGTGGTGGATGGCGCGCGCCGCGGGGACGTGCAGGATCGACCAGCCGGCATCGCGGAGCCGCTTGCAGAAGTCGGTTTCGTCGGAGTAGACGAAGAAGGCGGGGTCAAGGTAGCCGACCTGTGCGGCGGCGTCGCGGCGCACGAGCATCGCGCTCGATTGCACCCAGCCCACCTCCCTCGTCTCGAGCCCACCGCTCTGGGTGACCAGGAGCGGGTGCAGGAAGGCGGCCGAAGCCAGCGCCGCGCCGAGGCCCGGCAGCCGCCATGCGCAGGGAACCGGCTCGCCGTCGCTCGAGAGCAGCAGGGCGCCGGCCGCCGCCGCATCCGGGCGGGCCTCGATCGCGTCAAGCAAGGCTCGCGCCGCGCCGGGCAGCAACTCGGAATCCTCGTTGAGCAGCAGGCAATAGCGCCCTCGCGCCGCGCGCAGCAGCCGCGAGTCGTTGGCGGCCTTCCCCTCGCGCCGTTCGAGCGCGATCAGGCGTATCTCCCCGCCCAGGGCGCGGACCGCCTCGGCCGAGCCGTCGTCGGATGCGTTGTCGAGCACCAGGGTCTCGGCCTCGACGCCCGCCGGGGCGGTGGCCTCGATCGCCTCCAGGCAGGCGAGCAGGTCGTTGCGGCCGTTGGTGTTGACCACGCAGTAGGAGAGCTGCACGGCCAGAATGCTCCCCTATGCGCGTACAGATCGTCGATCCGGCCGCCTACACGCCCCCTTACGATCACGCACTCTGCGCGGCGCTCGCTCGCGCGGGGGCCGACGTGGAGCTCGTCACCTGCCGTTTTCCCTACGGCTCGGTGCCGCGCGAGCCGGGATACGAGGTGAGCGAGCTCTTCTATCGCATCGGCTCGGACCCGGCCACCCACCCCGGGGTGCGCCGAGCCCTGCGGGCGGCCGGGCACATTCCCGACATGGCGCGCCATCGCCGCCATGCGCGCTCAGCCGACGTCGTCCACTACCAGTGGCTGCCGATTCCTCGCCTCGACAGGAGGCTGCTCGCCCCCGTCCACCCGCGCGTGTTCACGATGCACTGGCGCTTCCCCGATCCGAGCAGCCGCATCGGCCGCACCCTGCGCTCGCTGCTGGACAGGATGGACGCCATCGTTGCCCACTCCGCCCACGGCTCCCGGCGGCTCAGCGAGGAGCTCGGCGTCGATTCGTCGCGGATCGAGGTGATCCCCCACGGAGCCTTCGACTACCTGACCCGTCAGCCGGACGAGCAGCCCCTGCCCCTTGAGCTGCAGCAGGCGACGGGGCCGGTGATCCTCGCCTTCGGGCTGATCCGGCCCTACAAGGGAACCGACGTGCTGCTCGAGGCCTTCGCCGAGCTGGGAGAGCGGGCCGAGCTCTGGATCGTCGGCATGCCCCGGATGCCGATGGAGCCCCTGCGCCGGCTGGCCGAGCGCGCGCCCGGGAAGGTGCGCTTGATCGAGCGCTTCGTTCCCGACGCCCAGATCCCGGCCTTCATGCGCCGCGCTGACATCGTTGCGCTGCCCTACCGGGATATCGAGCAGTCCGGAGTGCTCTACACGGCCCTCGCCTTCGGGCGGCCGCTGGTGCTCAGCGAGCTCGGTGGCTTCCCCGAGGTGGCTGCGCTGGGGGCGGCGCGCACGGTTCCGCCGGGCGACCCGGCGGCGCTCGCGGCGGCGCTCGGCGAGCTGCTCGACGACCCGGCCGAGCGCGAGCGACTCGGCGCCGCCGCCCTCGCGGCTGCCCAGGGCCCCTACTCCTGGGAGGAGATCGGCCGTCGGACCCTGGCGCTGTACGAGCGGCTGCTTAGCATCCCCCCGGTGAGCGCGGCAAACCGGCACCCCCGGACACGGAGTGGAGGCAGCTGATGGAGGTCGTCTTCTGGAGCTCGGTCGCGCTGATCGTCTACGCGCACCTGGGTTACCCGCTGCTGCTCGCCTTGCTGAGCCGTGCCTTCGGGCAGGCCGAGAGCACCGCCGAGCTCGGCGACCCCCCCCGGGTGACCCTGGTGATCGCCGCCTACGATGAGCAGGAGGTGATCGAGCGCAAGCTCGCCAACGCGTTGGCGCTCGACTACCCGCGCGGGCGTCTTGAGATCGTGGTCGCCTCCGACGGCTCCAAGGACCGCACGGTCGAGCTCGCCCGCGCAGCCGGCGCCGATCGCGTGCTCGACCTGCCGCGCGGCGGCAAGGTGGCTGCGCTGAACGCCGCGGTGCGCTCCACCGCGGGAAGCCCGATCATCGCTTTCTCGGACGCCAACAGCTTCTGGCGAGGTGACGCGATGAGGCGGCTGGTCGCTCGCTTCGCCGACGAGCGCGTCGGATATGTCTGCGGCCAGGTGCGCTTCTCGGGCGGCGAGGGGGGCAATCAGGAGGGCCTCTACTGGCGCTACGAGATGGCCGTGAGGAGCATGGAGTCCCGGCTCGCGGGCATCACCGCCGGCAACGGCGCCATCTACGCAGTGCGCCGCGAGGCCTACCTGGAGCTCGATCCCAGCCGCGGCCAGGACATCGGCTTTCCCTTCGAGCTGACCAAGCGCGGCTGGCGCGCCGAGTACGAGCCGGGGGCCTTGGCGGAGGAGCGCATGGCCCCCACGATCGAGGGAGAGTTCAAGCGCAAGCGCCGCATGATGTGGGGCCTCTGGGACGTGATGCTGAGGTGGGGGATGCTCAGTCCTCGCGGCTACTCGCCCGCCTACGCGCTCGAGATCTACTCTCATCGCCTGCTCCGCTACCTGACCCCCTGGCTGCACCTGATCGCGCTGGCCGCCAACGCGGCCCTACTGGGAGACGGCGCCGTCTACGCGGTCACAATGGCCGTGCAGCTGGCCTTCCTGGCCGCCGCCCTGCTCGGCCGCTTCGTGCCCTTCCTTCCCTTCCGGGTCGCCTACTACTACTTCACCGTCACCGCCTCGATCGCAGCGGGCCTGCTCGACCGCATCAGGGCGGGAGCCGTGCCGATCGGCTGGGAGAAGGTGGAGGGGACGCGGTGAGGGTGCCCGCAGCAGCGACCCCGCGGCGCGGCCTGCCCCGGGCGGCCGACCTCGCGCTCGCCGCGATCGGGCTGGTGCTGACCTCGCCCCTGCTGCTGGTCGCGGCGATCGCGATCAAGCTCGGCTCGAAGGGCCCGGTGCTGTACCGCCAGCAGCGCGTCGGGCGCCACGGCGAGCAGTTCGAAATGCTGAAGCTGCGCACGATGCGGCAGGGCGCCGACCCGGTCGGCGTGGGCACCGCGGTCGTGGCCGGCGATCCCAGGGTCACCGGCGCCGGCAGGCTCCTGCGCCGTTTCTCGCTCGACGAGCTGCCGAACCTCGTCAATGTGCTGCGTGGCGAGATGGCGATCGTCGGCCCCCGGGCGACGCTGCCCGCCCAGGTGGCGCTGTACACGCCCCGCCAGCGCCGGCGTCTCGAGCTGAAGCCCGGCGTCACGGGCTGGGCGCAGGTGCGCGGGCGCGCCGAGATCCCCTGGGAGCAGAGGATCGAGCTCGACGCCTGGTACGCGGAGCACCGCTCGGTGGGGCTGGACCTGAAGATCGTCGCGATCACGCCCTTGGTGCTGGTCCGTGGAACCGGCCTCGCGGCGCCCGATCCCTACGCGGGCTCCGACGCTGACTCGCCGCTGCGCCGCGCGGCCGAGCGCGAGCGCGACCCGTCGGAGCCCAGGCCTTAGCCTGAGCAGCCGATGGCGCGAGGAGTCTCACTCAGGGAGTTCGAGCCCGGCGACGCCGCTTCGGTCCATCGCTGGTTCAACAGCCCTGCGGCCACGGCGAACCTGCTCGAGCATCGCGGGTCGTTCAGCGAGGACGACGCCAGGGCCTGGGTCGAGCGCGCGATGCGCCAGGAGGGCGAGGACCGCAAATGGGCGGTCATGGTCGAGGGCATCGACGAGCCGGTGGGCTACACGGCGCTCTATGGGCTCGGCCGCCAGACGGCGCCCGAGCTGGGGGCGATCATGGGCGACGACCGGATTCGCGGCAGGGGGGTCGGGCGCGAGGCCGAGCGCCTCACCAACAAGAAGGCCTTCGACGACTTCGGAGCGCACAAGGTCTATGGACGCATTCCGACCACCAACGAGGCGGCCAAGAAGGCCGTGATCTACAACGGCTGGGAGCGCGAGGGCGTGCTGCGACGGCACGTCCGCCACGAGGGCGAGCTGATCGATGTCGAGCTCTGGGGCGGATTCCCCGAGAACCAGCCCGAGCCGCCAGAGGACTGAGGCCGGCCGCTCCCGGCCGCAGGCCGTGACCATGCAGAGGGCGACGCTGATCGAGGATGGCGGCGCGGCGAGCGCCTCGCCCGGGGACTTCTTCCGCTCTCCCGAGTTTCTCGACGCCGAGGGTGTCACTCACACGCTCGCGATCGAAGGCGACGGTCGCGGGTTGCGCCTGCCGGTGCTGGTCAGGGAGATCGAAGGCAGCGACCTTCGCGATGCGACCTCGCCCTATGGCTACCCGGGGGCCGACTGTGTCCCCGCTGCGCCCCCCGCGCCCGGCGAGATCGACTGGTCGGCGACCGGCCTGGTCAGCGTCTTCATCCGCGATCGCATCGGGCCCGCCTGCCTCGCGGGCGGCACCCTCCGCGCCGAGGTCAGAACGGTGGACCCCCGGGCTCCGAGCGGGATGCGCAAGCGCCTGCGCGAGCAGATCCGGCGCAACGAGCGGCGGGGCTGGACGGTCGCCGCGGAGCCGGGGGGCGACGCGGGGCCCGAGGACCTCCGCGCCTTCGCGCTCGCCTACGAGCAGACGATGCGCCGGACGGGCGCCGCCCAGCGATACCTGTTCGATAACGCCTACCTCGAGCGCATTCTCTCCGCGGAGTCCTGCTGGCTCCTGCTCGCGGGCCGGGACGTGGAGGGCCCGGGTGCCGGGGTGATCGCCGCCGCCGGGGACCACCACCTGCACTACTTCCTCGGCGGCACCGCCGACGCGGCGCTCGCCGACTCACCGATGAAGAACCTGTTCGCGGCGATGATCGCGCTGGCCGGCGAGCTCGGCCTCTCGCTCAATCTCGGCGGGGGGGTCACTCCCGGCGACTCGCTCGACGAGTTCAAGCGCGGGTTCGCCAACGGCACCGAGCCCTTCCATACTCATGAGGTGATCTGTGACCCGGTTGCCTACGGCGAGCTCAGCGCCGGAGGCGAGGCCGCTGGCGGCTTCTTCCCCGCCTACCGCGCGTCCGCCTAGCTCTTCTTCTTCTTCTTCCCGCGCTTCTTCTTCCCCTTCCCGTTCTTCTTCCCCTTCCCCCGTCTCTTCGCGTAGCGCTTGATCCGCTTCTGCACGCCCTTGCGCATCTTCGGGATCGCGGTCTCGAGCTGCGCACCCGGGCAGGCCGTGAGGCCCAGGGTGCCGTGGCCGACGATGCGCGGAAGCGAGACCACCGCTCCGGCTGCGAATCGGCTCAAGGAGCCACCGGAGGAGGTCAGGCTGGTGGTGCCGGTCGCCGGGTAGGCGCGGGAGACGCCGAGCTTCCAGGCGAGGTAGCGGATGATCGAGCGGCGCGCCCGCTTCGTGATCGGCTCGGTGCCGTGCTCGCCGATCGACGCGATCGAGGTCGTCTGCGCGTTGAAGCCCTGCGCCTGTGCCCCGACGACCGGGTACTTGAGACCCCCGGCACGCCCCTCGTAGAGGACTCCGTAGCGATCGACCAGGGCGTTGTAGCCGATGTCGTTCCAGCCGTTGCCGTAGACGTGGAAGCGGCAGATGCCGAGCACGATCCCCGGCGCCTCCTCGGCCGTGTAGTCGTTGGCGTTGACGGTGTGGTGGATGACGGCACCGGCGACCACGCCGTACTCGGCCGGGCCGCGCGGTGGGCAGCCCCCGCTGGCGAGGTCGGCGCCCCAGGCGGCTCTCTTTCTCAGCTTGGGCTTCGGCGAGAGCGCCTCGGCCAGGGGCGTCGAGGCCACCGAGACGAAGGCCTCGTTGATCGAGCGCCGGGCGGCGTGCAGCAGCCGCTCCCCCAGGCCACCCGCGCTCCCCGAGACGTTGACGAAGTGCAGGCGCCCCGCGGGACGGTGGGCGGCTCGCACCTGGGCCTGCTCGGCGCCGCCGACGTAGATCGGGGTGCCGTCCTGCTGCGCCACCCACTCGCTCCACGCTCCGCCCTCCTCGCGCACCCTGATCTCGACCGTGCGCAGCTCGCGTGCCACCCCGACCAGGTCGAAGCGATGCGGCGCGGTGACCGGCGGAGAGATCCAGCGTGGTGGCGCCCCGGCCCGTTCGTGCCGGTGACCGGTGCGTCCCTCCGCGCCGCCGCCCGTCGCGCCCGCGGCTCGATCGAGCCGCTTTGCCGCTGGCAGCGGGCGCTCGAAGTCCTGGGCGCCCGGCACGTAGGGCGCCAGCGACAGGGCAGGTGCAGCCACCCAGGCGCATAGCGCCATTGCGACGAGCGTCGCGCCGGAGATCAGCTTGCTGCGCATACCCTTGCTCCAACACCGGCGCATGGCTGGTGTTTCTACCCGAGAGCAGCGATTTCCCGCGATGAACGAGGACGTGCACCCGCGCCCCTCCTCCGGCGTCGCTCACGGCCCAGCTCAGCCGGCGCCCGGCGTAGGGCCGCGGCGCTGCGGCGTCAGCCGGCGGGGCGCCCGCGACTAGAGGTCGATCGGGAAGTTCTCGGGCCCGTTGCCGCGGTAGGTGTCGCGGAAGTTGCGCACCATGTCGAGCGCCAGCGGGTCAAACGCCTCACAGCCGACCGCGTTGGTCCAGGCGCTGACCGCGATCGCGTAGGGCAGGTCGGGGTCCGGGATCATGACCATGCCGCCCGGGTCCTCGTCGAAGACGCCCTTCAGGGCGAGCTGCTGGTCCTCCGGGAGGTCGGGGCTGTAGCGGATCTGGACGCGCCCGTGCTCCATCGAGTGCACCAGGCGGGGCTCGGGCGGCGTGGTTACGTAGGCTCCGTCGGCGACCGCCCCGCTGCCGCTCTCGCCGGCCGCCCCGTAGTGGTCGCCTGAAGTCGGGGGGTTCGTCTTGTAGCTGCCCTTGGTCTCGTCGGTGAAGTGGTCGTTTCCCTCATCTTCGAGGTCGAGCATCAGCTTGCAGCCCGCCTTGTTTGCCGATTCCTCGAGGTCCCCGAACTGGAGCGGCGGCGGCGTCGTTCCCTCGCGCGCGTCGCACTTGTAGTCAGCGAAGACGCCGATCTCGCCCTGGATATGGCAGTTGGCATCGGCCGAGGCGGCGTTCTCGCCATCTCCGCCGCCGCTGCTGAACGCAGCGACCAGGCCGGCGATCACCGCGACCGTGAGCACTCCCGCCACCGCGTAGCCGAGGATCAGCCGCCGCCGGCCCGATGACCCCTGGCCTGACGACTGCGCGACCCGCTCCTGGCGCAGCCGCTCCCTCTCCTCACGCTTGCTCGACATCGGCCGCGGAATCTAGCGAGTCTGCCTAAGCGCCGTCTCAGCGTGCGGCCGCGGCTCGGAGCCGCCGGCGACGGGGGAGCCCCAGACGTCGTCGAGAAAGCCGGCCAGCTCCGTGTCCAGCCGCTGGGGCGAGAGGCGCCACTCGAGGATCGAGTTCGCCTGGACCAGCCTCGCGTTGGGCAGCTCCTCCACGAGCATCCCGGAATCCGAAAACGGGTGTATGGGGTCGGCGCGGTGCCCGATCACCAGCGCCGGCTGCTCCATCTTCACCCGCTCGTCGTGATGCGGCGCCGCCGCGCCCAGGAAGAGGCCCTCCAGCACGGCCGCCGACGGAGCGGGGTCGAGCCGATAGGGGTCGAGCGCGAGGTCGACCAGTGGTGTGGTGCGCGGGACCCTGCGCGTGACGCCGGCCAGCGCGCGCATCAGCGGCTCACCGAAGCGCAGGGCCATCAGGATCGGGGTGAAGAAGGCGCCCACGGCCAGCAGCGCGTTGTCGAGCACCGGCATCTCGATCATCATTCCCCTTACCCGGTCGGGCGCGTCGCGGGCGATCGTGAGAGTGGTGTTGGCTCCCAGCGACGTCCCGCCGATCACAGCCTGGTCGAGGCCGAGGTGATCGAGCAGCGCGACCACCTGTCGGCCGAACAGGGCGATCGAGTAGTTGACCATCTCCGGGGGGCGATGCGAGCTGCCGTGCCCGAGCAGGTCCACCGTCAGAACGCGGTTGCCGCGCTCCGCCATCGCGGGTGCCAGGCGGCCGAACATGTGCTGGTTCATCAGCAGCCCGTGGATCAGTACGAGCGGCCGATCGCCCTCGCCGTAGTCCTCGTAGGCGAGCTCGTGTCCCTGGTGGCTGAAAGTGGGCACGGCGGGCGCAGTCTAGGGCCACCGCGAGCCGGAAGCGCGACCAGAAGGACTCAGGACACGCTGCGCAGCGCGAGCGGCTCGGTGGGAGCCCGGTCCCAGGGACGCGCCGCCCTCAGGGCGCTGAGGATCGCTCGCGTCGCGGGCCAGCGGTTGAGGGCGTAGAAGTGGATTCCCGGGGCGCCCGCGGCCAGCAGCTGCGAGCACTGCTGCGCTCCGTATGCGATCCCGAACTCGAACTCGGCGCGCTCGTCGCCCCCGAGTGCCTCCAGCGCCGCGGCCAGCGGAGGCGGAATGCTCGCATCGCAGAGCGCGCAGACGCGCTTGACCTGCTCGTAGCCCACGATCGGCACGATCCCGGCGATGATCGGCGCCTCGATGCCGGCAGCGCGGGCCGCCACGACGAAGTCGAAATAGGCCTGGTTGTCGAAGAAGAGCTGCGTGATCAAGAAGCTCGCGCCGGCCTCGACCTTCGTCTTCAGATAGGCGAGGTCCGCGTCGGGGCTCTCCGCCTCGGGGTGCACCTCGGGAAAGCAGGCGCCGCCGATCGCCAGCTCAGGATGCGAGTCGGCGATCATCGCGGCAAGCTCCGCTGCGCTCCCCAGCCCGCCCTCTGGCTGCTCGAAGTCCGGCTGCCCTGCCGGCGGGTCGCCGCGAAGGGCGAGGATGTTCTCGATCCCCGCCTCGGCGATGCCGTCGACCACGGCGCGCAGACCCTCGGCCGTCTCGCCCACGCAGTTCAGATGCGCCATCGCCTCGACGCCGTGGTCTTCGCGTATTGCCCGGGTCAGCTCCAGCGTGGTGCGGCGATCGTGGGTCGATCCGCCCGCTCCGTAGGTGACCGAGAAGAAGGACGGGTCCAGCTCGCTCAGCACCCTGACGGACTCGAGCAGGCTCTCCCGCCCCTCGTCGCTCTTCGGGGGGAAGAACTCCACCGAGAAGCTGGGCTCGCCGCGCTTGAGGATCTCGTCGATGCGCACGGGCCAATGGTAGGGACGCCCCACCCGCGCCTCGGCCCCTGGGCGCGTGGCCGCTGACGGGCCGCTCGCGGCCGGCCCGGGGGACGAGGTCGGGTGACTAGGCGGGCGCCCGCTCGTCGTAGCGCGGCAGCCCGTCGTCGGGAAGCGGCTCCCAGGAGGCCGCGTAGGCGACGAACTGATGGCTGCTCGGCCTCACTCCCGGATCGCCGTCGATGGCGCCCATCCTCACCCCGATCTGGTCGGGATCGAGGTGGCTCTGGGAGTAGATATGCCCGCCGCACTCGGCGCAGAAGAACTTGCGCCAGCCGTCTTCGGGACTGAAGGCGCGCACCAACTCCTCGCCCTCGCTGACCCGGAATGAACCCGGCGCCGCCGTGGCGCTGGCAGCGAAGGCGGTCCCTGTGCGCCGCTGGCAGCGCTTGCAGTGGCAGTAGCGCGCTCCGAGCAGCGGCTCGGAGACCTCGAAGCGAACACCGCCGCAGAGGCAGCGGCCCGTGATCGGCAGGCTGGGATCGATCATCTCGGGAATGGTGGAAGCTCTCCCACAAACCTGATCCTAGATATTCCGTCTGGATGATCGCTCCTGGGCCGGCTTGGTCGGTTAGCCTCTTGGTTGCGATGCGGGGTGCCGAGACCTTCCGCACACCGGCAGAGGCCTATGACCGCTTCGTGGGGCGCTACAGCTCTTCGCTCGCATCGGAGTTGATCGGCTTTGCCGGCGTCCAGCCCGGGATGCGCGCCCTCGACGTCGGCTGCGGGCCGGGCGCGCTCTCGGCCGCGCTGGTGGACCAGCTCGGGGCAGCGAGCGTTTCGGCGGCAGATCCGTCGGCACCGTTCGTTGACGCATGCCGGACGCGGTTGCCCGGCGTCGACGTGGTTGAGGCTCCCGCCGAGGCGCTGCCGTTTGCCGATGGAACGTTCGACGCCACCCTTTCGCAGCTTGTCGTCAACTTCATCAGCGATCCCGAGGCCGGAGTGCGTGAGATGGCCCGAGTGGCGCGCCCCGGGGGGATAGTCGCTGCATGTGTCTGGGACTACGCGGGTGAGATGACGCTGCTGCGCTCATTCTGGGACGCCGCCCGCGAGGTCCTTCCGGAACGCGCCGCCGCATCGGACGAGGGAGTCGTGATGGGCTGGTGCGGCGAAGGCGAGCTGGCGGAGCTGTGGGGTGTTGCCGGTCTGAACTCCGTGCGTTTCGGCTCGCTCCTCGCAAGGGCGACGTACCCGGACTTCGAGGATCTATGGTCGCCGTTGCCGATCGGCGTCGGCCCTGCCGGCGCGTTCTGCAAGTCGCTCGAGGAGGACGATCGAGCCGCCCTTCGCGACGCTTTCCGCCGACATCTCCGAGTCGGCGATGGTCCGTTCACGCTGACCGCGCGCTCTTGGGCGGTGGCCGGCGAGGTCCCCAGCTGAAGACACGCCGAGCGACGCAACCAAGCAGTGGAGCTAGCGGGACAACTGTCGAACCTCCGATTTCAGGCCAGACTCAAGCTGGCGGTGTGCGGTGCACGCTGAGTGCTCCTGTCACGCGAAGGGAGCAGCTAGCCACCGCCAAAGCCTTGCGGGTGCGCGCGCCTGCGTCTAGTCTTGCCATCAGCGGTTCCGACAAGAGGGAGGCGGCGGATGCGGATAGCGAGTCGGTTGGCGATCACGGTGGGCCTCGCGCTAGCGGCGATGGGAGTCGGGGCGGCGAGCGCGAGCGCGGCGACCTTCAGCAACCCGGCCCCCATCACAATCCCGACGTTTGGCAATGCCGCTCCCTACCCCTCCCAGATCACGGTCTCGGGGCAGACAGCCCCGATCACCGACCTGAACGTGTACCTAAACGGTTACAGCCATTCCCTCTCGTCTGATGTCGGCGTCCTCCTGGTCGCGCCGGGGGGGCAGTCGCTGCTGCTGATGAGCTGCGTCGGCCTCGGCGGGAGCGCGGCGAACGTAAACCTCAAGCTTGACGACTCGGTCGGGTTCCAGCTCCCGGACCCTTTCGGCGCCCTGGTGAGCGGCACCTACAGGCCGGCCTCGCATTGCGGCTTCTCGCCGAGCTTCCCATCCCCCGGCCCGGGGACCGTCTACGCGAACCCCGGGCCCTTTCTCGGCGGGACGGCCACGCTCGCCTCGACCTTCAACGGCGCGAGCGCTAACGGGACTTGGGGCCTGTTCGTGCGGGACTTCGTGACGACTGACGGCGGCCAGTTCGCGGGGGGCTGGTCACTCGAGATCTCGCCGGATCCGGCGGTGGCCAAGAAGAAGAAGAAGAAGTGCAAGAAGGGCTTCAAGCTGAAGAAGATCAAGAAGAAGGGCAAGAAGCCCAAGAAGAAGTGCGTCAAGAAGAAGAAGAAGCGAAAGAAGAAGAAGAAGAAGTAGGCCTCGTCTAACCGCCTGCCAGTCTGCTCCGCGCATCCGCTGCTCCTTCGCGCGAAAAGCAGCATTTAAGTCAGGCTGCCTGCGTCCCTGGAAGCAGGCAACCATTGAGATGGAGCTAGCCGGACTCGAACCGGCGACCTCCTGGGTGCGATCCAGGCGCTCTTCCAACTGAGCTATAGCCCCGTGGGACGTTCGTCGGGCGCCGTTCGGCAGATCGCCGTCGGCGCGCAGGGGCAAGGATACGCAGTCCTGGCGCGTGCCCCGGACCGCGTCTTGCCCCCGGTCTCGGTCTGATTGGCTCGATCGGAGCCATCGCGAGGCTTCGCGGTTGGTCGCGGTGGTGCACGCCCCCGGGGCAAGCGGTGCAGAATCCCCGCATAATCCAGGTAACAACGCCGCTCCGACCGTTCTAAGCTTTAACCCGGACGATCCCCAAGGGCCGACATGGGCATTCTTGACGACGCAATCCGAGACCACCTCGACCTGAAGCGCAAGCATGGCGCGCGCGAGGGCGAGGTGCGCGAACTCGAGAGCGATGCCTTCGGTGGGGGCGAGGGTCCCGACCCGTTCGCCGCCGGCGAGCCCTACGCGGGTTCGGCCCCCGCGGAGCCGGCTGCGCCCAGCTCCGAGGAGGCGATCGGCCCCGCCGCGCCGCCCCCGCCGCCGACCGGCGATCCCAGCGGTGAGGAGCCGACCAGCCTGGTCGAGCCCGCTACCCTGCCGCCGCCAGCGCCGCCTGAGTCGCCGAGCCCGGCAGGAGGGGAGGCACCAACGGACGTGGATCTGGCCGATCCTGGCGCGGTACCCGAACCGGAGAGCATCGAGCGGCCGGGGCCGCCCGAGGCCGCCCCCCCGCCCGCACCGGACGCTGGCGACGAAGAGCCGCCTCCGCCCGCCCCGGAGCCATCCGCTTCCGCCGTGGAGTCGCCCCCTGAGTCCGAGTCGCTGGCCGAGCTGATGGCCGAGGAAGGCGCCGAGGCCGGCCCGGCCGAGGTCGCCCCGCCACCGCCCCCCCCGGATGCCACCGAGGCCGCCCGACCGGAGCCCCCTCCCCCGCAGATCGTCGTCCCGGCCGAGCAGCAAGCCCCGCCTGAGCCGAAGACCCCGCCGCCTCCCGCTGAGCCCCCCGTTCCCGCGGAGGACGAGCTCGACCGTCCGCAACCCGAGCAGGAAGCCGAGCCGGAGCCGGGCCCATCCCCCGGGCCCGCGCCGCCTCCCCCTGAGCCCGGGACCGAGCCCAAGGGCCGTGCGCGCGGTCGGGTGCATCACCCGACCGAGGAGCACCCCGCACCCGAGGACCCCTCGCTCGTGGTCGAGCCGCCGATCTCCTCCGAGCCCCTCGAGCCGGCCGGGGTGACCGAGTCGGGCGTCTTCGACTTCGAGACCGAGGGCGGCGGTATCGAGGGCCCGCCGCCCGGCGAGATGCCGGTCCCGCCCTCTGACGAGCTCGAGAGCCCGCCGGCCGAAGACGACTTCGAGGAGCTGGGGCCGCCCACCGACGAGGCCCCCCGTGCCGAGGCCCCCGTTAGCCACGACTACGACGACGAGGCGGAGGAGGAGCCCGACTTCGAGCGCGACGCCGGAGAGGGTCAGGGTGCTCCGGGCGAGGAGCTGTCGGCCTCCGACGATGAGGCCGAGGACCTGCTGGCCGGATCACCCGACTTCGCCGATGACTCCGAGGAAGACGAGGATCTCTGGTTCGAGCGCAAGCCGCCCGAGGACTTCGACTTCGAGGAGAAGTAGCTCAGACGTAGCCCCGGGCGCGGCTGGCCGCGACCACGCGCTCGATCCCGACCAGGTAGGCGGTGTCGCGGAGCGGGAGGCCCTCCTCCTTGGAGCGGCCGAAGACGTCGCGGTAGGCCTTGCGCATCATCCCGCCGAGCTTGTCGTTGACCTCGCGCTCGCTCCAGCGAAAGTGCTGCATGTTCTGAACCCACTCGAAGTAAGAGGCGATGACGCCGCCGGCGTTGGCCATCACGTCCGGTATCAGGGTGACGCCCTTGTCGTGCAGGATCTCGTCGGCGGCAGGGGTGGTCGGGCTGTTGGCTCCCTCGATGATCAGCCTGCAGTTGACCGCCTCGGCGTTGCTCTCGTTGATCATGCCGCCGAGCGCCGCCGGGATCAGCACGTCGCACTCGATCGCCAACAGCTCGTCGGGGCTGATCACCTCGGCGCCGGGGAACTCCGTCAGCTTGCCGCCGTCCCTGATGTGCCGGGCGAGCGCGTCCGCGTCGATCCCCTCGTCGCTGCGGATCGCGCCCTGGGCGTCGGATGCGCCGACCATCTTGCTGCCCAGCTGCTGCATGATCCGCGCTGCCCAAGAGCCGACGTTGCCGTAGCCCTGCACCACGAAGGTGCTCTCGGCGGGGGTCATCCCCAGCTGCGGCGCCGCCTCGCGAAACATGTACACGCAGCCGCGCCCGGTCGCCGCCTCGCGTCCGTATGAGCCCTCCAGCTCGATCGGCTTGCCGGTCACGATCGCCGGCGTGTGGCCGTGGAGCTTGCCGTACTCGTCCATCATCCAGGCCATCGTCTGGGCGTTCGTGTTGACGTCCGGCGCCGGGATGTCGCGGGTCGGCCCCAGCACCTTCTCGATCTTGTCCATGAACGAGCGGGTGATGCTCTGCAGCTCCGTACTCTCGAGCCGGCTGGCGGGGCAGTTCACGCCGCCCTTGGCGCCGCCGAAGGGAACGTTGGCGATCGCCGTCTTCCAGGTCATCAGCGAGGCCAGCGCACGGACCTCGTCGATGTCGACCTCGGGGTGGAAGCGGATGCCGCCCTTGTAGGGCCCTCGCGCCCCGTTGTGCTGGATCCGGTAGCCCGAGAAGGTGTGGGTCTTGCCGTCGGAGAGCTTGACCGGGAGCTGCACCGTGACCTCGCGGTAGGAGCTCCAGAAGACTGTCCGCAGGTCGTCGGGCAGCTCGAGGCGCTCGACGGCGCGGTCGTAGTAGAAGCGCACGATGTCGAGATCCGACATCTCCGCGTGCCGGCGGGGCTTCGGCTTGCCATCCCCCTCCGTCTTCAACTCTGTGCCCTCGGCGGCCGCCGGTGTCTTGTCGAGCGAGGCGTCCTCGCGCGACTCGGGTGCCGTCGCCTTCGTCGCCATCGGGTCTCCTCGGGCCGTAGGACTCCCGCGGCAGTCTCGCACACGAGGGCCGCACTGACCAGGCTGCCGGCGGTCACATCAGCAGCCTGCCGGCGACCTACAATCGGGTCGGTCACGCACGGGGCCATAGCTCAGTTGGGAGAGCGCCTGCTTTGCAAGCAGGAGGTCGCCGGTTCGATTCCGGCTGGCTCCATCCAGGGTCACTGCCACCCTGCGCCGCCAGGCGGGCAAGCCGCATTCGATCTCGGCGGAAGGATCGGCGTGGCTACGTGCTGGGCGACTCGGCGCGCTCTTTCAGCGCCGCGTCCATCGCGTCAAAGCCCTGTTCGGTTCGTTCTAACGTGCCCCTGAGCAGCGCCCACAGCGGCCCGCGGAACGCCTCGCGCTGGACGAATCGCGTCCGGCCTTCGCCGAGCGCCTCGAGGGCGAACACGTGCTCGCCGTCGGCCAGTCCCCGCACGAGCACTCGCCCGAGCCAGCGCAGCTCTCGGTTTGGTCCGGCGACCAGGACATTGGGCCGTAAGGTCATCCCCCTCCCGCCGGGCGGCTCGATCCGGACCTTGAGCCGCGAGCCGGCGGTCAGCTCGCCCTCGGCTTCTCGGAGAAACGGATTCCACTCCGGAAGCGACTCGAAGTCGGTGAGCACCTCCCAGACGCGCGCGGGATCCGCGTCGATCTCGATCTCGGTGACGATCTCTCGCCTGGCCGCGAGTCCCGCAGATCAACCGTCAGCGCCGGCCAGGCTCCTCCTGATCCGGCAGCAGCGACGCCTGAGCGTCAGCGAGCCTGCTCGCGGTCGAACAGCTCCGGGTCGTGCGAGCAGATCAGCTCGACCTCGTCGCCGCGCTCGCGCGCCAGGGTCCGCAGGCGCTCCTGGTTGTGGACGCGGGCTTCGCCGTCGTGCTCGGTGATCGCCTGGAAGGCCCTGAGGCCCGGCGGGCAGTGGGGGGGCGTCGCGACCTCGTCGCGGTGGAAGTAGGCGTCGCCGCAGTGCAGCAGCCAGCGATCCCCGTCCCTGACGGCGATACCCGTGTGGCCGGCCGAGTGGCCCTCGAGGGGCACCATCACGACCTCGTCGTCGATCTCGGGGAGCAGGCGCACGCTCTCGAACCCGAACCAGCGATCGCCGGCGACGTCGTGGCGGTTCCAGTCGGGGCCGTGGGCCCACTGGGCGGGGACGTAGCGCATGCGCTCGGAGAGGGGCGGGTGCAGGGCGACCGCCAGCTCGGGCGCGAACACGTGCACCCGCGCGGCCGGGAAGTCACCGAGCCCGCCGGCGTGATCGAGATCGAGGTGGGTGACGACGATGTCGCGGACGTCGTTGGGGTCGAGCCCGAGCGCCTCGACCTGCCGCAGCGCGGTCTCGTTCTCGATCAGCTGCGGCCGAATCGTCGCCCGGAACGGGGCGCGCAGGCGGCGAGGGTCGGCGATGTCCCCGCCGCCGAAGCCGGTGTCCACCAGCACCAGGCCGTCGGGGGCCTCGATCAGCAGGCAGTGGGCGACGAGCCGGGTGGGCTCGAGCAGGCCGCCCCTCCCGGCGAGCATTCGCGCTCCCCGCGGGCACATCGTGCCGCAGTTGAGGTGGTGGATCCGCACCGCGCGAGCATATTCAGCCGGCTTCGACGCGGCGAGGCGACTCAGCGGCCCGCCGCCGCGTCGCGCGACTCGCGCGCGGCGGTTCTGAACACCGACTTCGCCATCAGCGAGGGCTCGGCTGCGACGCGCGCCTCGTTTACCTCCGCCCGGGCCCGATGGGCGGCCGGGTCGTCGGGGGCGGCGCGCGCGGCGAGCTCGGCCAGGTGGCCGGCCAGCCGCAGGCTGCCCTGGGCCGCGAGCTCGCGGGCGCGCTTGGCCAGCGGCCCGGCACCGCCGGCCAGCTCGGCGATCTCCGCGGCGAGCTCTCGGTCGGGGGCGGGCTTGAGGCTGGCGGGATCGAGGTCGTACCAGCCGCCGTAGAGGCGCCAGACGTTGCGGACGATGAACTCGGGGTCGTCGTAGACCGGGCGCAGATAGGGCTTCTCCAACAGGGCCGTCGGAGCCGAGACCCCGTGGAGCACCTCGTTCAGCGTGGCTCCCTCGTTCATCAGCCTCACCGTCTCGTCGTGCAGGTGCTCGAGCAGCTCGGCGGTGTCGATCAGGATCGCCCGCACCCGCTCGGCGCCGACCACGGGGAGGCCGTGCCCGGGGAGCAGCGTCTCAGCCTCGAGCGCCGCCATCTCTCGCAGCGCGGCCGACCAGTCACGCGCGTAGCGCTGCACCTTCTGCGGGTTGCCCGCGTTGGGGACGCACCAGATGATCAGGTCGCCCGGGCAGAGCACCCGCCGGCCGGGGACCCAGGTCCAGGTGGCGTCGTCGGTCTCGCCGCGCGCGTGGCGCAGCTCGAAGCGCTCGCCGCCGATCTCGAGCTCGAGCGAGTCGCGATAGGTGCGGTCGGGCTGCCGGTACTCGGTGGGCCATGGGACCTCGGCGCCGAACTGGCGGGAGTTGATGGCGCTGTTGTAGCCGGCGGTGAGCGCATAGCGCTCGAAACGCGTCGGCACGTTCTCGTGAGCGATGACTCGCGGTCTGGGCCGGCCCCTCTCCGCGGCCTCCTGCTCGAAGGGCCCGAGGCCGAAGACGTGGTCGACGTGGCCGTGGGAGAAGATCGTCGTGTGCAGGGGGGCCGCCGACCAGTCGCGGATCATGCGATGGATCTCGGGAGCCGAGAACGAGGCGCCGCTGTCGACGCAGACGAGGCCCTCGCCGGTCTCGAAGGCGCTGACGTTGGCGAACGAGTTGACGAACGCGGTCCCCGTGCCGAGCTCGACCAGCTCGCCTCTCGGCACGAAGGGGTTGACTCCCTCCTCGCTTCCGGGGTCGGATGAGGTGGGAGACCCGGGAACCTCCAACTCGCCGCGCCACAGCCGGTCGGAGAGCTCGAGCACGTCCACGCGCGGGACCGTATCGGCTACCGGCGCCCGGCCGCGAAACCGGCCCGCAGCAGCCGCGGCACCTGGCTGATCGGGTCGGGTGAATCGAGCAGAACCACCCCGAGGTGGCGGCCTCCGAGTCGTGCCGTGGTCACGTAGCAGCGGCCGGCCCCGTCGGTGAGGCCGGTCTTCACCCCCGTGACCCGCGCGCTGGGCAGCCCGGCGAGGCCCCGCTGCACGAAGTAGTGGTTGTTGGCGAGCGAGAGCATCCCGCCCCTGACCGGAAACGGCACCCGGGCCGAGCGCCGTGAGGTGACCGAGGCGACCCACTCGTCGGAGAGATCCGCCCGGGCCAGCGCGGCGAGGTCATAGGCGCAGGAGCCGTTGCCCCTGTCCTGCAGCCCCGCCGGGCCTGCGAAGCGCGTGCAACTCAGTCCCAGCTCGGCCGCGCGGGCGTTCATGCGCTTCACGAAGCGCGCGATCGTGCCCGCGTCGTGCTCGGCGAGGGCGGCGGCGGCGTCGTTGCCCGAGGCCAGCAGCAGGCCGAGAAAGAGACCGCCCAGCGGCACCTTGCGTCCCGCCTTCAGCAGCCCGATCCGGGATCCCTCCACCCCCGGGGGCTTGGCGCTGATCAGGACCCGCTCGCGAGGCCCGTGGCGCTCGGAGATGATCAGCGCGGTCATCATCTTGGTCAGGCTCGCGATCGGGCGCTCGGCCGCCGGATTGCGGGCCCACAGCACCTCGCCGGTGTCGACGTCGAAGAGGAGCCCCGCCGCGGGCGGGCGCTTGAAACGGGGCCGCAGCGCGTAGGGCGGTCTCGCCGCTTCGACCGCGAACGGCCCCGTCCCCGGTGACCGGTCGGGGGCGACGGACCCGATCGCGTCAAGGACGCGGTCGGCGGCGACCACGCCGCTGCGGGGCGGGATCGCGGCGATCGCGCGCTCGGGCGGCTCCCCGCGCTCGTCCTCGGGGGACCCCGGCCAGAGCAGCAGCGCCCCGGCCGCAGTGAAGGCGAGGCAGAAGGCGATCAGGCCGAGTGCGAGCTTGGCGCTCATTCGGGAGGTGGGTTGCGGATTGCGCCGATCAGGCCGGTCGCGATCATGCCGATCACCAGCAGCGAGACGACGGTGAGGAACGAGAAGCCCGTCTCGACCGCGGCCGAGAGGGTGATCAGCGCGAACAGGACGCAGAAGGCGATGCCGAAGCCGAGCAGCGCTGTGCGGGTGCCTGATTCCAAGGGCGGCCTAGGTCGCCGGCGCCAGGGGCTCGGGCTGGCGCGGCGATCGCCGCGCCAGCAGCTTGACCGTGGCCAGCCCGAAGATGAAGCCCCCCACATGGGCGAAGTAGGCGATGCCCGCGCCTCCGCCGACCTCGGGGGTGGCGACCTGGCCGACCGCCGGCACGAACTGGAGCACGAACCAGATCCCGAGCAGGATCAGGGCGGGGATCTCGATCACCGTCACGAAGAAGACGATGAAGATCAGCGTCAGCACCCTGGCCGCGGGGTGCAGCAGCGCGTAGGCGCCCAGCACGCCGGCGACGGCGCCGCTTGCCCCGATCGTCGGCACCGTCGATTCCACGTCCAGGGCGGCCTGCGAGTAGACGGCGACGATTCCGGCCGCCAGGTAGAAGAGGGCGAACTTGAGCCGGCCCATCGATTCCTCGATGTTGTTGCCGAAGACCCAGAGGAAGAGCATGTTGCCGACGATGTGGAGGATCCCACCATGCATGAACATCGAGGTCAGCAGGGTCACGTACCAGACCGCCTGCTCCAGCGGGATCGGGGTGAGGCCCGGGTTCTGCTGTCCTCGCTCCACCGCCTGCTCGTAGCCACTCGCGCCCGGGCAGATCACGCCGGCCTCGTTGCGCGCATTGACGGCGCCGATCGAGCAGTCGGCGGTCTCGTCGGGGTGGGTGATGCGATAGGGGATCGCCCCGAACTCCAGCGAGCTCTGGTCGATCTTCCCGAGATCCAGCGGGGGCGCGCTCAGCTCGGGGCTGGTCGAGTAGGTGATCTGCCAGATGAAGAAGAGCACGTTGATGGCGATCAGGGCGACCGTGACCACCGGGAAGCGGTCGGTCGGGATGTTGTCCTTGAGCGGGATCATCCAGGGAGGGCGGCAAGCCTAGCCGCCGCCCTTCGGCTCGGCGGGCGCCGCCCTCCTGCCAGAATCCGGTCATGACGGCGACCGTCGCCCAGTGCCGATCCCTGGCGCGACACCGACGTGATCGATGAGCGCGCAGCGCGCTTCAGCCAGGGGGTGACGGGAGTCGTGGCGCTGTTCGGGGCGGCGCTCGGATGGCCACTGCTCTGGGCTCTGATGGCGCTGCAGCTGGTCTTGGCCGTGACGCTGGGCCGCCATGCGTGCCTCGCCTGCCTCGCCTACTACGGTCTGATCCAGCCCCGCCTGGGCGAGGGGCCGCTCGAGGACTCCCGCCCGCCTCGCCTCGCGAACAAGATCGGGATCGCGGTGCTGGGCGCCGCCGCCGTGAGCTGGTGGCTGGGCGCGCCGGGGCTGGGAACCGCGCTCGGCTCCCTGGTGGCGCTCCTGGCCCTGCTTTCGGCATCCACCGGCTTCTGCGCGGGTTGCGAGATCTACAAGCTGGGCGCCCGGCTGCGCGGCATCTCGCCCCGGCACCATTCCCATATCGACCCCGGTGACCTCGGCGGGCTCGACGGGGTAGCGCTCTCCTATGTCGAGTTCACCCATCCGCTCTGCTCGGAGTGCCACGATTGGGAGCGCAGGCTCTCGGGCGGAGCCGAGCCCCTGATCAAGATCGACGTCCGGGAGCGCCCCGATCTGGCTCGCAAGTACGGCGTCGCGGTGGTGCCCACCGTGGTCGGAGTGAGCGGCGACGGCGCCGTGGTCGAGCGCCTGGCTCCCTAGCCGCGCGCGCTCACGGGCCGCGGCGACAGAGGTGGTCGAGCAGCCACGGCGGCGCCTCGGCCAAGGCGAGCTCCCCGCTCAGGATCTGGCGGGAGAAGGCGATGCCCTCCTCGGTGAGCCGGCCGTCGGGCGACCTCAGCGGGTCGTTGCGGCCGTAGATCGAGATCAGGCGTGTCGCGGTCTCACCGCCGAAGCTGGCCGCCACCACGATCCCGGCGAAGTGCCTGGCCTGTCCCTGCGAGCCGTCGTCGAACCTGAGCAGAAAGCCCTTGCCGGGAATCCGGTTGCGGCCTCCCCGCGCCAGGTCGCCGAAGGCTCGCGGAGGCGGCCGGATCCCGGCCACCTGACGGCCGATGCTGCTCAGGAACTCCTGCCTGTTGGGCGATCGCTCGGCGAGCTTCGCCGCAACGCCCGCGAGCCTGCGGCAGGAGCTGCCCTTGAACTCGTCGCTGAGCTCGGCGAGGTCGATCGCCTCCTCCTCGTCCCCCGGCGGCTGCAGGTACCAGTAGGCCCCTGCACCGACGGCGAGCAGCGCCACCACCGCGAGCCCCGCCAGGAATCTCTTCACGCTCGCTGAGCCTAGTCAGGGGGGCGCTGTCGGTGAGCGGCGGGCGGGATCTCGTAGCGCTTGGCGCGCAGCTTCGCCGAGCGCGGCTCGGCCACCGCGCCCGCAGCCGAGGCGGCGACGGCGCCGGACTTCGTCCAGCGCACGCTCAGCGGGGTGTGGGTGAGCAGGACGTTCCAGGTGGGCACGTCGACGTCGCCGCTCGGCAGGATCCCGTTGGCCGCTTGGAGCGCCACCACCGCGGCACGCGTCGGCGCCTCGAAGTAGCCGCTGATCGGTGTCGCGTAGCCGCCACCGGCCAGCAGTTGCTGGGCCCAGGCGACCAGGTCACCCTTGGCGCCGCTGCGCAGCAGCGGGTAGCTGTCGTAGGGCTGGTAGCCGGGGATCGGCTTCGCCCGGCCCCCGACCGCCCTCCACTGGCGCTTGCCCGAATGCTGCCACGACCACCAGCTCACGCCCTCCATGCCGTGTGAGAGGGCGAGTCGCCGGAAGCGGCGAATCTGCTTGGGGCGGGGTCCGAGGTACGTCTGCCCGGTGGGCAGGATCGGGCGGCCGTAGGCGCGGTTGAACACGTAGGTGTGGATGAAGGCCTTGTCCACCTTGTCGCCGATCGTCTTCCAGTAGAGCTGGGGCAGGTTGTACTGGGCGCCACCGGGCCCGAGAAAGACCGAGTACGGGAAGGCGGGGTGGTAGTCGACGTAGGGGAAGGAGGAGAGCGCCAGCGGATAGCTCGGGCCGACGCGCTTGCGCAACGCTCGCATATAGGTCGAGGCCTCGGCGTACTCGCCCTCATAGTGGCCCTCGGCGTCGATCACCAGGCAGTCGGCGCCGCGGGCGGCCGCGGTCGCCCCCACCTTTGCCTCGGCCTTGGGCCGATCGCCGTATACGAACTGCCAGGCGCAGACGCGCAGGCCCCTCGCCTTCAGCGCGCGGACCATGGGTGCAGAGAACTGTGACCAGACGCGGCCCGCGTCGCCCGCCTTGATCAGGACCACCTCGATGCCGCGCTTGCGTGCGCGGCCGGCGATTCGCTTCACCTTGCCCCGGGACGCCCTGTTCAGATACCAGATCCACATCCCGTCCCCCGAGAGCGGGTTGGCCGCATTCCCCGTGGGCGCCACCGGCTCCTGAGCCGCGGCGCCGCGCGCAAGCGGCACGGCGAGCAGGATCGTCGCGGCAGCAAGCGCAATCAGTGCGGCCAGTGCCGCTCCGGTGATCTTTGCGGACATCATCATCACCCTACGAACGCCACAACACCCGTCCGCAGGAAAAGCTGCACTCAGGCCGCGCGCTCAGCCCTCTTGCGAACGATGCCCAACAGCCGCTTGACGACCAGCACGTGCCCGCGCGTGCCGATCACGAGCGCGCGATAGGCGCGGCCACTGAGGCCGGGGAAGTCGGCCCGGGTCTCGGCTCGCAGCAGCGTGCGCTCGTCTCTGGTCGGCTCCAGGCTGAAGAGCAGGCCGTAGCGCGAGAAGCGATGCCGGCCCTCCAGCGCCAGCACGGCCGGCTCGATCACCCTGGCGACGATGAAGCCCGGCACCGTCGAGCCGATTAGGCGCGGGTCGCCGGAGCGCGCCGTCTCCGAGCAGCCGAGCAGGCGAGCGATACGCACACTGCCCCGGCCATCGAGGGCCCGTGGGACGGTCGACAGCAGCGCCTCCCAGACGACCTCGCGCGGTGCCAGGACCAGCACGCCGTGCTCGTCGATCACCGGCAGATGCTCGAGGGGGAGATCGATCGTGCGCTCGGGTGCCGCCTCCGTTTCGGGCACGGCTCAGCCGGTCGCCGCCGCGCCCCGCGCCTCGAGTGCCTCACGGGCGCTCTCGTCGGCGTGGTAGCTGGATCGCACCAGGGGCCCCGAAGCGACGGACTCGAAGCCGATCTCGCGCGCTGCGAGCTCGAGGGCCTTGAACTCGTCGGGGTGCCAATGGCGAACCACCGGGAGGTGGTTCTCGGTCGGGCGGAGGTATTGGCCGACGGTCAGCACCTGGACCCCGTGCTCGCGCAGGATGCCGAAGGTCTCGACCATCTCGTCGAACTCCTCGCCGAGACCCACCATCAGGCCCGACTTGGTGACCACCTTCTCACCGCCCATCTGCTTGGCCATCCGCAGCACACGGGCGGAGCGCCTGAAATCCGACCCCCGCCGGGCGACCGGGTAGAGGCGCGGGACGGTCTCGACGTTGTGGTTGAAGACGTCGGGGCGCTCGCCGACGACCCTGGCGAGGGGCATCTCCTGGCCGCGGAAGTCGGGGGTGAGCACCTCGACCTTGCACCCCGGGGCCAGCCGTCTGATCGAGCGGATCACCCCCACGAACGCTCCCGCTCCGTAGTCGGGCAGGTCGTCGCGGTCGACGGAGGTGACAACCGCATGGCTGAGGCCCATCCGCCGAACCTGGTTGGCCACCCGCAGCGGCTCCAGCGGGTCATTCCAGGTCGGCTTGCCGGTCTGCACGTTGCAGAAGCCGCAACGCCGCGTGCAGACGTCGCCGAGAATCATGAATGTCGCGGTCCCCCGCTCCCAGCACTCGCCGACATTGGGGCAGTTGGCCTCCTCGCAGACGGTGTGAAGGCCCTCGGCCGCGATCGTCGCCTTGAGGCGCCGGTAGTTCGGGCCGCCCGGGGCGGGGACCTTCAGCCAGGGAGGCTTGCGCGCGCGAAAGGCGATCGCGCCCTCGGGGCCGGCCACCCGGCCACCCGGCTTGGCACGCGAGCGGGTCACGTGCAGCCTCTCGGCCGACTGTGCGGGTGAGGTCCTGGTCGAGGCCATCGCCCCTACCGTACCGGCGCCGCAAAGCCGGGCCGTGGGCTCGGGATCAGGGCATCGAGGCCGTCAACCGCGGCGGCCAGCGCCGCCGGCTCGACCTCCTTCGGCTCGCGCTCGTAGGTCGAGCCGAACTCCTCGGCGACCTCGTCCATGAACGGCCACATCTCCACTGCGGCTCCCAGCTCGCGGCAGACCGAGGTCACGCGGCAGCCCTCGATTCCGCAGGGAACGATCCACTCGAACGGCTGCAGGTCGTTGTTGACGTTGATCGCGAAGCCGTGTGTGGTGACGCCGCGGCTGACGTGGACGCCGATCGAGCCGATCTTGCGCAGCGTGCCCTGGGCGACCTCACCGGCCAGCGCCGCGGCGTCACCGCCCGCTTCCAGAAGAGCGCCCGGCCCGGCCCAGACGCCCGTCAGGCCCGCGATCACGCCGGCATCGATCCCGGTCGCGCCGAGGGTCGCGACCATCACCCGCTCCATCCGCCTCACGTACTCGTGCACGTCATCGCCGTAGGGCCTCAGAGAGACGATCGGGTAGCCCACCAGCTGGCCGGGCCCGTGGTAGGTGACCCGGCCTCCGCGGTCGGTATCGCAGACCTCGATCCCCTGCATCCGGTACCAGTCCTCGCCCATGCCCAGCTCGCCGGGCCCGGCGCGGCGGCCCTTGGTGTAGACGGGCGGGTGCTCCAGCAGCAGCAGAACGTCTGGGATCTCGCCGGCCTGGCGAGCGAGCTCAATGGTCCGCTGGACCTCACGGGCATCCCCATAGGGGAGCTGCCCGAGGCGAACGCACCACAGCTCGTCCATCAGAGCGCCAGCCCGATCGGCTCGGTGAGCAGCTCGCGAACCCGCCCCAGGAAGATGGCGCCGTCCGCGCCGTAGAGGATGCGGTGGTCGCAGGCGAGCGTCACGCCCATCAGCTCGCGCGCCTCGATCGAGCCCTCGGCGCTGACCACGGGCTTCGCCGTGAGCTCCCCGACGGCGAGGATCGCCGCCTGGGGGGAGTTGATCACCGCGTGGAAGTTGGAGATCCCGTACATGCCGAGGTTCGAGACGGTGAATGTCCCTCCCGAGAGCTCGGGCGGCGTGATCGAGCCGTCCCTGACCCTCGAGGCGAGCGCCCTGGTGTCCGCGGAGATCTGCCGCAGGCCCTTGAGATCGGCGTCGAACACCGTGGGCACCACCAAGGCGTCGTTCGCTGCGACGGCGACGCCCACGTTGACCCGGGAGTACAGCTCGAGGTGGCCGTCGCGGTAGGCGCCGTTGGCGCGGGGCATCTCGCGCAGCGCAAGCGCGCACGCCTTCACGATCATGTCGTTGTAGGTCGGGACCGGCTCCCCCTCCTTGGCCATCTCCTTGAGCCGACCGCGCGCGGCCACCGCCGCACTCATGTCGATCTCGGCCTGAAGGTAGAAGTGGGGCGCCGTGGCCTTCGACTCGGCCATGCGGCGCGAGACCGTCTGCTGCAGCTTGGTCAGCTCGACCACCTCGGTCTGGCCCTTGGCGGTCTCACCAACCCGCACCTCCTCCGCTCCGCGTCCGGGGGTGCGGGGAGGCGCCGCGGCTGGGGTGGGCTCCCTGAGCCGAGGGGCGCCGGGGGGCTGCAGTGCCGCGCCCGCGCCATCCGCCAAGGCACGCTCGACGTCGGCCTTGATGATCCGGCCGCCGGGGCCCGAGCCGGCCAGGGCCGCTATGTCGAGGCCGCGCTCCCTGGCGACCCGCTTTGCGACGGGAGAGGCCTTGACCCGGGCGGCAGTTGCAGGCTTGCCATCACCAGCCGGCGTCTCCGTCACGTCAGCCCGCACCTCCTCCGCTTCGCGTCCGGGGGTGCGGGGGGGCGCCGCGGCTGAGGTGGGCTCCTTGGGCGGGGCGGCCGGTTGTGTCGAAGCGGCGGCGCCGTTGCCCTGGGCGTCGGCGGGGTCGCCGACCCGGGCGATCACCTCGCCGATCGGCAGCGTGTCGCCTTCCTGAGCGAGAATCTCGGTCAGCGTGCCGGCGGTGTCGGACTCGTAGACCATGTTCGCCTTGTCGGTCTCGATCTCGACGAGTTCCTCGCCGACCGCCACCTCCTCGCCGACGGCCTTCAGCCACTTGAGGATCGTGCCCTCCTCCATCGAGTCCGAGAGGCGCGGCATCACGAGCTCGGGCATCAGAGGCTCCCCTCGAGCGTCGCAAGCGCGGCGCTGACGACGTGCTCAGCGTGCGGGATCGCCGCCTGCTCGAGCCGCTTCGAGTAGGGCATCGGAACGTCGGCGCCCGTCACTCGCTGCACCGGCGCGTCGAGATGGTCGAAGGCCTGCTCGGAGATCAGCGCCGCGAGGTTGGCGCCCACGCCGCCGTGGGGCCAGCCCTCCTCGACGATCACGGCGCGGTTGGTCTTGCGAACCGAATCGAGGATCGTGTCGAGGTCGAGGGGGCGCAGCGTTCGCGGATCGATCACCTCGGCGTCGACTCCGTGCTCGTTGGCCAGGGTCTTCGCGGCCTTCTGGGCTGTCTCGGCCATGCGCAGGATGCCGATGATCGTCACGTCGGAGCCCTCCCTGCGGATCGCCGCCTCGCCGAAGTTGAGCACGTGGTCGCCGTCCTCGGGAAGGTCGCCGCGCGACCCGTAGAGCGTCTCGTGCTCGATGAAGATCACGGGATTGTCGTCCCGGATCGCCGCCTTCAGCAGCCCCTTGGCGTCGGCCGGCGTGGACGGGCACGCCACCAGCAGGCCCGGGAAGTGCAGGAACATCGCCTCGAAGCTGTGCGAGTGGGTCGGGCCGAGCTGGTGGCCGCCGCCGCCGGGCATGCGGATCACCAGCGGCACGCGCACCTGGCCGCCGAACATGTAGGGGATCGCCGCGGCATGGTTGACGATCATGTCCATCGCCAGCAGCGCGAAGTTGACGGTCATGATCTCGACCACCGGGCGCAAGCCGGTCATCGCCGCCCCGACTCCCACGCCGACGATCGAGTTCTCCGAGATCGGCGTGTCGCGGACGCGCCTCTCGCCGAACTCGTCGAGCAGCCCCTCGGTGACCTTGAACGCTCCCTGGAAGACGCCCACGTCCTCGCCCATGATCATCACCGTCTCGTCGCGCTCCATCTCCTCGCGCAGCGCCTGGTTTAGCGCCTCTCGCATCCTCACCGCCGCCATCAGTCGCCTCCCTCCGGCTGCTCGGCCTTGCCCGAGGGCGCATCTCCGCCCGCGGGCCGCAGCGCGGCTCCAGGGCCCGCGTAGGCGGCGCCCCGCTCGGCGAGCTCCCGCGCCCGCTCGCCGGCATCGCGCTCGTCCTCGCCCGGATGCGGGTCGGGGGAGCGCTCGTCAACCGCGTACCAGCCGGGCACGTTGTCCCCGACCACGTAGAGGTGGTCGTAGAGCGAGGCCAGCTCGGGCTCCGGCGACGCGTCCGCGAACTCGACAGCCTCCAGCACGGTCGCCTCGGCCTCGGCCCGGATCTGATCGACATCGGGCTCGCTCAGCACCCCGTCCCCGACCAGGCGGGCGGCGAAGGTCTCGATCGGATCCTTCCTGCGCCATTCCTCGACCTCGTCCTTCTCGCGGTAGACCTCCGGGTCGGCGGCGGAGTGGCCCCGGTAGCGATAGGTGAAGGCCTCGACCAGGGTGGGCTTGCGCTGCTCGCGGGCGATGCGCAGATGCTCGCTCACGGTCTCGCGCACCGCCAGCACGTCCATGCCGTCCACCCGCTCGCCGGGAACGCCGAACCCCTCGGCCTTGCGCGAGAGCTCGGTGACGGCCGAGTGGCGCTCGATCGAGGTGCCCATGCCGTAGAGGTTGTTCTCGACCAGGAAGACCACCGGCAGCGACCACAGCGCCGCCAGGTTCATCGTCTCGCCGAAGTTGCCGGTGTTAGAGGCGCCATCGCCGAACATGCAGACGGTGACCGAGTCCTCGCCCAGGTAGTCGGAGGAGAGGCCGAACCCGGCGGCCAACGGAAGCGTGCCGCCGACGATGCCGTAGCCGCCCATGAAGCGGCGTTCAAGGTCGAAGATGTGCATCGATCCGCCGCGGCCGCCGGAGGTGCCGTCGACACGCCCCATGATCTCCGCCATGACGCGCTTGGCGTCGGTCCCCCGCGCGATCGCGTGTCCATGGGTGCGGTAGGTACCGATCAGGTAGTCGTCGTCCCGCAGCACCGAGGTTGTGCCCACGATCGTCGCCTCCTCGCCGATCGCGAGGTGAAGGAAACCCCCGGCCTTGGCCTTCTGGTACTGGCGCCCCGCCTCCTCCTCGAAGCGGCGGATCAGCGCCATCGTGGCCAGCAGCTCCCGGCACTCCCTCTTGCCAGGGAGCTTCAGCTCGGCGCCGGCGCTCGCCCCGTCGCCAGCCGCCTTCGCGGCCTTGGGCTTGCTCTTCGCCGCCGCCGTCTTGCTCTGGGCCACGGAGTCAGACTAACCCCTCCCGGGGCCCGGCCCGGGAGGCTGCGCGCCGCGCCGAGCCGCTGCAACGGCCGCGTCGAGGCGGTCGTCTCCCCAGAACAGCTCCTGGCCGACCGCCACCGTCGGTATCCCGACCAGCCCGCGCCGCAGCGCCTCGTCGGTGGCCTCCCGGAGGCCGTCCTTGACCGACTGCGAATCGATCCCCTTCAGCACCGCCTTCGGGTGCAGCTCGCAGGCGGCGGCCGCGATCAGGACGTTGTCGGTGTCCGAGAGGTCCCTGCCGGCGGCGAAGTGCTGACGAAACGCCGCCTGGGAGAAGGAGACGACCCGTCCGGAGCGCTTGGCGAAGATCGCCGCTCGCGCCGGGATCAGGCTGTAGGTCTGCATCGGCCAGCCCGGCTCGTATCGGACCTCGGGCAGGCCGCGCCTGCGAGCGCGACGCCGGATCTCCTCGAGGTCGGCCTCGGCCGGCCCGCCGGGCTGCATCGACCAGGGCTTGCGGCCGGTCGCCTTGAGCACATGGCCGAAGGAGACAGGCTGCCACTCCGGTTGCTCCGCGCCCGCCTCGGCGAACAGGGCGCTGATCCGCTCGGCTGCAAGGTAGGCGTACGGCGAGTGGAAGTCGTAGTAGAAGATCGCCCGCTGGGGCAAGGACTCAGGCGTGCGTAGCCCAGCCATCCACGGCCCGCGCCGCATCGAGCACGGCCTCGGACATCGTCGGATGGGGGTGAATGATCCGTGCCAGCTCCGGGTAGCCGCCCTCGAGCGCCATCGTGGTGACGAACTCGCTGATCATGTCGCAGGCGATGTTGCCGACGATGTGAGCGCCCAGGATCTCGCCGTATTCGGGGTCGCCGACGATCTTGACGAGCCCGGCACGGTCGTCGTAGACGACGGAGGCGCCGGCGCCTCCGAGCTTGAACTTGCCGATCTTGACCTCCTTGCCCGCGGCCTTGGCCTGCTCCTCGGTGATGCCGACGCCGGCGACCTGCGGGTGGCAGAAGGTGGCACGGGGAATCAGCTCGACGTTGACCGGGTGCGTCTCGGCGCCCGCAGCGGTCTCGACGGCCACCACGCCCTCCTCCATCGCCTTGTGCGCGAGGGCGGCGCCCCGCACCAGGTCCCCAACGGCGAAGACCCCCTCGGCCGACGTGCGCTGGTGGTCGTCGACGGTGATCTTGCCGTCCTCGCGGACCTCGACACCGGCCGCGTCGAGGCCGAGGCCGTCGGTGTCGGGCTTGCGCCCGCCGGCGATCACCAGGTAGTCGGCCTTGACCTCCTTGTCGCCGACCTTGACCTTGACGCTCGCCTTCTGCTCGCTGACGCCCTCGACCTTGGTGCCGGTGAGCACCTCGATGCCGTCCTGCTTGAACTGGCGCTCGACCACTCGCGAGATGTCCTTGTCCTCCGCGGGGAGGATCTGATCGAGCATCTCGACCAGGGTCACCTCGACGCCCATGCGCGCATAGGCGGAGGCGATCTCGGCGCCCGATGCCCCCGCTCCAGCGACCACCAGGGCCTTCGGCATCTTCTCCAGGGACCAGGCGCCCCAGGTGTCGAGCACGCGTGCGGCGAACTCGATCCCGGGGATGGGCATGGCGACCGAGCCGGTCGCCAGCACGATCGCCCTCGCCTCATGGGTGTCCCCGCCGACCTTGACCTTGCCATCACCGGCCAGGCTGCCCTCGCCGGTGAGGTAGTCGACCTTGTTCTTCTTCCACAGCATCTGCACTCCGTCGGCGAGAGTGGCCGAAACCTTCTCGCGACGAGCCTGCACGGCGGGCCAGTCGATCGCGACGCCGCTCGCCTTCACACCGAGCTCGGCGCCGTCCTCGGCGACGGTCGCGTAGACATCCGCCGTGTGCAGCACGGTCTTTGCGGGAATGCAGGCGTAGTTGAGGCAGCGCCCGCCCGGCTTGTCGCGCTCGACCACGGCCGTCTTCTGCCCGAGCTGTGCGGCCCGGATCGCGGCCACATAGCCGCCGGGGCCGCCCCCGATCACGATCACGTCGTAGGAAGCCATCTGCGCTCGACTCTATCTCACGCGACCGGGCCGGCCGGTCGCCCCGGACTCAGCCTTGGCCGGGGGGCGCCGGCATCTGGATCCGCGCCATCGCCCTGATCATGAAGTAGAAGAGCGTCCCCAGGCCCACCAGCAACAGGAGCGAGGCGATCGCCTGCAGCACCGAGAGCGACTGCGACCCCGCCAGGCCCAGCGCGGTGCTGAGAATCAGCAGGACCAGCACCATCTGAAACCCCAGCACCGCCCAGTAGCGCGTCCTCCACATCCCCCAGGCCATCATCCAGAGCACCGCGGCGAAGAGGGCCAGCGGCGCCGGGGTGGGCTCCGCTCCCACGACCTCCGCGTCGCCGATCGCCGCGATCACGGCCGAGCCGGTGAAGATGATCGCTATCAGCGCCGAGATCACGGCGCCGATGGTGACCACGGTCGGGCGCTCCCCGGTGGCCAGGGGCTCGAGCTTGGCCCGGGCCTCGGCGTTTCGCTGCTCGGCTCGGCGGCTCATGCGCTCCTGGAATGACTCGGGCTGGGGATCGCGCTCGCCCGCCGAAATGGGCTCGGCCACCTCCGCGACCGCCCGCTCACCGCTATCCCCGCGAGATGCAGGACGCCGCTTGCGCTTGTGCCGCTGCGCCCGCTTGCGCTCCCGGCTGCCCATCAACCTTCAGCGCCGGCTCGCATCAGCCGGCCTCGCCCTCCGCCTTGGCTGCGGCATCCACCGGCGCGTTGATCGCCGCCGCCGCCGCCGCCGGATCTGCCGCGTCACGGATCGCACGAACCACGCAGACCCGGCGCGCCCCGGCCTCGACGACCTCGGCGACGTTGCCGGGGTTGATCCCCCCGATCGCGAACCACGGCACAGCCGCGTTCGCCGCAGCCTCGCGCACCAGCTCCAGACCGGTTGCGGGGCGCCCCTCCTTGGTCGGGGTCTCCCAGACCGGGCCGACGCTGATGTAGTCGACGTTCGGCTCGCCGTTGGCCGCCTCGATCTGCGCCGGCGAGTGAGTCGAGAGCCCGATCACCGCGTCGGGGCCGAGGATCTCGCGGGCCTCTCCCACGGGGATGTCCTCCTGGCCCACGTGTACGCCGTCGGCTCCGAGCTCATCGGCGAGTCGCGGGTCGTCGTTGACGATGAACAGGGCGCTGTAGGTGTCGGCCAGGCGCCGAAAGGTCGCTCCCGAGCGGTCGATCACCCCCCGGGGCTGCTCGCGGTCGCGGAGCTCGACCATGCCCGCACCGCCGGACATCGCCGCGCGGATCATCGGCTCCGGATCCTGACCATGGGGCAGCGCGTCGCAGACGAAGTAGAGGCGCGCCCAGTCCAATCGCTCCAGCCGCAGCCCGCCGATGCCCTCGGGCGGGGCGAGCCTTCTGGGGCGCGGGCTCGGATGGCTCACCGGATGAAGCCTAATGGCGCGCCGCCACCGCGCGGGCGCGGCGGGCCACGGTTACGCCCCGCGGCTACCATGGCGCTGACGGGAGCCCACCAAGGGCTGAGAGGGCGGCTGCAGCGCCGCCGACCGTAGGAACCTGATCCGGGTAATGCCGGCGCAGGGATGGTTGGAGCGCCCGGCCGTACCGCCCACAGCGGCCATGAACCCGAACAGACACGAGCAGCGATTCGACGCACTGATCGTCGGCGGCGGCGTTATCGGCCTTGCCTGCGCGTGGCGCGCCGCCCGGCGCGGCCTCGGCGTCTGCGTGGTCGAGCGCGAGCAGGAGGTCGCGGGCGGCGCCAGTGGCGTCGCGGCGGGGATGCTCGCTCCGGTCGGCGAGCTCTCCTGGGGGGAGGAGAGCCAGCTCTCCCTTGGCCTGGCCTCGATGCGGCTTTGGGACGGGTTCGCGGCCGAGCTCGAGGCGGACAGCGCCCGGCCCGCGGGCTACCGGCGCTGCGGCTCGCTTCGGCTGGCGCTCGACCGCGACGAGACCGAGGAGCTCCGGCGCCGCCACGGCCTCCACCGGCAGATGGACCTGGAGTCGGGATGGCTGCGCCCCAGCGACTGTCGCGCGCTGGAGCCGGGTCTCTCGACCAAGGTCACGGCCGGCGTGCACGTTCCCCACGAGGGCGCAGCCGACCCCGTCGCCCTCTGTCGCGCGCTCGCGGCCGCGGTCGTCGCAGCGGGCGGCGCGCTGGCGATGGGCGCCGAGGTGGAGGCCGCCAGAGCCGAGGGCGACGACTGGATGCTGAGGCTCGCCGACGGCCGTGAGTTGCGGGGCGAGCAGCTGGTGATCGCAGCCGGCTGCTGGTCGGGCGCCGGTGACTGGCTGCCGGCCGGTCTCCGCACCCCGGTGCGCCCGGTCAAGGGAGAGATCCTCACCCTCGGGGGCGATGCCGCCTCGCCGCCCTGCGAGCGCATCGTGGCCTCGGAGCGCGTCTACCTGGTGCCCCGCGACGACGGCAGGCTGATGGTCGGAGCGACGGTCGAGGAGGTGGGCTTCGACCTCACGGTCACGGCCGGTGGTGTGCACGAGCTGCTGCGAGAGGCCTACCGCGTCCTGCCCGAGATCGCCGAGCTCGAGCTCCTGGGCGCCCGCGCCGGGCTGCGCCCGGGCACCCCGGACAACGCCCCGATCATCGGCCGCTCGGGTGGGGCCAGCGGCGCGATCCTGGCGACGGGCCACCACCGCAACGGGATCCTGCTGGCGCCGGTCACCGGCGAGGCCGTCGCCGCGTTGCTTGTGGGCGAGCGCCCCGCGGTCGACCTCGAGCCGTTCCGGCCCGGGCGGTTCGGCGGCCTCGCAACGCGCGCGGCGACGTCGGCCGCCGAGGTCGGCACCGGATGAGGATCGAGCTCAACGGCCGGCCGGCGATCCTGCCCGCCGGCTCGAGCGTCGCCGCCGCGGTTGACGCCACGGGGATCGAACGCGGCCCGCGCGGAGTCGCGGTCGCCGTCGACGGCGAGGTCGTGCCCAGCGGCGAATGGGAGGCGACGACGCTCTCCGAGGGCCAGCGCGTCGAGGTCGTCGCGGCGATCCAGGGCGGCGCCGGCGAGGGCTTCGATCTGGGCGGTCGCTCCTGGGGCTCCCGCCTGATCGTCGGCAGCGGCGGCTTCCGTTCCCTGGAGCAGATGGAGCAAGCCCTGCTCGCTTCCGGCACGGAGATCGTCACGGTGGCGCTGCGTCGCGTCGACTCCCAGGGAGAGGGCTCGGTGCTGGAGCTGATCGACCGCCTCGGCCTCTTCGCCCTTCCCAACACCGCCGGTTGCTATACGGCCCGCGACGCGATCCGCACGGCCCGCCTGGCGCGCGAGGCCTTCGGCACCGACTGGCTGAAGCTCGAGGTGATCGGCGATGACCGCACCCTCTTCCCCGACGCGGTCGAGCTGCTGACCGCGGCCGAGGCGTTGGTCGACGAGGGCTTCACGGTGCTCCCCTACACCAACGACGACCCGATCCTCGCCCGCCGCCTGGAGGACGTCGGTTGCGCGGCGGTGATGCCGCTGGGCTCGCCGATCGGCTCGGGCATGGGCATCCGCAACCCGTACAACATCCAGATCATCATCGAGGGAGCCGGCGTGCCCGTGATCCTCGACGCGGGCGTCGGTACCGCGTCAGATGCGGCCCTGGCGATGGAGTTGGGCTGCGATGGCGTGCTGCTTGCCAGCTCGGTTTCCCGCGCCGAGGACCCCGCCGGGATGGCGGCTGCGATGCGAGGCGCGGTCGAGGCGGGCCGCGCCGCCCGGCTCGCCGGGCGCATCCCCCGCCGCCTCCACGCCGAAGCCTCGACCCCGGTCGAGGGTACGCCCGAGCTCCTGTAGCCCCCATGGGCCGCAACGCGGGGCGCCGGTGGGCAGTCGCTACCCGCGCTGGCCCGCCGCCCGATCGACAGCCTCGCCGACCGAGCCGGCCACCCAGCCCAGGCCGTGCGCGGCGCGGCCCAGCAGCGAGGGATCGAGCGGCGCCGCCGCGAGCTCGGGCGATGCGCCCAGCGAGACGGCGGCGACCCGGGTGGCATCGACCTCGGGCCGGATCACCGACTCCCATTCGCGGCAGAAGGCGGCCAGCCGCTCGTCCGAGCGTGCCCCCGCCAGCGCGCCGAGGTGCCCGAGCAGCGTTGCGACGTGCTCGATGTCGAGCACGGCGAGTCGCATCACCATCCCGGTGTCGACCGAGCGGTCGGCCACCGCGCCGCGCAGGTCGGCGATCCTCGCGCCCAGCCCCTGCGCGGCGATCCCCCCGTGCAGGCCGTAGGCCTCTGTGGTCGGCGCCAGCGCCGCCTCCATCGCCACGACCCTGTCGCGCCCCTGCTCGAGCACATCCGCGTATGCGGTTCCCCGCAGCGCGCCGATCAGCCGCCCCCAGCGGTTGACGAGCTGCCGCCCGCTGACGTAGAGCTCTCGGTAGGCGCGGTGCTCCGCGGGGTGCAGCGCCGGCTCCCTTGCGTCTGTCTCGGGCACCCGATCAGTATCGCCCACGAGCACACCTCGGGCCGCCCACGGCGCGCGGGCGGGCCGCCCACCGGGCAGTGCCCCCCCCGGGACTCGAACCCGGACCGCCAGCTTAAAAGGCTGGAACTCTGACCAGTTGAGTTAGAGGGGCCCCTTGATTCTCGCAAGCCCGGGCGGGACCGCGTGTGCTCAGTGCCGGAAGTGCCGGCGCTTGGTGAAGACCATCGGCACGCCGGCGGCGTCGCAGGCCGCGATCACCTCGGCGTCGCGCTTGGAGCCCCCGGGTTGGATCACGGCCGAGGCGCCGGCCTCGAGCGCGACCCCCGGTCCGTCGGCGAAGGGGAAGAAGGCGTCGGAGGCGACCACCGAGCCCTTCAGCACGCCATCGGCCTCATCCCCGCGGGCGATCCTCGCCTTCTCCACGGCGATCCGCACCGAGTCGACCCGCGACATCTGGCCCGCGCCGATCCCGATCGTGGCGCCGTCCTTGGCGAGCACGATCGCGTTCGATCGCACGTATCGCACCACGCGCCAGGCGAAAAGCAGGTCGCGCCACTGCTGCGCGGTCGGCTCCGCCTCCGTGACAACCTCCATCAGCTCGCGAGGCTCCGGGTCTCCGTCAGGGTCCTGGACCAGCAGGCCACCGCGCACGCGCTTGATGTCGGGCTCGATCTGATGGGTGCGCCGCTCGGTGTCCTCGAGAATCCGGATCGCCTCCTTGCCCTGCAGCACATCCAGCGCGCCCGGCTCGTAGCCCGGGGCGATCAGCACCTCGATGAACTGTTCGTGCAGGCGCTCCGCCAGGCCTTCGTCCACCGGCCGGTTCAGCGCCACCACTCCGCCGAAGGCCGAGTCGGGGTCGCAGCCCAGGGCGCCGGCATAGGCCGCGGAGATCGAGTCGGCCTCGGCGGCCCCGCAGGGGTTGTTGTGCTTGACGATCACGCAGCCGGGCCCCTCGAGGTCGCTGCACAGTGAGCGCGCCGAGTCGAGGTCGAGCAGGTTGTTGAACGAGAGCGGCTTGCCGTGCAGCTTGGCCACCAATGAGAGCACGTGTGAGCGCACGCCGGACTGCGTGTACAGCGCAGCACGCTGGTGGGGGTTCTCGCCGTAGGCGAGGTCCATCTCCTTCTCCCAGGAGGTCACCCAGTGCTGGGGCATCCGCTCGTAGCGGCGCCCGAACCAACGGCTGATCGCGGCGTCGTAGCGCGCCGTCATCGCGAAGGCCTCGTTGGCCAGCCAGTGGCGGGTGGCGGCCGAGAGCGCACCGGTCTCCTCAAGCTCGCCCAACACGGCGTCATAGCTCTCCGGGCGCACCACCACGGCCAGGAAGCGGTGGTTCTTGGCGGCGGCCCTGATCATCGTCGGCCCGCCGACGTCGATGTTCTCGATCGCCTCGGCCTCGGGGACCTCGCGACGGGCGACGGTCTTCTCGAACGGGTAGAGGTTGACGCAGACGAGGTCGATCGTCTCGATCTCCCGCTCGCGCAGTGTCTCGGCGTGCTCGGGGTTGTCCCGCACGGCCAGCAGGGCCGCGTGCAGGTGGGGGTGCAGGGTCTTGACGCGCCCGTCGAGTATCTCGGGGAAGCCGGTCAGCTCCTCCACCCCCCGGACCTCGACTCCGGCCTCGGCGATCACCTTCTGGGTGCCTCCGGTGGAGACGATCTCGACGCCGAGCTTCGCGAGACCGGCGGCGAACTCCGCGACGCCGGTCTTGTCGGCGACCGAGAGCAGCGCTCGGCGCACGGGGAGCGGCCCGCCGATCGGCTCGGGCGTGCTCTCGGTTGCGGTGGTCGCGGTCACGTCGAAGCGGCGAGTCTACGCGGCAGTGGCGTTGCTCACCGGTTCGTCACCCTTCGGCGATGCGGACCAGCCGGGGATTGGCCTGATCGAGGCTGACCCGCCCGGATGCGATCAGCCGGATCGCCTCGGGCAGCAGGGCGTGCTCGGTGCGATGGATCGCATCCTCGAGCTCGTCGCGGTTGCGCGCCGGCGGCACCGGCACGGCGCGTTGCAGGATGATCGGGCCGGAGTCGACGCCCTCGTCAACGAAGTGGACCGTGACGCCGGTGATCCGGACACCGTGCTCAAGCGCCTGGCCGACGGCGTCGAGGCCCGGAAACGAGGGCAGCAGCGCCGGGTGCACGTTGACGATCCGCTCCGAGAATCGCCCGATGAACTCCGGCGAGAGGATCTGCATGTAGCCGGCGAGAACCACCAGATCGGGCCGCTGCCGCTCCAGCCACGCGGCCATGGTCTCGTCGCGCTGCTCGCGCCCGGCGAGGTCGGAGAGCGGGAAGGCGGCGGCGTCGACGCCCGCGCCGCGGGCGCGATCCAGGGCCTCGGCGGAGGGCTTGTCGGAGGCCACGGCCACGACCTCGATCCCGTCGCGTCCGTGCAGCTGATCGAGGATCGCCTGCAGGTTGGTGCCCCTGCCCGAGGCGAGAACGGCGACGCGAAAGGCGCTCATGCCTCGAATCCTGACCGCAGGGAAATGGGCCCGCGGGCCTCAGCGCGCGGCAGGGACGACGGCGATCTCCTCGAGCGCGAACTTGCCGTTCGCCTGCTCGGGGTCGCCCAGCGGGAACTCTCCCGTGAAGCAGGCGTCGCAGTGTCGCTCCCGCGGGCTGCCGACCGCCTCGTACACGGCCTCCAGCGAGAGATAGGCGAGCGAGTCGGCGCCCAGCTCGTCGGCGATCTCCTCGACCGTTCGCCCGTGGGCGATCATCTCCTCGCGGGTCGACATGTCGATCCCGTAGTGGCATGGGTGGCTGATAGGCGGTGAGGAGATGCGCAGGTGCACCTGCTTGGCGCCTGCCTCCTTCAACATCGCCACGATCTGCCGCGTGGTGTTCCCTCGAACGATCGAGTCGTCGACCACCACGACGCGCTTGCCGGCGACGATCTCGGGGAGCGGGTTGAACTTCATGCGCAGGCCTCGCTTGCGCAGCTCCTGCCCGGGCTGGATGAAGGTGCGGGCGACATAGCGGTTCTTGATCAGGCCGTCGTCCTGGGGCAGCCCCGAGGCCCGCGCGAATCCGTTGGCCGCCGGGTTACCCGAGTCGGGCACCGAGATCACCAGGTCCGCCTCGACCGGCGCCTCCTCCCAGAGCAGCTCTCCCATTCGCCCCCGAACGCTCTGCAGCACGCGGTTCTCGAGCTTGCTGTCGGGCCGGGAGAAGTAGATGTGCTCGAACACGCAGTGCGCCGGCTGCTCGCCGGAGATCACCTGCTTCATCGAGAGCCCGCCCTCGGCGAGCGAGACCATCTCGCCGGGCCGCACCTCGCGGATCAGCTGCGCGCCGATGATGTCGAAGGCGCAGCTCTCCGAGGCCACGACGAAGCACTCCGGGTGTCCGTCGGAGGCCTTGATCTTGCCGAGCGCCAGGGGCCGCACCCCGTGGGGGTCGCGGAAGGCGACCACGGCGTGCTTGGTCATCACCACCGTCGAGAAGGCTCCCTCGAGCCGTGGCATGACCTCGGCCACGGCGTCCTCGATCCAGTCGTTGCCCTCACCCGCGCGCTTCGAGAGCAGCGCCGCGATGATCTCCGAGTCCGAGGTGCCCCGCAGCCGGATCCCGGCTTCGCTTAGCTCGTTGTGCAGCTCGACGGCGTTGGTCAGGTTGCCGTTGTGAGCCAGCGCCAGCTCGCGGCCGTCGTCGCGCCAGACGGGCTGGGCGTTCTCCCAGGCACCTCCGCCCGTGGTCGAGTAGCGGACGTGGGCGATCGCCATGTCGCCCTGCAGAGCGCGCAGCTTCTCCTCGTCGAAGACCTGGGAGACCAGGCCCAGGTCGCGCAGCGTCGTGATGTGCCCTCCCTCGGAGGTCGCGATTCCGGCCGACTCCTGGCCGCGGTGCTGCAGCGCGAAGAGCCCGAAGTAGGAGAGCCGCGCGACGTCACGGCCGGGTGCGTATAGGCCGAACACCCCGCACTCGTCGCGCGGTCCATCGCGATCCGAAAGGTCGAACGGCGGCTCGCTCAAGATGGGGAGAGGTGTCTCAACCTCTGGAGGTCGACTGCGGGACAGGGTCAGATCCTGCGCACGGAGAGTAGCAACGGCCCGGGTCACCGGCCGGGGCTCATTGCGCTCCCATCGCCTGCGGCAGCGAGCGCCAGGCCCGGCCCGCGTCCGCGAGCAGGACCGAGGCCTCGCGCTCGGCGGCGGAGATCTCAAGCCGGTCGCCGCCGACCGTGCCGATCCGCACGGCGTCTACCCCCGCGTCCGCAGCCCGCTCCAGAATCTCCGCGGCCGCGCCCGCCGGGCCCGCGAGCAGGATCCCGCCCGGCCCCTCGCCGAACAGCGCCGTCTCGCCCGAGCAGCCGCGCAACTCGACGAAACGATCGAGGTCGGCCTCGGCTCCGACCGCCCCGGCAATCGCCATCTCGGCGAGCGCCGCGGCGAGGCCACCGTCGCTGACGTCGTGCGCCGCACTCACCGATTGCTCCCTGACAAGCGTGCGGACGAGGGCGAGCGCGTCCGCGACCGGCTGGATCGCGGTCGCCGGCAGGCCCGCGTCGAGCTCGCCGCGCAGCTTCACCAGCTCGGACCCGGCGAGCGAGGGGGCGAAGGGTCCGACCAGGACCATCTCGTCGCCGTCGGTGAGGCCGAATCCGACGGCGCAGGCCGCGTCGGGAAGCTCCCCGACCATGCCGACGACCGGGGTCGGGTAGATCGGCCCGTGCTCCGTCTCGTTGTAGAGCGAGACGTTGCCGCCGACCACCGGCACCCCGAGCGCGTGGCAGGCCTCGGCCAGCCCGCTGACGGCGCGGTCGAGCTGCCAGGCGACGTTGGGCCTCTCGGGGTTGCCGAAGTTGAGGCAGTTGGTGAGTCCGAGGGGCTCGGCGCCGACGCAGGCGAGGTTCTGCGCGCACTCGAGCACGGCCTCGATCGCGCCCGCATGCGGATCGCAGGCGACGCGGCGCCCGTTTCCGTCGATCGAGACGGCGATCGCGCGCTCCGACTCGGGGACCATCAGCACCGCCGCGTCGGCGTCCTCGGGACGCCGCACGGTGCGCGAGCCGACGACGGCGTCGTATTGCTGGAACGCCCAGCGCTTCGAGGCGATGTTCGGAGAGCCGAGCAGGGCGAGGAGGATCGAGCTGGGATCCTCGGGGTCGGCGGAGAGGCCGGCCGTGCGGGCAACCCGCTCGCCGAGCGTCGCCTCGTTGCCGTAGAGCCAACCCGCGGGCTGCTCGGGAGCGAGGTCGTAGAGCGGGCAGCCGTCGACCAGCACCGAGATGGGGACGTCACCGACCTCGACCCCGTCTGCCAGGACCCGCAGGTGCGCGCTGCCGGTGACCTCTCCGATCGCTGTCGCTGTCGTCTGCCAGCGCTCGCAGAGCGCGATCACCTCGGCGACCCTCGAGGGCTCGACCACGGCCAGCATCCGCTCCTGGGACTCCGAGACCATCACCTCGAAGGGCTCCAGGCCCGGCTCTCGGAGTGGCACCCGCGCCACGTCGATGTCGATGCCCATGGCGCCGGCGGCCGCCATCTCTCCGGCCGACGAGGTCAGCCCCGCGGCGCCGAGGTCCTGCAGCGAGACCAAGAGGTTGCGCTCCAGCAGCTCCAGGCAGACCTCGAGCAGCTTCGATTCCTCGAACGGGTCGCCGATCTGCACCGTGGGCCGCTTCGAATCGTCGCCGGCCTCGAGCTCGGCCGAGGCGAGCACCGAGGCGCCGCCGATCCCGTCGCGGCCGGTCGAGGCGCCGATCAGCACGATCACGTTGCCGGGCCCGGCCGCGGCGGCGCGGATCATGCGCTCGGTTCTCGCCAGGCCGACGCACATCGCGTTGACCAGGCAGTTGTGCTCGTAGGGGCGCTCGAAGTAGACCTCGCCGCCGACGTTCGGGACTCCGATCGAGTTCCCGTAATGGCCGATTCCGGCGACGGCCCCCTCGAACAGGTAGCGTGAGCGCTCGGAGTCGAGCTCGCCGAAGCGCAGGCTGTCGAGTACGGCGATCGGCCGGGCACCGATCGCGAACACGTCCCGGAGGATGCCGCCGACCCCGGTCGCGGCTCCCTGGAACGGCTCCACGGCGCTCGGGTGGTTGTGCGATTCGACCTTGAAGGCGATGGCGTGACCGTTCCCGATGTCGACGGCGCCCGCGTTCTCGCCCGGGCCCATCACCACGCGCTCGCCGGCGGTGGGCAGCCGGCCGAGCAGCTTTCGCGAGTGCTTGTAGGCGCAATGCTCCGACCACAGCAGCGAGAACATCGCCAGCTCGACCGAGTTCGGCTCGCGCTCGAGCAGCTCGCAGATGCGCTCGTACTCGAAGTCGGTGAGTCCCAGCTCCCGATGAGGGCTCTCGGACACCGTCACGCCGGTGAGCGCTCGCGCGCGATCGCCCGAAACAGGGCGAGACCGTCGTCCGAGCCGGTCAGGGGGTCGACGGCATGCTCGGGGTGGGGCATCAGGCCGAGCACATTGCCGGCCTCGTTGGTGACGCCGGCGACGTCGCGAACCGAGCCGTTCGGGTTCTGGCCCGGCGCGTAGCGAAATGCGACCTGCCCGCCCGCTTCGAGCGCGTCGAGCATCTCGTCGGGCGCGAAGTAGCGGCCGCTCATGTGCTTGACGGGGATCGAGAGGCGCGCGCCTGCCTCGATCTCCGCGCCGAAGGGGCCGCGAATCTCCTCCGCGACCAGCTCCACCTGGCGGAAGATGAAGCGCAGCTGCTCGTTCGGCAGCAGCGCTCCGGGCAGCAGCCCCGCCTCGCAGAGCACCTGGAAGCCGTTGCAGATGCCGAGCACGGGGCCACCATCGGCCGCGAAGCGGGCCACCGCCCCCATCGCCGGCGAGAAGCGGGCGATCGCTCCCGCGCGCAGGTAGTCGCCGTAGGAGAAGCCACCCGGGACGACGATCGCGTCCAGCCCCGAGAGATCGGACTCCTCGTGCCAGACGAGCCTGGCGTCGCCGACCCGTCCGCAGGCGGCGACGGCGTCGCGCTCGTCGCATGAGCCCGGGAACTGGATCACGCCGATCAAGCGGCGTCGCGCTCCAACAGCACCTCGAAGTCCTCGATCAACGGGTTCGCGAGCAGCTTCTCGCAGAGCGAGTCGAGCTGGGTGGGGTCGTCGGTCTCGAGCTCGACGAGCCGCCCCACCCGCACCTCGGAGACCCCTTCGAATCCGAGCGCCGGCAGCGCGCGCTCGACCGCCTTCCCCTGTGGATCGAGGATGCCCTGCTTCGGCCTGATCAGGACCTTCGCCTTCACCGGTTTCAGCCTACCCGCGGGATCAGCCGTCGAGCTTGCGCTCAGTGATCCGCTCGTACGCCTCGACGTACTTGGCGCGAGTGTTCTCGACCACCTCGGGGGGCAGCTCCGGGCCGGGCGGCGAGTGGTCCCACCCAACCGAGTCGGCGTAGTCGCGCACGTACTGCTTGTCGTATGAGGGCTGGGCCCGGCCGGGCTCGTATTGATCGGCCGGCCAGAAGCGCGAGGAGTCGGGGGTCAGCACCTCGTCGCCCAGCACGACCTCGGCCCCGGGGCTGGCCCCGAACTCGAACTTGGTGTCGGCGAGGATGATCCCCCGCTCTGCCGCGTGATCGGCACCGCGGCGGTAGATCTCGATCGAGATGCGGCGGAGCTCCTCCATCAGCTGGCGGTCGCCGATGATCTCGACGGCGCGCTCGAAGTCGATGTTCTCGTCGTGGTCGCCCAGCTCGGCCTTGGTCGCCGGGGTGAAGATGGGCTCGGGGAGCTGGTCGGACTCACGCAGTCCCTCGGGCAGGGGGACCCCGCAGACCGCGCCGGTCTCGCGATACTCCTTCCATCCCGAGCCCGAGAGGTAGCCCCGCACCACGCACTCCACCGGGTACATCTCGAGCCGGCGCACTCGCATGCCTCGCCCGGCGGCCTCGGCCGGCACTTGCTCGGAGAGGAAGTGGTTGGGCACGATGTCGCCGGTGAGCTCGAACCAGAACAGCGACATCCGGTTCAGGACCATCCCTTTGTCGGGAATCTCGGTTGGCAGCACGACGTCGTAGACCGAGATCCGGTCCGAGGCGACCATGATCAGCTCGGTGCCGTCCTCGTAGATCTCACGGACTTTGCCGGATCCGTAGAGCTTCAGGTCTGCCAGGGCGGTTGCGGAAATCGGTGCCATCGAGCGGGCGGAATCCTAGACAACGGCGTTTGATCCCGCTTGACGCGATGCCGCTGTTTGCGGAGTAGATTCGTCGCATGTCACTGCCGCCAGGGCCGCGACAGCCGGCCGTCGTCCAGACCGCCCGCTTCATGGGCCGCCCGGTTCCCTTCATGGAGTCCTGCCGCGAGCGCTTCGGGGACACCTTCACGCTGCGCGTGGCCCGGGTGGGACGGCTCGTCCTGATCTCCGATCCGGCCTCGCTGAAGGCGCTGTTCAGTGCCGATCGCCACAACACGATCGCCTCGCAGCGGAACGTGATTCTGGCCCCCCTGCTGGGTGAGCGCTCGCTGCTGGTGCTCGAAGGCGACGAGCACCTCTCGCGGCGCAGGATGATGCTTCCCCCGTTCCACGGCGAGCGCATGCGTGCCTACGAGTCGGTGATCGAGCAGGCCGCGGAGCGCGAGGTCGCCTCCTGGCGGCTCGGCGCGGTCTTTCGGTTGCATCCCGCGATGCAGGCGATCACCCTGGAGGTGATCATGCGGGCCGTCTTCGGGGTCACCGAGGAGCGCCGCGGGGAGCTCCGCGGGCGGCTGCTCGAGATCCTCGCAGCGACGCGATCACCTGCCGCGATCGCCTTCACGGTGGCGGGGCTGCGGCGATTGCCGCGCTTTCGCCGGCTGCAGTGGACGATCGACCGTGTCGACGAGTTGCTCGCTGCGGAGATCGCCGAGCATCGGGCCGATCCAGAGCTTGCCGAGCGCGAGGACATCCTTGCGCTGTTGATCTCGGCGCGCGATCAGCACGGGGAGGGCATGAGCGACGGCGAGCTGCGCGACCAGCTGATGACTCTGCTGCTGGCGGGACACGAGACCACCGCCACCGCCCTTGCTTGGACATTCGACCTGCTGCTGCGGGATCCCGAGGCGCATCGCCGCCTTCGCGACGAGGTCGATGCCGGGGAGGGACACGACTACCTCGACGCGGTCATCGAGGAGTCCCTGCGGTTGCGGCCGGTGGTCCCGTTCGTCGGCCGCGAGCTGCGCCGCCCGGCCGTTCTTGACGGCTATTCGCTGCCGGTGGGCACCACGGTGATGGCCTCCATCTACCTCGCCCATACCAGGGCCGAGTCCTACCGCGACCCCTATGAGTTCCGGCCGGAGCGCTTCCTCGACGGGGCGCCCGGCACCTTCAGCTGGGTTCCCTTCGGCGGCGGCACCCGGCGCTGCATCGGCGCCGCCTTCGCCCAGCTCGAGATGCGGGTGGTGCTGCGCGCGGTGCTGCGTGGTGTCGAGCTCAGCGCCGCGGGGCCCGAGCCGGAGCGGATCGTGCGCCGCAACGTGACGCTCTCGCCCCGGCACGGGACGCCGGCGATCGCGCTGCGGCGGCGAGAGCGGGCGGGAGCGCTCCCGAAGGCGCAGCCGGTCTAGGGCGAGGCGGTCTCGGGGTGCTCCCGGGCCCAGCGCACGATCGCCCCCGAGCCCGAGATCACGGCGCCGTCGTCCAGCGCCAGCACCGGCAGGCTGTTGCTGCCGCTCAACTCCCTGACCTCGGCCCGGTCGTCGTCGCGTGAGCGCCACGTCCAGGGAAGCATCCTGTAGCCCCTCAGGGCCCGCAGCTCGTAGCTGTAGCCGGCGTCGTCAAGCGCCTTCGCGGCGCGTCCGCAGGGGTGGCCGATCGCCGCGTGCCTCTTCTTCTGCCCGCAGGTGTAGAGGATCATGATTCGAGCATCTCACACGGCGCCGCGCCCCACGCTACTGCTCCGAGATCTCGTCGAGGCGGTCGAGGATCTCCGGCACGTGCGCGAGGTAGGCGTCATAGTCGAAGATCGCCTTGGCGTCGAGCTGTGGCGCGGCTGCCTCGATCAGCTTGCGGAAATCGATCTCCTCGTCCCAGGCGCGCTGCGCGCTCTCCTGGACCAGCCGGTAGGCGTCGTCGCGCGCCATCCCCGACTCGACCAGCGCGGTCAGGGCTCGCTGGCTGAACAGGGCTCCGTGCGTGAGCTCGATGTTCCGGCGCATCCTCTCGCCGCGCACGTTCATTCCCTCCACGGTCCGGGTCGCCAGATGCTGCATGTAGTCGAGCCCGATGGTCGCGTCGGGGATCACGATGCGCTCGGCCCCCGAGTGCGAGATGTCGCGCTCGTGCCAGAGAGCGACGTTCTCGAATCCCACCTGAGCGTAGCCGCGCAGCACCCGGGCGAGTCCGGTGATGCGCTCGGTGGTGATCGGGTTTCGCTTGTGCGGCATCGCCGATGAGCCCTTCTGGCCCGGACCGAACGGCTCCTCCACCTCGCGCACCTCTGTCCGCTGCAGGTTGCGGACCTCGGTCGCGAAGCGCTCGAGGCCGGCGCCCGCAGTTGCGATCGCGCTCAACACGACCGCCAGCCGGTCCCGGGGCACGACCTGTGTCGAGACCTGCTCGGCGCCGATGCCGAGGCGCTCCATCACCCGCGCCTCCACCGAAGGTGGCAGCGAGGCGTAGGTGCCGACCGCCCCCGAGAGCTTCCCGACAGCAGCCTGCTCGAACGCCTGCTCGAGCCGCAGCACGTTGCGGTGCGCCTCGAAGGCGAAACCCGCCAGGCGCAGGCCAAAGGTGGTGGGCTCGGCGTGGACCCCGTGGGTTCGGCCCACGCAGATCGTTTCGGCGTGCTCGCGTGCCCGGCGGGTCAGCGCCTCGCGATAGGCGCGGGCGCCATCGACCAGGATCGCTCCGGCCTCGCCCAGCTGCAGGGCGAGGGCGGTGTCCAGCACGTCCGACGAGGTGAGGCCGAAGTGCAGCCACCGCCCGGCCTCACCGATCGAATCGGAGACGACGTCGACGAACGCGGCGACGTCGTGGTTGGTCGTGCGCTCGCGCTCCTCGACAGCCTCGACCGTGAACGAGGCCCGCTCACGACAGGCTCTCGCGTCCTCGGCGGGCACCAGGTCCTGCTCGGCGAGCGCCTCGGTGACCGCCAGCTCGACCGCCAGCCACGCCTCCAGCTTGCGCTGCTGCGTCCAGACGGCGCCGATCTCGCCCCGCGTGTACCGCTCGATCACGCGCCGATGATGCGGACGGCGAGCAGGCCCGCGTTCTTGGCGCCGTCGACGGCCACGCATGCGACCGGGACACCGGGCGGCATCTGGACGGCCGAGAGCAGCGCGTCGAGCCCGCCGAGCGTCTTCCCCGAGATCGGCACCCCGATCACCGGCAGGTCGGTCTTCGAGGCGGCGAAGCCCGGCAGCGCCGCTGACATCCCGGCTCCGGCGATGATCACCTTCAGGCCTCGCATGCGCGCGTTGACGCAGTACTCGCCGGTCGCGTCCGGATCGCGGTGGGCGCTGAGCACACGCACCTCATAGGCGACGCCGTGCTCGTGCAGCGCCTCTCCGGCCGGCTGCATCTTCTTCTTGTCGTTCTTGGAGCCCATGATGATCCCGACCAGCGGGGCATCCACCTCGATCTCCTCGAAGGCCTTCTCCACTTCGGGCAGCGTCTCTATCGTGCGCTCCTGCGTCGGCGAGGCGCCGCCGCTTGGCTGGGTCGTCTCCATCGTCTCCCCTCGGTTCGTGTGTTCAGTCGGCCACGCTTTCGACGGCCCGCTCCGCGATGTCGCGCCGCAGCTGCATGCCGTCGAAGCTGATTCGGTCGGCCGCATCGTAAGCGCGCCGGCGGGCGTCAGCCGGGGTCGGGCCGAGGCCGGTCACGTTCAGCACGCGGCCACCTGCCGTGACGATCTCGCCCCCCACCCGGGCGGTCCCGGCGTGCGTGATCTCGACCCCGTCGAGCGCGGCCGCCTGCTCGAGTCCGGTGATCACGTCCCCTTTCGAGGAACTCTCCGGATAGCCGGCGGAGGCCAGGACCACCGTCACCGCCCAGTCGTCGTCGAACTCCGCCTCGGTGCGGGCGAGCCCTCCGGTCTCGCGTGAGGCCATGCAAAGCTCCACCAGGTCCGAGCGCAGCCGGGGAAGCACCGCCTGGGTCTCGGGGTCGCCGAAGCGGCAGTTGAACTCCAGCACCTTGAGTCCTTTGGAGCCGATCATCAGGCCCGCGTAAAGCACACCCCGGTAGGGGGTGCCGCGCGCGGCCATCGCCGCGACGATCGGGCGGTGCACCTCGTCGACGATGCGCTCGACCTCGCTCGCCTCGAATCCGGGCACGGGCGAGTAGCTGCCCATGCCCCCGGTGTTGGGGCCCAGGTCGCCGTCACCGATCCGCTTGTAGTCCTGGGCCGGCGCCAGCGGCACCACTTCCTCGCCGTCGCAGAGGCCCAGCAGGGAGAGCTCGGCGCCGTCCAGGAACTCCTCGAGCACCACCTCGGTCTCGCCGAAGCGCAACTCGGTGAAGAAGACACCCGCCGCCTCGCGCGCCTGCTGCTCGGTGTCGCAGATGATCACGCCCTTGCCCGCCGCCAGGCCATCGGCCTTCAGCACCGCCGGGTATGAGGCGCAGGAGAGGTGGTCAACTGCCTCGTCAAGCGAGCGCAGGACCACGTGGGCCGCGGTCGGCACGCCCGCCTCGCTCATCAGCCGTTTCGCGAACAGCTTGGAGCCCTCCAGTTGCGCCGCCGCGGCGCTCGGTCCGAAGGCCGGGATCCCGACCGACTCCAGCTCGTCCACTAGACCCTCGACCAGCGGCGCCTCCGGGCCGACGATGGCCAGGTCCACGGCCTCCTCGGTGGCCAACGCGACCACAGCCGGCACGTCCTCGGCTGCCGCGCCCAAACAGCGCGCGTCCGCCTCGATGCCGGCGTTGCCGGGTGTGCAGAGGATCTCGGGTTCGGCCGGTGAGCGAGCGGCCGCGCGGACGATCGCGTGCTCGCGGCCGCCCGCCCCGACGACCAGCAGCTTCAAAGAGCGCCCGCCAACTCGGCGGTCGGCATCGCCGCCAGAGTCTGGCTGCTCATGGTCCCGCGCGAGCCCAGCTCCACCGAGACCTTGGCCATCGTCTTGTCATCCGGGGCCTCGACGATGGTGATGAAGTCGTACTGGCCCAGGGTCGCCCACTGGTCCTTGACGGTGACGCCGAGCTGCTCGACCTCCTTGTTGACCTCCGAGACGCGGTTGGGGTTGTTCTTCAGCGTCTGAACCCCTTCGGGCGTCAGGTTGGTGAGCATCACGTAGGTTGGCATCGCGTCTCTCCTCTGCTGGGGGTTTTCGTGACAGGCCCACTCATATCATCAAGCCCGTGCCCGAGCATCCCCTGATCGCGCGCTACTACGAGCGCATGCTCGCGGGCTCCGAGAGAGCGGGGCTCGCCGAGATGCGTGCCTCGCTGCTGCAGGAGGCCACCGGGAGGACCCTCGAGATCGGCGCGGGCACCGGCCTCAACCTGCCGCGGTACACCTCCGCCGTGACCGAGCTCGTGCTGCTCGAGCCGGACCCCTACATGGCCGAGCGGCTGCGCGAGCGCCTCGAGCGCGACGGCACCGCCGCCGCCGAGGCCCGGCTGATCGAGGCCGCCGCCGAGGACCTTCCCTTCGACGACGGCAGCTTCGACACCGTCGTCTCCACGCTGGCGCTCTGCACCGTCGAGAGCCCCGAGCGCGCCCTGGCGGAGATCCGGCGGGTGCTGGTCGCCGGTGGCGCGCTGCTGTTCATCGAGCACGTTCGCAGCGAGCAGCGGCGGCGCGCCTGGTGGCAGGACCGGCTCGAGCGGCCCTGGGGCCGCGTTGCCGGCGGCTGCCACCCCAACCGCCCCACGCCCGACTCCCTCGCCGAGGCGGGCTTTTGGATAGAGCGGATCGAGCGCGGGCGACTCCCCAAGGCCCCACCCTGGGTGAGGCCGATGATCCGTGGCGTGGCTCGGCGGCCCTCGTCGGCCCCGACGCGCGGCTAGCCCCGGCCCTCGTCTGGCCCTGAGGCCGTGCCCTCCTGCCAGGCGCGGATAGCCTCGCCGTCGGCCCAGGGCGAGGCACCGAGCTCGCCGACCTCGTCGACGAAGGCCTGCATCGCGCGCAGCGACTCGTCCCTTCCAGCCTCGGCCATGAACCACTTTCGCTCGACCGCGAGGCCGCCTTCCAGCGACCGCGCCGAGCCCTCGTAGACGGCGCACTTCAATCCCCTCACCGACTCCGGCGCCCGGCGCGCCAGCCGTGAGGCTGTTTCCGCCGCTGCGGGGAGCAGCTGCTCAGGTGGCAATACGCGGTTCACGAGGCCGGCGCTCGTGGCGTCGGCGGCGCTCAGCGTTCGACCCTCGAGCATCATCTCCAGCGCGAGCCCGGGGCCGAGCAGGCGGCTGAGCCGCTGGGTTCCGCCGGCGCCCGGGTTGAAGCCCAGCGTCATCTCCGGCAGACCGATGCTGACCTTGGGGGAGTCGGCTGCATAGCGCAGGTCGCAGGCGAGCGCCAGCTCGCAGCCGCCGCCTTCGGCGGGGCCGTTGATCGCCGCGATGAAGACCTTGTCGAGCCGGTTCATGCGCACGAAGACGTCGTGGAGCAGGTGGAGCTCGAGCAGCCCGCGCGCCGGCGTGCGCTTCACCGCGGCGCGCAGCCCCGGCACCCGCTTGACCAGGCCGGCGGCTCTCAGCATCCCGTCGGCGAGCGGCGCGCTGGGAGCGACGCCGACGTCCTTGACTCCCGCCAGGATCTCGGCGACGTCGTAGTGGGTCACGAACAGGTCGGGAGGCCTGCCCGTGATCACGACCGCGCCGATCGACGAGTCGCGCTGCAGCGAGCGCGTGATCGCATCGAGCTCCGCGACCATCTCGCGGTTCATGAAGTTGTGCGGCGGACTGTCCACGCTCAGGGTCAGAACTCGCCCGGAGCGCTCTTGGCGGAGCATGCCGCGAGCCTAGTCGCTCGGCGCGCCCGCGACCGGACCGCCGAATATCTCGGCGATCCGGGCGGCGCGGTAGTCGAATATGCGCTCGAGATCACTCGCGACGAAGGCGCGGTGGGCGAGGTTGCCGAGTGGGCCTCCCCGCATCGCGTAGCGCACCGTGTCGCGCATCACCGTCCCCTCGGCCGCGTCGGGCTCGAAGTCGTGAGTGTGGTGCCAATAGCGGTAGGGGCCCCGAAGCTGCAGGTCGACGAAGCGGCCCGGCGGCTGCCATTGCTCGATCCGCGTCAGCCAGCGCACGGGGATTCCGCGCAGTCGTATCCGGTAGCGAATCAGCGTGCCGGGGCCCATCGCCGCGGGCTCCTGGCTCAGCACCCTGAAGTGCAGTAACGGCGGCGTGATCTGCCCCAGGTTGAGGGCGTCCGCGAAGAACGGGAACACCTGCTCGGGCGGCTGTGGCAGGCGCTGCTCGCGCTCGAGCACATGGACTTGCATGCCCCCTTACTAGCGCACTGGCTCCATCGGTATTCCGAGGCGCTGCCCAGGGGATGGGCGTGGGTGCTGGAGGGGAGGGCGCCCTCTCAGGCGTCGAAGCCCGCGTGGATGTGGTCGCAGTGGTCGGCGGCGGCGAAGGCCGGCCCCGGTCCGTCCGCGTCGAAGCAGAAGATCAGCTCCGTCGGGCGCAGGCCCTCGGGCAGCGAGGCCAGGGCGCGCACCATCGTCCCGCAGGGTCCATCCACGGTGGTGTCGGTGCACGCCACCCCGTCGATCGCCGCGATGTCCACGGCGCGGCCGGAGAAGTGGTTGGAGACGTTGCCGGACGACGTGTACATGGAGTGGTCGGAGCGCAGTGAGGAGATGCGCAGCGTGTGGTTCTGGCTGATCGCCGCGATCAGGGTCAGAACCCTGGGATCGATGGCGCCCTGCTGCAGATCCCACAGCTCGAGCGAATTCGAGAGCTCGAGGTTCCCCCAGTTGACCGGGATCGAGGTCGGGCCCGGCAGCGCGATCGAGTAGGCGACCGTCCGCTCCTTGCACTTGCCCGTCAGCGGATGGGCCTCGTCCAGCACCTCCTGCACGTACCAGGCCGCGTGGTTGTGCAGGAAGATTCCCCCGCGCAGGCTGCCGGCTGCCCAGATCATCCGGGCCACGGTCGCCGCGGAGTCGTCGACCGACTCGCGCTTGACCTTCCCGTCGCCGTCGCCGTCGACGGCGTACTCGTCCCAGTTGGCGTCCGAGATTCCCAGTGGCCCACGGTCGCTCAGTTCCTCCGGCGTCATGCCGCGCCCGAAGTCCGATTCCAGGCGGGCCACGGCGGCCAGCGCCCAGACGGCGTCCTCTCCCAGCTCGAAGCGTCCCGCAGCGCTCTCGAAGGCGTCCAGGTAGCCGAGCGGCACCCTGCGGCCGCCCACGGGGGAGGCGCAGACGAGCTGCTGGCGCTCGGGGATCAGCGAGAGGCCTCCGATGCCGCCGTTCGCCACCCCGCCGTAGCAGGCCGCCCGTTCCAGCACGTCGGCGACGTACCAGTCGGCGTGGTTGTAGGAGAAAATCGCGCCCTCCGGGTCCCCCGGCATGCCGGAGGCCTTCAGGTAGCGGGCGGCGGCGAAGATTGCGTCCTCGGGGTCGGAGGGGTCACGCGCCCCGTCGCCGTTGGCGTCGACCCCGTAGGCGGCCCAGGTCGCCGGCATGAACTGCATCCAGCCCACGGCGCCGGCCGACGAGGGTCCCTGGTTGGCTCCGAACCCGGTTTCGATCTCGTTGATCGCGGCCAGGATCGAGGGGCCGGACGGCCCGAGACCGTACTCCGCGGCCGCGGCCTGGTAGATCGGGATCAGAAAGGCCGGGACGGAGGTCGGCCCGCATGATGCGGGCGCCGGCAGGGGCTGTGCGGCGGCGATCTTGTCCAGCTCCGCGTCGGTGCCCTGTTCGGGCTCCTTCTTGGTGCCCGCTTCGATGCCGCCCGCCGGCTTCGGCTTCGGCTTCGGGTTCGGCGCCGGCTTCTTGGCCTTGCCCGTCTTCTTGCTCGGGGCCTTTGCCGGGGGTTTGACGGTCGGCGTGGTCTCGATCTGGGTGGTGGACGGGTCCACTGGAGCGCCCTCCGGCGGTGCAGGCGGGTCCGGCGCCGTCTGGGCGCCGGCGCCCTGGGCGGCGATGGCCGCGCCGACGAGCGCGGCTGCGACCGCGGTCCGGACGCGCCCCATCAGCCCCGGACCTCGGTGACCCGCCAGCCCTCCGGCGTGTGCTTCAGGGTGAGGCGGAGCTCGCTGGCGGCCCGCAGTCGCAGCAGCGAGACGCTGGCCTCGATCAGATCTTCCTCCCGGTCACCGACCACCACGTTCAACACCTCGGCCTCGGGCACCTCGGTCCCGGAGGGGAGGCGGGGAGGCTCCTGCTCCAGCGCCGCTGCGAGCGGCTCCTTCGCCACCGAGGAGAAGGTTGCGGCGGTCTGCTCGTCCACCTTGCCGACCTCGTACCTGACGAAGGCCTCCGCAAAGCTCCTTGCCACCTTCGCCGGGGGAGCGGACGGGCCCGGAACGGTGATCGGAGACGACTCTTCGGGTTGCGCGGCCCGCGAGGCGACCTTCTTGGCGCTCGCGCCAGAGTCGAAGTCGGGTGCGGCGCCGCTCAGGGTCGGCTGCGAGGCGGCATCTGCGGTCAGGGCGGGCGGGCTGTGGCCGCCGCTCGCCGCGCTGACGGCCTCTGTGCCCCCGTCCGGCGCGGCCACCATGGTCCCTGCGCTGCCGGCAGCGGCGACCGCGGCGACCGCGGCGGTGGCGAGGCCGGTGCGCATCGCCGTGCCGCCCTGGCGCCAGGCGTCGGCGGCGGGCCAGGCAAGCTTGGTCTCGATCAGGCGGTGCAGCGGCTCCACTGAGACCATGGCGCGCTCGGCGGCAGCGCGCGCCGCGTCGCCGCTCGGCCACAGAACTCGCTGCTCCGCCTCCCAGGCGATCTCCTCCGCGCGCTCAGAGGCGTCCAGGACGCGCTCGCGCAGGCGGTCGTCAACGTCCCACGCCTTGCGGCGAAGGCTCCAGCATGCGTCCTTGGCGGAGTGCCCGATTCCCACACTCGTCTGATCGTCCAGCTTCGTGCCTGGCTTTAGCCCTGCACTACTCGGAATCGGTTAGGCCGGTGGCCGCTGCGGGCCTCAGGCGGTTGCCTTCTCCTTCGACTCCCCGCGCGCCGAGGCCCGCGTGAAGACGAGCTCGCCTCCGTCGGCGTCCACCTTGACCATGTCGCCCTCCGAGAATTCGCCCTCCAGCAGCCGCAGTGCGAGCAGGTCGACCAGGTTCTTCTGGATCACCCGCTTCAGCGGACGGGCGCCGTAGGTGGGGTCGAAGCCGAGGTTGCCGAGCAGCTGCCGGGCCTCGTCGGTGAGCTCGATCTCGATGCCCTTCTCCGCCACCCGGCGGGAGAGCTGCGCCACCTGGATCTCCACGATCTTTGCCAGGTCCTGCTTGGAGAGGCGTTGGAAGATGACCACGTCGTCGATGCGGTTCAGGAACTCGGGCGGGAAGGTCTGGATCAGTGCCTCCTCGACCTGCTCACGGGCGTTCTCCTCGAGGGTCTCGGCCGCGATGTACTGGGAACCCACGTTGGAGGTCATGATCAGCACCGCGTTCTTGAAGTCCACCGTGCGGCCCTGGCCATCGGTGAGCCGCCCGTCGTCCATGATCTGCAGCAGCGCGTTGAAGACATCGGGGTGGGCCTTCTCGATCTCGTCGAGCAGGATCACCGAGTAGGGCCTGCGGCGTACGGCCTCGGTCAGTTGCCCGCCCTCCTCGTAGCCCACGTAGCCGGGGGGAGCGCCGATCAGGCGGGCCACGGAGTGCTTCTCCATGTACTCCGACATGTCGATCCTCACCATCGCCTGCTCGGAGTCGAACATGAACTCGGCCAGCGTGCGGGCGAGCTCGGTCTTGCCGACCCCGGTGGGACCGCAGAAGAGGAAGCTGCCGATCGGCCGGTCGGGGTCCGACAGGCCGGCGCGCGCGCGCCGCAGCGCGCCGGCGACGGCCTCGACGGCCTCGTCCTGGCCGATCACACGATCATGGAGGCGGTCCTCCATCTGGATCAGCTTCTCGACCTCGCCCTCCATCAGTCGCGACACGGGAATCCCCGTCCACTTGCCGACGACCGCCGCGACGTCCTCCTCGGTGACCTCCTCGGTGAGCATGCTGCCGCCCGAGCGGTGCAGCTCGGCGAGCTCTCCCTCGGCGTCGAGGATCTTGCCCTCCAGTCCGGGAATCGTGCCGTAGCGCAGCTCCGCGGCGCGCTCCAGGTCGCCGTCGCGCTCGGCGCGCTCGGCCCCACGGCCGGCCTCGTCGAGCTCCGCCTTCGCGGCCTTGATCGCCTCGATCGCCTGCTTCTCATTCTGCCAGCGAGCCTTCATCTCCGACGAGCGCTCCTGCAGCTCGGCGAGCTCGGCCTCGATCGCATCACGCCGTTCGCTGGAGGTCGCGTCAGTCTCCTTCTTCAGCGCCTCGCGCTCGATCTCCAGCTGCTGGATGCGCCGTTCGACTTCGTCGATCTCGGTCGGCATCGAGTCGATCTCGATCTTCAGCCGCGAGGCCGCTTCGTCGATCAGGTCGATGGCCTTGTCGGGCAGGAAGCGGTCCGCGATGTAGCGCGCCGAGAGCGTCGCCGCCGCGACGATCGCCGCGTCGGTGATGCGCACGCCGTGGTGGACCTCGTAGCGCTCCTTGAGCCCCCGCAGGATCGCGATCGTGCTCTCCACGTCGGGCTCGCCGACGGTGATCGGCTGGAAGCGCCGCTCCAGCGCCGCGTCCTTCTCGATGTGCTTGCGGTACTCGTCGAGGGTGGTGGCGCCGACGGCGCGCAGCTCGCCTCGTGCGAGCATCGGCTTCAGCAGGTTGGAGGCGTCCACGGCGCCCTCGGCGGCGCCCGCGCCGACGATCGTGTGAAGCTCGTCGAGGAAGAGAACAATCTGGCCCTCGGCCGACTGCACCTCCTTGAGCACCGCCTTGAGCCGCTCCTCGAACTCGCCGCGGTACTTGGCACCGGCCAGCAGGGATCCGATGTCGAGCGCGATCACCTGCCGGTCGCGCAGGCTCTCGGGCACGTCGCCCGAGACGATTCGCTGGGCGAGCCCCTCGACGATGGCGGTCTTGCCGACGCCGGGCTCCCCGATCAGCACCGGGTTGTTCTTGGTCCGGCGCGAGAGCACCTGAATCACACGGCGGATCTCCTCGTCGCGCCCGATCACCGGGTCGAGCTTGCCGCTTTCGGCCTCGGCGGTGAGGTCGCGCCCGTACTTCTCCAGGGCGCCGTAGCTGTCCTCGGGCGTGGGCGAGGTGACGCGGTGGGGTCCTCGCACCTCCGTGACCGCCTCGAGCAGCTCGCCGCGGTCCGGAAGCAGCTCGCTGACTCCCGACTTCTCCTCGGCGAGGGCTAGAAGCAGGTGCTCGGTCGAGATGTACTCGTCGCCGAGCGAAGCCGCCTCCTTCTCGGCCTGCTGCAGGACCCAGACGAACTCGCTCGAGGGGCGGATGTCAGGGACGGCGTTGCCACTCAGCTTGGGAAGCTGCTCTATCGCCGCCTCGGCCTGCGCGCGGACGGCCTGCGTGTCCTGCCCGAGGCGCTGCAGCACCGGCACCACCACGCCTTCGTCCTGGTCGAGCAGGGCAGCGAGCAAATGGGGGGGGCCAACCTCGGGGTTGGAGTGCTCTGAGGCGAGCCGCTGGGCGGCAGCCACGGCTTCCTGCGACTTGACGGTGAAGCGATCCTGTTGCATTACGGAATCCTATCGTCTATTAGACGCAAAAGCAAGAAATCTGAGTCACTACGCCTCAACTCAACTGAGCCCCCGCTCCAGGAGGTCGCAGCGTTGCCATTCCGGGGCTTCCGAACTAGGATCAGGGGCATGAGCTCTGACGGAAGCCGAGACCTGAGCGAGCCGGCGGAGCAGTCCGTGTCGGAGCGGAACGTGGAACTCTACCGGCGGATCCTCGAGGGCTGGAACGCGGGGGGGATCGACGCGGTCTTGGAGCACTTCGCCGAGGACGTCGAGGTCTACGACCCCGACCTGCCGGCCGGCCCCCGACGGGGGCGGGAGGAGGCGCGCCGGACGATCGAGCAGATCACCAGCGGCTTCAGCGCCGTCGAGGTTCGCGGGGCGGAGTTCCATCCCGTCGGTGACCGCGTCGTCGCCTTGCTGCACACCGTCGGGGAGGGCACGGGCAGGCAGGGCGACGGGCTCGCACTCAACTTTCACGATGCGCACACCTTCACCTTCCGCGACGGCGAGGTCGTCTACTGGCGCATCTACCTCGACCGAGGCGAGGCTCTGGCGGATGCCGGCCTGACGCTCGGCGACGCTGGGCCCTCGGGCGCCTAGCGGCTGCCGGCGCACCGCAACCGCAGCGCCACCCAGGCGCCGGCCGCCGCCGCCGGAACCGCAGCGGCGATTCCACGCAGCGCCGCCGCGCGGATCTCCTCGCCGGCGCAGATGGCGGCGGTGAAGGTGAGGGCATCGCCGGCATCCACCGCGGCGTTTGCGACGCTTGCCGAGACAAGACGGTCGGCATCGCCGCGAGCGAGCAGGGTCAACGACCCCAGCACGATGTCCCGGCCTCCCGCGATCCGCGAGATCGCGATCGTGCTCGGCGAAGCGTCCTCGAAGCCGAGCGCCGCGAGTGTCTGCCGCGGCGCCAGCGCGAGCCCGACGCCGATCGCGATTCGCCCAGCTCCGGAGGCGAGCGACAGGGTCCTGACGTCAATCGAATCGAGCGCTTCGCGCCGGGCGCCGCGTCGATCGCTGCGACACTTTCGTCTGATCCGAGTCATGCTCATCACCCGACGATCGTACGCGTCCAGAGCGAGTGCCATCGGCACCATCGCGGTGATCGCAGCCGCGGTGAACATCGCGCCCTGCCCGGCACGGGCGCCCGGCTCCAACGAGACCGAGGCCCGAGCCGGTGACGGACGCAGCTGGCCACGGGACCCGTACCCCGCTGCCGCTCGCGTCAGCTCCGCGAGAGCCCTGGCCGCCGGAGCGGCCGGGACGGTGGCGTTCGCGATCTCGGACGCCGACGGTGGCCTGCGCGGCTTCGAGGTGGGGCGGCGGTTCAGCTCGGCCAGCGCTTCGAAGGTGTTGCTGCTGGCCGCTGAGCTGCGTCGGCTGCGCCGCGAGGACGAGCCGCTCGACCGGACGACGCGCTCACTGCTCGATCGGATGATCACCTTCTCCGACAACGATGCCGCAGGGTCGATCTACGCCCGGGTCGGCGACGAGGGGCTGGAGGAGGTCGCCGAGCGGGCCGGGATGCGCGCCTTCGAGCCGACGCCCGGCTTCTGGGGAGGCGCGCAGGTGACAGCCGCCGATCTGGCGCGCTTTTTCCTCGGGCTCGATCGCAACCTGGTCGGACCGCCCCGTCGTTATGCGAAGCGGCTGCTGGCCGAGATCGTCGCCGGCCAGCGGTGGGGGATCCCCGAAGGCGTGGGGCGGGGGTGGACCGTCCACTTCAAGGGGGGTTGGCGCCCCGCGAGCACCGAGCAGACCAGCGGCCCCGTCACCCACCAGGCCGCGCTACTCACCCACCGTTCTGGCAAGCGCGTCGGCCTCGCGGTGCTCACCGACCTCCCACCCGGGAGCACGAGCTACGAGCTCATCGAGGGCATCACGAGGCGATTGCTGGCCGAGCCGCCGCGGTCACGGCGGTGGCCGTCCGGCTAGGACCTGCCGCGGCGAGGCTTGCGGACTGGAACCTCTGTGCTGCTGCGCGTCGGCTTGCTCAGCCTGGTCTCATGGGCGCCATAGAGCACCAGCTCTCCGCCGCGTGATCGGCGCAGGCGCTCGAGCTCGGCGGTCATCCGCCTCTCCGTCTCGGCGGCCCGCCGTCGCATCCGCGCCATCTCCGCCCTCAGTCGGGTCATCGTGACCTCCATCCGCAGCACCGTCTCGACCCCGGCGAGGTTGAGCCCCTCCTCGTTCGTCATCCGCTGGATACGGCGCAGGCGCTCGACGTCGGCCTGGGAGTAGAGGCGCGTGTTCTTGGGGGAGCGCTTCGGCGCGATCAGCCCCCGGGTCTCGTACATGCGGAGGGTCTGGGGGTGCATCCCGGCCAGCTCCGCGGCCACGGAGATCATGAACACGCCTCGCTCGGCATTGATCGCCTCGCCCTCCGTCGCGTCGTCGCGGTCGTCCCTCTTGGGCTTGCCCCCGGCCACCGTCAGCTCCCCTTCGCCTGCTTCCGAGGCGCCCGGCGCAGCAGGGACTCCCGCGGATTGCGGCCGTTGAACGACTCCGCGAGTCTCTCGACGGCCTCACGCTGCTCGTCGGTCAGCTCCCGCGGGATCTCGAGCTGGACCCGGTAGTGGATGTCGCCCCGCCCGCTCCCGCTGGCGCGCGGGGGTCCCTCCCCGCGCAGGCGCTGAGTGGAGCCATGCTGTGTGCCGGGCGGGATCTTGATCTTCTTCGACCCGTTCAGTGTCGGGACCTCGATCGTGGCGCCCTGGATCGCCTCGGCGACGCTCACCGGGAGGTCCACGTCGAGGTTGCCGTCGGGACGCTGGCGGAAGACCGGTGAGGGTGAGACCCGCGTCGTCACGTAGAGATCGCCTCGGGGCCCGCCGCGGAAGCCCGCCTCGCCCTTGCCTGCCAGGCGGATGCGGCTACCGTCGAGGACGCCGGCCGGGATGTTGACGCGGTAGCGCTTCGTCTCCTCGGTGATCCCGGAGCCCGCGCAGGTGGGGCAGGGGTCGTCGATCACGCTGCCCTGGCCGCCGCATTCGGGGCAGGGCTGCGAGATCGAGAAAACGCCCTGGCTCTCCGAGTCGATGCCGCGGCCGCCGCAGCGGGGGCAGACCCGCGGTGAGGTGCCGGGCTTTGCGCCTCTGCCCGAGCAGGTGGCGCAGGGCCCGGATGTCGGGATCGCGACGGTGATCTGCGCACCGTGCACGGCCTGCTCGAACGAGAGCTGCACCTCGGACTCGAGGTCGCGGCCGCGCTGGGGGCTCGGGCCGGCGTCGCCCCCGCGGCTGAAGATCGAGGAGAAGATGTCGCCCAGGTCGGTCGCGAAGCCGCCCCCGGGGAAGCCCCTGGCACCGCCTCCGGCGCCGCCGAAAAGGCCTCCGGCGTCGTATTCGCTGCGCTTCTCGGAGTCGGAGAGCGTGTCGTAGGCGTGCTGGACCTCCTTGAAGCGCTCCTCGGCCTCGGGGTCGTCGGGGTTGCGGTCAGGGTGCCACTCGCGGGCGAGCTTGCGGTAGGCCTTCTTGATCTCCTCGTCGGAGGCGTTCTTGGCCACGCCGAGCACCTCGTAGAAGTCACGGTCAGCCATCGTCTACTCGCTCACCACCACGCGAGCCGCGCGCAGCACCTGATCGTCGAGTCGGTATCCCCGCTCGAGCGTCTCGACGACGGTTCCCGCGGCGTTGTCCTCGGCGGGCCGGGTCGAGAGCGCCTCGTGCCAGGCGGGGTCGAAGGGCTCGCCGGTCGGGTCGTAGGCCTCGACCCCGGCCCGCCTCAGCGACGAGCGCAGCTCCTCGTGAACCAGCTCCACGCCGCGCGCGAGCGCCCCGGGGTCGGAGCCCTCGGTCCGTGCCGCCGCGATCGCCCGCTCGAGATTGTCGATCACCGGGATCAGGTCGCGGGCCACCTCGGCGCGCCCTCGCTTGATCGCTTCGCTCGCGTCGCGGGCGACGCGCTTGCGGTAGTTGTCGAAGTCGGCGTGAGTGCGCTGCGCGAGCTCGAGGTACTTGTCGCGCTCCCTCAGCGCCTGCTCGAGCTCATCGATGTCCTCGGAGACCCTCTCCGCGACGAGCGCGTCCTCGGCGAGGGCCTCGGGACTCCCCGGGGCGGCCTCGGCGTCGCTTCGCTCATGATCTTGATCTGGGCGGCCGGGCGGGGCATCTTCCGCCCCCCCGTGCCGCTCGGTGCGCTCCGGGCCCATGGTGGCCCCTACTTGCTCGCGGGCTCGTCGTCCACGACCTCGGCGTCGATCACCTCTTCGTCGTCGGCGCCGCCGCCGTTGCCCGAAGCCCCGTCGGCCGCCGCGGCCTGCTCGGAGGCCGCCTGGTAGATCTGCTCGGAGACCTTCTGGAAGGCCATCTGGAGCGCCTCGGCCTTGGAGCCGATCTCGGCGGGATCCTCCGAGGTGAGCGAGTCGCGCACCTCCTTGATCGCCGCCTCGATCTCGCTCTTCGCCGGCTCGTCGACCTTGTCACCCAGCTCCTCGAGCTGCTTCTCGGCCTGGTAGGCCGCGTTCTCACCCGTGTTGCGGGCCTCGGCGAGTTCGCGCTGAGCGCGATCCTCCTCGGCGTGGGACTCAGCGTCCTTGATCATCTGCTCGACCTCGGACTCGTCGAGGCCCGAGCCGCCCTTGATCTCGATCTTCTGCTCCTTGCCCGTGCCGTGGTCCTTGGCCGACACGTGGAGGATGCCGTTGGCGTCGATGTCGAAGGTGACCTCGATCTGGGGCATTCCCCGGGGCGCCGGCGGGATGCCGGTGAGCTGGAACTTGCCCAGGCTCTTGTTGCCCGAGGCCATCTCCCGCTCGCCCTGGAGCACGTGAACCTCGACCGAGGGCTGGTTGTCCTCGGCGGTCGAGAACGTCTCGGACTTCTTGGTCGGGATGGTCGTGTTGCGCTCGATCAGCTTGGTCATCACGCCGCCCTTGGTCTCGATGCCGAGGGTCAGCGGGGTGACGTCGAGGAGCAGCACGTCCTTGACGTCGCCGGCCAGCACGCCGGCCTGGATCGCGGCGCCGATCGCCACCACCTCATCGGGGTTGACCCCCTTGTGAGGGTCCTTGCCGGTCAGCTCCCTGACCTTCTCCTGGACCATCGGCATCCGGGTCATTCCCCCGACAAGCACGACGTGGTCGATGTCGGCGTCGGCGTCGCTGAGCGCCCGCTTCACCGGCTCGACCACGCGGTCGAGCAGGTCGGAGGTGAGCTCGCCCAGCTTGGCGCGGGTCAGCTTCATCTCCAGGTGCTTGGGCTCACCCTCGACCGCGGTGATGAAAGGCAGGCTGATCTGCGTCTCCTGCGCGGTGGAGAGCTCGATCTTCGCCTTCTCCGCCGCCTCGTAGAGCCGCTGCAGCGAGCGCTTGTCGGCTGCCAGGTCGACGCCCTGGTCCTTCTTGAACTCGGCGACGATCCACTCGACGATCGCCTTGTCCCAGTTGTCGCCGCCCAGGTGGTTGTCGCCGGACGTGGCCTTGACCTCGAACACGCCGTCGCCGATCTCCAGCACCGACACGTCAAAGGTGCCGCCGCCGAGGTCGAACACCAGGATCGTCTGGTCGGTCTTTTCCTTGTCGAGCCCGTAGGCGAGGGCCGCCGCGGTGGGCTCGTTGATGATTCGCTTCACGTCCAGGCCCGCGACCTTGCCGGCATCCTTGGTCGCCTGGCGCTGGTCGTCGTTGAAGTAGGCCGGCACGGTGATCACCACGCCGTCCACGCTCTCGCCCAGCTTTGCCTCGGCGTCGGACTTCAGCTTCTGCAGGATCATCGCCGAGATCTCGGGCGGGGAGTACTGCTTGCCGCCCGCGTCCACGCGCACGTCGCCGTTCGGTCCGGCCACAACCTCGTAGGGAACGATCGTCTCCTCCTCCTTGACCTCCGCCTCCTTGCGACCCATGAAGCGCTTGATCGAGAAGATCGTGTTCTCGGGGTTCATCACCGCCTGCCGCTTGGCGACGGTGCCCACCAGGCGCTCGCCGCTGTCGGTGAAGGCGACGACCGAGGGGGTCGTTCGCCCGCCCTCGGCGTTCTCGAGCACTACCGGCTCGCCACCCTCCATCACGGAGACGCAGGAGTTGGTCGTGCCCAAGTCGATTCCGATTGTCTTTGCCATCCGTTCGTCCTCCAAAGCTTTCTATTAATCTTGGAAAGAAACCTAAGCGTGAGCAGTATAGAAGATCTCTGGGGCCAGGTCAACCGCGGAGGGCCCCACGGACATGAAACGGCCCGGCCGCCTCTGCAAGCGCGACCGGGCCGCTTGTGCGCCACGCGCCGCCAGGCGTCGTGGGATCCGCTTCAGCTCAGCTCTTCTTCTTGCCCTTCTTCTTGCACTTCTTGCCCTTCTTCTTCTTGCACTTCTTCTTCGTCTTCTTGGCGGGCACCCTGAGCTTGCTGGTGACGCCGTTGTGGTCTGACGGCCAGAGCCCGTTCACCGGGGCCCTGCCCGTGACGAATCCCTGCAGGAACTTCACCTTCTTGGGGGAGCTCGTCATCACGTGGTCAATGTGGTGGTCGAAGTCCGCCAGCGAGCCCGCGACCAGCTCCGGGTCGTTGAGGCAGCAGCTGAGCGGGTTCGACGTGTCCACCGGCCTGAAGCCGCCGGCGACCAGCGCGTTGTAGGCGAGCACGTCACCGTCGTTGCCGACCGTGTCGTCGTCGGAGTTGAGGTCTCCGAGCAGGATCACCGGCAGCTTGCTCCGCGCCGGCCCTCCCGGGGCGATCAGCGACTGCGCCTGTGCCTGGCGGATCTCACCCTGGCCGACGATCGTGCCCTGGTTCGTGGGATTGCTCGGCCCCGAGTCGAACGCCTCGTGGTGCAGGTTGACGAAGTGGAACGGCTTCGACCCGCGCACTTTTGCGTCGACGGCGGTCCAGCCTCGCGTGACGTCGATCTGCTGGCCGCCGACGCTGACCCGGAGCAGCGTCGGGAACGTCCCGCTCGCGAAGTTGTAGGCCTTCACGCCGGAGCCGAGCCGCTTGATGATCACGTCGCGCATCGTCAGCCGCTCGTCGCGGTTTGCTGCTCCGAGCCCGCCGCCCCCGTCGTTCGAGGGGGACTCGAAGTCGAACTGCTCCTTCACCACCTGGACCGCGTAACGCGGCTTGCCCGCGTTGAGCTGATCCATCAGCAACTGCAGGAAGTCGTACTTGATCGTCAGGGCGGGAGCCGGGCTGAACTGCGGGCCGGTTCGCCACAGCGCGACCTCCTGCAGGCCGACCAGGTCCGGCTTCTGAGTGAGGATCTCCTGAGCCAGCGCCTGGGAGCGCAGCGGGAAGTTGGTCCTCTCGACCTGATCGGAGATCTCACCCGCCGCGTCCACGAAGGCGTTCAGGTTGGGCGCGGTAAGCCCGGGCGTGAGGTCGGCTCCGAGGTAGAGGTTGCGGGTCATCACCCGCACGACCTGGCCCTTGGCCTTCTTCTTCTTGTTCTTCTTCGCCGCCTCTGCGACGCCGGGAATCACGATCACGGCGAGCGCGGCGACCACCACCGTCATCAGGAAACGGCGCAAGCGGCCTCGTTGCTGCATCCCAGGGGTACTCAAGTTCTCTCTCCTTTGTTGATGCTCGGCCGCCGGCCACCCCGGCCCCGAGTGCTCTCTGCCTGCGTGATAACAACCCTATATGGCGTCGGTTGCGCTGTCCCGCCGCAACTACCGAATTACCGGGCGGTCGCGCGAGCCCCGGTGCAGCGTCTGCCCGCGCCAAGCCCGGTCCCCGCAGCCGACGCAGCCGGTGCGGTTCTACGTGTAGCCGCGCCGCCGGCTACCTGTCGCCGGCTACCTCTGAGACGAAGTTCGCGACCTCCTTGGCCTGGGGGCCGCTGAGGATCCCCGCGGGCATTTTGCCGCCGATGCCGTTGTTGATCGCGCTCAGCACCCGCGGTTGGATCGTCGCAGGATCGGGTGGAGTCGGGCTCGGGGGGGCGAGGAGATCGTCGAGGTTGGGGCCGACCACCCCGTCGGTGCCGGCCTTGTAGAGGGTGTGGCAGGAGCCGCAGTTTGTCACGAACAGGTCCTTCCCCTGCTGGAGGTCGGCGGGCACGTTCTGCGGCGACGCCTGCTCGCCGCCCTCGCGGCTGATCGCCCAGGCCGGGATCAGGATCACGCAGAGAATGGCCACCAGCCCGAAGAGGACGTAGCTGCTGCGGTTCATCGCGGCGCAAGGATATAGGTCGGCCAGCCGGGGCTCGTCCCCGGCGGTCTATCGGGCGCGCCCCGCGGCGCTCTGCCTGAAGTACGGGCACATCCTCCGCAGACCGCACTCGCCGCACCGGGGCCGTGGGCGGCAGACCGCGCGGCCGTGGTGGATCAGGTTGATGTGGAGCTCGTAGGCGTCCTCGGGCGGAGTGATCGCCAGCATCTCGTCGTGCGCCTCCTCGAACGAGGCGCTCGGCCGAAACAGCCCGAGGCGCCCGCCGGCCCGGTGCACGTGGGTGTCGACCGGGACCTCCGGCCGGCCGAAGCTGAAGATCATCACGCAGGCCGCCGTCTTGCGCCCCACCCCCGGCAGCTCCGTGAGGAACTGGATTGCCTCTTCCCGGGGGGTTGCAGCGAGCCAGTCCAGGTCCGGCTCGTCACCGAGCCGGGAGAGGATCTGCTGGATGCGAGGCGCCTTGGTCGCGCTCAGGCCTCCTGGCCGGAGCGCCTCCTCGAGCTCGCCCAGCGGCGCATCGCGCACCTGCTCCCAGCCGGGGAAGCGCTCTCGCATCCGCGTGTAGGCGACGTCGCGGTTGCGGTCGTTGGTGTTCTGGGAGAGCACCGTTCGCACCAGCTCGGCGATCGGGTGGCCGTGGGGCTCGTTGACCTGGCGGCCATAGAGCTCACGCAGGCGATCGCGGATCGCCAGCACGCGCCTTCGAGGCGGCCGCCTCCAGTCGGCATCGCGCTTGGCGACCCGCGGTCTGGCTTCCTCGGGCGGCGCGGGAAACGACCGTGGGCGCTCGTCCACCGGGTGTCGGCTGGGGAGCGGCATCGGGGCCGAGGATATTGTCGGGGCTGTCTGTGAGCGGGGAGGATCGAAACCGGATCGAGATGGACACCGTCGCGATCGACGGCATCCCCACGTTCTTTCGCCGAGTGCCGGGCGAGGGGCCGCCGGTGGTCATGGTGCACGGGGTGCCCACCCACTCCGAGGACTGGCTGCCCTTTCTGGAGCGCATGCGCGGCCCCGCGATCGCGGTCGATCTGCCCGGGTTCGGCCGCTCAGCGCGTCCCCCCGCTGATCGCTTCGACTACTCGATGCATGGCTATGCGGACTTCTTCGAGCGCTTCCTTGAGGTGATGGGACTCGATCGTTACTCGCTGGCGCTCCATGACTGGGGCGGCGGGGTTGGGCTGATCGTGGCGCAGCGCGATCCGGCGAGGTTGCGCCGCCTGTTCGTGACCAACGTCGTGCCCCTGCTGCCGGGCTACCGCTGGCACCGCACCGCCCGCGCGTGGCGGACGCGCGGCCTCGGGGAGATCGTCAACAGCCTCTGGCGCAGACCGCTCGTCGACCTTGCCCTGCGCGAGTCCCGCGGTGACTGGAGCCGGCACTCGCCCGAGTTCGTCGACCTCACCTGGGACCACCTCGACCGGGGAACGCTGGCGGCGATCCTGCGCCTCTATCGCTCGGCCCCCGAGGCCGAGCTCGAACGGGCCGGGCGGGACCTGGGCTTGCTCGAGTCGCCCGCCCTCGTGGTCTGGGGCCTCAAGGACCGCTATCTGCCGCCGCGCTTCGGGCGCGACCTCGCGGACGTGCTGCCGCGCGCTGAGCTGATCGAGTTGGCGGAAGCCGGCCATTGGCCCTGGCTGGACCAGCCCGCGATGATCGAGCCCGCGGTCGCCTTTCTCGAGCCCGGGGGTGTTAACGAGCGGTGACTACAATTTCGCAGTCGTGTCCGGGGTTCTCCGCAAGATCGGTGGCTGGCTGCCTGCCCTACCCCAGGGCAGGTTGGACGCTGCGCGCCAGGTCGGGCTCTTCGTCCTCGCCGACCTCTGCTACGAGACGGTCCGCGGCATCGCGGAGGGCCAGAGGGTGGAGGCCTTCGCGAACGCCGCGAGCGTGATCGACGTCGAGCAGGCCACCGGTACCTTCTTCGAGCCAGGGCTGCAGGCGGCCCTGATCGACTATCGCTGGTTGATCGACGCGGCCAACTTCGCCTACATGAACTCGCATTTCGTGCTCACCACCGGGTTCCTGGTCTGGCTCTACATCTACCGCAACGAGCACTTCTACTTCGTCCGCAACATGTTCATGATCGGCATGGCTCTGGCCCTGATCGGCTACACGCTGGTGCCCACCGCGCCGCCGCGCTTGATCGAGGGCTACGGGTTCGTCGACACCATCACCGAGTACGCCGAGGTCAACCACGACTCGGCCCTGGTCCAGGTGTTCGTCAACCCCTACGCCGCCATCCCGAGCATGCACTGCGCGTTCGCGCTGATGATCGGTGTCACCGGCGCCATGATCTCGCGCCACAGGGCCACCCGGGTCTTCTGGGCCGTCTACCCCCTCCTCGTCTTCTTCGTGGTCGTGGTCACCGCTAACCACTTCTGGATCGACGGCGCGGCGGGCGCTCTCGTGGCCGGCCTCTCGGCGGTTGGCGCAGCGCAGCTCGCCCGCGTTCGCCCGGGCGCCTGGTCCTTCTGGCGGCCGGCGACGGCTTGAGTGTCCAGCCGGGCGGGCCCGTGCAGCAGGAATCCATTGCGGCCGTGACTCCCGATCGCGGGGGGACCCTACGGCGCTACGCGGAGCCCGGTCTGATCGCGGCCGCCCTCGGGTGCCTGTACCTGGTTCTGCAGCCATCCAGTGCCGATCACGCGGCTCAGGTCTTTCGCTCCGGCCTGTTCGAGAGCGAGGGGCTCTCGGCCTGGAACAACCTCTGGTTCGGCGGCCACCACACGCCCGGCTACAGCGTGCTGTTCCCGTTCTTGGGCTCGCTGATCGGGCCTCGCCTGGTCGGTGCGCTCGCAGTGATCGCCGCGACCCTTCTGTTCGCCGGAATCGCCTATCGGCACTGGGGAGCGCGAGCGCGGCTGGGCGTCAGCTGGTTCGCCGCCGCCGCCTCCCTCAGCCTGTTCAGCGGCCGGCTCTCCTTCGCGCTCGGCGTCGCAATCGCCCTGGCGGCCGTGTTTGCGTCGCAACGCGGTTGGCGCCCGCTGGCGATCGGGTTGGCCGTGCTCTGCGCTCTGGCCAGCCCCGTCGCCGCGCTCTTCCTCGCCTGCGGCGCGGTCGCGCATTCCATAGCCGAGCGCAGCCGATCCGGGGTCGAGCTTGCTGTCGCTTCCTTTGGGGGTGTGGTGCTGCTCGCCCACGCCTTCCCCGAGGGCGGCACCGAGCCCTTCGTCTCCTCCAGCTTCCGGCCCGCGCTGCTGATCGCGATCGCGGTCTTCCTGGCGATCCCGCGGGAGGAGAAGCTGCTGCGCTACGGGGTCGCGGTCTACGCCGCAGCGCTCGCGGGCGCCTTCCTGATCGACAGCCCGATGGGCGGCAATGCGACGCGGATGGGGTCGTTGCTGCTCGGCCCGGCCCTGGCCCTCGGTCTCTGGAGGCGCCAGCGCGGGCTGCTCGTGCTGCTCGCTCCTTTCCTGCTCTACTGGCAGCTCTCGCCGGTGGTCCGCGATCTCGAAGCGGTTTACGCGCAGCCGTCGGTGAAGTCCTCCTACTACGCGCCCGTGCGCGACTTCCTGCACGGGGCGACGCGGGGGCAGTACCGGGTCGAGGTGCTGCCGACGGCCCACCATTGGGAGGCCGCCCTGCTCCCGCGCGGCATCTACATCGCGCGCGGTTGGGAGCGCCAGCTCGACCGCAAGCTCAACGGGCTCTTCTACGAGGACGAGAGCGGCCCACTGACGGCCCAGGCTTACCGCGCCTGGCTCGATGATCTGTCCGTGGGCTTCATCGCCGTGCCCGACACGCCGCTCGACTACGCGGGTGAGGCCGAGGCGCGCCTGATCGCCCGGGGACTTCCCTACCTGAAGAGGGTCTTCGCAAGCCGGGACTGGACCGTCTACCGGGTCAGCGACCCCGAGCCGCTGGCTGTCGGCGCGGGGCGCATCGTCAAGCTGAAGCCCGAGGGCTTCGTGGTTGCGGCCAGGTCGGCGGGCAGCATCCTGGTCAAGGTGCGGTGGACTCGCTACTGGGCGATCGAGCAGGGCTCAGGGTGCGTGCAGGAGTCACCCCGCGGGTTCACCCAGGTGAAGGTGCGCGAGGCCGGGCGTGTCCGGGTCGGGGTCGACTTCTCGCCGTTGCGGGCGCTCGACGGCGGTCGCCGCTGCGCCGATCACCCGCCGGCCACCAGCGGGTGGGAGGAGGCGGCGAGGTCGTGAGGCGACCCCTTTGCCCTGATCGAGGCGGCGGGGTCTCCAGCCGCCGCTGTTCTTGAGCATCTCCGAGTTGCGCCGGCGGTTCCTTCCGCGCGGCTGGGTGGACCTGTTGGTCCAGTTCGCGGTGATCGCAGCGGCCTACTGGGCGTGGCGCTACGCGCGTGGCGCTGTGGACGGAGGCGTCAACGAGTCATTCGCCCATGCCCGTGACCTGATCTCGGTCGAGCGCAGCCTGCATTCGTTCGTGGAGATCGACTTGCAGGAGTGGGCGATATCCACGGGATGGGCCGCGGAGGTGGCCCGCTGGGGGTACGCCAACCTTCATTTCAAGGGCAGCGTCCTGGCGCTCACGGTGATCTACTTCGGATGGCGCGGCAGCTACGGGTTCGTTCGCAATACGGTGCTCGCCGCGATGGTGATATCGGTTGTCGGCTACGGCCTCTATCCAACCGCCCCGCCCCGCTTCATTCCCGAGCTCGGCCTCGACCCTTCGGTGACCGGCAACTCGCCGATGATCAGCAATCCGGGCGACCCGCTCTTCAACCCCTTCGCCGCGGTGCCGTCGATGCACGTCGGTCTCTCGATCATCTTCGCGTGGTCGCTCGCCCTTTTGGTGGGCCCCCGTCCACTCAAGGCGCTGCTCTTCGCCTATCCGCTGCTGATGACCTACGTAGTGGTCGCGAGCGGCAATCACTTCTGGATCGACGGGCTGTTCGGCGCCTTGGCGGCCGCGGCCGCCGTCGGGCTCGCGACGCTGCTCGCAAGGCTGAATCCCGACTGGGCGTTTGGCGGGCCATCGGTGCGCGCGGACCGAGGCGAGCTGAATTCCGGCATGGTTGCCGCATGAACGAGCGTCCCGAGCGGCCCGACACCACGGCCGCCGAGGAGATCTCCACCTCCGTGCGCAACCGGCTGATCGAGTCGCGCCTGACACCGAACGCGATCTCGATGGTCGGCCTGGCCGGCAACCTGGCGGCCGCGGTGCTCGTCTGGCAGGGCTACTACTCCCTCGGCGGACTGGCCTTCATCATCGGCTCGATCATGGACACGCTCGACGGCCGCTATGCGCGCGCCTCGGGCAAGGGCACTCTGTTCGGTGCCTTCCTCGACTCCACCCTGGACCGGATCGAGGAGGGGATCGTGCTGGCGGCGGTCGCGTACCGCTTCGCTCTCAGCGGCGATGACGTCGCCGCGGCGATGTGCGTGGTGGTCGTGCTCGGCTCGCTGATGGTCTCCTATACGAGGGCCCGCGCGGAGGCGCTGGGAGTCGAGTGCAAGGTCGGTATCGCCACACGCCCCGTCAGAGTGGTCATACTGTCCATCGGCCTCGTGTTCGCAAGAGGGGCTGGAGTCTTCGACGTCGAGTTGCTGGCCCCCGCGATTTACGTGATGGCCGGGCTCACAGCCCTGACGGTCGTGCAGCGTGTCGTACACGTTCGAAACGCACTGAAGGTGATGGAGAGCGACTCCGAACAGGCCCCCTCGGGGGCGAAGGAGGCGGCTGCGGACCTGTAACCGCGCCGCCTCGCAAGTGTCCTTTCAGCTTTGGCGCATCAGCCTTAGGAGGATTTCCGAAAGATGAGCAGAGTCAACGGCAAGACGAATGGCGCGGGGCGCAATGGCGCCCGCGACGACAAGGTCCGAGTCGCCATCGTCGGCGTCGGCAACTGCGCGAGTTCCTTCGTGCAGGGAGTCCAGTACTACAAGGACGCCGACCCCGACGAGCAGGTCCCGGGCCTCATGCATGTGGACCTGGGCGGCTACCACGTGCGAGACATCGAGTTCACAGCAGCCTTCGACATCGACGTGGAGAAGGTCGGCAAGGACCTCTCCGACGCGATCTTCAGCGGCCAGAACAACACCATGAAGTTCTCGGACGTCCCCAAGCTCGGGGTCAAGGTTCACCGCGGCATGACTCATGACGGCCTCGGCAAGTACCTGAAGCAGAAGATCACCAAGGCGCCGGGCAAGACCGACGACATCGTCGGCATTCTCCGCGACACGAACACCGATGTCCTCGTCTGCTACCTGCCGGTTGGCTCCGAGCAGGCGACCAAGTGGTATGTCGAGCAGGCGCTGAGCGCCGGCGTTGGCTTCGTCAACTGCCTCCCGGTCTTCATCGCTCGCGAGGATTACTGGGACAAGCGCTTCGAGGAAGCGGGCCTCCCGATCATCGGTGACGACATCAAGTCCCAGGTCGGAGCGACGATCGTGCATCGCCAGCTCGCCCGGCTGTTCGCCGACCGCGGCGTGCGCATGGAGCGCACCTCGCAGCTCAACGTCGGGGGCAACATGGACTTCTACAACATGCTCGAGCGCGAGCGCCTGGAGTCGAAGAAGATCTCCAAGACGAACGCGGTCACCTCGATCATGGACCATGAGCTGCCCGCCGAGGACGTCTACATCGGCCCCTCCGACTACGTGCCGTGGCTGACGGACCGCAAGTGGGCCCACATCCGCGTCGAGGGCCGCTCCTTCGGCGATGTCCCCCTCAACGTGGAGCTCAAGCTCGAGGTCTGGGACTCGCCGAACTCCGCCGGCATCGTGATCGACGCAGTCCGGACGATCAAGCTGGCCCTCAACCACGGCATCTCCGGCCAACTCGACGGTCCCTCGAGCTACCTGATGAAGTCGCCGCACACCCAGCGGCCCGATTCGGAGGCCCGCGAGGCGACCGAGGCGTTCATCGACAAGTACTCGAGGCAGCGGGGATTGACCCCCAAGGCGCGGGACAAGGCGAAGAAGAAGGGCAATAAGAAGGCCAAGGCCAAGAGCTAAGCGGCCGGCGCTTAGGCAGCACCAAGAGGGGCGCGCTCCGGCGGGGGCGCGCCCCTCTTCTTTTCCGCACATATCCTCACAGCGTGACGCCGTCCGAGACGCTCGCGATCGCCCAGGTGAGCCCCCAGACATGGGGCTCGCGACACGAGATAGACGAATTCGTCGCCCGCACGTCCGCGGTGCTGGCGGAGCGGGGCCACAGGGTGCTGGTCGCCGCGCCCTCGGAGTCGCGGGCGGCGATCAGGGATTCGCGCAAGGCGATCCGGGCCGCGGCCGAGGACCCGCGAGCGCTGTTCGCCGGCGAGAACCCCCGCGTGCTCGCGATCGGGCAGCGGATATCCCTCCCGAGCGGTCCTCGCCGCAAGCCTCCGCCGATCCCGGTTGACGTGAGCCGCTCGCTCGAGCAGCTCTTCGAAGCGGCTCCATTCGACATCGTCCACGTCCACGAGCCGTTCGCACCGAGCGCGGGGTCGGCTGCGCTGCGGCATTCGCTCTCGCTGAACGTCGCGAGCTTTCACGAGCCGGCCGAGCGGGTGCTGTCCACCCAGGTCGCCCGGCTGCTGGTCGAGATGTTCTTCGGGCGCATCGATGCGCGCACCGCCAGCAGCAAGGCAACCGGCGAGCTCCTCGAGCGCTTCTTTCCTGGTGCCTACGAGCTGGTCAGGCCGGGAGCCGATGTCGCCGAGCCGGCGCTCCCAGCTTCGCCGCCGGGGCGGGTGCGGATCGTCTACAGCGCCGAGGAGGAGAGGGGTGCGCTGCGGCTCTTCCTCAGGGGCTTGCGCAAGCTTCCGGCCGACCTCGACTGGGAGGCGGTGGTCTGGTTCGATGGGCCCACCGATCCCCTCGCCCGCGTCAGCCGGCGGCTGCGCGAGAGGCTGAGGCTCGTCGGTCCCGCTGACGGCGCGCCGGCGGAGTTCCTTGCCGGCGCGGACATCGCATGTCTGGCCTCGGGGGGCGTGCGCCCCGCGCCCCGGGTGGCGCGGGAGGCGCTCGCCGCGGGGGCCGTCCCGGTCGTCGCTCATCTCGAGCTCTACCGGGAGCTTGTCGGCGAGGGTGACCGCGGCCTGATCTTTCCCGTCGGGGATGCCCAGACGCTGACCGCGCAGGTGCGGCGACTGGTGGCCGACCCGAAGTTGAGAGAGCGCCTCCACAAGCGCGGGCGCGCCGGCGGCGAAGCGCGGGACTGGGGCGAGGTCGCGGCCGACCTCGAAGCCGTCTACGCGCGGCTGGTGGCTCGCCGGCACGATCCGGGGGGAGACGCCGGGGCACGAAAGCGGATCTCGTCCCGGCCGTACATCCACTGCGACCTGCACATGCACACCGACCACTCTCCCGACTGCGCGACCCCGGTCGAGGTTCTGCTGGAGACCGCGAAGGAGCGGGGCCTGGACGCGATCGCCATCACCGACCACAACGAGATCTCGGGCGCGCTCGAGGCGCGGCGGGTCGCGGAGGGCAGCGGAGGCATCAAGGTGATCGTCGCCGAGGAGGTCAAGACCGCCCATGAGGGCGAGGTGATCGGGCTCTTCATCGAGCGCAAGATCGAGCGCGGCATGTCGATGGCCGACACGATCGCCGAGATCCGCCGGCAGGGCGGCCTCGTCTACGTCCCACATCCTTTTGACCGCCTGCACTCCGTCCCCGATTACGAGCACCTGCTGAAGGTCGTGGAGGAGATCGACATCCTCGAGGTCTTCAACCCGCGGGTCGCGATCTCGTCCTTCAACGAGGAGGCGGTGCGCTTCGCGCGCAAGTACGGGATCGTGCCCGGCGCAGGCTCGGACAGCCACGTCGCGCAGGGCCTCGGCAGCGTCAAGATCAGGCTGCGCGACTTCGAGGGGCCCGAGGAGTTCCTCGAGTCGATGCGCGAGGCGGACATCGTCCGCAAGCACAAGAATCTGGTCTACGTCCAGGCGCTCAAATTCCTGCAGACCAGCGGCGGTCGCGGTGGGCGCTCGCTGGCCGCGCCCGACGGCGCTCGCGCGCGGGGACGGCGGGGGCGCGGCGCGAGCAAGAGTTGATGCACCCGCAAGGGGCCGGGCCGGGGCCGGGGAAGAGAACGGGGCCAGTGCCACCGACCACAGACGACGAGATTCGCGAGAAGTACCTCGAGCGCGCGATTCGCGAGCTCAACGACCTCGGCCACGAGCTCTCCTCGTGCCAGGATTGCCCGCGCGGCAACGTGATGCCCGTGCAGGGCTCGGGGCACCCGCAGGCGGACATCTTCATGCTCAAGCACTCGGCGACCCCCGCCGAGATCGAGGAGGGAGTCGCTTTCTTCGGGCGCGCCGGCAGCGCTCTGATGAAGAGCTTCAAGCGCCTCTCGATCGATCCGATCGTCGTCTTCGGGACCCTCTGCGTCAAGTGCCCGCTGACCGACCCCGAGCACGCCTCGGACGCGTGCGTCGGTCGCATCGCAGAGGAGATCGCGATCGTCGCTCCTCGCATCGTCGTGGTCATGGGAGAGGAGGCGCTGGGGGCCCTGAACGCGGTGGAACTGCCGCTCGCCGAGGAGATCAACCCACTGGAGGGAGAGGTCCAGAAGCTGACGCCGACCATCGACGCGCTGTTCGTGCCCGACATCGACGAGTCGCTGGACGAGGTCGGCGCCAAGCAGCGGTTCTGGTCGTCGTTCAGGGCGCTCGGCGACTGGTACGACCGCCTGCCCCCTTACTAGGCCTCGTATCGGCCCCGGTGCAAGGGAGCTCTGAGCCGGCGCCTTTCGGGTCCGAGCCCGACCTGTGGGCGATCCACTCGCCTTCCCGGCTACTCGCCGGGAGCCGCGGCCTCGGCGACCGCGCTCATCTCCTCCAGAGAGGCGCTGGCGAGCACCCTGACCACGACGGTATCGAGCGCCCTGTAGCGGCTCAGCGCAGCCTGGGCCTCGCCGGCGTTCTGCGCGGCGACGCCGACGGTGCCCTCGGGCTCGCCGAGGCGGTCGAAGTGGTCTCGGTAGCCCTTGTGAAGGTCGCGATAGAAGGACTCCTCCTTCACGAGGCGCCGCTCGGCGTCGGTGCCGACCGCGGTGCGGACGTATCCGAACACGGGTGGCGCCGGGCGGCCTGCGCCGGCGGCGCCGCGCTCGACGTGCTCTCGAGCGTCGGCGGCGAATTCCGGGGTCATCCAGTTGAAGAAGGCGCCGTCGTACTCGGCGCCGGCCAGTGCGCACATCTTCGGGCCCATCGAGGCCAGCACCAGCCGAACACCCGGCAGCGCCCCGCGCAGGTCGGCGACGGCGTTGCGCATCGTGGTCAACGGCTTCGACTCGAATCCGGCGCCGACGCCGAGCCAGAGCCGCTCGCGGTCAAGCTCGAGGCGGTCGATGTCGGCGGCGATCTCAGCCGGGCCATGCCTGTCGAGCGCGATCACGCCCACCCCCAGATCTATCGTGCTCGCACCGCGCGCGAAGTCCGAGAGCGTCTCCAGGCCCTTGGCCCCGGGGTGGTCGTTGGACCAGATCGACGCATAGCCGAGCTCCTGGCAGCGCGCGGCGAGGGGCGAGGCGATCTCGGCGTCGAGCCCGGCTGCGACGCCCAGGCCCCTCATTCGAGCTCCAGCAGGGCGACGCACTCGATGTGCGGGGTCTGGGGGAACATGTCGACCGGCTTCACGCGGCGCAGCGTATAGCCGGCCTCCGCGAGCTGGGCGGCATTGGGCGCGAGCGTGGTCGGGTTGCAGGATACGTAGACGATGCGGCGCGCGCGGCACTCGATCAGGCGCCTCACGATCTTCGCCGAGAGCCCGGCGCGAGGCGGGTCGACCACGACCACGTCGGGGGTACCCGCCTCCTCGAGCAGCGGCCGGATCTGCTTGCGCGCGTCACCGGCGCGAAAGCGGGCATTGGCGATCCCGTTGAGGCGCGCGTTCTGCTCCGCGTCGGCAATCGCCTCGGGGACGATCTCGATTCCCCATACCTCACCCGCATCTCGCGCCATCGTCAGGCCGAGCGTGCCGATCCCGCAGAACAGGTCGAAGAGCCGTTGGCCTCCGTCGAGCCCGGCCATCTCGGCCGCGACCCCGTAGAGGCGCTCGGCCATCTCGGTGTTGGTCTGGAAGAAGGCCCGGTGCGAGATCCGGAAGCGCAGGCCGCAAAGCTCCTCCTCGAGGTGCTCAGGCCCGATCGCCCCGGTTGGGCCGTCGGTGCCGCCGCTGCCGCCCTCGACCACCGTGTGCAGGTCGACCGGGGGCTTCGGGATCGCCGCGGCCGAGGTCACCAGGCGCGTCTGCATCTGGCCCGTGCGCCGGCCCTCGCGCACCACCAGGTTGCGCAGCACCCCGGCCCCGGTGCGTCGATCGAACGCGGGCAGCCCCGATTCGCGCGCCCAGCCGCGCAGCTCGTTGCGCCGGGTGTTGTTGGCCTCCGAGGCGAGCAGGCAGTCCTCGACGTCGACGACCTGGTCCCAGCGGCCGCGCGCGTGGAAGCCCAGCACGGTCTCGCCGTCGCGCTCGCCAAACGAGTACTCGAGCTTGTTGCGGTAGCGCCACTGCTCGACGGCGGCCTCGATCGGATCGAGCTCGAAGCCGTCGAGGCCGCCGATCCGGCGCAGGGCGTCATCGACCTGCTCGGACTTGTGGCGCAGTTGCTCGGCGTAGGGCAGGCCCTGCCAGGGTGCGCCTGGGCAGGGTTCGCCGCCGTGCTCGCAGCGGTTGGGCACCCGCGTGGCGCTGGGGCGCACCATCTCGACCACGCTGGCCTCGGCGTAGCTGCGTTTGCTCTTGGTCACCGCAGCCCGGACGGTGTCGCCCGGCAGCCCGCCGCTGACGAAGATCACATAGCCGTTGCGTTTCGCGACCCCCCGCCCGCCGTGAGCGAGGGACTCGATCTCGAGCTTCAGCTCCTCGCGTGGCCGCGGCCGTGGGGTGGTGACCGCGGCAGCCTGCTCTGCGCCCTGCATGGTCGTGAGGCTAGCGGCGCGTTGATGCCGCTAGGATCTTCACGCATTTTCCGAAGACATTCGAGCAGGAGGTCAAGTGTGGAATCCAGCGGAAGCGGCAGCGAAAGCAGCGTCAGCGCGAACCTTCAGAAGGCGATGGAGGATCTGCGGGCGGCCGGCGAGAAGGCGACCGGCGAGGTGCGCACGAACATCGACGATGCGGTCGAGAGGCTGCGTGAGGCCTCCAGCGATGCCTCCGCGCGGGCCAGTGACCAGGTGGCGGATTGGCGAAGCACGCTCGAGGAAGCCGCCGAGGATCTTCGCAAGGAGTTCGGTCTGATGGCGGTGCGGGCCCAGGACTCGCTGGAGTCCATCGACGAGATCGACAAGGAGCTCGACGAGCGTCGCAAGAGCCTGGGCGGCGAGGGCTCTTCTAGCTGAGCCTGCGGTCCAAGGCGCGCAAGACCCCCTTGCGCGCCTTGTGGCTCTGCTCGTAGCTGCGCACCTTGCGCAGCTGGCTCAAGCTCAACTCGTCGAGCCGTGCCTCGATCTGGGGGACCGAGAGCTGATCGTAGGCGCTGATCGGGAAGCCGGGACCGCGTGCGCGGTCGCGCACGCGGTCGGCGCCGGCCAGCGGCTTCTTGGCCGCGCCGGTCACGCGCTTTCGCGCTTCCGTAGTGCGGCCTCCGGCCTCGCGGCGGGCGCGCTCGGTGGCATCGTCGAGCTCGCGGCGAGCCCGCCCGGCTGCCTTGCCCGCGGTGCGCCGTGGCTGTGAGGCTGCCTGGGCGCCGCTCTGGCGCAGCTGAGCCAGCACGGTATCGAGCTGGCCCATGACGTCCTCAGCCTGGGCGCGCCCGCGGGTGAGGAGGCGACCGACGAGCTCCTCGGCGTCGCCGCGGGTCATGCGCCCCCGCTTGACCGCGTCGTCAACGACCTCCTGCAGTCGCTCGCGCGAGATGGTCACGCTCTTGTCCAGAGCGTCGCGGAGAGCCTGCACGCTCTGTTCCGCGCGGGAGCCGAGCGCCCCCGCGCTTCCCGATGCGCGCTGCCGAGCTGTGGGCTTCCTGGCCATCCTCCGGGCCAGTCTAACCCTGCTTCTCGGGCGGCCAGATCACGTCCAGCTCCACCGGCGCGTGGTCGGAGAGGCGCAGCGCGAGACCATCCTCCTCCAGCTCTCGCGCCTCGGGAGGCCAGGATCGGGGCGGCCCCGAAACCTCCAGCCCCCGCACCAGGAGATGGTCGATCGAATCCTCGGCGGTGACGCCGGTGAGGCCGTGACGCCTTTCGAGCTGCTCGAAGACGCCGCTCTTGTAGGGCCGCACGTTGAAGTCCCCGCCGAACACGAGCGGGGCGTCGCCGGCCCACTTGACCGCGTGGTCGGCCGCGAAGACCAACTCCTCCTCGGCCAGCGGGGGCGAGGTGCTCGCGTGCAGGTTCGCCACGCAGAGGCCCACCCCAAGCCGGACGAAGGCCATCGTGCGGGACTCGGGGCGCCGCCGGCGGATCGTCAGCTCCCTGCTCTCGGAGATGCCGCCGGCCGGGGGCCTCGCCAGGATCAGGTTGGAGCCTCCCTCTGACGAGCCGATCAGATCCGGCCAGCCGCGCGCGATCGCCCAGCTCAAACGCGCCAGCCAGTTGCGGGAGGTCTTGACCATGAACGCCTCGGCACCGCACTCGCGGGAGAAGCCGGGCCTCCATCGCGGCGGGCACTCCTGAAGCAGCGCCACATCCCAGCGGGCCGAGCAGAGCATGTCAGTGAATTCGCGCCAGAGGTCGCGGTTGACCTGGACGTGCGTCTCGTTGCGTTCGGTGCGCCGGGTCCACTCGGCGCGCCTCGTGTAGAGGCTGCGGTCGGGGGGGCCGTCGCGGCCGTGGAAGATGTTCCAGCTGAGAACGTTGATCGGCATCAGCGTTGTCTATCGCGTCCTGCGCTCTCGGCGACTGCTGGGCGGAGGCCTGCTGCGGAGCGATCCTCCATCCCTAGTATCGGCGCCCTCATGCCGAGGACGCTCCAGGACCCTCCCGTCACCCATTTTCTCACCGGGGAAGAGCTCGATCGTGCCGGGCTGGAAGCGTTGCTCGATCGCGCTGCGGAGCTGAAGGCCGGCCGCGAGCACTCCGATGCCGCCGACGCCTTGGCCGACCGCTCTGTCGCCCTCGTCTTCGAGCAGCCCTCGACCCGCACCAGGGTCTCCTTCGAGGTCGGGGTCGCCGAGCTCGGCGGCACCCCGATCGTGCTGCGCGGCGACGAGCTGCAACTGACGCGCGGGGAGTCGATCGCCGACACGGGCCGGGTGCTGTCCCGCTACGTGCAGGCGATGGTGATCCGCTCCAACTCGCACGAGGCCGTGGCCGAGCTCGCCGAGGCGGCCGAGGTGCCGGTCATCAACGCGCTGACGCCGCTTCATCACCCCTGCCAGGCACTTGCCGACCTACTCACGCTGCGCGAGAGATTCGGGTCGCTCGCCGGACTGCGGCTCGCCTATGTGGGCGACGGCAACAACTGCGCCCGCTCGCTGGCCATCCTGGGCCGCACCGCCGGCGTCCAGGTGGTGATAGCGGCTCCGCGGGGCTACGGGATCGAGGAGGGGCTGGCGGAGCAGACCGATGATCCGCGCGTCGCCGCGGCGGGCGCCGACGCCGTCTACACCGACGTCTGGGTGAGCATGGGCGATGAGGCCGAGGCAGAGCGCCGGCGCGCGGACCTCGCGCCCTTCCAGCTCAACGAGGAGCTGCTCGACGCCGCCTCGGATCGCGCCATCGCGATGCATTGCCTGCCCGCTCACCCCGGCGAGGAGATCACCGAGGGGGTCCTCTACGGAGAGCGTTCCGTCGTCTGGGACCAGGCCGAGAACCGGTTGCATGTGCAGAAGGCGCTGCTCGAACAGCTGCTGAGCTGAGCTCCCGCCCCGCCGAGGCCGCCGCTGAGCCTCCAGGACCGTTCGTACACTGCGCCGCAGGCCCCGTGGTCTAGTGGTAATGATGCCGGCTTTTCAAGCCGAGCGACGCCGGTTCGAATCCGGTCGGGGCTACCTCCGCTCGCCGCCCCGTGTCCAGCCCCGATCTCGCCGCGAGCGGGCGGGCTGCTCCGCTGGGGGCGAGACCGGCGCGGCCACCGGCGCCGGACACTACGCTCTTGGCGAAGTGCAGCCTGAGATCGACCTCGGACCGCTGACCCTGCAGACCTTCGGGCTCTGCTTCGCCCTGGCCTTCGTGGTCGGGGGGGCGGTGGTCTGGAAGCGCCTGGGCGAGCTGGGCAAGCCCCAGGACTGGGCCTACGAGGCCCTCTTCTCGGCGCTGGTGGGAGGGCTGATCGGGGCGCGCCTGGACTATGTGATCCAGAACTTCGACCAGGTCTCAGACGATCTCTTCGGCAACATCCTCACGGGCTCGGGGCTGGTCTGGTTCGGGGGCCTGGTCGGCGGCACGATCGCGGTCGTGCTCTGGGCCTGGTACCGGGGCTTCCTCGGCACCACGCTGCTCGACGTGGCCGCGCCCGCGCTGGCGATCGGCTACGCGGTCGGACGCATAGGCTGCCAGCTCGCCGGCGACGGCGACTACGGCACGGCCTGGGACGGGCCATGGGCGATGGCCTACCCCGACGGCACGGTGCCGACCACCGATCAGGTGCACCCCACGCCGGTGTATGAGACGCTGGTCATGGCCGGAGTCGGCTATCTCCTTTGGCGCCTGCGCTTCAGGCTCACCGGTGGCCTCCTGTTCGCGCTCTACCTGCTGCTGGCGGGACTCGAGCGCTTCATGGTCGAGTTCATCCGGCGCAACGCGGACGTCGCCCTCGGCCTCACCCAGGCTCAGTTGATCAGCCTCGCGATGATCATCGCGGGCGCGACCTGGCTGGCGCTCGGGCTGGGGCGCCCGCGCGGCGCCGAGCTCAGACGGACCTGAGCAGGCCGCCGTCGAGCGGGATCACGGTTCCCGTCAGATAGGCGGCGCGCTCGGAGCAAAGGAAGGCGACCAGGTCGCCGTATTCCTCGGGAGTCCCCAGGCGCTCAGCGGGCACGTTCTCTCTCGCGCGCTCGATCGCGGTTTCGATCGAGCCGTGCAGGGCCCCGAGCCGGTCGGTCGCGATGCGGCCCGTTGCGACGGTGTTGACGGTGATCCCCGCGGCGGCCAGCTCGGTGGCCAGCGTCTTGAACAGGCCCACCGTCGCCATCCGGTGCACGTTGGAGAGCGCCAGACCCGCGATCGGCTCCTTGACCGAGGTCGATGCGACGTTGACGATCCGGCCCCACCGCCGCTCTCGCATCCCGGGGACCACCGCCTCGACCAGCGCGCGCGGCGCCTGCACGAGCGACCGGTAGGCGGCCTCCCACTCCTCGCGGGGGCCCTCCAGCGCGCCTCCCGGTGGCGGGCCGCCGGTGTTGGTGACCAGGATGTCGATCGGCCCGAGCAGCTCCGCTACCTCGGCGGGAAGCGCCGACATGCGGTCCAGGTCGCCGGTGTCGGCCGGCAGCGCCACGGGCTCGCCGGCGAGCGTCGCCGCCGCTTCCGAGATCGCCTCGGCCGAGCGCGAGGAGACCGCGACCCTGGCGCCCTCGCGCGCCAGGGCCTGGGCGACGCCGAGGCCGATTCCCCTGCTCGCGCCCATCACGAGGGCGACCTTCCCCTCGATCCCGAGGTCCACGCTAGCCTGCGCCTCCGCCCTGCATCAGGGCAATCTTCCCACGGTTTGCGAGTCTCGCGCACCAGAGCGCGAACAGCGCGATCGCGACCAGCACGCCGAGCCAGTGCAATCCGGCGATCACCGCCAATCCGCTCGGGACGCCGGCGAGAGCAGCACCCAGCATCACCGGGCCCGGCGCCAGTCGCAGCACGCTCGCGGTCAGCCCCGAGCAGGCCAGCCAGGCCGCTGGTCCTGCGATCCAGCCCCAGTCCTCGAAGAAGGAATGCGGCAGCGCAAGCCCCAGGACCAGCGAGAGGACCGTCACCGCCGCCATCTGCAGCAAGGCCGAGCGCCACAGAACGGACCGATCCACGGCTCAGTCCCCGGTCGGCTTCGCCGCGGGGGCCGCGTCGCCGGCCGGGCCGGCGCCCGACGCGCCACCACGCCAGAACGCGGCGCGGGCCATGAGCTCGTGGCCGCGTTCGCCGGCCCCGCCGGTCACTGCGAGCGCGAACGGCGGCTGGGAGCCTGTGATCGGGGTCTTCGCGATGCCGGCGACGCTACTGGATCCAGCAGGGCGGCTAGATTCAGTCGCCCAGGGCGGTTAGCTCAGTTGGGAGAGCGCCTCGTTTACACCGAGGAGGTCACTGGTTCGAGCCCGGTACCGCCCATCGTCGCGCCTGCTCAGCGCTCTGCTTCGCCGCTGCTGCGCTGGGGCAGCAGGGCACCGGGCCCCTCGAAGCGGCGCGAGCCGGGCCGCTCGCCGGCCTCGGGCGTCTCGCCGGGGGCGACCGGGGTCATGCGCAGCTCGTGCGCCGCGAAGATCTCGTCGAGATCCTCGCGGGTCAGCGTCTCGCGCTCGAGCGCGTTGGCGGCGAGGTCGTCGAGGCAGAGGCGGTTGAGCTGCATCAGCCGGCGGGCGCGCGCGTAGGCCATGTGCGCGAGCTCCTGGGCGTTGTGGTCCACCTCGCGGCGCGTCTTGTCGGAGCGGGAGTAGTCGCCGATCGGCAGAGCCAGCGGTGCGCTGTCGGGCGGCCCCTTCGCGACGGTCATCCCGAACTCGGTGATCATCTGCACGCAGATCTGGTGTACGCGCGCGAGGTCGTCGGCGGCCCCGGAGTAGGCCTCGTCGAATACCTCCTCCTCCGCGGCGCGGCCGCCGAGCAGCATCACGATCTCGTCGAGCAGGTGCTTTCGCGAGCGCAGGTAGCGGTCCTCCTGGGGCGAGTGGGCGACGAAACCGAGCGCCGGCCCACGGGGGACGATGCTGAGGATCTCGGGGGGGTCGAGGCCGATCAGATGGCGGCAGAGGGCGTGCCCCGACTCGTGGTAGGCGACGATGCGGCGCTCGGTCTCGTTGAGGCGACGCGCCTGTTGTGAGCCCACGGACTGGCGCAGTAGGGCCTCGTCGAGATCGTCGCGCTCGATCGCCGAGCGGCCCAGTCTGCCGGCGATGATCGCCGCCTCGTTGAGGGCGTTGGCGAGCTGCGCTCCGGTCATGCCCGTCGTCTTGCGCGCCACGTCGCGAAGGTCGACGCTTTCAGACAGGGTCTTGCCGCGCGAGTGCGAGAGCAGGATCTGCTCGCGGCCCTCGCGGTCGGGCGGCGCGACGAGGATCTGGCGATCGAAGCGGCCGGGGCGCAGCAGCGCCTTGTCCAGCTTGTCGACGTAGTTGGAGGCGGCCAGCACGATCACGGTCCCCGGGTCGCGCTCGAAGCCGTCGAGCTCGACCAGCAGCTGATTCAGTGCCTGCTCGCGCTCTCCGCTGCCGCCGTCGCCACCGCCTGCGCCTCGGCTGCCGCCCACGGCGTCGAGCTCGTCGATGAAGATCACCGCGCGCCCCGACTTGCGCGCCTCCTTGAACAGGCGCCGGATGCGCGCAGCGCCGCGGCCGACGAACATCTCGACGAAGCTCGATCCCGAGGCGGCGTAGAAGCTGACCCCGGCATGGCCGGCGACTGCACGGGCGAGCATCGTCTTGCCGGTGCCGGGCGGACCGTAGAGCAACACCCCGCGGGGGGCCCGGGCGCCCAGCTCGGCGAACCGCTCCGGGTCCTTGAGCCACTCCGCCACGTCAACCAGCTCCTCCTTGGCCGAGTCCACACCCTGGACTTCGTCCCAGAGCACGGGCTCGGTCTCGCTGGCTTTGACCGTCTCGGGCTTGGTGCTGCCCATCGTGCTGCGCAGCAGCAGCACGAAGACCACCAGCAGGCCAGCGGAGAAGAAGACCCCGAACACGGGATACCACTCGAAGAAGAAATCGCTGACCGAGGCGAGCTGAAGGATTGTCGCTGTGATCGTCGTCATCTGTCCGGGGTCGGCGAGCGCCCGCCCGGGGCGCCTGTCCATCTATCGGCAGCCGAGCGCTGCGGCTGGAACCGGACGCTCAGCCCGGGGGCGATCAGCAGCGTCGGGTCCGCTGCCGACGGTTCCCAGGCGCTAGTCGGCGAGCCCGAACAGCAGCGCCTGGGTCTTGTCGTCGGGGTCGACCTTGACTTCGAAGCGCTTGCCGGCCTCGTAGTGGCCCGAGCCGATCGCGTCGTCGGTGAGGTTCTGCAGCACGGTCGTGTCATAGGCGTCGCCCGCTTCGAGCTCGATCGAGACGTCGATCGCGTACTGCTTGTTCACCCCCGCGTCGATCTTGCCGGTCTCGGAGACCGATTTGATGGTGGCGACGCCGGGCAATCCGCTGGTCGCCACCTTCTGGGCGAGCTGGGCGTATGCGATGTCGCCGGCGTCGGGCATTGCGGCGCCCGCTCCGCCTGCGCCCTGGGCGGCCTGCTGGGCCATCTCCTGGGCCTTCTTGATCTCGTCCATCATTCCCATTCCGGTCTCTCCTCGCTGGGGTCGGTTGGCGCCCGCACTGTACTCCGATCGGATAGCTTGCCAGCAGCTCGCCCCGACCAACGGAATGGAGCGTCGATGGACACAACCCAGTTGAAGCGGATCCCGCTCTTCGCACAAGCGTCCGAGGAGGAGTTGGAGAAGGTCGCCGTCTTCGCCGAATCCAGGGAGGTCGCCGACGGCACGGAGGTCGTCAGTGAGGGTGGGTTCTCGCGCGAGCTGCTGGCGATCGAGGATGGGACGGCCGAGGTGACTCGCGGGGGCGAGCACGTGGCGGACCTCGGGCCGGGCGACGTCTTCGGTGAGGCCGGCATGCTCGAGGACGAAATGCGCGCCGCCACTGTCACCGCGACCTCGCGGATGAGGCTGATCAGCCTCGGCCACTTCGAGGTGAAGCGGCTGAAGAAGAACGCCCCGGGCGTCTATGCCGCGATCGAGGCGCTCGTGGAAGAGCGCGCGGGCTAGGACTCCTCCAGGCAGGCGAGGATCTTCTCCGCGTCGTTGCGGGCCGCGCGGATGCAGTCACCCAGCTTCTGAGCCTCGACCGCGGCCGGCGGGATGGCCGAGCCCTTGCCTCCCTCGTTGCGCACCTTGCTGCCGTTCGCGTCCGCGCGGAAGAGCAGGTTGCGGCCGCCGCTCTGGACGTTGATCGTCCAGCGCAGCTCGCGTGAGCCGAACGGGATCGCCCGCTCCAGCGAGAGCACCGTGGGCCTGAGGTCGCCGGCGCCAGTCTGCCTGCGGGTCGAGGCGAGCATGCGGTCGATCGCCCCTGGCTCGAGGCCGTCAAGGGAGAAGGCGAAGTCGTCCAGGCGCGCGCTGCCGGAGATGGTCACCGTCGCCTCCTCGCGGACGAGCTCGCCGCTGTCGGCTCGCACGCCGTAGGCCTCGACGCCGTCGTTTTCCCTGCGGACGATGAACTGGGTCTGCACGTCGTTGATGAACAGCCGGGTCAGCTGCCGGCCCGACCCCGCGTCCGCCCGGACCGCGGCGATCGCCGCGGCGAAGCCGGTGCTCGTGAAGGGATCGATGGCGGCGGGCGGCGGGGCTCCCGACCCGCCGATGGTGGTGTCCCGCAGCTCGGTGTTCTCGAGGTTCGTGACCCCGGCGGGCTCTAGGTCGGGCAGGTCGGGCAGATCGATGGCGATCCCGCCGCCGAACAGCGAGAAGGCGCCTGCGCCGAGCGCGACGACGAGCAGCAGCGCGAGCGCGAGCCTGAAGAGGCCGCCGGGGACGATCGGGTCTTCGCGCACGCCGGCGAGTCTATGGCGCTGCGGATGCGGCTAGCTGAGCGTGGTCTCGAGCCTGCCGAGGGTGGGCGAGCTGATCACCAGCTCGTCGCCGGGCGCCAGCCAGACCCTCGGGTCCCTTGCGGCGCCCACGCCCGAAGGGGTTCCTGTGGAGACGATGTCGCCGGGCTCCAGCGTCATCCAGCGCGAGAGGATCGAGACCAGCTCGGGGATATCGAAGATCAGGTCGGAGGTCGAGGCCTGCTGCATCGTCTCGCCGTTCAGCTCCAGCTTGAACTCGATTGCGTCGTGCGGGCCGGCGTCATCTGGCGTCACCAGGGCGGGGCCGCAGGGGGCTGCGCCGTCGAAGACCTTGCCCGGCATCCACTGGGGCGTCGCGAACTGCAGGTCCCGCGCGGAGAGGTCGCAGAAGAGCATGTAGCCCGCGATCGCCTCGAGGGCCTCCGCCGGGTCGACGTCGGCGCAGCGGCGGCCGATCACGAAGGCGACCTCCGCCTCGTAGTCGACCTTGGCGCTGGCGGCGGGAAGCCGAACGGACGCGCCGGGGGCGGCCAGCGCGTTGCGGAACTTGGCGAAGATCGCCGGCACCTCGGGGGGCTCGATTCCAGACTCGGCGGCGTGCGAGCGGTAGTTGAGCCCGATGCAGACGATCTTCTCCGGGTCGGGAAGCGGGGGCCGTGCCTCGGCTTCGGGCACTCGCACGGGGGCGACGCCCGCCGCCGCGGCCCGCCCGGCCAGGTCGCCGAGGCGGTCGTTGGCGATCAGCTCACGCACGGCCAGCGAGTCGGTGCCGAGCAGCGACCCGGCGTCGAGGATGCCGTCCCCGGCCTGGACCCCTGCGCGATCGACTCCATCGTGGCGATAGGTGACGAGTCGCATCGCCCGAACCATAGGTCACGGCCGCCGTCGCGATCGATGCCTGGACGCGTACGGCCGCGGCTTTCGCTACCTTGCGGCGCGTTGTGGGGGTCAGGCCCCCGAGAAGCGTGTGTGAAGGAGTCAGGTGCCGCGGCACCTCCTCGCGCACAGGACTGCCGAGGAGGCGCACAGATGGCAGAAGGCACCGTGAAGTGGTTCAGCAACGAGAAGGGCTACGGGTTCATCACGCCCGAGGACGGCAGCAAGGATCTGTTCGTCCATTTCTCATCGATCAGCGGCGATGGCTATCGCTCGCTCGAGGATGGCGCCAAGGTCACCTACGAGGCCGAGGATGGCCCCAAGGGACCGGTTGCGGTCAACGTCCAGGAGGTCGCGCCCGGCTAGCCCCGGCTAGCCTGTAGATCCACGCCCGGGGGCGTAGCTCAGTTGGTTAGAGCGCCGGCCTGTCACGCCGGAGGCCGCGGGTTCGAGTCCCGTCGCTCCCGTTGACGGAGCCGCTGCAAGTGGGCGGGGTTTTCGTCGTCCTCTCAGGGGTCCGCAGCTTCCGTCGATTCCGGGTCATTCGGGCCGCCAGTGCCCGATAGTGCCCAATCAGCATCGCCGAAGCAGCCCGCCGAGCCTGGTCTGGGGCTTCATCCCGGTCACGTCGGTGTAGACGCGCAGCGTCATCCGCGGATCACGGTGCCCCATCTGCGCCGCAGTGATCGCTGGGTGCTCGCCGAGCTCGGCACGCAGCGCGGCGTAGGTCCGGCGCAGCGCGTGGAAGGTGATGCCCGTCCGGAAGCGGCGACTTGCCCTCGGCGGCGAGCCGCTCGTTCGCCCGCTCGATCGCGCCATAGAGGACGCGCTTGCTGACGCTGTTGCGATCCCGCGGCTTCTTCCGATCACGCCCTGGGAAGACGAAGTCGTCGGGCTGGCTCCAAGCCGATGCGATCTTGTGCTCGCGGAGCAGCCGGACCAGCTCGGGCTCGAGGGAGACGCGGCGGAGCCCCGCGGCGGTCTTTGACTTCGCGACCGCCAGCTCGCCCTTGGCGAGGTCGAGGTCACGCCAGCGAAGGTGGGTCAGCTCGGTCGCCCGCAGGCCGCCGGCCATGATCGCGGTCGCAAGCAGCGCCCGGTTGCGCCCGGCCGCCTGGAGCAGGACCTGGACCTGTTCACCGCTGAGCCGGGCCCGCCGCGGCTCGGACTCCTTCAGCCTCTCGACCTTGGTCTTGACCGGGTTGTGGTCGATCAGGTCGTAGCGGACGGCCACATCGAGGATCTGACCGAGCCTCGTCAGCGTCTTGTTGATCGTCCGATTCGACAGGGGCCGCTCGATGAGCCCCTGCTCTCGCTCGCGGACCTTCGAAGCCTTGTAGCGGTCGACCTCCCGGGCCGTGATCTCCGACAGCCGGTGCGCTGCGAAGAAGGGAAGAAGGTGGTGGGTGAGGGCGAGCTCGTAGTCCTCAGCGGTCCGTGGTGCGAACTCATCCCGCCGCGAGTCGAGCCACTCGGATGCGAACTCATGGAAGGTCGGCTGCTCCTTCTCCTCGATTGTCGCCTCCGGGTCCGGCGGCTTCCAGATTCCCCGGCGGACATCGGCGAGGACGTTCGCCAGCTCCTGCTCCGCCTTCGCGCGATTCCAGCCCGCGTCAGCGGTTCCGAGAGTCAGATAGCGCCGCTTGCCGTAGGCGCGGAAGCGTAGGGCAAAGGTCCGACCGGCCTTGCGATCCAACTCCACGACTTGGCCCGTTGACTTCTGCGGCATTCCTCACGACCTTAAGGGACCACCGGACCGAATTCGCCGTCTGATCGGGAGCAGCTGGGAGTCCGAACGGGAAGATCGCCGGGCCCGTCGGCGGCGCCGAGCACCGGTCGATCGTCCGGTCGGGTTGCCGGCGTCGTTCGCGACGAGCCGTGCTGGGTCGAATCGAAGCCTTGCCCGCTTTCCGGCTCCGACTCGAACAGCGCCCAGTTCGTCGGCCCTCGCATAAACCGTGGCGCGGCTCACTCCCAAGAGCCGCGCCGCGGTCGCGGCATCAACGAGTCCGCTGGGCTTGGCCGACGTTGTCTCGTATTCGAGCAGCTCCACCACGCGCTTCGCCACCGCGTCTATGTCGCGGCGTGCCAGCGTCATGGCGAGTCCCATCGAAGCGTCGTCGCGGCGACCGCGAGCGGCACCACTTCGATCAGCTCGTCGGTGATCGTTCGCTCCACCGCGCGAGTCACCGGCCGGATCGCGCGTTCGCCGCAGAGGTACCGCACGGCGGAGAGCCGACCCTCCCCACCTGCAGAGCGCCAGCCGCGCAGGATCGAATCGAGACGCCAGTTTGCCTTCTGGCTTAGTTCGACCTCGACTGCAATCGGGCCATCGACCAGGACCAGGTCGGGCCGATGGAAGCGCCCGTCGGCCAGCTCCGCCGAGTAGAGGTGTCGACCCTCCCGCCTCTCGATCGCGTCGGCCTCGCGCTCGCTCAGAACCGGCTCGCCGCGCCGCTCCAGCTCCGCTGCCACCTGCGCGACGGCGATCGCGTGCGGCACTCGCCCGAGCGATACCTGCGCCGCCCGAAGCTCCTCCTGTCCAACCGCGCGAAGCCCCTCAGGGGTGCACGCGAGCAGACGACCGGAGCCGGCAACGTCCGGAAGAAGCCGGACGAGGCCGTGCTTTCGCCAGCGCTCCTCGCGGCGATAGGTGACTGAGTGTCTGGTACCGGCCGAGCGAGCCGCTGCCGAGGCCGGTACCACGCCGAAGCGGGCGACGAACTCAAGCGCCTCGAGGTCTCGCACGCTGATCTGCGACGTCGTCCGCGGCATCGCTACACGACTCCCGTGGGTCCGGCTCCGTTGATCCGCTCCCAGCCCGGCACCACGCGAGCGAGCCGAGCGCGGTCCTTCCCGCCGCGATCGAGTCGGATCACCGCGCACTGGCCCCAGCCGAGGTGCTGCACGACCGAGGGATGGATGCGAAGCCGGTAGCCCCGGGTCCGGGTTCCGACCATGTCGGGGATTCCGAGCGGGCCTCTGGTCTTGTTCGTGCTGTGCCACTCCCCGACCTGGCCCGCGAGACTCGCGACGGCATCGGCGTCGTCGGGGCCGACCCGCAGGGAGAGGACGCTCTCGATCGTCGCCTTCAGCCGATCCTCAACCGCCTCTCCCGCCGCCCGCATATCGGCGAGCGTGTGGCTTGCGACCGCGACGCTGAAGCCGGCGTCGCGACCGCGGGTGAACAGACGGTCCACCTGCTCGCTCTCGATCGCCCCGTACTCGTCGATCCCGACGAAGGTCGGGACCGGGTTCCCGCGAAGCGCGCTTGCGATCGCGCCGAGCTCGATCAGGATCGCCGCCCCGATCTTCTCGGCGACGATCCCGTGGCGCTCGGCGTCGAGCCGGAAGTAGACGATCGCCCGTTGGCGGATCGCCTCGGCCAGGTCCAGGGCCGTGGCGTCATCCGGCTTCGGATCGAGCCACCGCCGGCCGTAGTCCGACTCGGCGAGCACGGCGAGTCGGCTCCGCAGGCCGGCGATGTCGGTCCGCTCATTCGCGGACATCCCCTTGACGAATGTGTCGATCTCACGCGCCACGTCCGGTGACCCGTGCTTCGCCACGTGAGCCGCGAGTCGGTCCGGGTTGGAGTACTCCAGCACCGTCGACAGGGTCAGCCGGGTGCCCGAGTCCTCCAATCCCCGAACCACCCAACGAAGGAATCGCGTGGCGCCGGCCAGGTAGTACGGCTCACTCCATTCCTCGCACGCGAGGAGCTTCGCGACCGTCTCGTCGACGCCCCCGGTGGCGAGGACGTCCCAGACCGCCGTGCCGTGAGGGCTGACCATGATGAACGGCCGCCCGAGCTCGGTGGCGATCCGGCGCATCTCGTGCTCGAGCTCGAAGTCGGTCTTCGCCTCGACGAGCACGCCGCCGTGGCCGCCGAGCGCATACTCGGTCGCGAGCAACCCGAGTAGCGTCGTTTTCCCGGCGCCGGTGGCGCCGAGGATGAGCGAATGCGACCCAGAGCGGCCGCCCCGATTGATCGTGGCGATCCGACCGCGCTCGGTCAGCCCGATCGCCAGCTCGTCTGATTTCGTTGCGATCCGGCCGCGGCGGGCTCGGCGCAGGAGCAGGTGGTGGGGACCGATCCGCTCCCGTGCCTGATGGGCCCGGTCGTCGCCGGCACGCCGGTCGTCGATGTGGAGCTTCAGCCCTCCGCCGACGTGTCCCGCGAGCGCTCCGAGAAGCGCGCCGACCACGACGATCGCAGCCAGCCCGTCGAGCGCCCCGAGCCGGACAAGCAGAACCGCGGCGGCGAGCGGGACGATCCAGAGCAGTCCCCAGTCCCAACGGGCCTGGAAGCGCCGCGCCGAGAGCCACGCGAGACCCCAGCCCAGCGCCGCCCCGATGACGAATGAGCCGAGGGCGATCGCCGCCATCCATGACGCATTCTTGAAGTTCGCGAGCGGGTCGCTGTCCGGCTTGCCGGCGCTGCGCTTCTCGAAGTTGCTCTTCATGTCTCCTCCTAGAGGCCGAGGTCTTGCGGGTGGCGTGTTCGCCTCGCAATTGCTGCGACGCAAGAGATCCGCTTTTGGCCCATCGAAATCGCCATCTCGCCTACTAGACGAGCCAAAAGCCGATTTGGGTACCCGCTCGCCACCATTTCGTAATCTGCATGACGAGCTCCCGCCCCTTTTCATCCCACCCCCCGCTCCCCGGTGCCCGCCCGCTGCGCCCCCTCGATCACCCGCCCGTGCGCCCCCTAACACTCCTCCGCCCGACCGCCGCTGACCCCGTGAACGAACATCGTGAGGGCGCGGGGTCAGCGGCGGGGAGGGCGCCCACCACGCACGAATCCGCGCGTCAGGTGGGGACGCCGATTCCCCACCAACATCCCCACCTCCAAAGCGCCTGGAATCCTGCAGGGGGCGGTGGCCTGCCGACCTACCTCAACTGAATAGCGCCGCCTCAGCAGCGCCCGTCAACCCCCTACGGGGGTCGGCGCCTTCGGCGCCTTGACTGCCGCCGCGGCGGCGCTTCAACCGCAGGTAGGTCGGCCGGAGACGTGGGGCAGGGCGTGAAACCGCATCGCAGAGGAGCAGCAGACTTTCTGCTCGCTACCGGAGACCGAGGTTTACGAGTCGATACCCCATCGCGAGTTCGCTGACCTCGAATTCCACGGCCAACTCCGTTGCCGATTGGCTGCCCTCGAAAGCAGTGTGGACGAGCTGCGCCGGCATCAGTAACTCCGCGGCGAAATCGTTCGCAGCCCGCTCGCTCCGCCAGTCGTAGCCCGGCGGATGGCCGTGCTCTGCACTCGGCCCAAGGTCGATATGAAAACGATCGTGATGATCGAGCAGGTGGTGCCCGAGCTCATGACCGATCGTGAAACGCTGTCGGACTTCCGCGTGCAAGCTGTTGACCCCGATCACAGCGTGGTCTTCAAGGACGACCACGAGGCCGGACAGCGCATCCCCGAACGGTTCCAGGAGGACAGGCACCCCGCATCGCTCTGCGAGTTGTTGGACAGGGACGGGCGGCTCGGTGATGCCAGCCTGTTGGATCACCTCCTGAGCAGCTCGGAGGGCCCGCGAGCTCGTTACCTCGATATCGCGATCGGGTGGCGGTAGCTGCTCCGCTCGGTCCAGTAGGCGCTCGAGCGCCTCATCGAGCTCGGCTCCTTCAAGCTGTTGAGCGGTCGCCCGCAGCAAGGCGCGAATCGGCTGCCGGCCACTTGGAGGGAGCAGGGAGGGCAGTTCCTCACCGGTCACCGCAGCGAGCTCGATTAGCTCATCGATGCCAGGAGAGCGCTTACCGCTCTCCCAATAGCTCACGGCTGTCTGCGTCACGCCGAGTTCTGCAGCGAGTTTCTCTTGGGTCCACCCGAGACGCTCCCGGATTTCCCGGATGCGTCGGCTGATCCAGGTCGTGGTGTCGGTCACCCCAGCAACGTTTCCATGCGAGTCAGCATACCGATCTGGTATGCTGATGATGAAACGGTATAGGCCCGGCTCTGTGGCCGAGTTGTGCGACGGAGTCTACGGCGTCGGCCGGACTACGAGCAGGAGAGATAGATGAGCAAGAAACAGAGCAGACATGTCGTGCCCAACTCGAGCGGAGGCTGGGATGTCCGCAAGCCCGGCGCAGATCGGGCGAGCTCTCACCACGATCGACAGAGCGACGCCGAAGCTCAGGCGAAGCACACACTGCGCAACGTCGGGGGCGGCGAGGTACGGATTCATGGCCGCGACGGCCAGATCCGCGACAGCGACACGGTCCCGCCCGCCCGCGATCCGAATCCGCCGAAGGACCGTCGACATTGATCACCAAGAAGGAGAACCGCCAATGAGCACAGAGAAGACCAAGGCGCCGGAGAAGCCGGCGAAGACGATCACGATCCACGTCAACCGGCGGAAGGTTGAGCTCCACAGCAGCGAGGTCACCGGGGCCGAGATCCTCAACGCCGCTGGCTTTGAGGGGCAGCAGTGGGACCTCTTCCGCTTGCAAGGAGAGGGTGACCCTAGTGGCGGCGAGCTCGTGATGGCCGACCAGGCCCTGACGGTCAAGAAGGGCGAGCACTTCCGGGTCATCCCCGGCAACCGGACGTTCGGCGCCTAGGGAATGTCCGCGAACGACGAGCTCCACCGCCACGCCGACGAGCTAAGGGTCGCCGTCGGCTACGAGGTGGAGCTCGTCGAGGGCGCAGTACAGGTGCCCGTGATCATCAAGGCGGTGACCCTCCCCAACGGTGTGTTCGCCGTTTCGGAGACCGACATGCTCTTCGTCGCCGACGCTCAGTACCCGTTGTCTGCGCTGGATATGTTCTGGGTCGAGCCGGAGGTTGTGCGTGCTGATGGCGGCGTGCCGGCGAACGCGGACCAGATCGAGCAGTACGCCGATAGGAGCTGGCGACGCTTCTCATGGCACCGCAACGGGATATGGAGCCCGAACAGCAACGGGCTCCTCGATCACTTCGAGTTCGCGATGGACCGTTTGCGACGGGAGGGCGAGACGTGATCCGGCTCGCCGTTCCAGACGCCGTTCGACACAAAGTCGAAGCGCACCTGCAGCTTGCGGCGCCCCGGGAGGAGGGGTGCTTCTGCCTCCTCCGCGAGGGCCGTGGCCGTGAAGACCGTCGCCTGTTGGTCGGCGAGCCGATACTTCCGCCGCGAGATGGCTGGGAGTCCCAGCGGGACAACCAGCTGCGGCCGAGCGGCCAGTGGCTCTCAGCCGTAATAAGCGCGGCGATCAACGCGAAAGCCGGGTTGCTCTTTATTCACTCTCACCCCAGTCCTCGCTTCCCGGCCGGGTTCAGCCGAACCGATGAGCGGGCGCTGGCGGCCTTGGGGGAAACAATTGCGCCAACGCTCGATGGACCCTTCGCGGCCGCTGTGGTGCACCCGACGGGATGGGTCGCCGTGATGGCTGAGGGTCGTCAACAGCAGGAGATCGAGACGGTCAGCGCAATTGGACGCACCCTCGTCGACCTCGGTCCGGACACAATCCGCGTCCGCCGCGCCGGTGATGGTGACATCGACGCCCGTCAGCGCGATGCTCTCGGCCAAGCCCACGATCGCCTGCAGAAGCTGCACGTCGGGGTGGTCGGCGCCGGCGGCCTCGGTTCACCAATCGCCGAGCAGGTTGCACGGATGGGCGTGGCGTCAATCGCAATCGTCGATGATGACCTGCTCGACACGCCGTCGAACGTGCGGCGGGTCGTCGGCTCCACTGCGTCAGACCTCCGCGCTACGTTGCCCCCGCCGAAGGTCGACGTGGTAGCCCGGCATATCGACGGTCTCGGCCTGGTGCCCCCAGTTCGTCGGATCCGAGCTGATGTTCGCGAGGAGGACGCATTCCGGTCATTGCTCGACTGTGACGTCGTCCTCGCCGCCACGGACACGCACGGGAGCAGGGCGACCATCAACGAGCTTGCGTCCGTTTACCTGATGCCCGTGATCGATGTCGGGGTCCGGGCTGGCACCAAAGCCGACGGGCGGTTGAGCAACCTCGTCGCCGAGGTCAGGACCTTGACGCCGACGACGCCTTGCCTCTGGTGCCGGGAGGTCGTGTCTGCGGAGGTCATTAGAGCCGAGAATCTTCCGCGCGACCAACGGGAGGAGCTTCTGGAGGAGGGCTATCTGCCACAGGGCCTGGGGGAGCCTGCGCCGAGTGTCGTCGCCTTGACCTTCTTAGGCGCAAGCTTGGCGACCTCCGCGTTGATCGCCCTGGTATCGGAGGAAGGCGAGGTGGCGCCTTCGGCGTTCCTCGTCGAGAGTCTGCTCGGGTTCGCCAGGGAAATGAAGCCGACGGAGCCCGACCCCGCTTGTCGATGCCAGGCTCAGCAGGGTCTCGGAGACAGTGCTGCGCCGGCGTTTCTCCCCGCCAAAGAGACTCACGGGACCTAGGTACTCGAGTCAGACTCCGTCAAGGGGGAGACGAGCCCGCAGGCTGTGGATCGGAATGGTTGCCTCCGTCATTCTGAGCCGCCGGGCCTCCTCAGAGCCGACCGCCCTTCGTTTAGACAGCGGTTGACCTTGGTGTACGTCCAGCCAGTCACCTCACAAATCTCGGCGTAGCTGTAGCCCAAGCCCAGCAGCCAGAGGGCTTTGAGCTCGTCCGCTTTCAGCTTGGCAAGAGCCGCGCGGCGAGCGGTCAGCAACTCGGCCCGGTTGAATTGCTCCTCAGGGCTTAGCGCCTCCGCTGGTAGCGCCTGCGACATGTCGCGATCGGCGCCGTTGCCATCAGGTTGGGAGTTGAGACTGCGCTCGCGCTGTCGATATACGCGGCGTCGAATCGCCCACGCCTCGCGCTTGACGGTGGTGTAGAGCCAGGCGAGCGGCTCGCCCAAGCCGTTGTAGCGCTCCAGAAAGAGCGCGTAGGCCGACTGCAGGGCGTCGTCGGCATCGCCGGGTAGCTCGGAGTGCCGTCGAGCTTGGCTACGGAGGCGGTGCTCGTCTTGGTTTAGGACCTCAGAGAGCAGCTGAGCGTTTCGCTCGCGCTGGCGGGCGCTTGGTCGGGAGTCCGGCTGGGCGGCCATGAGGGCGGCCAATCGCACGGCCCCGCCGTGCCACTATGGGCCGCCCGCCGTCCAGCCGGGGTCCCCACGGCCACCAACAGAAGAGCGATGCCGCGGAGCCGCCAGCGCTGCTCCGCCGAGACCTCGACGGGTACCGTGTGCGGTGCCCGGTTCAAGCAACGCTGAGGAGCTTCATCGATGGCACTTGTAGCCGAGCCAGGTACCCGGGAGGAACACCTCGACGAGAACCTGCAGCTGATTGCATGTGCAGGCGCTGGCAAGACCGAGCGCGTCGCCCGACGAGTAGTCGCCCAGCTCTCTCTCGACGGCATCGGTCCCGAGAACGTCGTCGCCTTCACCTACAACGAGCGCGCGGCGGCGGAGCTAAAGGAGCGGATCGCCAAGCGCTACGAGGAGGCCCGGGGCACCCGCGATGGGCTGGCCGACCTCTACGTAGGCACGATCCATGGCTACTGCCTGGACCTGCTTCAACAGCATGCGTTCGACGCACTCGCCTACACAGTCCTGAACGATGTGCAGCAGCGTCTGCTGATCTCGAGGAATTGCCGCAATTGCGGCCTGACCGAAGTCCTCGGCTGGAACCGGTACTGGCAGGCGTCCACATTCGCGGACCTGATGGCGATCCTTCGCGAAGGCGAAGTCGACTACGCCGCACTGGAGGGCACCGACGCCGGTGAGTGCCTCGAGCGCTACCAGGATCTCCTCAATCGAAAGCGGTGCTTCGACTTCAGTTCGATAGTCAGCGAGGCCGTCGCCATGATCGAGGAGGACGACGAGTTCCGACTGCGCGTGGCCGAGCGAGTCAAGTACCTGACGGTCGACGAGTACCAGGACGTCAACCCGGTTCAAGAGCGGCTGATCCGTGCCATTGGGGAGGCCGGTGCCAAGGTCACGGTGGTCGGCGACGACGACCAGCTTCTCTACGCGTGGCGTGGGTCGTCCGCGTCAAACATCCTCACGTTTGCTGACCGCTATGACGGCGTCCAAGTCGAACGTCTCGAGCGCAATTTCCGCTCGAGCCGTGGGGCGGTGGACCTGGCGGAAACCGTGATCAAGTTGAACGGCGCTGAGCGACTTGACAAGGGCATGGAGTCTGCTGGTAGCCAGGCATACGAGGATGGCGACATCCTCATGCAGGAATCGGGGACCGCACCAGACGAAGCGGCCTTCATGGCAACTAGAATCAAGGAATTCATCGGGACCCCGTTCAAGGACCGGCCAAACGCCGACGAGCGCGGTCTCTCCTACAACGACATCGCGATCCTCGTCCGGGTCAAGAAGCTGATCGGGCCGATCGCCGATGCCCTGGAGGACAGTGGCGTCCCATACGTAGTCGCCGGGGTCGCGAACCTCTTCCGCGCGGCCGAGGCGCTGGCCGCTCGAGAGCTGTTCTACTTGCTCGCCGGCCGCGGCAGCGAGGAGAGTCTCCGCGACGCTTGGGCAGCAGCGGACCTTGGCTTCTCTGACGATGACCTCGCGCGCGGCGTCGCGGTCGCATGCGAGGACCGTGAGGCGATCGAGGATGGCACCGGTCGCTTCGGCATCTACAACCTGCAGCGCTCGTTCCTTCGCTTCCTCGAAGCGGTCGAGTTGCGCGAGGAGAAGGTCACCGGGGAATCGCCGAGCCACGCGCACCGTCGAGCCGAAGTCGTCTTCTACAACCTCGGCAAGTTCTCGCAGGCGATTTCCGACTTCGAACAGATCCACTTCCAGAGCGACCCGCAGCGCAAGTACGAGGAGTTCGCTGGCTTCCTCGAATACCAAGCAGAGTCGATCTACCCGGAGGGCTGGCTTGAAGCGCGGTATGTGACCCCGGACGCCGTCCAGATCCTGACCATCCACCAAGCTAAGGGCCTTCAGTGGCCCGCCGTGTTCGTGCCGGGACTGACGAAGAACTACTTTCCGCCGCGCGGCGGCGGTGGCATCTCGCCGTGGCACGTCATTCCGGACGGAGTAGTGCGCAACAAGGACGACTACGACGAGTCGGACGTGGACGAACGCCGGCTCTTCTACGTGGCCTGTACTCGGGCCAAGAAGTTTCTGACGCTTACGCGTGCCGACTACAAACCCGGGGAGAAGCAGACGTACCGCATCCCCTCCTTCTTGTGGGATGAGGCAGAGGCGGCACTAGAGACGATCGAATCGTCCAAGGGGGCCCCGGAGCGCGAGAAGCTCGAGCCGTCGCCGGCTGAGTCGATCTCGGACGTGGGCCTCTCATTCTCGGAGCTGCGCTACGCGTTCGAGTGTCCGTACTCATTCAAGTTGCGCTTCCTCTACGGCTTCAACCCTCCCATCGCCGAGGCACTTGGTTACGGCAAGGGCCTTCACGACTGCCTCTTTGAGCTTCACGATCGGGCCCTTAGCGGCGGCGACACCTCGGAGGGTGTTTGCGACGAGCTGGTGGAGCGGCACCTCAACCTTCCCTTCGCGTACCCAAAGCTGGAAAGACAGTTGAGCGAGAAGGCCGTCGCTCGCCTGCGTGCCTACATCGCGGCACGATCCGTGGACTTCGACAAGATCGAGCACGCGGAGCGGCCCGTGGAGATCGAGCTCGGCAACGGTGTCCGAGTCAGTGGGCGCATCGACCTGATCCGCCGTCGGGACACCAATGAGGTCGTCGTGATCGACTTCAAGTCAAACGACCGCACCCAGCAGGAGGAGGTGACGGACCTCCAGCTCCGTTTGTATGCGCTCGGCTATCGGCAGGCGACCGGCGAGGACGCTCGAGCAGTCATTGTCGACAACCTTGATGATCTCGACAACCCACGCGAAGAGTCCGTCACCGACGAGACCCTGCGCGAGGCCCATGAGGCCGTCGTTGCGGCAGCGGGTCTGATGCGATCGAACACCTTCCCGCGTGCGCCGCAGGGAGCTGACGGCGCCGCCCGGGATCGCACATGCGAGCGCTGCGACATGGTGGGAATCTGCGGGACGCACAGCTACCCGGGTGGATCCGATGGGAGCTCAGGCAAGAGCCACGGGAAGCAACCCACCAAGCAGTAGGTTCTCTTGGAATGGCTAGACGCGCGAAGCAGAAGGAGGTCGCCGATTATCGCCACGAGCAGGCGAAGAGGCTGAACAACCCTCCTGCCGGCCTGGCCCGCGAGGACATCGACGCTCCGCCGAAGCGCCGCTTCGATTACGACCCCCATCTGCCGCCTGAATTGTTCTGGGCCGGAAAGGACGCCGACGACGGCTTCGAGGTCGAAGCACCGTCAATCCATGTGCACGAGATGCTTTCAACGGACGCGATCATCCGTGCGGCGAAGCGCGAGAGCGCCCAGCCGGCCCTCTTTGCCGAACCAGAATTGGACCGCTCGCAGGCCGTCGAGTTCTACGAGCATGAGATGGGCTGGGCGAACCGCTTGGTTCTCGGAGACTCCCTGCATGTGATGACCAGCTTGCTCGAGCGTGAGCGCCTCGCTGACCAGGTACAGATGATCTACATCGACCCCCCGTACGGGATCAACTTCAATTCGAATTTCCAAGCCCGCATCTCAGACCGTTCGCCTCGCGAGGCAAGCGATGGCTCGCTTACGCGCGAGCCGGAGCAGATTCAGGCTTACCGCGACACGTGGGAGTTGGGCATTCACTCCTATCTGACGTACCTCCGGGGCCGGCTGATCCTGGCCCGCGACCTCCTAACTGAAACCGGCTCCATCTTCGTCCAGATAGGACCGGACAACGTTCACCTAGTCCGTGTATTGCTCGACGAGGTGTTTGGTCCAGAGAACGCGTGTCCATTGATCACCTTTAAGAAGACTTCCCAGTCGCGCTCGACGCTGCTATCCGCGGTGAGTGATTTCTTGCTGTGGTACGCCAAGGACAAGTCGGCGGTCAAATACCGGCCGCTAATAGAGAAGAGGGGAAGCCTCGCGGAGCACTCGGACTTTGACCGTGTACTCGAAGCCGACGGAGGCAACCGAGAACTGACGGCTGAGGAGCGTTTTGATCCGCGCAAGCTGCCCGAAGGGGCGAAGGTCTACAAGCGAGACAACCCCACTTCGCAGGGGTTTAGTCGGACGAAGACAGTTCCGCTCGAACTCGACGACAAGACTTTCACGTGCCCATCTAACCGTCACTGGATGCTGCGGCTCGAGGGGATGCACCATCTATTTGAGATGGGGCGCCTGGAAATCGCAGGTGACTCGCTTTGGTACCGCAGGCATTGGGACGACGCAGGCGGAAAGCCCATGGCCAACATCTGGACCGACACGAGTTCCAGCTTTTCGCGGGGCCGGTTCATCGTCCATACGATTCCCAAGATCGTCGATCGTTGTATTGCGATGACCACCGATCCCGGGGACTTGGTTGTCGACCCGACATGTGGCTCAGGGACAACCGCCTGGTGCTGCGAGAAGCTTGGGCGACGCTGGATAACGATCGACACGAGCCGTGTTGCCGTTGCCCTGGCACGAGAGCGTCTCCTCACGGCCAAGTTCGACTACTACAAGCTCAAGGACCCGGATCGGGGCGTGGACGCTGGCTTCGAGTACAACGAGCTAGAACGGGTAACCGCGAGCTCTGTCGGCTACGGGGGCGAAGCTGAGACCGAGGTCCTCTTTGACGAACCGAGGGTCGACCGGGGCCGGGTGCGCGTCTCGGGGCCTTTCACGTTTGAGGCGCTCTCCCGCTACGCGGACGATCCGTTCACGGATCCGGCCGGCGACGGTGCGCGTGCAACGACGGACGAGGGTGCCGACCACATTGAGATCCTCCTTGAGGCCCTCCGCTCGCACGGCATTCCGCGCCGCGGCGGTGACCCCCTCCCGATCGGGAGCCTTTCACCTCTACCGGGAAGCACTGTCATTCACGCCGAGGGGACCTTCCAGGACGAAGGCGATGATGAGAAGCGATTCGCGGTCAGCCTCGGCCCTCGCCACGGGGCTATTACGGTGGCGCAGGTTGACGAGGCTCTGGACGAGGCGCCCGGCTACGACCTGGTCGTTTTCGCCGGCTTCGCGGCGCAAGCGGAAGCGCAGGAGTACCTTCGACCAGGAAAGCGCGGACGGGTAAACGTCGCGCTCCTCGAGGCCAACCCCGATCTTCTGCTGGGCGACCTTCTGAAGAACACCCAGGCGAGTCAGACCTTCCGCCTCTACTCGGCTCCGGAGGCAACCGTCGAGCGGGATGCAGATGGGATGTATCAGGTCGAGCTGCACGGCATGGATAGCTACGACGCAGCAACTGGCGAAGTGCAGTCACGCGGTCGCGACGAGGTCGCCGCTTGGTTCCTCGATCATGACTACGACGGGATGGTCTTCCGCGTAAACCAGGCCTTCTTCACGCGCGACGACTCCTGGAAGGCCCTGGCCCGCGCGGTCAAAGGCGTCGTGGATGAGGACCTGATGGAGCAGCTCAAGACCTTCAAGTCCCTTCCCCTGGAGCGTGGCGAATCCGGAAAGTGCGCGATCCGCGTGATCGACGACGCCGGCTCCATCAGTGAGGCGATCCTCGAGCTCCCTGATTGATGGCTGCTACGGCTAGCACCGAAAAGCCGGTCACCCAGGTCACCGCAGAGAATCCGATCATCAACAAACCCTTCGAGGAACCCCAGCACCACTGGGAGTTCGGCGAGGGCGCGCCGCGCAAGGTCGAGGGGCGCCGGGAGGCCGGCTACATACCCCCGGCGCCGAAGGGTGAAACGCAGCTCCGCGTAGCCGACGAGCTGGTCCGTCTCGACCACGTCAATCGGATCCGCGCGCGGGTTCGCGATTGGCGAGAGCGCGACTATGACGGAGCGTCCCAGATCACCAACGCGCTCTTTCGCCATTGGTTCGACCCCGAGCGCGAGCGCCGACTCTTCTTCGCTCAGCGCGAAGCAATCGAGACGATCGCTTTCCTCACCGAAGCGCCCGGCTCCCTGACCGAAGGCGTACGCGAGATCCCGAAAGCGCCTGAGCCATACGAGAGATGGGCGGTCAAACTGGCGACTGGCGGCGGCAAGACACTTGTGATGGCGATGACGATCGCGTGGTCTGGCCTGAACAAGGTGGCAAGCAAGCAGGACCGCCGGTTCGCCGACGCGTTTCTGGTTGTGTGCCCCAACCTGACGGTGAAGGAGCGGCTGCTGGGCGAGGACGGCGTAGATCCCGCCCATCCGGACAGCGCCTTCGAGGGCTTCGGGTTGATACCCGGCCAGTTCGAGGGGATGCTTGGCCAGCTGAAGGTGGTCGTCACCAACTGGCACGCTCTCGCCGAGAAGGAGGACTCGAAGTACCGCGTCTTGAAGCGGGGCCGCGAGTCCGACCCCGCCTATTGCCGACGCGTTCTCGGCGAGCTCGGCTCAAAGCGCCGGCTGATGGTGTTTAACGACGAGGCCCATCACGCATGGCGCCCGCCGCCGGGGTTGAAGGCGAAGGGGGAGGAAAAGAAGGAGCTTGAGGAAGCGACGGTCTGGGTGTCGGGTCTCGAGCGCATCCACCGCGAACGCGAGATTCTCCGGGCGATTGACTTCTCGGCGACGCCGATGTACCCAGGGGCCGTGGGCGGCGAGAAGGCTTGGACGCCGTTCGAATGGATCATTTCGGACTTCGGACTCGTTGACGCAATCGAGTCCGGGATCGTGAAGATCCCTCGGATCCCGACGACCGACGACTCGGGCACAGCGGTCCCGAAGTACCGGAACCTATGGGAGCACGTGAAGAAGGCAGCGCCGAAGCGGGGTGACGACACTGAGGACGACGCCCACCCCATGCACGCATACCTTGCGGAGATCGATGGGCCCCTGAAGCAGCTCGCCGGCGAGTGGTTCGAGACGTTCGAGCGCTGGGCGCATACCCGGGCGATCCCGCCGGCCATGATCGTCGTCTGCGCGGAGACGAAGATGGCAAGGATCCTTGAACGCCACATTGCCGAGCGCGGGGAGGCGGGGCCGTGGCTACAGAACCGCGACGGCGAGAATTACACGGTTCGAATCGATTCGGACCTGTTGGACTCGGCTGAGGCGCGACTGGAGGGCGAGTCGGCAAGCGACGCCGCTGAGCGCCTTCGGGAGCTGGTCTCAACCGTGGGGCGCGAGGGCGAACCCGGCGAGCAGGTGCGCTGTCTGATCTCTGTAGGCATGCTCTCGGAGGGCTGGGACGCCCGCAACGTCACGCAGATCCTTGGCCTCCGCGCCTTCCAGAGCCAGCTCCTATGCGAGCAGGTCATTGGCCGAGGGCTTCGGCGCTCCGACACCACCGATCTCTCAAATCCCGAGTACGTGGACGTTTACGGCGTCCCCTTCCAGCTGCTGCCCTTCGCGAAGGCCGGGACCGACACCCCAATTGAGCCCCCGAAGACAACCCGCGTCCACAGCCTCCGCGAGCGAAAGGACCTGCGCCTCGAGTTCCCTCGTGTCGAGCAGATCATCCACGACTTCGGGGAGGACGTGACGGTAGACCTGGACTCGATCGAGCCGATCCTCATCTCGCCAGAGAACGACCCGACAGCCACCTGGGTCGAGTTTGAGGTCGGCGAGGCCCACTCGGGCATCGGTGGAGAAACACAGGACAGATCCCGGGCCTATGAGGACTTCCGGGAGCAACGCCTCGTGTTTCGCGTTGCCGCCGACATCGTTGAATCGGCAGGCAAACGTCACCTGTTCGCGCACATCGCTCGCCTTGTGCGCGACGTGGTGGGCGAGAAGATCGAATTCGCGGAAGGCGTGGACCGGCGGGAGCTCTGCAACCTGCGCTATGTCCAGGAGATCCGCAACCGCACGGTGGCGGCGTTCCGTGCCACCGACCAGGACCGCCTCATCCCGGTGCTCAACGAGTACGAGCCGATCGCTTCAACCGACTGCGATTTCCAGACGGTGAAGGACTGCTTCGCGACGAACAAATCGCACGTCTCCCATGCCGTTTGTGACTCGAAGCTTGAGCGCGACGCCGCCGGGCTACTTGAAGAGCGCGACGAGGTCGTCGCCTACGCCAAGAACGATCGCCTTTTCCTCGAGATTCCCTACCGCCACCTCGGGACGACGGGGCGCTACCGGCCGGACTTCATCGTTCGGCTTACCAATGGGCTGACCCTTCTGATCGAAACCAAGGGCCGAAAGCGTGAGAAGGACGACGCCAAGATCACGGCAGCCCACCAGTGGGTGGAGGCCGTCAACAACTGGGGTGAGCTGGGGCAGTGGCAGTTCGTGGTCGCCCGATCGGTGGCCGCGGCGCGCAGCGCTATCGAGAAGGCTGCCGCTTCATCCTGAGTTCAGCGCCTTGCGCCAGACGCAACTGGTAGCCCGTTCTTCGAGAGGCCCAGATGCTGGGCGGCCATATTCAGTGAAAGGCCATGTTCGGGCTAAGATTGAAAATGCTAAAAGGCTGAAAATGGTGCCCCTCAAGATAAGGCCTCCTGTTCCACCCTCAGCGCTCCGCGTGCTGCGGGACGTGCCCAATATCGACGCCGTGATTGTCGATGAAGCTGGGCGCCCGACAGTCGCGGTCGAGTTCAAATCGCAGGTGGCCGCGCCCGACGCTCGGATGCTTGCCGCACGCTTCGAGTCGTCCCGGCCCCCCATCGTCGTGGTTGCTAACGAGACCACTGAGCCCGCGAGGGCAATCCTCCAAGAGGCCGGTATTGGTGTCGTTGATGGTGTCGGCAATGCCCATCTGGAGCTCCCGGGCCTGGCAATCCACGTTGAGAAGCCGACCCGTCGGGCGCGGGCCAGACCTGCGGGGATGCGAATCTCGGGCAAGACCGCAGTCGTCGTTCAGGCCTTGCTGCGCGAGCCAGAGCGCGACTGGAAACTCACGGATCTGGCCAAACGGGCGGAGGTCTCGGTGGGCACCGCGCACCGGGTCGTCCGGAATCTGGAGGACCGGGAGCTTTTGGTCGGAGAGGGAAGGGGTCCCAAGCGCCGCCGGCGCGTCCACGACGCCGGGGCGCTGCTCGACCTTCTTGCCGAGGAGCTCCGAGATCGCGGCTCCCGGTCTTTCATGGCCTACCGGTTCGAGCAGGTAGAACAGCGTCTGCCCAGCGCGGTCGGCCGGGAGCTTGTCCGGCAGGACATTGGATACGCGATCTCCGGCGTAGCCGCGGCGAACATTCTCGCCCCATTCCTAACCACTGTGCCCCTGGTCGCCATCTGGATATCGGCCGAGGTTCCCCTCGCGAGTGCAGCGGAGGCGATCAGTGGGGAGGCGACGGAGCGCGGCGCAAACCTGGCGTTGATGCAGCTGGACGACGACACTCCGTTGGCTTTCTCCAGCAAGCGCGATCACCTGTGGCTTGCCAATTCCTTCCGGATCTATGTCGATGCTATGCGCGACCCGCAGCGGGGTGCCGAGCAAGCGGAGCACTTCCGCCGGGAGGTGATCGGGTTCTGAAGCCGCGCCACGCCGACGACTACGACGCTGCAATCACGGAGCGTTGCGAGCGCGTTCTAGTCACAGTCCTTGGCGACATTGGCCCGTGGAGCGATCGCCTCATTCTTGCTGGCGGTCTGGTCCCCCGCTATCTGATCGGAAAGCTGCCGGAGGGAGCGCGGCCACACGTCGGGAGCACAGACGTCGACCTAATCCTGAGTCTTGCGATGCCCGACAGCGAGGAGGCATACCGCACCCTCGAGAGAAACCTTCGTGATTCCGATTTCGCTCCGGGCGACAGCAGCTTTCAGTGGCGCCGCGAGGTCGAAGGCTTGGACGTGGTGGTGGAGTTTCTCTGCGAGACCGACGAGGTCAAGCGCGGCCGGATCCACCGTCCGAAGGAGGGCCACGGCGCAAAGCTCGGAGCTCTGAATGTGGAGGGAGCCGAGCTTGCTGCCCGGGACTTTACGACCGTCCGAGTCGAGGCTGAGCGGCTCGATCAGGGAGGGATGTCCCGCGTCGAGGTGCAGGTCGCGAACCTGCTCCCTTACGTGGTGTTGAAAATCCAGTCGTTCCAAGATCGGCACGAGCGTAAAGACGCATACGACCTCTGCTTCACGATTCGAAACTGGCCGGATGGCCCGGAAGCGGCGGGGCGAGTTGCCGCCTCGAGCCCGATAGCAAGTGAAGAGCTCGTGTCTCGCTCCATCGAGCTGCTCGGGGAGCGATTCGAGTCAGACGATCAGGATGGTCCCAGGTCGTATGCAGAGTTCCTGGGGAGCGGCGAGGACGAGCGAGCTCAGCTGCGACTTGAGGCCGTAGCGGTCGTCCGGCAGTTCATCGATGGCATGGGACTGCAATCGTCCGCCTGATCGTTTGGGCACCAGTGCCCAAACGGCTTGTAATCGCCCGCAAATTGCGGGCATCTGAGCGGACCTCAGAGCGGCGGCGGCAGATGGGTCATTCCGCATGGGAATGCGGGAAACTGGCCACTTGAACGCTCCCCCTGACCGCTCCTGTCACGCCGGAGGCCGCGGGTTCGAGTCCCGTCGCTCCCGTTGCTCGAGCCTGCCGGCAGGCGGCGGTCTCTACTCGGGAACGCGGTCGCCGACCTCGTTGCCGGTCTCGACGTGGTACTTGAGGCCGGCCGCAAGCTGCTCCATGCCCTTGCGGTACTGGCGGCGCCCGATCACCTTGTCAACCAGCCAGCCGATCGGCCCACCCTTGAGCTTGTAGCGAGGCCCGACCCTGACCAAGGTGCCGTCGCCGTCCGCCTCGAGGGCGAACTCAACCGAGGCTGTCTTCAGCGGCAGGTTGCTGTCGGTGATCTCGATTCGGTAGCCATCGCCCTCGCGCCACTCCACGGCTCGCTCTTCGAGGTATCCCACGGCCTTGCCACCCGGGCGTTGCAGGTCGCAGTGCCGGGTGGCGTCCTCGCCGCCGGGAGCGTCGGATGTCGCGTGTGAGGCCTTGACCCCCGGGTTCCACCTGTGGATCGAGCCGAGGTCGGAGAGCACGCTCCAGACCTCGTCCTTCGGCGCGGCGATCCTGGTCGTGACCGTGAAATCCGTATCCATCGCTGCTCCTGATTCGTCGGGTTCGGCATTCAGACCTCAGCGGGCAAGGCGGGGTTCCGTGAGCTCGATCACGCCCGGGCGATCGCCGCCTGATCATTTGCCAGGGGGATCATCCCGCATGGGAATGCGGGAAACTCGCTCCCTGATGCCCCCTCGGGACCGCCCCTGTCATGCCGTCGCCCGCTGGGGATCCGGAGTGATCGTGCTGATCGCCGCCGCGGCCCTGGCTGTGGCGCCGCCCGGTCTCGCCCTCGCCCAGCAGGCGCAGGCCGGTGACGCCGGCGGCGCCGTGGCATCGCGCGCGGGCGACCCCGCGGGCCAGCCGCCCTTCGATGGCGGGTTCGTGCCGCCGCTGATCGCGCCGGCAAGCGCCGAGCGCCCGCCGCCGGGGTTCGCCCTCTCGGCCGCCGCCGCGATCGGACTTGCAGACGGGACGGCCGAGGTTCGCCGAGAGCGCGGGCAGGCGCGGCTGGCCCCGACGGCCGCCACCAGGGGCGACGACCATTGGGAGGTTCGCTACCGCGACGCGGACGGCGCGATCCAGGTGCTGGTGGTGGTCGACGATCGCTCGGGCGAGGTGGTCGAGGCTTGGACCGGCAGCCAGATCGAGACCAAGCTGGCCCGCGGCTACGAGGGCGCGGTCTCCGGCGACGTCAACGAGGCCTGGATCTGGATCCCTCTCTGCCTGCTGTTCATCGCGCCCTTCTTCGACCCGAGGCGGCCGTTCCGGCTGCTCCACCTCGATCTCCTGATTCTGCTCGGCTTCAGCGTCTCGCTCTTCTTCTTCAACCGGGGTGAGATCGACGTCTCTGTGCCGCTGGTCTATCCCGTGCTCGGGTACCTGTTCGCGCGCATGGTGATCGCGGGCCGGCGCCCGGGCGAGGGCCGCGGGCCGCTGCTGCCGCTCGCGCGGCGCTCCTGGCTGATCGCGGGAATCGCCGCGCTCTGCGTCTTCCGCGTCGGCTACGAGGTCACGGAGGGCAAGGTGATCGACGTCGGCCTGGCGGGGGTGATCGGTGCCGACCGGCTGGCCTCGGGCGAGGACGTCTACGGCGCCGACTTCTCCGAGGGGCTGCCGGCGAGCGGTGACGTGCGCGGCGACGTCTACGGCCCGGTCAACTACCTGGCCTACGTCCCGGCCGAGCAGGCCTTTCCGTGGAGCGGAGAGTGGGACGACGTGCCGGCGGCCCGCGCTGCTGCGCTCGGCTTCGACCTGCTCTGCGCCCTGGCGCTGTTCGCGCTGGGGCGGAGGCTGCGCGACGGGGCGGAGGGCACGACGCTGGGTGTGGCGCTGGCCTTCGCCTGGCTCGCCTACCCGTTCTCGATGTACACCCTCGGGTCGAGCTTCAACGACTCGCTCGTAGCCGCGACGGTGCTCGCCTGCCTGCTGGTCATCTCCTCGCCTCCAGCACGGGGGGCGCTGGCCGCGCTCTCCGGGCTGACCAAGTTCGGGACCCTGGCGCTCGCCCCGCTGCTCGCTGCCGGTACCGGTGACCGGCGCCCCCGCACGCTCGCCCTGTTCGCGCTCGCCTTCGTGGCGGCGGCGACCCTGGTCACGCTCCCGCTGCTGCCCGACGGCGGCCTTCGGGAGCTGTATGACCGCTCGCTCGGCTACCAGGCCTCCAGGGGCTCGCCCTTCAGCATCTGGAGCCTCGAGCCCTCGCTCGAGCCGCTTCAGACCGCCTCCAAGGTCTTCGCCGTGTGCTTCGCCGCCGCGCTCTTCTTCGTGCCCCGCGAGCGCAGCATCCCCCAGGTCGCGGCTCTCGCCGCGGCGGCCCTGATCGCCGTCCAGGTGGCGGCGACACACTGGTTCTATCCCTACGCGGTCTGGTTCGCCCCGCTTGCGCTCGTAGCCCTGTTCGCCGCGCACCGGGTCACCGGGCCGATGGCCGGGGAGCGATGAGCCGCTCCTACAGCGGTCCGCCGGCGACGCTGGGGGCCGAGGGATCCTCGCCCTCGTCGCCGATCGGGACGCGGGCGAGGTACTCCTCGCCGGCCAGAGGGTCGTCCTTGGCGCGCTCGACCACGGCGAGCAGGTCGTTCATCGAGGCGACCTCCTCGACCTGCTCCTTGATGAACCACTGCAGGAACTGCTCGCCCTGGAAGTAGCCGCTCTCGCGCGCGATCTTGAACAGCGCGTCGATCTCGGCGCCCACCTGCTTCTCCTGCTCGAGCGCCATCGCCACAGGCGCGACGATGTCCTCGAAGTCCGTTCTCGGTGCCTCCACGCCCGGGATGACCGCCTGCTCGTCTGTGTCGAGCAGGAACTGAACCATCATCATCGCGTGGTTGCGCTCTTCCAGCGCCTGCTTGTAGAAGAAGCCGGCCAGCTGGGGCAGGGTCTCGCCGTCGTAGTAGACGGCTGCGGCCATCCTTGCAGGGCTGGAATCACAGGGGCTACGGGGTCTTTGGGCCAGCCCTTGGTGGAAAGGAGAGCTCCGACAAATTCAAGTCGGCTCTTTTCAACCTGAAGATAGGCGAGACACTCGAGTGGCACATCCACCACCGAGTCACCGTTACAATAATGCCGATCTCGTTACATTTGTACCGCTCGGAAGGATTCCGAGGACTCGTGCTAACCTCTCATGCCGCCAGATTTCATAATTTTAAAACTTTAAAAGACAAAGAGTTACAGCTCTTTTCAGATTCTTTTCATGCAATTGGCACGCTTATTGCGATCATGGGGGCATGATAACGATTTGGAACTCACCCGAAATCACGAAAGGGCAACCGGGAACGAAAGGCCCGGACGCAAAGCTGAGACCTACGTTGTTCTCCAATAAGGTCGATCAGTTGCCGAAGGATCCGGTGAAACCAGCTCAGGAGGTTTCATCATGCGGCAACTAATGTTTATCACCATTATGGGCACGATCTTGAGCCCTCTAGCCATGCTGCAAAGCGATGATCCGTTCCGAAAGATGGGCCGGATGCCCGCTTCGGTCGAAAAAGTCGAGGCCGTACAAATTGTCACCCAGCAGACGAGACGACTCTACGGTCGGGTAGAAAACACAATTGGGCAGCGGATTGACGAATTGGCCGACTATTACCTCGGTCAGTGATAGACCCTTACGGAGAAGAATCATGAATGTACAGGAAGTAGAAGCAAAAATGGTAACCCGGATCAACGGTTTGGAAGATCAGGAGGCTCGGTTGCAGGAATGGCTCGAGTGCCTGCGCAAGCTCGACGGAATTGCCGCTCAGTGGCAGTCAGAATCCATCGAGGAGGTCGTAGTAGAAACTACACCCGCAGAGACACAGAATGTCGATGAAAATCTAACGGTAGTCGACGAGTTCGAAGCGGTCCGGCAGGTACGGAAAGAAGTACACGAAGAGCACGTAGCCTTCGAGACACAGTCGCAGATGGCCGAGGATCCATTTGACCAATTGCGAAGAAAATTAGCACGGGAATCGACACGCAAGTTGCGGCCGGTTTTCAATTCGGGGCTTTTGTTTGGAGCTAACGCCTGAGTGTGCGAACCACCAGGCGTGCTCCCTCAGGAGAGCCACGGTACAAAAACGAGGAAAGGAGGATATGACAATGTTGATCATTCAACAATTACTGGCTCGCTTCTCCCGACAGGAGAAAGGCGTCACGACAGTGGAATACGCGATCATGCTGGCCTTAGTGGCCGTCGCCGTAGCTCTCGCCACACCTGGTATCAGTGATGCTGTGACCAGCGTGTTCGACGAAGCGGTTACAGCCATGTCATCGGGTGGCGGTTCCTAAACCATCCAGTAGTTTTTTCACTTCTCCAGGCCCTGCCTTCTGGCGGGGCCTTTTTTTCTTTCCCAGAGGCTCTCTTTATCGAATCGAATTTTGAACGTCTTGACGATTGCTGGATGCCGGATTCCGAATGCCGCAGAAGCGATTTCCTAAATGGACCCAGCATAGCCGTCTGTGACTAGGACGCTGACTTCATATTCACGGGCAAAACACGTAAGTGTTAGGGTTTTGCTTCAATCTCTGCATTGCCCCTGGAATCCAGTTTCTGAACGCTGACCAATTCACGTTCCAAGTTTCAGCTTTCCAGCTTCAAGTTTCCGAGATCTGAGTATCCGAAGCCGAAGGACTTGGCAGCGGTTGCTAGCCATGAAAACGGGTGTTAAAGGCTACTCGGACCTTCTTTGGTGGAATCATGATCAGCTTGCCAGTCATTGGAACCGATACGGCTGGAGAAGCTTTTCGAGTCTGCTTCCCATCTAGCCCCCCAGTGATGAGGCCGATCGCGCGAAGAAAGTGAGTCGAATCACTGAGTCGAAGGGTGCGTCAGGAGTAAATTAGAACTGGAGACACCACCATGTACCAACCCTTCATAGCTGCTGCTTTCTTGGTTTACTCGGGACTTGCTGTAGGACACATAATCAGGGCGATAACCACTTCCGGATTCATGATCGCAGGTGTCACCATCCCGGCTTGGTATAGCTGGCCAGCAGCAGGCCTTGCTATCCTGGTTGCCTGTTTCGCTTGGTGGGAGATGACACGATAAGGTCTGACCTCCACTCCAACTGACGACTACATAACTAACTGCGGACCAATGAAAGCTGTCACTGGGCTGGGTTCTGCCGTAGTAACCTGCCCTCGCTTCTCTATCTCCGATTTTACCCACACAACTCTCGACAGCAGCTCCATCGTTTTCCACGTTAGACGTATCGTTACCCTTAACTCGGCGCCATGAGCTGGGAGCTTCTTGGTCCCTACTATCCCAGCTCCATTGCAGGATATCTCAGCGATATACCCGTAGTTTCGAAAACGATCTCCTTCACAGCAGCAAAGCATCAGACAGTCTCGCCGTCGAAAATCACGGCGTTCCATCTGACCAACCATTGGTAGTCCCCCCTGGGTGGAATCTTGATTTCTATACTAGCCCCTCAGCGGGATGCGAAGCAACGGACTTTCCCACGATTACCAAACATTTCGCCGGTCTCCCGGTCTCAATACTATGAATTGATCTACACACAGCAATCTACCAAAGCCAGCTTCTGTTAAAAGAGCTTAACAGACTGAATAGACTAACTTTATCGTTCCGATAAACAGCAACGGTGGCAAAGGCTTGGAGTAACTGGCACAAAGTTTACCTCTTTCCATTCTGGTCAGATGTTGGCCGATACAGGGTACCTAGTGGTGAAAAGGCTTGACCGGCTCCTTGAGTCCTGCCATTTCCAACATGACGTGCACCGAGATCAATGAAAGAGCGATCGTCAGATCGAGAGCAAAGGTTTAGTAGAGATTCGTTTGACCATGAATTCCTCAAATAGTCCAGGCCGATAAACCCTCATCAAATGCTCTCCCAATTCGAAACCATTCCCAACTGCAATCTCTTTCGAGCGCCAAAGATACAGTCTTCGGTCTCCCTCTGAACCAGCGGCAAAGAAATACCGATTCCGTTAATTTAGTACCGCTGGAAAGGACTCCGAAGAGTCCTTCAGACCATCACTTCTGCCAAGATCACTCTCCCCAAACCTATAAAATAAAGGGTGTTACAGCTATTGCTATTTCCTTTTCTTGCGATTGGCACGCTTGTTGCTCTTCCTGCGGGCATGATGAAGATTTGGAACTCACTTGAAACCACGAAAGGGCAACCGGGAACGAAAGGCCCGGACGCAAGACTGAGACCTACGTTGTTCTCCAATAAGGTTGATCAGTTACCGAAGGATTCGGTGAGACCAACGCAGGAGGTTTTGTCATGAGACATCTGATGTTTGTCGCCATTATGACGACGATGTTGAGTCCGCTGGCAATGTTTCAGGGAGACGATCCCTTTCAGAATCTGGGACGTTTCCGGGCCAAAGCAGAAAGAATCGAGGCCGTGCAACTGATCACGAACGAAACCAGCAAAGCCTATGGCCGCCTGAGGGCAATCATTTCACAGCGGATTGACGAATTAGCCGACTATTACTTCGCTCAGTAAGAGACCCTTTAGGAGAATCACTATGAACGTCTATGAAGTAGAAGCACGAATGGTCGCCCGGATCTCAGGTTTGGAAGAGGAAGAGTCCCGGATGCAGGAATGGCTCGAGTGCCTGCGCAAGCTCGCTGGAATTGCTGATCAGTGGCAGTCCGAACCAATCACTGACCTGGCCATCAAAAGCTCACCTGCGGCGGTGGAAGAGGTGGCCATGGCCTCCGCCCTCGAAGCGATCCCGGAGTTGCCACAGCAACCGCACGAATTGCCTGCTGCCGAAGAGGAAGAGCCGCAGATGGCGGAAGATCCTTTTGAGGTACTACGAAAGAAACTAACAGGAAAAGCGAAACGCAAGTCGCGGTCCGTTTTTAGTTCGGGGCTTTTGTTTGGAGCTAACGCCTGAGTGTGCGAACCACTAGGCGTGCTCCCTCAAGAGAGCCACGGTACAAAAACGAGGAAAGGAGGATATGCCGCAGAAGCGATTTCCTAAATGGACCCAGCATAGCCGTCTGTGACTAGGACGCTGACTTCCGATTCACAGGCAAGACGCGTGTTTCTCAAAACACATAGGCGTTAAGGATTTACCGACTCCGACCGATATGCCAAGAGGCGGCTGCCTCTTTTGGGTACTGTCGCCTCTCTGGGCTGGAGAGGCTTTCGCAACCTCTTCCAGCCCTCTTACCCCAGCTTACTTCGCCCCTGAATATGGGTACGCAGCTATCCCCATGCCAGTAGCCGTCCTGGCCGC
>CAWKCC010000003.1:0-520615 GCA_963848045.1 uncultured Solirubrobacterales bacterium
TCGCTCTACTAAACGCTAGTGGCGCCGGGCGAGGCGCTCCTCGGTAGGCGCTGCGGGGCTTCCTGGGTAGTGGGCGCGGAGAGGGGGCGGTACCTTGAGCAGACGGTGAGGCCGATCGAGCATCCATGGCAGCGGGCGTGAGCGTCCAGATCGGCCCACACGAGTTCGAGCACGCGTCCTACGACGCCGACGCGGACGTGCTCTACCTGCGCTCGGGCCCCCCGAGGCCCGCGGCGCGGACCTATGCATCGCCCGAGGGACATGCCGTCCGCCACGACGAGGACGGCGAGGTGATCGGGATCACGATCGTCAACGCCAAGCTGCTGAGCGAGCGGGACGGAACGATCACGGTCACCGTCCCCGACCGGATCGAGGCGTCCGCCGAGGAGCTGGCCGCCGTCCTTTCCTGATTCGCCCGTAAGCGGAGAAGCCGATCGCCCGGTGAGCGCCGGCGGCTCCGCGGAGCGGCCGGCCCACGAGCCCCCTACTTGATGTGGATCCCCGAGATCGCCCGGCTGATCACCAGGCGCTGGATCTCCGAGGTGCCCTCGAAGATCGTCCAGATCTTGGCGTCGCGGTGCATGCGCTCCACGGGGAACTCGCGCGAGTAGCCGTTGCCGCCCAGGATGTGCATGGCGCGCTCGGTAGCCCAGGTGGCGACCTCGCCGGCCTTCAGCTTCGACATCGAGCCCTCGGCGTTCTCGAAGTCCTTGCCGGTGCGCCCCATCCAGGCGGCGCGCCAGGTGAGCAGCCGGCAGGCGTCGATCTCCAGCTTCATGTCGGCGAGGTCGAAGGCGATCGACTGGTTCTCGATGATCTTGCGCCCCCAGGTCTCGCGCTCCTTGGCGTAGTCGAGCGCGTACTCATACGCCGCCCGGGCGATCCCCACCGCCTGCGCGGCGACCGTGGGCCGCGAGGCCTCGAAGGTCGCCATCGCCGCCTGGCCCTTGGAGCTCTTGCCCTCGCGGGCGCGGGCGATGCGCTCGTCGAGCTTCTCCTTGCCGCCCAGCAGACACGAGCCGGGAACCCGGCAGTCGTCGAGATGCACGTCGGCGGTGTGGCTGGCGCGGATGCCGTGCTTCAGCACCTTGGCGCCCTGCTCGAGGCCCTTCGTCCCTGGCGGAATGACGAAAGCGGCGTGCCCGCGCGAGCCCAGCTCGCGGTCGACCGAGGCGATCACCACGTGCACGTCGGCGATGCCGCCGTTGGTCGCCCAGGCCTTCTGCCCGTTGATCACCCACTCGTCCTTTGCCTCGTCGTACTTGGCGGTGGTGCGGTAGCCCGAGACATCGGAGCCGGCGTCGGGCTCGGAGGCGCAGAAGGCCGCGACCTTGACGTCGTCGGCGCTGCCGAAGCACTGCGGCACCCACTCGCCCATCTGCTCGTTGGTGCCCGCGGAGAAGATGCCGGCGACCGCCAGCGTGGTGCCGAAGATCGACATCCCGATCCCCGCGTCGCCCCAGAAGAGCTCCTCGTTTACGACCGGGAAGGTCAGCCCCGTCGGATCGCCCCAGAACTGCGCCGTCGCCTCGAACCCATACAGCCCGATCTTGGCCGCCTCCTGCACGATCGGCCAGGGGAACTCCTCCTTCTCGTCCCACTCGTGCGCGGCGGGGCGGACCACCTGCTCCGCGAACCCATGGGCCCACTCGCGGATGTCCTGCTGGTCCTGGGAGAGCTCGAGGGAGAAGGGGGCTGCGCCGGCCTCGATGCCGGGCGCCTCTGTCGCCTCCGCGGCGGCGTCGCCGGCGTCCACGTGCCCGTTCCCCTGCTGCTTGATCTCGGTCTTCTCGGTCTCGGTCGTGCCCATGGCGCGCGCATGCCTCCTAGTTAGGGTCCCGTTGCTACCGAGAGTAGCAAATAGCTACTGGAGGTAGGAAAGGCGAGTCTCGGACCGTTGGTCTACGAAACCGAAGGTCACTGGTTCGAGTCCAGTCGGGCGCGCTTCACAGACGGGCGGCAAACCGCATCACGGTGCGGCGTTTGCCCACATACGAAGGCATTGGGTAGCCCTCAGACCAGGTCTACTTGTAAGAGGTCTTTTCCGATGACTGCACGAAATGCGGAATCACCGACTGAAGCGAGGCATCTCACTTCTTTCGCCGCATCAAGTATGTGTGTCTCTGTTCCTTGGAACTAATGATCGAGACGGCCGTTCTAGACGAGACCAAGCCGTATCACCACCTGTTCTCCGACGAGACTAAGCGCCACGCGCGCGAGACGATGGACGCGTTCTATGCGAAGCGGTCTCAGTCGTCGAGCGAGGACGGGAATGCTGAAGACGCCTAGAGCGCCAAAGCAGCGCCACGGGCTGAGACCGAGCTAACTCCCGTCCGCGCCCAAGCAGCCATTGGCTTTCTCGACCACCGCGGAATCGTCGGGATGTACGTAGGCGACGACTTCGACGGAGGAACGTCGTCAGGGCGGTGAGTTGGGTGTCGACCAGGGGCTCCGCATACGGTTATCCAACGTCGCTCCCGCTCAGTCGATCGCCGTATGCAGCCGCTTCCCCATCGCGATCTGTGAAGCCCCGAAGAGCTTGCACAGCCGCCGGTGGCAGTCCTCCTGGTGCTTCAGCCGCTCGTAGTGCTCGCGCATCAGATGCCGCGGCATCAGCAGGGCGGCGGCGAAGACGTTGGCCTCGTTCTCGATCGGGGGGAGCTTCTTGCGCTTCGGTTTGGCCTGCTTCGCCTGCTCGGGCGGCGCGCCGTCGTCCTCGCTGACGACCGCCTTGCGGCAGAAGAGCGCCTCTTGGCCCGGCTTCTGGTGCAGGCGCCAGTGGCCGAGCTCGTGGGCGATGGTGAAGCGCCGGCGCGGTGGCCACTGCTTGCCCTCGGAGGCGTTGACCCAGATCTCGCCCTCGGCGGCCAGCAGCAGGCCGGAGAGGGACTGGTCGGGGGCGAGCTCGGGGGCGCCGGGTGCGGTGGCGAGATCCTCGACGTCGCGGATCAGCAGGCCGACGTGGGTGTCGGCGATCTCCTCGATCGGGACCGGCAGGCTCTCGCCGTCCCAGATGTACCCGGGGACCTCGGCCAGCAGGGCCTCGGCGCGGCGCTCGAGCTCCTCAGCCCTCACCGCCACCCCTGAACAGGCGGTCGACGTCGTCCCAGTCCTCTGTCTCGGTGCCCTCTTCGCCTGTCTTCCTCGAGGCCGGTGGTGATGGCATGGCCTGCGTCGGCGGCCTTTGCGCGCGTCGTTCGCGCGAAGGCTCCCCCCGGTTCTCCGCCGGCCGACGGGGCGATCGCCTCGCCGGCCTTCCGCAGTGCGTCGGCGCTGGTGTCGAGGATGCCGGCCAGGGCCTCGAAGACCTTGGAGGAGACTCCCTGGGGATCGAGCTGGCCGTGCTCCATCGCGTTGTAGTAGCCGGCGACCTTGTCGCGCTGGGGCTTCTTGGTGGCGCCGAGCTGCTCGGCCAGCGACTCGACGAGCGCCGAGCGCTTCAGCTTCGCCTGCTTTCGCAAGGCCACGAGCCGGCGGGGAAGGGGGGAGGACTCCTCCGCCCAGCTCTCCTGCAACAGCTCGGCGGCGCGCATCGCCACCGAGCCCTCGAAGGCCTCGGGGTCCCACCTCTGGCGCGGCGCCGCGTGCTCCAGGTAGGCGTCGATCAGCGCCGAGAGCCTGGCGCGCTCGCGGCCCTCGGCCTGCTCGAGCAGGTCGGCGGGGTCGACAGAGCCGCCCAGCCTCGAAGCGCTCGATGTAGGTCTGCAGTAGGCGGTCTACGTCAGTCATCGTCGTCGGGTGGTGGGGGCGGATCGTCAGCCTCGTCAAGAAGCTCGTCCAGCCTCTTCTTGAAGCGGCTGAGGATCTGGCTTGCATTGTTCTCGGTCATGGGGTCGTCCAGTTGCTCGCCGAACTGACGGTTGACCTGGACGGCGATCTGTTTGTGGGGAAGGTCATGAATGACGCCGAGCAAGACCACCAGCTTGTGGGCGTCCTGGCTCAGCTCCGAGAGAGCTTGGTTGAAGACGCTCGCGTCGTCCACGGCGTCGATCGGGTTGCCGGCGGCGTGCTCGTCCTCCCGCTCTCCCTCGCCGTAGTCGGTGACCGAAGGGACCTCGTCGACGCGCTTCTTGCGCAGGTAATCGGCGCGCCGGCGCCGCGCGATCGTGAACACCCAGGCGCGGAACTCCCCGATCGAGCGGCCCTCGAAGGACGCCGCCGAGCGGATCGCGTCGGCGATCGTGCGTGCGGCGACCTCGTCCACGACATCGGCGCCCTTGCTGCCGAGCTGGTTGTAGATGAAGCCGCTGATGCGGCGCTCGTGCCCGTAGGCCAGGACCTGGACCGCCAAGACGGCGGCTTCGATCCTGCCCGCGGCGCGGGCCTTGACGATGTAGGCCACCAGCTCCTCGTCTGAGAGCTCGGCCAGCTGGGCATCGTTCAGCTCACGGAAGTTCGCGGCGCCCTCCTTCCTTGTTCCCGCAGGGGTGCGCCGGCACCGAGCGGGCCCACAAAAGTATCGGGGGCCCCGGACAGAAAGGTTCGGGGGCGAGCTAATCGGGCCGTCCGGTCGTGGATGCCGGGGGACCCGGTGTCAGGGATCGGGCCCGGCGGCGACCTACCGGGTCGTGACCGAGACGCTCTCCACCGACTTTCACTGCCCCGTCTGCGGGACCGGGAGCGAGCAGCGCTGCGGCGAGCCCCGCAACGGGCGGCCGCCGGGCCCGCCCGACCTCGACACGCGCGGTTTGGTCCGGTGAGCGGGCGCGACCCGCCCCTGTTCGCGGGCTCGATCCTGGGGCTGCGCGCCTGGACGGTGGAGGCCCACCTGCCGAGCAGCGCCGTCAGGCTGGGCTCGGCGGTGGCCGAGGCGAGCTGGGACCCCGGCGGCGCCTGGACGCGAGCCACCTGCAGGCCGCTTGGCGGCGGCTCGCCCCCGCGGCACCGTTCGCCCGGGGCCGGCTGCGAGTGCGGCCTCTACGCCTTCCATCCCGACACGGGCTCGGCCGGGGCCCTCTGGGAGGCGCACATCAAGAGCACGGTCGATCACTCCGATCCGTGCTTCGTCGAGCTGGCGGGCGTCTGCGGCGTGATCGAGGCCGCCGGGCGCCTCGAGGTCCACCGCGTCGGCTTCCGCGCCGAGCGCGCCCGCCCCGTGGCCCTGGTCGCGGGGCGGCGCTGGCCCTCCCACGCGCGCGAGGCGGTCGAGGAGCTGGCCGGGCTCTACGCCGCCGAGGTGCTGGAGGCCACCGACGCCTCCCAGGTGCTGGGCTACTGCCGCGAGCGGGGAGGGGTGCTCGACATGCCGCAGCTCGACCGGCTGCTGGAGGAGGTGGAGGAGCCGCCCGAGCCTGAGTTCGTGGCGGTGGGGCCGGGCCTCCCGCCGCCGGTGCCCGCCGGCGTCCCACCGATCCCGGCGCCGGTTCCCGTCCCCGACCCCGAATCTCCGCGCTGGCGGCGGGCCATGTCGCGGGCCGGTGAGGTGCTCGGCATGGTGGTCTTCGGCATCTTCGCCGTCGGCTGGTACGGGTTCTGGGCGTACGTGGTCGTCTCGATCGTGGGCGGTTTGCTATTCGGCTGGTTCGAGACCGAGCCCGAGCGCCGGCCCGCCAAGGTGCTCGCGGTCGAGATCGACCGCGAGCGCTGCGTGATCAGCGCCACCCTCGCCTCGCGCCGTCGCTTCAAGCGGCTCAACCTGGTTGTGGACGGCAACCTCCGAAACGGCGACCCGCTGGGCGAGCACAACTTCAAGGTGGGACCGGTGAAGCGGGGCCGCTCCCGCGTGGTCGTGGCCCGCCCCGACCCGCGGCTGTGCGCCTCGCGACACCACTTCACCATCCGCGTGCGGCCGGTCTGGGGCGATCTGGTCGGCAAGTCCGCCGAGGCCAGGTCGAGGTACAGGGGCGCCGCCGGGAAGCCCCCGCCCTCAAAGGCCAGGCGGTTGCCGTGACCCTCGCGGAGCGCCGAGGCCGTTCATCGCCGAGCCGAGCGAGCGCCCGGGCGCTCGCCTCAGTCCCGGCGACGCAGCCGCAGGCCGAGCGCCAGCAGGCCGAGGAAGGCGGGGATGCCCACGGCGAGGGGGAGCACGCCCTCGGGGTTCAGGGTGCGGCGCTCGGCCACCGCGGCGCGCAGGACGGGGCTGACGGCGGAGTCGGCCTGAGCGCCCGGGGCGGCGTCGGCCGGGAAGGCGGTGACGAAGACGCCGAAGGTGCCGCCGTTGACCGGTTTCACCGTCCAGGAGTTGGTTGTGGACTCGCCCGGGCCGAGGGAGCCCAGGTACTGGGTCCGCTGCTGGGACCAGTCCTCGGGATCGACGTAGACGCCTGGCCTGACGCTGGCGATGTTGAGGTGCTCGACCACGCTGGGGACATCTCGCGCACCCGTGTTGGTGACGGTCGTCTGGAAGCTGAAGCTGCTGCCCAGTCGCACCGAGTCGCGGTCGCGGCTGATCGAGACCTGGAGATCCGAGGGCGCCGTCGCGGGCGGGGAGGCGTCGGCGGCGCCGGCCGCGGCCGGGCTCGCCAGGAGCGCGCCACACAGCAGGGTCGCCACGAACCGGCGGATCGGCAGCGCGCCCCTCACCTCGACCCGCTCCCGCTGAGCGTCAGGAAGCGCGGCGCGACCGCCAGCGCGAGCGCGCTGAAGAGCACGGCGGCGGCGATCGGGGAGATCAGCCAGGAGGCATCCTGCGTCCAGCTGTGGCCGTCGATCACGATCTTGCCGATGTAGTTCTCGGCGGCCGAGATCGGATTGACCCGCAGCAGCAGGTCGCCGAACCAGCCGCTCTGCGCCCCGGTCGGGAGCTGCGTGGGGGCGTAGAGCGCCAGCAGCACGAAGAGGCTGACCGAGAGGCTGACCCGGTTGGAGCGGGCGAAGGTGCTGATCAGCACTCCGAATCCGGCCAGGCCGACGGCGAGCGTGGTGCCCAGCAGGTAGCCGATCGCGATCGCCTTGCCGGCGACGCCGACGTCGTGGCCCAGCGCCCAGACGAAGGGCGCGGCCACGGTCATCGCGGCCAGCCAGATCGAGATCGGGGAGAGCAGCTTTCCGAGCAGCAGCTGCGAGCGGGGCAGCGGGGTGAGCAGCAGGGCCTCCAGGGTGCCGCGCTCACGCTCGCCGCTGATCGAGTCCGCCGCCGTGACCAGCACCAGCAGCGAGCCGACCGCCACCGCCGCCTGCAGTGTCAGGTTGGTCGACTCGCGCTGCTCGAGGAAGTTGAGCGACTGGTTGGTCGCCGCCAGGTAGGCGATGACGGCGATCAGGACGCTGAACCCGAACAGCAGCAGCAGGCCCCGCCCGCCGCCCCAGAGCTCGCCCAGCTCGTGGCGGGCGACGACCGCCCAGCCCGGCGACTCGCGCCGCCCGGCGGTGGCGGCCTCAGGGGTAGCAGGGGTGGCGGGGCTCGCCTCCATCTCAGTCCTCCTCCGTCACCGAGAGGAAGGCGTCGCTGAGGCGCGCTCCCTCGCGCTCGAATCCCCGCAGCGGGATCTGCGCGGCGAGCAGCGCCTCGATCACCTCGTTCATGTCGGACTCCGTCGCGGCCGGCCCGTCGCGCAGGGTGGCCGTCAGCCAGTCGGGCTGACCCGCGAGCCGCTGGGCGGAGGCGACGGCGGGCGTCGAGCCCAGCACGTCGATGGCGCGGTCCACCTGGTCGGCCGGGACCCGGATCCGTCCCCGTCTCGGCCCGGCGACCTGGCCGGCCACCTCCGCCACGGTCCCCTCGGCGACCACGCGGCCCCGGTTGAGGATGATCACGCGGGAGCAGATCTCCTCCACCTCCGCCAGGAAGTGGGTGCTGAGCACGACCGTCGCTCCCCGGTCGGCCGCGATGCCCTCGACCAGGCGCAGGACCTGTCGCTGGCCCGCCGGGTCGAGGCCGAGCGTCGGCTCGTCGAGGAAGACGACGGCCGGCTCGTTGATCAGCGCGCGGGCGATGCCGAGCCGCTGCCGCATGCCCCGGCTGTAGGCGACGATCCGCCTGGAGGCGCTCTCGGCCAGGCCGACCTCCCCCAGCAGCGAGGCCGCCAGCGAGCGCGCATCCGCGCGGCTGCGACCGAAGAGCTGGGCGTGGTAGCTGAGGAAGCTCTCGCCGGTCTGTTGCTCGGGGTAGCCGGCGCTCTCGGGCAACACCCCGATCTGGGCCCGGATCTGGCTCGGGCGGCTGTCGGGTATGCCGGCCACCGAGAAGTTGCCCCGGGTCGGCGCGAGGATGGTGGTCAGCACCCGGATCGCGGTCGTCTTGCCGGCGCCGTTCGGTCCCAGCAGCCCCAGGATCTCGCCGGCGCTCGCGGTCAGATCGACGCCGTCCAGGGCGACGAGCTCTCCGTAGCGCTTGACAAGGTTCTGGGCCTCGAGGGTCGGTGTCTCCATCTTTCTCGCGCAGAGCCTGGCGAGGGCGGATGAGAGGGAGATGAGTAGCTGCCACGCCGACGTGCAGGGGGGCTGTCAGGAAAGCGTCGCCCGCGGCGACCCAACCGTTGCCATGACGCTTCCCGGACCATCGAGGACGATCATCGTCGAGCCGATCGAGCAGCCCGGGAGGGCGCCCGCGCCCCGGGAGCCCGCGCCCGAGCGCGAGCCCGCGCGCGAGCCCTCCGAGCCAGAGCCCGCGCCCGCCGAGCCCGAGCGCGAGCGCGAGAAGGAGCCCGCGAGGAGCGCCGCGTGACGCCCGCCGGGCCCAAGCCCGGCGGCGCCCCCGAGCCGCCGCTCTTCGCCGGCGCCGTGCACGGCATCCGCTGCTGGGGCCTCAGCGAGCACGGCCTGCTGCACGGGCTCGGGATCGGCTCGGCGATGGTCTGGTCGCCCGACCGCGAGCCCACCACCGCCCACTGCCTGCGCGCGTGCCACCCGGCGCCCGATCCGAAATGCGGCTGCGGGCTCTACGCGCTTCACCCCTACGCCTACCGCCGTCCCGCTCGCCACGGCCCGGCGGTGCGCGCGGTCACCGGCATCGTCGAGGCCTGGGGGCGGATCGAGGTGCACGGGCGCGGTTTCCGCGCCCAGCGCGCCCGGCCGCTGGTCCTGCTCGCCCCCGCGCCCCATCTCGCCCGCCCCGGGGAGCTGGAGGAGCTGGAGGCGGTCTCCCGCCGCTACGAGCTGCCGATCGTCCAGGCGCCGCTCCCCGCCCACGCGCGCGAGTGGTGCCGGCTGCGCGAGCTGGGCCTGCGGCGCTCGGTCGTCGGCCGGCTGATCGCCGAGGGCGGCGGGCACGGCTGGGTCGAGCAGCTGGGGAAGGGCTGCGATGGCTAGGACGCCGCTCCACCTCAACCGCGCCGCGGCTTCCGACTGGCTGATCGCGCTCGAGCAGGGCCGCGTCGACGACGGCACGCCGCCTGAGTGCTGGCGCCAGGTCGGCGAGCTCTTCGCCTACCTGCTCGACGAGCCCGGCGGCCGCGAGGTGGGGTTCCGGGTCAACGGGTTCTCGGAGTTCGACGTCGCCGTCGAGCTGGAGCCGCTGGAGCGCGAGGCCGGCGGCGAGGTGCCGCGCTTCGACGCCCCGGCCCTGCTGCTCTTCGACGCCACCGCCGCCGAGATCATCCGCGCCGCCGACTCGCTCTTCGAAGGCGGGAACTCGATCAACCGCGACTTCTTCGACCGCGCGCTCGAGTGCGACACCGTGGAGCTCTACGAGCAGGCGCTCTACTGGTGGCGCCGCTGCCTGCAGGCCGGCGACGCGATGGCCCACTTCGGGATCGGCTACACGCTCCACGACCTCGGCCGCTTCGACGAGGCCGCTCCCCATCTGCGCCACTACGCGACCCTCGCCTCCCACGAGCCCTGGGTATGGTGCTGGCTCGGCAGGGTCGAGCAGGCCCGAGGCGACGACGACGCGGCCGCCGCGGCCTACGAGCGCGCCATCGAGCTGACCGAGGCGGGCGGCCAGGAGACCGACGCGCCCGAGCTGCTCGTCAGGCTCGCGGCCGGCAGCGCGGAGCCGGCAAGCGGCGCCTAGGTCGCCGGGCGGCCCGGTGGTCGTCGTCAGGAAAGGCGCCCCGCGGCGACCTCTCTCCCATGAAGAGAGAACACACGCGAGTGCAGATCACGCACCACTGCGTCAGCCGGTTTCACGAGCGCTTCCGGCCGGCGCTCGACACGATCGGGGCCCGCCGCGAGCTGGAGATGCTGGTCGGGATCGGGGAGATCGACGCCCATCCACCCGCCTGGATGGCGGCGAGGGAGCGCGAGGCCGCGGTCGCCTACCTGATCGTCGGCGAGGACCTGGTGGTCCCGCTGGCCTTCGGGCACGGCGACTACGACTGGGTCGCCAAGACCTGCATCCCGCGCGGCGGCATCTCTCAGAAAGCACGCCGGCGCCGCAACGAGCGCGGCCGCGCGCGTCGCGCGGCCCGGCGGGCCAAGCGCAGCCGGCGCTGAGCGCCGTCGAGCGGGGGCGAGGAATCGCACTCCTGGCGAATCCCTGACACTGCGCGCGCCTCTCGCGCGCCCGCGGGCGCTCTGGTCGCCGCCGGCAAGCTCGAGATCGACGCGGCCGAGGAATCGTTGACTGATCTCACCGAGCTGCAGCTGCAGCGCTGTCCGCACACCTTCCTGCTCGAGTCGGCGTGGCGGATGCGAGCGCGGGTCAGCTTCTACGACGCGCTCTATCTGGCCCTGGGCGCCGAGATGGGACTGCCGGTCCTCACCCAGGACGCGCGGCTCGCCAGGGCGGCGGCCGCATTCGACCTGCGCGTGGACCTGCTCTAGAGTCCGCGCGATGAGACACCGCAAGCTCGGCGATTCGGACATCGAGGTCTCGGAGATCTCGCTCGGCTCCTGGCTCACATACGGTGTGGGGCTGGAGCGCGAGAACACCGAGGCCTGCACGCGCCGGGCCTTCGAGGAGGGCATCAACTTCTTCGACACCTCCAATGCCTACGGGGCGGGGGCGGCCGAGGAGGCGTGGGGCGAGATCCTCGCCGACTACGAGCGCGAGAGCTACGTGCTGGCGACCAAGGTCTTCTTTCCGATGGACGAGCAGAACTCGGGGCTCTCCGCCGAGCAGATCCGCAAGCAGCTCGACGCCTCGCTGAAGCGGCTGCGCACCGACTACGTCGACCTCTACCAATGCCACCGCTTCGACACCGAGACGCCGATCGAGGAGACGATGGAGGCGCTGACCGAGGCGGTGCAGGCCGGCAAGGTCCGCGCCATCGGCTTCAGCGAGTGGACGCCGGAGCAGATCGCGGCGGCGATCGAGCTCGAGGCCGACGGCATGGCCGAGATGGTCTCCTCGCAGCCCCAGTACAACCTGATCTGGCGCTCGCCCGAGGCCGAGGTCTTCTCGCTCTGCCACGAGGCCGGCATCTCGCAGATCGTCTGGTCGCCGCTCGCCCAGGGGGTGCTGAGCGGCAAGTACCGCCCCGGCGAGGAGCTCCCCTCCGACTCGCGGGCCGCGAGCGACTCGATGGGCTGGGCGATGGACCGCTACACCACCGACGAGGTGCTGACCGCCGTGGCGCGCCTGGAGCCGATCGCCGACGCGGCCGGGCTGACCATGGTGCAGATGGCGCTCGCCTGGGTGCTGCGCCGCTCCGAGGTCGCCTCGGCGATCATCGGCGCCTCGCGGCCCGAGCAGGTGACCGAGAACGCCTCGGCCAGCGGGATCGAGCTCCCCGAAAACGTGCTGGAGGCGATCGACGGCGCCGTCGCCGAGGTGATGGTCACCGAGCCGAGGCTGGCCGCCTTCGCCCAAGAGGGGGTCAAGCACCGCTAGCCGGCGGGGTCCCACCGGCCTCCGCCGCAGAAGCTACCCTTGGTAGGAATGGCGAGCGAGGCGCAGAGGAACGAGGCGCAGAGGCCGAGCGCAGCGGAGAGGCCCGGCGGCGGGCCGGCCGGCAACGGCGCCGGCGCGGGTCCGCTGCCCGAGCGGGTCGAGATCGCGATCGTCGGCGCGGGGTTCAGCGGCCTCGGCATGGCGATCAGGCTGCGCCAGCAGGGCCGCCACGACTTCGTCGTGCTCGAGCGTGCCGATCAGCTCGGCGGCACCTGGCGCGACAACACCTATCCCGGCTGCCGCTGCGACGTGCCCTCGCACCTGTACTCGTACTCGTTTGCCCCCAACCCCGACTGGACCGACACCTACTCGGGCCAGGAGGAGATCTGGGACTACCTGCGCGCGACCAGCGACCGCTTCGGGATCACGCCGAAGATCCGCTTCGGCTGTGAGGTCGGCGAGAGCGCCTGGGACGAGGAGCGGGGGCTGTGGCGGATCCAGACCTCCGACGGCGAGCTGCTCGCAAGGGTGCTGGTCTCGGCGCCCGGCGGCCTGGCCGAGCCGGCGCTGCCCGAGCTGCCCGGCCTCGAGCGCTTTCAGGGCGCCAGCTTCCATTCGGCCCAGTGGGACCACGAGCACCGCCTCGAGGGCGAGCGCGTGGCGGTGATCGGCACCGGGGCCTCGGCGATCCAGTTCGCTCCCGCGATCCAGCCGCGGGTGGGGAGGATGCTCGTCTTCCAGCGCACGCCGCCCTGGATCGTGCCGCGGCGCGGCCGCCGGATCAGCGCCCTCGAGCATCGCCTCTACCGCGCGCTGCCGCCGCTGCAGCGGCTGGTCCGCGCCTGGACGTATGTGACCCGCGAGCTTCCGGTGCCCGGCTTCGCCTTCGATCACCGGCTGCTGCGCCCCATGCAGCGTCTGGTCGAGCGCTACCTGGCGAGCGAGGTGCCCGACCCCGCGCTGCGCGAGCGCCTGCGCCCCCACTACGAGCTCGGCTGCAAGCGGGTGCTGCCCTCCAACGAGTGGTACTCGACCCTCCAGCAGCCCAACGTCGAGCTGGTCAGCGAGCCGATCGCCGAGCTGCGCGAGCACTCGATCGTGACCGCCGACGGCGCCGAGCACGAGGTCGACACCGTGATCTTCGGCACCGGCTTCCAGGTGCTCGAGACGCCGGCCGCCCAGCAGGTGCGTGGCCGCGACGGGCGCCTGCTCGCCGAGGTCTGGGACGGCAGGCCCGAGGCCTACCTCGGCACCACGATCACGGGCTTCCCCAACTTCTTCCTGATGCTGGGCCCCAACGTGGGCGTCGGCACCACCTCGGTCCTGGTCATGGCCGAGGCCCAGATCGCCCACGTGCTGAGCTGCCTGGAGGCGATGGACTCCGAGGGAGCCGCGGTCGCCGAGGTGCGCCCCGGCGCCCAGCGGCGCTTCAACGACTGGATCCGGCGCCGCTCGCGCAAGAGCGTCTGGGAGGCCGGCGGGTGTGTGAGCTGGTATCAGGACGACGAGGGTCGAAACCGCGCCATCTGGCCGAGCTTCACCTGGCGCTTCCGGCAGCGCGCGCGAGCGATCCGCCGCACCGACTACTCGCTGCGCCCGGCGCCCGCCCCGGCGCGCCGCCCCGGCCGCCATGCCCGTTCTCGCCGAGCAGGACCCGGAAGGGTCGACCAGCGCGGTGGCCTCCGCATGAGCCCGGCCCAGAAGGCCGCCAGCCGCGACGGCGCCCGCAAGCGCGCCGCCCACCTCGGCCCCGAGCGCCGCCGCCCCGAGGTGCTCGACGCCGCCCTGGGCCTCTTCCTCGAGCGCGGCTACGAGGGCACCTCGATGGAGGCGATCGCCGCCGCCGCCGGGGTCACCAAGCCCGTGGTCTACGCCTGCTTCCCCGGCAAGGACGAGCTGTTCAGGGCGCTCTTGGCGCGGGAGGAGGAGCGCATCCTGGCCGACATCCGGGGGGCCTTCGGCGGCATCGACCTCTCCGATCCCGAGAGCACCATGGTCGAGGGCTACACAAGCTTCCTGCGCGCCGTCGCCGCCTCTCCCGACGTCTACCGGCTGATCTTCCTCGGCGAGGGCGGCGGCAACGCCGCGGTCGCCAGGCGCGTGCAGCGTGGCCGCGAGCAGCAGGTCGAGGCGCTCGCGAGGCAGGCGCGCATCTGGCTCGAGGCGCGCTCGGCGGGCAAGCCCGCCGGGGGCGGGCTGGATGCGACCGCGCGCCTGCTCGGCCACGCCTTCGGCGGCATCGCCGAGGCGGGCGCCCGCCTGCTGCTCTCCGGCGCCGACGATTGGACGCCGCAGACGCTGGGGCGCGAGCTGGGCCGCCTGGCCGCCGGCGCCTACGAGAGCGCCTGACAGGCCCACCGACGGCGGCAGATGTGCGCCGTCCTCGTCGAAGCGCGGAGCTAGCGCTTCTTGCGCTTCAGCTTCAGCTTCCGCGTCTGCGTGGCGGGGTCATCGCCCGGCGGCGGCGTGTAGGTGATCTTGACCTTGACCTTGACCTTGCCGCTTCTGTTGAGCTTCTTCTGCTTCTTGCCCTTGGCCCTGATCAGCAGCTTCACCTTGCCGGCCGCGCCGACAGTCTTGCTGATCACGGCACCCGCGGCGGAAGCGGCCTTGATGCCCTTGCCCGAGAGGGCGAGCTTGCCGGCGTTGGGGACCCTGACGGCCAGCGTGGCCGTGCCCCTCTTCTTGTTTCGCTTGACCTTGCCGAGACTGAAGGCGTTCGAGGGCACCAGGAGGGCCGAGGCGTTGACGCGAATACCGGTGTTCGTCGCAAAGGCTCCCGATCCGCCGTCGGCCAGGTCACCCAGCCGGGAGAGGATCGGCTGCCCGGGGGCGGAGAAGGCGCATGCGTTGGGAGCCGTGGCTGCGTTTGCGGAGTTGACGCCGAGCACATCGCCGGCCATGACCTCGACGCTCGAAGCGAAGGTGTTGAGCACACCACCCGTCAGGGGGCGAGGTCCATCGTGACCGACGACCATGTAGGTCGCCGGATCGGCGATCTTGCGAAACACCTTCATGGCCAGCATCTGGCCGGCTCCGGCGCGGGCATAGTGACTCCAGGAGGTGACCCTCCAGGAGGTCACGGGTCCCCGGACCCGGGCCGGGGCGTTGTAGGTGCTGCTCGGAACGACGTAGATGTTGCCCGAGGTCACGGTTGGCTGCAAGACGTCGACCTGGGCGCCACAGGACCCCCCAGGGGACGGTGAGACTTGCCCGATCGTCACCGCCTCCGCGGGCGAGGCGCTCGCGGTCAGCGACAGGGCGGCAAGCGATGCGGCGAGCGCCATACGCCTGAGGAGGCGCCGCCCCCTACCTGCCGGTTGAGCCGGGGCCTCGAGCCCTCGCCGCATCTCAATCCTCCCTCGCTGGAATCGCTGTGGCACCAACCATTGACACTACGCCCCCTGAGACACGCGTACATCCGCACCCAGCACCGGAGCTCGCCCGTAGTCGCCACGCAGCGGAGGCCAACCGCGTTCCGCGGTCGGCTTCAGGCGCGGTGTCGGGATCGCGCCCAGCGCCCCGATCGCGGCGGGGGTAGGCTGCGGCTGATCTTTCCCCCGGACCGGAGGTCGCGATGTCAGTCGAGGCGTCATTGAAGGAGTACAAGGAGACCGAGGGCGGCGAGTCGTTTCGTCTGCAGCACTCAAAGTGCCTCAAGGTCGAGCTGACGGGCGAGGAGATCCAGGCCAAGCTCGGCTCGATGGTCGCCTACCAGGGCGACGTCAAGTTCGAGCACGCCGGCTCGGGCGGGCTCAAGCGCCTCGCCAAGAAGGCGATGACCGGCGAGGGCGCGACGCTGATGAAGATCTCCGGCAAGGGCGAGGTCTTTCTCGCCGACTTCGCCCAGGAGATCCAGCTGCTGAAGCTGGAAGAGGAGGCGATCACGGTCAACGGCGCCAACCTGCTGGCCTTCGACGCCGAGATCGACTGGGACATCAAGAGGGTCGAGGGCGTCTCGGGCATGCTCGGCGGCGGCCTCTACAACACCCACCTCTCTGGCAGCGGATACGTGGCGGTGCTCTCCGACGGCGCCCCGGTGCTGCTCGATGTGGACGGCGCGGAGACCTTCGCCGATCCACAGGCCGCGATCACCTGGTCGGAGGGCGTCAAGACCGGGATCAAGACCAACGTCAGCGCCAAGAACCTGATCGGCCGCGGCTCGGGCGAGAGCATCCAGATGTCGTTCTCCGGCAAGGGCTGGCTGCTGATCCAGCCCTCCGAGGGCCGCGTCTCCGCTGGGCCGGGGGGTGCCGGCGGCTCCGGCGGAGCCCTGGGGAACCTGCTGGGTAGCTGACCCGGACCGGGCCCTACGGGCGCTCGGCGCTGCCCAGCGACGAGCGCACCGGGGCGCCGTTGCCGTTCCCATGGCCATTGCCGTGGCCATCGGGGTCGCCATTGGCCCTGGTCACCGTCCGCTCGCTGTGGTGGGCCGAAGCGGAGAGCAGGTCGATGCGCCGGATGTCGCGGATCAGCCACTCGATCAGCTGCTCGGGCGGCAGCGGCTTGCTGAGGTAGAAGCCCTGCGCGACGTCGCACCCGTAGTCGATCAGCTGATGCCACTGCGAGTCGGTCTCGACGCCCTCGGCGACGACGCTGAGCCCCAGGTTGCGTCCGAGCTCGATCGTGGATCGCACGATCACCGCGTCGTCGCTCTCCTTGGCCATCTGCATCACGAACGAGCCGTCGATCTTGAGCTCGCTGATCGGGAGGCGCTTGATGTAGGCGAGCGACGAGGATCCGGTCCCGAAGTCGTCGAGCGCAAAGGTGATACCCAGCTCGCTGAGGCGGGCGAGCACATCGAGCGCGCGACCGGGGTCGATCATCACCGTGTTCTCGGTGATCTCGAGCTGCAGTGCACCGGGCCTTGTCTCGTAGCGCTCGAGCAGCCCGGCGACCTCCGCCGGGAACCCGGTGTCGAGCAGGTCGGCGCCCGAGATGTTGACTGCGATCGTCAGCTCGATGCCGTCTTGACGCCAGGCCGCCTCCTGCTCCAGCGCCATCTCGAGCACCGTGTGGGTGAGCTGGCGCACCAGCCCGTAGCGCTCGCCGATCGGCAGGAACTCGGCGGGCTGCAGCAGGCCACGGCGCGGGTGCTCCCAGCGCACCAGCGCTTCGACGCCGTCGACGCGCCCGTTCTTCAGATCGCCCTTCGGCTGGTAGTGGAGCGTCAGCTGCCCGTTCCCCACTGCGTTTCGCAGCTCGGCGGCGAGCTCGACGCGATCGCGCGAGAACTCGCCCCCGCCGTCGAAGAACTCGATTCCCGTCGACTGCTTCTTGGCGCTGTACATGGCGATGTCGGCGCAGCGCATCAGCGTGGTCCGGTCCACGCCGTCGTCCGGTGCCATCGCGATGCCGATGCTCGCGGACGAGTGGCAGGAGATGCCCTCGAGCTGGATCGGGTCGACGAGCGCATGCTGGATGGCGCGTGCGGCTGCCCTGGAGGCGGGCATGTCGTTGCCGGTCGGCAGTACGACCGCGAACTCGTCGCCTCCGAGGCGGCCGACCACCGAACCCGACGGGACGGCGCGCGCGACCCGCGCCGCGATCTCCTCGAGCATCTGGTCGCCGGCGGTGTGCCCGAGCGAGTCGTTGAACTCCTTGAAGTGATCGAGGTCGACGATCATCATCGCGGTCGGCTTTTGCCTCAAGACAGCCGCCTCAAGGCGCTCGGCGGCGCGCGCGTAGAAGCCGCGCCTGTTCAGCAGTCCGGTGAGATCGTCGGTGCTCGCCTGGTGGCGAGCGCCCTCGAGCTGACGTGACCCCTGCAGTGACTCGTGCGCGGCGATCACCAGCCGCAGGACGACCGCGATGGTCGCCGCGACCGCGAACATGTGAGCGGACAGATTCACCGGCTGCGACATCTCGAGGGTGAGGACCCCGACCGCGAGCGTTGCGAAGACCACGGTCATGATCTGGTCGATCAGCGAGCCCGCTTCGGCGCCGCTGCGGGTCGTGCGCATCGGCTGCCATGCGGCTGCGCCGATCACCAGCGCGGCCAGCGGCCAGCCGGCGTCGACCAGTCCTCCCTCCGCGTAGCTGCCGCTCGCGGCCTGGTAGAGGTAGACGCTGTCGGTGACGGCGAAGGTCAGGAACCCGAGCGCCAGCAGCCCCCACGCACGTCCCGGTCGCCAGCCGAGGAAGCCGATCGCGGCGACGGTGAAGGCCATCAGCACCAGGTCGCCGCCCGGGTAGGCGAGGTTGGTGGCGACGGCGGCGATCGAGCCGCTGGTGTCCGCGGGCAGCGGTTCGAAGACGATCGCGGTGCCGACGCTGGCCACCGCCAGCGCGCCGATCAGGCCGTCGATCCAGCCGCTGAGGCGCACCCTCTCCGTGCGCCCCCGCAGCAGCAGCGCCACCCCGACGTAGGCCGGGAGGTAGTAGGCGAGCCAGCCGAAGTCGGCGATCGAGGGGTACGGTGACTCCTTGAGATCGACCAGCGTGACTTTCCAGTAGAAGTTGCTGGCGACGAAGCAGAGGATGCTGGCGCCGATCGCGACCCAGGCGATGCGGTCGGTGCGCAGGGTCGCGGCCCGCGCGAAGCAGAGCAGCGCACCTCCGAGGATGATGGCGTCGCTGAGCCCGTACGCGAGGAGGCCCGAGTTCGGTGCGCCGATGCCCACCGTCAGGTGCGCGACGTAGAGCACCAGGGCGAGGGTGAGCAACGCGAACACGAAAGTGACCGCGCGCGGCCGGCGCGGGCTCAGCGGACCAGAGCTCATATGGGCCGATATCGGCACTCCACGCGGTGCGCTTGACCTGGGGGCGTGGTCACGAACGCCGCCTGTCGGGAGCGCCAGAGCCTGCAGCGGCCCGCAAGCTGAGGCCGCGGGCCGGGCGCGGTAGCCTCGTCGGTCCGATGGCAGCCGAACCCACCGACCTCGGTCCGCCCACCTCCTATCTCACGCTCAAGGCGGGATCGCCCGTCTACTCGTGCGATGGAACGATGCTCGGCAAGGTGGCCGAGGTGCTGAGCGCGGTCGAGCAGGACATCTTCGACGGGCTCGTGCTCAAGGCCGCCCGCCCCCTCGGCGGCATGCGCTACGTCGCCGGCGAGCAGGTGGAGGAGATCTTCGAGCGCGGCGTGCTGCTGAAGCTCGACCTCGCCGCCGCGAAGCAGCTGCCCGAGCGCGGCAAGGGCTAGCCGTCCGGCCGAGCGCGATAGGGGCCTAGCCGCCCGGCCTCATTCGGCCTCCGGCCCGAACCGCTGCCGCATCCTCAGCTCCTCGTCGATCACCGCCTTGGCGCCGCGGTTGATCAGCACCCGCGCCATCGTCGTGACCGTCACGCCGCTCCAGGCCGCGACCAGCTCCAGGCGTTCCCACTGGCGCGGCTGCATCCTGATCCCCAGCTGCTTGCGTCTGGCGGCCCTGGGCCGCTCCTTCTCCAGCTCCTCGTAGACCTCGTCCAGCAGCGCGTCCTCGGTCAGCCCGTAGGTCCGCTCCCGAACGCGCTGCCGCCGCGGCCTGACTTCGCTGGGCGCTCGGTCGACCACCTCGTGCAAGAGAGCCTCCCCCTCGCTACCGGTCCGGTAGCCACCGCCAGCTGCGGCAGAGCTCTCGCTACCCCCAGAGCCCTCGCTACCAGCCAGGCAGCCACCGCTATCGGCGGCAGAGCCCTCGCTACCCCCAGAGCCCTCGCTACCAGCCAGGCAGCCACCGCTATCGGCGGCAGAGCCCTCGCTCCCGGCCGGGTAGCCACCGCTGGCGGCCGCGGAGCTCTCGCTACGAGTGTGGTAGCCGCTGCTCTCAACCGGATGGCCCTCGCCGCTGGCCCGGTAGCCGCTGCTCTCAACCGGATGGTCCTCGCCACCGGGCTGGTAGCCGCCGCTCTCGAGCGGACGGTCCGAGCTGCCGGGCTGGCTCTCGCCGCTCTCGAGCGGACGGTCCGAGCTGCCGGGCTGGCTTTCGCTAGCCGGTTGGGAGCGCTCGCCATTGTCCTGTGCGCGAGTACCCGTGCTCGTCGGATCCGCGGCCTGCCGTTCCTCCTTGTCCGGGCTGTCGAGCATGAGGCCAACGGTTACGCGATCGTGTGTGGCAAGAGGCTCGTGAGCTGGGCTGCGAGTGTGTCTATCCAGCGCCCCTGCCGGCGCTCGCGCCGGCACCCGCGCCGGCGCCTCCCCCTGGGCGGGCGCCGACGGCGGCCTGCACCGGGCGCTGCCGGGCGCCGCTGGCCAGGTAGAGCACGGCCAGGGGCAGCAGGGTCTGAAGCACGAGGCCACCGATGCTGAGCACGTTGTCTGCGGTGGAGAGGCCCTCGGTGGTGGTGAAGTGGTAGACGGCGTGGGGGAGCGAGGCGGCGAAGATCGCGATCGCGCTCGCCTGCACCAGGCGGCGGTCCATCCACCAGGCGGCGAGCGCGGCCAGCACCGCCAGCCCGAGGCCGGCGGCGCCGAAGTCGCGCAGGAAGTGCTCGTTGAAAGGGGGCACGACCGACGCCCAGCTCGAGGGCCCGGGGAAGTCGTCGTAGAAGCCGCGCGGGGCGATCAGGATCCAGGCGGCGACCAGGCCGAGCGTCGCGGCGAGGTAGGCCAGCGCGATCCGGATCGCGGTGAAGTGGCGCTCGATCCTCATCCGGCCTCCGAGCCCCCTGCGGCCCCTGCGCCCCCTGCGGCCCCCGCGGTCCCGGCGGCCTGGGCGGCCGCGACCCGCCCGCGCAGGTGCTCGAGCAGCGGGCGGGCCGAGAGCTCGCCGCACCCGGCGGCCTCGAGGATCTGGGCGGGGCTGAGCCGGCGGCCGTGGCGGTGGACCCTGTCGCGGAGCCAGTCGCCGAGCCCCCCGAGCTCGCCGGCCGCGATCTCGGCGTCGAGGTCGGGCAGGTCGCGCCGTGCCGCCTCCCAGAGCTGGCCGGCGATCACGTTGCCGAGGCTGTAGGTGGGGAAGTAGCCGAAGGCGCCGCCCGCCCAGTGCACGTCCTGGAGCACGCCTCGCGCGTCGTCGGGCACCTCCAGCCCCAGGTAGTCGCGGTAGCGGGCGTTCCAGGCCTCGGGCACCTCCCCCAGCTCCAGGTCCGCCTCGAAGATCTCCAGCTCCAGCTCGAAGCGGATCAGGATGTGGAGGTTGTAGGTGACCTCGTCGGCCTCGATCCGGATCAGCGAGCGCTCGATCCGGTTGGCGTCGCGCTGCAGCCGCTCGGGGCTGAGATCGGCGAAGGCATCCGGGAAGCGCGCCCGCAGGATCGGCAGCAGGTGCTCGAGGTAGGGGCGACCGCGGCCGACCCAGTTCTCCCAGAGCCGGCTCTGGGACTCGTGCAGCCCGAGCGAGCGCGGCTTGGCAAGCGGGGTGCGCGCCAGCGCCGGGTCGACGCCCGACTCATAGAGCCCGTGGCCCGCCTCGTGCAGCGAGCTGAACAGGGCCATGCCGAGGTTGCCGGGCTCATAGCGCGTGGTCAGCCGCACGTCGCCCTGGCCGATCGAGATCGCGAAGGGGTGCTCGGTGGGGTCGATCCGCCAACCGCCCTGGGGGAAGGGAAGCTCGCCCAGCAGCTCGGCGATCAGCTCGCGCTGGGCCTCGAGCGCAAACTCGCCGTGCAGGCAGTCGCCCGCCGCGCCGTCGCGGGCCCCGGTCGCCTCGGCCACCAGCGGCACCAGCCCGTCGCGCAGCTCGCCGAGCACCGCGCGCATCTGGGCGGTCGTCATCTGCGGCTCGTACTCGTCGAGCAGCGGGTCGTAGGGATGCTCGAAGCCCGGGAAGCCCTCGTAGCAGTCGGCATAGCGTCGGGTCAGCTCGACGTTGCGCTGCAGGTGGGGGAGCAGCATCGCGAAGTCCGAGGCGCGCCTTGCCTCGACCCAGGCGTTCTCGGCGATCGACGAGGCGCGCGCCATCTCGGCGCGCAGCTCGGAGGGCACTCGGCGCGCCTTCTCCCAGTCGCGCCCGACGACCCCGACCAGGTCGGCGTCGATCGCCGACCGCTCGCCCCGCGGCTCATCGCCGAGCTCGGAGCGGACCCGCTCGAGCAGCCGCCCGATCCGCTCGTCGCAGAACATCTCGTGCCGAACCTTGGCGAGCGTGCCGAGCTGCTCGGCGCGGGCGCCGGCGCCGGCGGCGGGCATCATCGTGCGCTCGTCCCAGGCGAGCAGCGAGGCGGTGCGGCTGAGGTCGTGGATCTCGCCGAGCCTGGCGCGGAGCTCCTCGATCGCGGCGGCGGCCACGCTCAAACCCTAATGGCCCGGGCTGCTGAGGCCGGCCCCCTGCTCGTCAGCCCGGCCGGTCAGCCCGGCGGCCGGGCGGTGGCCGGCGCGGGTGGGGGAGGAGGGCCCTGGGCCGCCACTCGCGCCAGGCCCTCGAGCCAGCGCTGGTGATGGCGGACCATCAGCCGGCTCATCGCCGGCTTCGCGGCGGCCGCGGCCCAGCCGCGCTGGGTCTCCTCGGTGCGCACGAAGGTGCCGCCGTCGCGATCGCTGAGCAGCCACGCGTGGTGCCCGCGCGCGCCCAGCTCACTGGCCAACCAGGCGATGCGGCCGTCGCGCGCCTCGCACTCCACGACCTCGGAGATGACGAAGACGCCGAAGGTGAACCAGCGAAAGCGGGTGCCCAGCTCGGCCTGCGGCCAGGGGCCGCCGAGGTGCCTGACGAAGCGGCAGTTGCGGTAGTAGCCGGGCCACAGATCCGGCCGGCGCAGCCATTCCCAGACGTGTTCGCGCGCCGCGTCGATCTGCAGCTCGTTGACGGCGTGAAAGGCCGCGACCTCGGGCCGCAGGTCCTCGGGCCAGTCGACGGCGCTCTGCGCTCGCACCCCGCGGAAGCTATCGGCTATAGTGCGCGAGCCCTTTTAGGACTCTCTCGGTCAAGAAAGGGCACAAAGCGTTCCGGCGCCACTCTCTCCACCAACCCCGTCCCCAGCCAAACCCGCCATGGATCCAATCATCATCCTCTTCGGCTTCGGCGTCGGCTTCATGGTCGGGCTGACCGGCATGGGCGGCGGCTCGCTGATGACCCCGCTGCTGATCCTCGTCTTCGGGGTGCAGCCGGTGACCGCGATCGGCACCGACATCTTCTACGCAGCGATCACCAAGACCGCGGGCGGCTGGCGCCACCTGAAGCTGAAGACGGTGAACATGCCGCTCACCTGGTGGATGGCCGCGGGCAGCGTGCCCTCGGCCATCGTCGGCGTCTGGGTGCTCGACGTGCTGAAGCGCCGGCTGGGCGCCGACCTGGACGAGACGGTGTTCGCGATCCTCGCGGCCAGCCTGCTGGTGGTCGGCGCGGCGACCCTGCTGCGCAGCTTCTTCTTCGCCGACAAGATCCAGGAGCGCGACGGCTTCGAGATGCACACCCGCCACAAGATCGCGGCGGTAGGGATCGGCGCCACCACCGGGTTCGTGATCGGCCTCAGCTCGGCCGGGTCGGGCACCCTGATCGCGATCATGCTGATCGCCGTCTTCCGGCTGACGCCACGGCGCGTGGTCGGCACCGACGTCGTCCACGCGGCGATCCTGCTCTGGGCGGCGAGCGTCGCCCACATCTTCAGCGGCAACGTCGACTTCTTTCTGGCCGCCAACATCGCGCTCGGCTCGGTCCCCGGCGTGATCCTCGGCTCCAACATGTCGGTGAAGTGGCCCCAGGGCGTGCTGCGCACCGCGCTCGGCGTCGTGCTGATCGCCGCCGGGCTGACGATCATGAGCAAGGCCAACACGGAGCTCGTCCCCTACGTGATGGCGGTCGCCGCGCTGGGGATCGGCGGCCTGTTCGGGCTGCAGATCCTCTTCCGCAAGGAGGTGGAGGGCGACCCCGACGAGCGGGCCGAGCTGGAGCGGATCGAGCGCGACGAGCGGATCGAGCGCGAGCTCGCCGAGCGCTCGAAGGCCAGGCGAGAGCCCGCCATGGCCGGCACCTCCGACTGAGCGGCCGAGCTCGAGCGCCCGGCCCTAGGCGCCCGCGGCGCGTCGCTCGATCGAGACGGAGTAGGCCGGAGAGCGCGCCGCGAGGATCTTGTCGTCGGAGGGCTCGACGCCCTCGGTCAGCCTCATCGGGTCCCAGGCCATGACCCCGTCGGCCTCGGGGTCCTCGATCACCGAGTCGAGCTCCAGGCGGCCCAACCTGACCACCTCGTGCTCGCCCTCCCAGGCCCGCGTGGGGTCGTCGAGCGAATCGCCGGCGGAGGCCAAGGTGAACTCGAGCGAGAAGGCGGCCGTGCCCCCGGCGAGCCGCTCGCGGATCTCGTGCTGGAGGTAGTCGCGGTCGGCCTCGGTGGCCTGCTCTTCGGTAAGGGTCTCGGCACCTGCCTCCGGGACCCAGCCGTAGCGGCCCCAGGTGCGCTCGCCGGCCGAGCCGACCAGGGCGAAGGCGTGCAGGGCGTTGAACGCTGAGGTCGCGTAGCTGGTCGTCGGCGCCAGCGCCGGCTGGCTGAGCTGCAGCGCCGTGGCCGTCTCAGGGTGCTCGGCGAGGAAGGCGCCCACCTTCTCCATGTCGAGCTCACCCGTCCGCGGGTCCGGAGTGCGAGCGCGGGTGAAGGCGAGGAAGTCCTCGGGAGTCCTGACCATGAACACCGTCAGCGCCACCGAGACGATGTCGGTCTCGCCGCCGCCGGGCAGCTGGAACTTGACCGCCATGCCGCGGCCCGCGATCGGGTTCGCGTCGGCGGCATGGGGCTTGCCGCTGGCGTTGGAGAAGCGAACCGTGGCGCCGACCGGCTCGCCCTGCAGGTGCCCGGCGACCGAGAGGCCCGCGGCCTCAGGGGTGGCGGTGAAGCTGCCCGCGCAGACGGTCCCCTTGGCGTGGACCCGCCGAAAGCCGGGGTGGACGCCGTTGACCTCCTCGAGCGCGTCCACGATCTCCTCCCAGAGGGTGCTCATCACGCGGAGCCTAGTTCGTGCCGCCAGAATCAGGGGATGGGCGACTCCAGGTCGATCGTGCTCTACGACCGCGACTGCGGCTTCTGCCGCTGGACGCTCGCGAAGCTGCTGGCCTGGGACCGCCGGGGGCGCGTGCGTCCGGTCGCGATCCAGGACCCCGAGGGCCGGCGCTTGCTGGCGGGCATGAGCGAGGAGGAGAGGATGGGCTCCTGGCACCTGGCCGAGCCCGGCGCGGGCGCGCCAGGCCAAGCCGGCGGCACGGTGCTCTCGGCCGGCGCCGCCTTCGAGCCGCTGTTCGGCGAGCTCCCCGGCGGCCGGCCGCTCGCGGCCCTGGCCCGGCGCTTCCCCGATGCCACCGAGCGCGCCTACCGTGCCGTAGCCGGGCGCCGCACGATGTTCGGCCGCCGCATCTCGGCCGGAGCCAAGCGGAGGGCCGATCGCCGCATCGCCGCGCGCGGCCCGCTGGGCCCGGGGCCCGAGGCGCCCGGGCGGCCCTAGGCCGTCGCGGGGCCCGCGTCGGCGGGCGGCGGGTCGAGCGGCTCGCCGGCGCTCACGGCCTCGGCGGCCAGGTCGCTGCGGTACTCGCGCCACTCGTGGAAGGCGATCTGCATCGAGGCCGCGACCGGGATCGCGAGCACGGCGCCGATGATCCCGAACAGGGTCGATCCGAACAGCACGGCGACCAGCACGATGAAGGGCTCGATCTCGGTCGCCCGCTTCTGGATCTGGGGCTGGATCAGGTAGTTCTCGACCTGCTGGTAGACGATCGCGAACACAATCCAGACGATCAGCCCCACCGGGAAGTTGACGAAGATCATCACGATCCCCACCAGAAGGGAGCCGATCGTCGCCCCGACCACCGGGATCAGATCGAAGAAGAAGATCATCACCGCGAGCGGCCCGGCGAAGGGGGCTCCGAGGATGGTCAGCACGATGAACGCGGCGACGGCGGCGATGGTGGCCTGAAGCAGCGCACCGCCGACGTAGTTGCCGACGGCGTTGGCGATCCGGCGCAGGGTGCGCTCGATGCGGTCGGCGTGCTCGGGCCGCTGGGCCTCGACGAAGCTGTTCACCCAGCGCGGCCCGCCGCCGATCATGAAGACGCTGAGGATCAGGATGGTGACCGCGGCGAAGACGGAGTTGACGATGCCCACGCCGATGTCGCTGAGCGCGCCGGCGGCGTCGGGGATCTTGTCGGGGAGCTTGCTCGCCTCCTCCTGGAGCTTCGCGGTGATCTCATAGTCCTGGTTGAGGTTGTTGAGCGTCTCGTTGCCGTTGACGTAGTCCTCGACGTCCTGCGCGTAGGTGGGGGCGTTGTTGGCGAGGTCCTCCGCCTGCCCGACCAGCGGCGGGATCAGCAAAGCTCCGAGCCCGATCGGCACCAGCAGCAGGACGAGATAGACGATCGCGATCGCGAAGCCGCGGCGCATGCGCCGCTGCAGCACGTTGACCGGCCCGGCGGCCGCCACCGCGATGAAGGCGGCGATCACCAGCCAGCTGATCGGCCTGCGCAGCAGGTAGATCACGAAGAGGAAGAGCACGACCGCGGCGACGACCATCACGGCTCGCGCGATCGCCCTGGGCGTGGAGTCGATCGTGGGCATCGCCACCCCTATTCGCGGCCGACCGGCGCGTTCCTCGCCGCCGATCTGCTAGTCACCAGTGCCCGTGAGGCACGACGCACAGGGATACTGGCTCGAGGAGGCCGGCGCCGACCGCCCGCCGCTGCCCCGCGCCGAGGGCGCGATCGACTGCGACGTGCTGGTCGTCGGCGGCGGCTACACCGGCATGTGGAGCGCCTGGCACATCTCGCAGCTCGAGCCCGAGGCGCGCGTCGTCGTGCTGGAGGCGGGGCGCTGCGGGCGGGGTCCGAGCGGGCGCAACGGTGGCTTCGTCAACGAGATGTGGTTCGGGATGGCCTCGATGCGCGAGGTCTACGGCGACGAGGGCGCGCTGGCGCTGGGCCGGGCCGCCGCCAGCTCGGTCGAGGAGGTCGGCAGCTTCTGTGAGCGCCACGACGTGGACGCCTGGTACCGGCGCGCCGGCTATCTGCAGGTTTCAGCCGCCCCGGCCCAGGACGGGGTCTGGGACGAGGCCGTTGCAGCCTGCGCCGAGCTGGGCGAGCCCGACGCGGCGCGGGAGCTGAGCCCCGCCGAGGTCGCCGAGCGCTGCCGTTCCCCCCGCTTCCGGGGCGCGGCCTACTACCCGGGTGCGGCGACCGTGCAGCCGACGCGCCTGGCGCGGGGCCTGCGTGACCGGGTCGAGGCTCGCGACGGCGTCAGCGTGTTCGAGGGCTCGGCGCTGCGGCGGCTGCGCGCCGGCCCCTGGGGCTGCGTCGCCGAGACCGATGGGGCCAGGATCAGGGCGCGCTCCTGCGTGCTGGCGATGGGCAGCGCCGGGGGGGCCGCGGGCTCGCCGCTGCGCGGTCGCTTCACCGTCACCTCCAGCCACATGGTGATCACCGAGCCCGTCCCCGACCTGCTCGAGGAGATCGGCTGGACGGGCGGGGAGTGCATCACCGACGGCCGCGCGATGGTCCACTACTTCCGCACTACGCCCGATGGCCGCATCGCCTACGGCTGGGGCGGGGGGATGATCGCCTGCGGCGCCAGGCTGGGGGGGCGCACCGAGCGCGACGCGACGGTGATCGAGCAGGTGATCGCCAGCCTGCGCCGCACCTTCCCGGGCCTCGAGGGCCGCTCCATCACCAACGCCTGGGGCGGACCGATCGACGTCGCGCCCCTGCACCTGCCGGAGGTCACGCAGGTCGGCGGCGACCGCGTCCACGCGGCCTTCGGCTACACGGGCAACGGCGTCGGGCCCTCGCAGATGATCGGCAGGTCGCTGGCCTCGCTGGCGCTCGACCGCCGCGATCAGGCCTCCCGGCTGGCCCTGGTGGAGCCGGGCCCGCGGCGCGTGCCGGGCGGGATCGCCGGCTGGGTGGGCGGCAACGCGATCCGCGCGGGGCTGCTGGCCAAGGAGGCCGCCGAGGAGGAGGGCCGGGTGGCGAGCCCGCTGCACCGGGGGCTGGCGGCGGTCCCCGAGCTGATCGGCTTCCATGTAGGGCGCTGATGGCCTCCGACAAAGAGCCGCGGCCGCTGGCCCAGGGCATTGAGATCCGCGAGGCGCGGGCCCAGGACGCCGAGGCCCTGCTGCCGCTGATGCGCGGCTACTGCGACTTCTACGAGGTGGAGCCACCCGACTCGGGGCTGTTGGAGATGGCGCGGACGATGGCGGGCGACGCCGAGCAGGGGTCGCTGTACGTCGCCGAGCAGGACGGCGAGCTGATCGGCTTCGCGGCGATGGACTGGAAGTGGGCGAGCACCCGCGGGGCTCGCGCCGGACACCTCGAGGACCTCTTCGTCTCGCCCGCGGCCAGGGGCAGGGGAGTGGCCGACGCGCTGATCGCGCGCTGCGCGGAGCGCTGCCGCGAGCTCGGCATCGAGGTTCTGGGCTGGACGACGGCCCCCGACAACCACCGGGCTCAGGCCGTCTACGAGCGCGCCGGCGCCGGGCGCTCGAGCTGGCTCGAGTACGAGCTCGAGCTCGGATGATCGAGCTCAACCACCTGAGGCGCGGCAGCGGCGAGCCGCTCCTGCTCGTCCACTCCCTCGGCGGCTCGCTGGGCATGTGGTCGCCGGTGATCGAGCCGCTCGTCGCGCATCACGAGGTGATCGCCGTGGACATGCCGGGGTTCGGCCGCTCGCCGATGCTGCCCGCCGCTACCGCGCCCAGCGCCGCGAACCTCGCCGACGCGGTGATGGACTTCTACGACTCGCTCGCGATCGGGACCGAACCCGCCGTGGCCGGCATCTCCCTGGGCGGTTGGGTGGCGATCGAGTGCGGGCGGTCCGGTCGGGCCTCCGCGGCGATCGGCCTCTGCTCGGCCGGGTTCTGGCGCGAGCCGCTCGGACCCAGGCAGGGCCCGGCGCGCTCGCTGGCCCGGCTCCTCTCGCCGCTGGCGCCGCTCTTGGTCAGAAGCGAGCGGTTTCGCCGCGCGGTCCTCTCGGGCCAGATGCGCCACCCGGAGAGGCTCTCGCCGGCGGAGGCCCTGGCGATGATCCGCGCCTACGCGCACGCTCCGGGCTACGAGGGCGCCAACGCCCAGATGCGCGCCAACGTCGTCGCCGACGTCTCGGAGATCGCCGTGCCCCTGACGCTTGCATGGGCCGAGCACGACACCTCGGTCCGGCGGACGCCGCTGCGGGCCCTGCCGGCCTCGGTGCGCCAGCCGTTGCTGGAGGGCTGCGGCCACATCCCGACCTGGGACGATCCCGAGCTCGTCTCGCGCGTGATCCTCGAGGGAGCCCGCGCCGGGGACCGCATAGAGTCCGGGCCGAGCCGGGGATTCTCGAGCGGAGGTGAGAGCTGATGAGCGAGCGCGACGAATACGCACCGGGTGAGTTCGGTTGGGTGGACGTCGGCATGTCCGACGTCGAGGCCGGCGCCCGCTTCTATGAGGAGCTGCTCGGCTGGGAGGCGCAGGAGTCCGGCCCGGTCGAGGAGACCGGCGGCTACGGCTTCTTCCTCAAGGACGGCAAGAGCGTCGCCGGCTACGGACCACTGATGGGCGAGGGGCAGCCTCCCGCCTGGTCGAGCTACGTGTACGTGGCCGACGCCGATCAGACGGCTGCCAAGATCAGGGACGCGGGCGGCACGGCCATGATGGAGCCCTTTGACGTGCTCGAGGCGGGCAGGATGGGAGTGTTCGCCGATCCGCAGGGCGCCGTCTTCTGCATCTGGCAGCCCAAACAGCACCGCGGTGCCCAGCTCGTCAACGAGCCGGGCTCCTGGACCTGGAACCAGCTCGCGACCCGCGACCTCGATGGCGCCAAGGAGTTCTACGGCAAGGCCTTCGGCTGGAGGCTCGAGCAGGCCGAGGACACGCCCCCCGACGCCCCCTACTACATGTGGCAGGTGGACGGGCAGCGCTGGGAGGAGGGCCTGGCGGGTGCCATGGAGATGACGCCGGACGCCTTCCCCGCCGAGGTGCCGCCCCATTGGATGGTCTTCCTGGCTGTTCCGGACACGGACGAGGCGGTCTCGAAGACGAGCGCCGCGGGCGGCCAGGTGATGGTGCCGCCCACGGACATCGCCGTCGGACGCATGGCGGTGCTCAGCGACCCCCAGGGAGCGCCGTTCGCGGTGATTCAGCCCGATTACCCCGAGGCGCGCTAGCGCACCGCTCGCCACGCCGCGCTACCAGCGCGAGGTGACGACCTTCTTGCGGGTGTAGAACTCGACCGCGTCGTCGCCGTTGGCGTGCAGGTCGCCGTCTAGGGAGTCCTTCCAGCCCGAGAACGGGAACCAGGCGACCGGTGCCGGGACCCCGATGTTGACGCCGAGCATGCCCGCCTCGATCCCGTAGCGGTACTCGCGCACCGCCGCGCCCGAGGTGGTGAAGATCGAGCCCGCGTTGCCGTAGCGGGAGCCGTTGGCGAAGTCGAGGGCCGCCCCGAGGTCCGGGGCGCGGACGAAGGCGAGCACGGGGCCGAAGATCTCCTCGCGGGCGAGGTCGGACTCGAGCTCGTCGGTCTCGACGATCGTGGGCTCGAGCATGGCGCCGGCCTCGCCGCCGCCGACACGGCCGTCGAGCACGACCTCGGCGCCGGCGGCCTCGGCCTCGGCCACCATGCGCTCGGCGCGCTCGCGCGCCTCGGGGCCGACCATCGGGCAGACATCGGTCTCGGGGTCGGCCCCGGAGCCGGTGCTGAGCGCCTCGGCCGCAGCGCGGATCGCGTCGCGAACCTCGTTCTGGCGCGCCTCGTCGCCGACGGCCACCAGCACCGAGCCGGCCAGGCAGCGCTGGCCGGCGGCGCCGAAGGCCGAGCCCATGATCGCCGGCACCGAGATCTCGAGGTCGGCGTCGGGCATCACCAGCATCGAGTTCTTGGCACCGCCCAGGGCCTGCACGCGCTTGCCGGTCTGGGCGCTCCTGGTCGCGACCAGTCGCGCCGTCGAGGCCTGCCCGACGAAGGAGATCGCGTCGATGCCGTCGTGCTCGAGGACGCCCTCGACCGCGTCGCGGCCGCCGTGCACGAGGTTGACGACTCCCGGCGGGAAGATCTGGTGCTCGTCGATCAGCTCGCAGAGCCGCTGCGAGGGGCGGGGGTCTCGCTCGGAGGGCTTGAGGATGAAGGTGTTGCCGCAGGCCACCGCGAAGGGCAGGAACCAGAGCGGGATCATGATCGGGAAGTTGAAGGGGGTGATGGCCGCGACCACGCCAACGGGCTGGCGGACCAGCTCCACATCGAGGCCGCGGGCCACGCCCTCGAGGTTCTGGCCCTTCATCAGGTGCGGGATCGCGGCGGCGGCCTCGACCGACTCGATGCCCCGTCCGGTCTCTCCATTGGCGTCGGCCAGGGTCTTGCCCATGTCGGCGGTGACGATCGCGGCGATCTCCTCGCGGTGGGCGACCAGCACGTCGCGCAGCGCCAGCACCGCGCGGGCTCGCTCCTGCGGAGGAACGGCGCGCCAGGCCGGTTGGGCCTCGGCGGCGGCGCGCACGGCCTGCTCGACGTCCTGGCGCCCCGACAGCGGCACATATGCCGAGAGCTCGCCGGTGGCGGGGTCGCGGTCCTCGAGCGTGGAGTCGGCAGCCGCCTGGCGGAACTCGCCGCCGATGTAGTTGGGAAGGGTCTCGACCTCGGTGGTGGTGCTCATGGGCGGGAGCGTAGCGCTGATCGGGTCAGTCCTGCTCGTCACGGAGCTGGTCGATCGTGCGGCCGCTGAGCACCGACTCGGGCTGGGTGGAGGTGGGCCGGCGGCGGGCGTCGGCGCCCTCTCCCTTCTTCTTGATCAGCAGCCACTGCTCGCGGCGCTCGCCCGGGTCGGAGGTCCGGACCAGGGCGAAGGGGCCGCGGATCTTCTCGCCCAGCAGGAAGACCTTGACGTCGCCGGCCTCGATCGCCTCGGCCAGCTCCAGCGGCCGTCCGCGCCGTGTCCGGGAGATGTTCTCGAAGACGCCGCGATCCCAGACGATCATCGGGCCCGCGCCGTAGGAGCCCTTGGGGATCACGCCCTCGAACCCGAGATACTCGACAGGGTGGTCCTCCGTGCGCATCGCCAGCCGCTTCTCGCGGGGATCGAGCGAGGGGCCCTTGGGGATCGCCCAGCAGGCGAGCACCTTGTCCACCTCGAGGCGCAGGTCGTAGTGGAGCGAGGTCGCGGCGTGCTTTTGGATCGTGAAGCGCGGGTGCCGGCGGCGCGCTCCGGCGCGCGGCTCGGCCGCCGCGGTGTCCCCGCGGCCGCTGGGCTCGTTCGTCCGCGAGAAGTCCCGCTTTCGCTCGTAGGCCTGAAGCGGTCTGCCCCCGGCGGCCATCCCGGCGGTCAGGCCGGCGCGTCCGCCCCGGGATGGGGCTCGCGCAGCAGCCTGATGATCAGCACCGCCGCGAGCGCGGTCATGACGACGGCGCTGGCCACGCACCATTGGCATATCGCGTTGATCACGAACAGCTCGAGGTAGGTGAGGTAGGCGCTGAAGCCGAGCCCGACGAGCCCGAGCAGCGCGCCCGCGAGTCGGCCGGTGTCTCGCGGCAGGGCCAGCGAGATCACGATCAGCGCATAGCCGATCGCTCCGACCATCGACACCGGCACCCCCGAGAGGTCGGCGTAATCGGAGGTCTGCACCTTCTCGCAGCCGCCCCCGCCCCCGACGCAGACGGGGATCGTGTCGTCGTACCAGGTGATGGTCAGATACAGCGAGATGGCGAGGCCGGCCAGCGCCAGCGCCGCCGCCAGCACGCGGAGCCCGGCGTCGCTCACCCGCCGCTGCGCGCCGACTCGAGCGCCGAGGCGAAGGACTTCGCCGTCAGCTCGGTCAGCTCCAGCGGCTGGGGCTCACCGCCGTTGATCGAGACGAAGAAGGTGGGCGTCGAGTTGGCGCCCAGGGCCTGGGCGTCGGCCTCCACGGTGTCGAGCAGGGCCGCGACCTCGTCCGAGCTGCTCTGCTCGATCGCCAGCGGCCCATCGAGGCCGGGGGTGGCATCGGCGATCCCGGTGAGGAAGTCCTCGGTGACGTAGCCGGTGTTCTCCTCGCCCTGGTTGAGGTAGAAGAGGTCGACGAACTGGAACATCCGGTTCTGCAGCGAGGCCGCCGCGGCGACCTCCGCCGCGTCTCGGGAGTCCGGGCCGAGGAAGCTCAGGACCTGGAGGTTGATCTTGATCTCGCCGGGCCGCACGTAGCGCTCGATCACCTCGGGCGCCGCCTTGGTGGAGAACTCGGCGCAGAACGGGCACTGGAGGTCGACCACCTCGGTCACGGTGACCGGCGCCGCGGGGTCGCCGAGCACGAGGCCCTTCTGGGGGATGCCGTCGAGGAGCTTCTCGACCTCGGCGGCGTCGGCCGTCAGGTCACCCGAGTCGCTGCCCGAGTCCTCGGATCCCGACTGGCTCAGAACGATCGCTGCGATCACGATCACCACCGCCAGCCCGCCGATCACCGCCAACTGCTTTCCCCGCTCGCTCATGGTCTTCAGCCTTTCCCCCCGGCGCTCTTCACCTTGCCGAAGCCGTTGCCTTCGATGTCCTCGTGCCCGGAAATCCTATCTGGCCGCGTCTCGGGGACGCTACTGCGAGCTGCGGGCGCCTCCGGGGACCGGGCGCCCGTGGATCTCCATCAGCGAGATCGCCAGCACCACCGCGGCCAGGGCCTGGAAGGGCTCGAGCAGGGCGTCGATGCCGAGGTTGAAGACCGCCTCTCCCGTGACGCCGTGCAACGGGGACTCGAGCACCGTCCCGGCCGCCTCGGTGCCGATCAGCACCAGTGTCGCGAAGGCGAGCACGCGCCAGAAGCTCCCCCTGATCAGCTCGACGCTCTCGCGCAGAGCCTGGCGGATCGTGAGGCCGTTGATCTCGATCATCGCGGGAGCGACCCAGAGGTACGTGTAGAAGACGACACCGGGGATGATCAGCAGGACCAGCCCGACCATGGTTCCGATCACGAGCAGGATGTCGAGCGCGATCAGCCGACCGTAGAGAACAGAGCGCGCGATATCGCGCAGGTTCTCAAGGTCGCTGCCCGCGCGCCAGCGCACGACGATCGCGGCGGTGATGCCCGCGTAGAACGCCTCGCCACCCAGGTTGACCGCGAGGGTGGCCGGGATCGCGGCGAGCTTGAGCACGTCGGCCGGGCCCTCCACCCGTTCGATCTCGATGTTCCCGACCAGCGCGTCGCCCACCGCCTGGGGCACGAGCACCAGCGCTGCAAGCGGGATCAACAGCTTCCAGTAGCCCCTGAAGACCAGCCAGATGTCGCGCAGCACCGGGAACATCCGGAGCTTGGGCAGGGCAGCGTGCTCCTCGCCGGGCGTCACCGCGGGCCATGCTACGTGCCACCGCGGTGGATCGGCTCGCCGGGGTCGCGTACCCTTGCGCGCCCGTGGCACGCCGAAAGCTGAAGCCCGACGACGATGCCGCGCCCGACATCAGCGCCGCAGGCGGCGTGGTGCTGCGGTGCGAGGGCGGCGACACGCGCGTCGCCGTCGTGCACCGCCCCAAGTACATGGACTGGTCCCTGCCCAAGGGCAAGCTCGAGAAGGGAGAGAGCTTCAAGCAGGCGGCGCGGCGAGAGGTGCGCGAGGAGACGGGCTATGAGTGCGAGGTGATGGAGGAGTTGCCGCCGGTCTCCTATCTGGACCGCAAGGCCCGCACCAAGCTTGTGCGCTACTGGCTGATGGCCGCCGGTAAGGGGAAATTCGAGCCCCACAGCGAGGTCGACGAGCTGCGCTGGGTGACCGGCCGCGAGGCCCGCAAGCTGCTCACCTACGAGCACGATCGCGAGCTGGTCAGGCGGGCGCTGAGGACGCGTCGCTGGCGCCGGCTGCGCGGCCTGCTGGGGGGCCCCGGCCACCGCCGGCCCGTTTAGCCGGGCTTCAGCGCCCGGCGTAGACTCGACTCATATCTCGATCCCAGACCCAGGAGGCCGATGCCCGCCATGAGCAATCTCGAGACCGCCACCTTCGCCGCAGGATGCTTCTGGCAGGTAGAGGTGGAGTTCCGCAACACCGAGGGCGTCACCGACGCGGTCGTCGGCTACATGGGCGGCTCCACTGAGCGCCCCTCCTACGAGGACGTGTGCAGCGGCGCCACCGGCCACGCCGAGGTCTGCCAGGTCACATTCGACCCCGACGAGGTCAGCTTCGAGCAGCTGCTGGACGTCTTCTGGGGCCTCCACGACCCCACCCAGATGAACCGCCAGGGCGTCGACGTCGGCAGCCAGTACCGCAGCGCCATCTTCTTCGGCTCGGCCGAGCAGGAGCAGCAGGCAATCGCCTCGCGAGAGCGCGCCCAGGCCGATCACCGCAAGCCGATCGTCACGGAGATCGTCGCTGCCGGCAGCTTCTGGCCGGCCGAGGACTACCACCAGCGCTATCTCGAGAAGCGGGGCCTCGCGACCTGCAGGATCTAGGCGCCTGAAGCCGGGTCGGGGTAGGGTCACGCCGGCGTGGCCTACCTGATCAAAGCCGGCCTCGGTCTTGCGCTGTTCGTGGGCGCGATCGTGCTCTTCAACGTGAAGCTGGTGGGGCTGCTCGAGATCGGCACCTGCGCCTCGGGCAACACGCCGTACGAGATCGCCAGGCCGTGCCCCGAGGGGACCGGGGCCGACATCCTGCTGTTGACGGCCAGCATCTTCATCGGCCTCGCCGGGGCGACGCTGTTCGCCTTCCGCGGCGAGCCGCCCTGGGGCTCCCGGCGCCGCTCGGTCGGATTCCTGGGTCTCGGGGCACTCGCTTGGGGGCTGTTCTTCACAGCGACCGGCGCCACGGCGCTGATCGCCTCGCGAAGCAGCGAGACGATCGGGGCCGACGGCGAGCTGGGCGGCACGATCGTCGGCGTCACCTTCCTGCTGATGGGCGGGCCGGTGCTGGCCCTCGCCCTCTGGAACCAGGTCAGGGCGATCGCCGGCGCCCGCGATCAGCGCCCCGCTGCCGCCTCGGGCACAGCCGCCGGGGCCGGCTCGGGGCTGATGGACCAGATGCGCGCCGGCCTCAGCCGCGCGCAGGCCTCGACGAGCATTGGCGGCGACGCGATCGGCAAGCTGGAGCGATTGCAGCGGCTGCGGGAGTCGGGTGCGATAACCGAGACCGAGTTCGAGCGCGAGAAGGCCAGGATCCTGGCCGGGTGACGACGAGGGGCCCCTTGCGGGGCCCCTCGCATCACGAGGCGACCTCCTGATCGTCATCGGCCGGCCGCGGCGCACGAAACACGATCACCTCGCATCCGACCAGCACGTCGAGGTTGCCCGGATCCACGACGGCGCGGTCGCGGCCGCGGCCGCAATCGACCCGATCGGACTCGCCGTCGTTGACGCGGATGATGTCGTTGCCGCGTCCACCGAACACGGTGTCGCCACCGGGCGTCGCCGCGTCCGCCTGGGCCAGCGCGAACATCAGGTCGCGGCCCGGGCCGCCGAACGTGGTGTCCACGCCGACGCCTGCGAAGACGACGTCGGGGCCTCGGCCGCCGCGCACGGTGTCGTCGCCGTTTCGCCCGCGCACCTCGTCGCGACCCTGACGGCCGAGCACGATGTCGTCGCCATCCTGACCGAAGAGGATGTCCGGCCCCCGACCACCGTCGAGAAAGTCGTCACCGTCCCCGCCCGAGATCCTGTCGCGAGCCCTGTTGCCGAATACCACGTCGTTGCCGTCGCCGGCCCTGACCGCATCGCGCCCGCCCTTCGCGAACACGGTGTCGTTGCCGGCCTTGGCGATGATCAGGTCGCCGCGGCTCGTCCCGAACAGCCGGTCGTCGCCGTTGGTTCCCACGATCACGGCCGCGAGCGCGGTGGCGGCCGTCGCTGCGGCCAGCCCCCCGACCGCGACCATGACGAGAGCCCTGCTCTTCATCTTTCGCATCGAATCCCTCCCCGTGTGAGCTTCGCTTGCTCTATCTGGAACAGATGCGCTGCGCCGGTGTTGCGCTTCATCTTGGGGTTTCCCGGCGGCGGAGGGGTTTCCCGGCGGCGGATCCGCCGGGCGGGCGGGCGATAGGTTGCCGGGGTGCCCGCGCAGCGCCAAGCCGACGTCGCGATCGTGGGGGCGGGGCTGGCGGGGCTGGTGGCCGCGCGCCGCCTGGCGCAGGCGGGGCGCTCGGTGCTGGTGCTCGAGGCCCGCGAGCGGGTCGGCGGGCGCACGCTCAACCTGCCCGTGGCCGACGACGCCGTGGTCGAGATCGGCGGCCAGTGGGTGGGCCCGACGCAGGACCGCGTGCTGGCGCTGATCGAGGAGCTGGGCATGGGGACCTTCCCGACCCACACCGAGGGCCGCAACCTGCTGGAGCTGGGCGGCGGCCGGCGCCGCTACCGCGGCACGATCCCGAAGATCTCGCCGCTGGTTCTCTGGGACATCGACCGCGCGCGGCGGCGCTTCGACCGCCTGGCGCGAAGCGTCCCGCCCGAGGCTCCGTGGGACGCGCCCGGCGCGGAGCGTCTCGACGCCCTCACGCTCGGTGACTGGGTCGATGCGAACGTGCGCACGGCGCGGGCCCGCAAGCTGTTCGAGATCGCCTGCGGCACCGTCTGGGGCATGCGTCCCGAGCGCATGTCGCTGCTCTGGGCGCTCACCTGCGCCGGCTCCGCCGGAGGCTTCGAGGCGCTGATCGACACCGAGGGCGGCGCCCAGCAGGACCGCGTCGTGGGCGGATCACAGCTGCTCTGCGAGCGCATGGCGACCGAGCTGGCAGAAGCGGTCGTGCTGGGCGCGCCGGTCGAGCGGCTCGACCAGGACGAGGGGACGGTGAGGGTGGCCACCGGCGAGACCGAGGTGGGCGCCCGCCGCGCGGTGGTCGCGATGGCCCCCGACCTGACCGCGCGCATCGCCTTCACGCCGAGCATCGACGCCCACCATCAGCTCGCGCGCGGAATGGCGAGCGGCGCCCTGACCAAGTGCACCGCGATCTACGACGAGCCGTTCTGGCGCGCCGAGGGGCTGACGGGCGAGGCGCTCAGCGATCGCGGGCCGATCGCCACCAGCTTCGACAACTCGCCCCCGGAGGGCCGCCCGGGCGTGCTGGTGGGGTTCATCGCCGGTCCCGATGCCCTGGATCACGCGCAGCAGCCGGCCTCGGAGCGGCGGCGGCGGGCGGCGGAGTGCCTGGCGCGGTTGTTCGGCGAGCCGGCCCGCCACCCGCGCGCCTATCACGAGCAGGCCTGGGCCGAGGAGCAATGGAGCGCGGGCGGGCCGGTCAGCTCTCCGGCTCCCGGCGTGCTCAGCGCCTTTGGCGAGCAGCTGCGGCTCCCCGCCGGCAGGGTGCACTGGGCCGGGGCCGAGACGGCGAGCGTCTGGTGCGGGTACATGGACGGCGCCGTTCGCAGCGGCGAGCGAGCCGCGGCCGAGGTGCTCGAGGCGGAATAGAGTTCACTGCATGAGTGACGATCTCGCCTTTGCGGGCGCAGCGCGCCAGGCAGAGATGCTGCGCTCCAAGCAGGCTTCCTCGCGGGAGCTGACCGAGCTCTACCTGGAGCGGATCGCGTCGATCGACCCCGCTCTCAACTCCTTCCGCGAGGTCTGGGGCGAGTCCGCGCTGGCCGAGGCCGACGGCGCCGACGCGCGGATCAAGTCGGGCGAGGCCGCGCCGCTGCTGGGCGTGCCGATCGCGATCAAGGACACGCTCGACGTGGCGGGCGACGTCACGGCGCTCGGCACCGGCGCCTTCGACAGGCCTGCCGAGAAGGACTCGATCCTGGTCACCCGGCTTCGTGGGGCAGGGGTGGTGATCCTCGGCAAGACCAACCTGCCCGAGCTGGCGATTCACGGCTTCACCGAGTCCAAGACCTTCGGCGTCACGCGCAACCCGTGGAACACCGGGCACACACCGGGCGGATCCAGCGGCGGCAGCGGCGCGGCCGTGGCGGCCGGACTGGCCGCGATGGCGCACGCCTCCGATGGCGCCGGCTCGATCCGCTATCCGGCGGCCAACTGCCGGCTGTTCGGACTGAAGCCGCAGCGCGACCGCGTGCCGATTGACGCCGAGCACTGGCTCGGGATGTCGGTCAATGGCTGCCTCTCGCGCTCGGTCGCCGACACCGCCCTCTACCTGGACGCCGTCACCTCGGGCGGGGCCTGGTCGGCGAACTCACCGCCGTCGCCCGAGCGCAGCTTCAGCGAGGCGGCCGCGACGCCGCCCGGAAAGCTGCGCGTCGCGGTCAGCCTGAAGCCGCCCCGCGCCGCCGCGCCGCCGCTGCTCTTAGACGAGAGCAAGCGGGCGGTGGAGGAGACCGCCCGGCTGCTCTCGACGCTGGGCCACGAGGTCCACTGGCAGGACCCGGACTGGGGGTCGATCGGAAACCAGATCCCGGCGCGCTACCTGGGCGGGATCGCCGAGGACGTCGATGCCGTGCCCCACCCCGACCGCCTCGAGGCCCAGACCCGGGGCTACCGTCGCCTCGCCCGCCTCACGGCGCCCGGCTGGGCGGCCCGCCGGGCCGTGCGGCTGGAGGACTCCGACCGCAGGCGCATCAACGCGATCTTCGACGACCACGACGTGCTGCTGACCCCGATGACCGCCGGCCCTGCGGTCGAGGTCGGCCGCTGGCATGGGCGCAGCGCGCTGCGCTCACTGCTCGGCGAGAGCCGCTACTACCCCTACGCCGTGGCCTGGAACCACACCGGCCAGCCCGCCGCCTCGGTTCCGGCCGGCTTCAGCTCCGACGGCCTGCCGCTCGCGGTGCAGATCGTCGCCCCTGCCAACGACGAGGTCACGCTGCTCTCGCTGGCCGCCCAGCTCGAGTCCGAGCGCCCCTGGGCCGAGGAGCGGCCGAGCCTCTAGGCGCCATCAACCCGCACATCCTCCGCTTCGCGTCGGGGCGTGCGGGGTCGCGACGCCGGCTAAGTGGCCGCTATGGGTTGCTTCGCGGGGGCGGGGGTGGCGGCGGTGGGGGTGACCTCGAGCTGCTGGCGCTCCATGGCCATCTCGAGCATCGCTGGGTCGCCGCCCAGGGAGGCCCAGCGCAGCCGGGCCTTCTCGTGGAAGTCGTCGAGGAACTCGTCGGTGTGCAGTGGGTCGTGGTGAAAGAGCATCAGCCGCTTGGCCTCGACCCTGCGCGCGAACATCAGCGTGTCGCTGAGCTTGGAGTGGCCCCAGCCCACATAGTCGCCGTACTCCTCGTCGGCGTACTGGCAGTCGTGGATCAGCAGGTCGGTGCCGCGGGCGAGGTCGTAGCCCGAGATCCACTCGGGCTCGAGCCTGTCCAGGGGCGCGCCGAGTCCCGGCTCGTGGTCCGAGATGTAGGTGAGGGTCGTGTCGGCGTCGCTGATCCGATAGCCGAGCGTGGGGCCGCGGTGGGTGACCGCCTCGGCGCGGATCTTGGCCGATCCGATCTCCCACTCACTGGCGGGGGTGTCCAGGAAGGAGACGTCGCACGGCAGTTCGCGAACCTCCACCGGCGAGAGCGGGGCGGAGATGTAGCGCGAGATGCGCGCCTCGAGCGATGCCTCAGGCGATGACGGTCCCCAGATCGTGATCTTCGACTCCGAGCGGAAGCAGGGGGCGAAGAACATCAGGCCCTGGATGTGGTCGAGGTGGAGGTGGGTGAGCAGGATGTTGATCTTGGGCAGCTCCGAGGCGATGCCGACGCCGAGCCCGCGGATGCCCGTGCCCGCGTCGATGATCAGGGTGGAGCCGTCGGAGAGCCCGAGCTCGACGCAGGAGGTGTTGCCGCCGTAGCGGATCATGTCCGGCCCGGGCGCCGGCACGGAGCCCCTGGCCCCCCAGACCTTGACCTTCACCTTTTCGCGCACTCCCGCTGCATCAACCGCCCCTCTCTCACCTACGAGCCTACCGGCCAGAAGAAGATCATCGCACCCTCCTGGCCGCCCACGGCGACGATCGGCAGGGCGGTCGACTCGATCTCGCGCTCGTCGCCCTTGATCGAGCGGATCAGGAATCGGCCGTGGGCCGGGCGGCCCTGGCGCAGTGCCCTCGTCGTCGGCAGCTCCTCGATCGACAACGGCTCGCCGTCGTCGCCGAAAGGGCCGAGCTGGTTGACCCACTCGTCGGCGGGCTTGCGGCCGAACTCCTCGAAGGAGATGCCGAGCAGCGCGCCGGCGGCTTCGTTGTAGAAGACCATGCCTCCGAGGGCGTCCGCCAGGAACGCCGGCGTCGAGATGCTGGTGAGGAAATTTCGAGCGAGGATGAGCTCGAGCGGCTTCTGTTTCACGTCCCCTCCGTGGGCAGCGGCAAGATCGGGGGATTCTGGCAGCCGCGGGGCGCCCTCGTGACGTATCGCACCCGGGTGTGACGAATCGCTCAGTCGGCGAGCCGCTCCCAGCTGGCGGCCAGCTGGCGCCGCTGGGCGCGATCGAGCCGCTCGACGAAGAGCCGGCGGATGCCGTCGTGATGGGTGGGTTGCGCCCGCCCGAGCGCCGCTCGTCCCTTCGCCGTCAGCGCGGCCAGTGCCCCGCGGGCGTCATCCGGGCATTCACGCCGGGCGACGAGCCCGTCGCGCTCGAGCCGGTCGACCAGGCGCGTCAGCCCGCTGCGGCTGAGCACGACCGCGTCGGCCAGCTCCGACATGCGCAGCTCGCCGCCGGGGGCCGAGGAGAGCTGGACGAGCACGTCGTAGCTGCTCAACGGCAGCCCGTGCTCGCGGCGCAGCTCCTGGTCGAGCTCGTGGGTGATCCGGGCGTGGGTGCGGAGCAGCCCCAGCCAGGCGGCCCGCTCATCGGCGCTCAGTGGTTGCATACGCAAGTATCGTAGGGATGGCGGTTGCGTACGGTCGCGACGCCGTCCCCTACGAGCTGATCGCCCTCTGCCGCCCGTCGCGTTGGCGGTGAGCTAGCCGTCCAGCTTCCCGATCCTGAAGATCTTGGTTCCGCAGTCGGGGCAGACGCCCTGGATGGCGGGCCGCCCGTTCTTCATGGTCACCTGATGCGGGTCCTTGATCTCGACCTTCTTGCGCTCCTTGACGCAATAGCCCTGAGCCATCTCCAACCTCCTCTTTCAGGAGCCGTATCGGCCTCTTCAGAGCCTCACGAGCCGCGTGAGCGCTCCTGGGCAGATGACGCTAGAGCGCCCCCCGGACGCTAGGGGGTGGCGCCCGGGAGCGCCGGCTGCGCGCCCGCCTTGCCGCCGCCCGAGCCCTGCAGGTTCTGGATCTCGGTCGCGTTCTGGGTCTGCTGGGCCTCGACCGCAGAGAGGCGCTCCTCGATGGCGCTGAGCCGCACGTTGAGCTGCTTCAGCTCCTTCTCGGTCTGGGACTTGACCGAGGCGCCGAGCTCGTTGACCTGTTCGGTTAGCGCGTCGACGTCGTCCTCGGTGGCGGCGTTCTGCTGGTTGACCACGCCCAGCGCCAGCGCGCCCGCCGAGGCGAGCACCGCCAGGACCACCGCGGCGCCGCCGAGGCGCGCGGTGCGCTGCTGCTTGCGCTCGATCTCGGCCATCCAGCCCTGCACCCCCTCCATGCGCTCCTCGAGGTTGGGCGGCGGGGCCTTCTTGGCGGGCTTCGAGGCGGCGGCCCTCTTCGAGCCCCTGGAGGTGGACTTGGCCGCGCTCGCCTTGCCCTTCGTGGCGGAGGCTTTCGCGCCGGCAATCTTCGTTCCGGCAGCCTTGCTCCCGGCGGACTTCGCCGTCGACGAGCGGCTCTTGGAGCCGGCCGCGGAAGCAGACCTGGTTGACTTGCGCTGAGCGATGGCCCCATCCTATTCGGCGCGGCCCACGGAACGCGTCGCCTCCTAAGATCCCCTCTCCCCAACCACGCAAGGAGATCCGCAGATGCCCGAAGCAGTGATCGTCGACACCCTGCGCACGCCGATCGGCCGCGCCTTCAAGGGATCGCTCGCCCAGCTCCGCCCCGAGGAGACGGGCGCCTACGTGATTGACCAGCTGCTGGAGCGCAACCCCGGCGTGGAGCCCGCCTCGGTCAACGAGGTCTTCGCCGGCTGCGGCATGCCCCAGGGCCTGCAGGCCTTCAACATCGCCAGGATCATGACCCTGCTCTCCGAGAAGCTCCCGAACGAGACCACGGCGGTGACGATGTCGCGCTACTGCGCCTCCAGCCTGGACTCGATCCGCCATGCGGCGAACGCGATCAAGGCCGGCGAGGGCGACACCTACGTCGCGGCAGGGGTGGAGTTCGTGAGCCGCTTCAACGAGCGCACCGAGCCGGCCGGTGTGGCCGACCGCAACGAGAACCTGATCGGCGAGAACGGCCAGCCCAACGCCTACATCGATATGGGCGTCACCGCCGTCAACGTGGCCAAGCGCTACGAGGTCAGCCGCGCCGACATGGACAAGTACGCGCAGCGCTCGCAGGAGCTGGCCGTGAAGAGCCAGGAGGACGGCTTCTTCGACCGCGAGATCGTCCCGGTCAAGACCGCCGACGGCACCGAGGTCGCCCGCGACGACGGCCCGCGCGCCAGCTCCACGCTCGAGAAGCTCAGCGAGCTGCCCGAGGCCTTCGAGGGCGGGGGCGGCGTCACCGCCGGCAACTCCTGCCCGCTCAACGACGGCGCCGCCGCCGTGCTCGTGATGTCAGCCGACCGCGCCAAGGAGCTGGGCCTGGCGCCGCGGGCCAAGCTCGTCACCGCGGCCACCCACGGCAACGAGCCCGAGTACATGGGCGTCGCTCCGATCGGCGCGATCGGCACCGTGCTGGAGCGCGCCGGGATGAAGATCGGCGACATCGACGTGGTCGAGCTCAACGAGGCCTTTGCGGCCCAGGTGATCCCGATCATGGCCGAGTGCGACATCCCCCTGGAGAAGATGAACACCCACGGTGGCGCGATCGCCCTGGGCCACCCCTTCGGGATGACCGGCGCCCGGATCATGGGCACCCTGCTGAACGTGATGGAGACCGACGATCACCAGGTCGGGCTCGAGACGATGTGCGTCGCCGGCGGCCAGGGCGAGGCGATGATCGTCGAGCGTCTCAACTAGGCGCGCGACAAGCCAGCCGTGCGAAGGGCCCCGCGCCGGGGGCCCTTCGCAGGGGCGGCCTATGAATCGAGGCTCGGCTGGCCGGGTGCCTTCGCCTTGCCCGAGACGCACCTGCCGAACGCGTTCTTGCCGTTCTTGTTTTCGCCGTAGAACTCCTCGAACGTCTTGCCGCCGTGGCCGGCCGCGAAGTCCGGGTCCGCCTGTTCGGCACGGCAGGCCGCCACCGCGACGGCGTTCTCGCCCGGCTTGTCCCCGGGGTGCGTGCCCTGCTTTCCTCCATGTCCCGCGCCCGCGTTTCCTCCGGGGGGCGCGGCCTTGACCTTGCCCGAGACGCACTTGCCGAAGGCGTTGCGTCCCTTGCGGTTGGTCCCGTAGCGCTCGGCGAAGGCAGCGGCTCCGATCTCGGTCCGCTCCGCGCGGCACTCCTTGCTCGCCTTGCGAAGCGCGGGGCGCTTGACTCCCGCGCAGCTCGGCATCGCGGGCTTGCCGTAGCGCTCGCCGAAGGCCTTGTTGCCGAGCGCCTTGCGCTCCTTCGCGCACTGCTTGGCGGCGAGCTTGCCCAGCGCCTTGCCCTTGCTCTTGCCGGCGCCGGTCGCGCCGCCCGCGCTCAGGCTGACTGCCAGCATCGCGATGCCGGCCAGTGTCAGTGTCCTGCCGATGCTCCTGCTCGTCATCAGTCCCCCTAGGTCGTCATGGTCGGGTCGCCTTCAGTCCTGCTTGCCGCGCAGGTGCATTGAAGCGCCGGATGACGGCGCTGGCCCACGCGCTGGACCTATGTCCTAGGCTGGCGCGCCCGTGGACCTGGTCCCGACAGTGATCAGCACCGGCTACGCGACCGGGCTGAACGCTTACGGCACCGTGGTGCTTCTCAACCTGCTTGGCCGGGTCGGGTTCGGCGAGGTGCCCGAGCCGCTGATGGGCGACACCGTCCTGATCGTGGCGGGGGTGATGTACGCGATCGAGTTCATCACCGACAAGATCCCCTACCTGGACAATGCCTGGGACCTGGCCCATACGGTGATCCGACCCGCGGTTGGCGGCCTGATCGGAGTCGAGTTCGCGCAGTTCGACCAGGCCGGCGGGGTGGAGCAGGTGGTCTCGGGAGGGCTCTCCGGGGGCACCTCACTGGCCAGCCACGCCGTCAAGGCGGGCGTGCGCCTCGGCATCAACGCCTCGCCGGAGCCGGTCTCGAACATCTTCATCAGCCTCGTCGAGGACGGCATCGTCGCCGCTGTGATCGCCCTCGCTCTCGCCGAGCCCGTGATCGCGCTTGCCGTCGTGCTGGTGCTGCTCGCCGCCGGCCTCGCGCTGATCGTGATGCTGCGAAGGGGCATCCGCCGGGCGCTGGATCGGCGTCGCTCGCGAGACGGGCCCACGCCCGACGATCGGGGTTGAGGCTTCGCCGAGGAAGGCTCGCTGACGATCAGCTTCTGCGACCGATGCGAGAGCCGCACGAGAAAGGGCCCCGCTCGGCGGGGCCCTTTCCATTCGGTCTCGGTGAGCTGCTGGTGCGTCAGGCGGTCGGCGCGGGGGCCTTCGCCTTGCTCGAGACGCACTTGCCGAACGCGTTCTTGAGGTTGTTGTTGGTGCCGTAGAACTCGTCGAACGTCTTGCCGCCGTGCGCGTCGGCGAAGCCCGGGTCCGAGCGCTCGGCCTTGCACTGCCGCGCGGCGTTGAGCACCTTGCCGGACTCCTTGCCCAGGACCTTCCCGAGCTTCTTGCCGGACTTGCGGCTGACGCACTTGCCGAAGGCGTTGCGGCGGTTCTTGTTGGAGCCGTACTTCTCGCTGAACGCCTCGACGCCCATCTCGTTGCGCTCGGCCTTGCAGGCCTTGCTGGCGCGCTTCACGACCGGAGCGCCCTCGGAGCGCTTGACGCCGAGGCAGTTCGGCATCGACGGCTTGCCATAGAGCTCGTTGAACGCGTCCTTGCCGAGCGCCTTCTTCTCGGCCGAGCAACGCTTCGCCGAGATCTTGCCGAGCGCCTTGCCCTGGCTCTTGCCGGGCTTGGCGGTCGCGCCGCCTGCACCGACCGTGACGGCCAGCAGGCCCACGGTCGCCAGCGCCAGTCCCTTTCGAAAGCTCATTTCTTCCTCCTGGTCCCTTTTGGTGGTATCTCAATCCCGATAGCGCCGCGTGTCGGCGCGGGGTTACTCGCGTGTGCTATCGGCCGGGTGGCCCCACGCCAGCAGACAGCCAGATGACCTAGCCGGACATCCGACGCCACGAGTGATCCGTCGGGGCGGAGGGTATCTTCGGCGTCGATGGTCACTGACCGCTTCAGCGAGCTGCTGCTCGCGGCCCAGCAGGGGGAAGAGGCCGCCTGGGCAGAGATCTTCGCCGAGCTCGCTCCCGCGGTGCTCGGCTACCTGCGCGGGAGCGGTGTGGCCGATCCCGAGGATGCGATGGGCGAGACCTTCCTGCAGGTAGCCCGCGACGCCGCCGGGTTCGACGGTGACTGGGCGCAGTTTCGCGCCTGGGTCTTCACGGTCGCTCACCATCGCCTCATAGACGCTCGCCGGCGCGGGGCGCGCCGCCCGCTCGAGCTCGTCGCGGACCCGCCCGAGCCGGCGGGCCGGGCGGCCGATGACGCCTCGGTCGAGGCGCTGGCCCGGATCGGCGCGGACGAGGTCGTCGCGTTGCTCGCGGCGCTCTCACCCGACCAGCGATCCGTGCTGCTGCTGCGCGTGGTCGCCGACCTCAGCCTCGAGCAGGTCGCCGAGGCGATGGGCAAGCGCGTCGGAGCAGTGAAGCAGCTCCAGCGCCGCGGGTTGATCGCGGCCAAGCACGAGCTCGCCAAGCAGGGCGTAACCCGATGAGCGGCAACGGCGCTTCCCCGGACGAGATGGCTTTTCTGCGGAACCCCGCCGCCGACCCCGAGTTGGCCGGCCTCTCCGAGGCGCTGCGCACCAACCTCCTCGCCCCCCCGGACCGGGCGACCGCCGCGGCCCTCGTCCCACGGCTCGCCGGGCAGGCGCGGATCTCGGCGGCGCAGGCGCCGGGAGCAGGCATGTCCTCCGCACCGCGCGGTCGCTCCCGCAGGCGTCTGGCAGCGAAGGTCGCGCTCGGCGTCGCCTCGGTGCCACTGCTGACGGCGGGCATCGCGTTCGCCGGCGTAAAGCTCCCCGGCCCGGCTCAGTCGGCCTTCGAGGGGGTCGGCCTCGAGCTGCCGAACCAAGGCGACCGGAGCACCGGCGCCGGCTCGGGGGAGAACGGGGCGGGTGCTCCGACCACGGCCGAGCCGCAGGGACCGGCCCCGGGCGCCGAGAAGGCTCCGGCCGGCTCCGGCGCCGGCAAGGCGCGTCCCGGCCGTAGCAAGCCCTCGACGGGCTCGAGGAGCCTGGACAACGGCGAGGGGATCTCGCAGGGCCAAGGCAAGAGCGGCGCCGCCCCCGGCCAGAACAAGCCGGACAGAGGCCCCGCCCAGGGAAAGGCCGTCGGCAAGAACGGGTCGACGCCCCCAGGCAAGGCCAAGAAGCCGGCATCCTCAGGGAAGGCCAGCAAGCCGGCATCCTCAGGGAAGGCCAGGAAGCCCGCCAAGCCCCCGAAGCCGCAGTCGGCGGTCGGCGGCAAGAGCAAAGGCGCGGCGAAGAAGGAGTAGCCGGGACTCAGTCCTGGAACAGCGCGTATCCGTAGGAGCCGCGCTTGTAGGCGAGCTTGGCGATCGCCACCATGCGTTCGTCGTCGTTGGACTCGACCTGATCGAAGTTCGCGCCGACGCGCTCGGCGGCCCGGGCGCAGAAGGTGTCGGCGATGTAGCTCTCCTGGCCCGAGGTCTCGACGCCCTGATCCTCGAAGATCGCGGTCACCCGTGAGAGCACCGCTATCTGGGCATAGATGTCGGAGACCGCGTCCGAGAGGCGCTTTTGCTGGAACTGGCGCTGGATGATCTCCTTCTTGTTCTCGCGCAGCAGCTTCTCGGTGATGTCAGCGAGGCGCTTGACCTGGTCGGAGACGTCGTCGGCGTGCTTGGAGAGCTCCTCGTGGGCCTGGCTGATCTTGTCGGGGCGCACCTCGCGCTTGGCGCGGTCGGCCATGTAGTCGACCAGCACCCCGATCGATCCGATCGGGTCGCCGAGCCCGATGTCGCCCAGGCCCTCGAGCTTCTCGCCCACGGGCTTGAAGCCCCCGAGCGCGACGAAGGCGCGCAGCACGTCGTTGGCGCCCTCGAAGATGGGGAAGATCCGGATGTCGCGGACCACCTTCTCCCAGGGCTCGGTGCGCATGTAGCCCTGCCCGCCCGCCAGCTGAAGACAGCGGTTGGCCGCGTACCAGAGGAACTCGGTCCCCGAGATCTTGCAGATCGCCGACTCCAGCGAGTAGTCCGGCACCCCGGCGTCGACCAGCCCGCAGGTCATATAGGTCATCGCCTCCAGCCCGAACAGGTAGGAGACCATCCAGCCGATCTTGTCCTGGACCAGCTCGAAGTCGGCCAGCGGCTGGCCGAACTGCCTGCGCTCGGCCACGTGGTCGATGGTGATGTCGAGCAGGTGCTTGGTGGCGCCGACCGAGCCTGTGCCGAGGCCGATGCGGCCGTTGTTGAGCACCTGCATCGCGATCCGGAAGCCCTGACCGGGCTCGCCGAGCACGTTCTCGGCGGGGACGCGGACATCCTTGTAGTAGAGGCGGCGCAGGTCGTTGCCGCGCAGGCCCATGGTGTCGAAGCGCTCGCCGACCTCGAGCCCCTCCATGCCCTTCTCCAGGATCAGGGCGATGTGGCGATCCTCGCCGTCCACCTCGGCGCGGGCGAAGGTGGTGATCACGTCGGCGCGCGAGCCGTTGCCGATCCAGCGCTTCTCGCCGTTCAGGACCCAGGAGCCGTCGGGCTGCAGCACCGCCCGCGATCGCAGATCGTAGGCGTCCGAGCCGGCCTCGGGCTCGGTCAGGGCGAAGGCGGCGAGCTTGCGGCCGCTGGCCAGGTCGGGCAGCCAGCGCTCCTTCTGCTCGTCGGTGCCGAACAGCGAGATCCCCTTGAAGCCGATCGACTGGTGGACCCCGAGCACGATCGCGAGCGTCGCGTCGATCGCGCCGATCGTCTCGAAGACGCGGGCGTAGCCGGTCTGCGAGAGGCCCTGGCCGCCGTAGCGCTCGTCCACATAGAGCCCGAGCACCCCGATCTCGCCGAGGTCGCGGATCATCTCGTCGGGGATCCAGCGCTCCTCCTCGACGCGGCGCGGGTCGTAGTTCTCGGCGCAGTAGGCGCGCAGCCCGGCGTTGATCTCGCGGATGCGCTCGCGCTCGGAGGGGTCGGGCCGCGGCCACGGGAAGACCATCTCCTCGTGGATCTCGCCGAGGAAGAGCGCCTTGGCGAACGAGGAGACCTCCTGCTCGGCGTCGGCCCGCGGCTCCCTCGGGATCGCTCTGACCGCCATTCGGCCACCCTATCGAGTGGGCTATAGAGTCGGGCCATGGAAGATCACGGAGGCAGGTCACCGGAGGAGCGCCGGGCCGCGTCGCAGGCCCGGGCCAGGGCCCGCGAGGGAGCGGCCGAGCCCGGCGACGAGGAGTACACCGAGCCCGCCGGGGGCCGGCGCTCGCCGGCCTCGGTCAGTCGCCATTACGGCGGCTCCGACGTCTATGCGCGCAGGCGCCTGGTCGCGCTCGGGGCCGTGATCGCGGTGGTCGTCTTGCTGCTGGTCGTGTTCGTCGCGGGCTGCTGAGCCATGAGGGCGTTGTTCGTGGGGGCCCTGGCGGCCGGCGCGCTCGTCCTCGCCGCCTGCGGCGGCGAGCCTGAGCCCCCCGCCGAGCCCCCCGCCGAGCTCCTGCGGACGGCGATCGAGAACCCGGCGCCCAGCGGCGAGACCACGATCGACCTCGCGGCCGACCTGCGGGGCTCGGGCCCCTTGGCAGGCGAGCTGAGCGCCAGCCTCAGCGGCCCCTTCGCGCTCGATCCGACCGGCGGACTGCCGAGCCTCGACCTCGCCGTGGACGCCTCGATCGCGGGCCTCGGCGTGGACGGGGCACTGATCTCCACCGGCGAAGACGCCTTCGTGGAGTTCTTCGGCGAGACCTATCAGGTGGGACCCGAGCGGGTCGCTGCGATCGAGAGCCGGCTCGGCTCGGCTACGGGCGGCGCCCCTGGCCTGGGGCTGAATCTCGCTAGCTGGTTCTTGGATCCACGCTACGCGGGAGTGGAGGAGGCCGTGGGCACCGACACGGTCCTGGTCCAGGCCACCCTCGACAGCAAGGCCGCGGCGGCCGGCCTCTCCGGCCTGGCGGACTCGGTGGGCGCACCTGCGCTGTTGGAGGCGCTGGCGGCGGGGGTCGGCTCGGGCCCGATCGAGGCCTGGATCGCCCTGGACGACAAGACGATCCGGCGCCTGCGGGTGCAGGTCCCCTTCACCGTGGCGCGCGCGCAGCGGGAGGCGGTCAGCGGCGTTCGCGGGGGAGAGGTGACCCTCCAGGCCGAGATCGCCGACGTCGGAGCCGACGTCGCGGTCGAGCCGCCGCCCGGCGGCGGCTTCCAGCCGATCGAACGGCTGATCGAGCGCCTGCAGAACCTGGCCTCGCTCGGCGGGCTCTAGTCCCCTAGCCGAGCTCGGGCTCGGCCTCGTCCACGATCAGGCGCGACAGAGCCAGCGAGGCGGTGGCTGCCGGCGAGGGGGCGTTGCGCACGTGCAGGGCGCGCTCGGTGAGGTGCACGACGAAGTCGTCCACGAGCGAGCCGTCGCGGTTGACGGCCTGGGCCCGCACCCCGGACGGCCCGCCGGTGAAGTCGGCCGCCGAGAGCCCGGGCACCAGGCGCCCGGCCTCTCGCACGAAGGATCGGCGGTCGGCCGCGCGCCTGATCTCCGTCAACCCGGTCCGCCACTGGCGCCTCATCAGCCGCCAGGTGCCGGGCCAGCGCAGCCCGCCGACCAGCAGCGCGGAGGGGCCGAGCAGCACCCTCTGGTCGATTGCGCGGGTCAGGTGCGCGCCGAGAAAGGGAAGCTCGGGGTCGGGCACCGGGTAGATGCTGGCGCGGACCAACTCGCTGCGCTCGTGGCGGAGCCTCAGGTAGCCGCCCCGAAAGGGCACGATGCGGGGCTCGGCCGGCGCACCGGCGGCCACGGCGAGCCGATCCGACCAGGCCCCGGCGCAGAGCACCGCGAAGCGCGCGCGAACGGAACCGCCGGCATAGGTGAGGGCGATCCCCGTCCCGTCGGCCTCGAGGCCGCGCACCGCGCACCCCTTGACGATCGCACCGCCCGCCTCGCGCACGTCGGCGGCGAAGGCCTCCGCCACCAGCCTGAAGTCCACCACCCCCGTCTCTGGCGAGTGCAGCGCCGCGAGCCCGCGGGCCTCGGGCTCGATCGCCGCGATCTCACCGGCCTGCACGCGCCGCAGGCCGCGCACCCCGTTGGCGCGCCCGCGCCGCTCGAGCTCGTCGAGGCCCCGAAGATCGCGCTCGTCCGCCGCCACGATCAGCTTGCCGTCGCGCCGCGCCTCGATCCCCCGCTCGTCGCAGTAGGCGTAGAGCTCGCGGGCGCCCTGCACGCACAGCCGCGCCTTCAGCGACCCCGGCTCGTAGTAGATGCCGGCGTGGATGACGCCGCTGGAGTGACCGGTCTGGTGGCTCGCCAGCTCGGGCTCGCGCTCCAGCACGCAGAGGCTGGCGCCCGGGCGGCGCGCCGCGAGCTCGCGCGCCACGGCCAGGCCGACGATGCCGCCGCCCACGACGGCGAAGTCGCAGCCTGCGGGCGGCTCAGGTGCGGGGCTGGTGGACACCGCGGCGATGCTACGCGCGGCGAAGGACCCGACGACTACGATCGGCGCCCGTGGCGTTTCCGCTGAAGCCGCCGATCAAGCCCCAGCTCGCCCTATCGCGCAAGCAGCTCCCCGAGGGAGACGAGTGGGCGTATGAGCCCAAGTACGACGGCTTCCGCGCGCTCGCCTTCGTGAACGGCGATGAGGTCTACCTGCAATCACGCGGTGCCAAGCCCCTGCTCCGCTACTTCCCCGAGCTGGTCTTCCCGCGGGGGCGCTACGTGATGGACGGCGAGCTGGTCATCCTCGACGACGAGGGCCGCGAGGTCTTCGACGCGCTTCAGGCCCGACTGCATCCGGCCGAGTCCCGGGTGAAGCTGCTGGCCGAGCAGACGCCCGCGCTCTTCCGGGCCTTCGACCTGCTGGCGATTGACGGGCGAAGCCTGATCAAGGCTCCCTTCGAGCAGCGGCGCGAGGAGCTGGCCGGTCTGATCGCGGCCGCTCCCGGCCGCAAGAAGTCGGCCTCGGGATCGGTCGAGTTGACGCCGCTGACCAAGGTGGTGAAGACCGCCGAGCCGTGGCTTCGCTCAGGCGAGGGCGTGATCGCCAAGCGGCTCGACGCCGCCTACCGGCCCGGCGAGCGCAAGGGCATGGTCAAGGTCAAGCACGTTCGCACGATCGACACCGTGATCGTCGGCTGGCGACCCGGCAAGGAGGCGGGGACGGTGGGCTCGCTGATCCTGGGGCTCTACGACGAGCGGGGCAGGCTGCGCCCGATCGGGCACACCTCGGGCCTGAAGGCGAAGCAGAAGCGCGAGCTGGTGGAGACGCTGAGGCCGTACGAGACGGGTGAGCGCGGCAGCGGCGACCCGAGTCGCTGGGACAGCGACCGCGAGCTGGAGTGGATCGAGCTGCGCCCCGAGCTGGTGGTCGAGATCACCTACGACCACACCAGCGGTGGCCGCATCCGGCACGGGTCGAAGATCGTGCGCTGGCGCGACGATAAGAAGCCGCGCGAGTGCACCCTCGACCAGCTGGTCTGAGTCGGCGTCCGGGACAGGGCCGGCCGCCGAAGGTTCCAGCAGGCCTCAGATCACCGGTGAGGCCGAGCGCAGCAGGTATGGCCAGACGTGGACCTCCCAGGCCGCCGAGGCGATCAGCATCGGGATCGCGATCGCGACGGTGACGACGGTGGCCGCCAGCAGCTGGTCCCACTCGTCGCGGCGGCTGGCGATCGTCCAGGCGGCGAGCGGCAGGAAGACCGCGGTCAGCTCGAGCAGGGCGTGCGGGAGCACGGTGAGCACCAGCAGCGCGGGGGAGATGCCGGCGCTCTCGGCGAGCGTCGAGCCGTAGACGCCGAGTGCCGCGGACTGGGCCAGCAGCGAGAAGCAGGTGACCAGCACGACCCAGGCGAAGGCCACGGGCCGGGCGCGCTCGTGCACCCAACGGGAGATCCCGGCGCGCCTCTCGGCCGAGAGCGGCAGGGTGCTGCCGGCGATGAACCCGGCGATGCAGGCGACGGCGTGCAGCGCCAGCACCAGGGAGTTCTTGCCGACCAGCTCGGCCATGTGGGGCACCTCGGCGCTCCTCGGCAGCGCCGGGACGTAGGCGAAGCCGAGGTCGGGCTTGACCGTGGTTGAGATGGCGAGCACCGAGGCGAGCAGCACGATCCCGATCGCCACGGCCCCTGCGAACCAGGCCCCCACCACCGGCAGGGGGTCGCTGTGCCAACGCGCCAGCGTCGACCTCGTGCTTCGCATCCCGTGGACGAACGCGTATTGGTTGGCCTCCATGCCTTGGCATCATCGGTCGGCCGCGTCCCCGGCATGAGCGCCCGGCTCGGCGCGGAGCTAGGCCTTCTTCTTCGCGCGGCTCGGCTGCACGCGCTTGGGCTCGCCGCGCTGCTTGCGGAAGTGGGGCGGCCAGGGCGCGTCGCCCAGGCCCTGCTCCTCGTCGCGCTGGGCGAGGTCGAGCAGGGCCTGCAACGAGCCCGCGTGCCGGTCGATCGTCGCCATCGGGTCGCCGAGCTTCGCGAGGCGGTCGGGGACGGTGTCGAGGCGCAGCTCGGCCGGGTCGACGTCGGGCACCTCGTCCCAGCCGATGGGGCAGCAGACGCGAGCGTCGGCGACGGGGCGCACCGAGTAGCCCGAGGCGATCGTTCGATCGCGCGCGTTCTGGTTGTAGTCGACGAAGACGCCGTGGCGCTCCTCCTTCCACCACCTGCTGGTGGCCCGCTCGGGAACCCTGCGCTCCACCTCGCGGGCCAGCGCCAGGGCGGCGCGGCGCACCTCGGTGAAGTCCCAGCGAGCCTCGATGCGCACGTTGACGTGGATCCCGCGCGAGCCCGACGTCTTCGGGAAGCCGCGCAGACCGTGATCCTCGAGCACCTCGCGCACCACCAGGGCGACCTCGCGAACCTCCTCGAAGCCGACCTCGGGGGTGGGATCCAGGTCCACCCGCAGCTCGTCGGGGTGATCGAGGTCGGAGCGGCGCGCGGGCCAGGGGTTGAAGTCGATCACCCCGAGGTTGACCGCCCAGACCAGATGCGCGGCGTCATTGACGACCAGCTCGGTGGCGCTGCGCCCGCTGGGGAACTTGACGGTGGCCGTCTGCAGCCAATCCGGGGCGCCCTTGGGGACGCGCTTCTGGAAGAAGAAGTCGCCCTCGACGCCGTCCACGAAGCGCTTCATCGTTCCCGGGCGCTCGCGCAGCTGGTTGACGGCCGCATCGGCGACTTCGAGGTAGTACTCGGCGAGGTCGAGCTTTGTGTGGCCGGGGCCGGGGAAAAACACCTTCTCCGGGCTGGAGAGGCGGACCTTGTGTCCGGCGGCCTCGATCGTGGTGGCGGTCTTCTCGGCCATTGGCACATCTTCGCGAACCGCGGGCGCTCTGCCGCCCTGGTGGCAGCGCCGGAGCCTGATTCAATCCCTGCGATGGAGGAGCGGTGAGCGAGAGGCAGCGGGGTGCGCTCTCGACGATCCTGGCCGCGGCCGGCGCGGCGCTGCTGCTGGTCGGCGGCTTCGCGCTCTATGCGCGCCAGGAGCTGTTCGACTCCGACGCCTTCTCGCGCACGGCGGCCAAGTCGCTCAGCGACAGCTCAGTGCGAGACGCGCTCGCGAGGCCGATCGTCGAGCAGATCGTCACCGTCGGCCCCGACCAGCTGATCAACGTCCAGCCCCTGCTCGAAGGGGCCGTGGGCGGCGCCCTCGAGACCAACGCCTTCAAGGGCGTCCTCCAGAGGTCGGCCCGCAAGGCGCACCGGGCTCTGTTCACTAAGGACCGCGACGAATTGGTGCTGACGATCGAGGACGCGAACGCCGTGATCGTGAGCGCCGTCAACGCGATCTCACCGCAGGTCGGGGAGCAGATCCCCGAGGACGTCGGCCGGCGGCTGGTGCGGGTGACCGAGAGCAAGCCCGTCCTCGAGGCGGCTCGGGTGGGCCGGGACGTTCGCCTGCTGGGGCTGGTACTCCCCCCGCTCGGCTTCCTCTGCCTGGCCGGGGCCGTGCTGGTGGCGCCCGACCGCCGCCGGGCGCTGGTCAACAGCCTCTTCGGTGTCGCCGCCGCCGCCGTGATCGGCTTCATCGCCCTGCTGGTGGCGCGGACGCTGATTCTGCGCAGCTTCGAGGACGAGACCGTCCGCGACGCGGTCGCCACTCTCTACGGCGCCTACCTCGGCGGGCTCGTCGACTGGCTGGTGCTCGGCGGTGTGGTGGCGGTCGCGCTCGCGGCGGCCGCCGCGGCGAGCGAGCCCAAGCCCCTCGATCGCCCCCGCAGGCTGCTCGCCTGGCTCGTCCGCACCCCGGCCGGCCGCTGGGCGCGAGCCGGACGCGCGCTGGCGATCGGCGTGGCCGGCGCCGTCGCCTTCCTCGAGCCGACTCTGGCGCTGCGGATCGTGGCGACCCTGGCCGGCGCCGTGGCGATCTACTACGCGGTGGTCGAGCTGATAGTCGCGATCGCGCCCGCACCCGAGGCCCCCAAGGGCCGAGGCCGGGGTGCGAAGCGCCAGCCCCCGCCCGCCGCGGGCTGGCGCGCCCCCGCGATGGCCGCGGCGACGATCGTCGCCGCGGCGGTGGCGGTCGCCGTGCTCGTGACGGCGAAGGACAAGCGGGAGGCCGCGCGGCCCGTGGGTCCCGTGAAGGCGTGCAACGGGTACCCGAAGCTCTGTGACAGGGCTCTGGACGACGTCGCCTTCCCGGCCACCCACAACTCGATGTCCGCCGCCGAGCTGCCCGGCTGGTTCACGCCGAATCAGCGGCGCGGCATCCCCCGCCAGCTCGAGGACGGGGTGCGCGCCTTCCTGATCGACACCCACTACGGGGTCAAGCGCCAGAGCGGCCCCGTCCTCACCGACCTCGAGCGCGAGGACAACAGCGACGTGCTGGAGGCGGCCCGGGCCGAGCTCGGGCCCGAGGGCGCGAAGAAGTTCCAGCAGCTCAACGCCCGCTACGCCAAACGGGGCGGCGAGGCCGAGCCGGGGACCTATCTCTGCCACGTCGTCTGCGAGCTCGGCTCCGTCGAGCTGACCAAGGCGCTGGGCTGGTTCAAGCGGTTCCTCGACACCCATCCCGACGAGGTCGTGATCCTGTTCATCGAGGACAAGGTCTCGCCCCAGGACACCGCCGCGCCCTTCGAGCAGAGCGGCATCCTGCGCTACGCCTACGTGCACCGGCCCGGGCGGCCCTTCCCGACCATGCGAGAGCTGATCGACGCCGACAGGCGGCTGTTCGTGATGGCCGAGGTGGACGGCGGCGGCCGCAAGTTCCCCTGGTATCACCAGGGCTTCGACCTCGCCCAGGAGACGCCATACACGTTCGGCTCCCCGGCGGAGCTGGATCGCGCCGCGAGCTGCGCACCCAACCGGGGGGACCCCGGCAACCCGCTGTTCCAGCTCAATCACTGGATCGAGGAGCTTCCGCGCTCGCCGGCGATCGCCGAGGAGGCCAACTCGTTCAAGCGCCTGAAGTCGCGGGCGCGAGACTGCCAGCGCCTGCGGGGGCTGGCGCCGAACATCATCGCGGTCGACCACTACGACCGCGGCGACCTCGAGGCGGCGGTCCGGGTCCTGAACGGGCTGCCCCGCGACGGCAAGCCGAGCTACCGGAAGACCGGCTGAGCGTGGCCGAGCTCTCGACGCTCACCTACGCCGCGGCCGACCGGATCGCCCGGATCACCCTCGATCGTCCCGAGCGCGGCAACGGGATCACGCTGGAGATGCCGCGCGAGCTCGCCGCCTGCGTCGAGCGCGCCAACCTGGACCCCGAGGTTCACGTGATCGCGCTGGCCGGCAACGGCAACGGCTTCTGCGGCGGCTACGACCTGGTCGCCTCGGCCGAGGGGCGCATGGGAGAGGAGCTCGCCTCTGGAGGGCCGGGGCCGGGTGATCCCTCGGCGGCCACCGGGGCTCCGCTCCCCGAGGGCTCACCGCTCGACCCGATCGCTCAGGCCGCCAACCACGATCCCTCGGGCACCTGGGACCCCGTCACCGACTTCCAGATGATGAGCCGCAACGTGCGCGGCTTCATGAGCCTCTTCCACTCAGAGAAGCCGGTGCTCTGCAAGGTGCACGGCTATTGCGTGGCCGGGGGCACCGACATGGCGCTCTGCTCGGACCTGCTGGTGGTCGAGGACCGGGCCAAGATCGGCTATCCGCCCGCCCGCGTCTGGGGGGTGCCGACCACGGCGCTCTGGGCCCACCGGATCGGGCCGGCCCGGGCCAAGCGGCTGCTGCTGACCGGCGACTCGATCGACGGTGAGACCGCCGTCGAATGGGGCCTCGCGAACGAGAGCGCCCCCGCCGCAGGGCTCGATCAGGCCTTCGAGGCGCTGCTCGAGCGCGTTGCGCGGCTGCCGATCAACCAGCTCGTCATGCACAAGCTGCTCGTCAACCAGGCGCTCTACGCGCAGGGCCTGCAGGCGACCCAGGTGCTCGGCACCTTCTTCGACGGCATCGCCCGCCACACCCCCGAGGGCTTCGAGTTCCAGCGCCGCGCCACCGAGGCGGGCTTCATGGAGGCCGTGCGCGAGCGCGACGAGCCCTTCGGCGACTTCAGGCGCTGAGGGCTCCCGGCCGGGAGCCCTCAGCCGTGCTTATCGCGCCACTTCGGGCGCGCCCGGTCTCAGGTGTGCCCTGGGGGGTCGTCGGCGCCGCCGCGACCGCCGCCACCGGACTTGCCGGAGCGCTCCACCTTGGTCGCGATCCAGCGACCCTTTCTCTTGCGTGCGGTCACCTCGATGTTCTTTTGGCCGCGCTTGATCGCCTTGAACCCGGCGATGCGCTGGTACCTGGTCGTCCTGTTGACCTTGAACTTGAAGGTCCCGCCGCCCTGGTCCTGCCTCAGCTTGAAGGTCCTGGCGCTCTTGTTCTTGGCGACCACCGTTCCCTCGAACTTGGACGCGGCCTGGGCGTTGGCGGTCCCCAGGCCGATCGCGATCAAGACGGCGACCGCAGTGAGTGCACGTACTCGCATCTTGTCCTCCTTCTCGATATTCAGATCTATCTCGACGAGCCTGACGATGCCCGGGAAGGTTCCGGTCAAGCCCGGGTAAGCGCTTGGCAAGGAATGCGCGCGCCGGCCGCGAGCGTGGGCCGGCGGCCCCTAGTCGATCAGGCGAGCGGTCATTCGGTGCACCGCGATCCGCCACAGCACCAGCGAGAAGGCGAGCAGGGCGGCGAAGCGGAGCAGGTCGACGCTCTCGAACCCGAAGGCGGCGCCCCGCACCAGCTCCACGAGCTGGTAGAGCGGGTTGAAGTTGGCGATGAACTGGGCCGCCTCGGGTAGCCGGTCAATGGGGAAGAAGGTGCCCGCCACCAGGAACAGCGGTGTGATGACCAGCGTGGTGACGTAGTTGAACTGGTCGATCTTGGCGACGCTGGCGGCGACGGTGATTCCGAAGGCGGCGAAGCCGAGCGCCGTGACGAAGGCGAAGACCGGCACCAACAGCATCGCCCAGGTGGGGTCGAGGCCGAAGAAGATCATCGAGACGATCAGCGGGAAGCAGCCGAAGAAGCCCGAGCGGATCCCGATCCAGAGCATCTCGGCGGTGACCAGCTCCTCGACGGAGACCGGAGCGGCGAGGACCGCGTCGTAGGTGTTCTGGAAGCGCTCCTTGACGAAGGTGCCGAACATCGCCGGGAGAGCGCTCGAGAAGATGACCGCGGTGGCGACCATGCCCGTGCCGACGAACTCGACGTAGCTGAGACCGTCCACCCCGTTGATCAGGGTGGAGCCCAGGCCGAGCCCGAAGGCGAGCAGGTAGACGATCGGCTCGAGGATGCTGGAGAAGGCGGTGCCCCTCCAGTAGGTGCGGAAGTTGGCCGCCTCGCGGCTCATCACGCCGGCGATCGCCGCGGGCTCGAGCCGCCGCATCCGCAGCGCGGTCACTTCGCCCCCGGTCACCCCGCCGCCCTCGACCTTCGCGCTGCGAAAACCGATCACTCGGCCTCCTCACCGGTCAGCAGCACGAAGACGTCCTCGAGGGTGGCCGCCCTGCGGATCGCGTCGTCGGGCACGGCGCCGTTGCTGGCCGCCTCGGAGCCGACGATCGCGATCGCGGGCCCGGCCGGGCGGACTCGCAGCCCTTCGCTCTCGGCGAGCGCCCGGGCCTCGGCGAGGCGATCGGGGGGACCGTAGACCTCGGCGGTCTCGCGGCCGGCGTGCTCGGCGATCAGCTCGGCCGGGGTCGAGCGCGCGATCACCCTCCCGTGGTGCATGACAGCGACCTCGTCGGCGAGGCGCTCCGCCTCCTCGATGTAGTGGGTGGACATCAAGATCGTCTTGCCCCGCGTGCGCAGCCCGTCGATCAGCGTCCAGAGCTCGGTGCGGATCTGGGGGTCGAGGCCCACGGTCGGCTCGTCGAGCAGCAGCAGCTCGGGCTCGTGCACCAGGCCTCTCGCCAGCAGCAGGCGACGCCGCATGCCGCCCGAGAGCTTGTCGACCGCCTCGCGCCGGCGGTTGGTGAGGCGCGCCAGGGCGAGCCCGCGGTCCACCGCTTCGCCCACGTCCTTGACGCGATAGAGGCGCGAGTAGACGGCGAGGTTGTCCTCGACCGTGACGTCCACATCGAGGTTGTCGAGCTGGGGCACGACACCCATCCGGGCCCGCGCGTTCTTCGAGTCGCCGGGCAGCTCGTGTTCGAAGACGCGGATCTCGCCGGCGTCGGCGATCGCCTGGCCGGTCAGCAGGCGCATCGTCGTGGACTTGCCGGCTCCGTTGGGGCCCAGCAGGCCGAGGCAGATGCCCCTTGGGACGTCGAGGTCGAGCCCGTCCACGGCGGTGATCTCGCCGAAGCGCTTCACCGCTCCGCGGATTCGGATCGCGCTCTCTTCGGCCCGGTCGGTCGCCGTCTTCATCGAGCCAAGGGTAGGGGCGGCGGTCCGCGCCGGCGGGAAGTGCCCCTAGGGGACGCGGTGCACCTCGAACAGGTTGGTCCCCAGCTCTTGGCTCGGCAGGCCGGCCGTGACGGCGATCAGCTCGCCAGATCGCGCCAAGCCGCCTTCGCGGGCGAGGCGGGCGCTGTCGTCGAGCAGGCGCCGCAGGCTCTCCCACGGCTCGGCCCGGGTCGCGCTGACCCCGAACAGGAGGTTCATGCGGCGCACCGTCTCGAGCCGCGACGAGACGGCGAGGACGGGGACGCGGGGGCGATAGGAGGAGACGAGCCGGGCGGTGCGCCCCGAGGTGGTCGGCACGACGATCGCCGCGAGGTCGAGCCGGTAGGTCGCGGCGACGGTCACCTGGGCGAGCGTCGAGGAGACGTCGCCCTCGGCGCCCCCGACCCGCTGCCAGAGCCACTCGTCGTAGGGGAGCTCTCGCTCGGCCACGCGGGCGACCCGGTCCATCACCCGCACGGCCTCGACCGGGTGCTCCCCGATGGCGGTCTCCTCGGAGAGCATCACCGCGTCCGTGCCATCCTGGATTGCGTTGGCGACGTCGGTGACCTCGGCGCGTGTGGGCCGCGACGCCCTGACCATCGTCGCCAGCATCTGGGTCGCGGTGATGGCGGGCTTCGAGGCGCGACCGGCAAGGCGGATCAGGCGCTTCTGGGTGCCGGGGACCTCCTCCAGTGGCAGCTCAACACCCAGATCACCGCGCGCGATCATGATCCCGCTCTCGGCACCGGCGATGATCTCCTCGGCCCGCTCGGCCGCCTGCGGCTTCTCGATCTTGGCGACCAGGGGAATGTCAGCGCCGCGCTCGGCGACCATCTGGTGCACGGCATCGAGATTGGCGGGGCGGCGCACGAACGAGACGGCGAGCAGATCGATCTCGTGCTCGCAGGCGAAGTCGATCCAGGCAGGGTCCGAGCTGCCGGATGCCGGCAGGTCGGCGTCGGCGCCCGGGAGGTTGACGCCCTGGTGGGAGCCGACGGCGCCCCCCGCCTCGACCTCGGCGAGGATCTCGCCGTTCGCGACCGAGGCGACCCTGAGGCGGATGCGGCCGTCGGCGAGGAAGATCGTGTCGCCCGGTGAGGCCGCACCCGCGATCCCCTCCCACTGCACCGGCAGGCGCTCGGCGTCCCCGGGGCGGCCGTCGCCGCCGCTTCGCCCGTGCAGGACGACCGTGGAGCCCGAGTGCAGCACCACGAAGTCATCGCCGACCTCGCCCAGCCGCAGCTTCGGCCCGGGCAGGTCTCCGAGGATGCCGACCTCGACGCCCAGCTCGGCGGAGGCGGCTCGGATCCGCTCGACGTTCTCGGCATGTTCGGTGGCGGTTCCGTGCGAGAAGTTGAGCCGGAAGACGTCGACGCCCGCCTCGATCAGCTCGCGCAAGACACCGGGCTCGCGGCTCGCGGGCCCGACCGTGGCCACGATCTTGGTGCGCCGGCCTTCGAGTCGGGGGCTCATCGGCCGGCGGGGTGTGTGGCCTGCGCGGCCCGCCCATCCGGGGGGGTGCGCGCACCGGGCCCGGGCTCTTCGAGGCGCTCGATCGCCGGCAGCCGCCAGAGCGCGCTGGCCAGCACCAGCCCACCGGCGGCCGAGAGCATCGCCAGGAAGAGCTGACCGCCGCCCAGCGGGGTCAGCTCGAAGAAGTCGCGCAACGGCTCAACGGCGAGCGCCAGCGCGTACAGCGCCCCCAATGAGGCGACCAGGGCGAGCATGTAGCTCTGGATCGCGATGTGCTCGCGCCCCGGCCCGCGCTCGAGCAGCAGGATGAAGCTGAGGCCGAGGATGACGAGCGTGGTCGTGGCCGCCGTGCGTCCCTGCTCGAGCGAGCCGCCGAAAACGGAGTCGACCAGGAAGAAGCTGGCTAGCGAGCCGATTGCGATCGCGATCCCGGCGGGCACGGAGAACGAGGCCAGCGCGCGCAGCAGGTTGCCGCGATACAGCGGGCCGTCGCTGGGCGCCAACGCCAGCACGAAGGAGGGGATGCCGATCGTCAGCAGCGCCGCGATCGTCAGCTGGCGCGGCAGGAAGGGGAAGGCGAAGCCGGGGATCGCGACCAGCACGATCAGCGTCGCCGCGTAGACGGTCTTGGTCACATACAGCCGCGCGAGCCGGTGGATGTTGCGCGCGATCCGCCTGCCCGCGGCGACCGCGCGCGGCAGTCGCGAGAACTGGTCCTTCAACAGCACGATGTCGGCGATGCCCTTGGTTATCTGGCTGCCCGATCCCATCGCCACCGCAATCCGGGCCTGCTTGAGCGCCGGCACGTCGTTGACGCCGTCGCCGATCATCGCCGTGTAGCGGCCGCCCTCGGCGAGCGCCGAGACCAGCGCCTTCTTCTGGTCGGGCTGGATGCGGCAGAAGATCGTGTTGGCAACCGCGGCCCGGGACAGCCCGCCCGCGTCGTCGGGCAACCTGTCGCCCTCGATCACGCCGGCGTCGGGGGGAACCCCGATCGCGGCGGCGACCGCGGTCACGGTCTGGCGCGCGTCGCCCGAGATCAGCTTCAGGTCCATCTGCTGCTCGCGCATGAAGGCCAGCGTCTCGGCGGCGTCGGGCCGAAGCGTCTCTTCGAGCACGATCAGAGCCAGGGGCGCGAGCGGGGGAGGGGGCGCGGCGGCCGGGTCGCGGGGCAGCGCGTCGCCGGCGCGGCTGAAGGCGACCACCCGGCGGCCTGCGCTGGTGTGCTTGTCGAGCTTCGCCGCCAGCTCCGGGGGCAGCCGCAGCGCGCCCTGGGCTGCGAGCACGTCGGGGGCGCCGAGCACGTAGCTCTCGCTGGCGCCGCCGCGGCCGTTGAGGGTCAGCCCGCTCCACTTCCAAACCGAGGAGAAGGGCACCTCGGCCGAGACGCGCTCGGCCGTGGCCGGATGGCCTGCGGCGATAGCCTCCAGTGTGCGGTTGCGCTCGCCCGAGCTCGCGGCGAAGCGCGCCAGCGCCTTGCGCGCCGCGTCGGGATCGCCCCCGTCGGCGACCTCGACCGCGATCAGCTCCAGCTCGCCGCTGGTCAGCGTGCCGGTCTTGTCCACGCAGATCGTGTCGACGGCGGCCAGCGACTCGGTCGCCGACATCTGCTGGACGAGGGTGTCGAGCCTCGCCAGCCGCACCGCGGCGACAGCGAGCGTGACGCTCATCAGCAGCACCAGTCCCTCGGGGATCAGGGTGATCAGGCCCGCCGTCGCCGTCTGGGCGGCCTCGTCGAGCGGTGTGCTGCGAGCCGAGAGAGCGAAGATCAGCATCACGGCGAGTGGCGCCATCAGCCATGTGGAGGCGACGATCACCTGGTTGACCTCCTCCTGCAGGGGCGAGGGCGGGTGGCGAAAGGTCCGCGCCTCGCCGGCGATCTGCTCGGCGTGAGAGTCCTCGCGCACGGCGTCGACCTCGTAGTGGCCGGAGCCGGAGAGCACGAACGATCCCGACAGCGCCCGGTCGCCGGCCTGCTTGCGGATCCCGTCGGCCTCTCCGGTCAGCATCGACTCGTCGAGGGTGAGCCCGCGGCTCGCGACCAGCGCGCCGTCGGCGACCAGCTGGTCGCCGGGCTCGACCCGCACGTGGTCGCCGGGCACGACCTCGTCGGCATGCACCTCGACCTGCTCGCCGTCTCGGATCACCTTCGCCCTCGGCGCCACCAGCAGCGCCAGGCTCTCCAGGGTCTCCTTGGCCTTCAGCTCCTGGCGGATGCCGATGTAGCTGTTGACGATCGCGATCAAGCCGAAGATCGCATCTGCCCAGAGCCCGAGCGAGAGGATGAGGATGAAGAAGACGCCGATGATCGCGTTGAACAGCGTCAGCACGTTCCCCGCGACGATGCTCGTCACCGTGCGGCTGGTGCGATCCTCGACCGGGCCCAGGGCGCGCAGGCGCTTCTCGGCCTCACGGCTCGACAGGCCCCCCGGATGCGCTTCGGCGCTCACCTCCCCATTGATAGCGGAGCCGGGCGCCGACAACGCGCCGGCCACCGCGCTGGCGTAGGGTTGGGGGCCGGATGGGGCTGAAGCTCGGACTCAACCTCGGCTACTGGGGAATCGGCCCCCAGGGTGACGAGGCCGTGGACCTGGTGCAGGCGGTCGAGAAGGCCGGCTTCGACTCGGTCTGGGCGGCCGAGTCCTACGGCTCCGACGCGGTCAGCGTCCTCGCCTATCTGGCGGCCAAGACCGAGACGATCCAGCTGGGTGCGGCGATCATGCAGGTCCCCGCCCGCCCGCCGGCGGCCGCGGCGATGGCCGGCGCGACGATTGACGCCCTCTCAGGCGGGCGCTTCATCTTCGGCTTCGGTCCCTCGGGCCCGCAGGTCTCCGAAGGCTGGTACGGCGTGCCCTACGCCAAGCCCTGGGGCCGCACCCGCGAGTACGTCGAGATCGTCAAGGAGATCATCGCCCGCGAGGGCCGCCTCGAGCACGCCGGCGAGCACTTCACCCTGCCGCTGAGCGAGGGCGAGGGCGTCACCGGCCAGGGCAAGGCCCTGAAGCTCAATTTCCATCCCGTCCGCAACCACATCCCGATCTACATCGGCGCGATCGGGCGCAAGTCGGTCGAGTTCGCCGCCGAGGCCGCCGACGGCTGGATCCCGATCTTCTTCTCGGTCGACAAGTGGGAGGAGACCTGGGGAGAGCACATCGAGACCGGCCTCGCGAAGGGATCGCGCACCCGCGCGGAGTTCGCGGTCTCGCCCTCGGTCCAGGTCGCGATCGACGGCGACCTCGAGGCGGCGCGCAACGTCGTCAAGGTGGGCCTGCTCCTCTACCTCGGGGGCATGGGCTCACGCAAGACCAACTTCTACGTCGACCTCACCCATCGCTTCGGCTTCGGCGAGGTCGCCGACGAGGTGCAGTCGCTCTATCTCGACGGCAAGCGCGACGAGGCATTCGCGGCGATCCCCGACGAGCTCGTGCAGGCGACCTCGATGATCGGCAGCGAGGACGAGGTGGCCGATCGCGTCAAGGCCTTCGAGCAGCAGGGCGTCGACCGCATGATCGTCTCGCCCGTCCACGGCTCGCCCGAGGAGCGCCTGCACACGGTCGGGCGCTTGGCCGAGATGGTCGGCGCGGGCGCGCCTGCCTAGCTTGGCGGGGCCGCGGGCGGCAGCGGCCCCCGAGGCGATCGCGGTCGACCGTCTGGCCGTCGAGAGGGGCGGCCGCGAGGTGCTGCACGCGCTCAGCTTCGAGCTCGCACCCGGATCCGTCGTCGGCCTGCTGGGGCCCAGCGGCTGCGGCAAGACCACCCTGATGCGGGCGATCGTCGGCGTCCAGGTGGTCAGGTCCGGCGCAGTCACCGTGCTCGGCGAGCCCGCCGGCTCGCCGGGCCTGCGCCGCCGAGTCGGCTACGTGACCCAGGCTCCCTCCGTGTACGGCGATCTCAGCGTCAGGGAGAACCTTCGCTACTTCAGCCGCGTGCTCGGGGTCCCCTCGTCGCGGATCGACGAGGTGGTCGCCTCGGTCGACCTCGGCGCCCACTCCGAGCAGCTCGTCTCCACGCTGTCGGGAGGACAGAGCGCCAGGGTCTCGCTTGCGACGGCACTGCTCGGAGAGCCCGAGCTGCTCGTCCTCGACGAGCCGACCGTCGGCCTTGATCCGGTCCTTCGCGAGTCGCTGTGGAGCGACTTCCACGCGCTCGCCGACGCGGGCACGACGCTGCTCGTCTCCAGCCACGTGATGGACGAGGCCGAGCGCTGCGACCGCCTGCTGCTGATGCGCGACGGCGATCTGCTCTCGACCGAGACCCCGGATGAGCTGCGGGCGCGGACCGGGGAGCAGGACCTCGAGCACGCCTTCCTGGCCCTGATCCGGAAGCGGGAGCGATGACCCCGCGGATCGCAATCGCGACTGCCGCCAGGGTGCTGGCCCAGCTTCGCCACGATCCGCGCACGATCGTCCTGCTGCTGGTGGTGCCGGCGGGGCTCGTGACGCTGCTGCGCTATGTGCTGAACGACCAGGCGACCTTCGACCGGCTGGGTGCGCCGCTGGTCGGGATGTTCCCGTTCATCACGATGTTCCTGGTCACCTCGATCACGATGCTGCGCGAGCGCACCAGCGGCACGCTCGAGCGCCTCATGTCGATGCCGATCGCGAAGCTCGATCTGCTGCTCGGCTACGGACTGGCCTTCGCGCTCGTGGCCGCAGCGCAGGCCACCGTCACCGCCGCCGTCGCCTTCGGCCTGCTCGACCTGGACGTGGTGGGCTCCGCGCCGGCGGTGGTGCTGCTCGCAGTCGCCAACGCGATCCTGGGCATGGCACTGGGGCTGCTGGTCAGCGCCTTCGCCACCACCGAGTTCCAGGCCGTGCAGTTCATGCCCGCCTTCGTGTTGCCGCAGCTGCTGCTCTGCGGCCTGTTCGTGCCGCGCGACCAGATGGCTCCCGCGCTCGAGGCGGTCTCCTATGCCCTGCCGCTGACCTACGCCTTCGACGCCCTGGAGCGGGTCGCCACGGAGGGTTCGCTGGGGAGCGCGGGCGTCGTCGACGTGGTCGTGGTCGTGAGCGTCACCCTGCTCTCGCTGGCGCTCGGCGCCGCGACGCTGCGGCGGCGGACGCCGTAGGGGCCGCCGGGCCACCCCTGCCGTGCGTTTCCCCCCGATTCTCAATAGCCTTCCGCGCCGCTGATGCGAATCGGAGTCCTCTAGATGCGAATCGGAGTCCCCAAGGAGAGCGCCCCCGGCGAGCGGCGCGTGGCCCTCGTGCCTGACACGGTCAAGGCGATGACCGCCGAGCAGCTCGAGGTCGTGGTCGAACCCGGGGCCGGCGAGGCCGCCTCCTATCCGGACTCCGCCTACTCCGAGGCGGGCGCCAAGCTCGACGGCGACCCCTGGGGCGCCGACGTCGTGCTGCACGTGGCGCCGCTGAGGAGCGAGGAGGTGGGGCGGCTGAGCAAAGGCCAGGTGCTGATCGGCTTCCTCGCGCCGCTGACCGACGGCGAGCTCGCGCGGTCGCTGGCCTCGGCCGGCGTGACCAGCTTCGCGGTCGAGGCGATCCCCCGGATCACCCGCGCCCAGTCCATGGACGCGCTCTCCTCGCAGGCCAACCTGGGCGGCTACATGACGGTGCTGATCGCGGCGCGCGAGTCCGGGCGCCTGTTCCCGATGATGACCACGGCCGCCGGCACCGTGCCCCCCGCCAAGGTGCTGGTGCTCGGCGCCGGGGTGGCGGGACTGCAGGCGATCGCCACGGCGAAGCGGCTGGGCGGCGTCGTCACCGGCTTCGACGTTCGTTCGGTGGTCAAGGAGCAGGTCGAGTCGCTCGGCGGGCGCTTTCTGGAGGTCGAGGCGGTCAAGGACGCCGAGGGCGAGGGCGGGTACGCGCGGCCGCTGACCGAGGAGGAGAACGAGAAGCTCCGCGGCGAGCTGGCCGAGGCCGCGCAGCGGATGGACGTGATCATCAGCACCGCCGCCATTCCCGGGCGCCCCGCGCCGTTGCTGATCACGGCCGACGCCGTCCGGGGGATGGCGCCGGGCTCGGTGATCATCGACATGGCGGCCGAGACCGGCGGCAACTGCGAGCTGACCAAGGCGGGGGAGACCGTCACCGAGAAGGGCGTCAAGGTGATAGGCCCGGTCAACCTGCCGAGCGAGATGGCGCCCGACGCCTCTGCGCTGTACGCCAAGAACCTCTCCAATCTGCTCGAGCTGATCGTCGAGGACGGAAAGCTGAACCTGGACTTCGAGGACGAGATCGTCGCCGGCTGCTGCCTGACCCGCGACGGCGAGATCGTCAACGAGCGCGCCAGGCAGGCTCTCGGGCTCGGCGACCCCGAAGGCGAATCGAAGGAGGCCGCGGGATAGCGATGGACCTGATGACCGAGGTGATCATCTTCGTGCTCGCCGCGTTCGTCGGCTTCGAGGTGATCTCGAAGGTTCCGACGACACTGCACACGCCGCTGATGTCCCAGACCAACGCGATCCACGGGATCGTCGTGCTCGGCGGGCTGATCGTGGTCGGCCTCTCCGACAACGTCCTCGACAACGTGATCGCGACGATCGCGATCACCTTCGGGACGATCAACATCGTCGGCGGCTTTCTGGTCACCGACCGGATGCTGGGCATGTTCACCCGCAAGCCGAAGCGCGAGATCGAGGCGAGCGGGGCCGCGCCCCTGCCCTCGAGCTCGAGCGAGGCGGCGAAGCAGGCCGAGGAGGAGCGCTAGGCATGGCGCCGCTCGCCCTGCTGGAGCCCGGCTCCGACGCGGTTCAGGCTCTCTACCTGCTGGCTGTCTCCCTCTTCATCCTCGGGGTTCGCCAGGGCACCCACCCCACCACCGCCAAGCGCGGCAACCTGGTCGCCGCTGTCGGCATGGTGATCGCCGTGGCTACCACCCTGCTGCTGGACGGGGTCGGCAACTGGGGGCTGATCGTCGCCGGGATCGCGATCGGCACCGCGGTCGGCGTGATCGCCTCGATCAGGGTGCAGATGACCGCGATGCCACAGATGGTCGCCCTCTACAACGGGGTGGGCGGCGGGGCGGTGGCGCTGATCGCCTGGGCCGAGTTCCGGCACCTGCTCCAAATCGGCGAGGAGATCCCGCTCGACGAGCTGATCCCGATCCTGTTCTCGATGGTGGTCGGCTCGATCTCCTTCTGGGGTTCGAACATCGCCTTCGCCAAGCTCCAGGACCTGATCCCCACCAAGCCGCTGAAGGTGCCCGGCCAGCAGGTGATCAACGCCCTGCTGCTGCTCGGGATCGTCGCCTCCTGCGTGGTGCTGGTGGTCAACAACGATGACCCCAGCCAGGGGATCTTCATCGCGGTGCTGATCGCGGCGGCGCTGCTCGGCAACCTGGTCGTGCTGCCGATCGGAGGCGCCGACATGCCGGTGGTGATCTCCCTGCTGAACGCCTTCACCGGGCTGGCCGCCGCGGCCTCCGGCTTCGCCCTCGACAACATCGCGCTGATCGTCGCGGGCACCCTGGTGGGCTCCTCGGGAACGATCCTGACGCTGGAGATGGCGACCGCCATGAACCGCTCGGTCCCCAACATCCTCTTCGCGGGCTTCGGTGGCGCCCCGGCGGGCGGGGCCGGCGCCCCCGGCGAGGAGCGCCCCCACCGCTCGATCGGTCCCCAGGACGCGGCTATCGCCCTCGCCTACGCCGACTCGGTGGTGATCGTGCCCGGCTACGGGCTCGCCGTCGCCCAGGCGCAGCACGCTGTCAAGGAGATGTGCGACGAGCTCGAGAAGCGCGGCGTCACCGTCAGCTACGCGATCCACCCGGTGGCGGGGCGGATGCCGGGGCACATGAACGTGCTGCTGGCCGAGGCCGACGTGCCCTACGAGAAGCTGAAGGAGATGGACGAGATCAACCCCGAGATGCCGCGCACCGACGTCGCCGTGGTGATCGGCGCCAACGACGTCACCAACCCGGCCGCCAAGAACGACCCCGACTCGCCGATCGCGGGCATGCCGATCATCGAGGTGGACGAGGCCCAGCAGGTGATCGTCATCAAGCGCTCCCTCAGCCCCGGCTTCGCCGGCATCGACAACGACCTCTTCTACGAGGAGAACACCTCGATGCTGTTCTCAGACGCCAAGGCCGCCGCCCAGGAGATCGCGAGCGAGATCGAGGACCTCTGAGCCGAGGACAAGGCGGGCCGCGGGGACTCGCTGGGCGCAGGGGACTCGCTGGGCGGCGCCGGCATCGTCCGGCCCACCGCCGCGCCCCGCGGGCCCGCCGCGGCGGCTCTCAGCCGGAGGAGGTCTTGCCGCGGCGGCCGCGCGGTGCCAGCAGCCCGATGATCAGGCCCAGCAGGAATGCGAACAGCAGCGCGAAGACCAGCGGCGCCGTCGCTGTCCACAAGAGGAAGTCGACGGACACGTCCTTGGAGTTCTGGAGGATGAAGATCGCGGCGACGATCACCGCAGCGACCGAGGCCCAGAACCTCCAGCCCTGCTGGCGCGCCTTGCCTGTCGAACCGGCCTCCATCGCGCCGCGACCCTACCACGCCGCCCGGCGCGACCAGGTGGCTCTCCCGGCACCTTTCGCGCGCCACGTGCGTCGCGTGGCCCGCAAGCCTCGGAGCTCTCATGGACCGACGTGGTTTCGGAAGCGGGGGCGACCGGCGGCACGGACAGGCGACGGTGGAGTGGCTCGGTCTCGTGGCGCTCGTCGCCCTGGCACTCGGCTCCTCTCTCTGGGCGGCCGGGTCGTCGGCCACCGCTCTCTCCGTTCCACACGCTGTGCTCGAGCGCCTCGTCTGTGCGGCTCGGCTCAGCGAGGACTGCCGCCACGAGCCGAAGCTGAGCGCGGCCCATGGCGACGAGATCTCCCACCTGCTGCGGGCTCACGCCCCGGCGCTCTTCTACGAGCGCGGCATGAGCGCCCTGCCGGTCGACTACCGGCGCTGCCGCGCCGACGCCTGCGCTGCCGGGGACGAGGCCGGGCAGGTGACGCGGACTCGCGCGGCCCAACCGGTCGCCGCCTTCACGCACGTGATCGACTGCCGCGACGGCGCCCGCGCCGAAACCGAGGCTGCCGGCGCCGAGTGCGCGGGCCCACGCGCGGGCAACCTCTACCTGCAGTACTGGTTCTACTACCCCGGCAGCGCCACCGCCGAGGGCAGCACGCCGCTGAAAGGCGTGATCCGCAGGGCCAGCAGCGCTCTCGGCAGGCCGACGTACCACCCCGACGACTGGGAGAGCTACCAGGTGAGGATCGGCCCCGGCGGCGAGCGCTCGGCCCGCGCCAGCTCGCACCACGGCTATGGCGCCGGCTGGGTACCCGACGCTGACGCGCTGCGCGTCTCAGGGGGCAGCCACGCCGGCGAGGCGCGCGCCGACCGCCTCGCCGCCCGCACGACCAAGGATGGCCGCCTGCGCCTGATCCCGCTGCGCCGGATCAGGGCCCGCGAGCGCTCCGGGTTCGCGGTCAGCCCGCCCTGGCTGAAGCGGGTCTTCGACGATCCGGAGTACGGAGGCACCGACTAGACACCGTCGGCACCGGCACCGGCACCGGCCAGGCCGGGGGGTCGACGCTACTTCGGCGCCATCCTCAGGGCGCCGTCGAGGCGGATCGTGGCGCCGTTCAGCATCGTGTTCTCGACGAGTTGCACGGCGAGCTGCGCGTACTCCTCGGGCCGGCCGAGGCGGGAGGGGAAGGGCATCGTGGCCCCGAGCGCCTGGCGCGCCTCCTCGGGCAGCGCCGCCAGCAGCGGCGTGTCGAAGAGGCCGGGTGCGATCGTGTTGACGCGGATGCCGCGGCTGGCCATGTCGCGGGCCGCCGGCAGCGTCATCCCGACCACGCCGCCCTTGGAGGCGGCGTAGGCGACCTGGCCGATCTGCCCGTCGAACGCGGCGATCGAGGCGGTGTTGACGCAGACCCCGCGCTCTCCCTCTGCGTCGGGCTCGTTCGAGTTCATCGCCGTGCAGGCGAGCCGCAGCACGTTGAAGCTGCCGATCAGGTTGACCTTGATCACGTTGTGGAAGATCTCGAGGTCGTGGGGCCCCTGCTTGCCGGTCGTGCGCTGGGCCCAGCCGATGCCCGCGCAGCAGACCGAGACCCGCAGCCCGCCCTCGGCCTCGGCGGCAGCGTCGACCGCTGCCTGGACCGGCTCGGCCTCCATCACGTTGGCCTCGACGAAGCCGGCGCGCTCGCCCAGCTCCGCGGCGAGCGCCTCGCCCTTCTCGGCGTTGAGGTCGGCGATCACGACCGAGGCGCCGCGCTCGTGCAACGCCCGCGCGGTCGCCTCGCCCAGTCCGGATGCGCCGCCCGCCACCAATGCGCCCGCTCGGTCGATCTTCATCGCGGCGCAATCTAGCGGTCCCAGGCGGCCAACCGGCGCCGACTCGCTAGGGTTCGGCCATCGCTCCAGAGGCGACGGCCACCCAATCGAAGGAGCGGATCGCCGACCGCCTGGCGGAGGCGCGCCGCCGCACCTTGAACCTGATCGAGCCGCTCAGCGACGAGCAGCTCAACCGCGTCTACTCCCCGATTCTCAGCCCGCTGATCTGGGACCTCGGGCACATGGGCAACTTCGAGGAGCTCTGGCTGGTGCAGAAGATCGGCGGGCGCGAGCCGCTGCGCGGCGACCTCGGCGCCTTCTACGACGCGATCGAGCAGCCGCGCAGGATCCGCGGCGAGCTGCCGATCCTCAAGGCCGACGAGGTCCGCCCCTACATGGAGCAGGTGCGCGAGCGCACCCTGGAGGTGCTCGAGGAGGTCGACCTGGAGTCCGATGACACGCTGCTGGCCGGCGGCTTCATCTACGAGATGCTGCTCGCCCACGAGCACCAGCACAACGAGACGATGCTGCAGCTGCTGCAGATGGTGGAGTCCTACGAGCCCGTGGAGACCGACCCGGGCCCCGCCAGCGAGGCGGCCGGCGAGGGCCCCGAGATGGTCGCGGTCGAGGGCGGCGAGCACGAGATCGGCGCGGGCCCGCCTCGGGAGGGCTTCGCCTATGACAACGAGCGTCCGCGTCACACCGTCGAGCTGGAGCCGTTCCTGATCGACCGCACCCCGGTCACCAACGCCGACTACATCGAGTTCATCGTGCAGACCGGAGCCGAGCCCCCGATGTACTGGGAGCGCGACGGGGAGGGCGGCTGGGCGCGGACGGCGATGGGCCGGACCGAGGCGGTTGATCCGGCGCATCCCGCCATCCACGTCTGCTGGCACGAGGCCGACGCATTCGCGCGCTGGGCCGGCAAGCGGCTGCCGACCGAGCCCGAGTGGGAGGCCGCGGCGGCGGGGGCCGATCCAGAGCGCGCCAACCTCGACCAGCTCGCCTTCGGCACCGCTCCCGCCGGGGCCTACTCCGACGCGCCATGCGGCTGCGGGGCCGTGCAGATGCTCGGCGACGTCTGGGAGTGGACATCGAGCGACTTCACCTCCTATCCGGGCTTCAGCGCCTTCCCCTACCCGGAGTACTCCGAGGCATTCTTCGGCGACACCTACAAGGTGCTCCGGGGCGGGGCCTGGGCGACCAGGCGCGATGTGATCCGCACCAGCTTCCGCAACTGGGACCTGCCCGAGCGCCGCCAGATCTTCGCCGGCTTCCGCTGCGCAGCCGAGGGCCGCTGATCCGATCATGGCGCCCAGACGTATTCAACCCGTGCCCTCCATCTCTGCCATCGACTCCGCGGCGACGGGAAACGGCCGCGTCAGCATCGACGTGCACCTACCGCCGGGCGGGCCGCTCTCGGGCATGGCCGCCGACGTCCGCGCCGGCCTCACCAAGCCCTTCAAGGAGCTCTCGCCACGCTATTTCTATGACGAGCGGGGTTCGGAGTTGTTCGAGGAGATCACCGAGCTTCCCGAGTACTACCCGACGCGCTGCGAGCGCGCGATCCTCGAGCAGCACTCCGCCGAGATCGTCGAGGCCGCCAGGCCGCGGGCCCTGATCGAGCTGGGCTCCGGCTCGGCGACCAAGACGCGGGTGCTGCTTGACGCGATGAGGGATAGAGGCCGCCTGGAGGCCTACGCGCCGGTCGACATCTCCGAGGAGATCACCCGCGAGACGGCTCGGGCGATCGCCGCCGAGTACCCGGGGGTGCAGGTGCTCGGCCACGTCTGCGACTTCGAGCTCGACCTCGAGCGCCTCCCGGTCGAGGGGCCTCGAATCACCGCCTTCCTCGGTGGGACGATCGGCAACTTCCAGCCGGCCCAGCGGGCGACCTTTCTGCGCCGCGTCGCAAACCTGCTCGACCCCGACGACCGCTTCCTGCTCGGCACCGACCTGGTCAAGGACCGCGCCACCCTGGAGGCCGCCTACGACGACCGAAACGGCGCCACGGAGGCCTTCAACAAGAACGTGCTGGCGGTGCTCAACGAGCGGCTAGGTGCCGACTTCGACCTCGATGCCTTCGAGCACGTGGCGCGCTGGGACGCCGACAATCTCTGGATGGACATCCGGCTGCGCTCGCTCCGACACCAGGTGGTCAACATCTCCGCGCTCGAGCTGCAGGTCGCCTTCCAGGCCGGCGAGGAGATGCGCACCGAGATCTCCACCAAGTTCGCCCGCCCCGGCCTGGAGGGCATCTACGCGGAGGCCGGCCTGGAGCTGACCGATTGGTGGACCGACCCAGACGGCCTCTACGCGCTCAGCCTCACCCGCGCTGTCTAGCCGCGCGCGCGGTCCCGTCGCCTCACGCCTGCCGCGCGACCCGGCCTAGGTGGAGGCGAATTGACCGTGAAAGCCGAAGGGGATGTGGTGGGGGGCCTCGGCGCGCGCCAGCTCGCTCAGGTCGGAGGCGTCGAGAACCAGCAGGAATGAGCTCTCGGTGCCCGAGTCGAGGACGACCGAGAGCAGCACGCCCTCGTCCTCGGCGTCCGCGCCGGGGGCCGCGACGAAGACGGGCTCGCCGGGGAAGCAGCCCGGCTGCTCCCAGGCCGATGTGGTCCGCTGCTCGGCGTCGGCGCGCACGAGGCGGTCGAGCCAGCCGCTCTCTCCACTGCCGACCCCCCAGACGTAGCGGTGGCGGCGCTCGCTGCAGCGGCCGTAGTTGATCCGCGGCAGGTCGAGCCCCTCCGCGACGAGCCTCTCGGTCACCACCGTGCCCCTGTTCGGCGAGATCACGAACCGACGCAGCTCGGGCTTGGCGATCGGCTTGCCGGCCCGCAGCCGCTCGAGGTATAGGTCCTGGACGATGCCGGCGTCGGGGAAGACCGCGATGTCGGCGACGATCTCGTCGCCCTGCTCGTACGCGTTGACGTGGTGGAAGCCGAAGCAGGCCCCGGCCTCGAACGGCCCGCTCGCCTCGCCGGTGGCGCGGTCGATAAGGCTGAAGCGCGTGCCCAGCTCGGGCTTCCAACGGTAGTTCTCGATGTAGGGGCGTCCGCTGAGCGGGATCGAGACCGGGTTGACGACGAACGGGTACTCGGCGAGCACGAACCAGCGCTCGGTGAGCCCGAACGAGTGCATGTAGGCGGGTTGCCTGACGGACAGCTTGGCCAGCACCTCGGGCTCGGCCTCGCGGTCGGGTCCGAGGCGGAAGAAGCGGTAGCTGTTGCGCGGTCCGAGCTTGGCCGCGTAGTTGATCAGCCCTCCGGTGGCGCGGTCGAGGTGAGGATGCGCCGTGGTGAGCAGGCCCGGGGTCTCGTATGCGACGCCGACGGTCTCCAGGGTTTCCCCGTCGAACTGGACCGGGATCGGCGTCTCGGTCATCGAGATGAAGCGCTCTCCGAGCTTGACCAGGTTGACGTTGGCGTTGTCGGAGATCTTCGGGTCGAACAGCGAGAAGACGCGTGAGAACAGGTTGCGGCAGGGGTCGGTGGCGAACTCCGAGTAGACGATCTCGCCCCTCTCCTCGGCGGCCCGGTAGGCCTTGCTCTGCAGGAAGCGGTTGGCGTAGGAGACGCTGCCGTCGGCGATCCCGAAACGGTGCAGCATCGCGAAGCCGTCGAACCAGTGGCGCATGGTCCGATCGCCCACCTCCCAGCGCGCCGGGCCGGTGCGGATCAGCGAGCCCCGCAGCCAGGCGGGGAGGGCTCCCTGCAGCGGGAGCCGCTCGACGGTGGTCTCGGCATCGAGAGAGCTGAGGCCCACCGCGTAAGAGGCCTTCGATGCGGTTCCTGTCGTGAGGCTCGAGATCTGCGCTCCCACTGGTTGGGCTGACCGGTTCTGCGGATTGATCCTAGAATCCGTCGCGGGGTCGTGGAAGCCAGCGGACGGCATCGCCGATCGTGGCGCTCGCCGCCCTCGTGCTGCTGGCGGCCGCGTCGGCCGTGGCAAGGATCGCATCTGCACCGGCAACGGCGCCGACAAGCTGCTCGGCGGGGCGGGCGCCGACCTCCTGTTCGGCCAGGCGGGCTCCGATCTGCTTGCGGGCGGCAGGGGCAGTGACCGCCTCAAGGGCGGCAGTGCCAGGGACAAGGAGAAGCAGTAGCGGGATCGCGGATCAGGCCGGGGCCAGCGACTCGATCAACTCCCCGACCTTGTCCGGAGTCGTGATCGGCGTGATCACCGGCAGCGTGATCCCCCCCTCGACGTAGGCGGCCAGGCGGGCCCTCATCTGCTCGGGGGCGCCGAAGATGAAGGTGTCCTCGATCAGATCCCATGGAGCGGCCGCGGCCGCGCCCTGGCGGTCCTTGGCCTGCCAGGCGGCGACCATGGGGTCGATCTTCTCGCCGTGGCCGAGCCAGCGGAAGAACTTCTCGTACACGGGGACCGTTATGTAGGACGAGAACATGAAGCGCGCCAGGGGCTCGACCTGCTCACGCTCACCGGGGATGCAGAAGAAGCGGCAGAGCAGCTCGAAGCCCTCCGGCGCCTCGGCCTCCCGCAGCTGGCCCGCGACCTGCGGCAGGCCCGAGAGGGGCAGGAAGTTGGTCATCGCTCCATCGCCCTTCTCGACCGCCAACTGCAGCATCTTCCCGCGCAGCGCCGCGACGATGATCGGGACCTCGGAGGAGGGGGGCGTCTCGAGCTTGAAGCCGCCCTCGCCGCGCTCGCCGGCCAGGACCTCGCGCAGGAAGTCGATCGTCTCGCTGATCCGGGTGCGCGGGCGCTCGAAGGGCATCGCGTTCCAGCCCTTGACGATCCGGTCCGAGGAGGCTCCGATGCCCAGCGCAAAGCGCCCGCCCGATGCGTCGGCGAGCGCCGCGGCCTCCTGAGCCAGCAGCGCCCTTCCCCTCTGCATCACCCCGACCACACCCGTGCCCAGGCGGGCGTTCTCGGTCCACTGGCTTGCGAGGGCCAGCGGAGTGAACCCGTCTGGGCCGTTGGTCTCGCCCGACCAGATGTCGGTGTATCCGGCCGCCTCGGCGCGTTGCACGGGCCCGCGCGATGCCGCGAGCGGGGTCGCCGGCAGCGGCAGCGTCAGTCCCCAGCGGCTCGCCATGCGGCGACCCTACATAACGAGACCGCGCCATAACGGGATAGGGTCTCGCCGATGGACACCTCGAAGCTCCACCGCTCCGAGCTGATCGGCGTGATCGCAGGCCTGATCCTGGTCGGCAGCCTCTTTCTCGAGTGGTACTCGCTGGATACCAGCGGAGTCGTGCGCAACGAGGCCGACGACTGGGTCTGCGGCGTGGGGAACACCAGCTGCAGCGCCTGGGACACCTTCCCCATCCTGCGCTGGCTGCTGATCGCCGCCGCGGCCGCGCCGCTGATCCTCTCCTACATCGTCGTTCGCGGGCACAAGCTCTCCTGGCCGCGGGGCGAGCTGACCGCGATCGTCGGCGTCACCGCCTTCGTGCTGATCGCCTACAACGGCTTCGTGGACAAGCCCTCGCCGAACGACATCGGCGTCAACCTCTCCTACGGCTACTTCCTGGCGATCCTCGCCTCGCTCGGCATCTTCATAGCCGGCGGCTTCCGCGCCGTGGACAGCGGCGGCGGTGCGCGGCGCAAGCCACCGGCGACCTTCTAGGGGACCGGGCGGCGGCTTCATCCGGCCGGTCAGCCCCGATAGCCTTGCGCCATCGCCGGTCAGCCCCGATAGCCTTGCGCCATGGCCGACGCGAGCGACAGGGTGATCTCCCACGACGTGCGCTCCGGGCTCAAGCCCGACCGCAACCTCGCTCTGGAGCTGGTGCGCGTGACCGAGGCCGGGGCGCTTGCCGCCGGCCGTTGGGTGGGGCACGGAGAGAAGGAGAAGGCCGACGGCGCCGCCGTGGACGCGATGCGCCTGATGCTCGACACGGTGCCGATGGACGGCGTCGTGGTGATCGGCGAGGGCGAGAAGGACGAGGCGCCGATGCTCTACAACGGCGAGCACATCGGCGACGGCAGCCCGCCCAACGTGGACATCGCCGTCGATCCCCTGGAGGGGACGACACTCACCGCCCGCGGCCAGCCGGCGGCGCTTGCGGTGATCGCGCTCTCCGACCGCGGCACCATGTTCGATCCGGGTCCCTGCGTCTACATGGAGAAGATCGCGACGGGCCCCCGGGCTGCCGAGGAGATCAGCCTCACCGACCCGCTCGAGGAGGTGATCCGCAGGGTCGCCAAGCGCAAGGGTGGCGAGCCCGGCGACGTCAACGTCGTGATGCTGGACCGCCCCCGCCACGAGCAGGCGGTGGCCGAGCTGCGCGAGGTCGGGGCCAGCATCCGCTTCATCTCCGACGGCGACGTCGCCGCCGCGCTGCTCGCGGTCAGCCCCAACACCGGTGTCGACCTGCTCTGGGGCGTCGGCGGCACGCCCGAGGGAGTGCTCTCGGCGGCCGCGATCAAGTGCCTGGGCGGCAGGATCCTGGGGCGGTTGTGGCCGCGCGACGACGGCGAGCGCAAGGCGGCCGAGGACGCCGGCTACGACCTCGCCAGGGTGCTCGACACCGATGACCTGGTCGGCGGCGAGAACGCCTTCTTCGCAGCCACGGGGGTGACCGACGGTGATCTCCTGCACGGTGTACGCGTCACCGACGACGGGCAGGCCACCACCGAGTCCCTGGTGATGCGCTCGCGTTCGGGCACCGTCCGCAGGGTCGAGGCCACTCATGACCGCTCGAAGCTGCGGGAGGTCACCGGTGGGCGCTACGGCTAGCCCCGCGGCGTGGGGGAGAGCCGCCCTGGGGACGAGCAGGGCCGGCGGCGCGGCTTGCGTAGCATCCACCGGGTGCGCGTACTAGTCGCCGGGGCGACCGGCTACATCGGCCGGCAGTTGTCGCTGGCGTTGGCGCGCGATGGCGCGGCGCCGCGGGTGATGGCGCGCAACCCCGGGAAGGCCCACGACCTGGCTGCGGCCGGCTGCGAGGTGGCCCCGGGGGACGTGCTCCGCCGCGAGACCCTCGTTGAGCCCATGGAGGGGGTGAGCTGCGCCTACTACCTGGTGCACTCGATGGGGCGCGGGGGACAGGGCGACTTCGCCGAGCGCGACCGCGAGGGGGCCGAGAACTTCGCCGCGGTTGCGGCCGCGGCCGGGGTGGAGGAGATCGTCTACCTCGGTGGGCTCTCCGACGGAGGCTCCAAGCACCTGCAGAGCAGACACGCCACGGCGGGCTACCTGGCCTCGACCGGGGTCCCGGTCACCTACTTTCGCGCGGCCGCCGTGATCGGCGCCGGCAGCGAGTCGTTCCGCACCATCTACCACCTTGTGCGACGCCTGCCGGTGATGGTCACCCCGCGCTGGACCGGCACCCGGACTCAGCCGATCGCGATCGCCGACGTGATCGCCTACCTCTCCCAGACTCCGATCACCGAGCGGGCGCGCGGTCGCGAGATCCAGATCGGCGGCCCCGACGTGACCACCTACGGCGGGATGATGGATGCCCTGGCGATCGCGATGGGTCGCCGACCGCCGCTGACCATCGGCGTGCCCGCGCTGACGCCTCGCCTCTCGTCGCTGTGGATCGGACTGGTGACCCCCGTGGACGCCGGCGTCGCCAAGCCGCTGATCGAGGGCCTCTCGGTCGAGACGGTGGTCACCGATCCGACCGGCATGGAGCTGTTCGATATCGAGCCGACGCCGATGGCGGCGGCGATGCGAGCCGCCCTCGCCGAGGATTACCGGGGCTCGTAGGCGGAGCGCCGCTCCTCGCGAAGCGGCGGCAGCTCGCCGGTTCGCAGCGAGCGCAGGAAGCCCCGGGTGACGAGCACGTGGATGCGGAGCTGGGTGAGCGAATAGATGAACGAGCCCAGCCGCGCGAACCAGCCCGAGCCGCGCAGCAGCGGGTAGTAGTTGGCGACCACGGCGCGCACGCGCACCCGCTGCTCCTCGTGCGCCTCGCCCTGCAGGCGGCGCACGTCGAAGCGCAGATACCCGCGGCCGCGCCGCGCGACGAGCACGCCGCGCTCGATCGGCCAGGTGACGCGCCCGAAGCCCGGGCCCGCGACGAACTCCGGGGCCCGGAAGCGCAGCAGAACCAGACGGTCCCAGATGAGCACCACCGATCGCGACGTGGGCCCGTAGACGACGCGCAGCAGCCCCAGCGAGATCCGGTTCAGGTAGCGCCAGTAGGCCCGCGCCAGGCGCTCCAGGGTCTCGGCCCGCCAGAGCTCGGTCAGCTCCTGCGGCGGGATGATCAGCTCCGCCTCCTGCACCGATCGCAGTGGCCCATCGGGGGTGAGCGGCCCCCGCTCGGGATCGGGCAGCATCCGCACCTCGATCGGCTCCATCAGCCCTCCGTCGGCAGCGTGCCGGTTTCGTGGCGCTCGTGGCGCACCGAGTTGATCACCGCGCCCACCAGCAGGCCGAGGCTGACCGCGTAGAACCAGATCAGGGCGACGAGGACGAAGCCGATCGCTCCCCCGACCCTGCTCAGGTTCGAGATACTCGTCAGGTACAGGGGGAAGGCGTAGTTCGCGATCGACACGGCCGTGGCGAAGAAGAGGGCCCCCGGCCAGACCGAGCGCCAGGGCATGTGCCCCTTCGGCACCGCCCAGTAGATCGCGCTGACGACGGCGAAGGTGACCACGAAGCCGCCGACCACGACGACCGCGGTGCGCAGCGCCCCGAGATCGCCGAGGCCCCAGGGGAGGTCCGATGTGCCGGCGAGCGCGGCGCTCTCGACGATCGGCACCGCGACGCTCGCCGCCAGAAGCAGGGTGAGCGCGACGAGCATGACCAGCGCGAAGCGCTTCTGGGCCACCCAGCTGCGGCACTCGACGTGGTAGATGCGACAGAAGGCGGTGTCCATCGCGCCCCAGAAGGAGGCGCCGATCCAGATCCCGCCGATCACAGCCGCGACCCCGATCGTGGTCGAGCTGTCGCGAACCCGGTCGATCGTCTTCTCGAGCCCGGTCTGCTCGATGTTCGGGAAGAGCCGCTGGATGTCGAGGATCACGCTCTGCTCGATCTCGTTGCTGTTGACGATCTGGCCGAACACGAAGAGGACGAGGAGGGCGAACGGGAAGATCGCCAGCATCAGGTTGTAGGCGACCATGCCGGCGAGTCCGGTGATGTTCTCCTTGTAGGCCCGGTTCCAGAGGGCGCGCACCCAGGGGTGCCGCCATGGGGCGTCGGCGTCGGGCTCGGCTGATGGCCCGACCGTCATGCGGCCCTGTCGCACAGATCCGCGAGCGAGCCTGCAGGCTCGCCCCATCCTTTGACCTCAAAATGTATAGCGGCTAGGATCGGTCGAGCCTCAATCAGCGTCGGAAGTGGACGAATGGCGAGCTCGGAGACGGTCGGGATCGCGGTTTTGTTGGTTCTCGGGAGCCGGCGATAAAGGTCTGTAGCGGGAAGCCGACGATGGAAGGGAAGAATCTCCCAAATATTGAGTAGGCACGACGAAGTGGCCAGGAAACGATTCAAGAGCAAGGAAGGAAGAGCGTACGGATGCTAGTCGCGGAGCTTCAGGAACTGGAAGAGGTCAAGTCCCTGATCACGAGGGGCCAGCAGCTCGGTGTGCTCACCTTCGGTGACGTCGCCTCGGCGGTCTCTGAGGTGGAGCTCGACGAATCCGACGTCGAGGACCTCTACGGGCACCTGGAGAAGTCGGGGATCGAGCTGGTCGAGGACATGGACCCGGCGCAGAAGGCCGCCGCCGACGCCCTCCCCGATGCCGGCAAGGGTCGCGGGCGCAAGAAGAAGGCCGCTTTGGACCTGAAGCCGGACATGACCACCGACTCCCTGCAGCTCTTCCTCAAGGACATCGGCAAGGTTCGCCTCTTGACCGCCGCCGAGGAGGTCGAGCTCGCGAAGCGCATCGAGCGCGGCGACCTCGACGCCAAGCAGAAGATGGTCGAGTCAAACCTGCGCCTGGTCGTCTCGATCGCCAAGAACTACCGCAACCAGGGCCTGCCCTTCCTCGATCTGATCCAGGAGGGGACCCTCGGCCTGGTCAGGGCCGCGGAGAAGTTCGACTACCGCAAGGGCTTCAAGTTCTCGACCTACGCCACCTGGTGGATCCGCCAGGCGATCGCCCGCGCGCTCGCCGACAAGGCCCGCACGATCCGCATCCCGGTTCACGTGGTCGAGAAGCTCAACAAGATCGGTCGCGCCGAGCGCAAGCTTGTCACCGAGCTCGGCCGCGAGCCGACCCCCGAGGAGATCGCGGAGGTGACCGGGATCGAGCCCGACGAGGTGGACTCGATCAAGCGCTCGGCTCAGGCCCCGGTTTCGCTGGAGAAGCCGGTGGGCGACGAGGAGGAATCGGAGTTCGGCCAGTTCATCGCCGACGAGCGCGCCGAGTCTCCCTTCGAGCGAGCGGCCGAGCTGCTGACCAAGGAGGCGCTGAAGGAGGCACTCGAGAACCTCTCCTACCGAGAGCGACGGGTGCTCGAGCTTCGCTACGGGCTCGGCGGCGAGCATCCCCGCACGCTCGACGAGGTCGGCCGCACCTTCAACGTCACCCGCGAGCGCATCCGCCAGATCGAGAACCAGTCGCTGAAGAAGCTGCAGTCTCTCGCCGAGGCGCAGAAGCTGCGCGAAGTCGCGTAGCCGCCGCCCTCGGAGGCATCTGAGCTCCTGGCGGGGCCGGATCGCGGGCCCGTCTGGGGCGGCAAGGCTAAAGGCGGCCGCCGCTGCGCCCGATAGGCGGGTGATGGGCTTCGACATTGACGCCGCACTCAGTCTCCTCACGGAGCGGGAGGGATCGGACCTCCACCTCAAGGCCGACTCGCCGCCGGTGGCGAGGGTCCACGGCGACCTCTGGGCGCTTCCCGGGTCCGAGGTGCTGAGCGCCATCGAGACCGAGAAGGCGCTGCACGCGATCGCCGACGAGCACCACCTGACCGAGTTCGAGGAAAAGGGCGAGGCCGACTTCTCCTACGAGCTCCCCGGCGTTTCGCGGTTCCGCGTCAGCGCCTTCCGCCAGCGAGGAACGGTCTCGATCGCGCTGCGCACGATCCCCTTCCAGGTCAGCACGATCGAGGAGCTGGGGCTGCCGCCCGTTGTCCGCACTCTGGCCGAGGAGCCCCGCGGGATCATCCTGCTGACCGGCACGACCGGCTCCGGAAAGTCGACGACGCTGGCGGCGATGATCGATCACATCAACTCGACCAGGGCCTGCCACGTGGTCACGCTCGAGGACCCGATCGAGTACCTGCACCGCGACAAGAGCTCGATCATCAACCAGCGAGAGATCGGCGCCGACACCAAGAGCTTCGCCGGCGCGATGCGGCGCGTGCTGCGCCAGGACCCCGACGTCATCCTGATCGGGGAGATGCGCGACGAGGAGACGGTTCGCACCGCGCTCTCGGCCGCCGAGACCGGGCATCTGGTGCTCTCGACGCTCCACACCCTCGACGCGACCGAGACGATCAACCGGATCATCGACTTCTTCCCGCCGCATCTCCAGCAGCAGGCGCGCGTGATGCTCTCGGCGACGCTGAAGGGAGCGATCTCGCAGCGGCTGGTGCCCCGAGTCGACCAGGATGGTCGCGTCGCCGTCTCAGAGGTGATGGTGGTCACCGGCCGGATTCAGGACCTGATCCTCAATCCCGAGGAGACCGGCAGGATCAGCGAGGTGATCGGCGAGGGCGACTTCTACGGGATGCAGACCTTCGATCAGGCCCTGCTCGGCTTCGTCACCGACGGCATGGTCTCCGAGCAGGTGGCGATGGCCACCGCCTCCAGCCCGCACGACTTCAAGCTGATGCTCGCGGCGCGCGGCCAGCGCGCCAGCGGAATCGAGCAGGTGCTCCATCACGCGGGCGATGCGCCTGCGTCGAACGGCCAGTGAGCAATCGGCCCTAAAGCTTTTCGCGCTGCTGGCCGAATTATCGAGGGTAACCCCAAACGGGATACCCCAAACCGGGGATGCCACCGCGGGAACGACGATGAGACAAGCCCTTAACGAGAACCCGAAGATCCAGGCGGCGGTGGTAGCGGTGCTCCTGCTCGTCGTCGGCGTGATGCTGATGAAGAGCCTCAAGGGTGGCAGCTCGGGCGGAGCAGCGGCCACCACCGCGCAGCCGCTTGGCGCCACCGCCGGCGCCGCTGCCGCCGCGCCGGTCAGCTCCGACTCGGCCAGCCCCGACGCCGCGGCCGCCGCGCCCGCGGCCCCGACGGCGTCCGCCACGCCGCCGCCCGTCGCCTCAGAGGCCACGATCTCCTCGGAGGCCCTCGTCCCGGGCCCCGGCCTGCCCCCCGAGCTCGTCAAGGCCTGGAAGGCCGGCAACGCGATCGTGCTGCTGATAGAGGGCGGCGGGGTCGACGACGCGAAGGTGCGTGCGTCGGTGACCGCGCTCTCGAACAACCCCGGGGTGGCCGTCTTCGTGGCCCGGGCTGACAAGGTTGCCCGCTACTCCCGCATCACCCAGTCCGTCGGGCTCAACCGGGTTCCCGCCCTGATCGTGATCAGGCCGCGCCGGGTTAGCCGCGTGCCGGAGGCCACCGTCAGCTATGGGTTCCGCAACGCGCAGAGCGTCGCACAGGCGGTCAACGACGCCCTCTACGAGGGCAGGGACAACGCTCCCTACCACCCCGGCTAGGTCTCCGTGACGCCGCGGGAAATGCCTGAGTACCTGCGTCCGGTGCCCGGACCCGACGGCCCTGCGCCGGAGGAGGAGGCTGCCTCTCCCCCCGGTAGCCCGCCGCTCCCCGACCCCGCCGCGCCCGGCGCCGGCCGCCATCCCGACGCGCAGCCTGCGCCCGAGGCGCAGCCTGCGCCGCCCGGCCAGCAGCCCCGAGGCCAGCAGCTGCGAGACGCGGAGCCCGATCCACCGATGCAGCCGCCCACCTACACGGATGCCCCGCCGCCGCCGCCGCAGCCCTCCTTCAGCGGGGAAGCCCCCCACGCGGATGCCCCGCCGCCGCAGCAGCCGTCCCTCAACGGGGGAGCCTCGATGCCCCAGGCACCTCCCTACGTGGAGCCCTCGATGCCCCAGCAGCCGCCCGGCTACGCGGATCCCCCGCCGCCCCAGCGAGCCCCCGCCTACGACGACGGGCCGGGCAAGAGCAACGGCACTCCGCCGCTGGCCGCACCGCTTCCGGACCCTCCCGCGGCCACACCCGCTGATCCGGACGAGGCGGGACCGCCCCCTGCGGTGGCCCGGCCTCCCGCCGCGGGCGAGTTCGATCAGCGCAACGGGCTGATTGCGCCGCAGCGGCGCGGGCACTCGGGCAGCTTCATCACCGACGTGATAGTCGAGCTCGGCTTCGCCACCCGCGAGCAGGTTGACGCCGCGGTCGAGCAGGCGCGAACCGCGGGGCACACTCCCGAGGAAGTGCTGCTGGAGCTCGGCATGATCGATACCGAGCGCCTGGCGAGGGCCACGGCCGAGCGCTACGGACTCGACTTCGTCGACCTCGCGTCCTTCCAGGTGGACATGGGGGCCGCCAACCTGGTCTCGGTCAAGTCCGCTCGTCGCCACCAGGCCGTGCCGATCGCCTTCGTCGACGAGGGCACGCTGCTGCTGGCGATGGCCGACCCGGCCAACGTGCTCGCACTCGACGACATGCAGATGGCGACCGGCCTCAACTGTCGCGTCGCGGTCGCTCCTCCCGACGATCTCGACGGGCTGGTCAGCAAGCTGACCACGCTGCAGAGCACCGTCGCCGAGGCGATCGCCGAGGACGAGCAAGAGCAGGAGGAGGACCCCGCCGAGATCACCGACATCCGCGCATCGGCCGAGGACGCGCCGGTGATCAAGCTCGTCAACAGCATCCTCGGCCAGGCCGTGACCGAGGGGGCCTCCGACATCCACTTCGAGGCCGACCAGGGCGAGATGCGGATTCGCTTCCGGATCGACGGCGTGCTCCAGGAGGCCGCCCGAGTGCCGAAGCGGATGGTCGCGGGCGTCGTCTCGCGAATCAAGATCATGAGCGACCTCGATATCGCCGAGAAGCGGATTCCTCAGGACGGCCGGGTCGGCGTCACGATCGAGGACCGCCGCGTCGATCTGCGCGTCACCACCCTGCCGACCCAGCGCGGGGAGGGCGCCACCGTGCGCATCCTCGACGAGGAGACCTCGCGCCGCTCGCTCGACGACCTCGGCATGTTCGGGGACGAGCGCGAACGCTTCGAGACCTCCTTCCGCAAGCCCTACGGCGCGATCCTGGTCACCGGGCCGACCGGCTCGGGCAAGTCGACGACGCTGTACGCGGCGCTGCAGGCGCTCAACAACGTCGACAAGAACATCATCACGATCGAGGACCCGGTCGAGTACCGGCTCGAAGGCGTCAACCAGATCGGCGTCCACCGCAAGGCCGGCCTCACCTTCGCCACCGGGCTGCGCTCGGTGCTGCGCGCGGATCCCGACGTGATCATGGTCGGAGAGGTCCGCGACGCCGAGACCGCGCGGATCGCGATCGAGTCGGCGCTGACCGGCCACATGCTTCTGACCACGCTGCACACCAACGATGCGCCGGGCGCGATCACCCGCCTCAACGAGATGGGGATCGAGTCGTTCCTGAGCTCCTCGGCGGTGGACTGCGTCGTCGCCCAGCGCCTGGCGCGGGTGCTCTGCCCGCACTGCAAGCAGCGCGCGATGGTCTCCCACGACGCCCTCTCCGAAGCCGGCTTCCGGGTCGGCACCGACCTCGAGGTCTACGAGCCCGTCGGCTGCCCCCGCTGCCACCGGATCGGCTACCGGGGGCGGGTCGGGATCTTCTCGGTGATGGTGATGAGCGAGAGGATCAAGGAGATGGTGGTCAACCTCAGCTCGGAGGCCGACATCGCCAAGGTCGCTCGCGAGGAGGGGATGCAGACGCTGCGCGAGGCCGGCCTCGCCAAGGTGCGCGCCGGCTATACGAGCATCGAGGAGGTGGCGCGGGTCGCGAGCTAGTCCGCCCGGCTCAAGCCGGGCGCGCCCTCGGACGATCAAACGCCAGGACCATGGAAGCCTCTACGCAAGACAGCTCCACGCAGAACAAGCAGTTCGACTTCGCCGAGGTGCTGATGCGAATGGCGAACGAGCGGGCCTCGGACGTCCACCTCAGCCCCGGCTTCGCGCCCGCGATCCGCGTGCGCGGCCGCATCGTGCCGCTGGAGGAGTACGGGCCGCTGCTTCCGCAGGACACCCGCGACACCGTCTACAGCCTGCTCAACGACGACCAGCGCAAGCGCTTCGAGTCCAACAAGCAGCTCGACCTCGCCTACGCCGTGCCCGGCGTCTCCCGCTTCCGCGTCAACTGCTTCTTCCAGCGCGGCTCGATCAGCGCCGCGTTCAGGCGCATCCCGCACGAGATCCCCAAGCTCGAGGAGCTCGGGCTGCCCCCGGTGCTCGCCGAGTTCACGCGCAAGCCGCGCGGCTTCGTGCTGGTCACCGGGCCCACCGGCTCGGGCAAGTCGACCACGCTGGCCGCGATGATCGACATCATCAACCGCAATCGCGAGGAGCACATCCTCACGATCGAGGACCCGATCGAGTTTCTGCACAACCACCACAACTGCATCGTCAACCAGCGCGAGATCGGCTCCGATGCCGATGACTTCTCGCTGGCGCTGAAGTCGGCGTTGCGCGAGGACCCCGACGTGATCCTGGTCGGCGAGATGCGCGACCTCGAGACGATGTCCACGGCGCTGACCGCCGCCGAGACCGGCCATCTGGTGTTCGCCACCCTGCACACGCAGTCCACGGCTCAGACCGTGGACCGGATCATCGACGTCTTCCCCTCCGAGCAGCAGAAGCAGGTGCGGATGCAGCTCTCGATCGCCCTGCAGGGCATCGTCACCCAGCAGCTTCTGCCCACCGCCGACGGCGCCGGCCGCGTCGTGGCCTCCGAGATCCTGGTTCCGACGCCCGCCGTGCGCAACCTGATCCGCGAGGGCAAGACCCACCAGATCTACTCGGCGATCCAGACCTCGGGCTCGCTCGGCATGCAGACGATGGACGCCCACCTCGCGCAGCTCGTGCGCATGGGCCGGATCACCCAGCCTCTCGCCGAGCAGCGCGCATCGGTGCCCGAGGAGCTGAAGCGCCTGCTGGGGCCGCCGGCCGGGGCCACGGGTGGGGACGCGATGGGCCAGCAGCCCGGCGTGCCCGCCGGGGCCCCGCCTGAGCACAACGGGGTGGGCCGATGAGTTCCTTCGCGTTCCGCGCCGTCGACCTCGCCGGCATCCCCTCGCGCGGCGAGATGGACGCCGACAGCAAGGCCCAGGTGACCGAGATGCTGCGGCAAAAGGGCCTGATCGTCCTCGACGTCTCCGAGAAGAAGGATGCGGTCAAGCTTGAGGGCCTCCTCGACCGCTTCAAGAGCGTCAACATGCGCGAGATGGCGATCGTCTCGCGGCAGTTCGCGACCCTGGTCGGGTCGGGGATGCCGATGCTGCGCTCGCTCTACACGCTCGAGGACCAGACCGAGGACGATCAGCTCAAGTCCGCTCTGGCCAGCGTCCGCCAGGACGTCGAGGCCGGCAGCTCGCTGGCCGACGCGATGGAGCGCCGCCCCGACGTGTTCAACACCCTCTTCCGCTCGATGGTCAAGTCGGGCGAGGGCTCGGGGCGGCTGGAGGAGGCGCTGGAGCGCGTCGCCTTCCACTTTGAGAAGCTCGACGCGCTGCGGCGCCAGATCCGCTCGGCGATGATGTACCCGGCCTTCGTGATGGTGCTCGCCCTGGCGATCATGATCGCCGTGGTCGCCTTCATCGTGCCCGTCTTCGTCGGGGTCTATGAGGAGATCGCCTCGGAGACCCCGGGCGAGAGCGCCGACCTGCCGTTCATGACGCAGATCACGGTCAGCATCTCGGACTTCATCACGGGCTACTGGTTCATCTGGTTGCCCGGCCTCGCGGCTTCGATCTTCGGCTTCATCCAGTGGAAGAAGAGTGACCGAGGCAGGCGCACCTGGGACCAGTGGAAGCTGAAGATCCCCTGGAACATCGGCGACGTCGTGCAGAAGGTCGCCCTGGCCCGCTGGTCGCGCACCTTCGCGGGGACGGTCTCCTCCGGCGTCCCGATCCTGCAGTCGATCAAGATCACCGGCCAGACCTCCGGCAACGCCGTGGTCGAGGACGCGATGGACGAGGTCTATGCCTCGGTCAAGAGCGGCGGCTCGATCGCCGCGCCGATCCGCCGCAACCCGCTGTTCCCGCCGATGGTCGCGCACATGGTCGCCGTCGGCGAGGAGACGGGCCAGCTCGAGCAGATGCTGAACAAGATCGCCGACTTCTATGAGGCCGAGGTCGACGCCAAGGTCAAGGCCCTGACCTCGCTGCTGGAGCCCGTGATGATCGTCTTCGTCGGCGGAGTCGTCGGCTTCATCGTGATCTCGATGTACCTGCCGATCTTCTCGCTCTACGACAAGATCCGCTAGCGCCGCCTAGCCCCCGCTGGAGCCGGCGCTCGCGATCGAGTCGCAGAGGCTGGACAGCGTCTTCTGCGCGTCTGACGGCAGTGTGTTGACCGCCTGGCGGCAGGACCTGGCGGCATCGGAGAGCGCCTCGTCCAGCCGTGACCGCCATCGCCGGGGCGTGGCGACATTCCCCGGAGGGCTCGCCGTGCTTTGATGGGCCGGTGCAGCCGCGAGAGCCGCAGATCGAGGCGCGACGACGATGAGCCAGGAGGTGAAGACCACCGCCGTTCTGGCGGTGCCCCCGGAGCGGGCCTGGGAGGTGCTGATGTCGCCCGCGCGGCTGCCCGACTGGGTCAGCGCCCATCAAGAGCTGCGCTGGGACGGTGCGGAGCTCGGGGTCGGCTCGAGCTTCGGCCAGACGCTGAAGCTGAACGGGGTCAAGGTCAGGATCGAGTGGACCGTCGCGGCGGCGGAGCGCCCGCGCTTCGCCGCATGGGAAGGGAGGGGCCCCGGCGGATCAACCGCGCGAGTGACCTACGCGCTCGAGCCGGCGGCTGCGGGCACCCGCTTCCACTACACCAACTACTTCGAGTTCCCCGGCGGCGCGATCGGGCGCACCGCGGCCCGCATCGCCTCGGCGGCCAAGGGCCGCAAGGAGGCGGAGCGCTCCCTGGAGACGCTGAAGGCCTTGCTCGACTCGGAGGCGGTCGCACCCGACCAGCGGCCGATCTGGCGCCGCGCCGTGGACGGCGCCGGAGGGCAGGCCCTCGCGGCCGCGAGGCGACTCCCCGGCGTCAGCCGGATCGGGGCCTTGGAGCGCTTGCTGCGCAGGGACTGACGCTCGAGTCCGGACGGGCGCGGGCAGAGCGGGCGGCAGCGGCCGCGGTACGGGTGGCCCGAGAGCCGCGGATCTCGGTCTCGGGCGCGTCCACAGTTCCCCGGCGTTATCTGGACGCACGTTCTAGCCCCGGGGCATCCTCATTATTTAGGCACTTGCTCAAGCTCGCTCCTGGGGCTCCGATGGAGGGGGCGTAAAGAAAACTGCCAGCGCCTCGGTGAAAAAGGCACACCCATCGTGAGGTGGGGACGCAAAGCCACGGGGCTCCCTCGCATGACGAAGGAGCAAGCCGGGCCGCCACCGGGGTCATCGGACACCGACGGCGATGGGGCTCTGGCACTGCAGTTGGACTGGAGGTCCAGATGGTGCAGAAGCTCCGTGAACGAATGGGACGCGATGAGGGTTTCACCCTCGTCGAGCTCCTGGTCGTCATGCTGATTCTCGGCCTGCTGGCCGCGATCGCGATCCCCTCGTTCTTCAACCAGAGGGACAAGGCTCGTGACGCGGACGCCAAGGCCGCGGTTCGCACGGCTCAGACGTCCATTGAGACGTACGCGACGGACAACGGTGGTAACTACACCGGTGCTACCGCCGCCATTCTCGAGGGCATCGAGGAGACGCTCGTCGACTCGACGCTGAACGCCCCGGTCGTGGCCGCTGACACCTACACCGTCAGCGTCACCTCGGATACCGGCAACGTGTTCAGCATCTCGCGCGACGCCGCAGGTAACACGAATCAGACCTGCACGACCACGGGTGAGGCCGGCTGCCCGACCAGCGGTAACTGGGGCGACTAGCCACAGCCCGCTGCTGAAAAGCACGGAATCGCGAAGGGCGGGCCCTCGGGCCCGCCCTTCGCTCGTCTCGGGGCGGACCCAGGTCCCGCCGCTCGCCCTTAGCGCCGGAGCCGCTGCCAAAGTTCCCGGGTGTGATGGGCCGCCGAATGCGGATTCGACTGGGGAGGTGGCAGGACGAGCGCGGTGTGACCATGGCCGAGCTGCTCACCGTGCTGGTCCTGATCGGCCTGCTGGGAGCGATCGCCGTGCCGGCCTACCTGCATCAGCGTGACCGGGCCCGTGACGCCCAGGCCAAGGCCGACGCGCGCGCCGCGCAGACGGCCGCGCTGGAGATCGGGCAGGAGAACGGGCGCTTCAACGGCCCCGGCGGCGTCAACGTCGCCAATCTGGTCGCGATCGAGCCGGGGCTGGGCGACGTCCAGCTGACCGTGCCGCTGGCCGCCACCGAGGCCTACACCGTCCGGGTCAAGTCTGAGACCGGCAACAGCTTCGAGATCAATCGCAACGCTGACGGCACCACGGATCTCACCTGCGCCGGCGCCGGCGACGCGGGCTGCCCAGCCGACGGCACCTGGGACTAGCCAAGCGTCCAAACTCCCCAAAAACGGGGATCCTGCGCTTGGCTGGGGCGTCGATGGGGGCGTCATGAGAACGGAACAGAGCGGGTTCACCCTGGTCGAGTTGCTGGTCGTGATGTTGATCCTCGGACTGCTGGCCGCCATCGCGGTACCTGCCTTCTACGGCGAGCGTGACAAGGCGAAGGACGCCGACGCGAAGGTGGGGGTGCGCACGGCCGAGACGGCCGCCGAGACGATCGCCGTCAACAACAACGGCTCCTACGACGGGCCCGAGGGAGTTACGGTCGCCAACCTCGTGGCCGTCGAGGAGACCCTGAGCGATCTCACCCTGGCGGTGCCGGCGCTGACCGCCGGCAGCTACACGATCCGCGTCACCTCCGCCACGGGCAACACCTTCGATATCACCCGAAACGACAGCGGGACCGTCGATCTCCTCTGCGCGACTCCTGGCGTCGCAGGTTGCCCCCCGGACGGCACCTGGGACTGATCTTGCCGAACGATCGTCCAGCCCGCCTAATAGTGGGTATGGGCTGTCAGCCTTCCTGCGCCGATGGAGAAGGGTGAAGTCGGCCCCGATGGGACAGCTGAGTTGAGACGCGAGACCTTCAGACGGATCCGAGAAGACGACTCGGGCAGCACGATGATCGAGATCATCGTCGCCGGAATGCTGCTGGTGATCGTCGCGCTGGGCGTGTTCAAGGCCTTCGACTCGGCCACGCGATCCACCGCGGAGGAGCGCCACCGCGCGCGGGCTCACGCCATCGCCGAGGCCGACCTGACGCGCATGCGCACGATGCGGATCTCGGCCCTCTCCAACCTCAACCAGACACGGGTCGTCACCCAGGACGGCACCCCCTACACCGTCGACTCCCGCGCCGAGTACCAGACCGACGCCACCGGCACGGCTTCCTGCGAGGCGGGGACGGCGGCGGCTGACTACATAAAGATCAGCTCGACCGTCAGCTGGCCCAGCGTGGGCACTCGGCCGCCCGTGCAGGCGGCCACGCTCGTCGCGCCCCCGAATGGCTCGGTCTCCGCCAGCAGCGGCTCGCTGGCGGTGGGGATCGAGAACGCCCAGAACGTCGGCATCCCGGGGATCGGCCTCTCGGGCAGCGGCGCCGGCTCCTTCAGCGGCACCACCGGCGCCACTGGCTGCGCAGTCTTCGGCGACCTGCCCGCAGGCAACTACACGCTCTCGCTCTCGGGGATCGGCTCGGGGCTGGTGGACCGCGACGGCCTCCCGCCGGGCCCGATCGACACCTCGGTGGTCGCCGAGAGCACCAACACGGTCGTGCTGCAGTACGACGACCCGGGGGCGGTCGACGTCACCTTCACGACCCGGATCGGCGGCACCCTGGTGGCCTCGAGCGCGGACTCGATCGTCGCCTACAACACCGGCATGACCGCGCCTCGCCTGTTCGGCGTACCGGGGACGCCGAGCGCGCAGCTCGACGCGACCTCGATGTTCCCGTTCACCTCGCCCTATGCGGTCTACGCCGGCACCTGCGAGGGCGACAACCCCAACCCCACCGACGAGGACAACCCGCCCGGCGCCCCGGCGATCGCCGACGTGCTCGTCCCGCAGGGCTCGACGACCTCGGCCGTGATCGAGCTGCCCGCGCTGCACATGACCGTGTGGAGCGGCAGCAACGGCGTCCCCGGCTCCAAGGTCGCAAACGCCCGGGTGAGAATCGCGGACCTGAGCTGCCCCGATGACCCCACCACCGGCTTCCAACGGACGTTCTTCACGAACGCCCAGGGGGCGCTGCCCGATCCCGGCCTGCCCTACAGCACCTACTCGGTCTGCGCCGACGACGGCACGCGCCGGCGCACGATAAGCAACGTGGACGTCAAGGACTTCAGCGTCGGGACCACGATCGACCTCTACCTGCAGGGCGGCGGATCACAGTCGGGAGTCTGCCCATGAGCGGCGACCGCGGCTTCACGATCGTCGAGCTGATGATGAGCATCGCCGCCTTCCTGGTGGTCTTCACCGCGATCCTGATGATGGTCCAGGTCTCGACCAAGAACCAGGACAGGGTCGCCGAGCGGGTCGCCGCCAACCAGCGGGCGCGGCCGGTGATGACGGCGATCATCGACAGGCTGCACTCGGGCTGCGTGGCGCCGGCGATCGCCCCCGTGCTGCCCGCGAGCAACTCGAACTCGATCCAGTTCATCTCGAAGAGCGGCTCGGACGTCAGCCCGACCCCCGACAAGCACGTGATCACCTTCTCGGGCGACACCCTGACCGAGTCGATCTACCCGGCCACCGGCGGCGCGGCACCGAGCTGGACGTTCTCGGGGACCCCCACCTCGAGCCGCACACTGCTCACGGGCGTCGGCCCGGGCAAGGTCGACGGCTCGGCGGTGCCCGTGTTCCGCTACTACGCCTACGAGGGGGGCACGGTCTCGACGACGCCGCTACCGGTCCCGCTCAGCCCTGAGGACGCCACTCATGCGGTTCAGGTCGACGTGGCATTCGCCTCCTCGGTGGGCGCGGGCGCCTTGGACCCGAAGGCCCCCCTGACAATCGCCGATGCCGCCACCCTGCGCCTGGAGCCCGCCAGCGAGGACAGCGCGGAGGTGAACCTGCCGTGCGTCTGAGCCCCGGCGCAATCAGCAGGCGGCTCGCGCGGGTGCGCCGCGGGGAGGACGGCTACGCGATGATCGCCGTGATCGGCGCCACGGCGCTGGTCACCGTCCTGGTCGGCGCGGCCCTGGCGGCCACCAACCGCGACCTCGGCCTGACCCGCCGCGACCTCGACGACAAGCGCGCCTTCGCCGCCGCCCAGGCCGGGATCGCCGACTACTCGTTCCACCTCAACAACGACAATGGCTACTGGTCGAAGTGCACCTCGGTCCCCTCTCCGAACGCCGTCAACCAGGTGGGCTCGACCGCGAATCGGCGGAACGTGCCGGGCTCGAGCGACGCCGAGTACGCGATCGAGCTGTTGCCGGCGAGCGGCGAGTCGAGCTGCAACCCGGCCGACCCGGTGACCACGATGCTGGAGGGATCCGGCCCCAACACAGGCTCCTTCCGGATCCGCGCCACCGGCTTCGTCGCCGACACCAAGGCCTCGATCGTCGCCACCTTCAAGCGGGCGAGCCTGCTCGACTACATCTACTTCACCCAGCTCGAGACCTCGGATCCGGTCACCTACGGCAACGCCTCAACGATCGCCGGCGCCTACCAGCAGTGCAGCAAGTTCATCCGCGAGGGCCGCTACAGCGCGCCGATCCCCGGCGGAGGCGGGCAGTACTGCACCAAGATCGTCTTCTTCACCGGCGATCAGATAAACGGGCCGCTGCACACCAACGACGCGCTGATGATCTGCGGCACGCCGAGCTTCGGGCGCACCGCAGCCGACGTGACCGAGGTCAGCTCGCCGCCGGTGGGGTGGACCGGCGAGTGCGGCGGGACCAACACGCCGAACTTCGTCGGCCCGTTCGTGACCACAGCGCCCGTTCTGACGCCTCCGCCCACCAACGGCAAGCTGAAGACGATCGCCGGCCCCTCCTACACCTACAGCGGCCAGACCGAGATCGAGCTCAGCGGCACCACGATGACCGTGACCACGAGCGCGGGCACCGTGGGGCCGATCGCGATCCCCGCCAGCGGGGTGATCTACGTCGAGAACGGCTCCTGCTCGGCCAGCTACAACCCCTTCACGGTCACCTACCCAAATAGCTCGGGATGCGGCAACGTGCGGGTGAGCGGCAACTACTCGAGCCAGCTCACGATCGCCGCCGAGAACGACATCATCGTCTGGGGTGACATCACCCGGACCGGCAGCGGGCTGCTCGGCTTGATCGCCAACAACTTCATCCGCGTCCGCCACCCGGTCTGCCCCACCTGGAACAGGGGCTGCTCGGACACCACGGCTCAGACCTCGAGGACTCAGTGCAACGGCGGCGTCAACGGCGACGACTCGCTGTACGACGTGCGCATCGACGCCGCCCTGCTCGCGATCCAGCACTCCTTCATCGTCGATCACTACAACTGCGGCAGCGACCTCGGGGACCTGATCGTGAACGGCGCGATCTCGCAGAAGTGGAGGGGGCCGGTCGGCACCACCGGCGGCACGGGCTACATCAAGGACTACAACTACGACGACCGGCTGCGCTACCAGGAGCCACCCAACTTCCTCGACCCGGTCGAGTCCGCCTGGCACATCCAGCGCGAGACGCTCGACTTCCCCTAAAGGGATCCGTCCGCCTAAAGGATCCGGCCGTCCTGGCCGAACGTAGTACGGATGACCGCATTCGCTCCTCTCGCCTTCGTCGGCGGCATGCTGTTCGGAAGCTTCGCCAGCGTGGTGGCCCACCGCGTGCCCCGCGGTGAGCCGTTCGTCGCCGGGCGCTCGCGCTGCACCTCGTGCGGGCACGAGATCGCCGCCTACGACAACATCCCCGTGCTCTCCTGGCTGGCCCTGCGGGGGCGCTGCCGCAGCTGCGGCGAGGCGATCTCGGCGCGCTACCCCCTGGCCGAGCTGGCGATGGCCGCGGCGTTCACGGCGACCGTGCTGGTGCTGGGCACCGACGACCTCGGTCGCCTCGCGCTGGGCCTGGTCTTCTGCGCGCTGCTGGTGACCGTCACGCTCACCGACCTCGACCAGCGCGTGATTCCCAACGCCGTCCTCGCCGCGGGCGCCGTGGCCGCGATCGCGATCGCGGGGGCGACCGATCCCGCCAGCCTGCCCGGCCGCCTGATCGCCGCCGTTGCCGCCGGCGGTTTTCTGTTGGCCGTGGCGCTCGCCTACCCGCGAGGAATGGGGATGGGCGACGTCAAGCTCGCCGCCGTGATGGGCCTGTTCCTGGGCCGCGCGGTGGTGCCGGCTCTCGCCGTCGCGATCCTCGCCGGGGCGTTGGTGGGGATCGCGCTGATGTTGCGCGACGGCTCCGGCGCCCGCAAGACCGCGGTCCCCTTCGGGCCCTTCCTGGCACTTGGGGGCATGGTCGGGTTGCTGGCGGGCGACGGGATGCTCGACTGGTACATGGACTCGTTCGTGCGCTGATGGGACTCTCGTCCACTGATCGGGGAACTTTCGTCCATCATCGAATTTCGGTATGGCGTCCGGAGGCCCAGGCGCCGATGTACTCAATACCGCGCCTAAACGGATAACCCATGTTCACCATCACAGCCACCAAGAAGCCACCCACCACCGTCGGCCTCGAGATCGAGACGGGCAGCATCGCCGCGACCGAGGTCCGCAACAACGGCTCGGTCGAGGTCGCCCGCACGGCGATCGCGACGCTCGATCCGGGCATCGTCTCCGAGGGCGAGGTGACCGACCCCAAGGCGCTCTCGGCGGCTCTCAAGGCCTTCTTCTCCAAGCACAAGCTCGGCAAGACGGTGCGCCTCGGAGTCGCCAACCAGCGAGTCGTGGTGCGAACCATGAGACTGCCGCTGATCGAGGACAAGAACGAGCTCGATACGGCGATCCGTTTCCAGGCTCAGGAGCAGATCCCGATGCCGCTCGAGCAGGCCGTGCTCGACCACCAGGTCGTCGCCAAGCAGTCGGGCGGCGAGGGCGAGCGCATGATGGACGTCGTCGCCGTCGCCGCGCGCCGCGACATGGTCCACTCCCAGCTCAAGGCACTCGAGGACGCCGGCCTGCGGCCCGTGGGGATCGACCTTTCGGCTTTCGGGATGATCCGCGCGCTCAGTGCAGGCACGCCCGAGCCCGAGGCGGGCTCGGTGCTCACCACCACGCTCTACTGCCATCTCGGCGACATCACCAACCTCGCCGTCGCGCGCGGCACTCAGTGCCTGTTCACGCGGATCGCCCCGTACGGGATCGAGAACATCGCCACCCGCGTCGCCGAGAGCGCTCGGATGCCGAGCCACCAGGCGCGGGAGTGGCTGGTGGAGGTCGGCCTCGTTGAGGCCCTCCAGGACTTCGATGGCGATCGTGCCGAGGCCGAAACGGCCCGCGAGGCGCTGCTCGAGGGCGCCTCCAAGCTGGTTGACGAGCTGCGCGTCTCGCTCGAGTACTACGGCGCCCAGGAGGGTGCCGCGGCGATCGAGCGCGTCGCCATCTGCGGACCTGGAAGCGCGATTCCCGGTCTCGCCGAGCGCATCCAGGACGGGATCGGGCTCAGCATCGACTCGCCCAGTCCCGCGGCCCTGGGCCACCTCGACAGCGAGGACGCCGCGAGGCTGACCGTCTCCTACGGGCTCGCGCTGGAGGATTAGCGGTGCGCCCGGTAAACCTGATCCCACCCGAGGACCAGCGCGGCGACCGCGCGCCGGGGCGCACCGGCGCCGTGCCCTACGTCCTGCTCGGAGCGCTCGCCGTCGGGCTGATCGGGGTGATCGCGATGGCGATGACCAGCAAGCAGATCTCCGACCGCGAGGCTGAGAAGCAGGGCCTCAACCAGGACCTGCAGGCCGCGACGGCGCGCGCCGAGGCGCTGCGCCCGTTCGCCGACTTCCGCGCGGTGCAGGAGACCCGCAACGCGACCGTGGCGAGCCTCGCGCAGAGCCGCTTTGACTGGGAGCGCGTCTTGCGCGAGCTCGCGCTCGTGATCCCCTCTGACGTCTGGCTGTTGAACCTGACCGGCACGGTCACCCCGGCCGTCCAGGTCGACAACGGGGCCGAGATCCAGATTCGCGACACCGTGCCGGGCCCGGCGCTCGAGATGATCGGCTGCGCGCCTGACCAGGACTCGGTTGCCGGCCTGATCGCCGCCCTCGAGGACATCGACGGCGTCACCCGCGTCGGTCTCGGCTCCTCGAGCCAGACCGAGGAGGAGGTCGCCGCGCAGGCCGTCACCGGCGACGCCGCCCAGGCCACCTCCGAGGACTGCCGGACCCGCTCTTTCATCTACCAGTTCGAGATCGTGATCGCCTTCGACGCAGTGCCCGCTCCGCCCACCGCCACCACCGCCCCCTCGGTCCCCGCTCCGGTGACCCCCGAGGCCGGCGGAGCCCAGCCCGCCGCCGCCCCGGCGCCGGGATCCAACTCGACCGCCGAACAGGTCGGCGAGGCCAAGGCGGCGGCCAACCTGCTGCCGGGAGGCTGAGCGAGATGAAGTCAACCGACAGAGCGATCCTCGTCTCGGGAGCGGTCCTGGGGCTGCTGGTCCTCTTCTACTTCATGGCGCTCGCCCCGAAGCGGGAGGAGGCCGCGAAGCTGGGCGATGAGATCACCACGCTCGAGGCCTCGATCGTCGAGCAGGAGCAGGTTGCCTCGTTCGCCGAGCAGGCGCGCTCGGACTTCCCCACCTACTACGGGCGCATGGTGGTGCTCGGCAAGGCCGTGCCCGCCGATGCGGACTCGGCTTCGATGCTGGTCGAGCTGAACGCCATCTCCAACCGCGCCAACGTGGACTTCCGCGGCATCCAGCTCGGGCAGGCCGAGAGCAGCGGTGAGGCCGCCGCGCCGGCCGCCGCCACGCCTCCGGCCGAAGGCTCGACGCCGCCGGCCGAGGGCTCGACGCCGCCGGCCGAGGGCTCGACGGCCGCCGCGAGCACCCAGGCTGCCGCAACGCCCGCACCGGCCACCGAGGCGGCCGCGGCGACGGTTCCGATCGGCTCCGGCGTAGGGCCCGCGGGCCTGCCGACGCTGCCCTACAACCTCTTCTTCAACGGGGGCTTCTTCCAGGTCGCCGACTTCATCGCTGGAGTGGACGGCCTCGTGAGCGTGGATGACGACTCGGGCAAGGTCGCGGTCGGCGGGCGGATGCTGACCATCGACGGCTTCACGCTTCAGGGTGGAGCGCCCGGCTCCTCGCCCACGCTCGAATCCCAGCTGGTGACCACGAGCTACGTGACCCCCGCCGAGCAGGGGCTGACCCTGGGCGCCGGTCCCGGTGGCCCGGCACCGGCGGGGCAGGCCCAGGGGACGCCGGCCAGCGCGGAGGTGCTGCCATGAAGACCTGGAAGATCCAAAAGTTCTTCAGTGACGTGGTCTACGATCTGCGAAGCCGTGGCCTGCTGCCGCTCGCCGCCCTGCTGCTGGTGGCGATGATCGTGCTGCCGGTCCTGATCTCCCGGATGAGCAGCGATTCGGCACCGGTGACGAGCGTCACCGCGACCGAGAGCGCCGCCGAGCTGGCGCCCGAGAACCAGGCCGCGGTGCTCGCCTACTCACCCGGGGTTCGCAACTACCGCAAGCGCCTCAACGACCTCGCCTCCAAGGACCCCTTCGTGCAGCAGTTCGCCGCGCCCGCTTCAGCGGCGGCGGCTCTCCCTGAGGCGCCGGCGGCCCCCGCGGGCGGCTCCGGCTCCGGCGGCGGCTTCTCGACGGGCTCGGTCGCCGGGGGCGACGAGACGGTCGTCACCGACAACTCCAAGGGCAAGGTCGAGACCCGCTACTACTACTACGAGACCGACGTCTTGGCGGGCGTGGCCGGCACCAAGCTGAAGCGCTATAACCGGATTCAGCCGTTCACCTACCTGCCCAGCCAGCAGGTTCCTGTGCTGGCCTACCTCGGCCCCCGCTCCGACGGCAAGCGCGCGATCTTCCTCGTCTCCGACGGGGTCATCGGCCAGACCGGAGCGGGCGACTGCTTCCCGGCGCCGGCGGATTGCCAGCTGCTCGCGCTCGCCCCCGGCGACACTGAGGACCTGGTCTACGGACCCGACAACACGACCTATCGCGTCAAGGTCCGAAGCATCAGGCTGACGGTAAGCAAGAAGCCCCCCAAGGGCTGAGCGGCTCCCGCTTCACAAAGTGAAGCATTGGCGCTATCCTGCGGTTCATGCATGACGATCAGTGTCCCGTCTGCCGCACCGCCGACGTGATCTCGGGAAAGTGGACGCTGCTGATCATTCGTGACCTCGCCGAGTCCTCTCTGCGTTTCTGCGAGCTCGAGCGCAGCCTCAGCGGCATCAGCCCGCGCACCCTCTCGTTGCGCCTGCGGGCACTCGAGGAGCAGGGAATCGTCGAGCGACGCACCTTCCCAGAGGTGCCGCCCCGGGTCGAGTACGCGCTCACCGACAAGGGCCGCGCGCTCGTTCCCCTGATCGAGGACATGCGCTCCTACGGCAGCCGCTGGCTTCCACGCGAGCAGCGCGAGCCGGCGACCGTCTAGCCGCGGCCGCGAGATACCGCGATCGCCGGTCGCCGTGCAAGGCTCCGTGCAAGGAAGGACGCGAGCGAGCGCGGGCGAAATCCTCGTGCGTGACCACGCTTGAGAGCACCAGCGAGCGCCTAGAGGACGCGTTGCGGCGCCTCGCCGTCGAGGCGGCCGACCTGTTCGAGCAGCTGCTCGCGGCCGGAGCCGAGCTGCCCTTCGACCTCGAGCCCTCCGAGGGCCCGCTGCCGATGTATTCCTACGCGCCGATGACCGGCCAGTTCATCGCCGAGCAGCTCGCCGAGCTGCGTCGCCTGGAGGCCTTCGTTGAGGTGCGCGAGCTCTGCTCGGAGGAGGTCGCGACCGGCTTCCTGGTCGGCCTCTGGAAAGGCAGCACCGAATTCGAGGTCGCAGGTGACCGCGTCGATGGCGCCATCGACGGCGTGCTTGCAAGCCTGGGCGGTACCGCCGCCGCCGACGGGACGCCGGCCGGCGAGGTGATCGTGCCCCTGATCGGCTTCCACATGCCCGCGGACGAGCTCGTGCTCGACGGGGTGCGGATCGTTGGCGCCGACTCCGTCGCCGATGCCCCGCGCGATGCGCTCGGCGACAAGCGCGCCTTCCTCGCCCGGGTCAGCTGCGGTTTCGCCGATCTCGCTCCAGCGGCGGCTGTCGCCGACGATCTTCGCCGCGCGCTTCGCACGCTTCGCCTCTTTCGGCCGGGCGGCGTGGGGATCGCGGCGCACGGCTGGGCCCGCCGGTCCTCGGGGTGGGAGCGGTTCAGCACGGGCGCCGGGCGCGCCCGCAACGGCGGGTACCGGCTGACGGGCAGCGAGGTCGGCGACGTCCACAACTTCTCCCGCAAGCTGACCGAGCGCGGCGCGCGCCTTCCGGCGCTTGCCTGGGCGATCTCCCGCTTCGAGCTGGGAGCCGAGCGCCCTTCGCTGATCGAGGCCCTGAGTGACTACCTGCTCACGCTCCGCGGACTGCTCGAGGGTGGTGGCCCCGCGAACGTCGGGATCGCGGCTCGCGTGGCGGCCCTGGCGGCCGAGCCCCACGAGCGCGAGCAGACGCGGGTATGTGTCGAGCGCGCGCTGACGATCGAGCGCAAGCTGATGAGCGGGGCGCGTTACCGGCCCGCCGCCGAGGGCGGCTCGCCACTCGCCGTGATCGCCCAGCTCGAAGAGCTGCTGCGGCACATCCTCAAGGGGATGGCGACCGGCGAGCTGGAGGGCGACCTTCGCACTACCGCTGACGAGATCCTGCTCCGCGACGGGATCGTGGGGGAGGCCGCCGCGCAGCCGCCGCGCCCGACAATGGGAGAGACGGCCGAGTGGCGGCTTCCCGATCCCGTTGACGGCGACGAGCTCGATCTCTCCGATCTGGGCGAAGGTCTGTTCGACGAGATCGAGGTCCGCCGGACATCGCCGGCAGATTCCGACGAGGCGGTCACCGAGGCTCACTCCGAGTTCACCCCGGGGGCCGACGAGGCGGAGACGCAGGAGGCCGCCCGGCTCGACGGGGCGACGAGGATCGTCGTCACCGACGTCGAACTACCGAGCATCAGCGACACGGACACAAGCGAGCAGCTCCAGGTGTCGCCCGGGCCCTTCGTCCCCGAGCCCGAGCGGGAGGCCGACTGGTTCGCCTCCGCGGAGAGCGAGCTCGAGTGGCCGGCCTTCGCCAGCCCCAGGCGCGGGCGCTCCGACGAGCGGCGCGAGCTGGACGCCGAGGCGAGTGACCGAGTTCGATATCTCTTCCCGGTGCCCGACGCCACGGACTGGGACGTCGGCGAGCTGCGCTACGAGAGGCGATCCAGCTAGGCCGCCTGACCGGTCGCCATCGCCTCCCGCTCGCGCTCCGAGGCGAACAGGTAGCGGTCGATCTCCAGCAGCCCCCCGAGGTCATGGATGTCATCGTCCATGTAGGGCACCCTGATCACGCTCTTGGCACGCAGCTCGCGCGCGAGGTGCTCGACGTTGCGTGCGTCACGGACGGCCAGGGCCTGGTAGTCGGCGAAGTTGGCGGCCACCCGCTCGGCCAGGTCCTGCCCCAGCGCCTCCGCGAGCGCCGCCGCCACCCCGTCCGCCTCCAGCAGGGCGTCGCTGGCGTAGTGGACCTTGTTGACGATCACTCCGCCGACGGGAAGCTCGGCCTCGACCAGCTTGCGGTGGAAGTAGACGGCCTCCTCTATCGGCTCGCCCTGGGGCCCGCAGACGATCAGGAACGAGGTCGCCGGGTCACGGAGCAGCTCGTTGACACGCTCGGCGCGCTCACGGAAGCCGTCCACCATGCCGCTCATCGCGGTGAAGAACTCGCTCAGGTCGGAGAGCAGGTCTATCCCGGTGATGCGCTTGAGGACCGCGAACACCACGGCGCTGCCGCGTCCGACGACCCTGGTGGCGAAGCCGGTCGGCCTCATGAACAGCTGCAACCCTCGTCCCTCGATGAACTGCATGAGGCGCTTGGGCGCATCGAGGAAGTCGAGCGCGTTGCGCGAGGGTGGCGTGTCGAGCACCAGGTAGTCGTAGCTGCCTTCCTGATGGATCTCGTAGAGCTTCTCCATCGCCATGTACTCCTGCGAGCCGGCGAGGGCGTTGGAGAGCTGTCGGTAGATGCGGTTGTCGAGGATGCGGTCGCGCGTCTCCTCGTCCTCGGCGTGCTTGCGGACCAGCTCGTCGAAGGTCGCCTTGGCGTCCAGCATCATCGCCCAGAGCTCCCCGCGCATCTCGATGCCCGCCCGCTCGAACAGCGCGGGGTCGACCTGACGGGGCTCGTTGCCGAGCTCCTCGAGGCCCAGGGAATCAGCCAGCCGCTTCGCCGGGTCGATGGTCAGCACCGCCACCTTGCTGCCGCGCGCGGCCAATCCCGCGGCGAGGGCGGCGGAGGTCGTGGTCTTGCCGACCCCCCCCGACCCCGCGCAGATGGCGATCTCCTTGCCGGCCAGCATCTCGGTGATCGAGGGCACGCTCAGACCGCCCCGGCCAGGAGCTGCAGCGCCTGCACGTCGAGGCGCGGCTTGAAGATGAAGGGCAGCGTGCGGACCGGCGATCGCACCCGGTCGCTGAGGCGTCGCAGCTGCTCGCTCTCGGAGTTGAAGCGCCGGTGCTCCGAGAGCGCGGCGCGGACCGCCGCATGGGGCGGGCCCTCGGTGATCTCCAGCACGCGCTCGAGCTTCGCGGCCTCCCCGGAGTCGAAGCGCTCGGGGTACATCGCGTTCATGTAGATCCGGTCCACGGCGATCCCGACCTCCTCCGCCAGTTGGCGCTCGAGCGACGCGGTTTCGTTGACGGGCATCTCCTCGGGAAGCGAGACGATCGCCGCCCCCGTGGTCTCGTGGTCGGTGATCAGCTCGTCGAGCTCCAGGGCCTGCGAATGGACGGGGCCGACCTTGGCGATGCCCGCGAAGGTGCGGGGCGTCTGCAGGAAGCCGACCCCGTGCCCCGTCGCCGGAGCGTCGACGATCACGAGGTCGTATCCCGTCGCCTTCTTGAGCTTGCGATCCGGCAGGGTCAGCTCCCAGATCTTGCCCATCGTGACCAGCTCCTTGAGGCCGGGAGCGGCGCCGGCGAGATAGGTGAAGATTCGCGAGCGCATCAGCAGGTCGCGCATCGCCCTGACCTTGAGCTGAAGCAGCAGGTACTCGCGCATGGCCTCGTCTGGGTCGATGGAGATGGCGAACAGGTTCTCGGCCACCTGCACCTCGTTGAAACCCACCGCGCCCTTCTTGAAGATGCGCGAGGCGTTCTCCTGCGAGGCGACCTCGCAGACGATCGTGCGCTTGCCCTGGGCCGCCGCGGCGAGCCCGAGCGCGATCGAGACCGTGGACTTGCCGACGCCCCCCTTGCCGGTCACGAAGACCAGCCGCTTGTCCAGAAGATCCGGCATCAGGCGTGATTCTGCCAATGCCGGCGACCGCAGCGCTCGCGCCCCTGCCAGCAAACCTGCACAGGCGGGAAGGAAAGCGGCCGGCGGGTGCGAAATAGCCGCTCAGATGGGTCCTTTGCGCAGAAAGAAGCGAGGCTCGGATGCCGCCGACGCCGGCCGCCTCAGCCCCGACGAGCTGGTCGGCCCGAGGCGCGAGCCCGCAGCGGGGGAGAGCGCCGCGAGCGCCGAGCCGGAGTCGAAGGGCAAGGGCAAGGGCAAGGGCTCAAAGGGCGCTCCCGCGAAGGTGATCGCCTTCGCCAACCAGAAGGGCGGAGTCGCCAAGACGACGACCGCGCTCAATCTTGCCGTCGCCTTCAAGGAGTCCGGCCATCGCGTCCTGGCGGTGGACATGGACCCGCAGGGCAACCTGACGATGAGTCAGGGCGTCGACCCCGACAAGGTCGAGAAGAGCATGTTCGACGTGCTCGTGCACCACATTCCGATCCGCGAGGTCATCGTCGAGCGAGAGATCGACGTCGCCGTCGCCTCGATCGACCTCGCCGGCGCCGAGATCGCGATGAGCGCCCAGATCGGCCGCGAGCGCTCGCTGCAGAAGGCGATCGACGCCGTGCGCGAGGACTACGACTTCGTCTGCATCGACACGCCGCCCAGCCTCGGGCTGCTGACCGTGAACGCGCTCACCGCAGCCGACAAGGTGATCGTGCCCGTGCAGTGCGAGTACCTCTCGATGCGCGGCCTGGTGCAGCTACAGAACACCCTGCAGATGATCCGCGAGAACCTCAACCCCGACGTCGAGATCGAGGGCATCCTGCCGACCATGCTCGACTCGCGGACCGTCCACGCCAAGGAGGCGGTCGAGATCCTCGAGGAGAACTTCGGCGAGCTGGTCTTCCAGTCGCGGATCCGCAAGGCGATCAAGTTCGCGGAGGCGCCGGTGCGCGGCAGCTCCGTGCTCAAGTACGACCCACAGGGCAACGCCGCCAAGTACTACCGCGACCTCGCCGAGGAGGTCCTGGCCCATGGCCGCTAAGCGCGCCAGCATGCGCGAGGGTCCCCTGGCCGACCTCTTCCGCTCCACCGACGAGTCGGTGGCGGCCGAGGAGGTGAAGGTGACCGCGACGAGGGAGAAAGTGACGGCCGAGGTGGAGATCGACGTCGCTGGGGCCGAGTCGAGCGAGACGGCCGAGCAGGCGCCCGCGATCGAGGCCGCGGCCGAGCCCGAGACCGCCGCGGCCGAGCCCGAGACCTCCGTGGCCGACGACGCGACCGAGGCGGAGCCCGCCGCGACCGAGGCCGAGGCCGCCGAGGATCAGCCCCCGGTTCTCGAGGCGCCGCCCCTCTCCGAGCGCCGCATCGTCCGGGACGGTCCGCTCAGCGACGAGACGCTGCTGGAGTCCCACCGCGATCCCGCGATCGAGCAGATCGAGGAACGCGAGACGCGCAACCTTCGCGTCACCGAGCCCGCGATCGAGGTCGAGCACGAGGGGCTCGAGCGCCTGATGGGAGGCGTGCCCGTCCTCGACCGCCCCGCATACGGGCGCGACGAGCCCAACACCGCGCGAGCCGCCGTGATGCCGCGCAGCCACCGGGCCGTGCTCCGGGTGGTGGGCGTCGGCGGCGCCGGAGTCAACGCCGTCAACCGCATGGTGGAGGCCCAGGTGCCCGGGGTCGAGTTCGTCGCGATCAACACCGACCTGCAGTCGCTGCAGAGCTCCCACGCCGACTCCACGCTGCACATCGGCGCGGAGCTCACCAGGGGACTGGGCTCAGGCTCGGATCCGCGCGTCGGCTATCGCGCCGCCTTCGATGAGCAGGACAAGATCAAGGCGCTGCTGACCGGCTCGGACATGGTCTTCATCGCCGCCGGCGCCGGCGGCGGAACGGGCACCGGTGCGGCTCCCGTGGTGGCCAAGCTCGCCCGGGACGTCGGCGCGCTGACGGTGGCCGCGGTGACCAAGCCCTTCTCCTTCGAGGGCGCTCGCCGCGCCGCGCAGGCCGAGGAGGGCATCGCCGCCCTGGGCGCCGAGGTGGACACACTGATCGTGGTGCCGAATGAGCGCCTGCTGCAGATCCTCGAGCGCCGCACCTCCATCACCGATGCCTTCCGGGTCGCCGATGACGTGCTTCGCCAGGCGGTTCAGGGAATCTCCGACCTGGTGATGCTGCCCGGCTTGATCAACCTCGACTTCGCCGACGTGCGCACGACGATGATCGAGTCGGGCGACGCGATCCTCGGCATCGGCATGGGCGTGGGCGAGCACCGCGCGATGCTGGCCGCCGAGAAGGCCGTCTCATCCCCGCTGCTCGACACCTCCGTCGAGGGCGCCCACTCGCTGCTGCTCTCGATCACGGGCGGCCCCGACCTCTCCCTGATCGAGGCCAGCGAAGCCGCGAACATCGTCCAGCAGGCTGCTCATCCCGACGCCGACATTATCTTCGGCGCCAGCATCGACGAGGATCTCCACGAGCAGGTCTGGGTGACCGTGATCGCGACCCGCTTCGACGCTCCCTTTCATCGAGGTCGCCGCGACCGGCGCAGCGAGCCGCGCGAGCCGAGCCGGCCTCGTGACGATCTCGACCGCTTCGAGGAGCGGCGCGAGGATCGCTACGCCGATCCCGCCGCGGACTGGCGGAGCGCCCCCTCGGGCTCGGCGCGAGGCTCGACCGGTTCCTCGGACCGAGGCGCCCGGCTGACCAGCGCGGATGAGATCTACGGAGATGGCCTGCGGCGGGGCCGCGGCCAGGACCGCCGCCCGGCGATGCCCGGGTCCACCAACGGCGGTCTCGTCCTCGACGTCCCGGAATTCATTCCCGGGCACTGAAGCCTCCCCCTGCATCTCCCCGGGCTACGGCATCAACCTGCATCTCCCCGGGCTGCGCCATCAACCTGCATCTCCTCGGGCTGCGCCCTGCGGGGATACAGGGTTGCGATGCAAGCGTGGGGGATGCTGAGGGTTCGTACGGTGGCGGGCTTAACCTGAGCTCGTGAGTGGACCGAGGGGCGTGGTGGCGGCGGGGCATCCGGTGACGGCGGAGGCTGGAGCGCAGGTGCTGCGCGAGGGCGGCAACGCGGTGGACGCAGCGATCTGCTCGGCGATGACCTCGTTCGTCACCGAGAGCCCGCTGACCGGGTTGGGCGCGGGTGGCTTCATGCTCGTGCACAGGCCGGCCTCGGCGACGGAGCCGCAGGAGAGCGTGCTCGTCGACTTCTTCGTCGCGGCCGGGGGAGCCGACGGGGCCAAGCGCGGCGCGGAGCTGGTGCCGATCCCGGTCGACTTCGGCGGCACCCAGCAGGTCTTCCACGTCGGCGCCGCCTCTTGCGGCGTGCCCGGCTGCCCGGCCGGCCTGGAATGGGTGAGCCGGCGCTTCGGCTCGATGCCCCTTGCGGCGCTGGCGGCCCCGGGCGCGCAGCTGGCGCGCCAGGGATTGTTGCTGAACCGGCAGCAGGCCTATCTGTTCGAGATCCTCGCGCCGATCCTGACGGCGACGCCGGAGGGCGCCGGCCTCTACGCCCCCGGCGGCTCCGTGCTGCGCGAGGGTGAGCTGTTCCGCTGCCCCGAGGTGGGCGAGGCGCTGGAGCGCCTCGCCGATGAGGGAGCGGAGCTCTTCTACGACGGCGAGATCGGCCACCGCGTCGCCGACTGGGTGCGCGAGCGCGGCGGCACGCTGGGGCGGGACGACATGCGTGCCTATGAGCCGATCGAGCGCGAACCGGCTCGCGCGGCCTTCCGGGGAACCGAGGTCCTGACCAACCCCCCGCCCTCATCCGGCGGGGTGCTGATCGCCTATGCGCTCGCCCTGCTCGAGAGGCTCGGCGAGCGGACCGGCGTCGAGGAGCTGGTGGCCGCCACCGAGGCCGCCAACGCGAGGCGCACCGAGGAATTCAGCGAGGGGCTCCACGACGAGGGGTTCCTCGGCGCCTTCCTCGAGGCCGGGGGCGAGGACGGCCTTGGCTCCACCACCCACATATCGGTGCTCGACGAGCGGGGGATGTGCGCCTCGGTCACCTGCTCGAACGGCACCGGCTCGACGATGTTAGTCCCGGGAACTGGGGTGCACGTCAACAACATGCTGGGTGAGGAGGATCTCAACCCTGTCGGGTTCCACCGCATACCGGCGGGACGCCGGGTGAGCTCGATGATGGCCCCGACCGTTGCGCTGCGCGAGGGGGAGGTGGTGCTCGGCCTCGGCAGCGCCGGCTCCAATCGGATCCGCTCGGCGATTCTCGACACGATCGTGCGGGTGCTCGAGCAGGGCATGGACGCCGCGGTCGCGGTGCGCTCGCCGCGCATCCACTACGAGAACGGAGTCGTGCAGGCCGAGCCGGGCGTGGACGAGGACGGGCTCGCCGGGCTCGAGCGCAGAGGCGTGCCGGTGGTCCGGTGGAGCCGCCAGAACCTGTACTTCGGGGGCGTCCAGGCCGTGACCCGGAACCCGGCGACGGGCGCGATGTCAGGCGGCGGCGATCCGAGGCGCGGCGGGGCTGTCGCGCTCGCCTGAGCGCCACGAAAGGGCTCAGGCTCGCCGCACGGATGGCCGATATAGATGCCATGACACGGAGAAAGGCGTACGGCAGCAGGGCCGGCGCAACACTGGCGCTGGGACTGGCGGCCGCAGCGATGGCCGCTCTTCCGGCTTCGGCGCCGGCTGCCCCGGGCCCGCTGAAGGGCGTTTTCGTCCGCACGGCGCAAGCCTCGGTCGGCCCCCTCTCGGTGGTCAGCGCCGACGCCTACTGCCCCAAGGGCGCTCCCCTCGTCGGTGGCGGTTTCGATGTCACCGCCCCGGGCCAGAACGGCCCGTTCCCGATTGAGTCCTACCGCATCAAGGGTCGCGCCTGGCGAGCCACCGCCGGCGCCGGCGCCAGCCCGGTGCCGAATCCGCCGCCCAGCACCGTCACCTCCTACGCGCTCTGCCAGCGTGGGGCCCGCAAGCTGCTGCCGGTGGTTGCCGGTTCTCAGGTGCCGCTGCTCGATCAGCCGGCCAGCGGCGCCGTGGAGGTGAACACCAACTGCCCCGGCAGGCTGCGCTCGGTCGCGGGAGGATTCAGGGGAGAGGCGGACCCGGCAAGCGGTGCTGTGTTGCCTCAGGCCTCGGAGAAGTCGAGCAAGGCCGGCTGGCGGACCAGCGCGATCCACCTCGGCAATCCGTCGGGGAAGTCACAGCGCGCGCTCACTTCGATCGGCTACTGCTCGAAGAACGGTCGCACCGTTAACTCGCAGGCCGCCGCCGTGATCCTGCCCCCGCCCGATCTTGCCGGCGCCGCAACCGGCTCGTGCCCCAGGTGGCTGCAGACGGGCGGCTTCAGCGCTTCGCCGGTGACCCCGGCGAGCGCCGTGATCGTGCTCAGCTCCCGGCCCCAGGGGCGCAGCTGGCTTCTCCGTGCCACGAACCTCTTCGGCGGCGATCCCGGCACGATCACCGCGTCGGCGTACTGCCGCAGGCGCTAGCCGAAGTCGACCTTGCCGTTGCTGCGCGCGTGCTCGGCGGCCTGCTCGGCTCGCTCGAGCGCCTTGCCGACGGCCCGTAGCGCGTTCGCCAGCAGCTCCATTCGCTCATCCTCGTCGCGCATCTCCAGCAGCGTCTGCTTGGTCTCGTCGGGCAGCTCGATGCGCGCCGCGATCGCGTAGGCCGAGTCGCCCTCGAGCTCGGCATCGTCCGGGCGCTCCCCCGTGGCGATCTCGGCGAGCTCGGCGAAGGCGTCGCGCGCGGCCTCGCCCGACTCCTGGTCGGCCGCCGGGACCTCCTGGTCGGAGATCAACTCGACCTCCCCGGCGGGGTAATCGCCGGATTCGAAGCGGTCGAGCACCCTGAATGGCTCCACACCGCTGACCACGATGTTGACGCGCCCGTCCTCGAAGCGCTCGAGCACCTCGTCGATTCTCGCGGTACAGCCGATCGACCGGGCGCCGTCGTCATCTCGCAGCACCACCCCGAAGGGCTCGCCCTGCTCGATCGAGTGCCCCACCATCCGCTTGTAGCGCTCCTCGAAGATATGAAGAGGTAGCTTCTCGCCCGGCAGCAGGACGAGCGGCAACTCGAATATCGGCAGCTGCTGCGAGTCCATCACCCAGAGTCTAGGCAGCGGGGCCGGGCCGCTTGACCGGGTCTTTAGCGCCGGGCCTAGGGTGGTCTCGATGGTGCTCCTGATGCTGTTCGGGCTGCTCGCCGGCGCGGCGACCGCCCTCTCGCCCTGTGTACTCCCGATCCTGCCCGCCGTGCTGTCCGCGGGCGTCACCGGGGGGCGTCGCCGGCCCCTGGGCGTGGTCACGGGCCTGGCACTCTCGTTCACCTTCGCGACGGTGGCCCTGGTCTACGTGATCGACGCGCTCGGGCTTCCCAACGGGATCGGCAGGACGCTCGCGATCGTCGTTCTCGCCGTGTTCGGGATCTCGCTGATGGTCCCCCCGATCGGCGACCGCATCGAGGCCTTCGCATCGCGGATCGCGCCGGGGCCGGCCCGGTTCCGCGGAGAGGGCTTCGGCTCGGGGCTGATAGTGGGGGCCAGCCTGGGCCTCGTCTACGCTCCGTGCGCCGGCCCAATCCTCGCCGGGGTGATCACAGCCTCTGCGGCCCAGGACTTCGAGGCCGGCAGGCTGGCGGTGGCCCTCTCCTACGCCGTCGGCTCGGCCCTGGTCCTCTATGCGCTGCTGCTCGGTGGCCGGCGCCTCTCGGACCGGCTCGCCCCGATCCGGGGGCAGGTGCAGGTGGCGATGGGAGCCCTGATGCTCTGCGTCGCGGCCCTGATGGCCGCAGATCTCGATACCCGCTTCCAGACCGCGATCGCGGACGACCTTCCCGCCTTCCTGGTCAACCCGACGGGGGACCTGGAGCAGAGCGGGGCCGTCGCGAGCAGCCTGGAGAGGGTCAGCGCCCGCGGGGGCGGGGCGGAGGAGGCCGGCGCGGCCCAGCTCGACCAGGGCCTCGACCTGCCCCGGCTCGGCTACGCGCCCGACTTCACGGCGACCCAGTCCTGGTTCAACACCGACGGGGGCGAGGCGCTGAGCATCGGAGGCCTGCGCGGCAGGGTCGTGCTGATCGACTTCTGGACGTACACCTGCATCAACTGCATCCGCACGCTGCCCTATCTGAAGGCATGGGACTCCGAGTACCGCGACGACGGGCTGACGATCGTCGGGGTGCACGCTCCCGAGTTCCCCTTTGAGCGCGACGCGGGCAACGTGGCCGACGCGATCGAGCAGAACGGGCTCGAGTACCCCGTGGTCCAGGACAACGAGATGGGCACCTGGAATGCCTATGGCAACCAGTACTGGCCCGCCAAGTACCTGATCGACGCCGAGGGCCAGGTGCGCTACGTCCACTTCGGCGAGGGCGAGTACGCGACGACCGAGAGGGCGATCCGCACCCTGCTGCGCGAGAAGGGCGACGGGGAGCTGGGGCTCGGCGCCCGCGCGCGGGCCGAGACCCCGAACCCCGCGGTGCGCACACCCGAGACCTACCTCGGAGCAGCGCGGGCGCAGGGCTACGTCAACGGCCCGATCGAGCCCGGTGTGCGCGACTTCGGCCCCGGCCCCTTCTCTCTGGGTCCCGACCAGTTCGCCTTCACCGGTAGCTGGAAGATCACCGAGGAGGGCGCCGAATCAGTGTCCGACGCCGGCATCGCGGCCGAGTTCGGGGCCGAGAAGGTGTTCCTCGTGCTGGGGTCGTCGGGCGGCCCACGCAGGGCAGAGGTCCTGCTCGACGGCAAGCCGATCCCGAACCGGCTGGCGGGCGAGGACGTGCGCGACGGCGCGGTCACGGTTGCCGGCCAGCGTCTCTATCGGCTGGTCGACCTGCCGCGGGCCGGTGGTCACCGCCTCGAGCTCCGCCTCGCTCCCGGCATCTACGGCTACGCCTTCACCTTCGGCTAGCCGCCCCCGGGGAGCGATGACCCGGCGAAGAAGAAGAACCAGACCTCGAACGCGAGCACGGCCGCGACCACCGAGACGACCACCATCCTCTCGACCGCGCTGATGCCAACCTTGGCGCGGATGTCGGTCTCGCGCTCGCCGCGCGTGCTGCGCAGCCACGGCGACGCCTGGCGCGCAGCGGGCGGCCGGCCGGTGAGCTCGTCGTATCTGTGGTTGAGCCGGGTCAGCAGCCAGGCGAGGCCGGATACCGAGACGGCGAGCACGGCGATCACGATCAGCACCACTCCCATGGTCAGCCCACTGCTGCTCTGCAGCCTCGAGCCGACCCAGAGCGCCAGCAGGGGGCTGCCCGCCCAGATGTTGATCGAGACGAGCGCGGTGGCGGCCACGAGGCCGATCTTCTTGGCCCTGAGGCGCCCGACACCGCCGCCGGCCGGGTCGGCCTCGGGCGTCACGCCCGCTTTCGGGCGCTGACCAGCAGGTTGTAGAAGAGTTGCGGCGGCAGCCTCGGCTCCAGCAGGGCCGTATCGAGGCGCTGCAGGGCGATGTAGCTGTGGAAGGCGAAGCGGCGCCAGCGCATCGGGACCTCCTCGGCGACGGCGCTCGCCTCGAGGGTCCGCATCGTCCAGCCGTGCATGTTCGCCAGCAGCTCCTCGCCGCGCACCCGCACCCGGTCGAAGCCGGCCCCCTCGACGAAGCCCTCGAGGTCCGCGGGGCTGAAGGCGTGAACGTCGACCTCCTCCTCCAGGGCGTGGCCGTCGAGGTCGGCCTTCTGCTCGGAGTAGTCGCGCTTGGAGGCGCCCAGGATCAGGCGCCAGAGCGGCGCCGCGAGCAGGGCTGCGTACTTGGGGCCCGTCGCGATCAGGTCGCCGTAGCGCGAGGGCTCACCGCAGAAGACGACGGTGCCGCCGGGGCGCAGAACGCGGTGGAACTCGCGGAATGCCCGGGCGAGGTCGGGGATGTGATGCAGGATCGCGTGTCCGAACACCAGGTCGAAGCTCTCGTCGCCGAAGGGGAGGGTCTCGGCCTCGCTCGCCTCAGCCCTGACCTCCAGCCCCAGCCTCGCGGCGTTGACCCTCAACGCGTCCAGCATCCCGGGCGAGATGTCGGTGACGGTGGAGCGCTCGATCATTCCCGCCTGCATCAGGTTGAGCGAGAAGTAGCCGGTGCCGGCGCCGATCTCGAGCGCGTCGCCGAAGGGCTCGGTGGGCCGGCCGCCGAGCGCCTTGCGCAGCTTGGCGCTCACCTGATCCTGCCCGATCGGGCCGAAGTCGATTCCCCACTTCGAGTCGTAGGTCTCGGCGGCGGCGTCGTGGTAGCGCTCGTTGACGTCCTTGATGCGCTCGGAGGTCGCCGGGGCCGCCATCGGGGGCAATGGTAGGCGCAGTGACCACGGCGCGGACCTATCGTGGATCGCGATGGAGCACCGCCAGCTAGATCAGCCTGAGGGCGTGCCGCCGTTGCCGTTGACCGGAGAGCGAACCCTCCCCGACGTGCCGGAGGAGAACTACTGGTACCGCCGTCACGTCGCTGTGTACGAGTGGATCGCCGCCCGCTGCGCCGGCCTCAGCGTGGTCGACCTGGCCTGCGGCGAGGGCTACGGCTCCGAGCTGCTGGCGCACAGCGCACGCGCGGTGATCGGTGTGGACGCCAACCCCGAGGCCTTCGAGCACGCCCGGCTGCGCTACACGCGACCCAACCTCAGCTTCCGCCGCGGCCTGGTCGAGGACTTCGCCGAGCCGGTGGACGCAGTGGTCTTCCTGCAGACGATCGAGCACATCCACGATCCCGACGCCCTGCTGGCCAGAATCGCCGCGATCGCCCCGGTGGCCTACATCTCGACGCCCAACCGGCTCACCCTTGCGGGTCCCGACGCGGAGAAGTCGGACAACCCCTGGCATCTCCGCGAGTACGACATCGGCCAGTACCGCGAGCTGCTCGAGCCGCACTTCGATCGCGTCGAGGTTCTGGGGCTGTTCCACGCCCGCAAGCTGCGCGCCCACGAGTTGGCGATCGGGCTCGGCTGGGATCGCTTGCATCGCGCCACTCGCCTCACCAAGCCCTTCTATGAGCGCTTCGTGCCGGCGATCAGCTCACGCGACTTCAGGCTCTCTCCGGATGGCCTGCAGAGGGCGCTCGACCTCGTCGCCGTCTGCAGCCGCCCTTCAGGGTGACCGGCCGGCTTGCGCCCGAGCCCGGTGGCCCCGGGCGCGAAGCTGGGCAGCCGCACCGGACGCCGGCGGGCGACCTCGCGATCGTCCTGCACTCCCACATGCCCTACGTCGAGGGGTTCGGCACCTATCCCTTCGGCGAGGAATGGCTGTTCGACGCCGTCGCCCGCTCCCACCTCCCGGTGCTGGCGGTGGCCGACCGGCTGACGATGACCGTGACCCCGGTGCTGGCTGACCAGCTCGAGGCCTCAGGGGTGCGCGAGCGGATGCTGGATTTCCTGCGCCGCTACCGCCTCGGGGCTGCCGAGCGCGACGCATCCGAGGGCCCCAAGGAGCTGCGGCCGGCCGCCGAGGCCGAGGCCGGGCACCACGCGCGCTCGATCGAGGCGTTGGAGGCCCTCCCCGATGCCGGGCTGACCGCCTTCCAGCGAGCGCATGACGATGGCAGGGTCGCGCTGATGGCCTCCGCGGCCACCCACGCCGTGCTCCCCAAGCTCGCCACCCTCGCCGGCCGGCGCCTGCAGGTCGACGCCGGGCTGCGCTCGCACCGACGGCGTTTCGGGCGCGCCGATGGCTTCTGGCTGCCCGAGTGCGCCTACGTCGACGGCCTCGAGACCGTGCTCGCGGAAAGCGGCGTGGCCTACACCTGTCTCGATCAGAGCGCTCACGAAGCGGGCAGGCGCGCGTTCGAGCCACTGGCCTTGCCGGGCGGCGGGCCGGTCGCCTTCACGATCGACTGGCCCGCCGTCGAGCTGGCCTGGGCGCTTGATGGCTATCCCTCCGCCCCGGAGTACCTCGAGTACCACCGGCTCTCCGAGAACGGCAGCCGCCTCTGGTCTCTGTCGGGCCATCCCTACGCACCGCAGGCCGCCGCCGAGCGGGCGCGGAAGCACGCGGGGGCCTTCCTCGCCTCGATCCGCGAGCGGCTGGAGCTCTACAGAGCGCACGAGGGGCGCCGCGGGCTCTGCGTCTTCGCCGTCGACACCGAGCTGCTCGGCCACTGGTGGGCCGAGGGCCCCGCGTGGCTGGCGGGGGTGGTCGCGGGGGCGCGCGAGGCGGGGGTTCGCATGGTGACGCTTCCCGAGGCGCTGGCGGAGCACCGGGCAGAGCCCCGGCCCGCGCACGAGGGAAGCTGGGGTGAGGGCAAGAGCCTCGAGACGTGGGACTCGCCGGCGGTCGCCGACCTGGTCTGGGGTGCCCGGCGGCTGGAGCTGCGGCTGCTCAGGGCGCTCGGCGGTGGGCACGCTCTCCGCCCGGACGCCGCGCGCCGCGCCGCGCGAGAGCTGCTGGCCGTGCAGTCGAGCGACTGGGCGTTCATGGATCATCGCGCGCAGGCGGGTGACTATCCGTTCCGTCGCACGCTCGGCCACGCCGAGGCGATGCTCGAGGCCATAGAATCGGAGCAGGCGCCGCACCCGGGAATGCGCAATCTCGCGCCCGACCTGAGCTTGGCGCCGCTGCTCGAGCCCTGACCATGATCAAGCCCACCTAGCCGTGTACGAGGCCCGCTCGTGATCGCCGCGACACCCGCCCGCGCCCTGATCCTCTCCTGGGAGTACACCCCCCTGATCGAGGGCGGGCTGGCCCGCCACGTGCAGAAGGTCTCGGAGGGCCTGGTCGGCCTGGGGGTCGAGGTCCACGTGCTGACCCGCGGCGGCGAGGAGTCCCCGGACGAGGAGCTGCTGGGCGGGGTGCACGTCCACCGGGTGCGCGAGCCCAAGCGCCCCGCTGACCTCAACGAGTTCGTGGCCTGGATCGAGCGCATGAACTCCGACATGCTGGCGGCGGGGGTCGAGCTGGGCGATCGCTACAGCTATGACATCGTCCACGGCCACGACTGGCTGGTCGCCAACGCCTGCGACCACCTCGCGAAGCGCTTCGGCGCACCCCTGGTGACGACGATCCACGCGACCGAGCACGGTCGCCACCAGGGCCACGTCGACAAGCATCCCCAGGCCTACATCCACGGCGTCGAGCGCTGGATCAGCAACCGATCCGACCGCGTGATCGCCTGCTCGACCTTCATGCGCGAGCAGATCGTGGACGTCTTCGGCGTTCCGGAGTCCGCCGTCGAGGTGATTCCCAACGGCATCGACCCGGAGGACCTGCAGCCCCAGGACGAGGGCGAGCTGCGCCGGCTGCGATCCGAGTTCGCGGCCCCGGACGAGTCGCTGGTGCTGCTGGTGGGGCGGCTGGTCTACGAGAAGGGCTTTCAGTTCGCTCTTGAGGCGCTGCCCGCCATCATCGAGAGGCTGCCCAAGACCCGCTTCATCGTCGCCGGCTCGGGCACTCACGAGCAGGAGCTGCGCCGCCAGGCGGAGGAGCTGGGGCTGATGGAGCACGGCACCTTCGTGGGCTGGATCGGCGACGACGTGCTGCATTCGCTCTACCGGATCGCCGACGTCTGCGTCGTCCCTTCGATCTACGAGCCCTTCGGGCTGGTGGCGCTGGAGGCGATGGCGTCGGGCTGCCCCTGCATCGTTGCCGACACCGGCGGCCTGCGCGAGGTCGTTCCCCACGACGAGGTCGGCCTGCGCTTCCGCGCCAGCGATCCCGAGTCGCTGGCCGAGATGACCGTGCGGGTGCTCGACGACGCGAAGCTCTGCCGGCGCCTCACCGAGGAGGCCTTCCAGCACCTGCGACGCTTCGATTGGGCGGACGTGGCCGAGCGCACGGCGGCGGTCTACGACGAGCTCATCTCCAGCGCCGCCACGGCCGCGGGTGGCTGATGACGAGGATCCCGGAGAGCCGCCGCGAGGTGGAGCCGTCCAAGCGCGCGGCGGGAGGCAGGCCGGGCCCCAGCTTCGGGACCAAGCTCAACATCAGCGTGCCTCTCTCGGTGGGCCTGCCGCTCCTCGTGGTCGGCCTCTTCATGCTCGTCACCGCGGCGACCCGGACCACGGGGACGCTGCTCTGGGTCGCGGGCGGGCTGACCACGGCGATCGGCCTGCTGCTGTTCGCATCGGGCAAGCGGCTCTAGCCGCTCGCGCCGTCGGCCCCGGGCTCGACGGGATGCGGCCAGCGCAGCCGCTGAGGAGCCTCACGCATCCTGATCACCTTCGCGGGCACGCCGCCCGATACCGAGTTCGCCGGGAGGTCCCTGGTCACCACGGCATTGGTGCCGACCACCGAGTTGTCGCCGACCCGGACCCCGCGCAGGAAGCAGGCGCCGTAGCCGATCCAGACGTTCGCGCCGATCTCCACCGGCCGCGTGTAGATCCCCTGGTGGCGTATGGGGCGCTCGACCTCGACGATCCCGTGATCGAAGTCGATGAACATCGCCCGGTCGGCGATCACGCACTGCTCGCCGATGCGGACCTGCCTGAACGACGAGATCGTGCACTCCTGTCCGCAGACGGTCTTGGTGCCGATCTCGACCAGGCCCTCGTGGCTGCGGATCTTGGTGCCGTCGCCGATCCAGCAGAAGCGGCCGAAGTGGACCTCGCCCCGCTTGCTGATCTCGATCTGAAGCCCCTTGCCGAAGAAGACGAGGCCGTCGGTCTGCCAGCGCCAGCCGGCCGGCGTCAGGAAGCGGCGCCAGAGATAGCGCCACAGCAGCACCGCGTAGCGCCGGTTGATCATTCCGTTCGCGGCCAGGAAGCGCAGCGTGCGAAGCATGGCGCGGCATCTTAGGCGGGCGCCGCAGGCGCATCTAGACTGGCCCGCGATGACGGCGCGGACCGAGGACACGCTCGCAGAGCGCCTGCTCGAGGGCGACAAGCGCGCGCTGGCGCGGGCGATCACCCTGATCGAGAACGATGACCCGGCGGGTTGGAAGCTGGTCCGCGAGGTCTACCCCAGGACCGGCCGTGCTCGGATCGTCGGGCTGACCGGTCCGCCGGGGGTGGGGAAGAGCACCCTGATCGGCGCGCTGACCGCCGAGTTGCGCAAGGCCGATCGCCAGGTCGCGGTGCTCTCGGTAGACCCCTCGAGTCCTTTCACGCGCGGCGCCTTGCTCGGCGACAGGATCAGGCTCTCCGATCACTTCCTCGACCCGGGTGTCTTCATCCGTTCGATGGCCTCGCGGGGCGCCCTGGGCGGCCTCTCGGAGGCGACGCTGCAGGCGGCGCTGCTGATGGACGCCTCGGGCAAGGACGACGTCCTGATCGAGACGGTCGGCGTCGGGCAGGCCGAGATCGACATCGTCGACCATGGCGACACGGTGGTTCTGGTGCTGATGCCGGGAAGCGGCGACTCGATCCAGGCGCTGAAGGCAGGGGTGATGGAGATCCCCGACATCATCGTCGTCAACAAGGCGGAGCACCCGATGACCGAGACGATGGTCCGCGAGATCCGGGGCGTCCTCTCGCTGGGCCCGTCGGCCTCGTGGAGGGTCCCGATCCTGCGCACCGAGGCGACCCGTGGCGAGGGGGTCTCCGAGCTCGCCGAGAGCATCGCCGAGCATCGCGCCCACATCGAGGCCGAGGGCACGCTGGAGGAGCGACGCGCGCGCAACCTGCGCAACGAGGTGCTCGAGCTGGCGGCGGCGCGCATGCGCCGCAGCCTCGAGGCGCGCGTGCGCGAGGATCCCGAGATCGCCGGCCTGCTGGACCGCGTGGTGCGCCGCGAGCTCGACCCGGCGAGTGCCGCGACCGAGCTGCTGGAGCGCGACGATGGCTGACGCGACGGCGAGCAGGCAGGCCGCCGGCGGCCAGCCCCCGGCCGGAGGGAAGCCGGCGGCGAGGCGGGGCGGGCGGGCCCGAAAGCCGAAGCTGCCCAAGCTCAAGGACGTCGAACACTGGGTCGGCTTGCGGGTGGACGGGGTCGGCAGCCGCTCGCTGGGCCGCGTCGCGGGCCTGCATGTGGACGTCGAGGACGGGGAGCCACGCTGGGTGGTGCTGCGACTGGGGCCGCTGGCCGGCTGCACGGCGATCCCCTATGAGCATGTCGCCGAGGGCGCGGGCCGGCTCTGGGCCGGCTACGAGCGCGACTGGGTCCGCGAGGCACCGCGCTTTCGCGCCGACGAGGTGCTGAGCGCCGACGACGAGCTGGAGCTCTGCGCCCACTGGGGCATCCGCGACACCCAGGGCCGCTCGGCCGAGCTGGGGGGCCGAGCCGGCGACGACGTCACAGCCGTTCCGATCGAGGCCTGAGCCGGAGCCCCTAGCAGCCGAGCTGGCGGGCTATCACCATCTGCTGCACCTCGTCGGTGCCCTCGCCGATGGTGAGGATCTTGGCGTCGCGGTAGAAGCGGCAGACCGGGTACTCCTCTATGTAGCCGTAGCCGCCATGGATCTGCACGGCCTCCTCGGCGGCGCGAACGGCGATCCGGCCGGTGATCAGCTTCGCCTGCGCGGCGGTCAGCGTGTATGGCTCTCCGCGGTCCTTGAGCCATGCGGCCCGGTGCACGAGCAGGCGCGAGGCCTCGATCTGGGCCGAGAGGTCGGCGATCTTGGCCTGGATCGCCTGGAACCTCGAGATCGGCTGCCCGAAGGCGCGGCGCTCCTTGGCGTATGAGATCGCCTCGTCCAGCGCCCCCTGTGCGAGTCCCACGCCCATCGCGGCGACCCCGATGCGGCCGCCGTCGAGGATCTGCATGAACTGCCTGAAGCCGTCTCCGCGACGGCCCAGAAGGTTGGACTCGGGTACGCGGCAGTCGGTGAAGTTGAGCGGGCGCGTGTCGGAGGCGTTCCAGCCCATCTTGCGGTAGGGCTCGCCCTGCTCATAGCCCGGGACGCCGTTGGGGACGATCAGGTTGGAGATCTCGCGGCGGCCGTCTTCTTCGCCGGTCACCGCGGTGATCGTCACGCAGCCGGAGATCTCGGTTCCCGAGTTGGTGATGAACTGCTTGGCGCCGTTCACCACCCACTCGCCGTGGTCGAGCTCGGCGGTGGTCTTCGTGTTCCCCGCGTCCGAGCCCGCCTCGGGCTCGGTCAGGCCGAAGGCCGCCAACTTCTTCCCGGCCGTCAGCTGGGGCATCCAGTCGTCCTTCTGCTCGTCGGTGCCCCAGAGGTAGATCGGCGTCGTCCCCAGCGAGATGTGGGCGGCCATCGTGATCGCCACCGAGGAGTCGATCCGGGTCAGCTCCTCGACGGCGAGCGCGTAGGAGATCGTGTCGGCCCCTCCTCCGCCGTAGCGCTCGGGGAAGGTGATGCCCATCAGCCCGAGCTCGCCCATCTTGGCGACCAGCTCGTAGGGGAAGCTCTTGGTGCGGTCGAGCTGCTCGGCGACAGGCGCCACCTCCTGGCGCGCGAAGTCCCGGACGGTGTCGCGCAGCAGGCGCTGCTCGTCGTTGAGCTCGAAGTCCATGGCGGGGGATCTTAGGCGCGCAGGTCCGGGCCGAGCCCCGGCCGCGCGGGGCCGGCGGCGCCCCGGCCTACGATCGGGGCATGGGGAAATCGAAAGCCGGCGCTCCGCGCGTACGGCTCGGCCACATGGTCGAGAACGGCGTCGCGCCCAGCATCCTCGCCATGATCGAGCGGGGCATCGCACGCGAGCCCGGCCTCGCGGCGCGGATGCGCGGCCGCGTCGTCTTCCGCTTCAGCGAGGACTTCTCGCCGCTGCGCGTCAGCTTCCGGGCCCGGACGGTGGTGGTCGAGGACGGGGACCTGCGCAAGCCCGACCTCGTCGTGGCGGGCAGCCTTCCCGACATCGTCCACTTCGCCGCGGTGCCGACCCTGGGTGGGCGCCTGCACGGCGTCCCGGACCCGCGCGAGGCTCGAGGCCGCATCGCGCTGAGCCGCCTCGCCCGGGGGCGCGTGCGGCTGGAGGGCGACAACGCCCTGGCGCGGCGCCTGCTGCGCCTGCTCGCCGTCTAGCCGAGTCCCCGGGCTAGCTCGACCAGCAGCCGGACGCCGTAGCCGGTCGGGCCCTTGGGCGCGTAGGCGCGGCCCACGTCCCAGGCGGTGCCGGCGATGTCGAGGTGAGCCCAGGGGCGGCCGTCGACGAACTCCTCCAGGAAGGATGCCGCGTAGATCGTGCCCGCCTTGCGCTTCGCGGCGGCGTTGGTGAGGTCGGCCACGGTCCCCTTGGTCAGGGTCTTGTACTCGTCGTGCAGGGGCAGGCGCCAGGCCAGCTCGCCGGTGCGCTCGGCGGAGTCGGCGATTCGCTGCGCCCACTCGTCGTCGTTGGAGACCAGGGCCGCGTAGGTGGAGCCGAGCGCGACCAGGACGGCCCCCGTCAGGGTCGCCAGGTCGACTATGCGCTCGGCGCCCAGCTCGACCGCGTAGGCGAGCGCGTCGGCGAGGATCAGCCGGCCCTCGGCGTCGGTGTTGTTGACCTCGACCGTCTTGCCGTTGAGCTGGGTGATGATGTCGCCGGGCTTGACGGCGTGGCCGCTCGGCATGTTCTCGGTCGCCGGCACCACGGCGACCAGATTCGCCTCCAGCCCCAGCTCGGCGATCGCGCCCATCGCCTCGATCACGGCAGCGGCGCCCGACATGTCCATCTTCATCTCCTGCATGCCTGCGGACGGCTTGATCGAGATGCCGCCGGAGTCAAAGGTGACTCCCTTGCCGACCAGGGCCGTCATCGCGCCCGGCCCCTCGTGGCGGATCACGATCAGCTTCGGAGGCTGATCGGTGCCCGCCGAGACCGCCTCGAGCCCGCCCATGCCTCGCTCGACCATCTCCTCGCGCTCCATCACCTCGACCGCGAGTGAGTCATGCTGCACCGCGAGCTCCAGCGCGCGCTCGGCCAGAAAGGCGGGCGTGGCGACGTTGGAGGGCAGGTTCTGCAGCTCGCGCGCCCGGTTGGCGGCATCCCCGGCGACCCGGGCGACCTCCACGGCATCGGCGAGCTCGGCCGAGCCGACCACAGCGAGGGATGCGAGCGGGGTCTTCTCGGCGCCGTCCTCGGCGCTCTCCCCGTTCTCTGCCGACTTGAAGCGGTCGAAGCGATACGAGGCGAGGACCGCGCCCTCGACCAGGGCCGCCGCCAGCGCCCCGTGCTCCTCGTCGAGGGCGGTGGGGACGATCAGCGCGAGGGACCCGGCCTCCACCGCCCCCGCCGCCTTGGCCGCGATCGCGCCGGCGACCCGGGCACGCTCGAGCTCGAAGTCCTGGGCCTTGCCGAGCCCCACCACCAGCACCCGTCGGGGCCGCTCGGGATGGATCGTCACCGCCTTCTTGAATCCACCCCTGGCGTCGCCGGAGCCCGGGGCGTCGCGCAGCGACTCGGGCAGCTCGTCGCCCTCGAGCAGGAAGAGGGCGACCAGATCGGCCTCCAACTCGGCAAGCGGCGTGTCCCGGACTTCGACCTTCAAGGCCGCGCAGCATATTGGGGCCCCATGCGGAGCCTCGGCATCTCCCCTCCGCACTCGCTCCCCAGCGCCCCGCAGGGCTCGTCACGGGATGGTGGCGGGGTCGTGGGGCTATCTTTCTCCGCCTACCTGGAAACCCTGCGGCGCGCTGAGCGCGCGCGGCGAGACGAAAGGCGCTGATGTCGAAGACGGTCATCCTCTCCACCGCCAGGACCCCGTTCGGGAAGATGGGCGGCGGGCTCGCCTCCCTCGACGCCACCGAGCTGGGCGGCGCGGCCATAGCGGAGGCGCTCGAGCGCGCCGATGTGGAACCCGACGATGTCGACGAGGTCGTCTTCGGCCAGGTCCTGCAGGCAGGCCAGGGGCAGATCCCCTCGCGCCAGGCGCAGATCAAGGGAGGCATCCCCAAGGAGGTCCCCTCGGAGACGGTCAACAAGGTCTGCGCCTCGGGCATGCGCACCATCGGGCTCGCCGATCAGGCCGTTCGCGCGGGCGACCTCGAGATCGGTGTCACCGGTGGCATGGAATCGATGAGCCAGGCCCCGCACCTGCTCCCGGGCGCCCGCTTCGGCTACCGCATGGGCCACGTCGAGGCCGTCGATGCGATGGTCCACGATGGCCTCACCAATCCCTTCACCGACAAGCAGATGATCAACGAGGCCAGCGAGGTCTCGAACGAGCTCGAGATCACCCGCGCCGACATGGATCGCTGGGCCGAGCGCTCCCACCGGCTCGCGCAGAAGGCGACCGACGAAGGCCTGCTGGCCGATGAGATCGTCTCGGTCACGGTCAAGGGCCGCAAGGGCGACACCGTCGTCGAGGTCGACGAGGCGATCCGCCCCGACACCACGGTCGAGAGCCTCAGCAAGCTGAAGGCGATCGGCGGAGACGAGGCCACCCACACTGCGGGTAACGCGCCGGGAGTCAACGACGGCGCCGCGGCCGTGGTGGTCGCCTCGGAGGAGTGGGCTGACGAGCACGGCAAGAAGCCGATCGCGACGGTGCTGAGCTACGGCCAGGTGGCCGACGACTACGCCTACCTTGCGAGGACCCCGGCGCTGGCGGCCAAGCAGGCGCTGGAGAAGATCGGCAAGACCCCCGAGAACGTCGACCTCTGGGAGATCAACGAGGCTTTCGCCTCGGTGGCCCTCAACTCCGTGCGGATGCTCGGCGTCGACCCCGACAAGGTCAACGTCAACGGCGGCGCAATCGCCCTCGGCCATCCGATCGGTGCCTCGGGTGCCCGCATCGTCGGAGCTCTGGTACACGAGCTCCAGAGGCGAGGCGGCGGGCTGGGCGTTGCCGCGATCTGCAGCGGCGGCGGCCAGGGCGACGCCATCGTGCTCGAGGTCGACGGGTCCTAGCGGCGGTGCAGCGCCCGAGAGGCGGGGGCCTGAAGGGCGCGGCCTTCTTCGACCTGGACAAGACCCTGATGGCGGGGTCCAGCGGCATGGTGTTCGCCCGGGTCGCGAGCAACCACGGGATCGTCACGCGCCGCCAGCTCGCGCGCTGGGGCCGCGATCACGTCCAATACAGGCTCAGGGGGTCCAGCGACGAGCAGACCCGCGAGCTGCTGCTCGTCGCCAGGGAGACGTTCAGGGACGTCCCCGAGCGGGAGATCACGCGGCTCGGCCCCGAGGTGCTCGCCGGCATCCTGCCCCGCATCTATCCGGAGATGCTCGAGGAGGTCCACGGCCACCAGGACGAGGGCCGGGCCACCTTCATCGTCAGCGCCGCCGGCAACGAGCTGGTCGCGCAGCTCGCCTCGGTGCTGGGAATGGAGGGAGGGATCGGCACCAGCTACGCGGTCGGCCCGGACGGCCGCTACACCGGCGAGCTCGAGGGCCCCTTCGTCTACGGCGAGGGCAAGGTCGAGGCGATGCGCCGCTTCGCCGACGAGCACCAGATCGACATGGAGGCCTCCTTCGCCTACTCGGACTCGGCCAGTGACCTGCCGATGCTGCGCTCCGTCGGCAACCCCGTCGTCGTCAATCCCGATCCCGAGCTGGCGGCGCTAGCGCGCGAACAGGGCTGGCGCGTGCTCAAGTTCGAGCGCCTCGGCCGCCGCATGGCGATAGCGGCGGGCACGGCGCTCGCCGCGCTCGGCGGAGCGCTGTTGGCCTCCCGCCGGCGCGCGCCGGCGGGCCGCAGCCTCCCGCGCCGCCGCTAGCCGCGCCGCAGGGCGACCCGCGCCACGGCCTTAGACTCCCGCTGATGGCAGCCGAGCCCGAGGCGAAGCGGCGCGAGAACGAGCGCGAGGCGCTGTTCGAGACGATCTCGGGCGAGCCGGTGAAGCCCCTGTACACGGCGGAGGACCGCTCCGAGGCCGAGGCCGAGCGCGAGGTCGGCGCCCCCGGCGAGTATCCCTACACGCGCGGCATCCACCCCTCGATGTACCGCGGCCGGCTGTGGACGATGCGGCAGTTCGCGGGCTTCGGCACGGCCGAGGAGACCAACGAGCGCTTTCGCTACCTGCTCGACCACGGCCAGACGGGCCTCTCGACGGCCTTCGACATGCCGACCCTGATGGGTCTCGACTCCAGCCACGAGCGGAGCCTCGGCGAGGTGGGGGTGGAGGGCGTCGCGATCGACACCCTGGACGACATGGAGACGCTGTTTGCGGGGATACCGCTGGACGAGGTCACGGTGTCCATGACGATCAACGCGCCGGCCGCGATTCTCCTCGCCTTCTACGTAGTCGCGGCCGAGCGCAAGGGGATCCCGCCCGAGCGCCTCGGCGGCACGATCCAGACCGACATCCTCAAGGAGTACATCGCCCAGAAGGAGTGGTGCTTCCCGATCGAGCCGGCGATGAGGCTGGTCGGCGACATGATCGAGTGGTGCTCGGCCGAGATGCCGCGCTGGCACCCGATCTCGATCTCCGGGTACCACATCCGCGAGGCCGGCTCGACCGCCCAGCAGGAGCTCGCCTTCACGCTCAAGGACGGTTTCACCTACGTCGAGCAGGCGATCGAGAGGGGCCTGGCCGTCGACGATTTCGCGCCGCGCCTCAGCTTCTTCTTCAACGCTCACATCGACTTCTTCGAGGAGATCGCCAAATATCGCGCCGCGCGGCGCATCTGGGCGCGGGAGATGCGCGAGACCTACGGGGCGCGCAACGAGCGCTCGATGATGATGCGCTTCCACACCCAGACCGCGGGCGTCTCGCTGACCGCCCAGCAGCCGCTGGTCAACATCGTGCGGACCACGATCGAGGCGCTCGCCGGGGTGCTCGGCGGCACCCAGTCGCTGCACACCAACTCCTACGACGAGGCCCTGGCGCTGCCCACCGAGGAGGCGGTGAGGGTGGCACTGCGCACGCAGCAGGTGATCGCGCACGAGTCGGGGGTCACCAACACGGTCGACCCGCTCGGCGGCGCCTGGTTCATCGAGTCGCTGACCGACGAGATGGAGAGCGCGGCCTACGGCTACTTCGCCCGCATCGACGAGCTGGGGGGGATGGTGGCGGCGATCAAGCAGAACTACCCGCAGCGCGAGATCGCCGACGCCGCTTTCCGCTACCAGACCGAGGTGGACGCCAAGCAGCGGATCGTGGTGGGCGTAAATGACTACGTCAGCGACGACGAGGACCAGATTCCGACGCTGAAGATCGACCCGGAGATGGAGCGAAAGCAGGCCGGCCGCCTCGAGGCGACCAGGGCCTCCCGCGACTCGGGAGAGGTGGAGCGGGCGCTGGCCGGGCTGAAGGCGGCCGCCGCCACCGAGGCCAACCTGATGCCGCTGTTCGTCGAGGCCGCCCGGGCTCGCGCCTCGGAGGGCGAGATGGTGGCCGCGCTGCAGCAGGTCTTCGGCCGCTATACCGAGTCGCCGGTCTTCTGAGCGAGCGAAGGGGCCGGCGAGCGCCGGCCCCTTCGTCGGAGACGCCTACGCGAGCGTCGGCCCGCGCATGACCCGCCGAACTCGATCCAGCTAGCCCGGTGAGCCGATCACCTTTCGCGAGACCGCGCAGATCACGTTTGTGATCATGGTTTGGTTGGCGTTGGTGAGGGCGTGGGCGGTCCATCCGTTCGCCGTCGGATAGCTGTCGACGACGAAGTAGGCAGTTGCCATGTTGGTCGGGTGCACCCCACCGCCGATCGGCTTGGTGCCTTTGGGGCAGGTCACGCTCAAAGTGGTGAGCGCACTGGTGACTGTCTGGCTGTTCGTCGCGTAGTAGAGCTTGCCGACGCCGACCGTCTTGTCCTTGGCCTTCCCGTTGAGGGCGCCCAGGCCGAGCTTCTTGGCCGCGACCGCGGTGCCCGTCATGGCGACGATCAGGGCGATGATGGCGACGATCATCGCCGGGCTCGGCTTGTGAATCAAACCGCGCGTTCTCCTCATGTCTCCCTTTCCTTTGTCCGGAGCTTCGGTCCGGATTTGCGGTCCCCCAGGGACCCCCGGGGGAGCCGTCTTTCAGCATCAAACCTACGCACCGCCCGTTCGCGGGTCAAGGGGCAGCCCGGCTGCCGGGCGCCCGGGGACTCAGGCCGCGGGGCGCCGGGATTCGACGATCAGGATGACGTCGGCCACGGGGGTGAGATCTGAACCGGCCGCGAACATCCGCCCGACGTGGCGGCGCCGGGCCTCGGCTCGGGCGAGCTCGCAGGCCGCTTCGCGCGCGAGGCCGGTGGCGATCGTCTCCTCGGTGTGTGCGGTGTCCCTGTAGAGAACCTTGTACACGCTGTCTCCTTGTGATCTGCCCACCCAAGAACACATGCGGGGCCCAGTAGTAGCTTCGAGCCGGCCGGCGAGGTCCCTGTTCAAATAGCGTTAACAATTCAGGACGTTCTGAGGCGAACGATGACCAGCGACGCAAGCGACAGGAAGATCCGCATCGTGGTGGCCAAGCCCGGCCTCGACGGGCACGACCGCGGGGCGAAGATCATCGCCCGCGCGCTGCGCGACGCCGGCATGGAGGTGATCTACACGGGGCTTCACCAGACGCCCGAGCAGATCGCCGAGACGGTGATCCAGGAGGACGCCGACGCGGTCGGGCTCTCGATTCTTTCCGGCGCCCATATGACCCTGGTCCCGCGCGTGGTCGAGCTGCTGCGTGAGCAGGGCGCCGAGGACGTGATCGTCACGGTCGGGGGCACGATCCCCGCCGACGACATCCCCGAGCTCAAGAATCTAGGCGTGGCCGAGGTCTTCACCCCCGGCTCGCCGACCGAGGAGATCGTCGAGTTCGTTCGCGGCGCGGCGCGCGACTAGCGCGCCCGCTCGCGATCCGACACCGCTCCGGGCGCGTACCCTCTGTCACCGACGAGCAAGGGAGCCGGACAGATGCCGCACTACGCCGCCGACGTGAAGTCCTCGATGAGCCCAGAGGAGCTGTTCGACTACATGGCCGACTTCAGCAACGCCGAGGAGTGGGACCCGGGCACGGTCTCCGCGAAGCGGGTCGATGTCGGCGAGCTGGGCATGGGCTCGCGATTCGACCTCGTGGTCGAATTCGCTGGCAGGGAGACCCCCTGGGCCTACGAGGTGGTGGAGTACGAGCGCCCCAGGCGGGTGGCGGTACGGGCGGAGTCGGATTCGGCCGTCCTGGTCGACACCATGACCGTGGCCGAGGCCGAGGGGCAGGGCAGCGTGCTCAACTACGACGCCCGGCTCGACCTCAAGGGCGCCCGCAAGCTGCTCGACCCGGTGATGGCGATCCTCTTCCGCCGCCTCGGCGAGAAGGGCAGGGCCGGCCTCGAGCGCGAGTTGAATCGCCCTCGCTGAGCCGCCGACCCCGCCGCTTCGCGCCTTAGCTCAGTTGGCCGTGAGGCTGCCGTACATCCCCTGGAGGTAGTGGCCGGGCAGGTTGCAGATCATCACGTACTTGCCCGCGGCCAGCTCGAAGCTGCCCGACTTCGTCTCGCCCGGCAGCACCTCCTCGATCTCGCCGACGTTGACGGCGCCCTGCTTCTCGAAGGCCGCCTCGTCGACCTCGCCGCCCGCGACGGGTAGCGATCCGGGGTCCGCATCGGACTTGAACAGCACCAGCTCATGCTCGGTCTGGCCCACATTGGGAGCGCTGATCTCGACCGATCCAGCGGCGGCGGTCGCCGCCTTGGGATCGAAGAAGAAGTCGCCCATCTTGATCGTCAGTGCGCCGGCGGACCCGCCGCCGGCGGTCTCGGTGGCCTGGGTATCTGCGGCGGTCGTGCCCCCGTTGTCGTCCCCGCCGCAGCCGATCACGACAGCGGACGCGAGCACGGCGACGGTCAGCAGGGAGGTCTTCCCGATGTGCATCTATGTTCCTTTCGTCTGGGCCCCGACGAGTGCCGCCGCGGCCGGGTCACCCTAGTGGCCGGGGCAGAGGTGCCTGCCTTCGGCGCGGCGATCGGGAGGTTGCCGCCCCGAAGCGCGGCCACCCGGTAACCTGATTGACTGGTCAGTCAGCCAGTGTGGCGCACCCTGTATGATCCCGCGCCGCCACTCCCCAAGGAGGCTGTGAACTTGAAGATCTGCGTACTCGTCAAAGAGGTGCCGGACGCCGCCGTCGACAAGCGGATAGACCCGGAGACCAAGCGACTCGACCGCAGCGGTGAGAAGAACCTCAACCCCTTCGACACCCACGCCATCGAGGCGGCGATGCAGGTGAAGGAGGGCGGCGCGCCCGTCGAGGAGATAGTCGCCGTGACCATGGGCCCCGACAGCGCCGTCCGCGCCCTGCACAAGGCCGTCGCGCTCGGCGCCGACCGCTCGGTGCATCTCACCGACGCCGAACTGGAGGGCTCCGACGTCTGCGCCACCGGCTACGCGCTCGCCAAGGTGCTCGAGAAGGAGAGCCCCGACCTCGTCCTGCTCGGCCAGCAGTCCGACGACGGCGAGTGCTACACGATCGGCGCGGTGGTGGCCGACCACCTGAAGATGCCGTCGCTGACCCAGGTGATCAAGATGGACGCCGCCGACGGCAAGGTCACCTGCGAGCGCCAGGCCGAGTACGGATACGACACCGTCGAGCTCGAGCTTCCGGCCGTGATCAGCGTCGGAGACGCGATCAACGAGCCTCGCTATCCCAGCCTCAAGGCGATCATGGGGGCCAAGAAGAAGCCCCTCGACACCCACGCCACCGGCGACGTCGGCATCGAGGCCGACCGGGTCGGCGAGGGTGGATCGCGCACCGCCGTGCTCGAGCTGAAGCCTCCGCCGGCGAAGGAAGCGGGCGAGATCATCGAGGACGAGGACACCAACGAGACGGTCGAGAAGATCGTCGCCTGGCTCGACGAAAGGAAGCTGATCTAGATGGCGGGCATTCTTGTCTACGCGCTGCACAACGACGAGGGCGAGTTCAACAAGAACTCTCTCGGCGCCATCTCGGAGGCCGCCAAGCTGGCCGGCGAGCTGGGCACCGAGGCCTCGGCCGTGGTCGTCGGCGACGTCTCCGATGAGGCCGCGGCCGGGCTCGGCGCCTGGGGCGCCAAGAAGGTCTACCGCGCCAAGGACGTGCCGGAGGGGCTGGCGCAGCCGATCGTGGACGTGATGGCGAAGGTGATGACCGAGAACGACATCTCCTACGCGCTGTTCGGCGGCGGGTTGCTCGGCTTCGAGATCGGCGCCGGCCTCACGGCGAGGCTGAACGCCGGGGTGACCATGGAGGTCACCGCGGTCGACGTCAGGGACGGCAAGCTGGTGGTCGAGCGCCCCATCCTGCAGGACTCCCAGATCGCCGACGTGGGCTACGTGGGCGAGCCGGGCATCATCATCGGCCGGCTCAACGCCTTCGACGAGAACGAGACCGGTGGCACCGCCGAGGTCTCCGACGTGACGGTGGAGCTCTCCGAGTGGTCCAGCAAGGCGAAGTTGGTGAAGCGCGGCGAGCAGCGCGGCGAGGACGTCAACATCGAAGAGGCGGACGTGCTGGTCGGCGGCGGCCGCGGCCTCGGCCAGGCCGAGAACTTCCAGATGGCAGAGGAGCTGGCCGAGGCGATGGGCGGGGCGGTGGCGGCCACCCGCGCGGTGGTCGACGCCGGCTGGTACCCCTATGCGGCCCAGATCGGCCAGACGGGCAAGACCGTGGCCCCGAAGCTGTACCTGGCCGCGGGCATCTCGGGCGCCATCCAGCACAAGGTGGGCATGCAGAACTCCGAGAGCATCCTCGCCATCAACAAGGACCAGAACGCCCCGATCTTTGAGTTCTGCGACCTGGGCGTGGTCGGCGACCTGCACAAGATCGTCCCCAAGCTGACCGAGGCGATCAAGGCCAGGAAGAGCGGCTGAGCCGCCGCCGGCGGTGGCGGTCTCCCGAAAGGAAGACGAGCTGATGAGCAGCGAGAACGGACACCTCCACTCGAGCAACCGGTCGCATCCGGCGCCGATCGACTTCCCGCCGCCGATCAATCCCGCGGATGAGTTCGTGGCTCCGATCACCGACGCTCCCGATGAGCGGATCGAGGTCGGGGTGGCGATCGTCGGCGGCGGTCCCGCCGGCCTCGCCTGCGCGGTCAAGCTGGGCCAGCTCCTGGAGGGCGAGCCCGAGCTGGCCGAGAAGCTCGGTGAGGTCCCGGTCGCCGTGATCGAGAAGGGCAAGACGTCGGGAGCCCACCTGCTCTCCGGGGCCAACATGCGGCCCTCGGCGATGCGCGAGCTCTTCCCCGACCTCGACCCCTCGGAGTGGCCGGTCTACCAGGAGGTCGAGAAGGACGCCGTCTACCTGCTCACCCCAAAGCACGCGCTTCCGCTGAAGCCGATGCCGCCTAACTTCCGCAACCACGGCAACTACGTGACCTCGGTCGCCAAGCTCGGCCGGTTCCTGCAGGAGCGTGCCGAGGAGCTGGGCGCCTACGTTCTCAGCGAGACCTCGGCCGACAGGCTGTTGGTCTCCGACCGCATCGTGCGCGGCGTGCGCTCGGGCGACAAGGGCCGCGGCAAGCAGGGCGAGGAACTGGGCAACTTCGAGCCCGGCTCCGACGTAGTGGCCAAGGCGACCGTGCTCGCCGAGGGGACGCTCGGGCACCTGACCGGCGCCGCGCTCGACTACTTCGACCTGCACGGCCCGGACCCGCAGCGCTGGGAGCTCGGGGTGAAGGAGGTCTGGGAGGTGACCGAGCCACTCGACCGTGTGATCCACACGATGGGCTGGCCGCTTCGCAAGCGCGCCAAGTGGAACGAGTTCGGCGGCAGCTTCATCTATCCGATGGGCCCCGACAAGGTCTGCATCGGCATGGTGATCGGCCTCGACTACACCGACGCCACCCTCTCCTGCCACGACCTGCTGCAGGAGCTGAAGACGCACCCCTTCATCCGCAAGATCCTCGAGGGCGGCAAGCGCGTGGCCTGGGGCGCCAAGACGATCCCCTCGGGCGGCTACTGGTCGATGCCGAAGCGCCTCTCGGTACCCGGCATGGTGATCTGCGGCGACTCGGCCGGCATGGTCAACGTGCCCGAGCTGAAGGGCATCCACTACGGGATGCATTCCGGCATCTACGCGGCCGAGGCGATCGTCGCCGCCCTCAAGCAGGACTCGGTCAACTACGAGGACTACGAGCGCAAGGTCAAGAAGTCGGCGATCGAGGACGACCTCTATCGCTCGCGCAACATGCGTCAGCCGTTCTCGCACGGCTTCTTCGTGGGCGGCGCCCTGGCCAGCGCGATGACGCTGACCCGCGGCGCCTTCCCGGGCGGGCACTGGCGCAACGAGGACGACGCCGAGCAGCCCATGGAGATCGGCAAGGCGGCCGAGGGCTACCCCAAGCCCGACAACGAGTACACCTTCGACAAGCTCAACTCGGTCTTCCTCTCAGGCAACGCGACCCGCGACGACGCTCCCAACCACATCCGCATCCAGGAGCGGGTGCCGCGCGAGATCGCCCAGACCTGGGTATCGATGTGCCCCGCCCAGGTCTACGAGATCCCCGAGGAGCAGCTCGAGAACGGCTCCGAGGTCGTCGACGTGCACGTGACGGCCTCGAATTGCGTGCAGTGCGGCGCGATCACGGCCAAGGGAGGGCGGCTCACCCTGCCCGAGGGCGGCGACGGCCCGCTCTATCAGGAGGTCTAGCGATCGCCAGGCCGCCGCAGCGCGGCCCGGCGGAGGGAGTGGAGGTCGAGCTTCGCGACGGCTCCTGGGCCCAGATCCGCCAGATCCACCCGGATGACAGGGAACTTCTGCTCGCCGGCTTCAACCGCCTCAGCCCGGAGTCCCGCTACCGGCGTTTTCTGACGGCGATGCCCTCCCTGGGCCCCTCGCAGCTCGCCTACCTGACCGAGGTCGATCATCACGACCACGAGGCGGTGATCGCGATCGACATGCTGACGGGCGACGGTGTGGGCGTAGGCCGATTCGTCCGTGAGCCGGGCAGCGACCGCGCCGAGGCCGCCGTGACCGTTGCCGACGAGTGGCAGGGCCGGGGGCTGGGCGGCGCCCTGACGAGGGTCCTCGCCGGACGGGCGGTCCAGGAGGGGGTCGCCGGATTCACCGCCCTGCTGCTGGCCGGCAACGCGCCGATGACGGCCCTGCTCGACGAGATCGGCTCGGTGCGTGTCCGCGGGCGCGAGGGCGAGGCGGTGCTCGTCGAAGTGCCGCTGGCGGCCGGGCTCGCCGACGACCCGGCGCTGCGCGGCGTGTTGCGCGCGGTCGCCTCGACCGAGATCGAGATGGCGAGGGCACCGGGCGAGAGCGGTCCCGGCCGGGCCGCATAGCCGGCCGTCTGGGGCTCGGGCCCCGACGCTAGAATCGGTCGACGATGAAGACCGAGATCCATCCCGAATACGTGCTCTCGCATGTCCACTGCTCGTGCGGGAACGACTTCTACACGCGCTCCACCAAGCCCGAGCTGCACGTGGAGCTCTGCTCGCAGTGCCACCCGTTCTACACCGGCAAGCAGAAGCTCGTCGACACCGGTGGCCGGGTCGAGCGGTTTCGGCGCCGCGCCGCGAAGCGCAAGCGCGGGGAGTAGGCCCCGCGATGGGCGTGGGCCGCTCCAACGGCGGCCGGGCCGAGCCCGCAGGCGCCGCCTCGGCCGAGCGCATGCCCGACGGCCGGCTGATCGCCCGCAGGGATGCCCCGGTCGGAGGCCAGGCCGTGCTGGAGGGAGTGATGATGCGCGGCGTCTCGACCTGGGCGGTCTCGGTGCGCAACCCCGTGGGCGAGATCGAGGTCACCTCCGAGCCGATCGTCTCCTGGGCCAAGCGCCACCGCGTCCTGCGCTGGCCGGTGATCCGGGGCGTAGTCGCCCTCGTGGAGTCGCTGAAGATCGGCTTCAGGGCGATGGCGGTCGCGGCCAACGCCCAGGTGGAGGAGGACGAGGACGGCGAGAGGGAGGAGATCGGCGGCCTCGTCTGGGGCCTGACGATCGCGCTTTCGCTGGCGTTCGCCATCGGGCTCTTCTTCGTGGTCCCCGTTGGCGTCACCAGCCTGTTCAAGGACGAGCTCGGCTCGGCGTTCCTCTTCTGGCTGGTCGAGGGGATCCTGCGAACGCTGATCTTCATCGGCTACATCGTCGCGATCAGCCGCCTGCCCGACCTGCGGCGCGTGTTCGAGTACCACGGCGCCGAGCACAAGACGATCTCCTGCTTCGAGGCCGGGGACGAGCTGACTCCCGAGCGCGCGCGGTTCTATTCCCGCCTGCACCCGCGCTGCGGCACCAGCTTCCTGCTGATCGTGATGGTCCTGGCGATCTTCGTCTTCGCCCCGATCGGCTTGCCCGCCTGGTACTGGCTGCTCGCCTCCCGGATCATCGGGATCCCCCTGATCGCCGGCCTCTCTTATGAAGTGATCAAGTGGGCCGGCAGGCACCGCAACAAGGCCTGGGTGCGGGGACTGATGTGGCCGGGCCTGATGCTGCAGAACCTCACCACACGCGAGCCCGACGCCGAGCAGCTCGAGGTCGCGATCCGCTCGCTCGACGAGGTGCTCTCCAACGAGGACCTCGACCAGGCTCGCGCGGAGCAGCCGATCGAGATCGTCGCCTAGCGCCATGGTCGACGAGCTGGTCGCACAGATCGAGAGCCGCTTTGCGGAGCTCGAGGGGCAGATGTCGGATCCGAAGGTGATCGCGGACCGCGAGCGCTACGCGGAGGTCGGGCGCGAGTACAGGCAGCTGGCCGAGCCGCACGCTCTGGCCGCCGAGTACCTCACCCTGAAGGACGACCTCGAAGGCGCCAGGGAGTTGCTGTCCGAGGACGGGGACGACCCTGAGCTGAAGGCAGTCGTCGCGGACGCGCCCGCGAGACTCGAGGAGCTGGCCGAGCGCATCCGGCTGGCGATGGTCGAGCGCGACCCCAACGACGACAAGAACGTGATCGTCGAGATCCGCGCCGGGACCGGGGGGGACGAGGCCGCCCTGTTCGCCGGGGACCTGCACAAGATGCTCACCCGCTACGCCGAGGCGCGTGGCTACGCGACCGAGGCGATCTCGAGCTCGCCGGCGGACCAGGGCGGCTTCAAGGAGGCGACCTTCGCGATCAAGGGCGATGGCGCCTACTCCGTGTTCAAGTACGAGGCCGGCACCCACCGGGTGCAGCGTGTCCCGAAGACCGAGTCGCAGGGGCGGATTCACACCTCCACCGCGACCGTCGCCGTGCTGCCCGAGGCCGAGGAGGTCGACGTCGAGCTCGACCCCAACGACCTCCAGGTCGACGTCTATCGCTCCTCGGGCCCGGGGGGGCAGTCGGTCAACACGACCGATTCCGCGGTCCGCATCACCCACGAGCCGAGCGGCATCGTCGTCTCGATGCAGGACGAGAAGTCCCAGCGGCAGAACCGCGAGAAGGCGATGCGCGTGTTGCGGGCTCGGCTGCTCGAGTACCAGCTCGCAGAGCAGCACGCCAAGGAGGCGTCCGAGCGTCGCGCGCAGGTGGGAAGCGGGGAGCGCTCCGAGAAGATCCGCACCTACAACTTTCCCCAGGACCGGATCACCGACCACCGCGCGAAGCTCACCGCGAGCGGGATCGAGCGGGTGCTCGGAGGCGAGCTGGGCGAATTCACCGAGGCGCTCGCGGCTGAGGACAAGCGCCGCCGGCTCGAGCAGCAGGCGGCCGAGCAGCCGTCCTGATGGCGCTCGCGGCGGCGCCCGTGCGAGAGGCGCTTGGCGCCTCCACCGAGGCGCTCGCCGCCGCCGGTGTCGAGGAGCCGAGGCGCGACGCGGAGCTGCTCTTGAGCGAGGCGACGGGCTGGCCGCGCGAGCGGCTGGCGACCGAGCCCGGGGCCGGCCTGCCTCCGGCCGCGGCGCGCGAGTTCGCCGCGATGGTGCGCCGCAGGATCGCCCGCGAGCCCGTCGCCTACATCCTGGGCCGCAGGGGCTTCTGGCGAATCGAGCTGGCCGCGGACCGCCGCGCGCTGATCCCCCGGCCCGAGACCGAGTTGCTGGTGGAGCTGGCCGCGGAGCTGCGGCCGGAGAGGGTGCTTGACGTCGGCACCGGTTCGGGCGCGGTGGCGCTGGCCGTGGCCGGCGAGCTGAGTGGGGCGGAGGTCGTGGGGACCGACACCTCGCCGGCGGCGCTCGAGCTGGCCCGGACGAACGCCGAGCGGCTCGACCTCGCCGACCGGGTTCGCTTCGAACAGGGAACCCTGCCCCCCGGCGAGGACTTCGACCTGGTGCTGGCGAACCTCCCCTACGTCAGCGAGGCCGAGTGGGAGCGCCTGGCGCCGGAGATCACCCGTCACGAGCCCCGGCAGGCCCTGGTCGCGGGCCCCACCGGGCTGGAGGCCATCGAGGCGCTGCTGGTGGGGCTCGCCGCCGCCGGGGAGCCTCCGCCGGCCCTCGCCCTGGAGATCGGCGCTGCCCAGGCCGCCGCGGCCTCGCGGCTGGTGCGCGACGCCGGCTTCGGGGAGGTCGAGGTTCGCCGGGACCTGGCCGGGCTCGACCGCGTGGTGGTGGGACGCCGGTGATCCTGCGCTGCGTGCCGCGATCTTGACCGAGGTGGTCTCGATCGAGCGCGACGGCGCCGAGGCCGCGCGCCGGGCGCTGGAGCGCTGTGTGGGCGAGGGCGGAGTGGCGGTGTTCCCGGCCGACACGCTCTACGGGCTGGCCTGCGACCCGCTCAACGCCGAGGCCATCGAGCGCATTCACCGAATCAAGGGACGCGAGGAGGGCAGGCCCTCGGCGCTCATGTACTTCTCGCCGCCGGCGATGCGGGAGCTGGTCGCGGGCCTCGGCCCTCGGGCCGCGGGGGCCGTCGGCGCCCTGCTGCCGGGCCCGGTGACCCTCGTGCTCGCCAACCCCGAGCGGCGCTACCCGCTGGCCTGCCGAGATGAGCCCGAGCGCCTCGGCGTGCGACTGATACGAGGCCCGCTGGCAGGTGTGGTCTGTCCCGTCTTCCAGACCAGCGCCAACCGCAGCGGCGGGCCCGCGGCCGCCTCGTTCGCCGAGCTCGCACCTGACGTGCTCGGCTCGGTGGACCTGGCGATCGACGGAGGCGAGCTCGGGGGGGAGCCCTCGACGGTCGTGGACATCAGCGAGATCGACCGGGGCGGCGGGTGGACGGTGCTTCGTGAGGGCGCTCTGTCCGCTGCCGCGATCGCCGCTCGCCTGGGCGGCCCCTGATCGCCGGCCTCCGCGCAGTCAGCCAACCCGCTGCCCGGCCGCCAGCGCCACCGAGCGCACGAACAGCTCGCGTGCCGCCTTCAGCTCCGGGCCGGGATCGCGCTCGAGGCGCTCGAGCGACAGACCCTGCACACCGGCCATGATCAGCAGCGTCACGGCGGCGGCCAGCTCCGGCGCGGGAGCATCCTCGGCCGCCGCTAGGCGCTCGCCGACGACCGCGCGCCAGCGGTCGTTGATCTCGTTGATCATCGCGCGAACCGCCGGGTCCACGACCGACACGGCCGCCAGGTCGAAGTAGAGACGGGGAACGCGGGGGTCCTCGTCGGCGATCTCCTCGACGCCGACCGCGATCCCGCGCGCCAGCTCCTCGACGGTGCCGGCGCTCTCGATCTCGGCCAGGACCCTCGCCACGATCATCTCGGCCAGGTCGCGCCCGACTGCGGCCACCAGGCCCTGCTTGGACCCGTAGTGGTAGGCGATCAGGGCCTTGGACTCCTTGGCTCGCTCCGCCACCTTGGCGAGCGTCAGGCCCGCGTAGCCATCGGACTTCATCGTCTCCACGGCCGCGGCGAGGATGCGCTCGCGCGCGCCGGTGGACGGCCGCCCCCGCTTGGCGGGAACGGCCGCCGCGGTCGCCGGGCTCACGCCTCGGCGCCCGCCGCCAGCATCGCCGGGTCGAGGCCCATCGCGGCCAGCTTCTTCGAAAGGGCCTTGAGCGAGTACTCGAAGATCTCGCTCGACTCGTAGAACGGGGTCGAGAAGTTGTAGGGATCCTCGACCCAGGGCGGCACGAACACCAGGCTCGCGACCGGGAGCGTCTCCTGCAGGGTCTGCTCGACGATCCTGGCGTTGGCCGGATCGTCTGAGATCGCGTCGGCGAGGAACTTGACGCCGAACCCGACGTGCCGTGACTCGTCACGGTTGACGGCGGTGAAGCCGGCGGTGAAGCCCGGGAACCACTCACGCTCTTTGAGGGCGCGGATGATGAAGCGGGCGCCGGTCAGGGCCAGGGTGCCCTCGATCACGATCATGTAGACGGTGATCCCGCGGACCAGCGACGCGAAGTCGCTCGGGTCCTTGCGGAGGTTCTCGGCGCACTCGTGGAGGATCCCGTCGAAGAGCTCCTCCCACTTCTCGTTGACGTTGTTGCGCTGCTGGCCCAGCATCTCGCCGATCGAGTCGGCCTTCATCCCCAGCACCTCGCGGTAGAAGCGGTCGAAGAAGACCATGTGCTTGGCTTCGTCGGAGATCTGGGTGGTGAGGAAGGCCTGCGCCTCGTGTGAGGGCGCCCCGATCGCGAAGGGGAGCAACTCGACCGTGACGCGCTCCTCGCCCAAGAAGAACTGCGAGAAGCCGAACAGCAGGAACCTGCGCTCCTCCTCGGTGATCAGGTCCGGGTCCGCCCACTGGCGAGCGTCCTCGGAGAAGTCGAAGTCCTCGGTGGACCATTGCTGACGCTGCCAGCGCATGAACAGCTTCTCGTACGAGGGCGCCGCCTCGATGATCCGGTCGAGGCCGCTCATCACCTTGTCGATGTCGGCGTCCATGAGGACGGCCAAGGCCTCATCCTCGGTCTTCAGCTCGACCTCTGCCTGCTCGGTTGCCTGCTCGGTTGCGCTCATCTCTTCCTCTCTGGTCGCTGGTGCCGGGGTGGCTGGCGGCTGGGCTGCCGCGTGTGCGTCATTACTTATCACACGTTCAATAATCATTCAAGCGATCGCGGGGATGTATCGTGGGCCTCGCCGATGAGCCTCCCGGAAGACTTCCAGACCGCGCCCCTCGCCGAGGTCGATCCCGAGATCGCGCAGGTGCTCGATCGTGAGCTCGCCCGCCAGCAGGGGACGCTGGAGATGATCGCCTCGGAGAACTTCGTGCCGCAGGGCGTGCTCGAGGCGTCGGGGTCGGTGCTGACCAACAAGTACGCGGAGGGCTATCCGGGCAAGCGCTATTACGGCGGCTGCGAGCAGGTCGATGTCGCCGAGCAGCTCGCGATCGACAGGGCGAAGGAGCTGTTCGGGGCCGAGCACGCGAACATGCAGCCGCACGCCGGTGCCCAGGCGAACAACGCCGCGTACATGGCGATGCTGGAGCCCGGCGACACGATCATGGGCCTGGCGCTCGACCACGGGGGCCACCTCAGTCACGGGATGAAGCTGAACGTCTCCGGCAAGCTCTACGGGGTCGTCCCGTACCACGTGCGCCGCGATGACCTGCTGGTCGACATGGACGAGGTCGCCGAGCTCGCCGGCGAGCACAAGCCGAAGCTGATCATCGCGGGCTGGTCGGCCTATCCGCGCCGGCTCGACTTCGCGGCGTTCCGCGAGATCGCCGACTCGGTCGGCGCCAGGTTGATGGTCGACATGGCGCACTTCGCGGGGCTGGTCGCCGCGGGCGAGCACCCCAACCCCGTTGAGCACGCCGATGTCGTCACGACCACCATCCACAAGACGCTCTGCGGGCCGCGCAGCGGCATGATCATGTGCCGCGAGGAGCTGGCCAAGGACATCAACCGCTCGGTCTTCCCCGGCCAGCAGGGTGGCCCCCTGATGCACGCCATCGCCGCCAAGGCGGTGGCCCTGAAGATCGCGACCTCCGAGCAGTTCCGGGCCCGACAGCGCCAGACCATCGCCAACGCGCGCGCCCTCGGCGAGGGGCTGATCGAGTCGGGCGTGGACGTGCTCACCGGTGGCACCGACGTGCACCTCGTGCTCACCGACCTGACGGCGACGGGTGTGTTCGGCAAGGAGGCCGAGCGGCGCCTCGAGCAGGTCGGGATCACGGTCAACCGCAACGCGATCCCCTTCGACGAGCGCCCGCCCCTGGATCCATCGGGGCTGCGGATCGGCACCCCGGCCCTGACCACCCGTGGCCTGCTCGAGGACGACATGCGCGAGATCGCCGCCGTGATCGGCGCGGCGCTCGGGGACGACTACGAATCTGAGAAGGACTCGCTGCTCGATCGCAGCCGGGCCTTGATGGAGCGCTACCCGCTCTACCCGCAGCTCAGTCCCGTGAGAGTCTGAGAAGGCGGCGAGCGGGTTGCGGCCTCTAGGCTGCGGCCAATGAGGGTCTGGGCTGATATGACCGCGCCCGCGCACGTGCTCGTGCTGCGCCCGATCATCGAACGCTTGCGCGAGCGGGGACACGAGGTGACGGTCACCTCGCGGGAATACACCCAGACGCAGCAGCTTCTCGAGCTGCACGGCATCGATCACACCCCCATCGGCAGCCATGGCGGCGCCTCGCGGTCCCGCAAGCTCGCACGGCTGCTGTCCCGGGTGCGGCAGATGAGGAGCTTCGGCAAGAATCGCGGCTTCGAGCTCGCCATCGCGCACGGCTCCAACGACCTGGCGATCGCTGCCCGAATGCTCGGAGTCCCCGAGGCGAACATGCATGACTACGAGTTCGCGGTGACCCAGCACCGGGTCGGCTGCCGTCTGGCGAAGCGCGTCATCTTTCCGGAGGCGGTCCCTCCCGAGAGGCTTCGCCGGTTCGGCGTCACACCCGAGAAGCTGTTCCGGTACCCGGGAATCAAGGAGGAGTACTACCTTTCGGACTTCGAGCCGGACCCGGGGATCCTCGAGCGCCTGGGCGTCGACGCGTCGCGAATCGTCGTCGTCATCCGGCCCCCGCCCGACGTCTCGCTCTATCACCGCAAGTCGAACCCGCTGTTCCCCCAAGTCCTCGCCCGCGTCGGCAACGAGAAGGACGTGCAGGCCGTCGTGCTGCCTCGAACCGACGCCCAACGGAAGTTCGTCAAGGCACTCGGCTTCCCCTCGCTGGTCGTGCCCGAGCGCGCCGTCGACGCGCAGAGCTTGATCTCGGCCGCCGATCTCGTCGTCTCGGCCGGCGGATCGATGAACCGGGAGGCAGTCGCCCTCGATACGCCCGTGTACACGACCTACGGCGGGCGGCTGGGCGGGGTTGACGAATCGCTGATCCGCGCCGGGCGGCTCCTGCCGCTGACCGACGCCAGGGCGCTCGAGCTTCGCAAGCGAACCGGCGAACGCGAGATCACGCGCCGGGATCCGGAGCTGCTGGTCGAGCTTATGCTTGGCACCGTCCAGTGAGTGCTCACCGCTCCGCAGCCGAACCCTCGAGCCCTCGGCCCCCGGATCCGCCCTCCCCGGGTGTCGCCGGCGCCCAGCATGGCGACGAGTCCCTGGCCGAGCGTTACGCGCGAATCGCGCACGCCTACGAGGGCCGCCCGATCGATGCCGTCTTGCGGGCGATGGATATCGTGATCGCGGGCACGGCGCTGGCGTTGCTCAGCCCCCTGATCGCGGCAGTCGCGGCGGCGACGCTTCTCACCTCGGGCCGGCCGGTCCTCTACCGGGGCGACAGGGTCGGCCGCTCGGGGCGGGTGTTCAGCATGATCAAGTTCCGCACCCTCGCCCCCGACGCTGAGACGCGGCTGGGACCGTACCTGGGCGACGAGCTGACCCGGCGCACCGAGGCCGAGTTGACCGCTGTGGGCAAGGTGCTTCGCCCGACCCACCTGGACGAGATCCCCCAGCTCTGGAATGTGCTGCGGGGGGACATGAGCATCGTCGGCCCGCGCCCCGTGCGCCCCACCTTCTTCGAGGAGCTGTGCGAGCTGATCCCCGGGTACTGGCAGCGGCTCGTGGTGCGGCCCGGGGTGACCGGGTTCGCGCAGACCCGGATCACGCGCGAGGAGTCGTGGGCGGACAAGCTGGCCCACGACATGGAGTACATCGCCGATCGCTCCGTCCGTCTCTACCTCCGCGTCATCGCCGCCACCGGGTGGAGGGTGATCCGGCGGATCGCCGGGGATCAGCGCCAGGCCCCCTCATCCTAGGCCGCGAGGAGCGGCTCCTACACTGACTCGCTGTGTGCGGAGTTTGCGGACTGCTCTCGCTGGACGGAGTCTCCCCGCCTGACGCCGACGCGCTGGCAGCGATGAACGAGACGCTGGTCCATCGGGGCCCGGACAGCGAGGGCATGGTCATAGACGGGCCGGCCGGCCTCGCTGCTCGCCGCCTCTCGATCATCGACCTGGCCGGCGGGGACCAGCCGATCGCCAACGAGGACCGCAGCATCCACGTGGTTCAAAACGGGGAGATCTACAACTACCGTGGGCTGCGCGCCGCGCTCGAGCGGCGCGGCCACGACTTCTCGACGCACAGTGATACCGAGGTCTTGGTGCACCTCTACGAAGAGCGGGGGCCGCGCTTCGTAGAGGAGCTGCGGGGGATGTTCGCGGTCGCCCTTTGGGACTCGCGACGGCGCCGGCTGCTGCTCGCCAGGGACCGTTTCGGGATCAAGCCCCTCTACTACAGGGTCGCCGCGGGGACCCTCTCGTTCGGCTCGGAGCTGAAGGCGTTGCTCCGACAGCCGGGCTTCTCGCGTGACCTCGATCCCGATGCCCTCGAGGCCTTCCTGGCCTTCAACTCGATTCCTGCGCCCCTGACGATCTTCAGGGAGGCTCGCAAGCTCCCCGCGGGCCATCTGCTCATCTCAGAGGGGGGCGAGATCGAGATCTCGCGCTACGCGCGCCCGCACCCCGCCCCCTCCTCTCAGGTGCGCGCCGAGCGCGGCAGGGACCTCGCGGCTGAGCTCCGCGATCGGCTTCGTGACTCGGTGCGGGCCCATCTGGTTTCCGACGTGCCGGTCGGGGTTCTTCTCTCCGGCGGGATCGACTCCTCGGTGCTGACGGCGCTCGCCGCGGAGCAGAGCCCCAATCGAGTCAGCACCTTCTCGATCGGTTTCGAGGAGAGCTCCTTCGACGAGCTCGGCAAGGCGCGCCTGGTCGCGGAGCGCTACGGGACCGATCATCATGAGCTGGTGCTCCGGCCCGACGCGGTCGAGCTTCTGCCGCGGCTTGTGGAGGCCTTCGATGAGCCCTTCGCGGACTCGTCGGCTCTGCCCACGTACCTCGTCTCGCAACTCGCCTCCGAGTCGGTCAAGGTGGCGCTCTCCGGGGAGGGGGCGGACGAGCTCTTCGGCGGCTACTACACCTACGTTGCCGATCTGATCGCCCCGCGCCTGGCCCCGCTGACTCCGGCGATCTCGCCGGTGATCCGCAGCCTGCCGAGCTCGTCGGGGAAGGTGAGCTTCGACTACAAGGCGAAGCGCTTCGTCCGCGGGGCGCGGCTGGCTCCACTCGAGCGCCACCACTCGTGGAAGGAGATCTTCTCGGATGACGCCCGAGCCGAGCTCCTGGGCCCTGAGCGCCGCGGGGGCCGGGATCCGCTGGACGTCTACCGGGCCCGCTACGCGGAAACCGAGGACTCCGAGCAGCTCGCGCGCCTGCAGGACGTCGACCTGGGTATCTACCTGGTGGACGACCTGTTGGTGAAGACCGATCGCGCCAGCATGGCCCACTCCCTCGAGGTCCGAGTTCCCTTCTGCGACCAGGTGGTGGCGGAGCTCGCGCTGGCCCTGCCGACCGGGCACAAGGTGCGCGGCTTCGCCAAGAAGCGGCTCCTGCGTCGCGCCGTCGCGCCGCTGCTCCCACGGGCGATCACTCACGGCAAGAAGCAGGGCTTCTCGATTCCGGTGGCCGCCTGGCTGCGCGGCGATCTCGAGTCGTTCGCACGCCAGGTGCTGTCAGCGGAGACCGTCGCTCGCCAGGGCTACTTCCGCCCGGAGACGGTGACCAGGCTGATCGACGACCACGTTGCTCGGCGTCAGGATCTCAGCCGCCAGATCTGGGGACTGATGGCACTGACCCTCTGGGTCGAGCGATATGCGGCTGTCGCGGCACCGGCCACCTCTTAGGGCAGAATCCCCCTGATGGGAACGGCGCTAGATCCGTGGGACGCCGTTCTCGCCTTCATCTTCGCCGCCTCGGTCGCCTGGATGCTGGTGCCGGCGGCGGAGGCGCTCGCGAGGCGGTTGGGGGCGATCGACGAGCCCAAGGAACGAGGTCTCCACGACTACCCGACTCCGAGGCTCGGCGGCCTCGCGATCCTGGTCGCGATCCTGGGCGCGTGCCTGATCTGGCTGCCGTGGACCGGGGAAACGCGGGCGATCCTCGCAGGGGCGCTCGTGATCACCGCGGTCGGGGCGATCGACGACGTGGTGGACCTGTCCGCGGGGCCGAAGCTGCTGGGCCAGGTCGGAGCTGCCTTGATCCCGGTGCTCGCCGGGCTGCGGGTGGACACGACCACGCTTCCGTTCATCGGCGGCTTCGATCTCGGCTGGATCGCGTACCCGGCGACGGTGATCGGCATCGTCGCGATCATCAACATGGTCAACTTCATCGACGGAGTCGATGGCCTCGCCGCCGGGGTCTGCGCTATCTCCGGGGTCACGTTTGCGGTCATCGCCCTCTCGCTCGACCGAAACGCGGCCGGAGTGCTGGCGGCGCTCACGGCCGGCGCCTCGCTCGGCTTCCTCCGGCATGGCTTCCCACCCGCCTCCAGCTTCATGGGCGACGCCGGGTCCAACCTGCTCGGCTACATGCTTGCCGTGATCGCCATCCAGGGCGCGCTGAAGACCAACGCCGTCCTCGCCCTGGCGCTGCCCCTGGTGGTGCTCGCGGTGCCGATCGTCGACACCAGCTTCGTCGTCGCCAAGCGCCTCAAGTACGGGCGGCCGGTCTACAAGGCCGACATGTGGCACCTCCATCACCGGATGGCGAACATCGGCTTCTCCCAGCGCAGGACCCTCGCCTACCTGTACGGCTGGACCCTGCTTCTCGCGCTCCTCGCCCTCGCGCTGAGGTTCGTCCCGTACAGCGACGACCGCGGCAACTTCGACCCGTTCTGGACCGCGGTGATGGCGATCCTCCTGATCGGGGCCTTGGCGGCCAGCGTCTACGTGATCGAGGTGATCGAGATACTCAAGCTGCGCCGGTTCCGGCTGCGCCAGCGAGTCGGAAAGGGGGCGCCGGAAGCTCCCGCTCCGGTCGAGGCCGAGGTCGACCAGGGAGTCAAGCGCGAGCTCGAAACCGGGACCTACGCGGCCGTCAATCCGGAGACCGGGGAGATGTCGGCGGTCGATCCCGACACCGGCAGCATGGAGCCCGTGCGCGAGGCGGCACCCGCGCCCGGCCAGGCGCCGTCGCCCACCGAGGGGGCCGCAGTGTCCTCCGAGCGGGGTGAGCCGCGGGCCGCAGACGCCGAGCGGCCACCCGGGGCGGCGCCCGACCGGCCCGCCGGCGAGAGGCCGCCGCGGAGCATCGGCTAGGATTCCGGCCCCTCCGCCCTTTCCCGCGGAGGTCTTTTTTTCCTCAGATTGCCCGCAAACAACCCCCGATCATCGATGTCTTCGAGCGCCCTTGCCTTCGAGGGCCCTAGGCCCATGGGCTCCAGCGCACGCCTCAGAACCGCGGTTCGCTATGCGGACGTGGCTCTGCTCGTCGTCGCCCTGCCGGTCTTCCTGGCGGCGGGTCTGCCGCTCGCCGGCTACGCGGCGGTCGCGGCGTTCTGGGGCCTCTCGCTGTGGCTGGAGGCCTATGCTGAGCGGCGCGCCGCGGGCGAGCTGGCCGAGGGCAACCGCCGCGACGCGATGGGCTGGGTGGCGGTCACGACGCTCGCTCGCGTCTGGGTGATCGCTCTCGCCGTGCTGCTGGTCGGCCTCTTGTTTGAGCGCGACGCGGGCCTGGCCGCCGCGGTCTTCGCCGCGGTCCTGTTCACGGTCCACTTCGGCTGCCGTTTCATCGCCCGGGCGATGACGCCCCGCGAGGAGCGCCTCGGATGACCACCAAATGGAAGGTCCTGATCGGAGTCGGCATCTACATCGCCGTGATCGGGGCGATCGCGCTGATCTTCGGCAGCGACGGCAAGAACGACTCCTTCCAGCCCCAGAACGAGTTCAAGCTCGAGCCCTGGGTGACGATCAAGCTCGCCGGCATCGACTTCTCCATCAACAAGGCCGTGCTCTACCTGCTGCTCGCCTCGGGGCTGACGATCGGCGCGATGATCTGGATCTCGCGCCGCATGGCGGACAAGCCGAACCGGGTGCAGACCGCGGTGGAGCTCTCCTACGACCTGACCAAGAACAACATCACCGGCGGCAACCTCTCCGGCGCGATCGCGACCCGCTGGTTCCCGTTTCTCGCCACGCTCTTCTTCTTCATCTGGTTCTCGAACATGATCGGCTACCTGCCGTTGCCGACGAACACCGAGCACACCGTCTCGATCTTCGGCCTCGAGCTCCCCGCCTTCGCGCTCTACGCCGCGACCGCGAACATCTCGATCCCCCTCGCCCTGACGCTCGTGGTCTGGCTCAGCTACCACGTGGAGGGGATTCGCGCCAAGGGCCCGGTCAAGTACTTCGCGAGCTGGCTGCCCCCGGGGCTGGAGGACATGAACCCGTTCGGCAAGGGCGCGATCTTCATGATCGAGGTGGTCTCGCACTTCGTTCGCCTGATCTCGCTCTCGGTCAGGCTCTTCGCCAACATCCTCGCCGGCCATCTTCTGCTTCTGTTCATGGGCGGCGGCCTGGCGGTGCTGCTGGGGCTATCCGCGCTCGGGGCTGTCACCTTCCCCATGGCCTTCGCGTTCTACGTCTTCGAGGTGGGCCTGGTCGCGACGCTTCAGGCATTCATCTTCTCGACCCTCACCGCAATCTATATCGGCGGCGCAGTCGCCGAAAGCCACTAGAAAGGAGCTGTACATGGATGTCCTGCCCCTGATCGCTCAGTCGACCGACACGGTCACTGACACCGGCGTCACCGATGCCGGCAAGGCGATCGCGCTCGGCGTCGGTGCCGGGCTCGGCTCGATCGGAGCCGGCATCGGGATCGGATTCATCTTCGGGAAGGAGATCGAGTCGGTCGCCCGCCAGCCGGAGATGAAGGGTGAGCTGCAGAGCATTCGCTGGCTCGGCTTCGCCCTGACCGAGGCCGTCGCCTTCTACACGTTCATCTTCGGCCTGATCGCCTTCTTCCTCTAGGCCGCCGTGGAGCGGATCGTCGACATAGGACAGGTACTGGTGCTCGCCGCCGAGTCGTCGGGCGGCGGGGAGGAGGAGGGCGGCAGCTTCCTGGTCTCGCCCGGGCTCGGCCTGATGATCTGGACCCTGGCGCTGTTCGGGTTCACCATGTGGGTGCTGAGCAAGGTCGCGTTCCCGCGCATCCAGGAGGCGCTGGACCGCCGCGCCAAGCTGATCTCGGATTCGATCGAGGCGGCCGAGCGCACCAAGGTCGAGTCCGAGGATCTGCTGGCCGAGTACCGGGCGCGGCTCAAGGAGGCGCGCGAGCAGGCCGACGACATCGTCGCCCGAGCGCGCAAGTCCGCCGACACGACGAGGGCGCAGGCGACCGAGGAGGGCAAGGAGAAGCGCGAGGAGTTGCTCGCGGCGGCCCGCCGCGACATCGAGGCCGAGACCCGGCGCTCGCTGGAGCGGATCCGCAAGGAGGTGGCTGACCTGACCGTGCTGACCACCGAGAAGGTGGCCCGCAAGTCGCTAGACGCTGAGGATCACCGGCGCCTCGTCGACGAGGCTCTGGCCGAGGTGGACTTCGCCACCCTCAGCCCGGAGGAGGCGACGCGGTGAGCAAGCATCCCCTCGGATCGCATCGCAACCCCGCACCCCCGGACGCGAAGCGGAGGAGGTGCGGGTAGATGGAGGAGATCGCCCGCGTCTACGCCGAGGCGCTGTTCGACGCCGCCAAGGGCGGCGGCGACCTCGACGCCGTCCACGAGCAGCTCGGCGAGTTCGCCGACACGCTCGCGGACAACCGGGAGCTGCAGCTCTTCTTCTTCAGCCCCTATTTCTCCTCGTCCGAGAAGAAGGACGGGCTTCGCAGGGCGATCGAGGGGGCCGAGCCCGAGCTGCTCAACTTCCTCGAGTTGCTCTGCGAGAAGCACCGGGTGCCGGTGGTCTTCAGGATTCGCTCCGGGTTCGACGACCTCTGGGCTGAGGAGAACCGGCGCCTCGCGGTGACCGTGACCAGTGCCGTCGAGCTCGACCCCGAGCTGGTGCAGAGGATCGGCTCAGAGATCGAGAGCCAGACCGGCCAGACCGTGGAGCTGCGCAGCGAGGTCGACGGCGACATCCTCGGGGGGCTCGTATTGCAGGTAGGTAACAAGGTCCTGGACGCGAGCGTGCGCAACAGGCTGGAAAAACTTCGAAAGAGCGTCGCGACCGCGACGTAAAGGAGGCAGCAACCAGATGGAGATCAAGCCGGACGAGATCGGCAGCATCCTTCGCCAGCGCATCGAGGGCATGGACGCCGGATCCGCGGACCTCTCGGAGGTCGGGACGGTGCTCGAGATCGGGGACGGGATCGCCCGCGTTCACGGTGTCGACAACTGCATGGCGCTCGAGATGCTCGAGCTCCCCCATGACGTGGTCGGCCTGGCCCTCAACCTCGAGGCCGACAACGTCGGCGCGGTGCTGTTCGGCGACTGGGAGAAGGTGATCGAGGGCGACACCGTGAAGCGCACCGGCAAGCTGCTCGAGATCCCGGTCGGCGACCAGCTGCTCGGCCGCCTGGTCGACCCGCTGGGGCGCCCGCTCGACGACAAGGGCGACCTGAATGCGACCGAGACGCGCCCGGCCGAGTTCAAGGCTCCCGGCGTGGTCCATCGCCAGCCGGTCGAGGAGCCGATGCAGACCGGGCTCAAAGCCGTCGACTCGATGATCCCGATCGGCCGCGGCCAGCGCGAGCTGATCATCGGCGACCGCCAGACGGGCAAGACGGCGATCGCGATCGACACGATCATCAACAACAAGGACTCCGACCTCGTCTGCATCTACGTCGCGATCGGCCAGCGCATGTCCACGGTGGTCCAGGTGATGGAGATCCTCGAGGACGCGGGCGCGATGGAGAACACGATCATCGTCGCGGCCTCGGCCGACGAGGCGGCGCCGATCAAGTACATGGCGCCCTACGCGGGCTGCGCGATGGGAGAGCACTTCCTCTACCAGGGCAAGCACGCGCTCTGCATCTACGACGATCTCTCCAAGCACGCGGCCGCGTACCGCGAGATGTCGCTGCTGTTGCGCCGCCCGCCGGGCCGCGAGGCCTACCCGGGAGACGTCTTCTACCTGCACTCGCGCCTCTTGGAGCGTGCCGTCAAGCTCTCGGACGAGCAGGGCGGAGGGTCGCTGACGGCCTTGCCGATCATCGAGACCCAGGCCGGTGACATCTCGGCGTATATCCCCACCAACGTGATCTCGATCACCGACGGGCAGATCTTCCTGGAGTCCGACCTGTTCTACTCGGGCGTGCGCCCCGCGATCAACGTCGGCACCTCGGTCTCGCGGGTCGGCGGCGCGGCCCAGACGAAGGCGATGAAGCAGGTCGCCGGCAAGCTGCGGCTCGACCTCTCCCAGTATCGCGAGCTCGAGGCCTTCGCTCAGTTCGGCTCCGAGCTCGACCCCGAGACCCAGAAGCAGCTCGCCCGCGGCGAGCGCATGGTGGCGGCGCTGAACCAGAGCGAGCGCCAGCCGATGGACGTCGCCAACCAGGTAGGAGCCATCTTCGCCGGCAACGAGGGGTTCCTGGACCGGATCAAGACCGAGCGCGTCGGCGAGTTCCTGCTCAGCCTGCGCGAGCGCCTGCAGGCCGAGAACGCCGAGCTGCTGAGCCGCATCAACGAGACGGGGAAGCTCTCCGACGAGGACGAGGCCGAGCTCAGAGTCGCGCTCAAGGACATGGTCGACGACTTCGGCCCCGACTTCGACGAGCAGGGGGATCCCATCGAGGAGGGCGAGTCCGACCGTGTCGTCTCCGAGGGCGAGCGCGCCCTGCCGGCCCGCACCGCGGACGCGGGCGGGGAGGACGGCGGCTCCGCGACCGAGGGCTCCGCCGCCGAGGAAGCGGGAACGCCCGCCTGACCCATGGCGACGCGCAAGGACGTCAAGAGCCGGATCTCGAGCGTCAAGAACGTTCAGAAGATCACGCGCGCGATGGAGATGGTCGCCGCGGCGCGCCTGCGACGCGCCGAGCAGCGGATCGACCAGCTGCGCCCCTACGCACAGGAGCTGCGCAAGATGACACGCCAGGTGGCCGAGGCCGCCGGCGTCGAGGCCCGCAACCTGCCCGTGCTCGAGGAGCGCACGGATCAGCGCAAGATCGGGGTGCTGCTGGTGACGGGCGACCGCGGCCTCGCCGGCTCCTTCAACTCGCAGATAATCCGCGCCGGCGCCCAGCTCCAGCGCGAGCTCGAGGTCGAGGGCAAGCGGGCCATCTTCTCGGTGGTCGGCCGCCGCGGCGCCTCGACCATGCGTTTCCGTGGCGAGGAGCTGAGCGGCGAGTACGTCGGGTTCACGGACCGTCCCGCGTTCGCCGACGCCCGTGAGATCGCCGACGAGCTGGTTGCGGCCTACGTGGACCGCGAGCTTGACCGGGTTGACCTGATCTACAACCGCTACGTGTCGCCGCTGACGCAGTACGTGCGGCGCCAGACCCTGCTGCCGATCCAGCAGGCCGAGGTGTTCGGCGAGGGCGTGGCGGAGATGCTGCGCGAGGCAGAGGCGGAGGAGAGCTTCGACGAGGAGCTGGCGGCCGCGCACCTCAAGGCGCTCTGGGTCTACGAGCCCGATCCCGAGGAGCTGCTGGCGGAGCTCGTTCCCGAGTACGCGCAGCTCTCGGTGTACCGGGCTCTGCTGGAATCGACGGCCTCCGAGCACGGATCGCGGATGACCGCGATGCGCAACGCTGCCGACAACGCCAAGGAGGTGATCTCCGACCTCACCCTGGAGATGAACCGGGTCCGTCAGGCGGAGATCACCCAGGAGATTCTCGAGGTCGTCGGTGGAGCCGAGGCCCTCGGATAACGGAACTTAGGAAAGCGAAGGAGACGAATGGCTGAGCAGAACGGAAATAGCAGCGGCACCAACGTGGGGACCGTCGAGCAGGTGACCGGCGTCGTCGTCGACGTCGCCTTCCCCGACAAGCTCCCCGAGATCTACTCCGCCCTTCGGATCGAGATCTCCCCGGAGGAGGGCCGCGCCGAGATGAGCTTGGTCTGCGAGGTCCAGCAGCACCTCGGCGACGATCGCGTGCGCGCGATCGCCATGGACGCCACCGACGGCCTGCAGCGCGGCGACGAGGTGGTGGACACCGGCGGCCCGATCACGGTCCCGGTGGGGAAGGGGACCCTGGGGCGGATGTTCAACCTGCTCGGCGAGGTGATCGACGAAGGGGAGGAGGTCACCGGAGACGACCGCTGGCCGATCCACCGGCCCGCGCCCGAGGTCGAGGACCTGGCGCCCTCACAGGAGATCCTCGAGACCGGGATCAAGGTCGTCGACCTCCTCGCCCCCTACGCCAAGGGCGGCAAGGTCGGCCTGTTCGGCGGCGCCGGAGTCGGCAAGACGGTGCTGATCCAGGAGCTGATCCGCAACATCGCCGAGGAGCACGAGGGGCTCTCGGCCTTCTGCGGGGTCGGCGAGCGCTCGCGCGAGGGCAACGACCTCTGGCTCGAGATGAAGGAGTCGGGCGTGATCGACAAGACCATGCTCGTCTTCGGTCAGATGAACGAGCCGCCGGGAGCCCGCCTGCGGGTGGCGCTGTCGGGGCTGACCATGGCCGAGTACTTCCGCCAGCAGGGCGGCCAGGACGTGCTGCTGTTCATCGACAACATCTTCCGCTTCGTGCAGGCGGGCTCGGAGGTCTCGGCGCTGCTCGGCCGGATGCCCTCGGCCGTGGGCTACCAGCCGACGCTGGAGACCGAGATGGGCGGGCTGCAGGAGCGGATCACCTCGACCAGGGAAGGAAGCGTGACCTCGGTGCAGGCCATCTACGTGCCGGCCGACGACCTCACCGACCCGGCGCCCGCGTCGGTGTTCGCGCACCTGAACGCGACCACGGTGCTGACCCGCTCGCTGGTCGAACAGGGCATCTACCCCGCCGTGGACCCGCTGGACTCGACCTCCACCATCCTCAAGCCCGACGTGCTCGGCGAGGACCACTACAACACGGCGACGGCGGTCCAGGAGACGCTGCAGCGCTACAAGGAGCTGCAGGACATCATCGCCATCCTCGGCATCGACGAGCTCTCCGACGAGGACAAGCAGACGGTCTCGCGCGCGCGCAAGATCCAGCGCTTCCTCTCGCAGCCGTTCTTCGTCGCCGAGCAGTTCACCGGGCGCCCGGGCGAGTACCTGCCCGTGGGCGAGACGGTGCGCTCGTTCAGGGAGATCGTCGAGGGCGAGCACGACGACATACCCGAGCGCGCCTTCTACATGCAGGGCTCGATCGAGCAGGTGATCGAGGAGGCCAAGAAGATGAGTGCGGAGGAGCCCGTGGAGTCCGCCAAGGCGGAGGCCGACGAGCTGGCCGAGCGGGCCGAGCGGGATGCCCAGGCCGCCGAGGCCGCAGCGGTCGGCGCCGAGGCCGAGGGCTAGGCCGTGGCGGACGGTCACACCCTGCGCGCGAAGGTTCTTACCCCCGAGGGCTCGGTCTTCGACGGCGATGTGCGGCAGCTCTCGACCCGGACCACGGTGGGCGAGATCGGCGTTCTCGCCAATCACGTGCCGGTCTTGGCGAGGCTGCGGCCCACCGAGCTGCGACTGCATATGCCCGACGGCGAGACCCGGCGCTGGGCCCAGGCCGAGGGCTGGCTGCAGGTGTTCGCGAACCACGCGACCGTGCTTGTCGGCGAGGCGATCCTGCCTGAGCAGCTCGACCCGGCGATGCTGCACAGCCGGATCGAGGACGCCGAGCAGCGGCTCGCAGAGGCCGAGGAGGGCTCGGGAGCCCAGCGCCAAGCCGAGCGTGACCGCGAGCGCGCCCAGGCCTTCCTGGCGGTGGCCTCCGGCGAATAGCGCCCGCCCGGGGATACCCCGAGCAGGCCGTTACACGTCGCTTTCAGAGGCACGCCTAGGATTCCCCGATGGACGAAGTCGCCCTCACCGAGCGGTTGGTCGCGTTCGACACATCCTCCAGGGAGGGTCTGGGCCGCGCGGCCGAGTTCGTCGGGGGGTGGCTCGAGTCGCGCGACATCGAGGCGCGCCAGATCGAGGCCAGGGGCCTGCCGGTGACGATGGCCGAGGTCGGCCCCGCCGACGCGCCGACCCTGGTCATGCACGGGCATCTCGACGTGGTCCCCGCCGAGGCCGAGCAGTTCGAGCCGCGGCTCGAGGACGACCGCCTCTACGGCCGAGGCGCCTACGACATGAAGGGCGCGCTGGCGGTGATGATGCTCGTCCTGCTCGACGCGCGTGACCAGGATCGCGTACGCCTGCGGCTCGGCGTCGTCTCCGACGAGGAGTCCGAGGAGGAGGAGAACAGGGGCTCCGACGCGCTCGTCGACGACGGCTTCCTCGGTGACTTCGCGATCACCGGTGAGCCCACGAACCTGCAGGTGGGCGTGCAGGCGAAGGGGGTTCTGGCGATGCGCCTCGGCGTCAGTGGGCGCGCCGCGCACGGCGCCACGCCGTGGCTCGGCGACAACGCCATTCTGAAGGCGATGGAGGTCTTCCGCGGGATCGAGTCGCTACCGTTTGCGCGGCAGAGTTCAGAGCTCTTCGACCGGCCCTCGATCAACCTCGGCCGGATCTTGGGCGGCGACGCGCTCAATCGGGTGCCGGACCTCTGCGTCATGGACGTCGACGTGCGCTTTTTACCCGAACAAGACCCGAAGCAGATCCTGGAGCAGGTCAGCGGCCTGCCGGATGCCCGCGTGCTCGCGACATTCCGCCGCCCACCGGCCGTGGTCGAGCCCGAGAACGTGTTCGTGCAGGGGCTCTGCGAGGCAGCCTCGCCGCACCATCCCGATCGCGTCATGTCCATCGGGCGCGACGGCGCCTCCGACGTGGTCTCGTTTCTGCGCGCGGGTGTGCCGGCGGTCGAGTTCGGGCCAGTGGGCGAGGGGCATCACGGCCCCGAGGAGTGGGTCTCCGCCAGCTCACTGCGCACCTACCGCAGCGCGCTGCAGAGCTTTCTCAAGGACTTCCCCGGGATGGTGCCGTCCCCGCTGAGCGACGCCGCGAGCTGATGGTTCCTGCTCCGAAGAAGGGCCGCGGCGCGGGCAAGGGCAGGGCCAAGGGCAAGGCCCAGGCCAAGGCCGAGGGCAAGGCCCAGGCCGAGGGCAAGTCCCAGGCCGACGCCAAGGGCAGGGCCCAGGCAAAAGGCAAGGGCCCCGAGCGCAAGCCCGACCAGACCCAGGAGTACGAGCTCGGTGACGACTTCCTCGAGGATCTCGGCGACGAGCAGGCCGAGGAGCTCGAGGGCGAGCAGAGCGGCGAGGGACTCGTGCCCGATGGCGATGAGCTCGAGCCCGAGGAGGCCGAGGAGCTCGAAGAGGCCGAGGCGCCCGAAGAGCCCGGCGAGGCTGACGAGCCGCAGGCCGCGCAGGGAGACACGGCAGAGAGCGAGCTCGAGGAGATCATCAGCGCGGAGACCCAGGAGTTCGAGGGGGTCGACGCCGAGGCCGACGCTGAGGGCGAGGGCGAGGGCGACGGCGAGCCCGAGCACGACGACGCCGACGATCCGGAGAAGACGCTGGTCCGGTCCGCCAAGGGCGCGATCACCTCGGGCTTCGAGGCTGTGGGGGGCGAGAAGATCACCTCTGGCTTCAAGGCGGTCGGCGGCAGGCTGCGCTTCCCGATCTGGGCGAGGTTCCTGACCGCCGCCCTGGTGATCGTGATGTCCGTCGGGACCGCGACCGCCGCGAGCCTGCTGATGTACATCGAGGGGATCGCAGAGGATCTGAAGCTGACCCCAGAGTTCCAGGGCATCAAGCGGGACCTCTCGGCCGTCGAGGGAGGCGCACCGCAGACCATCCTCATCCTCGGCTCCGACAAGCGCCCCGAGTTCAAGAAGGACAAGTTCCGGGGCCTCTCCGACACCACCATGCTGCTGCGGGTGGATCCGGACCGCAACGCGATCGCGCTCTTCTCGCTGCCCCGCGACCTCGCCGTCAACATCCCCGGCTACGGGGTCGCGAAGCTCAACGAGGCCTACGCCAACGGGGGGCCTGAGCTGACGCTGAAGACGATCCAGGGCCTGACCGACGTTCCGGGCTCGCCGGGCGGTCTGCAGGTCAACCACATCGTCAACATCGACTTCGAGGGTTTCGCCCGGGCCGTGAACGCGATCGACTGCGTCTACCTCGATGTGGACCGGCGCTACTTCAACCGGAACGACCCCTATGACGGCGAGGAGGACTACGAGGAGATCGACCTGCAGCCCGGCTACCAGGCGCTCTGCGGCTTTGACGCCCTCGACTACGCGCGCTACCGCCACACCGACAACGACGTGGTCCGAGCCGCGCGGCAGCAGGACTTCCTGCGCGAGGCGCGCCAGAAGGTGCCGCCCGAGGTGATCTTCGCCGACCGCAAGGAGCTGATCAAGATCTTCACCGAGCACACGACCTCGGACATCGACGATGCGTCCACGATGCTCCAGGTGCTGAAGCTGTTCATCGAGGCGCGCAACGCCGCCGTCAAGGAGGTCCACTTCGAGGGCGAGCTGGGCCCGTCATTCGTGAACACCACGCCTAGGGAGATCAACAAGGCCGTCAAGCAGTTCCTCGGCATCGAGGACACGGCCGGCGCCCGCGGCAAGACGGCGGCTCCGGAGGACCCCGGCGCCGCCCAGGATGAGCCTCCCGACGAGACCGGGACCCGACCCGCCACCCCGGCCAAGTCGGAGGCCAAGAAGAAGAAGCGCGGGGGAGGGTCGGCCGAGCCCGCCCAGCTGATCGAGACCGATTTCGGGCGCCAGCTCGCCAAGGCCATCCGCGCGCGCAAGCCCAAGCTCCCCGTCTACTACCCGACCGTGCTCGAGCTCGGCACGGACTTCGCACAGAAGCCGCGCGTCTACAAGATCAACGGCACCGGAGAGGGCAGCCCTCCCGGCGGAGAGCGATCCTCCTACAAGTGGGTCTTCTCGCGTCCCGTGCTGGGCGAGTACTACGGCTTCATGGCGACCCGCTGGAAGCAGCCTCCGATCCTCAAGAACCCCACCGAGGAGCGCGAGATCGGCGACCGCACCTACAAGCTCTTCTACGACGGAGACCGCCTCAGGCTCGTCGCCTGGCAGACCGACGAGGGCTCCTTCTGGGTCTCGAACACGCTGATCCAGTCGCTGTCCGACCGAGAGATGATCGACATCGCCAAGGGGATGACCGAGCTCCCCAGGCGCGGCAAGGGCTGATCGCCGCGACCCGGCCGGCTCGAGCCGCCCGCCGGCCTCCGAGGCTGAGAGAGTACGAGCGATGAGCGAGCGTGAGCCGATCGGGGTCGTCGGCGCCGGCTGGGTCGGCCTGGTCACCGCTGCCTGCTTCGCCGAGCTCGGCCACCGCGTGGTGGCCCGCGACATCGTCCCCGAGAGGATCGAGGCGCTGAGGACGGGTCAGCCTCCCTTTCACGAGCCCGGCCTCGGCGAGCTGATCGAGCGCAACGCCGAGCGCCTCACCTTCACGACCGAGATGGGCGACCTGCTCGACGCCGCCAGGCTCGTCTTCGTCTGCGTCCAGACCCCTCCGACGCAGTCCGGCGACGCCGACCTCTCCGCGGTGATGGCCGCCGTGAAGGAGCTGGGCGGAGGCCCGGGCAGGGCCCTGGTGATGAAGAGCACGGTGCCCGTCGGAACGGGGCGGATGATCAAGCGCCACGCACCTGATCTCGCCTACGTCTCGTGCCCCGAGTTCCTGCGCGAGGGAACCGCGGTCGAGGACTTCATGAGCCCCGACCGGGTCGTGGTCGGCGTCGACCCCGGCGACGAATGGGCCGCGGACGCGGTCGGCGCCGCGTACGAGCCGCTGGGCGCGCCCCTGGTCCGCACCGACATCCCCAGCGCCGAGATGATCAAGCTCGCCTCCAACGCCTTCCTCGCAACCAAGATCAGCTTCATAAACGAGATCGCCAACGTCAGCGAGGAGGTGGGCGCCGACGTGACCGAGGTGGCGCGTGGGATGGGGCTCGACGATCGCATCGGGCCGAGGTTCCTGCAGGCGGGCGCCGGCTACTCGGGCTCCTGCCTGCCCAAGGATGTCAGCGGACTCAAGCAGCTGGCCGGCAACTCCGGCTACCACTTCCAGTTGCTCACATCGGTGATCGAGGTCAACGAGCTGCAGAAGCGGCGCCTGATCGGGAAGCTGCGCAAGCATCTCGGATCTCTGGCCGGCAAGCGGATCGCGGTGCTCGGGCTGGCCTTCAAGCCCGACACCGACGACATGCGCGAGGCGGCGAGCCTGGTGCTCGCGGGCAGGCTCGACAGCGAGGGGGCGGAGGTGGTCGCCTATGACCCCGTGGCCGCCGAGCGGGCCCGGGAGCTGCTGCCGAGGGTGAAGATCAGCGACACCGCGCTGGGCGCTCTGGAGGGCGCCGACGCCGCCGTGCTGGTCACCGAGTGGCCGGAGTTCGCGGAGATCGACTGGGTGCGCGCCGCGGCGAGCATGGCGACCCGCCTGATAGTCGACGGACGTAACTTCCTCGATCCGGACGCGGTCCGGGCAGCGGGCTTCATCTACGAGGGCATCGGCCGCCCCGCCCCGCCGGCTGAGGCCGAAGCCCTGGCCGCCACCGAGGGATGGGCCCGCGGCGGCGGCGAGGGCGAGCGGCGCTGATGCAGGCGCTGATCTTGGCGGGGGGCGAGGGCAGGCGGCTGCGCCCGTTGACCGCGACGGTTCCAAAGCCGGTGCTGCCGCTCGCGGGCCGTCCGCACATCGCCTACGTGATCGACTGGCTCGCGGCCCACGGGGTGGACGACGTGGTCGTCTCCTGCGGGCACCTCGCCGACGGAGTGCGCGCGGCGCTGGCAGGACTGGGCGGGCCGGCGATCAGCGTGGTCGAGGAACCCGATGCGCGCGGCACCGCCGGCGCGATCCGCTTCGCCGAGCAGCAGCTCGGCGAGCGGTTCCTGGTGATCAACGGAGACGTGCTCTGTGACCTCGACCTGACCGCGATGATCGATCAGCACGAGCGCGCCGGCGCAGCCGCGACCATCGCGCTGCACCCGGTCGAGGACCCGAGCGCCTACGGACTGGTGCGGCGCACCGGCGAGGGCGAGATCACCGACTTCGTGGAGAAGCCCGGTCCCGAGCAGATCGACACCGACGAGATCAATGCCGGGGCCTATCTGCTGGAGCGTTCGGTGCTGGAGCTGATACCTCCCGGACGCGCCGTCTCGATCGAGCGCGAGGTCTTCCCCGAGCTGGTCGGGCGCGGCCTCTACGGGCGCCGCCTCGACGGGTACTGGATCGACATCGGGACCCCGGGGCGCTTCCTGCAGGCGAACTGGGACATCCTCGAGCGCACGATCTCGACAGCCACCGGTGAGCGGCTGGAGGGGGAAGGCCTGCTGGTGGAAAGCGGAGCCGAGGTCGCGGGCGCCACTGTGCTGGCGCCCGCGCTGGTGGGCGAGGGGGTGACGGCGGGCGCCGGAGCCACGATCGGGCCGCGGGCGGTGATCGGCCCCGGCAGCTCGATCGCCGAGGGCGCCAAGGTCGAGGAGTCGGTCCTTCTCTCGGGCTGCACCGTGGGCAGGGGGGCGCGCCTGCGCGGCGCGATTCTCTCCGCCGAGGCGGTGATCGCGCCCGAGGCCTCTGCCGAGCCCGGCTCGGTGATCGGCGAGGGAGCGCTGGTGGGAGCTCCGGCGTGAACGAGGTGCGCGCGCGCGACTCCGAGGGGCTTCTCGACACTGTCCTTGCGATGCCCGATCAGCTGCGCGACGCACTGTGGCGAATCGAGAGCGCGCGGCTGCAGCCCTTCCCCGAGGCGACGGCGGCGATCGTCTGCGGCATGGGAGGCTCGGCGATCGGCGGAGACCTCGCGGCCGCAGCACTGGGCGACCGCCTCACCGAGCCGCTGCTGACGGTGCGGGGCTACGAGCTGCCCTCGTGGGCGCCCGCGGGCGCGAGAGGGGCCGCGGTGCTCTGCTCGAGCTACTCGGGCAACACCGAGGAGGCGGTTGCCTGCTATGCGGCCGCCGAGGCGCTCGGCGCCCAGCGCCTGGTCGCCACCACCGGCGGCGAGCTCGCCGATCTGGCCCGGCGCGACGGTGTGCCCGTCATCGGCCTCCCCTCGGGAATGCCGCCGCGAGCGGCCGTCGCCTACATGTTCTGCGCGGCCGCCGAGGTGGCGGCGCTCGCGGGAGCGTCCCAGGCCATCCACACGGAGATCGACGCGGCCGCCGCCCACCTGACCGAGCGGGCCGAAGCGCTGATGGCGCGCGCGGCTGAGATGGCCGAGCAGATCGGCGATGCCATGCCCGTCTTCTACGGTGCGGACCTCACCCACCCGGTCGCCTATCGCTGGAAGACCCAGGTCAACGAGAACGGCAAGCTGCCCGCCTTCTCCTCGCCGCTGACCGAGGCGAGCCACAACGAGATCGCCGGCTGGGCGGGGGCCAGGGGCAGGCTGGCCTGCGTCCTGCTCGAGGACTCCGATCAGCATCCTCGCGAGCGCCGCCGCTTCGAGGTCACCGGGGAGCTGGCCGGGCCTCACGCGGCCTGCGTGCTCAGCGTCGAGGCTGAGGGCGAGACCAGGACCGCCCGCATTCTGGAGCTGGTGATGCTCGGCGACCTGCTCTCGCTGCAGCTCGCTGCGCGACACGGGGTCGATCCGACCCCGATCGAGGCGATCGACGAGCTCAAGCAAAGACTGGGAAGGCCCTGACGACGCTATTCGTCGGCTGGGCGGCGACGCTGGGCCTTGCGGCGTGAGGTGCGGCGCTTGCGCTCGAGTCGGCGCTCCTGCGCGGCGCGGCCGGGACGGGTCGGCCGGCGGCGCCTGGGGCGATGCAGGGCAGCGGCGAGCTTGTCCGCGAGCCGTTGCAGGGCCAGCTCGCGGTTGCGGGCCTGGCCGCGGGCGTCCTGCGCGACCGCGGTGACGAGCGCGCCGGCTCTCTCGCGGATGCGGCGCTTCTGTGCCTGCGAGAGGCTGGGGGAGGCCTCGACGTCGAAGACGGCCTCGATCCGCGAGGAGGTGACGTTGGCATGCTGGCCCCCGGGGCCCGAGGAACGGCTGGCGCGCAACTCGATCTCGGCCAGCGGGATCGAGAGGTCATCGTTGATGCGGAGCGAGGCGTCCATGCGGGCACGGTAGCCGTGGCCCGGCGACCGTGACGACCTCGAGCCGGCCTCCGTATGCTGCGCCCGATGAGGGCGATGATCCTTGCCGCCGGGCTCGGCACGCGCATGCGCCCGCTCACATACCTGATGCCGAAGCCGATGGTGCCCGTGCTCAACGTGCCGGTGATGGAGCACATCGTCGCGCTCCTGCGCGACGCCGGCTTCGAGCAGGTGGTCACCAACGTCTCCTATCTGCCCGCCCAGATCCGGGGCCATTTCGGGGACGGGTCGCAGTTCGGGATCGAGCTCACCTACAGCGAGGAGCCAGAGCCTCTGGGAACGGCGGGAGGAGTGGGGAAGGCCCGCGAGTTCCTCGGCGGCGGCGAGAGCTTCCTGGTGATCTCCGGCGACGCGCTCACGGACATCGACCTCGCCGCCTTTCGCGAAGCTCACCAGGCGAGCGGCGGGATCGCCACCCTCGCCACCAAGCGGGTCGTCGATACCTCCGAGTTCGGCGTGGTGATCACCGACGCCGAGGGGCGCATTCAGGGCTTCCAGGAGAAGCCCGAGCCCGCCGAGGCTCTCTCGAACCTCGCCAACTGCGGCATGTACATGTTCCGCTCGGAGATCTTCGACTACTTCCCCGAGCCCGGACACCAGAGCCCCGCTGGTGGCGACGACCAGCCCGAGGGCTTCGTCGACTGGGCGCTCGACGTCTTCCCGGCCCTGCTCGAAAGCGACGTCGCCTTCCACTCTCACGAGATCGACTCCTATTGGAACGACATCGGGTCGATCGCCGAGTACCTGCAGGGAAACTTCGACGCGCTGTCCGGGGAGATCTCGCTTGGCGCGCACGAGCTCGTCGCCGAGGGCGTCTACGCCGACGAGGGCTCTGACCTCGACGGCGTCAAGGTCTCGCCCCCCCTGCTGATCGGCTCGGGTTGCGAGGTGGGCGCCGGAGCCGAGCTCAGGGGCCCCGTGGTGGTCGGTGACGGGTGCCGGATCGGCGCCGGAGCGATGCTCCGCGACGCGGTCGTGCTGCCCGGAGCGAAGTTGCCGCCGGGGGCCCTGGTGGTCGGCGGCGTCTACGGCGTCGAGGCCGACCGCCGCCTCGGCTGACACCGATCCGGCGCGAACCGCGGGCCTTCGGTCGCAAGCGGCCGCGCAGGCTGGCGCAGATGAGCAGCTGCGACGCTCTGATGCGCCGACTCACGTCGGCCGTCGCCCCGGCCCGGTGCGCGGGGTGCGATTCGGCCTGCGACGGCGCCGCGGCCCTCTGTGCAGAATGCCGCGAGTCGCTCCTCTCGGGCCGCGGGCTGGTCGAGGCCGGTCCGCCCGGCGTTGACCTCTCGGTGTCGGCCGCCGAGTACCGCGGCGCTGCGCGCCGGGTCGCACACGGGCTCAAGTTCGGTCGCAGGCTGGTGCTGGCCCGGGTCGCCGCCGAGGCGATGGTGGCGGCGTGTCCCGCCGGGGAGCCGCGGGGAACGGTGGTCCCGGTGCCCGCGTCGCCGCTGCGTGGCCGTTGGCGCGGGTTCGACCCGGCCGAGGAGATCGCGATCGCGGTCGCGCAATGCACCGGGCTGCCCTACCGGCGCTGTCTTCGCCGCCGCCCCGGGCCGCGCCAGGTCGGCCGCCCCCGCAGCGAGCGGCTCGCCCGGCCGCCGCGCGTCAAGGTGGGCAGGCGCGGGGCGCCCCATGAGGTGCTGCTGGTCGACGACGTCCACACCACGGGCGCCACGCTGGGCGCCTGCGCCGCGGCGCTGCGCGCGGCCGGCTGTGCCCGGGTCGTCGCCTTGACCTTGGCCCGGTCGCGGTCGGGCGAGCCGCGTTCCCGCCCCAGACGGCGAGCGCGGTATGGCAGCGGGCCGCTCGCCGGCGCTTGACTGCGAGCGTACGATGCGGGGTTCGAGCGCCGCGCGCCGACGTCGGCCGTGGCCTACCCCGAGAAGAGGAGTGGCCGTGAGGATCGACATCCGAGGCGTGAACGTCGAGGTGACCGAGGAGCTTCGCGAGGCGGTGGTCAGCCGCTTCCAGCGCGTCGGAAGCCAGGTTTCGGAGCTGGCGACGCTCGACGTGGAGCTCCGCGAGGAGCGCAACCCGCGCATACGCGACTCCATGGTCGCCGAGGCGACGCTGGGGCTGAAGGGCAAGACGCTTCGCGCGCGGGAGGCCTCGCCCGACATGCTGCACTCGATCCACGAGCTGGCCGAGGACATCCGGCGCCAGGTCAAGAAGCACCGCGAGAAGCGCCGCAAGCGCACACGGACCCGCCGGCTGGTGACGCGCCTGCGCGGCGAGCGAGCGGCGGGCGGCGATCAGGGTTCCTAGCCGCTCGCCCGGCCTCTCCAAAAGGCCGGGGTTGATGGTTAGTACGCTGGGCCAATGGCAAGAGGACTTCTCGATCGTGCCCTTCGCATGGGCGAGTCGAAGCAGTTCAAGGACTACGAGAAACGGGTCGAGTCGATCAACGCGATCGAGCCCGAGATGGAGTTGCTCGACGACGACGAGCTGCGCGCCGAGGCGGATGCGCTGCGTGAGCGGGCAAAGGGGGGAGAGGAGCTCGACAAGCTGCTCCCTGAGGCCTTCGCCCTGACCCGTGAGGCCGCCCGCCGCACCCTCGGCCAGCGCCACTACGACGTGCAGCTGATCGGCGCCATGGTCCTGCACTCGGGTGCGATCGCCGAGATGAAGACGGGCGAGGGCAAGACCTTGACCGCGACCTGCGCGGTCTTCCTCAACACACTTGCCGGTGGCAGCGTGCACGTGGTCACCGTCAACGATTACCTCGCCCGCCGCGACGCCGAGTGGATGAAGCCGGTCTTCGATGCGCTCGGGGTCAGCGTCGCCGCGATCCAGGAGGGCGACGACCCCGCGACCCGGCGCCAGAAGTACGCCTGCGACGTCACCTACGGCACCAACTCCGAGTTCGGCTTCGACTACCTGCGCGACAACATGGCGGGCTCGCTGGATGAGTGTGTGCAGCGCGGCCACGACTTCGCGATCGTGGACGAGGTCGACAACATCCTGATCGACGAGGCGCGCACGCCGCTGATCATCTCTGGCAAGCCCGAGCAGGCGGCCGACCTCTACTACACCTTCGCCCGCCTTGCCAAGCAGATGAACGGCGAGGCAGCGAAGACCAAGCTGAAGAGCCTGGGCGAGTCGAAGGACACCTCCGAGGCCGAGCACGACTACGAGTACGACGAGAAGCACAAGACCGTCGCCCCGACCGAGGGCGGGATCTCCAAGGCCGAGGAGTTCCTCGGCGTCGAGAACCTCTACCTCGGAGAGCACGGGACACTCGTCAACCACCTGATCCAGGCGCTCAAGGCCGAGTCCCTCTACAGCCGCGACACCGAGTACGCGGTGGTCGACGGCCAGGTGATGATCATCGACGAGTTCACCGGTCGCATCCTCGAGGGCCGGCGCTGGTCGGAGGGCCTGCACCAGGCGATCGAGGCCAAGGAGGGCGTCTCGATCCGCGAGGAGAACCAGACGCTCGCCACGATCACCCTGCAGAACTACTTCCGTCTCTACGAGAAGCTCTCGGGCATGACCGGCACGGCGCTGACCGAGGCCACCGAGTTCATGAAGATCTACAAGGTCCCCACGGTCGAGGTCCCGACCCACCGCGACATGGTGCGCGCCGACAACAACGACGCGATCTTCAAGACCAAGGGCGGCAAGTGGAACGCGGTCGTGGACGAGGTCGAGCAGCGCAACCAGGCTGGGCAGCCGATCCTCGTCGGCACGATCTCGGTCGAGGTCTCCGAGATGCTCTCGGGCGAGTTCAAGCGCCGCGGGATCGACCACGTGATCCTCAACGCCAAGCCCGAGCACGCCGAGCGGGAGGGAGAGACGATCGCCCAGGCGGGGCGCAGGGGCGCGGTTACGATCGCGACCAACATGGCGGGGCGCGGCGTCGACATCAAGCTCGGCGGCAACCCCGAGCAGATGGCCAAGCACGAGCTCGCCAACAAGGGCGTCAGGCCCAGCGACGAGGGCTACGAGGAGCAGCTGGAGGCGCTCGAGACCCAGCTCGACACCCAGACCGCCGCCGAGGCCGAGGAGGTGAAGGAGGTCGGGGGGCTCTACATCATCGGCACCGAGCGCCACGAGTCGCGGCGCATCGACAATCAGCTTCGCGGCCGCTCCGGTCGCCAGGGCGACCCCGGGGAGTCGAGGTTCTTCCTCTCAGCCGAGGACGACCTGATCCGCCTCTTCGCCGGCGAGCGCATCTACAAGATCCTCGACCGCCTCGGCCCCGTGGACGAGGAGGGCAAGGAGGAGGCCCTCGAGGCCAAGATGCTGACCAAGACGATCGAGGGCGCCCAAAAGAAGGTCGAGCAGCAGAACTTCCTGATCCGCAAGCGGGTGCTCGAGTACGACGACGTCATGAACGAGCAGCGCCGCGTGATCTACCGCTACCGGCGCGAGGTGCTCGAGGGCAAGGACATGTCCGACGTCGCCCGCGAGGAGCTGGCCGGAGTGGTCAGCCGCATGGTCGACGCCTACACGCCCGGCGACGTGATCGAGGACTGGGACCTCGACGAGCTGCAGACGCAGGTGCGCCAGCTCTGGCCCTCCGAGGCCGATCTCTCGGGCCTGGTCCCGGAGACCACCGACCGCGAGGACCTGCGCGAGATGCTGATCGCGGACGCCCTCGCGGCCTACGACCGCCGCGAGAACGACTTCGGCAACGAGGTGATGCGCGAGCTCGAGCGGGCGATCCTGCTGCAGCTGATCGACAACCGCTGGCGCGAGCACCTGGCCGAGATGGACTACCTGCGCGAGGGCATCCACCTGCGCGGCTTCGCCCAGATCGACCCACTGGTCGCCTACAAGAACGAGGGCTTCTCGATGTTCCAGGCGCTGATGAACTCGATCTGGGAGGAGTTCGCACGGCTCATCTTCCACGTGGAGATCGAGGTCGAGCCCGGCGAGCAGCCACCGTTCGGCGAGCAGCCCACCCGCCCGGCCGACGTCCAGTACTCGGGGGGCACGCCCGAGGAGCAGCCCTCCGCGCTGGGCCAGGCGGCCGTCGCCACGGCCTCCGGCCCTGACGCCGCCGCGGAGCAGATCCTGGAGGGGAAGGCGGCGCCGGCGGGCAACGGCGCGCCGTCGATGGCCGAGCAGGAGACGGTGGTCAAGGACGAGCGCGAGAAGATCGGCCGCAACGATCCCTGCTGGTGCGGGTCGGGCAAGAAGTACAAGAAGTGCCACGGGGCCTGAACCGGGCTCCCGGCGCCTCCTTGACCAGGCTGGCCGGGTCGGTTACCGGGGGCGCCTGCCCCACTCCACGACTCTAGGCGCCGTCGATCAGCTCCTGGGCGATTCGCACAACCCGCCGCAGCGACGCCTTCTGCAGCCGCCCTGGCCGGTCGCAGGCAGCGTGGTGGCACGCGTCGAATCCCCTCCAGGCCTCGATCACCGCTGCCGGCAGGCGCGCGAGCTCGAACTCCCGATGGTCCGAGTTCCCACTGCCGGAGTCCCGCGCCCAGCGCAGCACGACGCTTGCGCGGCGGGCCGCGGCCAGCACCTCGCCCTCGACATCCGGCCGGGCCCGCGTCCGCGGAGAGCGAAGATAGAAGCGCCGCCCACGCCCGACCATGTCCACGGAGAGCGCGTAGCGGAGATCGCGGGCCCGGCCGCGTTTGTTGACGGTGCGCACCAGCGCGGCGGAGCCGACGTGGTAACCGGTGCCGATCACCACCCGCTCCTCGGCGCCGGTTGCGACCAGCCAGACGTCGCAGTCGGGCTCCCGGGCGGCCAACCGGGGCGCCAAATCGATCAGCACCCCGAGCCCCGACGCATTGTCGGCGGCGCCGAGCCCCGGCGGCACGCTGTCGGTGTGCGCCATCAGGATCTGCAGGCAATCGGCCCTGCCCTCGCGCATCCCGATCACGTTGTGGGATCGCCCCCGCCCCGGCACCCGGAATCGGGTCACCTCGACCTTCAGCCCGGCCGCCCGGAAGCGTCGGGCGACGAAGGCGTGCGCGCGACGCTCGCTTCGCCCACCCGCGGGCCGTGAGCCGATGCCGCCGGAGATGTGAACGGCGGCCCGGTAGGCGCTGAACGATGCTTTCGGCGCCGCTCTGGGCGCGGCACCGCTGGCGGGCGGAGGATGGCCTTCGCCGCTGCGCTGCAGGAGGCCGGCGGCCAGGGCCAGCACCACCAAGACGCTGAGGGAGGCTCGGAGGCGGGGGCGCACGGCTGCATTGTCGCAACGCCAATACCCTTGGGTCCATGGCCGAGGCGCTTGCACCGGAACAGGTCCCTGCGCGGCTCGCCGAGATCCGCGAGCAGATGAAGCTGCTCTCGGACTACCTTTGACCCGGATTCACTGAGGGGCGAGGTGGAGGCCCTGGAGGCCGAGATGCAGCGGCCGGGCTTCTGGGACGATCAGGCGAAGGCCGCCGGGATCTCGGCCAAGCACTCGAGGGCCCAGCGGCGCCTGCAGGGGTTCGCCTCCCTCAACTCCGATGTCGCCGATCTCGAGGAGCTGGCCGAGCTGGCCGCCGATGACGAGGAGATGGCCACCGAGCTCGCCTCGCAGGTGGCCTCGATCGAGCAGCGGTTGGCCGAGCTCGAGGAGGAGCGCCTGTTCTCGGGTGACTACGACGCCGGCGACGCGGTCGTCACCGTCAACGCCGGCGCCGGCGGGACCGACTCGCAGGACTGGGCCGAGATGCTGCTGCGCATGTACCTGCGCTGGGCCGAGCGGCGCGGCTTCAAGGTCGAGATGGCCGAGGCCTCACCGGGGGAGGAGGCGGGGCTGAAGTCGGCCACCTTCATCGCCCACGGCGAGAACGCCTACGGCCTGTTCGCAGCCGAGCGCGGGGTGCACCGCCTGATCCGCATCTCGCCCTTCGACTCGGCCGCGCGCCGTCACACCAGCTTCGCCCAGGTGGACGTCGCGCCCCTGGTCGAGGGCGACGTCGAGGTGGACCTCGACGAGAGCGAGATCCGCGTCGACACCTACCGTGCCTCGGGTGCCGGCGGTCAGCATGTGAACAAGACCGACTCGGCGGTGCGCCTCACCCACGAGCCGACCGGGGTCGTCGTGCAGTGCCAGAACGAGCGCTCCCAGACCCAGAACAAGGCGGTGGCGATGCAGCTTCTGAAGGGGCGCCTGCTGGAGCTCGAGGAGCGCAAGCGCGCCGAGCAGCTCGCCGCGGAGCGCGGAGAGGTCAAGTCGGCCGAGTGGGGCTCCCAGATCCGCAGCTACTTCCTTCACCCCGACCAGCGGGTGAAGGACCATCGCACCAACTACGAGGTGGGAGACGCCCAGCGGGTGCTGGACGGCGATTTGGACGGCTTCGTGCGCGAGTACCTCAACCGGGCGGCTGCGGAGGGTCCGTGAGCGCGGTCGCCGTGGGCCTCTCGGAGAGTCTCGACCCCGTCGAGGCGGCAGCCGAAGCCGCGCAGCGCGCTCGAGCCGGCCTCGAGGGACGCTGCGACCTCTGCCTGGTCTTCGCCTCGGGACCGCACCTTCCGATGGCGAAGTGGGTGCTGTCCGAGGTGCACGATGCCCTCGAGCCGGCCAACCTGATCGGCTGCGGCGCGGGGGGAACCCTGGCCGCCGGCAGGGAGATCGAGAACGAGCCGGGGCTGGTCGTCTGGGCGGCCTCGTTGCCGGGCGCCAGGCTGGAGACGATGCACGTGACCGCCGAGCGCGACGGCGAGGACTTCAGGCTGCTCGGCCTGCCGCCCGCCCTCGCCCCCCCCGGCGAGCAGATGGCGGCCGCGCCGAGCGACAGGACGCTGCTGCTGCTGGCCGACCCCTACAGCTTTCCCTCCGAGGTGCTGCTTTCGGCCCTGCAGAGCTCTCAGCCCGGGATGCCGGTGCTCGGCGGCCTCTCCAGCGCGGCGGTCGCCGGGGGCAGCGTGCTGATGCAGGACGGCGAGCTGCGCACGGGCGGCGCCGTCGCGGCTCTCCTCTCGGGCTTCGAGGTGCTTCCCTGCGTCTCGCAGGGAGCCCTGCCGGTCGGCCCGGAGATGACGATCACCGCCGCCTCCGGCAACGTGATCACCGAGCTGGCCAGCAAGAGCGCGATGGAGCGGATCGGCGAGGCCCTCTCGTCGCTACCCGAGCGCGAGCAGCGGCTGGCCGCCAACGGGGTGCTGCTGGGCGTGGTGATCGACGAGAACCGCCCCGAGCACGAGCGCGGCGACTTCCTGGTGCGACCGATCCTCGGCGCCGACCGCGACAACGGCGCCGTCGCGATCGGCCAGCGCGTGCGGGTGGGTCAGACGGTGCGTCTGCACGTTCGCGACGCGAGCTCGGCCGACGAGGACCTGCGCGCCGCCCTGCGCGACCAGGCCGAGGCGCTCGGCGATGGTGGAGCCGCGGGCGCGCTGCTGTTCACCTGCAACGGGCGCGGCTCGCACATGTTCGAGATGCCCGACCACGACGCCGTCACGCTCCAGGACGCGCTCGGAGCGCCGGCGGGGGGCTTCTTCTGCGCCGGGGAGATCGGGCCCGTCGGGGGCCGTAACTTCCTGCACGGGTTCACCGCCACGATGGCGGTGTTCCCGAGCACCTGAGCCGGCACCTCCCCCGGGGTTGCCGGGCGCGGGTGCCGGCGGGGTGGTCACCCTGGGCGGGGGAGAGCTCCTTCCATCTCCAGCAGCTCCACCTTCATCTCGGGGCCGCCGCCGTAGTTGCCGGGCTTGCCGCCGGCCTGCACGACGCGGTGGCAGGGGACGATCAGCGGCACCGGGTTGGCCCCGCAGGCCGTGCCGGCGGCGCGGAAGGCGCGGGGGCGCCCGGCGCGCTCGGCGACCTCGCCGTAGCTCAGGGTGCTCCCGTAGGGGATGCGCGAGACGACGTGCAGGACCTTGTCGGTGAAGCCATGGCTGAGCCGCCAGTCCACCGGGGTCTCGAACCGCGTCAGCCGGCCCTCGAAGTAGGCGTCGAGCTCGCGGCGCGCGCCGTCGAGGCGCCTCGGCGCGGCTAGCACGCGCGGCGAGATCTTCCGCGCCAGCTCCTCCAGGGGGTCATCGGCGTTCGCGGCGGGCAGCTCGAGCTTGACGACCCCGCGGTCGGTGATCGCCACGAACAGCTCGCCGTAGGGCGAGTCGACGCCGCCGTAGGCGACCTCGACCAGCCCCTCGCGCCCGGCGCGCTCGGCGACCCGGCTGCTTGCGCTTGCCAGCGACCGGTCCCCCGCCGCCTCGCGCAGCGCTTCCCTCAGTGCCCTCTCGGTCGGATCCGTCATAGGAGCTCACCTCTCAGTCTCTTCAGTCCTTCGTGGACGTTTCTGCGGGCCGCATCCGCGGAGCAGTCGAGCAGCTCGCCGATCCGCACGTAGGCCATGTCGCCGGCGTAGCGCAGCAGCACGGCGCTGCGCTGCTTAGGGGGCAGCACGCCGACGGCTTGCCACAGCGCGTCATCGGATGTGCCTGCGCGCTCGAGCGAGGGATCCTCGGCCGCGACGCTCCCGCCGACCTCCTCGGGACTGCCCCCGGGAAGCGCGCGGCGCGAGCCCGCGCGCTGATGGTCGATCGCCTTGTGGTGCGCGATCGTCATCAGCCACGAGCGCAGGTTGCCGTCGTGCTCGAGATCCTCGTAGCCGCGCAGGGCGGCGACGAAGGTCTCCTGAAAGCAGTCCTCGGCCTCGTGGGGACCCACCGAGGCCACCAGGAACCCCAGCACGTCGCGGCCGTGCTCATCGAGTAGCCGCTGGAACGGCGGTAGCGTTGCCATCTGGATATGAAACGTCCCACACCCGAGATCCGTGAGGTCGTCGCCCGGGCGCTGCAGGAGGACATCGGCGACGGCGACGTCACCTCCGAGGCGGTCGTCCCCGCCGAGGCCGGTGCCCGTGCCTCGATCCTGCAGAAGCAGCCGGGAGTGCTGTTCGGCCTCGATGCCGCGCGCGAGGCGCTGTTTCAGGCGGGGGCCGGGCAGTTCGATCCGCTGCTTCTCGAGGGGCAGTGGCGCGACGACGTGCCCGCGATCGCGGCTCGCGTCTCGGGTCGTGCCCGAGCGCTGCTGAGCGGCGAGCGAGTGGCGCTCAACCTGCTGGGGCACCTGTCGGGGATCGCGACGGTGACGGCCCGCTTCGTGCGCGCTGTCGAGGGCACGGATGCGCGGATCCTGGACACCCGCAAGACGACGCCCGGCCTGCGGGCGCTGGAGAAAGCGGCCGTCGCGGCGGGGGGAGGGGTGAACCATCGCATGGGTCTCTACGACGCGATCCTGATCAAGGACAACCACGCCGCGATCGCGGGCGGTGTGGCGGAGGCGGTGCGCCGCGCCCGCGAGGCCCAGCCGGAGCTTCCGATCGAGGTCGAGTGCCGGGACTCCGAGGAGGTGCGCGAGGGGCTCGCGGCCGGCGCGCAGAGGCTGCTGCTCGACAACATGGATCCCGGGAGCCTCAGGGAGGCGGTGGACCTCGCTGCCGCGACCGGCTCAGATCGCCCTGCGCTCGAGGCCTCGGGAGGCGTGACCCTGGAGAGCGCCGCCGAGATCGCGGCCACCGGCGTGGACTTCATCTCGGTCGGCGCTCTGACCCACTCGGCGCCGAGCCTTGACGTGAGCATGGAGCTCGAGCCGGGTGGTGGCTGAGTGTGGGTCGCGATCGGGGCTCCGCTCGACTCCGCCGCCGAGGGCGACGGCGAGGAGCGCGCGCCCGAGGCACTGCGCGCGGCAGGCCTGATCGAGCGGCTCGGCGCCCGCGACCTGGGCGATGTAGCCGAGGTCCTGCGCCCAGCGGTCCGCGACGAGCGCAGCGGCATCGTTGCCTTCGAGGCGCTGGTCGAGGCCTCCGAGGCGATCGCGACAGCCGTCGCCGGGGTGCTCGGCCGCGGTGAGCGGCCGCTGGTGCTGGGCGGCGACTGCTCCTTGCTGCCCGGCGCGATCGCGGGGGCGAGGCGCGCCGGACACGACCCCGGCCTGCTTTTCGTGGACGGCCACGCCGACTACTTCGACGGCGCGACCTCGCCGACCGGGGAGGCCGCCGACATGGACCTGGCGATCCTGCACGGACACGGGCCCGGGGAGCTGACCGGCCTGGCGGCGTCCAAGCGCGGGGGCTCTCGCACGCCGCTGGTGGAGCCCGCGCGCACCGCGATCCTCGGTCACCGCCCGCCCGAGCTACACGCCGACGTTGCGCTCGAGCGGGCGCGGGTGCCGGCGGAGGTGCTGCAGCTCGACACCCCCGCGATCCGCCAGCTGGGCCCCGGACGGGCGGCCGAGCAGGGACTCGCTCGGGCCGGGGCCGGCGATGGCTGGCTGCACATCGACCTCGACGCCCTCGACCAGCAGGAGCTGCCTGCGGTCAGCTACCCGCAGCCGGGAGGGCTGAGCTGGGAGGAGCTGGAGCAGCTCCTGGGGCCGATGGTCCGGGGCGTGCTCGGAGTCAGCGTGGCCGACTTCAACCCCGACCTCGACCCGGACGGCAGCTACGCGACCCGGATCGCCGAGCTGCTGGGGAACCTGCTCACCGAAGCAGCTCCGCCGGCGGCGAAGCCTGCTCCCGTTCGTGAACCCCGCAGGGGCTCCGCCGCTACTTGAGCAGCCGCGAGAGGCGGCGGTCCTTGAGCACGCGGCCGCCGGTCTGCTCTTCGGGGCAGTAGTTCATCTGGTGCTCGCTGAAGAACACGGCCTCGATCGTGGCTCCGCAGCGCGGACACGGCTCGCCCTCGCGACGGTGGACCCGCAAGGGCATCGGCAGCTTGTCGGGGACGGTGGGGCCGATTACCTCCTCGTAGTGATCGAGCGCGGCGCCGAGCACGTGAAGGGCGTCGTGCAGCCGCATCACCTCCTCGTCGTCCAGCTCCGAGCCCTTCCTGAAGGGCGAGAGGCGGGCCTCCCAGAGGATCTCGTCGACCCAGGAGCGGCCGATGCCGGCGATCGCTCGCTGCTTGCGCAGCAGGGGGTGCAGGTGATGGGGCTGGGCGATCAGCTCGGCGAAGCGCGCGGGGTCGGGCGGCGGCCAGGCGTCGGGGCCCAGGGTCGCCACCTGCTCGTCGGCGCCCACCCCGGCGCTCGGCAGCAGCTTCGCCCACGCCGACTGGCGGGTGCCGAACTCGCGCAGGCGCAGCTCACTGCCTCCCTCGATCCGCACCAGCAACCGCGAGCGGCGGTCCTTGAGCGAGGCGCGCTTGTCGAAGACCTGGAGCCGGCCCGCCGACATCAGGTGCACGAGCAGCGTCAGCGGGTCTCCCGAGCCGGTCTCGAAGTCGGTCGCAAGCATCTTCCCGATTCGGCGCACGCCGACGATGCGCGCACCTGCCAGCGCGTCGAGCGGCGGGTCGTAGGTCTTCAGGGTGGCGACCGCCGGGGCCAGCGCCGACTCCACCGCCGCCCCCTGCAGCGAGCTGGCGAGGCGGCGCGCCGTGATCTCAACCTCGGGAAGCTCGGGCATCGGCTCAGGGTAGAATGGCCGTGGACATTCGCCCAGCCTCGAGGCCCGAGTCCGTCCGGACCCCGGCCGGGGCGGCGAACATAACGCCGGACGGTGGTCTCCGCCGCGCCTTTGGAGGCCGCCTTGGACAAGGACAGGCCCACATGCTGGAGCTACCCACGATTGAAGAGCTGCCCGCCAAGCTGAGCGACGCGGAGATTCGCGAGCTCTCCGAGGAGGTGCGCGCCCTGGCCGCCGAGCGCGACGCCGTCATCCTCGCCCACAACTACCAGCTCCCCGAGCTGCAGGAGCTCGCCGACTTCACTGGGGACTCGCTTGGGCTCTCTCGAGAGGCGGGCGCGAGCGACGCGTCGGTGATCGAGTTCTGCGGCGTCCACTTCATGGCGGAGACGGCGTCGATCCTCTGTCCCGACAAGCAGGTGCTGATCGCCGATCTCGGCGCCGGCTGCTCGCTGTCGGACTCGATCAACGCCGATCAGCTTCGCGGCTGGAAGGCCAAGCATCCGGGCGCGCTGGTCGTGATGTACGTCAACACCTCGGCCGAGGTCAAGGCCGAGACCGACTACTGCTGCACCTCGGGGAACGCCGTCCAGGTGGTCGAGCACATCTGGGCCGAGCACGGCCCCGATACCGAGATCCTGTTCGGCCCGGACATGTGGCTCGGCGCCTTCGTCGAGCGCGAGACCGGCCTGCACGACGACCCCGAGCGCCGCGCCCGCTTTCACGTCTGGGACGGCGAGTGCCACGTGCACGCCGGGATCCGCCCCGAGGACATCACCACCGTCCGCGACGAGCATCCGAATGCGGAGTTCCTGATCCATCCCGAGTGCGGCTGCGCGAGCCAGGCGATGGAGTACGTGGCCTCGGGCGACATCGACCCCGAGGGAGTGCAGATGCTCTCGACGGGTGGAATGCTCGAGTACATGGAGGGGCACCCCGAGGGCGAGTACATCGTCGCCACCGAGAACGGCATGCTGCACCCGCTGCACAAGGCGGCGCCCAAGGCGAAGCTGATCGAGGCCAACCGCATGGCCTTCTGCAAGTACATGAAGATGATCACGCTGCCGAAGGTGCGCGACAGCCTGCGAGAGATGAAGTTCGAGGTCAAGGTGCCGCCCGAGATCGCCGAGCGCGCCAAGCTCCCGATCGAGCGCATGGTCTCGATCGGCTAGGGTCGCCTCACCAAGCGGGGGAGGAGTGACCTTGACCAAGTGCGATCCGGGAAGAGCGCGGGCATTGCGGGCGGCGGGCCTGGTCGCCTGCGCCTGGGCCTTCGCCTTCGCCGGCTGGGCGGCACCCTCCCTGGCCCGGGCCGCCGGGGTCGCGGTCAACCCCGCATCGCCGCCCCCGGTGCGCGACGGCGGCGGCTTCGGCCGACGGGCGCGTCGTCGGCGGCGTCGCGACGCCGGCCTCGAGCCATCCCTTCCAGGCGGCCCTGGTCTTCGACGCCCGCTTCGGCGGCTCCGATCTCAGCCGCTTCTTCTGCGGCGGCTCGCTCCTGACGCCGTACATCGTCGTCACCGCGGCGCACTGCGTGGTCGACACCGACCCCGATTTCAGCGTGCCCCCCTTCACCGAGAGCGCGGGTGGCGACGGCACCGTCTTCCTCGACCCCAACGACGTTGACGTGATCGTCGGCCGCACAACGCTCACCATCGGGGGCGGCAGCGAGACCGACGCCTTCGGCACCTACTCGGTAAGCAACTACGTCCCAGCCAACGACCGCAACGACCTCGCCTACATCTCGCTCAACATCCCCTCCTCGCAGCCGCGCATCGACATCGTCGATCGCAACGACGGGACCGCCTGGACGCCGGGCGCGCCGACGCGCGTGAGCGGCTACGGGGCCAGCGCGCAGGGCGGCCCGGCCAACGACACGCTGCGCTCGGCGACGGTCCCGATCATCGCCGACGACACCTGCGCCGCCCCGGGTGTGTACGCGGGCCTGTTCTTCGCTGCCGAGCAGATCTGCGCGGGCTTCTTGGCCGGCGGCGTCGACGCCTGCCAGGGCGACAGCGGCGGTCCCCTGCAGACGGCCGCCGGGCCGCCCCTGACCCGCCTGGTCGGCATCGTCAGCTTCGGGATCGGCTGCGCCCAGCCCAACAGGCCCGGCGTCTACACGCGGGTCGCCCAGAACCCCCTGTGCTCGCAGGTCGTCGGCAACGTGGCCCAGATCGAGGGCGACGAGGGCATCCCGGCCGGTGGCCGCGAGGCCGTGGTCGGCCCCGCGGGTTGCTCTGACACCCAGTTTGTGGTCACGAAGAAGAAGAAGAAGACGAAGAAGTGCAAGAAGGGCTTCAAGCGCAAGAAGGTCAAGAAGAAGGGCAAGAAGGCCAAGAAGAAGTGCGTCAGGGTCAAGAAGAAGAAAAGGGAGGAAGAAGAAGAAGGGGCGCTAGCCGCCCGGCGCGCTAGCGTGCCGTCTGAAGGAGGGGGATGGTGGAGGTAGCGGTCAGAGTCGTGCTCGCAGCCGTGCTCGCCGGCGCGGCCTTGGCGAAGCTCGCAGCCCCGCGCACCAGTGAGGCGGCGCTCTCGAGCTTCGGGTTCGGCGAGGGCCCGTTGAGGCGCTTCGCCTGGGGCGCGCTGATCGCGGCCGAGCTCGGTCTGGCCCTGGCGGTCGCCGCTGGAGTCGACCAGGCCGCCTACGCCGCCGCCGCACTGATGGCGATGTTCGCCGCGGTGATGATCTCGGCGATCCTGCGCGGCCGGGCCGGGGCTCCCTGTGCCTGTTTCGGCGCCCGCTCGACCATCGGCTGGCCCTCGGTCGCTCGAAACCTGGCGCTTGCGGCGGGTTTCGCCGCGGTCCCCTCGCTGCCCTCCGCCCAGATCGGCACGGACGGGTGGTTCGCGCTGGGTCTGGGAGTCGCCCTGCTGGCCTGCGCCGGACTGGCGGTCGCGGTGCTGGCGCTGGCCCGCGAGGTCGGGATGCTCCGGCTCCAGCTCGGCAGCCAGGGCGCGCTGGAGATAGCGGGAGAGGGACCCGACGTGGGCAGCCGCGCCCCCCAGCTGGCCGCGAGGCTGTCACTCGACGGCGTCCAGCTGGGGCTGGCCGTGTTCAGCTCCGAGGGCTGCCACCTCTGCCAGTCGCTCTCGCCGGCGATCGATAGCGTGGCCCGCGATCCGCAGATCTCGGTGGGGGTTCTCGACGAGCAGGCCGATGCGGCCCTGTGGCGGGCGCTGTCGGTGCCGGGGAGCCCGTTCGCGATAGCGATCGCCCCCGACCACACGGTGTTGGCGAAGGGCACCTTCAACAACCTCGCCCAGCTCGAGAGCGTGATCGCCACCGCCGATCGCCGCCGGCGCGAGGGCGTCGCGGAAGGGGCCGACTCGGGGCTCGGGGGGCTCCCGATCGGTGCCTGAGCCCCTCGACCGCCTCGAGCGGCTCAGCGACTCCCTGGCGCGCGATACGTCTCGCCGCGGCTTCCTTGCGCGCGTGGGCGGCGCGCTGACCGCGCTCACCGCCGCCCGCACCGTCGGCTCGCTGGTCGCGCCGGGCGAGTCGAGCGCCTACCACTTCTGCGGTCACACGTACACGACCGGGTCCTGCCCGCACCCAACCGGGTTGCCGCGGATCGACTCCAGGGGCTTTCCGCTGCGCGCCAGCGACGGGCGCCCGGTTGACGACGTCGGCCGCATCGTCAACGCCGCCGGCCAGCCCGTCGACGGTGACGGCGAGGTGCTGCGCGACCCCGACGGCAGGCCGCTGCCGCCCGCCCCGCGCACCAGGGTCTGCGACCGGGTGCAGAGCATCTACGGCTTCAACACCACGGTCGACGGCGCCTGGTACCGGTGCTGCGGGGGCAAGGTCCGAAAGCTCGCCGACTGCTGCTCGTACAGCAACCGGCGGGTCAACGGCGACGCCGCGCTGACCGGCTACTGCTACGGGGGACGCAAGGTCTTCTGCGTCATGTACTTCGACACGCGGGTCCCGTGCTAGCGGCCGCCGCCCGCCACGGCTGATGGACCTGGGGCCGCTGGAGCTCTGCCTGGCGCTTGCAGCGCTGCTGATCGGGGCCACGGGCACCTTCTCGCCCTGCGGGCTCTCGGTGATCGAGACGATCGGGCCGACCGGGCACAGCGGCGGGCGGCGCACCACGCTCGCCGCCTGCGTCGCCTTCGTGCCCGGGGCCCTTGCGGGCGGAGTGCTCACCTTCGTCGCGCTGGCCGCCGTCGGCGAGCTGCTGCACGGCAACGGCGGGCGCGTCGCCTACCTGGCCGCGGCTGCGCTGGCCGCGGTCGCAGCGGCGCTCGAGGTCAAGGGGGCGCGGGTCGTGCCCCAGATCCGCCGCCAGGTGCCCGAGCACTGGCGCCGGGTGATGCCGATGCCGGTCGCTGCGGGGCTCTACGGCGTCCTGCTGGGGCTGGGCTTCACCACCTTCGTGCTCTCCTTCGGGGTCTGGGCCCTGGCGGGGATCAGCCTCGCGCTCGGCGAGCCCTGGCTGGGCGCGCTGATCGGGGCCGGCTTCGGGCTCGGGCGGGCGATCCCGATCGTCGCCCTCGCGCCTCTGGCCGGGCGACCCGCGGGGACTCGCGCCAACGAGCTGATGTGCGAGCACCCGGGCGTCTACCGCGGCCTGCGACGCGGCGACGCTGCCGCGCTGGCGCTCGCGGCGGTGGTGCTGGCGGTGGTGCCCGGTTACGCGGGGGCGAAGTCCAAGACGGCCGTGACGGCCGCCACGGACCCCTCGGCCACGGTGGAGTCGCTCGTTTTCGAGCGGCTGGGCGGTGCCGCCGTGCTGCGCCGGGGAGGCGTCGATCAGGCGCTGGGCGGCACCGACCCGGCGATCGGCGGGCGCTTCGTCGCCACGCTCGACGGCGAGACCGTGCGCCTGCTCGACCGCTCGACTCTGGGCGAGGTGGCGCAGGTGGCCGCGCCCGGCGCGGACGCGATCTCCGTCTCCAGCGGATGGCTCGCCTACCGGGCGCCGCTGGCCCGCGGGGGCGACGGCATCTTCGCCCGCGAGATCGCCAACCCGGCGGCGCCGGGCCCCGTGCAGACGGTCGCCACGGTCGGCGCCCCGTCCCAGCTCAGCGAGCCCCGCCTCGACGGCGCCGGGCTCGTCTACGCGGTCGCGCGCCGCCGCGGCAGCCGCGTCGTGCAGAAGGTGCTCGGCACCCGCAAGAGCCGGACGCTGGTGCGGTCCGCTCGCCTGCTTCTGTACAGCCCGGCGCTCAAGGGGCGCTCCTTCATCTACACGCGCAGCGACGCGCTCCGCAGCAGGCTGATGATCCGCCGGGTCGGCAAGGGCGGTCTTGGCAAGGTGCTGTTCTCGGTGAGGCGCTCGGGCCTCACCCTCTGGTCCACCGCGCTCACCGAGCGCTTCGCCTTTCTCACCCTGCTCCGGCCGAGCGCGGCCAGCCCGGCCGCACGCATCGTCAAGGTCCCACGCAAGCGCGCCAGGCGCGGCCGACTTGGCGGCCGGCCACCGCGCGGCGGGGGCAACCACCGCCTCTAGCCGGGCGTGCGCATGAGCCAGGAGCTCGGCGACCTGTTCTTCTGCAGACCCCGGCGGACATCATCGAGCAGCCGGGCGGGGCGATAGCCGGCGCGGTCAGGAGCCAGTGGCGAGCCGGTGGGCGCGGACGGCACGCTCCACCTCGGTCACCGAGACGATGCCCACCTCGGGGCCGTCGCCGACCACGACCGCTCGCCCTGCGCGCTGGAACGCCTGCCGTTCGAGCAGCTCGGTCACCCTGGTCTCGGGGTCGATGAAGAGCTCAGGGTCCTTCAGGGCGAGGTCACCTACCCGCGTGTCGGAGCGGGCCTCGGGAAGCAGGGACTCGACCTGTCCGATCGTCACGATCCCGGTGGCCACGCCGGACTCGGTCACCGGGAAGCCCCGGAAGCGATAGCGCTCGAAGTAGGCCGGGACGGCCTCGTCGACCCTGGTCTCGGCGGGGATCGTGACCGCCGGGAACGCCATCAGGTCCCGTGCGTGCTCTCCACGCAGAGCACTGCGGGTTCGCTGAGCGCTCAGCTCCGCGTTGCCCGCGAGCAGCATGAAGAAGCCGATCAGGGCGAACCAGAGCCCGCCGGGTGCGCCCTGCAGCAGCGCCAGGAGCCCGAGGCCGATGAACAGGTAGGCGAAGCCCCGGCCCAACCTCGCCGCACCCACGGTCGCCCGGTCGAGGTCGCCGCGGCGCCTCCAGATCAGCGCTCTGGTCACGCGGCCTCCGTCCAGCGGAAAGGCCGGGAGCATGTTCAGCACCAAGATCGCGACGTTGACGATCAGCTGGTAGCTGAGGATGGCCTCGAGCGCCCGCGGGGCCCCGGCAGGGAGCAGTACCAGGACGAGGGCGAAGAACGCGACCACCAGAACGGTGACCGCCGGGCCCGCCAGGGCGTAGCGGAGCTCATCCGACGCCTGCCGCGGGGTGCCGCGCATCTTCGCGACGCCGCCGAGCAGCCAAAGGTCGATCTCCTCGACCTCGATGCCGTGGCGGCGGGCGACGATCGAGTGACCCAGCTCGTGGAGCAGGATGCTCGCGAACAGCAGCAGGGCGCTCGCCAAGCCCAGCGCATAGGCGGCGCCCGGCGCGATCCCAGCAACCTCCTCGGGGTAGTAGTTGGCGCCGAGCGACCAGGTGATCAGCGCCACGATCACGATCCAGAGCGGCTGGATCCCGATCGGGATCCCGGCCAGGCGGCCGATGCGGATGCTCGAGGTCAAGGGCCCAATCGTAGGGCGCGGCCACGGCCGCCCGCTCAGGGCGGCGTCAGGGCTCGCAGTGGCGGCTCGGGATAGCCGACCGCGCGGTAGAAGGTGCCGCTCGGCTTCGCGAGCAGCCAGGCATCGCCCGCCCTGCGCAGGTAGATCACGTCCTCCTCGAGCGAGGTGAAGCGGCGGTCGGCGAAGTCGTGGGTGACCGTCGCCGTCACTCTGGCCGTGTCCTCGGCGACGGCGACCGAGCTCAGCTCCCTGACCTTGGTTCGCTTCCACGCCGGCGTCCCGCCGGGGCGCTCGAACCCCAGAGAGGCGCTGACCGAGCCGCCGCACCCCGCTCCCCTGCGAGGAAGCTCGCGCAGCGGGACCGCCCCCGGAGTGAGCAGGGCGCAGACCGCCGCCCCGTGGCCGCGGTTCAAGGCCGCGACGTAGGAGTAGACCGCATTCGCGACGGCCTCCCGGTCTCCCTCGGTCAGCTCGCCCTCGGGCGCACCCGCTCCGGGTGCGGGGGCCTCGGGGCTCGCCTCGGCCGCGCCGGGGTCGAGCAGCTGGGGCTCGGATGCGGGGGGCGCGCCGTCATCGCCGCCCGAGCCGCATCCCGAGACCAGCAGCGCCCCGGTGGCCAGCGCCGCGGCGGCAGCCGCAGCGGCGGGCCGGATCGCCCTCACGGCTCAGTGGACCTCGCGCAGGCGACCGGTCTCGACGTCGTAGACGAAGCCGCGAACGCTCTCGGTATTGGGGATGAAGGGGCTCTCCCTGATCTTCGCGACCTGGGCGCGCACGTTCTCGTCGAGGTCCTCGAAGGCGTGCAGTGGCCACTCGGGGCGCTCCCCGAGCTCCCGCTCGAGCCGGTCGCGGAACTCCTGGTCACCGAGCCCGTGCAGGCCGCAGTCCGTGTGGTTGATGACGATGATCTCCTCTGTCCCCAGCAGGTTCTGGGAGATCGCCAGGGAGCGGATCTCGTCGTCGGTCACCACGCCGCCCGCGTTGCGGATCATGTGGGCATCGCCGTGATCGAGGCCGAGCGCTGCGAACAGGTCAAGGCGGGAGTCCATGCAGGCGACGATCGCCAGCTTTCGGCCCGGCGCGACGGGCAGGCCGGCCTGGTCGAAGCCCTCCGCGTAGCGCTCGTTGTTGGCCAGCAGGTCGTCGGTGGCGGACATCGGCCCCGGAAGCTACCGACCTCCTCGCTCGTTGCTACGCTCGCGCCCCCGAGGAGGCCCCCTGATGGCGCATCTGAAGTCCGTACCAGACCCCGAGCCTGCGCCCACCGTGGGCGAGAAGCCCTCGATCGAGGAGCTCGAGCGCACGGCGACGGTGCTTCGCATGCACTGCGTGAGCATGCTCGCCGTCGCCAAGTCCGGCCACCTCGACAGCTCGCTATCAGCCGCCGACATCGTCACCGCGCTCTACTTCCGGGTGCTCAGGCACGACCCCGCTGACCCGGCGTGGCCCGAGCGTGATCGTTTCGTGCTCTCAAAGGGCCACGCTGCGCCGATCCAGTACGCGGCGCTCGCCGAGCACGGTTACTTCCCCACCGAGGACCTCCAGGGCCTGCGGCAGATCGGCTCCCACCTGCAGGGCCACCCCGACATGCATCGGACCCCCGGCGTCGAGGTCTCGACCGGCTCGCTGGGGCAGGGTCTGTCGATGTCGCTGGGCATCTGCCTGGCTCTGCGCCTCGACGGCCTCGCCGATACTGCGCACGTGTTCACGGTGATGTCGGACGGCGACTGCCAGGAGGGTCAAAGCTGGGAGGGGGCGATGGCCGCCGCCCACTACCGGATCCCCAACCTGACTGCGGTCGTCGATTACAACCACCTGCAGACCGACGGCACGACCGAGGAGGTCATGGACACCGGCGACGTGCGGGCCAAGTTCGAGGCCTTCGGCTGGGACTCGATCGAGATAGACGGTCACGATATGGGGGCGCTCGTCGATGCGCTCGAGCGCAGCCGCAACCTCGACCGCCCCGCGGCGATCGTCTGCGAGACGAAGAAGGGCCGCGGCGTCTCCTTCATGGAGGGGCGCTTCGGCTTTCACGGTAAGCCGCCCAGCCCCGAGCAGGCCGAGCAGGCCATGGAGGAGCTCCTGGCGACGCTGAGGGCACAGGACGAGTCCCTGGGGAGCGCCGGCTGATGGCGGTGGGCGAGCCCAAGACCGAGCCGATCGCGACCCGCCAGGCCTACGGTGACGCGCTCGTCGCCCTGGGCGAGGCGCACGACGATGTCGTCGCGCTCGACGCCGACCTGGCCGTCTCGACGCAGTCGATGAAGTTCGGCAAGAAGTTCCCCGACCGCTTCTTCAACGTCGGCGCCGCCGAGGCCAACATGATGTCCATCTCCTGCGGCCTCGCGGCCACCGGGAAGATCCCCTACGCCTCGACCTTCGCCATCTTCGCGACTTCGCGCTCCTACGACCAGGTGCGCCTGGGGATCGCTCACAACGAGCTGCCGGTCCGGATCGGTGCCAGCCACGGCGGTGTCTCGCTGGGCGAGGACGGTGCCTCTCACCAGATGATCGAGGACATCGCCCTGATGCGGGCGATGCCGAAGATGCAGGTGATCGTGCCGGCCGACTACAACCAGGCCTTCGCCGCGACCTATGAGTCGTACGAGCGCCCCGGCCCGATCTACATGCGCTTCGGCCGCCCCTCCACCCCGATCCTCTACGAGGAGATCCCCGAGACCCTCGGCGACGGGGTGGACGTGCTGCGCGAGGGCAAGGACATCTCCCTTTTCGCCTGCGGCCACATGGTCTGGCGCGCCCTCGAGGCCGCCGAGACGCTGGAGCGCGAGGACGGGGTGGAGGCCGAGGTCGTCAACGTCTCGATCATCAAGCCGCTCGCCTCGAAACTGGTGCTGAAGTCGCTCGCCAAGACGGGGGTGGCCGTCACCGCCGAAGAGCACCGCGTCACGGGCGGCCTCGGCGACGCGATCCGCCAGGCGGCCGCCGAGCTGCATCCGGTGCCCGTGTTCGCTCTGGGCATGGGCGACGAGTTCGGTGTCTCGGGCACCGCGGAGGCCTGCATGGAGCATTTCGGCCTCACCGCGACCGGCATCGCCGATCTCGCCCGCGAGGCCCTGGTCAAGAAGCCCCTCGTCTCGCACCCCGCGATCGGCGGAGCGGCCTAGGACGGCGTCGCAACCCTGTATCCCCGCAGGGCGAAGCCCGAGGAGATGCAGGCTGGTGTCCGTGGTCGCGAACTTGCGTCACCGCTCCTAGGGCCCTTCTACCCTGTTGGGACAGTGAGGCTGCTGATCAGGGCGGCCTTGCGACACCAACGTCCCACTTGGCGAGACATCAGACATCCACGCTTCTGCGCGGGCGCGAGCGGACCGCTCGCCGCCCCGAGCACCTGACCGAGCGGCGGGCCAAGCCCCCGGTCGTCGAGCTGCGCCGCGCCAGCAAGATCTATCCGGGTGGACACATCGCGCTGGAGCGGGTCAGCCTGCGCGTGGATCGCGGCGAGTTCGTCTTTCTGGTGGGGCCCACGGGCTGTGGCAAGTCCACCCTGATCAAGATGTTGATCCGAGAGCTCGAGCCGACCGAGGGCGAGGTGCTGATCGCCGGCCGTGACATCGCCACCCTGCCCTCGGACAAGATCCCGCAGCTGCGCCGGCGCATTGGGACCGTCTTCCAGGACTTCAAGCTGCTGCCCAGCCGCAGCGTCTACGACAACGTCGCCTACGCGCTGCAGGTGATCGGCGCCTCGCGCTCGGAGATTCGCACCAAGGTGCCTGACGCCCTGCGCCTGGTCGGGCTCGCCGACAAGCTCAACAACTTCCCCGATCAGCTCTCGGGCGGGGAGCAGCAGCGCCTCGCGGTAGCTCGCGCCTTCGTCAACCACCCGCCCCTGCTGTTGGCCGACGAGCCCACCGGCAACCTCGACCCGGCCACCTCCATCGGGATCATGCAGCTCCTCTACCGGATCAATCGCACCGGTACGACGGTCTTCGTGGTCACCCACGATCGCGAGATGGTCGACAAGATGCGCCGCCGCGTGATCGGCCTCGACGCCGGCCGCGTGGTCCGCGACCAGGCCGCCGGCATGTACGCCGACGAGGAGTCAACCCGCGAGTTCGCCGCGCGCGTCCGCAACGAGCTGGGCGTCGAGGACGAGCGTTACTAGGAGCCGACCGTGAGCCGGATCACCTTCTTCATGAGCGAGGGCCTGCGCGCGCTGCGGCGCAGTGCCGCCCCCGGGGTGGCGTCGATCGTCACGGTCGCGGTGACGATCCTGCTGCTCGGTGTGCTCGTCCCGATCCTGCAGACCACCAGCGGCAAGACCGAGGAGGTCCGCGACCAGGTCGGCCTGCGCGTCTTCCTCCACGACGACGCCACAGAGCAGGAGGTGGCCGCGCTCGAGACGCAGATCCAGGGCATCACCCACGTGGAATCGACCGAGTACGTCTCCAAGGAGCAGGGACTGAAGATCCTCGGCGATCGACTCGAGCAGGAGGACAAGGCAGACCTCACGGCGCAGCTGCCGGGCGGCCGCAACCCGATTCCCGCCTCCTTCAACGTCAAGCCCGACGACCTCGACAACATGGAAGCGGTGCGCGCCGCGCTCACGCCTCCCAACGAGGCCGGTAAGCCCGCGCCGATCAGCCCGATCATCGACGAGGTCAAGGACTCGCGCGACGAGGCTTCCTCGATCCGCACGGTGACGGGCGCGGTCAAGTGGTTCCTGATCCTGATCGCGGCGCTGCTGATGGGTGCCTCGCTGCTGCTCGTCGGCAACACGATCCGGCTCTCGATCTACGCGCGCCGGCGCGAGGTCGAGGTGATGCAGCTGGTCGGCGCCACCAACTGGTTCATCCGCTGGCCCTTCATGGTCGAGGGCCTTGCCTGCGGGTTCATCGGTGGCCTGATCGCGGTCGCGATCCTCTTCCTCGGCAAGGAGACCGTGGTCGATCCGCTCGCCGAAAGCGTGGACCTGATCTCGGGCACCCAGACGATCGCCTTCGCGAAGCTCGTGGCGCTGCTGCTCGTCACGGCGATGGCCGTCTCGGCGATCGGCAGCGGCCTCACCCTGCGCCGCTTCCTGCGCGTTTGAGCGGCACCCCGCGCTTCAGTAGCGTTCACTGGCGATGAGCGGCGGAGGCACCGGCAGGGCCCTGTGGCCGTTTCTGGCCGTTGCGGCCGTGATCGTCGCCTTCTTCGGCGGCGCCGCGGTGGGACAGCGCTCCGACTCGGTGGCCGACTTCCCCGGCGAGCTGCTGGGCGGCTCGAGCGAGGCCAAGCTCAGCTCCGAGGCGCTCGATGTGATCTCGGAGAACTACTTCCGCGAGACTGACGGCGAGCAGCTCGAGAACGCCTCGGTGCAGGGCATGGTCCAGCGGCTTCGCCGCCGCTACAAGGACCGGTTCTCACACTACTTTCCGCCCGCGGCCTTCGCCCGCTTTCGCGAGGTCACCGAGGGCCGCTTCTCGGGCGTCGGGCTGACGGTCAACGAGGTCAAGCGGGGGCTGCGGGTGGCGACCGTGTTCGACGACTCGCCGGCCAAGCAGGCCGGGATCGCCGCGCAGGACATCGTCACGGCCGTCGGCGGCAAGTCGATCGCGGGCGCCGCCGCCGACCTGGCGACCGCCCAGATCAAGGGCGAGCCTGGAACGCAGGTGAAGCTGACCGTGCTGCGCCCGTCAACCGGGAAATCGCGCGATTACGAGCTGACCCGCAAGGAGCTGAACGTGCCCGCTGTCGAGGGCAGTCTCAAGCAGGTGCGCGGGGTGCCGGTCGGCTACGTTCGCCTTCTCGGCTTCTCCCAGGGAGCCCACGCCGAGTTGCGCGATGAGGTCGAGCGCCTTGACGAGCAGGGAGCCGAGGGCCTGGTGCTCGACCTGCGCGGCAACGGTGGCGGCCTGCTGACCGAGGCCGTGCTGACCTCGAGCGTCTTCGTAGAGGACGGCGTGATCGTCTCGACCAAGGGCCGCACCCAGGCCGACCGGACCTTCGAAGCACAGGGCGACGCCATCGAGCCGCGGCCGATCGTGGTCCTGATCAACGGCGACACGGCCTCGGCGTCGGAGATCTTCACCGCCGCGCTCAGTGACGCCGGGCTGGCGAGCGTGGCGGGCGAGACTTCGTTCGGCAAGGGAGTGTTCCAGGAGGTGATCAGCCTCGCCAACGGAGGAGCTCTCGACCTCACGGTCGGCGAGTACCTGACCCGCGACGGCCAGTCGCTCGCCGGCAATGGCATCGAGCCCGAGTTGCCGGCCGTCGATCTGCCCAGGACGAAGCCCGACGAGGGCCTGCAGAAGGCGCTTGACGCGCTCGGCGAGAAGCTTCCCGCCGCCGGCCGGCAGGGCTGAGCGCAGAGAGGTGAGCCCGCGGGGCCAAGGCCGCGCTTCCAGGCGCGTCGCCGTGATCTCCAAGAAGGGCCGCTTCCTTGTGGGCGAGACGCTGTTCGGCCGCGATCCCGAGCGCTTCACGCTGGGGGGCGGCCGCCGCGTCGGCCCTGGCCGCATGGCTCTGCTCGAGCTCGGACACGGCAGGGCGAAGGTCGTCGAGGAGCTGGGAGACCCCGAGAGGGCCGCCGACGTCGTCGCTGCGCTTCTGCGCGAGCACGAGCTGGGCAGCGGCTTCCCTCGCCGTGTCGAGGACGAGGCCGCGGGCGCCGCCGCGGGCGCCGGGCGGGTCGAGGGCGAGCGGCGCGACCTCACCGGGCTCTCCACCTTCACGGTCGACCCCGCCAGCGCCAGGGACTTCGACGACGCGGTCTCGGCCTCCGAAGCCGATGGGGGCACGCGCCTGTGGATCCACATCGCCGACGTCGCCGCCCATGTGCGTCCCGGCTCGGCCCTGGACAGGGAGGCCTACCGTCGCTCCACCTCGACCTATGTCCCCGGCACCGTCGAGCCGATGCTCCCACACGCGCTGTCGAGCAAGGCATGCAGCCTCACCCCCGGAGTCGAGCGACTCGCCGTCACCGCCGAGATAGAGCTGTCTGCCTCGGGCGAGCCCCGCTCCGCGAGCTTCTACCGCAGCCGCATTCGCTCCGACGTGCGCATGGACTACGACCAGCTCGACCAGGTCTTCGGCGGCCGCGCCGCCGCGCCGGCGGCCGCCGAGCAACCCCTCACCCTGGCTCGGGCCGCCGCCGCCGCGCTTCGTGAGCGGCGCGCCGGGACCGCCCTGCTGGTGCAGAGCTCCGAGCCGGAGTTCGAGTTTGCCGACCGGGACGTGGTCGCCGCCCACTCCGTCGTGCAGACCGAGTCCCACAGCCTGATCGAGCAGCTGATGATCCTCACCAACGAACGGGTCGCCGAGTTGCTGGAGCGAAAGAGAATGCCGACTCTCTACCGGGTGCACGAGCAGCCCGATCCCGAGCGGATCGCCGCCCTGATCGAGCAGCTCAGCTCCCTCGATATACCGACCCCGCCGCTGCCCGACCGCATCTCGCCGAGCCAGGGCGGACGGATCGCCGCCGAGGCCAGCCGCCTGGCGACGCTCGAGGCCGAAAGGCGCGGGCACGGGCGCGAGGCGTATACATCTCTCGTGCTTCGCGCGATGAAGCAGGCCGTCTACTCCGATCGAAATCTCGGCCACGCCGGCCTGGGCAGCCCCGCCTACGCTCATTTCACCTCGCCGATCCGGCGCTACCCGGACCTGATCGCCCATCGAGCCCTGCTCGCCGCGGTCGGAGCCGAGGAGCAGGCGCCGCGGGCCGAGGGGCTGGCCGAGGCGGGCGCATACAGCTCCGAGCGCGAGCGCGACGCCACACGGATCGAGCGGCAGGCCGACGACGTCTGCGCGGCCTTCCTGTTGAGGCGCGAGCTCTTCGAGCGCGGCCCCGACGCGAGCTTCGAGGGCGAGGTCGCGGGCGTGGTGGGCGCAGGCGCGTTCGTGCGCTTCGGAGGCGCCCTCGCTGACGTCTACGAGGGGTTCCTGCCGGCCAGGCTTCTCGGCGGCCGTGAGCGCTACGAGCTCAACTCCGTGGAGACGATGCTGGCCGGCTCCAGGGGAGGGCCGGCGGTGCGGATCGGCGATCCCGTTCGGGTGCGGGTGGACGGCGTCGAGGCGGCCCGCGGGCGGGTGGACCTGCGTCCCGACGAGGGGCGCCCGAAATCCAGGCCCGCCCGCCGCCCCGCGCGCTCTGGCGGAAGCTCGGGGAGGCGCCGGCGATGAGCAAGAAGGGCAAGCGGCGCAAGGCCGCAGCCGGCGACGTCGCCACCAATCGCCGCGCCCGGCACAAGTTCAAGGTGCTGGAGCGCTTCGAGTGCGGGATCGTGCTGCAGGGCTCCGAGGTCAAGTCGCTCCGCGCGGGGAAGGCGCAGCTGAACGAGGCCTATGCCGTCATCGATGATGGCGAGGTCTGGATGCGCGGAGCCCACATCCCGCCGTATCTTCCCGCCAGCCGACAGAACCACGACCCCGACCGGCCCCGCAAGCTGCTCATGCACCGCAACGAGATAGAGCGCCTGATCGGTAAGACAGCCGAGAAGGGCCTTACCCTGGTACCGCTTCGGATCTACTTCAAGGGTCCGCGGGCCAAGGTCGAGTTGGCGCTCGCCACCGGCAAGGAGGGCCGTGACCGCCGCCGCGAGATCCAGGAGCGTGACACCCGGCGCGAGGTGGAACGTGACTACAAACAGCGCCTCGGCTAACTGAAGAAGTGCAGGAAATCGCCCAAGCCGGGAGAATCTAACGGTGCAGGTAGAAAGTCAGGCCCGTGTCATCATTATTTGAAGTGAATCTGGTCGCGATCCAAACCGCATCGATCCTGGACGACTTCCAGGATCTGCTCAGGGACGACCCCCAGACGGTCTACGCCGTGGCGGCGATTGTGCTGCTTGTGTTGCTTCTGCTCCTGCTCAGAAGCCGGCGCCAGAGGGAATCCACCCCGGAGGGGGCGACGCCGGTCAAGCCCGTGAAGCCCCCCAAAGCCGACAAGGGCAAGCGCAAGAGCTTCAGGTTTTCGCGCAAGGACAAGAAGGCCGCCGAGCCCGTTGAGGCGGGGGCAGCCAAGGAGGCGGGAACCGAGGCCGGCACCGCCGAGGTTGGCACCGTCACCGAGAGCGAGGGCGCCATGGCCGTCGGCGCCGGGGTGGCCGCGGCCGCCGGCGCCGGGATCGCAACGGCCGCCGAGGCCGAGAGCCCCACGGCCGACGGGGCCGAGGTCGCTGACGCCGAGGCCACCGAGGCCGCGGTCAGCCCGCCCGCAGTGGGCGCGGAGGCCGAGGGAGAAGCCGAGGTGCCCGGGTCTGAGGGGCCGCCCGCCAAACTGAGCCGCAAGGAGAGGCGCAAGCTGCGGCGCGCCAAACGTGAGAAGAAGGCCGAGGAGAAGCGCAAGGCCGAGAGAGAGGAGCGTCGCGCCTGGGAAGAGGAGCGCCGCCGCCGCCGCGAGGAGCGCGACAAGCGCAAGGCCGAGCGTCAGAAGCGTCGCGCCCTTCGCCATGGGGCCACCGCCGACGAGGCTGCGGCCGGGGCGAGCGAGAAGGCTGAGGAGCCTGAGAGCGGCGAGGACGAGGACTCCTCAACCGACGAGGCGGCGATCGCCGCAGCGGGCGCGGCCGGCGTGCAGGAGGCAGCCACCCCCGGGCCGGACGCGAAGGGCGATGGGGGGGACGAGGACGCGGACGTTGACGAGGCCGCGGGTGAGAGCGTGAAGGAGGCTCCCCAAGCTGAAGAGGCTCCCCAAGTTGCCGCCGCCGCCACGGAGCCGCCGCCGCCCGAGCCTCCCTCAGCGGATGCTCCCGTGGCCCCGCCCACCGGCGAGCCGCTCGCCCCCGCGGCGACCCCGGCCGAGCCGGCCGGGACTCCCGAGCCCCCCGGCCTTCCGGAGGCTCCGCTACCCCCGGCCCCTGTGGAGGGGACCCCGGCCCAGGCCTTCGAGGCGCCGCCGATGCCCGGCCCGCCTCCCGCCCAGCCCCCCGAAACCGGGGCCTTCGACGCGCCCGAGTCCCCGATGCCCGGCCCGCCTCCCGCCCAGCCCCCCGAAACCGGGGCCTTCGACGCGCCCGAGTCCCCGATGCCCGGCCCGCCTCCCGCCCAGCCCCCCGAAACCGGGGCCTTCGACGCGCCCGAGCCGCCGATGCCCGGCCCGCCTCCCGCCCAGCCGCCCGAAACCGGGGCCTTCGACGCGCCCGAGTCCCCGATGCCCGGCCCGCCTGCCGCCCAGCCGCCCGCAACCCGGGCCTTCGACGCACCCGAGCCGCCGATGCCCGGCCCGCCTCCCGCCCAGCCCCCCGAAACCGGGGCCTTTGACGCGCCCGAGCCGTCGCCGGCCGTGCCGCCGCCCGCAGAGCCGCCGCCCACGGTGCCGCCACCCGCAGCGCCGCCGCCCGTGGGGTCTCGACCCCCGGGTCCGCCGTCCGCCGAGACTGCGACCGGGCCGGGAGTGCTCCCGCCTGTCGAGGAGCCCGGATCGCTCCAGGATCAGATCAACAGCCTCGCCGGCGGGGGATCTGAGGCGGCGCCCGCGGAGCCGTCGCCTTCCGAGCCGCCCGCGGGACCGCCGAGCCCCACCGAGCCCCCCTCGTCGCCCTCGCTGCCCGAGCTCCCCGATCGCCCGCCCCACGACGCCGTTCCCGAGGCCGACCCTGGCCGGCCGTTCACGCCACCCCCGCCCGCCGATCGCGGGCCGAGCGAGGGGCCGAGCGAGGAGGTGAGGCTGCTCGCGGAGAAGCATGCCGCCGAGGCCGAGCGGGAGGAGCAGCGCATGCGGGAGGAGACCGACGCGCGGGTGCGCCAGGCGGAGGAGCTCGAGCGCGAGGCCGAGGAGCGCATCCAGCAGGCCAAGGCGGAGACGGAGGAGTTGATCAAGGTCGCCGCCGATCAGGCGCGCCGCCAGGCCGAGGAGGAGGCCCGCGTGAGCGCCGAGAAGCAGGTTCGCGCCGAGGCCGAGCGCCTGCGCCGCGAGAGCGAGGAGCGGGCGCGGGAGGAGTCCGAGCGGGTGCGCCAGGAGGTCGAGGAGCGCACGCGCAAGGCGATCGAGGACACGAAGCGCGAGGCCGACGAAAGGGTCACCGCCGCGGCTGAGCAGGCCAGCCGTGAGGCCGGGGAGCGCGCCCGCGCCGAGGCCGACGCCCAGCTCAGCCGCGAGATGGAGCGCGAGCGCGCCGCCCGGGCCCAAATCGAGCAGCAGACCAGCGCCGAGAAGGCGCGTCTCTCAACCGACGTCGAGGAGGCGCAGCGCCGCCTCGCGGCCGAGCGCCAGGAGCGCGAGAAGGCGATGGAGGAGGCCTACGCGCGCCTCAAGAGCATCGAGGACCGCGCCGCTGAGGCCGAGCGGCGCGCCGCCGACGCGGAGCGACTCGCCCGCATCAAGTCCGAGGAGGCCGAGCGCGAGCGACGGTTGCGCGGCGTGCTGGAGAAGGTGAACCAGGCCGAGGAGCGTGCCAAGGAGGCCGAGCGGCGCGCCCGCGCCGCCGAGGCCGCCGCGGCCGCGAGCGTCCGTGCGGCTGACGAGATCCCGGACATGCCACTGTCATCCACGCGGCCCGCAACCCCGGCTGCGCCCCGGGTCTCCAGAATGCCACCGCAGCCTCCGCCGGCCCCGACGACCCAGCAGTCGCGGCGACTCCCTCCGACCCCGCCGCCCGCGGCACCTCCGCCGCCCGCGGCGAAGCAGCCGCCAGCAGCGACTCCGCCGCCCGCCAAGCCTCCGCCGCCCACGGCGAAGCAGCCGGCCGTGGCAGCTCGGCCGCCCACGAAAGCTCCGCCGCTCACGGCGAAGCCCCCGCCGCCGCCGACTCCGCCCACGAAGGCCTCGCCGCCCACGGCGAAGCCCCCGCCGCCAGCGGCTCCGCCGACCTCCAAAGCTCCACCGCCCCCGGCGAAGCAGCCGCCCGCGGCGACTCCGCCGCCGACCACTCTTCCACCGCCCCCGGCGAAGCAGCCGCCCGTGGCAAGCCCGAAGACCCGAACGCCCGTCGAGCCTCCCGAGACCCCCCTCTCCCGCGCCGTTGCCGGTGAGCCCAAGTCCGAGCCGACCGCGCCCGAGACCGGCGAGGAGCCCGATGCCGCGGTCAAGTCCGGGGCGGATGAGAAGGACGCCGGGCAGGACGAGGCCCCCAAGAAGAAGCCGGGCCTGATCGGGCGGATCCTCCACCCCGGGAGGGGTAGGCACCACGACGCTGAGGCCGAGGATGCCGGCGAGGACGAGAAAGGCGAAGATGAGCCCCCCGAGAACGGCTCGGAGGCGAGGTCGTCAACCACCGAATGGCGCCCGGCAGGAGCTGCCTCCGCGGCTGGCGCGGCCACCGCGTCAACAGCAGGCGAACGGGCCGCTGCCCGCCCGCCGGCCGCTCCTGCGGCCCACGTCCCGGAGCCCGAGTCGAAGCCGAAGCCCGCCGAAAACGGAGACGACCGGGTCGATCTCAACCGCGCCAGCTTCGAGCAGCTCCGCAACCTCGGCTTCTCCGTCACCCAGGCGACCCGGGTGATCACCTACCGCGAGCGGCAGAGCGGCTTCGATTCCGTCGACGATCTCTCGGGCGTTCCCGGGATGCCGCGGGCCTTCCTCAGAGAAGTGAGCCCGAAGCTCAGCATCGAAGGCGCCTAGGGCCCCGGCCCGCCGACGGCTTCAGACGGCGGCGTCAGACATCGGCGAGGCTGCGCGCGAAGTAGGTCTCGGTGACCCCGACCGCGAGCAGCGCCGCGAGGCTCAGGTAGACGATCGCCACGATCACCCGTGTCCGCGTCGGGATGTCGTGGAAGGCGCGCGCCTCGGGGGTCTTGCGCGCCTTCCAGCGGCGCCAGCTCTCCAGTCCCCCGAACAGGAGTACCAGCAGCAGGATCGGATTGGGGAAGAAGAGGGTGAGAACGATCAGCCCGGCGAATCCGACGGACCAGACCCAGGGGGACAGCGCCGCCATCGCCCGGCCGCCATCGAGCGGCAGCACCGGCAGCAGGTTGAACAGGTTGAGGAAGAAGCCGATATAGGCGAGCGCTCGCCACAGGTCCTCGCCGGTTGCGAGCCAGAGCCCGAGCGGCACCAGGGTGGCGACCGAGCCGAGGATCGGACCCGCGAGGCCGACGCGGGCCTCGGCCGCAGCGTCCTTGCCGAGGCTCTTGGCCGAGATCACCGCTCCGAGGAACGGGATGAACATCGGCGCCGAGGCCTCTACGCCCTCGCGGCGCAGCTGGATCACGTGGCCCATCTCGTGCAGCAGGAGAAGGAGGACGAAGCCGACTGCGAAGGGCCATCCGAAGATCAGCTGGTAGGCGACGACCGAGACCAGCATCGAGGCCGAGGTCGTGAACAGCTTCAGCTTCGGCAACGCCACCAGCACCAGCTTCGCCTTGGTGCCGAGCTTGGCGAGCAGCAGGCCCGCGCCGGCGGCGATTCCCCCGAGCCGCTTCAGCAGCCCCTGGTCTCTTCCCGAGCCCGGATGAATCGGCTCGTTCTCCACGGGCGCACCGGGCAGCGGCTCCAACTGCTGTCGGTGCTGATGGGCCTCCATCGCCCGATCCACTCTAGCCCTGCGCCTAAAGGCCTCTAGAATGTGGACAGATCAGCACGGGGGCGAAATTGGATTCGATTTGGTCGTTCGTGCGTTCGGTTGCAGGTCGAGGTTGCCGGAGGCCTCGCAAAACACCGGCACCAACCAATACGTGCGGACCATGAGTTCGCCCTTGCCGCTTAGTCAATAGCTAAGTAGCAGGAGTCGGCCCTCCCTCGCCCGAGGGGAGGGGCCCCGGCTTCAGAATCGGGCTCACCTGGGCGGACCGTCCCGATCGCCCGGGAAAATCAAAGGGACTGGTCCCGAGGGATCTCCTGCCGGTAGCGGAACCCTGGGGACGAGATCAAAGCGCCGGCTATACCTGTAGACGCTGAACGTTTCGCGACCGAAGACGCCCGTTCGAACCGGGCCGCCTCCATCGACTCAAGACAGGCCCCAGATGGGCCTCTCGGTAGGCTGTCGCTAAGAAATCCCTCAACCGGAGAGACCGCTGCCAATGACGCCACCGCCCAGCACCGCAACCGCCGCCGCCCAGGACTTCAAGGTCGCCGACCTAACGCTGGCTGAGTACGGCCGCCGCGACATCACCCTCGCCGAGCACGAGATGCCCGGCCTGATGTCGATTCGCGAGGAGTTCGCGGCCTCGCAGCCGCTGGCCGGGGCGAGGATCACGGGCTCGCTCCATATGACCGTGCAGACGGCTGTGCTGATCGAGACCCTGGTGGCGCTCGGCGCCGAGGTCCGCTGGGCCTCCTGCAACATCTTCTCCACTCAGGACCATGCGGCCGCCGCGATGGCCGAGGCGGGAATCCCCGTGTTCGCCTGGAAGGGCCAGAGTCTCGAGGAGTTCTGGTGGTGCATCGACCAGACCTTGCGCTGGCCCGATGGAGCCGATGGTCCGAACATGCTGCTCGACGACGGCGGCGACCCGACCATGCTTATCCACAAGGGCGTCGAGTTCGAGAGCGCCGGTGCCGTCCCCGACCCCTCGACCTCAGACAACGAGGAGTTCAAGGTCGTGCTCGAGCTGCTCGCATCCTCGCTGGAGGAGGATCCCGAGCGCTTCACGCGGATGGCCGCGGGAGTCATGGGGGTGACCGAGGAGACGACCACCGGCGTCAACCGCCTGCAGCACATGGTGACTGACGGCACCCTTCTGTTCCCGGCGATCAACGTCAACGACTCGGTCACCAAGTCGAAGTTCGACAACATCTACGGCTGCCGTCACAGCCTCGTGGACGGCATAAACCGCGCCACCGACGTTCTGATCGGCGGCAAGGTCGCGGTCGTCTGCGGCTTCGGCGACGTCGGCAAGGGCTGCGCCGAGTCGCTGCGCGGCCAGGGAGCGCGGGTGATCGTGACCGAGATCGATCCGATCTGCGCGTTGCAGGCCGCCATGCAGGGCTACCAGGTGGCGACCCTCGAGGACGTGGTCGAGACGGCCGACATCTTCATCACGGCGACCGGCAACAAGAACGTGATCAGCGCCGAGCAGATGAGCCGGATGCGCCACCAGGCGATCGTCGGCAACATCGGCCACTTCGACAACGAGATCGACATCGCGGGCCTCGCGGCCTTCCCCGGGATCGAGAAGGCGCCCTTCAAGCCACAGGTGGACGAGTGGCGCTTCCCCGACGGGCACTCGATCCTGGTGCTCTCAGAGGGCCGGCTGCTGAATCTCGGCAACGCTACCGGGCACCCGTCCTTCGTGATGTCGAACTCCTTCTCGAACCAGGTGATCGCCCAGATCGAGCTCTACGGGCACAACGATGTCTACGAGAAGCGGGTCTACGTGCTGCCCAAGCACCTCGACGAGAAGGTCGCCCGCCTGCACCTCGATGCGCTCGGCGTGAAGCTGACCGAGCTGACCCCCGACCAGGCCGCCTACCTGGGCATCCCGGTCGAGGGCCCCTACAAGCCCGACCATTACCGCTACTAGCTACTCGGCACCCCCGTCCTCGCCAGATTTGTCGTCGTCTCCCTCGGAGCCGACCACTTTGAACTGCTTGTCGAGCTGGACATCGACCTGGCTGCCGTCCCCGAGGGTGACCTCGACCTCGTAGTAGCTCTCCTCGTCTCCCACCTCGGTCTCGGAGACCTCTCCGCCGCCGGTGCTCGCGAGCGCTGCGGCGCTCGCCCGGTCGAGGGCGCCTTCAGGGATCGGCGACTCGTTGTCGTCGCCTGCGCCTGCGCCTGTCGCCAGCGCCACGCCCCCGCCCGCCGCGCAGAGCGCGAACACGGAGCCCCCGACGATCAGGATCTTGCGTCCCTTGTGCATTCTCACCTCCTGTCTGGGCAGTTGTTCACCCTGGTGGTAGCGATCGGCGATTAACTGAAGATGAGAGACCTGCCGCCGGCCGAGCGCTCGCCCGGGGCTAGCCTGGAACGCTGTCATGGCAATCGCCACCGCATCCGGCCTCGGCGTCCACGTGGGCGGCAGGCAACTCTTTTCGGGCGTCTCGTTCAAGCTGGAGCCCCGCGAGCGCATGACGCTCTCGGGGCGCAACGGAGCGGGGAAGTCCACGCTGCTGCGGATCCTGGCGGGCGAGCTGACGCCGGATTCGGGGACCCTGGTGCTGCAGAAGGGCGCGCGCCTCGCATTGCACGATCAGCGCCCGCCCCAGGGCACGAAGATCACGCTCGGCGACTACGTGTTCAGCGGCCGCGCGGAGATGATCGCCACCGAGGCCGAGCTTGAGCGCCTCGAAGGACTGATGGCGCAGGGCTCCGGGGACGACGGCGAGACGATGACGGCCTATGCGGCCGCACAGCAGCGACTGGACCAGGGCGGAGGCTATCGCTGGCGCGACGCGGTGCTCTCGGTGATGCGAGGCCTCGGCTTCGAGCCCGAGCAAGCCGAGCGTCCGCTCTCGAGCTTCTCCGGAGGGGAGCTGACCCGCGCCTCGCTCGCGCGAGCCCTGGCGACGCATCCGGACCTGCTGTTGCTCGATGAGCCGACCAACCACCTCGACATCCCGTCGCTGGAGTGGCTCGAGACCTACCTGATCGGCATCGACGCCGCCGTGGTGCTCGTCGCCCACGACCGCTGGTTTCTCGAAGCCGTGGGCACCTCGGTGCTCGAGCTCGAGGCGGGGAGGGCCCGGTTTTTCTCGGGCCCCTGGCATGCTTGGCGCACCGAGCAGGCGGCGCGTCAAATCGCGCTCGGCAAGGCGATCGAGCGCCAGCAGGCCGAGATCGCGCGCATGGAGCGCTTCGTCGAGCGCTTCCGCTACAAGGCGACGAAGGCCAGGCAGGCCCAGTCAAGGCTGAAGATGATCGAGAAGATCAAGGGCGAGGGCGTCGACCTCGACCCGCGCGACAGGCGCGACCTGCGCTTCGCCTTCAAGAAGCCCGAGCGTCCGGGCCGCCACGTGCTCAAGGCCGAGGACGTGAGCGTCGAGGTGCCGGGGCGGGTCTTGGTCGACGGTGCCGGCCTGCGAGTCGAGCGCGACGAGCACATCGTGCTCGTCGGCCCCAACGGCGCCGGCAAGACGACGCTGATCGAAACCCTCGCCGGCAGGCGCGAGCCCGACGGCGGCAGGGTCAGCCTGGGCCACAACGTCCACGTCGGCTATCTCTCCCAGCACGCCGAGAGCGCGGCGGGGGAGGGGACCGTGCTCGACGCCGTGACGCGCGAGACGGACCTCAGCGGCCAGAAGGCTCGCGACCTGCTTGGCCTCTTCCTGTTCTCGGGCGCTGACGCGAACAAGCAGCTCAGTGAGATCTCCGGTGGGGAGCAGCGACGACTCTCGTTGGCCATCCTCGTCTGCTCGGGCGCCAACGTCCTGATTCTCGATGAGCCGACCAACCATCTCGACATCGAGAGCCGCGAGGCGCTCGAGGATGCGCTCAGGGCCTTCGAGGGGGCCGTGATCCTCGTCTCCCACGACCGCGCCCTGCTGGAAGCCGTCGGCAGCCGCACGCTGGTGCTCGCCGAGGGCGAGCTGCGCAGCCACCCCGTCGGCTGGGCGACCTATCAGCGCGAGGCTGACGAGCGGCGCGCGGCCGAGGCCGCGGCGACGGCCGCGCGGGCGTCGAACGGTGCGAGCGCGAAGGCGCCCAAGCCCGGAGGCGAGCCGAAGGAGCTCTCCAAGAACGCGCTGCGCAGGGTTGGCGATCTCGAGCGGCAGATCGAGGGCGCCGAGGAGGCTCTGCGCCAGCTCGAGGAGGAGCTCTCGGAGCCGGCCGCGTGGTCGAGCCCGGGTCGCTCGGAGCGCGCGAGCGAGCGCCACCGGGTCGCCAAGGACGAGGTCGACCGCCTCTACGCTGAATGGGAGCAGGCTCAGGCCGCGAAGTGAGCGGGCCCAACGGGAAGCGCCGACCGGCGCGTTCGGGCTCGAAGCGGGGCGGCCCTCAGGCTACGTCGAGGCCTGACGATCGTCGCTCGGCGGCTCATAGCCGACCGCGTCCTCGGCCGCCTGCGCCATCGGGAAGCCGATCGGGTTCTCGCGCTCCTCGGCCAGGTGGGCGAGCAGACCCGCGGTGCGCGCCAGCAGCGGCACCGCCTTCACGGTCTCCGCCGAGAAGCCCAGGTCCAGCATCACCGCCGCCATCGGCATTGAGATGTTCAGCGTCAGCGGCCTGTCCCAGGCCTCGGCAGCCGCGTCGCGAAGACATCGCGCGAGCGCAACGTAGGGGCCGCTCACGCCGTGCTCATCGGCCAGTTCGAGAATCCGCTCGGCACGCGGGTCAAGCGGCTTGTGCACCGGATGCCCGAACCCGGGCAGCCGCCCTCCCGAGGACCGAACCTCGCCGGCGATCGCCGCTGCGACCGCGTCGGGCGCCTCGCCCGCCGCGACTCTCTCCTGCGCCTCGGCCAGCAGCCGCGCGCACGCCTCCGAGGTGCCGAGCAGCACCGGCCCGGCCCCCAGGATCCCCGCTGCCACAGCCCCCTGCAGCGACCGGGGCTCTGCCGCCAGCGTCATCCGTGCCGCCACGTTGGTCGGCATCATGCCGTGCTCGGCGATCGCCACCAGCAGCAGATCGAGAAAGAACAACTGCTCCTCGTTCGCCTCCCGCCCGGTCAGCAGCAGGTGGAAGTACCCGGTGAAGCTGACCTGGCCCATGAGCTCCTCCGCCAGGTCCCGCCCCCGCACCTCGACCCTGTCGGCATGGGCTTGGCTGATGCGGCTGACGGGCCCCGCGTCGCTACCGGCCTGCATCCCGCCTCCCGGCCTCGCCGCTCTCCTGAAGCCGATCCGCCAGCACAGCGGCGACGCTATGCATCGGGTGCTCGGCTGTCAAGCGGGCGCCCTGGCCGTCTCTCCGACATCCTGGCGGGAGCCCCCGGCCGCCTCGGGTGGCTACCGTGAGGCTGTGAAAGAGCGTGGCACCAGGTGAGCGTGTGATCAGGTCGGGCCAGAGGCTGACGCCGGCCGCCCTGGCCTTCCGCGCGGCCCATGCGGCAATAGCGGCCGCATTCCTTCTCGCCATCGGCTACATCTGGTGGTGTGCGCTGACCGGACGCCGGGGGCGGCTGCTGAGAACCGCCGTGGCCGCGCTGGCGGGTGAGGGCGTGCTGGTGGTCGCGAACCGCGGGGACTGCCCTCTCGGTGGGCTGCAGGACCGTCTGGGCGACCCGGATCCGCTGTTCGAGCTGGTGCTCTCGCCGCGCGCGGCTCGCTGGGCCGTGCCCGTACTGGGCGCGATCACGGCCGCCGGCGTCGCCCTTCTGGCTCGCGGCGGCCGGGCTGGGCGCCTTGCACAGGCTGGCGGCGGGGTGGATCTGCCTTTGCCCGGTCCTAACCCGCCGCCTGGCACGATTCGCCCGTGAGCGACGCCAGTTGGGAGTTCGAGCAGGGGCACGAGATCGCTCCCGGGCGCAGCGTGCTGAAGCCGATCGGGGGAGGCAACCTCTACGAGGTCCATCTGGTCTGGGACGAGCGCATGCACTCCATCCTCGTCGCGAAGATGATCCGCCCGGATCTGGTCGAGGATCCCGGCTCGATCGAGGATCTGGAGCAGGAGGCCGAGGTTCTCGCCACGCTCGCCCACCCCGTGATCGTTCGCGGCTTCGACGCGGTCCCGGAGGGCCCGTACCCCCATCTGCTGATCGAGCACCTCGAGGGACCGTCGCTGCGCCGCCTGATCGGCCGCGGCGGCCCCCTCCCCCTGCAGCAGCTTCTGCCGCTGGCGCTGAACCTCGCCGGGGCGCTCCACTACATGGCCGAGGAGGGCTGGGTCCATCTGGACGTGAAGCCCGACAACACGATCATGAGCGTGCCGCCGCGCCTGATCGACCTCAGCATCGCCCGCAGGCTCGAACGGGCGAGAAGGGTCAGGAACCCGATCGGCACGGACGCCTACATGCCCCCCGAGCAGTGCGATCCCGTCGCCAGCGAGGGTCGGATCGGCTCTCCGGCGGATGTCTGGGGACTGGGCGCGACGCTGTTCCACGCTGCCGCAGGCACGCGGCCCTTCCCGCGCGAGGAGGGCGACCGTGACAGCGAGGACCCCGAGAAGCGATTCCCGCAGCTCTTCAACCCCCCGATCGACATGCCCGAGCGCCTGCCGGGGGCCTTGGCCGGCCTGATCGGGGAGATGCTCGCGCCGCAACCCGAGGACCGGCCGACGGCCGCCGCAGTCGCCGCACGCCTCGAGCCGCTGATTGCGGAGCTGCCCAGCAAGATGACGCTCTCTCGTCGCGGCTCCCAGGTCATCTGAGCTGATTCGAAGCTCTTGCCGCGGCTGAACCGTCTCTTAACCGGCGGGGTGGACACTCGGCGCAAGGGTCACTGAGTCTCTTCAAGGGCAGACCCGAACCGACGAGGAAGGAAACGATGAGAAAGCGAAGCGATCGAAAGCGGGAGGGGCGCGCGCCGGATGCGGCTTCGCGAGCCTTCCTGCATCTCTCGGAAGGAAACGAGCTCGCCGCCGACGGCCCCTCGGCCGCCCGCAAGGGTGTCGTGCTGCTGATGGCGGTGCTGTTCCTGGCCGCGGTCCCGTTGCTCTGGGCCAACGCCGCTGAGGGCGGGACCGCCGACAAGGCCGTGCGCGCGAGCAAGGGCGGCGGTGACGACGGCGGTGACGACGGCGGTGACGACAAGGCCGACGACAACACCGGCAGCGATGACCCGCAGTCGGCCGCCACCAAGGGGACCGGGTCGAAGGACTCGGCCAAGACCGCGGGCACCACACGCGGCACGGCGGACACCGACGACGACAAGAAGTCGGCCGCCACCAAGGGAACCGGGTCGAAGGACTCGGCCAAGACCGCGGGCACGACACGCGGCACCAAGGGCAACAGCGACGACGCCAAGTCGGCCGCCACCAAGGGGACCGGATCAAAGGATTCGGCCAGGACCGCGGGTACCACGCGCGGCACCCGCAACTAGCCCGACGTCGGCAGCTACCCGGCCGCCGGGCTCAGGCCCGGCGGCCGGGGTATTCCCGAAGGGGGCCGGACGTGAGGGGGACGGCCGGCCGGAGGCGCCTACTCGGGCGCGCCAGCGGCCTCGAGTGCCTCCCGGTGCGATTGGAACCACCGAAAGCGCACGGCCAGCCCGTCCTTGATCGTCCACACGTATCCGTGCTCGCCCTCGACCGGCACACCGCTGCTGCGCCCGGACCCCGTGTAGTGAGCCAGCACGACGACCTGATCGTCGCCTGCATCGATGTAGCGCTCGACCTGGAGCTCGAAGTCCTCATAGGTATCGCGGACGACCGAGAAGCTCTTGCGACCTCGCCGTGTCCCCGGCTCGACCGCATAGCTCGGATTCACGTACTCGACGTCCGCTGCGATCAGCTCCCGGGCCGACTCCTCCCGACCCCAGGCCTCGTAGATGCGGCGCACCACTTCGACGTTCTCCTCTGACACGCCCCTCCGATCGCCCGTCTAGGGCTTCAGCTTCCGCCCACTCGTGAACAGGTACTGCGACCAGGCCAGCAGTGCCAGGGTCATCGCGGCCAGGACCGCGAATGAGATGGGAGCGCCGGCGTCCGAGGTGCCGAGAAAGCCGAAGCGGACGGCGTCGACGACGTAGAAGAGGGGATTGGCGTGAGAGAGCTGCTCCCAGGGGGAGCCGAGGCGGTCGACCGAGTAGAAGACCCCGCCGAGGAAGGTGAGGGGAAGGATGACGATGTTGTTGATGAAGCTGGTGTGGTCGAAGGACTCGGCGTAGACGCCGACGATCGTACCGAGGGCGCCGAAGCCGGCGACCAGGAGCACGACGGCGAGCGCGAGGGCGAGGGGGTGCTCGACCGGGGCGCCGGTGATCGGGACCGCGAGGGCGGCGAGCGCGCCGCCGATGATCAGGGCGCGGAACGCGCCTCCAACCAGGTACCCCAGGTTCATCTGCCAGGCGTGCATGGGAGAGGCGAGCACATCGTCGATGAAGCGGTCGCTGCGGCCCTGGTAGATCGTGGAGGCGTTGTTGGAGTAGGCGGCCTGGGCCATCGCCATCGCGATCAGGCCGGGGACGATGAAGACCTCATAGGGGAACCCCGCCACCTCCCTGATGCGGGTGCCAAGCGAGAGGCCGAAGACGACGATGAAGAGCAGAGAGCTGACCACCGGGGCGAGGGTGGTCTGGGTCCAGAGCTTCAGCACGCGGTGACACTCCCGGCGACAGAGCCAGTAGAGCCCGCTCCAGGGGCGCGCCTGCACGGCATGGGCGGGCGTGCCGGCGGTCGTGGCGCCGCTCACGCGGTTCTCCTGCAGGCAGGCAGGGAGCTCATGCCGGTGCCTGCTCGGCGAGGCGCCCGGATGCGACGGTCTTGAGGTAGACCTGCTCGAGGCTGTCGGCCTCGAAGCGGTGCTTGAGGCCGTCGGCGGTATCGCGGGCGATGATCCGTCCGCCGCCGATCAGGGCGATCTCCTCGCAGAGCGCCTCGGCCTCCTCGAGGTAGTGGGTGGTCAGCAGGATCGTGGTGCCCTGCTCGTGCAGGCGGCGGATGTAGCGCCAGAGCTCGTGGCGCAGCTCGATGTCGACGCCGGCGGTGGGCTCGTCGAGGATCACCAAGCTTGGCTCATGAAGCAGGGCGCGGGCGAGCAGCAGGCGCCGGCGCATGCCGCCCGAGAGCTTCGGCGCCCTCACATCGCGCTTGGCGCGCAGGTCGAAGACGTCGATCATCTGCTCGGTTCGCGCCTCGGCCGTGCCGCGGTCCATCCCGTAGTAGCCACCGTGGTAGAGCAGCGTCTCGCGCACCGACAGGAAGCGGTCGAGGTTGGGCTCCTGCTCGGCGATGCCGATCTGGCGGCGCGCCTGCAGGCAGTCGGTCGGCAGGCCGAAGACGCGCGCCTCGCCGCCGGTGATCCGGATCAGGTTGCAGACTGCGCTGATCAGGGTCGTCTTGCCGGCCCCGTTGGGACCGAGCAGGCCGAAGAAGCTGCCCGCCGGCACCTCGAGGTCAAGGCCCTCCAGGGCGAGCGTGCCGTCGTCATATCGCTTCGTCAGCCCGCGCAGCTGCAGCGCCGGCTCGGTTGTGGAATCAACTCTCACGCCCCCATGATGGCGCTCGGCGGTCCTCGGCATACTTCCGCCCGGCCCCCCGAGGCCCGTGAGCGCGGTTAGGGTTCCCGTGGCCGAGACCCGGACTGATCCCGAGGAGGGATTTTGCTCCACAAGAGCAGCAGGCCCGACGTGCAGATCCCCGAGCTGACGCTGAGCGAGTACGTGCTGGGCGGCGCCGCCGGTCGCGGCGAGGAGCCCGCGATCATCGACGGCGCCGGCGGCGACGTGGTCACCTACGCGCAGCTGGCCGCGAGGGTGGACGCGGTCGCGGCGGGCCTGCAGTCCAACGGGATCGGCGCCCACGACGTGGTCGCGCTGGTCGGTGGCAACAGCGCGGAGTGGGCGATCGCCTATCACGCCATCCTGCGGGCGGGAGCCGTCGTCACCCCGATCAATCCTCTGCTGACTCCCGATGACGTCGAGAAGCAACTCTCGGATTCCGACGCGAAGGCCCTGATCGCGATGGAGCCGCTGATCGAGCCGCTGAAGTTCGCCGCCGAGCAGGCGGGCACGGAGATGGTCTGGCCCCTGCATGCGGCCATGGAGCTGGGGGATGGGGGAGCGACGCCGCAGCCCGCCGGGATCGAGCCTGGCGATGTCGGCGCCTTGCCCTATTCCAGTGGCACCACGGGCGCGATGAAGGGCGTGATGTTGAGCCACCGCAACCTGGTCGCCAACATCGAGCAGATCAACGGTGCGGCGGCTCTCGGCGCCGACGACGTGCTGGTCGGGCTGCTGCCGTTCTTCCACATCTACGGGCAGACGGTGGTGCTCAACCACGGCCTCTCGAGGGGTGCGACGATCGTGACCATGTCGCGCTTCGACCTCGACCAGCTTCTGGACATCGTTGCGCGGCACGGTGTCACTCGGCTCCACGTCGCTCCTCCCGTCGTGCTCGCCCTGGCCAACGCGCCGCTGGTGACCGATCGCGAGTTCTCGACGGTCGGGATGGTCACCTCGGGCGCGGCTCCGCTCGACGACCACCTCGCCGACCGGGTGGGGGAGCGAATCGGGACGCCGATCCGACAGGGCTATGGGATGACCGAGCTCAGCCCCGTCACCCACTTCACCGCCGAGCAGGAGGCTGACACCACCCCCGCCGGCAGCGTCGGAGGCCTGGTGCCCAACACCGAGGCGCGCCTGATCGATCCGCAGACGGGCGAGGACGCGGCGCAGGGCGGGGAGGGCGAGCTCTGGATCCGCGGCCCGCAGATGATGCTGGGCTACCTCGAGCGGCCCGAGGCGACTGCCGAGACGATCACCGCGGACGGCTGGCTGCGCACCGGCGATATCGCCCGCATCGAGGCCGGCGGCAACACCTACATCGTCGACCGGTTGAAGGAGCTGATCAAGTACAAGGGCTACCAGGTGCCGCCGGCCGAGCTCGAGGCCGTGCTGGTCTCGCACCCCGGGATCGCCGACGCCGGTGTGATCGGGGTCCACGATGCGGCCGGTGAGGAGGTGCCGATGGCATGCGTGGTCGCCGCGGCCGGCGACCTCGATCCAGACGAGGTGATGGCCTACGTCGCTGCGCGCGTCGCCCCCTATAAGAAGGTCCGCCGGGTGGCGGTGGTGGAGGAGATCCCGAAGTCGGCCTCGGGCAAGATCCTGAGGCGGATGCTGCGCGACCAGCACGCAGGCTGAGGCAAGGTGGCGGGCGCGGGCCCGCCGGCGCTAGTCGTCGCCGAGCGTGACCACGTGACCTGCGCTCGGGTCGATCTCGCCGTCGAGCAGCGCCAGGTAGGCGCTTCTGATCCCGTCCTCTCCCTCCACTGGGATCACCTGCAGCCAACCGGAGGCCCATTCGGCGAACGGGTGCCAGGCGTCTGCCACCCTGGCGTCGAGGGACTCGGTTCCCCAGTCGGCGCCGCGCTTGCGGATCCGGTCGGGCGCGAAGAAGAAGGCGGGCTTCGGCCCCGCCAGCTCACCCTCTTCCTGCGCCGCCATCTTGTCCCAGTGGGTGGCGCCCACGACCGCACTGTGCGCGAGGCGGTCGCCGTAGCGCTCGTGCACGGCCGCGCGCACCCCGCCGTCGCCGGACATGTCGACGTAGACGGCGGTCTCGCCGGGGAGCGTCGGGATCTCGTCATAGGAGGCGGTCGCCGCGTAGATGCCGAGCCCCTCGACGAACTCCCTGTTGCCCGCCGAGGTCAGCCCGAGAACCTCGATGTCCTCGCGCTGGGCCAGCAGATAGGCGGCGATCACCGCCGTCTTCGACGAGGCACTCGAGAGCACGACGGTGTCAGCGCCGAAGAAGCCCGCGTCGGCGATGAAGTCGTCGATCAGGAACGAGGTGTAGAAGAGCGGCCAGAAGATCACCTGCTCGTCTTCGCGGGCGTCGCTGTGCGCCGGGTCGGCATCGGTGAGGCGGTAGCCCTGGTAGGCAGAGGGCAGCTCGGCGCGATGGGGCGCCCCGTCGACGAAGCCCTTCGCGTCAATTCGCTCCGGCTGCACGATGAGATGGCTCGATGGGGGCAGGTAGCCGTAGAACCGCGCCCCTCGGGTGAGGCCCGTGTCGCCTGCCTGCTCGACCGAGGCGAACCCCCAGACCGGCATCCTGCCCCAAGCCGCGTCCGGTGCGGGGAAGAAGTCCCAGTAGCTCATCGCCTCGCCGAACACGGCGTAGGTGATGTTGTTGGAGGTGAGCCCGAAGGACTCGATCCGCAGCAGCGCCTCGCCGGCGCCCGGCTGAGGCGGGGGACCGTGCTCGAAGCGGGTCTCGTGCAGATCGTCCTTGCGCAGCAGGAAGTCCATCGCGGCCGAGGCCTAGGCCGGCGCCGAGGTGCCGGACTCCGCTGAGTCCCCGGACTCCGCTGAGTCCTCGGACTCCGCTGAGGCGTGGGCCGGCGAGGAGGCCTTTGACTCCGTTGAGGCGCGAGCCGCGGCCAGCAGCTCGGCGATCGAGGCCTCGATCTGGTCGCCCAGCTCCTCCAGATCGGGCATCGCGTCGTAGTCGGCGATCATGCCGATCTTGACCGAGCCGTTGTAGCTGAAGATCGCGACGGCGAGCGTCTGGTTGGGAGCGAGGAAGGCGACCGGGATCATCTCCTCCAGCTCCTTGCCCAGCAGGTAGAGCGGGAACTGGGGCCCCGGGACGTTGGTGACCAGCAGGTTGTAGAGGCGAGTCGAGAAGTGCAGTCGCGAGGAGCGCGCGAGCACGTTTGGCGGGGCGAAGTCCTCGAAGCGCGCGATCGCCTCGGCGCCGAGCGCCTGCTTGGAGTCCTTCAGATTCTTCATCTGCTCGCTGACGAGGCGCAGCCGCTCGATCGGGTTCTCGCAGTAGGTGGGGAGCCGGGCGACCATGATCGTGATCTTGTTGCCCGCCTCGCCGCGCTCGTCCTCGGTCCTGACCGAGACCGGCACGGCGCCGCGCAGCTCCAGGCCCGCGGTGCGCACGCTCTTGCTGCGCATCCAGCTACCCAGCGCTCCGCTGACCACGGCCAGGAAGACGTCGTTGACGGTTCCCCCGAGCGCGTCCTTGATCTCCTTCAGCTGGGCGAGCTGGGTGTCGCGCCAGGTGACCCGGCGGTGGGTTCCGATCGCGCCGTTGATCGGGCTCGGGGGAGCCCTGTCGACCGTCCCCCAGAGCACCTCACCGGCTCCCTCCGCGGCCTCGCGCAGCTCGGCGGCAGCCTCGGCCGGGTCTGCAGCGGCCTGCAGCGAGCGGCGCGCGATCCGGACGGGCGCCTTGACCAGATCCTTGACTCCACGCGCGACGATGTCCGCATCGGATGGCTCGGGCCCGGGCGCCCACTCCTCATCGGGCTGCGGGATCTCCGCCGGGGCGCGGTCGAGGTCGAAGAGCACGGTGGTGATGTCGACGCCGGAGACCCCGTCGACCAGAGCGTGATGGGTCTTGTTGATCAGCGCGAAGCGCCCGCCGCTGAGGCCCTCGATCACCCAGATCTCCCATAGCGGCTTGGTGCGGTCGAGGCGCTGGGAGAAGACGCGACCCGTCAGCAGCCGCAGCTGCTCGAGCGAGCCCGGCTTCGGCAGGGCCGTGTAGCGCACGTGGTAGTCGAGGTTGAAGGAGGGGTCGTCCACCCACAGCGGGCGCCCCATCTGCATGCGTGGGAAGGAGAGCTTCTGGCGGTAGCGCGGCACCAGGTGCAGGCGCCGGCCGATGTGCTCGGTGAAGTCGGCGTGCGTGGGCGCCGGCCCCTCGAAGATCATCACCGCACCGATATGCATGTGCGCCCCGTCCTTCTCCTGCGCGAGAAAGGAGGCGTCGATCGAGCTGAGGCGGTCCACTACCTGGCTCATGTTCCCCCAGTGTGGCCGATCCCGGCGGCGGTTGCTACCTGATGAACAGCATCTCCGAGTACTTCGGCAGCGGCCAGAGATCGTCGGGCACGATCTTCTCGAGCTGGTCGGCGACCTTGCGCACCTCGGACATCCTCGCCAGCTGGTTGTCGCGGGCGTAGAGCGCCAGGTCCAGGCCCTCGACGCCGTCGGGGTACTCGTTGGCCGCCTTGAGCTCGGCCAGCGAGGAGATCAGCTGCTCGACGAGCGGGCGGGTCTCCGCGTCGACCACGCCCACCTCGGCGTCGTCGATCAGCGCCAGGTACCGGAGCGCGGCCGGCAGGATCATCGTGCGCGCGATCGAGTCGGCCGTCTCGGCCTCGATGTTGGCGCGAATCACGTACTGCTCGACCCAGACCTCGTAGCGCGACTCGAGCTCGCGCTTGGAGAGCACCTTGTAGCGCTCGAACGCGGACACCGTCGACTCGGCCAGTACCTCCGGCAGGGCGTCGGGGGTCGTCCTGAGGTTCTTGAGGCCGCGCTTTCCGGCCTCGGCGTGCCACGCCTCGTCGTAGTTGTCGCCCATGAAGCAGATCTGCCTGTTGGCGGTGTACGTCGCGCTGACCACCTCTTGGACGGCGGCAGCGACATCGGAGCCGGACTGCAGCTTCTGCTCGAGGCCGTCGGCGAGATCGTCGATCGACTCGGAGACGATCGTGTTGAGGACGGTGTTGGGGAAGGCGAGCGACATGCTCGAGCCGAGCGCGCGGAACTCGAACTTGTTGCCCGTGAAGGCGAATGGCGAGGTGCGGTTGCGGTCGCCGCCGTGCATCGGCAGCGGCGGCAGCACGCTCGCGCCCAACTCCATGGTCTCGCTCGGCGTGACCCCGTCGCCCACGCCGGACGCGACCGCCTCGAAGGCCTTCTCCAGCTCGGCGCCGAGGAAGATCGAGATGATCGCCGGCGGCGCCTCGTTGGCGCCGAGGCGGTGATCCTGGCCGATGTTGGCGACCGAGGCGCGCAGCAGCCCCTGGTGCAGGTTGACCGCCTGGATCACGGCCGCACAGAAGAACATGAAGTTGACGTTGTCCATCGGCGTGTCGCCGGGCTCAAGCAGGTTGTGGCCGGTGTCGGTGCTCATCGACCAGTTGTTGTGCTTTCCCGAGCCGTTGACGCCTGCGAACGGCTTCTCGTGCAGCAGGCACACGAGCCCGTACCTGCGCGCCACCTTCTGCATGATCTGCATGGTCAGCTGCTGGTGGTCGGAGCCGACGTTGGAGTTCTCGAAGATCGGCGCGATCTCGTACTGGCCGGGCGCGACCTCGTTGTGGCGGGTCTTGATCGGAACGCCGAGCTTGGCCAGCTCCAGCTCGAAGTCCATGATGCAGGCGAGCACACGCTCGGGGATCGAGCCGAAGTAATGGTCGTCGAGCTCGTGCCCCTTGGGCGGGTAGGTGCCGAACAGGGTGCGGCCGGTCAGCACCAGGTCGGGACGCGCGTAGTAGTACTGCTCGTCGACCAGGAAGTACTCCTGCTCTGGGCCGACGGTGGTGAAGACGCGCTGGGATTCCTCGTCGCCGAGCAAGCGCAGCGCGCGGATCGCCGCGTGAGAGAGCGCGTCCATCGAGCGCAGCAGCGGGATCTTGGCGTCGAGCGCCTCGCCCGTCCACGACGCAAACGCGGTCGGTATGCAGAGCAGGGCGCCGTTGGGATTCTCGAGGATGAAGGCGGGACTGGTGGGGTCCCAGGCCGTATAGCCGCGCGCCTCGAAGGTGGCGCGGACGCCGCCGGTCGGGAACGAGGAGGCGTCGGGCTCGCCCTGGATCAGCTCCTTGCCCGAGAAGCCGGCCAGCCAGTTGCCCTTGCGGTCGGGTTCGAAGAAGGAGTCGTGCTTCTCGGCCGTGAGGCCCGTCAGAGGCTGGAACACGTGCGTGAAGTGTGTTGCTCCTCTCGCCAGCGCCCACTTCTTCATGCCCTCGGCCACCGCGTCGGCGGTCTCGGGGTCGAGTGCCTCGCCTCCCCTCAGGGTCGCCTGAAGCTTCTCGAAGACCTCGAACGGCAGGAGCTCCTCCTGGACCTTGACCGTGAACACGTCACTGCCGAAGGGGTTGTTGCCCTCGTCGGTCAGGTCGACCGTCCCGAGGGCCTCGCCATTGGAGCTCCAGGTGGCGGCGGTTACGTTCTGCTGGCGTGTCTTGAGCATTGTCCGAGAGGCCTCCTGAGTAGCAAGACGACGCGCCACGATGGGCGCGCCGCGGTTGATCGCGCGAACTGGGGGAGGTCGCAAGATAGCGGCATCACTCCCGGTCGGGTTGTCCATTCGTACAGACCTGCTCACCGCTGTTTCGCCCGGCGGGCTACGGCTGCCGGCAGCTTCGCATCCCCTTGGGCGCCCCGGACGGCAAGTCCGTGATGGGCAAGGTGGGCGCGACCGCCACGCCTCTACTCGTAGGCGAGCGCTTCGAGCACGTCCAGCTTGGAGGCTCGGCGCGCCGGGCCGATGGCGGCGAGCACGCCGGCGATCGCCGCCAGCACCAGCAGCACCAGCAGGGTGGCGACCGGGAACTTGAGCACGAAGCCCTCATCCGCGAGCGGCCGGCTGACCAGCACCGCGAAGATGACGCCCAGGATCAGCCCCAAGACGGCGCCGATCAGAGCCGTGATCACCGCCTCGTAGCGGATGATCCGCCGCACCTGGCGCCGTGACATCCCGACGGCCCGCAGCAGTCCCAGCTCGCGGGTGCGCTCGTAGATCGAGAGAGCCAGCGTGTTGACGATCCCGAACAGCGAGACGATCACGGCAAGTGCGAGCAGGGCGTAGACGACGCCGAGGAGCTGGTTCAGCTGGTTCCCGATCGAGTCCTTCAGCTCCTGGCGGTTCTGGGTCTCGATCGTGGGGAATCCGGAGTCGACGATTGCCTCGATCTGCTTCCTGGTTGCGGCCTCGTCGGCCCCGTCGGCGAGCCTGACGAACACGTTCGAGGCGTTTTCGCCCTCGCCATAGGCGGCGGCGTTCACGCCGGATGCGAAGTAGTCGCCGAAGAAGTCCGTCTTGTCCTTGACCGTGCCCGTCACCGTGTACTCGATCTGCCGGCCCGAAGCGGTGGTGACCTTGAAGGCGTCCCCGACCGCAAGGCCCTGGTCCCTGGCCCAGTTGTCGTCGGCCACGGCGTCCGTTGGTCCCAGCGCGGCGGCGACCTGGGGCGAGCCCTCCTGCCAATTGAAGTCGAAGACCTCGTTGACGGTCGCCGGGTCGACCAGCGAGACGTACTTGTCCTCGCCTCCGATCCGGGCCTGCGTGTAGCGGTACTTGGACACCGCGCGCACACCCTCGACGCCGCCGATCGCAGTGGCGGCCTGCGCCGGGATGTCGGAGAAGCCGTCGGTGTTCGACAGCAGCAGGTCGGCGGTGATCCCCTCGTCGATGGCCTCGTCGATCGAGCCCTTCAGCCCGGCGGCGAAGACGGTCACGAAGGAGACCAGCGCCAGCCCGATCATCAGGGCGGCGGCCGTGGTCGCCGTTCGGCCCGGGTTGCGGACCGAGTTCTCGCGCGCCAGCAGCCCCGAGATGCCCCGCAGCCGCTCGAGCGGTCGCCCGACGAGCGAGGCCAGTGGGCGCACCAGCCGGGGGCTGAGCAGGGCGACGCCGATGAACACGGTCGCGGCGCCGATCCCCACCCAGGCCTCGCCCGGGCTGAGGCCGCCGAACAGGGCCAGCGCCATCAGCGCGATGCCGATCGCGGACAGCGCGATTCCGGCCAGGTCGCGGCGTCGTCGCCCGCCGCTGGTCTCGAGCACGGCGCCCTCCTGCAGGCCCGTCACCGGCGGTACCCGCGTCGCCCGCAGAGCCGGGATCAACGCGGCCAGCACCGCCAGGCCCGTGCCCAGCAGCAGGGCGGTGACGAACGTTCGCGTCTCGACCACGGTCCCCTCGTTGGGCAGGTCGACCTCCAGCACGTCGAAGAGGAGGCCGATCACCGGGGCGAAGGCGATCCCCGCGAGCAGCCCCAGGATCGATGCCCCCAGCCCGATCGCAAAGGCCTCGACGATCACCGAGTTGATGATCTGGCGGCGGTTGGCGCCGAGGGTGCGCAGCATCGCGAACTCGCGGGTGCGCTGGGCGACCGTGATCGAGAAGGTGTTGAAGATCAGGAAGGCGGCGACGAACAGCGATACCCCGGCGAACACGAGCAGCGCGGTCTTGAGGATGCCGATGAAATCGGCGGCCTCGTCCTGCTGGGACTGGGTGTTCTGCTCGCCGGTCTCGACCTCGGCCGACGCGGGCAGGGCGGCCGCTATGCGCTTGGCCAGCGTCTCCTGGTCGAGGCCGTCGGCCGCGGCCACGGATATCTGGTCGAGCCGGCCCTGCTTGCCGGTGATCCGCTGCGCCTCGGGCAGGGTGAGCAGCGCGATGCTGGCGCCGCCGAAGGACTCGACGTCGCCGAGCGTCGCCACGCCCACCAGCGTGTACTGGCGGGCCTCCTGCTTGCCCGCCAGGGTCACCTGATCGCCGACCTCATAGCCCCCGCGCTCGGCGGCGGCCTTGTCGATCACGACCTCGTCGTCGGACTGCGGAGGCCGCCCCTCGGGGTACTCGAGCGGGTCGAACCGCTCCAGCGTGGTGGAAAAGGCGAAGGTCGGCGCTCCGCCGCCGCCGATCCGCTCGCCGTCCGCGCCGATGATCGCGACCTGCGGGTCCGAGATGCCGCCGTCGGCGGCGGCGACCCCGGGAACGCCGCGCACCGTCCCCAGCACGGAGGCGTCCAGCGGCGGCTCGGTGCCGTCGTCGGTGCTGACCGCCTCCTTCGAGGTGACGACGGCATCGACGCCCTGGTTCGACTCGACGAAGATCTTGTCGAAGGACTGCTCGATCGTGTCCGTGAGCACGTAGGTGCCCGTGACCATCATCACCCCGAGCACGATCGCCAGCGAGGTGAGGATGGTGCGGAGCTTGCGCGCACCCAGATTGCGCAGCGCGATCGATGTCAAGCCGAGACCTGCTTCATCAGGTCGAGCACCTGCTCTGCGCTGGTGGCGTCCTCGTCCCTGACGATCCTGCCGTCCACCAGCACCACCACCCGGTCGGCGATCGCCGCGGCGTGCGCGTCGTGGGTGACCATGACCACGGTCTGGCCGAACTCGTCCACCGCTCGCCGCAGCAGGGCCAGCACCTCGTCGCTCGACTTGGAATCGAGGTTGCCGGTGGGCTCGTCGGCGAAGACGACGGTGGGCTTCGACATCAGCGCCCGCGCCACGGCGACCCGCTGCTGCTGGCCTCCGGAGAGCTCAGAGGGACGGTGGCCGAGGCGGTCGCCGAGCTCGACCGCGTCGACGAGCTGCCGCTCGAACTCTGGATCGGGTTCACGGCCGGCGAGCGACAGGGGAAGCAGGATGTTCTCCTTGGCGGTGAGCACCGGCAGCAGATTGAAGAACTGGAAGACGAAGCCGATCTTGTCGCGCCGCAGCTCGGTCAGCTCGGCGTCGTCGAGCTCGCTGAGCTCCGCGCCGTCGACCTGGATATGGCCTGAGCTGGGCCGGTCGAGGCCGGCGAGCAGGTGCATCAGGGTGGACTTGCCCGAGCCGGACGGCCCCATGATGGCCGTGAAGCGCCCCTTCGGGAACTCGGTGGTGACGCCGTCCAGCGCCCGGACGGCGGTGTCGCCCTCTCCGAAGACGCGAACCAGGCTCTCGCTGGCGACTATCGGGGATTCACTCAAGCTCGACTCCTCTTCTCGGCATCCGTGATCGTCGTGGAAACCCTAAGGGGTGCGCCTAAGGGGTGCGCGCCGCGGGCGGCGCCGGGATCAGGTGAGACCTGGTCCGGTCCGGTCGGGTCGGGTCGGGCGCCGCCGAGGTTTAGCTGCGCTTCAAAGTGCGCCGCGACGATCCCGATGGATGCGCGCCACGGCCTCCGCCAAGACTCCCGCGATCAGACGCGCGGCAACGGCGCTCGCGCTCGCGCTCGTGGCTCTCCTCACCGTCGCGACGGCCGGCGCCGAGGGCGCGGCCAGGGGATCGAAGCTGAAGCTCGAGCGGAACTCCGAGTACGGACCGATCCTCGTCAACGGCAAGGGCAAGGCGCTCTACCTGTTCACCAAGGAGGGGGGCCGGAGGTCGAAGTGCTACGGCGACTGCGCCGTCGCCTGGCCCCCGTACCTGACTCGTGGCAAGCCGGTCGCGGGCAAGGGCCTGAAGCGCAAGCGCCTCGGGACGACGCGGCGCGACGATGGCACCCGCCAGGTGACCTACCGCGGTCACCCGCTCTACTTCTACCGGCACGACACGCCGAAGCTGATCCTCTGCCAGGACGTATTCGAGTTCGGCGGTCTTTGGCTGCTCGTCGACCGCCGCGGCAAAGCGGTCCGCTAGCTTCGCTCAGGCGCCGCCGAGGAACTCGTCGGCGCGCTCGGGCTTCCAGCGCGAGGCGATCGCCTGGAAGGGGATGGTGCCGAACCAGGCGAGCACGGCAAGCGTGGTGCTGATGAAGGCGAGCGGGATCGAGAGCAGGAAGAACAGCACCGGCGACAGGGAGACCATCGCCCCCCAGCGGAAGACGTCGGCCGGCATCCGTTCCCGCAGCAGCCCGTGGCGCTGCGCGAGGGCGAACATCACCACCTCCATGCCGCTGACGGCCGCGACGTTGACCGCGTAGACGGCGATCGAGAGGGGGTTGTCGAAGAAGTTGCCCAGCAGCGCGGTGGGAAAGGGCAGGAAGGCGATCAGCGCCAGGTAGAGCAGGTTGGTCGCGATCAGCCCGTTGTCGATGCGGTCGAGGCGGGAGAAGAACTGGTGGTGGGCGACCCAGTAGCGGCCGATTACGGCGAAGCTGATGAAAAAGCTGATCAGGCTCCCGCCCTGGTCGTTGAGGGCGTCGGCGAGCTCGCTGACGCTGTCGGGATCGGCCAGGTCGGGCACCTCGATGCCGACCACGAGCAGGGTCATCGCGATCGCGAAGAGGCCGTCGCTGAAGGTGAGCACCCGTCCGAACTCGACGCTCTTGTGCGAGTAGCCGGGGGAGCGGCCCTCCTCTGTCACCTAGATGCCCAGGTCGCGCATCACCCCGGGCTTCAGTGAGCCCAGCATTACGAAGCCGGGATAGGGGAGGTCGAAGGGGTTGGCCCTGATGCCGACGTGGCTGCCCTCGGGCACCTTGCCCTCGAAGCTCCGGCCGAGATCGATCGCCGCCTCCTCGCTGGGGCAGCCCACCAGGACGTAGCGGAAGCGCCGCTTGACGGGGAGCCCTCGCTTGATCAGCTGATCGGCGAGCTTGCGTGTGGCCTGCACGCTCTGCAGGTCGATCACGACCTCCCAGGGATGCTCGCCCGACTCGATGCGCTTGCGCTCGGTGCGCCACTCCTCGGCGTCGAGCTCGCGGTTCGACTCGGGCAGCGGCTCGGTGGCGGGGCGCCATGCCTCCGCTGCGGGGTGCCAGCGCTTCAGCTCGACCTCGCCCGCGAGCTCCTCGGACTCCATCAGCTCACGCACCACCCGCTCGGCCTCGCGCGCGCTCTGCTCGTGCCAGGCGTAGAGGAAGAGCTGCTGTCCGTCCCTGGTCACGATCACGCTGCCGCCGAGGCGCTCGCGCGCCTCGTTGTCGAGGTCGAGGCCGTGCAGGCGCTCGCCGAGGCTGGTGTGGCCCTCCTCGCCGCCCGCGGTGAGCCTCACCTCGACGCGCCATTCGTCGCGCTCGTGTTGCTCGGGTGCTTGCTCGGCCATCGCGGCGAACCCTACAGCTCGATCATCTGGCCGCTCGGTCCGAGGTTGTAGACGGGCGTTCCCGAGATCGAGCTCTCGGTGCCCCAGGACTCGTGTATGTGGCCGCAGACCACCAGGGGCGGTTGCGCGGACTCGATCGCCTCGAGGATGGCGACGCTCCCCAGGTGCTCGCCCCCGCCGCCGAGGTCGCAGTGGCCGCGCGGGGGGGAGTGCACGACCATGATCGCCCCGTCGGGACAGCCCGCGAGCAGTGGCGCGGCCTGCTCGTCGCTGAGGTCGAAGCTCCAATCCCAGGGCGTCACCGGGATGCCCGCCCCGAGGCCGAAGAAGGTCGCGCCGTTGAGCTCGGCGCTGTCGCCGTGGAGGATGGTGGCGGCTTGCCAATCCGAGCACGCGGCGCTCAGCTCCTGCTCGGTTTCGTTGTTGCCCGGGACCAGCACGGTGGGCTTCTCGATCGCGCGCAACGCCTCGATCGTCGGCTCCAGGCCCTCGTGCACCGAGGCGAAGTCGCCGGCGCCGATCACCACGTCGGCGTCCGTGGAGCGCTCGGCCAGCTCTCGCGCCGCGTCGAGGTCGACGTGCAGGTCGCTGAAGGCGAGCAGCCTCATGGGCACCGTATCTCGAGGATGACCTGCTCCTGGCCAGTGGCGGGCATCGCGGCGGCGACGATAACAGCGGCGATGCCCCCGGATCGCGCTCCCTCGGCCTCTATGCTTCCGCTCCGCTGTGTCACGGGAACCCTTCGAGGGGAGCAGCTGGGGCGAGCGCCCCGTCGCGCCGGAGAAGGCGGGCGAGGCCACGCCCCTCCTTCGCGAGCGCCGCATGCTCGCTTCGGCGCTCCTGATCGTGCTGGGCCTGGCGCTCGCGGGTACGGGAGTAGCGACGGCGACCGGCCTCTCGCTGCAGCCCAAACTGGACCAGGTCGAGCCGGCCAGGCTGAAGCACGCGGTCACGGAGCTGCGAGAGTCCGAGCGCGCCCGCGTCGGGCTGGCTCTGCGCTCCAAGCGGGTGCTGGGCGTGAAGCGCTCGGCCCTGGAGTCGATCGCCGAATGCGAGTCGGGCGGCGATCCGCGGGCCAGATCCGCTGATGGGACCTACCGGGGCAAGTACCAGTTCGACCGCGGCACCTGGGCGAGGATCGGCGGCAGCGGCGATCCGGCCGCGGCCCACGAGCTGGAGCAGGACTATCGCGCCGCCGAGCTGTTCAGGGTCGCGGGCTCGAGTCCCTGGCCCGCCTGCGGATAGCGCCGCGGGGGGAGCTTCGGCCGGGAGTCAGGATTTCGTGCCCTACGCGGCCGGATCGGGATCCTCGGCCAGCAGGGCCTCCCGCAGCAACTCCTCCTCCGCGTCGAAGAGGTGACCGAAGTTGCGCTCGCGGTCGAGCAGGATGCGCCTCTTGGTCTCGACCAGCTGCGTTCGCGGCCCGGCCGCGATTCGGCCCGCCAGCTCCATCGCCCGGGGCATGAGCTGATCGGGGGCATGCACCGAGCCGACCACCCCGAGCTTCAGCGCCCCGAAGGCGTCGAGCAGGCGGCCGGTCAAGGTGAGCTCGGTCGCGATATGGGCGGGCAGGGCGACTCGCGCCGCCGCGTAGCTGGGAGGAATCCCCCGGGGCCGTTCGGGAAAGCCGAAGCTCGCGTTCTCGGAGGCGATCCGCAGGTCGCAGAGCAGGGCCAGCGCGAAGCCGCCGGCCAGGGCGGGGCCATTGACCGCCGCGACCACGGGCCGCGGGCAGCGCGCGACGGCGCTGAAGCTGGCGACGCTGGTCTCGGCGAGGCGCTCCCTGTGTTCGCGGTCGCCACCGAACTCGGTCGTGTCGATCCCAGAGCAGAACGCGGGGCCGGCACCGGTGAGCACGATCGCGCCGACCCCGTCGTCCTCGCCTAGCGCGCCGAAGCTCTCCGACAGCTCCACCCGGAGGTCGATCGACAGCGCGTTGCGCTTCTCGGGGCGCTCGAGGGTGACGACGGCGACGTCCTCTTGGCGCTGGAGTGAGATCAGGCCCGCGATATCGCCATTATCCCCCTCTCCCAGGTCGTGGACAGAGGAGGAGCCCTTGAAGTCGCACACGGACTACCTGACCTTCAACACCGCCGAGCGGCGCCAGTTCGTTCGCATCACCGAGGACGTCCAGCGCGCCGTGGACGAGTCGGGCGTCGCGGAGGGGATGGTGCTCGTCTCGGCGATGCACATCACAGCGGGCGTCTGGGTCAACGACGACGAGCCCGGGATCCAGGCCGACACCTTGGAGTGGCTCGACAAGATCGCTCCTCCCAGCTGGAGGGAGCCCTCCAACGAGGTCGCCCGCGAGCTGCTCCCCGAGGGGGGCGACTACCGCCACCACCGCGGCGGCGAGGACAACGGAGACGCGCACCTCAAGAACCTGCTGGTCCACCAGCAGGTCGTGCTGCCGATCACCGACGGCCGGCTGGACCTCGGGCCCTGGCAGGCGGTCTTCTACTGCGAGTTCGACGGCGGGCGGCCGAAGCGGCTGGTGATCAAGGTGATGGGGGATTAGCGCCGGGCCCGGCGTACACAGGGCGGGCGAGGATGCCGCCTTCGGCGCCGCCCCCCTGCTCGTACTGGCCGCGATCCTCTCGGTGCAACTCGGCGCCGCCGTGGCAACGACGCTGTTCGATGAGATCGGCCCCGCGGGCAGCACTTTGCTGCGGCTCTCCTTCGCGGCGGTCGCGCTGCTCGCAATCTGGCGTCCCCGGCCCGCCGACATCAGCGGTCGCGGGGCGCTGGCGGTCGCGGGCATGTTCGGGGCAGCGCTGGGGGCGATGAATCTCTGCTTCTACCTCGCTCTCGACCGGATCCCGCTCGGCATCGCAGTCACATTCGAGTTCGTCGGCCCGCTCACCGTGGCCCTGGCCGCCTCGAGGCGCCGGCTGGACCTCGTCTGGGTGGCTCTCGCCGGCAGCGGCGTGGTGCTGTTGGCGGGGCCCGGCGGCGAGGTGCTCGACGCCCTCGGAGTGGCGCTGGCGCTCGCCGCCGGCGCCTTCTGGGGCTCCTACATCCTGCTCAGCGCCCGGGCGGGCAGGGAGTTCGCGGGAGGAAGGGGGCTGGCGCTGGCGATGCCGGTCGCCGCGGCGATCGCGCTGGTTCCCGGTCTGGCCACCGCCGGGTCGGAGCTGCTCGCGCCGCAGGTCCTGGCCGTCGGCGCCTCTGTGGCACTGCTCAGCTCGCTGATCCCCTACTCGCTGGAGCTGGAGGCCCTGCGGCGGCTGCCCGTCGGCGTCTTCGGGGTGATGATGAGCCTCGAGCCGGGAGTCGCGGCGCTGGTCGGCCTGATCGCGCTCGGTCAGGGTCTCGCCCCGGCGGAGGCCGCTGGGATCGCGATGGTGATGGCCGCGAGCGTCGGCGTGCTCAGGCGGCCCGGCGTGGCCGCTCCGACCGACGCCTGAGCGCCTCGTCCGGGCGCGAGACGGTCTCGGCGGCCGGCTCCAGCGCCCCGGGCATGTGCTCCTCGATCTGCAACCGCAGGCACCGCCTGCACGAGCACTCGGGGACCGTCACCCCGGTCACCGGGCAGGCTCGCTGCGGCCAGCTCGCCTTCGCTCGACTCTGAAGCGCCATGCGGGCTACCCCCTCGGTCGCCGACGCCCGCGAAGGTAGCCGCAGCCGCGGTCGGAAGCGTCGCGAAGCGCGGAAATGGGGCGTTCGCTCCCGCCAGCTCCAGGGCTGGGATGATCACCGCGTGGCGGACGAGCAGACACCCGACCTCAGGCGGCGCACGCCGGAAGAGGCCGTGGCGGAGGCGAAGGTGCACGCGCCCACGCGGGGCAACCGAAGGCTGGAGCGTTTCCTCGAGGCGGTCAACGGCGACCAGCGGGTGCGCGCCTGGTGGTACATGGCTCAGATCCAGTCGCAGAGGCTGGAGATGTCCGACCACTCGTGGGTGCACGTGCAGGTGGTGCTGAACACCGCCCTGCGCCTGATCCGCCTTCTCGACAAGGGCGGTATCGAGTCGGCGATGGTCACCGATCACGGCATGAAGCCGCGCGACGCTGAGGTGGTCGTCGCCGCCGGCGCCCTGCTTCACGACGCGGGCATGTCGATCCACCGCACCGACCACGAGGCCTACAGCCTCTTCCTCGTCGCCGACCGGCTTGACGCGCTGCTCGAGGGGATCTACGAGGAGCCCGAGCGCACGGTCGTCGTCGCCGAGGTCCTGCACTGCGTGATCGGCCACCGCCGACGCGGCGAGCCCTACACGGTCGAGGCCGGTGTCGTGCGTGTGGCCGATGCGCTCGACATGGCCCAGGGCCGCTCCCGGATCCCGATCGAGGGCGGGCAGTACGGTATTCACGCCCTCTCGGCGGCGGCTATCGACGAGGTCAGGATCGAGGCCGGTGAGGAGCGGCCGGTCAAGATCGAGATCGAGATGAACAACTCCGCGGGGATCTTCCAGGTCGACGACCTGCTCGCCACCAAGATCCGCGGCACCCCACTGGAGGGCCACGTCGAGGTGATCGCCGAGGTCGCCGGCGAGACCGAAAAGCGCCTGCTTCCCTCGTTTCGGATCTGACGGGGTCTCGCCCGGCCGCCCGCTGAGACCGAGGGAGCGGGCCCGGCTAGATTCCGGCGCCCGTGCCGCCGCGGCCCTCGCCCGAGGCGAAGCGGGCGGCGCCGGCGACGCCCGTCGCGGCGGCCTCGGAGCCGTAGGCCTCCTCGAGCGCGAGGCCATCGGCCAGCGGGAGGCCGAGGCCCTCGATCGCGGCGCGGCGGTCGGCGAGCATCGTCTGCTGGGGAAAGGATGCGAGGCCCTCCGCCATCTCGAGGGCTCGCTCGATCTGCGCTCCCGGCGCAACGACCTCGGTCAGCAGGCCGATGTCCAGCGCCTCGGTGGCCTCGACGATGCGGCCGCTGAGGATCAGGTCCAGGCCCCGGCCGATGCCGACGATCCGCGGCAGCCGCTGGGTGCCCCCGTCGATCAGCGGCACGCCCCAGCGGCGCTCGGGAAAGCCGAGCTTCGCCGTCTCCGTGCCGACCCGCAGGTCGCACCAGAGCGCCAGCTCGAGACCTCCCGCGAGGCACCAGCCGGAGATCGCCGCGATGGTCGGCTTGCTCGGGGTGAGGCGGGTGAAGCCGAGCGGGCCGTCCGGACGGGCGGCGAGCCACTGCGCGGCGATCTCGGGGTCCTCGCTCGCCGCGGCCAGGGACTTGAGGTCGGCCCCGGCGCAGAAGGCCTCCTCGCCCGACCCGGTCAGCACCAGCACGCGAGCCTCCTGGTCGGCCTCGAAGCTGCGGTATCCCTCGAGCAGCGCGTCGGCCGTCTCGGGGTCCACGGCGTTGCGCCGCTCCGGCCTCGCGATCGTCAGCAGTGCCGCGGCCCCGACGCGCTCGTATTTCACCTGGGCTCCGGTCACGGAGCCGATCCTATGTCCACGCGCCAAAGGTCGGCGCCTATGACGTGGGGACCTGAGACCAGCGCCTGAGCAAGGGCAGCGGGTTTAGCGGCTTCTTTTGGGGGCCGAAGACCGCGCGGCCCCGGCGGATCTCGAAGTGGAGGTGCGGGCCGTCGCAGGAGCCCGAGCAGCCGAGTCGGCCGACGAGCTGCCCCGCCCTGACCCGCTCGCCCTTGGCCACCACCGCGGGCTTCAGCATGTGCAGATAGACGTAGCTGCGGTCGTCGAGCGGGCTGTAGATGACGAGCGTGTTGCCGCCGCCTCCGGAGTAGAAGCTGCGCCCGCCGCGGCCGTCGACGACCACGCCGTCGCGGACGGCGACCAGGGGCGTCCCCGGTCTGGCGAAGACGTCCTGGCCCTCGTGCGTTCGGCCGCCGCGCGGGGCGCCGAACCTCGCCGCCGCTTCACCGTAGCCGACCTCGCCCACCACCGGGTGATAGGGCCCCTCGGTGAGCCCGGTGGGCGTCCCGGCGTCTATCACCGCGAGCGGGGGAGGGGCTCCCTGGGTGGCCGCCTCTCCGTCGAGGAAGGGAACGGGCAGACCCAGCAGCGAGCCGGCACCCGCGGCGATCGCCAGCACGGCCAGCAGCGCCAAGGCGAAGGTGGCGGTGGGGCGACGCAGGCTCGGGTCGGGCTCGCGCGGCTCGCCGTCGGCCGGTCCCGCCACCGCGGGCTCCGGAGCTGACGGCGGTGGCCGGCCGATCCGCTTCGGCCCTCTCTGCGGCCGCGGCGTCCTGGCCGCAACCCTGGCTCCGCTGTGCTCGGCCTCCTTGCGCTTCAGCCGGTCTCGCTCCACCCGGGCACGCTCCGCGTTCTTGAGCTCGTCACGGTGCGTCTGCTCCCGCCGGCGCTCCTGCAGCGCGGCCCGCTCGCGGCTCTCGCTCTCGACGCGCGCCCGCTCTGCCTGCTGGCTGCTCTCGCGCTGCTCCCGGGCCTCTAGCTCGAGCTGCCCGGCGGCGAGCTCTCGCTGGCGATCCTGATCGGCCTCCAGCCGCTCGACCCGTTCTCTCTCCTCGGCTCGGGCCCGCTCCTTCTCGCGCTTGTGCAGTTCCCGTCGCTCACGCTCCAGCCGCTTTCGCTCGGCCTTGCGGCGGCGGCGGTCGGCGCGCCTGGCCCGCCCGCCGTCGTATCGCTGTGGGCCGGGGTCGAAGGGTGCGGAGCCGATCTCGAGCGGCAACTCGTGATCGCGGGGGCCACGTCGCAGGTAGCCGGTCTCTGGCCCCGGGTCGAACGAATCGGGATGCTCGGCCCGCGCGGCGTCGGCGGGGTCGGGCGGGGCGACCGCCTCGGCTACGGTGCCGCGCTCTTGCGGGGCGGGGGGCGTCACACTGGGCGCGAGCGCCGCCTAGGAGCCGAGGCGCTCGAGGTCCGCCTTGCGCCTCTCCTTGCGGTTGTCCAGACGGATCTGGATCAGCGAGAGGGTGATCACCAAGACGACGAAGAAGGCCATCACCCCGAAGGCGAAGAAGGTGATCACCTTGTCGTCGGTGCGCCCGTAGAGGCCCTCCCCGTCGGCGCCGAGGGCAGCGGGCGCCAGCGCCAGCAGGGCGCCCAGCGAAGAGCCCAGCAGGGCGGCGAGGCGGACCAGGGCTGTGCCGGGGCGGCGGCTCGGCATCGGCTGGCAATCTAGCGCACCGGGACCATGGGATCTCGCCGAATGGCACGAGCGTCAGGGTCCTGCTCCTAGGATCATCGCGATGTCCATCTGGGAAGCGATCCTGCTGGGGGTCGTCCAGGGCCTCACCGAGTTCCTGCCGATCTCCTCCTCCGGCCACCTGATCCTGGTGCCGTGGCTGCAGGACTACGGGTTCCTCGAGATGAACGAGTCGTTCAACAAGACCTTCGACGTGTCCCTGCACGCGGGCACCCTGGTCGCGGTGATCACCTACTTTCGGCACGACCTGCGGGCGATGGCCGCGGGGGTGCTTCGGAGCCTCAGGACCCGTGCGATCGAAACCACCGACGAGCGTCTCGGCTGGGCGATCGTGGTCGGGACGATCCCGGCAGTGATCGTCGGGGGCCTCGGCGAGGGCTTCATCGACAGCAGGCTCGGAGAGCCCTGGATGATCGCGCTCCTGATCATCGGCTTCGCCCTCGTGCTCGGCGCCGCCGACCGGCTGCCCCAGCGGCGCCAGGTCGACAGCCTCTCGGTCCGGGACGGCCTCTACGTGGGAATGGCGCAGGCGCTCGCGCTCGCCCCCGGGATCTCCCGCTCGGGCGTGACGATCTCGGCGGGCCGAATGCTCGGTCTCGATCGTGACAGCGCAGCCCGATTCGCCTTCCTGCTGCTGGTCCCCGCGGTCGCCGGGGCGACCGTGCTGAAGGGCTTCGGCGCGATCCGGGACGGCCTGCCCGACGGGGTGGCGGCGCCGATGGTCTTCGGGACCCTCGCCTCCGGCGTCGCCAGCTACGCCGCGATCGCCTTCGTCCTCGCCTACGTGCGGCGCCACAGCTACGACGTCTTCGTGATCTACCGGGTCCTGCTCGGCGTCTTCGTCCTCGTCCTGATCGCGACCGGTGCGCGCGGGGCCACCTTCTGAGACTGCTCGGGTGAGCGGCGCGTCGGCCTCCCGCCCGCGACGCGCCCGCCCGGGGCGCTGGATGATCAGAGCCGCCGCCCCTGGAGAGGAGAGGGGGGCGGCTCTGTAAGAGATGCGCGCGACCCGGGGCAGGGTCGGGTCGCGCGCGCTGAGCGAGAGAGGAATCTCGGTCGACAGGAAGGCTCGCGCCCGGCGCGCCTGCCGGTGTGAAAATCCGGATATCGCGCTATCCGGACCGGTGGGAATAGTCGCTGTGTGCTTGTGAAAAACCGGTGAACCGGCGGCGCGGGTGGGTCCGCTGCTCCGCTGCCGCGCCTATCATCCGTCCCCGGAGGGCATGGCGCAGATGACCAACCAAGCGGGCACCATCAGGCTGGCGGTGATCGACGCCGACAGCGGCTTCATCACCGTCCTCAGCAAGCGCCTCGAGGGGGCCGGCTGGGAGTACCGCGTGCTCTCCAGCAGCGTCCCCGTCGAGGAGCTGGTGGCGATGAAGCTCAACGCGCTGCTGATCGACATCTCGGTGCTCGGCCCGCAGGGCTGGGACTTCCTCGAGCGCGTCTGCGGCGCGATCCCCGGCCTCGGGGTCCTGGTCTGCAGCGGCCGGTCGACCGTCGCGCAGCGCGTCCGCGCGCTGCGGCTCGGCGCCGACGATTGGATCGGCAAGCCGTGCCACCCCGAGGAGGTCCTGGCCCGGATCGAGGCCGTGGTGCGCCGGCGCAAGCGCGCCGTCACCCGCGACGAGGTCGGGCCGGTGGTCGTCGGCGAGCTGGAGATCCGCGCCGACCAGTACCAGGCATTCGTCGGCGGCCAGAGCATCGCCCTGACCCGACGCGAGTTCGAGCTGCTGCGCCTGCTCGTGGAGGGCCACGGCCAGGTGATCGAGCGCGAGGACATCTACCAGAAGGTTTGGGGATACGCGATGGCCCACGGCGACCGCTCCGTCGACGTCTTCGTGCGCAAGCTCCGCCAGAAGCTGCAGCGCCATTCGGCCAACTGGCGCTATATCCACACTCATTTCGGGATCGGGTACCGCTTCGACCCCGAGGCGATCGGCGCCGCGAGTGAAGAGGCCGGCACCGCCGTGGCTCCGGCTCAGGCTGGTGAGAGCGCCGCGAGTGCCGACGCCACCGCGGCCGAGTCCGCCGCCGCGCCGCCGCCGGCCTGACCACACCCATACCGGGATCGGCTACCGGTTCTCAGTCGAGGCCTGAGGCTGCCGGAGACGGCCGTTCACATCCTTTTTACACGTACGCCACAGCCGGGTAACAAGATCCCGTCGCCTTGCTGAGAGGGTGCCGGCGTTGCAAGTCAAAGGGGGGAGCAGTTCCTGCGTGCCGCTTGCGGCCTCCCCGTCAACAAATCGAGACAAGGAGACATCTTGATGGCAAGCAAGTGGTGGCTCGTCCTGGCTGCTTCGGGCGCGCTGGCGGTGGGCGTCACGGCCTGCGGCGGTGACGACGACAGCTCGGACGGCGGCTCAGCGAGCGGCCTGTCCGGCACGATCCGCGTCGATGGGTCGAGCACCGTGGCGCCGCTGACCCAGGCGGTCGCCGAGAAGTTCAATCAGGAGAACCCCGACGTCGACGTGACGGTGGGCACCTCGGGCACCGGCGGCGGCTTCGAGAAGTTCTGCGCCGGTGAGACCGACATCTCCGACGCGTCCAGGGCGATCGAGCCCGACGAGGTCGCGGCCTGCGAGGCAGGCGGCATCGCCTTCGAGGAGCTCATTGTCGCGAACGATGCCCTCACGGTCGTCGTCAACCCCAACAACCCGGTCACCTGCATGACCGTGGACCAGCTCAACCAGGTCTGGGCTCCCAAGTCGACGCTGAACAGCTGGAGCGAGATCCAGGGCCTCGAGCCCGGCTATGACGCCGATCTCGCCCTGTACTCGCCGGGCACCGACTCCGGCACGTTCGACTATTTCACCGAGGCGATCAACGGTGAGGAAGGCGCCCAACGGACGGCCAACGTCAACGACGTCGGCGAGGACGACAACGCCACCGTGACCGGTGTCGCCGGTGTGGATGGGGGCATGGGTTACTTCGGCTTCTCCTTCGCCCAGGAGAACGAGGGGACCGTGAAGGCGCTTGAGATCGACAACGGCAGCGGCTGTGTCGCTCCGTCGGTAGAGACCACTCAGGACGGCTCCTACGCGCCGCTGAGCCGGCCCCTGTTCGTGTATCCGTCGGCCGCGTCATTGGAGAACGAGACGACTGACGCGTTCCTCCAGTACTACCTGGACAACGTCAACAGCGTTGCCGAGCAGGTCGGGTTCATCCCGCTCACCGATGAGCAGCTCCAGCAGTCCCAGGACAAGCTGGACAACCTGATCGGCGGGGGCGGAGGCACGACGACCAGCGGCTGAGCCGCTGATCCGCGCCCGGTATGGAAGCGAGCGACGCGATTGCGGCCACCAGGGCGCCCGGGAGGCCAGACCCCTCCCGGTCCCTGGTGGCCGCTCGCCCGCGCCGCGGCGAGCAGCTGATCCAGCTGTCGCTGGCGGCCTGCGCGGTGATCTCGGTGATCACCACCACGGCGATCGTGATCTCGCTGCTGACCCCGACGATCGGGTTCTTTCAGGAGGTCCCGATCAGGGACTTCTTCTCAGCCGACCAGTGGGCTCCGCTCCAGACACCCGGCAGCTTCGGCGTGCTGCGCGTCGTGGTCGGCACCCTCAGCACGACCCTCTGGGGGCTGCTGGTGGCGATCCCGATCGGGCTGTTCTCGGCGGTCTACCTGAGCGAGTACGCGAAGCCGCGCGTGCGCAGGATCGTCAAGCCCATTCTCGAGGTGCTCGCCGGGGTGCCGACGGTCGCCTTCGGCGTCTTCGCCGTCACCTTCCTCAGCCCCGAGATCGGCGACCTCTTCCCGGGCTTCATCAAGACCCCGCCGTTCGCGGCAGGCATCGCGGGGCTTGCGATCGGCTTGCTGATCGTGCCGATCATCGCCTCGATCTCCGACGACGCGATGGGATCCGTTCCCGGCGGGCTTCGTGAGGGCGCCTACGCCCTGGGCGCCACCAAGCTCAAGGTCTCGACCCGGGTCGTTCTTCCCGCGGCCATCTCCGGGGTCGTCGCCTCGATCGTGCTGGCCACGTCGAGAGCGGTCGGCGAGACGATGGTGGTGCTGCTGGCCGCCGGCAAGACCCCGAATCTGACCTTCGACCCCGGCGCCTCCGTGCAGACGATGACGGCCTTCATCGGCACCACCGCGACCGGCGACGTCTCCACCGGGACGATCGCCTACGACACGATCTTCGCCGTCGGCTCCCTGCTGTTCGTGATGACGTTCGTGATGAACATCTTCGCGATCCGCCTGGTGCGGCGCTTCCGAGAGGTCTACGAGTGAGCTCGCGCGCTCCGGAGCCGATGGCGGAGCGGACGCGCCTGGCGACCGCCGGCGCGCGTTCGGCGGTCGTGGGAAGGCTCGGCAAACAACCGCGCGGCGACGAGTGGCGCGGCAACATCTTCTTCGCGCTGCTGCTGCTGGCGGTCGGACTCGCCCTGCTCGGGCTCGCGGCCCTGATCGTGCAGTCGGCTGTCAAGGGCGCCCCGGCGATCGGGCCGAAGCTGTTCACGGAGGGCCCCTCCTCGCTGAACCCCGAGGATGCGGGCTTTCGGCCGGCGATCGTGGGCAGCATCTACCTGATCGTCGGGGTCGTCGTCCTGATCGTCCCGCTCGGCGTCGGCGCTGCGGTCTATCTGGAGGAGTACGCGGATCGGACCCGCTGGTGGAACCGGCTGACCGAGCTCAACATCCAGAACCTGGCCGCCGTCCCCTCGATCATCTACGGCATCCTCGGGCTCGCCTTCATCGTCCGCGGCCCGCTCGACATCGGCTTCGTGCTTGCAGCCGGCTCTGCCACCCTGGCGCTGCTGGTGCTGCCGACGGTGATCCTCGCCGCCCGCGAGGCGGTCAGGGCGGTGCCGCCGTCCATTCGCGAGGGCTCACTCGCGCTCGGCGCGACGCAGTGGCAGACGATCCGTCGCCAGGTACTGCCGGCGGCGATCCCCGGAATCGCGACCGGGGTGATCCTCGCCGTCTCCCGGGCGCTGGGGGAGGCGGCCCCCTTGCTGCTGGTCGGCGCGGCCGGCTTCGTCACGGCGGACACACCGAAGTTCTTCGAGGGGGGTTACGCGGCGATGCCGGTTCAGATCTTCGATTACGCCCTGCGGCCGCAGGATGAGTTCAAGGTGCTCGCGGCCGCCGGAGTGCTTGTGATGCTCGTGGTGCTGCTGGCGATGAACTCGTTCGCGATCTGGCTGCGCAACCGGTACGAGCAGCAGTGGTGAAACCGGCAAACCTGGGTGAAAGCGGTGATCGATAGTGTTGGACGAAGTGGCTGACCGAAAGGGAAAGGCGATCAAGTCGGCTGCCGGAGGCGGGGTCTCGCCGGGGATTGACGTCTCGGGCGTGAGTGATGCGGGCGGGGTCGAGCCCGCTTCCAAAAAGAGGGGGAAGAGAGATGTGATCTTCATGCTCGAGGAGCTGACCGTGAAGTACGGCGGTAAGCCCGCGGTCAAGGACGTGACCATGGACATCCACGAGAACGAGATCACCGCCCTGATCGGCCCTTCGGGCTGCGGCAAGAGCACGCTGATCCGCTGCTTCAATCGCATGAACGACCTGATCCCCTCCGCCTCGGTCGAGGGCCGCTGCCTCTACCACGACCAGGACCTCTACGGACCCGAGGTCGATCCCGTAGAGGTGCGCAAGCGGATCGGGATGGTCTTCCAGAAGCCCAACCCGTTCCCGAAGTCGATCTACGACAACATCGCCTTCGGTCCCCGGGTGCTGGGGCTTGACAAGATCGAGGAGCGGGTGGAGCGCGCGCTTCACAGCGCCGCACTCTGGGACGAGGTCAAGGATCGCCTCGACGAGAACGCCTACGGGATGTCGGGAGGCCAGCAGCAGCGGCTCTGCATCGCGCGCTGCATCGCGGTCGATCCCGACGTGATCCTGATGGACGAGCCCTGCTCGGCGCTCGACCCGATCTCGACCGGCAAGATCGAGGACCTGATGGTGGAGCTGAAGGACGACTACTCGATCGTGATCGTCACCCACAACATGCAGCAGGCGGCCCGGGTCTCGGACAGGACCGCCTTCCTGATCGTCGAGCTCTCCGCCACCGAGCAGGAGCGCTGGGGCGAGCTGATCGAGTACGACCTCACTCAGAAGATCTTCACCAACCCCGCGGACTCGCGCACGGAGGACTACGTGACGGGGAAGGTCGGCTGATGGTCGAGAAGACGAGGCACCAGTATCAGGAGGACCTGGGCAATCTCCAGGCTCGAGCCCTGGGAGGGCTCGATCTGGTCGTGGGGTCGCTGGACCGCGCCATGGAGGCTGTCGAGCACCAGGACGTCGAGCTCGCCGAGCAGGTTGTCGCCGACGACGACCGCATCGACGGGCGCTACCTGGAGATCCACCAGGAGATTTTGAACCTGCTGGCGACCCAGGCGCCAGTGGCCACCGACCTGCGCCTGATCTCGGCGCTGCTGCACGTGATGAAGAACATCGAGCGCATGGGCGACCAGTGCGTGAACATCGCCAAGGTGATCCCCCTGACCGGCACAGAGGCACCGCAGCGCAGCGAGATGCTCGACCGGATCCTGCAGATGGGAAAACTTGTGCGCTCCGAGATCTCCCAGGCCAAGAAGGCGTTCGAGGGCCTCGACATCGAGTTGGCGCGGGACCTGGTACGCCAGGACGACCTTGTCGACGATCTCAACAAGCAGTGCTTCACGATCGCCGTCGAGGTGGGGGTGGACCATGACACCCGGGAGTGGGCGATGACGATGCTGCTCGTCGCCCGCGCCCTGGAACGGGTCGGCGACAATGCCGTCGACATCGGCGAGCAGGTCGCGTTCGTCGTCACCGGCCTCTTCCGTGAGTTCGAGGACGCTTCGCATCCCGGTGAGGCCGCGGCTGGAGCCTCCCCGTAGCGACAAGCGGCCACCCTGCGCCGAGTGCCACCCCTTGCGACGGGGCGAGCGAGTCCGTCTCACGGCACCTGAAGCGGGTCCGCGGCCTCTGCGAGTATCAGGCCTGATGCTCTGCGCCGCCATCGACATCGGCTCCAACACCACGCGCCTGCTCGTCGCCGAGCCCAGCGATGGCCAATTGCGCAAGGTGATGGAGCAGCGGGCCTACACCTCGGTCGGGAAGGACCTCGCCAAGAACAAGGGCAAGATCAGCGCCACGAAGACGGCCGAGGTGGCCGAGGTCGTGATCACACAGGTGCGCCTGGCTGAGCAGCTCGGCGCCGAGGTGATCAAGGGCGTGGCCACAGCGGCGATCCGCGAGGCTCGCAACTCCGCGAAGGTCGCAAAGGCGATCTCCAAAGAGGCCGGGGTGGAGATTGAGGTGTTGAGCGAGGAGGAGGAGGGCCGCCTCGCCTTCCTCGGTGCCACCAAGTCGCTGGGGCACCCGGTTGAGGGCGGCGTCGCCGTCGTGGACGTAGGCGGGGGCTCCTCGGAGGTCATCTTCGGCACCCTCGCGGACGGGGTCACCGAGGTCCGCTCCTGGAAGATCGGCTCGGGCTCGCTGACCGGGAAGTACCTGGAAAGCGACCCTCCGTCTGCATCCGAGATCCGCAGGCTGCGCGATGCGATCGAGGACTTCTACGTCGACGTTGAATTCGACCACCCCGCTCAGGCCGTCGCGGTGGGCGGAAGCGCGACCTCGCTGCGCAGACTGGTGGGCGCGGTGCTCGAGTACGAGACGTTGGAGCGGGCCGTTCGGGTGCTCTCCAGCGACTCGATCGAGGATGTCGCCAAGCGGTTCGAGCTCGACCCGCGCCGCGTGAAGCTGCTGCCCGCGGGCGTGCTGCTGCTGGAGAAGCTCTCGGAGCTGCTCGGCCAGCCGCTGCAAATCTGCAAGGGTGGCCTGCGCGAGGGGGTCATCCTTGACTTTCTGAATGGAGATCTCAACGGCTCCTCCTCCGAGGCGGTTGCGGCCTAGGTCGCTTGTCCTCGGCGCCTTGACCTAGGCTTGCGGCATGGCCAAGGCAGCGCAGATCGAGGGGCTCGCCGTCGACGACAGCTACGGGGGTGCAGCGGCGGCGATCGTCGGGGTGCGCGCCAGGGAGATGAGCGGGTACGCGCGGAACGTGCTCGACACCAGCGACATCGCCGGCGTTCACGACATGCGCGTCGCGACGCGACGCCTGCGGGCCGCCCTGGAGGTGTTCGAGCCCTGCTTCCCGCGCAAGGCGCACCGGCGCGTGCTGCGGGAGGTGAAGCGGCTCGCCGACGGCCTCGGCGAGCGTCGCGACCGAGACGTCGCGATCGCCGCGCTGCAGTCCTTCAGCGATCAGATGCCGAGTCCCGACCGCGCCGGCGTCGCAAGCCTGATCGAGCGATTGCGTGAAGAGCAGGCCGAGGCCAACCTCGCCCTGGCGCCACTCGTTGACACGGCCAGCCTGACCTCCTTGGAGCGGGCCCTCGACGACCTCGTCGCGAGCGCACGAGATTGCTCGGGCGACGCCCGCGATGGCGACGGGGAGGCCGAGCCGTCGTGAAGGCGCGTGCCGTGAAGAAGCTCGATCCCGAAGGGACTCTGGGCGAGAATGCTGCGCGAATCATCCGCACAAGGCTGGAGGAGCTTCGCTCATTCGCGCCGAATGCGCTGAAGCGCGGGGAGATCGAGTCCCAGCACGACATGCGGATCGCGGCGAAGCGGCTGCGCTACGTGCTTGAGGTCACCGGATTCTGCTTCGGCAGCCCCGCCGACACCGCCCGTCGCCGCGCCCGCGACCTGCAGGACATCCTGGGCGAGATGCATGACTGCGACGTGATGTTGCCACGGGTGCGCGAGCATGTGGAGGCGCTGCGAGCCGAGGACGCCGCGGCGGTGCGCGCCAAGGCGGGTGCCAGCCCCGACCTCGACCCGCGCCTCGCGGCCCAGGCGCCGCACCGGACCTCGTACCGGGGCCTCGATGTGCTCGCCGTCTACCTGGCGGCGCGCAGGGCCCTGTTGTTCGATCGCTTCGTCGCCTTCTGGGAGCGCCAGGAGGAGACTGGGACCTGGGTGCGGCTCGAGCGGGTCGTGGGCGCCCACATCCGCCGGGCCCGCGAAGCCCGGCGCGCGGTCAAGGCCGCGGCGCGCGCGGAGGAAGAGGCGGCCGAGGCCGAGCACGCCAGCCGCGAGGCGAGCGAGCGCGCCGCCGAGGCCCACGCCCAGCGACAGCGCGCCGCCGCCCGCCTCGCTCCCGGTTCCGGGTCCATCTCGGAGGAGGCCGGCGCCGACCCGGCTGCCGGCGCCGACCCGGCCGCCCCCGAGCACTAGCTTGCTAGGCCGCCTGCGGCGCGTCGCGCAGGTGCCGTTAGCATTGGTCATGCATCAGCAGATGCGGTCACCGATGAGCGAGGAAGCCCTGCAGAGCTCCGGCAGCAACGACTCGCCGAGCGTCGAGGCGGATCCGGCCGCCCTCGATCGGCCATCCGGCGCCGATGCGACCGCCACCGAGGTGGCAGTGCCGGAGGCGGTGGACCTCGAGGACAGCTCTCTCTACATCAACCGCGAGCTCTCCTGGCTCGACTTCAATGAGCGCGTGCTCGAGATCGCCGAGGACGCGACTGTGCCGCTGCTGGAGCGCGTCAAGTTCTGTGCCATCTACGAGGACAACCTCGACGAGTTCTACATGGTCCGCGTGGCGGGACTGCACGACCAGGTCGAGGCCAAGCTCGACGCGCGCGGAGCCGACGGTCTCTCCCCGGCCGAGGTGATCGAGCGCATCCGCGAGCGCGCGATCGAGCAGCGGGGGCGCCTGGGCAGCTGTTTCGCCGACGAGCTCACCCCGGCGCTCGACGAGCACGGGATCCGCCTGCTCGCCCTCGATCAGGCCGAGCGGATCGAGCGCGAGGAGCTCGAGCACATCTTCCAGACGCAGGTCTTCCCGGCGCTGACCCCGCTGGTGATCGGCCGCGGGCGGCCTTTTCCCTACATCTCCAACCTCTCGCTCAGCCTCGCCGTGCTGCTTCGCAACCCCGAGAAGGACGAGGAGGTGGTGGCGCGGGTCAAGGTGCCGAAGGAGCTGCTTCGCCGCTTCATCTCGATCGGTGACGGCCTCACCTTCGTCGCGCTCGAGGAGGTGATCGCTGCCAACCTGGGCGAGCTCTTCCCTGGGATGGAGATCATCCACCACTCGCTGTTCCGGGTGACGCGTGACACCGACTACGACGTCAACGACGAGGCGGCCGACCTGCTGCAGGCCGTCGAGGAGGAGGTCCGCCGCCGCCGGTTCGGCGAGGTGGTGCGCCTCGAGGTCGCCTCGGACATGGAGCCGCGGCTTCGCGAGCAGCTTGTCGAGGCGATGAGGATCGGCGAGGACCAGGTCTACGACGTAGAGGGGCTGCTGGGCATCGACGACGTCATCGACATCGTCGACGTGCGGGGCTTCCGCGAGCTTCGCTATCCGCCCTGGCAGGGGGTGACGCCGCCACGGCTGCAGCAGGGCCGCACCGGGCGCGAGGTCGATGTGATGGCCGCGATCCGCGAGGGCGACATACTCGTCCACCATCCTTACGATTCCTTCTCGAGCTCGGTGGAGCGCTTCGTGCGGCAGGCGGTGGAGGACCCCCAGGTGCTGGCGATCAAGCAGACCGTCTACCGGACAAGCGCCGACTCGCCGCTGGTCCCGGGTCTGATCGAGGCGACCGAGCGCGGAAAGCAGGCGGTCTGCCTGGTGGAGCTGAAGGCGCGCTTCGACGAGAGCGCGAACATCAAGTGGGCGAAATCGCTCGAGGAAGCCGGCGTCCACGTCGTCTACGGCATCCCCGGGATGAAGACCCACGTCAAGTGCGTGCTCGTCTCGCGGCGCGAGGGTGACGGCGTTCGCAACTACGTCCACATCGGGACCGGCAACTACCACCCCAAGACCGCGCGGCTCTACACCGACCTCGGCCTGTTCACCGCCGATCCCGAGATCGGCGCCGATATCGCCGAGATGTTCAACTACCTGACGGGTTATGCGCGGCCCAAGAACTACCGCAAGGTGCTGGTCGCGCCCTTCAGCCTCAAGGACGGCATCGTCGGCCAGATCGAGCGCACGATCGAGGCCCACACCCCCGAGCGCCCGGCGCGAATCCGCCTGAAGATGAACTCGCTGCTCGACCCCTCCTGCATCCAGGCGCTCTACGGCGCCTCACAGGCGGGCCTGGAGGTGCAGCTCAACGTGCGCGGGATCTGCGCCCTGCGCCCCGGGGTGCCTGGCGTCTCCGAGAACATCCGCGTGGTCTCGATCGTCGGCCGCTTCCTCGAGCACTCGCGCATCTACGCGTTCGAGCGGCCCGACGAGACCGAGATCCTGATCGGCTCGGCCGACCTGATGCCGCGCAATCTCTACAGCCGAGTGGAGCTGGTCGCGCCCGTCACAGAGCCCGGCCTCCAGGCCGAGCTGCTGGACGTGCTCGACCGGTCCTTCGCCGATAACACGCACTCGTGGCAGCTCAGCCCCGACGGCGACTGGAAGCGCCTCTCGCCGGATGGAGCCGAGCCGCGCAGCCTGCAGACCGAGATGATGGAGCTGCACGCCGCGCGCTCCCAGGGTCTGATCGACGCCGGGGCCTGACGGCTGTTGTAGCGTGGCCCTGGTGCCCCTGAGATCGACCACCGGCAAGGACGCGGTCTTCTTCGAGCTCTTCGCCGAGGCCGGCGTCAACATCCACCGGGCCGCGCAGATGCTCGAGCGCATGTTTGAGGAATGGCCCGAGGACAGCGGGCTCGGGCGCGAGATCCTCTCGGCCGAGCACGAGGGCGACAGGATCACTCAGGAGATCGTTCGCCGCCTCAACCAGGATCCGGTGCGGACGATGGACAGCGCCGACGTCTACGCGCTCGCCACCCAGCTCGACGACATCGTCGACGACATCGAGGAGACGGCCGACTTCATGAGCCTCTACAAGATCGAGGCGCCGATGGACCAGGGCTACGCCCTGACGCAGATCCTCGCCCGGTCGTGCGAGCAGATCTCCGGCGCGCTGACCAACTTCCGCGGCTTCAGGGGCATCGAGCGTTACTGGATCGAGGTGCACCGGCTGGAGAACGAGGGCGACCGCGTCTGGCGCGAGGCACTCGCCTCGCTGTTCTCGAACGGCATCGACCCAATGGTGGTGATCCGCTGGAAGGACATCTTCGGCGTGCTCGAGCGCGCCATCGACTCCACCGAGACAGCCGCCCACACGATCGAGTCGATCGCCGTCAAGCAGGGCTAGGTGGGGGGCGCGGGGCGCCTGAAGGCGCGGGGGCCCGCTCAGGCGGGAAGGCCTTCGCGAAGCGCGCGCAGGTTCGCCTCGATCTCGGGCAGGAAGACGATCTCGGGGTCGGCCGCCATCAGCTCGGCCAGGTCCTCCTGCCAGAGCTCCAGACGCTCGGCGAGCGTCGTGCCCAGCCGCGCCGCGCAGGCCTCGCGGTCCTCGGGCGCGATCGCGCGCCAGTCGCGCATGTTGGCCACCCTGTCGGCGGCGTAGATCAGCCTCGGCCCCTCGCCGGCGGCCAGGACCCTGCGCCTCAGGGCCCGCTTGCGCTCGCCGTAGGCCTCGATCGCGGGGTCATCGCTGAGCACTTCGACGATCTCCGCGACCTCAGGCCCGAAGCGCTCACCGATCTCCTCGGTCTCGACCGGGGTCTTCTCCAAGACGTCGTGCAGATAGGCGGCCGCCAGCAGCCCGTCGCCGCCGCCGCACTCCGCGATCAACCTTGCCACCGCGGTCGGGTGCTCGATGAATGGCTCGAAGGTCTGCTTTCGGCGCTGGCCCAGGTGGCTTTGGCGCGCGAAGTCCAGGGCCGACGTGGTCAGATCGGAATCCGCTCCGGTTTCGGTTCTCGTCGCCATCGCCTCAGTGCCCCGGTCGTTGCCACGTCGTGACAGCAGTACCTCTTGAGGTTGGAACAGTAGCGGGCTCGGGCGGCCGGCGTGACCGGCCCCCGAGCGGCCTTCTCGAGCTGTCGGCGAGCCGACCACATACCCGTTTGCCGATCGCCGTCCGGTCTCGAGCCTGCCTGCGCGCGCGTCTTGGGGCCTAGTATCCGCCTCGATGCAGACCGCCCGCAACGTCGCGATCATCATGCTGCTGGCCTTCGTCGTGGCCGTTCTGCCCGGAGGCGACGCGGCCGCCGAGACGGTGCTGGTCGCGATCTCGATGGCCTTCCTGGCGGCGATCGCCTGGTTCGTCTACCGCCTCTACAACGAGCGGGAGATGACGCTGATGACGCTGTCAGACACCCGGCGGGGCGTGCTCTACGGCGCGGTCGGCGCGATCACGCTGCTGATCGTGGGCTTCGAGGAATTTCAGTCGTTCAGCGGTGGCGTCGCCGTCTGGATCGCGCTGATGCTCGCCGCGATCGGGGCGATCTTCCTGATCGTGCGCGAGGCCACGACCTACTCGTAGCGCTTTCCTGACAGTCGGCGCCCCAGACGCGCGTCCGCCGCTCCTAGCTTCGCGTCATGCGAGCGTTTCGTTTCTCGACCGGGTGCCGCGGGGGAGCGGGGCAGGCCTCCGTCGAGCTGCTCGCCGTGCTTCCCGCGCTCGTGGTTTGCGTGTTGATCGCTGGGCATGCGCTCCTCGCGGGCTGGGCCCTGTGGTCGGCCGCGAACGCGGCGCGCGCGGGAGCGCGCGCCGAGCACGTCGGCGCCGACGGCGTCGAGGCCGCACGGCGCTCCCTTCCCCCCGTCTTTCGAGCAGGAAGCGGTGAGCAGGCTCGGAGCACGATCCGGGTCGGCGAGCGGGGCGTCCGGGTCGACGCCCGCGTACCGGGGCTCTGGCCCGGAGATGCCACCGCTCACCTTCGGGTGGCCGCGAGGCTGGATCCGGAGGGCGGCTGAGCGAGGGTGGCGAGCGGGCGCAGAGATCGAATCGCCGTTCGGAGAAGCCATGGACAGGCGGCGATCGAGCTGCTCGCCGGCCTGCCGGCACTGCTGCTCGCCGCGCTGATCGGCTTCCAGCTGCTGGCGACCGGTTATGCGCTGACCCTCGCCGACGGCGCGGCCGAGGCCGGTGCGCTGGCCCGAGTCGCCGGTCTCGACCCCGAGGATGCCGCGCGCGGTGCGCTGCCGGGCTGGGCGCGGGAGCGGGTCAGCGTCGCGGAGCGCGGGGGCGCCGTCAGCGTCGAGTTGCGCCCTCCCTCTCCGCTGCCCGTGCTCTCTGAACATCTCGTCGTCAGCTCGCGCGCCTGGGTGAGGCCGGATCGCGCGCCGCAGCCGTGAGCGACCGGCGAGCCGAGGTCGGGAGAGAGGATTCGACGGAGGGCGGGGGACCGGCCGTGCTGCTGGCCTCCGGGAGCGATCGCCGGGGCGGCCTCGCGCTGGCGGCTTCGGTCGCGGTCGAGGCCGCCGCGGCGGGCCGCCTCGAGGCGCTGCTGATCGAGCTGAGCGAGCGGCCCCGGCGGCGCCCGACCACGCTGCTGGCCTCCCCCGAGGCGCGCGCGCTCGAAGCGAGGCTGCGGGCTCTGGGACTCCGCGCCGCCGCCCGGGGGCACATCTGCCACCTCGGCCTCGGGATCGATGAAGGGCTCGATGGCGGGGCTGACGGGACCGGGCTGGCCGACGTCGTCGCCGGCTGCGAGGCCCGTCTGGCGGTGGTCCACCTGCCGGGCTCAAGCTGGGTCGCTTCCCTCGAGTTGCCGGGGCTGCGCGTCGACTGTGGCCTGCTGCTTGCCCGGCTGCCCGAGGAGCGCTCGCTCGCCGCCCTGACGGTGGACGAGCTGCGGCGTTGCGGCTGCGAGGCGCGGGTCGCGAGCCGGGCACCGGCTGCGCTGGCTGCTCGCCGGGCGATGGCGGGGCTGCGACCGGGAGGCGGCGCCTCGGTGCGCGCCGCGAGGCTGGCCCGGGCGCTGCCCGGGCTGGCCGGGCCCGCTCGGCAGGAGGGTCGAGGTGGCGCCGGGGGCCAGGAGGGCCAGGCGCTTCCGGTGGTGCTCGCAGCCGCGGCCGCCCTGGTCGGCGGCGCCTTGCTGCTCGCAGCGATCGGCGGGGCCGTGACGGGCAAGGCGCGAGTGCAGAGAGCGGCCGATCTGGCGGCGCTGTCGGCGGCGCGAAGCATGCGCGACGACATGCCGAGACTGCTGGCGCCGGCCACCCTCCCTGGCGGCGCGGCCAACCCCCGGCACCTGGCGCGCGGCGCCTACCTCTTCCGCGCGCGGGTAGCCGCGCGGGAGGCGGTCGAGCGCAACGGCGTCGCCGCGTCGCGGCTGGAGTTGAGCTTCCCGGACGCGGGGGAGACCCCACCGCTGCGCGCGCGCGCCGCGGTGCGTGCCGAGATCGACGCCGACGGTATGCCCGGCGGCGATCGTCTCGCCGCCGAGGGTCAATCCGAGCCGGAGGGTGGCCCTGGCGCCGGGCCCGGGCAAGGCGGCCCGGGGCGAGCGCTCCAGGTGGTCGCCGCGGCGGTGGCCGAGGCGGGGCCGCCGTCCGGCTCATGGACGGGCCTTCCCGAGCGGGCGAGCGGCGGGGGCTACTCGGGCTCGCTGGCCTATCGCAACGGCGAGGGAATGCGACCGGACGTGGCCGGCGCCTACGACCGCATGGCCGCGGCGGCGCTGAGTGCTGGCCGGCGATTGGTGGTCAACTCGGGCTTTCGCTCCGATGCCGAGCAGGCCGCGCTGTTCTCGGCCCACCCCGATCCGCGCTGGGTGGCCCCGCCGGGCCGCTCCCTGCACCGCTGCGCGACCGAGCTCGACCTCGGGCCGGCGTCGGCATACGGCTGGCTGGCCGCCAACGCCGCCCGCTTCGGCTTTCTGAGGCGCTACGCGTGGGAGCCCTGGCACTACGGGTTCGCTGCCGGCCCGGCGCCCTGCTCGGCCGCCGGCGAGTCCGGCGTGCTCGCGGGGGAGGACGCCGACGGGCAGGGCTCGAGCTTGGGGCTGCCCTCGTTCGTCCCCGGCCGCTACCGCGGGCCGATCACCCGGGCGGCCGCGCGCTGGAACGTCTCCGGCCCCCTGCTCGCGGCGCAGATCATGGCTGAGTCGGGCTTCGACCCGGCGGCGGTCTCAGCGGCGGGCGCCCGGGGCATCGCCCAGTTCATGCCGGGCACGGCTGCGTCCTACGGGCTGCGGAACCCCTTCGACCCCGAGGCCGCCATAGACGCCCAGGCGCATTTGATGTCCGACCTGCTGCGCCGCTTCCGCTCGGTGCCCCTGGCCCTCGCCGCCTACAACGCCGGGCCGGGGGCGGTGGCGCCGTGCACCTGCATCCCGCCCTACCCTGAGACCCGCGCCTATGTGGCCCGCATCCTGGCGCTGCTCGACGGCGTCGGGGCGCTGCCGTCGCCGCCGCTCGAGGTGAGGCTGGTGCGTTGAGGCCGGCCCTCCGGCCGCACGGAGACCTCGAATCAGATAGACAACCCGGGTGATGGAGGCCGGTCAGCTGACCGAGGCGGGTCCGCCCGCGCTTCGCGAGCGGCTCGAGGACAGGTTCAGGCAGAGCCCGGCGCTCGGGGCGGGGGCTGTGCTCGCGGTCATCTTCGTCGCGCTGGTCGCGAGCAAGGGCCTCCACGATGTGCTGCAGACGGGGCTCAACGGGCTCTCGCTGGGGGCGATCTACGCGCTCGGCGCGGTCGGGCTGACCCTCGTCTACGGGATCCTGAAGCTGACCAACTTCGCCTGGGGCGACTACCTGACCTTCGGGGCCTACATGGCCTATCTGGTCAACGTCACCTGGGGAGTGCCCCTGGTGATCGGCGTCTTCTGGGCGATGCTGGCGACCGCGCTGCTCAGCCTCCTGCTGGAGCGCACGCTGTGGGGGCCGATGCGCAGGCAGAACGCCGGCTTTCTGCAGCTGATCCTGATGTCGATCGGCCTCGCCTTCGTGCTGCGCGCGGTGATCCAGTGGTTCTGGGGCACCGAGATCCGCCAGCTCGACGTGGACAACACCAGCACGGTCGAGCTGCTGGGCCTGCGCATCGGGCAGACCGAGCTGATCGTGCTCGTGGTCGGCGTGACCGTGCTTGTGACGGTGGGGGCGATGCTCCGCTACACGCTGCTCGGCAAGCGCATGCGGGCCCTCTCGGACGACCTCGATCTCGCTGAGACGGCCGGGATCGACACGCGCCGGGTGATCGTCTACACGTGGGTCTTCGCCGGTGCGCTTGCCGGCCTCGCCGGGGTACTCTCGGGCGCCACCACCAACCTTCGGCCCGAGCTGGGCTTCGAGTTGCTGTTGCCGATCTTCGCCGCGGTCATCCTCGGCGGCATCGGTGACGCCTTCGGCGCCCTGGCCGCGGGGCTGGTGCTGGGCGTGGTCACCGAGTGGTCGACGCTGGTCATCGATCCCGGCCTGAAGACGGCGGTCGGCTTCGTCGTGCTGGTGATCGTGCTGATGGTCCGGCCGCAGGGCATCTTCGGGAAGGCGAAGGCGATATGAGCCCGGTGGATCTGGTCGGCGTCACCTTCTCGGCCTTCTTCGAGCCCGACTTCTGGATCAGCGTCGGCGTGATCGCGGGCACCTACGCGGTGATCGCCCTGGGGCTGCAGCTCAACACCGGCTTCACCGGCATCGTCAACTTCGGCCAGGCGGCCTTCATGGCGATCGGCGCCTACACGATGGCGATCCTCGTGCTCAAGGCGGGGTTCTCATTCTGGCTGGCCCTGCCTTGCGCGATGGCCACCGCGATGCTGTTCGGCATCATCGTCGGCATCCCGGCGCTGCGTCTGCGGGCCGACTACTTCGCGATCGCCACGATCGCGCTCGCCGAGGTGGTGCGGCTGATTGCGCAGAACGCCGCGATCACCGGTGGCAACCAGGGGCTCTTCTGCAAGCAGGACGATCCTTCGGTCTGCTACCCGGACTCATTCCGGGACTTCTCCGGCTCCGTAAACGGATTCGTCGAGAACTTCTGGGACAAGCCCGATTCGCTGTTCCCGCTGTTCCTGGTGGTCTGGACGATCGTGCTGCTCGCCACCATCGGGCTCCGCTACGCGCAGCGCAGCCCGTGGGGGAGGGTGCTGCGAGCGATCCGCGAGGACGAGGACGCCGCCCGGGCGCTCGGCAAGAACACCCTCTACTACAAGCTGCAGTCGCTCTCGATCGCGGCGCTGCTGGGTTCGATCGCCGGCTTCATCCTCGCCCTCAACCTGGCGACGATCCACCCACTCGATTTCGAGCCCCTGGTCGCCTTCTTCGGCTACAGCGTGCTGATCCTCGGAGGCCTCGCCAACTACCGCGGCGTCGCCGTCGGCGCGATTCTCTTCTGGGCGGTGCTGGAGGGGACCCGCTTCCTCGATCTGCCCGACCCGCCGTTCACGGAGACTCGCGTTGCCGCCCTGCGCCTGGCGATCACGGGACTGCTGTTGATCGGCCTGATGGCCTACCGGCCGCAGGGACTGTTCGGCAACAAGCAGGAGATGGTCCTTGGCGACTGAGGCCGAGATCAGCGCCCCGATCCTCCGCGTCTCCGATGTCTCCAAGCGCTTCGGAGGCATCAAGGCCGTCAACGGGACGACCTTCGACGTCGCCCCACGCTCGATCACCTCGCTGATCGGGCCGAACGGAGCCGGCAAGACGACGCTCTTCAACCTCGTCACCGGCTTCTACCGGGGCGACAGCGGCTCGGTGCGCTTCGATGGGAATGAGGTGTTTCGCGAGCAGCCCTACGAGATCGCCAGGCGGGGCATGGTCCGGACCTTCCAGATCACCAAGGCGCTGTCGGCGATGCCGGTGATCGACAACATGATGCTCGCGGCTCCGCAACAGCCGGGGGAGCGGCTTCGAAACGTGATCTTCCGCCCACGTCAGGTCAAGGCCGTGGAGGCGGAGGTGCGCGAGGCCGCGCTCGAGCTGCTCGAGGTCTTCAATCTGGCCAAGCTCGCCGACGACTATGCCGGCACCCTCTCGGGCGGCCAGCGCAAGCTGCTGGAGCTGGCGCGCTCGCTGATGGCCAGGCCGAAGATGCTGCTGCTCGACGAGCCGATGGCCGGCATCAACCCCACCCTCGGCAGGCGCCTGCTCGAGCACATGCAGCGCCTGCGCAGAGAGGAGGGCGTCACCTTTCTGTTCATCGAGCACGACATGGATGTGGTCATGAGGCACTCCGACCGGGTGATCGTGATGGCTGAGGGCCGGGTGATCGCGGAGGGCGGGCCCGACGAGGTGCGCAAGGACAAGGCCGTCGTCGACGCCTACCTGGGCGGCGTCGCCTGATGGCCGCGAGCGCTTCAGGCACAGAGGCCATTCTCGCCGCCGAGGGGCTGGTCGCCGGCTACGTGCCCGAGGTCGACATCCTCAACGGCGTCGACATCCGGGTGAACGAGGGCCAGATCGTCACGATCGTCGGGCCCAACGGGGCCGGCAAGTCCACCCTGATCAAGTCGATCTTCGGCTTGCTTCCACCCCGCAAGGGAACCGTGAAGCTGCGCGGCGAGGACCTCGCCGGGCAGCCACCGCACGCGATCACGCGCCGCGGCATGAGCTACGTTCCCCAGCTCGACAACGTCTTCAAGACCCTCACGGTCGAGGAGAACCTCGAGATGGGGGCGCTCGAGCGTGGCGGGGGCGAGGCGCGAATCGCGACCATGTACGAGCTCTTCCCCCGGCTCGGCGAGCGCCGCACTCAGGACGCCGGCACGATGAGCGGAGGCGAGCGCCAGATGCTGGCGATGGCCCGCGCCCTGATGCCCGACCCGCGGGTCCTGCTGCTCGACGAGCCCTCGGCCGGCCTGGCCCCGGCCTTCGTCGAGGCGATCTTCCAGAAGATCGCCGACGTCAACGAGGCCGGGGTGACGATCGTGATGGTCGAGCAGAACGCCCGCCGCGCCCTCGGCATGTCAGATCGCGGCTACGTCCTGGAGCTCGGCCAGAATCGCTTCGAGGGTCCCGGCAAGGAGCTCCTGGACGACCCCAAGGTCGCCGAGCTCTACCTCGGCGGCGCCGCGGGGGACAACGGGGCCGAGTAGGGACCCGAGTGTAGGATCGCTGTATCGCGGGCGCCTCTCTGACCGTACTCGGAATCCCCGGCAGCCTGAGACGGGGATCGTTCACCTCGCGGCTTCTCGGCGAGGCCGAACGGCTGGCCCCCGGCGGCGTCGCCTTCGACATGTACGAGGGGCTGGGCGACCTTCCCCACTTCAGTCAGGACATCGAGGGCGATCTCACACCCGGGGTCGTCGCGGAGTTCCGCGATCGGATCAGGCGGGCCGATTGCGTCCTGATCTCCACGCCCGAGTACAACGGGACGATCCCCGGGACGCTCAAGAACGCGCTCGATTGGGCGTCGCGGCCAGCGGGAGAGGGAGCGTTCAAGGGAAAGCCGGCGGCCGTGATCGGCGCCAGCCCGGGTCGCTACGGCGCCCAGCGATCTCAGGGCGACGTGCGCAAGGTGCTGACCGCGATCGGCGCGGAGACTTTGGAGGCGGAGCTCGCGGTCCCACGCGTCCACGAGAAGTTCGACGACTCCGGAGCGCTCCGCGACGAGGAGGTCAAGCGCCTGCTGGAGAAGCGGGTGGCGGCGCTGGTGGCGCTCGTGGACGCCGCGGCCGCGCCGCCCGCGGAGTCGGCCGAGTACAGCCTGGCGTGCCAGCGGCTCGTGGGCGAAGCTGCCTAGCTGACGCTCGCACGGCCTCGAGGAGTCCCGTCGCCAGGTCCCGTGCCGCCCGGATGGGGCCGGCGGTACGCTTCGGAAATGGCGCAGGTGGTGGACTGGACGTTTGACGGCACGTGGCCGCATCAGCCCAGGTGGTTCGACTCGGCCGACGGGCGGATGCACTACGTCGACGAGGGCCCGCGCGATGGACGCCCGGTCGTGATGGTCCACGGCAACCCGACCTGGGGCTATCTCTACCGCAACTTCATCCCGCCCTTGCTGGAGGCGGGGCACCGGGTGATCGTGCCCGACCACCTCGGCTTTGGGCGCTCCGAGAAGCCGGCCGGCCCGGAGCTCTACAGGGTCCCCAGGCACGCGGAGCGGCTAGAGGCGCTGCTGGAGTCGCTTGACCTTCGCGGCGCGACCGTGGTCCCCCAGGACTGGGGAGGGCCGACCGGCCTCTACTGGGCGACCCGCCACCCCGAGCGGGTGGACGGCCTCTTCATCCTCAACACCTATGCCCACGGCTGGAGGCCCGAGGCGCTCCCGCCCGGCAAGGACGAGATCCCGCTGCCGCTCCCGCTCCGCCTCTTTCGCACCCCTGGGATCGGCGAGGTGCTGGTCAAGGGACTCGACGCGTTCAAGCGGGGGTTCCTGTTCCGCCAGGGGGTGGTGCACACCGAGCGGATGACCCCGACCGTGAAGCGCGCCTACCGCGCTGTTCACAGCGGCTGGTCCGAGCGCACGCCGATCCTCGTCTTTCCGCGCGAGATCCCCGTCACCGGCGAGGGGGCGGTGGTGGCGATGACCACCGAGATCGAGGCCGGGATGAAGCGCGACTTCCGCGCCAAGCCCGTCCACGTCACCTGGGCGATGAAGGACCCCGCCTTCCTGCCGTCCTACCTGGACACCCTGTGGCTGGACACCTTTCCCGATGCCTCGGTCACGAAGATCGAGGACGCCGGCCACTACCTCCAGGAAGACGCCCACGAGCGCATCGCCCCCGAGCTCGTGAGCTTCGTCAGCGACCTCTAGCTCGTGCGGCGGGAGCCGTCCCGCTCTGAGGCCCCAGCGGAGACGGCTCCCGGAACGAGAACGGCCGGGGCCCGAAGGCCCCGGCCGTCTCCAGCGTTGCGGGCTGGGCCCGCGCGGCTACCGGACTACCCGCCGGTGCTGACGTCGGTCTCTCCGATGATGTCGAGACCGTCGCCCTTGTACTGGTAGGTGTCGTAGACGCCTGCGGTGGCGTCTCCGTCCTGGTTCATGTCGATCGCGCCGGAAGCACCGACGTAGTCGACGTCATCACCATTCTGCAGCGCGTTGATCAGGTCAGGCAGCTGCTGCCAGGTGAGCTCCTCGCCACCGGGCGCGGTGATGTCAATCAGCGCATCCGCCATGTCCTGACCGTCGGTTGAGCCAGCGCTCACCGCAGCCAGGTAACAGAGGATGGTCGCATCGAACTGCTGGGCGTCGAACGTCTGCCGCTCGACGTCCTTCGGGTCGGCACCCACGTAGAGGGTGTCGAACGCCGTCGCTGACTCCTGCTTGTCGGGCGCGCCTGGAGCGGTACCCCGCATGCCGTCAACGACCTGCTGACCGACATCGCCGGGGAGGTCGCTCGAGGCCAGACCATCGGTGCCCCAGGCCTTGGCCGGGTCCCAGTTGCCCGTGCGCTGAAGCGCCGGACCGACCTTGACGAAGGTCTCCGGGAAATCGATGATCACGAACGCGTCGGGGTTGCCCTCGGTGATCTGGGCAGCCTCCGAGTTGTAGCTCGGCTGCTCGGGGTCGTAGATGACCTCTTGGCCGATCGTTCCGCCCAGGTTCTCCCATGCGTCGCTGAACGTGCCGGCGAGGCCCGTTCCGTAGGAGTCGTTGCGGGCGCCGATGTTGACGGTCTTGCCGTCGGCGCTGCCGAGATCAGCAGCGATCGCATCGGCCAGGGTCGGGCCCTGGAACGAATCCGGCGGCGACGTCCTGTTGACCAGGCCGTTGTCGTCGAGACCCGTGATCTCGTCGCTGGTCGAAGCCGGCGAGATCTGCAGGACACCGTCCGGGATCGAGACCGATTGCGCGACCGGGATCGTGTCAGAGGACGCCCAGGCGCCCGTGATGCAAGTGGCGCCGTCGGAGTCGACCACCTTGCGGGCAGCCTGCACGGATGCCTGCGGGTTGGTCTCGGTGTCCTCGGCCACGACCTTGACCGTGTGGTCAACGCCGGCCTCGGCGATCGCATCGGTGATCTGCCCCGCGGCTATGTTCGCCGCCTTCTCGCCGGGAGGGCCGAAGTCGGCCAGATCGCCGGTCAGCGGGACCAGGTTGCCGATCGTGAGATCGAGCTTCTGCTCGCCGCCACCGCCGCCACCGCCGTTGTCGTCGCCGCCACAGGCGGCGACTCCGACCACCAGCGCCAGACCGGCGCTTGCCGCGAGAAGCCTCTTCGTGGTGAGACCTCGCATACGTTGTTCTCCTCTCTTAATGCTCAGTCGGGGCCCTCGCTTTGACAAGACGGGCCCGCCGTATGGGGTATCTATAGCCTTTATCGAGACAACGCAACCCCCTCGTGCGCGCTGGCGCTAGTCTGCGCGCCCGTGGAAGCGGTGGAGATCAAGGGAATCGCGGGCCTCGAGGCCGTCAAGGGCGAGAAGATCGGGCCCGGCGAGTGGCGCCAGGTCACCCAGGAGGACATCGACCTGTTCGCCAAGCTCTCCGGCGATCACCAGTGGATCCACGTCGACGTCGAGCGTGCGCAGAGGGAGAGCCCGTTCGGCACCACGATCGCGCACGGCAACCTGACGCTGTCGCTGATCGACGGCATGCGCCTCGAGCTGATGCGCTCGAGCGGGTTCAAGCTAGGGGTCAACTACGGCTGGAACAAGGTTCGCTTCCCGGCGCCGGTCCTCGCCGGCGCCAGGGTGCGCGCCAGCGCCGAGGTGGTGGAAGTCTCCGAGGCCGGAGGCGGCTGGTGGCAGGTCGTGACCCGCTTCACGGTCGAGGTGGAGGGCTCCGAGAAGCCCTGCTGCGTCGCTGACTCGGTCGGCCGCACCCTGCCCGAATAGCGGCAGGCGGGGCGCGGCCGACCGCGCATCTACTTGACGGTCAGGGTGCCCTCCATGCCGGCCTCACGGTGGCCCGGCACGGTGCAGTAGAAGGTGTATGTGCCTGGGGCCAGATCGACGGTGACCGAGGCCGTGCTCTGCGAGATCAGGTCGGTCTTGCCGAGCTGGCTTCCGGAATCGTCCTCGATCGCGACGTCGTGCGAGAGGGCGGCCGGGTTGTCGAACTCGATCGTGACCGGGCCGCTGGCCGCGGTCAGCTCGGTGGTGTCGTATGAGAGGCCGCCGTCGGCCGGCGCGGCGAGGGCGAGGGTCGTGCCGGCGCCACCGGTCGCGGCGGCCGTGTCGGTCGCCTCGGCGGTCGTCTCGGCGGCCGTCGTCTCGTCGTTGCCGCCGTCTCCGCCGCAGGCGGCGAGTCCGAACAACGCGAGAGCGATCGCAACGGTCAGCACAGAAGCGTTCTTCATCGCATCCCCTTCTCTAGCTTTTGCAGGCCAGCCAGACTCTAACTACCCCAAGAGGCCCGGCTGCCGACCTCAGTCTCCCTCGAACTCGGGTTCCTCGCCGGCCAGGAAGGCGGTGACGCCGCGGCGCAGATCCTCGGTGGCCATGCTGTCGGCGATCCCGTGGCGCTCCAGCTGCAGGTGGTCGGTGAGCGAGTTCTCGATCGACTGCTGTAGCAGCAGCTTGGCCATGCGCACGTAGTGGGGCGCCCTGGCGGCGAGCTGGGCGGCCCTCTCGTTGGCGGCCGGGAGAAGCTTCTCGGCCGTCACCACCTCGCTCACGATCCCCGCCTCGAGCGCCGCCGCCGCGTCGATCACCGGATCGGTCAGCGCAAGCTCGAGCGCCTTGGCCGGGCCCACGACGCGTGGCAGGAAGTAGGTCATCCCGCCGTCGGGGGAAGCGCCGATGCGGCCGTAGGCGACCACGAAGAAGGCCTTCTCCGAGGCGATCCGCAGGTCGCACATCAGCGCCAGCGAGAAGCCGGCGCCGGCGGCCGCGCCGTTCACAGCGCCGATCACGGGGTAGGGGATGCGGCGGAAGTCGACGATCGCCTGGTGCAGCACCTCGGCGCCGCGGCGGACGTCGGAGGGCAGGTCGTGTTCGGGGTCCTCGAGGCCCTTCTTGAACCAGTTGATGTCGCCGCCGGCCGAGAAGGCTCGGCCCTCGCCCGTCACCACCAGGGCCCGGAACGGGGCGCGGTCGGCGAGCCAGGCCGCGGCGACGGTGAGCTCGTAGATCAGCTCGGGGTTCATCGCGTTCATGTCGTCGGGCCGGTTCAGCGTCAGCGTGCCGACGGGCCCCTCGGCCTCGATCCTCAGGGTCTTCAGCTGTGGGGGCTTCACGGGGGCAGCAGCCTACTCTTGTCGGGATGGTGAAGGCCAACCAGACCAAGCTCGCGGAGCAGCGCCGCGAGCTGCCAGACACGCCGGGCGTCTACGTCTTCCGGGATCGCTCCGAGGCGGTGCTGTACGTCGGTAAGGCGCGCTCGATTCGCAAGCGCGTCTCATCCCATTTCTCCGGCCGCGGATCCAATCCGGAGATGATCGCCCGGGTCCACGACATCGAGTTTCTGGTGACGCGCACCGAGGCCGAGGCACTTCTGACCGAGCAGAGCTTCATCAAGCGCTACCGGCCTCGCTTCAACATCCGGCTCCGCGACGACAAGTCCTACCCCTACGTGGCGATCAGCCTCGACGAGGAGTTCCCGCGCGTCTACTTCACGCGCGAGCGCCACCGGCCCAACCGGGCCTACTTCGGGCCGTTCTCGTCGGCGAAGCGGGTGCGCGAGACGCTGGACCTGCTGGGCAAGCTATTCCAGTACCGGACCTGCGAGGGTCCCGAGCCCGGGCGGCGCTCGGGGGTGCCGTGCCTCGACTATTACATCAAGCGCTGTCAGGCGCCCTGCGTCGGCTACATCGACGCAGAGGAGTACCGCCGCAACATCGACCAGATCATCGGCTTCCTCTCGGGCCGCTATCGCGAGATCGCCGCCGACCTCGAGCGGAAGATGGGGGCCGCCTCCGATGTCCATGACTTCGAGCGCGCGGCGGTCTTTCGCGATCGCCTCAACGCGGTCACCGGCATGATGGAGCGTCAGCGTGTGGCGGGTGGCTCCCTGGGCAGCGCGGACCTGATCGGGGTGGCCGTGGAGGGAACCGATGCCAACGCCCAGGTCTTCCAGGTTCGCGACGGCATCCTCGCCGAGCGCCAGGGCTTCTACCTCGCCGGCGGGGAGGAGCGCGATCACGCTGAGGTCGTCGAGACCTTCCTGCTGCAGTTCTACGGCTCCGCTCCCGCCGTTCCGCCGCGCGTCGTGGTCGGACCCGAGCTGAAGGGGCGGGCGGAGCTGCTCTCGGAGGCACTCGGCGCGCAGCGCGACTCTCCGGTGGAGGTTCGGGTCGCCGAGCGCGGCGACCTGCGGCGCCTGCGCGAGCTGGCCGAGCGAAACGCCGAGCTCGCCCTGGCCCAGGACAAGCTGCGGCGCGAGCACGGAAGACAGCAGCGCGCCGAGGCGCTGGCGGCGCTCCAGGAGGAGCTGGACATGGAGCGGCTGCCGCTCAGAATCGAGGGATACGACATCTCCAACCTCCACGAGACCCACACCGTGGCTTCGATGGTCGTGTTCGAGGGTGGCGCGCCCAAGAAGTCCGACTACCGTAAGTTCGGGATCCGGTTCGACCGCGAACGGGGGGCCAAGGGGCGCAACGGGGACCGGGGGCGGATCGATGACTTCGCGGCGATGAGCGAGGTGCTGGCCCGCCGCATCGCGCGCCATCTCGACCAGGTGGATCTCTCCCCGCACGACGCCAGTCGCGACTCGAGCTTCGCCGCGCGCCCCGATCTGATCGTGATCGACGGCGGCAAGGGCCAACTCTCGGCCGGAATGCGGGCGCTGGCGCCGCTCGTGGACCGGGGAGTAACCGTGGTCAGCCTCGCGAAGCGCGTCGAGGAGGTCTTCGTGCCCGGGCGCGCGCAGCCGATCCTGCTCGAGCCGCGCTCCGACGCGCTGCGCCTGCTGCAGCGGGTGCGCGATGAGGCGCACCGCTTCGCGATCAGCTTCCATCGCGGCCGGCGAGACCGCTCGATGACGGCCTCGGTGCTCGACGGCGTCCGCGGCGTCGGGCCGGCCCGCAAGCGCGCCCTGCTGCTCCACTTCGGCTCGCCGGAGAGGCTGTTGGAAGCCTCGCGCGAGGAACTCGAGGCCGTGCCCGGGGTGCCGGGCAAGCTTGCTCGTGAGATCCACCGCCAGCTCAACAGGGCCGGGTGATGGGCGAGGGGCCTGAGCACAGAGTCGAGCTCGTGGTGATCACGGGCCACTCGGGCGCGGGCAAGTCCGAGGCGATCGCCGCCTTCGAGGACGGAGGCTACTTCTGCGTCGACAACCTGCCGCCGCCCATGATCGAGTCACTCGGCGAGCTCTTCCGCCACGAGGGCAGCGGAGTGGAGCGCGCCGCCGTGGTCTCGGACGTGCGCGGCGGCGAGTACTTCGAGGAGCTGCTGGCGGTGATGCGGGAGCTGGCGGAGACGGGGATAGAGCTGACGCTGCTGTTCCTCGAGGCCGACGAGGAGACGCTGCTCAACCGCTACAAGGAGACCCGCCGGCGCCACCCTTTGGCCCGCAGCGGGCGGATCGTGGACGGCATCCGGGCCGAGCGCGAGCTCCTCGCTCCGCTGCGCGAGCGCGCCGACGTGGTCATCAACACCACAGACCTGACCGGTGGTGAGCTGCGGCGCCGGATCGCGACCGAGCTGGTCGATCGCGGCGCCGGGGACAACAAGCTCGCGCTGACCGTGCTCAGCTTCGGCTTCAAGAACGGCCCGCCGCGCGACGCAGACCTGACCCTCGACGTCCGCTTCCTGCCGAACCCCTACTACGTGGAGGAGCTGCGGCCCCAGACGGGGCTGGACGAGCCGGTCAGGGAGTACGTCGAGGCCGGAACCCAGGCCGGCGAGTTCTACGGCCGCCTGATGCCGCTGCTCGACTTCCTGGTGCCGGCCTATGTCGCCGAGGGCAAGCAGCACCTGACGCTCGCGATCGGGTGCACGGGCGGGCGCCACCGCTCGATCGCGGTGGCCGACCACATAGCGCGCGAGCTCGAGGGGCGCGAGGACGTGAAGCTCCGCGTCGTCCATCGCGACACCGAGCTTCCCGGCGCCCAGGACGAATCAGACGCCTAGACTCGCCGCCTTGCCAGAGCCGGTGATCAAGGTCGAGGGGCTGCGGAAGTCCTACGGGGAGCTCGAGGCCGTTCGCGGGATTGACCTCGAGGTCGAGCGCGGCGAGATCTTCGCCTTCCTGGGGCCCAACGGCGCGGGCAAGACGAGCACCGTAGAGGTCCTCGAGGGCTACCGCGAGCGCAGCGCGGGCGAGGTCTCGGTGCTCGGGCTCGATCCCGCCGAGGCCGACCGCCATTGGCGCGAGCGGCTCGGCATCGTGCTGCAGGAGTGCCGGCTGACCCCGGAGCTGACGGTGCGCGAGTCGATCGAGCTCTGGGCCGGCTACTACCCGGCGCCGCGCGAGGTCGACGCCACCGTCGCGCTGGTCGGACTGGAGGAGAAGGCGGGGACACGGACCTCGAAGCTCTCGGGCGGCCAGCAGCGCCGCCTGGATGTCGCCCTGGCGCTGATCGGGGATCCCGAACTGCTCTTCCTCGATGAACCGACCACCGGCTTCGACCCGACCGCCCGCCGGCACGCGTGGGAGATGATCGCGACCCTGCGCGAGCTCGGCAAGACGGTCTTCCTCACCACCCACTACATGGAGGAGGCCCAGGCGCTGGCCGACCGGGTGGCGATCCTTGCTCGCGGGCGGATCGTCGCCCAGGGCCCCCCGGATGAGCTCGGCGGCGAGGGCAGGGACGGAGCCCTGATCGCCTTCCGGCTGCCGCCCGGAGTCGAAGGTGATGGCCTGCCCGAGGCCGTGCGCGGGGCGGCGCGTGTGGACGGCCGGGAAGTTGCGATCTCCTGCCAGGACCCGGTTCCGCTGCTGCGCGAGCTGACCGGGTGGGCGGTCGATGCCGGGCATGAGCTGCCCGCGCTCGAGGTGCGCCGCCCGAGTCTCGAGGACACCTACCTGCGACTGGTCGCCGAGGCCGACGAGGTCGGCGCACGATGACAGGGGCGGCCCTGATCAGGCACCAGTTCCGCTACGACCAGAAGGCCTTCTGGCGCAACCCGGCGTCGGTCTTCTTCACCGTGATGTTCCCGGTCGTGCTGCTGGTCATCTTCAATCTGCTGTTCGGCAACCAGACGATCGAGGGGCTGGGCGTAGACACGGCCACCTACTACGTGCCCGCGATCATCACGCTCGCCGTGATCACCGCGACGGCGCAGAGCCTGGCGATCAGCCTCACGCAGGACCGCGAGATGGGGCTGCTGAAGCGGGTTCGGGGCACCCCACTGCCGCCTTCGGCGTTCATCGGCGGGCGGATCGGGAACTCGCTGGTGGTCTCGGTCCTGATGCTCCTGCTGCTGGCGGTGATCGGGCGCCTCGCCTACGGGGTCGAGCTGCCGGCTGGCCGGGCGCCCGCGGTGCTCGTCACGCTGGCGGTGGGGGCCGCGGCCTTCTCGTGCATCGGCTTCGCCCTGACCGCGGTGATCCCCTCGCGCGACGCAGCCCCGCCGATCGTCAACGCCGTCCTGCTCCCGCTCTACTTCATCTCGGGTGTGTTCGTGCCCGAGGACGAGATCCCCTCGGGAGTACTGGCCTTCGCCGACCTGTTCCCCGTCCGCCACTTCTTCGAGGCCTTCTTCACCGCCTGGGACCCGGCGACCACCGGCGCCGGGTTCGCGCTCGGTCACCTCGCGGTGGTGGCCGTCTGGGGCCTGGCCGCCCTTGCGGTCGCGCTGGCCGCCTTCCGCTGGGAGCCGCACCGGTGAGCGGGGGCGAGGGCGCCCCCGCGCGGCGGATTCCATAGTCTTGGGCAAGCGGGGGGCTCCTGCGAACCGTGCTCAATTACGTAACCCTCAAAGTCTCAGACCTCGAACGAAGCGGAAGCTTCTATGACGCGATCCTGGCTCCGCTCGGCTGGCGCCGCCAGGAGGATGGAGCCACCCTCATCTCATGGGGAATGAACAGGGCCGAGTTCTTCATCAGCAGTGCGGACTCGCAGCGGCCCGGCTTCGGCATCGTCTCCTTTCCGGCGAACAGCATCCCGGCCGTGAAGGCTTCGTACGAATCGGGCCTGGCGAACGGCGGGGTCTCATCGGACGCGCCGGGCAGTCCCGCCGCCTACGGCCCGGGCAACTACGCAGCGCGACTCACCGACCCGGACGGATACTTGGTCGAGTTGATCGTCGCGCACAACTAGCACTCAAGGAGGAACCACAATGGCAGTCAAGGTCGGCATCAACGGCTTCGGTCGCATCGGGCGCAACATCTTCCGCGCCGCGAAGGTGTCGGGGGCGGACCTCGACTTCGTGGCGGTGAACGACCTCACCGACGCCGAGAGCCTGGCCCACCTGCTCAAGTACGACTCGGTGCTCGGGCGCTATCCCGGCAAGGTCGAGGTGGGCAAGGACGGGATCAAGGTCGACGGCGACGAGCTGCGCGTGCTCTCCGAGCGCGACCCGGCGGATCTGCCCTGGGCCGAGCTTGGCGCCGAGGTGGTGATCGAGTCCACGGGCTTCTTCACCAAGCGCGAGGACGCCGCCAAGCACCTCGGGGCGGGAGCCAAGAAGGTGATCATCTCGGCCCCGGCGACCGATCCCGACGTGACGGTGGCGCTGGGCGTCAACTTCGATGTCTATGACCCCGAGAAGGACAACATCATTTCCAACGCCTCCTGCACCACCAACTGCCTGGCGCCCTTCGCCAAGGTCCTGAACGACGTCGTCGGCATCGAGCAGGGCCTGATGACCACGATTCATGCCTACACCTCCGACCAGCGGCTCCAGGACATGCCTCACAAGGATCCGCGACGCGCCCGTGCGGCGGCGATCAACCTGATTCCCACCAGCACGGGCGCCGCCAAGGCGGTCGGCGTGGTGCTGCCCGAGCTGAACGGCAAGCTCAACGGCATCGCCGTGCGGGCGCCGGTGGCGACGGGGTCCGTGGTCGATCTCGTCTTCATGGCCTCCAAGCAGACCAGCGTCGAGGAGGTCAACGGCGCGATCCGGGCGGCCGCTGAGGGCCCGCTGAAGGGGATCCTCGCCTACACCGAGGATCCGATCGTCTCGACCGACATCGTCGGCGATCCCCACTCGTCGATCTACGACGCCGGCCAGACGATGGTGCTCGAGGGAGGCATGGTCAAGGCCGTCTCCTGGTACGACAACGAGTGGGGCTACGCCAACCGCTGCGTCGAGCTGGCCGGGATGGTGCTGGAGCCGGTGGGCGCCGGCGCCTGACGCCGCGCACCCTGCGCTGTGGGCGACCCCACGAAGGCGAGTGTCCGTGACGCCGAGCTCGAGGGCCGGCGGGTGCTGTTGCGCGCCGACCTCAACGTTCCGCTCGACAGCGCGAGCGGCGAGGTGACCGTTGCCGATGACACCCGCATCACTGCCTCGCTGCCGACGATCGAGTTGCTGCGAGACGCGGGCGCCTCGATCGTGCTGGTCTCCCACCTCGGGCGCCCCGAGGGGGTCGATCCCGCCCTCTCGATGGGGCCCGTCGCCAGGCGCCTCTCCGAGCTGCTCGGCGCCGAGGTGCGCCTGGCGCCCGCCGTGGTCGGCCCCGAGGTCGAGGCGATGGCGGCCGGGCTCGAGCCCGGCGATGTGCTGATGTTGGAGAACAGCCGCTTCGAGGCTGGCGAGACCGAGGACGACCCCGAGCTCGCCGCCGCGCTGGCGAGCCTGGCGGACGTCTACGTCAACGACGCCTTCGGCGCCGCCCATCGCGCCCATGCCACCACCCACGGGGTCGCGCGGCGGCTGCCGGCGTACGCGGGGCTGCTGCTCGAGCGCGAGGTGCGCGAGCTGACCAAGCTGCGCGACGACCCCGAGCGCCCGCTGGTCATGGTCCTCGGCGGCGCCAAGGTCACCGGGAAGATCGGCGTGCTCGAGCGCTTCCTCGATTCCGCCGACGAGGTGCTGATCGGCGGCGCCATGTGCTTCAGCTTCTTCAAGGCCGAGGGGCGCGACACGGGTGATTCGCTGACCGACGACGAGAGCGTGGCCGCGGCGCGCGAGCTGCTGCCGCGGGCCGAGCGCTCGAAGGCGATGCTGCACCTGCCCGAGGACCTGGTGCTCGGCCGCGAGTTCAGGGCGGACACCGAGGTCGAGGAGTTGAACGGAGTGGACGTCCCGGAGGGCTGGATGGGGCTCGACATCGGCGCCAACACGGCCGCAAAGTACGCGAGACGGATCACCGGCGGCGGCAGCGTCTTCTGGAACGGGCCGATGGGGGCGTTCGAGCTGGAGCCGTTCGCCGCCGGCACCCGGGTGGTGGCCGAGGCGATCGCCGCGGCGCCCGGACACACGGTGGTCGGGGGAGGCGACTCGGCGGCCGCGATGGCGCAGTTCGGCCTGGCCGACCAGGTCGACTGGCTCTCCACCGGGGGCGGCGCCTCGCTGGAGCTGATCGAGGGCGTCGAGCTGCCCGGGGTGGAGGTACTGGCCGATGCGTAGAAGGCTGCTGGCCGCCAACTGGAAGATGAACAAGACCGTCGCCGAGGCCGAGGCCTTCCTGGACGAGCTGCTGCCGCGCCTTCCCGGCGAGGCGGGCACCGAGGTCACGATCTGCCCTCCCTACACGGCGCTTCGGGCCGCGGTGGAACGCTGCGAGGGGAGCGGCGTCACGATCGCCGCCCAGAACATGCACGAGGCCCCCAACGGCGCCTTCACCGGTGAGATCTCGGCCGAGATGCTGCTGGACCTCGGCGTCGACGGCGTCATCCTCGGCCACTCCGAGCGCCGCCAGTTATTCGGCGAGACCGACCAGGCGCTCGCGGTCAAGGTCCCCTTGGCGCTCGAGGCCGGCCTGCGCCCGATCCTCTGTGTCGGCGAGGACGAGGCCCAGCGCGATGCCGACCAGACGGCCGCGGTGCTGACCCGCCAGGTCGGGGCGGACCTCGCGGGCGTCGGCGACGAGAGACTCGGCGACGTGGTGATCGCCTACGAGCCGATCTGGGCGATCGGCACGGGCCGCACGGCGACGCCCGACCAGGCCCAGGAGGCATGCGCGCTGATCCGGGAGCTCATAAGGGAGCGCAGCGCTGAGGCCGCCGAGACGTTAAGGATCCTGTACGGCGGCTCGGTCAAACCCGCAAACGCCGCCGAGCTGCTCTCCCAGCCCGACATCGACGGCGCGCTGGTCGGCGGCGCCAGCCTCGAGCCCGCGGACTTCCTCGGGATAGTCGAGGCCGACGGGTCGTGAGGTGAGCGAGCTGTTCCCTCCCGGCCCCGCCGGGATCCCGGTGCCGTCGGTGACCCTGGTCGTGCTCGACGGCTGGGGGCTCGCCCCCGAGGGTCCCGGCAACGCCGTGGCGCTGGCCGACACCCCGGTCTTCGATGCGCTCTGGGCCGGCTACCCGCACACGACCCTCTCCACCTCCGGACGCGACGTCGGGCTGCCGCCCGGCCAGATGGGCAACTCCGAGGTCGGCCACCTCAACCTGGGCGCCGGCTCCGTCGTCAAGCAGGACCTGGCGCGGATCGACGATTCGATCGCCGACGGCTCCTTCTTCGAGAACCCGGCGCTTCGCGATGCCTGCGCGGCCGCCCGCTCTTCGCGCCGCGGCCGCCTGCACGCGGTCGGCCTCGTCTCCGACGGTGGGGTGCACTCGGGCTGGGAGCACATCGAGGCCGTGATCGAGCTCTCTGCCGCCGAGGGCGTCTCCGACCTTGTCCTGCACGCGCTCACCGACGGCCGGGACACCTTGCCAACGGCCGGCGCCGGCTACCTGGAGGAGGTGGAGCGCTGGCTCCGGCACGCCGGTCGCATCGGCACGGTCGGCGGCCGCTTCTACGGCATGGACCGCGACAACCGCTGGGAGCGGATCCAGCTCGCCTACGACGCGATCGTCAACGGCCGCGCCGAGCGCCGCGCGGAGGGCGCGGTCGAGGCCGTCAGCAGCGCGTACGAGGCCGAGGTCACGGACGAGTTCGTCGAGCCGACCGTGATCGGGGACTACGACGGGGCGGCGGCCGACGAGCCGGTGATCTTCATCAACTTCCGCCCCGACCGCGCCCGCGAGCTGACCCGGGCGCTCGGCGACCCGAGCTTCGATGAGTTCGACCGCGGCGGCGGTCCGGTGCTCGCGGTCACGACCATGACGGAGTACCGGGAGGGGTGGCCTTATCCGGTCGCCTTTGCGCCCACCGAGCCCAAGACGACGATCGCCGAGGTGATCGCCGATGCGGGCGGCCACCAGCTGCACGTGGCCGAGACCGAGAAGTACGCCCACGTCACCTACTTCTTCAACGGCGGCCGTGAGCAGGAGTGGGGAGGGGAGGAGCGCGCGCTGGTCGCCTCGCCTCGCGAGGTCGCCACCTACGACCTCGATCCGCAGATGAGCGCCGCGTCGGCTGCCCGCCAGTTCACCGAGCACTGGCGTGCGGAGCCGTTCCGCTTCGGGATCATCAACTTCGCGAACGCCGACATGGTCGGCCACACGGGCGTCATCTCGGCCGCGGTCGCCGCGATCGAGGAGGTCGACCGCAGGCTCGGTGAGGTGGTCGCGGCCGTGCACGAAACGGGGGGCGCCTGCATCATCACCGCCGACCACGGCAACGCTGAGCAGATGCTCGAGCCCGACGGCGTCTCGCCCAACACGGCTCACACGACGAACCCGGTGCCTGTGATCGTCACCGACACCGGCGTGGTGCTGCGCGATGGCGGCATCCTCGCCGACGTCGCCCCGACCGCGCTGGCGCTGCTCGGCATTCCGCAGCCCCGGGCGATGACGGCCAGGTCCCTCTTGACGGACCCAAAGACCTGACAGACGCCGGCTTCGAGAATGGCGTGCTCGAGGTGACGATCCCCAAGCCCGCCGAGACCCAGCCGAAGCGCATCGAGATCGGCAAGGGTGCGGTCGAGGGCAGCGGCTCGAAGAAGGGCCAGTCCTGAAGGACGCTCAGCTCCCGTCCACGGGGCCGCCCGGCGGTCTCGTGGGACGGGGCCTGTCGCATGGCCCGGGGCCCGCGAGGCCGTAGCCTGGGCCCGTGCGCGAGGACCCGGGCAGGCTCAGCTTCGAGATCGAGGGCCGCGACGGCGCCGCCCGCACCGGCCTGATCCGCTGCGCGCATGGTGAGGTCGCGACCCCGGCCTTCATCCCGTTGGCCACCAAGGCCTCCGTGCGGGGGCTCTCGGCCGGGGAGGTCGAGCGGCTGGGCTACGAGTTGGTGCTCGGCAACACCTTTCACCTGCACCTCTCGCCCGGCGAGGAGCTGATCGCCGCCCACGGCGGCCTGCACGGCTTCATGGGCTGGGAGCGGCCGATCATCACGGACTCGGGCGGCTTCCAGGTGTTCTCGCTCGCCCACGGAGGGGTCGCCGACGAGGTCAAGGGGCGGCGCGGGGAGATGGCCGGCGGCGCCAAGATCGAGATCAGCGAGCAGGGGGTCGGCTTCCGCTCGCTTCTCGATGGCTCGGACCGCTTCATCGGTCCCGAGGAGTCGATGGGGATCCAGGCCAGGCTGGGCTCCGACATCGCGCTGGCCTTCGACGAATGCACCCCGTATCACGCGGACCGCGACTACACGGCGCGCTCGACCGAGCGCACCCATCGCTGGCTCGATCGCTGCCTCGAGTGGCATGCCGCCGACGGCCCCTCGGCCCAGGCGGTCTTCGGAATCGTGCAGGGCGGTGTCCACGAGGACCTTCGGCAGCAGTCGGCCGAACGGGTCGCAGCAGCCGCGATCGACGGGATCGCGATCGGCGGCACGCTCGGCCGCGACAAGTCCGAGATGAAGGCCGTGCTCACGGCGACGATGCCCCACCTGCCGGTCGGCGCCCCCAAGCACCTGCTCGGGATAGGCGAGGTCGACGACCTGATCATGGGAGTTGAGCTCGGACTCGACGTCTTCGACTGCGCCGTTCCCACCCGCCTCGCCCGCCACGGCGTGGCGCTCGCGCCGCTGCCCGAAGCGCGCTTCCGGATCGACATCACCAAGGCCGGCCACCGCGACGAGGAGGGCCCTCTGGTCGCCGGCTGCCCCTGCGAGGCCTGCACCCGCCACAGCCGCGCCTACCTCCACTATCTCGCCCGCGCCCGCGAGCTGACCGGGGCCCGGCTGCTCACCCTCCACAACCTCACCTACATGGAGCGCCTGATGGCCGCCGCCCGCGAGGCGATCGCCTCCGGCAGCTACGGCGAGTTCTCAGGAGCCATCCTGGCCGGGGCCAGCCCATGGGCGGCCCCGGGGTGAGGACGTGGCCAGGTCACCCCGCACCCCCGGGGGGCGCCGGCGGGATCGACGCCTACTTCGTGTTGCCCTCCACGGCGTCCTGCAGCGCCTGGATCTGGTCGCTGATGTTGTCCTTGACGATCTGCTCGAGATTCGCCTTGCTGCCTGACGAGCCGGAGGTCGTCAGCACGACGACCCCGGCGACCACGGCGGCCAGCAGCAGGATCGCGATCAGCGCCGCGACGTTGCGCGCCACCCCGGCGGCGCCGCGGCTCTGCTTCGGCGGGGGGACCGGGACCGGGCGGCGCTGCCGCGGAGCGGCGCGCCTCGGTGCGCGGCGCGCGGCCTCGGTGCGCGGCAGGTGCTGGGTCGCAGCGGTGCGCTCGTCGCCCGGCATCATTCGGGTGGCGGCGGTCGGCGAGACCCCACGGAGGCCGCCCTTGAGCGCGTCCGCCAGCTCCCCGGCGGCTGCGAAGCGGTGGGCGGGGTCGGAGTCGAGAGCGACCAGCACGGCGTCGCCGACCGCCTGCGGCACGTCCTCGTTGTAGGAGGAGGGGTGCAGCGGCTGCTCTGACTGCTGGCGAACCGCCAGCTCGGCCAGCGAGGCACCCTCGTAGGGGAGGCGCCCGGTCAGGAACTGGTAGAGCACAACGCCGAGCGAGTAGACGTCGGATGCCGGTGTCGCCTCCTCGCCGCGCGCCTGCTCGGGCGCCAGGTAGGCGGCTGTCCCGACCACCGACCCGACCTGGGTGATGCGCGATTGTTCGCTGGCCCGTGCGATGCCGAAGTCGGCCAGCTTGGTGGTCATCTCGCCACCCCCCGCGGGGCCGCCTATGACCATCAGGTTGCCGGGCTTGACGTCGCGGTGGATGATGCCGTGGCGGTGGGCGTAGTCGAGGCCGGCGCAGGCCTGGATGCCGATCTCGACAGCGGTCTCGGGGTCGAGCGCTCCCTGTGCCTGCAGAAGCTGCGCGCCGGACTTGCCCTTCACGTACTCCATCACGATGTAGTACTGGCCACCGTCGTCGCCGGTGTCGTAGACCTGGACGATGTTGGGGTGCACCAGCTTGGCGACGGCCAGGGCCTCGCGCCTGAACCGCGCCACGAAGCGTTCGTCGTCGGAGAGGTGCTCGGCGAGGATCTTGACGGCCACCGTGCGCTCGAGGATCGTGTCCGTCGCGCGGAACACGCTCGACATCCCGCCCGAGCCGAGGCGGTCCTCGATCCGGTAGCGATCCGAGATCAGCTCGCCCCTGGGGCCGCGGGAGCTCATGGTGTGCCGCCGCCCGGCGGGCTGACCCCGCCTCCGGGGTTGGTCGGCGGGGTCGTCGTGGTCGGCGGGGTGGTCGTGGTGGGCGGAGTGGTCGTTGTCGGCGGCGTGGTCGTCGTCTGCTGGGTCGTGGTCTGCTGCGTGGTCGTCTTGCTGGTGGTGGTATCGGACGTGCTCGGGCGCTCGCACTGGGACGGGTCGGAGACCAGGATCGAGAGCTGGTCTGCGCCGTTCTCAAGCGCCTGGATGACGTCGCCGTTGACCGACGCCGGAAGGTCGGCGATCTCGGCCTTGAGCTCGTCGACCTTGTCGGCCGCAACCAGGCAGCTGCCGGCGTCGACGTTGGCCTGGATCTCCTGCAGGGAGCCGATCAGGGTGAGGGCGTTCTCGGCGGGAATCGAGGGCTCCGGGTCGTTGTTGCCGCAGCCGGCCAGGGCCGCGGCGGCGACGAACGCGCACAGCAGCGCGAATCGCGCCGATCTCGGGTTGGCACGTGGCATCAGGGCGATACTAGCCATGCCCCTACTGCCCAACGTAGAGGCGTTCGGCGAGCAGTTCGGGCAGCCCCGCCGCTTCGATCGCCTGGGCCGTGCGGTCGATCTCGTACTCGACGCGATGGTAGGTGGCTCGCCACTCGTCGGTGTCGAGCGCGAGCCAGGCCGCCCTGGGGTCGCCGTCGCGCGGTTGCCCGACGCTGCCCGGATTGAGCAGCCAGCGGCCGGCGCCGACCTCGATCTCGTGGCCGTCCGGCGCCTGGCCGCCCTCGGCCCGCGCTGTGCCTGCGTTGGAGCCCCCGTCCCCCGCGGTTCCGTCGCTGAAGTGGAGCGCGATGTGGGAGTGGCCGATCAGGGTGACGCGCTCGGGTTGCTCGCGCATGCACTCGGCGGCCTGGTCGACCGCCAGCACGTACTCCCAGATCGGATCGCGGGGCGAGGCGTGAAAGAGGCCGACGTCGTGGGCGCTGCCCTTGGGCTCAAGGCCCTCCAGGAACTCGATCGTGGCCGGGTCGCAGCTTTCGCGCGTCCACTCCACGGCCGCCGCCGCGGCGGCCGAGAAGACGTCGGTGTCGATCTCTCCCGTGACAGCGAGGTCGTGGTTGCCCACCAGGCAGATCTCGCATTGCTCCCGCACCAGGCGCGTGCACTCGTCAGGCTCGGCCCCGTAGCCGACCACGTCGCCCAGGCACCATCGCTGCTCGAACCCCGCCTCGTCCGTCGCGGCGAGCACGGCCTCGAGCGCCGCGAGATTGCTGTGTATGTCTGTGAGGATCGCGGCGCGCATGCCTGGACGAGTCTGGCCGGGGCCCCCGCGGGTGGCCGCGAGTGGCCGTCTATCGTAGGAGCATGGCCAGGGTCAGGGGAAGCTGGGTTAAGTTGGGGGCCACGGCGGTGGCCGCCCTGGTCGTCGCCGAGGGAGCGGCCTGGCTGCTGCGCCCCAAGGACGTGATCGAGCCCGTCGGGGCCGCCGAGAGCGCCTACTTCCCCGCCGAGCAGGTCGAGGCGGCCCGCGACTACCGCTCCGGACAGCGCCTGCTGTTCGTCGGGGGTCTCGTGGCGGAGGGGGCGGTGCTGGTGGCTCTGGTCGCGGGGCGCCCGGATGCCGCCCGGCGCCTGCTGGACCGTGCCGCCGAACGGCCGCTGCTGGGCGGGGCCGCGGCGGCGGCGGGGCTCGCCGCGACGGTCGCGATCGTGACCCTGCCCTTCGATGTCGCCGCGCACGAGCGCGCCGTCGACGCGGGGCTCTCGATTCAGGACATCTCCTCCTGGGCAGCGGACTGGGCGAAGTCGAACGCGATCTCGGTTGCGATCGCGGGTGCGGTGGGTACGGCCGCGCTGGCCCTGATCCGGCGCTCGCCGCGCCGCTGGTGGATTCCCGGCAGCGCGGCGGTCGTGGGGATCGCTGCCGTCTTCATCTGGCTGGCGCCCGTGGTGCTGGCGCCGCTGTTCAACGACTTCGACGAGCTCGAGCCGGGCCAGGCGCGCTCGGACGTGCTCGAGCTCGGTCAGCGTGCGGGGGTGGAGATCGGCGAGGTCTATCGGGTTGACGCCAGCCGTCGCAGCACCGCCATCAACGCCTATGTCGGAGGCCTCGGCCCGACCAAGCGCGTCGTCCTCTACGACACTCTGCTCGAAGACCTCGACCGGGGCGAGCGCCGCGCCGTGGTCGCCCACGAGCTGGCGCACGTCGAGGCCCGCGACGTCCCGCGGGCCCTGCTCTTCATCGCCCTCTCGGCGCCGCTGGCGCTGCTGCTCACCGCCCGCCTCGCCGAGGCGCTCGCCCGGCGCAGCGGCGCCGAGCCCGGCCAGCCCGCCTACCTGCCGGCGCTGGCGATCGCCTTCGCGCTGACCTCGTTCGGAGTCGGGATCGTGGGCAACCAGCTCTCGCGGGCCATCGAGGCCAAGGCCGACACCCGGGCGCTGGAGCTGACGGACGACCCGGCCTCGATGATCGGCCTCCAGCAGCGCCTGGCCAAGTCGAACCTGGGCGACCCCGACCCTCCCGGCGCTGTCACCTTCCTGCTGGGCACCCACCCGCCGGCCCTCGAGCGGGTCGGCACCGCGATCGCCTACGAGCGTGATCGTGCCGATGCGAAGCGATGAAGGTCACCCTGATCACGGTCGGCAAGGTCAAGCCACCGTTCGACGAGGCCGATGCGCACTACCGCAAGATGCTGACCCGCCAGCAGCCCGTTGAGGTGATCGAGGTTCGCGATGAGCTCAACGTCCAGGGCCGCCTGCCCGAGCGCGCGCACGTCGTGGCCCTCGACCGCGGTGGCCGCTCGCTCAGCTCCAGGGCGTGGGCGCACTGGCTCTCCGAGCGGCGCCTCGATGCCAGCGGCCTCTGCTTCGTGATCGGCGGGCCGCGCGGGCTGCCCGAGGAGGTGATCGATCTCTGCGACGAGAAGATCTCGCTGGGACCGCAGACGATGGCCCATCAGCTCGCTCGGGTGGTGTTGCTGGAACAGCTCTTTCGCGCCAGCAGGATTCTCTCCGGCCAGCCCTACCACCAGTAGCGGCCCTGTTGCCGGCCCATCTCGCGCCCCCTAGGGTGTCTGCCCTGATGAGCGATCCGGTCTCAGATCTGCGCGCGGCTGTGGAGGACGCGGCCGGGGCCCTGCACGACGGCGCCGGCGGGGACACCCAGGGGCCGGGGCTCCAGCGGCCGCCCAAGGCCGAGCTGGGCGATTACTCGACCAACGCGGCGATGCTGTTGGCGCCCGTCTTGGGCGACGCCCCGCGGGCGATCGCCGAGCAGTTGGCCGAGCGACTGCGGAGCTCGCTATCCGACAGCCTCGACCGGATCGAGGTCGCCGGCCCGGGCTTCCTCAACCTCTTCCTCAGCGACGCCTGGCATCGGGGCGCGAGCGCCGCGCTGATGGCGGCCGGCGAGGACCTGGGTCGCCCCTCACCGCCGCCCGATCCCGAGAGGGTGCTGATCGAGTTCGTCTCGGCCAACCCGACCGGGCCGCTGACCGCCGCCGGTGGGCGGCACGCCGCATACGGGGACTCGGTGGGCAGGGCTCTCGAGTTCAGCGGCCGCTCCGTGCTGCGCGAGTACTACCTCAACGACCGGGGCGGGCAGATGGATCGCTTCGCCGAGTCGATCGCGGCTCGGATCAAGGGTGGGCCCGTGCCTGAGGACGGCTACGAGGGCGCCTACGTCGCCGAGCTCGCCGAGCGCCTCTCGGCGGAGGGCATCGGCCCCGACGATCTCGAGCAGCTCGGTGGCCGTGGCGCCGAGTTGATGCGCGAGTCGATCGAGCAGACGCTGCGGCGCTACGGGGTCGTGTTCGACACCTGGTCCTCCGAGCGAGAGCTCTATGAGTCGGGGGCCGTGGAGAGGGCTCTGACCGAGCTGCGCGAGGCCGGTCACGTCTATGAGAGCGAGGGCGCCACCTGGTTGCGCACCTCCGAGTTCGGCGACGACAAGGACCGGGTGCTGGTCCGCTCCGGGGGGGAATCGACCTACTACCTGGCCGACATCGCTTATCACCGCGACAAGCTCGAGCGCTCGGGCGGGCGCCTGCTCGACGTGCTCGGCGCCGACCACCACGGCTACACCGAGCGGCTGTCGGCGGCGCTGGCGGCGCTGGGTCTCGACGCGCAGAGGCTCGAATTCGCGTTGATGCAGCTGGTGCACGTGGTCGAGGGCGGCGAGCGGGCGCAGATGTCCAAGCGCAAGGGCGAGTTCGTGACGCTTGACGAGCTGATCGACGACATCGGGACCGACGCGACGCGCTTCTTCATGCTGCAGCGCAGCCACGACACCACGGTCGACCTCGATCTCGAGCTGGCCCGGCGCCAGTCGAACGAAAACCCCGTCTACTACGTGCAGTACGCGCACGCGCGCATCGCCAGCATCCTTCGCAAGGCCGGCGAGGGGCCCGTGGAGGCTGCCCTGGCCCAAGGCTCCGGCTCAGGGGCCACCACCGCGCTGGAGCCCGCCGAGCGGGCCCTGACCAGGCGCCTGCTCGAGCTCCCCGCGGAGGTGACCGAGGCCGCCGCCCGGCGCGCCCCCCACCGCCTCTGCGCCTACGCGACCGCCACCGCGGCCGACTTCCACAGCTTCTACCGCGACTGCCAGGTTTTGGGCGCCGAGGGCGAGGGAGTCGAGGCCGAGCGGATCAGGCTGTGCGTGCTGACCAAGCGCACGATCGCGCGCACCCTGGAGCTGTTGGGCATCAGCGCCCCCGAGAGCATGTAGCCACGGCCCCGGAATCGGGTGCCGGCGGTTCAGCCGTCGTAGGCCGAGAGCTCAGCGTCGAGCCGGGCCGAGTCCTCCGCCGAGAGCTCGGCCCCGGGCGCGTCGCCGGGATCGCGCCGGCCGCGTGCACGGCTGAGGCCGACCGCGATCGCGATCGCGGCGGCGAGCAGGCCGAGCCCCGGGACCAGCCAGGCCCAGAGATCGAAACCTTCTGTGTCAGGAGTGGAGAGCACCTCCTCGCCGTACTCGGCGACCAGCGCCTGCTTGACCTCCTCCTTGCCGAGGCCGCGATCGATCAGCCTGCGGATCAGCTCGCGCTCACGTTCGGCCTGGGGCGCCTCGGCCAGCTCCAGGGTGGTGCCGCAGACCGGGCACATCACCTCGTCCTCGATGTCGGCGAGGTTGGTCCTTGGCTCCGCGCCCTGCCCGAGGGCCGCGGGCGTCAGCGCCAGCAGTGCGGCGAGGCTGATTGCGAGCGCCCTCACGCCTGTTCGGGGAGCAGCGGCTCGATCCGCTCGCGCAGGATCTTCTCGTTGACGGGTCCGCGCTGGATCAGGGCGATCTTCCCTTCGGGATCGATCAGGAAGTTCTCGGGCCTGGCGACCATGCCGAAGTCCTCGCGCAGCGCCCCGTTGTCGGCGGCGCGCAACTGCGGATAGGTCAGCCCGAACTCTTGGACGAAGGCGCGGGCATCCTCGGATGCGTCCTCGAGGTTGACGCCGACCACGGCGAGTTCGCCAGGGTGGGCGTCTTGAAAGGCCTGCAGGGCGGGGGCCTCCTCGCGGCAGGGCTCGCACCATGATGACCAGAAGTTGACCAGCACCCACTTGCCGAGGTAGTCGTCGAGGCTCGCCGCCGCACCGTCGGTGGCGCTCGTGAGCACGGTCAGCTCGGGCCGAGGCGCCGAGTCGCCGACCGCTACGGCCTCGTCGTTCTTCTCCAGCAAGCCGAAGCCGAGCAGGCCGACCACGGCCAGCACGGCGAGAAACACGGCTAGTGCCCGCGCGCTCACTGGCTGGAGCCTAGAGAGGTGCGTTCCCCGACCCTAGAATGTGGCCCCTCCGCGGATGTAGCTCACCTGGTAGAGCGCGAGCTTCCCAAGCTCGAGGTAGCGGGTTCGAGTCCCGTCATCCGCTTTTGGGAGTCATCCGGTGGATCCTCAACAAGCTGAGCGGTATCAGCCGGAAGCTCGCGTTGCGCAGCCGCTGGCTGGCACAGCGGCTGTGGCTGGTGATGGTGGCCGACGTCGCGCTGACCGGCTGGCGCCACTGGCGGCGTCTGGAGCCCGCCGAGCGCGCGCGCCTGCTGGAGTTGGCGCGCAAGTCGGAGGGGCGGCCCTCTGCGAAGCTCAGCAAGCGCGAGCGCCGCGAGGCGACCGAGCTGCTCGACAAGATCGGACACGTCGAGCTCGCGGGCAGCGTGGCCGCGATCGTGCTCCCGTCGATGTCGCTGAGGCGGCTGCTGGCCAGGTTCACCTCGGGCCGCCACCGCGACAAGATGGTCGCCATGCAGCGCTCCGGCGACGGGATCGTGGCCGACCCGGGGGAGGGAGGCCCTCAGGTCGGTGCCCCAGCGGGCGTCGAGCAAGCGGTCGAAGCAGGCGGCCCGGCCAAGCCGGCGCGCTGAGTCGAGGCTAGCCCTGGAGCTTGCCGTTGATCTCGGAGATCGTGGAGTCGATCTCGGCGCTGAGCGTGTTGGCCTCGCCTATGAACCGAGTGGCGACGGCTGCGACCGACGCGGCCCCGCCGGCCTTGATCTCATCGGCCGCCGCGCTCGCCTCAGCGCTCAGGGTCTGAATGTCACCGACGAGCTGGTCGTGGAGCTCCGCGACATCGTCGGGCGGCGTGATCTGGGAGATGTCGGCGGCGGCGGCGTCGAGCTGCATGGCGAAGTCGGTGAACACCCCCTCCGCCTGCTCGGGCGAGTTGACCGTCGCCGCTTCGCTGGAGATCGTGGTCAGGCCGGTGTTGAGCGTGGTGGTGACCTCGTTCACCGCGCCTACGTAGTCGTTCTTCTCCTGCGTGTCCCCGCCACATGCGGCCACGGCGAAGGCCGCGCAGGCGGCGAGGGCGAGCAGCATGAGGTGGGGGCTGGGCATATCTACTCCCTGTTCTGCTGGGCGGGACGCCCGGATCCTAATCGGGCTCAGGTCGACTGGGCGCTGGGGCGGATCAGGATCTCGTTGACGTCGACCCCGGCCGGCTGCTGCAGCGCGTAAAGGCAGGCGCGGGCGATGTCGTCGTCGGACAGAGCGCGCTCGGTCCCAGGCCTGGTCTCGAAGAAGTCCGTGTCGACCATGCCGGGCTCGACCAGCGTCACCCCGATCGCGTGGTTCTCGTGCATCTGGCGAAGCTCCTGGCGCAGGCTCTCGGCCATGCCGGTCACCGCCCACTTGGTGGAGGAATACAGCGAGCCCGGCAGTGCGCGGCGCCCCGCGACCGACCCCGTGATCAGGAAGTGCCCGTCGCCGGCCGCGAGCAGGATGGGGAGCGTGGCGCGGATCGTCAGGGCCACGCCGAGCACGTTGGTGAGGACCATCTCGCGCCAGTGCTCCGGCGACTCTTCGAGAAACCCGCGCTGGGCGCCGAAGCCCGCGTTGGCGAAGACGACGTCGAGCCGGCCGAAGCGCTCGGTCGCGAAGTCCGCGAGTGCCTGCTGGTCCTCCCAAACGGTGACGTCGGAGCGCATCGCGACCGCACGCTCCTCGCCTCCCAGCTCGGCGACCAGCTCGATCAGCTTCTGCTCGCGCCGGGCACCCAGCACGAGGCGATAGCCGGCCTCGGCGGCGCGGCGGGCAGTCTGGGCGCCGATTCCGCTCGAGGCTCCGGTGACCAGCATCACGCGATCGTCGGACACCGGATCATTCTCGCAGCATGGCCGCGGCGGCAGCTTGCGATAATCGGATCCTCGATGGATCCCTCACGCAAGCGAAAGCTCCGCCTCGTGGTCGCCCTCTCGGCGGCCGTGCTGCTGGCCGCGGGCCTCGTCTACACGTCGTTCAGCGCCTCGACCGAGGCCCGGCAGCCCTCTGATGTGATCGGCTCGGGCTCCGGCGAGACCTATGACCTGACGGGCGAGGTTGTGCCCGGAACGATCGAGCGCTCCGACCAGGACCTTCGATTCGAGATCGCCGACCGCGACGGCAGCGAGAGCCTCCCGGTCACCTATACCGGCACGGTTCCCGACCCCTTCCGTGATGGCCGCGAGGTGATCGTCACCGGCAGGCTCCAAGAGGGCACCTTCGTCGCCGAGCACGACAGCCTGATCACCAAGTGCCCCTCGAAGTTCCAGGAGGAAGCCGAGCAGGATCCCGACCACGTGATCATCGACGACTCCTGATTCGATGATCGAGCTCGGCTCCGCCGCCCTGGCCGCCTCGCTGTTGGTCGCCCTATACGCGGTGGCGGCGGCGATCCATGGGGCGCGCAGCGGCGACCGCCGCTGGGTGGACTCCTCGCGCCGCGCCGTCTATGCGCTGGCCGGCCTGCTGACGAGCGCCGTCGTCGTCTTGGAGTCGGCCTTTCTGCGTGACGACTTCTCGTTCGAGCTGGTAGCCGACCACTCCTCGACCACGACGCCGACCTTCTACAAGCTGACCGCGATGTGGTCGAGCCAGGAGGGCTCGCTGCTGCTCTGGGCCTTCGTGCTCTCGCTCGCCTCGAGCGGCGCCCTCTACCTGACTCGACGCAAGCATCGCGATCTGGTGCCGTGGGCGACCGCGGTGCTGACGGGCGTCGCCTGTTTCTTCCTGGGCCTGATGCTGTTCAAGGCCAATCCCTTCACCGGGCTCAACCCGGCGCCCGCGGAGGGCCAGGGGCTGACCCCGCTGCTGCGCAACCCCTACATGGTCATCCACCCGCCGATGCTCTACTCGGGCTATGTGCTGCTCTCGATCCCCTTCGCGTTCGCAGTCGGGGCGCTGATCACCCGGAGGGTGGACGCGAGCTGGATGCGCTCGACGCGGAGCTTTGCGCTGACCGCCTGGGCCTTCCTGGGGTTGGGGCTGCTGCTGGGCTCACGCTGGTCATACGAGGAGCTCGGCTGGGGCGGCTACTGGGGCTGGGACCCGGTCGAGAACGCGGCGCTGATGCCGTGGCTGGTGGTCACGGCCTACCTGCACTCGATCATGGTCCAGGAGCGTCGAGGCATGCTCAAGGTCTGGAACGTGAGCCTGATCTCGGCGGCCTTCGTGCTGGCCTTGGTGGGCACCTTCCTGGTGCGGTCGGGGATCCTCGAGTCGATCCACGCCTTCGGCGCCTCGACGGTGGGCGGGCCGTTGCTGGTGTTGATCGCCGTGGTGGCGCTGGGCTCGGCGGCCCTGATCGTCAGCCGCCTGGGGGATCTGCGCCCTGAGCGGCGCATCGACTCGCCGCTCTCGCGAGAGGCGATCTTCCTGGTCAACAACCTGCTGCTGGTCGGGCTCGCGGCCGTGGTCTTCTGGGGAACGTTCTTCCCGCTGATCGCCGAGGCCGTGACCGGTGAGCGCTCCTCGCTCGGCTCCCCCTGGTTCGATCGCTACGTGACCCCGATCGGGGTCGCGCTGGTGCTGTTCACCGGGATCGGGCCGCTCTTCGCCTGGGGCAGGCTGAGCGGCGCGGCGGCGCGCCGGATCCTGATCTGGCCCGGCATCGCCGCGATCCTCGCCGCGGTCGTACTGGCCGTGGCGACGGACGCCGCCGACAGCCCCTGGGCACTGCTGCTGTTCGCCTTCGCCGCCTTCACCCTGGTCGCGCTCGGCCAGGAGTTCTGGCGCGCGGGCTCGTCGCGGCGCGCTCTCACGGGCGAGAGAATGGGCTTGGCGCTGCCGCGGGCGGTGGGCCGCAACCGGCGGCGCTACGGCGGCTACATCGCACACGCCGGCATCGCCATCCTGCTGGTCGGCATCGCAGCCTCCTCGAGCTTCCAGACCAACCGCGACGTGCGCCTCGACGTCGGCGAGTCGGCGCAGGTCGGCGACTACAAGGTCACCTACAAGGGCCTCGACTCCGACCCTGGCAACGAGCGCATCGCCTTCGCGGCGACGCTCGATGTGCGAAAGGACGGCAAGGATTTCGCGCTGCTCGCGCCGGCGCGCAACTACTACCCCACGCAGGATCCGTCGGTCGGACCGCTCGGCCGCTACTTCGAGGGGGAGGCGACCAGCGAGATCGGGCTCAAGTCGGGCGCCGGCCAGGACTTCTGGGTCGCCTTCCAGCCCGACCTCTCGACGCTCGACCCGGCGATCCAGCGAGGCAACGCCCAACTCGCCGGCCTGCCGCCCGATGCGATCGGTTTGGCGATCATCGCCCTGGCCGAGGACTACGCCGCGAGTCCGCCCCCTGCGACCTTTCGCGTCATCGTCAACCCGATGATCGTCTGGATCTGGATCGGCGCGCTGGTCGCGCTCTCGGGCGCCGTGGTCGCGATCTGGCCCTCGAGCGAGGCGCGCCGCCGTGCGGAGGCCGCCTATGCGGCGAGAGTGGGCCGCGAGGCCTCCCGGGCCTGAGCGCCGCTCCGCGCGCGCCACCCTAGCCTTTCACCACGGATGGAGTTCCTGCTCGCCCTCGCGATCATCTGCCTGGTCGCCGCCTTCGTCACCGTTCCGTTGCGCGAGCGGCGCGGCGGCGCGACCGGGCGATCCGATCCCGACGAGGCCGAGCGCGCCGAGCTCGAGGCGCGCAAGCGGGTGCTCTATCGCGAGATTCGCGACGCTGAGGCCGACCACGCGGCGGGCAAGCAGAGCGACGAGGATTTCGAGCGTCTGGACCGCGAGCTGCGCCGCGACGCGGTGGCCGTGCTGAAGCGGCTCGACAGGCTGGGCGAGCGCCGAGCTGCCCGTGGCGACTCCCTAGACTGACGGCCATGGAAGTCGTCTTGGGAGTGGTCGAGGTGGCGATCTCTGTGATCGTGATCTTCCTCGTGCTGCTGCACTCGGGCAAGGACTCGGGCCTCTCGGGCATGGCCGGGATCGGCGGCGGCGGCTCATTCGGCGGCGGCTCGCTGGTCGAGCGCAACCTGACCCGCTGGACCATCTTCTTCTCGGTGCTCTGGGCGCTCAACGCGCTGATCATGCTCAAGATCTAGCGCCCGTGGCGATCGACCTGCGGATCTCTGACGGTGCGGCGCGTATCGTCCTCGACCGCCCCGACTCGCTCAACTCCTGGAACGAGCAGCTCGGCATCGAGCTGCGCGACGCGGTCGCCGCCGTGGCTGCGGATGAGGCGGTGCGCGCCGTGATGATCACGGGAGCCGGCCGCGCCTTCTCCTCGGGCGCCGACCTCAAGGAGCAGCGCCCCCCCGGCGGCGAGGGCCCGCCCGACCTCAGCGCCCGGCTCAAGGAGCTCTACCACCCGATCATCCTCGGGATTCGCGAGATGCCGAAGCCCGTGCTGGCCGCCGTCAACGGGCCGGCGGTCGGGATCGGCTGCTCGCTGGCCCTTGCCTGCGACCTGGTGCTGGCGGCCGAGTCCTCCTACCTGCTGCTCGCCTTCGTCAACATCGGCCTGGTGCCCGACGGCGGCGTCACCGCGCTGCTGCCGGCCCGCGCCGGCGCGGCGCGGGCGATGGAGATGGGGATGCTCGGCGAGCGTGTGCCCGCACGCACGGCGCTGGAGTGGGGGCTGGTCAACCGCGTGCTCCCTGACCAGAGCCTGCTCGCGGATGCCGAGCGGCTGCTCGAGCATCTTGCCAACGGCCCGACCACGGCCTACGCGAACTTCAAGCGCCTGATCAACCGGCGCGTCCACGCCGGCATGGCCGAGCAGCTCGAGGCGGAGGCCGACGCCCAGCGCGAGCAGGGCGGCACCGCCGACTTCGCCGAGGGCGTGCTCGCCTTCATCGAGAAGCGCCCCCCGAGCTTCAGGGGCTCCTGAGCCGGAGCGGGGGCCCTCCGGCGACGCGCTTGCGCCGACCCTCGTGCTTTGGGATGCTGCGAAGCCAACAGGGTGGCCCCTGGAACAAGCGGCCCCGCTACAGCTATGGGAGGTGGCGATGTTCTCTGACCGAAACCGGCCCTCGTCCGAGATGATGGTGGCGCTTGCAGGAGCTGCGATGGCGCTGGCGGCCTTGGTTCTCTCGATGACCGGGACGGCCACGGGACTGCGTGGAAAGAACAACATCGACAGGAACGACCTGGGAAAGCGGGTGGTGAAGGCGGTCAACATCCAGAAGAACGCCGTCCGCGGCTATCAGCTGGCGGAGAACGCGGCGGGGGGCTTCCAGGTCAACGAGGACACGCTCGGCACCGTTCCGAACGCAGCCCGCCTGAATGGTCTCGAGCCGTCGGCGTTCGCCCGGTCGTTGGCCGGCCGAGGCAGGCAGAACGACGTCGGCGTTCAAACCGCCTTCACGGACCAGCCCTCCGGCTTCGCGGTGGAGACGGATGGGGTAGCTGACGCGCAGGACTCGATCGTGATCAGAAAGCTGGACGGGGGCTCGTTCGGCCTCTTCACCTCGGGTGGCGCGAGCGTCGAGTTCGGCTCTACGGAGATCGTGGACAACGGCGGCGGCGACTACGACAGCGATCCGGGATCGGTTGTCGCCTATGTGAATGGGGACAACTCGAGGCGACTCCAGGTGCGCTGCCTGTTCGCCGTGACGGTGTTCAGCTGCTGGGGGTTCCCCGAGCCGTCCTAGGAGCGGGTGCCTCGAACACGTTGCCGTGCTGAAGCCAGAGCCGGCTGCATCGGGCACCTGAGGGCCGGAGCCGCCCGCTGGAGAGGTGAGATGCGGCTGAGAGGAGTCGAACCTCCACGAACCTCTCGGTCCACAAGGCCCTCAACCTTGCGCGTCTACCAGTTCCGCCACAGCCGCAGACGGGGGGATTCTAGTGCGGGGTTGAACTCGTCCGCCGGGCGCGCTACTCTTACGAACGTGTGTTCGCCTTCGTCAACAACCAGCAGTCCGGCAGCGGGCTGATCCGGGAGGAGCGATGGACTTCTCAATCAAGGATCTGACCAAGCGGCAGCGAGAGGTATTCGACTTCATCAGCCGCTACCTGAGCCGGCACGGCTACCCGCCCACCGTGCGCGAGATCGGCAAGGCCGTCGGGCTGCATTCGCCCTCCACGGTGCACGCGCACCTCTCCAAGCTCGAGTCGCTGGGCGTGCTGAAGCGCGACCCCACGAAGCCGCGGGCGATGGAGATCATGGTGGAGCGCGCCAAGCGCGTCGTCACTCCGAGGGGCCTGCCCCTGGTCGGCCAGGTCGCCGCAGGCGAGCCGATCGTCGCCGAGGAGAACGTCGAGGAGTATCTGCAGGTGCCCGACGTGATCGGCGGCGAGGCGGGCGACTACATCCTGCGCGTGCGCGGCGAGTCGATGAAGGACGCCGGCATCTTCGAGAACGACTTCGTGGTGGTGCGCCCCGGGCCGGAAGCCAAGGACGGCGACATCGTCGTGGCGCTGGTCGGGGACGAGGAGGCGACCGTGAAGCGCTTCTTCCGCGAGAAGGACCAGATCCGCCTCCAGCCGGAGAACGAGGCGATGGAGCCGATCCGCACGCGTGACGCGTCCATCTGCGGGCGTGTCGTCGGAGTCTTCCGGAGGGTCTCGTGAGCGCGGTCGCCGCAGGCGCGGCGACCGCGATCCGGCGACCCGCTCTGGCGCAAGAGGCGCAGCGGCTTTCTGAGTCCGCGGGGTCGACGCTCGAGGACACGATCCTCGGCGCCTGGGAGGACCTCGCGACCCGCGGCCGGGCGCGATGCCCGGTGTGCTCAGGAGAGGTGCTGACCGCAGACGGCTGCGAAGACTGCGGTTCGCACCTCTCCTGACCGCACGCTCGGAGTCGCGAATCGGGCTACCATTTGCCGTGCGAGCTAGACAGCCGCGGAGATCACCGGGAGGTGGTGCTTCGAGGAAAGTCCGGACACCGAAGGGCATGGCGGTGGGTAACGCCCACCCGGGGAAACCCGCGGGAAAGTGCCACAGAGAACAGTCCGCCGATGGCGCGGCCACACGTGAGCCGCGCACAGGCAAGGGTGAAACGGTGCGGTAAGAGCGCACCGGCGCAGCGGTGACGCGGCGCGCACGGCAAACCCCGCCAGGTGCAAGGTCAAGCAGGGCCGATGACTCCGCCCGACGAGGCCCAGGTAGACCGCATAGATGGATGGCTGTCCACGACAGGATCCGGCTTACAGGCGCGCTACGGAGGAGGCCCCGGAAACGGGGCCTTCTTCATGTCCGCGAGCCCGATCCGCCGATCCCGGCTATCGGGCGCCGCCCTCGGGACGCCGGAAGACCGCCGTCTCGACCGCCTGGGGCCACTCGTCCTTGACCCCGGTGAAGCGCCGCTCGCGCCAGCCGGCGAGCAGCTCGTAGGCCTCGGCGTAGGAGGGGCGGTCGGAGTCATCGAGCAGCAGCAGCCCGCCGGGGCGCAGCTTGTCGCGACCGATCCGCACCGCCTCCACCCGCTCGGCCTGGGGCGATTCCAGGAAGTCCACCACCAGCAGGTCGAGGCGACCCGGCTCCAGCTCGGCGAGGGCGGACGCGAACTGCGTCACCGGCAGCCTGCGGATCTCGACATGGTCGAGGCCGGCTTCGGCCACCAGCTCGCGAGCCCGGGCGAGCCAGTACTCGTTGTCCTCGAGGGTGACGACGCGACCGGCGCGGCGGCCCAGCCATACGGTCGAGCGCCCCGACCCCAGCTCGAGCACGTTCCAGTCGGCTCGCATGCGCCGTCCCAGCCAGCCCACGGCCGCGGGCACGATCCAGGGTCGCTCCGGAACGCGCCCGAGTCGCGCTCGCACCCGCGCCGCGGGCAGCCGCAGCCAGCCCGACAGCGGCATCGGGCCGCGCGCCGTGTGCAGGCCGGAGCGGCGGGTGCCCTGCTCGCGAGGCCCGCGCGGCGCGGCGTCGCCGGCCGCTGAGCTCACGGGGCCTGGCGCTGGAGCCGCCGCTTGAAGCGGCGCTGGCGGCGTCGCGCGTCTGACATCACCAGCGGGATCAGGCGCACGGCCAGGCCAGGGAAGGCGTCGAAGACGCGAACCATGAAGCCGCGCCAGCGCGGAATGGTCACAACCGGCCGCGGGTGGTCGAGCAGGCCCTCGATCCGTGCGGCGACCCGCTCTGGAGTCAGCATCGTGCCCGAGAAGGAAAGGGCGGCGTCGGGATCCTCGAGCTTGTCCTCGAGCATCGGGCTCCAGATGCCGTCGGGGCAGACCGCCGAGATGTCGATGTTCTTGTACCCCGAGCGCCGCAGGTCGGAGAGCGCGCCGATGCTGAAGGCGATCGCGGCGTGTTTGCTCGCCGCATAGGCGACCTCCCCGGGGGCGGCGACGATGCCGGCAAGCGAGACGACGTTGATCACGTGACCGTGTCCGGCCGGCCGCATCACGGCGAGCGCGGCCAAGGTGCCCTTGAAGGTTCCGAAAGCGTTCACCTCGAGCATCGCCCGGTGGGCGGCGGGGTCCTGCTCGTGCACTCGCCCGGTGATCAGGATGCCGGCGTTGTTGACCCAGACGTCGAGCGAGCCCGCGCGCGCCACCACCTCGCGAGCGGCCCGGTCGCAGGCCGCAGCGTCGGTGACGTCGAGCTGCATCGGCCAGGCGCCGGTGGCGATCGCCTCGGCCGCGTGCTCGGCGGCGCCGCCGTCGACGTCCGTGACGGCCACCTCGTATCCGCGCTCGGCGAGCATGCGGGCGATCGCGAGTCCGAGCCCGCCACCTGCTCCTGTCACCAACGCTGCCGGCACGGCGGGCAGCATAGTTCGGGGGCGACCGATCTCGCCGGAAAGTCCGTCGCCGTTCCTGTTAGTCTGCCCGTTGCTTTCGCCGAGTCCCCGCGACACATAGCGCGGGGATCGGGGGACCCGATGTTGGGGCGAATCGTGGCAGCGGCCACGTAGCGCGATCTTTCAGCGCGAGCCCGTCAGCTAACCCCGTAGGCAACGAAGGAAAAGCGTGAACAAGACTTCCGTGAAAAAGAACGTCGTCGTCAGTCTGGCCTGCGCCGTGGCGCTGGCCGCAACGGCTTCGGCCGCCTCGGCGCGGTCGGGCGGTCTGGGCTCGCCCGGCGGCGCCACTGCGCCCCCGGCCAGCGCGTCGGGGAGCTGGACTGTCTACAAGAAGGCCACCTGGTACGGCCCAGGTTTCTGGGGCGCCCAAACAGCATGCGGAATCAAGCTGAAGCCGCGGGTGCTCGGCGCGGCGCACCGCAAGCTTCCCTGCGGAACCCAGGTGACCTTCACCCACGGCAGCCGCAGCGTCACCGCCACCGTTATCGACCGTGGGCCCTACCGCAAGGGCTATACCTGGGACCTGACCAAGAAGACCGCCAAGCGCGTCGGTTTCCTCAAGGTCGGCTCCGGGCCGATCACGGCCACGGTCAGCCCCCCCGGCTGAGCCACTCCCGGGCTGCTAGGCAGCCGACTGGAGCACCGCGGGGTCCGAGCTCTCGAGCGGCAACTCGGCAGCCGCGGCGAACAGGCTCTGGAACTGTGCAAGCGCCATCTCGGCGACGGCCTCGATGATCTGCGAGTCGGTCCAGCCGGCCTCACGAGCCTCCTCGACCAAATGCTGGGGCACCGGCTCGTCATAGGCCAGTGTCGCCTTGAGCAGGGTCAGCAGCGCCTGCTCCCTTTCGTCCGCGGACTCGAACGCGCGGGCGCGGGCGACCTCGTCGAGGCCGAGGCCCGCGGCGCGAGCGGTGCGCGCATACTGGTTGAGCGTGTAGGCATCGTCGCGGCGCTCGGCCACGGCGAGGCCGATCCGCTCTCGGGTCGCCTGGGGGAGCTCGCCTTTGTGGAGCTCTGAGCGCAGACGCGTGTAGGCGCGCAAAGTGGCCGGCGACTCGGCGATCACGCCGAGGAACTTGGAGACGGCGGCGCCGGCGGTCTGGATGCTCTTGATCAGCGGGGCGGATCCGTCCGGGGCGGTCAGCTCGTCGTGAATGTGGAAGCGGCTCACTTCGGTCTTGATCGTCACGGTGTGCCTCTCGTTCCTCGTGATTTCACACGGACTTTACTTTACTTTTAGCCTATTACTTACTGGTCGTAAGTGTACGTTGTGAGGGCTCTGTCTGCAAGGGGTACGCACGCAATCCGCGTCCGGTTGAGTTCTCGGCCCCGAGCGGGGTAAGTTGTGATGCAGATGAACGCGCCGCCCGGCACCGAGAAGGACATCCTCGAGTTCTGCGAGGCCGAGGACGTGCGCTTCATCCGCCTCTGGTTCACCGACCTGCTGGGGCAGCTGAAGAGTTTCTCGATCAACAGCTCGGAGCTCGAGGACGCATTCGAGGGGGGCATGGGCTTCGACGGCTCCTCGATCACGGGTTTCAACCCGATCGAGGAATCGGACATGATCGCGATGCCCGACCCGTCGACCTTCAACCTGATTCCCTGGCGCCCCGAGTCCGCGAAACGGGTGGCGCGGATGTTCTGCGACATCCAGGTGCCTGGGGGCGGGGCATACGAGGGTGACCCGCGCTCGATCCTGCGCCGGGCTCTGGAGCGGGCCCAGGCGATGGGCTTCGACGACTACAACATCGGCCCCGAGCTCGAATTCTTCTACTTCAAGTCGGCCAAGCCCGAGAACGGCGCGCCCGAGATCCTCGACGAGGGCGGCTACTTCGACCTGACCACGCTGGACGCCGGCTCCGACGTACGGCGCGAGACTGTGCTGGCGCTCGAGCAGCAGGGCATCCACGTCGAATACACCCATCACGAGGTCGGCCCCTCGCAGCACGAGGTCGACATGCGCTACAAGGGCGCGCTGGCGATGTCCGACGACTGCATGACCTATCGGATCACCGTCAAGGAGTACGCGATGAAGTACGGCTGGCACGCCACCTTCATGCCGAAGCCTCTGCAGGGCGAGAACGGCTCGGGCATGCACGTGCATCAGAGCCTGAGCAAGGACGGCCGCAACGCCTTCTATGACGCCGACGACCAGTTCTTCCTCTCCGAGACCGCCAAGGCGTTCATCGCCGGGCAGCTCAAGCACGCGCGCGAGATAGCGCCCCTTTTCGCGCAGTGGGTCAACTCGTACAAGCGCCTGGTGCCCGGCTACGAGGCCCCCACCTACCTCGCCTGGTCGCGGCGCAACCGCTCCGCGCTGATCCGGGTGCCCCTGTACCACCCCGGCAAGGAGGGCGCGACCCGCGCCGAGCTGCGCTGCCCCGACCCCGCCTGCAACCCGTACCTGTGTTTCGCGGCGATGCTCCACGCCGGGCTCGAGGGGATCGAGAAGGGCTACGAGCTGCCCGAGCCGATGGAGCAGAACCTCTACCACCTGAGCCCCGAGGAGCGCCAGCAGCGGGGCATCGAGCAGCTGCCCGAGACACTGGGCGAGGCGATCGAGTTGGCGGCCGACTCGGAGCTGGTGCTTCGGGTGCTCGGCGAGCACGCCTTCAACCGCTTCATCGAGATCAAGCGCAAGGAGTGGGAGGACTACCGCATCCAGGTCACTCCCTACGAGATCGAGCAGTTCCTGCCCATCCTGTAGGCCTACTTTCGTCTGATCTTGAGTTTCGCGGTGGTGGTTGAGCCGGCGCCGGTCACCGTGGCGCGGGCCGTTACCTTGCCGCGCTGCCGAAGCAGCTTGCGGGCGCGCCCCGTGAGCCTCACCGGCACCACGGCGGCGGCACCGGCCGCGATCGAGAACGAGGCCTTGCCGAGCTTGATTCGCTTGCCCTTCTTGGCGGAACGGGCCGCCGTTCGCAGCCTGACCGGCTTCGCGGTCTTCAGGACGAGCCGGTTGGCGTCGCAGTCGCGGGTGACCAGGGGGCAGCTGAGGCGGAGCGCGAGGCGCTTTCCCTTCGCCTTCGCCCTGCGGCCATCGAGCCGCGCGAGACATCCTGGCCCCAGCGAGGTGTCCTGGGTCTCGTCGCCCCGGGCATCGCAGTCGGCATCGGCCTCGATGTCGGCGTTGAAGAGGTGCTCGAGGCTGTTGCTGAGGCTGTCCGTGGGAGCGCCACTGAGGCCGTCAGCGAGGGGCGGGACCCACCTGACCGAGGTGACGCCCGGCTGGTTGCTCGTGGCGAGCGTCAGGTTGCCGGCGGGGCTAGGCAGATCGAGGGCGATCCCGTCCCCGGCCCGTACCGCCTGTTGGGTCGTGAAGAGGGAGGTGGCAGGCGGACCCAGGTCGAAGACGGTCTGGGTGGCGCTGGTGCTGATCGCCTGAAAGGCCCCGCCGGAGATGGGTCGGATCACCCTCAGCCTGAGCTGGTTTCCGCCGGGCTCGGTGTCGTCGACGCGCACTCGCCAGCGAACGATCACACCGTCCGTGGGCGCGGTCAGCTGCCTTCCGGGGAGCGTGGTGTTGGTAACCATGCACGAGTCCGGCGGCGAGCAGAGGCTGTTGACCGGGTCGGGTGCCAGGTCGCTGCCGATCGTGGTCGCGGCCGTGGCGGGGGCCGCCGAGGCGAGCGCGATCCCCAGCAGGCCCGCGAGCGTCCTCGCCGCCGCTCGCGGTCGGAGGACAGCGGGGGCCGTGATCGAGCCGTGACGGTTCATTTCCCTCCTCCCGCTCAGCTGCGCGGGGCTGGACGCACGAAGGTTAACGTTTCGGACTCAGCCTCGCCGCAGGGCGCGCGCGGCGCGCGTCTTCAGGTTGAGCAGCCCGGTCATCGCCTTCTCTGGCAGAGAGCCCTGCGGGGGCAGCGCGCCGAGCTGGCGGGCCAGCTGCGCGGCGTTGGTGTAGGCCTCGTTGTTGACGAGCTTGCCGTCGCGCACGGTGAATAGGTCCAGTCCCTGCATCTCGACCTCGGCGCCGTTCGGCATCAGGCCCTCGAACGGCGCCGTGCCGTCGAAGGTCCCCGCCGCACGCCAGCGGACCGCGACGCGGTCATCCTCGCTGACCAGGTCGAGAATCTCGAAGCTCAGGTCGGGCATCGCCGCGAACATGTTGCCGAACCAGGCCGCGTAGGTATCCGGGACCCGCAGCTCGGCGATCCCGTGGATGTTGCCCTTGCCGCCCGGTTCCCAGAACTCCATCATGCCCGCGGTGTCGTGGGCGCCAATGCGGGCGAAGTAGGCCCGTGCCAGCTCCTCGTTGCTCATGACGCGTGCACACTATCGGCCATCAGAGCGCCCGCGCAGCTGCGCCCGGCGCCCTAGGCCAGCGCGGCCTCCAGCTCGCGGGGCTCGGTCAGCGGCGCCTTGCAGGCAAAGTGCTCGCAGACGTACGCCGCGGGGCGGCCCTCGACGGCGGGGCGGTCGCGCAGCAGCTCGGGGTCCTCGCTGCCCTCATGCCCGCCGGCCAGCACGAGGTACGGACGGTGGCCCGAGTGCACCACCTCGGACAGCTCGGCGAGCGGGCCGTCGGGCCGCCCGATTCTGCCCGTGGAGTCCCGGCCCTCGGCGGGGGCGATCAGCGCGACCTCGCGGGTCGGCGAGAGGTGGAAGTCGAGCGCCTGCAGCAGGTGGCCGAAGGCGTCGGGGTGGCGCACCGCAGCGGGGGCCAGCAGGCGCAGGGCACCGGCGGCCCACTCCTCGTAGCGGATCTCGCCGGTGAGCGCGGCCAGGCGCAGCAGGCCGAGCGCCGCCGAGGCGTTGCCTGAGGGGATCGGGTGGTCGCCGAGGTCCTTTCGCCGGGCGATCAGTTGCTCGTGGTCGTGCGAGGTGGTGAAGAAGCCGCCCCGCTCTTCGTCGCCGAAGCGCTCGATCATCGCCTCGGCGGTCTCGCGGGCTGCATCGAACCAGCGCTGCTCCAGCGTCGCCTCGTAGAGGCGCAGCAACGCCTCGACCAGGAACGCGTGGTCTTCGAGGTAGGCGTTGAGGCGTGCCTCGCCATCCTTCCAGGTCCGCAGCAGCCTGCCCTGCTCGTCGCGCAACTCCTCGAGAATGAAGCGCGCGCAGCCGGCCGCCGCGTCGAGATAGTCCTCGCGCCCCAGGGCCGCGCCGGCGTCGGCGAGGGCCGAGACCATCAGCGCATTCCACGAGCAGAGCCGCTTGTCGTCGAGGCCGGGGCGGACGCGCTGCTCGCGGGCGGCGAGCAGGATGCGCCGCGCCTCGGGGAGCTGGGGCGGGGGGGTCGCCGATGCCCCGAGCGGGACGTGCAGGATGTTGCGGCCCTCGAAGTTGCCGGCTGCGCTGACGCCCCAGTACCCGAGCACCCGCTCGACTTCCGCGCTCGGAATCCCGTCGCCGCTGAGGGCGTCGCGGGCCTGTTCCTCGCTCCAGACGTAGAAGCGGCCCTCCTCGCCCTCGGAGTCGGCGTCGAGCGCCGAGTAGAAGCCGCCCTCGGGCCCGCGCATCTCGCGCAGCGCCCAGTCGAGCGTGTCGCGGCAGACCTCCATCCAGCGTTCGATGCCGCTCCGCTGCCAGGCGTGCAGATAGACGCGCGCGAGCAGCGCATTGTCGTAGAGCATCTTCTCGAAGTGGGGCACGAGCCATGCCCCGTCAACCGAGTAGCGGGCGAAGCCGCCACCGATCTGGTCGCAGATCCCACCGTGCATCATCTTGTCGAGCGTGGTCTTGACATGCGCGGTCTCGCCGCGGCCGAGCAGGAACTCGAGGGCGCTTGCCGGAGGGAACTTGGGCGCGTCGCCGAAGCCCCCGTTGGCGCGGTCGGCCTTGGCCAGCAGGGTCGCCGCGGCGCCGGCGACCACCTCGGGGGTCAGCGCATCCTTCGTCTGCTCGATCCGCGCGGTCATCGCGAGGCCCTCGCGCACGCGTTCCGACGCCGCCCGCACTTCCTCCCGCTGCGCGTGGAAGCCCTCCGCGGTCGCCTCGAGCACCTGGCGGAAGCTCGGCATGCCCTGTCGCGGCTCGGGAGGGAAGTAGGTGCCGCCATGGAAGGGCACGCCCTCAGGGTCGAGAAACACCGTCAAAGGCCAGCCGCCGTGGCCGGTCATGCCCTGCACGGCCTCCATGTAGATGTCGTCCACGTCGGGGCGCTCCTCGCGGTCGACCTTGATCGGGATGAAACGCTCGTTCATGTATGCGGCGGTCTCGGGGTCCTCGAAGGACTCCCGCTCCATCACGTGGCACCAGTGGCAGGCCGAGTAGCCGATCGAGAGCAGAATCGGTTTGTCGGCCTCGCGCGCGGCGGCCAGGGCCTCCGGGTTCCACGGCCGCCAGTCCACAGGGTTGTCCTTGTGCTGGAGCAGGTAGGGGCTGGTCTCGTCGGCGAGCCGGTTGGCCATCGTCCCTGAGGCTACGGCCTCAGCCCCCGGGCGTGCCGGGCGGTCGTACCGCTCCCCGTGGCCCCGTCGCCTAGGAGCCCGTGACGTCCGAGGCGAAGGCCTCGAATGCGGCAACGTAGCGGTCGACGTGCTCTTGCTCGTGAGCGATCGAGAGGGTCCACTCCTCCTCGACGCCGGGGGTCATGAAGATGCCGTGGTTCATGTGGTAGAGCCAGGCCAGGGTGGCGAGCTCGCCGTCGACCTTGGTCAGGTAGTCGCGGTAGCCATAGATCCTCTCCGGGGCGAAGATCACGCAGCCCTTCGCGCCAAGGCCCTCGGTGTAGGCCGGCAGGCCGTAGCGGTCGATGATCTCCTGGCAACCGCTCTTCAGCGACTCGTTGGTGTCCTCGAGCTTCGTGTAGGCGTCCTCGGTCAGCACCTCGGTCAGGGCGGCCTCGGCGGCTGCCATGACCAGCGGGTTGCCGTTGAAGGTCCCGATCTGGTGGACCTTGTCGGAGGCGACCACCTCGCCGAGTTCCTCGGTCATGCCGATCGCCCCGCCCGGGTAGCCGCCGCAGATCGCCTTCGCCAGGCAGACGATGTCGGGTTGCACGCCAAAGCGCTGCGTGGCGCCGCCATAGGAGATCGTGGCTCCGGTCTTGACCTCATCGAAGATCAGGTAGGCGCCGTGCTCGTCGCAGAGTTCCCGCACCCGCTCCAGGTAGCCCTCCTTCGGTGGGATGATGTTGATGTTCATCATCGCCGGCTCGATGATCATCCCGGCGATCTTGCCCTCGTAGGCCTCGAAGATGCCCTCCAGGAGCTCGGGCTCGTTGAAGGGCACCGGGCGGGTCAACTCGACCAGGGCCTGCGGGTAGCCCGAGCCGAAGGGGACCGGATGGGGGCTCTCCAGGGGCCCCAGCTCGGCGAGGTCGGGGTAGCAGGAGACCATCACGGCGTCGTGATGGCCGTCGTATGAGCCCTCGACCTTGATGATGTAGTCACGCTCGGTGGCGCCGCGGGCCAGGTGGACCGCCGACATCGTCGACTCGGTCCCCGAGTTGGAGAAGCGCCACTGCGGCAGGTTGAAGCGCTTGACGAGGTTCTCGGCGACCGCGATCGAGCCGTTGGTCGGGGCGGCGAAGTGGGTGCCCTCGTCGTGGCGGGCCTTGACGGCCGCGCCGACGATGGGGTTCGCGTGGCCCATGCACATCACGCCGAAGCCGTTGTGGAAGTCGACGTACTCGCTGCCGTCGACGTCCCAGACCAGGGCTCCCTTGCCACGGTCGATGTAGACGGGCCACGGGTCGTTGAGCTGGAAGGAGGAGGGGACCCCGCCGGGCATCACCTTCTTGGCGCGGGTGAAGTACTCCGCCGAACCCGGCGTGTGCTCACGGAAGCGGGCCATCTGCGACTCGGTCAGCTTGTTGATCTGCTTGCGGTCGATCGATGACGCCGCGACAGCGGCCTGTGTCGCCTTCTGGGCCATTGGGACTCCCCTGGTCGTGGTTAAGGCTGACGCGCAGGGTACCGGGGCGGAGTCACGCGGCGCCGGTGGCCGCTGCAGGCTCGCCCGCGGGCTCGGATAGGAATCGCGCGGTCAGCAGCGCGCAGGCCAGCGCGGAAGTCGCCGCGAGGTAGAAGGCCGCGCTGTAGCCGCCGATCGCGGCCGCTGCGCCGACGGCGGGTGAGCCGACGAGCATGCCGAGGTCGAAGCTTGCGGTGAAGGTGCCCATGGCGGCGCCGCGGCGCTCGGGCACGACGCGGTTGATGGCCAGCAGCGAGAGCGCGGGGAAGAGCAGCGAGAAGGCCGCCCCCATACCGATCGCGCCGAGAATCACGACCGGGAGGCTCTGGCCGACCCCGAGCAGGAAGAGCCCCAGTGCCTCCACCAGGGCCGCGCCCAGCGCGCAGCGGGCCGCCCCGACGCGGTCCGGCAGGTGGCCGCCGACGACTCTCGTCGCGACCACGGTGCCCGCGAAGACGCTGAAGATGGCCGCGCCGTGGCCGATACCGCGCTCGTCGAGGCTGAGCACGATGAAGCCGGCGACGGCGGCGAAGCCGACCACGCTGAGGGCGAAGGTGATGCCGGGGCCGGCCGCCTCCCTCGAGATGAGCGGCCCGCGGGCGGCCTGCCCACCGGGGGTGGCGCTCTCGGGCAGCCGCGAGGCGATCAGCGCGGCGAGCAGCGGCGCTGCGGTGGCGAAGGCCCAGACCAGGTGGTAGCCACCGGCCTGCTGCAGCAGCACCCCGATCGGCGGCCCCAGGGTGAGGCCGGTCCAGATCGCGAGGCCGTACAGCCCGATCATCCTGCCGCGCCGCTCCGGGGCGGCCATGTCCACGTTCCACGCCGAGCCGGCCGTGAACACCGTGCCCTCGCCCGCGCCGAGGATCAGCCTGGAGAGCATCAGGGTCGGGATGCTCGCGGGCACGAACAGCAGCGCGCCCCCGATCACCCCCAGGGAGGCACCCGCCATCACGGTCGGGCGCCGACCCAGACGGTCGGCGGCGTTGCCGGCCAGGGGTCGGCAGAGAAACCCCGTGATCGCGAACGCCCCGACGACGATGCCGACCTCGAAGTCGGACCCGTTCAGCTCCTCGGTGACGAACCCCGGGAGCACGGGCAGGGTGGCTCCGATCGCGAGCAGTCCCAAGTTTGTGACCAGGAATATCCCTGCGAAAGGACCCCAGACGGGGCCGAGGACGCGCTCGAGCCATCCATGTCTCTGGGCGCCTGGGTTCATCCCCGGGAGCGCAGCGCGCCTCGCTGGATCTTGCCGCTGGGGGTCTTGGGCAGCGACTCCGCGAACTCGACGATGCGCGGGTACTTGTACGGTGCGGTCACGGCCTTGACATGGTCCTGCAGCTCGGCGGCCAGTGCCTCGGAGGGCTCCCCGTGGCGCAGCACCACCACGGCGCGCACCACCGATCCGCGCTCCTCGTCGGGCGCCGCGACAGCGGCCGCCTCGGCGACTGCGGGGTGCGAGACCAGCGCGGACTCGACCTCGAACGGCCCTACCCGGTAGCCGGCGGTGATGATGATGTCGTCGTCGCGTCCCTCGAACCAGAGGTATCCGTCGTCGTCCTCGCGAACGTGATCGCCGGTGCGCCACCAGCGCCCGGCGAAGGGCTGCTCGCCGATGTAGTGGCTGAAGAAGGTGGGATCGCTGGTCGGGCTGACCTGGAGCTCGCCCTGCTCGACCCGGGTCTCGATCCCGGGCAGCGGCCGGCCCATCGAGCCGTCCTTGGCCGGGTCTTTGTCGTCGGGCCGCATGCCGGTGATCGCTCCCGTCTCCGTCTGTCCGTAGCCGTCGTGGACCGGTATTCCGACCAGCTCGCGGAAGTGGCGGATCACCCCGGGGTTGAGAGGCTCGCCCGCCGAGACCAGCCGGCGCAGGCCCGAGGGCGGAGCGAGCTCGGCATGCTTGGCGAGCATCCGGTACTCGGTCGGCGCCTGGCAGAGGACGCTGACTCCCTCCTCGTCCACGATCCGCCAGCGCTCCTCAGGCTCGAAGCGGCCATCGTGAATCACGGCCGCCGACCCACGCAGCCAAGGGGCGACGAAGACGTTGCGGGTCGACTTGGCCCAGCCGGGCGCGGCGGTGCACCAGGTCAGGTCTCCCTGAGCTGCTCCGAGCCAGTGTTCGGCCTGCAGTCGCTGGGCCGTCAGGTAGCGCTGGGAGTAGACGACCCCGCGCGGGTCGCCCGTGGTGCCCGAGGTGAAGATGATCACCGCGGGGTCATCGGGGCCAAGCGCCTGCGCCTCGGCAGGCGGTTCTCCGGCCAGGTCCTCGTCGAGGATGCGGCGCAGGTCCGCCATGTCGAGATGGGGCACCCCTTCTGGCAGCTCTCCCAGGAAGCGCTCCTCGCCGATGCACAGAGCGGGGTTCGCCGAGGCCACGCGCAGCTCGAGGTCCTTGCGACGGAGCTGTGTGTTGCAGGGCATCGCGATCGCCCCGATCCTGAAGCAGGCGAGCATCGCCACGACCCATTCGACCCGGCTTCCGGCCAGTGTCATGACGACGTCCCCCCGCCGCACCCCGCGTGCCACCATCGCTCCCGAGAGCCCGGCGCTCATCGCGAACAGCTCGCCGAAGTGCCAGACGCGGCGCCGGCCGTCAGCGTCGATCCCGAGCAGCGCCGGGCGCGCCGCGGGGAACCACTCGACGACGTCGGTGATGAAGTTCATCGGCCGCAGTCTGCCGCAGCGCGGCCCTGGGCCGCACGGCGCCTCGCCTCGCCTCGTTGCCCTCGACGAGGGCGCCGCCGCTGTGGCGGAGCGAGGTTGCGGGTAGCGTTCGAGACCCTGGCGGCGTGGAGATGTTCCTCGGCGACGAGGCCGCCGCCCGGGAGCTGATCGAGGAGTTCATGCCGGCGATCCGGAACTTCTCAGCGATCTCGGTGCCCACCCTGGCGGCGGTGCAGGGCCTCTGCTTCGCAGCCGGGCTCGAGATCGCCCTGAGCTGCGACCTGATCTGGGCCGCGGAGGGGGCGCAGCTGGGTCTGGTCGAAGGGGTGATCGGGGCGACGCCGTTCGGGGGTGGCACCCAGCGCCTGGTGGCGCGCGCAGGCGCCGGTCGAGCGGCCGAGGCTGTGCTCACCGCCCGCGCGTACGCGGCGGAGCAGATGCTCGAGTGGGGGGTCGTGAACCGGGTCGTCGAGGCGGAGGAGCTGGCCGAGAAGGCTCGATCGTTCGCACTGAAGCTGGCCGCAGGCCCGACCGTCGCCAGCGATGCGAGCAAGCGGATGATCCGGCTCGCCGTCGACGAGGGGGTGGAGGCGGCCGATGCCGCGCTGCCCGAGGCGGGAGCCAAGGTGATGGCGAGCGAGGACCTGCAGCGCGGCGTGCGCTCTCTACTCGAAAAGGGGCCCGGTCACGCCACCTTCGAGGGTCGCTGAGCGCTGGAGTCGCATCAGCCTCAGCGCTTCAGCTCGCTGCCGTCATAGAGCTTCTTGATGGTCACGGAGCCGTCGGGCGCCGCATCGAGACAGAGCTCGCAGAGCACGCACTCGTCGAGATTCGGGTCCACTATCTCGATCCTGCCGCTCGCGGCGCTGAAGATGTCCACGGGGCAGATCTCCTCGAGCTTGCGGGCCAGCTCGGCGTCGGAGGCGATCGAGTCATCGACCTCGATGGCGATGAAGACACCTTGCTGCTCGCTCATGCCAGCTTCTCCCCGACGGCTGCCGGGATCTCGTCGATGCGCTCGACCACGGGGATGCCGGCCTCCTCGAGCCGGGCGATCTTCTGGGTTGCGGAGTCCTCGGCCCCTTCGACGATGGTGCCGGCGTGGCCGAAGCTCATGCCCCGCATCTCCTCGTCGTCCATGAACTTGCCGGCCATGAAGGCGACGATCGGGAGCTTCGAGCCCGCCTGCTCGCGCCAGTCGACCAGCTCGGCCTCCATGCGGCCCCCGGGCTCCGTGTAGATCACGATGGCCTCGGTCTCGGGGTCCGCGGCGAAAAGCGGCATCAGCTCGGCGTAGGTGGAGCCGATGATCGCGTCGCCGCCGATCGAGACCGCAGTCGAGACGCCGAGGCCGGCGGCCTTCAGGGTCGAGGAGATCTCGGTGGTCATACCCCCGGAGCGGGACATCACGCCCACGGGCCCGGGCTCATACGCCTTGGCGGCGTCCACGGCCGGCCCGCCGATCCCGCCCATCTTGCAGACGCCGGGAACGATCAGGCCGAGGCAGTTGGGGCCGATGATGCGGGCGCCGCGCTCGCCTGCCAGCTCGACCATCTGCGCGACGTCGCGCCGCGGGATGCGCTCGGTGACGACGACGATCAGGCCGATGCCGTTCTCGGTCGCCTCCATCACGGCGTCCTTGGTGAACGCGGGGGGGACGGTGACGACCGAGCCGTCGATCGCGGAGCCGTGGTGTTCAACCGCCTGGGCGACAGTGTCGAAGACCGGGACCCCGTGGACCTCCCGACCCTTGCGGCCGGGGGTGACTCCGCCGACCACCTTGGAGCCGTAGTCGAGGCACTCGCGGGTCAGGTTGACGGCCTCGCGGCCCGTTATCCCCTGGACTATGAAGGTGAAATCCCGGTCGAGGAGGATGCTCATCTCTTCTGTCCCTGCACCTTGCTGACGGCCTCGCCGGCCGCATCCCACATCGAGACGGAGCGGTCGTTGAACTCGATTCCGTACCTGCCCAGGATCTTGGCCCCCTCGTCCTCCCATGCACCCGGTATGCGGAAGACAGCGATCGTCTCGGCCGGGTCTTTGCCCAGCTCCAGGCAGGCCTTGATCACGCCGCGGGCGACGATGTCGACCCTGGTGTTGGAGACGATCGACATCATCACAGCGATCTTCTCGACGCCGTCCTTGCGCAGCACCTCCATGGCCAGTCCCTTGGCCTTGGCCACCGAGGGGTTGCCGCCGATCTCGGCGTAGTTGGCCGGCTTGCCGCCCTGGCTGCGGACGGCGTCGGTCAGGGTCAGCGAGCCACCGCCGGCGCCGATCACCAGTCCCAGGTCGCCCTGGAAGCCGTGGTCCTTGCCCTGGATCACGCCGCGGTGGTCGGCCTCGTCGATCGCCTTGACATTGCGCTCGAACTCGCTGGGCTGGTAGAGCTCGCGCGGCTCGTCGAGCGAGACCCCGACCTCCTGCAAAGTCCTCCTGTGCCTGCCGACGGCCTCGTCCTCCATCTCCAGGTGCGCGTCCAGGGCCACGAAGGAGCCGTCGGAGAGGCGCGCCACCGGGTTGATCTCGGCGAGCGTCATGTCGTAGTCGCGCTGCAGGCGGGCCAGGCGGGCGAGGATCGGGGTGGCGCGGTTGAGCTCCGATCCGGTCATGCCGACGCTCGCGACGACCTGCTTGGCGCGGAAGTCCTCGATCGGGTGCAGGTTGGACAGGTGCCCGCGGCCGACGTGGTCGGGGTGCTGCTCGGCGACCTGCTCGATGTCGATCCCGCCCATGTCGCTGAACAGCATCATCGGGCGCTTGGCGCGACCGTCCCAGAGCACGGCGGCGTAGTACTCCTGCTCAACCTCGGCCTTGGGGTCGACGAGCACGCCGACTGGCATGTGGCCGCCGATCTCGAGCTCCAGAATCCGCTCGGCGTGCCCGGCGGCGTCCTCCGGCGTGTCGGCGAACTTGACGCCACCGGCCTTCATCCGCCCGCCGGTCAGCACCTGCGACTTGATCACGGTCGGGCCGCCGATCCGCTCGGCGGCCGCCCTGGCCTCGTCGGGGCTCTTCGCGAAGCCGTACTCGGTGACCGGGATCCCAGCCAGCTCGACAAGCCGGCGGCTCTCGTGCTCGTAGAAGCGCATGCGAGGCGGGAATCTAGAGATTCGCGCGCCGAGGGGGTCCGCGGCAGCGGCGTTCCGCCGCCTAGGCTCTGGTCGCGCCGATGAATTCAGTCCCTCTCTATCCGAAGGTCGTGGCCGGTTACGAGCCGAACGAGCGCGGCGAGGACGCCCTCGAGCTGGCCGAGCTGCTGGCACGGACCACGGGCGGGGAGGCGAGGCGCGTCCACATCGAACGGGGGCCGGCCGGGCGCGGGCTGCAGGCTCTGGCCGAGAACGGGGAGGCGGACCTGATCGTGCTGGGCTCGACCCACCGGGCGGCGATCGGGTCTGTGGCCCCGGGCAGCGTCGCCGAGCACCTGCTCGAGGGCGCGCCGTGCCGAATCGCGATCGCCCCGCGAGGCTACGCACGCGCGCAGGCCGTGCTGGCGGCGGAGAGCGCCGGCGAGCAGGCCGACGACGTGCCCGCCTCCTCGCCGCTGCCGCAGGTGCGTGATGCGCTCAGGGTGATCGCGGTGGGATTCGACGACACAGAGCAGGCGCGCGTCGCGCTGACGGAGGGAGTCGCGATCGCCCGCCGCGCTGATGCCGCGATGTGGCTGATAGGCGTCTCCCAGCAGCCCTCGCCGGGGCTGGGCGCGGAGGCCACCGCGCAGTCGCCGGCGATGCAGCAAGGGCGGTCGCCGTCCCTCGAGGCCAGGTTGCACGACACCGCGGCGGAGTTGCCGGCCGAGCTGCGTGCCCTGCCGGTCCCCGAGAGAGGCGACCCGGTGGACAGGCTGCTCGAGCGCACCGACCAGGGGGTGGACCTGCTCGTGCTCGGCTCCCGCAGCCGCGGGCCGCTGCTCCGCGTCGTGCTTGGGAGCGTCTCGGCCCGGGTGATCCGCAAAGCACTCTGCCCCGTGCTGGTCGTGCCGCGCTCGAGCGCGCCGCTCGAGGAGGCGCGGGGACAGCCCGCGGGGCAGGCCTGATCTGGAGGGCGGCGCAGCTCGACCCCGGAAAGAGCCCTACCAGCCGCGCCGCTCGCGGTCGCTGTGGTCGAGCTCGCGCCGCGGGCGATTCTTGAGCTCCAGGCGCAGCCGCGCCTCGTGGATCGCGAAAACGACCAGCAGCACCAGGCAGACGATGCTGACCGCGCCGAGCTCCAGGGGGCTGTAGATGCCCAGGAAGAGCCCATACAGGTATAGCCCCAGGACCCCGGCCGCCAGGGCCCAGAACACCGGCCTGAACCTCTCGAACAGGTCCCTCACCGCTGATTGCGGCTGACGCTGTTCCCGGAATGCCGCATAGCTGGCAATCTAGTGACCCCGGAGCGTCACTGAATCCGTGGTGACCACCTAGGCGCCGGCATCAGCGTGCGCGTAGTCTTGACGCGGTGAGCGGAGAGGTTCAAGCCAGCAGGTGAGCACCGCGGGCGATCACCAGGGCGGCGGCCCCGGGCCGTCGGTGATCGAGCGCGTGGGCCTGGACGGCCTGATCGGTGGCCTTGCCGAGCGCGGTTACGAGGTGGTCGGTCCGACGGTGCGTGACGGGGCGATCGTCTACGAGCGCATCGGCTCGACCGCCGATCTGCCCGAGGGGTGGACCGACGAGCAGGAGGGGGGGACCTACCGGCTCGAGCAGCGCCAGGATGGGGCGCTGTTCGGCTTCAACGTCGGCCCCAACTCGTGGAAGAGCTACCTGTTCCCCGCCGATCTGACGCTGTGGCGGGCGCGCCGCGACAGCTCGGGGGCGGTCAGCTACAGCGAGGAGCAGCAGGAGCTGCCGCCCTACGCCCTGCTGGGGGTTCGCTCATGCGACCTCGCCGCGATCGCGGTCCAGGACCGCGTCTTCCTCGACGATGCCTACGCCGATGGCGACTATGCTGCGCGCCGCGAGGGCGCCTTCATCGTCGCGGTCAACTGCGCCGAGGCGGGCAACACCTGTTTCTGCGAATCGATGGACACCGGCCCACGAGCCTCCGCAGGCTACGACCTCGCGATCACCGAGCTGCTCGAGGGCGGGCATCGCTTTCTGGTCGAGATCGGCAGCGAGCGCGGGGCCGAGCTGCTAGCCGAGCTCGCGCCGCGTGCGGCGGACGACGACGACCTGGCTGCCGCGCGAGGCGTCTCGGAGAGCTGCGCCGCGCAGATGGGCCGCGAGCTGGAGACCGAGGGGATCAGGGAGCTGCTCTACCGAAACATGGAGCACCCGCGCTGGCAGGAGGTCGCCGACCGCTGCCTCACGTGCGGCAACTGCACCCTGGTCTGTCCCACCTGCTTCTGCCATACGGTCGAGGACGCGAGCGATCTGGCGGGAACCGAGGCGACGCGAACCAGGCGGTGGGACTCCTGCTTTGGGCTTGAGCACTCCTACATTCACGGTGGCAGCGTCCGCAACTCGCCGTCCTCGCGCTACAGGCAGTGGATGACCCACAAGCTCGCCACCTGGATCGACCAGTTCGGCAGCTCGGGCTGCGTCGGCTGCGGCCGCTGCATCACCTGGTGCCCGGTGGCGATCGACATCACGGAGGAGGCGGCCGCCATCCGGGCGGCCGACCACGGCGAGGGAAGGGGCATCGATGCGTGAGATCGACCAGCTGATCGCCGAGGCGCCCGCCTTCGCGGGCCTTGACCAGGCCTACCTGGACCTGATCGCCGGGTGCGCCAAGAACGAGGTCTTCGAGGCCGGCGAGTTCCTGATGCGCGAGGGGGACCCCGCCGACACCTTCTACCTGATCCGCCGAGGCCGGGTGGCGCTGGAGATCGCCGCGCCCCAGCGTGGGGCGGTCACCGTCGAGACGGTCGACGACGGCGATCTGCTCGGCTGGTCGTGGCTGGTGGAGCCCTACCGCACCCACCTCGACGCCCGCGCGCTGGATACGACCCATGTCGTCGCCTTCGACGGCGCCTGCCTGCGCGGCAAGTGCGGAGAGGATCCGGCGCTCGGCTACGAGCTGATGCAGCGGTTCGTGCCGGTTATCGTCGAGCGTCTGCGGGCGACGCGCATTCAGCTGCTCGACCTCTATGGCCACGTCGTCCACAGCTGAGGCGGGCGCGCGCTCGCGCCGCGAGCCGATGCTGCCCGTCGCGCACCGGCTGCTTGCCAAGCGCCGCGAGCTGGATGACACCTACACGCTCGAGCTGGAGCCGGTCGCCGAGCCCCTGCCCGAGTTCGGCCCAGGTCAGTTCAGCATGCTCTATGCCTTCGGATCGGGCGAGGTGCCGATCTCGGTCAGCGGCGGCACCGGCGGCTCGGGCCCACTGGTCCACACCGTGCGCGCGGTCGGGGCAGCGACTCGCGCGATCTGCTCGCTCGAGCCCGGCGAGGAGCTCGGCGTTCGCGGGCCGTTCGGAAGGGGGTGGCCGCTGGCCGAGGCGAAGGGCGGCGACGTTGTCGTGATCGCCGGCGGCATCGGCTTGGCGCCGCTGCGGCCCGTGGTCGAGTGGCTGGCCCGGAATCGCGGCGAATACGGCGCGGTCAGCCTGCTCTACGGCGCTCGCTCGCCGGCCGATCTGCTCTACGAGGCCGAGCTTGAGGGCTGGCGCTCCGCCGGCATCGAGGTGGAGGTGGCGGTGGACAGCGCTCCCACCGGCTGGGCCGGCCGCGTCGGCCTGGTCACCAGGCTGATCCCGCCCGCGACCTTCGAGGGCGCGCGCACGACCGCCATGGTCTGCGGTCCCGAGGTGATGATGCGCTTCGCCGCCGCGGAGCTGGGCGATCGCGGGGTTGCGCCGGCGCGGATCCAGGTTTCGCTGGAGCGCAACATGAAGTGCGCGATCGGTCACTGCGGGCATTGCCAGCTCGCCTCCCGCTTCATCTGCAAGGACGGCCCCGTGTTCGCCTTCGAGGAGATCGAGCCGCTGCTGGGGGTGCGGGAGCTGTGAGCGGCGCCGCTGCAACGCCGAAGCTCGCCGTCTGGAAGTTCGCTTCCTGCGACGGCTGTCAGCTCAGCCTGCTGGACTTCGAGCAGGAGCTGGTCGCCCTGCCGGGCGAGATCGAGATCGCCCACTTCCTCGAGGCGACCAGCGGCACGGTCGAGGGCCCCTACGACCTCTCGCTGGTCGAAGGCTCGATCACGACCCCCGCGGACGTCGAGCGCATCCAGGAGGTGCGGCGCAACTCCCGCCGCCTGGTCACGATCGGCGCTTGCGCCACCTCCGGCGGGATCCAGGCGCTGCGGAACTTCGCGGATGTCGAGGAGTTCGTCTCGGTCGTCTACGCGGAGCCCTCCTACATCTCGACGCTCGAGACCTCGACCCCGATCTCGGCCAACGTCCACGTGGACTTCGAGCTGCAGGGCTGCCCGGTGGATCGTCACCAGCTGCTGGAGGTGATCAGCGCCTTCCTCAACGAGCGCCGGCCGCAGATCGCGGCGCACAGCGTCTGCGTCGAGTGCAAGCGCGCCGGCCACGTCTGCGTGATGGTCGCCCACGGCACGCCCTGCCTGGGGCCCGTCACGCACGCCGGCTGCGGGGCGCTCTGCCCCGGCTGCGACCGGGGCTGCTACGGCTGCTATGGACCGATGGAATCGCCCAACGCGGGTGCGCTGAGCGGTTGGCTCGGTGGCATGGGGGTGGAGGACGTGGACCTGGTGCGGCTCTATCGCAGCTTCCACGCCGCGAGCGAGCCCTTCGAGAGCGAGAGCAGGGGGCACGAGTGAGCGAGCCCGAGCTGCGCACGATCAAGACCGAGGCGCTCGCCCGCGTCGAGGGGGAGGGGGCGATGCACGTGCGCATCCGCGACGGCGAGGTGGAGGACGTGCGCCTGGAGATCTACGAGCCGCCCCGCTTCTTCGAGGCCTTCCTGCGCGGCCGTGACTTTCGCGAGGCGCCGGACATCACCGCCCGCATCTGCGGCATCTGCCCGGTCGCCTACATGACCAGCGCCTACAACGCGATCGAGGACGCGCTCGGCGTCGAGGTCTCTGAGCAGGTCGTGGCGTTGCGGCGGCTGATGTATTGCGGGGAGTGGATCGAGAGCCATGCACTCCACGTCTTCATGCTCCACGCGCCGGACTTCCTGGGCTTCGAGTCGGCCTGGACGATGGCCCGCGAGCACCGCGAGGTGGTCGAGGGCGGGCTGCGGATCAAGGCGATGGGCAACGAGCTGCTGCGGGTGGTCGCGGGCCGCGCCATCCATCCTGTCAACGTTCGGGTCGGGGGCTTCTACAAGGCCCCCGCAAGGCGCGACCTCGAGCAGCTGGTCGCGGGCCTGCAGGAGGCGCGGGAGCTTGCGCTCGAGTCGGTCCGCTGGGTCGCGCAACTGCCCTTCCCCGAGTTCGAGCAGGACTACGAGTTCGTGGCCCTGAGCCACCCTGATCGCTACGCGATCGAGGACGGCCGGCTCGCCTCGAGCTCGGGCCTCGAGATCACCGCGGGGGAGTACGAGGAGCACTTCACCGAGCAGCAGGTGGAGCACTCGACGGCGCTTCACGCGCGCCTCCGCGCCGGGGGTACCTACTTCCTCGGACCGATGGCGCGCTACTCGCTCAACTCCTCGCAGCTCTCGCCGCTGGCCCGCGAGGCGGCGGCCGAGGCCGGGCTGGGGGACCGGTGCCGCAACCCCTTCAAGAGCATCATCGTCCGCGCGGTCGAGATCCTCTATGCCTTCGACGAGGCGCTGCGGCTGATCGGCGCCTACGACCCGCCCGATCCCCCCGCCGCGGATGTCGAGCCCCGGGCCGCGGACGGCTGCGGCTGGAGCGAGGCACCGCGCGGGATGCTCTGGCACCGCTACCGCCTGCAGCGGGACGGCTCGATCGCCGAGGCCCGGATCGTGCCGCCGACCTCGCAGAACCAGGCCCGGGTGGAGCAGGATCTGCGCGCCTTCGTCGCTCCGCGGGTCGGGCTCCCCGACGCGCAGCTCCAGTGGGAGTGCGAGCAGGCGATCCGCAACTACGATCCCTGCATCTCCTGCTCGACCCATTTCCTCAAACTGCACGTGGACCGGGGCTGAGGCCGTGATCCGGGGACACTTCCTACATCCCGCGACGCAGCGACACTTGGACGAGCACTTCCTGCACGACGAGCGGCTCTATCTCGATCGCGAGCGCGCCGGCCTGCGCGTCATGGAGCACCACCGTGAGCAGTTGGTGGAAGACATCGAGCGGGCCCGGGAGATCGCGGCACGGGCGGGAAACCCGGTCGATCGCTCCGTCGAGGACGAGGAGCGCAAGCTGCTCTGCCTGATCGGGATCGGTAACCGCTTTCGCCACGATGACGCAGCCGGTCTCGAGGTCGCCCGCCTCGTGGGCCTGGCCCGTCCGTCCGGCGTGACGATCCTCGAGCAGCAGGGCGAGCCCGCCTCGCTGCTCGAGGCCTGGAGCGCCGCCGACGAGGCCCTGCTTGTGGACGGGGTCTTCTCCGGTGCGGAGCCCGGGACGCTGCACACCTTCGAGGTTGGCGAGGAGCCGTTGCCGGCCGAGCTCTTTCGGCCCTCGACCCATGCCCTCGGGGTCGCCGAGGCCGTCGAGCTGGCGCGCGAGCTCGACCGGCTGCCCCGCCGGCTCGCCGTCTACGGGATCGAGGGCGAGAGCTTCGAGGTGGGGGAGGGGCTGACCCCGGTGGTCCGGCTGGCAGTCGAGCAGCTGGTCGCCGAGCTGCTCGAGGAGCTCGGCGGCCGCGAGCTCCCGGGCGACGGCGATCGTGGCGGGGGGGCCGGCTGAGCGTGCACGAGCTGGCCATCGCCAACGCGATCATCGCCGTCGCCGAGCGCCACGCGGAGGGTCGCCCCGTGCGTGCGGTCAGGGCACGGATCGGTCGCCTGCGCCAGGTCGTGCCGGAGACGCTCAGCTTCTACTTCGAGATCGCCGCGCGGGAGACATGCTGCGACGGCGCGGCCCTGGAGTGGGAGCGGGTGCCCTCGCTGCTGCGCTGCGGCGCCTGCGGCGCCGAGTGGGATCCGGCTCCCCCGCCCGCCCATGAGCAGGCGGCGATCGTGATCAGCTTTCGCTGCCCCGACTGCGAGAGCGGCGATCATTCGGTTCTGAGCGGCGACGAGTTGACGGTTGCTGAGATCGACGTCGAGGAGCCGGAAGCGGCCACGACGAAACCCACGGGTTCCGCCGCCGGAGGGTGCTGACCGTGCACCAGACCACCGTCAAGGTGGCCGAGGGCGCCCTCGACGCCAACCAGACGATCGCCTCGGCCAATCGCGCCGACTTCGAGCGCGCCGGCGTTCGCGTGCTCAACCTGATGAGCGCGCCCGGCGCCGGCAAGACCTCGCTGCTGGAGGCGGCGCTGCGCGACACCGGGGACGTCCGCGTCGGTGTGCTCGAGGGCGACGTCCGCGGCCGGCTCGATGCCGACCGCCTCTCGCACCTCCACCTCCCGGTCACACAGATCAACACCGATCCCGCCTTCGGAGGTGAGTGCCACCTGGACGCGAACATGGTCCGCTCGGCCATCCCCGATATTCCGCTGGAGGCGATCGACCTGCTGGTGATCGAGAACGTGGGCAACCTCGTCTGCCCGGCCGAGTTCACGGTCGGCGAGGACGCCCGCTGGATGGTCTCCTCGGTCACCGAGGGCGAGGACAAGCCGCTCAAGTACCCGCTGATGTTCCGCACCTGCTCGCTTGTCGCGATCAACAAGGTCGACCTGCTTCCTCACCTGGACTTCGAGCTCGACCGGTTCGGCTCCAATCTCGCGCGGGTCAATCCCGATGCCGCGACGCTGCGCGTCAGCGCGCGAAACGGCGAGGGAGTCGACGCCTGGCGGGAGCGGCTGCTCGCCCTCGCCTCGAGCGACGGCTGAGCGCGGGGAGAGCGGGTGGAGGCCGTTTCGGTAGTCCTCGGGGTGGCGGTGATAGCAGCCACCCTGCGCGACGTGTTCGTGACGCTGTTCCATCCGCGCGGCCACGGGCACATCGGCAACTGGGTGGTCGGCGCGGTCTCGAGAATCGGCCATCTTCTCTCTCCGCGCCTCAGCTCGGCCCGGGTCTTGATCGGCCCCGTCGGCTACATCGCCGTGATCGTCAGCTGGGCGGGGCTGCTGACGGTCGGCTTCGCCCTGATCTTCCTCCCCTACATGCCGGAGGGCTTCTCCTTCGGTCCCGGCCTGGACCCGGCCGAGCATTCCGGCTTCAAAGATGCTATCTACATCTCGCTCGTCGACCTCACCAGCCTCGGCTACGGCGACATCTCCCCGCGGGCGTCCATGCTTCGAGTGCTCGGCCCCGTGGAGACGATCTTCGGCCTCGGCCTGCTGACGGCGAGCATCTCATGGCTTCTCTCGATCTACGGTGTGGTGTCGCGCCGCGCTGCCCTGGCGCACGAGGTGCAGCTCAGCATGGATGCCGAGCAGCGCCTCGGAGAGAAGCTGGCCGACGCCGACCCCGAGCTGCTCGAGCGACTGCTGACCTCGTTCACGCAACAGCTGATCACCACCCGGCGCGACCTGATCCACTTCCCGATCACCTACCACTTCCGATCCGAGTACGAGGAGAAGGCGCTCTCGGGTCTGATGCCGTTCCTGAGCGGTCTGGCCGCGGAGGCGAGCGAGGGCGGCCGGCCGCATGCGCTCAAGGTTCGCGCCGAGATGCTTCGCATGGCGATGGACGACTTCGCCGAGACGCTCCGCACACGGCTGGGGGTCGTCGGCGAGACGACCGAGGCGACGCTCGGCCGCTACGACATGGATCATCGGCCCCGTGGCAGGGGCCGAGGGCGGGTCAACCGCAAGCATTAGTAGCGTCCGGACCCCGAGCACGAGGGCCTCAGCAGATCCGGGGCAGCGGGTCTCCCGCGAGCATGTCGACCACGCGCGAGCCGCCGAAGGACGTCTCGAGCACCACCAGGCCGGGATCGCCTGCGCCGACCTCGCCCACGATCGCCGCCTCGCGGCCCAGCGGGTGCGAATGGAGGGCTCCGAGGGCGGCCTCGGCGGCTTCGGCGGACACGAAGGCGACCAGCCTGCCCTCGCTGGCGACGTGCAGCGGGTCGATGCCGAGGATCTCGCAGGCGCCTGTGACCTCCGGGCGGATCGGGAGTCGCGACTCATCGAGGGTGATGCCGAGCTGGGCCGAGAGGGCGAGCTCGGCGAGGACGGTGGCGAGGCCCCCGCGGGTAGGGTCGCGCAGGCAGTGGACCCCGTCGGTGGCCGAGAGCAGTGCCGAGACCAGCTCGTGCAGGGGGGCGGTGTCCGACTCGAGTCTCACCTCCAGCTCGAGCCCGCCGCGGGCGACCATGATCGCCATGCCGTGGTCACCGATCGGGCCCGAGACGAGGATCCGGTCGCCTGGGCGAATCGACTCGGCCTCAAGCCGCAGGTCATGCTCGACGGCCCCGACGCCCGAGGTGCTCACGTAGAGGCCGTCGGCCTTGCCGCGCTCGACGACCTTTGTGTCACCGGTGGCGATCGGGACGCCCGACGCCTCCGACGCCGCCGCCATCGAATCCGCGACGCGCTCCAGCTCGGCGACGGGGAGGCCCTCCTCGATGATCATTCCCGCCGAGAGGGCGAGCGGCCGCGCGCCCGCCATCGCCAGGTCGTTGATCGTCCCGTTGACCGCGAGCTCACCGATGTCCCCGCCGGGAAAGAAGAGGGGTTTGACCACGAAGGAGTCCGTGGTGAAGGCGAGGCGGCGTCCGCCGCTCTCGAGCAGGGCGGAGTCGCCGAGCGCATCGAGCAGCGGGTTCGTGAGCCTGCGCAGAAAGATCCCCTCGACCAGGTCGCGGCCCGCCCTTCCTCCTGCTCCGTGGGAGAGGGTGACGTGCTCGTCGAGCAGCTTGCGGCGCGGTCGCCGCCGCCGCGCCTCGATCGCCGCCAGCACCTCCTGCTCCTCGCGGCCGGGGCCGTCTCGCGCGCCGCTGGTGCCGGAGCTCAACTGCTCGCCGCCGGGGTGGCCTCGGCGCCCGAGCCGGTGCGGGCGCGCCGGCCGGCGTGCCGGCCGTAGTTGTAGTAGGCGGCGCAGGCACCCTCGCTGGAGACCATGCAGGTCCCGATCGGGCGCTCGGGTGTGCAGGCGGTGCCGAACACCTTGCACTCCCAGGGGCGGATCACCCCCTTCAGCACCTCGCCGCACTGGCAGGCCTTGGGGTCGGCTACGCGCAGGCCCGGCAGCTCGAAGCGGACCTCGGCGTCCCAATTCGCGAATTCCGGCCGGATCGCCAGGGCGCTCTGGGAGATGAAGCCGAGGCCGCGCCACTCGAACGTGGTGCGCAGCTCCATCGTCTCGGCGATCGCCGCCAGCGCCGCATGGTTGCCCTCGGGGCGAACCACCCGCGCATACTGGTTCTCGACCTCGCTGCGGCCCTCGGCCAGCTGGCGCAGCAGCATCTGGGCTCCCTGGAGCACATCGAGCGGCTCGAAGCCCGAGACCACCACCGGCCTGCGATGCCGCTCGGCGATGAAGCGATAGGGCTCCAGGCCGATCACCGTCGAGACATGACCCGGTCCGATGAAGCCGTCGATGCGCAGGTCGGGAGACTCGAGGATCGCGCGGATCGCGGGAATGATCGTGACGTGGTTGCAGAAGACCGAGAAGTTCCCGATCTCCTCAGCGCGGGCCCGCTTCAGGGTGAGCGCGGTGGAGGGAGCCGTCGTCTCGAACCCGATTGCGAAGAAGACCACCCTGCGGTCGGGGTTGTCTCGGGCGATCTTGAGGGCGTCGAGCGGGGAGTAGACCATCCGCACATCCGCTCCGCGCGCCTTGGCGTCGAGCAGCGACCCGTGACTGGCGGGAACTCGCATCATGTCGCCGAAGGTGGTGAAGATCACCTCGGGGCGCTCGGCGATCGCGATCGCATCATCCTGGCGGCCCATCGGGATCACGCAGACGGGACAACCCGGGCCGTGAACCAGCTCGACCTGATCCGGAAGCAGATCCTCAACTCCATGGCGGTAGATGGAGTGGGTGTGGCCGCCGCAGACCTCCATCAGCTTGTAGGAGCGCCCCGGCTCGAGCAGGCCGTCGATCTCGTCGGCCAGCCTGCGCGCGAGGGCCGGGTCGCGGTACTCGTCGACGAACCTCATGCCGTTCACCGCTGCGGCTCTCCCGGTGCGCACGGGACTGAATCCAGCAGCAGGTGGTAGATCGTCGCCTGTGCCTCCTGGATGCGGGGGACGTGGTCGGACGGGACCACGAACAGATGGTCGAGCCAGTCGAGCGCGGCGAGGCGGCCGCCCTCATGCCCCGCCAGCCCGACCGTGAGCATGCCCCTGCGATGGGCCTCTTCGAGCGCGGCGATCAGGTTGGGGGAGCCGCCGCTGGTCGAGATCGCCACGGCGACGTCGCTGGAGCGGCCCAGCGCGATCAGCTGGCGGGCGAACGCCTGCTCGTAGCCCACGTCGTTTGCGACGGCGGTGACGGTGGCGCCGTCGTTGACGAGAGCGATCGCGGCCCTGCCCCTGCCGAGCGCGTCAGCGGCGAGGTCCTGGGCGTCTGTGGCCGAGCCCCCGTTGCCGAAGGCGATCAGGCGCCCGCCCGCGTCGAGCCGCTTGCGCAGCGCGGCGGCGCAGCGCTCCACGGCGTCGACGTCAATGGCCGACCTCAGCTCGATCACCTCCTCGGCCTTGCGCAGCGTCGAGGCCTCGACCTCCGCGAGGACGGCGGCGAGATCGCCCTCGGCCTCGCTGAGGAAGGGATACAGGAACGCGGTCGCCTCAGCGGACCCGGAGCGCTCGGAGCGCCGCGAGGAGCCCCGGGGCTGATCCTCGGTGCCGCTCGCCGTGTCGGGCAGGCGCTCCAGCGCGACGCCGGCGTGGCAGAGCAGAAGGTCGCCGAGCGCGACCTCGTCGAGAAGCTCGACCGCGACCCGCTCGCGGGCGCCGCCGCGCTCGATCACCGCCGTGTCGCCTCCGAGCGCGACCACACGGGCCGCGACGGCGACGTCGCCGCAGGTGATGCACGCTTCGCCGGCCTCGCCTTCGTCGTCGCCGAGCAGGCCCGGCTGTTCGAAGAAGACGTGGACCAGCTCCCAGAGCACGTGGTAGGCGGTCTCCTGGACCTCTTGGACGATCGCCGGGTCGTCGGCGCGAACCATGAAGCTGTGCTCGCCGCCCGGCGAGGAGCCGGCGACGCCGGCACCGCGCGCTCCGCCCGCCCCGATCTCGATCGTCAGCAGGCCGCGCGACCGGGCGGTGCCGAGAAAGGACGCCGAGAGCGGATCGTCGCGATGGTGGGAGATCGCCAGCGCGATGTCGCCGGGGCGCGCCAGGCGCGCCAGCGTCGAGAGACCGGTGGGATCGCTGCTCGGCGCCAGCGCTGGCAGCGCGCGCTTGCCGACGATCACCGGATGCATGAACTCGACGGCGGCGTGGGCGGCATCGGTGGCGGCCGTCCCGGCGCCGAAGGCGATCAGGGTGCCTCCCCGGGCGAAGGCGCGGGCCATGGCGTGGCAGGCGCGGGCCAGCTCGGCGGCCTCGCGTCCGAAGAACTCGCGGGCGGCGCTCTCGCGCGCGGCGATCTGCCCGGCGAGGCCGGACTCAGTCGATGGTGCTGGTCCTGAGATCGGCGATCTCCTCCTCGTAGGGTGCGCCGAGCGCCCTCAGCGCCCTCAGCGTCTGCCTGGCCTCGGCCTCGTCGATCCGCGAGATCGCGAAGCCGACGTGGATCAGCACCCAGTCTCCGACCCCGACCGCCTCGGGCCCCTCCCAGAGCAGCCCGACATCGACGTTGCGGCGAACGCCGGAGACCTCGGCCTTCGCGACGCGGTTCTCGATGTCGACGATCTCGACGATCTGGCCGGGAATGCCTAGGCACATGAGTCGATCCTCCTCGACGCGACCGCCGCCTGGCCGAAGCTGATTCCGCCGTCGTTGGGGGGGACGCTGCGGTGGGTCAGCACGCCGAAGCCGAGGCCATCGAGGCGGCGACGGATGCTTCCCAGCAGGCGCAGGTTCTGGAAGCTGCCGCCGGAGAGGGCGACCACGGTGTGCGGCTCCGGGGTCAGGGCGCAGGCCTCGGCGGCGACCGCGGCGACGCCCTCATGAAACGCGGCGGCGATCTGCTCGCGGGGGCGTCCGGCATCGAGGTCGTCGTGGATCGCCGCGATCAGGTCGGCGCCGCGGATGCGGCCGGACTCGATCCGGCAGGCGTACGGTTCTGCCGGAGTATCCGCGGCGAGCTGCTCCAGCTCGATCGCCGCCTGGCCTTCGTAGCTGATGTGGTCCCGCAAGCCGAGCAGCGCCGCGGCGGCGTCGAACAGGCGCCCCATCCCCGAGGAGAGCGGTGCGTTGACGGCAAGGCTCTGGCGAACCTGTGGCCAGCTCGACCAGCGCTCGATCGGGACGGGCCTGCCGGCTGCCTCGAGCTGGGCGGCGGCCACCCGCCAGGGCTCGCGGATGGCGCGCTCGCCGCCGGGCAGCGGAACCGGGTCGAGGTGGGCCAGGCGCTCGTAGCCCGCGAGGTCGCAGCGCAGCAGCTCGCCGCCCCAGAGCGTCCCGTCCGGGCCCGCGCCGGTCCCGTCGAAGACGAGGGCCAGAGCTGGGCGCATCTCGCCGTTCTCGGCCAGACACGCCGCCGCGTGGGCGTGGTGGTGCTGGACCCCGATCAGCTCGGCTCCGTCGTGCTCCAGCGCCCAGCGGGTGGACAGATAGTCGGGGTGGAGGTCATGGGCGATGACCTCGGGCCGCACCCCCAGCATCCGCAGGTAGAGCTCCAGGTCGGAGCGAAAGGCGCGGTGTGCAAGGGGCGAGTCGAGGTCTCCGAGGTGGGGGGAGAGGAAGGCACGCTCCCCCCGCAGCACGCAGAAAGTGCTCTTCAGCTCGGCCCCGGCACCCACTATCGGCCTGGCCCGCGGGGCGCCGCGCCGCGGCCCGCGGGCGATCCGCAGCGGCGCCGGCGCGTAGCCGCGCGAGCGCCGGACCGAGAAGCCTCCTCGCATCACCGAGTCCTCGCAGCGGCGGTGGATCGGCCGGTCGTGAGAGAGGATGGCGTCGGCGATCCCTCCGAGGCGCTCTCGCGCCTCGCTGTCATCTGTCGCGATCGGCTCGTCGGAGCGGTTGCCGCTGGTCATCACCAGCGCGTCCCCGTGGTCGGCGCAGAGCAGGTGGTGCAGCGGCGTGTAGGGGAGCAGGATCCCCAGCCACTCGCTGTCCGGTGCGACCGAGGGCGCCAGTCGCGCGCCGTGCAGGCGCCGGGCGAGGACGATGGGGCGAGCCCCCGAGCCAAGCAGGGAGCGCTCATCCGGCTCGAGCGCGACTAGGCGCTCGGGCTCGGCGCTGAGCACCGCGAGGGGCTTCTGCTCGCGTCCCTTGCGGGCGCGGAGCCGGGCGACGGCGTCCTCGTTGGCTGCGTCGCAGGCGAGGTGGTAGCCGCCCAGTCCCTTCACGGCCACGATCGCGCCGGCCCCCAACAGCTCGAGCGCGCGGGCCAGGGCGGGCTCCCCCGTGAGCTCTCCCAGGGCCAGCCGCGGCCCGCAGGCAGGGCAGGCGATCGGCTCGGCGTGGAAGCGGCGGTCGCCCGGATCCTCGTACTCGGCCTTGCAGGCGTGGCACATCTCGAACCTCGCCATCGTCGTGTTGGCGCGGTCGTACGGTGGGCGCAACACGATCGTGAATCGCGGTCCGCAATGGGAGCAGTTGACGAACGGGTAGCGGTGGCGGCGGTCGGCTGGGTCCCAGAGCTCGCGCAGGCAGTCTCCGCAGGTCGCGACATCGGGGGCGATCAGCGCGGTCGCCTCCCCGCCGGCGCTGGCGGCGATACGGAACCCCGGCTCGCCGCGGGCCGCGAGCGGCTCGCTCGAGACGGCCTCGACGCTGGCCAGGGGTGGCGCCTCGCGGCTGAGAGCGTCGGCGAAGCGCCGCAGCGCGCTCTGGTCGCCCTCGGCCTCGACCACGACCCCGCGCCCGTCGTTCAGGACGAAGCCGTCGAGGCCGTGGCGGTCCGCCAGCCGGTGCACGAAGGGCCTGAAGCCGACCCCCTGCACGATCCCCTCCACGACGATCCGACGCCGCTCGACGGCGGTTGGGCGCGCGTGCACGGTCATCGCCCAAGTATCGCCGAGTCGGGCCGCGGGCCCGCGCCGCCCGGGCGCGACGGCCTCAACTCTCCTCGGGCACCATCTCGATCGCCCCGCACGGGCACTCGGCCACGCACAGGCCGCATCCCTTGCAGAAGTCGAGGTCGATCTCGTACAGCTCCCCTGGCTTGCCCAGCTTGATCACAGCGTTGTCGGGGCAGACCCCGTAGCAGTTGTCGCAGGAGAAGCAGGTGCCGCAGGACATGCACCGCCGCGCCTCGTAGAGGGCGTTCGACTCGTCCAGGCCTTCGACCACCTCGTCGAACGTGGAGCGCCGGCGCTCGATCTCGAGCCGGGGCTGCACTGCGCGCGGAGCATCGGCGTAGTACCAGGTGTTGAGTGTCTCGAAGCCGGCGAGGTCGTGCTTGGGCGGCGGCTCGTAGGGACGGCCGCGAAGCCAACCGTCGATGTTGCGGGCGGCCTTCTTGCCGTGCCCGACCCCGACGGTGACGGTTCGCTCGGCCGGCACCATGTCGCCGCCGGCGAAGATGCCCTCGTGACCGGTCATCATGTTCGGGCCGACGCGCACGACGCCGTCGTCAACCTCGATTCCCTCCACCCCGTCCAGCAGCGAGAGGTCCGCCTCCTGGCCGAGAGCGAGGATGACCGAATCGGCCTCGAGCTCGTCGAGCTCGCCGGTCGGCTGCGGGAATCCCTCATCGTCGAGCTCCATCTTCTCCACCGTCACCTTGCCGCCGTCCACCTGCTTGATCGTCTGCAGCCAGCGCATCATCACGCCCTCCTCCTCAGCCTCCTCCACCTCGAAGTCGTGCGCCGGCATCCGCTCGCGATTGCGGCGGTAGACGACGACGGCGTCGGTGGCCCCGAGCCGCTTCGCCGTGCGAGCGACGTCCATCGCCGTGTCGCCGCCGCCGTAGACCACCACCCGGCGGCCGAGCAGCGGCTTCTCCTCGCCCTCCATGCTCTTCAGCACCGAGACCGCGTCGAGGATCTTGGCCGCCTCGCCGGCGGGAACGTAGGCGCGCTTGCCGATGTGGGCGCCGACCGCGAGGAAGGCCGCGTCGTAGCCGCCCTCGCGCATGCTCTGCTCGATGTTGGAGACCTTGCGGTTCAGCTCCAGCTTCACCCCCATCTCGAGGATCCGCTCGACCTCGGCATCGAGCACGTCGCGGGGGAGGCGGTACGCGGGGATCCCGAAGCGCATCATCCCGCCGGTCATCGGCCCGGCCTCGTGGATGGTCACCTCGTGACCGAGCCGAGTCAGGTGATAGGCCGCCGAGAGCCCCGAGGGGCCTGCGCCGACCACGAGCACCCGCTTGCCGGAGGGCTCCGCTTCGATCTCGAAACGCCATCCCCGCCGGAGCGCCTCGTCGCCCAGGAAGCGCTCGACCGAGTTGATCCCGACGGATTCGTCCAGCTGGTCCCGGTTGCAGGAGGACTCGCAGGGGTGGTAGCAGACTCGGCCCATGATCGCTGGAAACGGGTTGTCCTCGGCCAGCTTGCGCCAGGCGCGTTCGTAGCCCTCGCCTCCAGATTCGGCCTCATACAGCCAGGCCTGGATGTTCTCGCCCGCTGGACAGGCGTGATTGCAGGGCGGCAGCCGGTCAACGTAGACGGCGCGCTCGTCGCGCCAGTTGCCGGTCTTGTTGGCGAGGCTGGAGCCGACGTCCAGCGTGATCGCGAACGGTTTCTCCATCAGTACCCGCGCCTCATTGCGGTCCATGCGGAGTGTCGGCGAGCAGGTCGGGGAGCGACCCGTAGCCGCCGTCGAGTCGAAAGCGCGCCACGTTTCGATCGGCCTGCTCCTGGATCCTCTCGATCACGTCGGTCCGCGGCGGGTCGCCGAACAGGTGCGCGTAGCGCTTCTGCAGCCGCAGGTACTCCTCGACCGGCACCTTCTTCCTGATCTTCGAGACCCCGACCACCTCGCCGTCGACCGCCTCGAACACCGGGAAGATGCCGGTCTCCTTGACCAGGCGCGCCAGCTTCACCGTGTCCTTGGGCTCGGATCCCCAACCGAGTGGGCAGGGCACGAAGACGTGGATGTAGCGCGAGCCGCTCATTCCCATGGCCCGCTCGACCTTGTACTCGAGGTCGCGCAGCTCCGCCACGGTGGCCGTGGCCACGTACGGGATCTCATGGGCCATCGCGATCAGCGGCGCGTTCTTGCCCTGGCCGAAGACGTTGCCGGGCTCCTCGCCGACCGGCTTCGTGTTCGCGGTGCGAGCCGCGGGCGGAGTGGCGCCCGACCGCTGCACGCCGGTGTTCATGTAGGCCTCGTTGTCGTAGCAGATGAACAGCACGTCGTCGTTGCGCTCGAACATCCCCGAGAGGCAGCCGAAGCCGATGTCGATGGTGCCTCCGTCGCCACCCTGGCCCACGACGCGCACGTCGGTGCGCCCCTGCGCTTTCAGCGCCGCGGCGATGCCGGAGGAGACCGCGGGCGCGTTGCCGAACAGCGAATGGATCCACGGGAGCTGCCACGAGGACTCCGGGAACGGGGTGGAGAAGACCTCCAGGCAGCCGGTGGCGTTGGCGGCGATCATCTGGCCCCCTGTCGCGCGCATCGCGGCGTCGAGCGCGAAGCGCGCGCCCAACGCCTCGCCGCAGCCCCGGCACGCCCGGTGGCCGCAGGTGAGCGTGTTGGAGCGGTCCATCCGCGCCTGGACGGAGCGCTGCTCGGGGTCGAGCAGGCGATTGCCGACCGCGAGAGTCCCCGTCTGGTAGAGCTTGATCTGTTGTGCGGGCATCGTCGGTCCTCCGTCTAGTGGGGCTGGGCGGCGACCACGCCGAGGTCGCGCAGCATGTTCTCGGCATGGGGGCCGGTGCGGCCGCCCCCCCGCATTCGTTCGAGCTCACGCTGGGCGAGCTCGACATCGAGGTCGAGAAAGTTGAGCGGCTCCAGCTCATCGCGCCCGGCCGCCTCGAACAGGCCGCGCAGCGACTCCTGGGTGATCGAGCGGCCTCCGAGGCCCGCGATCACGGTGTAGCCGTGAAGCTGGATCCCCGACAGCGCCATGCGCACGTTCGCCGAGACGATGCCGCCGATGCCGACCGCCAGCGCCTTCTCGAGCACCACGACCCGCTCGGCATGGCCGATCGCCTCACGGATCTCGTCCAGCGGGAAGGGGCGGAAGGACTTGAGGCCGAGCGCCCCGATCGGCACCCCCTGCTCGCGCATCTCGTCGACGACCTCCTCGATCGTCCCCAGCACCGAGCCCAGGGCGACGACGATCGTCTCCGCGTCCTCGGTCCGGTACTCGCTGATCAGCCCTCCCGACTCGCGGCCGAAGGCCGCCGCGAATTCGCTCGCCACCTCGCCGATCAGGTCGAGGGCCTGCATCTGCTTGGCGTGAGCGAGGTAGCGGACCTCGAAGAACGCCTCGGGGCCCACCATCGCCCCGATCGTCACCGGATCGGCGGGGTCGAGCACCTGGCGAGGGCTGAATGGGGGCAGGAAGGAATCCACCTGCCCTTGGTCGGGGATGTCCACCTCTTCGTAGGCGTGGGTGAGGATGAAGCCGTCCATGCAGACCATCACCGGAAGCGACAGCTCCTCGGCGATCCGGAACGCCTGGATGTGCAGGTCGAGCGCTTCCTGGTTGGACTCGGCATAGAGCTGGATCCAGCCCGAGTCGCGCTGCGACATCGAGTCCGAGTGGTCGTTCCAGATGTTGATCGGCGCGCCGATCGCGCGATTCGCGACGGTCATCACGGTCGGGAGGCCGAGCCCCGAGGCGTTGTAGAGCGCCTCGGCCATGTACAGCAGGCCCTGGCTGGCGGTGGCCGTGTAGGTCCGGGCGCCGGCCGCGGAGGCGCCGATGCAGGCCGACATCGCCGCGAACTCGGACTCGACCATCAGGTACTCGCAGGGCTCCAGCTCACCGGTCCTGACCAGATCGGAGAGGCCCTCGACGATGTGCGTCTGAGGCGAGATGGGATAGGCGCTGATCACCTGCGGGCGGCACAGGGCCACCGCCTGGGCCACCGCCTGCGACCCCTCCAGCTGCCTAAGCATGGGTGGCCTGCTCGATCTCGTCCTTGACGAAGAGGACGGCCTCCCGGGCGGCGGCGACGTTGGCGGAGGCGGTCCGGTCGCTGAACCTCTCGTTGACCGCCTTCTCGATCGAGTCGATCGAGATCATTCCGCTGAGGGCGGCGAAGCCCCCCAGCAGCGCGGCGTTCGGGAGCGGCCGGCCGAGGTGCTTGCGGGCGATCTCGCCGGCTGGAACCGTCAGCATCCGCTCGCGCCGAAAGCGCTCGCTCAACTCCGCCAGGCCAAGCTCGTCAAAGCTCCGCGAGCTGTTGATCAGCACGTAGGCGTCCTCGCCGACGCCACTGAAGAGGTCCACCTGGTGCAGCAGCGTTGCGTCCTGGACGATCAGAGCGTCGGGCTCGGAGACCGGCTCGCGCACGCGGATGGGCTTCTCGTCGATCCGGCAGAACGACACCACCGGTGCCCCGGTTCGCTCCGAGCCGAAGGTGGGGAAGGCCTGTGCGTGTCGGCCCTCCTCGAAGGCGGCGACCGAGAGCAGCTCGGCCGCTGTGACCACGCCCTGGCCGCCGCGTCCGTGTATGCGCACCTGGAACATCGCGGTCAGCCCACCACCGGCCGTTCGGCCAGCTCGCTCAGCTCGTCGAGCGAGGTCGCGATGCCGTCTGCGAGCACCTCGACGTCGGGGCAGCTGTCACGGTCGACGTTGAGGCAGAAATGGAGCGTGCCGTCGTAACTGAAGACCGCCAGCCCGACCGCGTGCTCGGCGGCGATCGGCACGAGCGGCCAGATCTCCCGCACCCGCGAGCCGAAGCAGTACAGCGGCGTCTGCGGTCCGGGCACGTTGGTGATGGTCACGTTGAACAGACGGGTGGCGAACAGGGAGCGGGCCACGAAGCTGTGCAGCACCGGCGGCATGTGACCGGTGAGGTCGAGCAGCGTTGTCGAGCCCAGGGCCTGGCTTCCGCCCTTCAGCCCCTCGGCCTCCACGATCTGGCGCTCGTAGCGCCGGCGCGGATCCGGCTCATCGACCGGCAGGTGGATGAACAGGGACGAGATCCGGTTACCGAGCGCCAGCCGCTCCGCGGCGTCACGCACGTTCATCGGCACCATCGCCCGCAGGCCATCGGGAGGCAGCTCCTCGCCGCGGTGGAGAAGCAGCCGGCGAAAGCCGCCGGCCGCCGCTGCGAGCACCACGTCGTTCACGGTTCCGCCCAGCGCGCCCTTGATCCCGCGGAGGCTCTGCAGAGACGCCTCCATCACGACAAGGCGGCGCTTCACCCCGATCGGGTCGTTGAGGCTCGTCTGGGGAGCTGCGATCAGCTCGTCGCGAATGATCAGCTCTGCAAGCGCCCGCGAGCGACGAAGCGCGTCGACCGCGCGCTCCGGGTGGGTGGCGATGCCGGCGGCTGACTCCGCGAGTCGCAGGGCCGCTCGCCCCGCGCTGATCCCGGTGCGCGCCAACCGCCTCGGAGGCTCGCTGAGCCGAGAGGCCAGGGAGGGAGGGCGCGTCTCATCGTGGTGGGTTGGCTCACCCGCGATGGCGGTGGGTGGGGGCAGCGGGTTGTGGTCGGGCTGGGTATCGAGCAGCGTCTTGCCGATGTCCACCGACCCGACGCCATCGACCATGGAGTGGTGGGTCTTGGTCACAAGTGCCCAGCTCCCATCGGCGAGCTCGATGATGACCAGCTCCCAGAGGGGCCTGCTGCGGTCGAGTCGGACCGAGTAGTACTCGCCCGCCCATTCCAGCAACTCCGCCTTTCCCCCCGGGCTGGGCAGGCCCGCCCGGAACACGTGGCGGGAGACGTCGAAGTCGGGGTCGGGCTCCCAGCTCGGCCAGTGGAGCCCTCCCGTGGTCGGCTCGGAGAGGCGCTGCCCGAACCGCGGCAGGTCCGGCAGCCTCGCGGCCACGTCGTCGCGCAGAAGGTCGATTGGGGGCGCGCCACCACCCGGCTGCGGATCCATCCGGATCACGCCCCCGATATGCATGTGCGCGCTCTGATCCGCTTCCTCAAGCTCGAGGAAGGTCGCGTCGAGCGCGGTCAGCTGTTCGACCACACCCAGGAATCTACGGGTGCAGCCTTCGGGCTTCATCCGAACTGAGCGCCGAGGGGAACCCCGTGGTGACTACCTAGATCGATAGGGCGTCGCTCCCGATGAGAACGCACCGACCGCTGACTAGGGTCTGAGCGTGAGGCTTGAGGAAAGCGAGGCTCCGCGATGAGGCAGAGGGAGAGGAGGTAGCGCATGGACACCAACCGGCGCGTTGCTGTGAACGCCCAACTGTGGATCCGCAGGATCGGAGGCCGTCGGCCCCATCGCGCCGCCACCACCGCGCGCCTCGTGGCTGCGCGCCCCCGGCTGAGAGTGGGGAGGGCCGCTCGGCCTCGGCCCTAGGGCCGACCGCCCGGCGCCACCCGGCTTGAAGCGCGCGATCCGCATCGGCATGGCCGCGAGCCCGTCGTCCGGCTTTCGCAGCGCCCCTTTGCCGCGTGTGAAAACATCCTCGCGAGGCAGGGAGAGGGTCCAGCAACCCGTCGATCAAGGAGTTGAGCCAATCCGTGAGTGAGAGCGCAGTAGCCGCAGAGGCACCGACTAAGAATGCGAAGCTGGTCTCCTGGGTCAGCGAGATCGCCGAGTTGACGCAGCCCGATGCGATCCACTGGTGCGACGGCTCAGCCGAGGAGTACGACCGCCTCGCTCAGGAACTTGTGGACGCGGGGACCTTCGAGAAGCTATCCGAGGCCAAGCGCCCCAACTCCTACCTCGCCCGCTCCTCGCCTCTCGACGTGGCGCGCGTGGAGGACCGGACCTTCATCTGCTCTGAGCGCGAGCAGGACGCCGGCCCCACCAACAACTGGTTCGACCCGGCCGAGATGCGGCAGAAGCTCGCCGGTCTGTTCAAGGGCTCGATGCGGGGACGGACGATGTACGTGGTGCCCTTCTCGATGGGCCCGGTGGGTTCGGACATCTCCCACATCGGCGTCCAGCTCACCGACTCGCCCTACGTCGCCGTCTCCATGCGGATCATGACCCGCATGGGCGCCAGGGCGCTCGAGGCGCTCGGCGACGATGGGGAGTTCGTGCCCTGCGTCCACACCCTGGGCGCACCCCTCGCCGAGGGCGAGCAGGACGTGCCCTGGCCGTGCAACGAGGAGAAGTACATCGTTCACTACCCGGAGACCCGCGAGATCTGGTCGTATGGGTCGGGCTACGGCGGCAACGCCCTGCTGGGCAAGAAGTGCTTCGCGCTGCGAATCGCCTCGGCGATGGCGCGCGACCAGGGCTGGCTCGCAGAGCACATGCTGATCCTGAAGCTGACCTCCCCGGAGGGTGCGGTCAAATACGTGACCGGTGCCTTTCCCTCTGCCTGCGGCAAGACGAATCTCGCGATGCTGATTCCGACCCTGCCCGACTGGAAGGTCGAGACCGTCGGAGATGACATCGCCTGGATGAAGTTCGGTGAGGATGGCCGCCTCTATGCCGTCAATCCCGAGGCGGGCTTCTTCGGCGTCGCCCCCAACACAAGCCACAAGACCAACCCCAACGCGATGGCGACGGTCGAGCGCAACACGATCTTCACCAACTGCGCCGAGACCGACGGCGACATCTGGTGGGAGGGGATGACGGGTGAGCCGCCGGATCACGCGATCGACTGGAAGGGAAACGACTGGACGCCCACCTCCGAGCAACCCGCGGCGCATCCCAACGCGCGCTTCACGACCCCGGCCTCGCAGTGCCCCTCGATCGCGGATGAGTGGGAGGACCCCGAGGGCGTGCCGATAGACGCCTTCCTCTTCGGTGGCCGCCGCTCCAGCGTGGTGCCCCTCGTGTTCGAGTGCCGCGACTGGGAGCACGGGGTGTTCACGGGAGCCGTGATGTCCTCGGAGACCACCGCCGCCGCCGGCGGCGCGGTCGGCAAGCTGCGCTTCGACCCGATGGCGATGGTGCCCTTCTGCGGCTACAACATGGCCGACTACTTCGCGCATTGGCTCGAGCTGGCCAAGCGCGACGGCCTGAAGCTGCCCAAGGTCTTCCACGTCAACTGGTTCCGCAAGGACGAGGATGGGAACTTCCTGTGGCCCGGGTTCGGCGAGAACAGCCGCGTGCTCGAGTGGGTCTTCCGTCGCTGTGACGGCGAGGGCGAGACCGTCGATTCGGCGATCGGCCTGCTGCCCGTTGAGGGCGGTCTCAACACCGAGGGACTCGAGATCTCCGCCGGTGCGCTGAGCGAGCTGCTCACCGTGGACGAGGGGGCCTTGAAGGCGCAACTGCCTCAGCTCGAGGAGCACCTCGGCCAGTTCGGAGACGATCTGCCCGACGAGGTCCGCGCGCAGCTCGAGGCACTGAAGGAGCGCCTGGGCTGATGTCAGAGACCGTCAAGTACATGCTCTCCGAGGAGGAGATCCCGACCCACTGGGTGAACGTGCTGGCCGACCTCCCCGGCGACCCGCCGCCCCCGCCGCTCAGCCCGCAGACCGGCGAGCCGGCCGGCCCGGACGACCTCAGTCCGATCTTCGCGATGGGGCTGATCGAGCAGGAGGTTTCGACCGAGCCCGAGATCGAGATCCCCGACGAGGTGCGCGACATCTACCGGCTGTGGCGGCCGACGCCGCTGCTGCGCGCCCGCCGGCTGGAGCGCGAGCTCGACACGCCGGCGCACATCTACTACAAGTACGAGGGGGTCTCGCCCGCGGGCTCGCACAAGCCCAACTCCGCGGTTCCGCAGGCCTACTACAACAAGCGGGAAGGGACGCGCAAGCTGGTCACCGAGACCGGTGCCGGCCAGTGGGGATCGGCGCTGGCGCTGGCCTGTCAGATGTTCGACCTCGAGTGCGAGGTGTTCATGGTCGGCGTCAGCTACGACCAGAAGCCCTACCGGCGGGCGATGATCGAGACCTGGGGCGGGACCGTGCACCGCAGCCCCTCGGAGCTGACCGAGGCGGGGCGGTCGCAGGCCCAGCACGAGTCCGGCAGCCTAGGCATCGCCATCTCCGAGGCCGTCGAGGTCGCCGCGGGATCCGACGACACCAGGTACACGCTCGGCTCGGTTCTCAACCACGTCTGCCTGCATCAGACTGTCGTCGGTCAGGAGGCGATCCGCCAGATGGAGCTGGCCGGCGAGGCGCCCGACGTCGTCGTCGGCTGCGTCGGAGGCGGATCGAACTTCGCCGGGATCGCCTACCCCTTCGTGCGCGGCAACCTCCGCGAGGGCAACAAGACCCGCTTCGTCGCCGCCGAGCCCGCCGCCTGCCCGACGCTGACCCGAGGGCGCTACGCATACGACTACGGCGACACGGTCGGCATGACCCCGCTGATGCCGATGTACACGCTGGGCCACGACTTCGTGCCACCACCGGTCCACGCAGGCGGCCTCCGCTACCACGGGGACGCCCCCGGCCTCTGCGCGCTGGTCAAGGAGGGGCTGGTCGAGGCGGTGGCGATCAAGCAGACTGCGGCCTTCGAGGCCGCTGTGCGCTTCGCGCGCTGCGAGGGCATCATCCCGGCCCCCGAGCCTGCCCACGCCTTGCGCGCGGTCTTCGACGAGGCCGAGGCCGCCAAGCAGGCCGGCGAGGAGCGCGTGATCCTCGTCAACCTCTGCGGGCACGGCCACTTTGACATGGGTGCCTACGACGCCTACCTCTCGGGCAAGCTCGAGGACCTCGACATGCCCGAGGCCGACCTCGACGCCTCGCTCGCGAGCCTGCCCGAAGCCCCGGCGCTCGCCTAGCCCGCTAGGGGCGGGGCCGCTCCTCGGAGCCCTCCTCTGCCGCATAGCGGGCGAGCCCTGAGCGGATCCTCTCGGGGATGGCGATCGTCTCGCCCCGGGCGGTCGCGACGAAGACGTGTCGCAGCTCGCCCTCGGCGACCGGCTCGCCCTCGCGCTCGAGCCGGAACCGGGTGGTCATCGAGGTGTTGCCGAGTCTGGCGACGGTGATCGCCACCACGAACTGATCGTCGAACCGCAGCGGCGAGAGGTAGCGGATCCCGGCTTCGGCCACGACGATGTCGGTGCCGTCGGCCATCATTTCCTCGTAGCCCCCCGCCTCGCGCCAGAGCTCGGTGATCCCGATGTCGAAGTAGGCGAGGTAATGAGAGTTGAAGACGACGCCCTGCGGGTCGCACTCGTGGTAGCGGACCCGCAGGCCGTAGCGGAAGGGCTCGCTCAACTCCCCGTCCTCAGGACTTCATGCCGTAGGCATCGGCCAGCTCCGGGTCCTTCCTGGCGAGCATCTCGGCGAGGTCGACCATCACCTTGCACTGCTTCCAGGTCGCGTCGTCCTGCATCTTGCCGTCGATCATGTGCACCCCCTTGCCGTCGGGGATCGCCTCCAGCACCTTCTTCGCGAACAGGACCTCGTCGGGCGGCGGGCTGAAGACCTTCTTGGCGATCTCGATCTGCACCGGGTGCAGCGACCAGGCGCCGACGCATCCCATCAGGAAGGCCGACCGGAACTGTGTCTCGCAGCCGGCCGTGTCCTTGATGTCGCCGAAGGGCCCGTAGAAGGGGAGGATGTCGTTGGAGGCGCAGGCGTCCACCATGCGGGCGATCGAGTAGTGCCAGAGGTCCTGCTGGGAGCTGACACGGTCCGTGTCGGGGCTCTCGGGATCCTCGGGATCCTCCATCACCCGGTAGCCGGGGTGGCCACCGCCCACACGCGTGGTCTTCATCCGCCGCGAGGCGGCCAGGTCGGCCGGGCCGAAGCTCATCCCCTGCATGCGGGGGCTCGCCGAGGCGATCTGCTCGAGGTTGACCACGCCCTGCGCGGTCTCGAGGATGGCGTGGATCAGGATCGGGCGCCTCACCTCGGCCTTCGCCTCGAGCTGGGCGAGCAGCTGGTCCACGTAGTGGATGTCCCAGGGCCCCTCGACCTTCGGCACCATCATCACCTCGAGGCTGTCGCCGATCTCGGTGACCAGCTCGGTGATGTCGTCGAGCACCCAGGGGCTCTCGAGGGAGTTGACCCGGGTCCAGAGCGCGGTGTCGCCGACGTCGACCTGCTTGCCGACCTCGATCAGCCCCTCGCGCGCCGGGACCTTCTTCTCCACGGGAACCGCGTCCTCCAGGTTGCCCAGCAGGATGTCGGCCTGCATGGCCATGTCGGGGACCTTCGCCCTCATCTTCTCGTTTGACGCGTCGAAGAAGTGGATCATCCGCGATGGCTTGACGGGGATCTCGCGCAGCGGCTCGGGCGCGCCGATCGCCATCGGCTTGAAGAAGTCCCTGGGATTTCTCAATTCGCCTCCTGGTCGGGTTGCGATGCAGCGTCAACGCTATAGAGCGGGCCTTGCCGGTGACTGCCCGCAGCCGTCGCCCTGCCCTGGGGATAGCCTGCAGTCGTGCACACGGTCAGAGCCGCCGTCGCCGGCGAGGTCGAGCGCGTCATGGGGATGTACGAATGGCTGTTCGCGCCGCCGGGCAGCGTGCCGCCACTCTGGGACCCCGGGCGAGCACGGGAGGCGATCGCCGAGGCGATCGCGGGGGAGGAGAGCGTGATCCTGGTGGCGGAGCACAGGGCGGAGCTGCTGGGGTTCTGCAGCGCCTATATCGATCTCAACTCGGTGCGCTACGGCCTGCGCTGCTGGGTGGAGGACCTGGCGGTCAGCCCCGAGCACCGCTCCGAAGGGAGCGGCAAGGCGTTGCTCGACGCCGCCAAGGCCTGGGCGCGCGAGCGCGGCGCCACACATCTCGAGCTCGACAGCGGCCGAGCCCGGACCGATGCCCATCGCTTCTACGAGCGCGAGCGACCGGCCTGGCAGGGGCTGCAATACACCTGGACGCTGTGAGGGGGCGGGCGCGATCCGCCGTCTGCGTCCCGTCTCTCCGATCTGTTACGATATATCGCGTTATATGAACACAGATCAGAAGGAGTACGTATGCATGGCACACGACACGGCCGCCGACGCCGCAGCGCTCGCGGGGCCGGCCAGATGAGGGGCTACGGACCCGGATACGGGCCGCGCCGCCACCGGCGCAAGCGCGGCGACGTCCGCACCGCGATCCTCGCCCTGATCTCCGAGCGGGAGATGCACGGCTACGAGATCATCCAGGAGCTCGAGCAGCGCTCGGGCGGGCGCTGGCGCCCCAGCGCCGGCTCGATCTACCCGACCCTGCAGCTGCTCGAGGACGAGGGGCTGATCCGGGGTGAGGAGGCCGACGGCAAGCGGGTCTTCTCGCTTACGGACGAGGGCGGCAAGGCCGCCGAGGCGATCGCGGATCGCGAGCGGCCCTGGGAAGGCGGCGACGAGGACTCGGCGCACCACAAGCTCCGCACCGAGGCCTTTCGCCTGCGCGCGGCGCTCGCCCAGATCGGGCAGGCGGGTGACGAGGGGCAGGTCGCAAAGGCGGTCGAGATCCTCACCGACGCGCGCCGCCGCCTCTACGCGATCCTGGCCGAGGAGTAGGCGAAGAGCAGTAGCGCCGGCGGGGGCCGAGGGGCCCCCGCCGATATCCTCTGTCCTCGCTTCGCGTCCGCGCGGGCGCCCACCGAATCGACTACCGAGAAGGAGCCCATGGCCGTAGCAGCCGCGAGCACAGAGAGCCAGACCGCCGCCTACGAGGAGATCACCGACGACCAGAAGGCGATCGTCGAGATGGTCCGGCAGTTCGTCGACGAGCAGATCATCCCCAATGCCGAGGAATACGACGCCGAGGACAAGTTCCCCGAGGAGATCGTCGAGCAGATGAAGGAGCTGGGCCTGTTCGGCGTCACGATCCCCGAGGAGTACGGCGGCATGGGGCTCGACCTCGCCACCTACGCGCTGATCGTCGAGGAGCTCTCACGCGGCTGGATCTCGATCTCCGGCGTGGTCAACACCCACTTCATCGGCTCCTACCTGCTGATGAAGTTCGGCACCGACGAGCAGAAGCAGCACTTCCTGCCGAAGATGGCGACCGGCGAGATCCGCGCCGCCTTCTCGCTCTCGGAGCCCGAGGTCGGCTCTGACGTTCAGGGGATCAAGTCCGCCGCCACCCGCGACGGTGACGACTGGGTCCTGGAGGGGCAGAAGATGTGGGTCACCAACGGGCTCGGCTCGGGAGTCGTCTTCGTGCTGATGAAGACGGACACGAAGGCCGATCCTCCCTACAAGGGGATGACCTGCTTCATCACCGAGAAGGAGCCCTGGGTCGAGAAGAACGATGGCGACTTCGCGGGCCTCGAGATCCCGCCCAAGATCAAGAAGATGGGCTACAAGGGCGTCGAGTCGACCGAGCTCATCTATTCCGGCTACCGCTGCTCGGACGATCGCGTGCTCGGTGGCGCCGAGGGCGTCGGCAAGGGCTTCGGTCAGATGATGGATGCGCTCGAGGTGGGCCGGGTCAACGTCGCCGCCCGCGGCGTCGGAATCGCCCAGCGAGCGCTGGAGCTGGCGCTGCGCTACTCGCAGGAGCGCAAGACGTTCGGCAAGCCGATCGCCCAGCACCAGGCGATCCTGTTCAAGCTTGCCGACATGGCGACCAAGATCGAGGCCGCCCGGCTCGTCACGCGCAAGGCGGCCCGGATGAAGGACGCCGGCGAGCGCTCGGACCTTGAGGCCGGGATGGCGAAGTTGATCGCCTCCGAGACCGGGAAGGAATGCGTCGAGGAGTCGTTCCGCATCCATGGCGGCTACGGCTACTCGAAGGAGTACGAGATCGAGCGCCTCTACCGCGACGCGCCGCTGCTGCTGATCGGGGAGGGCACCTCCGAGATCCAGCGCATGGTGATCGGCAAGAAGCTGCTCGAGCGCAACAAGGTCTGATGGCGGGCGGCGACCGTCCAGCCGCGCTGGTCAGCGGCGCCAGCCGCGGCATCGGCAAGGAGATCGCGCGGCAGCTCGCGCGCGACCACGGCTTCCACGTGCTTGCCGGCGCTCGCGACGCCTCCGTGGTGGAGACTGCCGACAACGTGACGCCGGTGCAGCTCGACGTCAGCGATCAGGCGGGCGTGGACGCCGCGCTCGAGCGGATCGAGTCGGATCGCGGCAGGCTCGACGTGCTGGTCAACAACGCGGGTGTATTCGGACCGGCGGAGGGCGTCGCCGAGATCGATCTTGCCGAGATCGGCCGGGTCTTCGAGGTCAACACGATCGGCCCGATCAGGCTGGCGCAGGCCTTTCTTCCCCTGCTCCGGCGCAGTGATCACCCTCGGATCGTCAACGTCTCCAGCGGCGCGGGCCAGCTCTCCGACATGGACGGCGGCCGAACCGCCTACCGGGTCTCGAAGGCGGGCCTCAACGCGGGTCACGCGGATCATCGCGACCGACGAGGCCGATTCCGGCCTGCTGGTCAACTCGCTGTGCCCGGGCTGGGTGCGCACCGACATGGGCGGGCCCAATGCGACGCGGTCGGTCGAGGAGGGCGCCGACACCGCCGTTTGGCTCGCGACGCTGCCCGACGACGGCCCCACAGGCGGCTTCTTCAGGGACCGCAAGCCGATTCCCTGATAGCACTCACGGCATGGCGTCGACCCCCGAGCTGATCAGGACCGCGGTGGAGCGCTTCCAGGCCGACGTGCCTGCGCTCGCCAACCTCAAGCTCGTCTTCAACCTGGACCTGCGCGCCCGGGGCGACCTGCAGCAGTACCGCGTCGAGCTGCCAGGGCCCGAGATCTCCAAGGGCATGGCCGAGGACGCGCGCGTCAGCGTCGAGATGCCGCGGTCCAGTTTCAACGAGCTGGCCACCGACGGCGACGCCAGTGACTATCGCCATGCGTACGATCAGGGCCAGATCAAGGTCAGCGGCGACCCGGGCATTCAGAAGCTGATCGCCCAGGTGATAGAGCGCCACGAAGCGCGCGCCAAGACCAAGAAGGTCCGCTAGCGCGACATCCGCCACCGGGTACGATCCCGCGCCGCGGCGGAGGGGCACCCCACACACCTCAAGGAGACGCAGAGAACCATGAGCGACGAGACCCACGATCTGATCACAGACCAAGCCGGCCGAGAGGCCTCGGGGGCGCACGAGTACGGGCGCTACCTGGAGGAGTTTGAGGTCGGTGCGGTCTACAAGCACTGGCCGGCCAAGACCGTGACCGAGGCCGACGATCACCTCTTCTGCCTGATCACGATGAACCACCACCCGCTGCACCTCAACGACGTCTACGCGTCGGAGTCCCAGCAGGGCCGGAACGTGGTGGTTGGCCCCCTCGTCTACTCGCTGGCTCTCGGCATGTCGGTCAGCGATGTCTCGGGCAAGGCGATAGCGAACCTTGCAACCGAGGAGCTCAGCCACCCGGCCCCCGTCTTTCACGGCGACACGCTCTACTGTGAGTCGGAGGTGCTGGACGTGAGGCCCTCGAAGTCAAAGCAGGACCGAGGGGTAGTTCGGGTGCATACCCGTGTTTACAAGCAGGACGGCACGCTGGTCGCGGAGTTCAAGCGCGCCGTGCTGGTTCCCCGCAAGAACCCAGGAGAGGATGCATAGATGGTCAACTTCAAGAAGCTCACTGACAAGGCGAAGGATCAGGTGGAGAAGCGCGGTGGCACCGAGAGCCTCAAGCAGGACATGGGCGAGCTCAAGGACATCGCCAAGGGCAAGGGCAGCCTCAAGGACAAGGCCAAGGCAGCCGGCAAGGCGGTCAAGGATCCCGGGGCCGAGGGGCCCGGCGAGCCTAACGGGTAGTTGCGGCGTTTGGGGCTGCTGCTGGCGCTCGCGGGAGCCGCGAGCGCGCTGCACGGCGGCGCGGCGTGGGGCGCGAGCTTCGCAGTTGACAGCAGCAGCGACTTCGGGTCGCTGGGATCCACCGCTGACGGGATCTGCGACGCCGACGACGGTAACGCCGGCGTCCAGACCTGCACCCTGAGGGCGGCCGTCCGCGAGGCCAACGGAACCCCTGGGGCCGACACGATCACGCTGCCCGACCTTGGAGCCCCCTACCTCCTGTCGCTGGGGCCCGCAGGCGAGGACCTGGCGGTGGGTGGTGACCTGGACGTGCGCGAGAGCGTCACGATCACGGGCAGCGGCCAGCCGGTGATCGACGCCGGCTCGGCGGACCGGGTGCTCCACCTGGGGCCCGCCTCGACCAGCCCGAGCGTGAGTGTCAACGGAGTGGAGGTCAGGGGCGGGGGAGGGGCGGCCCGCGGAGCGGGTGTGCTCGGCGACAGTGGCACAACGGTGCTCAACTCGGTCACCGTCGACGGCAACACCGCTTCCAGCGGTGGCGGCGGCGCCCGGGGGGGAGGCGTTTGGCTGGAGCCGGGGGGGATCCACTCGATCGTGGCCTCGACGATCTCGCGCAACACGGCCGACGGGCAGACGGGGGCAGAGGGAGGGGGGCTGGGAGTGGCCGCCGGCGCCGTGGTCAACATCGCCAACTCGACGATCAGCGAGAACTCCGTCAGCTCTGCGGCGGGGCCGACGGGCGGGGGCGGCCTCTCGAACCTCGGCATCGCCGCGCTCTCGCAGACCACCCTCCATGCCAATGAGGCGACCGGGGCGACGGGAGCCGCGGGCGGATCGATCCAGGGCGCCGGCGGCGGCAGCACCACCCTGCGCGCGTCGATCATCTCGGCGGGCCTGGCCGGCGCCGGCACCGAGAACTGCGACGTGAGCGGCGGCTCGATCATCAGCCAGGGGGGCAACCTCGAGGCGCCTGGGCTGGCGGGCGCGAGCCAATGCAACCTGCTCGTTTCGCTCGACCGCTTTGCTGGGAGCGCGGGAGTCACCGACCTCGCCGATCGCGGCGGGCCGACCGAGACCCACGCCCTGTTCAACGGGAGCCCCGCGCTTGACGCGGTCCCCTCCTGCTTCCCGTTCGCCAGCGACCAGCGGGGCCTGCCCCGCCCAGGCGGCCCAGCCTGCGAGATCGGCTCCTTCGAGCGCCAGGTCCTGGCTCCCCCCGAGAACGAGTGCTTCGGCAGGATCCCGACGATCGTGGGCACCGACGGGGGCGAGAAGATCATCGGGACTCCCGGCCCCGACGTGATCGTCGGCAAGGGGGGCAACGACCTGATCAAGAGCCGGGGCGGCAAGGACACGGTCTGCGCCGGCAAGGGTAGGGACCGCGTCTACGGCGCCGGCGCGGCCGATCTCATCGCGGGCGGGGACGGAGGCGATCGCCTCTTCGGCCAGGCGGGCAGGGACAGGCTGCTCGGCAGAGCGGGCAGGGACTTCCTCAACGGCGGCAAGCGACGCGACTTCCTGAACGGCGGCAGCGGCCGCGACACCTGCCGCGGCTCGCGCAAGGACAAGCTGCGCAGCTGCTGAGCGTCAACGCCGACGCGGGGGATGCTGAGGCTCCGCTCCTTAGTGCGCGTCCTCGTTGGCGTGGGCCGGGGGGCGTGACTCCTCGGCCAGCGAGGTGATCTCCAGGACCCCCCGTGAGGCGCCCTCGAGCACCTCGGTCGCCTCCTCGGCGGAGCGAGCGTAGAGCTCGACGAGCATGTGGACGATGATCCGCTCGTCGTCGTGCTTGTGGAATCGGACGTGGCTGAAGAACTCGCGAACGCCCTGCTCGCCGAACGACCCGTAGGTGAGCGACTCGGTGGCGCCCTCGCCCGAGCAGGTCTCGACCTGGTCCTGGTCGATCATCACCGTGCACGAGGCGACCCACGGAGTGCCGGCGACCATGCGCTCCCAACGATCCTCGATCGGGATCACGCGCGGGCGCTCGGTGGCTTCATCCTGCGCGATGGTCAGGTGGGGCTGGTCGTGCAGGCATCGCAGGCACTGAACGACGGCCTCCTGGACCTCATCGACGCGGTCGGTGGGCTCGCCGCTGTCGGGATCCACCTTGAGGATCGCGTCGTAGTGCAGCTGCACCTCGAGGTCGCGCGCCCAGCATCGGTAGCAGCGCAACCAGGCGCTGCGATCGCCGTTCAGCTCCGGCTCCCCGCCGCCCATCGCGCTGTCTGCGTCGCCGGTGCCCACGCTCAGACGGGTTGCGGTGCGGTTGGGACGCCGGCCCGCTGGGCGACGAGGTCGGCGATCTCGCCGATGATCCGGTTGAGCTCGAAGTCCTTGGGTGTGTAGACGCGCTCCACTCCTGCCCGCTTCAGGGCTGCGACGTCGCCCGGGGGGATGATGCCGCCGAGCACCACGGGGATCTCGGCGCCCTCGGCCCGGATCAGCTCGATCACCCTGGGGACGAGCTCGAGGTGAGAGCCGGAGAGGATCGAGAGGCCGACCACGTCGACGTCCTCCTGCACGGCCGACGCAGCGATCTCTTCGGGGGTGAGCCGAATCCCCTGGTAGACGACCTCCATGCCCGCGTCACGAGCCCTGACGGCGATCTGCTCGGCGCCGTTCGAGTGGCCGTCGAGGCCGGGCTTGGCGACGAGGATCCGAATCGGGTGGCCGATCCCATCGGAGGCCAGCCTGACGTGCTCGCGTGCGGCCTCCAGCAACTCCCCATTAGGCGATCCCTGGGGGGTGCCCGTGACGCCCGTCGGCCCACGGTAGTCGCCGAAGGTCTCGCGGAGCGTGCTCGCCCACTCGCCGGTTGTCGCTCCGGCCTTGGCGGCCGCGATCGTCGCCGGCATCACGTTGGCGCCCTCGTCGGCGGCGACGGCCGCCAGCTCGGCCAGCGCTGCCTCGACTGCGGTTTGGTCGCGTCCGGCGCGCCACCGCTCAAGGGCCTCGACCCGCTCGCGCTCGACCTCGGGATCGGGGGTGAGGATGCCCCCGCCCTCGCCGGTCGTCAGCGGAGAATCCTCGGACTCCGTGTACTCGTTCTTCCCGACGACGGTGATCTCGCCACGCTCGATCCTCGCGAGGCGCTCGCGGTTGGACTCCACCAGCTGCGCCTTCATGTACGGCACGGCCTCGACGGCGCCGCCCTGCTCCGCGACGGCGTCCATCTCGGTGCGGGCTGCGTCGGCCAGCTCGTCGGTCAGGCCCTCCATCACCTTCGAGCCCTCGAAGATGTCGGGGTAGTCCAGCAGGTCGGTCTCGTCGGCGAGGATCTGCTGGATGCGGAGGCTCCACTGCTGGTCCCAGGGCCTGGGAAGGCCCAGCGCCTCGTTCCAGGCCGGCAGCTGGATCGCGCGGGCGCGCGCGTCGCGGCCGATGGTCACGCCAAGCGCCTCGAGCACGATGCGGGGCACGTTGTTCTCGGGCTGGGACTCGGTCAGGCCGAGGCTGTTGACCTGGACGCCGTAGCGCATGCGCAACAGCTTGGGCTCGGTCACCCCGTAGCGCTCGCGTCCGATCTCGGCCCAGAGCCGGGTCATCGCGCGCAGCTTCGCGTGCTCTTCGATGAAGCGGACGCCGGCGTTGACGAAGAACGAGATCCGGCCGAACACCCGGGGGAAATCGTCCTCAGCCACCTGGCCTCGGGCCCTGACCTCATCGAGAACCGCGATCGCCGTCGAGAGCGCGTAGGCAACCTCCTGCACGGGAGTCGCTCCCGCCTCCTGCAGGTGGTAGGAGCAGACGTTGATCGGGTTCCACTTGGGCATCTCGTTGACTGTGAAGGCGACCATGTCCGCGATCAGCCGCATCGAGGGGCCCGGGGGGAAGGCGTAGGTGCCGCGCGCAAGGAACTCCTTGATGATGTCGTTCTGAGTGGTGCCGGAGAGCGCCGAGCGCTCGACCCCGGCCTCTTCGGCCACCGCCACATAGAGGGCCAGCAGCCAGGCTGCGGTTGCGTTGATCGTCATCGAGGTGTTCATCTCGTCAAGCGGGATCTGGTCGAGGAGCACCTGCATGTCGCCCTTGTTGACTACCGAGACGCCGACCTTGCCGACCTCACCGCGCGCCAGCACGTGGTCGGGGTCATAGCCAGTCTGGGTCGGCAGGTCGAAGGCGATCGAGAGCCCCGTTTGTCCCTTGGCGAGGTTGCGCCGGTAGAGCTCGTTGGACCGGCGGGCGTCCGAGTGGCCGGCGTAGGTGCGCATCACCCAGGGCCGATCGCGCTCGGGCAGCCGGTGCTCGCTGGCGCTCATGGCCCCTGATGGTAGTGCTGTCAGGCCCATCCTCCGGGGGCCGGCATGCGCCGGCGCATCGAATCGCCGTGAGGCGTGTTCTTGCATGCTCTGGCCGGTCCTCCGGCTAGCCTCGAAGTCTCCTCATGAGCCTCAAGACCACAGCCCTCGCAGTGCTCTGCGCGTCAGCTTCCCTGGCGGTTGCCGCGCAAGCCGCTCCGGTGACGGTGGCGCTCTACGCGTTCTCGAGCCAAAGCGACGTGCTTGCCTTCACCAGGCAGTCCGGCGCCAAGTGCAAGAAAAAGTGGGCGCAGAACAAGCAGATGGCCATCACGGTCGGCCGGGGCACGAGCCGCTGCGTCTTTCGCAGCTCGGTGGTCGGGGACTCGACCGATCCCGGCTCCGACATGGAGGTCTCGGCGACGGGCTTCCTGGGCGCGAGCACTCCGAAGAAGCTGCAGAAGAAGGCCTTCATCGCCGTCGGCGCCAGGGTCAGCGAGACCGCCGGGTACGAGCTTCGGGTTCGTCCCCACGCGCGCAGCTGGCAGCTCTTCCGCGACGCTCGCGGCACCGCCACCGGTCCGGAGTTGTTCCGCTCGGGCAAGGGCAAGTTCATCCGCAAGGCGAGCAAGCCCAACGGCCTGCTGCTGCGCGCCTTCGACTGGGGCGGCGAGACCACCTCGCTGCTGGCCCAGATCAACGGCAAGACGGTCGCCCTGGCCACCGACGCGGGCAACTCCCAGCCCGACGGGCGGCGCAGCGTGGTCAGCACCGGCGTCAAGGGGGCCGGCGCCGGCCTTCGTGTGATCGGTGCCTTCGACACCGTCGCAATCAAGGTCCCAAACCCGTTCGGATAGCCCTCTAAGGTTGCCGCATGGCGACCACCACGGTCGAAAAGCCGCGCGCGGGGAGCCCTGGCTCGGGCCTGGGAGGCAACTGGCTCGTGATCGTCCTCAATGACGACCACAACACCTTCGACCACGTCGCCCAGACCTTGGCGCGCGTCGTCCCCGGCATCAGCCTCGACGCCGGCTACGCGATGGCCGACCGCATCCACAACAGCGGCCGGGCCGCCGTCTGGACCGGCCCCAAGGAGACCGCCGAGCACTACTGGGAGCAGCTCTCCGACGCCGGCCTGACCATGGCGCCGCTGGAACAGCATTAGAGTTCGCGAGGGACCCCGGCCGAGCCGCGAGGCCCTGAAATGTCACTGAACCTAATCGAGATCCTCAGAGCGCAAGAGGCGGGATCCCCTCCGACCGCGCTTGACGTGCTGAAGCGGGCGGTTGACGAGCACGGCGAGATCAGCGACGACGATCGACGCAGCGCGGCGGAGCAGTCGGGGTTGCCCGAGGCAGCCGTCTACGGCGTCTCGACCTTCTACGACGACCTCCTGCAGCCCCGCGGGCGCCGTCACGTCTCGGTCTGCACCGGCACCGCGTGCTGGGCGTCGGACTTCGGCGCGCACGTCGAGCAGGTCGGCTCCCGGCTGGGGCTGGCGCCGGGCGAGCGCAGCGACGATCGCGAGCTCTCGCTTGGCCAGACCGTCTGCCTCGGGTTCTGCCACACGGCTTCGGCCGTGCGCGACGGCGACCTGGTCGATTGCGGCCCAGGAGTCGTCGAGCGCGTCGCCGCGGATTCCTGCCGCCAGGCGCCCGAGCCCGAGCCCGCCAGCATGCTGCCCGAGCCGGTCCTGCTGGCCTCGGGCGACTGGGCCGGCCTCGATCGCGCGCTGGCCTCGCTCGGCGCCGAGAAGCTGCTGGCCGAGGTCAAGGAGGCGAACCTCCGCGGGCGGGGCGGCGCGGGTTTCCCGGCCGGGACCAAGTGGGAGTTCGCCCGCGGTGCGCCGGGTGAGGAGAAGGTGATCGTCGTCAACGCCGACGAGGGAGACCCCGGCTCCTACATCGACAAGCACTTGATGGAGCGCAGCCCGGACCTGCTTCTCGAGGGGATGGCGCTCGCCGGCTTCGCCGTCGGCGCCTCGCGGGGCTTCATCTTCGTGCGCTCGGAGTACCCGCGCTCGACGCCGATCCTCCGGGAGGCCGTGGCCAGGGCGCGGGAGCAGGGGCGTTTAGGCGAGAGCGTGCTCGGCAGCGGCTTCAGCTTCGACGTCGACGTGTTCGAGGGGGCCGGCTCCTACGTGGTCGGCGAGGAGACGGCGCTGCTCAACTCGCTGCAGGGGCTGCGGGGCACGGTGACCGCCCGCCCGCCATTCCCGGCCGAGCGAGGCTGGCACGGAAAGCCGACCGTTGTGAACAACGTCGAGACCCTCTGCAACGCTCCATACATCGCCCTGCACGGCGCCGACGCCTACGCGGCGCTCAGCCCGGAGGCGACGCCGGGCACCAAGCTGGTTTGCCTCAACGAGCGCTTCCAGCGGCCCGGCGTCCACGAGGTCCGCTTCGGCACGACCATGGAGCAGATCTGCAACGAGCTCGGCGGCGGCTTGGTGGACGACCGAGAGATCAAGGCGCTGCAGATCGGCGGGCCCCTGGGTGGCGTCCTGCCGGGGTCGCGGCTGGAGGTTCCCTTCGATTTCGATGAGCTGGCGGCCGAGGGCTGCATGCTCGGGCACGGCAGCATCGTCGCCTTCGACGACCGCACTGACATGCGGGAGCTGGCCCGCCACCTGCTCGCCTTCGGCGCCCACGAGAGCTGCGGCAAGTGCTTCCCCTGCCGCATCGGCCTCGAGCGGGGCCTGGAGATGGTCGAGCGGCCGGGACCCGTGGACCGCGACCGTCTCGAGGCGCTGCTGGAAACCCTCGAGCTCGGCTCTCTCTGCGCGCACGGGGGCGGCATGCCCGCCCCGATTCGCAGCCTGATCCGGCACTTCCCCGAGGAGCTCGGGGTCTCGTGAGCGTCGAGGTCTGGGTGGATGAGCAGCGGGTCGAGGTCGAGCCCGGCACCACGGTGCTCGAGGCGGCGCGCGCCGCCGACAGCTACGTCCCGACGCTCTGCTTCGACGAGCGGCTCTCGCCCTTCGGAGCGTGTCGCGTCTGCATGGTCGGGGTCGAGGGGGCAGACGCTCCGATCGCAGCCTGCACCACCCCCTGCAGAGAGGGGATGCGGGTGGACACCGCCGACGAGACAGCTCGGCGCATCGCCGAGGCGACGGTCGAGCTGGTGCTTTCAGAGCTTCCCGCCGCTCCCGCAGCCCACACCGAGCTCGCCGCCGTGGCCCGGTTCTTCGAGATCGGCGAGCCGCGCTGGCGGGGGGTCCAGCACCAGCGTCGGCTGGACGATCGTCACCCCTACCTGGTCCTGCAGCACGAGCTCTGCATCTCGTGCGGGCGCTGCGTACGGGCCTGCGACGAGGTGCAGGGCGCCTTCGCGCTGACCGCCACCGGGCGGGGCTTCGAGGCGAACATCACGGCCGGGCTCGATTCCGGCTTCAAGGACTCGACATGCGTCTCCTGCGGGGCTTGCGCCGACACCTGCCCGACCGACGCGATCACCGAGCACCTGCTGCTTGACCTCACAGGCCAGCGGGCCGATAATGGGGAAGGCGTCGAATGAGCACTCCCTTCGAAGAGACCACCACGACCACCTGCGGGTACTGCGGGGTGGGCTGTCGCCTGGAGGCCCACCGCGCGGACGGCCGTGTCGTCTCGATCAGCCCGGCGATGGACGGGCCCGCGAACAAGGGCCATACTTGCCTCAAGGGCCGCTTCGCGCACCAGTTCGCCCGCTCGCGCGACCGCCTCACGGCACCGATGGTGCGCGAGAGCGGTGGCTTCCGCCTGGCCACGTGGGAGGAGGCGATTGCGCGGATCACCGAAGCGATGGGGGAGATCAAGCGTGAGCACGGCCCCGATGCGATCGCGGGCCTGGCCTCCTCACGAGCGACGAACGAGGATTGCTACGCGATGCAGAGGCTGATGCGGGCAGCGATCGGCACCCACAACATCGACAACTGCAGCCGCGTCTGCCATTCACCCACCTCGTTCGCGCTGCGCAAGTCCTTGGGCCTCTCGGGAGCGACCGGTTCCTTCGACGACATCGAGGCGGCCGAGGTCGCGCTGCTGATCGGCGTCAACCCGACCCAGGGGCATCCCGTTGTGGGGGCGCGGATCAAGCAGTCGGCGCTGCAGGGCCTGAAGCTGATCACAGCCGATCCGCGGCGAATCGAGTTGGCCGACTACGGTCAGATCCACCTCGCCAACCGGCCGGGCACCAACGCGGCGCTGATCAACGGCCTTTCGCATGTCGTCATCCGCGATGGCCTCGTCGACCGTGACTTCGTCGCCGAGCGGACCGAGGGCTACGAGACCGTGGAGGAGCTGGTCGGATCCTACACGCCGAGCTCGGTCGAGGAGATCACCGGGGTCCCGGCAGCCGACATCGAGCGCGCCGCGCACCTCTATGCCGAAGCCGACCGCGCCAGCATCCTCTGGGGCCTGGGGGTCACCGAGCACCTCTACGGCTCCGAGGTGGTGCAGCTGCTCTGCAACCTGGCGCTGCTGACCGGCAACGTGGGGCGCCCGGGCTCGGCGCTGCTGCCGCTGCGCGGCCAGAACAACGTGCAGGGCTCCTCGGACATGGGCGCCCTTCCCGACACCTTCACCGACTATCGGTCGGTGACCGACGAGCAGGTGACCAGCTCCTTCGAGCGTCGCTGGGGGGTCGAGATGAAGCGCGAGCGCGGGATGAAGATTCCCGAGATGTTCGACGCGGCGATCTCGGGCCGGCTGAAGGCGATGTACATCTTCGGCGAGGACGTCGCCCAGACCGACCCGGACACCGATCACGTGGTCGAGGCGCTCGAGTCGCTCGATTTCCTCGTCTGCCAGGACATCTTCGAGAACGAGACCACCAAGTACGCCGACGTGATCCTGCCCGCCTCCTCCTTCCTCGAGAAGACGGGGACGTTCACCAACGCCGAGCGGCGCCTGCAGCTGGTCGAAGCGGCCACCGAGCCGCCGGGATCGGCGAAGACGGACCTCGACATTCTCTGCACGGTCTCGCGGGCGCTGGGCCATGAGATGGGATACGAGAGCTCCAGCGACGTCATGGACGAGATCGCCGAGATGACCCCGCGCTACGCCGGCCTCAGCCACGAGCGCATCGGACGTGGCGGGCTGCAGTGGCCGGTCGCCGCCGACGGTACGGATTCGCCGATCCTCTACGAGACGAGCTTCGAGCTTCCGGGCGGCCGCGCCCGATTCGCGGCGCTTCCCTACAAGGAGCCCGGGGAGTCCGCTGACTCGGAGTACCCCCTGATCCTGGTCACCGGACGCCGGCTGGAGCACTACAACGCCGGCACCATGACCCGGCGGACCGGCAACCTCGAGCTGCTCCCGAGCGACACGCTCGAGGTGCACCCCGACGACGCCGGCCGCCTCGGTCTCTCCGATGGCGATCTGGTCACCGTGCGCAGCCGTCGCGGCCAGATCGAGCTCGCCATCGACGTCACCTCGCGGATCGAGCCCGGGCACGTATTCACGGCCTTCCACTTCCCGGAGGTGCGGACGAACCTGTTGGTCGGTCCCTCTGCTGACGTCAACACCTCATGCCCTGAGTACAAGGTGGTGGCGGTGGCCGTGGAGCCCGCCGCCGGCGCCACACCGCCCGAGCGCGGTGAGCAGCACGAGCCGGCGCTGCAGCCGAGCTGATCGGCAAGGGCGACCGAATGCGACCCGCTCGCAGAGGATGAGCGGCGGTCAGGCAGCGGGCGGCGATCGGGCCGCCGGGGTGGCCGCGGAGAGGATGCTCGCGGCTGTCGAACGCGATGGGCAGGTCGACGAGGTGGCGGTCGAGCTACCGCTCGAGATCCGTCTCAACGGAGAGCCGGTCGCGGTGACGATGCGAACGCCAGGTGATGACTTCGCCCTCGCCGCCGGCTTCCTCCACGGAGAGGGCATCATCGATAGCCCTCCGGTCGTGGGCCTCCCCGAGAACCTGGCGGCCAACACGGTTGAGGTCACGGCGCCGACCGCCGCAGCGCCGCCATCGCGTCGCTTCTACACGAGCTCTTCGTGCGGCGTTTGCGGCAAGGGCGCGCTCGAGGATGTCGCCGTGCATGCGCCGCGCATCGGTGCGGAGCTGAATATCAAGCGGGGGCTGCTCGCCCGGCTCCCGGACCTGCTCCGCCAGCCCGCGTTCAATCGCTCCGGTGGGCTGCACGCGACCGGCCTGTTCACGCCGGGAGGAGAGCTCCTGCTCGTCTGCGAGGACGTCGGCCGCCACAACGCGATGGACAAGGTGATCGGGCACGCGCTGCTCGACGGGACGCTGCCGCTGGCCGATCGCGTCCTCTGCGTCAGCGGCCGCCTCGCCTTCGAGCTCGTGCAGAAGGCCGCCCTGGCCGGCGCGCCGGTCCTGGTGGGGGTCGGTGCGCCGACCTCGCTGGCGGTCGAGCTGGCCGAGGACCGCGGCATCACGCTGGCCGGGTTCGCGCGCGGGGGGACGGTGAACGTCTACACGCACCCCGAGCGCGTGTCCTGACCGAGCGGCTCCGCGATGCCGCCCGGGCGTGGCGCCGCTCGATCGGCACGAGTCCGCTCGGCGCCCCGAGGGCGCCGGGGTCAAGCGCCGTGAGCGGCTGGGCCCGACTGCGCTGCGCGCAACTCCTGCTCGAACCAGTCGCCCGCAAGCCCGGCGGCCTTCGCGAGGGCGTCGGGCTCCTCAAACAGGTGCCCTGCGCCCGGGATCACGGCCAGTTCGCACCGAGCCGCGATCATTGCCTGAGCCTGGCGGTTGAGATCGAGCACCTCGCGGTCGTCGCCTCCCACGATCAGCAAAGTGGGGGAGAGGACCTTTCGCAGGGCGGATCCGGCGAGATCGGGGCGCCCGCCCCTCGAGACGACGGCGCTCACCTGTTCGGGGAGCTCCGCTGCCGCGAGCAGGGCGGCCGCGGAGCCGGTGCTGGCGCCGAAGTAGCCGAGTGGCAGCGAGCGGAGATCTTGATGGCCGCGGATCCATTGCGTCGCCCCGACCATGCGGTTCCCCAGCAGCTCGATGTCGAACACGTTGGCCCGATCGCGCGATTCGGGATCGGTCAGCAGGTCGAAGAGAAGCGTGGCCAGCCCGAGGCCGTTGAGCGCGCTCGCCACGGCGACGTTGCGAGGGCTGTTCCGGCTGCTGCCGCTGCCGTGGGCGAAGAGCACGACGCCCGCCGGGTCGGGTGGCACGGTAAGCACACCCGGCAGCTGCGTCCCCGCGGCCTCGACCGTCACCTCCCTCGCCTCGAGGCCGGCGCCGCCTCGAAAGCCGTCCGCCACCTCTCGAGCCCTTCTCAGTAGCGGAGCAGCGAAACCACGCCGCCCTGTTCGTCGAGCAGTTCCGCGCTCTCGCCCTCCACGGGCGTAATCGCGGCGCCGGTCGAGAGAGCCAGCTCGATCATGCGCTCTATCAGTGGCAGGTCGCCGCTCGGACTGGTCTGGCCTGTCGGTTCCGGCCCGGCGGCGGAGAGGTCGCGGGTGGCGTCGTAGACGAGGTGCTCGACCCGTCCCTGCTGGAGAGCATCGAGCGTAACCTGGACACCGAGGGCGCTTCGCCCCTCCGCGTAGGCCGCCTCCTTGATGCGCTCGATCAGCGAGCGCTCGCGGTCGCGGTTGAGCTCCGGGACGGCGTGGGCGACCCGTAGCGCAATCTGCGCGGTCGACTCCGAGATCAGGTCGGAGGCCTCCGCATGACGCAGCTCACAGGCATCGGCGAAGCCGTTCGCAAAGCGGCTGGCGTAACGCTCATCACCGAATGCGAGCAGCTGGCGCCAGCCGCGCTTGCCCAGCTCCGCGCGCGCGAGCTCGCCGGTCTGCTCGGCGAATCGTGTGCGGTTCGATTCGAGCCGCAGGTTGTACTGGTCGCGCCCGGCCGCCGAGACGGCGTTGCCCCGGGCGGGGTCGCGGGGCCTTTGAGACTTGAGCTCGCGCCAGCCCTCACCGAAGTACTCGAGCTCCCAGTCGTGAATCTCCTCTGCTGAGCCCAATCGCCAGTCCAGCAGGCGAACCCGTTCGGAGGAGATCACCGCAACGCCCAGAGGAGCGCCGTCATCGAGAACCTCGAGCAGGGAATGGACCTGGGCGACGGGGCCGTACAGGACCTCGGTCCGGCGGGGAGGTATCTGCACCGGGTACCAGCGCTCCTCGGCCGGCTTGCGCCCGACCTCGACGAAGCCGATCTGCCCCGCGGCTTCGGGTCGGGTCTGGTGTTCGCCGAGTAGATCCCGCTGAAGGCGTTCGGCGGTCGCCTCGAGCGCCTGTTGCTCCTCGTGGTCACGGGACTCGCGACCGCGCTGCAGCACGTCTGAGAGGCCGTTCCGCACCTCAGCGGGCCAGCGGGGACTTCGATCGCCTGGGTCAAGGCGGACGTACAGGGAGAGCACACCGTAAGCCGGGCGCCAAGCCAGAAGGTTGCTGACCGCCTCCTCGCCAGGGGCGCTCGAGGGGCCGGGGTCGAGAATCATGGCGCCAGCACGACCCGCAGCTCCTCGGGGAAGACCGCCTCGACGTCAGCTATCTCGCCCTCGGAGACATGGCGACGGAGCACGCGCGCCGCCGCCGCACAGGCGTAGGACGCCTCGGTCTCGGCGGGCAGGAGCGCCTCGTCGCCAACCCGCTGCAGGAAGTCATCGACGGTTCGGTAGCGCATCGGCGTCTTGCTCGGGACCCACCCCTCGTAGTAGATCCCCCGGATCAGCTCCGGGAGCTGAGCTGCGAGCTGAGCCGCCTCGTCGACGGTGAGCCGGTCTCTGACCGCGTGCAGGTAGGCGCGCAGCACGCGATAGGCGTACTTACGGTCATCGCCCCCGAGCTCCTCGGCGAGCTCCTTGAGCCAGACATTGGTCTTCTCGACGCTGCGACCGATCAGATCTACCTCGGACATCCTCAAACTCCTCTCGCCGGCATCCTGTTATCCCTGCCGCTGAGGTTAGGGGCACAGGGGCGGAGCCGCATCGGTGTTGACCACCGAGAGCGCTTAGGTGGACGACCACGATGACGACCGGCCGGGCAACGCCTATGGTGTGGCACCGTGACGATTCGAGACGTCGTCGACGCCCACGGGCGCTTCGCCCACGGGGGAAACCCCGACGCAGCGGCGGAGAACTGGGCTGAATCCGGCTTCGAGGCGCCGGAGGTCGAGGAGTGGCTGCGAGCACGCTGCTTCGACCCCGCGGCAGCGCGCGATCTCGCTGACGCGGGCGTCACGCCCGATCTGGCCGCGACGAAGACCGAGGCGGGCCGAGGCGACTACACGGACACCGTCGCTTTCAAGGTCTCCGACGGCGATTTCGAGGTCGAGGAAGCGCGCGACCTCCTTGGCGTCACCTGACCCGCGCTAGGGCCGCTAGGGCTTCTTGGGCTTCTCGATCTCGGTGTCGGCGCCGGGACCGCCGCGCAGGATGTCGCGGCCGGGGCCGCCGATCAGGCGGTCGCGCCCCGGGCCCCCGAGGAGGCGGTCGCGGCCGGGGCCGCCCCCGAGGATGTCGGCACCGGCGCCTCCTTCGAGGCGGTCGTCGCCGGGGCCGCCGTTCAGTAGGTCGGCCCCATCGCCGCCCGAGAGGCGGTCATTGCCGGCCTCGCCGCTGATCGTGTCGCGGCCGCGGGCGCCATTGACGCGGTCATTGCCCGCTCCGCCCGAGATCACGTCTCGCGCCGGCCCGCCGGTAGCGCGGTCGGCGCCGGCCCCGCCGTAGAAGACGTTGAAGGCGAAACGGCTGGGGATGTAGCGGTCATTGCCGGCGCCGCCCAGCGCGGCCGTCCCCGTCGCGGTGCCGAAGCCGGGGAAGCGCGCCTGGCCGAACTCGCCTCTGATCTTGGAGAAGTCGATCACGTCGTCGCCCGCGCCGGTGTTGGCGTCAACCTCCACGACCTTGCGGCAGGGGACGGGCCCACCCTTGGGGTTCTTGCCGTTGACCTTGGCGAGACCGTCGCCCGAGCAGGTGACCACCACCCGGTCATCGCCCCTGGCGCCGGTGACGGTCAGCACCCGGGACTTGAAGCTTGTGGTTAGCTTCGCCGAGGCGGCGGGCGCCGCGACGCCGAGCGCGAGCAAGGCAAAGGCGCCCGCGATGGGGATCAGCACGGAACGGCTCATCGGCCAAGAGAACACCAAAGGCCGGGCGAAGTAGTGGAACGCGGCAGTTCCGCTACTCGCCGGCGAGCAGCGTGTGCCAGACGGGGAGCAGCGGCTTCGCGTAGTAGTTGAGTGACTCTTCGCGCAGCGCCGCGATCTCGTCCGAGTACCAGTAGCGCTCGAAGTCCGCATGGTCCTGCCATAGCGAAGCATGGCGGAACAGCTGAGGGTCCTCGAGCGATCGCGTCAGGGACCAGCCCTTGGCCCCGAAGCCCATCGCCCGCGCGGCGCCGGGCTCCCAGATCTCCCACCAGCGCTCGGCGCGGAAGGGCACCACATGCCAGTCGATGTAGCAGACGTCCATCGCCCTGCCCCTATGCACCGACCTCGGCGTGGATCGCGCCGGGTCCGTCTTCATGTTTGCCCTCGTCCTCGCTCGAGGCGCCGACCAGGATCGCGATCTTGCCGAGGTGCTTGTTCTCGTGCAGCAACTGATGGGCCTCGGCCACTCCGTCGAACCCCATCACCTTCCAGAGCACCGGCTGGATCTTGCCCTCGGACATCAGCTGGTTGGCGCGCATGCACTCGTACGCGTTCGCGAAGTGGGAGCCGATGATCTCCTTCTGGCGCATCCACAGATAGCGCACGTCGAAGTCGAGCGTGTAGCCGGAGGTTGCGCCGCAGATCACCACCTTCCCGAACGGCTTGACGACGAAGACCGAGGTCGGGAAGGTCGCCATGCCGACGTGCTCGAAAACGATGTCGGGTGCGTCGCCGAGGATCTCCTTGACCCTCTTTGCGAATCCACGCGACTCCTTGAAGCGGGCCTTCTCCTCGTCGGGTGTCTCGCCGCCCTTGCGCATCATCCCGGCGAACTCGTTGCGGTCGATGTAGTCCACGGCGCCCAGCCGCTTGACCAGCTCGCCCTTGTCGGGCGAGCTGACTACGCCGACCGCGTTGGCTCCGGCGGCCTTGCAGAGCTGGGTGGCGAATACGCCCAGCCCGCCCGCGGCGCCCCAGATCAGCACGTTGTGACCGGGTTGGAGCTTGCAGCGGTCGATCAGCATCCGGTACGCGGTGAAGTAGGTGAGCCCGTAGGCGCTCGACTCGGCCCAGCTCAGGTTCTTCGGCTTCGGCAGCAGCTGCTGGGCCTGGACCTTGGTGAACTGCGCGAACGAGCCCCAGGTGGTCTCGTAGCCCCAGATCTGCTGGCTCGGGGCGGCGAGCGGGTCGAGGCCGTGGACCTCTACGTCCTCGTAGGAGGCCTGATTGCAGTGGATCACGACCTCGTCGCCGGGCTTCCACTTGGTGACGCCCTCGCCGACTTTCCAGACCACGCCCGAGCCGTCGGATCCGCCGATATGGTGGCCGTAGTCGGGGTGGTCGCCATAGCCGAAAACCGACACCGGCTTGCCGAGCGCCGCCCAGACGTTGTTGAAGTTGACGCCCGCGGCCATCACGCGCACGATCACCTCGAAGGCGCCGGGCTCCGGGACCTCGATCTCCTCGACCTGAAAGGCGTCCTTGGGTTCCCCCTCGCGCTCGGCGCGGATCACCCAAGCCGCCATCTTCCCGGGCAGCTCCCCGGGCTCCACGTCCAGCTTCGTCAGGTCGGCGATGTCTACGGCCAAGGTTCGTTCCCTCCATGTAGTTTCGGACCGGGCGCATCGTATAGCGACCGCCATCCGCGCCGCGCGTCAGGTACTTGTCCGGATGTGCGACTAGCTTCAAGAGTCGTCATGAAAGCCTCAGGAAAGCCACAGCTGCCGCTCGAGCCAGAGCCCTCGGAGGGCTCGGTTCGCCTTGTCGAGGACCGGATCGTGATCGAGGGCCTGACGGTCGCAGACCACGCGACGGCGAGGGTGGTGCGCGAGCGCGCCGAGGCGGGGGAGGAGCCGACCCGCAGCGTGCGGCGCGCGATCGAGATCGGTGCGCGCGTCCTCGACCGCGAGGAGACGGCGGTCGAGGTCGACTACGTGCGCCGCGAGTTCGAGCAGGTGACCAGCTCCCATCGTGAGACCGTGGAGCAGAAGAACCGTGAGGCCGTGGAGCGGATCGAGGAGGGACTGGAGCGCGCGCTCGGCACGGGCGATGCTCCGGGCGCCCTCGGCTCCGCGCTGGAATCGCACAGCGGCGAGCTCGCCGAGCTGATCGCGGCGACCTTCGGAGAGGACCGTGAGGGCGCCGTCCAAGCCCAGATCCGGCGGATCCTCGATGAGCGTGACGAGGAGTTCATGCGGCGCCTCGCGGCCGACGACGAGGGCAACCCGCTCGCCCCGGTGCTCGCCAACCTGCGCAACTGGGCGAAGGAGCGCAAGACCGACCAGGACTCGCGCGACCTGAAGCTCGAGCAGAAGCTCGACGAGCTGATCGCGAAGACGGCCGAGCTGACCGGGCTCGACCAGGGCCGCGAGGCGCTGGCCGAGGCCGAGCAGGCGGGCACGCGCAAGGGCCGCAGCTTCGAGGAGCGTGTTGACCGGGCACTGGAGCGGATCGCCGCGACCCGCGGGGACGCCTCCTCTCACACCGGCGCCGAGGGCGCCGAGGGCGGCGGCAAGAAGGGCGACACGCTGATCGAGCTCGGCGCCGCCGACGGCCTCGCCGCGGGCCGGATCGTGTTCGAGGCCAAGGACAAGAAGCTCTCCAAGAACGACGCCTGGAGGGAGCTGAATGAGGCGATGGCGGCCCGGGCGGCCTCGTTCGGCGTGCTTGTCGTCGCGGGCGAAGACCGGGTGCCCTCCGGCCGCGAGTCGCTGGTCGAGTACGAGGGGAACAAGCTGATCGTCGCCGTCGACCGCGATGAGCCCGACTCGCTCGCCCTGGAGGTCGCCTACCGGCTGGCCGCCGCCCGCGTGGCGATGGCGCGCGACCGCGATCTGACGGTCGACGCCAGGGCGGTCCGCGACGCGGCCGAGGAGGCCGTTTCCTGCCTGAAGCAAGCGCAGTCGGTTCGCGCCGCGCTGACCGGCATCAAGACCAGCTCCGACAAGGCGCGGGCCTCGCTGGACGAGATGGTCGCCGGCGTCGAGGAGCGCCTGCAGCGCGTCGAATCCCTGGTCGAGGTCGCCGGCCGCGATTAGCCAGCGCGGCTTGGCGCGAGCCGGCCACCGGACTCCTCCTTTCTTGAGGTGTGCCCGGAAATCGGGTATTAACCTCTTGGGGGCGCAGCCGATGTAGGGGGAATGCTCCGGGAACACACGTTCCAACCCAGCCCTGCGCGCCCAACCGAGTCGAACGCGCCGCTTCGCCTGTTTTTGGGCGTCGTGTCGCTGGTCGTCTTCCTGCTGGTGGCCGCGGCCCCGGCTTCCGCCGCGGACCGCGCCTTCACTCAGCGCTTCTCCACCGTGACCAACGGCGATGTGGCGATCGTCGGGAACGCTTCGATGAGCTGCCCGAACCCCCCCAGCGCCGACTGCACGTCGGCACGCGCCGGAGGGGCCTTCGACAACAACGACTTCTCCATGGCCTACATCGACGTGGATTCCGACGCCTCGACGTCCAGCTCGAGCTCGGCCGATCTCACGCTGCCGGCCGGGTCCTCCGTTCTTTTTGCCGGCCTCTACTGGGGGGGCGAGTCGACCGCGGCTGACAGCGTGCGCGGCGCGGTCAAGCTGCGCACGCCCGCCTCGGGCGGCTATGTGGACCTGACCGCGACGGCGCTCAACGGCGCAACGGCCGACCCCAGCCAGTATCACGCCTTCAGGGATGTGACCTCGCTGGTCCACGCGGGCGGCAGCGGCACCTACACCACCGCCAACGTCAACGGGACCAGCAGCTCCTCCAACAAGTACGCGGGCTGGTCGCTCGTCGTCGCCTATCGCGACGCCGGCGGACCCCGCAACCACCTCAAGGTCTTCGATGGGCTCCAGAGGGTGTCGAACACGAACCGCAGCGAGACGGTCGCCCTGTCGGGGTTCACCACCCCCAGCACCGGGCCGGTGGCGGCGAGCGTCGGAGTCGTCGCCTACGACGGCGATCTGGCGAACATCGGAGGTTCGGTTGCGCTCAATGGAACCGCCCTCTCCGACGCCCTCAACCCGGCCAACAACGTCATGAACTCGACGATCACGCGCCGCGGGACCCGCTTCTCGGCGAAGAGCCCCGACTACGTCAACCAGCTCGGTCTCGACGCTGACGTGCTGGCGGCCGACGGGGCGTTGACACCCGGCTCGACCTCGGCGAATCTCGACCTGACTCTGGCGTGGCCCAGCGGCGACTACTTCCTGCCCGGCGTCGTCAGCCTCGCCAACACGCCTGCATCCGGAATCACCGCCCCCGACACCACGATCACCTCCGGCCCCTCCGGCGCGACCAACAACAACACCCCGACCTTCGGTTTCTCCTCCCCGGTGGCCGGCGCCACGTTCCAGTGCCGCGTTGACTTCGGCGACTGGACCTCCTGCTCTTCTCCCTACACAACCGCGGCGCTCGCCGACGGCCCCCACAGCTTCGAGGTGCGCGCGGTCGACGCCATCGGCAACGTCGACGACACGCCCGCTTCGCGCTCGATCACCGTCGACACCGCCGCCCCCGACACCACGATCCTGACCGGCCCCTCCGGCGCGACCAACAACAACACCCCGACCTACACCTTCTCGGCCAGCGAGTCGGGCTCGAGCTTCCAGTGCCGCGTCGACACCGGCGCCTGGGCCTCCTGCAGCTCCCCGCACACCACCGCGGCGCTCTCCGACGGCCCCCACAGCTTCGAGGTGCGCGCCATCGATGCCGCCGGCAACGTCGACGCCACCCCGGCCAGCCGCTCGATCACCGTCGACACCGCCGCCCCCGACACCACGATCCTGACCGGCCCCTCCGGCGCGACCAACAACAACACCCCGACCTACACCTTCTCGGCCAGCGAGTCGGGCTCGAGCTTCCAGTGCCGCGTCGACACCGGCGCCTGGGCCTCGTGCAGCTCCCCGCGCACCACCGCCGTGCTCGCCGACGGCCCCCACAGCTTCGAGGTGCGCGCCATCGATGCCGCCGGCAACGTCGACGCCACCCCGGCCAGCCGCTCGATCACCGTCGACACCGCCGCCCCCGACACCACGATCCTGACCGGCCCCTCCGGCGCGACCAACAACAACACCCCGACCTACACCTTCTCGGCCAGCGAGTCGGGCTCGAGCTTCCAGTGCCGCGTCGACACCGGCGCCTGGGCTTCCTGCAGCTCCCCGCACACCACCGCCGTGCTCTCCGACGGCCCCCACAGCTTCGAGGTGCGCGCCATCGATGCCGCCGGCAACGTCGACGCCACCCCGGCCAGCCGCTCGATCACCGTCGACACCGCCGCCCCCGACACCACGATCCTGACCGGCCCCTCCGGCGCGACCAACAACAACACCCCGACCTACACCTTCTCGGCCAGCGAGTCGGGCTCGAGCTTCCAGTGCCGCGTCGACACCGGCGCCTGGGCCTCCTGCAGCTCCCCGCACACCACCGCGGCGCTCTCCGACGGCCCCCACAGCTTCGAGGTGCGCGCCATCGATGCCGCCGGCAACGTCGACGCCACCCCGGCCAGCCGCTCGATCACCGTCGACACCGCCGCCCCCGACACCACGATCCTGACCGGCCCCTCCGGCGCGACCAACAACAACACCCCGACCTACACCTTCTCGGCCAGCGAGTCGGGCTCGAGCTTCCAGTGCCGCGTCGACACCGGCGCCTGGGCCTCCTGCAGCTCCCCGCACACCACCGCGGCGCTCTCCGACGGCCCCCACAGCTTCGAGGTCCGCGCCATCGACGCCGCCGGCAACGTCGACGCCACCCCGGCCAGCCGCTCGATCACCGTCGACACCGCCGCCCCCGACACCACGATCCTGACCGGCCCCTCCGGCGCGACCAACAACAACACCCCGACCTACACCTTCTCGGCCAGCGAGTCGGGCTCGAGCTTCCAGTGCCGCGTCGACACCGGCGCCTGGGCCTCGTGCAGCTCCCCGCACACCACCGCGGCGCTCTCCGACGGCCCCCACAGCTTCGAGGTGCGCGCCATCGACGCCGCCGGCAACGTCGACGCCACCTCGGCCAGCCGCTCGATCACCGTCGACACCGCCGCCCCCGACACCACGATCCTGACCGGCCCCTCCGGCGCGACCAACAACAACACCCCGACCTACACCTTCTCGGCCAGCGAGTCGGGCTCGAGCTTCCAGTGCCGCGTCGACACCGGCGCCTGGGCCTCCTGCAGCTCCCCGCACACCACCGCGGCGCTCTCCGACGGCCCCCACAGCTTCGAGGTCCGCGCCATCGACGCCGCCGGCAACGTCGACGCCACCCCGGCCAGCCGCTCGATCACCGTCGACACCGCCGCCCCGGCGGCCCCGACGCTGGGCGACACAGACCCCGACTCCCCGGCCAACGACAACGATCCCGAGGTCAAGGGCAGCGCCGAGGCGGGCTCGACCGTGCGGCTTTACACGAATGCGAGCTGCACCTCGGCGGTCGCCGCCTCGGGCACCGCCGCTGCCTTCGCCACGCCGGGGCTGACGGTGACGGTGGCCAACGACACCACGACCAGCTTCTGGGCGACCGCGACCGACGCCGTCGGCAACGTCTCGGCCTGCTCGACGAGCCCGATCATCTACGTCGAGGACTCGACGGCCCCCAACACCACGATCGACTCCGGGCCCTCCGGCCCCACCGCCAACAACGACCCCTCCTTCGGCTTCTCCTCCTCGGAGCCCGGCTCCAGCTTCGAGTGCAGCCTCGACGGCGGCGCCTTCACCGCCTGCTCTGACCCCAAGGCCTACACCGACCTGCCCGACGGCGCCCACAGCTTCGAGGTGCGCGCCATCGACGCCGCCGGCAACGTCGACGCCACCCCGGCCTCGCGCAACTTCACGATCGACACCGCCGCCCCCAACACCACGATCGACTCCGGCCCCACGGGCGCCAGCTCCGATGACACCCCGACCTACACCTTCTCCTCGAGCGAGCCCGGCTCCACGTTCGAGTGCCGCGTCGACACCGGCGCCTGGGCTTCCTGCAGCTCCCCGCACACCACCGCGGCGCTCTCCGACGGCCCCCACAGCTTCGAGGTCCGCGCCATCGACGCCGCCGGCAACGTCGACCCGAGCCCCGCCAGCGTCTCGATCACGATCGACACCGCCGCTCCGCAGACCACGATCGACTCCGGGCCCTCCGGCCCCACCGCCAACAACGACCCCTCCTTCGGCTTCTCCTCCTCGGAGCCCGGCTCCAGCTTCGAGTGCAGCCTCGACGGCGGCGCCTTCACCGCCTGCTCTGACCCCAAGGCCTACACCGACCTGCCCGACGGCGCCCACAGCTTCGAGGTCCGCGCCATCGACGCCGCCGGCAACGTCGACGCCACCCCGGCCTCGCGCAACTTCACGATCGACACCGCCGCCCCCAACACCACGATCGACTCCGGCCCCACGGGCGCCAGCTCCGATGACACCCCGACCTACACCTTCTCCTCGAGCGAGCCCGGCTCCACGTTCGAGTGCCGCGTCGACACCGGCGCCTGGGCTTCCTGCAGCTCCCCGCACACCACCGCGGCGCTCTCCGACGGCCCCCACAGCTTCGAGGTCCGCGCCATCGACGCCGCCGGCAACGTCGACCCGAGCCCCGCCAGCGTCTCGATCACGATCGACACCGCCGCTCCGCAGACCACGATCGACTCCGGGCCCTCCGGCCCCACCGCCAACAACGACCCCTCCTTCGGCTTCTCCTCCTCGGAGCCCGGCTCCAGCTTCGAGTGCAGCCTCGACGGCGGCGCCTTCACCGCCTGCTCTGACCCCAAGGCCTACACCGACCTGCCCGACGGCGCCCACAGCTTCGAGGTGCGCGCCATCGACGCCGCCGGCAACGTCGACGCCACCCCGGCCTCGCGCAACTTCACGATCGACACCGCCGCCCCCAACACCACGATCGACTCCGGCCCCACGGGCGCCAGCTCCGATGACACCCCGACCTACACCTTCTCCTCGAGCGAGCCCGGCTCCACGTTCGAGTGCCGCGTCGACACCGGCGCCTGGGCCTCGTGCAGCTCCCCGCACACCACCGCGGCGCTCTCCGACGGCCCCCACAGCTTCGAGGTCCGCGCCATCGACGCCGCCGGCAACGTCGACCCGAGCCCCGCCAGCGTCTCGATCACGATCGACACCGCCGCTCCGCAGACCACGATCGACTCCGGGCCCTCCGGCCCCACCGCCAACAACGACCCCTCCTTCGGCTTCTCCTCCTCGGAGCCCGGCTCCAGCTTCGAGTGCAGCCTCGACGGCGGCGCCTTCACCGCCTGCTCTGACCCCAAGGCCTACACCGACCTGCCCGACGGCGCCCACAGCTTCGAGGTCCGCGCCATCGACGCCGCCGGCAACGTCGACGCCACCCCGGCCTCGCGCAACTTCACGATCGACACCGCCGCCCCCAACACCACGATCGACTCCGGCCCCACGGGCGCCAGCTCCGATGACACCCCGACCTACACCTTCTCCTCGAGCGAGCCCGGCTCCACGTTCGAGTGCCGCGTCGACACCGGCGCCTGGGCCTCCTGCAGCTCCCCGCACACCACCGCGGCGCTCTCCGACGGCCCCCACAGCTTCGAGGTCCGCGCCATCGACGCCGCCGGCAACGTCGACCCGAGCCCCGCCAGCGTCTCGATCACGATCGACACCGCCGCTCCGCAGACCACGATCGACTCCGGGCCCTCCGGCCCCACCGCCAACAACGACCCCTCCTTCGGCTTCTCCTCCTCGGAGCCCGGCTCCAGCTTCGAGTGCAGCCTCGACGGCGGCGCCTTCACCGCCTGCTCTGACCCCAAGGCCTACACCGACCTGCCCGACGGCGCCCACAGCTTCGAGGTGCGCGCCATCGACGCCGCCGGCAACGTCGACGCCACCCCGGCCTCGCGCAACTTCACGATCGACACCGCCGCCCCCAACACCACGATCGACTCCGGCCCCACGGGCGCCAGCTCCGATGACACCCCGACCTACACCTTCTCCTCGAGCGAGCCCGGCTCCACGTTCGAGTGCCGCGTCGACACCGGCGCCTGGGCCTCGTGCAGCTCCCCGCACACCACCGCGGCGCTCTCCGACGGCCCCCACAGCTTCGAGGTCCGCGCCATCGACGCCGCCGGCAACGTCGACCCGAGCCCCGCCAGCGTCTCGATCACGATCGACACCGCCGCTCCGCAGACCACGATCGACTCCGGGCCCTCCGGCCCCACCGCCAACAACGACCCCTCCTTCGGCTTCTCCTCCTCGGAGCCCGGCTCCAGCTTCGAGTGCAGCCTCGACGGCGGCGCCTTCACCGCCTGCTCTGACCCCAAGGCCTACACCGACCTGCCCGACGGCGCCCACAGCTTCGAGGTCCGCGCCATCGACGCCGCCGGCAACGTCGACGCCACCCCGGCCTCGCGCAACTTCACGATCGACACCGCCGCCCCCAACACCACGATCGACTCCGGCCCCACGGGCGCCAGCTCCGATGACACCCCGACCTACACCTTCTCCTCGAGCGAGCCCGGCTCCACGTTCGAGTGCCGCGTCGACACCGGCGCCTGGGCTTCCTGCAGCTCCCCGCACACCACCGCGGCGCTCTCCGACGGCCCCCACAGCTTCGAGGTCCGCGCCATCGACGCCGCCGGCAACGTCGACCCGAGCCCCGCCAGCGTCTCGATCACGATCGACACCGCCGCTCCGCAGACCACGATCGACTCCGGGCCCTCCGGCACGACCAGCGACAACACCCCGACCTACACCTTCTCCTCGAGCGAGCCCGGCTCCACGTTCGAGTGCCGCGTCGACGGCGGCGCCTGGGCCTCGTGCAGCTCCCCGCACACCACCGCCGCGCTCTCCGACGGCCCCCACAGCTTCGAGGTCCGCGCCATCGATCCCGCCGGCAACGTCGATCAGACTCCGGCCTCGCGCTCGATCACCGTTGCCACCGGCGATACGACCCCACCGCAGACCACGATCGACTCCGGCCCCTCCGGCACGACCAGCGACAACACCCCGACCTACACCTTCTCCTCGAGCGAGCCGGGCTCGAGCTTCCAGTGCCGCGTCGACGGCGGCGCCTGGGCCTCGTGCAGCTCCCCGCACACCACCGCGGCGCTCGCCGACGGCCCCCACACCTTCGAGGTCCGCGCCATCGACGCCGCCGGCAACCCCGACCCGAGCCCCGCCTCGCGCAGCTTCACGATCGATACGACTCCGCCGGTCGAGACCGAGATTCCCGGCAGCCTCGTGAGCCCGAACTCCTGCCAGCAGCTGGGACCGGGTGGGACGAGGCGGCTCAAGCGCCGCGTCCCGGGTGTCGGCACGGTGCGCGTCGCCCTCGCCACGCAGGGCCAGATCATGGGGAGCTCGCCCATGGTGGCCACCACCAGGGCGCCCAAGGGCCGTCTGCGCAGTGTCCGCTACGCCATCGACGGCCGCAGGCTGAATGGAACCAAGCGGGCTCAGTCCTTCAGCCAGGCGATCCGTCCGGCGCAGCTGAGCGCCAGCTCGCGTCATACGCTCACCGTCAATCTCAAACCGCGGCGCGGTCGCGCCAGGCGCTTCGGGCTCCGCTTCAGCACCCTTCGCTGCAACGATGTCTTCATCGCCCAGCAGCGGCGCAAGGGCAGCGGCTCAAAGCTGAGCCTCCGGGTCGATAGCACCCGCTCGATGAATCAGATCACCTTCCGGATCCCGCGAAGGATGCTCCCCAAGGTGAACAAGAACAGGACCGTCGGGAGGCTCTACGTGCAGGCCGCCGGCGGCGCCGCGCAGAGCTTCAGGCTCGGGCTGGGCGCCGGTGTGAGCGGCGGCACGCTCACCGGCGCCCCGGCGCCGATCAGCGTGACGATCAGCGGCGGAGCCGTCGCGGTCAGCGGCCTGCCCGCCGGGACGCGGATCGTCAAGGTGACGCTGCTCAGGAACCGCAAGGCCACCCGCAAGGCGTTCTCGCGGAAGTCACCCAAGGTGTCCGCCCTGGTGATCTCCGACGGCGAGCACTGGCTGAAGACCAGGATCCGCGGCAGGAAGGCGAAGAAGCGCTGATCAGGGGAGCAGCAGCTCGTCCTGTGCCGAGGGGCGCTCGGGGCCGACCTCGAAGGTGAACGGAACCGCTTCGATCCCGGTCGCGGCCGCCTCGTAGTCGCCGGGCACCATCACGGCCTTGACGGCGCGGGTGCCGCCGCCGGCCGGGATCTCATCACTGGCCGCCGTTACGGGCCCGTCGATCTCGATCGAGGTCGGTTCGCCCTCGAGGTTCAGGATCGTGAAGTTGGTGGGGCCGGCGCCGAACAGCGCCGGAGAGACGGTGACGCTGCCCTTGCCGACCGTGATGCTGATCTCGGCTGTGCGCGGCGGCCGAGGGTCGCCGGCGAAGTCGTCACCGCCGCAGCCCGCTGTGAGAACAGCCGCTGATGCGACGGTGAGCGCGAGCAGTCCTCTTGCCCTCCTCCGAGCCATGCGAGGGCAATCTAACCGAACGGGCGGGCACCGGGCGCTGATTACGAGCCGCGGGCGGCAGTCAGACGTCGCCAAAGGGCAATTCGACGATCGCTGCGCCAGTGCCATCGATCTCGACCGCATCGCCAGGCTGGGCCTCACGGCGGATGACGGCGAGCGCGATCGGGCCGTGGGCGGGCGAGACGCAGGTGGTGCCGAGCTCGCCGACCTCGCGCTCGGGCGCGCGGATCACGGCGCCCGCCGGCGCCGGAGCGCCGAGGCGCAGGCCACGAAGGGTGCGGTTGGGGTGCCCGCGGTAGTGAAGCCGGGCGACCGGCTCCTGACCGATGTAGCAGCCCTTCTCGAAGCTGACCGCTCGCTCGACCACGCCGGCCTCGGCCGGCATCGTCTCGGGGCCCATCTCGCGGCCCAGGCGCGGGCGCCCCGTCTCAACACGGAGGATCTCGGCGCCGTCCTCGCTGACCGGCTCGGCTCCGGCCTCGAGCAGCCCGCGGCTAAGGGCATCGGCCTGATCGGCGCGCGTGATCAGGTCGAGGCCGAGGTCGGTGGCGACCGCCAGCACCTCGAGCCCCTGCGAATCGCGATGGCGCTGCGCGTGCTCGGGGGAGAGGCCCTCGATGCCGGCGATCGCCGCCGACGCCGGGCCGATCAGCGAGATGATCGCCCAGCGGTCGCCCACATCGGCGATCTCCAGCTCGCGGCCGATGCTGTAGGTGCGGAGGTGGTGGAGGGTGGCCTCCCGCGCCTCAGGCTCGAGGTCCAGCCAGATCTGGTCGTGGTCGAGCCGCAGCACCCGCATGTCCGCCTGGATCTTGGCCTTGGGGTCGAGCAGCAGCGCGTAGCAGCCCTGCTCGGCGTCCAGGGCCTCGATGTCGTTCGTGAGCTGCCCCTGCAGGTACTCGGTGGCCTCCGCGCCGGCGACGGTGAGCTTGCCGCGATCGGAGCGGTCGAGGAGCCCGGCGCCCTCGCGCATCGCGCGGTACTGCGCGTCCAGCTCGAGCACCTCTGAAGCGGAGTGGAGAGTCACGCCTGCCGATTCTAGGGTGGGCACCGAGGCGTTCGAGAGAGTTAGCCGTGACTAACTTTGAAGTTCGGGTCTGCTATCTATGCCGGGATGCAGAAGCTCAGGATGAGCGCTGGCGCGAAGCAGGCCCACGGTGCGCACCGCGGGCGCCGTCGGGCCGAGGGCGCCGAGAACTACGCCAAGGCGATCTACCAGCTGCAGGCTCACTCGGACGAGGGTGCCGTGGGCACCGGTGCCGTTGCCGGGCGACTCGGCGTCACCCCGGCCTCAGCCTCGGCGATGCTGCGCCGGCTGGGCGACGAGGGCCTGGTCGAGCACACGCCCTACAGGGGCGTTCGGCTGACCGGCGAGGGCGAGCAGCTGGCGCTCGAGGTGATCCGCCATCACAGGCTGATCGAGCTCTTTCTCGCCGAGGTGCTGGGGATGCCCTGGGACCGAGTGCACGAGGAGGCCGAGGTGCTCGAGCACCACATCTCCGAGGAACTCGAGGAGCTGATCGCCGCAAAGCTGGGCGAGCCCGCTCGCGACCCGCACGGGGACCCGATCCCCAGCCGCGAGCTGAGCATCGCGGCCGACGACTCCGTGCCGCTGGCCGACCTGGAAGCTGGCCAGTCAGCGACGTTCGTAAGGGTCTCGGATCGCGACGCCGAGATGCTCCGCTACCTGGGCGAGCGCGGCATCCATCCGGGGACGCGCTTGCTCGTGCTGGGCCGCGAGCCGTTCGGGGGGCCGCTTGCCGTCGAGGTCGGCGGAAAGGAGCATGCCCTGGGCGGGGAGCTGATCGAGCGCATGCGCGTCGACGACCTGTCCGGTCGGACATGAGCCGCGTTCCCACCAAGGAGCCCAGGCCCCCGGCGCCCCCACTCCCGGGGGCTCCCGACGTCGAGGACGTGCTGCCCGGGGAGGCCGCCGTGGCCCGCGCCGCAAGGCGCTCGATCGAGGGGCGCTCCCGCGGACTGCGGGGGCTCTGGCCCTTCCTCGGCCCCGCGTTCATTGCCGCGGTGGCCTACATCGACCCCGGGAACTTCGCGACCAACATCACCGCCGGCGCCAAGTACGGCTACCTGCTGATGTGGGTGGTGCTGGCCGCCAACCTGATGGCGATGGTGGTGCAGACGCAGTCGGCGAAGCTCGGCATCGCCACCGGCAAGAACCTGCCCGAGGCTTGCCGCGAGACGTATTCGCGGCGATCCTCGATCGGCCTCTGGGTGCAGGCCGAGATCGTCGCGATGGCGACCGATGTCGCCGAGGTGGTCGGCGCGGCGCTCGCCTTGAACCTCCTGTTCGGGATGCCGCTGTTCACAGGAGGACTGGTCGCCGGCGCGATCGCATTCGCGATCCTGGCCCTACAGAGGGCGGGCTTCCGGCGCCTGGAGGCGGTGATCGCCGGCCTGGTCGGCATCGTCGTGGCGGGCTTCGTCTTCGAGATCTTCGCCGCGGCGCCCGATGGCGCCGCGGCGCTGGAAGGGCTCCTGGTGCCGCGCCTCGGCGACACGGAGAGCATCCTGCTGGCCACCGGCATCATCGGGGCCACGGTGATGCCCCACGTCATCTACCTCCATTCTGCCCTCACCCAGCGGCGGGTGGTGGGACGCACCGATGCCGAGCGCAAGCGGATCCTGCAGTTCGAGCGCACCGACGTCGTGATCGCAATGGCCCTGGCGGGCCTGGTCAACCTCTCGATGTTGGCGATGGCCGCCGCGCTCTTCTACCAGACCGGGCTGGCGGATATCGACAGCATCGAGGGCGCATATGAGGGCCTCCGCTCCCTGGTCTCGGGCAACGCCGCGACCATCTTCGGGATCGCCCTGCTGGCCTCCGGCATCGCGTCATCGTCGGTGGGAACGATGGCCGGCCAGGTTGTGATGCAAGGGTTCATCCAGCGCCGCATCCCCGTCTTCGCCCGGCGCGCGGCGACGCTTGCGCCCGCGCTGGTGGTGCTCGCAATCGGCCTGCCTCCCACCGACGCGCTGGTGATCAGCCAGGTGGTGCTCTCCTTCGGAATCCCCTTCGCGCTGGTGCCGCTGCTGATCATCACCTCGCGGCGAGGCGTGATGGGGTCGCTGGTCAACCCACCCTGGCTGACCGCGCTCACCGCGGTGATCGCGGGGATGATCATCGCCCTCAACGCCTTTCTGCTGGTGCAGCTCTTCTTCGGCTGACGCCGCCTTGGGTAGGCTTCGCGAATGCCCCTGGCCAGCGAGTTCGCCGCGATCGTCGAGTCGCTCCCCGACGATTGGACCGACCTCGAGCTGGACCTGCGGATCGCCGATGAGAGCCGCTACGTCGATGCTGCGGTGATGCTCGCCCAGTGCAACGCCCAGCCATACTCGCGCGCCGACTGGCATTGGCGAATCAATGTGGCGCACCAGTTCGGACACGCCGCTGCGGCGGAGACCGTCTGCGGGATTCTCGCCAAGCTCGACGTCGAGGGGATCGGGGGCGAGCTGCGGATTCGCGACGCGCGCGAGGGCCGCGCCGAGATCGTGCAGATGTGGGGGCGCCCCGAGAGCATTCGCCGCGAGTTCCGCCAGCGCCGCAGCCTCTAGCCCGGGCCCGCAGGGGGTACCTTGCCGGACATGGCACGCGTCGCGGCGATCGTCGCCGACCTGATGCTGGCGAGTCGGGTGAGCACCTCCCTGGTCGCTGCCGGCCACGAGGTCGAGCAGATGGGGGCGCTTCCCGGGGAGCTCGACGCTGTGGACCTCGTCGTGGCCGACCTCGACGCTGTTGCCCCCGAGCGGCTGGGCGGGGTCGGGGTGCCGGTGATCGGCTTCTATCAGCACACCGACACCGAGACCAAGGCTCGTGCGGACGCCGCCGGCCTGGAACTGGCGGTCCCGCGCTCGCGCATGGTTCGGGAGCTGCCCGACCTGGTCGACGGCCTGCTGCGTTGAGGACGGCGGGGCACTTGCATCCCGGCGCAGGCGGCCGCTGATAGACCAGGGACCTAGGGGTTGAGCGGCTCGGGGGTGGGATCGGGGCCGGTCGGGACCTCGACGGGGGGTAGGGGCTCGAGCTCGGCGGTGCAGAACGCGAGCAGCTCCGACGAAACGCCCTCACCGAGAACTTCCCTTTCGAGCTCGGCCGGCGTGCCCTCGAGCACCCCGTTCCGGCCCGCCCACTTCAGCCAGTCGGAGAAGGCGACGTCGTCGATCGCGACGGTGTCGTTGTCGCGACCCTCGCGGGAGAAGGCGCCGCCGGCCACCAGCTCCGCAAGCTGCGCGTCCTGGGTACCGGCGAGGGCCGCGGGGATCTCGGCGAGCAGGTCGTCGAGGGCGCCATTGGGGTCGTCCTCGAGCACGTCGTAGCCGCGCTCCAGGCCCCTCAGCAGGCGGCAGGCGTCTCCGTTGCGCCTGGCGCCCTGGACCTCGGCGAAGGGTGCGACCAGGACCAGCTCGGGGTAGCGCGGGGCGCCCAGCTCGTCCACGCGGAACTCGCGCACCGGCGTCCCCTGCTGTCGCAGCGCGACGCCCTCGGAGCTCCAGAAGGCGGTGGCGGCGTCGAGCGTTCCCGCGGCAAGCAGCGGCACGGCCTGGAAGCCGATCGCCTGCCTGGTGACCTCCCCGGGCCGGACGCCCCCCGAGGCGAGCACGGTGTCGAGCACGGCGTCGTCCGACGGGACGCCGGTTACTCCCACCGTTGCCCCCGCGAGGTCGGCCGGCGTGCGGACCTCCGCTCCGTCGGCGGCGATCACCGCGGCCAGCGGCCGTTGCACGATCGCGCCGATCGCGGTCAGCTCGAGGCCACGCTGCCGGGCAACCCCGAGGTCGTTGATGTCGAGAATGGCGAAATCGGCGCGCCCGGCCTCCAGCAGCTTCGCCGCGTCGGCGCTGCTCCCCGGCTGCTGGATCTTCAGGGCGAGGCTCTCGTCGTCGAAGTAGCCGCGGGCCTGGGCGGAGTAGATGCCGGCGTGCACCGCGTTGGGCTGGAAGTCCAGCACCAGGGTCGCCGAGCTCGGCCTCGCCCCCTCGGGCGCGCCCGGTTCGTTGCCGTCATCGCCGCAGGCGACCAGAACGAGCAGCGATGCGGCCGCCAGCAGCGCAACGACGACCTTCATCCGGCAGCGACCCTACGGTAATTGCGGCTAGACTGGCGCCGCTCCGCAGGAGAGCACCAACCGAGATACGAGGAGGTCGCTTCATCGTGCAAGACCGAGGTCTCGCCGCCTACATCGCAGAGCTGATCGGCACGATGCTGCTGGTCTTCGTCATCACGAGTGTCTTCGTGCTCTATGTCGCCGCCGGCCAGAACGCCACCTTCGGTTCAGACTTCGCCGTCGTCGGACTCGTGAACGCCTTCGTCCTGTTCGCGCTGATCGCCAGCATCGGGATCGCGAGCGGGGGGCACTTCAACCCGGCCGTGACGGTCGCCTTCATGACGCTTCGGCGCATGGATCCCGTGGACGGGATCGTCTACATCCTCGCCCAGCTCTCGGGCGGCGTGCTGGGCGCGCTGCTCACCAAGGGACTGCTCGAGGACGAGGGTCGCGCCTCCGACTACGGTTCCGCGCAGCCCAGCGACCTGATCGGCGGCGCCTTGCAGGCCGGCATCGTGGAAGCGCTCGGCGCCTTCATGCTGGTCATGGTGGTGCTGGCGGTCGCCCTCAACCCGAGCGCGCGCAAGCACTGGGCGCCGCTCGCGATCGGCGCCAGCCTGGGCTTCCTGGTGATGGTCTTCGGCCCGCTGACGGGCGGCTCGTTCAACCCGGCCCGCTGGTTCGGCCCGGCTCTGGTCAGCGGGGAGTTCATCGACTCCCTCGCCTACATCATCGGGCCGGTCGTCGGAGCCCTCGCCGCGGTGGCCGTGTTCAAGTTCGTGATCGAGCCCTCGAGCGGCCCGGCCCAGGAGTTCGCGGACGAGATCGCCCCGCGCGGTCCGGCTCCGCCCGCCGGTGAGGCTCCCAACCTGCGCCAGCAGCATGGCGGCTCGTCGGGGTCCGGCTCGGGCGGCTCAGGCGGCTCGAGCGGCTCAGGCGGCTCGAGCGGCTCAGGCGGGCCCCCGCCCTCCAACCCGCCTGGGGGCATCCTCGGCGGTTAGCGCCCCGATGCAACGGGTCTAGCGAGCGCCCGCCTCGGCGGGCGCTCGCCGTTCCGGGGCGCTCAGCCCAGCAGCTTGGCCTTCTGGGCGGCGAACTCCTCGTCGGTCAGCACGCCGCTCTTATGCAGCTCGCCGAGCTCCTTGAGTTGCTCGATCGGGTCAGCAGCCGGTGCTGCGGCTGGGGCCGCCGGGGCCTGCTGAGGCTCCGCCGCCTGTTCCTGCTGTGCCCAGCGGGCGTTCTGGCGACGGGCCACGCGGCCGCTGACCGCGGTCGCCGTTCCGGCCACGACGGCTGTTCTCGCGACACCTCTCACCAATCCTGGCATTGCCTGCTCCCTTCGCTCGTTGGGACTAGGCCTCGGCGGCGTCCAGCGCCGCGAGGATCGCCTGCACGGGGACTCGCCCGCTGGCGACCAGCTGGCCGCCCGATCGCCGCACCGCGGCGGCGAATGGTGCCGCCCAGCGGTTCTCGTAGACGAGCAGCGCGGCGGAGGTGCCCGGGTCGAGCGCCTCGCCCGCCTCGCTGATGTCGTCCTCGGAGAGCAGCCCCGAGGAGGCGCCCTCGAAGACCTTCAGCTCCTCGACTTGCTCGCCGAGGTCGGAGATCTCCACTCCGGCCACTGACCCGTCCTCGCCCTTGGCGATGAAGGCGAGATCGAGAATGCGAATCAGCCCGCGGTCCACCAGGTCGAGCAGCAGCGGCGCCGCCTCGCCGGTCGGCTGCCGACCCGGCCACTCGACGACGATGTAGTCCACGGGGCCCATCTCTTCAAGCTCGTCAGCGCTCAAATTCCGGCTCCTCTCATCTAATCCATCTCTCACGCAGCAACGGCGATCGCCGGTGATCCGACCGGCGCAGTCTATGAGATGGCGGAGCCCCGGACGTCGGCTCGGTCCACCTGCCCCGCATGCGAACATCACGAGGAGATGACGGTCCGCATCAGGAGGGGGGGCAGCTGAGGCGATGAGCGTGTTGATCGCCGCCAACGAACTGCTCGCCGCGCGCGAGCAGATGGCCTTCACCCTGGGCTTCCACATCATCCTCGCCTGCTTTGGGGTCGCGTTCCCGGCGATCATGCTGATCGCCAACTACATCGGGCTGCGACGCGAGGACCCGGTCGCGCTCGAGTTGGCACAGCGCTGGTCGAAGGTCGCGGCGGTGCTGTTCGCGGTGGGCGCCGTGACCGGCACAGTGCTCTCCTTCGAGTTCGGGCTGCTGTGGCCGGAGTTCACGCGTCGCTTCGGCGACGTGTTCGGGGTGCTGTTCGCGATCGAGGGGATCTTCTTCTTCCTCGAGGCGATCTTCATCGCGATCTACATCTACGGCTGGAAGCGCCTCTCGGGATGGGCCCACTTCTGGACGGGCGTGCCGATCGTGATCTGCGGGATCGGCGGCGCCTTCTCGGTCGTCGCGGTCAACTCCTGGATGAACCAGCCGCAGGGCTTCACGCTCGGCGCCGACGGCGTCGTCACGGACGTGGATCCGCTCAAGGTGATCTTCAACGGAGCGGTCCCGTACGAGGTCCCCCACATGATCCTCGCCGCGTACCTGGTCGCCGCCTTCATGATCGCCTCGGTCTATGCGGTCGGGATGCTGCGCGGCCGGCGCGACCGCCATCACCGCCTAGGCCTGCTGATCCCGCTGACGGTCGGCTGCGTCCTCGCGCCGATCCAGTTCATCGTCGGCGACGCTGCGGCTCGGGCGATCGCCGACGACCAGCCGATCAAGTTCGCCTCGATCGAGTGCGTGAGGGAGACCTCCACCGACGTCACCGAGTACCTCGGCGGCCGTTGCACGGATGAGGGGGTGAAGGGGGGGATCGGCATCCCGGGCCTCGACTCATTTCTGGTCGGGTTCAGCACCGACACGGAGGTGGTCGGCTATGACACCGTGCCCGCCGCAGACCAGCCGAATGCGAAGACGCTGCTGCACCTCTCCTTCGACCTGATGGTTGGGATCGGCAGCGCGCTGATCGGCCTCGGCCTCTGGTTCGGGATCGCCTGGTGGCGGCGCAGGGACATCCCGGGAACACCCTGGTTTCTGCGCGCCGTTGCGATCTCGGGTGTGGCCACGATCGCGGCGATGGAGGCCGGTTGGATCGTGACCGAGGTGGGTCGCCAGCCGTGGATCGTCTACGAGCTGATGCGGGTTGAGGACGCCGTCACCGGCGCCAGTGGCGTCTGGTTCACCTTCGCGGCGTCGCTGGTGCTCTACACGGCCCTCGGGATCGGGACGGTCCTGGTGCTGAGGGCGATGGCGCGACGCTGGCGCGAGCCCGGTGATGACGATCTGAGCGTTCCATACGGACCGTCGGAGAAGGCCTCGGCGGCGGGCGGAGCGCGGGAGAGATGAGCAAGGCAGATGCCGTCGCGGGGGTGCTCTGGGTGGGCGTGACCTTCTACGCGGTCTTCGGGGGCGCCGACTTCGGCGCCGGCTTCTGGTCGCTGTTCGCCGGGCGGGGCGAGCGGGCCGAGCGGCGGCGGACCCTGATCGACTGGGCGATCGGACCCGTCTGGGAGTCCAACCACGTCTGGCTGATCTTCGTGCTGGTGGTCTTGTGGACGGCGTTCTCCGTGGCCTTCTCGTCGGTCTTCTCGACCCTGTTCATCCCGCTCAGCCTGGCGGCGCTGGGAATCGTGCTGCGCGGCTCGGGCTTCGCCTTCCAGAAGCTCGCGGCGGGCGAGCGCGAGCGCAGGGTCTCCCGAACCCTGTTCGGCGTCTCGTCCTTCCTGACCCCGTTCTTCATGGGCACCGTGGTCGGAGCGATCGCCTCGGGGAGGGTGCCGATCGGCAACGCCGCGGGCGCCCCATGGACAAGCTGGGTCAACGCCGTCTCGCTGTTGACGGGGGCCCTGTTCGTGGCGACGAGCGTCTATCTGGCCGCTGTGTTCCTGATCAGTGACGCCCGGCGCGCCCATGCCCCAGAGCTGGAGCGGGAGTTCTCCGTGCGCGCGCTGGGCGCCGGGCTGGTGGCGGGGGCGATCGCCGCGGTCGGCATTCTCGTGTTCCGTGATGACGCCCGCTACGTCTTTGACGGCCTGGTGGACGAGGCCCTGCCGCTGGTCATCCTCTCCGCACTCTGCGGCCTGGGCGCGCTCGTGCTGCTGTACCGGCGCTCGCACCGGGGTGTGCGCGAGCTCGCGGTCGGCGCGGTGGTGGCAATGATCTGGGGCTGGGGGGTGGCGCAGTACCCCTACCTGCTGCCTGAGGTCCTGACGATCGACGAGGGCGCGGGCGCCTCCGACACCCTGACCGAGGTGCTGATCGTGTTCGCCGTCGCCGTGCTGCTCGTGCTGCCGGCGCTGGGGCTGCTCTACACACTCACCCAGCGCAGCATGCTCGAGGACGAGGAGGAGCTGCCGCCGCCCGCGAGCGCGGGCCGCGGCTGAGCTCAGGCGTCCTCGGCGCGGTACTCCGCAAGCAGCTTCTGCTCGTCGCGCTTCTTCGGAAAGCAGAAGAAGACGAGCGCCGCGCCCAGCAAGATCGCGATGATCCCGGCCACGTAGGCCCACTGGTCGCCCTGAAGGAAGGCGGTCTTCGCGGCGGCGATGATCTCGTTGGAGTACTTCGGGTATTGCGAGGCGGTGTCGGCGGCGCTCGAGAACGACTTGGTCAGCTCGTTTTGGACGTCGTCGTTGATCTTGCCGCTGTTCGGCGCCGCGGCGATCGCCGCGCCAGCGGCTGCGGCGTAGCCCGCGGTCAGCACGGCTCCCAGGAGCGACTGCATGATCGCGCCGCCGAGGTCACGCTGCAGGTCTGCCGTGCCCGAGGCCATGCCCGCCCGCTTGACGGGAACCGAACCCGTCAGCGAGTGCGAGGCCGGGGTGCCGGCGAAGCCGACGCCGGCCCCGACCAGCGCGTACCCGAGGCCCACCTTCCAGTACGGGATCCCCTGCTTCCAGAGCAGCAGCATCACCACGAAGCCGAGCAGACAGAACGAGTAGCCGGTGAGCAGCGTGAAGCGGGCGCCCCTAGCGTCCACGAGCTTGGCCGATCGCGGGGCGATCAGGACCATGAACACCGCCGCAGGCAGGATCGCGAGCCCGGCGTCGAGGGTCGAGTAGCCGAGCACGTTCTGGAGGAACTGCTGGCCAATGAACATCGCGCCCATCAGCGTCCCGAACACGATCACCCCCGCCAGCGCGGCGACCCAGAAGATGCGGCGCCCCGCGATCTCGAGGTCGAACAGCGGCGAGCTGGCGCGACGCTGGCGCAGGATGAAGGCGGTGCCGGCAGCCAGCGCAACTCCCGCGAGCACCAGGGCCAGGGTCCGGGCGCTTGGCACCGGGGCGAAGTTGATCGCGAGCACGAGCGCTGCGACGAGCAGAATCGAGAGGATGCCGCCGAGGTTGTCGACGGGGTCGGCGGTCTCGTTGACGTGGGCGGGGACGAAGCGGATAGCCGCCAGCAGGGCGACCGCAGCGAGGGGGAGCGTGACCACGAACACCGACTCCCAGTCGAACTGCTCCAGCAGGGCGCCCGCGATCAGCGGTCCCAGCGCGGCGACCGCGCCCCCGATTCCCGACCAGAGGGCGATCGAGCGGGTCCGCGCCGGTCCCGACCAGAGCGCCGTGATCAGCGCGAGCGTGGTTGGAAAGGCCATGCCCGCCGCCAATCCGCCCAGGACCCGCGCGGCGAATAGGACGCCGATCGTAGGCGCCAGGGCGGCGAGCAACGAGGCGGGAATCGAGAGCGCCATTCCTCCGACGAGCATCATCTTGCGTCCGTAGCGGTCCCCGAGCGCACCGAGGTAGAGGACAGAGGTCGCGAGGCCGAGCGAGTATCCGACCGCGACCAGATCGAGAGAGGTCTGCCCGGCGTCGAAGGCGGCTCCGATCGAGGGCAGCGCGACGTTCGCCACGGCGAGGTTCAGGTTGGCGACGGCGGCGACGGTGATCAGGGTGGCGAGCACCACGCCGCCGCGGGCCGGGCTCGACGAAGCCTCGGCCGCTGCCGACTTCGGCACGTTCGCACCTCCTTTGCTCACCGGTTCCTCCGTCGCTGTTGGACTATGACCGCGGGCAGTCTAGGCGCGTTCGCGTCCTCGGCTGCCGCCGGCCGCTGACGCGGGCGCCTCGGTGCTCACGCCGATTCGGAGGAGTGCGGCTTGACGGTCTGGCCCGTCTCCTGCAGCCAACCCCGGAGCGTGTCGTGCATCGCGCGCACGCCGACGATCGGCTCTGCGGGAGCCTTCCAGGCACTTGGCACGAGCGCGAACGGGTGGCTCTGCCAGCCGCCGATGCCGCCGTGTGAGCCCATGAACTCCTCGAACGGCGCGACCTCGTTGGCCTCGGCGTCGAACACGCAGTTGACGAGGATGTCGGGGCAGTGCGGGAAGCCGTCGGTGCGACGCAGGTGCTCGGCGGCGTTGGCGCCGAAGGGGGAGAGGGGGTCCTCGCCGGTGACCGAATCGTCCTCGAGGCGGCGCTCCCCCCGGGCTCCGAGCACGACCGCCCCGCCGGCCTCGTCGCGAACCATCACGAAGCCGATCCCAGGATGTTCGGCGAGTGTGGCGAGCAGTCCGGGGTGCGAGGCCTCGATCTCGTCCCTGGACATCCTCCGCTCGGTCTCGGGCAGCGAGATCAGGCCGAGGCCGCCGGAGGCGAGCACCACGGCATCGTGCGCGTCCGCGTCATGTTTGGCCCGCTCGATCCTCTCCCGATCCTCGCCCAGGACCACCTCGCCGTCGACGAGTCGGCCCTGCGTGGCGCGCGCCAGGACCCTGGCGCCGGCGTTGTCCTCCTCGCGGGCCTCGGTGATCGCGCCGCCGACGCTGGTGATCCCCTCGTCGGCGGCGGCGGGAGCGAACACGTCCCTGCCGTCGGCGAGAGCGCTCTGCACCAGCTCCGCGAGCTCGAGCCCATAGCGCTGGCGGAAGGGCTTTCCCTGCGTCTGCCCATGGTCGGAGAGCACGACCAGGTGGTAGGGGCGGGGTGCCTGCTCGAGCGCGGTCTCGAGCCGTGCGAGCTGGGCGTCGTGCTGCTTGAGCACGGCAAAGGCGTCGGGCTCCTCGATCCCCGAGTGGTGGGCAACCTCGTCGTAGCCGACGAAGGTCGAGTAGACGACCGGAACGCCCTCAACGATGTCGCCCATCAGCGTCGCCAGGTTGAGGTCGCGCATCACCACCGTGATCGCGCCCCGCATCCACGGGTAGAGCCCGCCGCGATCGATGTGTTCCGCGCCCGACTTGCGCTGCCGGCGGGCGGCCCGGCGCTCCAAGACCACGTCCCATAGGTAAAGGGCGATCGTGCGCGTCAGCCCGTAGGGGTCGGCGAAGTAGGCGAAGTACTCCTTGGCGCCGGAGCGCTCGCGGTCGCGCAGCACGCTCATCGTCGCCGAGCAGCGCGGCGCGTCTCCCGAGAACATGTTGCCCCGGCTGGCGCCGTGCACCGCCAGCAGTCCGCCGCCGTCCGATCGGCGCCGCTCGATCTCGATGGCGTCCTTGCCGTGGTTGGAGACCATCGTCTGCCCGCTCTCCTTCTCGTACCAGCGAAAGGCGGGCATGTCGTGGTTGCTGCCCAGCAGCAGGCCCGCCTGGCTGGCGCCCGTCTGCGAGGAGAGGTCGCACTCCCAGGGAACGATGTGGTGGGAGCCGTCGGCGAGCCAGCGCGCCATGTTCGGCGCGTGCCCCTGCTCGAGGGCGCGACGCAGCACCGGCTCGGCGAGGCCGTCGATCTCGAACATGATCACGCCGGGAACGCTGGTGCGGTTCTGCTCGCGCACGTGCCGGGCCCGTCGGCGCACGATGCGGAGCTGTCGCGCGTCGTCATCGAAGCTGAGGGCCGGGGCCAGCACCATCAGCGCGATCGAGACCACGAACGCCGCAACCAGAGCGCTGACGAACGGCGGCGCCGAGCCGTCCACCACCGTGACCGCCAGGATGACGATCCCGGCATTGAGGACCAGCGAGCCGAGGCCGAAGCTGAGCACCGTCAGCGGCAGCACGACGCGGATCAGCAGGGGCCAGAGCACCGCGTTGAGCAGCGCGATCAGGGCGGTCGTGAGCAGGGCCGCCTCGAAGCTCGGCAGGTCGAACCCCGGCAGCAGCGCAACCGCGCCCCAGAAGACCAGCGCTACGAGCGCCCACAGCACAATGCCCCGGATCGCGATTCCCAGCCCGCGGCGCACGCTCGCGCTCACCCCTTCGGCTCCATGGAGCACATCATGCCTCAGCCCGCGGGTCCGGGGCTCCGCTTCGCGCGCGAGAGTGGCGAGAGGTGCCCGAGCATCGCGGCAGGGTCGGCGAGCCTTCGATCTCGCATAGAATGCGCGCGTGATCCGAGGGAGCGCCCGTGGCAGGGCAGCCGCATTGACGACCGTCGCTCTGCTCGTCGCGCTGCAGCTGTCTGCCTGCGGGGGCGACGATGGCGGCTCCGACTCGACTACGACGTCGAGCACGAGCACGGCTCTCAATAGCCAGGCGGTGGCGCAGTTCTGCGCCGGTTTCAAGCAGATCGAGGACGACTTCGCGGCGATCGGCAAGGACTTCGACGTCTCCCAGCTTCCCGCCGAGATCTCCCAGCTGACCGCCACGGCCGACAAGATCACCTCGGCGGGCTCCGAGCTGGCTGGAGACCTCGATACGCAGGTGACCTCGGCGATCGATGAGTTCAAGAGCGATGTCTCCACCGCATCCGACCAGCCTGCGGGGGAAGCGGTGCTCACCGTGAGCGGCGCCCTCGGTCAGCTCAAGGACTCCCTGACCGAGGTCGCGACCGAGATCGACTGCAGCGAGTCCTGAGCGCGCGGGTCCCCGCTGATGGGTTGCCTGATAGCGATTCTGGCCCTGATCTCGCCGCGGCTTGCCCTGTTCGGAATCTGGATCTTCAGCGACCTGCTGAGCCGCGCTTATGACAGTTGGATCATCCCCCTGCTCGGCTTCTTCCTGCTTCCCTGGACGACGCTCGCATACGCCGTCTTCTGGGCGGTCTCGACCGACGGTGTGCTCGGGTTCGAGTGGTTCTTCGTGATCCTCGCCTTCCTGTTCGATCTCGGCTCCTACGCCAACAGTCGGCGGGCGCAGGGCTAGGACGCCGCCGCGGGGAGTTAGGAGATCGGCGCGCGCCGGCCGTGTCGTGCGCACTGCTAGCGTCAGCCGGGCATGCGGCGGGTCACCTTCTCGCGTAATTACACGCTCTCGCTGTCGCGCACGTGCCAGTGCTACTGCAAGTACTGCGCCTTCGCGACAAGGCAGGCGCATATCCATGACCCTGGAGAGGTGGAGCGCCGGCTCGACGAGGCTCTGAAGCGCAACGCGAAGGAGCTGCTGGTGCTGACCGGCGAGCGCCCCGAGGTCAACCCCGTGGTCGCCGAGCAGCTCCGCTCCTGGGGTCACGATGACTTCACCTCGTACGTGCGTTGGGCCTGCGAGCGCGCGCTCGAGCGAGGCATGCTCCCGCACACGAACGTCGGGGTGCTCTCGAAACGGGAGCTTGTGTCACTGCGGGAGGTGACGGCTTCGCAGGGCCTGATGTTGGAGTCGGTCTCGGAGCGGTTGATGGAGACCGTCCACGCGGGCTCGCCGACCAAGCACCCAGCGCGCCGCCTGGCGACGATAGACGCCGCCGGCGAGCTGCGCATCCCCTTCACCACGGGCATCCTCGTCGGGATCGGCGAGACCGAGGCGGAGCGTGTCGCCTCGCTGGAGGCGATCGCCGAGCTGCAGGCGCGCCATGGCCATATCCAGGAGCTGATCCTCCAGAACTACGTCCCGCACCCGCGCTATTACGGCAGGGAGGTGGCGGAGATCGCCGACGAGGCGGCCCGCCGGCGGTGGCAGAGTGGCCTCGTGGAATCCCCCGCGACCGCGTCGCAAATCCATACCCCCGCAGGCGAAGCCGAGGAGGTGGGGGGTAGTGGCGAAACCGTCAACCACCAGCCCCGGCCCGACTGGGCAACCGACGTGACGATCGACGACATGAAGCGGCTGATTGCCGAGTGCAGGCGGCTGATGCCGGATGTCGGGGTGCAGGTACCGCCGAACCTGGCGGATTGGTGGGGGGAGCTGGTCGAGGCGGGCGCCACGGACCTCGGCGGGCTTTCGTCCAACGGCGACCACATCTCCCCCGAGCATCCCTTCCCGAGCCCTCACCAGGTGCGAAAGGACCTCGCGCCCCGCGGCTATGCCCTGACCGAGCGCCTCTGCGCCTACCCCCGGTACCTGGCCCCGGAGTGGATCGAGCAGTCCGTCCTCGACGTGATCAAGCTCAAGTACTGGAGCTTCATCCCGCGTCGCGGCTCGGGCCGGCGCGCCGAGGGCCCGCCCTCGCCGGAGATCGCTCCGCGAGCGATCGAGCGCGGCCGCGCCGGCCTGGCGCTCAGCGAGGAGGAGCTGATGGCGCTTTTCGCCGAGACCCGCCCCGAGGTGATCGAGGAGATGCGGGCCGCCGCCGACGAGTTGCGCGCTGAGCTCTGCGGCGAGACCGCGACCTTCGTCGTCAACCGCAACATCAACTTCACCAACGTCTGCATCGTCGGCTGCGCCTTCTGCGGCTTCGGTCAGGGCAGGCGCTCGCCCGACGCCTACATTGTCAGCGAGGAGGACTTCGCCGCGCGCATCGGCGAGGCGCTCGAGTTCGGCGCCACCGAGCTCTGCATGCAGGGCGGCATCCACCCCGATTACACGCTCGAGGGGTACGGCCGCTGGCTGCGCCTGGCCAGGGAGGTGGCACCCCAGCTCCACCTGCACGCCTACTCGCCGATGGAGGTCCACTTCATGTGCGAGCGCTCCGGCAAGAGCCCCGCCGAGGTCTTCGAGTACCTGATCGATTGCGGTCTCGGCTCTACCCCGGGGACGGCGGCCGAGGTGCTCGACGACGGGGTGCGCCAGCGGATCTCGCCCAACAAACTCCCGGTGGCGCGCTGGGTCGAGATCATCGAGGCCTCGCACGGCGCTGGCCTGCGCTCGACCTCGACGGTGATGTTCGGTCACATCGAGGAGCCCCGCGAGCTGGCCCGCCACATGCGCGTGATCCGCGAGCTGCAGGAGCGAACGGGCGGCATCACCGAGTTCGTGCCGCTGAGCTTCATCCCCTTCAACACCCTCTTGGGCCGCACCCACGGCGTCGAGGAGATCGGGGCGCCCGAAAACCTCAAGCACACCGCCGCCTTCCGGCTGGCGCTCGGCCGCTCGATCACAAACCTGCAGGCGAGCTGGGTGAAGATGGGCCTCGGCGCCGCAACCGAGAGCCTGCGTTGGGGCGTCAACGACCTCGGCGGCACCCTGATGGAGGAGAACATCTCGCGCATGGCCGGCTCCCAGCACGGCGCCCGCCTCGAGCCCGATCAGCTGATTGAGGCTGCCCGGCGCGCGGGCCGGACCCCCGCTCAGCGTACGACGCTCTACGAGATAGTGGAGACCCACTAGCCGCGCCGATGAAGGCGATGGTCCTGCACGCGCCCGGGACTCCGCTTCGGGCCGAGGAGCTTCCCGATCCCCAGCCTGGTCCCGGCGAGGTGCTGCTGCGAGTGCGTGCCTGCGGCGTTTGCCGCACCGACCTGCACCTGGTCGACGGCGAGCTCCCCGACCCGAAGCTGCCGGTGATCCCGGGCCACCAGATCGCCGCCGTGGTCGAGCGGCCGGGGGAGGGCTGCGAGCGCTTCGCGAAGGGTGACCGGGTCGGCGTGCCCTGGCTGGGATGGGCGTGCGGTGAATGCCGCTTCTGCCGCTCTGGGCGCGAGAATCTCTGCGAGCGGGCCCGCTTCACCGGCTACCAGCTCGACGGCGGATTCGCCGAGTTCGCGGTGGCTGACGAGCGCTTCTGCCTGCCGTTGCCCGGCGACTATCCCGACCTGCAGGTGGCGCCGCTGCTCTGCGGCGGGCTGATCGGCTACCGCGCGCTGAAGATGTGCGGCCAGGCTGAGCGCATCGGACTCTACGGGTTCGGCGCCGCCGCCCACATCATCTGCCAGGTCGCCGTGCACCGGGGCCGCCGGGTGTTCGCCTTCACGCGCGAGGGCGATGCCCAGGCTCAGGAGCTGGCGCTGTCGCTGGGCGCCGAGTGGGCGGGCCCCTCCGGGGCGTCCCCCGAGCCGCTCGACGCGGCGATCATCTTCGCCCCAGTCGGCGAGTTGGTGCCCCAGGCCCTGGGGGACGTCGAGAGGGGCGGGGTGGTGGTCTGCGCCGGGATCCACATGAGCGACATCCCCTCCTTTCCCTACGAGCTGCTCTGGGGAGAGCGCACGCTGCGCTCGGTCGCCAACCTGACGCGCGAGGACGGCGAGGACTTCCTGGCGCTCGCGCCCGAGGTGCCGGTGAGCACCGAGGTTCAGCCATACGCGCTCGGCGAGGCCAATCGCGCACTGGACGACCTGCGCGCAGGTAGGGTTCGCGGTGCGGCTGTTCTGACGGTCGAGGAGCTCGACCCGCGTGCGCGGCCGACGGGAGAGGATGAAGCGCATGGCTGACGTCACCGTGAAGCGAGTTGACGAGTTCGAGGCGATCTTCGGGGGCGGCTTTCGCCGCGTCAGGGCCGGCCTGGGCGTGACCTCGTTCGGAATCGCCGTGATGGACTTTCCCGCCAACTTCAACCTCTACCCAGAGCACGACCAGCGCCACGACTCCCAGGAGGAGGTCTACACGGCGCTCTCGGGCCGCGGCACTCTCGAGGTCGCCGGCGAGGAGCACCCACTGGAGCCGGGCGTCTGGATTCGCGTCGGGCCCGACGAGAAGCGAAAGATCGTGACCGGCGACGAGCCGGTGCGGGTGCTGGCGCTCGGTGGCGTCCCGGGCGAGGTCTACGAGCCGCCTGAGTTCACGGTCGAGGGCGGCTCGGCGCCGCCCCTGGACAAGCCAGAGGCCTGATCCACGGCTAGCGGAACAGGTCGCCCACGGCCGGGCGCTGCAGAGCGGCCGCTCCCGGGCCGTCGGCCTCGTCCACGAGGTGCCCCAAGCCGCCGACGATCGCCCCCGGGACGCCCGAGTCTTTGTCGCGGACGAGGTCGGCCGCGGCCGCCAGCTCGTCGATCACCGCGACCGCGGTGGCGGCAAGCAGCTTTCCGTGTCGGTCGCGGCGGCCTTGCCAGCTGTCGAGCGCCGTGATCCCAGCGCAGCCCAGGGCGACGTCCGTCTGCCCGAGGCGCCAGGGACGGCCGAAGCTGTCGGCGACGATCACGGCCGGTGTGGTGCCGGCCGCATCGCGGATCTCGGAGCGGATCCGGCGCGCCGAGGCGTCGGCGTCGACGGGCAGCAGCATCACCGTTCCCCTGCCCGCGACGTTGGAGGAGTCGACCCCCGCGTTGGCGCAGATCCAGCCGGCGTGGGTCTCGGTGATCAAGACGCCGGGTTCCGCGCGGATCACGGCGCGGCTCTCCGCGAGGATCAGCTCGACCAGGGCGGCGCTCTTGCCGCTCTGCGCGGCCAGCTCACGTGCCCGCGCGCGGGGAGTGACCTCGCCGAGCCTGCGCAGCCTGCCCTCGGCCTTGGAGACGACCTTCTGCGAGACGACCACTACCTCGTCGTCCTGCGGGGATCCGGCCTCAGCGACCAGTTCCCCGACGATCGCGCCCTCGACCACCTCGCCCATCCCAGCGAGCGGGCGAATCCGAATCTCGCGCCCTGTCACGCGCTAGCCGGGCTGGGCTACGGCCGTCTCGGCGTCGGCCCCGAGTTCCCACAGCACCCGCGCGGTCCTCGGCGCGGGCTCGGGGTCGAGCAGCAGCGCGTCGCGCAGCGCGGTCATGTCCTCGGGGGTGTCGAGGTCCAGCGCCAGCGATTCGATCGGCTCCAGCGAGAAGCTCACCTCGGCAGCCCGGGCGCGGGCAACGTGGCGAGCGCGGCTGTCGGGCCCGAAGCCGGGCTCGAAGGCATCGGGCGGGCAGAGCACGAGAGCGTTGGTCCCGGTGCCGTGGCGGTCGGGGACGATCAGCGTCCGCGGTGTGCGGCCGAGGTGGGCGTCGAGCTCGGCGGGGTCGAACAGTGGGCAGTCGACCGGCAGCATCACGGCTCGCTCGGCCCCGCCCTCGAGCGCGGCGCGGGCTCCCGCGGCCGCGGCCTGCGAGTGCCCCGGGTCGCTCTCCTGCTCGAGTGTGGTGTGGCCGAGCCAGCGGGCTTGCCGAGCGACATGGTCGTCGGAGGTCACGATCAGCAGGTCGTCGATCGTGGCGCAGCGACGGATCTTGCCCAGCAGGTCGAGGAGCATCGCCTCGGCCAGCCGCCTTCGCTGCGCTCTGTCGAGGCTGGGCGAGAGCCGCTCGTGGGCGAAATCGAGGCGCTTGATCGGGATGACTGCGGTCGTCTTCATCTCAGGCTCGGAGCATCGGGCAAGGAAAGCTGAGGCTATCGCTCGAGACCGCTCGCCGCCAGAGGTCGGGCGGGGTGGGCTGGATCAACCGGCGCCGATAGATGCCGCCAACTCGAGCGTCGCGATCGCGAGTGCCCTGCGATCTGCGCTGCTCTCCATCAAAGTCGGGCAGCTCAGGGCCACGATCCCGTCGGGCGCCGGCCCAGGATCGTCCGCGTCGATCGCCATCCCGGCGATCAGCCCCCGGTAGAGGCTCGCCGCTCCGGCTGTGCCGGCGGGCCGGCCGACGGCGGCCATGAAGCTGTCGGTGGGCCCCTTGACCACTTTCCCGGCCACGTAGGGGCTGACGGCGACCACGGGGGCGCTCGCCGCCATCAGCGCCTCGGGCATCCCGGGCACCGCCAGGATCGGTCCGATCGAGATCACCGGGTTGGAGGGTCCGATCACGATCGCGTCGGCGGACTCGATCGCCGCGAGCGCCTCGGGGGTCGGCACCGCCTCTCCGATTCCCTCGAGCTCGACGGCCTCGACCGCCGGCTCGCCGCGCTCGGCGACCAGGAACTGCTGCAGCCCGCGCCAGCCCCCCGCCGTGCGAACCTTGGTGCGCACGTGTTGCTCGCACATCGGCAGCACCGAGGCCGCGACGCCGAGGCTCCTGGCTATCTGGGCCTGGGCCGCGGTGCGCGTGCCCCCCTCCGCCAGGAACGTCGTTCTGTAGAGGCAGGTCGCGAGGTCGCGGTCGGAGAGCTGGAACCAGTCTGGGGCGCCGAGCTGAGTGAGCCGCTCGAAGACGGTGAAGCTATCGCCCTTCAATCCCCAGCCGCGCTTCTCGTCGATCTCCCCCGAGAGCCAGTAGGTGATCAGGTCCGGGTCGGGCGATACGTCGACGCCGAGCAGCTCGACGTCGTCGGCGGTGTTCGCGATCACCGAAAGGCCAGCGCCCAGCAGGTCCTGGATGCCGGCCGCGAGCTTGGCCCCTCCGGTACCGCCGGCCAGCACCACGCAGCGATCGATACCGGTCACAGCAGAAGGTGGCCGCTAGGCCCAGTGCTCGCCGTCGGGCAGCCCGGTGACCCTGAGCCCTGCGTGGGTCTTGTAGCGGGCGTTGATCGAGATCAGCATCGGTGTCAAGGTCTCGACGATCCTCGCCATTTCGAGCGGCCCGGCGTTGACGGCGCGCAGTCCCTCGATCAGCTCGACCAGCTGCGCCACTTTGGCCTTGTCTGCCTTGCGGTCGCCGCAGATCAGCACGTCCTCGTCGATCTCCTCCCCGCCGGCCAGGGCCGAGGCGCTGACCGTGTGCAGGGCCGAGACCACGGTGACTCCCTCGGGCACCATCTCCTGTGCCTGCTGGGCCGCCGAGCCCTGCCAGACCCCGAGCGTGCGCGTCGCCTTGCCGCTGATCGCCGCCGCCATCGGCACCGTGCAGTCGACCAGGATCTGGCCCTCGGAGAGGGCGTCAGCGAGATTCGTCAGCGTCTCGGACTGGGCGCGAAACGGCACCGTGAGGAAGACCACGGGCCCGCGCTGGGCAGCCTCGCTGTTATCGAAGCCGGCGATCTCCGCTCCCGGAACCGCGCCGCAGAGCTTTGACGCTGCCTCCGCGGCGCGCTCGGCCTTGCGAGAGCCGATCACGATTTCCTTTCCTGCCCTGGCCCAGCGCAGTCCCAGGCCGTAGCCCAGGGCGCCGGTGCCGCCGATGATCGGGATCGGGTCGCTCACCGAGCGGCACCCTAGCGCTAGGGTGGCGCGAGTGAGGCTGGAGGGCAGAAAGGCGCTGGTGACGGGCGGCGCCGGGGGCATCGGGGCGGCGATCTCGCGGCGTCTCGCCGCCGAGGGCGCGGCTGTGACGATCGGCGATGTCAACCTGGGCGGGGCGAGGGACGTGGCCGCCGAGATCTCGGCCGACGTGGTCGAGCTCGATGTCACCGACCTCGATTCGGCCCAAGCCGCGGTCGAGGCCACCGGTGCTCTCGACATTCTCGTCAACAACGCCGGCACCGACGAGTTCGGCTTCTTCTCCGAGACCACGCCCGAGCAGTGGCAGAGGGTTCTCGCCGTCAACCTCCACGGCGTTCTCAACTGCACCCACGCGGCGCTCCCCGGCATGCAGGAGGCCGGCTACGGCCGCATGGTCAACATCGCCTCGGAGGCCGGCCGGGTCGGCTCCAAGGGCTCGGCCGTCTACTCGGCCGCCAAGGGAGGGGTGATCGCCTTCACCAAGGTGATGGCGCGCGAGGGCGCGCGCTTCGGCATCAACGCCAACGGCATCGCCCCAGGGCCGATCGAGACGCCGCTGCTGATGCAGGCCGCCGAGTTTGGCGAGATCGGCCGCAAGCTGATCGAGAACATGAAGGCGGGCACCCAGCTCCGCCGCATGGGCCAGCCTGAGGAGGTCGCCGCCGCGGTCGCCTTTCTCGCCTCCGACGACGCCTCGTATGTGACCGGCGAGATCCTCGGCGTCTCCGGCGGCATGGGGATGGTGGGATGACCCTCGAGATCGGCGTTGAGCGCAGCGACGAGTTCGTCGTGGACGACCGCCTGCTCACCGACGTCGGCGGCACGATCGGCGTCAGCGTGCTCTCCACCCCGGGGATGATCGGGATGATGGAGCGCACCGCCGCGATGCTCGCCCTGGATCACCTGCCCGATGGCAAGGCGACCGTCGGCTTCGAGGTCTGCGTCAAGCACGTCGCCGCCTGCGCAGCGGGTGCCCGCTGCGTCGCCATCGCGAGGCTGGGCGAGATCGCCGATCAGCGCAAGCTGCGCTTCGACGTCGAGGTGCGCGAGGGCGAGCGCACGATCGGCGTCGGTACCCACGAGCGCCGCGTGATCGAGCTCGGGGCCGTGAAGCGAGACTAACCTCGGTCCGTGACCCCCAGCGCTGTTCGCATCCGCGAGGTCGGGCCCCGGGACGGGTTCCAAAACGAGCCCGAGGTGATCCCCACGGCCGACAAGCTGCGGCTGATCGCGATGCTCGCCGACGCCGGGCTGAAGCGGATCGAGGTGACCTCCTTCGTGCGGCCCGACGTGGTCCCCCAGCTCGCGGACGCGGCCGAGGTGCTGGGCGCCCTCGAGCCCCGCGAGGGCGTCGCCTTCTCGGTGCTGATCCCCAACCGTCACGGTCTCGACAACGCTCTGGAGCTGCGCGAGCGCTTCCAGGGGGCCAACTTCTTCCTCTCGGCCTCGGAGACCCACAACGCCAAGAACGTCAACCGCTCCATCGCCGACTCGCTCGCGGACCTCGAGGGGACGATCGGGGCGGCGCGGGAGGCCGGGCTGCGCTGCGAGGGCGTGATCTCGACCAGCTTCGGATGCCCCTACGAGGGCGAGGTGCCGGTCGAGCGCGTGATCGAGATCGCCCGCCGCCTCTCGCAGTTCGGCTGCGAGGAGATCGGCTTCGGCGACACCACCGGTATGGCGAACCCGCGGCAGGTGCGGGGGTTCTTCGAGCGGGCGCATCAGGATCAGGAGCTGGGCGGGGTCGAGCTGACGGCGCACTTCCACAACACCCGCGGCCAGGGGCTCGCCAACGTGTTGGCGGCGCTCGAGACCGGGATCGCGAGCTTCGAGAGCTCTTTCGGCGAGCTCGGCGGCTGCCCGGTGCCCCCCGGCGCCACCGGCAACATCGCCACCGAGGACCTGGTCTCGATGCTGGATGAGATGGGGATCGCGACCGGGGTGGACCTGGCGCGCCTGCTCGAGGCCTCGCGCTCCGCCCAGGAGCTGCTCGGCCGGCCTCTCGGCGCCCACCTGATCACCGCTGGACCGGTCGACTGGTCTCCGTGACGCCGAGCGTTGCGGTGCCCTCGTCCAGATCGGCGATAGGCTTGGCAAGATGATCAGCGACCGCTTCCGAGCCGCGGCCGAGGCCAAGGACTTCTCGGCGATCGAGGAGCTCTTCGCCGAAGACGTCGTCTTCCGCAGCCCCGTCGTCTTCAAGCCCTACGAGGGGCGTGAGGCCGTGGCCATGCTGCTCGGCGCCGTGGTCCGGGTCTTCGAGGACTTCCGCTACACCGACCAGGTCGAGACCGGCGACACGGCGGCTCTCGCCTTCAGCGCCCGCGCCGGCGACCGCGAGCTGGACGGGATCGACCTGCTGCGCTTCGACTCAGAGGGCCGGGTGCGCGAGATGGCCGTCTACATCCGGCCGATGAGTGGGCTCAACGCGCTCGCCGCCGAGATGCAGCGCATGCTCGAGCAGCTGGGCGGCGCCACCGCGCCCGCCTAGCGGCGTTCCCTCCGGGAAGCGAGCCGGGGGCTAGGGGCAGGCGGGCCCGGCGCAGGCCCGGATCTGGGCGAGCCGAGCCTCGAGCTTCGCCCTGATCGCCGCGTGGGCGGGGCTTGCGTGCAGGCTGTCGAGTTGGAAAGGGTCTTCGGCGAGGTCGTAGAGCTCCGGTGTCAGGCCGGGGCCGTTGTCGAGATAGACGAAGCGGCCGTCGCGGAGGCCCGCCGAGCCGCCGTAGACCTGGCTCTCGAAGAGGATCTCGCGGTCGGCTCCCGCGCCGGGATCTCTGGCCGGGCCCACGAGCGAGCGGCCATCCATCACACGCCGCGGCGTCACCTTGGCCAGGGCGGCGATGGTCGGCGTGAGGTCGACGTTGCTGACCAGCTGTTCGCGGACGACGCCGGCCGGGAACTTCGGCCCTCTGACGATCAGTGGCACGCGGGTGGACTCCTCGTAGATGAAGCTCTTGAACAGCAGCCGGTGCGCGCCCAGCAACAGGCCGTTGTCGGAGGTGAAGAAGATGTAGGTGCGCCGCAGGTCGCGGGCCTTGCGAAGCTTGCCCACGATTCGCTTCACCGCCTCGTCCACGGCCAGCAGGCTCTCGATGCTGCTGCGGTAGCGACGGTCGATGTCGGCGATCTGACCTCCGCTCAATGCCGGTGCGCTGCTTACCGGTTCCGGCTTGTCCGAGACGTCGGCCTCGTCGAAGTTGGGGGTGCGAGGCGCTGTCGCGTGCTCATAGCGCCCCCAGTGACGGATCGCGGGCTGGGGATCGCGAGTGGCGCCCGGCGGCACGCCGGCCTCGCCGTGCGGCGCGGTCGGGTTGAACCAGAGGAAGAAGGGCTTCGGCTTCGGGGCGCGCCGCTTCACGAAACGGACCGCTTTCGAGGCGAGCACGTCGGTCACGTAGTTCTTGCCGCCGCGCCTGTAGTAGCGCACCTTGCCCTGCTCGTTCAGCTTGTACTTGTAGCGGCGCTGCTCGAGCCCGCCGGTGAGCCCGTACCACTCGGCCCAGCCGGGCGGGATCTCGCGCGCGTCGGGGACCGGCTCGGGGATGCCGTCGTCGATCCCGTAGCCGTTCAGGTACTTGCCGACCATCGCCGTTCGGTAGCCCGAGCGGCGCAGCCAGACCGGCAGCGTGTTGGCGTGGTCGAGGCCGTTGTAGCCGTTCGGCAGTTGGATCGAATAGACGCCGTGGTTGTGCGAGTACTGCCCGGTCAGCAGCGTGGCCCGGGACGGGCAGCAGAGGGGGAAGGAGACGTAGCTGTTGCGGAAGGTCGTCCCCTTGGCGGCGAGCAGCCGCTGGGTCAGCTCCAGACCGAGCATGGAGTCGTTCTGGTCGTCGGTCATGACCACGATCACGTTGGGGCGCTTCTGCTTGGCGTTGGCCTTGCGCTGCTTCTTCAGGCGCTCGCGCTTCACCTTGCCTTTGCTCGCGGCGACCGCCTGGGGCGCGATCGCGGCGCCGGCTAGCGCCACGGCTGCGAGCGCGCAGCCGACCGCTACGCCCGCGCCCATCCGGTTTCTTGGCCCCGCGCCCATCAGCTCAGCAACACCCTCGCTGCAGCGAGGTAGCGGCCCCGCGCCATTCGCGCGGCGTCGGGCTTCGACCATAGCGGCGGCGTGGGAGGCCGTCGGGCGCTAGGCTGCTCGCCCGCCAGTTCCCTTCGACGGAGGAGTGCCGAAAGCATGGAGATCAACAAGGTCGGCGTGCTGGGCTGCGGCCTGATGGGCCACGGGATCGCCCAGATCTGCGCCCAGAACGGCTGGGACGTGGTCGTGCGCGAGCTCGACCAGGACAGGCTCGACAAGGGCATGGGCAAGATCTCCAAGCAGCTCGAGAGGGCCGTCTCCAAGGGCAAGATGGAGCAGGCCGACGCCGACGCCGTGCTGGCGCGGATCACTCCCACCCTCGACTACGGCGAGCTCGCCGACTGCGATCTCGTGATCGAGGCGATCGACGAGGACCTTGATCGCAAACTGGAGATGTGGGGCGAGGTGGAGGGCGTCGCCAAGAGCGATGCTGTCTTCGCCACCAACACCTCATCGCTGTCGGTGGCCGAGCAGGCCGCGGCCACGGGGCGCCCCGAGCGCTTCCTGGGCCTGCACTTCTTCAACCCCGCCCAGGTGATGCCGCTGCTCGAGGTCGTCAGGGCCGAGGGGACCTCCGAGGAGGCCTACGGCCTCGGCTTCGAGGTCGGCGAGGCGCTCGGCAAGACGACGGTGGCCGCCCGCGATAACCGCGGCTTCATCGTCAACCGGTTGCTGGTGCCCTACATGCTCGACGCGATGCGCGCCTACGAGCAGGGGGTGGGGTCGATCGCCGACATAGACGCCGGCATGATGGCCGGCGCCAGCCACCCGATGGGCCCGCTGACGCTGGCCGATTTCGTCGGCCTCGACACGCTGGCCTCGATCGCGCAGGTGATGTTCGACGCCTACGGCGAGGATCGCTTCGCCGCGCCGGAGATCCTGCGCCAGATGGTCGATGCAGGAGATTTTGGTAGGAAGTCGGGCAAAGGGTTCTACGATTACTCCGGCGAGAAGCCCGTTCCCGTGGACGCGGGAGCCGAGTAGCGCGCGAAACACCGATTGGAGACGAGCATGGGCGTCGACCAGACCAGCCTCGACCGCATCAGGAACGCCACCTTCCCCTCCTCGCGGCGGGGTTATGACAAACAGGAGGTGGAGAAGTTCCTGGCTCGCCTGGCCGACTGGCTGGAGACGGGCGGGGGGGACGAGTCCCGCTCGGACACGGTGAAGCGCGAGCTGCAGCGGGTCGGCGAGCGCACCGGTGCGATCCTCGCCCAGGCCGAGGACAGCGCCCAGCAGATCATCTCCGAGGCCGAGGAATCGGCGCGGGTGACGCGCACCGAGGCCGACACCTATGCCGAGACGACGCGCGCGGAGGCCGACAGCGCCGCTCGGCAGTCCCAGGACGAGGCGGACGCCGCGGCGCGCGAGGCGGTCGCAGACGCCCAGGCTCAGGCGCGCCGGATCGTCGATGAGGGCACCAAGCGCCGCCTGGACATCGAATCCGTGATCACCGACCTGGTTCGCCGCCGGGACGAGGTTCTCGACGACACAGAGGAGCTCGGCGCCAAGTTGGCCGCTGCGGTCGACACGCACCGGCCTCTGACCGGCGCCGACCCGTTCGAGGCGCCCGGCGAGCTCGATCCCTCCCGCCGCAAGACCGCCGGCGAGGCAGACGAGGAGCTTGACGGGGAGGAGCTCGCCGATGATTACGCCGACGCCGACCTGGAGCCCGAGGTCGGCGACGATCAGGAGACCGGGCCCGAGGGCGAGACGGAGCCCGAGGCGAAGGGCGTCGACGACGAGTCCGAGGCCGACGAGAAACCCGCCGCCAAGGCCGCCGCCAAGAAGCCCAAGAAGACGCGGCGCACCGCGTCCAAGGGCACGCGGCGCCGCGGCGTCAAGGCCTGAGCGGGCGCGTGAGCGAGATCCGCTCGGCGCTGGAGGCCGCGCTCGAGGGGGGGCCTGAGCGTCACCGCCGCAAGGTGGCCGAGCAGGAGAAGCTGCCGGTGCGCGAGCGCGTCGCGCGACTGCTGGACCCCGGCTCCCTGTCGGAGGACGGGGTATTGGCCAACTGGGAGCACGAGGGCCTGGGTGCCGACGGCGTGGTCACGGGCATGGGCACGATCGCCGGCCGGCCGGTGGCCCTGATGGCCAACGATCCCGCGGTCAAGGCCGGATCCTGGGGCCCGAAGACCGTGGAGAAGATCCTTCGGGCCCAGGAGCGGGCGCTGTCCACCCAGGTGCCGATGGTCTACCTCGTCGACTCCGCAGGAGCTCGGATAACCGACCAGGTGCGGATGTTCCCCGGCCGCCGCGGGGCCGGGCACATCTTCCACAACCAGGTGCGCCTCTCCGGCCAGGTCCCCCAGGTCTGCCTGCTGTTCGGGCCCAGCGCGGCCGGCGGCGCGTACATCCCGGCCTTCTGCGACGTGGTGATCATGCGCGATGGCAACGCCTCCATGTACCTCGGTTCGCCGCGGATGGCGCAGATGGTGATCGGCGAGGAGGTGACGCTGGAGGAGATGGGCGGGGCGCGCATGCACACTTCCCGGTCGGGTTGCGGCCATTTCCTGGCCCGCAGCGACGAGGAGGCGATCGAGCTCGCCAAGTCCTACCTGGCCTACATGCCCTCGAGCTGGCGTGAGCCGCCGCCCACGGCGCCGCCGTCGGCGCCCGCGAAGGGCGCGGCGAAGCCCTCCGAGGTGGTCCCGACCGACCCCAAGCCCGCCTTCGACATCGGCGAGTTGATCGAAGCCGTGGTCGACGATGGCTCCTTCCTCGAGGTATCGGCCCGCTGGGCCAAGGAGGTGGTGACCGGTTTCGCGCGCCTCGACGGTCGCGCGATCGGCATCGTCGCCAACCAGCCCACGGTCAAAGGGGGAGTGCTCTTCGTCGACTCGGCCGACAAGGCGGCCCGCTTCATCTGGGCCTGTAACGCGTTCAACCTGCCGCTGCTCTTCCTGGCGGATGTGCCCGGCTTCATGATCGGCAAGGACGTCGAGCGCCAGGGGATCATCCGCCACGGGGCCAAGATGATCAGCGCCGTCTCGGAGGCGACGGTGCCGAAGATCTCGGTGGTGGTGCGCAAGGCCTACGGCGCGGGCCTCTACGCGATGGCCGGCCCGGCGTTTGAGCCCGACGCCTGCCTCGCCTTCCCCCAGGCCGAGATCGCCGTGATGGGGGCCGAGGCCGCGATCAACGCGGTCTTCTACAACCAGATCCAGGAGATCTCCGGCGAGGCCGAGCGCGAGGCGTTCGTGAAGGCCAAGCGGGTGGAGTACCGCGAGGACATCGACATCCTCCACCTCGCCTCCGAGCTGGTCGTCGACGCCGTGATCGAGCCCGATTCGCTGCGCGCCGAGCTGATCCGCCGCTACGCCCTGGCCGAGGGAAAGAACCGCGGCTTCGCCGAGCGGCGAAACCCGGTCAACCCGGTCTAGCCTTGCCCGGTGCGGGCTGGTCGCCCGCGGGTGTCGGCTGGGCCGCCAGCGAGATGAAGTAATCGAGCGCCGCCGGGTTGGCCAGCGAGTCCCGGGCAGCCGCGTGCTCGGGGGGCTCTCCCATCAGGATCCTCTTCACCGGCACCTCCAGCACCTTGCCGCTCAGCGTTCTCGGCACCTCGGCGATGGCGTGGATCTCGTCAGGGACGTGGCGGGGCGAGCACTGCTCCCGGATCCGCCGCTTGATCTCCCTGGTCAGCCCCTCGTCCAACTCGACCCCCTCGCGCAGCACCACGAACAGCGGCATCCAGCCCTCGGTGCCCTCGCGCGGGATGTCGACCACCAGCGCGTCCAGCACCTCGGGCAGGGCCTGCACGGCGCGGTAGATCTCCGCCGTGCCCATGCGGATGCCGCCGCGGTTGATCGTCGAGTCCGAGCGACCGTAGATGACCGCCGTGCCACGGGGGGTTATCTCGATCCAGTCGCCGTGGCGCCAGACCCCCGGGAACATCTCGAAGTAGCTGGCCCGGTAGCGGGAGCCGTCCGCGTCGCCCCAGAAGAAGACCGGCATCGAGGGCATCGGCTCGGTGATCACCAGCTCGCCGACCTCGCCGACCAGCGAGTTGCCCCGCTCGTCGAACGACTCGATCTTGGCGCCGAGCGCCCGTCCCTGCAGCTCACCTCGGTAGACGGGCAGCAGGGGCACGCCGCCGACGAAGGCGGTGCAGACATCGGTGCCGCCGCTGGTCGAGAACAGCCAGGTGTCGCGACCGATCTGCTCGTAGACCCACTCGAAGCCCTCAGGCGATAGCGGCGAGCCGGTGGAGCCGACCGCGCGCAGCCGCGAGAGGTCGCGACCCGCGGCAGGCTCGATCCCGTCGTTGATGCAGGCGGCTATGTAGCTGGCCGAGGTGCCGAAGCAGGTGATGCCGGTCTCGGCGGCGAGGTCCCAGAGCACGCCCAGGTCGGGGTGGCCGGGGTTGCCGTCGTAGAGCACGATCGAGGCTGGGCCCAACAGCGCCGAGACCAGGAAGTTCCACATCATCCAGCCCGTGGTCGTGAACCAAAAGACCCGGTCGCCGGGCTGGGAATCGACGTGGAGGTTGAGCTTCTTCAGGTGCTCGAGCAGGATCCCGCCGTGCCCCTGCACAATCGCCTTGGGCAGGCCGGTGGTGCCCGAGGAGTACAGCACCCAGAGCGGGTGGTCGAAGGGGACCCGCTCGAAGCGCAGGGGGCCGCCGGGCGCCAACTCCGTGAGCTGGCGCCAGCTCATCGGCGGAGCGTCGACCGCCGTCTCCTCGAGCTTGGCCAGCTCCGGCGAGGCGCTCAGGTAGGGAAGCACGACGACCCGCTCCAGCGTCGGGATCTGCGCAGCCACCGCGGCGACCGTGTCGATCCGCTCGAAGTCCCTGCCGCCGTAGCGGTAGCCGTCCACGGTGAACATCAGCTTCGGCTCGATCTGGGCGAAGCGGTCGACCACGCTGGAGGCGCCGAAGTCGGGTGAGCACGAGGACCAGATCGCCCCCAGGCTGGCCGTGGCGAGGAAAGCGATCAGGGCCTCCGCGCAGTTGGGCAGGTAGGCGACGACGCGGTCGCCCCGCCGCACCCCCAGGGCGTACATTCCTCCGGCGACGTCCGCCACCCGTCCCTCGAGCTCGGCCCAGCTGAGCTGCGCCAGCTCGCGGGCCTCGGAGGCGTGCAGGACGGCGACCTCCGCAGGGTTCTTGCCCCGGAAGATGTGCTCGGCGTAGTTCAGCTCCGCCCCCTCGAACCAGCGGGCGCCGGGCATCTCGTGACCGGCGAGCACCCGCTCGTAGGTGCCCGAGTGCTGCACCTCGAAGTAGTCCCAGATCGACTGCCAGAAGTCCTCGATCTCGGTCACCGACCAGCGCCACAGGGCTTCGTAGTCCTCGGCATCTACTCCCCGCTCGGAGGAGAGCCAGCGCATGTAGGCGGTCATCCGGGAGCGCTCGATCACCTCGGGGCGAGGCTCCCACAGCTTCAGCGGCTCATCGCTCACGCCGGCACCTTACGAGGCGGCCGCTCGGTGTCCACGGGAGCTGCGCGTCCCGCTTCGCGGTCGAGCAGGCGCGCCAGGCCGGCCACGAACTCCGTTGCGGCGGTCAGGGAGGGCGCTTCGACCCGCTCGGGGACGTCGTCGTGGGTGTGGTACCAGGGCGGCGGCAGCCCATCCTTCGCGCCGACGATCGTGATCGCGCGCAGCTTCCTGATCCTCGCCGGCAGGGCGTCGGTGATCAGCGGCGAGCGCAGCGGGGCCGCGCCGAGCGTTGCGCCGAGGGCCTCGCAGAGCTCGGTCAACCCGCGGTCCATGGCGGTGCTGATCACCGGCCCCTCGCTGGTCTCGTAGTGGACGCTGCCGTAGGAGACCGAGTCGACGTTGACGAGCACGGTGCGCTCGCGCTCCAATTCACCGCGGTGTGCCCGCACGTAGGAGCGCATGCCCTCTGCCAGGCACTCCTCGGAGCCCGGCAGCACCACCCAGACGTCGAGGTTCGGCGTGGGCTCATCGCGCAGCTGCTCGGCGACCGAGAGCACCGCGGCGACGCCCGAGGCGTTGTCGTAGGCGCCCGGGACGACCTTGGAAAGCGCGATGTCGATCAGCAGGAAGGCGGCGAGCACGAGCAGTACGGTCGGCAGGAGCTGCGCGATCGAGAGCCAGCCCGCGTCGATTCCCGCCATGCGCGCGCCGAGGATGGGGACGAGGGGAGCGATCCCACCCCAGAAGACCACGCGGAAGGGGCCGAGCAGCAGCCGCCACCGCGGCGAGAGTCGCCGGGCAATGCGGATGCCGCGCTCGCCGAACACATAACCCGAGCGCGCGGCGTCGTAGTGGGCGGTGAGCAGCAGCCGCAGGGGCGCCCCGGGGTTGTTGCCCGGCGAGACGACGTTCTGCGACGCTCGCCGGAAGAGCAGAGAGCGGACCAGGTAGAGGCGCGTGTTGAGGTCGAGGTGGGCCGAGGTTGCCGCGAACAGGACAAGCGCGAAACCGAGGGCCGGCAGGCTCACGCCCACGACGCTTCCCACGATCGCGATCAGCACATGCAGCAGGTGCACCAGCGCGTACTGGGGGTGCACGTAAGTGGCCTCAGGCTCGGCCTTGCGGCCAATCCCTCGCAGTCGCCCGACCAGCATGTTTGCCGCCCGGCGCTCGGCATCGGTGCCTGGCCCACGCCCCGCGAACGAGCACAGCTCCTCGATCAGCGCCTGTCGTCCTGCGGCATCCACAGGGCGCGATTATCGCGGCTGGCCGGGGCTATGGTTCTGCCCCAAGGCCGGAGTGGAGGAACGGCAGACTCGCGGCACTCAAAATGCCGTGCCCTTCGGGGCGTGTGGGTTCGAATCCCACCTCCGGCACTGCATCTAGTCTCGATCACGATGTGCGGCCGCTACACGCTCACCGACCCCGATCCGAGGATGCTCCGGTTCCGCTTCGGCCTCAGCGAGGCGGCCGAGATCGAGGAGAGGCCGCGCTTCAACATCGCGCCGACCGATTCCGTGCTGGCGGTGCGTCGCAGCCACGAGGGTGAGCGCGATCCGGGCCGGCTGCGCTGGGGGCTCGTTCCCCATTACGCGGACCCTGACTCCTGGAACCGCCTCCTGATCAACGCCCGGGCCGAGACCGTGGCTGTGAGCCCCGCCTTCAGAGACGCCTTCGAGGGCTTCCACTGCCTGGTCGTGGCCGACGGCTTCTACGAATGGCGGGAGACCGAGACAGGCAAGCACCCGCTGTGGATCACCAGGCCTGACCATTCCCTGTTTGCCTTCGCCGGGCTTTGGGCCCGCTCCAAGCGCAAGGACGGCACCGAGCTGCACTCCTGCACGATCGTCACCTGCCCGCCCGGCGAGGTCGTGAGGCCGATCCACGACCGCATGCCGGTGGTCCTCGACCCCGGCTCAGAGGGTCCGTGGCTGGATCCCGAGCTTGGGCGCGAGGACGCGCTGGCCCTGCTGCGGCCCACCGACGAGCTGATCGCCACCGAGGTCTCGGACGCCGTCAACAGCGTCCGCGAGGACGGGCCGCACCTACTCGAGCCGCCGTTGAAGTTGTTCTAGCGGCGACCCTGGCGGGAGCTCAGCCCCGGATTTCGTCGCCGATCTGGCGCTCTTCCTCGACGTGCCAGTTCTGGTTGAAGGCGACCAGCGCGACCGCGATCACGATGATCTGGATCGGCACGAGCAGCAGCGTCAGGAGACCGAGCAGCTCCTCGGGCAGCAGCGGGCTGGAGAGCCCGTCCTTGGCCCGGCCGAACCAGGCCGGCGCCGCGAGGCCCGCGAAGATCGCCAGGATCACGGACATGGCCGAGACGAGGGGGAGAATGCCGCGGCTCCAGCGCGAGACCGCCCAGGCGAAGACGAGGTAGAGCACTATGTAGGCAGCGGCGAACAGCTTGCCGCCCTCCAGGCGCTCCCAGCCGCCGAGGGTGATCACGAACGCCATGCCCGCGGTGAGGAGGAGCAGCAATACGAGCAGGGCGCGAGCGCTCTTGGACTCCGACTTCTCTCGATTCGGCCGCCAGAGCTCGTACCCCGGTCGGGCAGCTGCCACCTCCATGGCGCGCAAGTCTATGGCCTCCCCCTGACGCGCGCGAGGCCCACTCCTCCGATCGCGGATCGGGCGATGCGGGCGGAGGGAGTCGAACCCCCAAGCGCTTGCGCGCACCGGCACCTAAAGCCGGCCTGTGTACCAGTTCCAGCACGCCCGCCGGTCGCCTGATCTTAGGCGCGCGGTGAGGGTCGCCCGCCATCCGGCGACCGGGCATCGCGCGTATTCCCTGCCCCAGTCGCACGCGGCCCGCAGCCGTCTGGGCGCACCGGGATTGCACGAATGCGATCTGACCACGAAACCGGCGCTGGATCGATCTCCGTCTTCGTCGTGGACGACGCGCCCGAGCTGCGCCGGCTGATCCGTTATGGCATGGAGGGGGAATCGGGCTTCGAGGTCGTCGGCGAGGCCGGCGATGGCCGCAGCGCCCTCGTGGGCATCGCCGAGACGGCGCCCGCCGCAGTCCTGATCGACCTCTCGATGCCCGACATGGACGGGCTAGAGGCGATCCCTCAGATCCGCAGCCGCCGGCCGCGCGTCGCGATCATCGTTCACTCCGGGCTCCCCGCCGACCGCGTAGCCGACGAGGCCATCGAGCGCGGAGCCGACGGCTTCGTCGAGAAGGGCTGCCCGATCGCCGAGCTCTGCCAGGTGACGCGCGAAGCCGTCGCGGAGCGCTCGGCGCGGTAGTGGCCGGAGGAGGAGCCGCACCTGGGCGGCTCCTCCGTAGCGGGGCACCCAGGATTCGAACCTGGATTTCAGGCTTTGGAGGCCCGCTGGTTAGCCATTGACCACAGTGCCCCGTGACAGTGAGAATCGTAGCCACTGACCGTGCACGCACCCGGTGCCTGCCGTCAGCCGGGTGTCGGCAGAGGGGCGCTACTTGGGGGAACGAGCACGCTTGCGTTTCGAGCGCTTCTTGCGCTTCTTGAGCTTCTTGCGTGGCTTCGGCTCGGCCCCGACCTCGAAGCGGCAGCTCGGGCCTGCGCAGGCCGTGAAGGCGACGAGGTGGCTGAACAACCACTTGCGCACGGGCTTGTAGCGGCGGTCGGCCTGCCTGGAGTGCTTCTGCCCCGGGTCGCGCTTCATGTCGTAGAGCTCGGACTGGCCGTTGGCGTAGAGGATGTACAGGTAGCGGTTGGTGCGGATCGCGCGATAGGCCGGAGCGAAGTTGCCGTTGGCCACGGTCTTGGTCGCCATCTTCTCCTGGTCGAGGTTCTTGACGCCCCGGCGGCCGGCGAGCCTCGCCTTTCGCACCCGCCTCGATGCCGAGGCCTTGGCTGAGCTCGCCACCTGGGGGTCGAAGCCGGCGTTGCCCTGGCCCGGGCCGGTGTCGGCCTCGAGCAGGATCGGCCGGGTCGAGCGGAGCGAGTTGTTCTGGGCGTAGGGGATCAGCGAGCGGCCGTCGAGCGCGGGGTTGGGCGAGCCGGTGGCGATCTCGTTGATCGTCTGCGTGATGTCGAGCGAGGAGACCAGCTCGTCGCTGACCGAGCCGGCGGGAATGCCCGGACCGCGGATCATCAGCGGCACCTTCGAGGACGGGTCGTGCGCCAGGTACTTGCCGCCGACTATCCGGTGCTCGCCGCGGAAGAAGCCGTTGTCGGAGGCGAAGACGATGTAGGTCTCGTCGAGGATCCCCTGGTCGGAGAGCTCGGCCACCAGCGCGCCGACCGCCTCGTCCACCGAGCGCAGCATCTCGAGGCGGCGGCGGCGCTCGGAGGCGATCGCCTGCCTGAGGCCCTTCTTGAGTCGCTTGCGCGCCTGCTTGCGCAGCCACTTGGGCTTGTCTGAGATGTTCTTCTCGTTGAAGGCCGCGACCCTGGGCAGCGCTGGAGATGAGGACTGGCTGTAGAGGTGTCGTGGCGCCGGGTAGTACGGGCCGTGCGGCGAGTTGAACCAGAGGTTCATCATGAAGGGCGTCTGTGACCCGGTCAGCCCGTCGACGAAGTCGACGGCCTTGTCGCGAAAGACGTCGGTCTGGTACTCGCTCGCCTGGTCGCCGTAGAACTCCAGCTCGGGGGTGTCAGCGGGGCCGGTCTGCTCGATCAGCTGGTAGTTGTAGTAGAGGGGGTCCTCAGAGATCTTCCCGTACCACTCGTCCCAGCCCTCGGGCACGGGGAGCGGGTCGGGCGGTCCGCTCGCGTAGCCGTTCAGGTACTTGCCGATGTGCACGTTGTAGTAGCCCGCCGCGTGCGTCCAGACCGGCAGCGCGTCGGCCTCCTTGGGCCGGAACACCTCCCATCCTCCGTTGGGTGGAGCGTTGCCGCGCACCTGGTGGTTGTGCATGTACTGGCCGCTCAGCAGGCTTGCGCGCGAGGGGCAGCAGAGGGGGTAGGGAATGTAGGCGCGCCGGAAGGTCGCCCCCTGGGCGCCGATCAGCGTCTGCACATTCGGCATCACCGAGAGCTCGTTGGCCGCCTGGTCGTCGGTGAGGATGAAGATCACGTTGTCTCCGGTGGCGCTCTTCGCCTCCCCGGCCGAGAACACCGTGGCAGCGAACATGGTGGCGGCCAAGGCGCCAAGGGTCGCCAGCACCAGCAGCCGGCGGCGGGCGCGGGGGATGGGGGTGTCCGGCGAGGGAATGGGCATCTGGGCTGGTGCTTCGGTGCGCGGCGAGTGGCGCCTGCCGCCCCGCACCCCGCTGTTCCTGGTAACCGCCAGAGGGCCCCTGAGTTTCGGGCCCCGAGGCGCCTCGGTCAGGCTAGCGAGGCAGCCGAGCGGGCTGGAAGGCCGAGCTGCCGCATGTCGGCGGGGCGCCGACCCGAACCTATAATCGTGGCGACGCGGGCGAGGTGTCAACGGTTGCACGTGAGCCTTCCAAGCTCGAGGAACGGGTTCGATTCCCGTCGCCCGCTTGGGCCCTAGGATGAGGCCCGCAGCACATCGGGGCGTGGCGCAGTCTGGTAGCGCATTCGGCTGGGGGCCGAAAGGTCGCTGGTTCAAATCCAGTCGCCCCGACTACTCGAGAGCCCGCTCCAGAAGCAGGCCTCTCGCAGATCGAACGAGGGTTTGCGCATTCGCCGACGGGCTCGCAACACCGAGGTTTGTGCCCACACGCCCTCATAGCGCGCGGGCGCAGCACCGATAGCTCTTCGATCGGCTACTCGCCAAGGCAGTTCGTCCGCAGCGGCGCATGAAGTCTCTCCCCCCTTCGGCTGCGAGGTACTACGGGGTTGCCATGAGGCTGCTCGAGGCTGCGCGATCGCCACCGAGGCGCAGGAGACACCTGGCGACCTCTTCGCGGCGGCGTACGTAGCGGAGCATCACGGCCTGGTTGTGGGGGGAAGCGTGGAAGCGGAGCTGAATCCCAGCGTCGAGGTCGTCGGCGACCTCGGCCGGAAGGGTGGAACCCCAGGCGCGGTGGTGGTTCTCGAGCCGGGCCAGGGCGAGGGGCCGCAGCGCCCCGTCCAGGGCTTCACCGAGGCGGCCCCGAAGCGGCCACTCGAGCAGCCGCTGGACCGCGACGCCGCCGGGCAGCGGCCTGACGCGGGCGGTCCGGTCGGTGGCGTTGGGGAGCAGCTCGGCGGTCCAGCGGTTGGACGCAAGGAGGGAGTCGGCCTCGCCGGCCAGCGGGTAGGCCTGCAGCAACTCGTGGGCCATGTAGAGGTCCCGCCTCCGCAGGAGCAGGTGGGCCTGGGAGAGATAGTGGTTGGGGCAGAACGCCGAGCGCGAGAGCAGCCGCGACAGCCCGCCCAGCAGGGCGAACACAGTCGGCAAGCGCCCCGGGCTGACCAGCACCAGCATGTCCACGTCGGCGTTGGGGGTCGCGTCGTCAGCGCCGGCCGACCCGGTTAGCAGGAGGCCACGCACGAACGGCAGATGCTGCAGCAGCCGCGCCACGCGCCTCGCCCGCCCGCGCAGGCGCAGGGCGCGACGACGCCTATCGGGGCGGGACTCGAGCAGCTTCTCCCGGCCGACCAGGCAGTAGAAGCCGTGATGCTCAGTGACGGCGCGGGCGAGCACCGGGTCGTCCGCCAGCCGCCGCCGGAACTCGGCGCGGCTGATCGGCACGCGGCTCAACCGCCAGGCCTCCTCGGCCGTCACCGCGCAGTCGAACAGATCGGCGTACGTCACTGCGTCGATCAGGTCGAGGCGCTGATCGAGCGCGCCGTTGCCTGAGGTGTGCGTGCTCTTTGGCGTGGTCGCTTCGGACATGATCGGCTAGCGGCTCTCGAGCCTCATTGGAAAGCGCTTCGTCTGGGGAGTGGGGGCGGCGGGGAAGCTCGGGGCGGGGCGCATTCGCCAGCGACGGGCGAGCGTCGCGATCACCAGCTCCAGCTCCATCCGCGCCAGGGTCATCCCGATGCACGTGTGGGGGCCTCCCCCGAACGGCAGGTAGGCGTACCGGGGCCGCTCAGCTCGGTCAGCCGGAGCCCAGCGCTCAGGGAGGAAGGCAGACGGCTCCGGGTAAAAGCGCGGGTCGCGGTGGGTCAGCAGCGGACTGATCAGAAGGAAGGAGCCGGCTGGGAGGCGGCGCCCGTCGAGTTCGACATCCACCAGCGGCCGGCGATCGATGAAGTGGACAGGCGGATAGAGGCGGAGGACCTCGGAGATGACAAGGTCCAGGTACTCGAGCCTCGGTAGGTCGCTCGCGGTGGGCGGCCGGTCGCCCAGCACGGTGTCCAGCTCCTCATGCACACGGGACTCGACCTCCGGGTGACGGGCCAACAGATGCCAGGCCCAGGCGAGCGTCCCGGGGGTGGTGTCGATCGAGGCGATCATCAGCGAGGCGATCTCGTCGGCGATCTGGCGGTCGCTGAGGGAGCCGCCACCATTCTGGCCGTGGCGGATGAGCAGACTCAGCACGTCGTCGTGACCGACTGCCGAAGCCCGGCGCTCGGCCACCGCGTTGAGGACCATTTCATCCACCACCCTGCGCGACGCGGCGAGCCGCCGCCCGCTTGGCCAAGGCAGGCCCGGCCGGGGAATCTCGTGCAGCATCATGCCCAGGGCCGGGACCAGCGCCTCGGAGTCACCGCCCAAGTCGAGGGAGAAGAGGGCGTCGCCGGCGGCCTCGAGCGCGACGCGGCTCATGCCGGCTCGCGCCTCGATCTCGTCCCCGTCGTGCCAGCCCTCGCTGAGGCACTCGGCGCGTTCGGTCAGGGCTGTCGCCTTACGATCGAGCCGGGCGCGGTCGAAGCTGGGCTGCAAGAGCGCGCGGCGGTCGCGGTGGGGGTCGCCCTCCCGCGTGATCAAGCAGTCGCCCATCACCCTCTCGCCACGCAGCGTCCACTTGCCCTCGCCGAAGCTGTCGGCGGCGCTGACCAAGACGTGATGGATGATCTCGGGGCTCTTGATCAAGGTGAACTCGCTGAAGCCGGCCCGGAACTGGATCAGGGCGCGGCCGCCGTCGATCGCCTGCAGGAAGGTGAGGGGCTCCCGGCGGAAGGCAAGACCCGCGCGCAGGGCGGGTCGCGGCGGCCGTCTCACCGAGCGACCAGCTCGTAGTTGAGCTCGATTCGACGCGCCGTCGCCAGCCCCTCGCGCAGGGACTCGCGGTCGCGGTAGGTGCCCTCGAGCAGGCAGGCGTCGGCAGAGGCGACGATCCGCTCCGGCGCGAACGGCCAGGGTTCCAGCGCGTAAGAGCCCTCGTCGCTTCGGCTGAGCTCGAGAGCCGTCGATCCTCCGTTGGCGGTGGGGACCGGGCCGAGGGCGCCGGGGACCCGGTCATGGAGCAGCTTGTGGGAGAGCCCGTCCCAGGCCCGAACCAGGCGCCAGTTCCGCTCGACCTCGGAATCGGCCACTCCCAGCTCGTCCCTCAGCCGTCGCTGGAACTCAGCGCTGCGGGCCAGGTAGGAGTTGATCTGGCGGCCCGGCCGGCGCAGAAGGCCGACCAGCGGAGGCTGGGAGTAGAACGAGGTGTGGTGGAGCGAGACGAGTAGCGCCGCGTACGGGTCGCGGTCGCGAATCCGCTCGGGCCCTCGCAGCCGCAGCGGGAGGTGAGTGGCCAGGTCCATCTCCGAGACGGTCACCGGCAGCCCCGTGTCGGGATCCAAGGCCGGCGCCCCGTCCCACTCGAGCATGCCCAGCTCGTGCTGCTCGGCGGCAAGGTGGAGTGAGTCGCTGGGGTCAGGCGCCCCAAACGGCTCGTTGCCCCAGGCGCGCGCGAGTTGGCCGCACATCGCCGCGTGCGCCTGCTGGGTAACGGCCACGTGACCCTCGGAGTGGCGCAGGACGATCACAGGGCGGCTAGCGTACCCCGCATCGCCGGCGCCTCGACCCGTGACAGCGCAGCCCGCTTCGAACAGATGAAGGCCCCGCCCGGCGGATGGCGGCGCCCGATCGTCCCCCTCGCCCGTGCGTTGCAGAAGGGCGACATGAGGCGCCTTGGGCTGCATTCCACCTGTGCGATCGGTGCCCGCTTCAATCGCGGCGGGCAGCGATCAATCGACTTCCGCCGCGGGCTCTACGAGGAGCGATTCGACTCGTTGCTCGAAGGCAACGGAGGGGCGCCGTCGTCTCCCCTCGAGCTCGATGACGGGTTCGTGATCGACCGCTCGCGCACTCTGCCGCACCTCGATGCGGTGCTTTCCGCCGGGGCCCGCCTGATCGGCGAACACGGCGGGCGCAAGTGGGAGCACGAGAAGCCCTTCCTGCAGAACATCAACCCCGAAAGCGCGATCGACAGGTATCCCGAACTGCTCGATTTTGCCACCTCCTCGGAGATGCTGGCCGCGGTCGCGCCGACCTTCGGGTACGTGCCGCTTCTCTCCGGGCTGCTCCCCCGTGGGGTCAGGTTGATGGAGTCAAGCACCCGGTTCGATCCCGAGCCCGACGGCCCCTGGCGGGAGAGTCAGCTCTTTCACCTTGACTACCACAGCACCCCGACCCTGTACGTGGTGGTTGCGCTGCGGGACATCGGAATCGACGACGGGCCACTGCACTTCCTCGGCAAGTCAGCCTCGCGCCGGGTCGCGGGGGCGTTGGACTACGGGTCTCGCGGCGTCCCCTACCGCCTTACCGACCAGCAGGTCGCCTCCGTGGTCGACGAGAGTGAGGTCAACGTCTTCTCCGAGCCGGCAGGCACCGTGCTCTGGCTCGAGTCAAGCGCCTGCTTTCACTTCGGCAGCAGGCGTCCCGCAAACGATCGTTACCAGATGCAGTACGCGTTCGTCTCCCCGGTCCGCAACGACTTCCTCGAACTCTGGCGCCCTCGGCGGATCTACCCGGCCAACTCCTCGGACTCTGAGCTGCGACGCCTGGCTCTCGACCCGTCTCTGCTTGCGCTCGACTGAGCAAGGCCGCCGCTCCGCTGCCCAGGAGTCCGCGATCACGTTGCTGGGCGGGGCCCTGGCCGCGCTGATCCGGTTCAGCGGCTTGGCCTGGGCGGTCCGCAGTACGATCGCCCGCGACCGGGTCTCGATCGTGCTCTACCACGATCCGGCCCCCGAGGTCTTCGAGCCTCAGCTCCGATGGATGCTGCGCCGCTACTCCCTGATCCCGCTGGAGCGGCTGGTCAACGCGGTCCGCTCGGGCGACTGGAGCGCAGTGCCGCCGAGGAGCCTGGTGATCACTTTCGACGACGGCCGCGCCGGAAACGCGCGGCTGATCGATCTCTTCCGCCACCACCGGGTCGAGCCCACGGTCTACCTCTGCACCGGCCTCCTCGGCGCCCGCGGGGGCCCCGGGTTTGAGGTCCTCGGTCCCGTCGAACTCGACCGGATGAAGGACTCCTTCAGCTTTCAGTCGCACACCCGCTCCCACCCGGTGCTGCCGGCATGCTCGGAGGATGAGGCCTGGCAAGAGATCGCGGAGTCCAGGAACGAGGTGGAGGTGATGTCGGGCTCGTCCTGCGACCACTTCGCCTACCCGGCCGGCGCGTACACCGATCGCGAGGTCGAACTGGTCGAGCGCGCCGGCTACCTTTCTGCCCGCACCATCGACATCGGCTGGAATCACCGTGGCTCCGACCCCTTCCGACTGAAGATTCTCAGCCTGGACAGCCCCACGACCACAGCGCTCGCCGCCGATCTCACCGGCCTCAGGTGGCTCTCCCGACTTCTCGAAGGCAAGGCCGAACTGACCGGCAGGCGTCGCGAAGCGAGCGGTCGCCTCGGAGCCCTACGAGGACGATCGCCGGGCGCCGCTCGCGCTCACTATTACCAGGATCGGGCCGGTCGCGGTCTCGATGATCGGTGAGAAGCCGAGCGCGCCGGCGCTCCTTAGCCTCAGCAGGTTCGGCCCATGGGGCCTGGCGCGATCGTCTTCGCCGCCTAGTCGGGATCCGGCTGCTGCCTGGCCGCCTGCTCGCCCTTCATGTAGCTGTAGGCGAAGAGCGCGACCAGGCTGAGCTGCAGCCCGCGCACCAGTCGAACTCCGGAAGCCGACAGATACCCCGCGCTTACGGCGTGTGCGTCGTTGGCCATCAGGCCCGTGATCACCGGGACGACGGTCAGCGGCAGCACTGCCCGGCGCTCCAGCGGCCGGCGATCCGCCCAGAGCAACAGGGCCGTCCAACCAGCCATCAGCGGGGCCCCGACCCGGAGCGCGTATGCGAATTCAGGACGCTCACGCCGGAACGGACGCTCGAAGCGCAGCGTCGGCCCGTAGAGCCGCGGCGCGACCATCCCGACCGCGGCGGCGGCGTCGACCAGCGCGCCCGCACGATAGCTCCGGCGAAGCCAGCGGATCGCGTCATCGATGGGTGGGTCCAAGGCCACGTCCTCAGTTTGACGCGTCGACGAGTCTTGCGAGAACAGGGTCCCACGACCTCCCGCTCCGAGCCGACGGGACCGTGGGGAACAGGAGATCAGGTGGAGCCCGCGGGAGCGGTGAGGTGGGCGAACAGAAACTGCTGACTCGCGCTGGACGGTGTCAGGTGCTCCTCGAGGTGCGCCGAGACGAGCTGGGCGTGCTCGCCGATCGTCTCCGCGAGCAGGTCTGGGCCGTAGCGGGCGACCGGCAGCCCGCTGCAGCGGGTCGGTCCCTCGGGGCCGAAGGTGGCCAGGATCACGTGCGCGGAGGGCTCGAGGCTGCGCTCGAGGGTCGCCAGGTAGCCGCGCCGATCATCGGCCGTGACCATGAAGTGGAACGCGGCGCGGTCGTGCCAGAGGGCGAACCGCCGTCCGAAGTCGTGGCTTCGCACGTCGGCGGCGACCCACTCGATCCGGCCTGCGTCCGGGAAGCCCTCGCGCGCTCGCTCCAGCGCCGCGCTCGAGATGTCGGCGACGGTGATGTCCGAGTATCCGCGCCCGAGGAGTTCCGCCGCAAGCCGTGACGCTCCTCCTCCCACGTCGATGATCGGCGCGTCGCGCGGCAGGTCCAGAGCGTCGATCATCGCCAGCGAGGTGCGGGGGGCGGGCTCGAACCAGCTCATCGCATCCGGCGCCTTCTCGGAGTAGACGCGGTTCCAGTGCGCGCGTTCGGGACCCATGCGTAGAGTTTGGCGCCTGGGTTGCGGGGCGCGAATTCGAAGAGGCGGGCGTCAGCTCTGGTGAGCCCCGGTCGGAGCGAATCCCCGCGGTGCCGCCGCAAATCGGCCCAAGCAGTCCAGCGAGCAGAAGTGGTAGCGAGCCCCCTCGTGGATGGCGGTCCCGGCTGCCCGCTCCGGGTCCACCGCCATCCGGCAGACCGGGTCGATCGGCAGTCTGTTCTCGCTCACGTCGCCCTCCGGTCTCGCCGCGTAGAGGCGCACGGGCTCGGCGATGTTGCGAAGAGTGCGGCGACCCCGCTCGCGCAGCTCCGCCCCAGGGACCGAGCCGGCTGCCTCGCGGGTGGCCTCGGTCAGCAGGACCTCGCTTCCCGAGGCCTCGCCCGAGACGCGGGCTGCCAGGTTGACCGTGCTGCCGTACCAATCACCGCCCCGCTCGACCGCCGCGCCTGTGTGCATGCCCACCCGAACGGTCGGGTGGTAGTGACGGTCGCCGACCTCGTGCGCGATGTGCAGGCCGAACCGAATCGCGTCCTCGGCTCGGTCGCAGCGCAGCATCACCGCGTCTCCGATCCGCTTGATCGGCTCTGCCCCGAAGTCGGCGGCTTCCGATTCAAGGCGCTCGGAGAACCCGGCGGCGAGCTCGGCGGCGGGCTCGTCGCCCATCGCCTCGGTCATTGCGGTGAAGCCGGCCAGATCCGCGAAGAGGAAGGTGTGGCGCCGCTCGGCGATCGCTCCACTCTATGCAGCCGGAGCGGCGATTCCTCAGCCGCCCGTCGTGAATGCCAGGCGAAGGGGCCGGCGCCCCGGCCCCTTCGCCCACCCGGCGCCGCCCGTCCTCAGCTGGCCGGTGGCGTGCCCGTGACCTTGCGCGTTGCCGCGCACGCCACGATCGCCGTCGCGCTCTGGGCCGATGCAGACTCGTTCTCGACGGTCCCCGCCCAGCCGGTCGCTGTCAGGTACGAGTCCGCGACGGTCAGCTGGATGACGTCTGCCCCGAGCTTGATGCCGCCTCCGATCGGCTTCAGGCCCTTCGGACAGGTCGTCGCCACCGAAACCAGGACCTCAGACGGGATTCCCGGCGGGATGGCGGTGGTCGTGCTCGCGTAGGTGAGCTTGCCGACCCCCACGGTTTTGTTCTTGGCGCCCTTGGAGAGGGCGCCCAGGCCGAGCTTCTTGGCCGCGATGGCGGTGCCGCCGAAGACGCTGACCAGCACGATCAGCGAGGCGATCATCGCCGGCCTCGACAGCAGCCTGCGAATGCGATCCATGAGTCCTCCGATCGATTGCTTGGGGCTCCCGACGAGGACTCGGATCAGCGCACCACCCCTCCGCGCTGTGCAGCCCCGAACATAGGCCACTATGGCGGGCCTGGCAACCCGCGCTTTCCACTTGGAGCCGGCCCCGAATGCGAACGGGAGATAGGGTCCGCCGGCCATGACCGACTTCCCGGCCGAAGGCATGGAGGCGACGCATGTGCTCGTGGTCAGCGACCCGAGCGCCTCGCGCAGCTTCTATGAGGGCGTGCTCGGCGCCGAGGTCTTTCGTGAGTACGGTGAATCCGTGGTGCTGCGCTTCCTCGGGACCTGGCTTCTGCTGGTGATCGGCGGGGGGCCCACACCCGACAAGCCCGGGGTGAGGTTCGCGGCGCCCTCGGACCCGGGCACCGTCAGTCACGAGATCACGATCCGGGTGCCGGATTGTCACGCCGCCTACGAGACCCTCCGGGCCAGGGGCGCCGAGTTCCTCACTCCCCCGGTCGAGAGCGAATCGGAGGTGCGCTGCTTCTTCCGCGACCCCGACGGTCACCTGCTGGAGATCAGCGAGGCCAAATCGACCGGCTGAGCGCTTCACGCCGGCGGGGAGAGGTGCCAACAGCCGGGTTGTACGGGGGGGTACTGTTCGAGCGTCGATGGCAAGTATCTCGACGGCGCGCATCGTGATCACGGCCGGCGCTCGCGGCCCAGCGGGTGGAGAGGCCTTCGCGGCCCGCCGCAGGCAGAGCGAATAGCCCGGGATGAGCGATTGGCTGAGCATCCTCGCGGTTCTCGCGCTCGTCGGGGTGAACGCGTTCCTCGTCGTCGGCGAGTACGCGGTGGTCACCGCTCGCCGGGCGGCGCTGGCCGTGCGTGCGGAGGAGGGCAGCGCCGGCGCGCGTGCGGCGTTGCGGCTGATGGACGACCCGGTGCGGGTGATCTCGACGGTTCAGGTTGGCATCACGGCGGTCGGGATCCTGATCGGCGCGATCGGTGAGCCGCTCGTGGCCGACCTGCTCGGCGTGCCGGGCTGGCTCGGCTTCGCGCTTGCGTTCGGGGTCGTCACCTACCTCTCCGTGGTGTTAGGCGAGCTGGTGCCCAAGGCACTCACACTGGACCGCGCGGAGGCTCTCGCCTCGGTGGTTGCGCGCCCGATCGAGCTGGTCGAGGCGGCACTGCGGCCGCTCGTCTGGGTGCTGCAGGGCTCGGCGACCCTGCTGCTGCGGCCTTTCGGGGTCCGCGAGGTGGTCGCGGGGAGCTCGATCAGGACTGCGGGTGAATTGCAGGAGATCGTCGACGAGGCTGAGGACACCGGCATCATCCCGCGGGCCCAGGAGGAGATGCTCCACAACGTGTTCGAGTTCGCCGACCTCGAGGCTCGCGACATCATGATCCCGGCGCCCGAGGTTCACTGGCTCGAGGCGGAGATGACACCCGACGCTGCTCTGGACCGGGTCGTGTCGACGCCGCACGAGCGCTATCCCGTCGCCTCGGGATCGCTCTCGCGGCTGCTCGGAGTCGTGCATGTTCGCGACCTGGTTGCGGCATCCCGCGGAGGTGGAGGCTCCTCGGTCGCCGAGCTCGCGCGCCCGGCGCTGGTGGTGCCCGAGACCAAGGACCTCGGGCCCCTGCTGCGCGAGCAACGCGAGCTGCGAGAGCAGCTCGCCATCGTCGTAGACGAGTACGGCGCGACCGTGGGGATCGTCTCGATCGAGGACGTGCTCGAGCAGCTCGTCGGCGAGATAGAGGACGAGTACGACCTCCCCGACGCGACACTCGAGCGGCTCGACTCCCGAACCGTTCAGGTCGCCGGCTCGATGACCATCGACGACTTCAACGAGGCCGTCGGCACCCGCCTGCCGATCGGCGAAACGCGGACGCTGGCGGGGCTCGCCTTCGACCGGCTCGGCCGCCAGCCCCGCGAGGGCGACATGGTCAGGGTCGAGGGAGCGGAGCTACGCGTCGACGAGGTCGATCACGCACGCATCACCCGGCTGCGGATCCGGCTGCCGGAGGCTGAGTCGGGCTCCTGATGGTCGCCGTTGCCCCAGCCGCGAGGACACCGCACCAGCGGGGCCCGGAGCCGCCGCCTAAGCGGGGGGGCTGATCCGCCGCGAGGCCCACCGCCAGGGCTCGATCGTGGACTCGGTTTGCGCGGCCGTATGCGGATAGGGTTGGCCAGGCAGCATGGGATTCCTCGAGCCCTCACCGCCTCCGTTCGACCTCGACGAGTGGAAGCGAAAGCCTCACTTGACGCGGCTGAAGCCGCTGGTCCAGGACTGGGGCCTGAACGGGTTCGGCTCGCCGAGCGTTGTCTATCTGCTCTACGCCGTGAAGCTCGTCGTCTACCTGCTGGGCGCCTTCCTGGTCATCTCGCTGACACCGGGCCTCGGCGGGCTCGGGGACATCGGGGATTGGTGGACCCAGCCGATCGTCTTCCAGAAGCTCGCCGTCTGGACGCTTCTCTGGGAGATCCTCGGCCTTGGGGCCGGTTCGATGCCGCTCAGCTTCCGCTTCAAGCCTCCGATCGGCGGGCCGCTCTACTGGCTTCGCCCCGGCACGATCCGGCTGCCGCCGTGGCCGGAAAGGGTGCCACTCACCAAGGGGTCGCGGCGCGCGCCGGTCGATGTCCTGCTCTACGGTGGCGTGCTGATCTGCGGGATTTACCTGCTTGCGGTCTCCGGTGAGGCCGCGGCGGGCACCGCGGCCGGGAAGCTGCCGCCGGAGGGCATAGCGGCGCTGCTGATCCTGCTCGGGCTGCTGGGCCTGCGCGACAAGGTCTCCTTCCTCGGCGCCCGCCCGGAGATCTACGGGACGATGCTCGCCGTCGGCCTCTTCCCGATCGACCAGTGGATCGTCGCCTGGCAGTTCATCTTCGTGTTCATCTGGTGGGGCGCCGCGTCCTCGAAGCTGAACCGCCACTTCCCCTTCGTGGTCTCGACGATGATCAGCAACGCGCCCTGGACCCGCTCGGAGAAGCTGAGGCGCCGGTTGTGGCGCGACTACCCCGAGGACATGAGGCCGTCCAGGCTCTCCGCCTCGATCGCCCACTTCGGCACCGTGCAGGAGTTCGGGTGGCCGCTGCTTCTGCTCACCGTGGACAACGACACGATCCGGACGATCGCGATCGTCGGGATGGTCGTCTTCCACCTCAACATCACCTCGATGTTCCCGCTGGCGGTGCCGCTTGAGTGGAACCTGTTCATGATCTTCGGGACCCTGTTCCTGTTCGGGCACTACGGCGACGTGCCCCTGTCGTCGCTCGACGACCCGCTGCTGATCGCGATGATCGCGATCGTCTGCGTGGGGCTGCCGGTGCTCGGCAACCTGCGCCCGGACAAGATCTCCTTCCTGCCCTCGATGCGCTACTACGCCGGCAACTGGGCCACCACGCAGTGGCTGTTCCGCAAGGGGAGCGGGGCGGAGGAGAGCCTGGACTCCCGGATCGAGAAGCCGGCGCGGATCATCACCGACCAGGTGGCGGAGATCTACGACGCCGAGACGGCCGAGTACCTGCTCAACAGGGGCCTCGCCTTCCGCGCCATGCATTCGCATGGCAGGGCCCTCAACGCGCTGCTTCCCTACGCCGTCGATGACGTCGAGGCCTACGACGCGCGCGAGGGGGAGTTGATCTCGAACGTCGTCAACGGCTGGAACTTCGGTGACGGCCACTTCCACGGCCCGCAACTGCTCGACGCGGTCCAGGAGCGCTGCGGCTTCGAGCCCGGCCAGGTGCGGGTGATCACGCTCGAGTCCGAGCCCGTCGGCGGGGGCCGCCAGCAGTACCGCATCTACGACGCCGCCGCGGGGCTGATCGGGGAGGGCTCGGTGGCCGTGGCCGACATGGTGAGCAGGCAGCCCTGGCTCGACGATTCGTCGGAGTTCCCGGTCGAGGTGGTCAAGGGGAGCAAGGGCTCGGTGGAGCCCGCCGCGATCGCGTGAGCGACGCGGTCGTCGTCGGCTCGGGCCCCAACGGCTTGGCCTGCGCGGTCGCCCTCGCAGGAGAGGGGGTGGGGGTCACGGTGCTGGAGGCTGCCGAGACGATCGGCGGCGGAACCCGCACCAGCGAGCTCACGGATCCGGGGCTCCTGCACGATCACTGCTCGGCCGTGCACCCGATGGCCGTCGGCTCTCCCTTCCTGCGCTCGCTGGGGCTCGAGCGCTACGGGCTCGAGTGGCGCTGGCCCGAGGTCGACCTCGCGCACCCGCTCGACGACGGCAGCGCAGGCGTCATGGTCCGCTCGATCGCCGACACGGCTGCGGGCCTGGGCCCCGACGGCGACGCCTGGCGTCGCCTCTTCGCTTCCTCGGCGGAGCACTTCGACGCCCTCAACGACGACCTCTTCCGCCCGATACTCCACCTGCCGAGCCACCCGATCCGGCTCGCCCGCTTCGGCCTGCCGGCGGCGGCGCCGGCGACGGTGCTCGCGCGGGCCTGGAGGACACCGCAGGCGCGGGCTCTGTTCGGCGGGGTCGCGGCGCACGCGCTCGCCCCGCTGAGCCGGCCGATGAGCTCCGCGGTCGGGACGGCGCTGGTCTGCGCCTGCCACGCCTATGGCTGGCCCGTGGCGCGGGGCGGCTCGCGCTCGATCACCGACGCGCTCGCCGCGGTGCTGCTCGAGCGCGGGGGCGCGATCGAGACCGGCGTCCGGGTGCGCTCGCTGGAGGAGCTGCCGCCGGCCGACGCCGTCGTGCTCGATCTGGCGCCGGGCGCGGTCGCGGAGATCGCCGGCGACCGCCTGCCTCGCCGGGTCGCGCGCGCCTACCGCCGCTACCGCCACGGGCCGGGGGCCTTCAAGGTCGACCTCGCGGTCGAGGGCGGGGTGCCCTGGGCCAACGAGGCCGCCCGCCGCGCCGGGACCGTCCACGTGATCGGTCCGTTCGAGGAGCTGGTCGCCGCGGAGAGGGATATCAACCGGGGCCGGATGCCCGCGCGCCCGTTCGTGCTCGTCGCCCAGCAGTACCTCGCCGACCCCGAGCGCTCCGCGGGCGACCTGCATCCGGTCTGGGCCTACGCGCACGTGCCCAACGGCTTCGACGGCGACGCCGAAGGGGCGCTGATCGGACAGCTCGAGCGCTTCGCTCCCGGCCTGCGCGAGCGGATCGTCGCCACCGCCGTGAGGCCGACCATGGAGTTCCCCGTCTACAACGCCAACTACGTCGGTGGGGACATCATCACGGGGGCCAACACCCCGTATCAGACCCTGATCCGCCCTCGGCTCGCGCTCGACCCCTACGCGACCGGCATCCCCGGGGTGTTCATCTGCTCGGCGGCGACTCCGCCGGGCGCCGGCGTGCACGGGATGAACGGCTTCAACGCCGCCCGCTCGGCGCTGCGCCGGCTGCGCGGGAGCTGATCCGGCGAGGGGGCCGCGGAACGGCGCCCATAGGATTGCGCGATCAGCAGGCCGCCCAACATCCTGCTGCTGATCACAGACCAGCAGCGCTACCCGCAGCACTGGCCCGATCAGGCGAACTGGCTGCGGCAGCTGATGCCGAACGACACCGCGCTTGCCGACACCGGGCTCAGCTTCGAGCGCGCCATCTGCAACACGGCGATGTGCTCTCCGAGCCGCGCCACGCTGCTGAGCGGGCTCTACCCGGCCCAGCACGGCGTCACCCTGACCCTGACCGGTGACGAGCTCAAGCCCGATCTCCGCCACACCCCCGCGGTGGTCTCGACCTTCGCCGACATCCTGCGCCGGCCCGGCGCCCCGCGCGGCCGCGCGGTTCGCCAGTTCACCCGCGGCGCCCTGCGGCTGGGCCCGAGGTCCGGTGGCGAGCCGGTGCTGCCGCCCGAGCTGCCCAATCTCGCGCGCCTGCTGGGCGGCGCCGGCTACCACGTCGCCTATCGCGGCAAGTGGCACCTGACCCACCCCGAGGGGACCGGCCCGCTGCTGAACGGATGGACGCAGGGCGACTCGGAGCGCATCGCGCGCGATTACGGCTTCCTCGGCTGGGTGCCGCCGGACGCGGGCGAGAACGCCAAGGCCGAGCACTTCGGGGGCGGCAACGCGGGCACCCTGGGACGCGGCTGGGACGAGGTCTACACGCGCGAGGTCGAGGAGTTCCTGGGCCAGGCCGAGCTGCCCGAGCCCTTCTGCCTGGTCGTCTCGCTGGTCAACCCCCACGACGTGCTCGGCTACCCGGCGCAGTATGAGAACGGCGGCTACCGCGACCGGGACTTTCGCGACCTCCAGGTCGGCTTGCCGCCGACGATCGACGAGGATCTCTCCGACAAGCCGACCGTCCACACCCTGATGCGGATGGGAATGACCGCCTACATGGGGCCGCTGCGCGACGAGCGGGCGAAGCTCGACTACGTCAACTTCTACGCGCACCTGCACCGGGTCGTGGACGAGAAGATCGGCCGGGTGCTGGGGGCGCTCGGCGACGCCGCCGACCCGGCCTCGCTGCGTTCGCGCACGGTGATCGTGCGCTGCGCCGACCACGGCGAGATGGGCCTCTCCCATGGCGGCCTGCGCCAGAAGATGTTCAACGTATACGAGGAGACCCTGCGGGTGCCGCTGGTCGTCTCCAACCCGGTGCTGTTCCCGCGTCCGGCCCGCACCGAGGCGCTCGCCTCCCTGGTGGACGTGCTGCCGACCGCGCTGACGCTGGCGGGGATGGACGCGGGGGCCGGGGCTGGGAGCGAGCCCATCGGGCGCGACGACGACGGGGCAGGAGCCCCGCGCCCACCCGGGCTGCGGGGCCGCGACCTGGCGCCGGTGCTGGCGGAGCACGCCGCGCCGGAGCGCGAGGCGCTGGAGCGCTGCGAGGCCGACCTGGACGGGATCGTGCGCCATCCCGGCCCGGCGCCCTCCGTCCAGGATGCCGTCCACTTCACCTACGACGACCATCAGGCCGCGACCGCGATGCAGAATGTCCCGGGCCAGCCCAACCGGATCCGCGCGGTGCGGACCGCCCGGCACAAGTACGCCTTCTACTTCGACCCCGAGGGCAAGCGGCCGACCGAGTACGAGCTCTACGACCTCGAGCGCGACCCCAACGAGGCCACCAACCTCGTCAACCGCTCGAGCGGCGAGGCGCGCGACGCGGCCCACGCGTCGCTTCGCGCGGAGCTCGGTGAGCGGCTCGACGGGTTGATGGCAGAGCACGGCACCGCTCCTCGGTGAACCCGCGCGGCTCTGCGACGATGCCGCAGGTGACTCGGGGACACGCGCCCTTCGCGATCTCCAACCGCACCGTGAACCCGGTGGTCAAGGGGCTGCTGCGCTCGCCCCTGCACGGGGTCGCAAGCGGCAGCCTGCTTTTGATCACGGTCACGGGGCGTCGCAGCGGCCGTGAGTACACCTTCCCCACCGGCTATCGCGAGCAGGGAGACCGGGTCCTGATCACCGTCGGCTGGCCCGGGCGCAAGCGCTGGTGGCGGAACCTGACCGAGCCCACCCCGGTGCGGGTGCGCCTGCGAGGCGACGAGCGCACCGGGACCGCGTTCGCCCGCGGCGACGAGCGCAGCGGCGTCACGGTCGAGATCGACCTCGATCCGCCGGCAGACCGCCCGGAGTTGGATACTCCCGCCTGATGGCCCGCGGCCTCTTGATCATCGACATCCAGCGCGACTACTTCCCGGGCGGGGCCTACCCCCTGATCGGCCCCGAGCAGGCCGCCGCCGCCGCACGGCGGGTGCTGGAGCACTTTCGTGACAGTGGCGAGCCCGTGATCCATCTCAAGCACGTCTGGGACGAGCCGGAGGCGAGCTTCATGCGGCCCGGCACGGAGGGGGTCGAGATCCATGCCTCGGTTGCGCCGGCCGAGGGCGAGCCGGTGATCGAGAAGGGCTCGCCCAACGGCTTCATGGAGACCGCGCTGGAGCAGGAGCTGCGCTCGCGCGAGATCGGCGAGTTGGTGGTCGCGGGGATGATGAGCAGCATGTGCGTGGACGCGACCGTGCGAGCCGCGGTCGACCTCGGGTTCACGGCCACGGTCGTGCACGACGCGTGCGCTGCACCCGACCTCGAGTTCGGCGGCGAGGAGCTGCCGGGGGCCACGGTGCACGCTGCGTTCATGGCGGCGCTTGCCGACGGCTACGCGGGCGTGCTCAGCTCCGGGCAGCTGTTGGCCGCCTGAACGTCGCGGGAGCGGCCGGGCCGGCGTCCTGCTAGTCGACCAGCGCCTGCACCAGGTAGCTGCGCTCGCCCTTGGGCGTCTCGATCCGAACCGAGCTGCCGACCTCGGTGTCGCGCAGCGCCTGGCCCACCGGTGACTCCGCCGACAGCCTTCCCTGCTTGAGGTCGGCCTCGGTGGCGCCGACCAGCTTCCAGGTGTTGACCTTGCCGGTCTGCTCGTCGAGCACCTTCGCCGTGCGCCCGAAGGCGAACGCATCGCCGCCCGAACCCGCCTCGGCCTCGACGACCACGGCGTTGCGAAGCCTCGCTCGAAGCCGCTTGATCCGCGTCTCCAAGTGCGCCTGGTCCTCCTTGGCGATGTGGTAGTCGGCGTTCTCCTTGAGGTCGCCCAGCTCGCGGGCGGCCTTGATCCGCGCCGCCATCTCTGTGCGGCCCGGGCCCTCGAGCTGCTCGACCTCCGCCCGCAGCGCCGCGAGGCCCTCGGCAGTGATCGATTCGCGGTTTCCGGAAGAGTCGCCGATCCGACCACCCTGGCAGATCCGCTCGGCGGGCGATTGCGCGATGATGTCGGTGATGGAATCGGCACAGGCCACGAAGGGCGACGAGGCAACCGCCGCGGGCAATGGTTCGCTGCTCTTCAACCCCCACACCTACGAGGCGGCCGGCCTCGACGCCGAGTCGCGGCGCATCCTGCTGGCGACGATCGAGTTCTTCGAGTCCCGCGGCAAGCGGGCGCTGAAGCAGAACGACCACGACCGCACCTGGTACGCGGACTTCCTCGAGTTCGTGAAGCGCGAAGGCGTTTTCGCGACCCTGCTGACGCCCGAGGCGGAGGGGGGCGACGATTCCGAGAAGCGCTGGGACACGACCCGGATCTGCGCCTTCAACGAGATCACCGGCTTCTACGGGCTCGCCTATTGGTACACGTGGCAGGTCTCGATCCTGGGCCTCGGCCCCGTCTGGCAGAGCGACAACGCGCGGGCCCGCGCCCGCGCGGCCGAGTTGCTGGACGAGGGCTCGATCTTCGCCTTCGGCCTCTCCGAGCGCGAGCACGGCGCCGACATCTACTCGACCGACATGCTCTTGCGGCCCGAGGGGGAGGGGTTCAGGGCCAGCGGCGGCAAGTACTACATCGGCAATGGCAACCTCGCCGGCATGGTCTCGGTCTTCGGCCGTCGCACCGATATCGAGGGGCCCGACGGGTACGTCTTCTTCGCGGTCGACAGCCAGCACCCGAGCTACGAGCTGGTCCAGAACGTCGTCAACGCGCAGATGTACGTCAGCGAGTTCCGTCTCGAGGACTATCCGGTGCGCCCCGAGGACGTCCTGCACAGCGGCCCGGCCGCCTTCGAGGCGGCGCTCAACACCGTCAACATCGGCAAGTTCAACCTCGGCTTCGCCTCGATCGGGATCTGCGAGCACGCCTTCCACGAGGCGATCACCCACGCGCACAACCGCGTGCTCTACGGCAAGCGCGTGACCGAGTTCCCGCACGTGCGCCAGGGCTTCGTGGACGCCTTTTCGCGCCTGGTGGCGATGAAGCTGTTCGGCGAGCGCGCCATCGACTACTTCCGCTCGGCCGGGCCGGAGGACCGCCGCTACCTGCTCTACAACCCGATCACCAAGATGAAGGTGACCACCGAGGGGGAGAGGGTTGTCGATGAGCTCTGGGACATCATCGCCGCCAAGGGGTTCGAGAAGGACGGCTACTTCGAGATGGCCGCGCGCGACATTCGCGGCCTGCCCAAGCTGGAGGGCACCGTGCACGTGAACATGGGCCTGGTCCTCAAGTTCATGCCGGGCTTCTTCTTCAACCACGCCGCCTACGCGGATGTCCCGATCCGGCGTGAGCCAGGCGACGACGAGTTCCTCTTCAACCAGGGCTCGACCAGGGGCCTGAGCAAGATCCCCTTTCACGACTGGCGACCCGCATACGAGCGATTCTCCTCGGTGCCGAACGTGGCCCGCTTCACCGAGCAGGCCGAGGGAGTGCAGAGGCTGCTGGAGACGGCGCCGCCCGGCGAGGAGCAGCAGCGCGACCTCGACTTCCTGCTGACGCTCGGCGAGCTCTTCACCCTGGTCGCCTACGGGCAGCTGATCCTCGAGCAGGCGGCGCTGACCGATCTCGACCTCGACGTCGTCGACCAGATCTTCGACACGTTCATTCGTGACTTCTCCTCGTACGCGATCGAGCTGCACGGCAAGGCATCCTCGACGCAGGGCCAGCAGGAGTGGGCGCTGGAGCAGGTGCGCAAGCCCGTCGTCGACCCCGAGCGCTTCGAGCGCGTCTTCTCGCGGGTCGAGGCGCTCTCGGGCGCCTACGAGATGCGCCCCTAGCCGGCCGGCTCGGTCTCGGCCGAAGCGAGCGCCAGCGCGAATGGGTTGCCCTCGGAGTCGCGGCAGACCGCCCAGCGCTCCCCGGGGTGTATTACCGAGCCGCCCAGCGACGCGACCCGGTCCATCGCTGCGCCCAGGTCGGGGACGCTGAAGTAGGGCAGCGAGGCCGTGTCACCGGGGCCGGGACCTCGCTCGTGCACCCCGAGGCGCAGCCCGTCACGCTCGGCCTCCCAGCCTGCTCCCGCGGCGGGCGGCCGCGGCTGCAGGTCCGCGCCCACGACACCGTGCCAGAAACGACGGGCGCGCTCGGCGTCATCGGCCGGGAACTCGATCAACGGTGAGGGCATTCGGCCAGTATGGCGGGGCGTGTGAGTCGGGCGGGCGTCGGTGCCCGACCGCCTCAGCGAACGGCGATCCGGCGGAAGCGCACGCGCAGGCGGTTGAGGTCGACACGGCCCGAGATGCCTGGCACTCTGCCCGAGCTCGTGTACTGCCAGATCCACCAGCCGCGGCCCGACCAGTTCGCCGCCGGCACGCGCGGCTTGCGGACCCCCCAGTTGGCCACCCAGAGGGCGTGTCCGGCGCGGGCGAACTTGCGGCTGTTGCCGGTCGCCGACCAGCTCGTGCTGTTGGTGTAGATGATCGGCCGAACCCCGAGGGCGCGACGCACCTGCTTGAGCCAGGTCCGCACCCAGATTCGCACCTGCGGCGCACTCGCTCCGTCGAAAGGGGATTCGACGTCGAGGGCCGGCAGCAGGTCGCCGCGGCGAAGCGAACCGACCACGGACACGAACAGGGCGGCCTCGGCACGAGCGTCCGCCTTGGCGGCCTCGATCGGCTCCGGGTCGATGAAGACGCGGTGGTAGGGGCCGACCCGCAGTCCGGCCACCCGGGCGGCGGCGTAGTTGGCGCCGTAGAGGAGGTCGCCACCGCAGTTGCCCGGCTTCACGTCGCAGTCGAGGCCCGTGCCGCGGCTGGCCTGGACGAAGGCGAAGCGGACCCCCGCGGCGCGCACCTGCGTCCAGTCGATCGCGCCGTTGAAGCGCGAGACGTCCACACCGAGCGCGACGCCCTTGCCCGCTGAGGCCGGCGTCGGCATCGCCGCGGCACCCGCGCCCAGCGCCAGCACGGCGACGAACGCGATAAGTCTTCCCCGGCTTGCGCCCATCATGAGCAAGGCTAGCCGCACCGATCGCCGCTGACGGTCGCGCGCTTGCGGGGGCCGGCTGCCGGGCGAGCGGCTAGGGTTTCAGGCATGCACCACGTCGCCCGGAGCAGCAACTTCACCCACCCAGGGCAGCCGGCGAGCCCGGCCGCGGCGAGCCCGGCGGCAGCGCAGCGCGAGGAGCTGGCCGGCGCCGTCCAGCCCGTCGCCAACGAGACCGCTGACAGGTTGATCACCGGCGCCATGACCGTGGTGCCGATCCTGCTGTTGGCCGTCGCCGGCTGGCAGCTCTGGAACGAGGCCCTGCACTGGTGGGATCTGGCGATCCTCGTCGTCCTCTACATCGCCACCTCGCTCGGGGTGACGGTCGGGCTGCATCGGCTGCTGACCCACCGCAGCTTCAAGAGCGGGCCCGGCGTGCGCGCCACCTTCGCGGTCCTGGGCTCGATGGCGATCGAGGGGCCGGTGATCTCGTGGGTCGCAGACCATCGCAAGCACCACGCCTGCTCCGACCAGGAGGGCGACCCCCACAGCCCCCACGTCGGCTTCGGCGATGGCTTCAAGGGGGCGCTCAAAGGCCTCTTCCACGCGCACGTCGGCTGGCTCTTCATCCACACCCAGCGCGGCTCGAAGGAGCGCTTCGCCCCGGATCTGCTGGCCGACCCGGTGATCAGCTTCGTCAACCGCACCTTCTTTCTGTGGGCGGCCCTCGGCCTGCTGATCCCGTTCGGGCTGGGCTACCTGATCGGTGGCACCCTGGTGGCGGCGTTGACGGCGCTGCTCTGGGGCGGGGTCGTGCGGATGATGCTGCTCCACCACGCCACCTACAGCGTCAACTCGCTCTGCCACATGTTCGGCAGCCGGCCGTTCGAGACCGGCGATGAGTCGCGCAACCTGGGCGTGGTCGCGGTCGCGACCATGGGCGAGGGGTGGCACAACAACCACCACGCCTTTCCCACCTCGGCTCGCCACGGCCTGCGCCGCTGGCAGCCCGATCCCTCAGCCGCGGTGATCTACGCGCTGGAGAAGCTGGGGCTCGCCAGGGACGTGGTCCGGATCCCGCCCGAGCACCAGGCGCGCAAACAGCGCCGGCCCGGCCTCGCCGAGCCACGGGAGCAGGGAGCGGGCTAGACCCGCTCAGCCGCCGCGGGCCCGGGCGTCGCCCTCCCTGCATCATCGGCTTCACGCGCCGCGTCGGCCTCGTGCGCATGCCTGGCGATCGCCTCGACCAGGCGCGGCCACAGCGGCCTCGGGAGGTCGTGGCCCATGCCCTCGATCAGCAGCAGCTCGGAGCCCGGGATCGCCTTCGCCGTCGCCTTTCCCCCGGAGGGCTTGACCAGCTTGTCCGCTGTGCCGTGGATGACCAGAGTCGGCGCCGTGATCCGGCGCAGCAACTCGGTGCGGTCGCCGGTGGCGGCGATCGCCCCCAGCTGCCGCCCGCCCGCGGCCGCGTCGTGGGAGCGGTCGTAGCTGCGGCCGGCCAGCTCGCGGAGCTCCTGCAGATCGTGCAGCCCCTTGGAGCCGACGACGCCGAAGATCTCGGTGGCGCGGTTCACGACCTCCTCCCTGGTGCGGGGGGGCCGGGTGAGGAAGTACTTGTATACGCCGAAGGACGGCTGACCGTGCAGGCGGTCGCCGGTATTGGACATGATCGAGGTCAGGCTGCGGACGCTCGCCGGATGCTCGGCGGCGAGCATCTGGGCGATCATTCCACCCATCGAGGCACCCACCACGTGGGCCGGCGCGAGCTCGAGCTCACGCAGCAGCCGGGCCGTGTCCTCCGCCATGTCCGAGAGCGTGTAGTGCCAGCCGGGGACCCGGCGAATCAGCAGCTCGCGCGTGGTGGGAGGGGGCTGGTTGCTGTGGGTCGAGTGGCCGATGTCGCGGTTGTCGAAGCGGATCAGGTGGAAGCCGCGCCCGGCCAGCTGCTCGCAGAAGTCCTCGTTCCAGGCGATCATCTGGGTCCCGAGGCCCATGATCAGCAGCATCGGGGGGTCGGCCGGGTCCCCGAAGGTCTCGTAGCAGAGGGTGATGCCCCTGCCGACATCGCAGAACTCCTCGCTCATCGCCCTGAATGATGCCTGACCGGGCGCGGATCAGCTTCGCGGCGGCCTATTCGCCCTTCTTCTTGCCCCCGCGTCCCTTGCGCTTCTTTGCCTTACGCAGGGGCTTCGGCGGCTTCTTCAGCTTGCGGTTGCAGCCGACCCCGACACAGGGGGTCAGTCTTGCGAGCTTCTTCAGCAGGTACTTGCGGATCGCCAGATAGCGGCCGTCGGAGTAGACCGAGTTGATCTGCAGGCGGTCGCGAAACATGTCGTAGAGCTCGCGGCCGCCGTCGGAGTACTTGATCAGCAGGTAGCGCGCGGTCCGAATCGCGCGGTACTTGGGCGGCTTGATAACGCGGCCGGAGAGCTGGGCGGTGAAGTCGAGGTCGAGGTTCTTGACCGTCGTAGCCGATTTCTTCTTCTTGCCCTTGCCGGCGGATGCGGCGCCGGGCTCGGCGAGGGAGACCGGGCGGCCGGTCTCGAACAGAAGGGGCCGCCGCGAGCGCTTGGCGGTGTTGCGCGCGAACGGCAGGAAGGAGCGGCCGTCCTGGATGACCCCGGGGATCGCGCCGGCGGCCTCGAGGATGCTGGGAACGAGGTCGGCGTTGGAGACAAGCTCCTTGCTGAAGCCTCCCGCGGGGATGCTCGGCCCGCGCACCAGCAGGGGCACCTTGGCGGAGGGGTCGTAGGCGACGAACTTGCCCTGGTGCAGCCGGTGCTGGCCCTGCATGTAGCCGTTGTCGGAGGTGAAGATCACGTAGGTCTCGTCCAGCACGCCCTCGGCATAGAGCTTGTTGACGATCGCCTCGACCGCCTCGTCGACCGCCAGCAGCGACTCGAGCCGGTTTCGGTGGCGCTGCCGGACCTTCGCCCGCAGGCCGCTGCCCATCCGCTTCACCACCGACTTCAGCCACGGCGGCTTGTCGCGCACGTCCTTCTCGTTGAAGCTCTTGTCCTTGGGTAGCTTCGCGTTCGCGAAGGCGCCGATGTGCCGGACCGCCGGCAGGGCCGGGTCGTGGGGGGCGAAGAAGTGCGCCTCCATGTACAGGGGACGGTCCGGGAAGGCGTCGAAGTGGTTGTCGATCGCCGACACGGCCTTCTCGGCGTAGACGTCGGTCTGGTAGTCGCTGGACTGATAGGTGACCGGAGTGCCGTTCTCGTTCAGCTTGAATCCGTAGTAGGCGGAGGGGGGGTCGGGGATGTACCCGTAGAACTCGCCGTTGGCCGGAAACGGTCCCCAGCCCGGCGGCACGTAGCTCTGGTCGGTCGCCCCGTAGCCGTTCGGCATCTTGCCGAGGTGGATCGTGCGGTAGTTCGCGGCCTGCAGCCAGACCGGCAGCGTCTGGCTGTCGTTGAGGGCGCTGTAGCCGCCCTCGGGTGCGGTGTTGCCGAGCACGTTGTGGTTGTGGGCGTACTGCCCGGTCAGCCAGGTGGCCCTGGCGGGGCAACAGAGCGGATAGGAGATGTAGGCGTTGCGGAAGGTCGTCCCGGACTCGCCGATCAGCGCCCTCGTCCTCGGCATCACGACCATGTCACGCAGGGTCTGGTCGTCGGTGGTGAGCAGGACGACGTGCGGTCTGCCGCCATGCGAGGCGCTCGAGGATTCGTGCGCCCACGCGACGGTAAGCAGGCAAGCGCCGGCAAGCGCGGCGAGAAGCACCGCGCCCGCCCTGCTTGCCCGCGTGCGCCGGAGGCCCTGCATGCTCAATCAAGCTAACGGGCCCGCAAGCGCCAAGTTGCGCTACCAGCCCCCGCCGCCTCCACCGCCAGAGCCCCCGCCGCCTCCCCCGGAGAAGCCGCCCCCGCCGCCGCTGCTGGAGGACTCGGGGGCCACCTGGGAGGAGAAGCCCGAGCCGAACGCGGTGCCGTTGAAGGCCTGGTCGGTGACGCCTCCCTGGAAGTAGTAGCTACTCCAGTCGCTGGAGCTCTCAACTACGGGGGCGGGGATGCGGCCCGAGTCGATCATGCGGTCGGCGGTGCCGAAGGCGACCCCGAAGACCAGGATCCGCTTCCAGAGATCGAGGGTGGCGGGGGGATCGTCCTCGAGGCTGGGGAAGTCGCGGGTCCAGCGCTCGAAGGCGCGCCACTTGGCTGAGCGCTCGGAGTACTCGGGGCTGAGGCGCTTCAGCCTGGCGCTCGGGTAGGCGATCAGAACCACCGCGGTCAGCCCTCCAACCAGCGCCGGCAGGAACCAGCCCCTGTTCACGGCGCTCGCGCAGATCGCGAGGAGCGCGGTCAGTGCGATCACCGCGAACGCCAGCAGCCAGCGGGTGCCGTTGAGGTCGCGGTCCCAGCCGAGCTGGCCCTCGTCGACGGAGTCCAGCGCGCTCGTCATCGACTCCCAGCGCGCCCGCCAGTCCTCATCGTGCTCGGGTATCCGGTCGCGCATCTCGCTGATCGGCACGGTGTCCGTCTCGAGCAGCAGGTCGAAGAAGTCACGCACCTCGGCCTCGTGTGGCTCCAGCTTGCCCCGCGGCCGCTTCTTGGCGACCGACAGCGCCAGGTCGAGCTTCTCCTCGTCGGTGGTCGCCTGGCTGGCCTCGTAGTGGTCGCGGTCCACGAGGTCGAGCAGGGTCGCGAGCACCGTGTCGGCGCTGTCCCCGCCCTCGTGCGCGAGCCCGTAGGCGAGCGCCGGCGAGGCGGTGTCCGGTGGCTCGGGCAGGTGCTCGGGCACGGAGCCCTTGTGCTCGGTGGCCAGGCGGGCCAGCGCGAACAGCCCCGTGATCGCCCCCGCCGCGAGCAGGAGGGCGAGCAGGAGGGCGTTCTTGCCCAGGAAGCGCTTCGCCTTGTTGAGGGGTGAGTTGAAGTCCTCGTCGTTGGCCCTCTCCTGCTCGAGGATCTTCGGCAGGCCCTCGCCCTCGCCGGGGCGCGCCGCGGCCACCCCCTGGCCCCTGGTGCGGGGGATCGTCACCCGCATCTCCACGAACTGGCCGTCGGGGACGTCGCTGGCCTCGAGCCTCGCGACGCCGGCGTCGCGGAAGCTCTCGCCCTCGACGTCGCGCGGCTTGCCCCAGACGCGGTATCGAGGGTCGTCGGGGTTGAGCGCCGCATCGCTGAGCTCGGCGGTCAGCGCCGGCAGGTCGAAGTCCCACTGGTCGCCCCAGACCTGCCACTCCAGGTCGATCACGTCGGCATAGGCGACCACCGCGCGCTCCACCCGGTAGGAGACCGCGAAGGTCCGCTGTTCGTCGTTCGCGGCGACGTGCCAGACGATTCGCACGCCGCCGCCCTCGGGGATCGTGGTGGCCCCGAACTTGCCCTCGGCGTCGATGCAGCCGAAGGTCGTGCAGCCGCCCGGGCGGTAGACGCGGTTTCCCTCCGCGACCCGGACATCGGTGATCCCCTCGCCCTTCTTCAGGAGGATGTCGCGGTAGGTGGCGTTGTAGCTGCCCTCGTAGGAGACGGTGAGGGTCTCGGTGACCAGCAGGGCGGCGTCGGGCGCCAGTCGCATGCTGACGTCAGCTACCTCCACCTCGAGGCTCCGCGCCGCTGCCATCGTGGGAAGCGCCAGGCAGGCCGCCGCAAAGAGCGCCGCCGCGGCGCTGACCAGCTGACGACGCGGCGCGCGGAGCGCTCGGGTGCTCACTCTCTCTCGATTGCTGCGGCGGACTTGCCGGCGGCTGGGTTGCCCTCGCCCCGCTCGAAGGCCACCTCCGGCGGCGCGTCGGCCTCAGGCGGCGCGTCGAAGAACTCGCGCGGCTCGAAGCCGAAGGCGCGAGCGACGAGCGATGGCGGGAAGATCTGGATCAGCGTGTTGTAGGTCTGCACGGTGTCGTTGTAGACGCGCCGCGTGATCTGGATCTGGTTCTCGGTCTCGGTCAGCTGCTCCTGGAGCTTGATGAAGTTCTCGCTGGCCCGAAGCTCGGGGTACTGCTCGGCGATCACCAACAGCCGGCCGATGGCCGCCTGCAGGACGCTCTCGGCAGCCGCCTGCCGCGGCGGCCCCTCGGCCTTCTCGGCGCCGGCTCTCGCCTTGGTCGTGCGCTCGAACGTCTCGCGCTCGTGCTTGGCGTAGCCCTTGACCGCCTCGACGAGGTTGGGCACCAGGTCGTGGCGGCGCTGCAGGGCGGCGTCGATCTGGGCCCAGCTGTTGTCCACCCTGTTGCGCCGCGCGACCATGCGGTTGTAGAGCGCCAGCACGAGCAGGCCGAGCACGAGCAGGCCGATCACGATGATCAACGCGGTGCCCATGGCACCGGCAACCTACCTTCTGGGGAGGCGGCGGCCCCTGCCATGCTTCGAATCGGCGTCGCGCCGCTCAGACCTTCGCGCGCAGCACCGAGTCGCCCGAGTGCGAGGAGTCCCCGTCGGCCGGCTCGCGCGAGATGTCGATGAAGCTGTATCCGGAGGCCGACGCCGGCAGCTGGACGGTGACGTTGGCAGCGCCCGAGTCCGGCACCACGAAGCTGCCCAGCGAGACCAGCTCCTCGGGGGAGTTGAGCAGCCAGAGCTCATAGGTCTCACCGGCGCCGCTGGGCGTCAGACCCGAGACGCTCACCGTGGCGGTGCGGGCGCCCTCGTTGAGATCGGCCTCACCGCTCACGGTGTTGTCGCTCGAGCCCACGGGCTGCAGGGCGACGATGACGTCGTCGCCCGCGCCGCCTCCATCGCCGCCGCTGAGCGCGATCCCCAGGCCGACGCCGCCCGCGAGCAGCGCCGCGGCTGCGAGCCCGGCGGTCAGGGGGCGCAGCGCGAACATCTTGCGCCGAGTGGCGGGCGCGGGAGCGGGGATCTCCCGGGGCCGAAGCTCCTGCCAGGCCTCGGGGGGCAGCGCATCCAGGCGCGAGACGACCGGGCCCAGGCGCTCGACCCCGGCGCGGAAGCCGGGGTCCTCGCGCAGCAGGCGCTCGGCCTCGGCGCGCTCCTCTTCGGAGAGCTCTCCGAGCAGGTAGTCCGCGGGGTCGACCGTGGGCCGGCTCATCCGGTCACCTCTGCGGAGGACTCCTCGTCCATCAGCTTGCGCAGTCTCTTCAGCGCGTCGGACATCCGCCACTTGACGGTGCCCAGGGGAGTGCCGGTGCGCTGGGCGATCTCGGACTGGCTCAGCCCCTCGAAGAAGCGCATCCTCATCAGTCCGAGCTGCTCGTCGGGGAGGCGGCGCAGGAGCTGCGCGACGCGCCAGCGCTCGACCACCTCGTCGAGTGACTCGGCGGGAGTGCTCTCGGCGTCTGCCAGGTCTCGCATGTCGGCGGGGTCGGTGGGCTCGGGAACCCTGCGCCGCAGGTGATCGATCGCCCTGCTGCGGGCGATCGTCATCACCCAGGTGAACAGGGAGCCTCGCTCGGGATCGTATTGCTCCGCGCGCCTCCACAGCTCCAGGAAGACCTGCTGAGAGACGTCCTCGGCCGCGGGCCGGTCCCTGAGCGTGTTGACGAGATAGCCGAGCACGGTGTTGCCGTACTCCTCGTAGAGGTTCTCGAAAGCGCGCGGGTCCCGGCGCTGCAGCCCCCTGATCAGCCTGCGCTGCCTCCTCGCTTCCCGGGCGTCGCCTTCCATTGCACGCAACAGCCTGCCTGAATCGGCGCGTCGCCGGGTTCCCGAGAGCAGCGCACCCGGGGAACGCGCCGCAGCGCGTCCCCCGGGTGGCAGTTCAGGCGCGCTGATCAGCTGCGCCTGGTTCATCGTCAGCCGGCGGCCCGAACGGTGACGTCGCCGAACGCCAGGCCCGCCGTGAACAGGCTGACGCCGAAGGCATCGTTGAGCGCCTTCGCCGCATCCGCGGTGAGGGTCGCCGTGATCCCCTCGAGGACGATCACGCCGTTGTCGTCGGACTGCTGCACGCCGCTGAGGTCGAGGTCGAGCGTCGTCAGATCGGCGCCACCCACCGTCGAGGTGAGGGTGCCGTTGACGGTGTCGACGACGAAGTCGGTCAGCTCGACCGTGGTTCCGCCGGCCGTGAAGCTGAGGCCGCCGCTGTGATCGATCGTGCCCGCGAGGTCACCGGTGTTGATCTCGCCGCCGGTGATCGGGAAGGCGATGCCGTCGCCCGAGGCCGCCGCCGGATCGATCGGAGCCACCGCGACGCTGTTCTGCTGCAGCACCTTGGCGGTACCGGAGTCGAGCACGAGGGACGTCTCCTCGCCGGTCAGGGTCAGCGTCTCGGCTGCCGCCGTCGTCTCGCTGGTCGTGCCGCTGTCATCGTCGCCGCATGCCGCGGCCGCCAGCGCCAGAGCCGAAGCTACAACCATCATGGTCGTCAGTCGAAACAGTTTCATCCGCAAATGCCTCCTTGGAGTGGTTTGGGAGGCAGTACGGGGCAGCGGGCCGCGGCGGTTGGGTCGGCGGGGGCATTTCCTGCGATGCGGGAGGAGGGAATCGAACCCACACGCTCTTTCGAGCCGACGGTTCTGAGCCGCCGCTGTCTACCTAGTTCCAGCACTCCCGCCGGGCCAACAAATCTAGCGTCTGGCCGCCGTTCGGCGGCGAGGGCCTTGGCTAGACTGCCTGCCCTGCCGGCCCCCATCGTCTAGTGGCCTAGGACGCCGGATTCTCAGTCCGGAAACAGGGGTTCGACTCCCCTTGGGGGTGCTGAGGGGGAGAGTCCCGCGACCGCGGGGCTCTCCCTGCTTTCGCAGCCCCGGCCTCGCCGCCGCGGGCGCACCCGGTTCTCCGCCAGAATCACACGATGCACCAATCAGGAAGTGCAGGAAGTGCAGGGGCCGAGGGGCCCGGGGAGGAGCGTCCCGGGCAGGGGGAGCCGCGCGACCTGCTGCAGGCGCTGGGCGGCGCCCACGGGATCGCCGACTCGAGCCTGCCGGCCCTCGCCTTCGTCACCGTCTACACGCTCGCCGGCAACGACCTGGCGCTCTCCGTCTGGATCGCGATCGCGGTCGGGGCGCTGATCGCCGTGGTCAGGGTGATCCGCAGGGACCCGCTGCAGTTCGCCGCCGCCGGCTTCGTCGGTGTCCTGATCGCCGCCTTCGTGGCCGACCGCACCGGCAAGGCCGAGGACTTCTTCCTGCCCGGCCTGCTGCTCAACGCCGGCTACGCGCTCGGCTATCTCGTCTCGATCGCGATCCGCTGGCCGCTGCTCGGCGTCATTCTCGGCCCGATCAGCGGCGAGGGGATGGGCTGGCGCGAGGATCCCGAGCGCCTCCGCCTCTACACCCGCGCCAGCTGGATCTGGGTCGGCGTATTCGTGCTGCGCCTCGCGGTGCAGTTCCCCCTCTACATCGCCGGCGCTGTGCTGGCGCTCGGGATCGCGAAGACCGCGATGGGGTTGCCGATCTTCCTGGTCGCGATCTGGCTCTCGTATCTGGTCCTGCGCCCGCCGCCCTCCGGCGACGACACGGCGCCGATCGGCGGCGAGAACCAACCTTAACTAGAGGGTTAGGCTTGGGACCGTACACGGAGAATAGGCCCGATTTCCCCGAGGGTACCTGAGGCTCGGCCCCGGGGCGGATCGGGGGCTCGGCCGCATCCGCGACGGCCGCCTCGCCGAGCTCGGCGGCAGGCGCTGGGGCGGGGGCTGCCGCGGCTCAAACGGAGTCCTGCGCCCCGGCCGGCGGGTCGGTGCGAGACACCCGGGGGCGGGCGTCCGAGGCGCCCCGACCCCTCGCTCGACCGGGCCGGATGACTCCGCAGTCATGCGGTCGGCGTCCCGGCGACGGAGTGCATCGGTGCAGGCCGGCGGCGGAGCCGATCTGAGTTCTCGGCTTCGGAGCCGACCGCCGCCGGATCCGAGACGGGACGGCCGGGGCATCGGCTCGGGCTCGCAGGAGCCGCCCGCGGCCCCGGCGGCCGCACGCCCGGTCTCCGGCCCGGCGATCGGGAGACCTCCGCCGGCTCGGGCAGCTCGAGGTCAGTGATCTGGAGACAGGCGTTCGCCCGGGCATCGTCGCCGATCCGGCGGGCTGCGCTGTCCGCGCGCCGTCGCGGCGGCGGGTCGGGGCGGAGGGCCAGGGGGTTCGCGAGCGCCGTCGAGATCCGATCACCGCCGTCCGCCGCTCGCCGGGGCCGGGCATCGGCTCCACCGGACGGCTCGTGATCGGCGCCGGCGCCGCGCGGCCCGCACCGCGCCGCGGCGCTCGGCACCGCGGGGCGGCGTCGGAGCCCGGGCCCGCGATCGCCCCCGTGATCCTTGATGTGGTTCGAGCTGCGGCGAGCGGTGCGGCCCGGTCCAGGCGGTTTCGAGTCCTCCGCCGGGCGCGCCCGATCACTCGCCCGACGACTCACGATCCCTCGCTTCGGCTCGGCCCATGACCCAGCCCATGACATAGAAGGGGCTCCCGGCGGGCGGCGCCCGTCCCGCGGCGGCCCCGGGCGAGCTGCGGCCGGGAGCACCGGGACCGCGCCCCTGCTCTTGCGAAGGTCAGGGTCCGAATCATGCAGGGGAGGGCCGGCCGAGCGCAAATCAGGCACGGATGCCCGGTCTGATGTTGAGCGATCGTTATTTCCCGCGGGCGGCGGTTCGTGCCTGCCGGACGCTCGGATAGGATCGCGTCGGTGGAGGAGCAGAGGTGGCTGCAGCAGTGGATCTGAAAGGGACCGGAGAGGACGCTCTGAAGGCGACGCGAGCGCACAGCGGGATGCCCCGGGTGGGGAGCGCGTGAGCCCCGAGGCGGGCGCGAGTCCCAGGGTGGGGAGGACCAGCGGCTTCGGTCGCCTGGCGGCGATCGGAGCGCTTGCGCTGGCCGTGATCGTGGTCGCCTGGATGCTGCTCTCCGGCGGCGACGGCGGCAACAAGTACCGCCTGCTGTTCGAGACCGGGGGCCAGCTGGTCAGCGGGAACCAGGTCGTGATCGGCGGCGCGCCGGTCGGCACCGTGGACGAGATCAAGCTGCGCGACGACGCCCGGGCCGAGGTCACGATCACGATCGACCGCGAGCTGACCGAGGGCACCTCCGCGGTGATCCGCTCGACCTCGCTTTCGGGCATCGCCAACCGCTACATCTCGATCACGCCCGGTCCCGACAACGCGCCGGGGCTCGGCAATGACGCGCTGATCACCCAGGTCGACACCACCACACCCGTCGATCTGGACCAGCTCTTCAACACCCTCCGCGAGCCGGAGCGCAAGGCTCTCCAGGAGATCATCCAGGGCTCGGCCACGGTCTACGCCGGCCGCGGCCCCGAGGCCAACGCGACCTACAAGTACCTCAGCCCCTCGCTCACCGCGACCACCAAGTTGATCGAGGAGCTCAACGCCGACGAGCGGCTGCTGACCAACTTCCTGGTCGCCGGCTCGCGGGTCGTCTCGGGTCTCGGGGAGCGGCGCGACGACCTCGCCGAGCTGACCTCCAACGGCAACCAGGCGCTCGGGGCGATCGCCTCTCAGAACGAGTCACTGAGCCGCGCCCTGCAGGCTCTGCCCCCGGCCCTGCGGCAGGCCAACACGACCTTCTTCAACCTGCGCCCCACCCTCGACGACCTTGAACCTCTGGTCGAGACTGCCAGGACCTCCACCAAGGACCTGGCGCCGTTCCTGCGGCAGCTCAATCCGGTGCTCGGCAAGTCGGTGCCGGTCTTCAAGGACCTGCGGATCGCGGTCAACAAGGAAGGCAAGAACAACGATCTCGCGGATGCGGCAGCCAACTTCGTGCCGCTCCGCAAGGCGGCCGACAGCGCGGTCGAGCCGGCGATCCAGGCGATGGTCGACTCCGAGCCGACCTTCCAGTTCCTGCGCCCCTACGCCCCCGACCTGCTGACCGCGCTCGGCAAGCTCGGCCAGATCTCCTCGATCTACGACGCGGACGGCCACCTCGTCCGGGTGCAGCCCGCCGCTCTCAACCTCTTCACCCGGCTGGGAACCGGCGACCTCGACCCGATCCCGACCAGCGACCAGTTCGACGACTACGGCGCCTTCGGCACGCCCAACTACAAGATCTTCCGCCGCTGCCCCGGCTCCTCGACCCAGCCGGCCGCCGACGGCTCCAGCCCCTTCCTCGACAACGGCCTGCTCACGAGCCCGGCACCGCCCGGTGACTGCACGGTCACCGACGTGCCCCCCGGACCATGAGGCGCCTGCTCGCCATAGCCGCGGGTCTGCTCGCAGTCGGGCTGCTGGTCGCCCTGCCCGCGATGAGCGCCGACGAGGGCCCCTACCAGGTCCGCGCCGTGTTCGACAACGGGGGGTTCATGGTCAAGGGCGAGCAGATACGGATCGCCGGAGCCACGGTGGGGACGGTCGACTCGGTTGACGTCTCGGGTCCCGAGGAGATCGTCAGCAACGAGGACGGCGGCACCGCGATCCCCGGCAAGGCGATCGTCGTGGTGAACATCGATGACGACGCCTACAAGGACTTCCGCGCCGACGCCTCCTGCTTGATCAGGCCGCAGTCGCTGATCGGCGAGCGCTTCCTTGACTGCAAGCCCACCCAGCCGCGCGCCCCGGGCCAGCCGCTGCCGCCCGAGCTCGAGCAGATCCCCGAGGGCGAGCCGGGGGAGGGACAGCGCCTGCTGCCGCTTGAGAACAACGCCAAGAGCGTCGACCTCGATCTGCTTCAGAACATCAACCGCGCCCCCTACCGCGACCGCTTCAGGCTGATCCTCAACGACCTCGGCGCGGGACTCGCGGCCAGGGGCGACGACCTCGGCGAGATCGTCGACCGGGCCAACCCGGCGCTGCGGCAGACCAACCGCGTGCTGAAGATCCTCGCAGACCAGAGAAAGCGCCTCGCCAGCCTCGCAACCGACGGCGATGCGGTGCTCGAGCCGCTGGCGCGCAACCGCACCAGCGTCACCGGCTTCATCAACAACGCCAGGATCGCCGGCGAGGCGACCGCCGAGCGCAGCGCCGACCTCGAGGCCCAGTTCGAGAAGCTGCCGGCCACCCTGCGCCAGGTGCGCCTGACGATGAAGGACCTGCGTGGCTTCACCGCGCAGGGGACCCCGCTGGCCCTGGACGTGGGCAAGGTGGCGCCGGACCTCAGCAAGGCCACCCAGAAGCTGGCGCCATTCGCCAACAACGCGATCCCCGCCTTCAAGACGCTGGGCAACGCGGCCGAGGAGGCGGGGCCGAAGCTCGCGGCCTCCGACCCCGTGCTGATCGACATCCGCGAAGTCACCAAGAACTCCGGGCCGGCCTCCAAGAACCTCCAGGACCTGCTGGTCACCTTCGCCAAGACCAAGGGCTTCGAGTACCTGATGGACTTCATCTACTACTCGAGCTCCTCGATCAACGGCTACGACGCCTACGGCCACTTCCTTCGCGCCCAGACGCTGCTCAGCAACTGCCTCGAGCTCGAGATCACCGTCTTCCCGGGCTGCGAGGCCTTCTTCACGTCAAAGGCGGGCAGCGCCAGCAGCAGCGCGGACACCAAACAGAGCGAGAGGAGCGTCTCGCCGGCCGCGGGCAACCCCGAGCCCGAGTCCAAGCCCACCCCGCCATCGCCCGAGGTGCTGCCGCCGATCGAGCAGCTGATCCCCGAGCTGCAGCCCGGCGACGCAGGTGACCCGGCCGCGCCCGATGGGCCGGCGCCCGGCGACGCCGGGCCCCCGTCTGAAGGGGCGGAGGGCCAGGCGAAGGTCTCGAGCCGGTCCACCGCGCCCGGCTCCTCGCGCAGGATGACCATGCGGGAAGCCTCGGTGCTGCTCAGCTACCTGCTGGGGAGCGGATCATGAGGGGCGGTCGCGCCGGCAGCCTCGCAGCCAGCCCGACCCTGGTCGGCGCGGTCACCGTGCTCGTGGTGATCGTCGCCGTCTTCCTCTCCTACCAGGCCAACTCGGGACTGCCGTTCGTGCCGACCTACCGGATCTCGGCCACCCTCCCGAATGCCAACACGCTGGTCCCGGGCAACGAGGTCCGGGTGGGCGGGATACGGGTCGGCCAGATCGAGAGCATCGAGCCGATCACCGTCGAGGCCGCCGATCCCGCCGCCGGCCAGACCACGGTGGACGTCGCGGCCAAGGTCAACATGGAGCTGATCGAGGACATCAACCCCCTGCCCGAGGACAGCACGGTGATCGTGCGATCGCGCTCCTCGCTGGGTCTCAAGTATCTCGAGCTGAATCGCGGCGACTCCGAGCAGGGCTTCCCGCCGGGCTCGACAATGCCGATCAGCGCCGCGACGCCCGAGCCGGTCGAGCTCGACCAGCTGTTCAACACCTTCGACGATCCCACCCGCGCCGCGATCCAGGTCAACCTGACCGAGTTCGGCAACGCGCTCGCGGGTCGCGGCCAGAGCCTCAACGCGACCTTCGGCGACCTGCGGCCCGTGGTCAGGCGCCTCCAGCCCGTGATGCGCAACCTCGCCTCCCGGCGGACCGACCTGACCGGGTTCGTGCGCGGGCTCGCCGGCGCGGCCGCCGAGGTGGCGCCCGTCGCCGAGCAGCAGGGAGAGCTGTTCGTCAGCCTCGACACCACCTTCGGCGCTCTGGCGGACGTGGCCCGCCCCTACATACAGGAGACGATCTCGCGCTCGCCGGCGGCCGAGGACGCCGCGATCGAGTCCCTGCCGCGGGTCCGCCCCTTCCTCAGGAACACCACCGGGCTGCTCGGCGACCTGCGCCCGGGCTTCGCCGCCCTCGTGCCCGTATCCGACGACGTCGCCGCTGCCGTGGCGATCGGCGTCAAGGCGCTGCGCCAGTCCCCAGCCTTCAACAAGCAACTGCCCCCGACCTCCCAGGCCCTGCTCAACCTCAACAACAACGCGGGCGCGCGCGAGGGCATCTCCGACCTCGACGCCCTCAACGTCCAGCTCGAGCCGCTGCTGGCATTCGTCGCCCCGGCCCAAGCGGTATGCAACTACGCCAGCCTGCTGTTCCGCAACGTCTCCAACCACCTGGCCTTCGGCGACGGGCTCGGCACCTATCAGCGCTTCATCGCGCTCAACACCTCGACCGGCCCGAACAACCCCGGCAGCCCGGCCTCGGCTCCTGCCAACGGCGGCGCGGGGAGCACCCCGAACAACTACCTGCACGCCAACCCCTATCCGAACACCGCCTCTCCGGGCCAGGTGCGCGAGTGCGAGGCCGGCAACGAGGGCTTCGTCACTCCCAGCGCGACCCTGATCGGAAACGTCCCCGGCAACCAGGGGATCGAGACCGAGGAGCAGATCTGCGAGCAGCTCGGCAACTGCAAGAAGAAGAAGAAGAAGAAGAAGTGAGCCCCGCAGCCCCCAAGAAGGTGGCGCCCGCGAGCTACGACGAGCGGATCTACCGCAAGGGCCATCCACCGCACCTGGCCCGCAACGGCCTGATCCTGATCGTCTTGGTGCTGATCGGGACCTACCTGGCGTGGACCAAGTCGGTGCCGTTCGGCTCCGACTATGAGCTGCGGGCCGTCTTCGACAACGCCGCGAACATCCGCAAAGACTCGCCCGTGCGGATCGCAGGCGTCGCCGTCGGCAAGGTCACGGGCGTGCGCAGCGTCGGCGACGCCGCCGAGGTCACCTTCACGGTCAAGGACGACGGTAGGCCCGTGCACGAGGACGCGCTGGTCGAGATCCGGCCCCGCATCTTCCTCGAGGGCAACTTCTTCCTTGACCTGAAGCCGGGCAGCCCGAGCGCGCCCGAGCTGGAGAGCGGCGGAGCCATCCCGATTCCGCAGACGTCGACGGCCGTGCAGCTCGACCAGGTTCTGACCGCGTTGCAGGCACCCGACCGCGAGAACCTGCAGAAGCTCCTCCAGGGCTTCGGGACCGCGCTCACCTACAAGCCGACCCCCGCGGCCGACAAGGGCCAGGACCCCGATATCAAGGGCGAGAGCGCGGCGCAGGCGATCAACGACTCCTTCGTCTACGGGGCCACCGGGGCACGCGACAGCGCGATCGTCAACGAGGCCCTGCAGGGCACCGAGCCGGGTGATTTGAGAAAGGTGATCGCGAGCGGTTCCAAGACGTTCGAGGCTCTGGCGTCCCGGGAGGAACAGCTCAAGGACCTCGTCACCAACCTCAATACCGTGGCGGGGGCCCTCGCCTCCGAGTCCGACAACCTGGCCGAATCCGTTCGGCGCCTGGCCCCGACCCTCGAGCGGGCGACTCCGGCGCTGCGAAACACCAACGCGACCTTCCCCTACCTGCGCGCCCTGGCTCGCGACATCACGCCCGGCATCGCCGAGCTGCCGTCGGTGATCGCCGTCTCGGGCCCCTGGCTGAAGCAGACGCGCAAGTTGCTGCGCCGAGACGAGCTGGGGCGGCTCGCCTACCAGCTGCGTTTGCTCGGTCAGCCGGCGGCGGAGACCGCGGCCGCCGGCCCAGGCCTGTTCAGCGAGATCGAGCTGGTCAGCCGCTGCGCCTCCAACGTGCTGATCCCGACCGGTGATGTCGTCATCGCGGACGCCTTCAGCACCGGCGTGCCCAACTACAAGGAGTTCGGCTACGCGGCCACCGGGTTCGCAGGCGAAACCCAGAACTTCGACGGCAACGGCCCCTACATCCGCTTCGCGCCGGGCGGAGGCTCCTTCGGCGCCAACAACGGCCTGGTCAGCTCGCCAGTGCCCAACGGCGGCTTCCAGAACGAGACGAACTACGGGCACGCCTTCTCGCCGCCGCTCGGGACCCAGCCGGTGATGGGAATCAAGCCCCCCTACCGCACCGACGTCCCCTGTTACATCAATGCGATCCCGGCGATCAACGGCCCCGCCGCGGCCGTTGGCCCCCCGAGCCCGGCGGCGGTGCCATGAGGCGCGCGATCCGAGAGCACCTGCGCGACTTCATCGCGATCGTCGCACTGGTGATCGCCGGCGTGTTCACGGCCGGATACATCCTCTCCTCGCAGGCCACCGCGCTGCCGAGCTGGCTGCCGATCCTGGGCGAGGACCGCTTCGAGCTGAAGGCCGATCTCAGCACCGCCCAGGCCGTCAGCCCGGGGCAGGGCCAGGCGGTGATGATCGCCGGCATCCAGGTTGGGGACATCACGGGCGTCGAGCTCAACCAGGGCGCGGCCACCGTGACGATGGAGATCGACAACGACAAGGCCCCGCTGATCAAGGACGACGCCCATCTGCTTCTGCGCCCGAAGACGGGCCTCAACGACATGGTGCTCGAGGTCGATCCGGGCACCTCGACCACCGAGGTCGAGGAGGGCTCCACGATCCCGCTGGCCTCGACGCTGCCCGCCGTCAACCCCGACGAGGTGCTCGCCTCCCTGGATGCCGACACCCAGGCCTTCCTGAAGCTGCTGTTCGCCGGTGGCGGCGAGGCGCTGGGGGGCGACCGCGGCGTCAAGTTCTCGGCGGCCCTGCGCCAGCTCGAGCCCTTTGCCCGCGACGCCGCGAAGATCAGCGGAGCGCTGGTCGGCCGGCGCGAGAGCATCGCGCGATCGATCCACAACTTCCGATTGCTCGCCGATGAGCTCGCCAGCAAGGACGCCGAGCTGACCGGCTTCGTCGACTCCTCCAACGCGGTGATGCAGTCCTTCGCAAACCAGCAGGCCTCGATCCGGGCCTCGTTGCGGGAGTTGCCCGGCACCCTGAAGCAGACCGACCTCGCGCTCAAGGGCGCCAACGAGCTTGCGCTGGCCACGGTGCCGGCGGTGCGCGACTCGCTGCCCGGGGCCCGAGCGCTGAAGCCGGCGCTCGAGGCGCTGCGGCCCTTCCTGAAGCAGACCGTGGCGCCGGTCCGCGACCAGATTCGCCCCTTCACCACTCAGGTCTTCCCGGCGGTCAAGCACCTTCGCCAGGGCACCGACGGCCTCGCGAAGACGGTGCCGCCGCTCAAGAACGCGGTCAACAGGCTGAACGAGGGACTCAACGCTCTGGCGGCCAACCCCAGCGGCGATCAGGAGGGCTACCTCTTCTTCCTCCCCTGGCTCAACCACAACCTCAACTCGCTGTTCCTGCTGCAAGACGCGAACGGCCCGCTGCGGCGCGGGATCGTGTTGCTCACCTGCGGCACCGCCGTCTTCGCCGAGGGCATCGGGCGCAGCACACCCTTCATCGCGACCCTGCTCGAGGTCACCAACCAGCCGCGCGAGGCGGAGATCTGCTGATGGGACAGCGCGCTCCCTCCCAAGGTCAGATCGCGATCGCCGTCGGCTTCGCGTTCTCGTGCTTCGCGCTGCTGCTCTTCCTCTGGAACACATTCGGTGGGCCGGTGCCGTTCGCGCCGCAGGGCTACCGGGTCAAGGTGCCCTTCAACGAGGCGGCGCAGCTCGCGGTGGAGTCCGACGTGCGGATCTCCAACGTCTCGGTCGGCAGGGTCAAGGCCGTCGAGCTCCAGGACGAGGGCGAGAACCGCGACCTCGCGCTGGCCACCCTCGAGCTGGAAGACAACTACGCGCCGATCCCCACCGACACCCGGGCCATCCTGCGCCAGAAGACGTTGCTGGGGGAGACCTACGTCGAGCTCACCCAGGGCTCCGATGCCTCGGGCACGGTCCCGGAAGGAGGCTCACTGCCGCGCGCCCAGGTCTCCGAGGCGGTGCAGCTCGACGAGATCGTGCGGGCCTTCGACGCTCCCACCCGGGCCGCCTTCCAGACCTGGATGCAGCAGGCAGCGATCGCGACCGCGGGGCGCGGCGCCGACCTCTCGGCGGCGATCGCCAACCTTGAGCCCTTCGCCGAGCAGACGAACAAGCTGCTGCGGGTGCTCGACACCCAGGACGAGGCCGTGTCGCGGTTCGTCAAGAACACCGGTGTGGTCTTCGGCGCGCTCTCCGAGCGCCAGGGCCAGCTGCGCGGGCTGGTTCAAAATTCCGCCACCGTCTTCGCCACCACCGCCCAGCGCAACGAGGACCTGCGCGACGCCTTCCGGGCGCTGCCGACCTTCCTCGACGAGTCGAGGCTGACGCTGCGCAAGCTCGACGAGTTCTCGACCCTTGCGAATCCGGTGATCACCCAGCTGCGCCCGTCGGGGCCGCTGCTGAGCGGCACCCTGCGCCAGATCGCGCGGGTCTCGCCCGACCTCAAGGGGTTCTTCGTCGGCTTCCGCAAGCTCGCGCGGCGCTCCAAGAAGGGCCTGCCCGCTCTTCAGGACCTGCTCAACATCGACTTGCCGCCGCTGCTCACCCAGCTCAACCCGTTCCTGCGCCAGGTGACGCCCATCATCACGGCAGCGAGGCTCTACGACCGCGAGATCACCTCGTTCCTCGGCAACGTCACCGGGATCACCCAGGCGACCACCGCGACCGCGGCCACCGACGGCCAGCCGGCGCACTACCTGCGCACGCTCGACGCACCGCTCAACCCCGAGGTGTTCAGCGTCTGGCCGACCAACCGCCCGCAGCTCAACCGCAACAGCGCCTACGAGGTCCCGGACTGGGCCGACGCTCTCGCCAGCGGGACGCTGCCGAGCTTCGAGACCGCCCAGTGCGCCGCGGGCCCCAACGCGCAGCTGCTTCCCGGTACTCCCTTGGATCCCGACTTCATCCCGCGCTCCAACCCGGCGCTCAACAGCACTCCCGCCCAGCTCTTCGACCGGATCAAGCAGTACGCCTACGGGAACGGCCTGAGCACGACCGGCGTGCCGCGCCCGCCCTGCATCCAGCAGTCCTCGATCGGCTCGATCGGCGAGATCCCGCAGGTCACCCAGTTCCTGCACGTCTTCCAGGACAATCCCTAGTACCGAGTTCTGGGTTGTTCCGTTCGGCGCAGCGCCCGCGGGGCGCAACTCGGGGCGCGGTGCTGTGTTAGGTTCATCACGGATCAGAACCAGGGCGGGGCGGCGCTGTCCGACGGCCGCGAGGGACGCCCTAAGAGAAAAGGAGTGGTATGCGCAAGCGCAAGTATTTGATCGGAGTGGCCGGTGCGCTGGCTCTCTCCGTAGCCGTTGCCGGGATCTCCCAGGCAGCGGGCACCCTGCAGGGCCAGACGATCACGGAGGTCGTCGGCTCGCCGAAGCAGGACAAGAAGAAGGTGGGCCCGATCAACAGCTCGGCGACGGCTGTTGACACCCAGTACACGGGTCTGACGCCCCCCTTCACGGGCAAGGCGACCAACACCAAGGTGGACTTCCCGAAGGATTGGGCCTTCAACCCGGGCACGCTGCCGCAGTGCAACCCGGCTTTCGGCGGGTTTGCGACATCCACCACCGCCGGAGCACTTGCACTGTGTGGCGGATCGGTGGTTGGTGCCGGTAACGCGACCCTGAACGGCGCGGTTCCGAACGTGCCGGCCGTGGTCACCGCGTTCAACGGGACCCAGCCCGAGGGTCTGCCGGTGGTGCTGCTTCACAGCCGCACCGGGCCTCCGCTCAACTCGACCTCGGTGCTTGTCGGCACCCTGAGGAACGGTCCGGGCGGTCCCTACGGCAAGACGCTCGACGTGATCGTCCCGATTCTGGCCGGTGGCGCCTTCGTGATCACGCATTTCGATACCACGATCCCGAAGAAGCAGACCGTCAAGAAGAAGGTCAGGGTCAAGAAGAAGAAGAACAAGAGGACCGGCAAGGTCAAGAAGATCAAGAAGGTGACGCCGGCCAAGTTCTACATCATGGCCAAGTGCGCCACGAAGAGCTGGACCTTCGGGCTCCGCTCGACCTACGACAACGGCGCGACCACGACCGACAGCAAGTCGTATCCGTGCGCGCAGAAGAAGTCGAAGAAGAAGAAGAAGAAGAAGAAGAAGTAATTCCTCTTCGCTTCTGAAGTGCTGAAAGGGGCGGCCTTCGGGCCGCCCCTTTTTGTTCATCAAGCCGGCCACCTCCTCGGCTTCGCCTGCGGGGGTGCCGGGTGATCCGCCAACAGCGTTGGCCACCCTGCCGCCGCGTTCCCTAGAATCCGGCACGACATACGGTCGGTGGTCAAGGGAAGTCCGGTGAGAGGCCGGCGCGGTCCCGCCACTGTGACCGGACCACGAGCAGGCCGTCGCATCAGGCCACCGGGAAGCCCTCGGCCCCCGGGAAGGCGCGACATAGGCCGAGGTCCGGAAGCCAGGAGACCTGTCCCCGGCCAGCCAACAAGACCCTCGAGGAAGGGATGGCCGATGCCGATGCCCAGATCCAGCATGCCGCTGTTCGCGGTGCTCGCGCTCGGCGCGGCCACGCTCTCCGCCGCCGCGGCGCCCGCCACGGCCTCGGTCGGCGCGGAGCTGCGCGTGCTCAACACCCAGGGACGCTCGCTCGCCCAGCTGCGCCAGTTCACCGACACGGCGAGGATCAGGACCGACCCCAACGCCGACTGCTTCGGCTTCGGGTCCGGCGGCTCGGGCGACACGACGACGATTCAGGGCCCAAGCGCGCTCGGCCTCGTGCATGACGCGCAGGCCACCCAGCGGGCGCTGCGGCCGGTCGAGGTCACCGACGCGTTCGGCTTCGGCCTCGGTGTCTGCGGGTTCGGCGGCTTTCGCGCCGAGGACACCCGCTTCTGGTATCTGAAGGTCAATCACGTCGAGTCGACGGTGGGAGGCGACCAGGTCCAGCTCAGGGGCGGCGACGATGTCGTCTGGTATCTGATCAACACCGCCGCCTGCCCGCCGCCGGACTACTTCTGCCTGGTCTCCGACCTGCTGCTGAAGGCCCCGGCGCGGGCGCGCCCTAACAGCGTCGTAAGCGTCGCCGTCTCGGCCTTCTCGCGCACGGGCGCGAGGTCCCCCGCCGTCGGGGCGACCGTCTCGGGCGGAGCGGCCCCCGCCACGGTGGGGCCCGACGGCCGGGCGTCGGTGCAGCTCGGCGGCGGGCGAAAGGCGCGGCTGTTCGCCTTCCGCGGCTCCGACATCCCCAGCCAGTACGCGACGCTGTGCGTGTCCGCCAGGCTGGGCAGATGCCCGGCGCGGCGCGGCAGGACGATCGCCGGCAGCGGCAACGGCGATTCGATCCGCGGCACCCCCGGGCCGGACAAGGTCCGCTCGCGCGGCGGCAACGACTCGGTCAACGTCCGCGGCGGCGGCCGCGACAAGGTCGGCTGCGGCGCCGGGAAGAAGGACAGGGTCAAGGCCGACCGGCGCGACAGGGTCGCCCGCAGCTGCGAGCGCGTGAGGCGCTAGTGCCCTCTCTCAGACGAGGAGCCCGGTCCTGACCGGTCCGCAGCCCGCGGCGATCGCCCTCGCGGCGCTCTGCCTTGCGCTCACGGGCTGCTCCCTCGGCTCGGAGGATCCCGGTGAGCGGACCGGCGAGGTCGAGCTCACCGTCACCCGCGACTACGGATACGAGCCGCTGCGCGAGCAGCGGGTCGGCATCTCCGAGTCCGAGACGGTGCTCGATGCGCTGAGCTCGAGCGCGGAGGTCGAGACCCGCTACGGGGGCGGCTTCGTGCAGGCGATCGACGGGCTCGCGGGCGGCGAGAGCGACGGGCGCGCCGACGACTGGTTCTTCTACGTCAACGGGGTCGAGTCGCCGGTCGGGGCCGCCGATTACTCGCTCTCCGACGGCGATCGCGTCTGGTGGGATCACCATGACTGGGCGACCGCGATGCGAGTGCCCGCGGTGGTGGGCTCATGGCCACAGCCGTTCGTGAGCGGCTCGGAGCAGAGGGAGTGGTCCACGGGGGTCTTCTGCGGCGGGGCGAGGGGCGCCTGCGCCGAGGTCAGCCGCAAGCTGGAGGCCGAGGGCGTCAACACCGGCGCCGAGCCGGGCCCCGATGATGACCGGCCCGGCAGAGACGGCGAGATCCGGGTGCTGGTCGGCCCCTGGGAGCGGATCGGCGAGGACCCCGTCGCCAGGCTGCTCGCGGGCGGCCCGCAGCGCAGCGGCGTGTTCGCGACCTTCTCGGGCACCAGCCCTTCGGTGGGCCTCACCCTGCTCGACGATCGCGGCCGCGTAGCCGAGACGCTCAGCGCGGGCGCCGGCCTGGTGGCGGCGCTGCGACCCGGCCAGGGCCCCCCGACCTGGGTGGTCACCGGCACCGACGACGTCGGGGTCGCCGCGGCGCTGGACCTGCTGGGAGAGCCGCTCAAGGACCGCTTCGCCGTCGCGATCGTCTCCAACGAGGGCTACGTCGGGGTGCCGGTGCGATGAGGACCGCGCTCGCCTACCGGCCCGGCCGCAGCCCCCTGCACCGGGCCTCCCCGACGGTGGCGATCGCCTTCCTGGGGGCCTTCGCGATCGTGGCCTTCGCCTACTCGAGTCCCCTGGTGCTGATCGCCGACGGTGTCGCGGTGGCGCTCTGCGGGATCGCGGCGGGCGCCCGGCGCGCCGTGGCGGCCTCGCTTCGTCTGGCGCTGCCCCTGATGGCGCTGATGATCACCGTCAACGCTCTCGTCTACCACGGCGGGGAGACCGTGCTGATCGCCGGCTGGCGCCTGCCGGTGCTGGGAGCAACCGACGTCACCCTGGAGTCGCTGGTGGCCGGGGCGGCGATCGGCCTGCGGGTCGCCGTGGTGGTCCTCGTCTTCGCGGTCTACTCGGCCTGCATCGACCCCGACCGCGTGCTCAGGGGCCTGCGGCCGCTGGCGCGGCGCTCGGCGCTGACCGCGGCGCTGGTCACCCGGATGGTGCCGCTCGCGGCCGCCGACCTTGCCGGGCTGCGCGAGGCATCCGCGCTGCGGGGGCCGGCCGCGCAGCCCGTGGGCAGGGCGGCCTTGCTGCGCCGCCTGGTCGAGGGCTCGATGGACCGCGCGATCGACATCGCGGCCACCCTCGAGCTGCGCGGGCACTCGCTGCAGGGGCGGGCCACGCAGGCGCGCAGGCGCTCGGCGCCGGCCCCCGCGCTGGTCCTCAGCGCTGCCTTGACGGTGGCGCTTGCAGTCGCCGGCCTGAGGCTGGGCGCGGGGGGCTTCGAGACCCAGCCGCTCGTCGAGCTGGCGCTCGACCCAACCACACTGGCCCTGTGCGCGGCGCTTCCCGTCCTGGCGCTGGCTCCGTTCCCTTCCTGGAGGGAGATGCTCCGTGGTTGATCCGGTGCTGAGCTGCGAGGGGCTCCGCTACCGCTACCCGGGCGGAGCATCGGACGCCCTCGCGGGCATCGACCTGCGCGTCGAGCCCGGGGAGCTCGTCGTCCTCTGTGGCCTCTCGGGCTCGGGCAAGACCACGCTGATGCGGGCGGCCTGCGGCCTTGTGCCGCACTTCTTCGGTGGGAAGGTGGAGGGTCGGCTGCGGGCGGCGGGCATGGACGTCCGCGAGCACGGCCCCGCCGAGCTCGCCGCGGCCGTCGGCCTCGTGGCGCAGGAGCCCGAGACGCAGGTGGTGAGCGCCACGGTTCGAGCCGAGATCGAGCTGCCCCTCGAGTTGCGCGGCGTCGCTCCCGCCGCGAGCGCGCGCGCGGTCGAGGAGGTCGGGCTTGCCCTGGCGATCGCGGACCTTCTCGACCGCACCACCGACACCCTCTCGGGCGGCGAGCTGCAGCGCGTGGCGCTGGCCGCCGCCCTGGTCACCAAGCCCGACCTGGTCCTGCTCGACGAGCCGACCTCCGCCCTGGACCCGGTCGCCGGCGACGAGCTGATCGGCCTGCTGCGTCGCCTCAACGAGGAGTGGGGGGTCTCGATCCTGCTCGGCGAGCACCGGCTCGAGCGCTGTCTCGGCGCCGCGGACCGCGTCGTCGCGATGCACGATGGCGAGATCGGCTTCGACGGGGCGCCGCGGAAGTTCCTGGGCTGGGCGCTCCGCCAGAGCCCCGAGCTGGCCACCCCCGGAGCGAAGCTGCTGAGCGGCGCGGGCATCGCCCCCGAGCCGAGCGTCCGCGCCGCCAGGCGGGCGCTGGCGCGCGCTGAGATCCGGCCCACGCCGCCGGCGGGCGAGCCCGCGGGTGCGGCTCCAGTCCCTGCCCCGGGGCGGGGCCGGCGCCGCTGGGCACGGGCCTCGCGGCGCCGCCGCGGCGGCGGCCAGGCGCTCTCTGCCAGACGGCTGTGGCTCGAGCTCGGTGAGGGCGCCGGGGCGGTCGATGCGCTGCGCGGGATCGAGCTCGAGATCGAGCCGGGCGAGCGGGTCGCGCTGATGGGGCGAAACGGGGCGGGGAAGAGCACCCTGCTGCGCGCCGCCGCCGGGCTGCACAGGCCCCGCCGCGGATCGATCGCGACTCCGGGCGGCGTCGCCCTGCTGCCGCAGCGCGCCGGGGACATGCTCGTGCGAGAGCGCTGTGGCGACGAGCTCCCCGGCGAGGCCGGAGCCGCGGCGCTCCGGGCCTTCGGGCTCGACGGTCAGGCCGACGCCGATCCCCGGGACCTCTCGGGCGGCGAGCGCCAGCGGCTTGCGCTGGCGATCGTCGCCGCGGGGCGCGGCGGCGGCTCGGGCGAGCCACCCGGCGCCGTGCTGCTCGACGAGCCGACGCGCGGAATGGACCGGGCGCGCAAGGATGGGCTGGCCGAGCTGATAGCCGAGCTGGCCGAGGCCGGCGCGGCGGTCGTGGTCGCGACCCACGACGTCGAGTTCGCCGCCGGTTTCGCCCGCCGCGTGGTGCTGCTGGGCCGCGGCGAGGTGGTGGCCGACGGTCCCACGGACGAGCTGCTGACCGGCGGCTGGTACTTCTCGACCGAGGTCGCCCGAATCCTCGACGGGCTCGCGCTGGCTCCCGGCGACGGCGTGCCGCTGTTGCGCGGCCAGGGGGCGGTGGCCGGTTGAGCTGGCAGGCCGCGATCCTGCTGCTGCTCGCGGCGGTCCTGGTGGCCGGCGCTGTCTGGTACGAGCGCGCCCGCCCGCCCGTGCAGGTGGTGGCACTGGTGGCCGCCCTGGCCGCGCTCGCGGTGGCCGGCAGGGTGGCCTTCGCGCCGGTGCCGAACGTGGTGCCCACCACCGACATCGCGCTGATCGCGGGCTACTCGCTGGGCGGGGCGCCGGGTTTCGCGGTCGGCGCGCTCTCGGGGCTGGCCAGCAACTTCTGGCTGGGGCAGGGGCCGTGGACCCCCTGGCAGATGGCCGGCTGGGGGATCGCGGGGGCCCTGGGAGCCCTGCTGGCCGTCGTCACCCGGGGCCGCGTGGGACGCCTCGGCCTGGCCGCCTGCTGCGGGCTCGCCGGGCTCGCCTTTGGGGCGCTGCTCGACCTCTCGCTGATGGTGACCTACGGCGGCGAGCAGTCGCTGGACCGCTTTCTCGCCCTCTCGGCCAGGGGAATCCCCTTCAACTTGGCCCACGCCGGTGGCAACTTCGCCCTGGCGCTGGCCGCGGGGCCGGCGATGGTCCGCATGCTGACCCGCTACCGAAAGCGCTTCGAGTTCGCCTGGCTGCCTGGTGACCCGCGCCCCCAGGCTGCGGGGGAGGCCGGCGGCGCGCGGCGGCCCACGCGCCCCGTGGTCGGGGCCGCATGCGTGCTCGCCGCCCTGGTCGTGCTGGCGGGAGGAGCGGGCGGTCCCCAGGATGCCTCCGGGGCCCGGTCGTCCGGCCCGGGCGCTGCGGTCAAATGGCTGCGCGGCGCGCAGAACGCCGACGGGGGCTTCGGCTTCGCCCGGGGCGAAGCGTCAAGCCCCGCGATGACCGGCTGGGCGGTACTCGGGCTGGAGGCCGCCGGAGTCAATCCGCTGGACCTGCGCCGCTCAGGCGCCACGCCGGTCGCCTACCTCGGCAGCACCATATCCCGGATCAGGACCACGGGCGACATCGAGCGCACGATCCTGGTGCTCGCCGGCGCCGGCCTGGACCCCAGGAGCTTCCGCGGCCGCGACCTGGTCTCGCGGCTGCTCGCCCGGCGAGGTGCGGATGGCTCCTGGGGGGGCCAGGTCAACCCCACGGCGTTCGGGATCCTGGCCCTCGAGGCCGCCGGGCGGGTCGCCGGAAACCGCCGCTCGGCGGCGTGGCTGCGCAACGTCGCCAACCCTGACGGCGGCTGGGGCTTCGCCCCCGGTGCCGCGAGCGACCCCGACAGCACCGGTGCGGTGCTGCAGGCGCTCGCCGTCGCCGGCGGCGGGCGCGCAGCGATCAGGGCCGGAGCCGCCTACCTGCGGGGAGCCCAGCGCGGGGGCGGGGGCTTCGCGCTCTCGGGCTCGCTCGTCAACGCGCAGTCCACCGCCTGGGCCGTCCAGGGCGCCATCGCCGCCCGGGTCTCCCCTCGCTCGCTGCGCAGGGGCGGGCGCTCCCCCCTCGATTACCTGGCTGCCGTGCAGGCGGCGGACGGCCACTACCGCTACTCCCGCGCCTCCGACCAGACGCCCGTCTGGGTGACGGGCCAGGCGCTGCTCGGCGTTCGAGGTCTCGCCTTTCCGCTCGAGCGGGTGCCGCGACGCTCGCGGCCCGCCCGCGCTTCGGCGGAGGATGGCGGCGGCGGCCCGCCGGCTGCGCCCGCGGCGGCAGGGGGAGGCGGAGATGGCGTGCCCGAACGCCCCGCCGGCGGGGCAGAGGAGGGAGTGACCGGAGCGAGCAAGTCCGGCTTGGGCGAGAAGCCCGGCTCGAAGGCCGGGGACGGTGGCGCCACCGGTCCGGGGCTCCCTCGCGTGCAGGTGGCCCCGGCCGCCTCGACGGACCCCTCTGACGAGGGCGGCTCCTCGGCCGCGACGCTGGCCGCGGCCGGGCTGGCGGCCCTGGCCGCGTTGGGTGCGGTCTTGATGCTCCGGCGGCAGGGCCGTAGCTAAGCTGGGTGGGTGATTTTCGCGAGGAAGTTGGGACTCGGACTGGCGATCGCGACGGTCGCGCTCGGCGCCATGCTGGCGGGCTGCGGCGGCGACTCCTCGGAGGACGGCGCGAGCGCAACCGGCTCCGACGAGCAGCAGGTTCGCGACGTCGCGGACCGCTTCGCCAAGTCGATCGAGGACGAAGACGCCGAGCTGCTCTGCAGCCTGCTCGCTCCCGCCGACCTCAAGAGGGCCGGCGGGGGTGGCCTGGAGGAATGCATCAAGGCCAGCGACAGCCCCAAGAACCCGCTCTTCGCAGCGCCCGAGGCGGACCTCTCCGTCGAGTCGGTGACGATCAAGCCCGACGGGAAGTCCGCGACCGTGACCGAGGTGAGCGGCGGCTTCTTGATGATGGTCAAGCTCGACGGCACCTGGTATCTGACCTTCGGCGCCACGCCGACGAGCTGACCCTCCGGCCCGGGCGCTCAGCGGTGGAGGTAGAGGAGGCGATCCGCACCCGCCGGACGCACAAGGCCTATCTGCCCGAGCCGGTGGACCGGGAGACGCTGGAGCAGTTGCTGGAGCTGGCGCGCTGGGCGCCGAATCATCATCTGACCAATCCCTGGCGCTTCCGGGTGCTCGGCCCCGGCGCTCTCGAGCGGCTCAAGCGAGCCGGCGGGCCCGAGGCGGCGGCAAAGCTCGACCGCGCCCCGACCCTGGTCGTCTGCTCGTGCCGGTGCACGGGCGAGGACCCCGTGCGCGACGAGGAGGATCTGAACGCCGCGGCGATCGCCGCCTACATCGTGCTGCTGGCCGCCCACGCCCGCGGCCTGGCGGGCTACTGGCGCACGCCGGAGCTGCTGCGCAGCGAGGCCGGGCGCGCAGCGGTCGGGCTGCCCGGCGATGAGCGCTTCGTCGGGCTGCTTCACCTGGGGCGCCCGGCGCAGCAGCGATCGGCCCCCGAGCGAGTCCCCGCCGAGCAGATCGCCGAGTTCCTGCCGTGATCTCGCGCGCCAGGGCGCTGGCCGCGCTCACGGCCGATCCCTTCGACGTGGTGGTGATCGGGGGCGGGATCACAGGCGCAGGGGTCGCTCTAGACGCGGCATCCCGCGGCTACTCGGTGGCCCTCCTCGAGCGCCACGACTTCTCTCAGGGCACCTCGAGCCGCTCCTCGAAGATGGTGCACGGTGGGCTTCGCTACCTGCAGAACTTCGACCTCGGCCTGGTCCGGGAGGCGCTGTTGGAGCGGGCCCTGATGGTCCAGCTCGCACCTCACCTCGTCTACCCGACGAAGTACCTGGTCCCGGCCCTCGGCGACGATCGCCGCGACCTCCGCATCGGCATCGGGCTCAACGCCTACGACGTGATGGCGACCTCCCGAATCGGGCGAGGTCGTGCGAACCGCGCCGAGCACGCCGACGACGCCGACTACTGGTCCCCCGAGCGCCACCGCACGATCTCCGGCGAGGAGGCCGCCGAGCTGTGTCCGGCCCTGGCGCCCAGCGAGCCGAGCTCCGCCTACCTTTTCTACGACTGCCAGACCGACGACTCCCGCATGGTGCTGACCATCCTCGGCGAGGCGGAGCGCTTCGGCGCGATCCTGCTGAACGGGGCGGAGGTCATCGAGGTGCTCGACGACGACGGCCGCGCCTCGGGAGTCGCCTGCCTCGAGGCCGAGAGCGGCGATCGCTTCGAGGTGCGAGCGGACAACGTCGTCAACGCCACCGGGGTCTGGGCCGACCGGATCAGGCCCGACGAGATCCTCACCGAGGAGGAGATCCCCAGGATCGCGCCCAGCCGGGGCAGCCACATCACGGTCTCGACCGACGACCTCGACGTCGGCGAGGCGGCCTTCGTGGTGCCGGCGGGCGAGGGGCGCACGATCATGGTGCTGCCCTGGTACGGGCGGGCGATGATCGGGCCGACTGACAGGGACTACGGCGGTGACCTCGACGCGGTGCCGCCGGGCGGCGAGGACATCCACTACCTGCTCGACGCGGTCAACTCCTACCTCGACCTGGAGCTGACCCCCGACCACATCACCGGCGCCTTCGCCGGGGTGCGCCCCCTGATCTCCAGCGGCGACCCGAAGAAGTCCGTCGACATCTCCCGCAAGGCCGAACTCTATGAGACCTCCTCGGGGATGCTGACGATCACCGGGGGCAAGCTCACCACCTGGCGCCAGATGGCCCGCGAGACGGTGGATCGCATCGTGCAGCGCGACGGGCGTGATTCCGAGTGCCGCACCGACGACATCCCGCTCGGCATGCCCGCGACCGACGAGGACCTCGAGACCTCGGTTGAGCTGCCCGAGGGGGCACCCGAGCAGCTCGCCTTTCGCTACGGGCATGCCGCTCGCGGGGTCTTGGAGCTCTGCGAGCAGGACCCGGCCCTGGCGGCGCCCATCCTGCCCGGGCACCCCGACCTGCTGGCGGAGGCTGTGCTCGCGGCGCGTGACGAGCAGGCGCGCTCGGTCGCCGACGTGCTGCTGCGCCGTACGCGGCTGGGCCTGGTCGCCGCGCGCGAGCTGCGCGACCCCGCCCCGCGCCGGGCTGTGGCCGAGGCGATGGCCCGCGTGCTCGGCTGGGGCGAGCAGCGCACCGAGCAGGAGGTCGGCGCCTGGGACGATGTCGCCGCCCGCGAGGGCCTTGACCCGGCCGCTTCCATAACCTAGTTCGACGTGGCATCCGACACGGAGCAACTTCAGGAGCTGCACCTCGCCGATCTGCACGAGCGTGCTCGGGACGCGGGTGTGCCCGGATACCGGCTGCTGGGCAGGGATGAGCTGATCGACGCGCTCTCCGGCCAGGGGCCCGAGCGGGGTGGGCGCGAGGCTGCGATCGCCGCCGAGGGCGAGGGCGAAGTGGAGGGCGGCGGCGAGCGGGAGCCCGATCGCTCCGGCCCGTCGCGGCGCCGTCGGGGCCGCCGCCGCGGCCGCCGCGGCCGCGCCGACTCCGAGCAGCGCGACGCCGAGGCGGATGGCGCCCCGCGCGCCGGCGCGGCCGAGCGCGACGAGGAGGGCGATGGGGGCGACGAGGGCCTCGAGGAGGTCGAGGCCGAGGAGGTCGAGACCGAAGAGGTGACGGGCGTGCTCGACCGCATGCCCCAGGGCTACGGCTTCCTGCGCCTCTCGGGCCTCACGGCCGGCGAGGGAGACGTCTACGTCTCCGCCTCACAGATCCGTCGCTGCGAGCTGCGACCGGGTGACGAGGTAAGCGGCCCGGCGCGAGCGCCGCGCCGCGGCGAGCGCCATCGGGCCCTGGTCCGGGTGGGCTCTGTCAACGGCCAGGAGCCCGAGGGTGAGCGCATCAGCTTCGAGGATCTGACCCCGATCGCACCGCAGCGCCGCCTGCCGCTGGACCAGCCCGACGATCCCCTGGCGCGTGCCGTCGACCTGCTCACGCCGCTCGCCTATGGCCAGCGGGTGCTGGTCCTGGCCGAGCCGCGCTCCGGTCGCAGCACTCTGCTGCGCGCGGTCGCGGCGGCGCTGGCCGGCACCGACGCCCGGGTGCAGGTGCTGCTGGCCGACGAGCGCCCCGAGGAGGTGACCGCCTGGGGGCGGGCGGTCCCCGAGGCCGAGATCATCGCCGCTCCCGCCGACCAGGAGCCTGCCGACCAGGTTCGCACCGCCGAGCTCGCGGTCGGCAACGCCAAGCGCCGCGCCGAGGCCGGCGAGGACGTGGTGGTGATCGTCGACTCGCTGTCGCGGCTCGCGCTCGGCTACCGAGACCCCAACCGCGTCAAGCGCCTGTTCGGCTCGGGGCGCGAGCTGGCCGAGGAGGGCGCCGGCTCGCTGACCATGATCGCGACCGTGCTCGACTCCGACGAGCGCGGTGAGCAGGTTCGCGCCGCCCTGGAGACCACCGAGAACGTGCTGCTCCGCCTCGACCCCGAGCTCGCCGCGCAGGGCATCACACCATCCCTGGTCGTGGCCGAGTGCCGCCTCACCGGCGAGGAGGAGCTGCGCCCGCCCGAGGAGCTCAGGGCCGCCCGCGCCCTGCGCTCAGAGCTCGCCGGGATGGAGCCCGCCGACGCCGCCCGCGCGCTCGGCGATCGCATCGAGGGCTCGAAGAGCAACGCCGAGCTGCTCTCCTAGCGCCGGGCGCGGGGCACCCGGCCCTCGCGCCGCCGGGGCTCGATCCCGCGACGACGAGGGGCGGCCTGCGGCCGCCCCTCGTCACGCTCCGTCGTCCTACGACGCTATGGCGTCGGGACGAACAGGACCTCGAGAGAAACGTCGTCGACCTCGTTGCCGGGCGCGATGCCGTTGGCTCGCAGCTCGACCGTGTGGGTGCCCGCGGGCACGCCTGCGCCGTCGTTGGTCGCGCAACCGTTGTCGGGCCCCGCCGCAAACGCCTCCTGCTGTCGGTCGGACGCCCCCAGCAGGGTGCCGTTGAGCAGCATGTCGCATCCGTAGATGTCATCCACGGTCGCGTTCGGCTTGAAGCCCCCGGTCAGCAGCAGCTGGCCGGCGGTCGGCACCGTGATCTGCACCGTCCGGACGCTCTGGTTGCCTCCGGTACCGGCGATGTTCAGGTTCGTGCCGTTCGAGTAGGCCGAGCGGATATTCGAGGCCAGCCCAAGGTTCGTGACCGTGTTCTTGGCCTTCTTGTCGAGCCGGTTGTAGGGCAGGCTCTTCTTTGCGATCTTCTTGCCACTGAGCGCCTTTGCAGCGGTGGCCACCCGGTCGGCTGCCGCCGACGGCCCGCCCACCGCGATCATCGCCGCCAGCGCTGCCACCGCCGCGGCTGCAAGTGCCTTTCGCATGTGCATCCCTTTCGGTTGGATTCCCCGACGGGCCGGCGCGCCAGCTGGCCCCGCCCGTCGGCCTGGTTGCCGGGACCCTATCTGCTGGTGGGACTCGTCGCGAATCGGCCGCCGACGGCTGGGCGGCCCGGCTGAGAGGCTCAGGCGCGGTCGCGGCCGCCGTAGGCGATGGAGCCCCACGACGGCTCGGCGCTGAGCTCGATCAGCTCGGTATCGCGGTCGGGCTGCACGTAGCCGAAGGCCTGCGAGGACTCGTCGAAGACGATGTCGAGCTCACCCTCCTTGACCCGCTGGTCGAGCCAGGCGCCGCGGAATACCAGGCGCCGCATCCAGTGCACGAGGCTCTTGTTGGAGGGGCCGACCAGCTCCTCCCAGTTCTCGTTGACGTGCTCGCCGAGAGGAGAGCAGGGCTCGCGGATCTCGCCGTTGACGGCCAGCTCCAGCAGGTCCTCGAGCTCGTGCTCGTCGAGCCCCTGGCCGACGAAGTCGAGCTTCACCGCCGCCTGCTCCACGCGCTGCGCGAAGTCGCGCTCGTTGAACGAGAAGCGCAGCTCCCCGTACTCGAGCACGTAGTCCGCGCCGGACTCGTAGTTTCCTCTGCGAGTGGTCTCGTCTTGCACTGAGTTGGTCTCCCATCGGCCGGCGCAGATCCGCGCAAGCCGATGCGGGCATCTTGGCGCATGAGGGACCTCGGCGCCAGTCATCGGGCTTTGCTGAACGCCCCTTTGCAGGGCGCGGGATGCGGAGTCCCACCCGGACGGGCGCCGTCTGCTAGGGCCGCGTCGGCCCACCGGTTTGCGGTCGCCCGGGGTCGTCGGCGTGGAGCTACCGGGACCTGCCGAAGATGCGCAGCATGAAGATGAACATGTTGATGAAGTCGAGGTACAGGGAGAGGGCGCCGATGATCGAGGCGCGGCTCTCGGCCTCGCCCGAGAGGCTCGCCTTGGAGAGCTGCGTCAGCTTCTGCATGTCGTAGGCGGTCAGCGCCGCGAAGATCAGCACGCCGGCGTAGGTGGTGACCCAGTAGAGCGTCTCGTTGGCCCAGAAGATGTTGACGATCGTCGCGAGGATCAGGCCGATCAGCGCCATGAAGGCGATCGCGCCGAGCTTGGAGAGATCGATGTCTGTGATCGCGCCGAACAGGGCGAGCGCGCCGAACATGCCCGCGGTGACGAAGAACGCCGTGAAGATCGACTGCGTCGTGTAGAGCTCGAACAGCAGCGCGAAGGTGACCCCGACGGTCGCCGAGTAGACGAAGAACATCAGCAGCGCCACCCCGACCGGCATCCGGTTGATCGCCGCGACCAGCGCGATCACCAGCGCGAGCTGGCCGATCACCACCCCGATCAGGATGCCGGGGCTCTCGGTCAGAGTGGTCAGCAGCCGGTCGTCGGAGCCGATCAGCGCCGCGACGGCGCCGGTGATCGCCAGCCCGATGAACATCCAGGCGAAGACCCTGGTCAGGAAGCCCGAGTCGGGCCGCGCGATCGCAGGGGGTTGGGCCGAATAGGCAGCCTCCATCGGCGGCGAAGCTATCCGACAGCGCCGACGGAGCAGGGCGAGGGGGGAGGCGGCGGGACTCGGGGGAGAGCCCGTGGCCCCGGGGGCTCAGGCTGGGATGAGCCGGAATCCTCGCGGCGCCGGGCGGGCGACGGAGCCGAGGCGGCTTCGCGGGCTTCCCCGGGCCCGGCTGCTGGGGATCGACGTCCCCGTCGCCACCGGCCTGCATGCGCGGCTGCTCGGGCTGGCCCTGATGCGCCGCGAGTGCGCCGGCGCGGGGCTGCTGATCCCGCGCTGCCGCAGCGTCCACACCCTGGGGATGCTGTTCGCGATCGACCTGGTCTTCCTCGACCGGCGTGGCGCCGTCGTCGAGGTCCGCCGCGGCATCCCGCCCGGACGGCTGGCGCGCAGCCGCCGGGCCGCGGCGGTGCTGGAGCTGCCGAGCGGCGGCGAGCGGGGCGCCCCGCCGCTCCCCCGCATCGGCCCAGGGTCTCGACGGACAATCACCTGATCCTCACGGCGCCGGCACCCCCGGCTCGTGCTCGCCCTCCAGGTAGCGGGCGCGCACCTGCTCGAAGGGCCCGTCAGCGGCGATCCTGCCCGCCTCGAGGTGCAGCGCCCGAGGGCAGAGCCGGGCGAGGATCTCGTGATCGTGACCCGCTGCGATCAGGATCCCTCCGCGCGAGAGCACCGAGTCGGCCGTGCTCTGCAGCCGCTCGCGGAAGGAGTGATCGAAGGCCTCGTGGACCTCGTCGAGCAGGATCACCTCGGGATCGCACTCGGTGGCCGCCGTGAATGCCAGCCGCGCCAGCATCCCCTGCGAGTAGCTCGACGCCGGGCGGTCGAAGGCGTCACCGAGACCGCTTCGCTCCCGCATCTCCTCGAGGCCCGCCCTGGCCTGCGACCGCGAGCTACCACCGAGCACGGCCAACAGCAGGCCGTTCTCGCGGCCCGTGAGGGTCGGGATCAGGCCGGCGTCGGTCGAGAGCATCGAGGCGGCGCGGCCCTGAACGTGGATCTCTCCCTCGTCGGCGCCGTGCACACCTCCGATCACGCGCAGCAGCGTCGTCTTGCCGGAGCCGCTGGAGCCGATCAGCGCCACGGCCTCGCCCGGCTCGATCTCGAAGCTCACCCTCCTCAGGCCCCAGGCCTCGGACCGGTTCAGCGTCAGCTTGGAGTGGATCGGCGTGACCACACGGCGTTGTCCGTCGAAGAGGAACCGGACCCCGAGACCGCGGGCGGCGACCGAGGCCATCAGGCGACCTTCGCCAGGTGGGGCTGCTCGGCGCGGAAGACCGGCACGAAGACCACAAGCAGCGCCACGGCGAAGCCCGTCGGAATCAGCAGCTCCCAGGCGGCCGGCGCCTGCCCGTAGAGCAGCGCATCGCGGTAGGCCTCGAATATCCCGGTCAGCGGATTCAGCCTGATCAGCGTGTTCGCGGTCCCGTGGATCTCCGATAGGGCGATCACCCCGGGGGCGACGAAATAGGCGACCCGCATGGCGCTCACCGCGAACGGGATCAGCTCCCGGTACCAGACCCCGAACAGAGCGGCCGGATAGGCGACGCCGAGGGCAAACAGCAGGTTGACCGCGATCGTCGGCAGCAGCCAAAGAACAGCCGGTGTCGGAGCGACCCCGTAGACGGCCATCATCACCGCCAGCAGGGAGAGGCTGGCGGCGAAGCCCAGTGCCTGGGTCAGGGTGACGGCCGCCGGGAGCAGGCCGCGTGGGAAGCCGAGGTTGAGGATCAGGGATCGCCGCTCCCCGACGGTTCGCATCGCGGCGATCCCGGTGCCGATGAAGAGCTGGAAGGGGACCACGGCGCAGGCCACGGTGAGCCCCGGCGCCTCTCCCGGGCGGTCGACGATGAAGGTCACGAAGACGATATAGACCCCGCAGACCGCGTACGGGTCGAGCAGCCACTTGATCCCGCGACCGGGGCCGCGGCCGAAGCGGTCGCGCAGGTCGGCCAGCGAGAGGCTGATCAGCGCGTCCCAGGTTTGGCGCAGCGGCATGGCCACGCCCGGATCGTAGGGCGATTCGTGGAATGGGCGCCGATGCCGATCCGCTGGCGGTGGGGGAGGGTTCTGTCGCCTCGCTGCTTGTGGAGCCGTGCTTCCCGAGATCGAAGAGCTGGCGACGCTGGTGGTCTGCGAGGACGACGACGCCACCCGCGAGCTGCTCTGCGATCACCTGACGGCCGACCGCTATCTGGCGCTGGCAGCCGCGAGCGCCTCGGACGCGCTGCGGTTGTGCGCCTACAAGCAGCCCGACCTGATGGTGCTCGACCTGTGCCTGCCTGACGCCGCCGGAATCGACGTGCTGCGCGAGCTGCGCGCGGCCGACGGTGCCAGCGACCGCCTCGACCCGGAGCTGCCGGTGATCGTGCTCAGCGGCCGAGGCTCGGATGCCGACCGCGTGCGCGGTTTCGCCGCCGGCGCCGACGATTACCTGGTCAAGGCGTTGCATTGATTGTCTTCAGCAGCGCGATTCCGGCCCGAAATGGCGGATTGAACGGCCGACCATGATCATCGGCAACCGAAGTCCAGCCTCGAGGTCTGTGTCACACCTCGGTGTTACACTGAGCCCGTGCCCACCAAACACCCCCGCATAGCCGTCACCGGCGACCCCGAGGTCCAGCGTGCTCTGGACCAGACACGTGACCTGCTCGGCCCTGACGAGACCCGCTCGCTCGCGGCGCAGGCGAGGGCGCTGATCATCCGCGGCGCGGACGCTCTCGCCGCGGGCGCGGGCCCCGCCAGAGCGCAACAGCGACGTCTCGCCGAGCGCCACGGGATCGCCCCGGCCGCCAAGAGCCTCGCCGAGCTGGATCCACCTGAGGGGTCTGTCGATCCGAGCCGGGCCACGCCGGCAAGCGACGCGCTCGATTGGGTGCGCGGCGGTTGAGCGTCGCCTACGTTGACGCGTCGGCCCTGGTCAAGCTGTTCAAGCCCGAACCCGAGACGAGCGCACTCCTGGATGCCCTGGCCGGTTGGGACGTCCACCTCTCCAGCGAGCTGATCGTCGTCGAGGCTCTCTGCACCGCGAAGCGCCTCGGCGACTCGGTCGAGCGAGCAGCCGAGGCGCTGGACGGGCTCGGGCTTGTCCCGTTCACGGAGCCCATCAGGAACCGAGCGGCCGCGACCGCCTTCACCCCTCCCCTCAGGGCCCTGGACGCGATCCACCTCGCGACCGCACTTTCGCTGGGCGGCGATCTGGACACCTTCCTTGCCTACGACGAGAACCTGCTCGAGGCGGCGAAGGCAAGCGGCCTGCGGGCTGTGTCTCCGGGCGAATGACGGGCTCGACACGGCGAAGTGGGAGCCCCTCAGCGGCGACCTCCGGATTGGGCCCGGATGAATAGGAACCCAGCTGTCAAGGCCGGGCTGGCTCAGTGCCGACTCGGCATCCGCAATTGGGGACGCGACCCGTCGGAACGCCTTGATAATGGACAAACGGCGCTGTCGTTGACACGATGCGCCTGTGCGGATGCACCGATTGGTTTCAGTAACGCGAAATGGCGCCTTCGCGGGCCTGCTTCTGACTCTTGCTCTCGGTCTCGGCTTGGTTGCCAGCGCAACCGCGTCGGGGTTGTCAGACCCCGACTGGTTCAGCGAAAAACCGGCGAGTGAGCGCGAGGCGCCCGGGGCAAAGCAGATCATCACCTCGCACTGGGGGGCGGTCGAATGACGGTCACCTTGAACGTCGCTCCGCCTATCGCCAAGGCTCTCGAGGTACCCGAATCGGTGTCAGATACGGCGCTTGCAGAGCGTCTGGCCACTCTGGCCGATGCCAACCCCCCAAGCACCGACCCCGAGATTGAGGTATGGACCGAATTCGAACGGGCCTTGGAAGAAGTCGTTCCCGGCACGGGCCTCGACGGGGGAGAGGCCGCGGCGGATCGCGTCGACGGACTCGACGTAGGGGGCTCGCGCCCTTGAGGACCCTGCCCGGCTCTGTCGAGCCTCCCGGTGCGAGCAGCCCGATCGACGGGGATCGGCGGCGGCACCGTGATCTCAAGGATCACGTTGTGTACTACCCACCGGGCACCCAGGCCTGGGGCATCCCGCAGGCGAGCAGGACTTCGACGCCGGGCTGCGCCTCGTCTATACGGGCGAGGTGGTCAAGGTGCCGCTCGACGAGGCGAAGCGGGAGTTCATTGATCAGGGGGACGAGCAGGGCAACTACGACCCGGAAACGGCCGAGTGGATCGAGCGGGTGTTCCCCGACGAGGTGCAGGCAATCGTGGCGGTGCTCCGTGACTAGAATCCCACCTGTGCCTCGACGCCCCCCTCGCCACTCCCCCGCGCAGGCGGACACGCTTGAGCCGGTCGATCCGGCATCCCTGCCGCGCTTCCCGGTGGCCGAGCCGACCAAGCCGAAGAAGAGCCTGCGCGAAGCTCTTGAGGCGAACCCGAACGCCCGCGAGCGCCCGCGAGAAGGCACCGTCTTGCGGCTGCCGGGGCCGTCCAAGCGCCGCTAGAACGCACGAGACCCCCATGAAGGGGGCCTCGCTCTGCAACCGCCGGACGGGATAGATACCGATGCGGGCCGGTCAGGATCGGATGCCGCCGCCGGGGCAGGTCCGCTCTTCGTGGCGCTCCTGCATCGTCGGGGTGAATCGCTCGATGATTCTGAAGCCGCTCACTACGTAGTTGCGAACGCCGAACGCCGAACCCAACCTCAGTGGGTCGCTCGTCTCGCCGACGAGATCGGATTTCGACTGGTCTGAGAAGCCTCCAGGATGATGTCGAGATGGGCAATTAGCTCATCCCTGGCTCCGCCGGTGGCCGAATCCATCCCGAGCGGAGGGGGGAGAGTTCGGGGCCCGCGCCACTCAAGCCCTCGTGCTTCCCGAGATCGAAGAGCTGGCGACGCTGGTGGTCTGCGAGGACGACGACTCCACCCGCGAGCTGCTCTGCGATCACCTGACCGCCGACCGCTACCGGGTGCTGCCGGCGCCGAGCGCCTCCGACGCGCTGCGCCTCTGCGCCTATAGCCAGCCCGACCTGCTGCTGTTGGACCTGATGCTTCCCGACGCGGCGGGCATCGACGTGCTGCGCCAGATCCGCACCGCCGACGGCGCCACCGACCGCTTCGATCCCGGGCTTCCCGTATTGATCGTCTCCGGTCGGGGCTCGGAGGCCGATCGGGTGCGGGGGTTTGCGGCCGGAGCCGACGACTTCGTCCAAAAGCCCTTCCACTACCCCGAGCTCGAGGCCAGGGTGGCGGCCGTGCTCCGCCGCCGCTCCGCCGGCCGCGCAGGCGCGCTGCGGGTCGGGGATCTCGTGGTCGACCCGCTGACGCGGCGGGTGCGGGTCGGCGGGCGCGAGGTGGAGCTCGCCAACAAGGAGTTCGCCTTACTCCAGGCGCTTGCCTCGGAGCCGCAGCGGGTCTTCACCAAGGCCGAGCTGCTGCGCGACGTCTGGGGCTTCAAGTCGATGGGCCGTACGAGGACGCTCGACTCCCACGCCAGCCGCCTGCGCCGCAAGCTCGATCCGGAGGGGTCGCGCTACGTGTTCAACTGCTGGGGCGTGGGCTACCGGCTGATCGGGGGCTAGCGCGTGATCTCGCCCGGCCACAGGCGCAGGCTGAACCGGACCCTGCACGAGCTGCGGCGCCCGCTTCAGGCCCTGGCGCTGATGGAGGGCTCCGACGCAACCGCGGGCGGCGCGCCGCGCTCCCCTGCGCGGCGGGGATTGGTCGAGCTCGCGGGCTGCGCCCTCGGGGAGCTCGACCGGGCGCTCAACGGCGGGTCCTCGCGGCGCCCCACCCGCGATGTGTCCTGCCGCGAGCTGGTGCTCGCCTCGCTCGAGCGCTGGCGCTCGGCTGCGGCGAAGCGCGGCGGGATCAGGCTCTACTGGGACGCGGGAACCGCCCTGGTCCACGGTGATCCGATGCGCATGGCGCAGGCCTTCGACAACCTGATCGCGAACGCCGTCGAGCATGGCGGACCGCCCGTCGTGGTCACGGGCGCGAACGTCTCCGGCAGACTGAGGATCACGGTCGCCAACGGCCGGGCGGGCGGTGCCGCCGCTTCTTGCGGCGCCGCGCGGGGCCGGGGCACCCGGAACGATCCACGGCACGGGCACGGCGTTGATATCGCCTCCGAGGTGGCGGCGGCGCACCGGGGCCGCTTCGCGCTCTGCGAGACGGACTCGGGTTGGGTCGCGGCGCTGGAGCTTCCCCTTGCGGATCCTGGCCTTGCCAGCGCGGCGTGAGCCGGCGGGCCCGGGCGCTCGCCTTCCTGACCGCTTCCATGCTGTGCGCGGTCCTCGCCGCCGCCGCCGCGACCCGCTACCGCTCCTCGGCGGAGGGCCGCTACGGACCGCTGAGGCCGGTCCTGGTCGCCGCCGCCGAGCTGCCGGCGGGTGAGCTGATCGGTCCCGCCGAGGCGGGTCGCGCCCTGGTTGTGCGGCGGGTCCCCGCGAGCTTCGTGCCGCCCGGCTCCCTGCGCCATCCACAGGACGCCGTTGGGCGCCAGCCCGGGGCGACGATCTCCGCCGGCTCGTATGTGATCGGGGCGCAACTCGCGCTGCCCGCGCCCGAGCGGCCGCCTGCCCCCGGGGCCGGGCGCGGGCGGGCCCCGGTGCAAGTCGGGGTGGTGGGCGCCGAGGCGCTGCTCCTCGGTGGCGGCAGCCCGGAGGGCAGCCGGGTTGACGTGGTCGTCGGGCGCCAGGCGGGGCTGGGCAGCGCGGCCCGCGCCCGGGTCGTCGCGAGCGGTGCGCGCCTGCTTGCGCTGCGTGGTCCTCAAGGCGCGGGGGAGGGATGGTCGGCGACGCTGGCGCTGACCAGGGAGGAGGCGCTCGAGCTGATCTCCATCGAGGCCGGCGCCACGGAGATCCGCCTGCTGCCACTTCAGTAGCGCCGTGCCCGGCGACGTTGGCCGGAGGTCGGTGTCGAGGGACCGGCCGGGGGAGAGAGATGGCTCCGCGAGCCTCATCGGAGCATGGACGACGCCGTGCGCCGCCGCCATCTCGAGCAGCTCGCCGCCGAGCTGAGGCGGCGCCTGGTCGGCCGGCGCCGCGCCGAGGCCGCTGCCGGCCGGGACCTGGCCCCGCTCACCGATGCGGTCGACGGCATCGTCTCCACCGGCGCCGCGGTGCTCGAGCCGGCTACCCGGGAGCTGCTGCGCGAGCTGATCCTGCGCGAGGCCGTAGGGCTGGGCCCGCTCGAGGAGCTGCTCGCCGACCCGGAGGTAGAGGAGGTGATGGTCAACGGGCACGAGCGCGTCTACGTCGAACGCGCCGGGTCGCTGGAGCGCACCGACGTGGCCTTCGCTTCCGAGCAGGCGCTCCGCGACGCAATCGAGCGCATCCTGGCGCCGCTCGGCCGCAGGGTCGACGAGCTCAGCCCGATGGTCGATGCTCGGCTCGCAGACGGCTCGCGCGTCAACGTGATCATCCCGCCGCTGGCGGTGGATGGGCCGTCGATCTCGATTCGCCGCTTCTCGGCTGCGCGACCGGGTCCCGCGGAGCTGGTCGAGCTGGGCACCTTGACACCGGGCCTTCGCGACGAGCTGGGAGCCGCGGTCGAGGCGCGGCGCAGCATCCTGATCTCCGGGGGCACCGGCTCCGGGAAGACCACGCTGCTCAACGCGCTCTCGGCCTTCATCGCCCCCCGGGAACGCGTTGTGACGATCGAGGACGCGGCCGAGCTTCAGCTTCGCCAGCCGCACGTCATCAGGCTCGAGAGCCGTCCGGCGAACGTCGAGGGTCGCGGCCTGGTCGAGATCCGCGACCTTCTCCGCAACGCACTGCGCATGCGGCCGGACAGGATCGTGATCGGCGAGGTGCGGGGAGCCGAGGCTCTCGATCTGCTGATGGCGCTCAACACCGGGCATCAGGGAGCCCTCTCGACCGTGCACGCCAACGCACCCGACGATGCCCTGCGGCGGGTGGAGACCCTGGCGCTGATGGCCGGAGTCGGCCTCCCGCATGCCTCGATCAGGGAGCAGCTCGGCCGGGGCATCGACCTCGTCTGTCATCTGGCGAGGCTCAGGGACGGAATGCGGCGCGTCGTCGAGGTGGGCGAGGTCGTCCGCGCCGCGGGCTCTGTCGGGGTGCGCATCATCTACAGGGCGGAGGGCGAGGTGGACCGATCGCGGGCGATGCGGGACTGATCCTGCTGGCGGCGTCCGCGGGCGGCCTGCTGGTGGTCGCCGCGCGTGAGGCCGTGCTCGCGGCGCCGCGCGCCCTCGGTTGGCTCGCGTGGGCCGCCCGCCCGCTCGAGCGGGCGGGCAGGGAGGGCTACGCGCCCAGCGCGGCCGAGCAGCGGCGCCTCGGGGTGCTCGGCAGCGCGGTGATCCTCGCGCTGGTGGTGTTGGTGCTGGGCCCCGGGCCACCGGCCCTGCTGGCTGCCGCCGGGCCGGTCGCGGCCGCATCGGTCGTTGGCCGTCGCCGTGAGCGCTACAGGCGGAGCGTCGAGCGGTCGATCCCCGAGGTCGCGGTCGCCGTGGCCGACGCGATCTCGGCGGGCAATTCGGTGCGCGCCGCCCTGACGGGCGCCGCGGGGTCGCTGCAGGGACCGCCGGCCACCGAGCTGGCGCGGGTGGCGGCCGAGCTCGAGCTCGGAGCCTCGACCGCTGAGGCTCTCGGGGCCCTGCGGGCCCGGCTGAGCTCGGCCAGGATCGACGCTCTCGTAGCTGCCCTGCTGAGCCAGCAGGTGGCGGGCGGTGACCTCGCGGGCCTGATGCGCCGGCTCGGCAGCGCCGCGGCGGAGCGCGACCGCGCCGCTGACGATGCCCGGGCCGCGACCACCCAGGCGCGCTTCACCGGGTTGTTGGTGGTCGCCCTGCCCGCGGGAGCGGCGCTGTTCGCGGAGTTGCTGCAGCCGGGCTTCGTCTCGCGCGTGCTCTCCGAGCCCGCTTCCGCGGGGCTGCTGGTGCTCTCCGCCGCCCTGCAGATCGCCGGCTTCGCGGCGATCCGACGCCTCGGGCGCCAGGCCTCCTGATGCGGCGGCCGGGAGAGCCCCATTGACGGTCACGATCATGCTCGCCCTGGCGGCGGCCCTGCTCGGATTCGCAGCGGCCCTCGAGCTGCGGGGGCGAGCCGGCGAGCCCGGGCGCGCCTCGGGCCGAGGCCGGGGGATGTTCGCCGGGATCGAGCGCGCGCATCCGATCGCCTCGGGCGGGCCCGCGCGAGTGGTCGAGCGCCTCGGTCTCGAGCGCAGGATCGCGCGCGCTGGGCTCGGCGGGCGGCTCGACCTCCGAATTCTGCTGGCGGCCAAGGGCGCCGGCCTGGCCCTCGGAGCCTGCCTGGCGCCCGTCATCGCGCCGGCGGCGCCGGGCAGGCTTGCCCTGGCGCTGGCCCTGGCGCTGCCGACCGCGGGCCTGATGGCGCCCGACGCCTGGCTCGAGCGGCGCGCCAGGAGCCGCGCGAGGGCTCTGCGCGGCAACCTTCCGGACGCGCTCGACCTGCTCGCCACGGCCACGGCCGCCGGCCGAAGCCCTCTACTGGGTCTCGCCGAGATCGCCGACGGAGAGGGTCCGCTCGCGCGCGAGCTCGGTGTGCTCGTCGCTGAGACCTCGTGCGGCTCGCCGCAACAGGAGGCCTTCGAGGCCCTCCGGGTCAGGGTGCCCGCGCCCGAGCTGGCCGCGATGTGCGGAGTGATCGAGCGCTCGCGGCGTCACGGGTCCCCCTTGGCGGTGCAGCTCCACGAGCAGGCGAGCTCGCTGCGCGGCGCCCAGCGCCGCCGCGTCGAGGAGGACGCGGCCCGCGCCGCTCCCAAGATCCAGCTCGCGGTCGCGCTGCTGCTGGTGCCCTCGGTGCTGCTGATGATCGCGGCCGGCCTGCTCGCCAACATGGACCGCTTCCTGGCCGGGATCTGAGCTTCGATCACGCCGAAGCACGGGTACTGAGCCGCGCGAGTGCAAGCAGCGTTGCAGAAACGCGCGCTTGAGGGGCTGCCCGGGAGCCCCCGTCAGGAGCCGCAAACCCCGTTGCAGAGCCGTTTTCGGGCATTGGCGGGCCGGGTAGCAGTTCCGTCCGACGGATCAAGTCCAATGCCCGGTGTGTCGATGTGTTGCGAAGTGGGGCGTTGTGGGTTAACGTGCCGCTTCGAGTTGGTCAAAGGGCCGGGGTGGTGAAGCTCCTCCCACTTCACCTCCCCGGCCCACTCCGAACCGACTCGGTCCCCGGAGAGGAAGCCCATCTTGTCGTTTCTAGGACAGTACGAGCACAACCTCGACGCGAAGGATCGCCTCACGGTGCCGTCGAAGTTCCGAGCGGCTCTTTCGGATGGAGTGATTCTGCTGGCGGGCCTGGACCCCTGCATCTGGATCTTTCCGGCCGGCAGCTACCAGGGCTTCTCGGCCGAGATCCTGGGGGGCGCCAACCCGCTCTCTCCGGACGGGCGCAAGATGCGCCGCCACTTCTTCGGCAAGGCCGACGACGAGACCCTCGACTCGGCCGGTCGCATTCACGTACCCAAGAGCCTGGTCGAGCACGCGGGCCTCGAGGGGCCGTGCGTGGTGCTCGGCATGAGCGACTACATCGAGGTCTGGAGCGCGGAGCGCTGGCCGCAGTTCGAGGCCGACACAAAGGAGACCGTGAACGAGGTCGCCGAGAGCTACGCGGGGACGCTCAGCGCCCAAACGACGACCGGGAGCGAGGGCTGAGATGGCACGAACGATGACGATCGAAGCGGGTGGCGCGGCGGTAGCGGCGAAGATTGGCTACGTGCCCCACGATCACGAGCCCGTGCTGCCCACAGAGCTGGTCGACATCCTCGACCCCCGACCCGGCGAGACCTTCGTCGACGCCACCTTCGGTGGCGGCGGCCACGCGCGGCTGATCGCGGAGCGGCTCGGCCGCGAGGGCGAGCTGATCGCGATCGACCGCGATCCAACCGCCGAGGCCCGCTGGCGGGAGTTCTCCGCCGACGCTCCCTCGCCGACGCGCTTCCTGCGCGCTGACTTCGTGGCCGGCCTCGAGGGTTTGAGCGGTGAGGGCGTGCGGCCCGACGGCATCGTCTTCGACCTGGGCATGAGCTCGATGCAGATCGACGCCTGGGAGCGCGGCTTCTCCTACGCCTACGACGCGCCGCTCGACATGCGCATGGACCCCGACCAGAAGCTGACCGCGGCCACGATTCTGAACGAGTGGCCGCAGGAGCGGATCGCGCGGGTGCTGCGCGACTTCGGCGAGGAGCGCCGCGCCGGCTCGATGGCGCGCGAGATCGTCCGCCGCCGCCCGCTCACGACGACCTCCGAGCTGGTCGCCGCGATCAAGGCGGCGATCCCGCCGGCCGACCGCTTCGGTCGCGGCCATCCGGCCAAGCGCGCCTTCCAGGCGATCAGGATCGCGGTCAACGGCGAGCTTGAATCGCTCGACAGGGCGCTGCCCCTGGCCTGGGCGCTGCTCCCGGTGGGCGGTCGGCTCGGCGCCATCTCCTTCCACTCGCTCGAGGACAGGCGGGTCAAGCGCTTCCTGGCCGAGCGCGCCCGGGGCTGCATATGCCCTCCCGAGATCCCGGTCTGCGTCTGCGGCCGCGAGCCCGAGGCCGAGCTGCTGACCAGGCGCGCCCTCGCGCCGACCCCTGAGGAGATCGATCGCAACCCGCGCTCGGCCTCGGCCCACCTGCGCGCCGCCCGCAAGATCCGCGAGCGCGACGCGGCCGACGAGAAGCGGGAGCGCGAGAGCTGATGGGCGCTCCGGCCCTGGCCCCCCCGCGCGCACCAGCGCCGCGCAGCAAGCCGGCGCGGCGGCGCAAGCCGGCGCGTCGCGCCCGCCCCGCCTCGGCGCGCGGGTCCGGCGCCAAGCGGCGCCCGAACCGCGCGCTCGCCTCTCAGGCCGGCCCCCGGCAGGCCGGCAGCCGCCCACGGCGGCGCGCGTCCAAGCAGCAGCGTCGCCACCGAGTCGCGGACTACCGCGGTTCGCAGGGGATCGCGCAGCCCGCGCTGGCCGGCGCGGCGCTGATCCCGCAGGCCGCTGTGAGCGCGGCCGGAGCGGTGCGCGACCTCTCCGATTCGAGCTTGATCGTGCGCCTCACCCGCGGGCGCGGCTGGATCGGGCTGCTCTGCTTTCTGCTGGGCGGGATCGTCGCCCTCAACGTGATCAGCCTCAGCCTCAACGCGGGCTCGGGGCGCGTCTCCCAGCGGGTCAGCGAGCTCGAGCGCTCCAACTCGGCCCTGCGCGCTGAACTGGCCACGGAGCTCTCGGCCAGCCGCATCGAGGCTGCCGCGGCGGCGGCGGGGCTCGCCGTGCCGCCCCCCGAGGATGTGAGCTACCTGAACGCGCGCGACGGCGACCTCAGCGAGCTGGCCAGCCTGCTCGCCGACGACGCAGTCCTCGCGGGCGAGGCTCCTGCGAGCTCCACCGCGCCCGCCCCCGCGCCCACCGTCGAACCGGCGCCCGCCTCGGCTGCTCCCGCTTCCGGTCCCAGCGCCCCCGCCGCGAACGCCCCTGCGGCCCCGGCTCCGGCGGCTCCGAGCCCGGGAGCCACGGGGGGAGTCGGGCTCTGAGCGGAGCGGTGGTGATCCAGGGCCGATGAGAGCGATCGACAGGCGCCTCGGCCTTCTCTTCTGCTTCTTCCTGGTCCTGTTCGGCTTCGCCTTCGCACGCGCAGCGTGGCTCCAGGGGGTGCGCGGCGGCGAGCTTCGCGCCGACGCCCGCACCCAGCAGGTGACCGCGGTCACCGTGCCGGGGGAGCGAGGAAGGGTCCTCGACCGCAGCGGCAAGGTGCTCGCGGTCACCGAGGACGCCGCGACCGTGATCGCCACGCCGTATCAGGTGGCCGATCCTGTCGCGGCCGCCGCGGAGCTGGCGCGCATCCTTCCAGCCTCCCGCACCGAGCTGGGGGAGAAGCTCTCGGACCCCGATTCCGGCTTCGCCTACCTCGCCCGCAAGGTCGGCCTCGACCAGGCCGCAAAGGTCGAGAAGCTCGGGCTCGCGGGAATCGACACGCTGCCCGACAGCCGCCGCGTCTATCCGCAGGGGGAGCTGGCCGCCCAGGTGATCGGGGCGGTCGGCAGCGAGAACCAGGGGCTCACCGGACTCGAGAAAGCCCAGGACCAAACACTGGCCGGCGACGACGGCGAGCAGGAGGTCGTGCACGACGCCCGGGGCAACCCGATCCGCTTCGATCTGGTCAAGCCGGCGAGCGTGGGCGACGACGTGCGCACCACGATCGACGCCGCTATCCAGGATCGCGCCGAGGAGACGCTGGCCGCGGCGGGCGAGCGCTACGCGGCCAAGGGCGCGACCGCGATCGTCATGAATCCCAAGACCGGGAACGTGCTGGCGATGGCGAACTGGCCCGGCTACGACCCCTCGGACCTCGAGTCCGCCAGCTCCGAGGCGCTCGCCAACCGCGCCACCGGGTTCACCTACGAGCCGGGCTCGACCTTCAAGGCCTTCACCGTGGGCGCGGCGCTCGACGAGGGGCTGGTCACGCCCGACACGAGCTTCAGCCTGCCCTCGACGATCCAGGTGGCAGATCGCGAGATCGAGGAGGCCCATGCGCGCCCTCCGATCGACGCCACGGTCGCGCAGATCCTCGCGCAGTCCTCCAACGTGGGGGCCGTCACGATAGGCCTCGAGCTCGGGGCCCGGCGCTTCGACTCCTGGGTGCGCCGGCTCGGCTTCGGCGAGCCCACCGGGATCCAGTACCCCGGCGAGGAACGGGGGCTCTTGCTCGATCTCGCCGACTACTCGGGCTCGAGCATGGGCAACCTCCCGATCGGCCAGGGCCTGTCGGTGACCCCGCTGCAGATGGCTGCCGCCTACTCGGCGATCGCCAACGGCGGCATCCTGCGCCACCCGCGTCTGCTCACCGAGGTCGGCGGGGATGCCGTCGGCGCCGACGCCGCGGGCCGCCGGGTGTTCAGCGCGCGCACGTCGGCCCAGCTGCGCCGCATGCTCGAGGGCGTTGTCGCGGCGGGGGGGACGGCCTCGGAGGTGAGCGTGCCCGGGTACCAGCTCGCGGGCAAGACCGGCACCGCCGAGAAGGCAGAGGACGGGGGCTATTCGGAGTCGCGATACGTCGCCTCGTTCGTCGGCTTCGCCCCGGCGAACGACCCGAAACTGCTGGTGGCCGTGATGGTGGACGAGCCGACCTACGTCCATACGGGCGGCGAGGTCGCGGCGCCCGTGTTCGGCGAGATCGCCGCGTTCGCGTTGCCCTACCTGGGAATCAGCCCCGGCTAGGCACCGGCGCGGCGGCCCGGCCCCGCACCCCCGCCGCCCGCTGTGGCGGCCCTCGACCGGGCAAGGGCTCGGCGCGTGCGGACTTGGGCCGGTGGCGAGCCTAGAATCGTCCCGAATGGAGCTGGGAGAGCTGCTGCGCGCCTCGGGCGTCGCCGTCAACGACACGCGCGGCGCGCAGTCAGTCGATCTCATATCGCTCGCCTACGACAGCCGCTCAGCCGGCCCCGGCTCCCTCTTCTTCTGCGTCCGCGGGCTCGAGGCCGACGGGCATCGCTTCGCCGCGGACGCGGTCGGTGCCGGAGCCGCCGCGCTGGTCGTCGAGCGCCCACTCGGCCTGGGGATCCCCGAGGTCGAGGTTGCGGACGCGCGCGCCGCGATGGCCCCGCTCGCCGCCGCTTTCTACGGCGATCCCACCGCCGAGCTGACCGTGGTCGGAATCACCGGCACCAACGGCAAGACGACCACCGCCTTCCTGCTCAGGCAACTGCTCGAGGCGGCCGGGGTTCGCTGCGGTTTGCTCGGCACCGTGCACCGGGTGGTCGGTGGCGAGATCCGGGAGGTCGAGCGCACCACCCCCGAGGCGATCGACGTGCAGGCGAGCTTTGCCGAGATGCTCGCCGCGGGCGACGCGGCGTGCGTTATGGAGGTGTCCTCCCATGCGCTCGCGCTGCACCGTGCCGACGCCATCCATTTCGCAGCCAAGGTCTTCACCAACCTGACGCAGGACCATCTCGACTTCCACGACGACATGGAGGACTACTTCGCCGCCAAGCGCCTGTTGTTCAGTGCCGAGAGCGGCGCACCGAGCCTGGTGCTCGAGGGCGGCGTCTCGGTGGTCAACGTCGACGATCCCTATGGCAGGCGGCTGGCCGCCGAGCTGACCGCTGAGGACGAGCTGGAGGCCCTGCTGACATATTCGGCGAAGGGCGCGGAGGCGGACCTCTCGGCCGGCGAGGTGAGCTTTGACGCCACGGGCGCGCGCTTTCGCGCCAGCACGCCTGCCGGCCCGCTCGAGGTGCGCACGCGGCTCCCGGGTGATTTCAACGTCGCCAATGGCCTCGCCGCGCTGGGCGCTGCCCACGCACTCGGTCTTGACCTGGTGAGCGCCGCCGAGGCCCTGGCCGCGGCCGAGCAGGTACCCGGCCGCTTCGAGCCGATCGACGAGGGGCAGCGGTTCGGGGTGCTGGTCGACTACGCGCACACTCCCGACTCGCTCGAGAACGTACTGGAGGCCGCGCGGCGCCTCACGGCCGGCAGGGTGATCTCGGTCTTCGGATGCGGTGGCGACCGCGACCGCGACAAGCGGCCCCTGATGGGCCGCGCTGGAGCCGAGCTTTCCGACCTCGCGGTGATCACCTCCGATAACCCCCGCAGCGAGCAACCCGGCGAGATCATCGAGCAGATCCTCGCCGGCATCGAGGACCGCGGTGACGTCGTGGTCGAGCCCGACCGCCGCGCCGCTATCGCCCTGGCGCTGTCGAGAGCCGAGGCCGGGGACACCGTCGTGATCGCCGGCAAGGGCCACGAGCAGGGCCAGGAGTTCGAGGCGGGGCGCAAGGTCCCGTTCGACGACCGTGACGTGGCCCGCGATGAGCTGCGCCGTCTCGCCGTCGGCGACCGGACGTGAACTCGTTGACGGGCGAGGCCGTGGGCGCCGCCACCGGCGCCGAGGCGCTGGCGGAAGGGCCCGCCTCAGCTCCGCGGCGGGTCGTGATCGACTCGCAGTCGGCCGGACCGGGCGACCTCTTCGTCGGCCTGCCGGGCTCGCGGCACGACGGGGGGCAGTTCGCCCTCGACGCGATCCGCGCCGGCGCCTGGGGAGTGATCGCCGGCTCGCAGTGGGCTCGCGAGCTGGTCGAGATGCGCCGGCGTGGGGCCCACGAGTTCGAGGGCTGGGTGTTCGCGACGCCCGACCCGCTGGGCGCACTGCAGGCGCTGGCGCGCCACTGGCGTCGCGAGCTCGGCTGCGCGGTGATCGGCATCACCGGCTCCACCGGCAAGACCTCCGTCAAGGACATCTGTCGGGCCATCCTGCCCCTGCAGGGCGTCCATGCCAGCCCCGCCAACTACAACACCGAGATCGGCCTGCCCCTGGCGGTGCTCGCCGCCCCGGTCGGGACCGACGTGCTGGTACTGGAGATGGGGATGCGCGGTCCCGGGCAGATCGCCGAGCTCGAGGCGATCGCCGAGCCCGACGTCGGGGTGATCACGAACGTCGGGCACGTGCACGTCGAGCTGCTGGGCAGCATCGAGGCCGTGGCAGCCGCCAAGGCCGAGCTGGTTGCGGGCCTGCGCCCGAACGGAACCGCCGTCGTGCCGGCGGCACCCGGCCCGCTCGAGGCGCACCTCGACGCCGCCCCGAAGCTGCTTCGCTTCGGCGACGGCGGTGACGTCTTCGCCACAGCGGTGAAGGCCGGCGAGGGGTGGACGAGCGCCGTGGTCAACACGCCCAGCGGTAGCCACGGGTTTCGCTTTCCGTTCATCGAGGCCTACAACCTCGACAACGCCCTCGCGGCGATCGCCGCCGGCGAGGCCCTGGGGCTGCCGCTGGAGCGGATGGCCGAGCGAGCGCCGGGGATAGTCTTCTCGCGGCTCCGCGGCGAGTTCGTCGAGCTCGCGGGGAGCTCGATCCTGATCAACGACTGCTACAACGCAAACCCGGTCTCGATGAGGGCGGCGCTCGACAACCTCGCCGCCCTGGCCGTGGAGGGGCGCCGGATCGCGGTGCTGGGCGAGATGCGGGAGCTCGGCTCCGAGGCCGAGGTCCTGCACCGCGAGGCCGGCGAGCACGCCCGCGCGAGCGGCATCCGGCACCTGATCGGGGTCGGCGCGCTCGCCGCCGCATACGGCCCCGACCAGCAGGTCGCCGACGCCGAGGCGGCCGCCGACGCGCTCGAGGGCGTGCTCGGCGAGGGCGACGTGGTGCTGGTCAAGGGCTCGCGGGCGATCGGGCTTGAGCTGGTCGCCGAGCGCCTCGGGCGAGGACCCGGATGATGGGCGAGATCCTGATCGCCGGCATGGCGGCGATGCTGCTCTGCATCTTCCTCGGGCCCAAGTTCATCGAGTACCTGCGGTTCAAGGAGTTTGGCCAGCACATCCGCGAGGAGGGCCCCGAGCAGCACCACGAGAAGGCCGGCACCCCCACGATGGGCGGCCTGATCGTGTTCGCGGCGATCGCGATCCCCTATCTGGTCCTCTCCGACCGCGATGTCGCAAGCCTCGCCGTGTTCGGCGTCGCCGTCGGCTGTGCGTCCATCGGTTTCGCCGACGACATCACCAAGCTGACCAAGCGGCGCTCGCTGGGGCTCTCGGCGCGATGGAAGCTGCTGCTGCAGTTCTTCCTCGCCGCCGCGCTCTTCTACGTCGCCGTGCACGAGGTCGGCCTCGATTCGGTGATCGAGCTGCGCGTCGCCGACGCACGGCTGGACATCCCCGACTGGGCCTATCTCGTCCTGATCTTCCTCGTCATCGCCGGGTTCTCCAACGGCGTCAACCTCACCGACGGTCTCGACGGGTTGGCAGCGGGCTGCTGCGCGATCGTGTTGCTCGCCTACACGGCGATCACCTTCATCACGAATGAGCAGGACGACCTGGCGCTGCTCTCGGCCTGCCTGGTCGGGGCCTGCGTCGGCTTCCTCTGGTTCAACTCCTTTCCCGCCTCCATCTTCATGGGCGACACGGGCTCGCTGGGCCTCGGCGGGGCGATCGGGGCGCTCGCGGTGATGACGCAGACCGAGGTGCTGCTGATCATCATCGGAGGCATCTTCGTGATCGAGGCGCTCTCGGTAGCGCTGCAGGTGTTCACCTTCAAGGTGTTTCGTCGCCGTGTGCTGCTGATGGCACCGCTGCACCACAACTTCGAGCTGCTCGGCTGGTCGGAGACCAAGATCATGCTGCGCTTCTGGATCATCGCCGCCGTTTGCTCCGGAATCGGCTTCACGCTCTACCAGCAGGCGATCGGCTAGCGGGCGCCTCGAATCGCGCCCAGGATGCTTGTGGCCGGGTCAAGAACGAGGCGGTTCGCGCCGATGCGTTACTTGCACGTGTCGTTGCACGCTTCCATCCGCAGGAGCACCCTGATCGCCGTGGCCGCAGCCGCGACGGCGCTCGGCGTCTGCGCGAGCCCCGCACCTGCACATCACGACCCGGCCGCACCAGTCGCCGGGGCCGCCCCGGTCGTCACGGCCCAGGGCGTCTCGGGTGTGCGGGCCCCGGTTGCCCGGCACGTCGACCCCAAGGCCGAGTTCGCCTCGGGAGCGACCGACGAGACACCGGCTCCGGGAAGCGTGAAGCTCAGCGCGGCCCTGCCGGCGAGCTGCCCGGTGGTCGACCGCACCACCGACGACGCGCGCAACTCCCCATACCCTCCCGGCGCCCGCACGATCAAGGTGATCTACGCGCATCCCGCCGACGTCGGCAACCGCCTCTCCACCTATGGTCCCGCCATCCAGGCGGCCGTCAAGGCGATGTCCGACTTCACAGCGTCGGAGTCCGGTGGGCGCAGCCAGCTCCGCTTCGACATCGGCAACTTCGAGGGCCCCCATTGCGTCGACATCCAGCGCGTGGCGCTACCCGGCACGAGCTCCTACTACGGCGCCTCCGCCGCCCAGGCCTTCGGCAAGGTCGCCGGCGACGTGCTCGCGCGGCTCGGCCCGCAGGCTTCCTATCGCAACGTGCTGATCTGGGCGGACGGCGTCGCGCCCGCGGGCGTCGCCGGCGAGGCCGAGGCGGCGATCGGCCCGGCGGGGGAGAGCCCCTCCGGCGCCATCCACAATGGGGGCGGGTTCTTCGCCGTTCTCTACGGGCGGGGCGGCACCGACTTCTTCGGCAGCGCCACGCCGTTCCCGGCCGGTCAGACGAGCCGCCGGCACATGGAGATCGCACTCCACGAGGCGACTCACAACCTGGGCGCCGTGCAGCTCTCGGCGCCGAACAGCTCCGGCGCCGGACACTGCAACGACGAGTACGACGTGATGTGCTACGAGGACGGCGGCAGCGGCTCGCCGTTCGAGGCGCCCGAGTGCGACGGGGCGCTGAGCGCGCCCAACGACCCCTACGGCCCGGAGTTCCAGGCCTGGGACTGCAACCGGGATGACTACTTCAACGTCAGCCCGGCCGGCGGCTCCTACCTGGATACGCACTGGAACATCGCCGACTCGGCCTTCCTGTGCGCGATCGCGACCTGCACGCCACCCGACGCCCAGAGCCCCGATGTGATGCTGACGCGGGTCCCCCGCAAGCGCAGCAGGGCGCGGCGCGTCAAGATCAAGTTCGTGGTCAGCGAGCGCGCCACCGTTCGCTGCCGGCTCGACAGGCGCAAGCCGAGGCCCTGTAACAACGTCTTCAAGACGCGCGTCAAGCCGGGCAAGCACAAGATCGTCGTCAGCGCGACCGACCAGGTAGGCCTGCGCGATCCGAGCCCCGCGAAGACCCGCTTCAGGATCAAGAAGCGCTCCAAGAAGGGCTCCAAGAAGGGCTGAGCGCCGAGGGGGCGCCCCGGCCCCCGGCACGCAGGGAGCCGGGGTCCGAGGGCGAATCTGGTTATGTGAACCCAGGCGCCTCAAGCCGGCCTCGACCCGGGCTGCCGCCCGGGCCCTTCCTCGTGGTCGGGCTGGCTCGCTCGGGAGCCGCGATCGCCCGCCTGCTGGTCGCCCGTGGCGAGCGCGTGCTGGGCTGCGACGCGGGGCGCCCGCGCGAGGCGGAAGGTCTGGCCGCCTCCGGCGTCGAAACCAGCCTGGACGTGGACGGGACCGGGCTCCTCGAGGATGTCGGCACCCTGGTCAAGAGCCCGGGGGTGCCGCGGTCCGCCCCTGTGGTGCAGGCTGCGCACGAGCGCGGGATCGAGGTTGCGGGCGAGCTCGAGCTGGCATGGCGCCTGATCCCCAACTACTTCTGCGCGGTCACGGGCACCAACGGCAAGACGACCACCTCGGAGCTGATCGGCCATCTGCTCGACTGTGACGGGAGGTCTGTCGAGGTGGCCGGCAACGTCGGCACGCCGCTCGCCTCGCTCGCCTCGCCCGGCCGTCTCGAGCCCGAGACCACGGTGGTCTGCGAGGTTTCCAGTTTTCAGCTCGAGGACTGCTCGGAGTTCGCGCCCGAATGCGCCGTCTTTCTGAATCTGGCCCCGGACCACCTCGACCGCCACGGGACAATGGAGCGATATCTCGCGGCGAAGCTGCGGATCTTCGCCAGGCAGGGGCCCGAGGACGTCTCGGTGCTGAACGGCGACGAGCCCGCGCTCGCCGACGCCGAGCTGCCCGGCGATGCGCAGCGGCTGCGCTTCTGCCCCACGGGCGCCGGACCCCATCAATGCGCGACCACACTCGAGCGGGGCGAGGTTCGCTGGCGCGGCGATCCGCTGATCGCGGCAGAGGAGATCCCGCTGCTGGGCGCCCACAATGTCGAGAACGCGATGGCAGCCGCGACCGCGGCTCTGGCGATGGGGGTGGACACCGACGCCGTGGTCCGGGGGATACGCAGCTTCGAGGGCGTGCCACATCGCCTGGAACGGGTTCGCGAGCGGGGCGGCGTGCTCTACGTGAACGACTCCAAGGCCACCAACGTGGGCGCGGCGATCGCGGGCGTCGAGGCGTTCAGCGGAGGCGTTCACCTGATCGCGGGCGGCTCACTGAAGGGGGAGCGCTTCGAAGCGCTCGCGGCGCCCGTGGCCGGACGCTGCCGCGCCTGCTACCTGATCGGGGAGGCGGCCGGGGAGCTGGCCGAGGACCTCGCTGCTGCCGCCGACGCCGGGGTGCGGGTCCTGGCCTGCGAGACGCTCGAAGCCGCGGTCGCGGCAGCTTCCCAGGCGGCTCTCCCCGGCGAGGTCGTGCTGCTCTCGCCCGCCTGTGCGAGCTTCGACGCCTTCGAGGACTTCGAGCAACGCGGCGCGCGCTTTCGCGAGCTCGTGGAGGCGCTGGCGTGAGCGGCTCCGCCGCGTCGGGGACGCGGGCCTCGGACCGCGGGAGCCGAGACTCGTCGCCTCCGCTCGAGTACCAGCTGCTGCTGACCGCGACGCTCTGTCTGCTCGCGCTGGGCGCGCTGATGGTGTTCAGCGCCAGCTCGGCCACATCGCTGCTCGCCAAGGGAGGGGGCGATGGCTTCCAGTACCTGAAGCGGGTGCTCGTGTTTGGCGCGATCGGCCTGCTGGTGATGCGTCTCGCCTCGATCAACGGGGCCCGCGTCGCTCGCGCCCTGACGCCGTTGATCGTCGGCGCCTCGATCTTCCTGCTCCTCTGCGTGCTGGTGCCGGGCGTCGGCCAGACGGTCAACGGGTCACAGCGCTGGCTGGGTTCGGGCTTCCTCACCTTCCAGCCATCCGAGCTGGCCAAGGTCGCCCTGGTCCTCTACGGCGCGCAGCTGCTGGCGGCGCGGCCCAAGATGACTCGGAGCCTGCGGGACCTCGGGCCCTACCTGCTGGTGGTGGGCCTGGCCTTGTTGCTGGTCGCCCTGCAGCCGGATCTGGGCACGGCGATGACGATCAGCTTCGCCGTCACCTGCCTGCTGTTGGTGGCTGGGGTTCGCATCAGCACCCTCGCGCCCGTTGCGGCGGTCGGTGCGATCGCGGTGCTCGGCCTGATCGCGGCCAACCCCTATCAGCAGGAACGCCTCACGGGCTTTCTCAGCCCGAGCGCCGACCCCGCGGGCGCCGGGTACCAGAGCAAGCAGGCGACGATCGCGCTCGGCTCGGGCGGCGTCATGGGCGTCGGCCTCGGCGAGAGCGTCCAGAAGGCCTTCTACCTGCCCGAGGCTCATACCGACATGGTCTCGGCCGTGCTGGGCGAGGAGACCGGCCTGGCCGGTGTGGGCGTGCTGATCGGCCTGTTCGGCATGTTCGGCTACGCGGGCTTTCGAGCCGCCCACCGGGCGCGTGACCGCTACGGGAAGCTGCTGGCGGCCGGGCTGACCTCGCTGGTGCTGGGGCAGGCGGCGATCAACCTGTTCGCGGTGCTGGGCCTTGCCCCGCTGACGGGGGTTCCCCTGCCATTCGTCTCCTACGGTGGCACCAGCCTGATCGTGACACTGGCCGCGGCGGGGCTGATCCTCAACGTGGCACGGCGGCCGGGTGCGGCGGCGGCCGGCGCGACCCGTCGCCGAACCGCCTCCCGGGGACGCCGGGCGGCCGGGGCCGGTGACAGACTGGGCCTCCTCGACGGTGGCGCGAAGACCCCAAGGAGCGGAAGAGCTGCAAGCACGAGTCGTGATAGCCGCCGGCGGCACGGCGGGGCACGTGGTCCCGGCGATCGCCGTCGCCGACGCGCTGCGCGATAGCCACGGCGCCCGGGTCAGCTTCATCGGCACACGCGATCGGGCCGAGGCCGAGCTGGTGCCCGCCGCCGGCTATGAGATCGACTTCCTTCGCGTCCAAGGTCTCGATCGGCGCAATCCGCTCAAGGCGCTGCTCGCCGCCGGTCGCGCCGTCGCTGCTGTCCCGGCGGCCCGCCGCATGCTGCGCGAGCGCCACGCCGACGTGGTCCTCGGTGCGGGCGGCTATGTCGCAGGGCCGGCCGGTGTCGCTGCCGTGAGCGCGGGCATCCCGCTGGTGCTCACCGAGGCCGACAGCCATCTGGGGCTGACCAACCGGCTGCTCGCACCGCGCGCGCGGGCGGTCTGCCTTGCGTTTCCGGTCCCCGGCCGTGATCGTGATCCTTATCTGCTCACCGGCCGGCCGGTTCCCCGCGCGGTGCTCGATGCCGACCCAGGCGGCGCGCGGGCGCGTTTCGGCATCCCGGCGGGCGAGCGCTGCGTGGCTGTCGTCGGCGGCAGCCTCGGCGCGCTGAGCGTCAACGAAGCCGCCTTCGAGGCGTTCGGGCGTGGCCGAGAGAGCCGCTCTGCCTCGCCGTGGCTGTTGCACGTCGCCGGCCACCGCGACCACCCGGACCTCGAGCGCCGCCTGGTGGCGGCGGGTAGCCCCGACCGCTACGTGCTGCTCGCATACGAGTCCTCGCTCGGGGACGTGCTCGCCGCCAGCGACCTGGTCGTCGGGCGTGCGGGCGGCTCGGTGATGGAGTTCGCCGCCGCCGGCCGGCCCGCGATCCTGGTTCCCTATCCACACGCGACGGCTGACCACCAGAAAGCCAACGCCCGCTGGATGCAGGAGGGGGGAGCGGCGGAGGTGATCCCCGACGCCGAGCTCAGCGGCGAGCGGCTGCGCGCCTCCATCGACGAGCTGCTGGCCGATGACACCCGCCTGGAGCGCATGGCGGCCGCCTCGCGGCGGCTCGCGAGGCCCGACGCGGCCCAGCGGATCGCGAACGAGGTGCTGAAGGCGGCAGGCGCGGGCGGCGAGCGGATCGGGGGTGAGCCTTGAGCGCGGCGGATTGGCGGGGCAGGCGCCTGCACTTCATCGCCATCGGTGGAGCCGGGATGAGCGGGCTGGCCCTCGTCTGCCACCGACTTGGCGCGGAGGTGAGCGGCTCGGACCGCGCGGAGTCCTCCTATCTGGAGCGTCTTCGGGCGGCCGGGATCGAGCCGGCCATCGGGCACGATCCCGATCTGGTCCCGCTTGACGCGGAGGTCGTGATCTCGACCGCGATCGCCGAGGACAATCCCGAGCTCAGGCGCGCCCGCGAGCGCGACCAGCGGATCCGGCATCGCGGCGAGCTCCTCGCGGAGCTCTGTGGCGAGCGACGCCTGCTCGCGGTCTCGGGGACTCACGGCAAGACGACCACCGCGGCCATGTGCGTTCACGCTCTGAGGCAGGCCGGCGCCGACCCGGGCTTCTTTCTGGGCGGCGAGCTGCCCGAAGCGGGCCCCGGAGGGGAGGCCGCCAACGCTGGCTGGGGAGAGGGCGAGTGGGTCGTGGCCGAGGCCGACGAGAGCGACGGCAGCTTTCTCGCGCTGCGGCCCGAGGTCGCGGTGATCACCAACCTGGAGCTCGACCACCACTCGCGCTGGGGCTCGCTGGGCGAGCTGAGGGGCGCCTTCTCGTCGTTCGCCGCGCCCGCCGCTTCGCTGCTCTGCGCCGCGGGACTGGAGCTGCCGGCGACGGAGCACCAGCGGGTCATTCGCTTCGCCCTGGAGCCCGAGCCGGGAGCGCCCGCGGCTCCCGCGGCCGACCTGATCGCCGAGCGAATCGTCGGTTTGCCCGGCGGCGGCACCCGCTTCGAGGCGCGCGGAGCCGGGATCGAGACGGCGGTCGAGCTCGGCGTCGCCGGCCGCCACAACGTCGCCAACGCGCTCGCCGCGCTCGGGGCGCTGGCGCTGGCCGGCTTCGATCCGATCGAGTGCGCCGGCGCACTGGCCGGCTTTCCCGGTGTCGCGCGCCGGTTCGAGTTCAAGGGCCGGCATGCGGGCGGCGCGGGCGTCTACGACGACTACGCCCATCACCCCACCGAGGTCCGTGCCGTGATCGCCGCGGCCCGCGAGCTCGAGCCGCGCCGTCTGGTGGCGGTCTTCCAGCCGCACCTCTTCTCGCGCACCAAGGCGCTGGCGAGCGAGTTCGGCGCGGCGCTGGCCGACGCCGACGAGGTGGCGGTGCTCGACGTCTACCCGGCCCGCGAGCAGCCCACCGGGCCCTTGGAGGGGGTCAGCGGGCGGCTGGTGGCCGACGCCGTCGCCGATCACGCCCCCGGGCGCCCGGTCTGGTGGCTGCCCGACTCCGAGCAGGCGGCGCGCGCGCTCGGTCCCCGGCTGGGCGAGGGCGACATGGTGCTGACGATCGGAGCGGGCGACATCTTCCGCCTGGCCGAGTCGCTGGTGGGAGAGGAGCAATGAGCGTGCATCCGCTGCCCGGGCAAATCCAGCGCGACTATCCGCTGGAGCGCCTGACCACGATCAGGATCGGTGGCCCGGCCGATTTCTATGCCCGGCCCGAGTCCGAGCGGGCCGTGGTCGAGCTGCTGGCTTGGGCGGAGTCGGAGGGCGTCGAGCTGGGCATCGTCGGCTCGGGCTCGAACCTGCTGGTCTCCGACCGGGGCTTTCGCGGCCTCGTGATCAAGCTCGCCGGAGGGCTGACCCGGATCGAGCGGCATGGCGAGACCGGGGTGCTGAGCGGCGGGGGCGCGCGGCTGCCGTCGGTGGCCGCGCGGGCCGCGGGCTGGGGGCTGGCAGGGCTCGAGTTCGGCGTCAGCATTCCCGGCACGGTCGGAGGCGCGGTGCGGATGAACGCCAACGCCTACGGCGGCGAGCTCGGGGCGGTGCTCGAGTGGGTGACCGTCTGCACCCCGCGCGGGGCGGAGCGGCGCGTCCCGGCGCAGCTTGGCCTTCGCTACCGCGGCTCGTCGATCGGCCCGCTCGAGGTCGTCACCCGCGCCTGCTTCAGGCTCTCGCCCGGCGAACCCGCGTCCGTCAAGGAGATGATGGGGAGCATGCGCGAGCGCCGCCGGCAGGCGCAGCCGTCGGGCATCAAGACCTTCGGCTCCACCTTCGTCAACCCCGACGACCCCCGCGCCGAGGGGCGCTCGGCCGGCCAGCTCCTCGATGCCGCCGGGTGCCGCGGCCTGGAGCGGGGCGGTGCACGGCTCTCACCCAAGCACGCCAACTTCGTCGAGAACACCTCGGGCGAGGCCACCACCACCGACGTGCTGGCCGTGATGGCCGCCGCGCGCCGCGAGGTCCACAGTCGATTCGGGATCGTGCTGGAGCCGGAAGTTCAGATCCTGGGCGACGTCGAGTGGCCCGAGAGCTGGCGGCTGGACCCGTGACGGGGGCTGGATGGCAGGGGGGATGACCACGCGGCGCGTCTGGCAGCGGCGCCTCGTGGCGCTCGCGGCTCTCGGCCTGGTGCTGCTCGCCGGCTACACGCTGTGGCTTCGCGACTCGTCCCTGGTCGCCGTCAAGGAGGTCAAGGTCGAGGGGGCGACCACCAACCAGAAGCAGATCGCCGCCGCGTTCGAGCGCGTCGGCCTCGGCATGACGACCCTTCACATCGATGTCGACGAGCTCCGCGACGCCGCCTCGGCCTTCCCCACGATCGCCTCGATTCGCGCCGACGCCGGTTTCCCCCATTCGCTGACGGTGATCGTCACCGAGCGGCTGCCCGTGGCCCAGGTCAGGGAGGGCGGCGATCGGGTCGCGGTCTCGGGTGACGGCTACCTGCTGCCGGGGCTCGCCGTGCAGGGCGCCAAGCTGCCGCCGATCGAGTCGGGGACCAAGGGCGGGCGCCTCGACGATGAGGGGATCGCCCAGGCGGCGATCCTCGCGGCAACCCCGGACGGGCTCGGCGACGCCGTCGATTCGGCCGCCTGGGACGAGCAGCGGGGGGGCGTGGTGGTCGAGCTCGAGGGGGCGCCCGAGCTGCGCTTCGGGGACGGTGAGCGAGCCGACGAGAAGTGGCGGGCGGTCGCCACGGTGCTTGCCTCCGGGGAACTGGGGGCGCCCGCGTATCTCGACGTCAGCGTGCCCGAGCGACCGGTGACCGGGGGTTGAATCGCGGCCTGCAACGAGCTTTGCACCGCATTTTCGGGCCATCGGCCGGCCCGAGGGTGGCGCCCCCGGGCCGCCGCTTGGGCCCGGAAAACCCTGGTTTACAGCGGTTTTCAGCACCCTCAACCAACTCTGCACCTCGACCTGGAGATCAGGGTGATGTCGCTAAGACTCTATAGCGAGACTTGAGGGTTCAGGCACGACCCGCCGTTGACAGGGCCTATTCTTTCCCGTAGTTTCGTCACAAGCCTCGCGGGCCGGAATCGGTTCCGCGGGGGAACTCGGAGCAGGACCAACTCAATGGAAACCTCATATCTCGCGGTGATCAAGGTCGTGGGCGTCGGCGGAGGGGGCTCCAACGCCGTCAGCCGCATGGTCGACGCCGGCCTGCGGGGCGTCGAGTTCATCGCCTGCAACACCGATGCGCAGGCCCTGCAGGCCTGTGATGCCGACGTCAAGATCGGCATCGGCCACAACCTCACCAAGGGGCTCGGCGCGGGCGCCAACCCCGAGGTCGGCGCGGGCGCCGCGGCCGAGTCGCGCGACGAGATCAAGGAGGCGCTGAAGGGCGCTGACATGGTCTTCATCACCTGCGGCGAGGGCGGCGGCACCGGCACCGGCGCGGCGCCGGTGATAGCGGAGATCGCCAAGCAGGAGATCGGCGCGCTCACCGTCGGGGCAGTGACCAAGCCCTTCGAGTTCGAGGGCAAGAAGCGCATGGCCCAGGCCGATGAGGGCATCCAGCGCCTGCGCCAGGAGGTCGACACCCTGATCGTCGTCCCCAACGAGAAGCTCCTGCACATCGTGGAGCGCCGCACCACCATCCTCGAGGCCTTCCGCGAGGCCGACGACATCCTTCGCCAGGGCGTCCAGGGGATCACCGACCTGATCACGATCCCGGGGCTGATCAACCTCGACTTCGCCGATGTGCGCCTGGTCATGCACCAGGCCGGCTCGGCGCTGATGGGAGTGGGCCACGGCTCGGGCGAGAGCCGCGCGCTGGAGGCCGCGAAGCACGCGATCACCTCGCCCCTGATCGAGGAGAAGATCGACGGTGCCAAGGGGATGCTGCTCAACGTCACCGGCGGGGAGGACCTCGGCCTGTTCGAGGTCAACGAGGCCGCACGGCTGGTCATGGAGACCGCGGACACCAATGCCAACATCGTGTTCGGGGCGGTGGTCGACTCCTCGATGCACGAGGAGGTGCGGGTGACCGTGATCGCCACCGGCTTCGAGGGTTTCGAGATGATCGCCCGGGCGCCCGAGATCGCTCGCCGCGACCGCGACCGCGACGCCCCGGACTTCGTCAACCGCCCGAGAGGGCGGGAGCGCGGACGCCGGCGCGACCCGCTCGGCGACCTGCGCATCTCGGATTCCGAGATCGACGTTCCGGACTTTCTCAAGTAGCGCGCCGGCGCCCGCCGGTAGGGTGCCGCCCGTGAGCGAACTCCGCAGGACGCCGCTGTACGAGACCCACGTCGAGGCCGGTGCCAGGATGGTCCCGTTCGCCGGCTGGGAGCTGCCCGTCGAGTACGAGGGCGTCGTGCCCGAGCACCTGGCGGTGCGCACGGGCTGTGGCGTCTTCGACGTCTCGCACATGGGCGAGATCGAGACCGAGGGGCCGCAGGCCGGGGAGCTGCTGCAGCGCCTGCTCACCAACGACATCTCGACGCTCGAGGTCGGTGGCGCCCAGTACTCGTGCCTCTGCCGCGAGGACGGTGGCGTGCTCGACGACCTCTTCACCTACCGCCTCGCCCCCGACCACTTCCTGACCGTCACCAACGCCTCCAACCACGACCAGGACCTCGCCTGGTTCCGCGAGCAGGCCGGGGCGGGCGGCTTCGAGGCCGAGGTCAACGACCGCTTCCACGACTACGCGATGCTCGCCGTGCAAGGCCCGAGGGCGCGGGAGATCGTCGGCTCGCTGGCCCAGGGCGAGCTGCCGGCCCGCCACCGCATCGCCGACATGAACCTGGGGACCGGTGACGCTCTGGTCTGCGGGACCGGCTACACGGGCGAGGACGGAGTCGAGATCCTCGTCCCGCCCGATGAGGCCGCCGCGCTTTGGGAGGAGCTGGTCGTGGCCGGCGCCACCCCGGCGGGCCTCGGTGCGCGCGACACGCTGAGGATGGAGGTCAACTACTGCCTATACGGGAACGAGCTCGATCAGCGCCACACGCCGATCGAGGCGGCGCTCGACTGGGCACTGGTCGACGGCAGCGGCTTCATCGGCTCCGAGGTCTGCGCGGAGCAGCGCGCCGGCGGCACCGAGCGCCTGCTGGCGCCGTTCGTGATCGTCGGCGAGGGCATCCCGGGCCAGGGCGACCCGGTGCTCTGCGGCGATGAGGTTGTCGGCGAGGTGACCAGCGGCGCCCTCTCGCCCTCGCTGGAGACCGGGATCGGCATGGCATACGTGCGCACCGAGAAGGCCGGGCCCGGCACCGAGCTCGAGATCGATGTGGACGGCGAGCGCCGCGCCGCGAGGGTCGAGGAGCGGCCGCTGTACACGCCACGGAGCGGATAGGTTCCAGCCCAGCCCGCAGACGGAAGAAGAGGAGAGATCGCACTTGGCCGAGGCCAGCTACCCCGATGAGCTCAGCTACCACGAGGAGCACGGCTGGGCCCGGATCGACGGTGAGGTCGCGACCCTGGGCATCAGCTGGTACGCGCAGGACGCGCTCGGGGAGGTGGTCTTCTTCGACCCGCCCGAGGTGGGCGCCGAGGTGGCGAGGGGCTCGACCTACGCCGAGCTCGAGTCCCTGAAGGCCGTCTCCGACGTCTACGCGCCGCTCTCGGGCGAGATCACCGAGGTCAACGAGGCCGCCAAGGAGAACCCCGAGATCATCAACACGGATCCCTATGGCAAGGGCTGGCTGGTCAAGGTCAGGCTCTCGGACCCCTCCGAGGCCGACTCCCTGCTCGATGCCGGGGCCTACACCGAGCTGCTCGACGGCTGACTGGGGTCGGCGCCCGGGTGGGGCCGCTAGCTCTCGAGCAGCTCCTCTATCCGCGCGACCAGCCGCGGGTCGTCTGGCTCGATGCCCGCCTCGAAGCGCTGGACCGGACGGCCGCGGCGGTCAAGCAGGTACTTGTTGAAGTTGTACGTCGGCTCGCCGAGACTGGCTGCCAGGGAGGCGAACAGCGGGTTGACGGGCTCGTCCACGACATTGGATTTCGAGAACATCGGGAAGCTGACACCGAAGTTGGCCTTGCAGAACCCCGCGATCTCCTGGTTCGAGCGGGGCTCCTGACCGACCACGTCGTCCGCGGGGAAGCCGAGGATGACCAGCCCCTCCCGCTTGCGCTCCCGGTAGAGCCGCTCGAGCCCCTCGAATTGCGGCGTGAACCCGCACTCGCTCGCGGTGTTGACGACCAGCACCACCTCGCCGCGGTAGCGGGAGAGGTCGTCGGGCTCACCGTTGAGGCGGGGGAGGGTGCCTGTCAGCACCCCGGCGGCGGGCACGCTCCCGGCGCTCGCGCCGGCCACCGCCGGCGCGGAGGCCTGAGCCGGTGGGGCGGGGCCGGCGGCGGGCGCCTGCGCGATATCCCGGGCCGCGGAGTTGTCGTCGTCGCGCTCGCCGCACCCGGCCGCCAGGGCGGCGGACAGCAGCGCGATCGTGATCAAAGTCGCCTGGGGCATCGCCCAGACCATACGCGCGACCGAGGCGCGCGGTTCATCGCGGACGTGTCCTCGGTCAATTGGAGGCCGGCGCGCTGGGCAGGCGCTGGCGCAGCTTCAGCACCGGCTCGAACAGGTCCCCCCGCTCCTCGATTCGCTCCAGCACCGCCGGGGCCTCGAAGGCGAGGCGCTCGGCGTCGCCGCGTCGCAGCGCGCTTCGGAGCTCGTCCCACGCGAGCGGCGTCGAGACCGTGGGCCGCGCCCTGGCGCGCAGCGAGTAGACGGCGACCGTCGTCTTGGAGCGGGCGTTCTGGCTCCAGTCGACGAAGACCTTGCCCTTGCGGAGCTTCTTGGCCATCCGCGAGACGACGCGGTCAGGCTCCTCGCGCTCCAGCAGCAGCGCAACCGCATGGGCGAACGCGCTGGTCCTCTCGTAGCTGACCGGGCCGTTCAGCGGCACGTAGACCTGCATGCCCTTCGAGCCCGAGGTCTTCGGGAAGCATTCGAGGCCGAGCTCGGCGAACAGGTCGCGGAGCCGCAGCGCGACGTGGCAGCAGTCGATCACGTCGGCCGGGGGCCCGGGATCGAGGTCGAAGGCGAGCACCGTGGGGCGGTCGATGCTTGTGGCGCGGGCCAGCAAGGGGTGAAGCTCGAGCGAGGCGAGCTGCGCGAGCCAGATCAGGGTGGGCCGGTTGTCGCAGAGGCAGAAGTCGATCTCGCCGGCCCGGTCGGCGAGCACCGTCGCGGTCCTCACCCAGTCCGGGCGGTGCTCGGGACAGCGCTTTTCGTAGAAGTTGAAGGCGTCGACGCCGTCGGGGTAGCGCTTCAGGGTGAGCGGGCGGCCGCGCAGGTGGGGCAGCAGGGCGTCGGCGACCCGCGCGTAGTAGTCGATCACGTCGGCCTTGGTGAAGCCGGCCTCGGGATAGAGGAGCTTGTCGAGGTTGGTCAGCGTCAGCTTGCGGCGGCCGACGCTGACCTCGCGGCTACCTGCGGCCGCCAGCCTTCGCCTTCGACTTCGGCTTCGACTTGGCCTTCGGACGGCTCTTGGCGCCCGTCCTGGGAGCGGGCCTGGCCTTCGCCTTGGCGGCGGCCTTGCGCTTCGAGGCGGCCTTCGGCCTTGCGGCCTTCGAGCCGGACCCGTTCGACTTCGTCCCCGCGACGCCGTCGCCCTCCTTGCGCACCGCCGCGAGGCTCTCCTCGAGCGCCGCCATCAGGTCGGGCGCCTTTGTCGGCTCGGGCTCCTCGCTCGGGGCACTGACGATCTCCCTGCCGGCGGCCTTGCGCTCGAGCATCTGCAGCAGCTCCTCGCGGTATTCGTCGCGGTAGCGGTCGGCCTTGAACTCCGTGGACAGCGACTCGATCAGCTGCTTGGCCATCTCGAGCTCACGCTTGTCGGGCCGCTTGGGCTTCGGCTCCCCGAACAGGTGGCTGTCGAGCTCGCTCGGGTCGGTGACCTCGTCGTGGAAGCGCATGGTCGCCAGCGTCAGCACGCCGCCCATCGGGCGGATCGCCGCGAGGTGCTCCTTGTTGCGCAGCACGAAGCGCGCGATCGCGACCTTGCGCGATTCGCTCATCGCCTGCACGAGCAGCGCGTAGGCCTTGGCGGCGCCCTTGTCGGGGCCGAGGTAGTAGGGCTGCTCGAAGTAGATCGGGTCGATGTCGTCGAGGTCGACGAAGTCCTGGATCTCGATCGCCCGCGTCCTCTGCGGATCGAGCTCGGCCAACTCCTCACGGCTCAGCTTCACGAACTGGTCGGGCGCGAACTCGTAGCCCTTGACGATCTCCTCGTAGGCGACCTCGGTGCCGTCGGACTCGGCCACCCGCTTGTGGCGCACCCGCGAGCCGTCGGACTCGCGGAGCTCCCGGAAGCGGATCGCCTGCTTGGAGACCGCGCTGTAGAGCTTGACCGGCACGTTCAGCAGGCCGAAGCTGATCGAGCCACTCCATATCGCTCTCGCCATCGCTCGTTCCCTCTCGAAGGTGGTTGTCGCAGGGTACATTCGACGCGCGTCCCGCGGTTGCCGCCAGCGGTCTTGCAAATCGCCTCTCTCGCAAACCGCGTGGGATGCCGCCCGGTAGCGCTTCTCAGCCCTCGCGCACCACCTCCCGGGGGTCCTTGTCGTCGCGCATGCCCTTGAAGGCGGGCTGGCGCAAAGTGCCTGTGGAGGTCCACTCGCTCCAGGTGACCTCGCAGACCAGCTCCGGCTCGCAGAACACGGCATCGCCGGCCCCCGGGCTCCTCGGCTGGCCCAGTCGGAAGGGGCTTCCCTTACGGCGCCGCCGGGCGAGCTCGACCGTGAGCAGGTCGATATCGGTCTCGCGCAGGCCCGAGCCCACCGCTCCCGCGTAGACCAGCCGCTGCGGCGAGCCCCGGCGGCGGGCCTCCGCCGGGGTCGCGTCCCAGTAGCCGACGAGCACCGAGCCGACCCGCTCGGCGCGCCTCCCGGCTCCGGGAACGTGGCCGCCGATCACGAACTCCTGTCGCTGCCAGACGCGGGCCTTGATCCACTCGCCGCTTCGGCGGCCGGGTCGGTAGGGGCTCTCGCAGCGCTTCGCCACCACCCCCTCGAGCCGCTGGCGGCGGGCAGCCTCGAGCAACTCGGCGCCCCCGCCGAGCCGGTGCCGCGGCGTCCGCCAGTTCGGCCCCTCGAGTTCCAGTGACGCGAGCAGCTCGCGGCGCTCGAGGTAGCCGAGGCCGCGAACCGAGCGATCGTCGAGATGGAGCAGGTCGAAGATCACGTAGTGCGCCGGGGTCTCCCTGGCGCGGGCCGCGATCGCTGCCGGCTCGGCCAGCCCCATCCGCCGTTGCAGGAGCTGAAAGCTGGGGCGTCCGTCGCCGTCGAGGGCCACGACCTCGCCGTCGAGCACCGCCGCGCGGCCGGAGAGCTGCTCCGCGATCGCGGCCAGCTCGGGGTATCGCGCGGTGACCTCCTCGAGCCGCCGGCTCTGCATGCGCCAGCGCCCGCGCTCGGCGTAGCCGAGAGCCCTGACCCCGTCCCACTTGATCTCGTAGGCCCAGCCGCGGTCCCCGGCCGGCGGCAGCTCCCCCGCCTTGGCGAGCATGGGCCGCAGGCCCCACGGGAAGCGCTCCTTCGAACCTGTTTCGGCCACCCGGCATTATCGGCATCATCCGGGGGGTGCTCTTCGAGCTCGACGACGTCACCTACAGTCGCGGGGGCCGTGCGGTGCTTGCCGGGCTCAGCGCCAGCCTGCCGGTCGGCTCGAGTTGCCTGCTCGGCCCCTCGGGCAGCGGCAAGTCGACGGTGCTCCGCCTGCTCAACCGCCTGATCGACCCGGATGCCGGCCGGGTCGCCTACGAGGGCGTGGACGTTCGCGAGCGCGACGTGCTGGCGCTGCGCCGCGAGGTCTGTCTCGTTCCCCAACTGCCGGCCCTGATCGAGGGCACCGTCGCCGACAACGTCGCCTACGGCCCCAGGCTGGCCGGGCACAGCTACGACGCGCGAACGCCGCTGGAGCTCGCGGGACTCGACGCGGGCTACGCCGAGCGGCCCGCCGACAGGCTCTCGGTGGGCGAGCAGCAGCGGGTGATGCTGGCGCGGGCCCTGGCGCTGGAGCCGCGGGTGCTGCTGCTCGACGAGCCCACCTCGGCGCTCGACGCCAAAGCCAAGGCCGCTGTGGAGCAGACCCTCGACTCATTGCGGGCGCGCACGGCGATCTCGATCGTGCTCGTCACCCACGACCTCGGCCAGGCCGCCCGCCTCGCCGATTACGTGGTGCGAATCGAGGCGGGACGGCTGATCGGCGAGGGCACCGCACCAGGCGTGATCGCCGCGGCCGAGAGGCAGCTCGCCGAGGCGGGCCCGGCGCGGGCCGCGGCCACGGGGGAGGGCGCGGAATGAGCGCGCCCATCGACGTCAGCCTCGGCGAGGTCCTCGCGTCTCTCGTCCTCGTCGCCATCGCGATCGCGGCCTCGCGCTGGCGCCACGCCGGCCTCGAGGAGGACATCGCCGTGGCGGTGGCGCGCTCGTTCGTGCAGCTGACCGCGATCGGATTCGTGATCGACGTGATCTTCGAGCAGGACAGCGCCCTCCTCGTCGTGGCGCTGCTCTCGGTGATGGTGGTGTTCGGCGCGTTCACCGCGCGGCGGCGCGCCGCCGGGGTCCCGGGGGCGCTCACGCCGCTGCTGGTCGCCCTCTCGGTGGCCGCGGTCGCCACGCTCGGCCTGGTGCTGGGACTGGGGATCATCGAGTCGGAGCCGCGATACGTGATTCCCGTCGGAGGCATGGTGATCGGCAACTCGATGACCGCGGCGGCGGTCGCTCTCAACAGGCTCGGCCAGGACGTGGGCGACTCGTCTCGCGAGATCGAGGCGGCGCTGGCGCTCGGCGCCACCTCGACGCAGGCGGTCGACCCTCTGGTCAGGCGCAGCCTGCGCTCGGGAATGATCACCCTCGTCGACTCGACCAAGACGACGGGCATCGTCTTCTTTCCCGGGACGATGGTGGGGATGCTGCTCGCCGGGGCCGATCCGGTGGACGCCGTGCGGCTTCAGCTGATCCTGCTCTATTCGCTGCTCGGATCGGTCGCGATCGCCGCGCTGATCGCGACCACGCTGGCGCGGCGCAACTTCTTCACCCCGGCCCAGCAGCTCCGCGAGCCGCCCGAGCCCTGATCGCCGGCCGCGCCCCGGCCGCGCGCCTCATTTCCCGCCACCGGGCGAACCCGCCGAATCGCGTCTCTAGACTCGGCCGAGGATGAGCGAGCCCCGCCGGAATCTCCTCACCCTGGTTGCGACGATCCTCGGCTCCACGATCGTCTTTCTCGACGCCACGGTCGTCAATGTCGCGCTGCCGGCGATCAGCGACGACCTCGACGCCGGGCTCGCCGACCAGCAGTGGGTGGTCGAGGCCTACCTGCTGGCGATGGTCTCGCTGCTGCTGGTGGGCGGCGCGCTCGGCGATCAGTTCGGACGACGCCGCATCTTCATCGTCGGCCTGGTGGGCTTCGCCCTTACCTCGGCGCTCTGCGCCGTCGCCCCGACCAGCGAGGTCCTGATCGCAGGCAGGGCGCTGCAGGGCCTGGCGGGCGCGCTGCTGGTGCCGGGTTCGCTGGCGATCCTGGCGTCGACCTTCGAGGGGGCCGACCGGGGCAAGGCGGTCGGCACCTGGACCGCCTGGACGGGCATCGCCACCGTGCTCGGGCCGGCCGGGGGAGGGGCGCTGATCGAGGCGTTCTCCTGGCGGGCGATCTTCTGGGTCAACCTGCCCCTGATCGTCTTCACCATCCTTATGGCGCGGGCCTGCGTGCGCGAGAGCGTCGACCCCGACGCCGATCGCGCGATCGACTGGGTGGGCATCGTCCTCTCCGCGGTGGGCCTGGGCGCCCCGGTCTTCGCGCTGATCCAGCAGCCCAGCCATGGATGGTCGGCCCCGATCGTCTGGGCGCCGCTGGCCGGCGGCGTGCTGCTGTTCGCCGTCTTCATCGCCTGGGAGTCGCGCTACCCCCATGCGATGGTCGATCTCGGCCTCTTCCGCGTCAGGAACTTCGCCGTCACCAACCTCGAGACCCTGATCGTCTATGCCGGGCTGATCGGGGCGATGTTCTTCGTCACGCTCTTCCTGCAGCAGACGGCCGGCTACTCGCCGATCCAGGCCGGCCTCGCGACCACGCCGATCTCGCTTGTCCTGTTCGCGCTCTCGCCGCGCTTCGGCAGGTTCGCGACGGGCATCGGACCACGGCTGCCGATGGCGATCGGGCCGGTGGTCGGGGGAATCGGGCTGCTGCTGCTGACCAGGGTCGACGCGGGGGCCGACTACCTGACCCAGATCCTGCCCGGCGTGCTGGTCTTCGCCCTCGGCCTCTCGGCCACGGTCGCGCCCCTCACCGCCACGGCCCTGGACTCGGTAGACGAGCGCAAGGTCGGGATCGCCTCGGGCATCAACAACGGCGTCTCGCGAATCGCCGGCCTGCTGGCGATCGCGGTGCTCGGCGCCGTGATCGCCGCCAGCTTCGACTCCACCGTGGACCAGCAGCTCACCGGAGTTGCGGTCAGCGAGGCCGGCGCCGACGCCGTCGCCGCGGCGAAGCAGAAGCCACTCGGCGCCGCCGACACCCAGGGGTTGCCCGCGTCGGAGGCGAGGGAGATCGACGCAGCCGTCACCACCGCTTCCGTCGACGGCTTTCGCCTGGGCATGCTGCTCGGCGGCGCCCTGATGATCGCCGGCGGCGCGATCGCCGCGGTCGGCATCCGGGACCCGTCGCGCCGCGAGCCGCGGCAGGCGCCGCTGGCCGCGCCGGCGGGCGAATGCGCGCGCTGCGCCGAGGACGGCCACGATCGCGACCACCACGAGCACGAGGCAGCCGAGCCCGTCTCCGCATAGGCGTCTAGGCTCCCGCCGTGCGCATCTTCAGCGGAATCCAGCCGACCGGACAGAAGCACCTCGGCAACTACATCGGGGCGATTCGCCAGTACGTGGCGGGCCAGGACGAGGGGGCCCCCGCGATCTACTGCATCGTCGACCTGCACGCGATCACGGTGCCGTGGGAGCCGGCGGCCCTGCGCTCCAGCGTCCACGACACCACCGCGATCCTTCTCGCCGCCGGGCTGGATCCCGAGCGCTGCATCCTCTTTCGCCAATCCGACGTGCGCGAGCACACCGAGCTCACCTGGCTGCTCTCCGCCCTGACGGCGCACGGCGACCTCAACCGCATGCACCAGTTCAAGGACAAGTCCTCGCGCCAGCGCGAGCTGGTCTCGGCCGGGTTGTTCTTCTATCCGGTGCTGCAAGCCGCCGATGTGCTCGCCTACAAGGCGGACACGGTGCCCGTCGGGGAGGACCAGCGCCAGCACGTCGAGCTGATGCGCGAGATCGCGCGCCGCTTCAACGAGCGCTTCGGCGAGCTCCTGGTCGAGCCCGAGCATCGCATTCCCGGGGTGGGGGCGAAGATCATGGACCTCCAAGACCCGGGGTCCAAGATGTCCACCACGGGCGGCAGCGAGCAGGGGACGCTGCTGGTTCTGGACGACCCCGAGACCGTGACCAAGAAGGTGCGCAGCGCGGTCACGGACTCGGGCTCCGAGGTGAGGCGCGGGAAGGACAAGCGGGGCATCTCCAACCTGATCGAGATCCTCTCGGTCGCGCGCGGCACCGGCATGGACGAGATCGAGGCCGAGTTCGAGGGCTCGGGCTACGGCGACTTCAAGGCGGCCGTCGCCGAGTCCGTGGTCGAGTTCCTGGCCCCGGTACGCGAGCGCTACGAGGCTCTGCGCCCCGACGAGCCCGCGCTGGAGGCGGCCCTGGACGGCGGCGCGCAGAAGGCCCGGGCCATCGCCTCCGAGACCGTGGCCGAGGTGCGCTCGGCGATGGGCATCGGTCCGTCCTAGGGGCTCCGGGCAAGGCCCGAATCCCCCTGCCTCCGGTTGCGAGCGCGCCCCGCCCGGCGCCCCACGAAGCGCTGGCAATCGACTGCCCCGTGGTCTACGGTCCTGCGGTGGGCCTCAGCGAGCGCATCGGGCGCGGGTTTGCGATCAGGAGCCTGCTCGCGATGGTCGTCGTGGCGCCGGCCGCGCTTGTGCTTGCGCCGGGCTGGGCCGCCGCGGCGACGATCAACGTCAACTCGATCGCCGACAACACGGACGACGACGGGCTCTGCACGCTTCGAGAGGCGGTGGACGCGGCCACCGACAACGCGGCCGTGAACGGCGTCGACGACTGCCCGGCCGGGGAGGCTGCGCTCGACACGATCCTCCTTCCCGCGGGCACCTACCCGCTCTCGGGAACGAGCGACGAGGACGCGAACGCGAGCGGCGACCTCGACGTCGAGGCGACCGGCGGCGGCCCGCTGCGCGTCGAGGGAGCCGGGCAGGGGAGCACGGTGATCGACGCCGCCATGAACGACCGCGCGATCGAGCACAGGGACGCCGACTCGCTGACGCTGGCCGACCTCACCGTCACCAACGGCAAGACCTCAACCGGCGGAACAGCCGCCGGGCGCGGCGGGGGGATCCAGACAGATGGCTCAGGGGTGCAGACGCTGAACCTCGAGCGCGTCACGGTGAATGGCAACGAGAGCGACTACTCCGGAGGCGGCCTCTTCGTCGGCTCGGGCGACGTCGCCGCGATCACCGACAGCACGATCAGCGACAACGAGTCCACCGGGAACTTCGGAGGCGGCGGGATCGGCGCCCTCGGCGGCGTCACCCTGACCGGCTCCACGGTGACCATGAACCGGGCCGGGACGTTCATCACCGCGGGCGGCGGCGGGATCTCCACCTCGAGCCCACTGACGCTCATCGACAGCGCCGTCACCGACAACACCGCCGGCGACCCGAGCACCCCCGCCACGACCGAGGGAGGGGACGGCGGCGGAATCGACTTCAACTCGAACGTCACGGTGGCCCTGACGGTGACCGGCTCGACCATCCGCGACAACGCGACGGAGCGCTCCGGGGGCGGGATCGCGGTCAACGGCAGCCCGACGGGGACAGTGAGCGCGGACATCAGCGACAGCCTGATCGCGGACAACGACGCCGTGCTGCTCGGCGGCGGCATCTCCAGCATCGCCCACGCGACGCTCGCGGTCTCATCCAGCGCCATCACCGGCAACGAGGTGGCCACCGGCCTCTCCTCCGGCGGGGGAGGCGGCATCGCCAACGGCACGATCGCGGGCGACACAGCGGCGGCGACGGTCACCGGCAGCGTCGTCGCGGGGAACTCGGTCACGGGGACGAACGCCAACACCGACGGCGGGGGGCTCAGGAACGCGGAATCGAGCAGCGGCGCCTCGACCCTCAGCGTGCTCGGAAGCACCGTCTCGGGCAACACGGTGATCGGCACGGCCGGGGACGGCGCCGGGATCTACAACCAGGCCCCGGGCGGGCAGCTGACCGTGCTCAACTCCACCCTGAGCGGCAACATGGCCACCGGCGCCAGCGGCAACGGGGGCGGGGTCTTCAACGTCGACGGGCCGGTCGCCCTGATCCACACCACGGTGGCAGCGAACTCCGCCGTGGGTGACGGCGACGCCCTCGCCAACGGGACCTTGGCGACCGGGGCGTTCGAGCTGCGAAGCTCCGTCCTCGCGGGCGCCGTAGCGGCCGACGTCTGCGAGCCGGACACGGCCTTCACCGACCTTGGCTCCAACCTCGACACCGGGGCCTCGTGCGGCCTGTCGGCCGGCTCGAACCTCGACCCGGTGCTGGGGCCGCTCGCCGACAACGGCGGGCCGGACGCGGGCCCCGCCGGGAGCACCCTGCCGTTGCGGACGCAGGCCATCGGTACCGCTGGCGACGCCGTGGACCACGTCGCCGCCGGCGACTGCAAGGACGAGATGGGCGCCGACCTCGACGAGGACGAGCGCGGCACCATCCGCCCCCAGGGCCCCTTCTGCGACGCCGGGTCGTTCGAGTACGCGGACCCCGATGCCGACGGGGTCGAGCAGGGAGTGGACAACTGCCCAGGGGTCGCGAACCCCGGCCAGGAGGACAACGACTCGGACGGCCTCGGCAACGCCTGCGACCCGACGCCGGATGGGCCGCCCGGCGCGGCTCCCTCGAATGCCTTCGAGTTCGGCAAGCTGAAGCGCAACACGAGGAAGGGGATCGCCTTCCTGTTCGTCACCGTTCCAGGCCCCGGCGAGATCGGCCTTCAGGGCAGGGGGCTGGCCGGCGTCGGCCTCGGCTCCGCCGCCGCGCGCAAGAGCCTCGCGGTCGGCGGCGGGCGAGTGAAGCTGAAGATCAGCCCGGGCAAGGGCAAGAAGGCCGCCAGGCTGCGTCGGGCGCTGCGCAGCAAGCGCAAGGCCAGGGTCAAGGTGCGGGTCACCTACCTGCCGACCGGCGGCACCGCAAAGACGCGGACGAGGAAGGTGAAGCTGGTCCGCAGGTAACCGCTGACCGCGCCGGCCTCTATCGTGGCCGCGTGACTTCCGTCGCCGAGCTCGAGCTCGATCTCGAGGTCTTCCAGGGGCCGTTCGACCTGCTGCTGGCGGTGCTGCTGCGCGAGGAGATAAGCCTGGCCGAGGTCTCGCTGGGCGACATCGTGCTCGCCTACGTCGACCACCTCGACGAGACGGGCGAGCTGGACCTCGAGGCGGTGACCGAGTTCCTGGTGTTGATCGCCGCCCTGCTGGAGTTGAAGTCGCGACTGCTGTTGCCCCAGTCCGACGCCGAGCTGGAGCTGGGGCCCGAGGAGGCGGCCGACGAGCTGCTGGCCCGGATGCTCGAGTACCGCCGCTATCGCGACGCCGCCGCGGTGCTGGTGGCGATGCTCGACCGCGAGGGGGCGACGATGTATCGCTCGGCTCCGCCTCCCGCAGAGCTGCGCCGCGCGGCCCTGGAGGCCGCCGTACAGGCCTACGAGCCCGACCGTCTCGGCTCGGCGCTCGGCGACCTGCTGACTCTCCCGCCCGATCCCGATACCCGGCACATCCGCTCCACGGTCTCGGTGCAGAGGAGGCTGAGCGTGATTCGCGAGCTGCTGGGCAGGCGCGGCGGCACGATCGACTTCGACGAGTCCTTCGGCCGCGAGGACCGCTTCACCCAGGCGGTTACCTTGTTTGCTCTCTTGGAGCTGCACAGACGTGGCGAGGCGAGCTGGCGACAGAACGAGATGTTCGGGCCGATCGAGGTGCGGGGATCATGAGCGGGCGCAAGGGCGCGAGCGCCGAGGCGGCACCGATGGAGCCCCTGGAGGCGACGATCGAGGCGCTGCTGTTCCTCTCCCCGGACCCGGTCTCGGCCGCGGAGCTGGCCGAGGCGATCGAGATCGCCGAGGAAGACGTGGCCGGGGCGGTCGAGACGCTGGGCTCGCGGCTCGAGAGCGACGGCCGCGGCATGCGCCTCAAGAAGGTCGCGGGCGGCTACGCGCTGACCGCGATGCCCGAGGCCGAGGACGCGGCGCGCAGGCTGCTCTCCAAGCCCCGCACGCCGCCCCTGACGCAGGCGCAGGCGGAGGTGCTGGCGATCGTCGGCTATCTGCAACCCGTCTCGCGGCCGGAGGTGGCGCGCATCCGCGGCGTCTCCTCGGATTCGGCAGTGGCCAGCCTGACCGAGCGCGGGATGATCGAGGAGCGGGGGCGCAGTCGCTTCGGCGCGGTCACCTACGCGACCACCGCCCTGTTCGAGAAGCTCTTCGGGCTCTCCGGGCTCGACGGGCTGCCCGACCCGTCGCAGTTCGATCCCAGCCCCGAGGACGAGCGCGAGCTGCGCGAGCGGCTGCTCAAGGCCGGCGAGCAGCGAACCGCGTGAGGCGCCTGATCGCCGGGGTGGCCCTGGCCGCCGCGGGAGCGCTGCTCGTACCCTCCGCGGCGATGGCCGCGAACATCGATGTCGACACCGTGGCAGACGAGTACGGCACGGGCGCCGGCTGCTCGCTGCGCGAGGCGGTCCAGGCGGCCAACGACGACGTTGCGTTCGGGGGTTGCACCGCCGGCTCCGGCCCTGCGGACGCGATCATGCTCGACCCGGGAGCCGTCTACACGCTGGGGCTGCCCGGCGCGGGCGAGGACGCCAACGCCACGGGAGACCTCGACCTCGAGACGGGGTCTGGCGACCTCTCGCTCGCCCGAGACGGAGCAGGCCCCCGCCCGACCATCGACGCCGGCGACCTCGACGGCGCGCTCGACGTCACGGGAGGAGGTTCGCTGGCTCTCGGCTCGATCCGGGTGATCGGCGGCCTGCGCTCGGGCAGCGACCCCGATCTTGACCGTGGCGGGGCGCTGCGCTGGGGCGAGCCGCTGGTCGCCGGCGAGCTCACGGTCGACGACTCGCTCTTCGAGGGCAACGACGCGGCCCAGGCCAGCGCCATCGACGCCAACACAACGGGCGCCCACACGATCACCGACTCCGTGGTCAGCGGTGGGTTCGCCTTCGATCTCGGCGCCGTCTTCGCCGCGGGACCACTCACCGTCACCCGCTCGACGATCCGCGACAACCTCGGGGGCGGCGTGGTCGCCGACAACCCCGGGCCCGCCTCGCTGATCATCGACTCGAGCGCCATCGCCGACAACCGCTTCGGCACGGGCGAGTCGCGGGGCGGGGTCTACGCGGCCGGCGACGCCACGATCGAGAACTCGACCGTCACCGGCAACAGCGGCGGGTTCGTCGGCGGCGTCTGGCCCGAGGGCGCGCTGACGGTGCGCTTCTCGACGATCGCCGCAAACGTCGGCGTTCCCGCCGCGGGGCACTCGGCCGGCGGAATCGACGTGCAGAGCTCCGACGGCGTCGTCCTGGACGGAGTGGTCCTGGCCGGCAACCGGCTCGGCAACAATCCGGCGCCGTCCAACTGCAACCAGCAGGCCGGGATCACGGAGGGGCCCAACCCCAACCTCGAGGACGCCGACAGCTGCGGGCTCGACGCCGGACCCGGTCAGGCCAGCCTGATCAACGCCGATCCGCTGCTGGCCCCGCTCGCCGACAACGGCGGGCCGACGCCCACTCGGGCCCTCTACGAGGGGAGCCCGGCGATCGATGCCGCCCTCGCGGCCTGCTCGGAGCCGTTCGACCAGCGGGGGACCGCGAGGCCGGTCGGCGCCGCCTGCGACATCGGGGCCTTCGAGGGATCCGTGGCCGCGCCGCCCCCGCCTCCTCCGCCCGCCCTCACCCAGCCGTCGGTCCCCGTCGCGAAGAAGAAGAAAGGGTGCAGGAAGGGCTTCAAGCTGATCAAGATCAAGAAGAAGGGCAAGAAGGCCAAGCAGAAATGCGTCAGGGTCAAGAAGAAGAAGAAGTGCAAGAAGGGCGGCGCCACGGGCGGGTCGAAGTGCAAGGGCAAGAAGCTCCGGGCCGCGTCGCTCGCCGGGGGGAAGCGGCTGGTGATCGGCCGCTCGGCTCGCGGTCTCCCGATCGTGGCCACCCGCCTCGGTGATCCCGACGCGCAGCGGGTGGCGCTGGTCGTCGGCGTGATCCACGGCGATGAGCGCGCCGGGCTTGGGGTGACCCGTCTGCTGCGCCGTCGGGGGCCGGTCGAGGGCCTCGGGCTCTGGGTGATCGACAACCTCAACCCAGACGGCTCGCGCCGGCGCTCGCGTCGCAACGCGCGGGGCGTCGACCTCAACCGCAACTTCCCGCATCGCTGGCGGGGCCGGGTGCCGCCCTCCAGCGGCTACTACCCGGGCAGGAGCCCCGCATCCGAGCCCGAGACGCGGGCCGCGATCAAGCTGATCGAGAGGATCGAGCCCGACCTGTCTATCTGGTACCACCAGCCCTGGGGAGCCGTGCTCGCCTGTCGCGGCCGGCCGGCGGCCGCGGCCCGCTACGCGCGGCTGGCCGGGACGGGCACGAGCTGCCGCGGCCGGGGGCTGCCCGGCACCGCCATCAACTGGGAGCGGGCGACGATCCCCGGCGCGACGGCCTTCGTGGTCGAGCTCGCGGCCGGCCGGCTGAGCGGCCGGGCCGCCCGCCGCCACGCCCGCGCGGCGATTGCGGTTGCTGCGGGGGGCGGCGCGTGAGGCGGTCTCGCGCGCTGCTGGGGGTGCTCGTGCTGGCGCTCGCCGGCACGGCCGCGCTCGCCGCGCGGCCTTCCTCCGATGCGCCCGCGGGGGCGCCCGGCGCCGCGGCCGCCTCGCCCTCCCGCTCCGCGGCGGCCGATGGCCCGGCGGCGAAAGCCGCCCGCACGGGAGCTCCGGGAGCGACGGCCTCGGCGAAGCGCCCGCGGATTCGCAAGCGCCTCATCCCCTATCCCAAGAGCCGCCTGCGCGACATGGCCGCCTACTCCGAACGGCACTACGGGCAGAGTCAGTCGAGCCTGGTGGCGCCACGGCTGATCGTCGAGCACTACGCGGTGGCCGGGAGCATCGGCTCCATCTACAACGCCTTCGCCCCGAACCGGCCGGACCCCGAATACGGCGAGCTGCCCGGCGTCTGCTCTCACTACGCCGTCGGCCCCAAGGGCCAGATCGTCCGCTTCGTGCCCGACCGCATCCGCTGCCGCCACGTCGTCGGTCTCAACCACGTGGCGATCGGGATCGAGCACGTCGGCTTCAGCGACGGCCAGGTTCTGGGGCGCCAGCGCCAGTTGCGCGCTTCCCTGCGCCTGACTCGCTGGCTGCGCTGCCGCTTCGGCCTGGGCGTGAAGCGCGTGATCGGCCACAACGAGAGCCTCTCCTCGCCCTTCTACCTCGAGCTCGACCCCGACTTCCGGGGGCGCACCCACGGCGACTTCCGCCGCAGCTCCATGCGCATCTACCGCCGGGCGCTGGCCCGGCTCGGCGGCTGCTGACCCCTCGGCGTGCGGCTCTCCCGCTACCTCGCCCACGGCGGCGTCGCCTCGCGGCGGGCCGCGGAGGAGCTGATCCGGGACGGTCGCGTCAGGGTCGGCGGTGAGATTGCCACCGACCCGGCGCGCGACGTCGGCGAGGGCAGCGGGGTCGAGGTCGACGGCCGGGCGATCACCCCCGAGCCCCGCGAGGTCTGGGCGCTGAACAAGCCCGAGGGTGTCGTCTCGACGGCGCGCGAGCCGGGCCGCCGCCGGGCGGTGACCGATCTCGTCAGCTCCGAGCGGCGGCTCTACCCGGTGGGAAGGCTCGACGCCGACTCGACGGGCCTGATCCTGCTCACCAACGACGGCGAGCTCGCCAACCGCATCACACACCCCCGATACGGGGTTCCCAAGACCTACCGGGTGAGGTTGGCGCGACCGCCCTCGGAGGGCGAGCTGAGGCGCCTGCGGCGTGGGGTCGAGCTCGAGGATGGGCCCACCGCGCCCGCCCGCGTGGAGCGAGTCGGGGAGCTCGAGATCGAGGTGACGATCCGAGAGGGGCGCAAGCGCCAGGTGCGCCGCATGGCCGCGGCCGTGGGCAACGAAGTGGCTGCCCTGGAGCGGGTCCGGATCGGCTCGCTGGCGCTGGGCGGGCTCGCCCCCGGCGAGTCGCGCCGGCTCGGCGAGGCCGAGGTCCGCGCAGCGACGGGGACCGGCCCGGCGCCCGACCTCGGCTGACCGGGCGGCCTACTCCGGTTGCCCTGGATACGAGGGGGATTGGCCTCCTTCCCCGTAGTCCCCTGAGAACCTGATAACAATCGGCCCGTGGGACGAGGGAAGAGATGGCCGGCCGGCCGTAGCCCGGCCCAGATCGCGATCGCCGGATTCTGCGCCGGGCTGGGGGCGCTGGCGCTCGCCACGGCACCCGCCAGCGCGGCGCTGATCGAGGTCGACACCGCCGCCGACATCGTCGCTACAGACGGGAGCTGCTCGCTCAGGGAGGCGGTGGACGCTGCCAACACGAATTCCGTTGTGGATACGTGCCCGGCGGGGGAGGCCAGCTCGGACACGATCGTCATCCATTACGGCACCACGTACTTCCTGACGGGCGCTTCGGGGGAGGACGCGAACCTGAGCGGGGACCTTGACATCACCGGGGGCGGTCCGCTGGTGATCACGCCGCAGGTCAACGGCACGGGAACAGGGGAGTCGGTGATCGACGCGCCCGCCTCCGATCGCATCCTGGACATCCACGACCAGGGAGCCCCGGCCGACGTCACCCTGCTCGATCTCGCGCTCCGCAACGGCAACGTCTTGGGCTCGGAGGATGGCGGCGCGATCCTGGTCAACGACCCCGACGCCAAGCTTCAGCTTGAGATGGTGAGGATCCGGAGCAGCCACGCCGACGACTACGGTGGCGCGGTCTCGTTCGAGAGCGCCAGCAACTCCTCGACCCTGGACATCCTGCTCTCGGAGTTCCGGGGCAACAGCGCAGGCGACGATGGCGGAGCCGTCTACTTCAAGAGGGCCGGAAGCGGAACGGCGGGCCCCTCGGTGCGCCAGAGCGCCTTCGTTGCGAACACCTCGGGCGCGCTCGGCGGCGGCTTCTACTACGGAGCGGAGGTAGCCGCGGATACGAGCGGCACGATCGCCAACAGCACGTTCAGCGGCAACTCGGCGACCCAGGGCGGCGGGGCGATCGGATTGGGCTTCACGGGCCTCTTCCTCAACCTCGAGTTCGTGACGGTCGCGGACAACAGCTCCACCACGGCCGGGCGCGGCGGGGGCATCCAGACGGTCGCCGCCGACCAGAACGTGTCGCTGCGGGCCACGATCCTCGCCGACAACACCGCCGCGGGCCTGCCGGCCAACTGCGCCCGGGTCGGCGCGGCCTTCACCTCCAATGCAGGCGCCTACAACATCGAGACCGCCGACACCTGCGACCTCGAGCCCGGGCAGGGCGACCTTGTCAGCACGGATCCGCTGCTGGCCCCGCTGATGTTCGGCGCCGGCACGGGCCCCCCTATCGTCGACACTTGGACCCATGGGCTCTACGACGGCAGTCCCGCGCTGGACGCGGTTCCCCTGGTCGACTGCTCGAGCGCCAACGGAGTCGATCAGCGCGACAGCCCCCGTCCCAACCCGCCCGCCGGCTCGTGCGACGCAGGCGCCTTCGAGGGATCCGTCGGGCCGAAGCCGCAGCCCGCCGCTCCCGCCGCTCCCGCCGCCCCGGTCGCCAAGAAGAAGAAGTGCAAGAAGGGCTTCAAGCTGAAGAAGATCAAGAAGAAGGGCAAGAAGCCCAAGAAGAAGTGCGTTCGGGTCAAGAAGAAGAGAAAGAAGAAGAGAAAGAAGAGGTAGAGACCTAGGGCCCCGGCGCTGAGTCGGGCTGACCGCGTATCCGCCGGGGCCGGCCTCGCGACCTAGGTCTTCGAGCTCGAGTCCCAGATACGGCGAGGCCGAGGTCGCGGCGCTCTGGGAAGATGCGCGCCCATCATGAGCGAGACCGGAGATCTGAGGCTGTGGGCGGTTCGGGGCGCGACCAAGGTCGATCGCAACGATCCCGGGCTGATCCTGGCTGCGACCGAGGAGCTGATGAAAGAGCTGATCGCTCGCAACTCGCTCGAGCCCGAGCGGATGGTGAGCTGCATCTTCACCTGCACCCACAACCTCAACGCGGAGTTCCCCGCGGTGGCCGCGCGCAAGGTCGGCCTCAGCGACGTGCCGCTGCTCTGCGCGCAGGAGATCGACGTGCCCAACGCGATGCCCGGAGTGATCCGCGTCATGGTCCACTACTACGCAGGGCGCGAGCACGAGCCCGCGCACACGTACATGGGCGAGGCTCAGGAGCTGCGCTCGGACCTTCACGCGGCCCAGTAACCACGCGCCCGCGTCACAATGAGCGGCCGATGACCATCACCTTCGCCGAGAAGCTCGCCCGCATGCCCCACTATGAGCCGGGAACCTCCCTCGACGAGGCCCAGGCGCGCGCCGAGACCGAGGACGCGATCAAGCTCGCCTCCAACGAGTCGCCGGCGCCGCCGCATCCCGCCGTGATCGAGGCGATCGCAGGCGCCGCCGGCGACGCCAACCGCTACCCCGACCCCGAGGCGAGGCTGCTTCGAACGCGAATCGCGGAGCGGACCGAGACCGAGCCCGGCCGGATCGCGGTCGGCAACGGGTCGTGCGAGATCCTGCTGGCGGCCTCCGAGGCCCTCTGCGAGCCGGGGGCCGAGGTCGTCTACGCCTGGCCCTCGTTCTCGATGTACCCGCACATGACCGCCCTCTCGGGCGCCCGCGAGATCAGGGTGCCGCTCGCCCCGGGCGACGTGCACGATCTCGACGCGATGCTCGCCGAGATCACCGTGGCGACACAGATCGTCGTGGTCTGCAACCCCAACAACCCGACGGGCACCGCGCTGCCCGCCGAGCGGATCGGGGCCTTCGTGGACGAGGTGCCCGACCACGTCACCGTGATCCTCGACGAGGCCTACATCGAGTTTCAGACCCTCGAGGACCCCGACGCGACCCTCGCGCTGCTGCCCGGCCATCCCAACCTGGTGCTGCTGCGCACCTTCAGCAAGGTCTACGGCCTCGCCGGCCTGCGGGTCGGCTATGCGCTCTGCTCCCCGCAGTTCCGGGCGGCGGTCGACGCAGTGCGCCAACCGTTCAGCGTCAACTCGATCGCCCAGGTGGCCGCGGCCGAGGCGATCCTGCACCAGGACGACGTCGCCGACCGCGTCGAGCGCAATCTCGTCGAGCGCGTCCTCGTCGAGGAGGGGGTGCGCGAGCTGGGGCTCGAGACGCCCGGCTCCCAGGCCAACTTCTCCTGGGTGCACCTGGGCGAGGACCGTGACCAGGGGGAGCTGATCGCCTCTCTGACCCGGGCCGGCGTCGCCGTGCGGCCGGGCACCCCGCTGGGCGGACCAGCCCATTTCCGCGTCACCTACGGCACCCGCGCCGAGAACGAGCGCTTCCTCGCCGCCCTCGCCGCCTCTGTCTGACGGCGCCCGGCGGCTGCGCCCGGCTGACTTCTCGGGCGGTCGATGCGGTCGCTGCCGCCTTGCATCCCGTCGGCCGATGACCTCTCTAATGCGTGACAAGAGCGAGGCCCTCTGCTACAAGTAGCGGAAGCATGGCTCTTCAGCGCACGCACGAACTCGACTCGACGCGCCGCTCGGCGACGCTCCTTCGTGCCCGCTTCTCGGGGTCGGCGGTCCCTTTCTTGGTTGGGGCCACTCCCTGGTATTGGCGATTTAGCTAGGCGTCCGGCCCGCGGCCCCGCCTGATCGAGGGCCGCCGACCGTCGAACGACAGCCGCCGGGCGCCTCACCCAGGCAAGGACCCTCGCCTTACCAGTAGAAAGAAGGCTTGAATGATCATGGAGATGAAGGACCTACCAACAGGCCAATCGGGAAGAGTCAGGGACCGGCGCATCGCGCGGGTCGTCGAGCTTGTCCCGCCGGCCCAGATCCTCGATGACCTGCCGCTGCGCACCGAGCAGGAGGACATGGTGCTCGAGCACCGAGCGGAGGTGGCGCGGGTCCTCGACCGCGACGACGACCGCTTGCTGGTGGTGGTCGGCCCGTGCAGCGTGCACGACGTCGGCGCCGCCATGGACTACGCCCAGCGCCTCGCCGCCCAGGCGGCCGAGCTCAAGGACGACCTCTGCATCGCGATGCGGGTCTACTTCGAGAAGCCGCGCACCACGATCGGCTGGAAGGGGCTGATCAACGACCCGCACCTCGACGGCAGCGGTGACGTCAACGCGGGCCTGCACATGGCCCGCGGGCTGCTGCGCGAGGTGCTCGACCTGGGCCTGCCGATCGGCTGCGAGTTCCTCGACCCGATCACGCCGCAGTACATCTCCGACGTGGTCGCCTGGGGGGCGATCGGGGCGCGCACGACCGAGAGCCAGATCCACCGCCAGCTCGCCTCGGGTCTCTCGATGCCCGTCGGCTTCAAGAACGGCACCGACGGCAACGTCAAGGTCGCCGTGGATGCGGTTCGTGCGGCCGCCGCCAAGCATGCCTTCGCCGGCGTGGACGTGAGCGGGACGCCCGCGATCCTCCACACCACGGGCAACTCGGACTGCCACATCATCCTGCGGGGCGGGCGCGCGGCCCCGAACCACTACCCGAGCACGGTCGCGGACGCTCTCGGAAAGCTGCGGGCCGGCGGGCTGCCGGAGCGCCTGCTGATCGACGCCTCGCATGAGAACAGCGGCAAGGACCACGAGCGCCAGCCCAAGGTCATCGCCGAGATCGCCGACCAGGTCGCGGACGGCAACGAGGCGATCGTCGGGGTGATGCTCGAGTCGTTCCTTGTCGGGGGGCGCCAGGATCTCGGCTCCGAGGCGCCGCTCGTCTACGGCCAGTCGATCACCGACGCCTGCATGGACTGGGACGCGACCCTGCTCGCGCTCGAGCGCCTCGGGGCGGCCGTGCGGGCTCGGCGCCAGGCCGGCTGAGCGGTGCGATGAGGATCGCGGTGCTCGGGGTCGGCCTGATCGGAGGCTCGATCGGGCTCGCCGCTCGTGCCCGGCTCGACGCCGCCGAGGTGACGGGCTGGGATCCCGACCCTGAGCTGCTCGCCAGGGCCGAGGCGCTGGGGGCGATCGACCGGGCCACCCCCTCGGTGGCGAAAGCGGTCGACGGTGCCGAGTTGGTCTTCTGCGCAGCTCCCGTGGGCTCGCTCCCCGGGCTGGCCGCCGAGGCGCTGGCGGCCGCGGGGGAGGACACCGCCGTCACCGACGTCGGCTCGGTCAAGCGCGAGGCGCTCGCGGCGTTGGGCGAGGACCCCCGCTTCATCGGAGGCCATCCCCTGGCGGGAGCGGAGACATCGGGGGTCGAGAACGCGCGAGCGGACCTCTTCGAAGGCGCCCGCTGGTACCTGACGCCGACCCCCAGGACCGAGGGCGTCCTGTATGACCGCGTGCAGCGCACCGTCGCCGGCCTGGGCGCCCGGCCGCAGGCGATCGAGGCCGGCGAGCACGACCGCCTCATGGCCACCGTCAGCCACCTTCCACATGTGCTGGCCAACGTCCTGGTCGAGCGGGCCTCCGAGGCGCTGGCCGGCGACTCCGAGCGCCTCCCCGAGGTGGGCCCGAGCTTCCGGGACGCCGCTCGCGTCGCCGGCTCCAACCCCGGGATCTGGGCCGATATCTACACCGGCAACGGCGAGGTGATAGCCGGCGAGGTCGAGGCCGTGGCCGAGCGGCTTCGCGCCGTCGCCGGTCTGATTCGTGATGGCGATCGAGAGGCGGTCGCCTCCTGGCAGGGCTCGGCCGCGGAGCGGCGCCGCGAGCTGCTGGAGGCCGAGCTGGCGGGCGGGCCGCTGCACGAACTGCGCCTTCGCGTCACCAACCGGCCGGGGATCGTCGCCGAGATCGCCCTGGCGTTGGGGCGGGCCTCGGTCAACATCGAGGACATGGCCCTCTATCCGGCGGCCGACATGAGCACGGGCGCGGTCTCGCTCTACGTGGCCGGCGACGAGGAGGCCGAGCGGGCGGCGGAGCTGATGCGTGAGCTCGGCCATGACGTCACGCTCGTCGAGCGTTGAGCGCAACGAGCTTCCAGCCCGCCGGCCCCCTGCGCGGCAGCCTGCGGCCCCCTCCCGACAAGTCGATCTCCCACCGCGCCGCCCTGATCGGGGCGATGTGCGACGGACCCACTCGGATCAGCGGCTATCTCGAATCGGCCGACACGCGCTCGACGCTGGAGGCTGTGCGGGCCGTGGGCGCGAAGGTGACCGAGGGGGAGCCGGACGGCGACGGGGGGCTGTTCGTGGAGGTCGAGGGAGTGGGCCTGCGGGCCGCGCGGCCGGCCGAGATCGACGTGGGCAACGCGGGCACCCTGCTGCGGATCATGCCCGGCTGGCTGGCCGGGCAGGCTCCTCCGAGCGAGTGGGTGCTCGACGGCGACGAGTCGATACGGCAGCGGCCGGTCGACCGCATCGCCGCGCCGCTGCAGGCGATGGGCGCCCGTGTGCAGAGCGCCGAGGGCGGCCTGCCGCCGCTGCGGGTGGCCGGTGCTCCGTTGCGCGGCACCGTCCACGAGCTGCCGGTCGCCAGCGCCCAGGTCAAGTCATGCCTGCTGCTCGCAGGCCTGCTGGCCGAGGGCGAGACGACGGTGATCGAGCCCAGTCCCTCCCGCGATCACACCGAGCGCATGTTGGCCGCGGCGGGCGCCGGAATCCGCCGCAGCGGCGAGGCCGTCACGGTCGAGCCCGCCGAGTGGCTCGAATCGGGTGACGTGGCGGTGCCGGCGGACTTCTCCTCGGCGGCCTTCCTGATCGCGGCGGCGTTGCTGGTGCCCGGCAGCGAGGTCGAGCTGCGCGAGATCGGCATCAACCGCCACCGGATCGGCCTGCTCTCGATCCTGGCGCGGATGGGGGTGGAGATGGGCGGCGCTCACGGCGCGGCCGGGGCGGCGATGACCGTGCATGACATTCGCGAGCCCGGCCCCGAGCCCGTGGCCACGTTGCGCGTACGTCACTCGGCCCTGCGCGGCGCGAGCGTCGAGCCCACCGACGTGCCCGGCGCGATCGACGAGCTGACATTGGTCGCGCTGCTTGGATGCTTCGCCGAGGGTGAGACGACCCTGAGCGGTGCGGCTGAGCTGCGGCACAAGGAGTCCGACCGGATCGACGCCGTCGTTGGCGGGCTGAGCGGCCTGGGCGCCGAAATCGAAGCCCGCGAGGACGGCTTCGTCGTCCAGGGCTCCGGCTCCCTGCGCGGGGGTCGCCTCGACGCGCGCGGCGATCACCGCATGGCCATGCTGGGGGCGGTCGCGGGGCTCTGCTCCACCGAGGGCGTCGAGGTGGAGGGCTTCGATGCGGTCGCGATCAGCTACCCGCGCTTCGAGCGCGACCTGCGCGGGCTGCTGGGCTAGCTGCCTTCTTCGGAGGGGTGGCCCTCGCCGGGCCAGGGCGAGAGCACGAGCAGCAGGCGGGAGTCGCGGTTCGCCGTCACCTCGTGGCGCTCGTTGGGGTCGAAGATGCAGAGCAGGCCGGTCGAGCCGGTGACCGAGCCGCTGTCTGAGTCCGTGACGGTGATCTCGCCCTCGGTGACCAGCAGCCAGGTTCGCTCATGGACCTGGTGCTCTTGAAGCTGCTCGCCGGCGGGCAGGTTGATGACGATCGCGCGGCCCTCGGACTCGGAGTCGAGCACCTGCGGCTGGTGGGCGCCCACCTTCATCTCATTGAGGCTCCAGCTCTGCATCCTGGGCGGGACTCTATCGCCGGGCGCGGGGCTCGCGACGCCCGGCGGCGATCCTGGGCGGCCCTAGTCTGAGCGTCATGGTGATCGCGATCGACGGCCCAGCGGGGGCCGGCAAGTCGACCGTGGCGCGCGCGGTGGCCGGCGAGCTCGGCCTCACCTATCTCGACTCCGGGGCGATGTACCGAAGCGTCGCGCTGGCCGCCCTGCGCGAGGGCGCCGACCCCGATGACCCCGAGCTGCTGGGCGCCCTCGCCCGGCGGTCCCGGATCGAGTTCGACGGCCTGGCGGTCAGCCTCGGCGGCGAAGACGTCAGCGAGGCGATCCGCTCGCCCCAGGTCACCGCCGCGGCCTCGCGGGTCTCCGTCCACCCGCAGGTTCGCGAGGCGATGGTCGCCCGGCAGCGCGAGCTGATCTCCAGCGGTGGCTACGTCGCCGAGGGCCGCGACATCGGCACCGTTGTCAGCCCGGAGTCTCCCCTCAAGGTCTTCCTCACGGCCAGCCCGGACGAGCGCGCCCGCCGGCGCGCCGCCGAGAGCGGCGAGCAGCTCTCTGAGGTGCGCGATGCGCTCAGGGCTCGCGATGGTCGCGACACCGCGCGCGAGCACGGCGCGCTGCGGGCGGCCGAGGACGCGGTAGAGATCGACACCACGGGGCGCACCGTCGAGCAGGTCGTCGCCGAGATAGCGGGCCTGGCGCGCGAGCGGGGGCTGGCATGAGCGAGGGTCCGGGCCCGCACGGAGTGATGCTCGCCGCTGGCCGGCCGAAGGTCGCCGTGGTCGGCTTCCCCAACGCCGGCAAGAGCACGCTCGTCAACCGGCTCTCGGGCGGCAGCGAGGCGGTCACCGACTCGGAGCCCGGCGTCACGCGGGACCGCCGTTCGCTGCCCTGCGAGTGGAACGGGGTGCGCTTCGATCTGATCGACACGGGCGGCATGGACCTCGCCGACTCCGACGCCCTGGCTCGCTCGGTGCAACAGCAGGCGCGCAACGCGATCGAGGAGGCGGAGCTGATCCTGCTGGTCGTCGACGCGCGCGCGGGGCTGGGGCCCGGCGACGCCGAGCTCGCCGATCTGCTTCGCCGCTCCGGGAGGCCGGTGCTGGTGGTCGCCAACAAGATCGACCGCCCCGACGGCTCCCAGGCGTCGCTGACGGCGGAGCTGCACTCGCTGGGGCTCGGGGAGCCCCTCGCGGTCTCGGCCAGCCACGGCCTCGGCACGGGTGACCTGCTCGACCGCGTGACCGGCGAGCTCTCCGAGGCCGGCGCGCCCGCCGCTCCAGACGACGAGGAGCGCCCGCCCCGGATCGCGATCCTGGGACGCCCGAACGTCGGCAAGTCCTCGCTGCTCAACTCGCTGCTTGGCTCCGAGCGCGTGATCGTCTCGGATCGGGCCGGCACCACGCGGGACCCCGTGGACACCGGGGTGCTGGTGCGCGGAGCGCCCGCCGTCCTCGTGGACACCGCGGGGCTGCGGCGCAGCGGCAAGGTCGGGGGGTCGGTCGGCTACTACGCCCAGATCCGCGCCGAGCGCGCCGCCGAGCGCGCCGACGCCGCGATCGTCGTCTGCGACGCATCCGAGGGGCTGACGGGCGAGGATCTGCGAGTCGGCGAGCTGGCGATGAGGTCAGGTTGCGCGACCGTGCTCGCCCTCAACAAGTGGGATATCGGGCGCACCGACCTCGACGACGCTCGCGCCCGCGCCCACAAGAAGCTTCGGCTCCGCCCGCCCGTGCTGACCTGCTCGGCCGTGACCGGGCGCGGCGTCGGCGCGGTGCTGAACCAAGCACTGGCCCTCGCGGAGCGCTCGTCGGCGCGGATCCCGACCGGTGAGCTCAACCGCTTCGTCGCCGGCGTCGTCGCCGAGCGGCCGCCGCCCTCCAAGCGGGGCAGGCGCCTTCGCCTCTACTACTCGGCGCAGGTCGAGCGCAGGCCCCCCCGGATCGCCATCCAGGTCAACGATCGGCGTCTGATCGACCGCAGCTGGGCGTTTCACCTCGAGAACCGCCTGCGCGAGGCCTACGGGCTCGAGGGCGTCCCCCTGGTGATCGACTTCGTGCCGCGGGGCGGCCAGCAGCGGCGACGGGCTGTATAAGGGTCCGCTCGTGGAAGGCTCCCGTTCCAAGCGACCGGCCTCGCCGAAGTCCTCCGGCTCCAAGCGGCGGAGCGGAAGTGGCAAGCCCAAGGGCTCCGATGCAGGCAAGACAAGGTCGGCCGGCGGCGCCGGCAAGAAGACGACGAGCTCGGCCGCCGCCCGATCGAGACCCAAGGCGAAGCCGACCGCGAGACCGAAGGCTAAGGCGACCGCGAAGGCCAAGGCGGAGCCGAAGGCGAAGGCGGCCGCGAAGGCGAAGGCGACCCCGAAGCCGAGCACGAGGGCGAGAGGGACGGCGCCCGCGAGGCAGAAGGCGCGCGGCAGGCCGGGGAGCAAGGCGAAGGCGGAGGGCGGGCGCGGGACGGGCAGGAGCTCAAAGCCGCTGGGCCTCTGGTTCCGCGCCTCGACGCGGGTGCGCGCCGCCGGCTACTGGCTGCGCGAGAAGGGGCAGGCCCTGGTGCCCCTGCTGCGGCGCGCGGGAGAGGATGCCTCGGATCGCTGGCTGCGCAGCTCGCGCGGCGCCCGCATCGGGGTCGCAGCCGGGGCCGGCGTGCTGGCGTTGCTGGCCTTCGCGAGGTTTGCCCCACTCGATGCGATTCCCTGCCAGGTCTCGGCGGTCAATGAATGCGCTCCAGCGGACGAGGCCATCGCCTTTGTCCCGGCCGACGCGCTCCTGTACGCGCACGTCACGCTCGATCAGGGGACCACCCAGTTCGAGCGCGCCTCGAAGGCCTTCGAGAGCCTCCCCGACCTTCGCACCATCGCCGCGGCCGAGTTGCCCGCAGCTGTGCCCACCCCTTCGGGTGCCCAGGTCGATCCGGCGGCTGACGTGCTGCCCTGGGCCGATCGCGAGCTGGCGCTGGCGCTGATCCCCGGCCCCCGCAAGACCTCGTCGCCTGTGTTCATCGCCGGAGTCGGCGACAGGCAGGGCGCCGAGCAGTTCGTGGCCAAGATCGCGCCCACCGGCGCGACTCCGGCGGCCGAGAAGCAGGGCGACGCGGAGCTCGGCGTCTACCCGGGGGGATTCGCGGCCGCCTACGCCGACGACCAACTGCTGGTTGGCGACGAGGGCGCGGTGAGGGCCGCGCTCAAGACAAGGGCGGGAGGCGAGCAGGCGCTACAGGACTCGGCGCGCGACGAGCCCCGTGAGGAGCTGCCGGAGGCCCGCTTCGCCGAGGCCTACCTCTCCCGTGCCGGGGTCCGGCGCCTGCTGGCGGGCAGGACCGGGACCGCGCAGCAGCTCGAGACCTTCGTCGACTACCGGGCCACCAGCGGACTCGCGGCCGCGCTGGTGGCCAGGGAGGGGGGCATCGAGCTCGACCTCGTCAGTCATCTCGACCCCAAGCTGGCGAAGGCGAACCCCAGCGTCTTCTCGGAGCTGCCCGACTTCGAGCCGACCCTCGCCGACGAGGCGGGGGAGCGCGCGATCGGATACGTGGGCGTGGGGGAGGCCGGCCCGGCTCTCGCCGGGGCGCTGAAGCAGGCGGGCCCCGAGGCGACGGGCCTGGCCGCTGCCCTGCGCTCGCTGGCCGGGAGGCTCGAGCGAGAGGCCGGGGTGAACCCGCTCCAGGACCTGTTGCCTGCGCTCGGCGGGCAGGCGGCGCTGGTCGCCGAGCCCACCGACGGGGCCCCCTTCGCCAGCCTGATCTTCACGGACGTCGACAGCGAGCAGGCCGACGAGCCGCTCGCCCGCCTGCAGCGGCCGCTGCTGCAGGCCCTGGGAACCGGGGGAGGTGCTCAGGTGCCTCGCTTCGAGGAGACGGAGGTGGACGGCGTCACGATCAACTCGGTCCGGGCCTCTCCCACGATCAACCTCTCCTACGCGCTGTTCGATGACAAGCTCGTGATCAGCACTGATCCCGCCGGCGTCGCCCAGGTTCGCGCGGGGGGTGACGGACTCGCCGACGCGGAAACCTTCAAGCGCGCCACTGAGAACCTCCCCGAGCAGGTCTCAGCGCTAGTCTTCCTCAACCTCGACGAGCTCTTCGGCCAGGTGACTCGAACGGACCTGGTCGAGGATCCCTTCTTCGCCAACTTGAGCGTCCTTTTCGACAACGCGTCCTCGCTCGGGCTCGCCGTCAACGGTGACGACGACAGCATCCGCTCCGAGCTCTTCCTGGCACTCGACTAGAACCCGGAGGCAGCGATCACATGAGCCCGGACCAGCTTCCCGAAAACGAGCACCTGTTCACCTCCGAGTCGGTCTCGGAGGGCCATCCGGACAAGGTCGCCGACCAGGTCTCCGACGCCGTGCTGGACGCCGTGCTCTCACACGGGGAGGGCGAGCAGGCGCGGGTCGCCTGCGAGACGCTGGTCAACACCAACCTGGTCGTGATCGCCGGAGAGATCCGCACCGAGGCCCAGCTCGACCTCGACGAGATCGCCCGCTCCACGATCCGCGAGATCGGCTACGACGGCTTCGACCCCCAGTTCGGCGCCGACACCGTCGAGGTGATGCAGCGCCTCGACCAGCAGTCCGCCGACATCGCCCAGGGGGTCGACCACGCCCAGGAGGAGCGCGAGGAGGGATCACACGACGACCTCGACGCGGCGGGCGCCGGCGACCAGGGAATGATGTTCGGCTACGCGACCGCCGAGACCCCCGAGCTGATGCCGCTGCCGATCTCCCTCGCCCATCGCCTCGCCCGCCGCCTCGCCGAGGTCCGCAAGGACGGCACGCTTCCCTACCTGCGCCCCGACGCCAAGACCCAGGTCACGGTCCGCTACCGCGACGGCCGCCCCGTCGAGATCGACCGGGTGCTGATCTCCACGCAGCACGCGGAGGGCGCCGACCGCGACACCCGCATCCGCCCCGACCTGCTCGAGGCGGTGATCTCACCGGTGCTGCCCCCCGAGCTCTACGACTCCGGCCGCATGGCCGAGACGATGCTGGTCAACCCCACCGGCCGCTTCGTGATCGGCGGGCCCGTCGGCGATGCCGGCCTCACCGGCCGCAAGATCATCGTCGACACCTACGGCGGCGCCGCGCGCCACGGCGGCGGCGCCTTCTCGGGCAAGGACCCCTCCAAGGTCGATCGCTCCGCCGCCTACGCCGCGCGCCACGTGGCCAAGAACGTGGTCGCCGCGGGCCTCGCCGAGCGCTGCGAGGTGCAGGTCGCCTACGCGATCGGGGTCGCCCACCCCGTCTCGATCATGGTCCAGACCTTCGGCACGGGCAGGCTCGACGACTCGCATCTGACCAAGATCGTCAGCGACACCTTCGACCTGCGCCCCGGCGCCTTCCGCCGCTACCTCGACCTTCACCGCCCGATCTACGAGGCGACCGCCGCCTACGGCCACTTCGGCCGCGAGGAGCCCGAGTTCACCTGGGAGCGAACCGACCGCGTCGATGACCTGCGGGCCGCCGCGGGGATCGAGGCGCCCGCCGGGGCCACCGCCTGAACTAGGCCCCGGGCTGCCCGGACTCGGCCTCGAGGGCCGGGTCGCCGTCATGATGCGTGGCGCGGTCGACCATCTCGACCACCTGCTCAGGCTGCGCGACCCCGGCGAACACGAACCCCGAGTCGTCGGTGCCCGCCGTGTCGAAGTCGACGTCGCCGATCTGCACGATGCGCTCGTATACCGACTGCGTGAAGTTGACGTTCTGGACGCGCTGCAATCGCGTCTCCTCGACCTTGCGGGCGACGATCCCTCGCTTGATGTTGAGCCGGCGGTCGGTGATCGTGTAGACGGTCGCTGTGCGTTTGACCAGCCCGGCGAGCACCGTGACCGCGGCGATCGCCCCTGCGATCAAGATCGCCGTTCCCGTGCCGTCGATCAGCTTGGCGACGACGCCGATGCCGAGCGCGATCGCGAAACCGCCCAGATAGAAGCCGAGGATCGCGCGCCAGGAGGGGTGCCCCTGGTAGATCACCCTCTCCCCGGACTGCAGGTCCATGTCGCGGAGCCTACTTCTTCCTCTTCGTCTTCTTTTTCCCCTTCTTCTTCTTGACGGTGAAGGCGCGGCTCGCCGGGGAGAGGTCGGTGTTGCCGCTGGCATCGCTGGACCGGGCGCTCAGCGTGTGCTTGCCGCGCTTGACCCTGGCCGAGTACGAGGACGAGCAGGGGCTGAACGGGGCGCCGTCGAGGCTGCACTCGAAGGAGCCCGATTCGGTCGAGGAGATCGTGAACCTGACCTTCAGCTTCTTCTTCTTGGCCGTCAGCTTCTTCTTTCCGCTGATCGCGGTATCCGGGGCGATGCAGTCGAGCAGGCCGGGCCCGACGAACTCGTCGGCGCCCACGTCGCGGCGCGCCGTCGTGAAGCAGTCGAGGGTGCCGTCGAGCGCGCGGGCGTCGCCGTCGATGTCGAGCGCCCCGGGCGTGGGTGTGGCGGGATCGCCGATGTCGATCAGCGGCGAGGTCGAGAGCAGATGGAAGTCGCCCGCGCCCTGGTTGACGAACCCAGGGGTCGCATGGGTGGTCTTGCTCGTCTCGGTCAGCGTTGCGAAGCCGGTGGCGTTGCCGCCGCTGAGATCGGGGTCCTCGATCGCAGGGCCGTCATAGTTGGAGTACGAGGTCGTCAGCGTCGCGCTCTCGCCCCTATCGGCGCCGGCGAACACAGCAGTCGCAGGGCCGCTGATCACCGAGTTGGAGAGGCTGACTGTGGCAGTCTCGCCGTCGTCTGTGATGTCGTCCGGGTCGCCGCCGATGGCGCTGTCCGCGACCGCGGCCACCCCGATCGAGGAGGCCCCGCCACCGACGATGGTGAGGTGATCGGCAGTCACGTCCATGGCGCTCGTTCCGTTGTTGGGGTTCTCGGCGCTGATTCCCCTCGCCCCGCCGAGGCTGCCGAGGTCGATCACGGTGCTGTTGGCCACGATGGCGCCTGTATCGAGGCTGAGCCCCGTCTGGGCCCTGATCGTCGAGCGCTCCACCGTGGCGGTCGAGCCGAGTCCGAATTGGTTGAGGCCGATGTCCCCGACCAGGACGGAGTCGGTGACGGTCGGCTGTCCGCTGGTGCCCCGAACGGCGAAGTTCTGTGGGGAGTTGGTGACCTCGAGATCCACAGTGGAGTCGTCGAGGATCGCCGCGCCCTGCATGAAGACCCCGACCGCGTTGCTCGCCGTGGGGCCCGTGACGTTGACGTTGCGGGTGGTGCCGAACCCCCCGAGGCTGAGCCCCTGGTCGCCTTGAACGTCGAGGTTCGCGTCGATCAGCAACGAGAAATCCTGCATGGTCGATCCCGCCGGTGCCGAGAAGATCATCCCCGTCTTCGACCCGTTCGTATCCACCAGCTTCAGCGTGGTGGCGCCGGTCCCGGCGCCGATGATCTGCACGTCAGCGTTGGCCGCATCGCTGTAGCCGCTGTTGGCGACGTTGAACTCGCCCGGGCCGATCCTCACCGTGTCGGCCTCCGTCGTCGAGTTCTGCGCGGCTGTGAGGGCCCCCTGGATGCTCGCGTTGGGGACCTCGCAGGAAGGGTGGATCGTGTTGTCGGGAACGCAGTAGACGGCGGCGCTCGCCTCTGCGGCCAGGGCGAGCGGCGCGGCAAGCCCGACGGCCACTGCAGCCGTCGTCAGCGCGCGACGGAGCTTGATCGGTCGTCTTCCCGGCATCGCGTCTCCCCTAATCGCCGTATCGACGCACGAAGCGTACCGCCGATCCGCGCCCTAGCCTCGCTTCGATGGCGATCGCCAAGGTGGAGCCGCTGCTGAGCACCCGGAGCGTCCGAGGTCCCTTCGACTACCGGCTGCCCGAGTCCATGGGCGAGGTCGGCGTCGGCTCGGTGCTGATCGTGCCCTTCGGGCGTAGGCAGGTCAAGGGAGTCGTGGTCGGGCTCGCCGAGAGCAGCGAGCTGGCGCCCGAGCGACTGGCCGAGCCCCTCGAGGCGCTCGAGGCCGGGGTGCCTGCGGATCTGGTCGAGCTGGGCATCTGGGTCGGCGAGGAGTACTGCTCGACGCCGGCGCGCGGGCTGGGGCTGGTGCTGCCGCCCGGCACGGGCAGCGGCGCCGAGGCGCGGCGGGTCCGTGCCCTGACCGAGCTCGAGGTCGAGGCCACCCCGAAGGGCGAGGCGGCGCTCACCGGGGGAGGGGGGCGACTGGGCCTGCGCCAACGCGCGGTGCTGAGGGCGCTGGCGGCCGGACCGCGGCCGGCACGCGAGCTGGCGGCGAGCGCGGGCGCCGACCGGGCGGCGATCCGCCGGCTGGAGCGGCGGGGACTGGTGCGCACGCATGAGATCGAGCGACGGCGGCGGCCAGACTCGCAGTCGGTCGGGGCGGTGGACGAGAGGGTCGAGCTCAACCCGGCCCAGCGGCAGGCCGTCGCGGCGATCATGGAGTCCCTGGATGCCTCCGGCGCGGCGGCCGGGCCGGGGAGCGGCGCTTCGCGCTCGTGGCTGCTGCACGGCGTCACCGGGTCGGGCAAGACCGAGGTCTATCTCGAGGCCGTCAGGGCGGCGCTGGAGCGCGGGCGCGGGGCGATCATTCTCGTTCCCGAGATCGCGCTCACCCCGCAGACCATGGGCCGCTTTCAGCGGCGCTTCGGGGACGCGGTGGCGCTGCTGCACTCGCGGATGTCGGCCGGGGCGCGCTATGACGAGTGGCGGCGGCTGCGCTCGGGCGAGGCGCGCATCGCGGTCGGGCCGCGCTCGGCCGTGTTCGCGCCGGTCGCCGAGCTGGGGCTGATAGTGATCGACGAGGAGCACGATTCCTCCTACAAGCAGGAGAGCGACCCGCGCTACGACGCGCGCGATGTGGCGCGCCGCCGGGCGGAGGCGGCCGGGGCGGTGCTGTTGGCGGGCACTGCGACCCCGCGTCCGGAGAGCTGGCTGGAGCTGCCGCGGCTGGCGCTGCCCGAGCGAGTCGACGGCCGCAGCCTGCCTCCCGTCGAGATCGTGGACATGCGCGACGGGGTGCGGGGCCCGCTGCACCGGCGCACGATCGAGGCGCTCGCCGAGGTGCGCCGCGAGGGCGGCAAGGCGATCATCCTGATCAACCGCCGCGGCTGGTCCACCCACCTCGCCTGCCGCTCCTGCGGGCGCGCCTGGGAGTGCCCCAACTGCGACGTCTCATTGGTGCTGCATCGCGGCGGGGGGCTCAGCTGCCACCACTGCGGTCACACGGAGCCCCGGCCGGCCTCATGCCCGGATTGCTCCTCTGTGACGATCGCCCGCGTCGGAGCCGGGACCCAGCGGGTCGAGGCCGAGCTGGCCGCGCTGCTGGAGCCTCTGCCGATCTTTCGGCTGGACTCCGACAGCAGCGGCGCCGAGAGCCATGCGGGGCTGCTGCGTCGCTTCGACCAGGCCGACTCCGGGGTCCTGGTCGGCACCCAGATGGTCGCCAAGGGCCACGATTTCCCCGAGGTCACCCTCGGCGTTGTGCTCGACGCCGACTCCAGCCTGCGGCTGCCGGACTTCCGCTCCGAGGAGCGCACCTTCTCATTGATTACCCAGCTCGCCGGGCGCAGTGGCAGGGGCGCTGCGGGCGGTCGGGTGCTGGTCCAGGCGCTCGCCGCCGGCTCTCCCAGCATCCGCCGAGCCGCGCACCACGACGCCGCGGGCTTCCTCGCAGAGGAGCTGGAGCGCCGTGAGACGTTGAGATACCCGCCCTTCTCGCATCTGATCGAGGTTCTGCTCGCCGCGCCGACCGAGCCGCCGCTCGAGCGCGCGGCCGGGGCTCTGCACGACCTGGTGGAGAAGGCGCTGCCCGAAGGCGCTGAGCTGCTGGGGCCGGCGCCACTCTTTCGCCGCCGCGGCCGCCACCGCCGCCGGCTCGTGATCAAGTCCTCGGATCGCCGTGCAGCCGTGTCCGCGGTCCGGGACTCCGTCGCCGCGGCGGTCAAGGGCCGCAAGCTGCGCGAGGTGGCCGTCTCCGTTGACGTCGACCCCGCGTAAAATCAGAGCCATGGCCGAAGAGCTGACCACGGAGTACGCGGAGGACGAGGCGCCGATCGAGGCGGAGAGGCCCGAGGGGCTTGATCCGGCCGCGGTGGAGCGGCGCGCGGAGGCGCTGGCCCAGGTCGTCAAGTTCGGCGACCCGGTGTTGAAATCTCGTGCCTCGGAGGTGACCGACTTCGACCCGCAGCTCGCGGCCGAGGCCGAGCGGATGTTCTCGATCATGCGCGACGCGATGGGTGTCGGCCTCGCCGCCACCCAGCTCGGGGTGCTGCGCCGGATGCTCGTCTTCCAGGCCGGCTCCGACGCATCCCCGACCGCTCTGGTCAATCCTGAGATCGAGTGGAGCTCGGGCGACCTGGTCACCGCCGAGGAGGGCTGCCTGAGCCTGCCCGGCATCGTCCTCGACGTCGAGCGCCCGCTGCACGTCCGGGCCACCGGCTTCAGCACGGTCGGCCAGCGGATCTCGATCGAGGCCTCGGGTCTCGAGGCTCGTGTGCTCCAGCACGAGATTGACCATCTCGACGGCATCCTGATCCTGCAGCGCGCGCCCCGGGACCAGCGGCGCGGCGCGATGCGCGCCCTGCGCGAGGGCGGGGGCTATGCGCCCGAGCGCCCGGAGGACCGCGAGAGCCCTGAGGGCGTGGAGGGAAACGGCGCGGTGCCGCCAGCCGCTCCAAGCGGCGATTGAGGACCGCCTACCTGGGCACCTCGGAGTTCGCGGCCACGGTGTTGCGGAGACTCGCCGCGGGTGCCCATGCGCCGGCCCTGGTCGTGACCCCGCCCGACAGCAGGCAGGGGCGGGGGCGCCGCCCGGCGCCGCCAGCGGTCGCCGCCGCCGCCGGCGAGCTGGGGCTCGCCGTGCACCGGACGGCTGACGTCAACGACCCCGCCTCCCGGCTGGCGATTGCCGAAGCCGAGCCGGCGTCGGTCGTCGTCTGCGCCTTCGGACAGATCGTCTCCGAGCCGCTGCTGAGCGAGCATGTGATGCTGAACGTGCACCCGTCACTGCTGCCGCGCTGGCGGGGCGCGGCTCCGATCGAGCGGGCGATCATGGCCGGTGACGAGCAGACGGGGACGACGATCATGCGAGTCTCTGCGGGCCTCGATTCGGGGCCGATCGCGCTCGCCGAGCCGATCTCGATCGGGGCCGAGGACTACCACGACGATGTCTCCGAGCGACTCGCTGCATTGGGCGGCGAGCTGCTGGTCAGGGCGCTCGAACTGATGGAGGCCGGCGAGCTCCGCTTCAGCGAGCAGGACGAGAGCCGGGCGACCTACGCCGAGAAGATCGCGCCGGCCGAGCGCCACCTGGATCCCGCGCGCCCGGCAGCCGAGCTGGCCCGCGCGGTGCACGGGCTGAACCCGCACATCGGCACCCATCTCGAGCTGAAGGGTGGCGGCCGGCTCGCGGTGCGCCGGGCGAGGGCGATCCCGGACGGCCCGCCGAGCGGAATGATCGAGCAGGGGCAACGCGGCCTGATACTCGGCACGTCCGACGGCGCCCTGCTGCTCGAGGAGTTGCAGGCGCCGGGCAAGCGACCGGTGGCCGCGGCCGAGTTCCTGCGCGGAAATCCCGCGCCCGCCGGGGCCGTGTGAGGCGGCTACGCTGCCTGCATGGCTGCTGAACGGGTAGACGGCGGGCTGGGCGGACAGAGCGAGGCCGCCGAGACGAGCGAGGGCGCCCTGCAGCGCCCCAACTGCCCCGGCTGCGGGGAACCTTGGCTGCGCCCGGCGCAGCTGCCGGGCCGCTTCGTCTGCGTCTACTGCCTGAAGCGCTTCGAGCTCGTCTCGCAGTGCCCCAACTGCGGCGAGCACCAGACGATCAGCCGCATGAGCCGCACCGAGGACATGAAGTGCCAGCATTGCGGCGACTCGATGCTGCGATCGATCTGAGAAAGGCGAGATGGAGGCAGCCACAAAGACGGGCGGTGCGGAGGAGCCCCGGGAGGCCTACCGAGGCAGGCGCGTCGCCCCCTCGATTCTCTCGGCCGACTTCTCGCGGCTCGGCGAGCAGGTCGCCGAGGTGATGCGGGCCGGCGCCAGGGTGATCCACGTCGACGTCATGGATGGCCACTTCGTGCCCCCGATCACGATCGGGCCGCTCGTTGCGGGCTCGATCGCCGACCAGGTCCACGCCGCCGGGGGCGCAGTCGACGTGCACTTGATGATCGAGGCGCCTGACCGCCAGATCGAGGAGTTCGCCAAGGCCGGCGCAGACTCGATCACCTTCCACGTCGAGGCCACCCCCCACGCGAATCGCACGCTGACCGCTATCCGCGAGCTTGGCTGCCTGGCGGGCGTCGCCATCAATCCGGGGACGCCGGCCGAGGCCGTCGGCGAGCTGGGCGACTACGCCGACATCGTGCTCTGCATGACGGTCAATCCCGGCTGGGGCGGGCAGGCCTTCATCCCGGAATCGCCCGCCAAGGTCGCGCGCCTTCGCAAGCTGCTCGGAGACGCCGTCGCGATCGAGGTGGACGGTGGGATTGACAGCGCCACTGCCGGAAGCGTCGCCGAGGCCGGCGCGGGCCTGTTCGTGGCCGGCTCGGCCCTGTTCGGCGCCGACGATCCCGCCGGTGCCTACAAGGCCATCTCCGAGGCCGCAGGAGCGGGCTAGTCCTCGCCTGCCGGTGCGTTGAGCACGCCGGCGATCTCCTGCCACCACGATCGCGCCGCTCCGCTTCTCGCCCCTGTGCCTCGGCGAGCGGCCCAGTCGGCCAGCTGCCGCCTGGGCCCCAGCGCCAGCAGCGAGTCGCCGGTCACGGCGTAGCGGCCGTCGGCCAGCAGCACCAGTGCGCCGGGTGAGTCACGCCGGGTGCGCAGGCGCAGGGCCACCTCGACGCCCGCGATGCGCTCGGGGCGCCCCGGGTCGTCGCCGTCGGCTGCGGTCCAGGTGCGCGCGTGAAAGATGGCGGGCGCGCCGCGCAGTTGCGAGCGCGGTCGTGGCGGCTCATCGAGCGGGCCCTCGGCCCAGAGGCGCATCAGGCCCTCGACCTCGCTTCGGACCTCGGCCCGAACCAGGATGTGCAGCTCGTCGCCGGCCTCGATCTCGGTCGAGCCGCGCGGCGGCAGCGCCTCGCCGCCGCGCACGATCACGTTGACGATCGCCTCGCGGGGCAGTCTCAGGTCGCGAACCGGGCGCCCCGCGATCGCGTCGCCCTGGCGCACGCGGTGCACCAGCACGTCGCCGCCGAGGCCGCGGATGCGGCCGCTTTCGACCAGCGGAGGCGAGACGGCCGGCTCGGACGTGGTCAGGCCCAGCCGCTGAGCCAGCGGCTCGAAGCTCACGCCCTGCACGAGCGTCGAGCTGACGACCACGAAGAAGATGATGTTGAAGATCTCGCCGCCCGCGTCGAGGCCCTCGATCACAGGAAAGGTCGCCAGCCAGATCGGGATCGCCCCGCGCAGGCCCGCCCAGCCGAGCATCAGGCGCTCGCGCAGCGCGAAGTGGGTCACGAGGCTCGCGATCAGCGCCGCCAGGGGGCGGGCCACGAACATCAGCACCGCCGAGATCAGCAGGCCCTCGCCGGCCACGTCCAAGAGTCGGTCCGGAAAGACCAGCAGGCCGAGCAGGAAGAAGAGCGAGATCTGCGAGACCCAGCCCAGCCCCTGGTGGAAGGTGACCACCGTCCGCCGCCCCGGCACCTGGCCGGTTCCGAGGATCAGCGCGGTCAGGTACACGGCGAGGAAGCCCGAGCCGTGGGCGACCTCGGTGATGCCGTAGGAAAGCGCGGCCACGGCGATAGAAGCCACCGGGTAGAGGCCTTCGGTCGGCAGGTCGAGCCGCCGGAAGGCGCCTCTCGCCGCGAACCCGATGGCTACGCCGAGCGCCGCGCCCAGTCCGAGCTTCAAGACCAGGTCGATTGCCATGTCCGAGAACCCGAACCCGGGCTCCTCGACCCAGGCGATGAAGCCCGTGACCAGCAGCAGGGCGACCGGGTCGTTCATGCCGGATTCGCCCTCGAGCGAGCGCGCCAGCTTGCGCCTCAATGTCGAGCCCCGGAGCACGGCGAAGATCGCCGCCGAGTCGGTGGCGGCGATGGCCGAGCCGACGATCAGTCCCTCGAGGGCGCTCAGGTCGAGGATCCACGCCGAGGCGAAGCCGGCGATCATGGCGGTCAGGATCGTTCCCACGGTCGCCAGCGAGACCGCCGTCGCCAGCACCGGCCGGATCTCCTTCCAGCCCGCGGTCAGGCCACCTTCGAAGAGGATCAGGACCAACCCGATCGTGCCGAGCGTCCGGGTCAGCTCGGCGTCCGCGAACTCCACGCCCCCTATCCCCTCGGAGCCGACCAGCATCCCCAGCCCCAGGAAGAGCAGCAGTCCCGGAACCTTGACCCGGTCGGCCAGCAGCGCGGCCGCGATCCCGGCCGCCATCAGCGCCCCCGCGACCCCGATCAGTTCGGCGTCGGTCATCTGCCCCGGTCGCCGCCGGTGCTCATCACTACACCTGGCCGCCCTCGTCCGCCGCGGCGAGGCGAACCTCCAGCTCCTCCGGCGAGCCCGGGTCGATCGTGTCCTCGGCGCGGCCGTGGGGCCGGCGATAGATCGCGTAGAGCAGCGCGCCGAGGATGACCGCGGCCCCGAGGTAGCCGACCTCGACCCTGCGGACCTCGTCTGAGACCGCCGGGATTAGGCACCAGATCAGGAACACGACCGCGCACGAGATCCAGCAGGCGGCAGCGCGGCGAACCTGCCCCTGGGCGAGGGCCGCCTGGTTGAGCGTGGCGGCCGAGAGGTAGAAGCCCATGCCCACGGAGATGATCAGCAGGTCCACCCGCTCGTAGTCGAACTTGTCGCCGAAGGCGATCTGCATCAGCTCGGGCCCGGCGACCAGCATCGCCAGGGCCACCAGGCCGGCGAATCCGGCGATCGCCCGGATCGTCACCTTCACAGAAGCCCGGAAGTCGTCGTCTGCGCCCTCGGTGCGCAGTCGGGTGAGGTGGGGGAGGAGGCTCGTGGAAACGGCCTGGAAGAGCTGCAACGGGGCGCGCGCGATCATCAGGATGTTGAAGATGTACCCGGCCGCGGCGGCCCCGGCGCTCTCGTTGACCAGCAGCGGGCCGGCATTGAGGAAGGTCTGCTCGCTGAGCATGATCACGAACACGGCCGCCGCAAAGCCGCCGCCGCGTGCGAGCGTGAACCCACCTGCTGCGGGCGATTCGGGCGAATCCCCCGCTCCATCGGTGGCAGGCCGCTCCGGACCACCCCCTCGGCGCAGGAAGGCGAAGGGCACCACGATCAGCGAGAGCGTGGGCGCCGCGACGATTCCGACGGCGATGAAGTCCTGGCCGCTGGCGATCCCGACCGCCACGGCCAGCGGGAAGGCCGTGCGCGAGACCGACTCGGAGATGATCAGCAGCGCGTAGACCGTGAGCCGGTGGCTGCCGGCCAGAAAGCCCCGGGCGAAGTAGCTTGCGCCGTACGCTGCGACCGCGGCGACGCCGATCCAGTACAGCGTGGTGTTGCCGTCCAGCAGCCCGTCCTCGATCGGTCCGCGCAGCGCCAGGGCGATGACGACGAAGGTGAGCGAGACGCCGAGCTGGATGCTCGCGGCGACCCGCACCTGGTGGGCGTAGGAGCGTCGGACCGCTATCTGCTCGGAGATCGAGCGTGAGAGCAGCTGCTCGACCGGGCGCTGCAGGACCGAGACCAGGATGAAGACCGCGGACCAGAGCACGGCGATCTCGCCGTAGTCCTGCCTGGAGAGCTGGTGCGAGGCGAGCGCGAAGTACAGGTAGGTGATCAGCCCCGTGAGGCCGACGCCGATCGAGAGCAGGCTGGCTCGGCGTCCGTAGCTGGCCGCTTCGCTCGGTCCGCCTCGCTCCGCCGATGCCATGGCCCGCAGCCTACGGCCTACAATCCTGGTTGACTGACCAGTCAATCGGCGCGAACCGGGAAGGCAGCCATGGCCGCCACCGCAACCGAACAGGAATCGGCCCACCTGCGGCGAGCGCTGGAGCTGGCCGAGCGCGGGCGCGGACTGGTCAGCCCGAACCCGTTGGTGGGCGCCGTGCTCGTCCGCGACGGAGAGCGGATCGGCGAGGGCTTTCACGCCGAGCTCGGTGGGCTGCACGCCGAGCGCGCGGCACTCCAGGAAGCTGATGCGGCGGGCCGCGACCCCGCCGGCGCCACCCTGTACGTGACCCTCGAGCCCTGCGCCCACCAGGGACGCCAGCCCCCATGCACCGAGGCCATCCTCGAGGCGGGCGTCACCCGCGTCGTCTACGCCTCCGAGGATCCCACCGAGAAGGCCTCGGGCCGGGGGCCGGGTGTGTTGCGCGACGGCGGCGTCGAGGTCGAGCTCGCCCAGGGTCCCGAGGCGGCCGCCGCCCGGCTGCTCAACCAGCCCTTCCGCAAGGCCGCGCGCACGGGTCGCCCCCTGGTGACCTACAAGGCGGCGATGACGCTCGACGGCAGGGTGGCGGCGCCGGGAGGCGACTCGCGCTGGATCTCGGCCGCTGAGAGCCGCGAGCTGGTGCATCGCTGGCGCGCGGAGTGCGACGCCGTCGCCGTCGGCATCGGCACCGCCCTCGCCGACGACCCGTTGCTCACCGCGCGCGATCTGTCGCCGACGCCCGCCGATGATCCCCCGCAGCGCTCTGCTCCCGGCGAGCCGGGGACGAGAGCGGCGCAGCCGACCCGAGTGGTGTTCGACTCGCGGGCGCGGCTGCCGCTCGACTCTGCGCTGGTCGGCTCGGTCGGCGAGGCGCCGCTGCTGGTGGTCTGCGGCCCCGAGGCGCCGAGCGCCCGCCGCGACGCGCTCATCGGCGCCGGTGCCGAGGTGATCATCGTCGCGGGGCTTGACCGCCCGGCCCGGCTCGCGGCCGCGCTCGACGAGCTCGGCCGCCGCGAGATCCGCGATCTGTTCGTCGAGGGCGGCCCGACCCTGGCCGGCGCGCTGTTCGACGCCGGTGAGATCGACGAGATGCGGTTGTTCATCGCCCCGGTGCTGCTCGGGGCGGGCGACGCGCGCGCGGCTCTCGAGGGCGAAGGCGCGCGCCGGATCGCCGACGGCATCCGCCCGCTGGCGCTCCGCCACGAGCAGGTCGGCGAGGACCTGCTGCTGATCGCGCGGCTGCGGGAGTGGTGAGGCGCTGATGTTCACCGGAATCGTCGCCGAGCAGGGCCGCGTCGAGGCGATCGACTCCGGGCCGGCCGGCGCCCGGATCAGGGTCAGGGCCGCGATCGCCTCGGAGCTGGCCCCGGGTGACTCGGTCGCCGTCGACGGCGCCTGCCTGACGGCGTCCTCCACCGGCGACGGTGCCTTCGAGGCCGATGTGATGCAGCAGACCCTGGGCCTGACCACGCTCGGCGGACTCGCGCCCGGAGACGCCGTCAACCTCGAGCTGGCGCTGCTGGCCACCGACCGGCTGGGTGGCCACGTGGTCCAGGGCCACGTCGACGGGACGGCGACCGTCAGCGGCGTCGCCGAGGACGGCCTCGCCCGCCGCCTGCGGCTGGAGCTGCCGGGCGAGCTGCTCGGCGACGTCGTCGAGCGCGGCTCGATCGCGATCGGGGGCGTCAGCCTCACCGTCGCCGCCCTCGGCGAGGACTGGATCGAGGTCTCGCTGATCCCCGAGACGCTCGAGCGCACTACGCTCGGCGCTCTGGCGCCGGGCGACCACGTCAACGTCGAATGCGACGTGCTGGCGCGCTATGTGCGGCGAATGCTTCCGGCCGTGTCACCATCCCCAGAAGGGAGCTCCTGAATGGCCGACCAGAGCGAGAAGCAGAACGAGCGGTTCGAGTCCGGCGGCACCGCCGCCGAGGCGCCCTTCGCGACGATCGAGGAGGCGATCGAGGACATCCGCCGTGGCCGCATGGTCGTCGTCTGCGATGACGAGAACCGCGAGAACGAGGGCGACCTGACGATGGCCGCCCAGTTCGCGACGCCCGAGGCGATCAACTTCATGGCGACCCACGGACGCGGGCTGATCTGCCTCGCGCTGACCGACGAGCGCTGCGACGAGCTCGGCCTGGACCTGATGGCGGCGAAGAACGAGGCTCCCTTCCAGACGGCCTTCACCGTCTCGGTCGAAGCGCGCGAGGGGGTCACCACGGGCATCTCCGCGCACGACCGCGCCCGCACGATCCAGGTTGCCATCGACCCCCATTCGACGCCGCGCGACCTGGTCCAGCCCGGCCACATCTTCCCGCTCAAGGCCAAGGACGGCGGTGTGCTTGAGCGCACCGGCCAGACCGAGGCCGCCGTGGACCTGGCCCGCCTGGCCGGGCTGATCCCCGCCGGGGTCATCTGCGAGATCATGAACGAGGACGGGACGATGGCTAGGGTTCCCGACCTGGCCGAGTACTGCGAGCGCCACGAGTTGAAGATGATCACCGTCGCCGACCTGATCGCTTACCGGCGGCGCACCGAGAAGCTGGTCGAGCGCATCGTGGCCACCAAGCTGCCGACCAAGTTCGGCGAGTTCACCACCGTCGGCTACCGCTCGCTGATCGACGACAAGCACCATGTCGCGATGGTCAAGGGCGACGTCGCCGGCGCCGAGGACGTGCTGGTCCGAGTCCACTCCGAATGCCTGACCGGCGACGTCTTCCATAGTCTGCGCTGCGACTGCGGCGAGCAGCTCGAGGCGGCGCTGGCCACGATCGAGCGAGAGGGAACGGGAGTGCTGCTCTATCTCTCCCAGGAGGGGCGCGGCATCGGCCTGCTCAACAAGCTGCGCGCCTACAAGCTCCAGGAGGAGGGGCTCGACACCGTCGACGCCAATCTCAAGCTCGGGCTTCCCGCGGACCTGCGCGACTACGGCATCGGCGCTCAGATCCTGGTCGACCTGGGCCTCAGCAGCATCCGCATTCTCACCAACAACCCGAAGAAGATCCTCGGGCTCGAGGGCTACGGTCTCTCGGTGACCGAGCAGGTGCCGATCCGCTCAGTTCCCAATCCCCACAATGAGGCCTACCTGGACGCCAAGCGCGACCGGCTCGGTCATGCGCTGCACCACCAGGGACTGCCGCTCGATGAGCAGCTCCTGCACGACGAGCAGCTCAAGGACGCGGGGCGCGCGAAGGCGCCCGAGGAGCCGCCCACCGACCATCCGCCCGGTGACTGAGGCCGATGACGCCTTCGAGGTCTTCTCGCCCGAGGAGGCCGAGGCGCTCACCGGCCGCGAGTTCGCGGTCTGTGTGGCGAACTTCTACGGGGACCTCGCCGAGCGCCTCCTCAACGGCGCCGCCGAGGGCTTCGCTCTGGGCGGGGTCAGTGAGGCCTCGGTGCACACCTACCGGGTGCCCGGAGCCTTCGAGCTCCCCTTCGCGGCCAAGCTCTGCGCCGAGTCGGGCCGCTTCGCCGGAATCGGCTGTCTCGGAGTCGTGATCCGCGGCGAGACGGACCACTACGACTACGTCTGCGCCGAGGCCGCCCGCGGCATCCAGCGGGTCCAGCTGGACACCGGGGTGCCCTGCGCTTTCGGTGTGATCACCTGCGACACGATGGAACAGGCCCTGGCTCGAGCTGGGGGCGGCAAGCGCGACCAAGGCCGCAACGCCGCCATCGCGGTGATGCGGATGGCGGCCCTCGAGGCCGCGCTCTCGGGCCGATCGACCCGATGACCCGCCGCGGCGCGCGGACCTGACCCAGGAGCACGGGGCCTCCGGAGGGCTCCCCGGCCCGCCCCCGCTACCATCACGGCTCGCGATGGCAAGGGTCTGTCACAGCTGCGGCAAGAAGCCGGCGTTCGGAAACACGCGCAGCCATTCGATGGTCGCGACGCGGCGCCGCTTCAATCCGAACCTGCAGAAGGTGCGGATCCAGGAGCCGGGCGGCGGCAGTCGGCGCGCCTACGTCTGCGCCCGTTGCCTCAAGTCCAACAAGGTCACCAAAGCGGTCTGACCGAGCCGGCCCCGATCGTTGCGATCAGGGCATAATTGCGTGCCGCGGGCCCCGGCTCGCATTCAATGGCTGACCCCTCGATCGAGAGATTCCGCCGTGTGGTGAGAGCGGCCAGCGCTCACCTTGACGAACGCCGCCAGGAGGTCAACGACCTCAATGTCTTCCCGGTCGCCGACGGCGATACCGGCGACAACATGGCGCTGACCCTGAGGGCCGTGAGCGAGGAGCTCGACCGCCTCGACGGTCAGTTGGTCGACGAGATCGGGCGGGAGGAGCTGGTCGACGCTCTGGCGCGCGCGGCGCTGATGGGGGCTCGGGGCAACTCGGGCGTGATCCTCAGCCAGATCGTCCGAGGTGCCGCCGAGGAGCTGGCGAGCCGCCCCGGCGAGCTGATCGACCCCGTGCTGGTCGCCGCCTCGATGGCGCGCGCCGCCGACGCGGCCTATGAGTCGGTGCGCGACCCGGCGGAGGGAACGATGCTGACCGTGTTCCGCGAGATGGCGCACTCGGTCTCACGGCGGCTCGCGCACATGGAGCAGACGCGGCTCGCGGCCGACGCGTCGCCGGCCGAGCAGGACGCGGTGCTCGCCGAGCTGCTCGAGCAGGCCGTGCGCGACGGCGAGCAGGCGGTTGCCCGCACGCCCGAGCAGCTGGAGCTGTTGCGCCAGTCAGGGGTGGTGGACGCCGGCGGGCATGGGCTCGTCGTGATCTTCGCCGGCATCGTCGCCGGGCTGCGCGGCGATCATGCGCCCGAGGTGGCGCACTACACGCCGGAGGGAGATACGCGGCCGCACCACGAGGACAGCCGCTATCGCTATTGCACGAACTTCATCGTCACCGGCAGCGGGCTGCGGGGGGGCCGCTCGTCCCTCGCGCCCCTCGAGAGGCTCGGCGACAGCGTGCTCGTCGTCGGCGACGAGGCGACTCTGAAGGTGCACGTCCACACCGACACCCCGGACGCGGCGGTGGCGCTCTTCGAGGGGGTGGGGGAGGTCTCTCAGCTCGACGTCGCCGACATGCGCGAGCAGATCGCCGAGCGGCGGGCACGTCTGCAGGGGGGACGCAGCGCCGTCGTCGCCGTCGTCTCCGGCGCCGGCGTCCGCGAGCTCTACGAAGGCCTGGGCGCATTTGCCGTAGACGGCGGGGACACGTTCAACCCGTCGATCTACGACCTGCTCGCGGCGATTCACGAAGTCCCAGCCGAAGAGGTGCTGGTGATGCCCAACAACCCGAACGTGGTGATGGCCGCCGAGCGGGCGGCCGAGCTTTCCGACAAGCAGGCCCGCGTCGTGCCCTGCACCTCGCAGCAGGCCGGGCTGGTCGCGATGATCGAGGTCGATCCGAACGCAGCCGCCGCGGAGAACGCCGACCGCCTCGAGCGCGCTCTCGACGAGGTCCGTGTCGGCTCGGTGGCGCCAGCCGCTCGCGACGATGCCGAGGGGCGCTTCGTCAAGGGCGATGCGGTCGGATTCGTCGGCAAGAGGATCGTGGCCTGGGGCGGCGCGGGCACCACCCTCGCAGCGACCCTGGCCGAGGTCGCCGCCGACGCCGAGCTGGTCACGCTGCTCGGCGGCTCCAGCGCCCCGATCGCCCTCTCCGACCTCGAGATCCAGGCACCCGATGGCGTCGAGCTCGAGCTCCACGACGGAGGCCAGCCTCACTACTGGTGGCTGCTCGCCGCCGAGTGACGCTTCTGGACGAGGTGTTGGACGCGCATGGCGGCCGTCGGCGCTGGGGTAGCGTCAACGAGATCCGCGCGCGCGTCCGCAGCGGCGGGCTTCTGATGCGCTCCAAGTTCAAGTACGGGAACTTCACGGACTACGGGCTCAGTGTCCGCACCGACCGTCAGAGCGCCGCGCTGGAGCCCTACCCGCGCCCGGGGCGAAGCGGCGAGTTCGAGGGCGACGACGTCCGCATTCTCGAGGCTGACGGTTCGACCATGACCGAGCGCGCCGGTGCGCGCGAGGCGTTCTTCGGGCTCTCCGGGGTGCCGCGAAAGCTGCGCTGGGACGACCTCGATGCGCTCTACTTCGCCGGCTACGCGATGTGGAACTATCTGACCACACCGGCCCTGCTCGAATGGCCCGGGGTCGAGACCAGCGAGGGCGAGCCGATGGAGGTCGACGGCGAGACCTGGCGCCGGCTGGACGCCAGCTTCCCCGCGGGCCTGCATACCCACTGCCCCGAGCAGAGCTTCTATTTCGATACGCGCGGCTATCTGCGCCGGCACGACTACAGCCCCGATGTGGTCTCCTCGCACGCCAACGCCGCCCACTTCTGCAGCGGCCACCGCGAGTTCGACGGCCTCGTCTTCCCGACCTCCCGCCGCGTCGTGCCCAAGAGCCCCGGGGGAAGACCCATGCCCGGCCCCACCATCGTCTCGCTCGAGCTGGACTCCGTAAGCGTCGCGTGACGATAGTGCCCGAACGGGCGCGCTACCGAGTCATCGGCAGGCTGGGAAGGCTGACGCAATCGGTAAGACGCTGTTGAAGGGTTGTGCCGGCCATAGGGCATACAACTCTTCAAAGCTCGCGCTGCGGAGCCGCGGCTACCAGCCCTCGGTGCCCGGCTCTCCCTTGTAGGGGCCCTCGATCTCGTCGGTGACCCAGCCGCCGTAGAAGCTGCCGCCCTGGGGGCGCACCCGCTCTTCGTCGAGGTGGCATGCGTCCACTCGGCCGGCGTAGAAGGCAACGTGCCCGTCGAGCTGCTCGAAGCCGCGGCGCGGCTCGGGGTAGTACCAGGCGACCCGTTCGGCGCGCCGCCCGCCCAGCTCGGCGTCGAGGTAGCTGGCGACGCCCTTCCACTCGCAGAGGGTGTGGTGGCCCTTCGCCTCGGAGAGCAGGTCCATGCGCACGTCCTCGCGCGGCACGTATACGGTCGGCGGGCTCGCCGTCTCCAGCACGCGCACAGCCCGGGTGCTGTCGGCGAGCGTCTCGCCGGCCAGCTCGACCCGGACCCGCCGCCGCTCGGGCTCCACCCGCGGTGGCCGCGGGTAGTCCCAGACCGACTCCTTGAGGCGTTCGCTCGGCATCCACTTCAGAGCCTAGGTGGTCGGGGGTGCCGGCCTGGCATCGGCACCTCCGCCTAACGTTGGGCCCGTGGAGGCCGCGCTGAGCCAACCCGGGGGCCGGGCAGGGCCGGCGCCGCCGCGGGCGCTGGGCACGGGCGAGCAGCTCTCTCGCCGGGCGTTGCTGGCCGCGCCGGTGAGCTGGCCGGCGCCGGAGACCCTGGACGCGCCGATCACCAAGCTTCGCGGGGCGGGGCCGAAGCTAGCCGAGGCCGCGGCCGAGATCGGGGTCACCAGCCTCGGCGAGATGCTTCGCCACCTGCCCCACGGCTACCGGGATGCGGCCTCGCCGCTCGGTCTCGGCGACCTCAAGCTCGGCGAGGAGGCGACCGTGCAGGTGGAGGTGAGCGGCCCGGTGCGGCTGCGGCCCACCCGCCGGCGCGGACTGACGATCCTCGAGGCCGAGGTCGCCGACGCCAGCGGCTCGGCCACCGCGGTCTGGTTCAACCGCGCCTGGCTGGCCGAGCGCCTGCAGCCCGGCATGAAGCTGCTGGCACGGGGCAAGCTCGAGAAGCGGGGCTTCACGGTCGCCGAGCACGAGCTGCTCGGCGATGGCGCCGGGGAGGCTCCCGCGGGGCTGCACACCACGGGCCTGGTCCCGACGCACCCGGCGTCCGAGAAGCTGCGCCCCCAGCGCCTGCGCGAGTGGGCCTGGCAGGCCTCGGCGCTGGCGCGGCACGCGATCGAGCCGCTGCCGGCGCGGATCCGGGCGGCCGAGGGCATGCCGCCGGCCGGCGACGCGCTGGTCGCCTCGCATTTCCCGGCCGACCCCGAGCAGGCCGCGCTGGCCAGACGCAGGCTTGCCTACGAGGAGCTCTTCCTCTACCAGGCGGCTCTGGCGACCAGGCGCTCGCGGCGGCGCGAGGGCAGCCGCGCCAGGGCGCTGGGGCCATCCGGCGAGCTGGTGGGGCGGTGGATCGACTCCCTGCCCTTCGAGCTGACCGGCGACCAGCTCGCGGCGCTCGACCAGCTCGACGAGGACCTCGGGCGCGAGGCTCCGATGCAGCGGCTGCTGATGGGCGAGGTGGGCTCGGGCAAGACCATCGTCTGCCTCTACGCGATGCTGCGGGCCGCGGAGTCCGGCGGGCAGGCCGCGTTGATGGCGCCGACCGAGACGCTCGCCGAGCAGCACTTCCGCACGATCGAGGCCCTGCTGGGGGCGGAGGCGGTTCCCCTCGCGCTGCTCACCGGAGCCACGCCGGCCGCCGAGCGTCGGGCCCATCTGGGTCGCCTCGCAGGCGGGGCGCCCTGTCTGACGGTCGGCACCCACGCCCTGATCGAGCCGGAGGTCGAGTTCGCCTCGCTGACCGTCGCGGTGGTGGACGAGCAGCACCGCTTCGGCGTGCGCCAGCGGGCAGCGCTTGACGCCAAGGGCCCCGGCGCCCTGGCGCCGCACGCGCTGCACATGACGGCGACGCCGATCCCGCGCACGCTGTCGCTGACGGCCTATGGCGATCTCGACGTGACCACGATCAGGGAGCTGCCCCGAGGGCGCCGCCCGGTGCGAACCTGGGTGGTGGGGGAGGAGAAGCGCCCCGGGGCATACGGGTTCGTCCGGGAGCGGCTGGGCGAGGGCCGCCAGGCCTACGTGGTCTGCCCCCTGGTCAGCGAGTCCGACGCGCTCGAGGCGAAGGCCGCCGAGGCCGAGGCCGAGCGGCTCGCGCGGGGCGAGCTGCGCGACTTCCGCGTGGCCGTGCTGCACGGCCAGATGCCCTCGGCACGCAAGGGGGAAGTGATGGGGGACTTCGCGGCCCGGGAGATCGACGTGCTCGTGGCGACCAGCGTGATCGAGGTCGGCATCGACGTGCCCAACGCGACGGTGATGGTCGTGGAGGGCGCCGAGCGCTACGGGCTCTCCCAGCTCCATCAGCTTCGCGGCAGGGTGGGGAGGGGGCAGCACGAGTCGGCCTGCATCCTGTTCGGCGACCCGGAGTCCGACGCCGCCGCGGCGCGGCTCGCCGCGATCGCCTCCGGTGGCGACGGCTTCGAGCTGGCCGAGGTGGATCTCGGCATCCGCGGCGAGGGAGAGCTGCTCGGCACCCGCCAGCACGGCCTGCCGCGCTTTCGCGCCGCGGTGCTGCCCGACGATCTCGGGCTGCTGCTCGCGGCGCGCGCCGGGATCGGCGAGCTGCTCGATCGCCATGGGAGCCTCGAGGCACCGGCCCTCGGCCCGCTCATGGACGAGGCCCGCCGGCGCTTCGGCGACGAGCGGGTCGAGCGGATCAGCGCCTGATGTCCTCCAGCTCTCGTGCCTGAGCTGCGGATCAGCGGCGGCGCGCTCCGCGGTCGCCGGATCTCGGGGCCCCGCGAGGGCGACGAGATCCGCCCCACCACCGGGCGTGTCCGCGAGGCGGTCTTCTCGATGCTGGGCGAGATCGCGGGAGCGCGCGTGCTCGATCTCTACTGCGGCACCGGCGCGCTCGCGATCGAAGCGCTCTCGAGGGGCGCCGCCCGGGCGACCCTCGTCGACACGAGCCCCGGGTTGGCCGCCGACAACCTCGAGCGGCTCGGGCTCGCCGAGCGGGCGCAGGCGGTGGGCGCCGACGCACTCGACTTCCTCGACCGCGCCCCGGAAGATGCGTTCGATCTCGTACTCTGCGACCCGCCCTATGGAGAGCCCACCGAATCCCTGCGCGCCGGCCTCGAGCGATCGGTCGGCCGCGCCCTCGCGCCCGGAGGGCGCGTCGTGATCGAGTCCTCGCCACGGCACCCCATCCGGCTGGAGCTGCCGCTGCTGCGTGAGCGCGCATACGGCGACACGCTGGTGCGGGTGCACGAGAGCCCCGAGGAGCGGCCGTGAGCGAGATCACCGCGGTCTGTCCGGGCAGCTACGACCCGGTCACCAACGGGCACGTCGACATCATCACCCGGGCCTCGCGCGTGTTCGACAAGGTCGTGGTGGGGGTCGTCAACCAGCCCGTGCGCAAGCAGACGACGCTGTTCACGGCCGAGGAGCGGCAGGCGTTCCTGCGCGATGCGACAGCGCACCTCGAGCACGTCGAGGTGGAGATCTTCTCCAACCTGCTGGTCGAGTTCGCACAGGAGCACGGCGCGACGGCCGTCGTCAAGGGGCTGCGCGCGATCTCGGACTTCGAGTACGAGTTCGAGATGAACCAGCTCAACCGCAAGCTCGCCCCAGACGTGGAGAGCATGTACATATTCGCCTCCGCGCACTACAGCTTCCTCTCCTCGACCGGGGTCAAGGAGATGGCGACCTTCGGCGGGGATGTGAGCGATCTGGTGCCCGCACCGGTGGCCGCGGCGCTCGCCGAGCGGCTGAAGCGCTGAGCCCTCCGGCATCCCTGCGGTGGCGAGTCGACAGTGCGTGGGCAGGAGGTTGCAAATCGACGGCGAAGTATGCGATCGCCCCCCCTACGGAGGACTACCGCCTAAGCTTTAGCGCCCATGGACGTACTCGTACTGATCGACAAGCTCGACGACCTGGTTCACAATGCGCGGCCGGTGCCGCTCACCGACCAGGTGCGTGTCGACCGCGAGGAGATCTACGACCTGCTCGATCAGATGCGGGCGACGATCCCCGAGGAGATCAAGCAGGCGCGCTGGATCGTCAAGGAGCGCCAGGAGATGCTGGCCGAGGCCAAGCGCGAGGCCGAGCGTGTGGTCAAGGAGGCCCGTGATCAGGCGGCTCGCCTGGTCGCACAGGAGGAGATAACCCGGCAGGCCGAGCGCGCCGCCGAGGAGATCGTCGAGGAGGCCCGCGAGCGCGAGCGCGAGATCCGCCTCGGCGCCGAGGACTACGCCGACGACATCCTCTCGACGCTCGAGGTCAACCTGCAGAAGTTCCTGCAGGCAGTGCAGCGCGGCCGCGACCGGCTCCAGGGCCGCGACCGCGAGCCCTCCGAGATCGGCTGAGGGGCCGGCCGGCCCCCCTGCGCTCAGCAGCGGCGGCCCGGCCGCCGCTGGCGCTCTCGATCACTCGTAGCTCGCCCGCACCACCGCGAGATCGTCGGCTGTCCAGGTGACCTCGCCGCCGCACCACTCGGCGAGCTGCTCGGCGCTGTCGACGAAGTCGAACTCCGGGTCGATCGGGGTGATCTGGGGCTCGGCCTTGACCACGTCGCCGATCACCAGCGCCCTCGACTGCTCGCGAACGCGGCGGAAGAGCACCTGCTTCTGCGGGTCGCTGAGGTGGTGCACCGAGAGCACGCCGATCACCAGGTCCCAGGGGCCATCGGGCAGCGGGTCCTCCATCCGGGCCAGCATCACGTCGTCGTACTCCTCGCGCAGGCGAAAGACCATCTCGGGGCTCGAGTCCAGCCCCACCACCCAGGCATCGGGATATGCCTCGAGCAGGTGCCGCGTTGTCTCCCCGGTCCCGATGCCGAGCTCCAGGACCCGGTCGGGGGCTGAGGGGATCGCCGCGACCGCGGCCCGCTGCAGCTCGTCGAAGCGCGGCACCTCGGCGCGGATCTCCTCGAGGTAGGTCTCGGGATGCCAGTGGAACTGCGCGCTCACAGGGGGCTCACCGTAGCTAAGGTGAGCCGGGTGAAGGTGGCGGGCGGAAAGGTGGACCTCGCGCGGCTCTCGCTCTCGTCGGGTCAGGCCCGCGAGCTGGGGCTCGAGCTGGCGCTCGCGACCATCACGCTGGGCGGACAGTCCTACGAGCCGGCCGAGCCGAGGACTCCCGTGCGCCTGGACGTCTCGCGCACGACCACCGGATATGCCCTCCGTCTGCGGCTCGAGCCGACTCTCGTCGGCCCCTGCGTGCGCTGCCTCGATCCGTCACGCTTTGCGCTGCATGTCGACCTGCGCGAGGTCGACCAGCCCACCGCGGACGACGACGAGCTGCGCAGCCCGTACGTCAGCGAGGGCGAGGTGGACGTGCAGCGCTGGGCCGACGACGCGGTGGTCCTCGAGCTGCCCGCGCAACCGCTCTGCCGCGAGGACTGCGCCGGCCTCTGCGTCGTCTGCGGCAAGTCCCTGAATGACAGTGACCCCGCGGACCACGAGCACGGCGGCGGCGGCGACCCGCGGATGGCGAAGCTCAGGGACCTGAAGATCGAGTAGGCGGCCGCCCGCGGCGAGCTGCACGGCTACCATTCCGCGCTGCCATGGCCGTTCCCAAGAAGAGGCAGTCGCGGACCCGGCGCGACAAGCGCCGAGCCCAGCACAAGGCTGCCAAGCCGCGGCTCAACGAGTGCCCGCGCTGCCACAGCCCCCGGCTGCCGCACCGGGTCTGCCCGACCTGCGGCACCTACGCCGGGCGTGAGGTGATCCGCCACGAGGTTCCCGAGGCGTCGCCCGAGGCGCCGCCCTCGGAGGAGTAGTTGAGCGAGGCCCCGCGGCCCGCGCCGGTGGCGACGGTCGCGCTCGACGCCGAGGGAGCCGACGCCGGGCACGAGGTCGTGGTTGACGGAGCCCGGCTGGCTTCCGAGCGCGGAATCCGCGTGAAGCTGTTCGGCCCCGGGTCGCTGCGCCCGCCCGAGGGCGTCGAGCTGGTGCCCTGCGAGGGCTCCATACCGAACGGGGCCGACCCGGTCCCGGGAGTTCGCTCAAACCCCGACGCGTCCGTGGTTCGTGCCGCAGCGGCCGTGGCCGCGGGCGAGGCCGACGCGCTGGTCAGCGCCGGGTCCACGGGGGCGACGATGACCGCGGCGCTGTTCGAGGTCAAGCGGCTGCACGGGGTCCACCGGCCCGCCCTGGCGGCGCAGGTCCCCCTGCCCGAAGGCGCCGGCAGGACGGTGCTGCTGCTCGACTGCGGCGCCAACGCCGAGGCCCGCCCTCAGCACCTGATCCAGTTCGCTCATCTCGGCGCCGCCTTCAGCGAGGCCGTGCTGGGGATCGAGCGCCCCCGCGTGGCTCTGCTCAGCGTCGGGGAGGAGCAGGGGAAGGGCCGCCCCGAGGTGATCGCCGCTCACGAGGCGCTGGAGGCGACCGAGGCGATCCACTTCATGGGCAACGTCGAGGGGCGCGACCTGCTCGCCGACCACGCCGACGTGATCGTCAGCGACGGCTTCACCGGCAACGTCGCCCTGAAGACCCTGGAGGGAACGGCCGGCGCCGTTGCGCGCGCCGTCCGCGATGCGGCGCGCTCGGGGCTGATCTCCGCCGCGGGCGGCTGGCTGCTGCGCCCTGCGCTCGGCGGGCTTCGCCGCCGGCTCGACCCCAACGAAGTAGGCGGCGCGATACTGCTGGGCCTTCGCGGCGTCGCGGTGGTCGCCCACGGCAGCTCGAGCGCGGAGGGCATCGCCAACGCGGTGGCCCTCGCCGACCGCGCGGTAAGTGAGCGCGCCGCGGAGCGAACCTCAGAGCGGCTGCGGGCCTCCGGCGCGACCCGGGAGGCGCTGCGGGACTCCGCGACGACCGGCGGCGCGGGATAATGAGCGGCATGCAACGGGAAGAGGTGATGGCCCTGGTCCGCGACCACCTGGTGGCGGAGCTGCAGGTGCCGCCGGAGCGGATCGAGCCCAAGACCCGCTTTCGAGAGGACCTCGACGCGGACTCGCTCGATCTCTACGAGCTGTTGATGGAGCTTGAGGACCGCTACGGCATCAGGGTCAGCGAGGAGGAGGCGGCCGCGATCGAGACGGTCGGCGACGCCGTCGACTTCGTCTGCGCGCGTGTTCCGTCGGGGTGAGCGCCGACGCGCCGGCGAGGCGAGCGCGGAGCCGGCCGCGCCGCGATCCCTCTCGCAGCTTCTGACCGATCTACCCGATGGGCTCGCGGCGCAGGCGTTCTCGCATGCCTCATGGGTGGAGCGCCGCACCGAGGGCTATGGCCGCCTCGCGTTCCTGGGTGACAGCGTGCTGGGCCTGGCCGTCGCCTCGAGCCTCTACCGCTCGCTCCCCGAGGCCGAGATCGGCGAGCTGACGAAGATCCACAACCAGGCCGTCAGCGGCCGCGCCTGCGCAGCCGTGGCGCGCGATCTGGGGGTGGTCGAGCGGCTGCATCAGATTGCCCCCGGTGAGGGGGCCGGGGTGCCGGCCGAGACACTTGCAGCCTCCGAGCGCAGCCTCGCCTCAGTCTGCGAGTCGGTGATCGGCGCCTGCTACCTGGCCCACGGGTTCGAGGCCACGGCCGCCGCGGTTGTGGGCGCCTTCGAGGGGCAGATCGACTTCGCCCGCAGCGAGCGCGTCGACTTCAAGTCGGAGCTGCAGGAGCGGCTCGCCCGCGACGGCGACACGGTCAGCTACGTCATAGTGAGCGAGGAAGGCCCGCCTCACGCGCGGGTGTTCGAGGTGCGTGCGATGGTGCGCGGCGAGGTGCAGGGGGCCGGCTCCGGTCGCAGCAAGAAGGAGGCCGAGCAGGCCGCCGCAAAGAGCGCCCTGGAGCGCCTGCGGGCCTGAGCGGCGATCGCGTCCGCTGCGGTCGCGAACCTTGCCTTCCTAAGGTGAGCTGAGATGTATCTGAAGGCGATAAATCTGAAGGGGTTCAAGTCGTTCCCCGACCGCACGCGGCTGACTTTCAGCCCCGGCGTCAGCGTGATCGTCGGCCCCAACGGTTGTGGCAAGTCGAACATCACCGATGCCGTGCTCTGGGCACTCGGCGAGCAGAGCCCGGTCGCCGTTCGCGGGAGATCGATGCAGGACGTGATCTTCGCCGGCGGCAAGGGCCAGTCGAGGCGGCGCTTCGCCGAGGTCGAGGTCGTGATCGACAACAGCGAGGGGCGAGCCGCCAGCGACTTCTCGGAGATCTCGATCACCCGCCGCATCGAGCGCAGTGGCGACGGCGAGTACCGCCTCAACGGCGCGCGCTGCCGCCTGGCCGACATCGTCGAGGTGCTCTCCGACACCAACATGGGCCGCGAGATGCACTCGGTGATCAGCCAGGGCCGGGTAGAGGCGATCGTCAGCTCCAAGCCGCGCGACAGGCGCCTCCTGATCGAGGAGGCCGCGGGGCTCGGCAAGCACCGCAAGCGCCGCCATCGCGCCCAGCTCAAGCTCGACCGCACCCGCGACAACCTCGACCGGGCCCTCGATGTCGAGCGGGAGGCCCGCTCGCGCCTGCGGCCGCTGAAGCGCCAGGCCGAGGCGGCCGAGAGGACCGCCAAGCTCGTCTCCCAGGAGGACGAGTTGCGGGCGCTGCTGGTGGCGGCGGACCTGCGCGAGCAGGAGAGCCGCCTCTCGGCCGCCGACGTCACCCTGGGCGGCAATCGCGACAAGCGCGACGGCGTCGAGAGCAGCCTCGCGGAGGTGCGGAAGCGTCGCTCCGCGATCGAGGAGCGCGTCGCAACCGGCGAGGACGAGCGCCGCCTGCACGGGCAGCGGCTCGCCGACGCGCGCGCCGCGCTCGAGCGGGTGCGCGCCCGTGCCGAGGCGCTCGGCCTGGCCGAGCGCGACCTGCGCGCCGGGCTGGGCGAGCGGCAGCTGCGGCTGATCGAGCTGGATCAGGAGCCCGGGGCCGACGCGGCCACCATGGAGCGGATCGCCGAGCTCGAGGCCGCGATCGCGGCCCTCGGCGCCGAAGCCGATGACGGTGGCGAGCTGGCCGCGCTGCGCGAGCAGGCGAGCGCCTCAGAGGCCGCCCGCGCCGAGGCCGAGGCGGCGATGCCCGAACTGCGGGGGGCCGCCGAGCGGGCCGCGCAGTCCTTCGAGCGAGCCGGGAAGACCCGCGAGCTGGCGCGCGCCGAGGCCGAAAAGGCCGCCCAGCGCCGCGCTGCGCTCCAGGGCGAGCTCGCGGCGGTCGAGGCCAAGCTCGCGAGGGCGGCGATGGAGGGCTCCGACGAGGTGCTCGCAGGGATGATCGAGACCGGTCCCGGGATCGAGCGTGCCCTCTCGGCGGCGCTCGGCGAACGGCTCCGAGCCGCGGTCGTCGGCTCGGTGCCCGAGGGCGTGCAGCGCCTTGACGCAAGCGACGGTGCCTCGCGGGCGCTCGTCGCGGGGGTATCGTCGCAATCAGAGCGGGTCCCCCCGGCCCCGGTCGAGGGTGCACGAAGACTGCTCGACCTGGTCAGGGCTGAGGGTGCCGCGGCGGAGGTCGCCGAGCGCTTGCTGGCCGATGCCTGGCTCGTCGACGACCTCGCGACGCTGCCTGAGGGCTTCGGAGGGATCGCGGTCACCGTCGACGGCGATGCGCTCGACGCCGCCGTCGGCGAGCTGCGGCGCCTGCCGCGCGAGGGGACCGATCCTGCGCTGGCCGCCCGCTCGGCCCGCGAGGAGCTCGCCTCCCGGGTGAGCCAGCGCGAGCAGACGCTCGAGCGCGCCGAAAGGGAGCTGGCCAAGTCAGAGGAGGCACTGGCGGCGGCGCAGCGCCGGCGCGATGAGACGGACTACGCGCTGCGCGAGGCCCGGCGCTCGCTGGATGAGGCGACCGAGGAGTCCCGGCGGGCCGCCTGGCTGGCCGATCGCCGCGCCGAGCGCGAGGGTGACGAGCCGGCCACCGTGAGGCGCGCGCAGCTCGAGGCCGAGCTGGCGGCCGAGCGTCGGCACGCCGATGCCGCCGTCAAGGCCGCTGAGGCGCGCAGGCTCGACCAGGATCGGCTGCGGCGCCGGATCGAGCTCGAGACCGGGACCCTGCCGCTGCTGGGTGCGGCGCGCGAGGCGCTGCGGGAGGTGGCCGGGCATCTCGAGCGGCTGGGTGAGCGCCTGGGTGACGCTGAGGGCTCCGAGCACGGGGGCGCGGTCGCCGCCGAGCTTCGCGAGTGCTCGAAACAGGAGTACGAGCTGTTGGGTGAGCTGCGCGAGGTCAGCGAGGCGCTGACGGGCGCTGAGGTCGAGGCCTCGCAGCTACGCGCGGAGCGCGACGAGAGCAACGCCCGCTTAAGGGCGCTCTCGAAGAGCCTGGGGCGGCCGTTGGCCGCCGCCGCGGCCCCGCTTGCCGACGCCGAGCGGGAGCAGGCCCAGGTGAAGCTGGAGCGGCTCGAGCGGCGGCGCGAGCAAATCGGGCCCGTCAACCCGCTCGCCGAGCGCGAGTACGCCGAGGCGGCCGAGCACGCGCGCGGGTTGACCGAGCAGCGCAAGGACGCCGAGCACGCACTGGAGGAGCTGAAGACGCTGATCCGACGGATCGACCGCGAGATCGCGCAGTCCTTCGAGCAGACCTTCGAGGCGACCGCGCGCAACTTCGAGGAGATGGTCGCCGAGCTCTTCCCGGGTGGCAAGGGGCGGCTGCGCCGCGTCGACGCCGCCCCCAGGCGGGTCGGCTTCGCGGGACAGAACGGGGACGACTCCCCGGCCGACGGGGAGGAGGTGCCCGACTCCGACGAGAGCGGCGCGCCCAAGGACGAGGCCTGGGGGGTGGAGATCGAGGTCACTCCCGCGGGCAAGTCGACCCGCCGCCTCTCGCTGCTCTCCGGCGGCGAGAAGTCGCTGGTGGCGCTCGCCTTCGTGTTCGCGGTGCTGATGGCGCGCCCCTGTCCCTTCTACATCCTCGACGAGGTCGAGGCGGCGCTCGACGACATCAACATCGACCGCTTCCTGCGCCTCGTGCGCCGCTTCTCCGAGCGCTCCCAGTTCATCGTCGTGACCCACCAGAAGCGCACCATGGACGCCGCGGACATCCTCTACGGGGTGAGCATGGGCGGCGACGGCATCACCAAGGTCGTCTCCCGAAAGCTCCCCCGGGACGGCGAGCTGAGGCCCGGCGACGTGCCCGAGGCCGACGCCGCAGCGGCGGAAGCGGCCTAGGCGCAGCCGGGAACCGGCGCGAGCGCGCGCCGGGAGGCCGGAGGCCGCACTAGCGCTCGAAGTGGAACTTGCGCTCGGATTCGTCGATCGGGTAGTCATTGATGCTCGCGTCGCGGCGGCGCATCAGCCCGGTCTCCTCCTCGAACTCCCAGTGCTCGTTGCCGTGGCTTCGCCACCACACCCCCGACTGGTCGTGACTCTCGTACTCGAAGCGGACCGAGATCCGGTTGCCGGTGAACGCCCACAGCTCCTTGCGCAACCGGTAGTCCAGCTCGCGCTGCCACTTCTCCCGCAGGAACTCGACGATCTCCGCCCGTCCGGTGAGGAAGCGGTCCCGGTTTCGCCACCGGGAGTCCTCCGTGTAGGCGAGCGCCACGCGCTCGGGATCGCGGCTGTTCCAGGCGTCCTCGGCGGCCTTGACCTTCGCCCGCGCCGAGCGCTCGTCGAACGGTGGCAGGATCGGCGGCGGGGCTTGGGGCTCGTTCACGATGTCTCCTCCGGTTCGAGTGCCAGGACTGGGTCGCCCGCCGCAATCCGGCCTGCGCGCATCACGAAAGCGCAGCGGGGCGGACGCGAACGCTAACGGCACGCCGGACGCCGGTGACCACGAGACCGCATCTCGAGGCGACCAGACGCGCCGATCCGACCCGGAGTCGACGAGGGTCTGCGGCTAGGCTGCTCGCGATGGCGGCGAGCTGGAGCGACGCGTTCGACCTCGGCGACCGTGAGCTCACCGACGCCGCAGTCAAGCAGCGCCCCGACGAGGAGCCGGGCGGTGTCTTCAGGCGCCTGCGAGAGGGCCTCAGCCGCAGCCGCCAGGCGCTGACCGCCGAGCTCAGCTCCAGCTTCAGCGAGCGCGTCGACGAACAGACCTGGGAGCGGATCGAGGAAGCCCTGATTCTCGCTGACGCCGGGGCCCCGACCACGGCGGCGGTCGTCCGCCGCCTCGAGGACGCAGTCGAGTCGGGAGAGCTGGGAGGGGGAGAGGCGCTGCGCGAGCGCCTGATCGAGCTCTTGGCCGAGACCGCCATCCCTGACGAGGTGAGCACCCGCATAGACCTGCGCGCCGAGCCGGCGGTGCTGATGGTGGTCGGAGTCAACGGCACCGGCAAGACCACGACGATCGGCAAGATCGCCTGGCACCTGCAGCGCGAGCTCGGGTTGGAGGTCGTCGTAGGCGCCGCCGACACGTATCGCGCGGCCGCGGTCGAGCAGCTCACCGAGTGGGCGGAGCGCGCCGGCTGCCAGATAGTCAAAGGCACCGAGGGCGGCGACCCCGGCGCGGTCGCCTTCGACGCGGTCGCCGCGGCCCAGGCCCGCGGCGCCGATGTGGTGATCTGCGACACGGCGGGCCGGCTGCACACCAAGGAGAACCTGATGGAGGAGCTGGCCAAGGTTCGCCGAGTGATCGCCAAGCAGCTCCCCGGCGCCCCTCACGAGACGCTGGTCGTGATCGACGCGACCACCGGCCAGAACGGCGTCCGCCAGGCCCAGGAGTTCGCCAAGGTCACGGATGTCACCGGGGCCGTCTTGACGAAGCTCGACGGCTCCGCAAAGGGCGGCGTCGCCCTGGCGATCTCCTCCGAGCTGGGTATTCCGGTGAAGCTGATCGGGATCGGCGAGCAACTGGAGGATCTGCGCCCCTTCGACGCCGAGCAGTTCGCCCGGGCGCTGCTGGAGGAGTAGCGGCGGGGCGTCTAACCTGAGCAGCCGTGTTCGACCAGCTCTCAGAGCGGCTGCAGGGAGTGATGGGAGAGATCCGCTCGCGCGGCAAGCTCTCCGAGGACGACGTCAAGAAGGCGCTGCGCGAGGTGCGGCTGGCGCTGCTCGAGGCGGACGTCAACTTCAAGGTCGTGAAGGAGTTCACGGCCGCCCTGGGCGAGCGTCTCGCCGGAGCCGACGTATCCGAGGCGCTCAACCCCGGGCAGACCGTGGTCAAGGCCGTCAACGAGCAGCTCACCGAGCTGATGGGCGGGGCCGGGGGGCGGGAGATCGCCTTCGCGTCGAGCGGCCCGACCGTGATCCTGATGTCGGGGCTGCAGGGATCGGGCAAGACGACGGCGACGGCGAAGCTGGCAAGGCTGCTGCGCAAGGACAACCGCGAGGTGGCGGTCGCCGCCTGCGACCTGCAGCGGCCCGCAGCCGTGGAGCAGCTGGAGAAGCTCGCCGCGCAGGCCGAGGCGGCCTTCTACGGCCCCGACGGTGAGACCGACCCGGTCAAGGTCGCCGCGCGCGCCCTCGAGCGGGCCAAGGCCGAAGGCCGCGACGCGCTGATCGTCGACACCGCCGGCCGCCTGCACATCGACCAGGACCTGATGGACGAGCTGGCCAGCGTCCGCAAGGCGACCAAGCCCCACAACGTGCTGCTGGTGCTCGACGCGATGACCGGGCAGGACGCGGTCAACGTCGCCGAGAGCTTCGCGGAGGTAGCCGACTTCGACGGTGTCGTGATCACCAAGCTCGACGGCGACGCGCGCGGCGGCGCGGCGCTCTCGGTGCGCGCCGTCACGGGCAGGCCGATCATCTATGCCTCGACCGGCGAGAAGCTCGACGAGATCGAGCGTTTCCACCCCGACCGCATGGCGGGTCGCATCCTCGGCATGGGCGACGTGATGTCACTGATCGAGAAGACCCAGGATGAGTACGACGCCGACCAGGCGGCCGAGCTCGAGCGCAAGATCCGCAAGCAGCAGTTCACGCTCGAGGACTTTCTCACCCAGGTCCAGCAGGTGCGCCGCATGGGGCCGCTCGGCAACCTGATGAAGATGGTGCCCGGGATGGGCAAGGCGATGCAGGGGATGGGCGACATTGACGAGCGCGAGCTCGACCGCATCGAGGCGATCATCAAGTCGATGACGCCACGCGAGCGCGCGCACCCCGACGAGATCAACGGATCGCGCCGCAAGCGGATCGCGGCCGGCTCCGGCACGACCGTGCAGGCGGTCAACCGCCTCGTCAAGCAGTTTGGGCAGATGCGCAAGCTGATGAAGCAGGTCTCCCAGGGCAAGATGCCGAGCCCCGAGCAGCTGATGCGCGGCGCGCGCTGAGCGGGACTTCGCCGCTCGCCGGGCGCTAACCTGCCGCAGCCATGGTTCGGATAAGACTGAGAAGGGTGGGTTCGAACAAGAACCCGATCTGGCGCATCGTCGTCGCCGACCGCCGCTCGCCGCGCGACGGGCGCACGATCGAGACGATCGGCCAGTACAACCCGCAGACCGAGCCCTCGCTGATCGTGATCGACGAGGACCGCGCCCGGCACTGGCTGGAGCACGGCGCCAAGCCCACGCGGACGGTCTCGCACCTGCTGCGCACCAAGGGCATCGAGTCCACCAGCGCCTAGCGATGAGGGATCTGCTCGAGTTCCTCGCTCGCGGCCTGGTCGAGGACCCCGACGCCGTCGAGGTCACCGAGGTCGAGGAGATCGAGGGCGAGGTCATCCTCGAGCTCGAGGTGGCCGAGCAGGACCTGGGTCGCGTGATCGGCCGCGGTGGCCGGGTCGCCAACGCGCTGCGCACGGTGATGAAGGCCGCCGCGGTGCGCGAGGACAAGCGGGTCCTCGTGGAGATCCTCGACTGAGGATCAGGGTGACCACGGCCGCGGGCACCTCGCCTGGCACCCCCGGACGCGGAGCGGAGGAGCCGG
>CAWKCC010000004.1:0-917447 GCA_963848045.1 uncultured Solirubrobacterales bacterium
GCGCGAAAGGGAGCAGCGCAGCCGCTGACGGCTCGACTGCGTGGAGAGGAGGGGCCCTTCGCGCGGCCCTGCGGCGCAACTACGCCGACGGCGCGGCTGTCGCCGGGGTGCCGGCGGTGGCGGCGCCGAGGTGGCGCCTCAGGAAGTGCAGCTGGTCGGCGATGGCGCGCTCGCGCCACTCGCCGACGTAGATGTCGAAGTGGTTGCAGGGGTACTCGCGCACCTCGGCGCGGCCCTTGGCCCGCCAGGCGGCGGCCTTGGCAGCGGCCGGCGGGGCGATCGAGTCACGGTCGGCCACCTGGATCAGGATCGGGCAGTGGAGCTCGTCCATGCGGGTGATGGCGCGGTTCTGCCCCTCATAGAGCAGGGCGCGGGCCGTTAGCTCGTTGCGCCAGCCGGGGCCGGCGATCGCCGTGTAGCCCGGCAGCGCCTCCTCGCTGCTCATCGCCGCGATCTCGCCGGGCCTGGCGACGAGCGGGATCAGGTGCGGCGGCTCGCGTCTCAAGATCGTGGCCACGTCGCGGAGGGCATCGCCCGTCGTCCTGAGCAGATGCATCGGGCCCGCGTAGCGGACGATCTCGAGCAGGGTCCGCATGCCGTCGAGGTCAGGGGTCTGGGAGACGACCGCCGCGATTCGCGGGTCGTCGGCCGCCACGTAGACGACGTGCCCGCCCGACCAGGAGGTGCCCCAGAGAACGATCCGCTCGGGGTCGACGCCGTCCAGCCCGCGGGCCAAGGCCACGGCGGCGCGGTAGTCGTCGCGGTGCCGGGGCGGCCAGGCGAACTGCCTCGGCTCGCCGCTGGATGCCCCGAAGCCGCGGTAGTCGAACAGCACCACGTCGAGGCCGGCGTCGGCGAAGGCCTCGGCGAAGGGCTCGAGGCCCGAGTCGCGGGTGCCGCCGATGCCGTGCGCCATGACCACGCAGGGGCGCCCCGCCTCGGTGCTCAGCGCTTCGCCCTGGCCGGCGTAATGCCAGGCGGCGCAGCTCTCGCCGCTGCTGGTGAACTCCACGTCGCGACGTTCAGGCAACCGCGGGCTCCTCGCGCGCGGTGCGGTGGGCTTGGAAGCTGACGCCGGTGCCGGCCTCGGCGCGCTCGCGGCCCGCGGGCATCTCCCGGTGCTTCAGGTCGTGCTCGTAGGAGTACCACTCGATCTGCATCGTGTGGCGCGGGCTTTCCTTGAAGTGGCCCGCATGCTTGTGCTCGTCCGCTGCGATCATCCGCTCCATCTGCTCGCGCGGCGGAAGCGCGTAGTCGCCGCCCAGATAGCGCGCAAGCAGCTTCGACTGCAGCTCCACGAACGGGAACAGCGTCGGGATCGTCTGTGCGAGGCCGATGAAGGCGAGGTCGTCGAAGCCCGGCTTGAAGATGCGCTTGAACAGGGGCAGGCGGTTGTCGGGGGCGGAGAGGAACTCCGGGTCGAAGAAGGGGAAGGTGATCCTGTAGCCGGTCGCGTAGACGATCGCGTCGATCCGCTCGACGCTGCCGTCCTCGAAGCGAACGGAATCGCCCTGCAGCTCGGCGACGTCGGGCTTGGCGACGGCGTCGCCCGAGCCGAGGCGCAGCATCAGCTCGCTGGAGACGGTGGGATGCGCCTCCAGGAACTCGTGGTTGGGGCGGGGGAGGCCGAAGTCCTCCATGCGGCCCGAGGCGAGCCGCGGCAGCGGCCTGGCGAGCCAGCGCTGCAGCCTCAGCGGAAGGTACGGGCTCGTCTTCACGACCTGGTCGGAGGGGCGCCCGAACATGTACTTGGGGACGACCCAGGCGCCGCTGCGGGTGGAAAGGAAGACCCGCTCTGCCACGCCGCGCCGGGAGAGCTCCGAGACGATGTCGACGGCGCTGTTGCCGATGCCGACGACCAGCACCCGCTTGTCGCGGAGGTCGAGCGGCTCGGTCGGCGAGAGATAGTGGTGCGAATGGATCGTCTCCCCGGCGAAGCTGCCCGGGTAGTCGGGGTAGCGCGGGTCCCAGTGGTGGCCGTTGGCGACGACCAGGAAGTCGAAGCGCTCCGGCTCTCCGCCGCCGGCGACGATCTCCCAGCCGCCGTCGGGCAGGTGCTCGGCGTGCCCCACAGGGGTCTTGAAGCGAATCGACCCGCGCAGGCCGAAGGCGTCGACGTAGCGGTTCAGGTAGTCGAGGATCTCGCTGTGGTGCGGGTAATCGGGGTACTCGGGGCCCATCGGCATGTCGCGAAACGAGATGCAGTCGCGCGAGGTGTCGATGTGAAGCGAGCGGTAGGCCGAGGAGCGGCCGTTGGGGTTGCCGAAGTACCAGTTGCCCCCGATGTCGTCGGAGGCCTCGAAGCACGTGTAGCGGATGCCGCGGTCGCTCATGGCCTTGCCGGCCGTGAGGCCGCTGATACCGGCCCCGATTACGCAGATGTTCGGTTTGTCGCTGGCCAAGGTCAGACCTCCGAGAAGAAGTTCAGCCCGAGGCTATCGAGGAACTGTTGCGCCTCGGCGTTGAGGCGGAACAGCTCCCCGGTCCAGATCAGCACTCCCATCCCGATCAGCACCACTCCACCCGCCGCCATGATCACGGCGTAGTGGCGTTTGATCGCATCGAAGGCGGTCGTCATGCGCGCGAACGCGACGGCGGTCAGCAGGAACGGGACCGCCAGGCCCGCCGAGTAGATGGCCAGCAGGAACGCCCCCCGGCCGGCCGATTCCGAGAGCGCGGCCGCCGAGAGCACCGCGGCGAGAGTGGGGCCGACGCAGGGCGTCCAGGCGACGGCGAATGCCGCACCGGCGACGATCGGGCCGCCCGTGCCGGCGCGCTCCATGAGGCCCTCGACTCGCCACTCGCGATTGAGCCTCGTGATGAACAGGGCCGACACGAAGAAGACGCCCATGGCGATGATCAGGGCAGCCGAGATCTTGTTGAGCAGCTCGCGGTTGTCCTGCAGCGCGCTGCCGAGACCCGTGGCGGTGAGGCCGAGCAACACGAAGATGGCGGAGAAGCTGGCGACGAAGAGCAGGCTGGAGGGCAGGACCCGGCGCCAGCCGGCATCCTCGATGTCGGTGGCCGCAACACCGGTGACGGCGGCGAGATATCCCGGCACCAGCGGCAGCACGCAGGGGGACAGAAACGAGACGAGGCCGGCGGCGAACGCGGCCAGAACGCCTATGCCCGCAGCGGGGTCGTTCTCCATGTAGTAAGTGTGGCGCTAACCGGCCAGCAGGTACCGCTGGATGTCCGCCTCGAGCTCCTCGCGGGACGCGTAGGCACCCTGCCTGGTGTAGGCGATCTCGCCCGAGGAGTCGATGAAGGCCGTGCCCGGCGAGACGTTGCCGATGCCCAGTTCCCGCGCCACGTCGCCGCTGGTGTCCTCGACGCTCGGGAAGGAGATCGGCACCTCCGAGAGGAAGCCCTCGGCGGCCTCGAGTGAGTCGTCCTGAGTGTTGATGCCGACGAAGGCGACGTCTGACGCGTGGGCCTGGGCGGACTCGCTGAAGAACGGAAGCTCGTCACGGCAGGGCGGGCACCACGAGGCCCAGCGGTTGACCAGCACGGGCTGTCCCGCCAGCTCGGCCAGCTTCGCATCGAGAGCCTCCTTGCCACCCGGGATGATCTCGTTCGCCTGCTCGAGGTTCGCGGCGATCACAGCCGTTCCCTTCTTGGATGCGGGCCCGCCGGCGGGGTCGGCCGCGGGTGCGGGGGCCTCGAGCTGCGTTGCGGCGGCGTCCGGGCTCGAGGCCTGCTCGGAATCCGAGCCGCAGGCCGCCAGCGCCATCGCGGAGAAGACGCCCAGGACGATGGAAGGGAGCCGCATCGCCTCTGAAGCTACGCGGTGACGTAAATGCCGCCTAAGCCGCGCCGCGGCCTCCGGCGGTTGCGCGACGGCCCTGACTGCGCCATAGTCGCGAGGGTCACAAGAAGGTCGGGTCGGCTCGACCGGCCACGGCCGCGGCCGGCCGTCAGGTCGGCCGGCGAGCGTGGCGGCCTTCATCCCCCTGGGGCCGCCGCGTTCGTTCAAGGGCACCGTTAGGTTTCCGCCATGGGCCGCGCGATCACCGCCACCACCGCCGCCCTGCTCGCCATCGCCGGCGCCGGCGGCTGCGGTGGGGGGGAGGGTGACGGCCTGCTGGAGGAGAACGCCCTGCGCGCCTGCCTCGCCGAGGGCGGCATCGGGGCAGAGCCCGTGACAAGCGGGCCGGACCCCGGCCTGGGCAACATCTCCGCCGACTTCAGGGCCGCCACCGCGGAAGGGATCAGGGTGGAGGTGGTGGTGCAGGGCAGCGCGCAGAAGGCGCGGCGGACCGCCGCCGACGTGCGCGCGGCGCTGCAGGCCTTCGGCGCCTCCGAGAGCGAGGTGGTGACCGCGCGAAACGCGATCGTCGTCTTCGCCGGCACACCCTCGGATCGAGCCCTGGAAGTAGCGCGGGAGTGCCTGGGCTGATGTCCGAGGCTCCGGGAAGATTCGTCGAGGTCGAGGGGCTGCGAATCCACTACCGCGAGCATGGCGAGGGCGAGCCGGTGCTGCTGCTGCACGGCTGGCCGACCTCCTCGTTCCTGTGGCGTGAGATCATCGGTCCGGTCGCCGAGCGCGGACGCAGGGTGATCGCCGTTGACCTGCCGGGGTTCGGGCACAGCGACAAGCCGCTCGATGCCTCCTACAGCTTCCGTTTCCATGACCGCGTCCTCAGCGCCTTCCTGGAGGCCGTGGGGGCTCCCCGGCTCGGCCTCGCCGTGCACGACCTGGGCGGGCCCGTCGGCCTCTACTGGGCCTCACGGCACCCCGAGCAAGTGAGCTCGCTGGCCCTGCTCAACACCCTGGTCTACGCAAGACCGTCGTGGGCGGTGATCGCCTTCATCAGCGCGGCGCGGATGCCCGGCGTGCGCTCCTGGCTGACCAGCCCCAGCGGGCTCGAGCGGGCGATGAAGATCGGCGTCCACGACAAGGACTGCCTGACCGAGCAGGTGATCCGCGGCGTCCAGGAGCCGTTCGCCACCGACGCCGCGCGCGAGGCCCTGCGCAAGGCGGGCATCGGCCTCGCCCCGGCTGGGATGAGGGAGGTCGAGGCCTGGATCCCGACGATCGACGTCCCCGTGCGCATCGTCTACGGGGCTCGTGACCGCATCCTGCCCGATGTCGAGCGCACGATGCGGCGCGTCGAGAGCGATGTGGGCGGCGCCGAGGTCACCGTGCTGCCTGACTGCGGCCACTTCCTCCAGGAGGAGCGCCCGGGCGAGGTCGCCGCGGCGCTCGCCGACTTCTACGCGGCGCCGTGAGAGGGGGAAGGTGGCCGAGGCCAGGATCGAGGTGCGGCTGAGCGCCCGCGCGAGCCGGGACCAGATCGGGGGGTTCCGCGATGGGCGGCTGCTCGCGAGGGTCACGGCACCCCCGGTTGACGGCCGGGCCAACCGCGCGCTCTGCCGCCTGATCGCCGGTCGCGCGGACGTGGCGCCCTCGCGAGTCACGGTCGTCCGGGGCCAGCGCTCCCGCGACAAGCTGATCTCCGTCGAGGGGATCGACGAAGCGCTGCTGCGAAGGGCCCTCGACTGACCGGCCTCGTGAACAGATGGCGAGCTCGCAGAGGCAATCGCCGCGGCGGTCAGCGACAATGTTGCGTCACGCCTCAGTCAACGAGCCCACGATCGATGGAGGTCACCATGCGCCGCCTTGCCCCGAACCGCTCTCTGCGCGCGCCCCTGCTGGTGGCGCTGGCCCTGATCGTCGCTTGCGCGGTACCCGCCGGCGCCGCGGGGGCGGGCGGCGACATGGACGGCGCGGATGACGCGATCGTGGTCGTCTCCGGGCCGGTCGAGGTGGCGGCCGGGAGCACCGTCGAGGGCGTCTTCGTGGTACATGGAGACGTCACGATCGCGGGCGCGGTGCGCGGCGACGTCGTCGCGATCGACGGGGACGTGGCCGTCGCCGGCACGGTGGATGGCGACGTGGTCACAGTCGCCGGCAAGGCTCGCATCCTCGACGGGGCCTCGGTGAGCGGGGACCTGAGCTACTGGGACGAGGAGCCCGAGGTCTCGCCGGGGGCCGAGGTCGGCGGCGAGACCACCAAGCAGGGATGGGACGACACTGCCGGCACCCTCGCGATCGTCGGGGCATTCGTCCTGTGGCTTGCCGTCACGGTCTCCGCCCTGATCCTGGGCGTGATCCTCGTGCTGCTCTTGCCGAGGGCGGCCGACGCAGTCTTCGCGCAGGCGCGCGACAACCTCGCCGTCTCGATCGCGGTCGGCCTCGCCGTGCTGGTGGCGCTGCCGGTGGTGGCCCTTGGGGCCGCTCTTACGCTGCTCGGCCTGCCGCTCGCCCTGGTGCTCGGGCTGGCGCTGCTGCCGCTGGCTGCGGTCGCCTACGTGGCCGGCGCCTGGGCGCTCGGAAGGGCTCTGATCGCGCCGCCGCGCGGGCGAATCGCGTCGTTCCTGGTGGGCCTGGCGATCCTGCGGGTGGCGGCGCTGGTGCCGGTGCTCGGATTCATCGTCTGGTTCGCCGCCGTGGCGGTCGGCCTCGGCCTGCTGGCGATGGCCGTGGGAGCCGCGCGGGAGGCCCCAGCGGGGACGCGGGCGGCATCCTCGTAGCCACAACGGCAACGCTCGATAAGCCCGATTATGGAAACCCGGGCCGGGAGAATCGGCACGGCTGATGGCACGGGACCTGCTGCTGATCGCCTGCGTGATCTACGCCCTCAACCTGATGCCCGCCTTCGGGCCGCCGACGAGCGCGGTCCTGGTCGTCTTCTCGCTCAACCTCGATCTGCCGGCGGCGCCACTGATCGCCTGCGGCGCCCTCGCCGCCGCCGCCGGGCGCTTCACGCTCGCAAACGGCGCCAGACGGCTGCGTCCCCGGCTCTCCGAGGAGCGCCGTCGCAACCTGGCGGCGGCCCAGAGCGCGCTGGTCGAAAACCAGGCCCGCTCGCTGACCGGGCTCGCGCTCTTCGCACTGTCGCCCGTACCCAGCGGTCAGCTGTTCACGGCCGCCGGGCTGATGACGGTCGCATTGGAACCGCTGACCGCGGCCTTCTTCGCCGGGCGCCTGGTCTCCTACACGATCTACGTCACCGGAGCCTCGGCCGTGGAGAGCACGCTGGGAGACGAGATCACCGGGAGCCTGACATCGCCCCTGGGACTGGCGCTGCAGCTGATCGCCCTCCTGGCGCTGGCGCTGCTGATCAGGGTCCCGTGGGCCGACCTGCTGGCGAGTCGGTCCGGCGCGGACGACTCAGCCGGCGATCGGGACCGCGATCGCCAGGTAGACGGCGATCGAGAGCAGATCCTGGGCGATCGTCGCCAGGGGCCCTGAGCCGAACGCCGGGTCCACCCCCAGCCGCTGCAGCACCACCGGCAGGACCATCGCCACCGCCGTGGCGATCGAGCAACTCGCGAACAGTGCGAGAGCGACGGCCAGGGCCACGTCCGCGTCACCCCAAACCAGCAGCGCGAAGGGCAGGAACGCGACGCCGACGATCGTCCCCGCGATCACGCCGGTGAGCAGCTCGCGCCCCAGCACATCGCGCGCCCGAACCCCCGCCGAGAACGCCCGAATCATCACAGTCTCAGTCTGAGTCCCGACGGCGTCGGCCATGTACACGACCGCCGGCAGGAAGAAGGCCAGCAGCACCTTCGCGTCGAGCTCGGCCTCGAACGAGCCCACGATCAGGGCGGATCCCATCGCGCCCACCAACCCCACGAGCAGCCACGGCATGCGGTGCCACAGCCGGCGCGGAACAGCCTCCTCGGCGGCACTGCGAGCGCGCCTGGTGCCCGCCAGATAGCCGCCGATCCGCGCCAGGTCCTTGGCGTGCTGGGTGACAAGCACCGGCAGCATGGACGCGGCGGGAACGAAGCCCGCGAAAGCCCCGCGCGCGTCAACCACACAGATGCCCGACCCGCCGTAGGTGACGATCCTCGACGCGACCGCCTCCTCTGGGGCATCTGCCGAGACGATCGGCGTCCCGGCCTCTATCAACTCGCCCAGGGTCTGTGCTTCGTCTGCGGCGAACAGACGCTCAGCGCGAACGATGCCTAGCGGCGTGCCCTCCCGGAGCACCACGATGGCCGCAGCGGATTCGAACTTGCCGCCCGGCAGCGAGGCGCGAGCGTCCCGGACGGAATCCGTCGGGGAGCCCGTCGGGACGCCGGTCGTCGCGTGCTCCAGTGCTGTCCCGCTCATTGCGCGAGGCCGACGCCGGTCTCAGCTCCCAGCGGCAACGCTTCGCTGCTCCCCACCATCACCCGGTCCCCACGATCACCATCTCCATTCGGGTGCTCCGTCTCTTCGCCTCATGCGGGCGCCGGCCGATCCGGATCCTACCGGGGCTCCGAGCTCAGCCCTCGACGTCGCGCCTGGTGAAGCCGGCGACGGCCGCCGCGATCGACGCGGCCGCGAGGCCGACCAACACCGCCCAGCCACCCCAAGGGGCGCCCTGCGAAAGGGGGTTGTGTCCGAAAGCGTGGTAGTAGGGCGAGAGCGGCCGCCAGGGCTCGAGCGCCCCTACGGCCTGCGCGAGGCCGTCCAGCATCCAGGCGGCGACGGCGAGGCCCGCGGCGATCGCGATCGCCCGGCCTTTGCCCGGGAGAACCGAGCCGGCGCCCAGCGCGAACGTCCCGAACACGGCGGAGAGCAGGGTGGCACTGACGCTCGCCGCCAGCAGCGAGGAAAGCGAGATCTCCAGGTCGACCAGGCGGCAGCCGAGCGCGACCGAGGCGAACAGAACGAGGCCGAGCAGCGCCACCGCCGCGATCATCGCCGCGGCGCGCTGCAATACCACCGAAGAGCGTCGAACCGGCTGGGCCAACGTCAGCTCCAGGGTCCCCCTCTCCTCATCGCCGGCGATCGCCCCGGCTCCCAGGCCGATCGAGAAGATCGTCAGCAGCATCGGCCCCATCAGCGCGAAGACCTGGCTGTTGAGATAGCCCCTGGGGCTGCCGAGATCGAGCTCTCCCCCAGCGAACAGCGCCCGCATCGCCTCGGGCAGGTCCTTCGAGTAGTCAGCGAGCCCCTTGGATTCGCGCACCGAGGGATAGAAGGCGATGTTGATCGCGATCGCGGCGCTGATGCCGATCGTCCACCAGAGCAACGCGTGCCGGCGCTCCCACAGCAGGTCTCGGGTGAGCTCAGCTCTCATCGCCGCGCCCGTAGTAGCTCAGGAAGACCTGCTCGAGTTCCGGCGGCTCGGCGGTCATACTCCGCACGGGATGGGCGGCGAGCGCCTTAACGAGGTCGTCCATGTTGCCCTCGACGCGCAGCCGGGCGGTGTCGCCCTCGATCCTCAGCTCCGAGACGCCGCGCACCCCGCCGAGCTCGGCGGGAGCCGGCCCCTCGAAGCGCACCTCGACCTCGCGCAGCGCCCGCCGTCTCAGATCCGAGGTGTCCTCGACCGCCACCAGCACCGCCCGGCGGATGATCCCGACACGATCCGCGACGCGCTCCACCTGGTCCAGCGCGTGTGAGGAGAGGAAGACCGTGCGCCCCGCCGCGGCGCGCTCGCGAATCATCTCGAGCACGGTTTCTTGGCGAATCGGGTCGAGGCCGCTGGTGGGCTCGTCGAGGATCAGGAGGTCCGGGTCGTGCATGAAGGCGGCCACCAGCCCCGCCTTCTGGCGGTTGCCCTTCGAGAGGTCTCCCAGCGGACGGTCGAGGCTGAGCCCGAGACGCTCGGCCAGCTCATCCCCGGCCCCGTCCGGCTCGCTGCCCCTGAGCCGGCTCAGGTGCGCGAGGAAGGCCCGCGCCGTGGGGCCCTCAGGCAGGTGGAGCTCTCCCGGGAGGTACCCGCAGCGGGCCCGGATCTCGACGCCGTCGCGGCGCACGTCGAGGCCGAGCACCTCGGCCTCTCCCCGAGTGGGCCTGATCAGGTCGAGGAGCATCCGGATCGTCGTCGTCTTGCCCGCGCCGTTCGGGCCGAGAAAGCCGAAGACCACTCCCGGGGGAACCTCGAGGTGAAGCTCGTCCACGGCCAGGGTCTCGCCGAAGACCTTGGTCAGACCCCTCGTCTCGATTGCAGGCCGTGCTGGGCTCAGCTCGCGACCACCCTAGCGACCGCAGCTCTTCGGCCGCGGGACGGCGCGCGGTCAGGGGGACCGGCGTCGTCTAGCCTGGTGATCGATGCTTGTGGACGAAAGCCCACTGAGCCCGACGCAGCTGCGCCGACTGCTGGAAGTGGGCGAATCCCTGGTATCGGAGCTCGACCCCGAGGCGCTGCTTGGGCAGGTGCTCGAGGGCGCCCGGGAGCTCACAGATGCCCGCTACGCGGCCTTGGGAATCCTGGACTCCGAGAAGGCCGGGCTCGAGCGCTTTCTGCATCTGGGCGTGAACGACGAGACGGTTCGCGAGATCGGCTCGCTTCCGCAGGGTCGCGGTGTGCTCGGGGAGTTGATTCGGGACCCGAGGCCGCTGCGACTGGAAGACGTCGGGGAGCATCCGCGCTCCTACGGCTTCCCCGCCGGGCACCCTCAGATGAGCTCGTTTCTGGGCGTGCCCGTGACGATCCACGGCGAGGCCTTCGGCAATCTCTACCTAACCGAGAAACGCGGTGGTGAGCAGTTCGATGACCGCGACGAGTCGATGCTTCTCATCCTCGCCAACTGGGCGGCGGTCGCGATTCAGAACGCGCGCGTCTACACCGAGAGCGAGGGCCGCCGGATCGAGTTGGAGCGCGCCGTGAGGGCACTGGAGGCGACGATCACGCTGTCGAGAGCGAGCGCTGTCGAGAGCGACCTCGACTCGATACTGGAGCTCGTGGCGAAGCGCTGCCGAGCCCTGATCGACTCGCGCTCGCTGCTCGTCTTGGTCCCCGATGAGCACGGCGGCCTCAGCGTGGGCTCCGTGGCGGGCGACGCGGATGACGAGCTCGTGGGCCGCAGCGTCGCGCCGCACCATGCCGCGCTGGCCGCTGCTCGGCGAGAGGGGACGGTGCAGCGGCTGGGCGAGCAGCTTGCGGGCCTCGGCGATCCACTCGGGCTGAGCGCGCGCTCCGCCCTGCTGGTGCATATGGAGTACCGGGGCCTCAGCCAGGGGTTCCTGCTGGCGCTGGATCCCGTCGCGCGTCAGGAGTTCAGCGCGGACGACGAGCTCGTGCTGGCATCTTTCGCCGGCGGCCAGGCTGCCGCCGGCGCGCTCGCAACCGCTCGGGACGCGGAGCGGGAGCGCCTGCGGCTATCGATAGAGGCCTCCGAGCGCGAGCGTCGCCATTGGGCGATGGAGCTCCACGACGAGACCCTTCAGGAGCTCGGCGCGCTCAAGGTCGCCCAGGACGATGCGCTGAGGCGAGGCGACGAGCGGACGATGCGGCGCTCGCTCGCCGGCGCTTCGGCGCAACTCGAGGTGGTGATCGATTCGCTCGAGTCACTGATCAACGAGCTGCGCCCCGCATCGCTCGACGAGCTGGGGGTCGCGGCCGCGATCGAGGCGCTCGTGCAGCGCGTAAGCAAGCGGGGCCGGATCGAGGCGAGCACCACGATCGACCTCGCCCACGACAGGGGCAACGGCTCCCCCCGCCTGGGCCCCGAGCTGGAGGCCACCATCTACAGGGTCGTCCAGGAGGCGCTCAACAACGCCGTCAAGCACGCCGGGGGCACCCGGGCCGCCATCGAGATCCGTGAGGCGAATGGCCGCATATCGGTGACCGTCGAGGACGACGGGCATGGCTTCCTGCCCGGCGAGGGCCGGGGCGATCGCTTCGGCCTGCGGGGCATGCGCGAGCGCGTGGAGCTCGCTGACGGCGAGCTGCTGATCTCCTCGGCGCCAGGTTCGGGGACCCGCCTGCAGGCGACCCTGCCGGTGACCAATGCCGAGTGAGCGCGGGGGCCGCCGCGGCTAGACGCCGGCGAGCCCGTGCTCGTTCGCGTATGCGATCAGCTCGGCTCTGGTCTTGATATCGGTCTTGCGCTGGATATTGGCACGATGGGTCTCCACGGTCCTCACGCTGATCACCAGCCGCTCGGCGATCTCGGGGTTCATGTAGCCCTGGGCGAGCAACTCCAAGACCTCGACCTCGCGAGGCGTCAGCCCGTCGGGCGGGCCCGCCTCGGCGGGTTCGGCGGCGAGCCTGCCGCCCAGCTTCGGATTGATGTAGGTCTCGCCGGCGAGCGCGACCCGGATTGCCTCGACCAGCTCCTTGGCCGCGGCGTGCTTGACCACGTAAGCGCTGGCGCCCGACTGGAGCGACTTGCGGGCGAAGGCGGGTTCACTCTGCATGGTCAGCACGATCACCTTGGTCTCGGGCGAGGCCTCGAGGATCTTCGGGATCGCCTCCAGGCTCGAGCCGCCGGGCATGCTCAGGTCGAGGACCACCACCGAGGGCCTGTGCCCCAGCGCGTAGCGCGTCGCATCCTCCGCGGTGCCGGCCTCGGCGACGACAGCGATGTCCGGCTCGGACTCGAGCACCATCCGAATCCCGTCGCGAACGACCTCGTGGTCGTCGGCGAGGACGACGGTGATCGGCAGATTCTCGCCCATTCCGGAAACCTAGACGCTCTGCCCCGTCAAGAGGATCGAGATGCTCACGTGACGATGCTCACGCCTTCGTAGCGCCAGCGCATCGGTACTGACCACGGATGCCTTTCGGTGGCGACGCCCGACGAGAGGCGCCGCTCCTGGGCATAGCCTCTTGGCGAATGAACGGATCCGCCGCGGCAACTCACGAGCTGGTGGTCCTCGGAGGCGGCATCGCCGGAATCGAGGCGCTGCTGGCCGCGCGCGACCTGGTGGGCGACCGGGGCCGGCTGACCCTCGTCTCCCCCGAGCCCGACTTCAAGTACAAGCCGCTCTCCGTGGAGGAGCCCTTCTCGGGCGATCCGGCGCGGCGCTTCGAGCTGCCACCGTTCCTCGACGAGCTCGGGGGGCGCTTCGTGGCGGCCCAGGCGACCGCCGTCAGGCCAGAGCAGCACCTGGTCGAGCTCAACAGCGGGTCGGAGATCGCCTATGACCGGCTGATCGTCTGCCTCGGCGCCCGCGCCCTCACCGCCTACCAGCAAGCGACCACGCTGCGCGAGGGGGCCTCCATGGGCATCGACGGTCTGCTGCGCAGCGCCGCTCATCATCCGTCGCGCACCCTGGCGGTGGTGGTTCCGCCAGGCCCCTCGTGGCCGCTGCCCGCCTACGAGCTCGCGATGATGATCAAGCGGCGCAGCACGGAGCTGGATATTGGCGAGATCGAGATCGAGATCGTCACCCCCGAAGAGGCCCCTCTGCTGATCTTCGGCCGGGTCGCAAGCGACGCCGTCGCCGGGCTGCTGCGTGGGCGCGGGATCAGGACGCGCCTCAGCACCAGCGTGTCCGAGTCGCCGCAGGGCGAGTTGATCTGCCACCCGGGGGGCGATCAGCTCGAGGTCGGCGAAGTGGTGTCACTGCCTCGGCTGGAGGGCCCAGCGATCCGCGGCCTCCCCTGCGACGAGCGGGGTTTCATCCTCATCGACCGCAACGCGCGTGTGGTCGGCATCGAGGACGTCTGGGCGGCCGGCGACGGGGCGAACTTCCCCGTCAAGCAGGGCGGCCTGGCCACGCAGCAGGCCGACTCGGCGATCGAGGACATAGCCGCCTCTCTCGGCAGCCCGATCGAGCCGCAGCCATTCGAGCCGGTCCTGCGGGGGCAGCTGCTCACGGGCGACGACTCCCTCTACATGCGCGGCGATCTGGAGGGCGGGCACGGAGAGGGCAGGGCATCGCCGGACGCCCTGTGGTGGCCGCCGAACAAGGTCGTGGGGCGCTACCTCGCCTCCTTCCTCGCCAGCCAGGAGCCTCAGTCAGCTCCCCCACCCCCGTTTGAGCCGCTCGACGTCGAGATCTCGCTGCCCCAGGAATGGCACGGCGAGCCGATGGCGCTTGATCCCGTATCGCGCAGCTCCCGCAGGGCGCCCGATCCCGATCAGGCCGGACGCGAGGGCTGAGTGGCCGGGTTCCGGCTCCGGCTCCTTCCCCGCGTGAGCCGCGGCGAGCTAGCGGTCGGCGAGCCGGATCACCAGGCGCAGGCCGGACCAGGTCTCGTCGATCGCGCAGACCTTGTTGTCGACCAGCCGGTTGGCGAAGGCGAGCTCACGCACGACGTCCTCGCTGAGGTCGGTCTCGACCCCGGAGGCGCGCTTGGGCCAGGCGACCCATAGGCTTGCGCCGGGCTCCATGGCGCGTCGCAGCCGCGGCAGACGCCGCTCGAGCCGGGCGCGCCGCCTCGCGAACAGCACGACCACATCCAGAGGTGCCACAGCGCGCAGCTTGACGGTGACGCCCTCGGGCAGGCTCCCCAACAGCGCCCGGAAGCCCTGAGGCTCCCCCGGAAACGCCACCCTGTCCCCTTCGCGAATCCCGAGTTTGCTGACAAGGGGCGTTCCCGAATAGCCGGTCACACCGCGCAAGGTAGCGGCGCTGCGCCGGACCGCGCCTCTCCTATGCTTTCGGCATGGAGATCGACGAAGGCCATCCGGTCCACTACAGCGCGGTGCGGCGGGGCACGCAGGTCTTTGCCTCCGACGGAACGGAGGTCGGCCGGGTCGAGCAGGTCGTAGACAACTATCGCGAGCACATCCTGGACGGCTTCGTGATCGAGCTGTCCGGCGGCGAGGTCGTGTTCGCGGACGCGCCGGAGGTCGCGCGCACGGCGGAGCGGGCCGTGATGCTGAACATCGACGCCGAGGCCGTCGCCGCGCTCCCTCCTCCCGAGCGGGGCTCACCCGCCTACCGCCCCAACCGCGGCGGGCGCCTCTCGCGCCTGCTCGGCGGCGGCTGGCGGCGACACTAGGCAGGCGGACCCGATGACCGAGCGGCCGGGGGAGATCAACGTCGAGCATTTCCTGGGCGTCGACATCAGGGTGGGCCGCGTGATCGAGGTGGACGACTTCCCCGAGGCGAGGAAGCCGGCCTGGAAGCTGACCATCGACTTCGGACCCGAGATCGGCGTCAGGCGCGCCTCGGCGCAGATCACCAACTACTCGCGCGCGGCCCTGCGCGACCGCCTCGTCGTGGGGGTGGTCAACTTCCCGCCTCGCCGAATCGGGCCGTTCAGCTCCGAGGCGCTGGTGCTGGGTGCCCTCGACGCAGAGAAGGGCGTGATCCTGCTGCGGCCCGACGAGGACGTGAAGCCCGGGGACCGCATCGCCTGAGCGGGCGGTGACCGAGCTCTAGCGGTCGGACGCCTACCTCGCGCTGCTCACGTAGCCGCCGGCCGTCTCCGGCGGCCAGAAGGGCCACTCCTCGAACCTCGTGCAGAGGCCCTCGTCGTTGAGGGTTATCACCCAGAGGTCGCGGTAGATCTGCTCCCGCGGCGGGGCGTAGTGCACGTGGAGCCGCACCACCCCCGTATCTCCCTCCACAGCCACGGGCTCCGCCGTCAACCCGAACTCCTCGTCATGCCCGTCGCGCTCGGCCTCCCAGAGCCGAGCGATCGCCTCGAGGCCGCGCAGCGGGGGCTCGAAGGGCGCGGGCAAGTAGCTGGCGTCGGGCGCAAACAACTCACCGAGCCCTTCGGTGCCGGCCGTGCGCCACAGACGCTCGTAGTCCGCGACCCAGCGCAGGATCGCCTTGCGGCCAACCGAGAGATCACCGCCCGGAGGCTTCGCGCCGGCGTTCAGCGCGACTCCCAGGCAGTGATTCCCGGGACCGGCCTCGCCACCCGGCCAGAAATCAAGGGCGATCGCCCTCGCGTCCGCGTCGCGCCCATACCGGGGGCAAGCTAGCCGCCCAGCTGGACGCTAACCCGTCTTGAATCGCCCGGCGACCTCCGGCAGCTCGCAGAAGGCCGCGATCTCGCGCGAGAGCCTGCCTCCCTGCCAGGCGAGCGGTGCCTCGCCTGGCTCCTCCGCTGTCAGTGATGCCCCCGAAATGCTCTCCGCCCAGGCCTCGGCCACGGCATACGGATGCCCCGGATCGGCCAGATCGTGGCTGGCCACTACCAGCGCGGGTGGCGCCAGCGTTCCGAGTTCGGCCAGCCCCTCGAAGGGGACCGAGCGCGGAAGCTCGCGCAGTGCCACCGCCAGAGCGGCTGGGTCGCGGTGGCGCTCCATCCGCTCACGCGTGATCCTCAGCGCCCGCCGGCGCCATTCGGGCTCGACCATGAGATCCGCCTCGTAAGCGTCCATGAAACCCTCCACACCTCCCTCGGCGAGCCCCGCCGAGAGCCGGTCCCAGTGCGCAAGCGCCTCCTCGGGCGGGGGCAGGCCGATCGAGACCGGCCCGATCAGCACAAGGCCCGCCACCGCCTCCGGGTTGGCGAGGGCGAACGCGACCGCCGTGTGACAGCCCATCGAATGCCCCGTGAGCACCACCGGCGGCACTGCACGCTGGTCGATCACCTGGCCGAGGTCGGCGGTCAGCTCCGGGTAGCCGTAGCCGCTGGCACCCCGCGCCGGTCCCGAGCGGCCGTGGCCGCGGGCGTCGTAGGTGACCAGGCCATAGCCGCGTCGTGGAAGCACCCTGGAGCCGTGCACGACATAGCGGCGAGTCGCCGTGAGGCCGTGCAGCGCCACGATCGGGGGGCCCTCCCCCACGGTCTCACCGGCGATTCGGACACCGTCGGCGTCGAGCTCGAAGGGCTCTGGCTCGGTCGCGCTCAGTGGACCAGTTCGGTCGCCCGCTCGAGGTCGCCGATGTCCTGGTAGCGAAGCCCGAACAGCGCCACGTGGCGATAGCGGATGATCCCCTCGCCGTCGACGAGGAAGAGCGCACGCCTGATGAAGCCGCCGGGCCCGACCACGCCGAAGGCCCGCGCCACCCGCTTGTCGGCATCGGAGAGCAGCGGGATGCGCAGGTCGTTGCTCGCGGCGAAGCGTTCGTGTGACTCGACCGACTGCGGGGAGATTCCCAGCATCGGGATCCCCAGGGCCTCGATGCGGTCGCCGTCGTCACGATAAGAGCAGAACTGCTTCGTGCACACCGGTGTGAAATCCCCCGCATAGAAGGCGAGTATCACGCCCCGTCCCTCGTAGTCGGAGAGGCTGTAGGTGCGCCCGCCCGTGCCCGGCAACTCGAATGAGGGGGCCTTGGAGCCCACCCTGGCCCTGGCCATCAGCCGGCCTCGATCATGATGGTCTCGATGACCACCGGGGCGGTCGGCGGGCCGTCCGCGCCCGTTGGGTCGCCCAGCATCTCGATGCGCTCGACCACCTCGAATCCCTCGCTGACCCGTCCCAGCAGGGCGTAATCGGAGGGCAGACCGGCGTCGGCCGGCGCGGTGACGACGAAGAACTGGCTTCCGGAGCGCCCCGGGGGCTCGGCGGCGGTCTTGGCCATCGCCACGGTGCCCGTGGTGTAGGTGAGTCCGTCGGGAGGCGGCTCGTCCACCGAGTACCCGGGCCCACCGGTGCCGTCGCCGATCGGGTCTCCGCCCTGGACCACGAAATCGCGCGCGATCCTGTGGATCGAAGTGTCGTCGTAGAAGCCCTGCTTCGCCAGGCTCGCGAAGGAAGAGGCGGTCTTGGGCGAGCGCGAGGTGTCGAGCTCGATCGTGAAGACGCCGCAGCTGGTCGTGACCAGAGCGCTCGCCGGGCCCCTTAGCTCCTGCTTGGGCGGCTGCGCGCTGACGCCCCGCTTGGGCTCGGGGGCAGCCACCTCCATGCAGCCATCGGGCAGCTTCGACGCCTGCCCGCCGTCGCCGTCGCCGCCGCCTCCGCATCCGGCGAACGCGAGGGTGGCCAAGGCCGCGGGGACCGCCGACCCCGCCTTCAGTGCCCGGCTCCGGATCACGGCGCCTAGGCTAGGGCAACCGATCTTGAATCCCGCTCCTCCCCCCCCTCGCATACGCCTGATCGGCCGCGCGATGAACGCGGCGGTCGCGCGCGTCCCCTTCGCCTGGCCGTTGCTGCGCGCCCCGATGAGACGCTTCTTCGACCGTTCGGCCGAGGGCTGGGATGCGCGCACCGGGGCCTTCGACGCCCGGCGCCTGGCGCCCCTGGGCGCCGGCCTGCTGGTGATCCGCCCCGAGCCCGAGCGCGCGCTCGACATCGGCACCGGCACGGGTGCCGGGGCGCTGTTGGTCGCCCGCGAGTTTCCCCGTGCCCGCGTGCGCGGCGTAGATCTCTCGCCCGAGATGGTCAGGCTGGCCCAGCAGCGGATCGGCCTCGACCCGGAGGGCCGCGTCGCCTTCCGCGTCGCCGACGCGGCCCGGCTCCCCTACGGCGACGAGTCCTTTGACCTCGCCACCCTGCTCAACATGCCTCCCTTCTTCGCCGAGATCGCCCGTGTGCTGCGCCCCGGCGGTCACGCTGTGATCGCAGCGAGCCTGGGCGCCGCGACCCCCTTCTACACGCCCGAGGTCGTGCTCCGGCGCGGCTTCGGCCGCCAGGGAATGGATGTGGTCGAGACGGGAGAGGCCGGCCAGGGCACGTTCCTCGTGGCTAGATTGCCCACGTGAGCGCCGACCGGACCGCGCATGCCCTGATCGTCAACCCCTCCTCGGGAGGCGGGCGGGGCAAGTCCCTGCTCCCCGAGGCCGAGGCCGCGATGCGCGCACGCGGACTCGCGTTTCGCACCACTCTCACCCGCAGCCTCGAACACGGGGTCGAGGAAGCGATCGCCGCCCACAGCGCCGGCGATACCCCCGTCGTGATCAGCGGAGACGGGCTGATCGGGCGGATCGGGGGAGCGCTCGCCGGACGAGATGCGACGCTCGGCCTGATCCCGGGAGGCCGCGGCAACGATCTCGCCCGGGCGCTGGACATCCCTGACGATGTCGGGGGGGCCGTGGAGCTGCTCGCCGAGCGGCCCGTTCGCGAGATCGACGTCGGCGAGGTCAACGGCCGCCGCTTCCTCTGCATCGCCTCCACGGGCTTCGACGCCGAGGCCAACCGCCGAGCCAACGAGGCGAAGCGGATACGCGGCAACCTCGTCTACGCCTACGCGGCGTTGCGCACGCTCGCGGGCTGGATCCCCGCGACCTTCACCGTCACGCTCGATGGCGCCGAGAGCATCGAGGTGACTGGATACGCGATCGCCGCCGCCAACGGCCCCGCCTACGGCGGCGGCATGTTCATCGCCCCCGACGCCGAGCTCGACGACGGCCAGCTCGACGTGGTGATGAGCGCGCACGCCGGCAAGCTGCGCTTCCTCGCCAACCTGCCCAAGGTCTTCAAGGGCACCCACGTCGATGAGCCCGAGGTGAGCGTGAGGCGAGCCGCGACCGTCGAGATCAGCGCCGACAGGCCCTTCCCCGTGTACGCGGACGGCGAGCACCTCTCCGACCTGCCGGCGAGGGTCCGTGTCCTGAGCAGGGCGCTGAGCGTGATCGCACCCCCCGGCGGCGCGCGGAGGTGAGCGCCGCCGGAGCGAGCGGCACCGGAGTGCATGCGCGCCGGAGCCCCCTGTTCGCGCCGAAGCGCGCCCTGGCCCGGGCTACCGGCCGCCTCAGTCGCCTCAGCGGGCGCGGTGGCGGCACGACCCTCCCCGGACGCCTGCTGGTTCGCCTCGCGCCCGACGCGATCGAGCGCCTGGCCGTGGAGCTCGACCGGGGCTCGATCGTGGTCAGCTCCACCAACGGAAAGACGACGACCGCCGGCATGATCGCCGGGATCCTCCGCGCCGCCGGGAGAGACCCGGTCCACAACCGCGCCGGCTCCAACATGCACTGGGGCATCGCCACGGCGCTGCTCGAGCAGAGCGGCGACGAGGGCCTGTTCGAGCTGGACGAGGCGTGGCTGCCACGGGTCGCCCCGCAGCTCCGCCCTCGCCTGATCGTGCTCGGCAACCTGTTTCGCGATCAACTCGACCGCTACGGCGAGCTCGAGCTGCTCGCCGACGAGTGGGCCGGCCTGGTCGCCCGGCTACAGGGGGAGTCCGAGTTCGCGCTCTGCGCCGACGACCCCCTGGTGGCGGACCTGGGGCGCGACGGCGAGCTGCGGCGCCGCCCCGGCGTCACCTATTTCGGGATCGAGGACACCTCGCAGGCCCTGCCCGAGCTCCAGCACGCGCACGACGCCAAGCACTGCCGCCGCTGCGGAGCCGCCTACGCCTACGAGCGCGCCTTCGTCGGCCACCTGGGCCACTACAGCTGTCCCGCCTGCGACGCCGGCCGCCCCCGGCCCGACGTGGCCGCAACCGAGATCGAGCTGCGGGGCATGTCCGGCTCGCGGGTAGCGATCAGTACCCCCCAGGGCGAGCTGTCGCTGGAGCTGCCCCTGCCCGGCCTCTACAACGTCTACAACGCGCTGGCGGCGATCACCGCCGCGCTGCGCTCGGGCATCGACCTCGAACTGATCCGCTCGGGGCTGCAGGAGATGACCGCGGTCTTCGGCCGGGTCGAGACGATCGAGCTGGACGGCGGCACCAGTCTCTCCATCCTGCTGATCAAGAACCCCGCGGGAGCCAACGAGGTGCTGCGAACGCTGAGCCTGGAGGGCTCCGGCGAGGGACTCGACCTGTGGATCGCCCTCAACGACCGCATCGCCGATGGTCGCGACGTCTCCTGGGTGTGGGACGCTGACTTCGAGCTGCTCGCCGGTCAGGTCAGGAGGGTCACGTGCGCGGGCACGAGGGCGGCCGAGATCGCGCTGCGCCTCAAGTACGCCGGCTGGCCCCAGAGCGTGATCGAGGTCTCGGCCGACGTCGAGACCTCCCTCGACGAGGCCACCGCGGCGGCCGACGGCCCTCTCTTCGCCCTACCCACCTACACGGCCCTGCTGGAGTTGCGGACCCTGCTCACCAGCCGCGGCCTGGCCGGGGACTACTGGGAATGAGCCTGCTCCGGCGGCGGCCCCTGCAGTGGAGCGAGGCCGCGATCTGGCAGGACGTCGAGTTCGGCTCCTACGCCGCTGATCTTCCGCTCTGGGAGGAGCTGGCCGCCGAGGCGGGGGGACCCGTGTTGGAGCTGGGAGCCGGCTCGGGTCGCGTGACGCTGGCGTTGGCCCGGGCGGGGGTGCCCGTGACCGCGATCGAGCTCGACCGCGAGCTGGTCGGGGAGCTGGAGCAGCGGGCCGCGGGCCTCCCGGTCACCGCCATCGCGGGCGATATCACCCGGCTGCACGAGTTCCTACCGGCGATTCCCGCTTTCCGCCTGGCGATCGCGCCGTTGCAGGTCATGCAGCTGCTCGACGAGGCGGGGCGCCGCCGGCTGCTGGCGGGGCTCGCGGAGGGGCTTGCCGGCGGCGGGCGCTGCGCGGTCGCGCTGGTCGACGAGAGCACGCTCGTGGAGGCCGACGAGCAGGCGAGCGTGCGTCCCGACATGCGAGAGCGCGACGGCTGGATCTATTCGAGCGAGCCGCTCTGGGTCCAGCTCAGCGACGAGACCCTGCGGATGCGCCGGCTGCGCGAGCGTGTCGCTCCCGCCGGCGACATGGTGCGTCGGGTTCACGACGACGTCCTGCACCGGCTCACTCCGAAGCGTTTGCAGGACGAGGCGGGCGAAGCCGGCCTTCGCCCCTCCGGGCACCGGGAGATCGAATCGAGAGCCGGCGAGGCCGGCTCGGTGGTCGTCATCCTGGAGGCACCGTGAACCTCGCCTCTGAGCCCGCCCTGGAGCTGCGACTGCTTGCGCTCTACCCCGAGGAGATGAACATCTACGCCGACCGCGGCAACATCATCTTCCTGCGGCGCCGCTGCGAGTGGCGGGGCATCGGCTTCTCCTACGCGGCGGCAGGGCCGGGTGAGGGCTTCGATCCGTCCGCTCACGACCTGATCTACATCGGCGGCGGCCAGGATCGCGACCAGGTGCTGGTTGCCGAGGACATGCTGCGCAGCAAGCGCGACGCGATCGCAGCGGCGGTCGAGGATGGCGCCGCCCTGCTGGCGGTCTGCGGCGGCTATCAACTGCTCGGCAACAGCTACCAGCTTGGTGAGCGGGCGATCCCCGGGCTGGGCATCGCCGACCTCGAGACGGTGCGCGAGCAGGGGCCGAGGCTGATCGGCAACGTCTCGATCGAGGCGGACCTCGCCTCCGGCCCCCGGGTGCTGGCCGGCTTCGAGAACCATGGCGGGCGCACCTACCTGGGCAGCGGCGCGCAGCCGCTGGGCAGGGTCCTGCACGGGCACGGCAACAACGGCGCCGACGGCCTCGAGGGCGTGCGGCGCCTCAACATGATCGGCACCTACCTCCACGGCCCGCTGCTGCCGAAGAACGCCGGGCTCGCCGACCTCCTGATCTCGCTGGCGCTCGAGCGCCGCAGCGGTTCGGCCCCCGAGCTGCAGGCACTCGACGACGCCTTCGAGACCGCTGCCCACGAGGGCGCCCGGGCCGCGGCGGAGCGCGGCTGAGAGGCGCGCTGCGCGCCGCCGCCCGCCCGCCACCCCCTGGCGCTAGGATCACGCTCGTGGCCACCGTGCTGATCATCGTCGGCCTCGTCCTGCTGGGCGGGCTGATCTACGTCCTGATGCGCAACAGCATCATCGCCTCGCGCAACCGCGTTGAAGAGGCATGGAGCGGCATCGACGTCCAGCTCAAGCGGCGCCACGACCTGGTGCCCAACCTGGTCGAGGCGGTCAAGGGCTACGCGACGCACGAGCGCGAGACCTTCGAGAGCGTCACCAAGGCCCGCAGTCAGGCGATGGCCGCCAAGGGAGTGGACGAGACCGCGAAGGCCGAATCCGCGCTGAGCGGCGCCCTCGGAAACCTTCGCGTTGTCGCCGAGCAGTATCCCGAGCTTCGCGCCACCGAGAACTTCCAGCAGCTCCAGAACCAGCTCTCCGAGCTCGAGGACGAGATCCAGGCCTCGCGCCGGATCTACAACTCCAACGTGCAGAGCTACAACACGAAGATCCAGCAGTTCCCGATGTCGATCATCGCCAACCAGGGAGGCTTCACCGCCCGCGAGTTCTTCGAGATCGGCGACGCCGCCGAACGAGGGGTCCCAGAGGTCTCCTTCGATAAGGGCGAGCCCGGCGAGAAGTCTGCTGCCGGCGAGAAACCCGCGGGCTGACCGCAGCCTCGCTCCGGCTTCGGCTGCGCGGCTAGGGGCCGCTGGAGCCGAAGCCGCCGACGCCGCGCGCTGTCGAGTCGAGAGCCTCGGCCTCGAGCGGGCTGGCGGTGGCGACCGGGATCAGGATGAGCTGCGCGATGCGATCGCCGACCGCAAGCCTGAACTCGGAGTTGGCGTCCGTGTTCAGCAACAGCGCCCTGATCTCCCCCCGGTAGCCGGGGTCGATCAGTCCGGGGGAGTTGACCAGCGAGATACCGTTCTTGAGCGCAAGTCCCGAGCGCGGCGTGACCAGGCCGGCGAGGCCCGGCGGGATCGCCACGGCGAGACCGGTGCCCACGCTGACGCGCTGTCCGGGGCCGATGCGGGCCCCCTCGGCGGCGTATAGGTCGAGGCCCGCGTCGCCCTCGTGGGCGCGAGTCGGGAGCGTCGCCGCGTCGCTGAGCCTGATGAACTGAAGCTCCTCCATTGCGCGAAGCCTAGAGCGCGGTGCCGACGCCACCGGAGCGCTTTGGTCGCGGGCCCTTCCCTGGGCGGCAGAACCGCGTTTCTTGACTCCAACGGCGGGTTTCACCACGCTCGGCCCTGCGGCGCCCAGCCGCTCCCGCAGGCCGTCGCCGCATCGTCCGCTTCAGTCGCCGTCAGCGGCAGGCGATTCGCCACCGTTGACGGAGAGGTCCGAGAAGCGCTCGGCGACCGCCGGCGTGAGACGGGCGCGGACGAGCACCCCGTCCGGGCGATCCTCGCGCTCGAGGTCGCCGGCGATCTCGTGGAGCTCGGAGAGCCGCTCTCCATGCTCAAAGGGAACGAGCAGCTCGACTTCGCGAAGGCGCTCGCGGATCAGCCCGGCGACGTGAGCGCGCAGCGCCTCGAGCCCATCCCCCGAACGTGCCGAGACAAGCACCGCGTCGCGATGAGCCAGGGCCAGCTCCGCTCGCTGGTCCTCGTCCAGCAGGTCGGTCTTGTTGAGCACCAGCAGTCGCGGCTTGTCGCCGGCCCCGATCTCTTCGAGCACCTCGTCCACGGCCCTCGTCGCCGAGGCGATCTGCTCCTCGGACTGCGAGCCGTCAACCACGTGCAACAGCAGGTCGGCCCCGGCCGTCTCTTCCAGCGTCGCCTTGAAGGCCTCGACGAGCTGATGCGGCAACTTGCGGATGAACCCGACCGTGTCGGTGAGCAGAAAGCGGCGGCCATGGTGGGAGAAGGAGCGGGTGGTCGGGTCGAGCGTGTGGAAGAGCCGTTCCCCCACCCCCACCTCGGCGCCGGTCAGCGCGTTCAGAAGGGTCGACTTTCCCGCGTTGGTGTAGCCCGCAAGCGCGATCGTCGGCAGTGCCGCGCGATCGCGCCGGGCCCTGATCAGCGCGCGGTTGCGCTCGGTGCGCTCGAGCCGGCGCCGCAGCGCCGAGATGCGGTCGCGCGCCAGGCGGCGGTCGACCTCGATCTGCGCCTCGCCGGGACCCCTCGTCGCCACGCGCCCCCCGCCGCCGCCGCCGAAGCCGCCGGCCAGCGCGTCGAGGTGGGTCCAGAGCCCCCGAAGCCGCGCCAGGTTGTACTCGAGCTGGGCGAGCTCCACCTGCAGCTTGCCCTCCGCCGAATGCGCGTGGTCGGCGAAGATGTCCAGGATGACAGCGGTGCGATCGACGACCGGCACCCCCAGCTCCTTCTCGAGGTTGCGCTCCTGCCGCGGAGCGAGCTCGTCGTCGGTGGCCACCAGGTTGGCGTCGCGGCTCGCGATCTCCCGCTTCAGCTCGGTGATCTTGCCGCGGCCCAGGTAGCGGTCGGGGTCGGGGCGCTCCCGTCGCTGCACCAGCTCCCCGGCCGTCGCGACGCCGGCGGTGCGAAGCAGCTCCTTGAGCTCGGCGAGCTCGTCGCCGTTGCCCGGCGAACCGGTGTCCACGCCGACCACCAGGGCTCGCTGACGGGCACGGCGATTGACCACCCCCGCCGAGTCACCCGGGGCGGTCTCCGTCGCCCTGCCATCGCGGTCGCGCGCCACCCACCAATCTTAGGAGCGCTGCCCTCTCTCCCAGCTAGGGAGCGCAGCGGGCCGGCTCCGCTGCGAGCCTCGTCAGCTTGATGTTGCTCACGAACGGCACGGCCCTCGCCGCGCACGCGTTGGCAATCGATTCAGCCTCGGCCGCGATCCTGCCCGCGGCCGTGTAGTCCGTGGCCGTGACCAGCAGGCCGGCGGCGCCGATGCGCGCCATCGCGGACTGGGCCGCCATCGTCTCGGGCGCGCTCCTCGACAGGTAGCGGCGGCGCTTGAAGCTGTAGGTCCAGCTCACGTCCTCGCGGTTCCAGCCATCGTAGAAACGCAGCAGCGGCGAGATCGTGCGCTCGCCGTTCTGGCTGAACAGGAGCCGGCCGCGCCCGCGCGCCAGGAGGGAGAGCCTTCGCACCAGGCGCCGCATTCCGCGCCGCTGAGAACGGTGGCTCTCCACCATGTCTGTGTTGTCGAGGAAGAGGCCGTCAAAGCCCTTGCGCAACAGCCTCGGGGCGATGCGCCCGACGATCACCCGCCGGAAGCCCCGGGCCGAGACGCGTGCGTAGGGCTCGTCGAACTCCTCGAAGCTGTCGCGCAGCCGGAACCGCTTCAGCGCCCGATACCAGGAGCGGTAGGGCTCGATCGTGCCGACGCTGAGGTAGCCGAGCACGATCGATCCGCGGGCGCGAAGCTGGGCGATGCGCCCCCGCCGCGCCGACTCTCCGTCGACGACCACGAGGTCGTAGGGCGCAAGCCGCGCCACCTCCGCGCCGGAGTCCAGTTCGCGCCCGAGAGCCAGGGCGAAGCTCTCGACTTGGGCCAGGCGTGGATCGCGAGAAGCGCCGCCTGCGACCGATGGCAGCAGCAGCGCGAGGCAGATCAGGGCTGTCGCAGCGCGCAGGCCGATTCAGCGACCGTAGCGCGTGCCGCCCCAGGATCTCGCCGCCGCGCCCGGCCTCAGGCGGGGTGCGGCGCCGCCTGGGTCGGACGCGGCGCCGCCGGGATCAGGGCGGCGGCCCCGATCACCGCGACGAAGGCGGCCGAGCGGGCGGCGACGCCGAGTGCGTCCGAGCCCACCGGGTCGCCGAAGACCAGAACTCCGCCGACGATCGCGGCACAGTTGGCGGCGACCGAGGAGATCACGATCACCTCGACCGGGTCACCGAGCTGCAGCGAGCGCGCCAGGGCGTAGAAGGCCGCCACCGCCGCCAGCGCGGCGACGGCGGTCCAGGGACTGAGAATCGCCTCGGGGGCGCCGGGGACGAGCTCCGCGAGGGCCTTGATCGCGACGTCGGAGACGCCGATCAGCAGGCCGGCGGACGCGCCCAGCATCAGGCCGCCGTGACGACGTGCCCCGCCTCGGGCGGCGGAGAACAGCAGGGCGATGCCGAGCACGATCGCGCCACCCTCGAAGGCCGCCATGGTCGAGGCCGAGTACTCGCCCCCCGCTCCGTCTTGGTGCTGTGTCGCGGTCAGCGCCAGGAAGCCGAGACCGGCGGCGCTGAGACCCATGCCGCAGAGCTCGCGCCAGCCCAGGCTGATCCCGAACAGGTGACGGGCCGGGATCACGAGCAGGGCGATGCCGCCGGCGATCACGGCCTGCACCATCGACAGCGGGGCCATGGCCAGCGCGGCCACATGCAACCCCCAGGCGACGAACGCCACGCCGAACCCGATCGCCCACCACTTCGACGAGAACAGCGCCACAGCGCTGCTCAGGGGGCTGCCGAAGCGGACCTCCGGCGCTCGCACGGCACCGCGGTGTTTGCAGAGAAGAGCGAGGTTCGAGAGCAAGGCGCAACCAAGCGCAAGGATCAGGCCTAACTCCGTCATCCCGTCACGCTTCGACCGCTCGGACGCCGTCCTTTAGGTTCACCGCCACCCCTGGCCGAACGCGCTCGGCCGCCGGTGAGGTGCTCAGCCGCCGATTACGGCCTCAGCCTCCATCTCGACGCGCCAGCGAGGGTCGAGCAGGCCGGCCACGACGACCATCGTCGAGGCCGGCCTGGCCTCGCCGAACCCCGCCGCGTGCGCTCGTCCCACCGCCTCGGCATCGGCAGCGTCAACGATGAACTGGCGAGTGCGCACGACGTCCGCGAGGCCGCTGCCGGCCTCGCACAGTGCCACCCCGATGATCTCCACGCAGCGGGCCGCCTGGATCTCGGGGTCGGGGTCGCAGGAGCCGTCAGGCCAGACCGCGGCCGTGCCGGCGACAAGCACCCGGTCGCCGACCCGGATCGCGCGGCTGAACCCGATCCGCTCCTCGAAGGGCGAGGTCCCGGCGATCCGGCGCCTCTCCATGGCTCAGTCCCGTGCCTGAGGCCGGCGGACGGGCGACGTGCGCATCAGGTCAGGTGCGCCCGCAGGCGGTCGACCGCCTCGGTAAGCAGCTCGTCGGGCGTCGTCAGGGAGATCCGGAAGAAGCCCTCGCCGCTGGGTCCGTACATCGACCCGGGCGAGACGATCACCGCTGCCTGATCGAGCACCAGCTCTGCGAACGAGGTCGAGGTGTGGCCCTGGGGCACAGGAGCCCATACGTAGATGGTGCCCTTGGGCGCCTCGACATCAACCCCGATCGCTCGCAGCGCATCGATCACAAGGTCGCGGCGGCGCGCGTATATCGAGCACATCTCCTCGACGTGCTTGCGCGGCCCGCGCAGCGCCGCCGCCCCGGCCAGCTGCACCGCCTCGAACAGACCAGAGTCGATGTTGGTCTTCAGTCGCCAGTAGGTCCTGATGGCCTCGGCGTTGCCGAGAATGGCGGCACAGCGCCAGCCGGTCATGTTGTAGCCCTTGGAGAGAGAGAAGACCTCGACCCCGACCTCGTGCGCACCCGGCGTCTCCAGGAAACTCGGCGCAACGTAGCCGTCGAATGTGACCTCGGAGTAGGCGTTGTCGTGCACGACCAGGATCTGGTGCTCGCGCGCCAGCTCGACCACCCGCTCGAAGAAGCCATCCGGCACCACTGCGCCGGTCGGGTTGTTGGGGTAGTTGAGGAAGATCAGTCGCGCCGCCGTCAGCTTCTCGCGCGGGATCGCGTCCAGGTCGGGCACGAAGCCCATCTCGGGCAGCAGCGGCAGCAGGTGGGCCTCCGCCCCCGCCAGCAGCGGGCCGCCCGTATACACCGGGTAGCCGGGATCGGCGGCCAGCGCCACATCGCCCGGATCGAGGAAGGCGAAACAGAGGTTGTAGATGCACTCCTTCGCCCCGATCGCAGGGATCACCTCGTCGACTGCGTCGAGCCGCACGCCGAAGCGCTGCATGTAGAAGTCTGCGAACGCCTCCCGGAACTCGGGCCGGCCGCGGTTGGAGGGGTACTTGTGCGTGCTGGGGTCGCCGACCGCCTCGCGCATCGCCTCGATCACGTAGCGAAAGGTCGGCGTATCGGGGTCACCGATGCCCAGGCTGATCACCTCGATCCCCTGCTCCCTCTTGGTCTCGACCTTGCGCTCCAGCTCGGCGAACATGTAAGGAGGGATCGCCTCGAGACGATCGGAGGGTGCGGTCAGGGGGCGCTTGCTCTGCTCGGGACTGGCGCTCATGGAGCCGAACAGATTACGGGTGCGGGGGCCGGGCCGGGGCCCGCTAGGAGGGCCCGGACAGCGAGCGCTCGAGCTCCGGCGAGAGCTCGCCCGAGTAGACCGGTTCGGCCCAGCCGGTGAGCCGCACCTCGAGCCCACCGCCGATCTCCACCTCGAGCTCGCCGCCGTCCAGCAGCACGGTGACGGGGCTCGACGCGCCTGCCAGGACGGCGGCCACCGCGGCGCCGCTCGCGCCGGTTCCCGAGGACAGGGTCTCCCCCACGCCGCGCTCGAAGATGCGGGCGCGGATGCGGCTGCCGCCGCCGGCCGCGGTCGCCGGCTCGCGCCTGAAGAAGGAGACGTTCGTGCGATTGGGGAACAGCCGGTGGTGCTCGATCGCGGTTCCGACGTCCCCGAGGTCGAGCTCGTCGAGCCCCTCGGCGACCTCGATCGCGCACTGCGGGTTGCCGATCGAGACGTGCTGGAAGCGCCAGCTGCGACCGGCAGCCTCGAGCTCGCCGCGACCGTGATCAGCCCCTTCAGGGAAGTCCTTCGACTTCGTGCGCGCCGTGCCCATCGCCAGCACGCAGGTGCGCTCGGAGGCGATCGTCGGCGTGATCGGCCCGGCGGCGGTCCCGATCGTGAACTCGTCGGCGTCGGTCCAGCCGGCCCGTCGCAGGTAGAGCACCGCCTCGCGCGCACCGTTGCCCGAAAGCTCGGCCTCGGAGCCGTCGGGATTGAAGATCCGAAGCTCGGCGACGTGCCCGGGATCCCGCGGCTCGGACAGCAGCAGGATGCCGTCGGAGCCCACCCCGAAGTGCGGCTCGCAGATCCTCCTGACCCGCTCCTCGCTGAGCTGCCAGGGGAGCCGGCTCTCCTCGAAGATCAGGTAGTCATTGCCCAGCGCCTGCCACTTCTCGAAGCTCACGCTCACCGGGCGAGTATCCCAATCCTCCGCACCCTCAGGCCGGCGACCCCAGCGCCTCCACCACACGCTCCGCCACCCAGTCGTCGTCGCGGTCGCTGCGATCGACCAGCGTCACGCCGCCCATCTTCCGCATCCAGGTGAGCTGTCGGCGGCCGTAGGCGCGGTGGGCGGCCTTGACCGCGTCGCCGGCGCCTCGGCCCTCGACCCCCACCTCCCCTTCGTCTTGGCGCTCCGAGAGCTCCCCAAGGCCCAGCGCCGCCCCGGCCGTTCTCGAGGCGCCCGCGGCAACCGCGGCAACCGCCTCCTCGCGCGCCCCTGCGGCGATCATCTCGTCCACCCGGGCGTCGATCCGCCTCGCCAGCTCCTCACGGTCCATGGTCAGCCCCACCAGCAGGGTCGGATGACGCAGTTCCTCGGTCCAGAGTCGCTCGGCGCAGGTGTGCGGCTCGATTCCAGCCCTGAGCAGCTCGGTGAGGCGCGCGATGCGCTTGCGATCAGCGGCGTCAACGGTTGCGGCCAGCCGTGCCGGCAGCTCGGCGTGCAGCGCGGCGGGGCCGCGCTCGGCGATCTCGGCCTCGACCGCGGCCCTGATCGGCTCGGGCACCGGCGGCCTCAGATCGAGATCGGCGAGCGCAGCGCGCAGATAGAGCCCGGTGCCGCCGACCACGATCGGCCGCCGCCCTTCGGCCAGCAGCCCGTCGATCTCGGCGTGGGCGAGCTCCGCGTAGCGCCCCGCGCTGAACTCCTCGGCGGGGTCCACGAACGAGAGCAGCCGGTGCTCCAGCCGCCGCTGCTGTTCGGGGCTCGCGGCACCGCTCAGCACCTCGAGCCCGCGGTAGACCTGGATCGAGTCGCAGTTGACCGCCACCGGGTCCTCGCCGCGCTCGCGCAGGCGCTCGGCGACGGCGATCGCGACCGCCGTCTTGCCGACCCCGGTCGGCCCGAACAGCGCCAGCACTCGGGGGGCCTCAGCCCCGTCGCTCTGCGCGCCCGCTCGAGCCCCGGCGTCGGGCACCGTGTCGTCTAGAGAGCGCGGCTGAGCAGCCGCTCGGTTCCGCTCAGGGTGGTCGACGTCGCGTCCAGGATCTCCACATCGACCAGCTCGCCGGGCTGGGCCGTGCCATCGAAGTTGACCGTCTTGTTGTGGCGGGTGCGACCGCGCAGGCGATGGGGGTCGTTGCGGCTCGGACCCTCCACCAGCACCTCCATGGTGCGGCCGACGAAGCGCCGCGCGCGCTCATGGGCGCGGCGCTGGACCAGCTCGACCAGCCGCCCCATTCGCTCTCGCTTGACGGCGTGCGTCACCTGATCGCCCATCTCGGCCGCCTCGGTTCCCCGGCGCGGCGAGAAGATGAAGGTGAAGGCGCCGTCGTAGCCGACCTCGTCTACGAGAGCCAGCGTCTCGGCGAAGTCAGCCTCGGTCTCGCCCGGAAAGCCGACGATGATGTCGGTGGTGATCGCGCAGTCGGGCAGGTGCTCGCGGATCAGGGCCACCCGGTCCATGTAGCGCTCGCGGTTATAGGTGCGCCTCATGCGCTTCAACACCGAGCTGGAGGCGGATTGCAGCGGCAGGTGTATGTGCTCACAGAGCGAGGACAGCTCGGCGTGGGCGCGGACCACGTCCTCGCGCATGTCCTTGGGGTGCGGGCTCGTGTAGCGCAGGCGCTCCAGCCCTTCGACGGCGTCGATGCGGGCCAGCAGCTCGGCGAAGCTTGTGCGCGCCTCGCGCGGCAGATCGCGCCCGTAGCTGTTGACGTTCTGGCCGAGCAGCGTCACCTCGCTGACCCCGTCGGCGACGAGCCGCTCGACCTCATCGAGCAGCACCTCGGGGCTACGGCTGACCTCGCGCCCCCGCGTGGAGGGGACTATGCAATACGAGCAGACGCAGTTGCAGCCCTGGGAGATCTGCACCCAGCCCTGGAACTCACGGGCCCGCTTGGTCGGCAGTGTGCCCGAGAGGCCCTCGAACTCGAAGTAGCCCTGCGCGGTCAGCGAGTCGGAGGTGAGGAACTCGGCGAGCCGGTGGATCTGGCCCGGCCCGAAGGCGACATCGACGAAGGGAAAGCGCCGGAAGACCTCGTCCTTGACCGACTGCGCCCAACAGCCACCGACACCGATCACTCGCTCAGGGTCCTCACGCTTGAGGCGCTTCGCCTCTCCGAGGTGGGCGATGAAGCGGCTGTCAGCCGACTCGCGGATCGAACAGGTGTTGAAGAGGATCAGGTCGGCCTCATCGCGCGCATCCGACTCCCGGTAGCCGAGCGACTCGAGCATGCCCTTCATGCGCTCGGAGTCATGCTCGTTCATCTGGCACCCGAAGGTGGTCACGTGGAAACGCTTGGCCGCGGCGGACATCGCGGCCCAGGCTACTCGCTGGCGACCTGATGCTCCCCATGCTGCGCAAAGACGCGGCACCCGGCCACTCCGGCCGCCAGATCCCGCCTACTCCACGGTCAGCACGCCCTCCATGCCGGCCTCGCGGTGACCAGGAACCGTGCAGAAGTAGATGTACTCACCCGGAACGAACTCGGCCGTGATCTCGACCTCGGCATTGGTGATCACCTCGCTCTCGGCGAGCACGTTGCCCTGCCCATCGTCCTCGACCGCGATGCTGTGCGGCACCGGCGAGGGGTTCGCGTAGGCAAGCGCGATCGTGCCGGCCTTGCCGGCCAGGTCCGCGGGCTCGAAGATCAGCCCGCCGTCGGCGGGAGAGGTGACGTCGAGGGTCTGGGCGGCGGCCGCGGGAGGCGGCGGAGCGCCTCCCTGCTCACCTGTGGCCGGGGGCTCCTCCGCGACCTGCTTCTCGGCCTCGGAGGCCTCGGCGGCGAGCTCCTTGTCGCGTTTGTCCTGCTCCTCGGATGCGTTGGCGACGGCGTAGGCGGCTGTCCCGACCACGAGCGCCGCGAACAGCGCCGTCAGGCCCCAGAACAGGCCATTGCTGGGCGGGAAGCTGTCCTTGCCGCGTATGCCCACGAACGAGATCGCGAGCGCCGCCAGCACCAGCGCGATGCCGACGTACCAGAAGATAGAGCCGTCGAGGTCCATTCGGCGCGAATCCTATCCGTTCCGCTCGGCCGCCCGGACCGCGTCATAGGCCACGTCCAGTGGGTAGCCGCGCCGCGCCAGCAGGGAAAGCGCCCGGGCGCGCGAGGCCTCGTCATCGATCTCAGCCCCAGTTCGGGCGAGCACCTCCCGGGCGCGCTCGACCACCGACTCGCCCCGCTCCTCGGCCACCGCCGCCTCGATCACCGACTCCTCCACACCGCGCCGGCGCAGCGCGCCGGCTATGCGCTCGGGGCCCCAGCCCTTGAGCTGGCGCTTGTCCTCCGCGTAGCGGCCGGCGAAGCGCTCATCGTCCAGCGCGCCCGCGTCGGCGAGCCGGACAAGCACCTCACGCAGCTCGTCCTCCTCCACCCCGCGCTCGCGAAGCCAGCCCGCGATCTCCGCCTCGGTCCGCTCCTTGTGGCCGAGCGCGCGCAGCGCCAGCTCGTAGCCGTCCTGTCGCTCGCCGCCGGCGATCGGCCCTATGCAGCCTTCTTCTGCTGCTTGCGCTTGGGCTGCTCTTCCGCCTTCGCGGCACCCCCGCCCCGGGGCTTCGCCGCCTCGGGCTCCGGGGCCGAGGGCTTCGCCGGCTCCGTGGCCTCGGCTGCCGGCGCCTCGGCGTCGGGCACCGCCTTCGGCACGGGATGCTCACCGTTGGCGGCGATCCCCAGCTTCTCGTAGATCTTGGCCTCGAGCTCGTTGCGCAGCTCGGGGTTGTCGCGCAGGAACTCCTTGGTGTTGTTGCGCCCCTGGCCCAGGCGGACCTCGCCGCAGGAGAAGAACGAGCCCGACTTCTGGATCAGGTCGTGCTCCAAGGCGAGGTCCAACACCCCTCCTTCCTTGGAGATGCCCACGCCGTACTCGATGTCGAACTCGGCCTGGCGGAAGGGTGGCGCCACCTTGTTCTTGACGACCTTGACCCTGACCCGGTTGCCGACCGCCTCGGTCCCCTCCTTGAGGGTCTCGATGCGGCGGATGTCGAGGCGCTGCGATGAATAGAACTTCAGGGCGCGTCCGCCGGGTTGTGTCTCAGGGCTCCCGAACATCACCCCGATCTTCTCCCGGATCTGGTTGGTGAACAGACAGATCGTGTTGGCGCGGCTGAGGTTGCCGGCGAGCTTGCGCAGCGCCTGCGACATCAGGCGGGCCTGAAGGCCGACGTGGGTCTCCCCCATCTGCCCCTCGAGCTCGACCCGCGGGGTCAGCGCCGCCACGGAGTCGATCGCGACCACGTCGACGGCCCCCGAGCGGACCAGCACGTCGACGATCTCGAGCGCCTGCTCGCCGTAGTCGGGCTGGGAGATCAGCAGCTCCTCGGTGTTGACGCCGATCGTCCGCGCATAGGCGGGATCGAGGGCGTGCTCGGTGTCGACGAAGGCGCAGACGCCGCCGCGCGCCTGGGCCTCCGCGATGATGTGGTAGATGAGGGTCGTCTTGCCCGAGGACTCGGGGCCGAAGATCTCGACGATCCTGCCGCGCGGCACGCCGCCGACGCCGAGCGCGACGTCCAGCGGCAGCGAGCCGGTGGAGATCGCCTCCACGTTGACCTTGCTGTCCGCGTCGAGGCGCATCAGCGACCCCGCGCCGAACTCCTTCTCGATCTGGCTCACCGCCGCCTGCAGCGCCTGGTCACGCGCCTTGGCGTCCTTCTCGCCGGCCTCTCTCAGGTTGGGCTTCGCGTCTGCCATCTTGTTCACCTCTCTGTGCTCGGTCGTTAGGCCGTCGGAAGCTCCAACTCAGCCATCGGTTCGTACAAAGCGCCCTCTCGCCGCAGCTGCGAGCGGAACAACACCAAACGTACGGCGGGGATCGGACGTAAGAACGTATGTTCGGGAAGCGGCCCCGGCGGGCTCTCCACCAGGGCCGGCTTGCGCCCTCCGCGCCGCTCGGGCTTGACTCGCGCCACGGTCAGGTGCGGCCAGAAGGGGCGCCTCTCAGGCCTGTGGAAGCCCGCCTCGACCAGGCGCGACTCGACCTGGCCCTGCAGCCGCTCGACGCCCTCCGAGCGCGCCTCGATCGCGATCAGGCGGGGTCGCTTGCCCGACGGCCGCCCGACCGGCTCGCGGACCAGCTCCAGCTCGGGCGCGCGGGGAACGGGCGCCATCCAGGCGCCGGTGCCGAGCGCCGCCTCGGCTATGCGCTCGAAGTCCTTCTCCGCCTGCCAGCCGAGGAAGACGAGCGTGATGTGCAGGTTCTCCGCCGGCACCACCCTGAGCGCAGGATCGGTCAGCCCCCGTTGCCAGGCGGCCAGGGACTCACGAGCCGGCTCGGGCAACTCGAGCGCCACGAAGAGTCGCCCGCGTGGGCTCTTGAGGCGTTCCTTGGCCACCACCGAACCGTAAGGCCCTCGGCGCCCGAGCTTCGCCCCTCCTAGACTCGCCGGCCGTGGAGCGACCGCTGCCCCAGATCGAGGGAGTCGTGCACCGCTTCCTCGGTGCGGGCGGGCTGCGCACCCACGTCGCCGAGGCGGGCCCCGCCGAGGGCGCGCCGCTCGTCATGCTGCACGGCTGGCCACAGCACTGGTGGATGTGGCGCGCGCTGATCGGGCCACTCGCCCGGGACGGCCGCCGCGTCATCTGCCCCGACCTGCGCGGCTTCGGCTGGACGGCCGCGCCGCCGGGCGGCTACGACCCGGAGGTGTTCGCGGGCGACCTGGTGGCGCTCCTCGACGCGATGGAGATCGAGCAGCCGGTGGACCTGGTCGGCCACGACTGGGGCGGCTGGACGGGATTCATGCTCTGCCTGCGCCACCCCGGGCGCGTGCGCCGCTTTCTCGCCCTCAACATCCTCCACCCGTTCACCCACAGCCGCGCGGCCTCCCTGCTCCACTCCTGGCGCTTCTGGTACCAGTGGCCGCTCGCAGCGCCCGCCCTGCTGCCGCGCCCGCTTGGCCGTCGCGCGGCCCGGATCGAGCCCTCGCTGGCCTGGGCGGGCATTCGGGAGGCCGGCTGGGGAGCCGCGGAGCGGGAGGCCTTTCTCGGCCAGTTCCGCGAGCCCGAGCGGGCGATGGCCGCCGCGCTGCTCTACCGGCACGCCGCGACCCGGCTGCTGCCCGCGGTGGCGCGCGGCGCCTACCTCGGCGAGCGACTCGAGACCCCCACCTTGATCCTGTTCGGCGCCAACGACCGCGCCCAGCACCCCGGCCTGCTCGCCGGTTATGAGCGAAACGCCCCGAACCTGGAGGTCGAGCTCGTCCCCGGCACCGGCCACTTCATCGTCGACGAGCAGCCCGAATTGGTGCTGGCGCGCGCCCGGGAGCTGCTCTCATGAGCCTGACGGCCGGGCGACAGGCTCGACCCGGCAGGGAGGTCGGGAGCGCTCAGGCCCCCGCCTCCCCCAGGAACGCGAGCAGGTCCTCCACATAGAGCCGCGGCTCCTCGAAGGCCGCGAAGTGCCCGCCGCTCGGCATCTCCTCCCAGCGGCGCAGGTCGGAGAGCAGCCGCGCGGTCCACTCGCGCGGCGGGTTGAGGCCCTCTGAGCCTCCCATGCTCATCTCCCCGGGATAGATCGCCACGCCCGCCGGAGTCTCGATCCTCTCCGTCGGTCCGGGTCGCCAGCGGTGGCGCCCCTCGCCGTAGTAGAGCCGCATCGAGGATGCGATCGACCCCGTGGCCCAGAACATGGTCAGGAAGTCGCAGAGATCGTCCTTGGTAAAGCGGCGCTCGATCTCCCCTCCGCAGTCACTCCAGGTCCGGTACTTGTCGAGCAGATAGGCGGCGAGGCCCGCCGGCGAGTCGTTGAGCCCGGCCGAGATCGCATCGGGAGCGAGGCCCTGGATCGTCATGTGGTGCCCCTGGCGGCGGCGCCAGCGCTGCGCGCGCTCGATCCAGGCCGTCTCAGCCTCGGATAGGGGCGGTTCGCCGATCGCCCCCGGGACCGGCAGGGTGTGGGCCGTGGAGACATGCAGGGCCGCCACCGCCTCGGGGGAATCGAAGGCGATCCGCGCGGCCAGCATCGCGCCCCAGTCGCCTCCGGCGACCGAGTAGCGGTCGAGCCCCAGCCCCTGCTCGGCGAGGGCGCGCAGGCGGGAGGCGGTCGCGGCGACATTGAGCGCCTCACCGGGGTCCTCGGACCACGCGTAGCCCGGCAGCGAGGGAACTATCGCCTCGCGCCCGGCGGCCGCGATCAGCCGGGCCGCCGCGGCGTACTCGAGCGGCCCGCTCGGCCAGCCGTGCAGCAGCACGACGGGAGGTCCACCCGAGGGCGAGGAAGGACGGGCGCGCAGGAAGTGGATTCCCCGCCAGCGGGCGCTGCCGAGCTCGCCCAGGCCCCCGAGCCGCTCGAAGTCGTACTTCGTGCGCCAGTACTCGCAGAGCTCGCGCGCGTAGGCCAGATCTGCGCCGAGCTCCCAGCCGGCTTCGCTCGGCTGGACCGGCCAGCGAGCCCTCGCCAGCCGCTCCCTGAGGTCGGCGATCACGTCGTCGGCGACCTCGATCCGGTACGGCTCGACGGAGCTCATCGTGGCGGCTCGCGGCCCTCCAGCAGGTAGCGGATCAGGTGCAGCGCGACGACGCTGGAGCGCTGGCGGACGTCGGCCCGGTCACCGGGCAGCACCAGGTCGCGGGCCAGCGCCTCGCCGCTGCGTAGCTTGGCGCAGAAGCAGACGTATCCGAGGGGCTTCTCCTCGGTGCCGCCGTCGGGTCCGGCGATCCCGGTCACGGCGCAGGTGACGTCCGCACCGAAGCGCTCGAGCGCGCCGGCGGCCATCGCCTCGGCGACCTCGGGCGAGACCGCGCCGTGGGAGGCGATCAGCTCCGGGTCAACGCCGAGCAGCTCTGCCTTGGCCTCGTCCGCATATGCGACGACGCCCCCCGCGAACCACTCCGAGGCGCCGGCGCCGTCGGTGCAGCGCGCCGCGAGCATCCCGCCGGTGCAGGACTCGGCGACCGCGAGCATGCGGCCCGCCAGCAGCCTGGTGATCACCTGCTCGACCGTCTCCCCGTGGTGGCTGTAAGTGAACTGGCCGAGGCGCTGGTCTAGGCCCTCGATCAGGGCCTCTGCCGCCGCCTCGGCGCCCGGGCGATGGCGGATGTCGGTGATCAGCTCGCCGCCCCGCAGGCAGGTGGTGATCTCCAGCGGGCCCAGGTCGGCCTGCTCCCCGATCTCGCGCAGCGCCTGGGCCAGCTCGGACTCGGGGATCCCGAACATCCGCACCGAGAGGCTGCAGAAGGGCTCGGCGCGGTCGAGGATCTCTCGCACCGGGGGGGCCTCGAGCGCCCTGGGCCACATCGACTGCAGCTCGCCCGGAGGGCCTGGCAGCACGACCACGACGGTGCCGGCGGCGGGCACGAGCAGGCCCGGCGCCGTACCGGCCGGGTCGAGCGCGGTCGCCCCCTCGGGCACCATCGCCTGCTTTCGGTTGGCCTCTCGGAGCGCCTCGGGATCGAATCGGAGGCGCGCCGCGAAGCCCTCGATGATCGCCTGGATCTTTGCCTCCATCTCGGTGTCCAGAACGAGCTCGCGCCCAGCGAAGCGGCCCACGACCTCGGCTGTGAGGTCGTCGGCGGTCGGTCCCAGCCCCCCGCTGGTGAAGATCAGCTCGGCCCCCTCGTCGCGCATGTGCCGCAGCGCCGCCTCGAGGTCCTCCGGCCGGTCGCCCACGATCGTGATCTGGGTCGCTTCGACCCCGAGACCGGCGAGCTGCTCGGAGATCCACGGTCCGTTTCGATCCGTGATGAAGCCGCTCAGCACCTCGGTCCCGGTGATCAGGATTCCCGCGCGCACACTCACGCCCGGGATTCTCTCAGGACGCTTCAGAACTCTCGCCGAGGGCCGCGACCCGCTGAGCCCATCGGCCCATGCGGATGCGATGCGCGCGCTACCAGCGCGCCCCGAACTTGGGGAGAAAGAAGGCGAGGATCGAGCGACGCCCGCATTGCGGGCAGCGACGCAGCGGCTTCACCGCGGCGCCGCAATGGCGGCAGGCCGGCTTGTGCGCGACGACTCCCTTCACCGGACAGAGTCTAGGTCCAGGGTCCCTGCTTCTCGTCCGAACCTGCAGCGAAATCCGCGGGTCTCGTTCCCCCGTTCACTTCCGCTTCCAAGCGGAGGCGGTGACGATCGGGCAGCTCTCCGCGGCCCCTCGACTTCCGCGGCGAGGGCGGAGTCCTCGGCAATGCGCTGTGGCGAAGCGACGGCATCGAGGCGGGCACGACGATGGCTTCCATCGTCCTTGCAGTGCTGAGCTATTTCTTTGCTTTGGGCCGACCAGGCTCAGTCGCAGGCCGAGCTGGTGGCGCTCTTGAGGTCGCCGGCAGCGTTCACGGTGCTGCTGATCTGCGGCGCGAGCGCGAGCAACTGCTGGGCCGTCGGCGAGGCGGGCAGCGCCTTGACCGAGTCCGAGAGGGTCGAGACGGAAGATTCCAAGGCGCTCGTTTGGTCCGGGAAGTCAGCCTTGGCAGAGCTAACGACGGCGTCTGCATCACTTTGGATCGTCCCCAGGTCCGTTTTAACGGTGGCGAGGGTGTCGGTCCCGAGGTCGACGTTCTTGAGGTCGTCGACCGAGCTCTGCAGGTCGCTCACGTTTGAGCAGTAATCCGGCTTATCGTCGCCGCCGCAACCGACGACGATCAGCGCCGCGGCTGCCAGTACCAGCGCTGGGATCAGCTTGAGACGAGAGTCCGCCTTCATCGGGGCGGACCATAGACCACTTGGCGAGGACGGGCAACCCAAGGGTCAGTGCGTCGTAGACTTGAGCGATGGCCACCTTCAGAGTCACCATCTCCACCCCGGAAGCGGACTTGGACGCGGCCAGGGCAGCGTTGGCCGCGGCCGGCATCGAGCCGCACGGGCCGGGCTGGGGCCGCCGCCCGGGCGAGGCAGCCGAAATGGTGGGCCCGGAGATCGTCGCCGAGGTCGATGCCGACGTCGCCGGGAACGCCGAGGTCCGCGTCCGCGAAGCCCTGCCCGACGGCGACTACAGGGTCACTGCTGGGCCACTGTAGAACCGGGTCGGTCTTATCTACCGTCAGGATGGGTGAGCGCTACGACACAGGGCGGATAGAGGCCTTCAGCGATGGCGTCTTCTCGATTGCCGCCACACTTCTGGTGCTGGAGATCGCGGTCCCGGAGGCGGACTTCGACCATCTCTGGAAGGGAATCGTCGACCAGTGGCCCAGCTACCTGGGATACGCGACCAGCTTTCTGACCATCGGCGGCCTCTGGATCGTTCACCACGCGATCTTCCGGCGCCTTCGCTTCGCGGATTTCAACGTGATGCGGCTGAACCTGTTCCTGCTGATGGCCGTCGCCTTCTTGCCCTTTCCGACCAAGCTGGTGGCCGAGGCGATCGACTCGAGCAGCGCCGAGCGCACGGCGGTCCTCTTCTACGGAGCGGCGCTGCTGGTGATCTCGGTGCTGATCACCTTGCTGATCCGCTACGCAGGCTCTCGGCCGGACCTGGTCAAGGAGGAGGAGCGCGACGAGGTCGCGGCGCTGGCAGCGCAGACGAGCCCGAACCTCGGCTTCTACGTCATCGTGTTGGCGCTGGCATTCCTGTCCCCGCAGGTCGCCGCGATCGGCTTCCTGGCAATTGCGTTGCTGGCGATCGTTCGTACCCGCGGGAAGCACCAGCCGGCACGCCGGTAGGCGGTCGCGAAGATCCCGCTCGGAGCGCTTGGCCTCAACGCGCCACGGACCGGCCTCTGGCTGCTCGGCTAAGCGTCGACCTCTTTGAGGCCCCAGCCGAGGGCGGTCATGCCGATGCCGTTGGCGATGAATCCGATGCCGATCAGCAGCGCCAGGGTCGCATAGCCGATGTTCGTATCGACTATGACCACGATCCCGGCGAGCATCGCGAGCACTCCCGCCAGCCCGTGCCAGAAACGATGAGAGTACTCATAGAAAGCCGTCGCGAAGCGGATGATCCCGACCGTGATAAGCCAGAGACCGACCAGAATGGCGACGAACTCCACGCCGGCGATCGGGTGCCGGATCAGCAGCACGCCGACTATCGCGCTCAAGACTCCGAACAGGGCGACCAGTCCGCGGTCAGGAGTGCTTCGCATGAACGAGGCGATCAACTCGAGAATCCCGTTTACCAGAAGAAAGATTCCGGTGATCACGGCCAGGGTGTTGAGGCTGTCGCCAGGCTTGAACAGGATGATCACGCCGACCACGATGCTGAGCAGGCCTACCAGAAACAGTAGCCACCAGCCCGAACTCGACCTGCTGTCTTCCCCTTCATACGCGATCTCATTCACGGCGTTTGTCTCCTCTTGAATGCTCGTAGAAGATGGCCAAGTCTAGTCTTTCGGAGGTGCGGACCGACTTGAAGTCGCGAAGCCCGTCGTTTCGGTCGGGGCCTCAGGACCGGTTCCGCTCTTCCGGGAACCCGAGGCCTTTGAGCTCTCGGCCTCCGACCTGCTCGCCGGACCCGCCGGGATTCGCGCCCTTGCCCTTGCGCTTGATCTTCTTCAGCTTGAAGCCCTTCTTGCACTTGGGCTTCTTGCCGGGTGGCGGCGTGCCGCCCGGCGGCGGAGCGGTCTGGGGCTGCACGATCGCCACGGCCAAGGTCGAGAAGTGACCGACGACGTTGGTGAAGCGCACCAGCGCCGGGGACCCCGCCGTCGGCGACATGGGGGAGAACGGCGCGCGGGCGGCGTGGTCGGGGGCGGGGCTCGCCCTGCCGCGCCGTCTGGTGTCGGCGCGGGGAATCCGGCTTGCGGCGCGCAGGATCCTCTGGGCTTCAATGTCTTCCCCGCTCAGGTTGAGCACGTTCCTCATGTGCGTGGCTCCGGCATGGCGTTTCCAACGGTCGCCCACAAACGGTGATCCACGTGGCTGCGAGTCCGGGTATCGAGCTCTAGAGCCGTTCGGGAAATCTCCTGCCGGCGTCGAGCGCGCCTTCCGCCGGCAGGATCCCCCGCAATCTCGCTTCGGCCAGGGCTTCCTCTCGGCTTGTGGCGCCGAGCTTGCGGTAGGCGGTTCGCAGATGGGTCTTGATCGTGTTGAGGGAGAGGTGCAGCTCCCGCCCCGCCTCGGCTCGGCTCGCGCCCCCGGCGATCGCCTCCAGGACTTCCATCTCCCGCTGGCTCAGCGGCACGGCGCCCACCTCGCGACCCGGATCCTCGACCTCGGCCCGGATCGCGCTTATCAGCACATCCAGGACACCCGGCTCCGGCACAGCGGCGAGCGTCTGCTCGGCCGCCGCGAGCCAGCTCGCGGCGCCAGCGGCCTGATCGCGGTTGAGGCAATTCCTGGCCATCGCCAACGAGGCCAGGACCTGGATCGGCGCGACGCCCCCGGTGGCCGCAGCCCGGATCCAACTCGCGTCGGGAGGGCGCGACGCCGTGAGCCAAGCCTCCGCCATCTCGTAGAGGTCGCCAAACGAGCTGTCGAATCGCGTCCGCACCCGCCGGCCGGCAGCGATCGTCTGCTGGGCGAGCACCTCCTCACCCTTCCAGGCTTGCGCCAGCGCCCGAACGGCTATCGCATCCAGCGTATACCGCGTCGGCTCGATGATGCGCTCGACCTCGAGCGCGGCGTCCGCCCGTTCGAGCGACTCCTCCAGCCGGCCGGCTCCGAGAGCAACTACAGCGGCTGCCGCGTACACCGCCTCCCGGTCGATCGAGAGGGTGTCGAGTACGGGGTCTTCCGGCCGCGCCTCGTACGAAGCGATGAGGCGCTGCATCGCGGCCTCGGACGACGCCAGCCGGCCTTCCCACACCAGGATCGACGCCTCCAGCTGGGCGATGCCCGCCAAGATGCCGGGCGTGGCGGCCTCGGATCGATCGTCGACCCACTTGGAGGCCGCCTCGAGGGCTGAGCTCGCCCCGACGAGGTCGCCGACGAGCCCATAGGCGCGCCCGAGCGCGAGGAGGAGCTCGGGGTGATTGGCGAGGTCGGCGGACGGCAGGCTCTCGATCCATCCGATCAGCGTCTCGTAGAGCCCCCGACGCAGCGCCCAGCCGGAGCCGGCTCTGACCAACCTAGAAGCGCGCTCCACCTCGCCGGCCTCGAGCGCAAGATCAACCGCCGCATCGAGTACGTTGTGCGCCTCGTACCAGGCCGACGCTGCGGTGAGCAACTGCGCCTCGCGACCAGCTCGATCCCTCCGCAGCCGCGCACGGAGGGTCTCGCTCAGCACCGCGTGACGGCGGAACATCGGTTGATCGGTCGGGATCTCCTCAACGAACATTCTCTTCTTGACCAGGCCGTGCAAGACCTCGCGCGAGTCGGTCCGGCCGCTGAGGTGATTGCAGAGCTCTGGCTCGAGCCCGTCGACAACCGAGGTGTCCTCGAGAAAGGCGACCACATCAGCGGGCAGGTCGGCGAGGACCTCGGACTCGACGAGCGCCCGGGTTTGCCTGCCGAGATTGAACCAGTCGTGAAGTCCCCCCCAATCGTCGGGGTTGTCGCGAATGGAGATAGCGGCCATGCAGAGGCCTGCGGGCCAGCCCTCGGTGGCCTGCAAGAGCTCTGCCACCTGCGGCGGCGAGGGCTCGAGCCCAAACTTCCGGGCGAGGAGGGTCCGGGTCTCCTCCGCGGCGAACGCGAGGTCGGCGGCGCCCAGCTCGACCAACAGCCCTCGGCCTCGCAGCAAAGACCACGGCAGGGGAGGCTCATGTCTGCCGCCCACCACGATCGTAAGGTTCTCCGGACCTCTCTCCAACAGGCTGCCGAAGGGCGTGAAGGCTTCGGCCGCCTCAAGACGATCGGCGTCGTCGAGAACGACGACGATCGGTCGCTTGGCCTCGGCGGCCCTTGCGGCGAGGGCGGCGGCGATCCCGCCGGGCCCGCGCACTGATGGGAGCTCGAGGACCGGAGCTAGTGCCAGACGAAGGTCCTCGGCGAGCAGGACGGGGTCCCTGTGCCTCGGCTCAAGGGACAACCACACCACGTCCACGGAGTCCCCCAGGCTCGTGGCCCACGACGAGAGCAGGGTGGTCTTCCCGTAGCCGGCCCCGGCCGATACGAGAGCCGCCGCGCCTCCACCGAGCGCACGGTCGAGGCGACGATGAAGCCTCGGGAGTGCGACCGTGTCCTCGAGCACCGCGGGCGGCGTCACCCTCGGTGGCAGAACGATCTGCTCATCGCCTGCATCCTCGAACCCCTTGCCACGCACCAATGGGAACATAGCGCGGCGCCGCCGCTCGATTCACCCGGGTGATTCCCCTCTCACCCTCTTGGCGGCCGGCGCCCAACGCGCTATCAACCGAAGGAGCGCGTGTAAGTAGATCCCCAGTGTAAGTAGACCCCCACCCTAAGGAGCAGCAGCTTTGTCCGACAACCCCGCATTTCTCTACGTCGCCGCCTACGATTCATTCGACGACGCCGAGGCCGACTTCGAGGCCATCCTCGACCTCCACGACCTAGGCGCGATCGGCACCTTCGACGCCGCCGTGATCGAGAAGGACGCCGACGGCAAGGTCCACGTCCACAAGACCGAGACGCCGACCCAGCACGGCGCCTGGACCGGGATCGGCGTCGGCGCTCTGATCGGCATCCTGTTCCCGCCCTCGATCATCGCGGCCGCCGCGGTCGGCGGCGTCGTCGGCGGCGTCACCGGGCACCTGTGGGAGGGCATGTCGCGAGGCGATCTCAAGGACGTCGGCGAGCTGCTCGACATCGGCCAAGGCGGGATCGTCGTGATCGGTGAGTCGAAGCTCGAGGAGCATCTGGCAAAGGCCGTGAGCCGCGCCAACAAGACGATGGAGAAGCAGCTCGACGCCGACGCCGCCGATCTCAAGAAGGAGATCGAGGACGCGGCGAAGGCGGGCCAGGCCAGCTGAGGCTAACTGGTCGGAATCTGGCTGATCGCCGCCGGGCTTTCGGCTGGCTGAGACGGAGCGCGTAATCGTCGCCCACCCCGAGATCGGCTTCGCGACGCTGGCGCTGCTGGCCGGGATCGGCTTCGTCCTCAACGGGGTTGGCATGTGCGTGATCGGCCTGGGGATGCGAGAGATGGAGCGGGAGGTCCCCGAATCGCGATGAGCACCCGCCCGCCCGACGGCGAGGGACCCGCCGACCCGCAGCCTTCCGCGATCCAGGTCACGGTCTCCGCCACAACCGTCGTAAAGACGCTGCTGCTGGCTCTGGCCGTCGTCCTGGTGGTGGTCGCGCGCGAAGCCGTGCTCGCCATTCTCTTGGCACTGGTCTTCGCCATCGGGCTCGACCCGGTGGTCACCAAGCTCTCCAACCGGGGTCTCTCGCGGGGCCTATCGGCCTTCTTGGTGATCGCCGGACTGATCCTGGTGGTCGCCGCAATCGTGATCTGGGCCGTCTCGCCGGTTTGGGATGAGATCCGCGGGGTCGCGGATGCTCTGCCGGGGTACGTCGAGGACCTCGAGGACACGCCGGTCTTCAAGGAGCTCGCGAACAACACCGACGTGATCGAGAAGGCCAAGGAGCTGGCGGCCGATGTCGCCCAGAAGATCCCCGAGACCGCGGGAGCCCTTCTGGGGATCACCGGCGGGCTCGTCGGCTCGCTGCTCTCGATCGTGACACTGCTTTTTCTGGCCCTGTTCCTGATCGTTGGGCTACCCGACATCAAGCGCTCCTCTCTGGCTCTGCTGCCGCCTGCCCAGGCTGCCCACGTCGGATCGGTGATCGACGAGGTGACCCAGGTGATCTCCTCCTCGCTGATCGGCAATATCGCGATCTCGCTGATCGCCGGCACCGTGGTCGGGGTCACCGCGGTGCTGATCGGCGCGCCCTTCCCGGTTGCGCTGGCCGTCATCGTCGGCGTCTTCGATCTGCTCCCGCAGGTCGGCTCGACGATTGCGGCCTTCATCGTCTGCCTGATAACGCTCGCCGGGGCCGGGCTCGCCGCGGCGCTCATTCTCGCCGCCGTGATCATCGTCTACCAGCAGTTCGAGAACTACGTCGTCCAGCCCGTGGTCTACTCCACGGCAGTCGATCTCTCGGGCTTCGCGACGATCGCCAGCGTGCTCGTCGGCGGAGCGCTGCTCGGCGTGCTGGGCGCGATCCTCGCGGTTCCCGTCGCCGCGTCCCTGAAGGTAATCATCCGCGAGCTCACAGAGCCGAGGCGCAAGCAGATGGCGGCGCTACGGGCGGCGAACTGAGCGGACACGGGGAGTCACAGAGATCCTGATCCGTCATTCGATCGGCGCGCTCCAGGCCGTCGCCCTACTGGTCGAAATCTGGCTGATCGCCGCCGGGTTCCGGCTGGCTGAGGCGGAGCGCATAACCGCCGCCTACCCCGAGATCGGCTTCGCGACGCTGGCGCTGCTGGCCGGGATCGGCTTCGTCCTCACCGGGGTCTGCAGGAGCGCCCTCGCCTGGAGCATGCGCGAGACCGAACGCGAGATGCCGTGACCGAAGCTACGGCAAGGCCGTGAGCGCCGGCCTCTTCAACAGCCTCATAGCGATCTTCACGCTGGGCGGCCTCGCCTGGTTCCTGTACCGGCCGAAGGTCCAGGCGTCAGCCACCTACAAGGCGACGGTGGTGCCTCTCGCCAACATCATGGACGTCGGCTTCATCGTGCTGTCGCCGATCATCGTCGTTCTGGTCGGCTACGACGCCCCGTTGGTGATGCTGGGGCTCTGCCTGCTGGCGATCCTCATGGGCTTCGCGATCTCCTACAACATCAACAACTACGAGCCGCTGGTCGGCAAGCCCGACAAGCTGCACCGCTGGAACTCGGTGGCGCTCTGGTCGCTTGTCCTCGCCTCGGTGGCGAACATCGCCTACTACTCGCTTCTGCTGATGACCCTGGTCTTGCTGCCGATCGGCGACCTCTACTCACCGGGGCTCGCCAGCGCGACCGCTGCGGTGCTGCTCGCCGCCCTGATGGTCTACGGCTTCGTGAAGGGGCTCGCCAAGCTCAACGACCTGGGCAACAAGACCACCGCCTTCAACCTCGCAGCGATCGTGGCGATCCTGGTGGCGTTCGCGATCTTCAACATCCAGCGCCTGGTCGGCACCGACTTCGACTGGCCCGACTTCAATGCCCCCAACGACGCGGAGACGTTCCGCAAGGTGCTCGGGCTGTTCGCGCTGGTGCAGGGGTTCGAGGCCTCGCGCTACCTCGGCGCCTACTTCTCGGCCGAGGTGCGGATCAAGACGATGCGCTCCGCTCAGTACATCGCCTCGATCGTCTTCGTCCTCTTCGTGGCGCTCTCGCTGATCCTCTTCGCCACGGTCCAGGTCAAGCCCGACGCGGCGGCCATCTTCAAGGTCTCCAGCGAGGTGAGCGTGTTCCTGCCGTTCCTGATCATGGCCGCGGCCCTGGGGAGCGAGCTGTCGGCGATCGTCAACGCTACCGAGTCGCGCACCGACATGCTCGCCCAGCAGGTCGGCGATCGACTGCCGAAGCGCTGGACCTTCCCGCTGCTGCTGGTCCCGACGATCCTCGTCGTCCTGCTCACCGACGTCACCTCCGCCGTGGCGCTGGCCTCGCGCGTGTTCGCGGTCTACTACCTGCTCCAGGCCTACATCGCCGGCCGGCTCGCGTGGCGGGCGAGGAAGTGGGGCTGGGTCGCCTTCTTCATAGCGCTCGGGGTGGCGATGGGCGCGGTCGCGATATTCGGGATCCCATCATGAGTCGAGCCCAGCCCGAGACCGGGAAGCGTGCGGGCCTCTCGCGGCTGATCCCGATCCTCGACTGGCTTCCGAAGTACCAGCGGACCTGGCTTCGGCCAGATCTGGTAGCCGGCCTCACGGTCGCGGCGCTCGTGGTGCCGAAGTCCCTCGGGTACGCGGGCATCGCCGGCGTACCCCTTCAGTACGGCCTCTATGCGGCTGCGGCCGGGGCGATCATCTACGCGCTGCTCGGCACCTCGCGCCAGATCGCGACCGGGCCGAGCTCGGCCCTGGCCGCCGTCGCCGCGGGAGCGGTGATCGCGGCCAGCGCATCGGGGAAGGAGATCCTGACGCTGGTTGCCTCGATCACCTTCGTCACCGGCGTCCTCTTCCTGCTGCTCGCGGTCTTTCGCATGGGCTGGATATCCCAGTTTCTCTCGAAGGCCGTGATCACGGGGTTCCTGTTCGGTGCCGGCATCCAGGTCGCGATCGGCGAGCTTGCCGGGATCAACGGCACCAAGGCCGAGGGGTCGAACAGCTGGGAGCAGCTCGGGAGCTGGTTCGGCGCCCTCGGCAACACGGACTCGACCACCCTGCTTGTCGGGGTCGTGTCCCTGCTGGTGATCTTCGGCCTCCGCTTCGCGGCTCCCCGCGTCCCCGGCGCCTTGGTCCTGGTCGTCGGTGGTCTGATCGCCTCGGCGCTCCTCGACCTCGGCGGCGAGGGCGTGGATCTCGTCGGCGACGTGCCGAGCGGGCTGCCGAGCGTGGTGCTGCCCGACCTCGGCTACATCGGTGACAACCTGCAGGGGGTGATGTCCGCCGCTTTCGCGCTGCTTCTGATCGGCTTCTCCCAGACGGCGGGCGACGCCCGGGCCTTCGCGTCCAAGCACCGCTACCAGGTCAACATCAACCAGGAATCGCTCGCCCAGGGCGCCGCCAACGCGGGTGCGGGGTTGGTGCAGGGAATCCCGGTCTCCGCCAGCCTCTCGTCAAGCTCGCTGAACGACCAGACCGGGGCGAAGACGCCGCTCGCCTCGCTGACGACGGGCGGGCTGGTGGTCCTCACGCTGCTGTTTCTCGCGCCGGTGTTCTCCGATCTCCCGAAGCCGGTTCTCTCGGCCCTGATCATCGAGGCCGTCGTGATGGGCATGATGGACGTGGCCGGAATGCGCCGGCTTCACCGAGTCAAGCGCGTCGACTTCTGGATCGCCGTCGCGGCGCTCGTCGGGGTCCTCAGCGCCGGCGTGATGGCCGGTGTCCTGATCGGGGTCGCGCTCTCGATCGGCTGGCTCGTCTACGTCTCCGCGGTGCCGGACATGCCCGTCCTGGGGCGGCAGCCCGGCGGCCAGGCGTTCCGGAGCGTCGCCGCCTATCCCGACGGCGAGACCTATCCCCGCGTCCTCGTGCTCGGCTTCGACGCCGGCCTGTTCTTCATCGACGCCGACGCGCTCGAGGACCGCCTGCGGACCCATGCCCACGAGGCCGACCCCAGGCTCGAGGTCGTCGTGCTCGACTTCGAGGGCGTCAACTACATCGACTCGCAGGGGTCCGGGACGATCGGCGAGATCCTCGGCCTGGCCAAGAACTACGGGGCGGAGTTGCGGCTGGCCCGTGTCAAACCGGAGGTCCTCGAGGTCCTCGATGCGGACGGGGTCGTCGACCGGATCGGGCGGGCACGGATCCATGACACGACCTACGAGGCGATCGAGGAGCGCATCCCGGGTCAAGACACAGTTGGCTCTCGTCTGCCATGACCTCCGACCTGCACCCGGAGCAGAGCGTCGAGCCGCCCGAGCTCGCGAACCTAAACGACTGGCGCGTCGTCTACTCCGAGGTCGGGGAGCGGTCGGTCGAGTTCTTCAAGGCGCCGACCCTGGCCGCGCGGCTCCGCGCCTGGAAGGCGGACCTGGAGATGGGCGAGCGGGCCGCGCCGCGGATGGCGCCCAACAGACGCTTCCGCAGGCAGCTGGAGCAGTTCGAGGGAGAGCTGCCCTCGAGCGGCTAGGTCAATGCGGCCGGCTTCGAGTGCCTCACCGGCGAGTCCTGACTCCCCTGCTCCCCGGCTGGACCTTCGGGAATCCCCTCGTGAACGCGAGGGCCGGAGGGCCGCTGAGACACGGGTGGCTGAGCACTTTCCCTATGTGAACCTTTCATCAGGCAAGTCCTCGTACCGGTCGTATGGGAAACGTATGGTCGTATGGGTGGTTTCCGGCCTCGATCGTCTTGGACACGAACGCCTCGACCGCAGTGACGGGGGCCGGTGCCGGCCAGTTTCACTTCATGCCTGAGCGGCACAGCCGGCGGGCCTGAGCGGCGGAAAGCCCTTGCGGCCCTACTCACCCGTTGTTAGAGTCGCCCCCAGCCAGGCGCACCCTGACGGGCCCGGCAGAGTCGGGGCGAGACTTGGAAGCTGATCGGTGGGAGGCATGAAGGTGGGAGGCACGAAGCGAACTCAGCGGAAGCGGTCTCGGCTCGCGTTGTCGGGCCGACTGGCCCTGGCGCTCTCGCTCTGCGTCACGCTCGGCCTCGGCGCCGGCGTGGCCGAGGCGAAGAAGAAGAAGCAGAAGGTCGGTGGCAAGGCGGTGATCACGAAGACCCTCAACGCCGCGATTCCGGATGCGACGGGTCCCCCGACGAACTTCGGCCTGCTCAGCTCGACGATCAAGCTCGGGGGCAAGAGGTTCAAGAAGACCAGGATCCGCGACGTCAACGTCACCGTGCAGACGACCGGTGCCTCCGGGACGGATCCGGCCGGCGATCTGCTCGCGAGCCTGACGGCGCCGAACGGGGCGACGACCTACCTGTTCGTCGTATCGCTCTCCGGCCTCTCGGCCGGGCCGCTGACCCTCGACGACGAGTCCTCGATGGTGCTCGGCGGCGGGCCGCCGCCGGCTCCCTTCCCCTTCCTGGCCGAGCCCTACGCGGGCACGGCCCAGCCGCAGGGAATGGGGTTTGGGAACGCCTGCCTGTGCGTGATGGACGGCGGCAAGGCGACCGGCAAATGGGTGCTGAGGGTGTTCGACGTCGGAATCGGGGAGACGAGCGTGCTCAACTCATGGAAGCTCGTAGTTCAGGCCGGCAAGAAGTACAAGAGCTGACCGCCGGCGGCTCACCGGCCCGGTGAAGGCGAGCCGCGCCCTGCAGAGCTGGGCCCCTATTCGGGGGTGCCGGCCAGCTCGGGCGTCTCACCCGTCTCGTCGGAAGCCGGGGCCGCGGCGCCATCGCCCAGCGCGCGCGGCAGATCGGCGATGCCGACCAGCACCTGACGGGGCTTGGAGCCCTCATAACCCGAGATGATGCCGCGACGCTCGAGCATGTCGATGAGGCGGCCGGCGCGCGTGTAGCCGACCCGGAGCCTGCGCTGGATCATCGACACCGAGGCGGTCCCGCTCTCCACCACCACCTCCGCGGCCTGCTTGAGCAGATCGTCCTGATCGGGATCGAAGTCCTCATCGCCGGCCGCAGCCTCTCCCGAGGGCTCCGCCGGCTCCAGCAGCTCCTCGGCGAACTCCGGCTCGCCCTGCGAGGCCCAATGCTTGGTGATGCGGGCGATCTCCTCCTCGGTGATGAAGGCTCCCTGGATGCGCTGCATCTTCGAGGTGCCCGCGGGCCGGAAGAGCATGTCGCCCTGGCCCAGCAGCGTCTCAGCGCCGCCCTGGTCGAGGATCACTCGTGAGTCCACCTGCGAGGAGACCGCGAAGGCGATCCGGGCCGGGATGTTGACCTTGATCGTCCCGGTGATGATGTCCGTGGAGGGACGCTGGGTCGCGAGCAGCAGGTGGATGCCAACCGCTCGCGACTTCTGCGCGAGCCGGATGATCGCGTCCTCGACCTCGGCCGGGGCGACCATCATCAGGTCGGCGAGCTCGTCGATCACGCAGAGGATGTGTGGAAGCGGCGGCTCCCCCTGCTTGGCGCGCGCCCTGTTGAGCTCGGCCAGGTTGCGCGCCCGCGCTGCCTCCATCACGCCGTAGCGGCTCTCCATCTCCGCGATCAGGTTGGCCAGCACGTTGGCCGCGAGCCTGGGCGATGTGACGACGGGCGTCAGCAGGTGGGGCACCTTCTCGTAGTGGTTGAGCTCGACGCGCTTGGGATCGACGAGCACGAGCCTCACCTCGTTGGGCGAGGCGTGCAGCAGGATGGAGCTGAGGATCGCGTTGACGCTGCCCGACTTGCCCGATCCGGTCGTGCCGGCGATCAGCGCGTGCGGCATCTTCTGGAGGTCGGTCCAGACCGAGGCCCCGCTGATGTCCTTGCCGAGCCAGGCCACCAGCGGCGAGGAGCCCCGCGGGCGCCCGCCGTAGATGTCGCCGAGCCGGACCAGGCGCCGGCGCTGGTTGGGCACCTCGACCCCTACCGCCTGCTTGCCCGGTATCGGGGCGAGGATGCGGATGTCGGTCGAGGCCAGCGCATAGGCGAGATCGTCCCGGAGCGCCGAGATCTTCGAGACCTTGGTGCCCGGCGCCAGGCGCAACTCGTATCGGCTCACGTGCGGGCCGACGACGGTGCCGACCATCTGGGCCTCGATCCCGAAGTGGCCGAGCGTCTCGAGCAGGGTCCCGCCCACGGCCTCGTGGTCACGCGAGTCGGGGCCCTTGTCGGGTTTGCCCCTCTCCAGCACGCGCTCGGCGACCGGATTCTCGTAGTCGATCTCCTCGGACTCGGTTACGTCGCTGCGCTTGTTGCCCATCGGCGTCAACGCCTCGCCCTCGATCTCGCCGGAGCGCCGCGCCTCATCGAGATCGCTCACCGCGGAGGGTTCGCCGTCTTCATCGGGTGAGGCGACGGGGTCCTGATCAGCGGCGTCACCCCTGATCACCCTGAACGATTCGGTCGGGGCCTCGTCCTGGTCGGCGACCCGAACCGCCTCGTCGAAGTTGGCGGCCAGGGGATGTGCTCCCTCGTTCCCGGGCTCGTCGCCGGGGTCGGCGCGGCTGATCGTCGGATCCTCGAGCACGGGCTCGGGCGGGCCGAAGATCGGGTCGGTGTCGACGGCGTCGGTGTCGAGCAGGTCCGGGTCGGTGGTACGCCCACGCGAGTCGCGCATCAGGGTCACGAAGTCCGATGCGCCGTTGCGGGCCCGGTCGAAGCCGCGCCGGCCGGCGCCGATCATGTCCGAGACCGAGCGCCCCGCAACCAGCAGCAGGCCGGTGACGAGCAGCAGCACGGCGATGATATGGGCGCCGATTCGCTGGAACAGGGTCGTGCCGGCCCAGTAGAGAACCTCACCCAGGCCCCCGCCGTGCTCACGGAAGAAGTCGGGCTCGAACAGGCCCTCACGGGTTCCCCCCGGGGCAAGGCCCGCGGTCTGCGCCGCCAGCGCCAGCAACAGGCCGGCGGCAAGCGCGAAGGCGCCGATCGCGAACGACCGGGGCGAGGGCATCAGCGGGCGCAGGATCAGGGCCAGCCCCCCGACGCCCAGCACCACGGGGAAGAGGATCGCCCCCTTTCCGACCGCGTAGGAGAGACCGATCTCGGCCGCGTTTCCGACCGTGCCGCCGTTCCACCCCAGGTAGAGCACGTAGCCGAGATAGACGGCGAGCGCGATGCAGGAGAGGCCGAGCAGGTCGAGCCTGCGCTGGCGCACCTCGGGCGTGGGCGCACGCCTGGCGCCGCGTCGACCTGCGGGGCGGCGCGCAGCGGCACCGCCCCTTCCGCGTGGAGGCGCACGCTTCTTGCGCTGGGGCGGCGACCTCCGCTCCGGCGCTCCGAAGATCTTGTCTGTAAGCATCCGCCCACCCTTCGACGCCTCCCACCTCTCCCCTGCCTAAAGCGGCGCTCAAGATCACCCGAAATCCGGGTCCGGCCTATCTACCCTTAGCTACGTGGACGCCCCGGCATCAGCCAGCGCGCGCGTGCTCGTGGTCGAGGACGACGAGGCGATCGCCGACGTGCTGCGGCGCTCGCTGCGAGCCGAGGGCCACGAGGTGCGAAGTGCCGCCGACGGTGTCGAGGCGCTGAGGGCGACCGAGGAGTTCACTCCCGATCTCGTGATCCTCGACCTCGGCCTCCCACGCCTCGACGGAATCGAGGTGCTGAAGCGCCTCCGCGCCGAGAGCGACGTGCCCGTGTTGATCCTGACAGCGCGCACCGAGACCGACGACAGGGTCGCGGGCCTCGACAGCGGGGCCGACGACTACCTGCCGAAGCCCTTCGAGCGCGCCGAGCTCTTGGCCCGAACCCGGGCGCTGCTGCGTCGCCGCCCGCCGCGAGGCAGCGCCTCGATCGTCGTCGGCGACCTGCTGCTCAACCCCGACACCCGCGAGGCCAAGCGCGGCGACCGCGAGATCGACCTCACCAATCGCGAGTTCGAGATGCTCGAGTACCTGGCACGAAACCAGAAGCTCGTCGTCTCCCGCGAGCGCCTGCTCGAGGACGTCTGGGGGTACGACCCCTTCGAGCAGACGAACACCATCGACGTCTTCATCTCGAACGTGCGCCGCAAGCTCGAGCAGGACGGTGAGCCGCGGATGCTGCACACCAAGCGGGGCGCCGGCTACGTGCTGAAGGCGACCTGATGGCCCGAGCCGCGGCGGCGATGGAGCGCATTCCGGTGCGCTGGAGGATCGCGATCACCACCGCCGGGTTGACGCTGGTGATCCTCGTGATCTTCGCCCTGGTGCTTGGCAACGTGGTCGGCGATCGCATCCGGAGCGACTTCAACGACGAGCTGCGCAACGCCGCCGGGGCCCTCGCTGCCGAGACGCAGGTCGGGCGCGATCCGCTCTCGGGCAAGACCGTTGTGTCGAGCCCCCGCCTCGATGACTTCGCGATGGCCGACGACGCTGTCATCACTCTGGTCGACGACGCTGGGCGCCCGCTCGCGAGCACCGACAGCGGCGCCGCGCTGGGGCCCCCGAGCGTCACGATCGCCGACCGTGGCGATCTCCGCGTCGCCACCGAGGCGATCGCGAGCAACGGCTCGATCGCGGCCTTCGTGCAGTACGCCCGCCCGGACACCGACGTCGAGGCGACGATCTCCCGCCTCTGGCTCTTCCTCGCCGCGGGGGTGCTGGGCGGCACCGTGCTGGCGCTACTCGCGGGCCTAGCGGTCGCCAACCGGGCGATGCGCCCGATCGCCAGCCTCACCGCCCTGGCGCGCGACATCACGGCCACCCGCGACCCCTCGCGGCGCATGCCGATACCCGCGGCCGACGACGAGGTCGGTGAGTTGGCGCAGACGATGGACGGCATGCTGGAGGCCCTCGACGAGACCAGGGCCGAGCGCGAGGTGGCTTTCGGGCGCCAGCGGGAGTTCGTCGCCGACGCCTCTCACGAGCTGCGCACGCCGCTGACCAGCGTCCAGGCCAACCTGGAGCTCCTGCAGTCGTCGCTGCCCGCGGGCGAGGACCGCCACGCCGTCGACTCGGCGCTCGGCTCCACCAGGCGCATGTCGAGGCTCGTCGCCGACCTGCAGCTGCTTGCCCGCGCCGACGCCGGCCGCCGCTCGGCTCGCACCGAGATCGATCTCGCGCGGGTGGCGGCGGACGCTCTCGACGAGGTCGCCCCGCTGGCGGGAGAGCGCACCGTGCGCGCCGAGCTCGGCGAGGCCCTCCCGGTCACGGGCAACCCGGATGAGCTGCACAGGCTCGCCCGTAACCTGCTGGAGAACGCTGTGCGCCACACGCCCGACGGCTCGACCGTCATCCTGAGCGCGCGCCGCGATGGCCGCGACGCCGTGCTCGAGGTCTGCGACGACGGCGCCGGGATTCCGGCTGAGCTGGGCGAACAGGTCTTCGATCGCTTCGTGCGCTCCGGGGGGCCGGCCGACACCGCGGGGTCCGGCGGCAGCGGCCTCGGTCTGGCCATCGTCAGGGCGGTGACGGCCTCGCACGGGGGAAGCGTCGAGGCCGGGCGCTCGGAGCAGGGCGGCGCCCGCTTCACCGCAAGATTTCCTTTAGTCCAAGTTCAGGCGGCGAACGTATCTTCTGATGCGGACGAGACACCGCCTGCTCCGGTGGGACTCCCTCCCCCCAAGCGGGCGCCGCGTTGAAGGTCCGGCGCGAGGTGGCCTAGCCACCGACAGCCGGGCCCCAACCACCGCCCGCGGGGGCCGCCCTCCCTCGGCCCCCGCGGGCCTCTCTTCTCAGAAGGGGATCGCTAGACCTCGACGACGACAGGCAGCACCAGGGGGCGTCGCTTCAGCTTCTTCCAGACGAACTCGGCGACATCTTCGTGCAGGTCCTCCTGGAGCAGGTCGATCTCGCGGACGTCGTCCTCGGCCGCCTCGGCCAGGGTCTTGTCCACGATCGTGGCGATCTCGTCCCGCAGCCGGCCCTCATCTTCGCCGAAGCTGACCCCGCGCAGGATCACCTCGGGGTCCGCGACCTGGGAGCCATCGTCGCCGGAGATCGTGGCGACGACGATGAAGACGCCGTCGTCGGAGAGCTTGCGGCGGTCGCGAATCGCGAACTCGTCCGGCTCGCCCACGGAGACCCCGTCGACGAAGATCATGCTGGCGTGGAAGTCCTCACCCAGCTTCGCACCCTTCTGGTCGATGTCGAGTGCGACCCCGTTGCGCCCGATGAAGATGTCCTCAGCGTCGATCCCCACCGCCTCGGCGAGTCCCCCGTGCAACCGCTGGCGCTTGTGGTCTCCGTGAAAGGGAAAGACGTACCGGGGTTTGGTCAGGTTGAGCATCAGCTTCAGCTCCTCCTGCCAACCGTGCCCGGACGCGTGGATCGGGGCATCGGCCGCGGTGACCACCGAGGCGCCGATCCTGTAGATGTGGTCGACCGTCTCGTTGACGGCGCGCTCGTTGCCGGGAATCGGGGTGGCCGAGAAGATCACCGTGTCGCGCGAATGCAGTGAGACATCGCGATGGTCGTTGTGCGCCATTCGCCGCAGCGCCGAGAGCGGCTCCCCCTGGCTGCCGGTCGAGATCACGACCACCTTCTCGTCGGGGAAGTCCTCGATCTCCTTTGGCTGGATCATCGTCCCCGGCGGCATGTTCGCCATCCCGAGATTGGAGGCGATGTTGAAGTTCTTGCGCATCGAGCGGCCGACCAGCGCGACACGGCGGTCCAGCGCAACGGCGGCGTCGATCGCCTGCTGAACGCGATGGATGTTGGAGGCGAAGGAGGTGACCACTATCCGGCCCTCGCAGCGAGAGAACGCTTCCAGCAGCGCGGGGCCCACGCTCGACTCCGAGGGGGCGATACCGGGACGATCGGAGTTGGTCGAGTCGCCGCAGAGCACCAGCAGGCCCTCGCGCCCGAGCTCAGCGAGCCGCGAGACGTCGGCCGGCTTGCCGTCCACCGGAGTCTGATCGAACTTGTAGTCGCCGGTGATCAGCACCACGCCGTCGTCCGTGCGAAGCGCGACCGCACAGGCATCTGGAATCGAGTGCGACATGTGCACCATCTCGAGCTCGAAGGGGCCAGCCTGCACGCGGTCGCCCGTGGGCAGCTCCTGAAGGTTGACGTCACGGAGCTTGTGCTCGTCGAGCTTCGAGCGCACCATCCCGATCGTCAGCAGGCCGCCGTAGACCACGGGCGGGGTGCCGACCTCGCGCAGGAAGTAGGGCAGGGCGCCGACGTGGTCCTCGTGTCCGTGGGTGAGCACGATCGCCTCGATGTCGTCGGCCCGCTCGCGGAGCATCGAGAAGTCGGGCAGCACCAGGTCGATGCCGAGCTGGTCGGCGGTCGGGAACATCAGGCCGACGTCGACGATCACGATCCGTCCGTCGCGTTCGACGACGGTCATGTTCTTGCCGATCTCCCCCAGCCCGCCCAGGGGCAGGATCCGCAGCGGCGAGCTCAACTTAGGCAGCGCTCGCGGTCAGCAGCCCGTGGGCCTCGAGCGCGGCGCGCAGGCCGGCCCGGGTCGACTCGTCGGCCTCGACCATCGGCAGCCGCATCCGAGCCGACGGGATCAGGCCCATCATCTCAGCCGCGGCCTTGACCGGGATCGGGTTGGTGTCGAGGGCCAGCGCCTCGTACACCGGCCGCAGGGCCGCGTCGGCCTCCCGCGCGCGCGAGGCGTCTCCGGCCTGGGCCGCATCGAACAGCGCGCGCATCTCGTCGCCGACCAGGTGCGAGGCGACGAGGATGCCCCCGGCGCCGCCGGTCTCCAGGCAGCGCAGGAAGACGTCGTCGTTGCCCGCCAGGACCGCGAGCCCCTCGACCTGATCGATCTCGTCGCTGTTGGCCTGCTTCACGGCGACCACGTTCTCGATCTCGGACAGCTCGGCGAGCAGATCGGGTGCCAGGTTGACGACCACCCGTGAGGGGATGTTGTAGACGATCACCGGCACCCCGGCCGCACTGGCGACGGCTCGGTAGTGGGCGAGGATCCCGGCCCGGTTGGGCTTGTTGTAGTAAGGAGTGACGACCAGCACGGCATCCGCGCCTGCCTCGGCCGCGGCGGCGGAGAGGAGCTCGGAGTGACGGGTGTCGTTGGTGCCCGTCCCGCAGATCACGATGGCGCGGTCGCCGACCTCGTCTTTGACGGCGCGCAGAAGCCCCACGTCCTCCTCGTCACTGAGCGTCGGGGACTCCCCGGTGGTGCCCGCGACGACGACGCCGTGAGAGCCGTTCTCGACCAGGTGGCGCGCCAGCGCGCGCGCCGCGGCCTCGTCAAGCGACCCGTCCTCGGCGAACGGGGTCACCATCGCGGTCAGAACTCCCCCGATCTCGGCAGCCATCGGGGCCAGTCTACGCGGGCTGGACGGCGCCGGCCCACACCCCTGGGCGGCGATCCGCCCACGGCCTCGCCTGCTCGAGTTGCGCCGCGACCCGGATCAGCACGTCCTCGCGGCCGGCTGGGGCGACGAGCTGGGCGCCGATCGGCAGGCCCTCCGCCGTCCAGTACAGCGGCACCGAGATCGCCGGGTGGCCGCTCGCATTGAAGATCGCGGTGAAGACGCCGCTCTTGCGGGCGCGCTGGAAGGCCGCGAGCGGGTCGGGCCCGGAGTCGTCGAAGCTGCCGAGCGGCGGCGGCGCCTCACCCGCCGTCGGAGTCAGCAGCAGGTCGTGCCCGCGCTCGAACCAGTCGGCGAAGAGGCGCGTGACGCTCTGATGGAACCCGACGGCGTTCAGGTATTGCCCGGCATGATGCGCGCGACCCTGTTCGGCGAGCGCCCAGGTCAGCGGCTCGACGTCTTCGGGCCCGAGCCGGCGCCCCATGATCATGCCGAACTGGTCGAGCGAGGCCGCCTGCGCCGCTCTCCAGCGGACCAGGAAGGTCTCGATCAGGTCGGTCATGCTGCCGGGCTCACCCTGGGGCAGGTCGAGCACGTCGGTGTCCACCACGTGCCCGAGGCTCTCGAGCAGAGACCCCGCGTCGCGCGCGGCATCCATGGCCTCGGGCTCGATCTCCTGCGCGACGAACGGCTCGGTGGCCAGGCCGATCCGCAGCTTGCCCGGGTCGGCGGCCAGCTCATCCGTGTAGGGGCGCAGCGGCGGAGGTGCGAAGTAGGGGTCTCCGGGTGCCGGCCCGTGCACCGCCTCGAGAACCGCAGCGACGTCGCGCACCGAGCGCGCAACCACCAGCTCCTCGGTCAACCCCGAGACCGCGTCGCCGAGCAGCGGGCCCTGGCTGGTCCGCTGGCGCGTCGGCTTCAATCCCACCAGGCCGTTGTGGCTGGCGGGGATACGGATCGAGCCGCCGCCGTCGTTGGCATGGGCGACCGGCACGATGCCCGCCGCCACAGCAGCGCCCGAACCGCCGCTCGAGCCGCCGGGCGTGCGGCCCGTGTCCCAGGGGTTGTGCGTGGCCCCGTAGGCATCGGGCTCGGTGGTCGGCAGGATGCCGAGCTCGGGCGTGTTGGTCTTGCCGATCGTGACGAAGCCCGCATCCCGGAAGCGAGCCCCCAGGTAGGTGTCCATGGGCAGACGGAATCCCGCCTCCTTCAGGACCTTCATCCCGAGGTGATAGGGCTGCCCGGCGAGGCCGGCGCCGAGGTCCTTGAACAGGAAGGGCACGCCGCGGAAGGGCCCGTCGGGAAGCCCTCCCGCCGCCCGCTCTCGCGCCTCGTCGTAGAGCTCGTGAATGATCGCGTTGAGCTCCGGATTGACCAGCTCGGCGCGGGCGATCGCCGCCTCCACGAGCTCGCGCGGCGAGGCCTCGCCGCTGCGAACCAGCTCCGCCTGTGCGGTCGCGTCGAGGCTTGCGAGATCGTCGGTCATCGGCTGGGTTGGAGCAGGTTCTCGAGCCCCACGACGAAGCGCTCGGGCATCTCGCCGACGCGGCGCACCGCGAGCACGACACCTGGCATGAAGCTGCGGCGGTCGGTCGAATCGTGCCGGATCGAGAGCGTCTGGCCCTCGCCGCCGAAGATCACCTCTTGGTGGGCCACCAGGCCCGGCAGCCGCAGCGAGTGAATCGGCTCGTGCACGTTCCCGCCGGCCTCGCGGATCAGCTCGGCGGTCCGCTTCGCCGTGCCGGATGGTGCGTCGAGCTTGCTGTCGTGGTGCAGCTCGACGATCTCGCATTCTGGCATCTGCTCGGCGGCCTGCTGGGCGAAGCTCATCATCAGCACCGCCCCGATCGCGAAATTGGGCGCGACGAAGCACTTCGCCTCTCCCCCGGCCCCCTCGACCGCTGAGCGCAGCTCGTCGAGCTCGAAGCCCGTGGCGCCGACCACCGCATGCACACCCGCCTCTACGGCCTTGACCGCGTTCTCGAGCACCGTCTCGGGCGTCGAGAACTCGACCATCACGTCGCCGTCGGCCAGAGCCTCATCGAGCGAGATGCCCAGCTTCGGATCGGCCTCCGCTGCCACCTCCAGTCCGTCGGCGGCCTGGATGGCATCGACCACCGTCGAGCCCATCCGCCCGGCGGCTCCGGAGACAACGACCCTGATCGCCCCTTCCTCCATCACGTCTTCTTAGCATCCCCCCGGTTGGAGCGCGCATCGGGCAGCGCGGCAACGACGGCGGCCTATGAGGCCGCCAGGGATTCGCTCACGGGCTTCAGCGAGGCGCGAAAGCGGTCCTCGTCCGGTGCCACCGCGGCGGCCGAAAGGGCGGCCGGCGCGTAGAACTCGCGCGCCAGCTCGGCGACGTCCTCGCGGTTGACCGCGTCGACCCGGGCGATCATCTCGTCGAGGGTGAGCAGCTCGGTGTCGAACAGGACCGAGCGGCCGATCCGGGTCATGCGGGCCGAGGTGGACTCGCTGGAGAGCACCATCCGACCCTTGACGCTCTCCTTGGCGCGGTCGAGCTCATCGGCGGTGATGCCCTCGGCGTGCAGACTGGAGAGCTCGGCGCCGATCACCGCACAGGCCTCCTCGACGTTGTCCTCACGGGTGCCGACGTAGAGGCCCACGAGGCCGCCGTCGACGAACTGCTGGGTGTAGGAACCGACCGAGTAGGCGAGGCCGCGCTTCTCGCGCACCTCGCGGAACAGCCGCGAGGAAGTCGAGGCGCCGAAGGTCGCGTCGAGAATCGCCAGCGCGAAGCGCCGCTCGTCGGCACGGTTGATACCTGGCCCACCCAGGCACACGTGGTACTGCTCAGTGTCCTTCTGCATGAAGCAGACCCTGGGGCCGTTGGCGCCCGGCGGTTCGATCGAGCCGGAGTCCCCGTTGGGCGCCGGCGGCTGTACGTGCCTGCGAGCCAGCTCGCAGATCGCCTCGTGATCGACGTTTCCTGCAGCAGCAACGACCACGTTCTCGCTGTTGTAGCGGGCCTCGTGGTAGGCGCCGATCTCGGGCACCGGGATCGAGCTGATCACCTGAGCACGGCCCAGCACCCGGCGGCCCAGCGGGTGCTTTCCGAAGATCGCCTCGTCGAGTACGTCGTGGACTCGGTCGGAGGGCTCGTCCTCGTACATCGCGATCTCCTCGAGCACGACTTCGCGCTCGGAGTCGATCTCGGGGAAGGTCGGGCCCAGCAGCATCTCGGCCAGCAGGTCGAAGGCGCGCTCGGTGTGGGTGTCGAGGAAGCGCGCGTAGAGGTGCGTCGACTCCTTGCCGGTCCCGGCATTCACGGAGGCGCCCATGGTGTCGAAGATCTCGGCGATCTCGATCGAGTCGTGACGCTTCGTCCCCTTGAACAGCAGATGCTCCAGGAAATGCGAGACGCCGGCCTCGGCCGGCGTCTCGTTGCGTGAGCCTGTTCTCACCCAGAGGCCCAGGGCCACCGAGCGCACGGAGGGGACGACCTCGGTCACGACCCGGACCCCCGAGTCGAGCCGGGTGACCCGTGCGTTGCCGCTGGCGCTCACCTGCGGTCTCGGCGCCCGCCCCGTTCGCCGCCGCGACCTCCGCGGTCGCCGCCGCGACCTCCGCGGTCGCCGCCGCGTCCGCCGCGACCGCCGTCACGGCGCGGCGGGCCCGAATCTCCGCTTCCCACGCCCGCGAGGTCCTCGGGGCTCTTTCCGGCCACGTCGGGGTCCTCGCTGAGGCGCAGGCCGATGCGGCCGCGCTCCTTGTCGACCTCGACCACGGTGACGTCGATCTCGTCGCCTGAGTTGAGCACGTCCTCGACCGTGCCGACGCGCTCACCCGGCTTCACGTTGGAGATGTGAAGCAGACCGTCGGTGCCCTTGGTGAGCTCGACGAAGGCGCCGAAGTTGGTCGTCTTCACGACCTTGGCGGCGCCGTAGCGGTCGCCGATCTCGGCCTCCTTGGTGATTGACTCGATCTTCTTGACGCACGCCTCGACCAGCTTGCCGGTGGGCGCATAGACGCGCACCGAGCCGTCGTCCTCGACGTCGATCTGGGCCTCGAACTCCTCGGAGATCGAGCGGATCGTCTCGCCGCCCTTGCCGATCAGAGCCCCGATCTTCTCGGGGTCGATCTGGATCGTGGTGATGCGCGGCGCGTACTGCGAGAGCTCGGGGCGCGGCCCGTCGATCGTCTCGTCCATCTTGTCGAGAATGAACAAGCGCCCCTTGCGCGCCTGCTCGAGAGCGTCGGTCAGGATCTCGAAGGTGACGCCGGTGATCTTGATGTCCATCTGCAGGGCGGTGATGCCCTCAGACGAACCTGCCACCTTGAAATCCATGTCGCCCAGGTGATCCTCGACGCCGGCGATGTCGGTGAGCACGACGTAGTCGTCGCCCTCCTTGATCAGCCCCATCGCCACGCCGGCGACGGGCGCCGACACCGGCACTCCGGCGGCCTGCAGAGCCATAGACGAGGCGCAGACCGAACCCATCGACGAGGAGCCGTTCGACTCCAGCGTCTCCGAGACGACCCGCGTCACGTAGGGAAACTCCTCGAGGTCGGGGATGGTCGGCTGCAGGGCGCGCTCCGCGAGGGCGCCGTGACCGATGTCGCGGCGCTTGGGTCCGCGCATGAACCCGGCCTCGCCCACCGAGTACGGCGGGAAGTTGTAGTGGTGCCAGAAGGTCTTGGACTCCTGGAGGCCCAGGTTGTCGACCTTCATGTCCATCCGCGTCGTGCCCAGAGCGACGACCGAGAAGATCTGGGTCTCGCCGCGGGTGAACAGAGCCGAGCCGTGCGTGCGCGGGGCGACGTCCACCTCGGTCTCGATCGGGCGGATCTCGTCGGTCTCGCGGCCGTCGGGGCGCTTCTTGTCGACGGCGATCCGCTTGCGAATGCTGTCCTTCTCGAGCTTCGCGAAGGCGGACTTGACCTGCGAGATCCGCTCACGGTCCTCGTCGCTTTCGTCGCCATCGGCGCCGTACTGCTCCAGCGCCTCGGCTTCGACCGCGTCTATCGCGTCCTGGCGCTCGAGCTTGCCCTCGACCTGAGTCGCCTGGTCGAGCTTGTCGCCATGTGAATCGCGGATGGAGGAGACGAGCTCCTCGTCGAGCTGCGGAGCCTCGACCACGAGCTTCTCCTTGCCGGCCTTGCCGGCCAGCTCCTCGAAGGCGGCCGTGAGCTTCTTGATCTCAGCGTGAGCGATGTCGAGGGCATCGAGGATGTCCTGCTCGCTGACCCCCGAAGCGCCGGCCTCGACCATCAGGATCGCCTCGTCGGTGCCGGCGACGATCAGGTCGAGGTCGAGGTCCTCATGGGTCTCCTCGGCGGGGTTGATCACGAAGTCGCCGTCGAGCTTCCCGATCCGCACCGAGCCCACGTGCTGGGCGACCGGGATGTCCGAGACCGCGAGCGCGGCGGAGGCCCCGTTCATGGCCAGGATGTCGTAGGGGTGGACGAGGTCCACCGACATCGGGGTGCAGACCAGCTGCGTCTCGAAGTGCCATCCCTTGGGGAAGAGCGGGCGCAGCGGACGGTCGATCATGCGTGCCGTCAGCGTCGCCTTCTCGCCCGCGCGTGCCTCGCGCCGGAAGAACGAGCCGGGGATCTTGCCCGCGGCGTAATGGCGCTCCTCGACGTCGACGGTCAGCGGCAGGAAGTCGACGTCGCGAAGATTTCCCTTGGTCGCGGTGGCGAGGACCATGGTGTCCCCTGAGCGCACGACGACCGATCCGCTCGCCTGCTTGGCGAGCTTGCCGGTCTCGAATGAGATCTCGTCGCTGCCGATCTCGGCCGAAACTCGGCTGACTTCAAACCTGCTCATGTGGTGTTCCCTTCACTTAGCCGCCACGGTGGCGGCTCTCAGTTCAGAACTCTCGTTCTCTAACGGGTGGCATGGTAGCGGGCGCTGAGGGCGGCGAGCCCCTGCTCGACGTCGCCGAGCAGGCACGCGCCATCCACGAACGCGCTCGGCGTCCCGGTCACGCCCGCGCGGACGCCGCTCTCGAAGTCCCTGCGAACCCGGGCCGCGACCGCCTGCGAGCGGCAGTCGGCGCGGAAGCGCGCCAGGTCGAGGCCGAAGCGCTCTGCCCGCTCCCAGAGGTGGGGATCGTCGACCCGGCCTCGCTCGGCATACAGGGAGTCGCACATCTCCCAGAAGCGCCCTTGGAGCGCGGCGGCCTCGGCTGCCGCGTGCAGGGCCGGCGCGCGGGGGTGCCTGGAGGCCATCGGGAAGTGGCGGAAGCAGAGGCGCAGCGCCAGCGCCCGCAGCCGGGGCCAGGACGCCGCGCAATTCGGGCAGCCCAGGTCCATGTAGACGATCGCCTGCGGCCCCGAGCCGGCCACGTGGTCGTCTGCTCCGGCAGGCGGGACTCTCGCGCTGGTCATGTCGCTCACGGTCGGCCCAACATAGAGCGCCGACGGATAGGGATCCGGGCCCGGCGGCTCTACGCGCCCGGCTCGGGTGCCTGGCGCTCGACGCCTGCGGCAGCGAGCGCCTCCATCTCGGTGTTGAAGGGCCGCTGTCGCAACAGCTTCTCGTCCCGGAGCTCCTGCACGTAGAAGACGACGCGATCCACCTGGATGCCGCTCCCGGCCCCGCGGCCCCGAAACCGGACCCGCTCGATCAGGGTGTCATCGGCGTCGTGGAGGACCTCCTCCAGAACGACGCTGAGCTCGTCCCAGGCGCTCCGGAATGCGACCCACAGCTCCCTCACCTCGTCGTAGCCGTGAAAGACCTTCCTGTCAGGTGGCAGGTCGGGCAGCTGAAAGGCCAGGTGCCACTCGATCTCGGGATCCATCAGCGCGAGACACGCGTCCAGGTCCCCGAGGCTGAATGCCTCGAACCCTCGCTTGGAGACCTCGAGGTTCTCGGACACCCGGCTGCCTCAGTCCCTGCCCCGGGCGGCTAGGCGGCCAGCGCGTCGAAGATCAGGTTGGCGCCGGGTATCTCGAGCGGGGTCGGGGTCGCGTAGGACCAGGCGACCATACCCGTCTCATCGACCAGCACGAGAGCGCGGCTGCCGTGGTCCACCGCCTCGATCCAGGCGCCGTAGGAGCGCGAGACCGCCCCCTTCGGGTTGAAGTCCGACAGCAACGGCATCGTCAGGTTGAGCTGCCTGCGAAAGGCCGCGTGACAGTGGGGGGAGTCGACGCTGATCCCGACCAGCGCAGCGCCCCTGTCCTCGATCTCGCCCAGCACCTCCTGGTAGATGCCGAGCTGATCGGAGCAGACCGGGCTGAAGTCATTCGGGTAGAACGCCAGCACCAGCTTGCCGCCGGCGAAGTCGGCGAGGCTGACCTGCCTCTCGTCCTGGTCGAGAAGGGTGAAGTCGGGAGCCTTCGCTCCGGGCTCGATCAGAGTCGCCGCGCTCAGTGCCGCAGGCCGAGCTCGGCGACCAGCGAGCGGTAGCGCTCGAGATCGTTGTTCTCGAGATAGCGGAGCAAGCGGCGGCGCCTTCCGACCATCTTCAGCAGTCCGCGGCGCGAGTGATGGTCCTTGCTGTGAGATCGCAGGTGCTCGGTCAGCTCGTTGATCTGCTCCGTGAGCAGCGCGACCTGCACCTCGGCGGAGCCGGTATCGTCGCCCGAGCGGCCGTACTTGCCGATCAGCTCCTGCTTCTTCTCAGTCGTAAGTGGCATTCGACGGCAAGAGGTTAGCGGCCCGAATCGCCCGGGCGCCGGTCCCCGTAGCCGCCCAGCACCGACCGCGCCCGGTCCACGTCTGCATGCATTGCCGCGATCAGTTCCTCGGTCCTGGTGAAGCGCTTCTCGCCGCGCAGGCGCTCGACGAAAGCGATCCGCAGGTTGTGGCCGTAGAGGTCGGCGTCGAAATCGATCAGATAGGACTCGATGAGCAGACCGCGGCCGGTCTCGAAGGTGGGCCGCACCCCGACGTTGACCGCGGCGGGGCGGCCGTTCGCGAACGCCGCATAGACGCCGTGCCCGGGGATCACCAGGGAGTCATCGGGGACGATGTTGGCCGTCGGAAAGCCGAGCTCGCGGCCACGCCGGTCGCCCCGCACCACCTCGCCCTCCAGCATGAACGGGGCGCCGAGGCAGCGCATCGCCTGCTCGACCTCTCCAGCCGCGACCAGAGCCCGGATCCTCGTCGAGGAGACCGTCTCGCCGTCGACCTCGACCAGCGGAACGATCCGCGTCTCGAACTCCTCTCTCGAGGCCAGCATCCCCGCGTCTCCCTTGGCCCTGGCGCCGAAGCGGAAGTTCTCGCCGACCGAGACCGTCCGCGCGCCGAGCTGCGAGACGAGGATTTGCGAGCAGAATTCCTCGGCGGAGATCTCAGCGAAGGCGTGGTCGAAGGGGATCACCACCAGCTCGTCGACGCCGAGGCCCTCGATCACATCGCGCTTGACGTTGAACGGCATGATCAGTTTGGGAGCGGCATCGGGATGGACGACGCTGACCGGGTGGGGCTCGAAGGTGAGCACCGTCTCCGCGTCGTCGATCACCGCCTGGTGGCCGAGGTGGACGCCGTCGAAGGTGCCGATCGCAACGTGGCGCCCCTCGCGGGGCGCGACATCGGAAAGCTCTGTGACCTCGATGCTCATCTGAACACGACCTCCGGGTGCAGATTCTCTCCCTCCGGCCTCCCGATTGCGATCAGCTCGCCCCCGTGCGTGAGTCGGACGGGCCCGGACACTCCCACCTCCGCCTCCTCGGCGGCGACGGCTCGACCGTGTGCGACCCACTCCGCCTCTTCGGCGTCGAGCAGGCGCTCGGGCAGGAATGCCATCAGATCTTCGACGGCGACCTCCCGCTCGCCCGAGGCCGGCAGCTCGAACGGCCCGATCGCGGTTCGGCACAGAGCCTCGCAATATGCGTCCTCCAGGGTCTCCACCAGGGTCCTGACGTAGGTGCCCGAGGAGCACTCGATCTCGAACACGGCGTGCTCGGCGTCGCTTTCGACCAGCTCGGCGCGGTAGACGCTGACGGTGCGCACCGGCGTCTCGACCGCCTCGCCGCGGTGCGCCTTGCGATACAGCCTCTCCCCTCCGACCTTGACCGCGGAGGTCATCGGCAGCCGCTGGGAGACCTCGCCCGTCGGCAGCTCGAGCAGCTTCGGAACCCGCCCGGTGCGGGTCAGCTCGCCCTCCGGGTCACCCGTCGACGAGCGCCAACCGAGGCGTGCGGTCGCGAGGTAGGTCTTGGGCAGCGCCAGCAGGTAGCGCTGCAGGCGGGTCGCCCTGCCCAACAGCACGATCAGCAGGCCCGTCGCGAAGGGGTCGAGCGTCCCGGCGTGCCCGACCCTGCGATCGCCGCGCTCCCCGCGCACCCGCTTGACGACGTCATGCGAGGTGACGCCGGCGGGCTTGTCAACCAGCAGGGCGCCGGTCAAGCAATCAGCCGCCGGGCGCGGTGCCCGCCAACTCGGCGCGCAGGAACTCGACGATCTCGGCGTATTCGAGATCGGTGCTGAACCCCGCGGCCCGCCGGTGTCCGCCGCCGCCCTGCTTGGCCGCGATCTCCGAAACGTCGACCCCGCCGTCCGTCGAGCGCAGGCTGACCTTGCGAGCAGCTCGGTCACCGTCGGCGTGGTCGCGCACCACCGCCGCGACGGAGATCCCATCGATCGTGCGGACGTGGTCGATGATGCCCTCGGTCAGCACCTCGCTCGAGCCCGTCGCCGCGTAGTCAGCCGCGGAGATGTAGGTGACGGCCAGCGCACCGTCGGCTTCAACCTCGGTCGCGTTGAGCGCCACGGCGAGCAACTTCAGCTTCTCCAGCGGGGCGTGCTCGTAGAGGCGCCGGTAGATGTCGTTCACATCGACGCCCGCGTGAACCAGGGCCGCAGCCATCCGGTGCGAGCGCTCGTCGGTGTTCTGGTACATGAACCTGCCTGTGTCGGTGACCAGGCCGACATACAGGGCGTTGGCCATCTCGATGGTCAGTTCGACCCCGAGGGCGGCCGCAAGGTCGTAGACGATCTCGGCGGTGCTCGATGCCTCGGTGTCGACCAGGTTGGACGTGCCGAAGCGCGTGTTGTCGTGGTGGTGGTCGATGTTCAGGACCTTGTTTCCGTTCTTGTGCAGGAAGTTGGCCGGCATCCGGTCCACGTTGCCGCAGTCCAGGAAGACCACGATCCTGTCCGGCATGTCGGCCGGCGGCTCATGGAAGACCTCCTCCAGCGGCATGAACCGGTACTCGACCGGCAGCGGGAACTCCTTGGCGCCGAGGAACATCACGGAGTCCTTGCCGAGGGCACCCAGGATCTGGTGCATCGCCAGCAGCGAGCCGAGGGCGTCGCCGTCGGGATTCTCGTGCGTGGTCAGCAGGAAGCGATCGCCCTCGCGAACCTCTTCGGCGACGCGTTCCAGGTCGCTGCTCACCATCTGCGCCGCTTCGGTCACTCTTCCTCGAGCAGCTGCGAGAGGCGAACGCCCTGCTCCACGCTCTCGTCGTAGTGGAAGGTCAAGGTGGGCGTGCGCTTCATCCGCACCTCCGAGGCGATCCTGCTCTGCAGGAAGCCGTGGGCCGAGCGCAGGCCCTCCAGGGCCTCGTCGCGCTCGTGAGAGGATCCGAGCACGCTGACGTAAACGCGCGCAGCGCGCAGGTCAGGTGAGGTGTCTACGTCGGTCACTGTCACGAACCCGATCCGTGGATCCTTTAAATCGGTGGCGATGGCGGCACCGAGGACCTCCCGGATCACTTCGTTGACACGGCGCATCCGAGCGGTGGTCATCCCTCTGATGACCCTAACAGGGAGCACGCGATCCGACGCGAAGTCGCGCTCCTCGGCTAACCCCTGATGTCGTCGAGGCTGAGCAGGTCGCGCCGGAACGAGCATCCGTCGGGGTGCCGGCTCTCGATGAAGCGCTGAACGGCATCGGCCCGGTCGCCCACGTCCGAGCCCCCGACCAGGGAGCAGACGAGAGTCGAGCGCTGCCACTTGTCGTGGCCGTCGACCTCGGCGACCGAGGCGCCGAAGCGCCGTCGCAGCTGGTCCTTGAGGGACTTGACGAGCTTGCGCTTGCCCTTCAGGTCCCGCACCTCGCCGAAGTGCAGCTGGGCCTCGACGATGCAGACGAACGGTCGCATCGCGAGCGGCGCCTAGTCGAGCGTCTTCTCGACCTGCTTGACCTCGTAGAACTCGAGCACGTCGCCCTCCTTGACGTCGGCGTAGCCGTCGAGCACTATCCCGCACTCCATCCCCTCCTCGACCTCGGCCACGTCGTCCTTGAAGCGCCGCAGCGAGCCGACCTTGCCGGCCCAGATGATCGTCCCGTCGCGAACCAGGCGGACATTGGCGCCTCGAGCTGCCTTGCCGTCGGTGACCTGGCAGCCGGCGATCGTGCCGACACGCGAGGCCTTGAAGGTCTGCTTGATCTCGGCCTGGCCGACGGTCTGCTCGACCTGCTCGGGCTCCAGCATGCCTTCCATCGCTGCGCGCAGCTCCTCGGTGACCTTGTAGATCACGGTGTAGGTACGGATGTCGACGCCCTCACGCTCTGCGGCGCGCCTGGCGTCGGCGAGTGGACGCACGTTGAAGCCGACGATGATCGCGTCGGATGCCGCAGCGAGCATCACGTCGGACTCGTTGATGCCGCCGGTCTGGGCGTGGATGATGTCCACCCCGATCTGGTCCTGCGGGACCTTGGCGATCTCGTCCTCGAGCGCCTCCAACGAACCCGAGACATCGGCCTTGAGCACGATGTTGAGCTCCTTCAGCTCGCCCTCGCGGGCCTTCTCGAAGACCTCCTCGAGGGTGACCTTGCGGGTCTGCCGGCGCGCAAGCGCCTCGGACTTGAGGCGGGTCTCCCTCTCCTGGGCAAGCTGGCGGGCGCGGCGCTCGTTGTCGACGGCCTGCATGTGCTCTCCGGCCTCGCAGACCCCGTCGAAACCGAGCACCTCGACCGGCATCCCGGGCGTGGCCTCCTGCACACGCTCGCCGCGGTAGTCGAGCAGCGCCCGGACCTTGCCCCATTGGGCGCCCGCGACGACGGCGTCACCCACCCGAAGCGTCCCGCGCTGCACAAGCACGCCGGTCACGGGCCCGCGGCCCGGATCAAGCTCGGACTCGACGACCACGCCCGTGGCATCGGCGTTGGGGTTGGCCCCCAACTCCTCGAGGTCTGTGACCAGCACGATCATCTCCAGCAGGTTTTCGAGCCCCTGCTTGGTCGTTGCCGAGACATCTGCGTAGACGGTTTCGCCTCCCCACTCCTCGGGGTTGAGGTCATGACCGGCCAACTCGGTGCGAACCCTGTTGGGATCGGCCCCCTCCTTGTCGACCTTGTTGACCGCGATCAGCATCGGCACTCCGGCGGCGCGGGCGTGATCGATCGCCTCGACGGTCTGAGGCATCACGCCGTCGTCCGCGGCGACCACGATCACGGCGACGTCGGTCACCTTGGCCCCGCGGGCGCGCATGGCCGTGAAGGCCTGGTGACCCGGGGTGTCCAGGAAGGTGATCGTCTTGCCGTCGTGGTGGACCTGATAGGCGCCGATGTGCTGGGTGATCCCGCCGGCCTCGCCGGCGGCGACCTCCGTCTGGCGGATCGCATCGAGCAGCGACGTCTTGCCGTGATCGACGTGGCCCATCACGGTCACCACCGGTGGCCGGGGCTCGAGGTCGCCCTCGCTGTCGGCGAAGTCGACGGCCTCGACCTCCTCCTCCGCCGCGGTCACGATCTCGACCTTGCGGTCGAACTTGGAGGCGATCGCCTCGACCGATTCGTCGGTCAACGTCTGGGTCAGGGTGGCCATCTCCCCGCCCTCCATCAACGCCTTGATCACCTCCGCGCTGCCGAGGCCGAGCGACTCGGCGACCTCGCGGACCGTGGCTCCCGCGTGGACCCTGATCGTCGGCGCCTCCTCCGGCGCCTGCTGGGACTTGTCCTCGGGCTCCTCGAGCAGCGGCCGACGGCGACGGCCCCCGCGGCGGCGGGGCGGGCGGGGCGGCGGCTGGTTCTTGGCGATGTGATCGCGTCGGGCGGCCTGCGAGTCGATCACGACGCGGCGCCGCTTCTTGCTCCCTGCCTTGGTACCGGCCGATGCCGCGGGCGCCGGCTTCGCCCCCGCGGCGGGCGCCGCAGTGGGGGGCGTGGCTGCGCCCTGCGCGGCCCCGGGCTGACCCGGAGCGCCGGGCTTCGCGGACTTGGCGGCGGTCTCGGGCTTCGCGGGGGCGGCCTCGGCCTTGGGCTTCGCGGCCTTGCCCGTGGCGGCCTTGGCCGCGGTCTTGGGCTTTGCCGGTGTCTTCGGCTCCACCGCGGCCCCGTTGCCGCCGGCCGCCTTCAGCGCCGCGAGCGCCTCAGCCTCCTCGACGTTCGACTGAGCCGCCTTGGCCTCGATCCCCGCGGCGCTGAGCACGGCGAGCAGCTCCTTGCTGGTCAGCCCGTTGGCCTTCGCGATCTGGTGAACACGCTTCTTAGCCACGTTGCTCCGGCTACTCCTTGCTCTCTTCGTCTACGGCGCTCACGGCCGCCTCGGGCTCCGCGCCATCGCCGTTCTCGGTCTCTTGCTCGGCTTCGGCCTCGGGCTCGGCGTCCGCATCGTCGCTGACCTCCTCGGCGGCGGCCGTCTCCTCGGACCCCTCGATGATCGCCTCCTCGCTCTCTGAGGCAACATCCTCCTCTTCCTCCTCGGCGGCGGTCTCCTCCTCGGCGGCGGTCTCCCCCACCGCGCCGGTCTCCTCCTCCGCGGACTCGACCTCTTCCTCGGCTGCGCCCGCGGCCGTCTCGACAGCTTCCTCGGCAGCCGCTTCCTCCTCCTCGACGCCCTCTTCCTCGATCTCGGCTGCCTCGGCTGCAGCGGCCTCCAGAGCCGCCTCGTCGAACTGGCTCTCGGCGCGCGCCACGATCTCCTTCACGACGGCGTCGTCTGCATCCGAATCGGCGAGCGTGGTCACCTCCTCGCCGGTGAGCGGGGTCAGCACGGCCACCTGGTTGGTGCCGAAGCGGGCGAGTGCCTGGTGCGCCGGCAGCCCGCAGTAGTGCGAATCCTCGAGCGCAGCGTTCGGGCAGCGGCGGCCGGTGGTCAGCATCGCCGGGCAGCGGCCGTCGGAGACCTCCTCCCCCTCGTACTCGATGTCCTGGTCCTGCTGGGCGAACTCTGTCTCGGAGGTGATGTCGACCTTCCATCCCGTCAGCCTCGCGGCGAGACGCGCGTTCTGACCGTCGCGACCGATCGCCAGCGAGAGCTGGTCATCGGGAACGATCACGGTCGCCTCCTTGGTCTCATCGTCGACCAGGACCTCGCGCACGCGGGCCGGCGAGAGCGCCTTGGCCACGAAGCGGGCCGGCTCCTCGTTGTAGGGGATGATGTCGATCTTCTCACCGCGCAGCTCCGAGACGACCATCCGCACCCGCGAGCCGCGAGGCCCTACGCAGGCACCGACCGGATCGACGCCGTCCGCGTGAGAGACGACCGCGATCTTGGAGCGCCAACCGGGCTCACGGGCGACGTCGGTGATCTCCACCAGGCTGTCGGCGATCTCCGGAACCTCCAGGGCGAAGAGCTTCTTGATCAGCTCCGAGTTGCGGCGCGAGACGACGATGCTCGGGCCCTTCGTGTCGGCGGAGACGTCGGTGATCACGGCCTTCAGCCGCATCCCGTGGTCGTAGCGCTCGTTGTAGACCTGCTCTGAGCGGGGCAGCAGCGCCTCCACCCGCTCGCGCAGCTGCAGCAGGGTGTAGCGGTTGTCCGACTGCTGGATGATCCCGGTGACCAGCTCGCCGACGCGGTCCTTGTACTCCTCGTACATCATCCCCCGCTCGGCCTCGCGGATCCGCTGCAGGATCACCTGCTTGGCGGTCTGGGCCGCGATGCGCCCGAAGTCGTCAGGGGTGACATCGCGGGTCTTGATCTGGTCGGCGTAGGGCTCGAGCCGCTCGGGCTCGACCTCGGGCTCCTCGGTCTCGCGCCGCTCGCCGGTCTCGGGGTCGACGCTGGGCCCGGTCTGCTGGATCTCGGGAACCGGCTCGCCGGCCGCCTCGGCGGCCTCGGCGGCCTGCAGCTGCTCCTCGAACTGCTCGTCGAGCAGCCTCTGCTCGAGGTCCTCGGGGACGATCATCTCGAACACCCTGAAGTCCGCGGTCGAGTGATCGAGCTCGACCTTGGCGTACTTGGCGGCGCCGGGGGTCTTCTTGTATGCGGAGAGCAGCGCGTCGGAGAGCGCATCCATGAGGGTGTCCGCATCGATGCCCTTCTCCTGCTCGAGCGCCTTGACTGCGTCGACTATCTCCTGGGTCACGCTGCCACCTCCTCTTCGGGCAATAGGTTCGAGCGGCGCACGGCCGCGAGCGGGATCGAGACGGGACCGTCGCCGGGATCCACGCTGACGCTGCTCTCGTCGGCCTCGGTGAGCAGCCCGGTGAAGCTTCGCTGCCCGGCGACGTCGTCGCGGGTCCTGACCCGCACGCGCCGGCCGATGTAGCGGCGGAAGTGCTCGGGCTTGGTCAGCGGCCGCTCCGGGCCGGGCGAGGAGACCTCCAGGGCCCACTCCTCGTTGAGCTCGGACAGCAACCTGGTGACCGTCTCGCAAAGCTCGAGGTCGACCCCCTGCTCACGGTCGATGACGAGGCGAAGGCGCTCCGCGGCAGGCCGCTCCAGCGCCAGCAACTCGACGTCGGGCTGCGAATCGCGCAGCCGGCTCTCGATGCTCTCCTGAATTCTCTCCAGCTCCTTCTCGCTCATTCGTCTCGCTTCCGGCCGGTTGAGTGCCCAAAAAAAGGCGGGCCCGCGCCCACCTTTCGTCACCGCTCCGATGAGAAAAGTTCCGGAATCGAGTATAGCCCCGGTCATTCAGACTTCCAAGAGCAAGGTGACCGGTCCGTCGTTGACGAGCGCCACTCCCATGCAGGCGCCGAACACACCCCGCTTCGCCCCCAGTCGCTCGCAGAAGCGCTCGTACAGGGGCTCGGCCCGCTCGCCGGGCGCGGCCGCGACGTAGCTCGGGCGGTTGCCCTTGCGCGCGTCGCCGTAGAGGGTGAACTGGCTCACGCAGAGCGCCTCGCGCTGGTCCCCCAGCGGCTCGTTCATGCGCCCTTCGGCGTCGTCGAAGATCCTCAGCGCCCGCACCTTGTCGGCGAGGCGATCGGCCTCGGACTCGGTGTCCTCCCGCGACACACCGAGCAGCACCAGCATCCCCGGCCCGATCTGCGCCACCCGCTCGCCCTCGACATCGACCGCCGCCTGGCTGACGCGCTGAACGAGGGCTCTCATGCGGACGATGCTAGGCGGCTGGCCAGCGGTGCCCCGCCGCAGGGCAGCCGTCGCCGTCAACGGAACCGCGGCTACGGGCGCCTAGCCCGTCGTTAAGGCCAGTCGCTCTCGATAGATGCGGTAGTCGCGCCGGTCGGGGCGGAGGTTGGAGGCCAGCGCCAGGTGGTGGCGGGCGCGGCGGGTCTCTCCGGTCTTGCTGAGCGCGCGGCCGAGGCAGAAGTGGGCGTAGTCGTTGACCGGGTGGGTCTCGACCACGGCCTCGAACTCGGCGGCGGCCTCGGCGTAATGATGGCTGCGAAAGAGGGCGCGGCCCAGAGCCTCGCGAACCGAGCTCTTCTCGGGCGCCTGCCGGGCGACGTCCCTGAGCGGCACGGTCGCCTGCTCGAAATCGCCGTCTTCGAGCAACTCGATCCCGCGGCGGTAGAGCGTGTAGAGGGACTCCTCGGTGCTGTCGGTCTCGTCATTCATTCAGGTCAATTGTACGTGGGCGCACGGCTCCGGCGGCGCGTGAGGATCGGGCTCCCGCGCCCGCGGGAGGTCACAGCAGGCCGGTCAGTCGCGCCTGGCGCGCTTGGAGCCGGGAGCGGCGCGGAGCGCGTCAACGCGGTCGAGGATCGCGTCGGCCACCCTCTGCTTGGAGGCCAGCGCAACGTGATGCTCGCCCCCGGCCTCGACGATCACGACCTCGTTCTCTGGACTCTCGAAGCCGATCTCCGAGCGCGAGACATCGTTGAAGACGATCGCGTCCGCGCCCTTGCGACCCAGCTTCTCCCGGGCGCGCTCGTGACCAGCGCCGGTCTCGGCGGCGAACCCGACGATCGTCTGCCCGGCGCGCCGGCGGGCCGCGAGCCCGGCGAGGATGTCATCGGTCGGTTCCAGTTCGAGCCCCACCGGACGCGAGACCTCGCGCGAGATCTTGGAGTCGGCCGGGGCCGAGGGGCGAAAGTCGGCGGGGGCCGCGGCCATCAGCAGCACGTCGGCGGAGTCGAACTCGGCCTCGAGGGCGGTTGCGAGCTCGGCGGTCGTCTCGACGTCGACGCGGCGCACCATCGGCGGCGCCGGCAGGGTCACGTTGGCTGCGACCAGGGTCACCTCGGCGCCGCGCCGGGCCGCGCGCTCGGCGAGCGCCAGGCCCATGCGGCCACTGGAGCGGTTGCCGATGAAGCGCACGGGGTCGATCGGCTCGCGAGTGCCGCCCGCCGAGACCAGCACCCGCATCCCATCCCAGGGTCCGCTGGGGCCGGGGGCGAGCGCCTCCACCGCATCAAGCAGCCGTCGTGGGCCGGGCAGGCGTCCGACTCCGTGCTCCCCACGGGAGGCAAGCGCGCCCTCCTCGGGCTCGATCACGGTGATCCCGCGCTCTCGCAGCGTCGCCAGGTTGGACTGCGTCGCCGCGTCGCGATACATGCGGTCGTTCATCGCCGGCGCGACCAGCCGCGGCGCGGTGCAGGCGAGGAAGGACGTGGTCAGCATCGAGTCGGCCATCCCTGCGGCGAGCTTCGCAAGCGTGTTGGCGGAGGCCGGGGCGACGAGGTACGCGTCGGCGTTGGCGACAACGTCCAGGTGGCCGATGGGGTCGTGCTCGGGGGCCGGGTCGCCCGGGAAGGCGCCGCGAGCCGGATCGCGCTCGAACTCGTCACAGAGCACCGGCGCCCCCACGATACCCTCGAACGAGGCGGCTCCGACGAAGCGCAGAGCCGCCGGGGTGATCAGCACGCGGACGGCATGGCCCTCTTGCGTGGCGAGGCGAGCGAGCTCCAGCGCCTTGTAGGCGGCGATGCCACCGCTCACTCCGAGCAGGATCCGGGCCATCGGACGCCCTCCTATCTTCGCGGAAAGGCCGCTAGGCCTTGTACTCGTACTCGAGCTTGCCCGCCGCCAACTCCTCGAGAGCGATCGACAGATAGTTGCGATCGGTGGTGTCAACCATCGGCGGGGTGTACTCGCCGTAGGCGCCCTCGGACAGTGAGTGGTAGTAGGCGTTGATCTGGCGCGCCCGCTTGGCTGCGACGACCACCGCGCCGTAGTGCGTGTCGGCGTGTTCGAGAAGCTTGTCGACTCTTGGCTTGATCATCGGCCGCTCACTATAGGGAGAGTCGCTCGCGAACGAGCGATTCGAGCTCCAGAGCCGCGTTCTGCAGCCGGTCGTTCACAATCACATGAGGGAAGTCGACCTGCGCCTCGAGCTCCTGCTCGGCGGTTCGCAACCGCCGGTCGATCTCATCGGCCGAGTCGGTGCCCCGCTGCTCCAGCCGCCGGCGCAGGTCGGCGGGGTCCGGCGGCGCGATGAAGATCAGCGTCGCCTCGGGCATCGCGGCTCGGACCTGGCGGGCGCCCTGCACCTCTATCTCGAGCACCAGCGAGCGGCCCGCGGCGAGCCGGTCCTCCACCGCGTCCCGAAGCGTGCCGTAGCGATTGCCGCTGTAGGCGGCGTGCTCTAGGAATTCGCCGGCCCGGACCCGGCGCCCGAAATCCTCGGCGTCGAGGAAGTGGTAGTCGCGGCCGTCGCTCTCACCCGGCCGGGGCTCACGGGTGGTGGCCGAGACCGAGAGCTCCAACTCGGGGACGTCCTCCAGCAGCCGAGCGATCAGCGTGCCCTTGCCCACCCCTGACGGGCCGGTGATCACGAAGACCTTGCCGCGCTCGGCCATGCGCGGACCCTAGCTTCGCGTGGAAACGGAAGACCCCGAGGAGGTGCCGCTACCTGCGCAGTTGAGAGACGAGTTCGGAGCGCTGGCGCTCGGAGAGGCCGCCGATCGTCTTCGACGGCGAGATCCGGCACTGGTTGAGGATGCGGTTCGTCTTGACGCGGCCGTACTTGGGGACGGCCAACAGCATGTCCAGGACCTTGGCCGTCTGCACGTACTCGGGGGGGTCCAACAGCAGGGTCTGGATGTTGGCCTTGCCGGCCTTCAGGTCGCGCTTCAGCTGAGCCCGCTTCGAGCGGATGCTGTTCGCTCTCCTCAGGGCTTCCATCCTCTGGTCCAGTGATCTCTCCGGGGCTGAGTTGGAGGTCTGGACCGGGGCCTTCACGGGGCGGCAGTATATCCGCGCCTTCGCAAAGGGAAAGGAGCTGCCCCGGGATTCGGAAGAAAACTCCGGTCTAAGCGGGAGCCGTTTCCGTCGCCAGCGTCGCCAGGTCCGCCGCGACCCGGAGCCCGGCCAGCGGATCGCGGAAGCTCTCGGTCCCAACGGCCACCGCCGTGGCTCCGGCCGAGATCATCTCGGCGGCGTGCCCCCCGGTGGCCACGCCGCCCATCGCCACCACCGGCAGCGAAACCGCGGCGCGGACCTCGCGGACCTGGTTGAGGGCGACGGAGCGGACAGCCCCGCCCGAGAGGCCGCCGCGCTCGGCCCCGAGCCAGGGCCGCCCGGTGGCCGGGTCGATCGCCAGCGCCCGCAGGGTGTTGATCAGCGAGATCGCGTCGGCGCCGCCCCGCTCCGCCGCCGCCGCGATCGGGGCGGGGGGCACGTTCGGCGTCAGTTTCACGATCAGGGGCTTCTCGGTCAGCGGGCGCAGCGTGGCCAGCAGCGAGGATGTCTCCTCGGGCGACTCGCCGACCACCAGCCCCGAGGCGACGTTGGGGCAGGAGATGTTGAGCTCGAGCGCCGCGACCTCCGCTCGCGGCGCGACCCCCTCCACCAGCTGCGCGAACTGCTCTTGGCTCGTCCCCATCACCGAGACGATCAGCGGCACCGGCAGCTCGGCGAGCTGGGGCAGATCGTGATCGAGAAAGCCGTCGAGCCCCTTGTTGGGGAGCCCTATCGAGTTGATCAGCCCGGCGGGCGTCTCCCAGAGCCGTGGCGGCGGGTTGCCCGCTCGCGGCTCCGGCGTGATCGTCTTGGAGACGAATGCCGAGAAGGGAAAGCGCTCGAGCATCGCGTCGCCGAAGGCGCGGCGGGCCGCGATCGCGTCGAAGGTGCCCGAGCCGTTGAGGACCGGGTGAGCGAGCCGCAGGCCGCAGAGCTCCGTCGGCATGGCCCCCATCATTGGCCTCCCGGGCCGCCGAGCAGGGCGGTCTTGATCTGCTGCCCTCCGACCACTGGTCCGTCTATGCAGAGGCGCATATAGCCGCCCTCGGCAAGGGGAACCGCGCAGCCGAAGCAGGCCCCGAACCCGCACGCCATCGGCGCCTCCAGCGCCAGCTCGCAGGCGACGCCACGATCGGCGCATAACGACCGCACGGCCTCGAGCATCGCTGCTGGCCCACAGGAGTAGACAGCGGCGCTCGCCGCGTCGTCGCCTGCGAGCATCATGGCGAGCAGGTCGGTGACGTATCCCCGGTGGCCCTGGTGGCCGTCCTCGGTGGCGATGCGCATCTCGCTGCAGCGAAACAGCTCCTGGCCCCCGGAGCGCTCGCGGTCACGGAAGCCGAGCAGGGTCCTGGTGGCGATGCCGGCATCCGAGAGCCGCCGCCGCCACAGCGCCAACGGCGCGACCCCGATCCCGCCGCCGACCAGGATCGCTCCGGCGGCGCCGGGATTGAGGTCGGTGGGGGCACTGAAGGGGCGACCCAGCGGGCCAACGACCAACAGGGCTTCTCCCGGCGTGAAGTCCGCAGAGCCGGGCCGTGCCCGGGCCGACGTCGTGGGCCAGGAAGTCCAGCCGGACTCCTCCGGGACCGCGCTCGCAGTCGGCGACCGAGAAGGCCCGCGCCAGATACGGGCGACCATCAGCGCCGCCCCACCCCGCTTCCGTCGCGAGCATGTAGAACTGCCCCGCCGCCGGCTCCGGCCCCTCGGCGTCGAGCGCCGAGAACAACCGATAGCTCCCCGAGGCCACGTTGGCCGTCACCTCGCACCGGCGCCGCCCCGGCGGCGCCGAGGGTCGCTCCGTCAAGAGCCTCCCCCGGCCGGGGCCGAGGCCGCGGAGGCCTCGGATCCCAGCTGATGGCGCTCCTGCAAGGTGACCACCTCGGCCTCCCCCCGGGCTCTCGCGAAGATCGCCCGCGAGGCGGCTGAGGCGCCGGTCATCGTGGTGATGCAGGCGATGCCGTGCCGGATCGCCTCGCTGCGGATCTCGTAGCCGTCGGTGCGCGCTCCCGACCCGGTCGGTGTGTTGATCAGGAGGTCTACCTCGCGCGAGCGGATGCAGTCGACGACATTCGGCGATCCCTCGCCGATCTTCTTGATGGAGCGGACGGGCACCCCCATCCGCGAGATCGCCTGGGCGGTGCCGGAGGTCGCGATCACCTCGAATCCGAGGTCGTGGAACCGGGTTGCGATCTGGGTCGCGGCGGGCTTGTCGGAGTCGGTGACGCTGATGAAGATCGTGCCGGCATCCGGCAGCGCCACCCCGGCAGCCGCCTGTGCCTTGCCGAAGGCCGTCGGAAAGTCCGCGGCGATCCCCATCACCTCGCCGGTGCTGCGCATTTCGGGTCCGAGCACCGCATCGGCGCCGCTGAAGCGGGCGAAGGGGAGCACCGCCTCCTTGACGCTGACATGCTTCGGGACCTCCATCGGCAACTCCTGGTCGGCCAGCGCCTCGCCGAGCATCAGCCGGCAGGCGAGCTTGGCGAGCGGCACGCCGATCGCCTTGCTGACGAAGGGGACGGTGCGGGATGCCCGCGGGTTGGCCTCGATCACGAACAGCTCGCCATCGGCGACTGCGTACTGGATGTTGATCAGGCCGATCACACCCAGCTCGATGGCGATCTTGCGAGTCGTCTCGCGGATCTCGGCCAGCATCTCCTCGCCCAGGCTCATCGGGGGCAGCACGCAGGCGGAGTCGCCGGAGTGCACGCCGGCCTCCTCGACGTGCTGCATGACGCCAGCCACGTAGCAATCCGAGCCGTCGGCGAGGGCGTCGACGTCAACTTCGATCGCGTTCTCGAGAAAGCGGTCGAGCAGCAGCGGGTGTTCCTGGTCGGCCTTGACGTTGGCCTCCAGGTAATCGGCCAGGGCGTCGCCCGAGTAGCAGATCTCCATCGCCCGGCCGCCGAGCACATACGAGGGCCGGACCAGCAGGGGGAATCCGACGTCCCCGGCGATCGCCACCGCCTCCTCGGCGGAGAGCGCGGTGCCATAGGGCGGATGCTTGATCGCGAGGCGCCTCAACAGAGCTCCGAAGCGGCCGCGGTCCTCGGCCAGGTCGATCGCGTCTACGGGGGTGCCGAGCAGGGTCAGCCCCGCGTCTTCCAGTCCCTGGGCCAGGCGAAGCGGCGTCTGGCCGCCAAACTGGACGATCACCCCCTCGGGGTGCTCCTGCTCGGCCACGGCCAGCACGTCCTCGACGGTCAGCGGCTCGAAATAGAGGCGATCCGAGGTGTCGTAGTCGGTGGAGACCGTCTCGGGGTTGCAGTTGATCATCACCGCGTCGCGATCTGACTGGCGGACGGTCATCGCGGCGTGCACGCAGCAGTAGTCGAACTCGATCCCCTGGCCGATCCGGTTGGGGCCGGAGCCGAGGATCACGACCGAGGGCCGATCGCCGCGCTCGACCTCGGATGAGGCCGCGCGCTCGTGGCCGCTGTAGAAGTAGGGGGTGCGGGCCTCGAACTCGGCCGCGCAGGTGTCAACCGACATATACGAGCGCTGAAGGCCCCGGGTGCCGTCGCCCTCGTTCGCCAGCGTCCGGAGCTCACGCAGAAACCAGGGGTCGACCATCGTCGCCTCCTGGATCCGCTCCAGCTCGACGCCGCGAGCGAAGCCGGCCGTGATCAGGTCGAAGCGGTCGTGCGAGGGGGTGCCGAGGCGCTCGAGCAGCTCCCCGGTCGAGGCCGGGATCTCGGGCTCCTCGTCGAGCTCGCGCGAGCGCATCGCCTTGGCAAACGACTCCCTGAAGGTCCGGCCGATCGCCATCACCTCGCCGACCGACTTCATGTGGGTCGTCAACTCGCCCTCGGCGCCCGGGAACTTCTCGAAGGCGAAGCGGGGCATCTTGGTGACGACGTAGTCGATCGTCGGTTCGAAGGAGGCGGGCGTGGCGCGGGTGATGTCGTTGGGGATCTCCTCCAGCGCGTAGCCGACCGCGAGCTTCGCGGCCATCTTGGCGATCGGAAAGCCGGTCGCCTTGGAGGCCAGCGCCGAGGAGCGCGAGACGCGAGGGTTCATCTCAATCACGACTATCTCGCTCGTCTCGGGGTTGACGGCGAACTGGATGTTGGAGCCGCCGGTCTCGACCCCGACCGCTCGGATCACGCTGATCGCCTGGTCGCGAAGCTCCTGGTAGAGCGCGTCGGTGAGGGTCTGCGCCGGCGCGATCGTGACCGAGTCGCCCGTATGGACGCCCATCGGGTCAACGTTCTCGATCGAGCAGATGACCACAACGTTGTCGTTGCGATCGCGCATCAGCTCCAGCTCGAACTCCCCCCAACCGAGCACTGACTCCTCGACCAGGACCTGGTTGATCGGGCTGGCGGCGAGGCCCTCGGAGACCACCTGGCGCAGCTCAGTCTCGGTGCGGCCCACTCCCCCTCCGTGCCCTCCCAGGGTGAACGCGGGCCGCACGATCGCGGGCAACGCGATCTCGCCCGCCCCCATCGCGCGCTCCAGCTCCTCGATGGAGCCGACGATCATGGACCAGGGCACCCGCAGCCCCGCTCCCTCCATGGTCTGCCGAAAGGCCTCGCGGTCCTCGGCGCGGTGGATCGCCTCGTAGTCGGCGCCGATCAGCTCGACCCCGAAACGCTCCAGGGTGCCGTCGTCGTGCAGGGCCTTGGCGAGGTTGAGCGCCGTCTGGCCCCCCAGGGTGGGGAGCAGGGCGTCGGGGCGCTCGCGCTCGATCACCTTCGCCAGGGGAGCCGGCAGCAGCGGCTCGATGTAGGTGCGATCGGCGAACTCGGGGTCGGTCATGATCGTCGCCGGATTGGAGTTGACCAGCACCACCTCGTAGCCCTCCTCGAGCAGGACCTTGCAGGCCTGCACCCCCGAGTAGTCGAACTCGGCGGCCTGCCCGATCACTATCGGCCCCGAGCCGATCAGCAGGATCTTGCGGATGTCGTCGCGGCGGGGCATCAGCCGCTCCGATCCGGCATCGGTGCTCCGCTCGGACCGGTCGCGGCCAGCTCCAGGAAGCGGTCGAACAGGTGGCGGGCGTCGTGAGGGCCGGGGCCGGCCTCAGGGTGGTACTGGACGGTGCAGCCGGCGACGTCCCTGAGCACCAGTCCCTCGACGGTGCGGTCGTAGAGGTTCAGGTGCGAGAGCTCGGCCTCTCCGAAATCCGTATTCCAGCAAACCGGCTCGTCGCCCTCGATCGTTCCCTCGCCTCCGGGCCCGCTGACGGCGAAGCCGTGGTTCTGGGAGGTGATGTCGATGCGCCCGGTCTCCAGGTCTTTGACCGGGTGGTTGGCGCCGCGGTGGCCGAAGGGCAGCTTGAAGGTCTCGAGGCCGATGGCGCGGCAGAGCAGCTGGTGGCCGAGGCAGATGCCGACCACGGGCTTGCGGCCGATCACGCCCCTGACGCTCTCGACCACGTAGTCGAGAGCCCCGGGGTCACCGGGGCCGTTGGCCAGGAAGACGAGGTCGGGGTCGCGCGCCAGCACCTCCTCGGCAGTGGCCGTGCACGGAAGCAGCGTCAGCCGGCAGTCGCGCTCGCGAAACTGGCGCAGGATGCTGAGCTTGATGCCCGTGTCGATGGCGACCACGTGAGGCCCACCGCCGCCGAGCTCGACGGGCTCTGCCGGGGTCACCTCCCTGGCGAGGTCCGCACCCTCCATCGACGGCTCGGCGCCGACCCGCTCGCGTGCCTCGGCCTCGGAGAGCTCTGCAGCGAAGATGCCGCCGCGCATGGCGCCACGGTCGCGAATATGCCTGACCAGTGAGCGGGTGTCGACTCCCGAGATCGCCGGGATGCCGCAGTCGCGCAGCCAGTCGAGCCAACCGCCCTCGGCGCTGGCGGCATCCTCGCCGTTCTTCGCCTCGCGCATGATCACCGCGCGCGCGTGCACGCCGTCGGACTCCATCGCCTCGGCCGAGACGCCGTAGTTGCCGACCAGCGGGTAGGTGAAGGTGATGATCTGCCCGGCGTAAGAGGGATCCGTGACCGACTCTTGGTAGCCGGTCATCGAGGTGTTGAATACGACCTCCCCGGTGGCCTCACCCCGGTCGCCGCAGAGCTCCCCGTCGAGCCGGGTACCGTCCTCGAGCAGCAGATACCCGGGGCTCCGCCCCGCCTCGGCCGCGCTCACGCGGGCGCCGTCCTGGCACGGGCGCCCGGATTGGGCGCGTACTCCAGCACCAGCGCCTGGATCGCCTTGAACTCGTCGGTGCCCGCGCGGCCCACGAGCTCGAACAACGCGGTTTCGACGCTGGTCAGCACGGCCCCGGCCTGCTCCATCTTGTGCAGGCCGACGCGCTTGGAATCAGCGAAGCGAGAGCCGACCGCCTCCTCAACGACGTGCGCCTCCACCCCGGATGCCTGCAGGTCGAGCACGGTCTGGTTGACGCAGACATGGGTCTCCACCCCGCAGACGATCGCCTGATCGCGCCCTTCGAGGTCGAAGCCCTCGGCCTCGGCCGCCGAGAAGACGACCTTCTCCAGGGGTTCCAGGCCTTGGGGCAGGATCTCGGCGATCTCCGGGACGGTGCCACCGAGGCCCTGCGGGTATTGCTCGGTGATAACGATGGGGACGCCCAGCGCCTCGGCACCCCGGACCAGGACCGCGGAGGCGCGGGCGACCTGCTCGAAGTCCGGCACCGCCCGGCGAAAGGCGTCCTGGAGATCGACGACCACCAGCGCGGCGCGCTCGCGCTCCAGCTTCACGCGACCCCCATCGCGAAGCTTCGCTGGCGGAAGGCGACGCTGCCGTCCGCGACCGTCATCAGAACCCGGCCGGTCAGCTCCCTGCCGGCGAAGCAGCTGTTGTCGGAGCGGCTCTCGTACCCATCCTCGCCCACCGTCCACCCGAGTGAGGGGTCGACCAGCGCGATGTTGGCGCGCCCGCCGGGCTCCAATCGGGGCGCGGGGATCCCGAAGGGCTCGCCGCCGCAGGTCATCTTCTCCACCAGCAGGTCCAGCCCGATCACGCCGGAGCGCACGAGATCGGTGTGCAGGACCGCGAAGGCCGTCTCCAGGCCGGTCACCCCCATCGCCGCCTGCTCGAATGGGACCTCCTTGTCCTCCGAGGCGTGCGGGGCGTGGTCGGTGGCGACGCAGTCGATGATGCCCTCGCGCAACCCCTCGATCAGGGCCTTGCGGTCTTCCTCCGAGCGCAACGGGGGGTTCATCTTGAAACGGGCGTCGAGGCTCCGCACGGCCTCGTCGTTGAGGGTCAGATGGTGTGGGCTGGCCTCGCAGGAGACCTGGACGCCGGCGGCCTTGGCGGCGGCGATCGCCTCGACTGAAGCCCGGGCCGAGAGGTGCTGGACGTGGATTCGCGCCCCCTCGTAGAGGGCCAGCGAGCAGTCGCGGGCGATCATCGTCGACTCCGCGACGGCAGGCACTCCCGCCATGCCCAGCATCGCCGAGACCTCGCCCTCGTGCATCACCCCGTCGGCGGAGAGCTCGGGGTCCTCCTCGTGCAGGGCGATCACGCCGCCCGCGAGCTGCTGGTACTGAAGGGCGCGCCGCAACACCCGCGCGCTGCGGATCGGCAGCCCGTCGTCAGAGAAGACGACCGCCCCCGCGTCACGCAGCTCGGCCATCTCGGTCAGCTCCTCGCCGGCCATCTCACGGGTGACGGTGGCGGCGAAGCCGACCGGCACCGAGGCCTCGCGCTCGGCGCAGTCGCGCAGCGAGCCCAGCACGGACGCCGAGTCGACCGGCGGGAGGGTGTTGGCCATCGCTATCAGGGCGCAGTAGCCACCGGCGCCCGCGGCGCGAGTGCCCGTCTCGAGGTCCTCCTTGTGCTCCTGGCCGGGAACCCGAAGGTGTACGTGCGGGTCCACGAACGCGGGCAGCGCCAGCAGTCCCTCGCCGTCGATCTCCTCGGCTTCCTCGATCGGGCCCGCCCCCCCGGGTGCGGCGATCTCGGCGATCTGTCCACCGCGCACCACGAGGTCGCGGAGCTCGTCGATCCCCAGGCGCGGGTCGAAGACCCGAGCCCCGGCGATGATCAGGTCGGCGGGCGGGCCGGCGCGCGAGACGAGCGGCGCCGGGCCGGCGTATCTGGTTTCAGCTGGGGCGCTCATGCGGGCTGCCCGATCCGCGGCGGGGCGTCGACGGGCTCGGGGCCGCCCTCGGGGCGGGCGCGATCGCCGCTCAGCAGCTCGTAGAGGATCGCCATCCGCACCACCAGGCCGCTCTCGACCTGGGCGGTGATCAGCGATTGGGGCGAGTCGATCACCTGGGGCGAGAGCTCGACGCCGCGGTTGACCGGGCCCGGGTGCATCAAGAGCTGGCGCGACCCGAGCCTGCGTGAGTCGATCTGGTAGCGGGCCGCGTACTCGCGGATCGAGGGCACGAAGCTCTCGCCCATGCGCTCGTTCTGCATTCTCAGCGCGTAGACCACCTCGGCGTCACCGAGCCCCGCGATGTCGTGGGTGACCGTCACCCCGGTGGCCTCCTCGATGTCCCTGGGGATCAGGGTCGGCGGGCCGCAAAGGGTCACCTGCGCGCCCATCAACTGGAAGGCGAGCAAGCAGGACCGCGCGACGCGGCTGTGCAGCACGTCGCCGACGATCCAGATCCTGGTGCCCTCGAGCGATCCGAGACGCTGGCGGAGGGTGAACACGTCCAGAAGGGCCTGGCTCGGGTGCTCGTGCTTGCCGTCCCCGGCGTTCACCACCGAGGCGTCGGTCCAGCGCGCGACCAGGCCCGCCGCGCCCGCGAAGGGCGAGCGGATCACGATGATCGCCGGGTCGTACGCGGAGAGCGTCGCGATCGTGTCCTTGAGGCTCTCGCCCTTGTCCACGGCCGAGCCGACCGCCTTGATCGAGACGAGGTCCGCCGAGAGCCGCTTGGCGGCGAGCTCGAAGGAGGAGCTGGTGCGGGTGCTCGACTCGTAGAAGAGGTTGACGACCGTGCGACCACGCAGGGTGGGCACCTTCTTGATGTCGCGCTTGCCCACCTCGGCGAAGCTGCCCGCGCGGTCGAGCACGCGCTCGACCTCCCGGCGAGAGAGATCCTCGACGCTGAGCAGGTGCTTCATCGGTTCTCCTCTCCGCTGGGTGCCGCGGCGCCAGCGGGCTCCGAGACCGAGATCGCCACCTCGTCGCGGCCGTCCGCCTCCACGAGGCGCACGTTGACCCGCTCGCCGGCCGCGGTCGGCAGGTTCTTGCCCACGTAATCGGGGCGAATCGGCAGCTCCCGGTGCCCACGGTCGACCAGGACGGCGAGCTGTATCCGAGCCGGCCGGCCGTAGTCGAACAGGGCGTCGACCGCGGCGCGGACGGTGCGTCCCGTGTAGAGCACATCGTCCACCAGGACCACCGTGCGGCCTTCGAGCTCGAAATCGAGGTGAGAGTCGTGGACGACGGGGGCGCTCGTCCGATCGGAGCGAGTGCCGACGTCGTCCCGGTAGAAGGAGATGTCGATGTCGCCCATCGGGACCTCGGAGCCGGTGAGCTCGCCGACCAGCGCATGCAGCCGCTTCGAGAGCAGCGCGCCCCTGGTGTGGATGCCGACGAGCGCGATCGCCTCACCGTCGGGGTTTCTCTCGACGATCTCGTTGGCAACGCGCACGAGCGCGCTGCGCAGATCGTCGTGGCTGAGCACGACTCGTTCGTCCATTGCCGCTCCTTCCCGGCCTCACGGGACCGTGGTTAAAGGTGCTGCGGTGAGCCTACCAGCGGGCTTGGCGGCAGTCTGTGAGGATGGGATCGTGAACCCGCAAGTTGCGGACGCGATCCGGCGGCATCGGGCGGCGGGATGGGAGTTCGACGCCGGCGGTGTTCGCAGCTTCGTTCGCGAGGCCGGCGAGGGGCCGCCCGTGGTACTGCTGCACGGAGTCCCGTCCAGCTGCTTCCTGTATCGCAAGATGCTCGAGCCGCTGGCCGCCACCGGGCTGCGGGCGGTCGCCTTCGACTTCCCCGGCCTGGGGCTGGCGGAGCGGCCCGAGGGCTACGACTACTCGTGGAGCGGCCTGGCCCGCTTCACCGCGGCTGCGGTGGACGCGCTGGAGATCGAGCGATGCCATCTGGTGGTGCACGACATAGGCGGCCCGATCGGTTTCGAGTGGGCGATCCGAAACCCCGATCGGGTTGCCTCGATCACGGCCCTGAACACACTCGTGGACGTCTCCGGGTTCCACCGCCCCTGGAGCATGCACCCGTTCTCGATCCGGGGCGTCGGCGAACTCTGGCTGCGCTCGCTCAACCCATACGTGATGCGCCGGCTCTTCTACCTGCAGACGATCGCCGACCGCTCCGCGACCCCCCCTGAGGAGATCACCGCCTACTACTACCTGCTGAAGCGCGACGACGGAGGCCGCGCCTTCCTCAAGATCATGCGGGGCTTCGAGCTGAGTGAGGAGAAGCAGCGCTTCTACTACGAGGGCCTGGCCGAGCTGGACTGCCCGACCCAGGTCGTCTGGGGCGAGCTCGATCCCGCGCTGGGAGCGCAACGGCGAGAGGCGGTGCAGGAGGCGCTCGGCGTCGATCACCCCCTGCTGCTGCCCGCGAAGCACTTCCCCCAGGAAGACCAGGCGCCGGCGATCTGCGAGGCGATCTCGCGGCTCGCCGCGCCTCCTCGCTAGCCCCGAGCGCCGGGGCGGAGCTGACCGGCCCCCTCGACCGAGGCGGATTCCGGGGTCGCGGGACCATCTCCATCGGGGACATCGGGGCGCTGCTTCGCCCCCTGCACGATCAGCTTCGGCTCGCCACGCTCAGGAAAGGGGATCTCGACCAGGTCGAAGTCGCGCACCGCATGGGTGTCCGGGAATGCCTCCCGGGCCTCCTCGACGACCGAGCCGACGTGATATCGCGACGAGATGTGCACGAGCGCCAGCATCTCGACCTCGGCGGCGGCGGCGAGCTCGGCGGCCCCGCGCGCGGTCGAGTGGCCGGTCTCGAGGGCCCGGGCCGCATCCTCGTCGGCGAAGCAGCCATCGTGGACCAACAGCTGGGCCTGGTGGGAGGCGATCCGCGTCATCTCGCAGGGGGCGGTGTCGCCGGTGACGACGAGCTTGCGCCCGGCGCGGGGCTCGCCCAGCACCTGTTCGGGCCGGACCTCGCCGCCCCCCACCGCCACCACGTGGCCGCGCTGGAGTCGGCCGAAGTCGCGCACGTCGCTGACCCCGAGCGATCGGGCGGCCTCGGCATCGAAGCGCCCGGGCCGCTCGCCCTCGACGAACGCGTAGCCGATCGCGGGCATCCGGTGCTCGACCTCGAAGGCCCGCAGCTCGAAGCCCGCCGCCGGGTACGCGAGGGCCTCCCCGGCGTCGAGCTCGACCAGCTCGATCTCGTAGCGGACCTTGCCGAACACCCGCCGCAGGCTCTCGAACAGCCCTCGCAGGCCTCGCGGGCCGGCGATGCGCAGCGGCTCGGTGCGTTCCTGGAGGTCGTAGGTCTTGAGCAGCCCCGGCAGGCCGAGGTAGTGGTCGGCGTGGTAGTGGGTCAGCAGGATCGCGTCGACTCCGACCAGCCCGGTCGAGCGCATCATCTGGCGCTGGGCCCCCTCGCCGCAGTCGATCAGGATGCGGCTGCCACCCGCGCGGATCATCACGCAGGCGGTCGCCCTCCGCGCAGTCGGCACGGAGCCGCCGGTGCCGTAGAAGACGACCGAGAGTTCCACCGCCCCAGCCTAGAAGCGACCCGTCGGAGCGGGCGGCCGATCGCGCCCGGCCCGATCCGGTGGCATCGGAGCGCCAATCCCGGTACAACCCACCGGCAAGAGTCATTCAGTACCGAGGAGAGGGCGCATGGACGAGAAGAAGTGGGGAGATGAGCCGTTCTGGGGGCTGGGGTACGACTGGGATCCGGACTGGGTGCTGACGGATCGCCAGAAGGAGCTCCGAGAGACGCTGATCGGGCTCTGCGAGAAGGAGATGCGCGCCAATGCGAAGCGCTCCGACGACGAGCTGCTTTACCCGCGGCGCAACTTCGAGCTGCTGGCCGAGAACGGGTTCCTGAGCCTGACCGTGCCCGAGGAGTACGGCGGCCTCGGCGAGAACCACGTCGGCTTCGCGATGGTCTGCGAGACGCTCGCCCGTTACGGCTGCGCCTCGACCGCCATGTGCTACGTGATGCACATCGGCGCCGTGGCCACGATCATGCTGCGGCCGACCCCCGAGCTGGTCGACAGGTACATCCGCCCGCTCGACTCCGAGGTCAGGATCGGGACCCTCTCCTACTCGGATCCCGAGACCGGCTCGCACTTCTGGTACCCCTTCTCCTCCAAGGCGGAGAAGTCGAACGGCGGCTATAGGGTCAACAAGAAGGCGTCGTGGACGACCTCGGGCGGATTCGCCGACTTCTACGTCGTGCAGACCACCAGCCCCGACTTCAGCGGCTACGACGACCTCTCGGTGTTCGTGATCGACGCGGATGACGTGCAGGCGCAACCCTCGCTCTGGGATGCGCTCGGGCTGCGTGGCAATCAGTCCGGCCCGATCCAGGCGGAGGACGTCGAGGTCTCCGCTGAGCAGGTGGTGGGACCGCTCGGCGACGGTGCCAACTCCAACGACGAGGCGGTCGACCCGTGGTTCCTGGTCGGCTCCTCCTCGGTCTGGAACGGCATCGCGCTCGGGGCGATCGACATCGCCAAGCGCCACACCACGCGAAAGAAGCACGTCGACGTCGGCATGCGCGTCGCCGACTATCCGACGATCCAGGACTACGTCGGCGAGGCGGTGATGGACACCAACGCCTGTCGCCTGTTCGTCTTCTCGGTCGCCCAGGCGATGGACGGCGCCACCGACGACAACACCAGGGTGCTGGAGCCGGGCGAGACGGCCCGGGCCGACTTCCTGCACTGGGCCTGGCAGATCAAGTTCGAGGCCGCCAAGAACGTGGCGGGGCACGTGGACAAGATGCTGCACGCCTGCGGGGGCTCGGGTTACAAGCGCGATATGGAGCTGGAGCGCTATGTGCGAGACGCCAAGGCCGGCTGGGTGATGGGGCCGACCAACGAGGTGCTGCGGCAATTCGTCGGCAAGGCCGTGCTGCACGGCTTCGACGCTCTCGACTACTGGAACCAGAACTACAACCGGCGCGTGGTCGAGAACGAGGTCAAGAAGCTCGACTCGGCCGGCAAGCGCGAGCTGGCGGCGAAGCTCGTCGAGGAAGCCGAGCAGGCCGAGAAGACGGAGCCGGTCAAGGCCTGAGCATGGCGAGCCCGGAAGGAGGGGTGGCGCTGGAGGGCGGTCTCAGGCCCCTGGACCGCTCACTGGAATCGCATTGGGTCCGGCCCGGAGCCGCCACGGCCGTGCGGCTGTTCCCGGAGGATCGCGTCACTGTGCTCAACCGCGACGGAGGCCAGGTCGCCGAGCTCACCGTCCTGGACACCGAGGGGGGCGAGGACGCCGCCGCGATCGGCGCGCGGATGGACACCGCCGCAACGGTGCTGCGGGAGCTGGTCGGCAATGGAGGCGCCGACGGCTTCCTCGGCGCGCTTCACTCGCGCGGGCTCGTGCCCCACGACGCCGGCGCCCTGCGGCTGTTCGACGCGGAGACCCCCCGGGGAGCCGCTGAGTCGTTCACCGCAGAGCGCGAGGCGACCCTGATCCTCGCCGCCCCCGGCGGCAGGATCGTGGACGGCGCCTGGCCCGCCTCCCCCCTGCTCCTGGAGGTGACGCGAGCGACGCCCAGGGCGTTCGAGGAGGTGGAGCTTCCGCCCCCGCTGGCCGAGCCCAGGCTCGACTTCCGGGTTGACGCCGCCACGGCGTCCGCATACGAGGTCGGGAAGGGCGAGTTCATCCAGATCATCGACGTGCGCGGCAAGCAGTGCTCGGACTTCCTGGCGTTCAACCGGGCGAAGCTCGAAACAGGCCTGGAGCGCGGACTCGACGCGACCACCACCCGCTCGCTGCTGGGCGCCAAGTACCCGCAGCCGGGCCTCTACCGCAAGAGCTTCGACAGGGACATGGACCCGCTGGTCGAGGTCGTCCAGGACACCGTCGGCCGCCACGACAACTTCGCGCTCGCGTGCACCGCCAAGTACTACGAGGACCTCGGCTATCCCGGCCACGTCAACTGCTCGACCAACTTCAACGGCGAGGTGGAACCGTACGGAGTGGCCCCGCGCAAGGGCTGGGAGGCCCTCAACCTCTTCTACAACACCGACTTCGACGCCGACAACGCGTTGATCGCCGACGAGCCCTGGTCGCGCCCAGGCGACTACGTGCTGCTGCGCGCGGCGACTGACCTGCTGTGCGCGTCGTCGGCCTGTCCCGACGACGTCGACCCGGCCAACGGCTGGGAGATCACCGACGTCCATGTCCGCGTCTACCGGCCGGAGAACCGGTTCTCGCTAGCCATCGCCCATCGAGTCACCCCGGAGGCCGACCCAGTCATGACCAAAGAGACAGCCTTCCATCCCCGGACATCCGCACTCACCGGCGACATGGTCGAGTACCGCGGCTACTGGCTGCCGGATTCCTACTCAGGAGAGGGCTCGATCGGCGAGTACTGGGCCTGCCGGGAGCAGGCGGCGATCATGGACCTGTCGCCGCTGCGCAAGTGGGAGGTGCTCGGCCCCGACGCCGAGCAACTGATCCAGCGTGCGATCACTCGCGACGCCCGCAAGCTCTCGGTCGGGCAGGTCACCTACACCGCCGTCTGCAACGAGACGGGCGGAATGCTCGACGACGCCACCGTCTACCGCCTGGGCGACGACAACTTCCGCTTCGTCGCGGGCGACGAGTACACGGGAGTGCATCTGCACAAGCTCGCCGACGTTCATTCGCTCCGGGTCTTCGTCAAGCCCTCCACCGACCAGCTTCACAACGTCGCCGTGCAGGGGCCCAACAGTCGAGAGATCCTGCAGCAGATCGTCTGGACGCCGCCCGCGCAGCCCTCGATGGAGGAGCTGAGATGGTTTCGCCTCTTGATCGGGCGCGTCGGCGACTACGACGGCATCCCGATCGTCGTCTCACGCACCGGTTACACCGGCGAGCTGGGATATGAGATCTGGTGCCACCCCGGTGACGGACCGGCCGTCTGGGATGCCGTCGCCGAAGCCGGAGAGGCACAGGGGCTGAAGCCGCTGGGCCTCTCGGCCCTGGACATGCTGCGCATCGAGTCGGGACTGATCTTCGCCGGCTACGAGTTCGACGATCAGGTGGACCCATTCGAGGCCGGCATCGGGTTCGCGGTGGCACTCGATTCCGAGGACGACTTCGTCGGCAAGCAGGCGCTGTTGGAGCGCTCGGCCCATCCGCAGCGCCGGCTGGTCGGCCTGGAGCTGGAGGGCGAGGAGACGGCCGGCCACGGCGACTGCGTGCATGTGCCGGGCGAGCGCGCATCGGTCGGGGTGGTGACCAGCGGGACTCGCAGCCCGGTGCTGCGCAAGAACATCGCGCTCTGCCGGATGGCCGTCCAGCACGCCGAGCCCGGCACCGAGATCGAGGTCGGCAAGCTCGACGGCCAGCAGAAGCGGATCCCCGCGACCGTCGTGCCGATCCCCTTCTACGACCCCGAGAAGACGAGGCCGCGCTCCTAGGAGGTCAGGTCGCGGTACTGGCCGCCGTGGAAGAGCAACGGCTGCGCGTCCGCCTTGAAGCGCGCGTACTCGACGCGACCGAGGAACAGAGAGTGGTCGCCGCCCCAGTGCGACCGCATCACCTTGGCCACGAAGTGGGCGGCGGCGCCCTCGACCAGGGGCGTCTCGTGGACGATCGCGAAGCTCGGCTCCGGGGCGCCGTCGGCGACGCGACCGGCGAAGCGATCCGAGAGCGCGCGCTGCTCGGCCGCGAGCACGCTGACCGCGAAGCGCTGACCCTCGTAGAGGAGCGAGCACATCTTGGTGCGGCGGTCCACCGAGATCAACACCAATGGCGGCTGCAGCGAGACCGACATGAAGGCGTTCGCCGTCATGCCGTGGACCTGGTCGGCCACGCGCGTCGTGATCACGGTGACCCCGGTGGCGAACATGCCGAGCGTCTGGCGCAGCGCCACCGCCGGGTCGTCGCCCTCGACGTCGAGCGCATCCTCCTCGGCGGAGTCGAACGGTCCCTGCCCGAGACCTTCGGGGCCCGAGCCGACCCAGGCGGCGGCCTCGGCCAGGTCGAGGTCGAACTCGGGCGGGGTATCTCGGGGGGCGGGCACGCCGCCATTATCCCGCTGCGACGACCGGCGGACGCGCCCGGCAGGATTCGAACCTGCGACTTCCTGCTCCGGAGGCAGGCGCTCTATCCACTGAGCTACGGGCGCTGGGCCCACTGACACTATCCGCTCAGCCTTGAAGCTGATCGAACATGTGTTCTATCCGGGCGGGTCCTCAGGCGAGGCCCTCGAAGCGCCGGCGCGTTGCGGGCGGGCGTGTAGCCGTGCTCCCTGCCGGACGCGCTCCGCCCCGCACCCTAGGTGCGGAGCGGAGATCGCCGTATCCGCTCGGCGATGCCGGCGGTGCGGGCTAGGCGACAGGGGCGGCCATCGGGGGGCCGTAGTCGTTGTCGCCCGGATCGCTCTGCTGCAGGTAGAAGATCAGCAGCACGATGAATCCGATCAGCGGCACGAAGCCGATCAGGATCCACCAGCCCGTGCGATTGGTGTCGTGCAGGCGCCGAATCGCCACCGAGAGGTTCGGCAGGATCAGCCCCAGCGAGACGATGAAGCTCAGAATCGTGGTGCCGAAGATCACGCTGTCGATGAAGCTGACGACGATCGCGACCAGGATCCCGAACAGGACCCACCACCAAAACGCGGGCCTCGAGGCCCGCCCGTCGAACTTCGTGTAGTGGTCAAACCCAGACTTGACAGCTTCCGTGAAGCTCATCCATGCCCTCCTTGCTCGTCGGGTTGCTCGAATACCGCACCCGGCTCAGGCAGAAGCTAGACGAAAGAGCGGCGGAGGGGGTGCTGAGGGCAAGCCACGGGAGCCGTGGCGGATCGGAGCGGGTACTCAGGGCGCCGGTGCCCGCGCCTCAGGGTGGGCGCGGTACCACTCGAGCGTCCTGGTCAGGCCCTCGCGCAGATCGACCTCGGGCCGCCAGCCCGTGAGCGCGCGGATCTTCTCGGAGTCGAGGTACTGGCGGTCGATCTCGCCGGCGGGGTTGCCCGCGCCGCGGATATCGGGCTCCAGGTCGGCGCCGGCGATCTCGCAGATCAGCTCGACCACGTCGCGAACCGCGTTCGGCCTGCCCCAGCCGGCGTTGAAGGCCTCTCCAGCGCCGCGGCCGGCCTCGAGGGCGGCGGCGACCGCGAGATACGCGTGGGCGACATCCTCGACGTAGAGGAAGTCGCGCTCCGGGCTGCCGTCCGAGCGAATCACGGGGCGGCGGCCGTCGATTACCGCGCTGACCGCCTCGGGGACGAGTCGCGAGAAGTTGAGGTCACCGCCCCCGTAGATGTTGGCGAAGCGGGTGACGGCGACGGGGAGCCCGTAGGTGTGCCAGTAGCTGCGCGCGATCATGTCGGCGGCCGCCTTCGAGACGTCGTAGGGGTATACGGGCTGCAGCGCGGCACCCTCTGTGTAGGGCAGCACCTGGTGCGGGCCATAGGCCTTGTCGGAGGAGGCGACCACCACCCTCCCCACCCGGCCGAGACGGCAGGCCTCCATCAGCTTCCAGGTGCCCTCGATGTTGGCCTCGAAGGTGGGCACCGGCGAGGCGAGCGCGGTGCCGACGATGGCCTGGGCTGCAAGGTGGAAGACGGCGTCGGGCGAGTGGACATCCACCACCTCGCGCAGCCGATCGGCGTCGCGCAGCTCCCCGGTCTCGTCGATGACATCGGCCTCGATCCCGAGCAGCGCCAGGCCCGAGGGGCGCTTGCCCGGGCGGTCGAAGCTGACCACGTCGTAGCCCGCGTCGAGCAGCATCTTGGCGAGCCAGGAGCCGCCGAAGCCCCGGGCGCCTGTGATCAGCGCCTTCAGGCCGGCTCCCTCACCGGACGGGCTCTTCGGCCCAGACCCGCCACGGGGGCTCGGGCGACTTCCAGAGGTCGTTGAGGAGAACGGCGTCCTTGTAGGTGTCCATGCAGTCCCAGAATCCGGTGTGGCGGAACGCGTTCAGCTCTCCGTCCGCCGCGAGTCGCTCGAGGGGCTCGCGCTCGAGCACGCTGTCCTTCGAGAGGTAGCCGAAGACACCCGGCTCGAAGCAGAAGAATCCGCCGTTGATCCAGCGATCCAGGCTCGGCTTCTCCTCGAAGCCCAGCACCCGCCCGTCTGCTCCCAACTCGGCGACCCCGAACTGAAGGGTGGGACGCACGACCGTGACCGTGGCCAGCGCGCGGCTCTCACGGTGGGAGCTGAGTAGGCCGGTCAGGTCGATATCGGCGACCCCGTCCGCGTAGGTGGCGCAGAAGGGCTCGCTGATCAGGCCCTCGAGCAGCTTGATGCGACCTCCGGTGGGCGTGTCGAGGCCGGTCTCCACACACTCCACCCGCGCCCCGGGGGGCCACCGCGTCTCGCCGACCCACTCGGCGATCTGCTCGCCCTTGTAGCCCGTGCAGAGCAGGAAGCGGCCGAATCCCTGCGCCGCGTAGATCGAGATCACGTGCCAGAGGATCGGCCGGCCGCCGATCTCGATCAGCGCCTTCGGGATCGACTCGGACTGCTCACGCAGGCGGGTGCCGCGCCCACCGCAGAGGATCACCACCGGCTTCTCGGAAGCTTCCACTGCAACGAAACCCTAGCCCGGCGTCTGCGGCGATGAGCGCCGGCAGCGTCGCCGGCAGCGTCGGGCTCAGCCGCCGGCGACCGCCGGCAGGATCGTGACCTCGTCGCCGTCGGAGAGCGGGGTCTGCAACCCGTCCTGGAAGCGGATGTCCTCGCCCGATGCGTAGACGTTGACGAAGCGGCGCAATTCGCCGTCCTGCGTGATTCGTTCGCGCAGGCCGTCGTGCTGCTCGTAGGCGGCGTCCAGTGCCTCGCCCACGGTGCCGCCCTCGACCTCGAGCTCGCCCTCGCCGCCGGTCACGGCGCGGAGCTGGGTCGGGATCTTGAGTGTTACGGCCATCGACTTCGGATCCTAGCTAGACGGCCACGGCCGCCCCGAGCTCGGCCTCGAAGGCGTCGAGGCTCGGCTCGATCTCGTGCATGCGGAACGACTCCCTGGCCGCGTCGAGCGTCTTCAGGCCGTCCCCCGTGATGTAGACGACGACCCGCTCATCGCGGCCGATCTCGCCGCGCTCGGCGAGCTTCGCCAGCGCCCCGATCGTGACCCCGCCGGCGGTCTCGGTGAAGATCCCTGTCGTCTCGGCCAACAGCCTGATGCCGGCCCGGATCTCGTCGTCGATGACGGAGGCGATGCCGCCGCCGGTCCGGCGCGCCAACTCCAGCGCGTAGGGGCCGTCCGCGGGATCACCGATCGCCAGGCTCTTGGCGATCGTCTCGGGCTTCTGGGGCCTGCAGACATCCCGGCCTTCGGCATACGCGGTGGCGACCGGGGAGCAGCCCTCGGCCTGGGCTCCCGAGAAGGCGGGCAGCGCACCCTCGACCATCCCCAGCTCGAGCCAGTCAGCCATCGCGCGGCCGAGCCTGGTGAACAGGGAGCCGGAGGCGATCGGGCAGACGACACGGTCGGGGAGCTCCCAGCCGAGCTGCTCGATCGTCTCGAAGGCCAGCGTCTTGGAGCCCTCGGCGTAGTAGGGGCGAAGGTTGACGTTGACGAACGCCCACGGCCGTGTCTGCGCCAGCTCGGTGCAGAGCCGGTTGACGTCGTCGTAGCTGCCCCGCACCCCGATCAGGTTCGTCCCGTAGATCCCGGTGGCCAGGAGCTTCTGCTCCTCGAGGTCGGCCGGGACGAACACGTAGGAGTCGAGGCCCGCCGCGGCGGCGTGGGCGGCGACCGCGTTCGCGAGGTTGCCCGTGGAGGCGCAGGCCACGGTCTGGAAGCCCAGTTCCTTGGCCTTGGCCACCGCGACGGCGACCACGCGGTCCTTGAAGGAGTGCGTGGGGTTGGCGGTGTCGTTCTTGATCCAGACCTCCCCCAGGCCCAAGCGCTCGGCCAGCCGGTCGGCCCGGACCAGCGGGGTCAGCCCCGGCTCGAGTGGGTCGCCGGGGCGACCGCCCTCGGTGAAGGGCAGGAAGTCCGCGTAGCGCCAGATGCCGCGCGAGCCCGCCTGGATCTTTCGCCTGGCCTCGCCGGTATCGAGCCCGGCGAAGTCGTAGCAGGCCTCGAGCGGGCCGAAGCACTGCTCGCAGACGTAGCGGGCCTCGAGCGTGTAGGCCGTTCCGCATTCCTTGCACTTGAGTGAGTCGATGGCCATTGCGTTCCTCTCGCGAAAAAACCTCCGCCTGTGCTGATGTGGGCGGAGGTTCCGGGGGAACGTCGGCTCACATCTTCCAGGCCTTGCTTCGATGCCTGCTGGAGTTGGCACCTTCCCCGAACCGAAGTCCGAGGGGGTTGCCGGGGTTTCAACGGGCCAGTCCCTCCACCCCTCTAGATGTGTGCAGCTATGTGGCCGCGGAATATACCAGCGCCCGGTGCGGCCCGCCGGGAACGCCCCGGCCGGGCATCGGCTTGCGCGTGTCGCCGGAGCACTGCCGTAAAGTGATCGCCGATGGACGACGCGACCACACAGCAGGAGCCGGCCGATGCCGAACCTCCCTCGCCCCAGGCTGCGCCGAGGCATCCGCGCGGGCGGGCGGGCCGTCGCGCCGGCGCAGGCTGAGCCGAGCGCCCCGAGCGTCGAGGAGATCGCGGCCGAGGGGCTGCGCTGGGTCAAGATCGACCGCCCGGGCGCCGCGGAGGAGGCATGGCTCGAGGAGCACTTCGACTTTCACCCGCTTGACCTCGAAGACGTGCTCTCGCGCAACCAGCGGCCGAAGATCGACAAGTACGAGGACTACCTGTTCATCGTGCTGCACTTCCCGGTCTTCGACAGCGCCCGCGGGCGACTGGGCTCAGGCGAGCTCGACGTCTTCGTCGGCCCCGGCTTCCTGGTCACGATCCCCAACCAGCCCCTGCCACCGGTCGGGTACCTGTTCGATCGCTGCCGCCAGAAGGAGGAGCTGCGCGACCAGCTGTTCAGCCGCGGATCCGGCTACCTGCTCTACCGCCTGGTGGACGACGGCTTCGACTACTGCTTCCCGATGCTGCGCAAGATCGGGAACAAGCTCGACGCCGTCGAGGAGGAGATCTTCGAGGGGCGCTCGGAGGAGGTCGTGCGCGACATCTCGAACGTCAAGCAGGAGATCATCAACTTTCGCAAGGTGATCCGCCCGCAGCGCCCCGTGCTCCGCGACCTGGAGCGCGTCAAGGACCGCTACCTCTCGCCCGAGATGGACCTCGAGATCTACTTCGACGACGTCGTCGACGCGCACGAGCGCATCTGGGACATGCTCGAGAACTACAAGGAGGTGGTCGAGGCGCTCGAGGACACCAACGAGTCGGTGATCTCCCACCGCGTCAACGGCATCCTCCGCGTGCTCACCTCGATCAGCGTGATCGTGCTGCCGCTGACCCTGCTGGCGAGCCTCTGGGGCATGAACGTCGGCGTGCCCGGAGAGGGCGACCACACCGCGTTCTTCGTGATCGTTGGCGCCATGCTGATGATCATGTTCGGAATGGTTCTCTTCTTTCGCCGTCGCGGCTGGCTCTAGCGCGGTCGGTCAGAGGGCGGCGACCCGCAGAACGCCGCCCTCGGGGGTGATTCCCGGCGCTCGGCTCAGCCGCTGATGATCGCGGCGGCGAGGGTCCTCGATCGGCCGCCCTTCTACGATGGGCCGTGTGGCCAACCAGCGCATCTGGGCGCCGTGGCGCCTCGACTACGTGAAGGACGCGAGCAAGGACATCGAGGAGGAGTGCATATTCTGCGCCAAGCCGCGGGAGGATGACGACGAGGGCAACCTGATCGTGCACCGAGGCGAGCTCTGCTTCGTGATCCTCAACAAGTTTCCCTACACCAACGGCCATCTGATGGTCGCGCCTTACGCTCACGTCGCCTCGCTGCCGGAGATCGACGCCGACACGGTGGCCGAGATCATGCGCCTCGCCCAGAACGCGATGACCGTGCTCGAGCGCACCTACTCTCCGCATGGATACAACGTCGGCTTCAACCAGGGCAGGGTCGCCGGGGCGGGGGTCGAGCACCACATCCACATGCACATCGTGCCCCGCTGGGGCGGCGACACCAACTTCATGCCCGTGCTCGCCGACACCCGGGTGATGCCGCAGACCCTCGAGCAGAGCTACGAGGCGCTGGCCGGTTCCTTCTAACCTGCCCGCTCCGATGGCGATCACCTCCCCCCCTGCAGGGATCTTCAAGGCCTATGACATCCGCGGTGTCTATGGCGAGGAGATGGACGGCGGGACCGCCTTCGTACTGGGTCGCGCCTTCGCCCGCCTGCTTGGCGAGCTGCGGGGCAAGCCCACCGAGAGCCTCGGGATCGGGCTCGGCCGCGACATGCGGCTCACGGCTCCGGAGATGGCCGGGCGCTTCGCCGAGGGCCTGATGGAGGAGGGCTGCCACGTGATGGACGCGGGCGAGATCCCCACGGAGGTCCTCTACTACCTGGTGGGCTCGAGAAGCCTCGACGGCGGCGCGATGATCACCGCCTCCCACAACCCCAAGGCCTACACGGGCGTGAAGCTGGTCCGCGAAGGCGCCCTGCCCCTGTCCGGCGACGCAGGGATCGGCGAGCTGCGGGAGATGATCGCCGGCGGCCTTCCAGAGAAGGGCCCCGGCGGCGGCACGATCGAAGTGGTCGACGTGCTCAAGGAGTTCCAGGAGGGCGCCCTGGCGATGATCGGGGGAGGCAAGCATGTGAAGCCGATCAAGGTCGTCGTCGACGGTGGCAACGGCATGGCGGGCCCGATGATCGGCCCCCTGCTGCGCCACCTCAAGCTCAACCTGGTCGAGCTCTATTTCCAGCCCGACGGCGAGTTCCCCGACCACGAGCCCAACCCGCTGCTCGAGGAGAACCGCGAGCTGATCACCAAGACCGTCATCTCCGAGAAGGCCGATCTCGGAATCGCCTGGGACGGCGACGGCGATCGCTGCTTCTTCATCGACGGCGAGGGCACCTTCGTGGACGGCGACTTTCTTACCGCGCTGCTCGCCGAGTCGCTGCTGAAGCGCAAGGGAGGCGGCCACATCCTCTATGACGTGCGCGCGAGCCGCGCAGTGCGCGACACGGTCGAGGCCGCCGGGGGGACGAGCGAGGTCAACAGGGTGGGCCATGCCTTCTTCAAGGTGAGGATGCGCGAGACCGGTGCGATCTTCGGCGGCGAGGTCTCGGGGCACTACTACTTCAGGGAGTTCTTCTGCGCGGATTCGGGCACGATTCCCGCTCTGCTGGTGCTCGAGATGCTCTCCGAGAAGGACGCCACGATGGTCGATCTGATCGAGGGCTTCCGCTCGAAGTACTTCATCTCGGGCGAGATCAACTCGGAGGTCGCTGATCAGGACGCGAAGATCGCCGAGATCGCGGAGCGCTACTCCGATGGCCAGATCGGGCGCCTGGACGGGATCTCGATTGACTACGCGGACTGGCACTTCAACGTGCGTCCCTCCAACACGGAGCCACTGCTGCGGCTCAACCTCGAGTCACTGGTCTCGCCCGAGCACATGGCCGAGAAGCGCGACGAGGTGCTGGGCCTGATCCGAGGATGAGCGACGAGATCTGGGCGCGGATCTCGGACGCAGGCATCAGGGCCCTGCGAATCCCCACTCCCTTCCAGGTCGGGCGCGTCAACTGCTACCTGCTCGAGGATGAGCCGCTCACGCTGATCGACACCGGGCCCAACTCCGGCAAGGCTCTCGACGAGCTCGAGAGCCAGTTCCGGGCGATTGGCCACAGCCTCGAGGAGATCGAGCTGATCATCCTCACTCACCAGCACATCGACCACCTGGGGCTCGCGGACATCATCGCCAAGCGCTCGGGTGCCGAGGTGGCCGCGATCGACCTCGTGGTTCCGTTCGTCGAGAACTTCGGCGACGACGCCGAGCGCGACGACCGCGAGGCGGGAGAGCTGATGCGCCGGCATGGGATCTCCGAGGACGTGGTCCGGGCCTTGCAGCAGGTCTCGGGCAGCTTCCGTGCCTGGGGCTCGAAGACGAAGGTGACGAGACCTCTCCACGATGGGGAGACCCTGGTGTTCCGCGACCGCGAGCTCGAGGTCCAGCACCGCCCCGGGCACAGTCCGAGCGACACAATCTTCTGGGACCCGGAGCGCCGCATCCTGATCGCCGCCGACCACCTGATCGCCCACATCTCCTCGAACCCCCTGATCTCCCGTCCGCTCGACGGCTCGGGCAAGCGGCCCCAGGCGCTGGTGGACTACATCACTTCGCTGAAGCGCACCCGTGAGCTGCCGGCCGAGATCGTGCTCTCAGGACATGGCGAGCCGATCACCGACCACGTCGCACTGATCGACCAGCGTCTGGAGCTGCACCAGCGCCGCGCCGAGAAGCTCTACAGGTTGATCGCGGAGGAGCCGCGCACCGGGCACGGGCTCGCCCAGGCGATCTGGGGCGACGTCGCCGTCACGCAGGCCTACCTGACGCTCTCGGAGGTGATCGGGCACGTCGATCTGCTGATCAACGCCGGCTACGTGCGCGAGGTCGAGCGCGACGGCGTGCTCAGCTTCGAGGCGACCTCGACCACGCCCGCGGACGAGCTCGGTGACCTGATCCCGGGCGGTAACCCGTCCTCCAGGGCGGGTTAGACGACAGCGTGGCGCCCACCACCTCTCCCACCGGCCCGCCGCACCCCGTATCGCAGCCCGCGGTCGCCCAACCCCTCGATCATGCGGCGACCAAGAAGCGGATGCTGATCATCGTCAACCCGTATGCGACGACGGTCTCGGACCGGCTCAAGAACCTCGTCGTCTACGCGTTGCAGGCCCGCTACGAGGTCGAGGCGGTGGACACGGAGGCGTCCGAGCACGCGATCGAGATCGGCCGCGAGGCGCGCGACGGCGCCTACGACATCGTCGTCGCCTTCGGTGGCGACGGAACGCTGAACGAGGTGGCCAACGGCCTCGCCGGCACCGATGTCCCCGTCTCGGTGCTCCCGGGTGGCTCCACGAACGTCGTCTGCCGCATGCTCGGGATCCCCACCGACGTGGTCGACGCCACCGAACATCTGATCGCGCTGGCCGACGACTTCCGCCCCCGCCGGATCGACCTGGGCAGGATCAACGGGCGCCATTTCGTGTTCGCCTGCGGCATGGGCCTCGATGCCACTGTGGTCAGAAAGGTCGATTCCCACCCTCGCATCAAGTCGCGCTGGGGCCCCTGGTATTTCACCTGGGCGGGCATCTCGTCCTTCTACCGGGACTACCTGCGCAATCCCGTCAGGTTGGCGGTCGAGCTCGAGGGGACCCGTTTCGAGGGCGTCACCGCCGTGGTGCAGAACTCCGAGCCGTTCACTTACTTCCGAGAGCGCCCGGTGCGTGTCTGCGACGGGGGGGATCTCGACAACGGCACGCTCTCGCTGGCTGTGCTGCGCCGCGCCGCCCAGCGCGATATGCCCGCCCTGGCGGCTCGCATCCTCGGCCAGCGACTCAGGCCCTCGGGCCACCGGCAGATCGAGCACGCTGAAGGCGTCACGGAGGCGCTCGTCTCCTCGATCTCCGAGGATGAGGATGGGAGCCTCCGCCGCTTCCCGCTGCAGGTCGACGGCGACTACATCGGTGAGTTCGCCGAGATCCGGCTGGGCATCGACCCCCGGGCGCTCACCGTCGTCGCCTAGCGGCAATACGCGTTGGTGACCAACGTGCTCGAGGCGGTCGGGCCGCTGGCGGCGGCAGCGTTGGACCACGCCCTGCGGGCGCGCCGGGTCTGGTAGACCAGCGCCGAGGAGAGCAGCCCCCCGACCGGGGTGCTGGTCGCGAAGCCGCCGCCCCGCGGCAGCTTCCCCTTGGGACAGGGGCCCGTCAGCGCAACGAAGTAGCTGCTCGCCGAGCCCAGCACCGGCTGGCTCACCGGGCGCGTCGTGATCCGGCCTACCTTGGCGCAGTAGGCGATCGCGACCAGGTTGCCCGGGTCTGCGCCGCCGAGCCTGGTGGCATCGACGACCCAGCCGACGCCGTTGCCCGCGATCGACCGCGAGACGAAGCTCTCACCCGTCGCAGTGGGCGCCGGAGTCACGAAGCCGCCCGACAGCGGCTTGCTGCGCTTCGGGCAGGTGGCGAAGGTGGTCGCGCCCGAGTTGACCACTGCCGAGATGGGTGTCGCCCGCGACGCGGTCTTGATCTTGGCCCTGATCGCCTCGCAGTAGACGTAGGCCCTCAGCGTGTCGGCAGCCGGGGCCGGGAAATGCTCGACTCCCGAAACCCGCCACTTCTTCCTCCCGATCCGCCGGCTCTCGTAGACGTTGAGCCAGTGCGGGACAGCGGCAGGGGGAAGCACCGGCTCCGAGGTGACGTAGCCGCCGGCGACCGCGGTCGTTTTGCGCGGGCAGCGCGCCGTCGCCGAGGCGACGCTGTATGACCCGGAAGCGGTGGCAGTGGCGGTGGCCTGCTTCAGCTTCTTGGCGCCGCCCTTGCCCTTAGCGGCGCTCGCGCCGGGCGCGGCCAGGGCCAGCACCGCGGCGGCGGCCGCAACGACCCTCACCCCTCTCCCCGTCCCGGCCATCGGTCTCCACCTCCACGTGGGCCCCGCTCTGAGTCTGCACCGGGAGGGTACCGTGGCAGCCAACGGCTCCCTGGCCGCAAGAGGGGAAGCGACGTAGGCTGCCGCAATGCCCGAGGTCGCCGAACACTGCCCGTTCTGCTCGATCGCGGCGGGCGACAGCCCGGCTCACCTGGTCTTCGAGGATGAGGCCTCGCTTGCCTTCCTCGACAATCGCCCCCTCTTCCACGGCCACGCCCTGCTCATTCCAAGGGAGCATCACGAGACCCTGGCCGAGCTCCCTGACGGGGTCCTGGGCCCGCTCTTCGCCGCCGCCCGCATGCTCTCGCGGGCGATTCCCGAAGCGATGGGCAAGCCGGGCTCTTTCGTCGCCCTCAACAACGTGATCAGCCAGAGCGTCCCCCACCTGCATGTGCACGTCGTCCCGAGGGAGCGCAAGGATGGCCTGCGCGGGTTCTTCTGGCCGAGGACGAAATACGAATCCGAGCGGCAGATGGATTCGGTCGCTGCGCAGGTCCGCGCCGCGGTGACCGCGGCATCGAGCTAGGCCCACCGGGCGCCCTGCGTCAGCCGCCCGGCGTGACGCGGTAGGCGTCGAAGACCGACTCGACGTTGCGCAGCCGCGAGATGCACAGCTTGAGCTGGTCGGTGTCGCCGACCTCGACCACGAAGCGGTTCTTGACCATGGGGTGCTTGGTCGCGCACTTGGCCTCGAGGATGTTGAGGCCGGCCTCGGCCAGCGTGCGCGAAAGGTCCTCGAGCAGGCGGGTGCGATCGTAGGCGTCCACCTGCAGCTCGACGCGATAGGAGGCCTCGTTGTCCCCGTCCCAGGAGACCTCGGTGATCCTCTCGGGCGTCTTCTTCAGCGCGGCCATGTTGCGGCAGTCGCCGCGATGGACCGTGATCCCGCGGCCGAGCGAGACGTAGCCGACGATCTCGTCACCGGGGACCGGCCGACAGCACTTGGCGAGCCGCACCGCGACCTCGTCGACGCCCTTGACCTTGATCCCAAAGCTGGTCGCCTCCTCGATGCGCTTGGGGGGCAGGTCCTCGCCCCTCAGCAGGCCCTCGGCCGGCTGCTGCTCCACCACCGCCTCGCCCCGCTTGAGCCGCTGCATCACCTTGTTGGCGACGACCTTGGTCGAGATCTTCGATTGGCCCAGCGCGATATAGAACTCGTCGGCCTTGCGGAAGCCCATCTCCCGGATCACGTCGGCGAACAGCGGTGAGCCCGAGACCCTGTTCTGTGGCAGGCCCCGCTTGCGCAGCGCTTCCATCAGCTGCTCGCGGCCGCGGCGCTCGGCGTCCTCGCGGCTCTCACGCTGGAACCACGCCCTGATCTTGTTGCGGGCGCGGGCGGTGCGCACCAGCTTCAGCCAGTCGCGCGAAGGCCCGCGACCCTGCTTCGCTGTCAGTACCTCCACGATCTCGCCGCTTCGCAGCTGGTAGTGAAGCGGCACGATCTTGCCGTTGACCTTGGCACCGACGCAGCGGTGCCCGACGTCGGTGTGCACCGAGTAGGCGAAGTCGAGCGGCGTCGAGCCCGCCGAGAGGTTCTTGACCTCACCCTTGGGGGTGAAGACGAATACCTCGTCCTCCAGCAGGTCCACCTTGAGAGCCTCGATGAACTGGGCGGGATCGGTGTCCTTCTCGGCCTCCAGGAGCCGCCGCAACCAGGTCATCTTCTCCTTCTCGGGGTCGCCGGAACCAGGCGTCTCCTTGTAGATCACGTGAGCTGCGATCCCGTACTCGGCGAGGTCGTGCATCTCGGCGGTGCGGATCTGGATCTCCAGGGGCCGGCCCTCGGGGCCGATCACCGTCGTGTGCAGGGCCTGGTACATGTTGGCCTTGGGCATCGCGATGAAGTCCTTGAAGCGCCCGGGCAGTGGCTTCCAGAGGGAATGGATGACGCCGATCGCTCCGTAACAGTCTTTGACCGACCCGACCAGGACCCGCATCGCCGTGAGGTCGAAGATCTCGTTGAACTCCCTGCCCTTGCGCGTCATCTTCGTGTAGATCGAGTAGAAGTGCTTGGCTCGGCCGGAGATCTCGGCGTCGATTCCCACCTGACTCAGCTCCCCTGACAGGAAGCTGCCGGCCTGATCGACGTAGGCCTCGCGCTCGGTGCGCTGCTGGGCGACGAGCTCCTTGATGTCCTCGTACTTGCGCGGGTGCAACGTCGCGAAGGCCAGGTCCTCGAGCTCCCACTTGATCGCGTGGATACCGAGGCGGTGCGCCAGCGGGGCGAAGATCTCGAGCGTCTCGCGCGCCTTCTCCTGCTGCTTCTGCTTGGGGAGCGCCCCGAGTGTGCGCATGTTGTGGAGGCGGTCGGCCAGCTTGATCAGGATGACCCTGACATCGGTGGCCATCGCGACCATCATCTTGCGGTAGTTCTGAGCCTGGCGCTCGTCGCGGCTCTTGAAGGTGATCTCGGTCAGCTTGGTGACCCCGTCGACCAGCTGGGCGATCTCCTCTCCGAACAGCTCGCGCACCTCGTCGAGGTCGGCGCTGGTGTCCTCGACCGTGTCGTGCAGGAGGGCCGCGCTCAGGGTCGCGGTGTCAAGGCGCATCCCGGCGCAGATGCGCGCCACCCCCAGCGGGTGGGTGATGAAGTCCTCCCCGGACTTGCGCACCTGGTCGGCGTGCCTCTCGCAGGCGAAGGCGAAGGCGCGCTCCACCTGCTCGCGATCGATCGGCTCCGTCAGATCCGAGGAGTGCTCCTCGACCACCGCGAACAGGTCGCCCAGCAGCGCTCGCTGCTGATCGCTCAGCTCGCGCGTGATCGCGTCGGGTGACGGCGCCGGGTGCTGCCCGGTTGCGCTCGGCACACCAACGCGCGTGTGGCCGCGGCCGTCCTCGGTGAGCGCGGTGTCGTCCCTCAGCTCGGTGCTCTGCTTCGAAGGTATCGCCTTGCCTCCTCGTGGCGGGCGACGCAGGCCGCATATGCCCGCGAACGCTCCAGCTTGGTCTCCTCCGAGGATAAGACCCGAAGCACTCCGGTGGAGCCATCGCGCTGCCATTCGCATAGACCGAGCTCACTCAGCACGCTGGCGCTGCGGGCGGCAACCTCCGGGCTGCGCGGGTGCTTTCCGGCGCCGGCGAGAGCCTCACGGAGACGCCCCTCGCCCAACTCTCCCCCGGCTTCGGTGAGACTGCGCCAGATCTCGGCTATCGCCGCGCGCGGCTCCCACTCGCGCCCGGCGCAGAGCCCCGCGAGCTCGAGCTCCGGCCTGCCCCAGGCCATGTGGAGGAAGCCGGACCCTCTCGTCGCGAGCTGATCGAGCTGCTCGAAGGGCGGCGGATCGACCAAGACCACATGGCGGAAGCGCCACGGCGCTGCGGGGCGCTGCGCCAGGGCGGCCCAATCCGCCAGCGCCAACTCGCCGCCCGAAGCCTCGCCCTGCTCCCCGGGTTCCTCAGCGCGCGCGAGCGGAGCGCCGAGCACGGAATCGAGCGCCGCCTCCCCGCAGCGCCCGCAGACGACCAGCGACCCGCCGGCGCCGAAGCGGCGGGGGCCGACCGCGGAAAGCGCCAACTCACTGCGACGGGAGCCGTCGGCACAGAGCGCAAGAACCGAGTCGCCGCTGGAGACCAGCTCGGCCAGCGCCGCGACCGCGGCGCCGCCGCGACGATCGATCACGCTGCGGGCGGGGAGGGCGCGCGGAGGGCGGGGCGCCACGCTCCAGGTGCCCTGGAAGCCGTTCAGGGTCGCCTCGAAGCGGTCCCACCACTCCTGGTCGGGCGCGGGACAACAGCCACTTGCGCATCCGGCCCTGAGAGCGGGTCGGGAGGGGCGCACGGGCTGGAGGTCGCGCAGCACGACCCGGGGCTGCACGGCGCCGTTCCAGCGATCGACCTCGAGGCGGACGGAGAGGTCGAGCGGATCGCTCTCGCTGAGGCCGGAGAGCTCGCTGTTCATGCCGAAGGCGACCCCCGAGGCTCTGCCGGCCCCGCTTCGCAGCTCGAAGCGCGAGTGCCTGCCCTCCTGCCCGAGGGGCCTGATCTCGCTGAGCCGCGCCGAGGGCACGACCAGGCGAGGGTCTGGGTTGCCCATCCCGAAGGGCGCGAGCCGCTCGAGCTGTTCCGCCAGCTCCATTCCGATCCCCTCCCGCCCCACGCCCACCAGGGCGTCGACGCTCTCGGAGCGCACCAAGTCCAGCTCGGAGACGGCCGCGCCGGCGTGCGAAAGAAAGGCCTCCCGAAACGCATCCAGGCTCTCGCGCCGCAGTTCCAGCCCCGCGGCCGCGCGGTGACCACCGTGGCGGACCAGGTGCTCCGAGCACGCGTCGAGCGCCGTGATCAGGTCGAAGCCGGGAATGCTGCGCGCCGAGCCACGGCCGCGATCGCCATCCATCGAGATCAGGACGGTGGGCCGCCAGTGACGCTCGGCGAGGCGCGAGGCGGCGATCCCCACCACTCCCGGATGCCAGCCCTCCCCTGCCAGCACCAGCGCCGGCGCCTCGGCCTGCTCCGGACTGAGGGCGGCGCGCGCGGCCTCGGCCGCCTCAGATACCTCCCGCTCGGTGGCCCGGCGCTCGGAGTTGGCTCGATCGAGCTCCGAGGCGATCGCCGCGGCGCGCTCCGGATCGTCGGTGAGCATCAGCTCCACACCGGCGTCGGCGCGATAGAGACGGCCGGCCGCGTTGATCCTCGGTGCGAGTCGAAAGCCCAGCGCCCCCTCGTCAACGGTCTCGGGCTCGACCCGGGAGGCCGCGATCAGCGCGCGCAGCCCCGGGCGCGGCGACGTCCTGATCGCAGCCAGCCCCTGGCGAACCAGCCGCCTGTTCTCACCGATCAGGGGGACCATGTCCGCGACCGTGGCAAGCGCGACCAGGTCCAGGTCGGCCTGGGCAAGGTCACGCCGCCCGCCCGCGGTCTCGACGAACCGCTTGCCCGCAACCTCGCGCAGCGCGGTGGCGAGCTTGTGTGCGACACCCGCCGCGCAGAGGGCGCTGAACGGATAGCCGGAGACGACCGGATGCAAGACGCGGCAGGGCGGCAGGGCGGCGGGCGGCTCGTGATGGTCGGTGACGATCACACCGATTCCAAGCCGCTGAGCGGCCTCGATCTCCGCGGCCGAGCCGATGCCGCAGTCCACCGTGACCAGCAGCTCGGTGCCTCGCCTGCCCAGCTGCTCGACGCCCGCCGGCGTCAGGCCGTAACCGTCCGCGAGGCGGTCTGGGATCAGCCAGTCGCAGGTACCGCCCAGCTCCCGCAGGGCCGCGACGAGTATCGCGGTCGAGCAGACGCCGTCGACGTCGTAATCGCCGTGAACGGTGATCCGGCCGCCGCGGCCGGCCACAGCGAGGATCTGCTCGCAGGCCTCTCGCATGCCGTCGAACCCGAAGGGGTCGTGGTCGTCGCCCGCCTCCAGGAATGCCCGCGCCTGTTGCACGGTTCGGTATCCACGCCGCACCAGCGTGACCGCGATCGGCTCGGCGAGGTCGAGGGCCGAGGCGAGCGTGCGAGCTTCGGAATAGTCGTATGGCTCCGCGCGGAAGACCCGCGCGGGCGCTGTGGTGGCCACCCGGCCAGCCTAGGTTCGGCCCCTGACGGAACCGGCGGCATTGCCGGAGGCCACGGCCAGGCGGATGTGGCGAGGGAGCTAGTGCAAGCGCTCTTCCTCGCGAACGCCTGACATGTAGACGAGCGCGAGGCCGGCCAGGGCGCCGGGCACGGCGAAAAAGGCGGTGGCGAGATCGGTATCGCCGATTCCCTGACCCAGCGCCACCTGGACGATGGCGCCGGAGACCATGGCCCCCGCGGCGGCGCCCAGCAGCGCACCGACGATGCCGCCACGGAAGCGGTCCGGCACGAACACCGTGAAGTGCCAGAGCGCCACGCCCATGGTGAACCAGACGAGCAGCGCCATCAGCGAGGCCGCCCGTGCTTGCGCTTGCGCCGGCCCTTGCGCCGGCTCTTGCCCTCGCGGTCCGCTCGCACGCGCCGCATTGCGGCCGCGCTGGCCTCACTCAGCTCCGGGGCCTCGCTGGGTGCGCCGTCCGGCTGATCGGCATCGGCGTCGGCGGGCCTCCCGGCCCCCGCCGGGGGCTCGACGTCAGCGGGGCGCTCGGGCTCCGGCCTCGCCGGGGGCGCGACCGGCGCGGGTGCCGGCGCCTCCGGGATCACCCCGGGGACGCCGCCGGTGGCCGGCACGGCGGGCGCAGGGGCCGGGCCCGCGGAGGGTTCGGCCGGGCGCTCGCCGCCCTCCCAGTGACTGGCCCCCTCGGGCCCCTGCTCGGGCTCGACGCGAGCGATCACGTTGTCCTCGGGGAAGGCGGGCACGTAGCCCATCTGCTCCTCGATCCGCTCGCGACGGCGGCGGTAGGCGGGCTCGCGTTCCTTCCAGGCGGTGAGGACAGGTGAGGCGATGAAGATCGACGAGTACGTTCCCGAGGCGATCCCGATCAGCATCGCGAAGGCGAAGTCCTGCAGCGTGACTCCGCCGAAGATGTACAGCACGCTGACCAGGAAGACGCTGGAGAGCCCGGTGATCAGCGATCGCGTCAGCACCTCGCTCATCGAGCGGTTGACGATCTGCGAGAAGGTCGCGCGCGGCATGCGCGGGATGTTCTCGCGTATTCGGTCGAACACGATCACGGTGTCGTAGAGCGAGTAGCCGAGGATGGTGAGGAAGGCCGCGACGGTGCCGGCGGTCACCTCGCGATCGGTCAATGAGTAGACGCCGAGTGTGATCAGGATGTCGTGAATGACGGCGATCAGCACCGGCACCGCGAATTTGGGCTCAAACCGGAACGCCATGTAGGCGCAGATCACCAGCAGCGAGAAGACGATCGCGTAGATGGCGCTGCGCGCGACCTGAGCGCCGAAGGTCGGCCCGACCGTGGTCGAATCGAAGCCGTCGGGGACCAGGCCGAAGCTCTGCTCGAGCGCGGGCTGCACCTGGCGGACCTTCTCGGGCTCGATGTCGGCCTCCACCTGAAAGACGTTGTCGCCAAGCTCGTCGCTCTTCGCCTGGGTGATCGTGGCGTCCCTGACGTCCACGCCCTCGAGCGTGGTTCGGACCTCATCGACGGTGGCGGGCTCCGCGAGGCCGGCGGTGATGCGGCTGCCCGAGGCGAAGTCGAGGCCCAGATTGAGCTGCAAGGTCGCGAAGGAAAGGGCGCCGACCAGCAGGATCACTCCCGAGATCGAGAAGAAGTACTTGCTGTAGCCGATGAAGTCGAAGTGCCAGCGCACGCGCTGCTCCTCGCTGGCTCCCAGCAGCGCCGGCGACTGCATCACCTGCGAGCGCCCGAAGACCCCCAGGAAGGCCTGCGTGAAGACGACGGCGGTGAACAGAGAGGCGATCGTCCCGACGCCGAGGGTGAAGGCGAAGCCCTTTACGCCGGCCGTGGAGAGGACGAAGAGGATGAAGGCCGTGATCAACGTGATCACGTTCGCATCGATGATCGTGGCGATGCCCTTGCGATAGCCCGTCGAGATCGCCGACGGAATCGACTTGCCAGCCCGCGCCTCCTCCTTTATTCGCTCGAAGATGACGACGTTGGAGTCAGCCGCGACCCCGATCGTCAGGATCAGGCCGGCGATCCCGGGCAGGGTCAAAGTGACCGGGATCAGCTCGACCAGCGCGTAGAAGAAGACCCCGTAGAGCATCAGCCCCAGCGCCGCGACGACGCCCAGGAAGCGGTAGTAGGCGATCAGGAAGAGGATCACCAGAGCCAGGCCGATGAGGCCGGCCTTGAGGCCCTGGTCGAGTGCCTGCTGGCCGAGCGTCGCCGAGACGGTGGCCTGGGAGATCAGCTTCAGCTCGATCGGGAGCGCGCCGATCTTGAGGAACTCGGCGAGGTCCTGCGCCTCCTGGATCGTGAAGCTGCCCGAGATCTGGGCCCCGGTGCGGCCGTCGATTCCCGCCGGGTTCTCGACGAAGTTGATGATCGGCCGTGAGACGACCTCGTTGTCGAGCACCACGGCGAAGTGGTCGGAGAGCGCCGACGCGGCGGCGGCGTTGCCGGCCGTGCCCGGCGGTGCCTGCTCGAGGCCGCGCTCGGCGATTCGCTTGGTGACCTCCTCGAACGACCGGCGGCCAGAGTCGGAGAACTCGAAGGAAACGTTGGGCTGATTGGTGTTGGGATCGTTCTGCTGCTCGGGATTGCGGATGTCATTGCCCGTGAGCTCGGGCCGGTCGCGCAGCACGTAGAAGCCGAGGTTGTCGGTGTTCTGGCTCTCGTCCTCATCGGTCGCGGGGTCGTTCTCGGCGGGCTCCTCGCGCACCACGACGGTCCCCTGCGGGATCGCGACGACCTCGCTCCCGGCCGGCTGCTTCTCGCCCGGCTGTTCGGCGAAGAGGTCCTTTCGCGCGCTCTCCGGGCCGGCGATCAGCTGCTTTGACTGAGCGTCGAAGAGGTAGTACGTGGGACCCGTGGTGGTGCAGCTGTCCTCGAAGCACTCCGGCTGTCGCCCGGAAGCGAGCTGCACCGCATCGTAGAGGCGCGGAAACGGCGACTCGGAAGCCCTGTCCGCGGGCACGTTGGGGTTCGGGATGACGTTGGGCTCCCAGTCGTAGAAGAAGAGCTGGGCCGTGTCGCCGACCTGGTTGATCGCGCGCTCGGTGTTCTGAACATCTGGCAGGCCGATTCGCACCGAGTCTGTGCCGATCCGCGAGATCTCAGGCTCCGAGACGCCCAGGGAGTCGGTGCGCTCGCGGATGATCTCGATCGAGCGGTCGATGTCGTCGCCCTGGACCTCGGGGTTCTGCGGAGTCGGACGCCCCTGGTAGATCAGCTCGGTGCCCCCGCTGAGGTCGAGGCCGAGCTTGGTGTCGTGGGTCCTGATCACGGCGACCGAGGCCACGAACAGCCCGAGCACGAACAGCAGCACGAACAGGTTTCGGCGGCGGCTGGCCACGGCGGCGGGTCTACTCGGGGGTGAGCACTAGCAACAGCCCACCATCGTCGTCGTAGGCGGGGAAGAGGTCTGCGACGGCCTCGGTCGGGAGGTCACCCTCCGCGTGCACCGCGACCTTCTTGCCCAGCGAACGCACTCCCCACTCGAGCGTGGTCTCGATCGGGTCGGTGGAGCCGTCGCCGTCGGTGTCGGCGGTCTCGCCGCCGCCGCCCTTGTCGATCCACTCGAGGCCCAGCACGTCCTTGACCGGGCGGCCGATCACCTCCTCGTCCTTGAGACCGGTCAGCTCGAAGGCGTTCTTGCCGAGGTCGAGCAACCGCCCGTCCTTGTCGCAGGTGAAGAAGGCGGCTCCCGGGGCCGGGTAGTAGTCGTCGAGCAGCTCGAAGAGGAAGCCGAACCCACACTTCGAACAGCCCTTGGGGCGGCCAGAGAACCCAACCGTTCGCTCGCTGCTCAGCTCCCTGTTGCCGCAGTTCGGGCAGATGAAGAAAGGCATCCGCGCCAAGGCTAGCCAACTGCCTGAAGCAGGGTTAAGCGATCGCAAGCCCGCGGCGCTCGGAGCGGCAGCTTGCTGCCGCGACTGGTGCCGGGCGGGCGCTGCGATCGCGTCTGGGTGCGATCGCAAGCCCGCGGCGCTCGGAGCGGCAGCTTGCTGCCGCGACTGGTGCCGGGCGGGCGCTGCGATCGCGTCTGGGTGCGATCGCAAGCCCGCGGCGCTCGGAGCGGCAGCTTGCTGCCGCGACTGGTGCCGGGCGGGCGCTGCGATCGCGTCTCGTGTGATCGCAAGCCCGCGGCGCTCGCCTCCGGTGCAGATGCAGCCGCGCAGTCTCAGAACAGCGACACGTGGGTGTCGGGCACGGGCAGGCTCAGATGCTCGTAGGCCCGCTCGGTCAGCACGCGCCCGCGCGGGGTGCGCGTGATCAGGCCCTGCTGGAGCAGGTAGGGCTCGAACACGTCCTCGATCGTGTCGGCCTCCTCGCCGATCGCGACGGCGAGAGTCGAGAGGCCGACGGGCCCGCCGCCGAACTTCGAGGCGATCATCTCCAGGAAGCGGCGGTCGTGGCGGTCGAGGCCGATGGCGTCCACCTCCAGCATCTCCAGCGCCTCCTCGGCGATCGCGTCGCTGATCTCACCGCTGCCGCGGACCTCTGCGAAATCGCGGACGCGACGCAGCAGGCGGTTGGCCACTCGGGGCGTGCCGCGGGCGCGCGATGCGATCGTTCCCGCGCCCTCAGCCGAGACGACGACATCGAGGATGCCGGCGGAGCGGACCACGATCTGAGCGAGGTCGCCCGGGTCATAGTGCTCGAGGCGGTGGCAGACGCCGAAGCGGTCGCGCAGCGGGGTCGTCAGCAGGCCGGTGCGCGTGGTCGCCCCGATCAGGGTGAAGGGCGGCAGATCGAGCGTAACCGTGCGCGCGCCGGCGCCCTGCCCGAGCACGACGGGCAGGCACCGATCCTCCATCGCCGGGTAGAGCGTCTCCTCGACCGCACGGCCAAGCCGGTGGATCTCGTCGATGAAGAAGACGCTCCCGGGCTCGAGCCCGGTGAGGAAGGCGGCGATGTCCGCCTTGCGCTCCAGCGCGGGCCCGGCCGTCTGCACCAGCGGGGCCGAGAGCTCGGCGGCGATGATGTGCGCGAGGGATGTCTTGCCGAGGCCCGGCGGCCCGGCGAGAAGCACGTGATCGAGTGCCTCCTCCCGGCGCCGCGCGGCCTCGATGAAGATGCCGAGCTGCTCGGTCACCTGCACCTGGTTGACGAAGTCCTGGAGGGTCGGGGGGCGAAGGGTGCGGTCGAGATCCTCGTCGGTGGCGCGCGCGTCATGGATCTCGATCGCGGCCTCGGGCTCCTCGAGGCCCGGTGTGCGAATCCCGTTGCCGGGTTCGACCGACATCAGGCGGCCTTTGCCCCGCCCGCACTGCGCAGCGCGGCCTGGATCAGCTCCTCGGGGGTTTCGCCGGCCACGCCGTCGAGCAGGCGCTCAGCCTCGGGCGGCGTGTAGCCGAGATTGAGCAGGCCCTCGCGGGCCATCGAGCGCGGATCCTCCTCACCGGTCGCCGCCACGGCGACCGACCCGTCGACCTCTCCCGCGATCTCCCCCGCGATCTTCTCGCGGAGCTCGACGATGATCCGCTCCGCGGTGCGCTTGCCGATCCCCGGAACCGCCTGAAAGCGCTTCGCATCGGCCGAGGCGATCGCCCGCAGCAGCTCGCCGACCGGCCCCCCCGAGAGGGCAGCCAGAGCCACCTTGGGCCCCACCCCACCGACCGAGATCAGGTTGAGGAAGAGATCGCGCTCCTCCTCGCTGGCGAAGCCATAGAGGCTGAGCAGGTCCTCGCGGGCGACGAGGTGCGAGTGCAGGGTGGTGTGGCGGCCGCGCGCCGGCACGGCCTTCAACGTCTCGGCCGAAACTGCGAGCCGGTAGCCGACGCCGCTGGCGTCGATCACGACGTGGTCGGCACGGCGCACCATCACCTCTCCGCTTATGGAGGAGATCATCACTCCTGATTCTGCGCCGCAGACCGGATGCCTTCCCCTCCACCGGGGCCGGGAACGGGTCCGCCGCGAAGTCAGCCGGCCAGGCGCGATGTCGATACGGCTCTGGTCCCCGCGGGGCGGCTGCCGAGGGCCGCGACGGCCGCACCGCGGCCCGCTCCACCCGCGTGGCAGATCGCGACGGCGAAGGCATCGGCCGCGTGGTCCGGCGTCGGGGGCTCGGGCAGCCCCAGCAGGCTCGCGACCATGCGCTGCACCTGCCCCTTGTCGGCGGAGCCCGAGCCGCAGACGGCCTTCTTCACGGCCTGGGGGGTGTAGTCGAAGCAGGGGACCTGCTTTTGCGCCGCGGCGAGCATCGCGACGCCGCGCGCCTGGCCGACCGAGATCGCCGAGCCGACGTTGCGGCCGAAGAAGAGGTCCTCCAGCGCCATCGCCTTGGGCTCGTGCCAGGCGATCAGCGCTCGCAGGGCGTCGTGGATCTGGGCCAGGCGCTCGGCGGCGGGCATCTCCGGGGCGGTCTCGATCGCACCTCCATCCAGGGCCACCATGCGATCGCCGATGCTCCGCACCACGCCGAAACCCGTGTTCGCTGCACCAGGGTCGACCCCGATCACGATCATCCCTCGTGTTTCTAGCTCGCGCCCCGGATGTCCTTCGCCTCGAACGCTGCGGATTCCGCGTGCGGCGCGGGCCGCGTCAGCCTGCGGCGGCCCGCTCCAAGATCTCCTCGGGCACGTCGAAGTTGGCGTGCACCGAGTCGACGTCGTCGTGTTCCTCGAGACTGTCCATGAGGCGCAACAGGGTGCCGGCCTCGCCCTCGCCGACCTCGACGGTGTTCTTGGGCTCCATCGAGAGCTCTGCCGCCTCGATCCGGACCCCCGCATCCTCGAGCGCCGCGCGCACCGTGGCCAGCTCGGCAGGGCCGGTGATCACCTTGAGGACGTCGCCGTCGACGACGACGTCCTCGGCGCCCGCGTCGATCGCGGCCATCAGGTCCTCCTCGCCGTATCGCTCACCGTCAACCAGGATCACGCCGCACTTGGAGAACTGCCAGGCGACCGAGTTCGGCTCCCCCAGGCTGCCGCCGTGCTTCTCGAAGGCGTGCCGCACCTCCGAGCCGGTGCGGTTGCGGTTGTCGCTGAGCGCCTCGACCAGGATCGCAGCGCCGCCGGGGCCATAGCCCTCGTAGGTGATCGACTCGATCGCGGCCGCGTCGTCCCCCTCGCCGGTACCCCGGTCGATCGCCCGCTGGATGTTGTCCTTGGGCATCGAGGCGTCGCGGGCCTTCTGCACCGCCAGAGCCAACGCCGGGTTGGAGTCGGGGTCGCCACCGCCGTCGCGCGCCGCGACGGTGATCGCCCGGGCCAGCTTCGTGAACAGCTTGCCGCGCTTGGCGTCCTTGGCGCCCTTCTTGTGCTTGATCGAGGCCCACTTGGAGTGACCGGACATGGACCGATTCTAAGAGCCGGGGACTCAGACGAGGAAGCGGCCGTCCCGCTGCAGGACCTCGCCGTCCACCTCGATGCTCCCGCCGCGACGCAGGTCGCAGATCATGTCCCAATGGATCGCCGATTCGTTGACCCCGCCCGTCTCGGGGTATGAGCGGCCGACGGCGAGGTGCACGGTGCCACCGATCTTCTCGTCGAGCAGGATCTCTCCGGTGCCGTCGGTGATCCCGTAGTTGGTGCCGATCCCAAGCTCGCCCAGATGCCTGGCGCCCTCGTCGGTGTCGAGCATCTCGATCAGGAACTCCTCTCCCTTCTCGGCCGAGGCGTCCACGACGCGGCCGTGCTCGAAGCGGAAGCGCACGCCCGCCACCTCGCGCCCCGCGTAGGTGGCCGGCAGATGGAAGCTGATCTCACCCTCGGCCGAGTCCTCTACCGGCCCCGTGAAGAACTCGCCGTCGGGCATGTTGTGGCGCCCGCCTGCGGCCACGAAGGTGCGGCCCTCGATTCCCAGCGTCAGGTCGGTGCCCTCCCCGGTGACATGGACCTCGGAGCGCCCTTGGATCCAATCGCGCAAGCGCTCGGTCTCCTCGGACTGGCGCTTCCAGGCACCCACCGGATCGGCCTCGGTCGCCAGGCAGGCGCCGAAGTAGAAGTCCTCGTAGGCGGCGAGGCTCATCCCAGCCTCCGATGCGTACGCGTGGGTGGGGAACAGGGTCAGCGCCCATCGGTAGGAACCCTCTGCGCTGCGCTCCATCATCCGCTTCATCAGGCCCTGTCTTGCCGCCTGCATCCTGGTCTGGCGATCCGGCGGCACCTGCGAGAGGCTGCGGGTGTTGCGGGAGGCCATCACGGCGATGCGCACGTCGGCGTTCTCGACCACCCACTCGGAGGTCGGTGAGACCCACTCGAGCTGGCTCTCTGAAGCAAGGTCGAAGAAGGCGGACTGCTGCTCCTCCAGGGCCATCTGCACGATCGGGTTGCCGCCCGCCCTCAGCACCTCCTCGTAGACCGCCTGCAGCAGCGGCTCGGCAGCCGACCCTCCCTCGACCGTGCACACGTCCCCCTCCCGGACCTGGGTCGAGTGCCCGACGAGCACCCGCGCCAGGTTGGTGACCCGGGGATCACGCATCGGCCGACACCCTCGAGCACATCGCCATGAAGAGGGCATGCAGGCGGCTGTCGTCGGTTAGCTCGGGATGGAAGGCGACGGCGAGGATGTTCGCGTCGCGAACGGCGACGGGATGACCGTCCAGCTCGGCGAGGATCTCGACGCCCGGGCCGTGCTCCTCCACCCAGGGAGCGCGGATGAACACGGCGCGAAGCGGCTCCTGCCCCAGCCCCTCGACGCGCAGGTCGCACTCGAAGCTGTGCAGCTGGCGGCCGAAGGCGTTTCGCCGGCAGCTGTAGTCGGCGAGGCCGAGGTGATCGCGGCCGCAGATGATCATCCCGGCGCAACTGCCGAGAACCGGACCGCCGGCCCGGGCGTGCGCCCGCACGGCCTCGTCGAGTCCGTCCCTGGTCATGCCCTTGGCGATCGTCGTCGACTCGCCGCCGGGGATCAGCAGCCCGTCGAGCCCCTCCACCTGCTCTGGGACGCGAACCTCGCGCGCCTGGGCGCCGAGGCCCTCGAGCATGGCGACGTGCGCTCCGAAGTCCCCCTGGACGGCCAGCACCCCGACGGCGATCGCGGCCCTCTCGGCCCGGGCCGCCTGGACAGCGGTCGAGGGCGCCTTCCTCATCGCCGCTAGGCGCCGCGGCCCTGCAGCAGTCCGCCGTCGGCTGCGAGCGCCTCTATCTCCAGGCCCGGCATCGCCTCGCCGAGCTCCATCGAGGCCTTCGCGACCCGCTCGGGATCCTCGAAATGCGTGGTCGCCTCCACGATCGCCCGAGCTCTGCGCTCGGGGTCCTCGCTCTTGAAGATGCCCGAACCCACGAAGTTACCCTCGGCTCCGAGCTGCATCATCAGCGCGGCGTCGGCCGGCGTGGCGATACCGCCGGCGCAGAACAGCGGCACCGGCAGCGAGCCCCGACCCGCCACCTCCTGCACGACATCGAGCGGTGCCTGCAGGCCCTTCGCGGCGCCCGCGAGCTGTTCGGCTCGCATCGTCGCCAGCGACTTGATGCCGTCGGTGATCGAGCGCATGTGTCGCACGGCCTCGACGATGTTGCCGGTGCCGGCCTCGCCCTTGGAGCGGATCATCGCTGCCCCTTCGCCGAGCCGCCGCAGCGCCTCCCCGAGGTCGGTGGCCCCGCAGACGAAGGGAACCTCGAAGGCGAACTTGTCGATGTGGTTTGACTCGTCGGCCGGCGTCAGCACCTCGGACTCGTCGACGTAGTCGACCTCGAGCGATTGCAGCACCTGAGCCTCGGCGAAGTGCCCGATCCTGGCCTTCGCCATCACCGGGATCGTCACCGCCTGCTGGATGCCCTTGATCATCGCCGGGTTCGACATGCGCGCGACGCCGCCGTCGCGCCGGATGTCGGCCGGCACGCGCTCGAGGGCCATCACGGCGCAGGCGCCGGCATCCTCGGCGATCCTCGCCTGCTCGGGATCGACGACGTCCATGATCACGCCGCCCTTGAGCATCTCGGCGAGGCCCGTCTTGATGCGGAATGTCGCCCGCTCGGCCATCTCCAGCAATGGTAGTTGCCCGGCCCCGGCGAGGCGCCCGGCGGCCAGCTCCGGGCTACTTCAGCTTGAAGGCGCGGATGCGGTCGCGGTGCGCGGCCTCGTCGCGGGCATAGACACCATGGGCCAGCGCCTGCACCAGTCCCATCAGTGCCGCGTTGGAGCGGATGTAGCTGGGGCCGTTCGAGGAGTAGTAGAGGACCATCTCGGAGTGCTCGGCGACATCGCTCAGCGTGGCGTCGGTGATCGCCATCGTGCGGGCGCGGCGATGCCGGGCGAGCTTCAGGGCGCGAAGCACGAGCGGGTTCGCCCGGCCGGCTGTAAGCGCGACCAGAAGGGTGTCGTCATCCATGCGCGAGAGCTTCTGGATGTTGTCCTGACTCGCCGTGGAGACGATCTCGGCGCGGATGTCGAGCAGGCCAAGCAGGTGGCGCAGGTAGCTGGCGAAGAAGGCCATCTGGTCGGTGCCGACGATCAGCACGCGTCGCGAGGTGGCGATCGCCGAGACCGAGGCCTCGACCTGCTCGCGGGTCAGGCTGCGGGCGGTCTCCTCGAGATTCGAGTAGTCGGCCCCCAGCGAAGCCTCGAACTCGGAGTGGTCGAAGTTGAAGAGGGCCGCGGCACCGCCGGCGTTGCCGCTCGAGGCGCCCTCGGCGACCTTGAGCCGGTACTCCTCGATCGCGGCCTGCTGCAACTCGGGGTAGCCGTCGAAGCCGAGGGCCTGCGAGAAGCGCACCACCGTGGACGAGGAGGTGTTTGCGCGGCGCGCCAGCTCCTCGGCCGTCTGAAAGGCCGCCTCGTCGAGGTGGTCGACGATGTAGCGGGCCACGTCCTTCTGGGAGCGGGAGAAGTCGTCGAATCGCTCCGTGATGTAGGCCGAGAGGCTCTTTCGCGCAGAATGGGGCGCTGTCTTTGTCGCGGTCCGGGCCACGGCGGCTGATTTCGCCCCGCCTCGCCTTTTCCCTTCAACGAATTGGCCGGATCCCGCGCGGTTCCCCGTTTTCTGTTTGTATCGCCCCGTGGAGCGCGCGCTTCGGGACCTCAATCGCAACATGATCGCTTTCGACCTCCTGCTCGGGTCAGGGGCGCTGTTCGCCCCCCGCGCGACGCTTCGGGTGTTGGGACACGACGAGCCCTCCGACGACGCGGAGCACCTCTTCAGCCGCTGCGGACCGATCTGGCTCACCTTCGCCGCCGCCCACCTGGTCGCGCACAGGCGCGGCAGCTCCAAGGACTGGTGGGCGGTTTCGTGGCTGCGCGGCACCGAGCTGCTCACCGACATCGTCTGGGCGCGGTCCGACGCCCTCTCGCGGCCCGGCGCGAAGGCCGCCATGTGGCTCGCGGGCGCTGCGAACCTGGCGATGGCGGCCGGGTTCGCACACCTCGCCGCCAACGGCGGCACCCGGCGCTAGTCCCTACTTCCCCTGAGCGCTGCAGGCGCGCAGTCCCACGGCCCTCGCCAAGCGCAGGCGCTTCGGCTGAGTTGCGATCGCGTCGAGCTTGGCCTCCCTGTAGGCGTCGGCGTCGCGGCTTGACGCCGCGTCGCGGCCGGACTCCAGCAGGCCGAGCGCCCGGCGGCGCGCATCGAGATAGGCGTCGTAGGGCTTGCGCGACTCCTCCGGCGGGCGCAGACGACGCAGCTCGTTGAGCTCGTCGGTGGCGATGTCGACCAGCTCCTCGGTTTGGGCCAGCGCCTCCGCGGCGTTGCTGGGCGGCTCGGACTGAATCTCGATGAAGCGCTCGGCGCCCTGTCGACAGATCTCGTCCGCCTGGTCGATCAGCTCGGGCTTGGTGAGCTGCTCGGAGTCCTCGCCGGCGCAGCCCGCGACCAGGGCCAGCGCGGCGGTCGCGACGACGACGCGGGTCTGGGTGGAGAGCGGAGCGCGCAGGGTTCGCGCAGGCTAGAGCCTTCGCCCGTCGGCCGCGCCTGCTTGAATGCCTGGACCGGAGAAAGGAGGTGGTCCTAACGTGAGTGACTTGCTTTTCGGGACACCGGAGGTGCCGGGCCCCTAGGCCCGGGCGCTGGGAGGCGATCGAGCCTCCAATCAAGTGCCCAAAGGCCGCAGGCGCCGCGCGGGCGCCGGGCGGACTCCAACCCGGGCACCGTCGGGTCCGAGGAGATGGGAGTTGTCCCTCCCCATCGTCAATCCAGGACCCGTTAGCCGCGCAAGGAGATCAACGAGGAAGGGGCCGTCCGGTTCGCCGGGCGGCCCCCTCTCGTTCAGGGCCCCCAGTGAAGGCGATGCCTCGCTACTGGTTTGCCTGCAGCTTGGCGATCTGACTCTGGATCTTGCTGATCTCCTGGGTCAGCGCCTGAATGTCGCCGGACTGCTTGTTGGAGTTCGCCGTCAGAGTCGCCACCTCGCCCTCGAGCGTCTTCACCGAGGCCGAGAGGGTCGCTATCTGCTTGTCGATGGCACTGATCTCACCCGCCACCGTCTTGGCGGTGACGTTCGCGCCCTTTTCAATCTGCGATTCGGCGCTGCCCAGCTGGGCGTCGACCTGGGCCTTGACCGCATCGGAGGAGTCCTGCGCGTCGCTGCTGTCGTTCTTCGCCTGGATTCCGATGAATACGCCGGCGCCGCCTACGAGCAGCGCCACGACGGCGACTATGAGTGAGGTTCGTGGGTTCATGCCGGCAAGCTAGCCGACCGACCGGCGGACCCACGCGACGTTCAGCGCGGCCAGCCGTAGGACCGTTCACCCGCTCCCGGTCAGTAGCCCAAGGCGTGCCGGACAGCGAAGCCCCTGGGCGAGCGCTTGTTGGGTCGCCAGCGGGGACCCTTGCCGCCCCTGCCGGCCGCCGAGGTGTCCCATCTCAGCCCCGCGACCACCGCGTAGACGTGGCCGCGGTTGGCGAACACCGAGATCCAGCGGCCCTTGCCTCGCGAGCCCCACCTCATCAGGGGCCCTGAGGGCAGCGGGCTGGAGAGCAGCCCGGCTGCCCTGAGCACGTAGCTGACCGCGCCCGAGCAGTCGTAGCCTGTGTCCCTCCAGCGGCGGTGGCCGCCACCCCACCTGTAGGGCTTCTTGCGGATCGCGTTGCCGGCACGGATCGCGTTGACGACGGCCGCCGGGGCCCCCGCGGGGGCCACGGCCTTGCCGTTTCGCAGCAGCTTGGCACGCTTCACGGGGCCGCCGGCAGGAGCCGCCGAGCCGCCGGGAGCGACCGCCCCGCCGGTCTGCGCGAACGCCGGCGAGGGGTCCGTCGCGACGAGGCCGAGTGCGAGGCCGCAGAGGACCAGGCCGGACAGCAGATGACTCTTGAAGACAAGCGTGTGGAAGCGCAAACCGTTCTCCTTCGTAGGCCTGCGGGGTTAGCTGTCGGGCTGGCGCTAAAGGAGCCTGCGCCCCCACCGGATGGTGGGCTCGCCCCAGAAACATGGTTCCCCCGCTCCCGTCATCGATCTCGGCGACGGGACTCGGCGTTTTGGCGTCGGTAAGACTAGCAAGCGTGAGTGAGCGTGTGAGCCTTTCCTCAAGAAGTCGCCGTCGGCTCCCGCCGGGCGCGGAAGGTTAGGATCGGGGCAAGCGTGGACGGGGAGCCCCAGAGATGAAGATGCGCGCCGCGGTGCTCGAGGACTTCGGCAAGCCCCTGGAGGTCCAGGAGGTCGAGCTCTCGGAGCCCCGGGCCGGCGAGGTTCTGGTGCGCCTGGTCGCCTGCGGCGTCTGCCACACCGACCTCTACTCGGCCTCGGGCGCCGATCCCTCGGGATACGTTCCCACCGTGCTCGGTCACGAGGGCGCGGGGGTCGTGGAGGCGGTAGGGCCCGATGTCGGCCTGCTGGCGCCCGGTGACCATGTGGTGACGCTCTTCTCCCCGCGCTGCGGCGAGTGCGTCCACTGTCTCGACTCGCGCACGAATCTCTGCCTGTCGATTCGCGACGAGCAGAACAAGGGCCACCTGCCCGACGGATCCACCCGCCTCTCGCGCGACGGGGATTCGATCCGCCACTTCATGGGCTGCTCGACCTTCGCCGAGTACACGGTGATGCCCGAGATCTCGCTCGCCAAGATCAACCCCGAGGCGCCGCTCGAGCACGCCTGCCTGTTCGCCTGTGGGCTCTCGACGGGGCTCGGCGCCGCGATCAACACCGCCGAGGTGGAGCCGGGAAGCACCTGTGCCGTGTTCGGCGCCGGCATGGTGGGGCTGGGCGCCGTCGCCGGCTGCCGCCTGCAGGGAGCCGAGCGGATCATCGCCGTCGACCTCTCCGACGAGCGGCTCGCGCTGGCCGAGGGCCAGGGCGCCACGGACGCGCTGAGCGGCGGGGACGACGCGGTCGAGCGGATCCTCGAGATGACCGAGGGCTTCGGCGCCGACTACACCTTCGAGGCGACCGGCAACGTCGGCGTGATGGCGCAGGCCGTCGAGGCCGCGCGCATGGCCTGGGGGCTGTGCACAGTCGCCGGCGTCGCCGGCCAGGGCGAGACCCTCGACATCATCCCCCGCTGGCTGATCACCGGGCGCCGCGTCGCGGGGTCCTCGTTCGGGGGCGTCAAGGGGCGCGAGGAGGTGCCGGCGCTGGTCGACCGATCTCTCGCGGGGGAGATCGACGTAGAGCCATTCATCTCTCACCGACTGACCCTGGACGAAGTCAATCGCGGCTTCGAGTTGATGGAGGCCCAGGACGGCATCCGCAGCGTGATCCGCTACGACTGACCCGCCCACAACCGAGAGGAGCACCACTTGATCCTGCAGCGAGTCGAACAGGCCGACTGGCTCTCTAACGCCTATCTGATCGTCGACGAGCCCGGCGGCAAGGGCGTGCTGGTCGACTCCAACGGGGTCACCGAGCCCCTGCTGGAGCGCGTCGACCGCGAGGGAACCGAGATCACCCACGTGCTGCTCACCCACCATCACTGGGACCACGTGGTGGGGGTCGAGCAGCTCTCCGAGCGCTTCGGGGTCCCCGTGCTCGCTCATGAGCTGTGCGCCGCGGAGCTGGACGGCAAGGTGACCGGGACGATCGGTGACGGCGACACGATCGAGTCGGGCGAGCTGCGGATCGAGGCCATGCACACCCCGGGCCATTGCGCCGACCACCTCGCCCTGCTGGTCGACGGCACCGACTGCCTCACGGCCGACGTGCTTTTCAAGGGCACGGTCGGGGGAACGATGGCTCCCGGCGCAACCGGGTTCGCCGACCTGAAGTCGTCCGTGATGGACCGGCTGATGGCGCTGCCGCCGCAGACACGCATCCACCCCGGCCACCGCGAGCCCTCGACGATCGGCGCGGAATGGGAGTCGAACCCCTTCATCCGGGTCTGGCGGGGTCTCGACGAGGAGGGCTCAGAGCCCTGCTCGATCGGGCCTGCCGACACCGAGCAGCGCCGCGAGGCGACCCTCGTTCTCTGGGCTCCGGACTACGACGGGGGAAACAAGGCCTGGGTCCGGTTCGCAGACAACGGCGAGGACGCGATCGTCGGCGGCTCCCAGGTCAAACGCGAGGGATGAGCGCCGGCGCCCTTCGCTACAGGCTCGGGTAGAAGCGGGCCTTGTAGCCGGAGGGCGAGCGCGGCGTGATGCGCCAGCGCGGGCCGCTGCCGGCTCTGACCGACTCGCCAACGGCCGAGGTGTCCCAGCGCAGTCCGGCGATCACGGCGTAGACATGGCCGCCGTTTGCGTACACGGTGATCCACTGCCCGCGGCCGCGGCTGCCCCAGCTGCGAGCAAGCGGCCCGGACGGGAGCGGGCGCTTCAGCAGGCCCGCGGCGTGCAACACGTAGCTCACCGCGCCCGAGCAGTCGTAGCCCTTGTCCTTCCAGCGCCGGTGGCCGCCTCCCCACTTGTAAGGCTTCTTGCGAATCCTGTTGGCGGCGTTGATCGCCTTGCGGACGTTGCGGGGAGCACCCGCGGGTGCCAAGGCCTTGCCGTTGGGAAGCAGCGTGGCCACGCCGGGCACGCCTGATGTGCTCGAGCTGCCCGAGCCGGGCGCGGGGGCGCCACCGGTCTGAGCGGATGCAGGAGCGGCGCTCACGGCGAGGGCCCCCGCCGAGGCCGCCGCGACGGCGTAGCGCTTCCAGCTTGCAGATCGGCGTGACAACAAGACAACCTCCTTCGACGGCCTACGGGGTTAGCTGTCGGGCTGGCGCTAAAGGAGCCTGCGCTCCCACATTCGTGGGTTCGCCCCAGAAACCTGGTTTCCCCGTTCCCGTCTCCTGGTCTGAGACGAGACTCGGCATGTGGCGCGCAACGTAGCAGCTGTGATGGATTGCTTGCAGGGGGTCTCGCAACAGACGTCACATGCCTGGGTCGGCCACTCGACCTGCTGGAGCGACCGCCCCGAAGGCCGCTGTGCGACGCGGGCGCCGACTTCAGCCCGCCCCGGCCTTGGTTGGCGGACCTCGTAGGCTGCGGCGTTGCAGTCGACCGCAACCCGGGGTTCGGTCGGCTGTTGAAGCTGCACCGAGGGATCATCTGAACATGCCGCCGACAGCCACGCAGGATCAGCGCAGACGCCCGCAGGGCCCCTTTGCCCTGCCCTTGGCGCTGACCCTGCTCGGCACCCTGATCGCCTCGCTCGTCTGCTCCTCGAGCGCGGCCGCCGGCGGGGGCAGCGGCGGCGCCGGCTTCGACGGCCCGAGCAGGGCGCTGGAGGCCGCGTTCAAGATCGCGCTGCTCGAGCGCCGCCAGACCCCCGACGGCTGCTATCCGGCCCCCGAGGCGCTTGCCCGGACGCTCGATCAGAGCACCACCCTGCGCGTCGCCATCAAGCCCAGCCTCAAGTCCGTCAAGAAGCGGGGTATCGCCTACGTGATCAGCGGGGGCGCCGGGTGCAACCGCACGATCCTCGCCTTTCGCGGCAAGCGGGGCCTGTATGTGCTCGACTCGAGGCAGGGGCCGATCTATGTGATCGGGCGCGACGGCAAGCGCCTCAAGGGCAAGGACGCGATCGTCGGAGGCGCCGGACCGCTGCGCTCGCTCTCGCTCAAGTCCAAGACGTTCAGCATGACGAGCGGCGACGAGGTGAGGCGACTGACCGTGCTCTGCTCAGGGAAGAGGTATCCGATCGGGGGAGGAATGATCGGAAGCCCGGCCCCGAGCGCCGAGCGCGAGGGCGTGTATCCGCACTCCTACGAGCGCCTGGGCGTGCAGCGCGGCTGGCACATCAATCCGGTTCTGATCGACCCGGACCTGGCCGGCACCACGCCGCGACAGGTGACGTTGCAGGTCATGTGCGGCCGCGGCCTGGTGCCGCATAGCTCACCGCACACGACGGTCTTCGTGAAGCCCGGGGAGACCAAGAGCGCGGTCGCTCGCTGCCCAAAGCGGACCAGTGTGTTCTCGGGCGGCTTCCAGCGCGCCGACTTCAGGACGCCGAGCGGCTCGTTCCCGATCGAGTCGCGGGCGGTCGGGTCGAGGTCCTGGCGCGTCACGGGCCGCGCCTTCGGGGCCTTTGGCGGTGAGATAACGGCGATCGCCTATTGCTCCCGCGACAAGGAGGCGAAGGTGAAGACCGTGAAGCGATCGACCTCGATCCCCCTCAACCAGTTCGGCGAGGCCACCACCCCCCGCTGCCCGCGCGGCAGGAGGTTGATCGCCGGCGGCTTCGGCGCCAACGGCGTGACCGGCGCCTTCTCCGACGGCGGGCACTTCAACAACAACGGAACCTGGACCGCCGGGGCCTTCGGCTTCTTCGGCCCCACCCCGAGCTACACCGCCTACGGGTACTGCGCGCGCGTCAAGTAGGCGCTCGGCCGGCATCCCGGGGGTCCTAACCTGGATCGCATGAGGGAGATCCTGGGCCCACCGCTTCGAGCCGCGGCGATGGCCGCCCTGATCGCAGGCCTCGTCCTCCTGCTGCTCAACCCGCCCTCGCTCGCAGGCCTGGGCGATCTGGTGGCGGTGCTGGCCGGCGCCCTGGCGATCGTGCTGGTCACGGCCTGGGCGACGGTGGCGTTGATCGGCCCCGAGATACCCGAGGCCGACTTTCGGCGGCTGGTGGACCGCAGCGAGGCCCTCGCCGCGCTGCCGCCTCCCGACTTCCCGCCGAGCGAGTTCGACGAGCTCGTGATGGAGGCCCTCGACGATCTGCCGGAGCGCTTCCGCGAGTTGCTCGAGCACACCCCGGTCGTGGTCTCCAGCCGCGGGCGGGAGTTCGGCGCCTATGGCCACTACATCGGCGGCACGGTCGCGCGCGACATCTACCCCGACCGCATCGCCATCTACCAGGACACGCTGGAGCGCGACTTCGGCCATGACCCCCAGCTGCTGCGGGCGCAGGTCGAGCGCACCGTCCGCCACGAGCTCGCCCACCACCTTGGCTGGGACGAGGGCGGCGTGCGCAGGCTCGGCCTCTGATCCCCGATGGCGCTGATCGACCTCTACAGGCGCACGGGCGCAGACCTCCCGTGGGGCGATCCGCTGAGGGCGCATCCGGGCGTGCGCATGGAGGGCTATTTCTGGCGCTTCAGCGCTCCCCGCGGCGACGGCCGTGTCCTGGTCGCGCTCTGCGGGGTGAACAGGGCCGATGACGGCCACTGGTCGACCCTCGCCCTCGCCGCTCACCCCAGCGGTTTCCTGCGGGCGGTCGAGCACGGCGAGGGCCGCGCCCTCCCCGACTCGCTCGGCGCGCAGGCCGGGCGCGCCTTCGACGGCGGCCTCGACCGCCTTCGCGTCAACCTCGGAGAGGACGCCGAGCTCGACGTCCGCGTCGCTGCGCCCCTGCCCTGGGGGCGGCGCATGTTCGGCGGCTCGAGCTTCTTTCAGTCGGTCCCCGCCCTCAACCAGTACTGGCATCCGTGGCTGCTCGGCGGCAGCGCCCGGGGGATCGCGCGGGTCGGCGAGGAATCGTGGCAGCTCGACGGCTGGCAGGTCTACGCCGAGAAGAACTGGGGCCGGGGCGGCTTCCCGGACTCGTGGTGGTGGGGCCAGGCCCACGGTTTCGCCGAGCGCGAGGCCTGTGTGGCCTTCGCCGGAGGAGAGATCAAGTCCGGGCCCCTCCACACGGAGGTGACCGCGGTTGTCGTGAGGCTGCCCGGGGGCCGGCTGCTTCGCCTTGGAAATCCCGGCGCCTCCCCCGTCGAGGCGGAGGTCTCCGACGAGAGCTGGTCGCTGCGCGGGCACAGCCCCCGCTGGCGGGTCGAGATCGAGGGGCGCGCGCCGCGGGGCGCCTCCCACCTGCTTCCGGTGCCGTTACCGCGTGAGCGCCGCAACGTGGCGGGAGCCCTGGAGCACCTCGGCGCCACGATCAGCGTCGTCGTTCGCTCCCGCGGCCGCGGCATCATCTGGCGGGGCGACTCGCGGGTGGCCGCCCTCGAGCACGGTGGGCTCGAGCGGGCCGCCAGAGAGGCCGAGCGCCGCGGCTTCCCCGGCGCCTCGGCCGTCCCCCCGGTGAGCGCTCCGCCGGCGACTGAGTCGGGGCGCTCCCACCCGACGCCCGGCACGATCACCCGGACCACCCGCCGCCTCCCCCGCCTGCTGCGGTCAGACCTTCCTCGGAACATTGCCCGCCAGGGTCATCACGACCCGCATCGCCTTGTGCCCGAGATCGGCGGTCGGCTCGAACATGCACGGGCAGCCACCGTCGATCACGGCGATACCCTGCTGGCGACCGTAGTCGGCAGCCGACTCCGAGACGCTCCCGGCGCCCGGGCCGCGGTGCATCCAGACGTGGTCGATGCCGAGCTCGGCGCACTCGCGCATCGTCCCGTCGGCGGCCTCGGGAGCGGTTGCGATCACCACCGCATCGACCCCTCCGGGGATCGAACGCAGGTCGTGATAGGCGCGATCGCCCTCGACCTCGTCCGCGTTCGGGTTGACGGCGAAGACCTCGTAACCCCGCTCTCGAAGGCGCTGGTAGACGACGTTGCTGCCGTGGTTCTTCGGCTCTCTGGAGACGCCCGTGACGGCCACCCGCTTGTTGGCCAGGAACTCCGATGCGGCCTCTTTGATCTTCTGCATTACCCCCTCCTTGTCGGAACCGCTTTGCCCAAGCCGCGCTGGGCAGCGCGGAAAGCCTGACAATAGGCGACGGCTCCTGATCCCGATCAGCTCGCTCCGGAGCTGGAGCGAGTGCTCGGATGGTGATGCGGCAGCGGACCGTGAAACACTCGGCACCCGTGACCATCGCGCTCGGCATCCTGGCGCTCCTCGTCGGGTCAATCGTCCTCGTCGGCCAGTTGATCTCGGCGATCGACTTCTCGCTCGCCCAGCGGCTTGGGCTGCAGGAGAGCGACGAGCAGACCGATCCGCTTCACCGTCGCCTGGAGCTGGCCACGGCGCGCTGGGACCTCCTCGTCCTCTGGACGCTTCCCCTCGCGGGGGTCGCGATGCTGATCGACGCCCACTGGTGGCCCTGGGTGGCTCTGATCGCGGGCGGGGCCTATGTGGACGCCGGTGGCCGCGAGGCCTCCAAGCTCCTCGCCCTGCGCTCGGAGGGGGTGCGGATCGGCACCGAGCATGAGAGCAGGATGGGGCTCGGCTTCCTCGCGCTGATGGCCGCCCTCGGGCTGGCGCTGATCGCCCACTCGCTGGTCGTGCTGATCTGATCTGGCCGGCTTGGAGGTAACCGCGCTCACCTGGATCGTCGCCGTCGGCGGGCTGCTGCTGATCGGCCTGCTGGCGGTCCTCGAGCTGATCGCTCTGCTCAAACCGCGGGACGGATGGACGATCAGGAACGTCTACGGCGGTGATCCGAGCGGCACCGATCCGGTCGCCTACTTCGCGTTCAACCAGGGCTGGGCGTGGGCGGACGCGGTCTTCTGGGCGCCGATCCAGATCGCGGGGAGCGTCGGCATGCTGCTCGGCGAGCGCTGGGGTTTCCTGCTGGCCCTGATCGCCTCGGTGCCGTTCTGGTACTCGGCGATCCCGATCTTCATCTGGGACCGCGACATGGGGTTTCGGCAACGCACGTTCACGTACTGGGTGTTCGTGTGGGGGATGTTCCCGGCGTTCGGCATCCTCGAGATGGCCTATTGCTTCGTGCGGCTGGCCGGCTAGCCCCCGCGGACCCACAGAAGAAGTGGGGCCGGCTGCCGTCGAGACCGTCGAGCTCGTCAGCGGCGCGGTCAAACGACGAAGGGGCCGGCGATTCGCCGGCCCCCTCGATCAAACCGCGCCTGCGCTGCCTAGCTGGGCGGCGTGCCCGTCTGCTTGCGGGACTTGACGCAGTTCGCGTACACCGCGATCTGGCCCGCGAATGCCGAGTACAGGCGGACCGTGTAGCCGCCCCCGGTCGGGTACGCATCGAGGAGGGCGGCCTGCCCGGGACCCGGCTGGGCGCCAATCCACTTGAACCCGCCCGCGGTTACCTTCTTCGAGAGCTCGCAGTTCACCGTGAAGGTCTGCATCGCAGCGCCGGCATCGGTCCGACGTTGTGCGTCTGCGACGCGTACTGGATCACTCCGGTGCCGGCGAGCCGGTCCCGGCTGGATTTGTCGAACTGCCCCAGCTTCAGAGTGCTCGCAGCGATCGCCGTGCCCCCCAGCGCGAGCACCACCGCGACCACACCGAGCATCGTCCCCGGGCGTGGCATCTTGAGCCTGCGAATCGATCGTCTCATCGTGTCTCCCTTCTCGTGATCTGGACACCCTTCGCCCCCGCCTTGCGGGGACGAGGGCACGCTGACCTTTCGACCGCCGCGACAGACGGCAGGCCGACACTCAAACCGTACCTCACCCCTTGGTGCCACCCAGGTAGAAAGGCCGTACCCCGGCGTACCGACCCCCCTTCCCCCTCGTGGCCCCCGGGGTCAGGAGCCGATCAGTTCGCTCAATTCGAGAGACGGTCTCGATCCATCACGCTCAGCCGAGCTCTGCCGCGAGCGCCTCGATGCGCCTGCGGATCTCTTCTCGCGTTGCGCGGACCTCATCCAGAGGCCGCCCCTTCGGGTCCTCGAGCTCCCAGTCGAGGTATCGCCTGCCGGGGATGTAGGGGCACTCGTCCCCGCAGCCCATCGTCACCACGACGTCCGCCCACTCCGCATCGGCGTCGGTCAGCTCATGCGGCACCCGGTCGGCAAGATCGATGTCGAGCTCGCTCATCACCGCGACCACCTCGGGGTGGATCCGCTCCCCCGGCCTGGTGCCGGCCGAGCGAGCCTCGTGCCGATCCCCGGCGACCCGGGTGAAGATGGCCTCGCTGATCTGCGAGCGGCCGGCGTTGTGAAGGCAGACGAACAGGACCTTGGCCATCAGCCGCCCCCTCCCCGCGGTGGCTCGAGACCCTCGCCCCGGACCAACTGGTAGGCGAACGCGCCGAGCGCCGCCCCCGCGAAGACAAGCGCGAACGCGGCGAGCGCTTCGGCGAGGGCACGACGCCTCAGTGGCAGGTCACGGTCCACGGCGGCGATCGTAAGGCTTGACAATCATCTATTCAATAGATATACGTAGATTGATGTCGGTCGATCTCCAACTCGCTCCCAAGACCAAGCGGCCCGCCGGTGAGGCGTGCTGCGAGCCCGTCGCCTATCCGGAGATCGAGCGAAGGCAGGCCGAGCGCATGGCCAGGGTCGCGAAGGCGCTGGGCGATCCGATCCGCATGCAGCTCGTCGACGTGCTGCGCAAGCACGCAGGCAAGGTCTGCGTCTGTGAGCTCGTACCGCTCTTCGAACTCTCACAGCCGACGGTCTCCCACCACCTGAAGAAGCTGCGCGAGGCGGGCATCGTCGGCTCCGAGCGCCAGGGCCTCTGGGCCTACTACTACGTCAACCCCGAGGCACTGGAGGAGGTGAGCGCATGGCTGAGACAGTGAAGAGCGACTGCTGCGCTCCCGAGGCCCGGCAGGCCTGCTGCGAGCCGGCTGCCAAGAGCGACTGCTGCGGCGCCACCGACGGCGGCAGCGGCTGCGACGAGGGCAAGGAGGGCAATCGGCGTGACGTGCAGGCGATTGTGCGCGAGCGCTACGCCGAAGCCGCAACGGCCCTGGCCCGCGGAGGCGAGGCGATCCTTCCCGAGAGCGCTTCGTGCTGCGGGCCTGCCCAGATGACCGAGACGGCCGGGGGATTTGAGAGCTTCGGGGCGGAGCTCTACTCGGGCACGGACCGCGCCCAACTCCCCGACGCGGCAAGCCTGGCCTCGCTGGGCTGCGGCAACCCGACCGCCGTCGCCGAGCTGCGCGAGGGCGAGACCGTGCTCGACCTCGGCTCGGGCGGTGGCATCGACGTGCTGCTCTCCGCGCGGCGCATCGGCGAGACCGGCAAGGCCTACGGCCTCGACATGACCGACGAGATGCTCGAGCTCGCGCGGCGCAACTCGCGCCAGGCTCGAGTCGAGAACGTCGAGTTCCTCAAGGGCACGATCGAGCAGGTGCCACTGCCCGACGACTCGGTGGACGTGGTGATCTCCAACTGCGTGATCAATCTCTCCGCCGACAAGCCGGCCGTCTTCCGCGAAGCCGCCAGGGTGCTGAGGCCGGGCGGGCGCCTGGCGCTCACCGACGTCGTCGCCGAGGCCGGGATGGACGAGGCGACGCGCGGGGACATGGAGCAGTGGACCGGCTGCATCGCCGGCGCGCTGACACCGGAGGACTTCGAGCGCGAGCTTCGGGCGGCGGGGTTCGAGGGCGTCGAGGTCGAGCAGACCCACCGGGTCCACGAGCACGCCGCCTCCGCGATCGTTCGCGCGCGCGTGCCTGCGTGAAAGCCGCCACCGCCCGCGCGTAACTCCCGCATCCCCGGGACGGTCCGGCCCTGACCGTGCTGGGGACCTCGCCGGCCTCGGCGCGGCGCTCCAGGTCTGCGAGCTCTTGTTCGATCAGCGCGGCGAGCCGTTCGGTGTCGTCCTTGGGCTTGCTGGTCATCTGTCAATGCCTCGCTTACTGTTGAAGGCCGTTTTTGCGACGCCGTGCGTGGGCTTGGCCAGCGAGGCCGAAGCAGCTGAACCGCAGCGCAGCCCGCGGGGACTGCCCTCCCTCGGCCTCCGCGGTCCCCCTCTTCCTCTCGCCGCGCCGCGCTTGACCCGCCGAGGGCCGTTTCGTACCTTGTCGCTGCCCAATGATCGTCGGGGGATGATGGCCAGGAACGCCCAAGGGGATCCGAACTGCTCGCGTGCCCGCTCCGCCGCGATCGCGGTCCTGCTGGGAGCGCTGCTGCTGGCTCTCGCGGCCCCGGCACCCGGTGGCGCCGGGAAGCCCGCATCCGGTGGGGCGGCCAAGCGGGGAACCGGCAAGCCGGGCGCCAGGCCCAATCTGGTAGGCGATGCCGCCCGCATCCAGCGCTCCGCCAGGCGCCGCTGGCCGGGGAGCTTCGCCGGCCTCTGGATCAGGCGCGGCCGGATCTTCGTCGCCTTCACGCGGCGAGCGTCGAATCGGGTCAAGGAGCTCCGCCGGCAGATCCCCAAGGGCGGGAGGCTCAGGAAGGTCGTCTTCGATGACTCCCTGCGCCAACTGGAGACGCTGCTCGACATCGCCGGCGCCGACCGCGCCACCGGATCGCGGCCGATCAGCGCTCCCTACGACCTCTCGATCGACCAGCAGCGCAACGAGATGGTGGTCACGGTCGAAAGGATCGATCTCCGCGTGCTCCAGAACTTCCGATCCCGGTATGGCGCCGACGTGATCGTCGAGCAGGGACCCGTCAGCGACGACTTCGCCTGCTCCATCGCATCATGCTTCCCGACCCTGCGCGCGGGGCTCACATCCCTGATTCCGCAGCCAGACGCGCTCCACGTCTGCACCACGGGCTTCGTCGTCTTCCATCGGGGATCCGCGAAGAACCTTATCCTCTCCTCGGCTCACTGCGGCGGGCTGGACGCCGGCAATCCGGGGGGCGTCCGCCGCCACGGCGCGCCTGCCAACGACTACGGCTTCGCCTGGAAGGAGGTCTACGCCGGGGGCGTCGACGCAGAGATCCAGCGGGTCTACGCTGCATTCAATTCGCGCAAGCCCTACATCTACGTCAACAAGAGCGCTCCGACAGGACTCGTGCATTCCTACGGCGCACGCGGGAACGTCGTCGAGGGCATGCAGCTCTGCAAGTCGGGGCACAAGACCGGGCGCAGCTGCGGGCCGGTCACCGATCTCCACTTCCAGCCGAGCAACATTCCCTCGGTGCCCGGCCAGTACATGATCCGGACGAAGATCTGCGCGCAGCCCGGCGACAGCGGCGCGCCCGTGTACCGGGATCTGAAGCTGCGCAAGCCGCTGGGAGCCGTCGCCTACCAGGCGCAGGGCCTGCTCTCAGGCGGTCCCGCCAAGAGCGGGGTGGCGCTTCCCTGCTCCGACCCCGCCTTCTACTCATACTTCAGCCACATCGAGTCGATTCACAAGGCCCTGCCCGTCAGGGTCCTGCGGCTGCGGGACCTGAAGAAGTAGCTCAGCGGGACGGGTTCTCAGACCTCGACCACTACCGGCAGCACCAACGGGCGGCGGCGCAGCTGCTTCCAGACGAACTCGGCGATGTCGTCGTGCCGGTCCTTCTGCAGCAAACCGCTTGCCTATGCGATGGGCCGGGGTGGACTCGAACCACCGACCTACGGATTATGAGTCCGCTGCTCTAACCAGCTGAGCTACCGGCCCGCCGAGGCGAGCGTAGCGGCGCCCGCCGCCGTAGTCGGGGCTAGCCGGCCTCTGCGGCGGTGTAGACGTCGATGAAGCGCTGGTAGTTGTCGGCGATCTTGGCAGCGGCGTCCTCGCGGGAGAGGCTGCCGTCGATGAAGCCCGCCAGCGGCTCCCCCCAGATGGAGCGGCCGATCGCGAAGCCCACATAGGCGTCGACCGGGGCTCCCTGCCGCAGCCAGTGGTCGACCTTGTCGTCGTCGGCCCCCCGCCCGAGGACCACGCAGACGACGCCGTCGCGGCCGCCCGAGCGGCATTGGGCCGCGATCCGCTCGCAGTCGGCGCGCTCGTCGACGCCCTCGATCTTCCAGATGTCCGGCTCCACGCCGGCCTCCTGAAGTGCGGCGATCGCGCGGCACATCAGCTCGGGGCGCAGCTCGGCGTCGTAGCGATCCGAGTCGCCGTCCACCGCGGCGAGCTGGTCCTCCTCGGCCGGCACCAGCAGCTCGAAGAGGAACTTGCGATCGTTCTCGTGCAGCCAGTCCGAGAGGCGCCGCAGCCGCTCGGCCTGGCGCTCGTTCATCTCGGCATCGCCGTCGGGGTTGTAGCGGACCAGCACCTTTGAGAAGTCGGGGTCGTGGCTCTCGATGTGGCCCCCGAAGTCCTCGCCGTACTCGAAGTCGAACTCGTTCTGGCCGCTCTTCTCCACCGGCATCGCGAGCTTGATGCCCTTGGCCTTGGCCTGCGCTGGGATCTGCGCCGGGTCTCCGTACTGCTCGTCGACCAGCGCTCCGCTCACCGAGGGGTCGGCGCCGCGCTCGAGCGCCACCTCGATGCCCTCGAAGATCAGGTGCTTGCCGTCGGCGAGGCGCTCGGTCTGCTCGGGCGTCGGGTCTCCCTCGATCCCGAATCGCTTGGTGAACGACCCGCGGTGGTCGAACGCGAGGATGTAGAGCCTGCCGTCATAGCCGAGGTTCATGTGACCACCTTCTCGTGGGTTGGGTGCGTAAGTCTATTTGTCGCGGCGAGATCGCCGCCCGGACATCGAGCGAGATCGTCGGGAGGCAACGCTAGCCCTCGGCCCTGGCCGCATCGAGCATCACCCGGCGCTCCGCCGAGGCGATCAGGCGGCGGGCCCGGTCGACGGCGTCGATGTTGACCGAGATCGCGTCGATCCCGGCCTCGACCAGCAGCTGGGCGTACTCGGGGTGCACCGAGGGCGCCTGGCCGCAGATCGAGGTGGAGAGCCCGAGCTCATGCGCCCGCGGGATCAACAGCCGCAGGTAGTCGGTCACTGCGGGATCGCGCTCGTCAAAGAGCTCGGCGAGCAGCTCGGAGTCGCGGTCCGCGCCGAGCATCAGCTGGGTGAGGTCGTTGGAGCCGACCGAGATCCCCTTCACTCCCAGCGCCGCATAGCGCTCGAGGTGAAAGTAGACCGAGGGCACCTCCGCCATCACCCAGAGCTCGAATCCGGGGCGGTCGAGCAGGCCCTCGTCGCGCATCGCATCGCGGCAGACGGTGAGCTCTTGCGGCGTGCGCACGAAGGGCAGCATCACGTGGAAGTTGGAGTGGCCGGCGTCCCAGACCCTGCGGATCGCCGCCAGCTCGAGGGCGAACAGGTCCGGCTCGCGCATGTAGCGCAGGGCGCCCCGGTAGCCGATCATCGGGTTCGCCTCCTCGGGCTCGAAGCGGTCGCCGCCCTCCAGCCCGCGGAACTCGTTGCTGCGGAAGTCGATCGTCCGGTAGGTGATCGGCCGGGGCGAGAAGCCCTCGGCGAAGCTGGTCAGGGCCTCGCCGACACGCTCGACGAACTCCTCGCCGCGGCCCTGCTCGATCAGCTGGCGGGGGTGCTTCCCATCCAGCGCCTCGATCACCATCAGCTCGGCGCGAAGCAGGCCGACCCCGTCGACGTCGAGCTTCGCCGCCCGCTCGATCTGGGAGGGCTCGGAGAGGTTGACGAGCAGCTGGGTCGCGGTCACGGGCGCCGCGCCCCCCGCCGGGGCCGGGCCCTCCGCCGCCTCGTCCTGCGCGATCAGGGCGATCTCGCCCTCGTAGACGGCGCCGTGTCTGGCGTCGACGGTGACCAGCTCGCCGTCTCGCAGCTTGGTCGTGGCGTCCCCCGCCCCGACCACGCAGGGGATGCCGAGCTCGCGGGAGACGATCGCGGCGTGGCAGGTCATCCCGCCCGAGTCGGTGATGATCGCGGCGGAGCGGCGCATCAGCGGCACCCAGTCCGGAGCGGTCATGTGCGTGACGAGCACGTCGCCCTCGAGCAGGTCGTTGCCCTGGCCGAGCTCGGAGATGATCTTCACCTTGCCGTGCCCCGCCCCGGGCGCCGCGCCGAGGCCCCGCACCAGCACCGTTCCCTCGGGTTCGGCCGCCGCGGCGCCCGCGTCGCCGCCCGAGGCGGTCACGGGGCGGGACTGGAGCATCCATGCCTGCCCTTCGGGGTCGAAGGCCCACTCGGTGTCCTGGGGTGTGCCGTAATGGCGCTCGTCACGAGCCCCCAGCTCGGCGATCTCCAGCACCTCCTCGTCGGAGAGCACGGGCTTCATCGCCTCCTCGCCCGAGAGCAACCGGGTGCTGGTGCCGCCGTCGGGGAGCGGCTCGATCACCAGCTCCTTGCGCTTCACTTCGCGCTTGACGATGTGCATCGTCTCCTTGTCGACCAGGTAGCGGTCGGGCGAAACCTGCCCGGAGACGACCGACTCGCCGAGGCCGAGAGAGCCCTCGATCACGAGGCGATCGTGGTCACCGGAGGCGGGGTCGATGGTGAACATGACGCCTGCTCGCGTCGAGAGGATCTGAAGCTGGACGACCACGGCGATGTCCATGTCGGCCTGGCCGAATCCCTGCTTGGCGCGGTAGAAGACGGTGCGGGCACCGAACAGCGAGGACCAGCAGCGCCGAACGGCCTCGACCACCTCGTCGGCGCCGCGGACGTTGAGGAAGGTCTCGTTCATGCCGGCGAAGGAGGCTGCCTCGGTGTCCTCGGCGGTGGCCGAGGAGCGCACCGCCACCGGCGGGTCCTCGCGGTCACCGGCCAGCTTGCGGTAGGCGTCGCGAATCCGGTCGGCGATCTCGTCGGGGACGGGCTCGTCCTCGACCATCGCCCGCACATCCTTGGCGGCGTGCTCGAGCTCCGCGGTGTCGTCGACATCCACGCTCGCCAGGCGCTGCTCGATCCGGTCTCGCAGGCCTCCCGCGTCGCAGAAGAGGGCGTAGGAGCTGGCGCCGACGACGAATCCGGGGGGCACGGGCAACCCGGCGCTGGTCATCTCGCCGAGGTTGGCTCCCTTACCTCCCGCGTAGTCGACGTCCTCGCGCGAGAGCTGCCCGAACTCACGCACCAAGTCCATCTGGGTCCCGGCCTCCATCTCAGCCTCCGAGCTCAATGTGCGATTGACACCGCGCAAGCTATGCGCGACGCCACGACCTTCCATCGGTTCGCAACACGGATAATGGCCCATCCGTCGCTACGGAGGTCGCCCCAGTGCTCAGTACCGATGGGGCCGCTCCAACAAGGGGTGCGCAGCGAGACGAATGGCACCGTCGCCGTCGGCGGAGCCGTCCACCCCGGGCTCGAGGGCCGACCCCGGAACGGCGCGGGGCGGCCACCTGGATGGCCGCCCCGCTGGTCCCGCCGCTTGACGCTCTGCCTACTCCAGCGTCGCCTGCACGTTGGCCGTGCCGAGCAGGAAGCCGGCAGTGAACGCGCTGGTCGAGAAGGCGCCGTTCAGGGCCGTCGCTGCGTCCTGGGTGAGCCTCGCGACCACGTTGTTGATCGTCAACGAGGTACCGCTCTGCTGGATCTGGGCCTGCGAGAGGTCCAGGTCCAGGATCGAGACGCGGCTGGCGCCGACCTGAGCCGTGAGGTCGGGCGCGGAGTCGATCTGGATGATGAAATCGGTCAGATCGACCATGGTCGCGCCCTGGGTCAGCCGCAGCCCACCGCTGTGGGTGATGTCGCCGGCGAGCGTCTTGACGTTGACCTTGCCGCCGGTGATCGGGAAGTCGACCCCCGCCGCGCCGATGGCCGCCGGCGCGATCGGCGAGGGGGCGATCCCGAGCCCGCCCAGCGCCGCGAGCGCGGCCGGGTCGACCACGAGCGTGGTCTGGCCCTTGGCCGCCACCGCCGCCTCCAGCGGCTTGGCCTTGATCGAGGCCTTGCCGATGCCGAGGCCCTTCTTGAACAGGCTCGTCTTGAAGGTGGCGTTGAGGGCGCGAGCGCCCGCATTGGTCAGCTTGGCGCCGACCCGGCTGATCGTCGTGTCGAGCCCCTTCTTGCCCACCTTCGCCTTCGAGGTGTTGAGCAAGAGCACGGTCACCTTTGACTTGCCCGCCCTGGCGACCAGGCGCGACTTCTTGCCGATCACTACGCGGAAGTTGGTCAGCTTCAGAGACGCCCCGCCGCCGGAGAACTTGAGGCCACCGGAGTGGTCGATGTGCCCCGAGACCTTCTTGCCGGTCTTCAGGTCACCGCCGGTGATGGGGAACAGAACGCCCTTCTTGGTCGCCTTGGCCGGCTTCACCGGGCCGAGCTTGATCCCGTTCGCCTTCAGGGCCTTGGCTACGCCCTTGTTGACCGAGAGCGTCGTGCCGCCGCCCGCCAGCTTGGCCGCCGATGCGCCCGGCGCCTGTACAAGTACCAGGGCCATTATCGCGGCCAGCGCCGACGCGCCAAGCGCGCCGCGCCTTCGTGTCTTGATCACTGCCTGCATGGAATCCCACCTCCGTAGGGTCGTTTCCTTCCGTCAGGGATTGGGTACGCAGCCGGGAGCGCAACCGGTTGGCCGCCCCGGAGCCGGGCGCGAGACGGGCGCGCGGCCTGCTTCAGCTCTCGGCCAGCGCGGCCAGCGCGGAGGCGACCGACGCGGGCTCGGGCTCTTCCTCGGCGGCCGCCCTCGCACCGGCGCGAAGCGCGGCGGTGCCGCCGACGATCGCCTCCGCGAGGGCCTCGCCGATGGTGCCGGGTGCCGTGCGCTGAGCCAGCGCCGACTCGATTCGCGCCCCCAGCTCCGCCAGGCGGGGCTGTCCGACCACCATCGCAGCGCCCTTGAGTCCGTGAGCCTCGACGCGCAGCTCCTCGACCCTGGCCGGATCGGCGTCGCCGCTGCGGGCGAGGTCCTCCACCCCAGCGGCGATCTCGGGCGCGCGCCGTTCGGCCTCGGCCGCGAGCATCCGGAGCAGCTCGGGTTCGGGCATCGGCGGAAGTCTCGTCAGGAGGGGCCGGTGGGCTGGGCGACCTTGTCGACCGCCGCGGTCAGCTCCCCAACGCTGAAGGCCCCCTCGATCACCGTGCTGACCTTGCCCTCGGCATCGATCACGAACAGCCAGGGCTCGCTGGGCAGTGCGTAGGCCTCGACCTGCGGGCGCGAGCCCTTGCTGATGTCATTGTCCTTGTAGATCTCCTGATGGATGAAGGCGACCTGGTCGCCGAACTCGCGCTTGACCTGCTCGGCAACGTCGACGACGGGGCCGCAGACCCGGGTCTGGCAGAGCGCCGGGGTCGCGAACAGGAGCACCACCGGCTTCTTGCCGAGCACATCCTGGAGGTCGTCCTCGTGCATCGTTCCCGGAGGCACCCGAGTGTCGATCTCGGAGACGTCCGCGACGTCGGCGACGGTCGGGGTGGAAACGCGCGGTGCGCTGTCCCCGACGCCCAGTACGTCGAACTCGCCGACCAGGCCGGAGCTCGGCAGCAGGCTCCCCGAGTAGCCGTCACCCTCCTTGATCAGCGCCGCGAAGGCCCATTTGCCCGGGCGCTTCAGCGGCAGCTCGGAGACGTATACGACCTTCGCGGCGTCGGGGTCGCCGGACGTGGTGCGCGCGACGAAGGCCGCCTCTGTCGAGAGGTCCTCGATCCGCGCCGGGTAAGGGCCCTCGGCGGGGCCGTCGAGGTTGCCCGGCGCCGCGTAGATCGCTATCTGGGCCGTGGTGATCGGCTCCTGATCCACGGTGAAGACGCCGAACGGAAAGCGGTTCTCCCCCACCCGCAGCACCCTCGCCGCCGGCGAGACGACCGGGCCCTGGCCGCCAGCGTTCGCCGCCAGCAGCTGATTGAGGGTCTGCCCCTTCGCCGCGGGGAACTCGGATGCCGAAGGTGCGGGTCGCGACGCGGGGGCGTCCTCGCCTCCACCGCCATCGTCAGAACCGCAGCCCGCCGCCAGGACGCCGCCCGCAAGGGCGACGGCGATGATCGAGGCGAGCAGGGACTTGGCGGGACTCCGCATCGAGCCATCCTATTCGGGCACCTCAACCCCGGCTCAGCAAGCCGAGACCTCAGACCCCACTCCCCGCTGCCACAGGTAGGGTGCCCGCGCGGCGGCAAGCGCTTGAGAGGAGAGCGGATTGACTGAGAGGGCGGCACTGGTCACAGGTGGGTCGAGCGGGATCGGGCTCGCGATCGCGCGGGCGCTGGCCGAGGACGGCCACGGGGTGACCCTCTCGGCGCGGCGGGCCGAGAAGCTCGCGAGCGCGGCCGACGGGCTGCGCGACGACGGCTTCGAGGTGATCGACGTGCCCGCCCAGATGAGCGAGGAGGAGGACCTTCGAAAGCTGGTCGAGGCCCACGCAGAGCGCTTCGGCCGCCTCGACGTCCTGGTCAACAACGCCGGTGTCGGAATCGGCGAGGCGATGCACGAGCTGACCGCGAAGAGGGTTGACATGCAGCTCGACGTCAACCTTCGCGCAGTGATCCTGATGACCCGCGAGTGCCTGCCGATGCTGCGGGAGGCCGGCTCCGAGCACGGCAAGGCGCTGATCGTCAACACCGCCTCGGTCGCCGGCAAGTCGCCGCAGCCGTGGCTCTCCGTCTACTCGGCCACGAAGGCCGCCGTGCTCGCCTTCAGCCAGTCGACCCAGCGGGAGGTCGCGGGGGACGGAATCGGCGTCACCGCGCTGGCGCCCGGCTTCGTGGACACCCCGATGACCGAGTTCGTCAAGGAGCAGGTCAGCGCCGAGGAGATGATCCAGCCCGAGGACCTGGCCGAGTCGGTCCGCTTCCTGCTGAGGACCTCGCGCAACTGCGTCGTGCCGGAGATCGTCTTCCTGCGCCCGGCCGAGGCCAACCAGCCCGGCGGCGCGTAGCCGGGGCCGCGCGGCCTCAGCCGCCCGCCGGCGGCTGCGGGTAGGTGATCCCGCCGCGCCGCCGGCGCCGGCGCGCCTCGCCCCTGAACAGGCGGGCGCCTCGCCACATCCCCGCGCGCACGCCCAGCAGCCAGGCGACCTCTCGCATCAGCCCGAACCAGGCGTCCTGGAGGTAGGCGCGACGGTAGCGGGCGACCGGGTGCCGGCGGAAGCGCAGCGCCAGCACCGCCCAGATGCCGTGGATCGAGGGCCCCAGGTGCCTGAGGCGGGGAGGCGGGCTGGGGCGGCCGTCGAGCGCGTGGTACTTGGCGGCCACCAGGCCCGCGCCGTAGGACCAGCCGAGCTGCTGGCGGAAGAAGCCGCGGTGAGTCGAGCGGTGCCGGTGGTGCACGACGGCCCGCTCCCCGTAGGCGAGGCGCAGCGGGCTGCGCTCGTTGAAGCGCAGGCCGAGCTCGACATCCTGGGCGCGCGGCATGCGGGGATCGAACGGCCCGATCTGCTCGAAGACCCCGGCGCGGTAGGCGGCGTTGGCGGTGATCGCGTAGGGCGGGTTGGAGTTGACGGCGTAGCGCTGCCAGGCGCCGAGCATCCGGGTCGCCTGGCGCTCGGCCACCGTCTCACCGGGGGCGTGCTGCAGCTCGCCGGCGACGCATCCCACATCGGGGTCGGCGAAGGGACGCATCAGCTCGGTCAGCCAGTCGGGGTCGGCGAGGCAGTCGCCGTCGATGAAGGCGAACACCTCGCCGGCGCCCGCGGCGATGCCACGATTGCGCGCGTTTGAGACGCCCGGGCGCGGCTCGCTCAGGTAGGTGACGGGGTGCCTGCGAATCTCGGCGGCGGTGGCGTCGGTGGAGCCGTTGTCGACGACCAGGATCTCGCGACGGTCGGCCGGGTAGTCGCCGTCGAGCAGCGAGGCGATGGTGTCGCCGACCATCGCCTCGCCGTTTCGCACGGGGACGACGACGGTGACGAAGGGCGGCTCGGCCCCGGTGTAGCCGGTGTCAGGGGTGGTGTCTGGCTGCGCCCGGGGCACGGGCGCTGACGTTAGCGCCGGGCGGCGGGCGCGCGACCCGGCGCCCCGGGCTCGAGCAGCTCACGCGCGCGCCTCTCGCTGCGCTCCTGCTCGCCGGCGGCGTAGGTGTCCATCAGCAGCTCCTCGACCGTGATCTCAGCGCTCTCGCGCGCCTCGGCCTCGGCAGCGCGGCGGCGCGACGCCTGCACCCTGCGCACCTCCACGGCCAGCGAGCCCTGCGCCCAGGTCGCCGCGCTGCCGGGGTCACGCGGGGCGTTGCCCTCGCGAATCAGCGCCACCTCCAGGTAGCCGCGTAGCGTCCGCACCTCGCGGGCCGAGGCGCGGCGCGGCTTCTTGGCTCCCGTGAAGGCGTCCCAGGCGCGGGCGAAGGAGGCAAAGTCGGTACGGCCGCCGTTGCGGTGGGCGGCGAGCATCGGGCAGACCCCACCACGCTGGTCGGTGTAGGCGCCGACGATCACGCGGTTGCCCTGGATGCCCCTGAGCATGCCGAGCTTGGTGTGCTCGGGGAGGGCCTCCACCGCGTTGCGCAGCCGCCTCGCGTTGTCTCGCCTCTTGCGCGTCATGTCGGCACCAGGGATAGCGGGTTGTGCGTAGGGTCCGCGCAATGACGCGCCCAGCGAAGCTGCGGCTGGTGGTGGCTGCCTTCGGCGACCCGGGCCACGCCTTTCCGGCGATCGCGCTGGCGCGGGGCCTGCGGGCACGTGGGCACGAGGTGCTGGTCGAGACCTGGGAGCAGTGGCGCGGCGCCGTGGAGAGCGAGGGGCTGGCCTTCACCGGAGCCCAGGAGTACTCGGTCTTCCCCCCTCCCGGGCCCGAAACGCCAGCCGCGCAGGCGGCGGCCGGCGCCGCGCGGGCGCTGGCGGTGATGATGGAGTCCTTCGAGCCCGACCTGGTGGTGAGCGACATCCTGACGATCGCCCCGACCCTGGCGGCGGAGGTCGCCGGCGTGCCGCACGCCACCCTGATCCCGCACGTCTATCCCGTCCAGGATCCCGACCGGCCGATGTACTCGCTCGGCTTCCCGCCCGCTCGGACCGCGATCGGACGGGCGATGTGGCGGGCGACGACGCCGCTCCTGGAGGTCGGCCTGCGGCGGGGGCGAGACGAGATGAACGAGATCCGGGAACGGCTGGGGCTGGGGCCGCTGGAGCGCTTTCACGGCGCGATCAGCGAGCTGCTGGCGATCTGCGCGACCTTCCCGCAGCTCGAGTACCCGCGGCGATGGCCCGCGCACGTCCACGTCAGCGGGCCGCTCTTCTTCGAGATCCCGGCCGACGAGGTGGCGATCCCCGAGGGTGGCGAGCCGCTTGTGGTGGTCGCGCCGAGCACCTCGCAGGACCCCGAGTGCGAGCTTCTGCGGGCGGCGCTGGATGGGCTCGCCGATCAGCCGGTGAGGGTGCTGGCGACCACCAACCGCCGGCAGCCGAGCGAGCCGATCGAGGTGCCCGCCAACGCCGTGCTCGAGGACTGGCTCTCTTACTCGCAGGTGATGGCGAGGGCCGACCTGGTGATCTGCCACGGCGGTCACGGAACGCTGGCCCGGGCGCTTGCGGAGGGGGTCCCGGTGCTCGCCTGTCCCGCCGTCGGCGATATGAGCGAGAACGGCGCCCGCCTGGCCTGGTCGGGGGCCGGCCTCTCGCTGCCGCGCCGCCTGCTCTCGGCGCGGGGCGTCCGCCTCGCCGCCGCCAGCATCCTCGGTGACGACCGCTACCGCGCCAGGGCGCAGGTGATGGAGCGCTGGAGCCACGAGCACGACGGGGCCGAGCGGGCGGCGGCGCTGGTGGAGGAGGCGGCGAGCACGGGCTCTTCCCCGCGGCGCGCGGGGAATCTCACCGGCTCCTGACAGCGCTTCTACAATCCCCCCGGCCCGCGCTCAGAGTCGACCGCGCGGGACGACCGGTCCCCCGTGTTGTAATGGCAGCAAACTTGACTGTTAATCAAGGAGTCCTGGTTCGAATCCAGGCGGGGGAGCTCTTCAGCCCAGTGTCGCTGCGATAGACGCCCGCCGGCGCCCGGCGCGCGGATCAGCCGAGAGCAGGCCGACCTACCTGCGGCGTCACGCGCCGAGGGACTCGGCGTGGGCGATGCGGTCGGTGAGTGCGGCGCGCTGCTCGGAGAGGCGCGCACGGGCCTCGAAGTCGCCTGACTCGCGGGCGGCGGCGATGCCGTCCTCGAGGCGCTGCTGTTCGAGCAGCATGAAGTTGAGCTCCATCGAGCCCGAGGTGGGGGCGTTGTCGCCGCCGCGCAGCCGGTCTGCCCTCATCTTCAGCTCGGTGACCAGCGAGACGAGCTGCTCGTCGTCGCGGGGCAGGCCCTCGGTCGGCTCGTCGAGGTGCTCGCGCAGCCACTCGAGCGCGGGCCTGCCCGACTCCGACATGTGCTCGGCGCTCAGCCGCCGCACCAGCCCTCGGCCCTCGGCGGGCCGGGCGATGCACATCGCGAGCAACGCCCGCTCGCGCGACTCGCGCGGCGTCAGCGGGGCGGCCGGGCCGGGCCCGTCGGACGCCGTCTCGGGCACCGCGGCCTGCGCCGCCCGCGGCTCGTCGACGGGCGGCTTCGCCGTCCGCACCCGCTCGGCGACCAGACTCGGGTCGGTATCCAGCCGGTCGGCGACCTCGCGCACCAGCTCGTCGCGACCGACCGCGTCGCCCATCGCCTGCAGAACCGGCGCGATCTCGGCGAGCGCCCGCTCGCGGCCGCTCGGGGTACCGAGGTCGGCGCGGCCCAGCGCGGTCCGGACCCTGAAGCTCGGCAGGTCGATGGCGGCATCGACCAGCTCCCGGAAGCGATCGAGCCGGCCGGCGGCCAGCATGTCGGCGGGATCCTCGCCCTCGGGCATCGCCGCGACCTTGAGGTCGAGGGTGCGGTCGGCTGCCACGCGTTGGGCGCGGATCATCGCGTTGGCGCCCGCGCTGTCGGCGTCGAGCGCCAGGATCACCACCTCGGGCCCCAGGCCCGAGAGCGCCCTCAGCTGCTCGGGGGTGATCGCCGTGCCCATGATCGCCACCGACTCGGTGATCCCCGCCTGGTGCAAGGCGAGCACGTCGGTGTAGCCCTCGACCACGATCGCTCGCCTGGCCTTGGCGATGGCGGAGCGTGCCCGGTCGATCCCGTACAGCGTTTCGCTCTTGTGGAACACCCCCTCGGGAGAGTTCAGGTACTTGGGCTTTGAATCGGGGCTGATCGCCCGGGCGCCGAAGCCCAGCACCCGCCCGCGGGCGTCGCGAATCGGAAAGGTGATGCGGCTGCGAAAACGATCGTAGTGGCCGCCCTGGCGGCCCTTCTGGATCAGCCCGGCGCCGACCAGCTCGGTGATCGTGAACTTGGCGCGTTGGCTGCCGACCAGCACCTGGTCCCAGGCACTCGGCGCCATCCCCACCCCGAACTCCTTCAGGACCTCCTCGCCCAAACCCCTTTCGTGGAGGTATTCGCGCGCCTTGGCGGCCTTGGGCGCGTCCCAGAGGTAGCGCGAGTAGAACTCCGCCGTCCGCGCCAGCAGCTCGTGCACCCGCGCCCGGCGCCGTCGGGCCTGCTCGGCGCGGGGGTCTTCCTGCTCGCGCGCGACCTCGACGCCGTAGCGCTCGCCGAGCGACTCCACCGCCTCCGGGAAGGAGAGCCCCTCCTTCTCCTCGACGAAGCGAAAGACGTCGCCGCCCGCGTCGCAGCCGAAGCACTTGTAGAGCTTGGCCACCGGGTCGACCGAGAATGACGGGGTGCGCTCGTCGTGGAATGGACAGAGCCCGCTGAAGCGCTGGCCGGCGCGCCGCAGATCGGTGTACTGGGAGACCACCTCGATGATGTCCGCGGCCTCCTTGACCTGCTCCACCGTCTCCTGGGAGAACCTCGCCATGCGGTTGATTCTTACGCCCTGACTCCGGGCGCAGCCAGCCTGCCGTAGGTGGTGAGGCAGAATCGATCGGTCATTCCGGCCAGGTAGTCGGTCACCCTCTGCACCTCGCCGGCCTGCGGGTCTGGCGTCGGCACCTCGTCGAGATGCTCGAGGTAGTAGGTGAACAGAGCGCTGAGAGCCTCGCGCGCCCCCTCCTGCTCGGCGCGCGCCTCGGTCCCCAGATAGACCCGCTCGAACATGAACTTGCGCAGCCGCAGCATCGCTCCGCCCACCTTGTCGCTCTGCGCGATGTCGCCCTGCTGCCGGGAGCGCTCGACCATGTCGCGGACCAGGGTGTCGATCCGCGCCGCGCCGCTCGGTCCCAGCAGCTCGATCTCACGGGCGGGCAGGTCGTCCTGGGTCAGGATCCCCGCCCGAACGGCATCGTCGATGTCGTGGTTGATGTAGGCGACGCGGTCGACGATGCGGACCACCCTGCCCTCCAGCGTCGCCGGCTTCTCGGGCCCCGTGTGACGCAGGATTCCGTCGCGAACCTGGTCGGTCAGGTTGAGGCCCCGGCCCTCCCCCTCCCCCTCGAGCACCTCGACCACGCGCAGCGAGTGCTCATTGTGCTTGAAGCCCGGCCCGTCGCCGGCCGCCAGCGCCTCGTCGAGCACCTCCTCGCCGATGTGGCCGAAGGGCGGGTGGCCGAGGTCGTGACCCAGCCCGATCGCCTCGGTCAGGTCCTCGTTCAGCCCCAGGGCCCGGGCGACCGTGCGCGAGATGAAACAGGCTTCGAGCGTGTGCGTGAGGCGCGTGCGGTAGTGATCGCCCTCGGGCGCCACGAATACCTGGGTCTTGTGCTTGAGCCGGCGGAAGGCCTTCGAGTGGACGATGCGGTCGCGGTCGCGCTGAAACGGCGTCCGCAACGGGCTGTCGGGCTCGGGCCGCTCCCGTCGGGCGGGATAGGAGGGCGTCGCAAGCTCCCAGAGGTACTCGGCCTCCCAGGAGCGCACGCGTTCCTCGAACCCGCCTGTCGCCTCCACGCTCACTCGACCTTCTCGGCCGCAGCCGCTGACTGGGCGGCGGCGACGCGGGCGATCGGCACCCGGAACGGCGAGCAGCTTACGTAGTCGAGACCGATGCGATCGAAGAAGACCACGCTGTCGGGGTCCCCGCCGTGCTCGCCGCAGATGCCGATCTTCAGCTCGGGGTTGCCCTCGCGGCCAAGCTCGGTCCCGATCCGCACCAGCTCGCCCACCCCGGGAACGTCGATCGTGTCGAAGGGGCTGCGGTCGATGATCCCCGCCTCGATGTAGGGGCCGAGGAACTTGCCCTCCACGTCGTCGCGCGAGAGCCCGATCGCCGTCTGGGTGAGGTCGTTGGTGCCGAAGGAGATGAAATCCGCGCGCTTGGCGATGCTGCCCGCCAGCAGGCAGGCTCGCGGCAACTCGAGCATCGTCCCGATCGAGTGGGGGACCTCCCGCCCGGACTCGGCCTGCGCCTCGGCCGCGGCCCGCTCGACCAGCGCGCGAACGTGCTCCAGCTCGGTCTCGTATGCGATCAGCGGCAACATGATCTCGACCCTGGGGTCGTCGCCCGATGCCCCCACTGACGCGGCGGCCTCGATGATCGCGCGCACCTGCATCTCGTAGATCGGCGGGTACAGAAGCGCCAGGCGCACGCCCCGGGTCCCGAGCATCGGGTTTACCTCGCGCAGGTCCTCGACCAGCTCGAGGTCATTGCGGGCCCGGGCGATCTCGTCAGCGCCCGCGCCGGCCTCCTGCAGCTCCTCCAGCTCGCTCTGAAAGCTGGCCACGGGCAGGAACTCGTGCAGGGGCGGGTCGAGCAGGCGGATCGTCACCGGCAGGCCGCTCATCTCCTCGAAGATCGCCGCGAAGTCGGCGCGCTGCAGGTCCTTGAGCGCCGCCAGGCTTCCGCGGAAGCGCTCGTCGACCTGCTCGAACGGGCCGACCTCGACCGCGCGGCCCGCATCGGCGGCCAGCGCCGCCGCCCGGGCATTCTCATCCTGGTCGCGGGTTCCGGCGAGATGGGCACGGCGCCACTGCTCGGCGGCGAGGAACATCTCCTTGACGAGCCTGTCGCGATCGGCTCCGAAGAACATGTGCTCGGTGCGGCAGAGACCCACGCCCTCGGCGCCGAACGCCCGCGCCTCGGCGGCGTCGGCCGGGTTGTCGGCGTTGGCTCGCACTCGCAGGCGCCGCAGCTCGTCGGCCCAGCTCAGCACCGTCTCGAAGTGCTCGCTGATCTCGGGCTCGATCAGGGGGACGTCCTCGAGCGTGATCGCGCCAGTGGAGCCGTCGATTGCGATCTTCTCGCCGGCTTTGAGCTGGTGGCCGTCGACGCTGATCAGCCCCTGCTCGGGGTCGATGTCCAACTCGGCGGCGCCGCAGATGCACGGGCGCCCCATCCCCCGGGCGACCAGGGCGGCGTGGGACGCCTTGCCGCCCTCCGAGGTGAGGATCCCCCGGGCGGCCGCGAAGCCCGCGACGTCCTCGGCCTCGGTGAAGGGTCGCACCAGGATCACGTCCTCCCCGGCGCGGTCCCGCTCGACGGCCTCGTCGGCGGTGAACACGATCGCGCCCTTGGCGGCCCCGGGTGAGGCCGCGATGCCTCGCGCCAGCACCTCGTAGTCGCTGCTGGGGTCGAAGGTGGGGTGCAGCAGGGCGTCGAGCCGTTCGGCGTCGATCGTCAGCAGGGCCGCTCCGCGGTCCAGCAGGCCCTCGTCAACCGCGTCGACGGCGAAGCGCACCGCGGCCTGCGCGGGGCGCTTGGCGGCGCGGGTCTGGAGCAGGTAGAGGCGTCCCTCCTCGACCGTGAACTCGGTGTCCTGAATGTCGCCGTAGTGGGCCTCGAGGGTGCGCAGGGCCTCGATCAGCTCATCGTGCGCGTCGGGGAGCAGGCGGGACATCTCGTCGAGATCCTGCGTGTTGCGAACACCCGAGACCACGTCCTCGCCCTGCGCGTTGAGCAGGAAGTCGCCCGAGGGCTGGGGCGCTCCGGTGATCTCGTCACGGCTGAAGGCGACCCCGGAGCCCGAGCTGTCCCCCAGGTTGCCGAAGACCATCTGCTGCACGTTGACGGCGGTTCCCCAGCTCTCGGGAATGCCGTTGAGCCGGCGGTACTCGACAGCGCGCCTGCCGTTCCACGATTCGAACACCGCCCTGATCGCCGCCCCGAGCTGCTGGCGCGGGTCATCGGGAAAGGCCTCCCCGGTCTGCTCGCTGTAGATCGCGCGAAAGCGCTCGGTCAGGGCGGCGAGGTCGCCGGTATCGAGCTCGGTATCGAGCTCGACTCCGCGCGCCCGCTTCGCAGCCGCGATCGCCTCCTCGTAGAGCTCTCCCGATATCCCCCGGACGACGTTGCCGAACATCTGCACCAGGCGGCGATGGGAGTCGCGGGCGAAGCGCTCGTTGCCGGTGCGCTCGGCGAGGCCCTCGACCGAGGCCGCGTTGAGGCCGAGGTTGAGGACCGTGTCGAGCATCCCGGGCATCGAGACCCGGGCCCCGGAGCGAACCGAGACGAGCAGCGGATCGGCGGGATCGCCGAATCGCTTGCCTGCGGCCCGCTCGAGTGACGCGAGCGCCTCGTCGACCTGAGAGTCGAGGTCCGGCGGCATCTCCCCCAGCTCCATGAAGTCGACGCTTGCGCCGGTGGTGATCGTGAACCCGGCCGGGACGCGATCAGCGCCGAGGACGCTGGTCATCTCGGCCAGGTTCGCGCCCTTGCCACCGAGCAGGTCGCTCATCTCGCGCGAGCCCTCGGCGAAGTCGTAGACGTATTTGGTGGCTGTAGGGCTCGTCACAGGCTCCTTCGCTGCGATTGTAGGAACGATCCACATCGCAGCACGCCTGAGGCGAAGACGACGCGGGCTGCCTGGAGGGGTCGTGCGCCAGATGCCCGCCGGCTAGGCCGCCGAGTCCATCGCCAGCTCGCCGGATGACGCCAGCTCCTCGACGCGAGCTTTCAACACGGAGAGCTGCACATGCGCGAACAAGCCGTAGGCCGGTGGCGGATCGAGCGGGTTGATGTAGTCGGAGACCCAGAACCCGTGCTCGCCGTGCAGCAGCTGGGCGCAGCGGAGGCACGACAGCGGCTCGAAGGACGATTCGGCGAGCTCGCTCGCCGCGGTATCGACCCTGCCGATCACGACCTGGAGCCGATCGGCACCCCACTCCGTCCAGTCTCCCGCCCCCTTGCCGAAAGAGGTGCCGTCGCTGTGTGCCACGAACCCGCAGGCGGCGAGCTCGACGGCGCGCGCCCGCTCGGCGCGGCAGGCCTGCCTGGAGCCCCTGAAGGGCCCGAGGTCCTCGTAGAGGTCGGGGCGAAGGCGAATCGCGAAGCGCTTGACCAGGCCCGAGGACTTGTAGCCGGCGCGGTGCTGTTCGAAGCGCTGCTCGGCGCTGCGCGCGCTCGACCCCACATAGACCCAGGGGATGCGCGGATCGCGCCGGCGGCCGGCCGCGCGGTCCAGCTCGATCACGTAGACGCGGGAGGGCATGGCCCTTGCTTCTACGGGCGGATCGCCTTACCCCCCCCGCTCAGGCGGGCCGGTAGGCGCATACGATCACGCCCGGGTCGAACTTCTTCACGTCGACGAGCTTCAGGGCGCGCTTCCGCGGCGAGTCCGGGAACAGGCGCGTGCCGCCGCCGACCAGGACCGGGAAAGACCATCAGCCGAAACTCGTCGACGAGGTCATCCTCGATCAGCGTGCTCGCCGCCCGGCGCCTCCATTACTCCGTCGAGGGTCACGAACTCGGAGACGATCAGCTCGCTCATCGCCCGATCCCATTCGAGCGCGGATACGCAGTGGACCCCGCACACTGAACCGGCGTGGGTTGAAACCGGGACCATGCGCGCAGCGGGTGTCGGGGAGACAGCTGCCGCCAGGCGGCTCAGGCCGCGGCGCGCAGGCGGACGTGAGCGTGGTGCTCCAGGGTCTCGGTGATCGCGCGGTCGGCTTGGGCGGCGACGCGCGCGCCGGCCTCGGGAGCCTCGGCGAGCGGCTGGGCGAGGGCGTCGACCATGAAGCCGTGCGCCTGCTCGTCGATCGCGAAGCCCTCGCCCTCGCAGCCTGCGCAGACCACGCCCCCGGCGGCCCCCGAGAACGAGGTGATGTGCTCGGCCTCGCCGCAGCGCGCGCAGCTCGCCAGCTCGGGCGAGAAGCCGGCAGCGAGGGCGAGCTTGAGGCGGTAGGCGAGCGCGGCGCCCGGCGCGCTGGCGCTCGCCGGGTCGGCGTCGAGCAGGCCGAGGTAGTTGCAGAGCAGGTTGTAGGCGGGCGGGTTGGGCTCGCCCGCGTCGAACAGCCGCAGCAGGGTGTCGCAGGCGCGGCCGGCCGCGAGCAGGGCGGCCCCGTCGCTGCGGAGCCTGCCGTGACCCTCGATCGTCGAGGCCCCGGTCACCGTGAGCAGGTCGCCGCGGCCCTCGTAGAGCACCATGTCGAGCCGGAAGAACGGCTCAAGCCGGCCCCCGAAGCGCGATTTGGGTCGGCGCGAGCCCTTCGCGATCGCGCCGATCCTGCCTCGCGTGGCCGAGTACAGGTGCACGATGCGGTCGGCCTCGCCGTAGCGAATGCTCCGCAGCACCAACGCCTCCGTCTTGATCGACCCGGGCACCCGCACAAGTTGGCGCAGCGGCCGGACGAGACGGCCGGGCGCCCGGTCGCTGTCAGGCTGCGGCGCGCACTGCGTCACGGATCGCGGCGGCGGTCACCGTCGCGGCCGCGGCCCCGACCTGCATCGCCGCGAAGGGGCGTGGCTGCCCGGCGCTGCCCGAGGCCAGGCAGAAGGCGACGTCGCCGTCCACCGGGGTGAAGGTGGGGTCCACTGCGCGGGCGATGCCCGCGGTGGCGGCGCGGGCGACCATGCCGCACTCGCGCTTGCGCAGAGCGGCGTCGGTGCAGATGCAGACGAGCGTGGTGTTGCCCTCCGGAACCCCCAGGTCGGGGCCCTCCTCCATCGCGACCAGCAGCTCGGCGCCGCGCTGCATCTCGCCGTCATCGCCGCGCGGGCCCGCCAGCACCGAGCCGTCCTCGGCCAGCACGTCGCCCGCAGCATTGACGGCCGCGATCGCGGCGACAGTCTCGCCCGCTCCCGTGTGAAGCGCCGCGTAGCCGAGCCCTCCCCGCGAGGCACGCTCGCGACCCAGCAGCTTGGCGACCGTGGCGCCGCAACCGGCTCCAACCGGGCCCCTATCGGGCACGCTCTCGGAGGCGGCCTGGCAGGCGGCGTAGCCCTGCTCGGGGCCCGGCCTCGCCCTGGGGTCTCCGCTGGCCAGGTCGTAGACAACGGCGGCGGGCACGATCGGCACCGGGCCGGTGGGCGTCCAGTGTCCGCGCCCGCGCTCCTCGAGCCAGCGTGCCACGCCGTCCGCGGCCGCGAGCCCGAAGGCGCTGCCGCCTGTCAACAGCACCGCCGATGCGCCATCCGAGCGCGCCAGCGGGCCGAGGACCTCCGTCTCGCGCGTCCCCGGACCACCCCCGACCACGAACGTGCCCGCGCTGTTCTGCTCGTCGGGCGGGATCACGACGGTGCAGCCGGTCAGGCCGACGGGGTCGCTCCAGCTACCGACCGAGAACCCGCGCGGCAGGGGGAGCGGCTCGGCGCTCAAGCGCTCGCCCCGGCGGCCCGCGCACGCTTGCCGCGCGGCTTCGGCGTGCGTCGCGGCCGCCTGCGCAACCGCACCTGGCAGGCGGGGCAGAAGTAGGTCGAGCGGCCCGCGACCACGATCCGGCGGATCAGCGGCGCCTCGCCGGGGGCGCCGAGGGGCTCGCAGCGCGGGCACGGCCGGCCCTCGCGGGTGTGGACCAGGAACTCGTCCTGCATCGAGCCGCGCTCGCCGCGGGCGTCGCGATAGTCGTCGATGCTCGCTCCTCCCTCGGCGAGCCCGGTCTCGAGCGCCTCGACGATCCCCTCGACCAGCGCCTCGCAGTGCTCGGCGCGCATCGAGCCCGCGGGCGAGAGCGGGTGCAGCTCGGCGCGGTGCAGCGCCTCGTCGGCGTAGATGTTCCCGATTCCGGCGACCCCGGTCTGGGCGAGCAGGAAGGACTTCAGGGGGGCCGTGCGACCCGCCGCCAGGCGCCCGAGAGCCTCGGGCGTGAGCGCGTCCGAGAGAGGCTCGATCCCGACCCGGGTCTCGAGGTAGGCGTCGAGCTCGTTCCCGCCCTCCAGCAGCACCGCGGTTCCGAAGCGCCTCACGTCGGTGTACAGAACCTCGCTGCCGTCGTCGAGCTCCATGTGGAAGCGCAGGTGCCGGAGCGCCGTCGAGGCCTCGTAAAGCCGCGGCGCTCCCAGGCGCGGGTCGGTCTCCATCAAGTCGGCGACCCCGTCGCGACCGCCGCCCCCGTCGCCCGTGTCCTCGCCCGCCGCGCCGCGCAGCAGCAGATTGCCGGTCATTCGCAGGTGCAGCGCCAGCACGCCCTCGCCCTCGAGGAGCATGAGCAGGTACTTCCCGCGCCTCTCCACCCCCTCGATCGAGCGACCGGCCAGTCCGCGCTCCAGGAGCCCGGGCGGCGCGGGCCTGGTCAGCCGCTCGTCGAGCACCTCGGCGGCGACGATCCTGCGGCCGATCACCTCCGGCGCCAGCTGGCGCCGGATCGTCTCGACCTCGGGCAGCTCGGGCATGGGCGAACACTAGCCCGCATCTCCTCGGGCTTCGCCCTGCGGGGATGCGGGGTTGTGAGGCGACCGCGGGGGATGCTGAGGCTCCGCGTGGCTAGTTGCGGGCGCGGGGGTGGGCGCTGAAGTAGACCTCCTTCAACTCCTCACCCGAGAGGTGGGTGTAGAGCTGGGTGGTCGAGAGGTCGGCGTGACCCAGCATCTCCTGCACCGAGCGCAGGTCGCAGCCGCCGGTGAGCAGGTGTGTGGCGAACGAATGGCGCAGGGTGTGCGGGCTCATGCGGTCCGCCAACCCGGCGCTCTCGGCATGGCGCAGAACGATCTTGTAGAGCCCCTGCCTGCTCAGCGGGCCGCCGCGGAAGTTGACGAAGAGCTTGCGCTCGTCGCCGCCCTTGACCAGCTGCGGCCGCCCCGAGCGCAGGTAGACGCTGACCGCCGCCCGAGCCTTCTCACCGACCGGGACCAACCGCTCCTTGGAGCCCTTGCCCCGCGCCCGAAGCACCCCCTTTCCCAGGTCCACATCACCGACCTCGAGCCCGATCGTCTCCGAGGCCCGCAGTCCCGACGCGTACATCAGCTCCAGCAGCGCCCGGTCGCGGGTGACGGTGGCGGCGTCGCCGCGCGGCTGGGCGAGCAGGTGCTGGACCTCGGCGTAGCTGAGCACCTCGGGGAGCTTCTTGCCGCGGCTGGGGGTGGGCAGGCGCGCCGCGGGGTCGTCTTCGAGGATCCCCTCGCGGCGCAGGTGCCGGTAGAACGAGCGAAGGCAGGCAGCCTTGCGGTTGATCGTCGCGGCCGAGGCCGGCGGCGTGCCGTTGCCGTCACCCCGTGACAGCGCTGCGAGAAAGTCGGAGAGGTCCGCCGCGGTGGCCGTGTTCGCGTCCCTGCCGCGCTCGCCGAGGAAGCGGCCGAGCTGCAGCAGGTCGGTGCGGTAGGCCGAGAGAGTGTTGCGCGACAGGCCTCGTTCGAACTCCAGATGCGCGAGGAAGTCCAGCACCAGCGCCTCATATCGGGCGCTGTGCGGGTCTTCGGCGAGGGAGCCGGGGCCGGCCTCACCGGTTGCGGTCGAAGCCGCGATGGTGGCCATCCGTACTGGTTCACCGGACGAGGCCGAGTCCCTGCCGAGCGCGCCCCGCACGGCCCGCCGACCGCCTCGCGCCAGGCGGCGCCCCGCACCTCTCGCGCAGCCTTCAGAGCAGCTCGCGCAGCAGCATCAACCCGATGATCGTCTTGGCGTCCTCGCACGAGCGCAGCGTCGCCTCGAGCTCGTCGAGCGGCACCCTGACGATCTCGATCTGCTCGTCCTCCTCGGGTTCGGCCGGGACGTCGTAGAGCTCGGTTGCGAGGAACAGGTGGACCCGCTCGCTGGCGAAGCCGGGGCTGGTGTAGAAGCTGCGCAGCTCCCGCCAGTCGCCCGCCGCCTTGCCGATCTCCTCGCCGAGCTCGCGCTGCGCGGCCTCCAGCGGGGTCTCGCCCTCCCTGTCGAGCCGCCCCGCAGGCAGCTCGAGCAGCGCGACCTCGTCCACCGCCTCGCGCGGCTGGCGCACCATGTAGAGCGCCTTGGCGTCGTGGGCGACGATCGCGACCGCGCCCGGATGGACCACGACCTGGCGCACGTCGGAGCTGCCGTCGGGGTACTCGAAGGTCTCCTCCCGTACCGAGACGATCTGGCCCTTGTGGACCAGCTTGCCGCCGACGCGCCGCAGCTCGCCGCGTGGCTCGTCGTCGGCAGCGTCCACGCGAGGGTCATCGCCCCTGGTCATCGGCCCGCATCCTCTCGCGTCCAGGCCGCGAGCGCGTCGCCGCCCGCGAGGGCGGCGGCGAAGAAGAGCGGATCCTCCGCCAGATCCCTGCCCATGGTGCGAGCCGGAAGGCCGCTGGCGGCGTACTCGTCGAGCGCGGCGGGGCGGGCAAGCAGCTCGTGGTGCTCCGAGCAGGCCTCGCGAAGCCGCTCGAGAGGGCTCCCTTGGCCGGATTCCTCCCCGGTCGGCCACTCGTTCCCGGCCAGTTGCGGGACGGGCACGATGACCGGGGCCAGCAGCAGCCGCAGAACCGCCTCGGCGTGGTGGCTCAGTCCGCGGTGCCGGGGGCGCGGGTCGCCCGAAGAGAGCCGCGGCGCGACCAGCGTGGGCAGACCGAGGGCCAGCGAGGCGTGGGCCGTGTCGAGCGCGGCCATGCCGCCGTGGCCCAGAGATGTCGCCGAGCCGATCATGCCCGGGCCGGGGCCCGCCACGATCGCATCCCAGCCGGGTGCGCCCCGCTCGGCGCCCGCGTGCAGCGCGCCGACCACGCTGATCGCCTCACCCTCGCCCCCGTAGGCTGCGCCGGCGGTGACGTGGCCGCAGAGCAACCCGCGGCGGCGAAGCTCGCTGACGTCGCGCGAGAGGCTGCCCGGCAGCGCGCCGCCCTGGGTCTGCACGTAACCAAGCCTCAGGCCCGGCGCGGCGCGCGCCGCAGCCCAGGCCGCCGGCGCGAGCTGGCCGTGAACGAACAACACCAGCACCGGGATCTCCCGCGAGACGGTGACCTCGGCACCGCCCTCGGCCGGATCGAGCGGGGCCTCGACCGGCTCGACGGAGTGCTGGAGCGAGGTGTAGTTGAGCTTGATCACGTTCAAGCCCCGCCGCCCCCCGCCCTCGAGGCCCCGTGTGAGGTTGGCGTGGACGACGTCGAAGCCGCCCGAACCGAGCTCGAGGTCGAGCGCCTCGACGTTGACAATCACCTCGTCGCCCTCCCTGATCTCGCCGACCATCGCCTCGTCGGCCCAGGCGCGCCGCTGTTGGTCGCCGACCGCGACCGTCAGGGGGTCGGTCGAGGTGACGGTGCCCCGGCGGAGCTTCAACAACGGATCGCCCTCACCCCGACGCGGCGGACCGATCGGCCACGGGCCGCGCCGCCTGCTCGATCGCAGCCTCGCACACGTCCAGCATCTCGATCATCGCCCGGGCGCTTACGGCCTCCTGGTGCGTGTGGTTCGCCTCGGTCCCGTTGGCGAGCAGGGCGCAGTCGAAGCCCGCCGCGATCAGTGCATTGGCGTCGCTGCCGGCCCCTGTCGCGATCAGCGTCGGCTCGTGCCCAGCGGCGCGAAGGGCGCGCGAGGCGACCTGCACCGCGGCCGAATTCGGGTCGATCCGATAACCCCTGAACTTCTCGCTCACCTCGACGTCCACGTCGCAGCCATGCTCGCCGGCCGCCCATGTGCAGGCGTCCACCATCTCGCCGATAGCCGCGGCAGCCCGCTCCCCGTCGAGCGATCGCGCCTCGCCCAGCAGACAGCACTCGCCCGGGACGACGTTGGGCGCCGTGCCCCCCTCGATCGCGCCGATATTCGCCGTGGTCTCCTGATCGAGCCGTCCGAGCGCCATCGCGTCGACCGCGGCCGCGGCCGCGGCGATCGCGCTGTGGCCCGCCTCGGGCCTGAGGCCGGCGTGCGCCTCCTGGCCCTCGAAGCCCGCGGTCAGGCGCTTGTAGGTGGGGGAGGCGACGATCACCTCGCCGATCGGGCTCGCGTGATCGAGCACGTAGCCAAGGGGCGCGCGCAGCGATTCGACGTCGAGCTCCCTGGCCCCGCGCAGTCCGTCCTCCTCGGCGACGGTGAAGACAAGCTCGAGGCCGAGTGCCGCCGGCTGCGGCGCGTGGCGAGCGGCCAGCTCCATCAGCACCGTCACCGCCGCCTTGTTGTCGGCGCCGAGGATCGTCTCGCCGCGGCTGAGGAAGACGCCCTCCTCCTCCACCACCTCGACCGGCCCCTCGTGAGGGACGGTGTCGAGATGGGCGCAGAACATCAGCCAGCGCCCGGGATCGCGGCCCGGCACACGCGCAACCAGGTTGCCGGCGCCCGCACGCGCGGCGAGCGCGGAGTCGTCCTCGGCGACTTCGATGCCGAGAGCCTCCAGCTCTTGGAGCACCGCGTCGGCGATCGCCCGCTCCTCTCCGGTGGGGCTGGCGATCTCGCAGAGGCGCACGAAGCGCTCGAGCATCCTCTTCTCACCGTCGCCCATGCAGCGGACAGGCTATTGCGAGGGGGTCTGCCCGGGACGGGGCGGCGGTGCGCCGGGCTAGGCGCCGCGGACGGGGACGTCCTCGTCCGCCGCCTCGGTCTCCGCGAATGCCGCCTCGTCCGGCTCCAGCTCGCCGCGCTCGGCGGCCCGCTTCGCCGCCGCTCCCACGAACTCGCGGAAGAGGGGCTCGGGGCGCGTGGGGCGCGAGTTGAACTCGGGGTGGAACTGGGAGGCGAGGAAGAAAGGGTGGTCGGGCAGCTCAACCAGCTCGACCAGTCGCTCGTCGGGAGAGGTGCCGCTGGCCACCAGTCCCTGGTCCTCGAGGCGGCGGCGGAGTTGGTTGTTGACCTCATAACGGTGCCGGTGGCGCTTGTAGATCACCGACTCCCCGAAGATCTCCCGCGCGCGCGTGCCCTCGTGCAACTTGACCGGGTCGGCGCCGAGACGCATCGTGCCGCCCAGGTCGGAGACCTCCTTCTGCTCGGGCAGCAGATCGACGACCGGGAACGGCGTCTCCGGATCGAACTCGGCCGAGTTGGCTCCCTCCATGCCACAGGCGTGGCGCGCGAACTCGACCACGGCGATCTGCATGCCCAGGCAGATGCCGAGGTAGGGGATGCCCCTCTCACGCGCGATGCGGGCGGCCTCGACCTTGCCCTCGATCCCGCGCTCGCCGAAGCCCCCGGGGATCAGGATGCCGTCGGCGTCGTCGAGCTCGGAGGCGTCGAAGTCCTCCGAGGAGACCAGCACGGTCTCGGCGTTGACGCCGTGGTACCAGCCGCCGTGCGAAAGGGCCTCGATCACGGACTTGTAGGCGTCGGCCAGCTCGACGTACTTGCCGACGAGGGCGATCTTCACCTTGCGATCGCGCGAGCCTTCGGCCCGCTTGATCAGGTCGTCCCACTCGGCGAGATCGGGCGCCGGCGCCTCGATGCCGAAGTGGTCGAGGATCAGGTCGTCCATTCCCTCGGCGCGGAATACAAGCGGCACCTTGTAGGTGTTGTCGACATCGCGGGCGCTGATCACGGCCTCCTCTGGGAGGCTGGCGAAGAGGGCGATCTTGCGGCGGATCTCACGATCGAGGCCCTGCTCGGAGCGGCAGACGAGGGCGTGAGGCTGAACACCGATGCGCCGCAGCTCGTTGACCGAGTGCTGGGTGGGCTTGGTCTTCATCTCGCCGGCATGTCCGATGTATGGGACCAGCGTCAGGTGGATGAACATGCAGCGCTTCGGGCCGAGGTCGGTGTAGAGCTGGCGGATCGACTCGAGGAACGGGAGCGACTCGATGTCACCGACCGTGCCCCCGATCTCGGTGATCACGAAGTCGACCGACTGCGACTCGGCGACGATCAGGATCCGGTTCTTGATCTCGTCTGTGATGTGGGGGATCACCTGGACGGTGCCCCCGAGGTAGTCGCCCCGGCGCTCGCGGCGGATCACCGAGTTGTAGACGGCGCCCGCGGTGACATTCGAGGCCCGCGAGGTGTTCTCGTCGGTGAAGCGCTCGTAGTGACCGAGGTCGAGGTCGGTCTCGGCGCCGTCTTCGGTGACGAAGACCTCGCCGTGCTGGAACGGGCTCATCGTCCCCGGATCGACGTTGATGTAGGGATCGAACTTCTGAAGCTGCACCCGGAAGCCACGGGAGACGAGCAGACGGCCGATCGAGGCGGACGCGATGCCCTTTCCGAGAGCCGAAACGACCCCGCCGGTGACGAAGAGGAAGCGGGTGTCGGATGGCCGGGGATCGCTCAATTGACTCTGCCAAGCGAGTCTAGTCGCCTGAGCAGCGGAATCCGCTCGATCGCCGCGGAGATCGGGCGAAACTCCCCATAGACCGTCAAAGCGATCAGCACCACGAGCGCGACCAGCCGCCCCGGGTCCGACAGCGTGGTCACCAGCCAGACGCCGATCAGCGCCCCGACCAGGTTGGAGCCGGTGTCGCCGAGCATCCCCCGCTCGCGCAGCGTGAACCAGGCGCCCACGGCGACGGGACCGAGGAAGAGGCCGAGCAGCTCGACCGGCTCGAGCGTCCAATAGCCCAGGCAGAGACCCAGGGCTACCAGCGCCAGCGCCTTCTCGGCTCGGCCCGGCCGCAGATCGAGCAGGTTGGCCATGTTGGTCGCCAGCAGCAGCAGCGCCAGGTCGACCAGGTAGTCGAGCGACTCACGCCCCAGGCCCGAGGAGGCATAGGCGGCCAGCGCCAGCGCGCCCGCCGCCTTCAGGGCGCCGGTCGAGAGTTCGCCCGAGACCATCGCGCGCGCGTGCCCTCTCCAGCCGCGCGCGCTGTCCTCGCTGTCGCCGCGCCCGAGCGTGTCGTCGAAGAGCCCCAGGAACGCGACCCCGACGATGAACGCGAACCAGCGGCGCAGCTCGGGATCCAGCAGGTCTATCTCGGCGCGGTCGTCCAGCAGGGCAAGCGGCGCCAGGGCCACCAGCGCGGCCGCCACCAGGATCGCGCCGAGCGGGAAGGCCAGCAGGCGGCCGGCGTAATTGCGTCGCCGCATGCCGGCCGCCTCGAGCGCCCTGACGCCCGCCGGCACGACGTAGAGGGCGACGGCGACCGAGACCGGAAGCGCCACCCACTCCATCAGTCGCCCCCCCGGCTCAACCGCCGCGGGCGCCCTGCCCCGAGGGCTCGAGCAGTTCGGGCAGCAGGCTGTTGGCCGTCGGCTTGACCCCGAAGCTGCCCTCGGCGCCCAGCAGGGCGAAGACGAGGGCGACCTCTCCCGTGGTCAGGTCGACGCTGTCGACGCTCGCGACGTCAAAGCTCCCGTAGAAGGGAATGGTCGACTCCTCGATTCCGTTGCGCTCCACTGCCACGGTGGGGGCGCCGGTGTCCGCCACCCCCTCGATCATCCCCGACTCGAGGGCCTTCGAGTCGGCGTCGGACGAGGGCTCGCCGCCCGCCGGCGGGGCGCCGACCAGCACGACCGCGTCCAGGCGGCCTCCCTCCCCACTGGAGCGCAGGAAGAGCGTGTCGCGGAGCCGGTCGAGCTGGCGGCCCTGGCCGTCCACGAACTGCTCACCGAGTCGGCGACCCAGGTCGCGCAGCTCGCCTTCGCCGTCCTCGATCCCGGCGAAGCGGGGGCCGAGCTCGTCAGCGAGAGCCGCGACGTCGGGAGGGAGACGCACCACCGCGACCTGGGCGAGCTCGGCGCCTGTGGGCGCCAGCGCGTCCTCGACGTCGGACGAGACGTCGCCGGGCAGCTCGCCGAAGGCCAGCACGCCCACGCTTCGGCCGGAAAGCGAGTCGGCGACCAGCGCGGGATAGGCCTGGGAGGAGAAGGCGCGCTCGCGATCGAGCGCGCTACGCAGCTCGTCGGCCTGCCCGCGGGCGTCCTCGATGTCGCCCTCCAGGCTCGCCCGCAGGTTCTGCTCGGTGTTCGAGAGCAGGTTGTCGCCCAGCCCCGCCCCGATCACGATGCCGATCGCCAGCGCCAGGAAGACCGCCGCCAATGAGGCGGCGTGGTAGCGGGAGCTATAGCCCAAGGGCGATCTTGACCTTGAGCCAGAGCAGATCGACGAAGTTCTCGAGCGCCGGCGTGGTCAGCACCACGATCACCAGCAGGATCGCGAAGGCGCCGAGGAAGAGGGCCATGTGGAAGAGCCCGAGGCCCGGGTTGTAGAGGCGGCTGACGCCCTTGGCGTCGACCAGGATCTCGCCGATCCTGAGCCGCGTCAGGAAGGTCGAGGACATGCCGCCGCGCTGCTTGTCGAGAAACTCGACCAGGTTGAAGTGCGCCCCCACGCTGACGATCAGCTCCGCTCCCTTCTCCGAGGCGAGCAGCATCGCCACATCCTGGCTGGTGCCCGGGGAGGGCACGACCGTGTAGTCCAGCCCAAGCCCCTGGAGCCTTTCGGAGCCGGGAGCGCTGCCGTCCGGGAACGCGTGGACGATCAGCTCGGCGCCGGCGCGCAAGGTCTCCTCCCTCGCGGAGTCCATGTCGCCGAGCACGACGTCGGGTCGGTAGCCCTCCTTGACGATCGCGTCGGCGCCGCCGTCGACGCCGATCAGGACGGGCCGGACGTCGCGGATGTAGGCGCGCAGCGCTCGCAGGTCCTTGGCGTGGTCTGTACCGCGCACCACGATCAGGCAGTGCCGGTCGCGAAACGCCGTGCGCGTCTCGGGGAAGTTGATCGTCCCCGACAGCAGCTCGCCCTCCTCGCGGATGTGGGCCATCGTGTTCTCGGTGAAGTCGTGCAGGGCGCTGTCGATGCGCCGCCGCTGCTGGTCGAGCTCACTCGCGAGCTCGTCCGCCTGGAGCAGCCGTCCCTCGGCGACCAGCCGCTCGCCCGCCAGCACCCTGCCGCCCTCGATCGCGATCGCATCGCCGTCGGAGAGCAGGTCGAAGAGCCCCGCGCCGGGAGCGTCCACCAACGGCACCCCCGCCCGGACAAGGGTCAGTGGGCCCGCGTTCGGGTAGCTGCCGTCGGATGAGGGCGAGACGTTGATCACCGCCTGAACCTCGCAGCCCGCCAGCTCCTCGGCCGCGATGTGATCGAGGTTGCGGTGGTCGATCACCGCGATGTCACCGCGGCGAAGCTTCTTGACGAGGTCCTTCGTGCGCTTCCCGAGGCGCGCAGTACCCCGGATCCCGGCTCCCTGGTGGTCCCCGTTGCGGGCGGGTCGAAGGGCGCGGCCGAGAGATCGGCGCCTGGTGGTGGCCATCGCGGCCGAGGTTAACGCGGCGGCGAGGGATCGGCGGGCACTAGGCCGCCTCCAACAGCTCCCGCGCATGACGGCTGGCCGTCGCGTCGCCGCGATCGGCCCCGAGCATGCGGACGATCTCGGCGACGAGCTCATCGCCGTCGACTCGGGACACCTCTGCCCTGGCCGATCCATGCTCGAGGAGCTTCTCGATGCGGAAGTGCCTGTCGGCCACGGAGGCCACCTGCGGAAGGTGGGTGATGCAGAGAACCTGGCGCTCGGCTCCGAGCGCCCGCAGGCGCTCGCCCACCGCGCGGGCCGTGTTGCCGCCGATCCCCGCGTCGATCTCGTCGAAGACGAGTGTCGCCGCTCCCCCCCTGGCCCCCTGGCCGGCGAGAGCGAGCATCACGCGCGAGAGCTCGCCGCCCGAGGCGGAGTCGCGCAGGGGCGAGACGGGAAGCCCCGGGTTGGTCGCCACCAGGAATTCGACCCGCTCGCTTCCGCTTCCCCCGAAACCCTCGGGATGAGGTTCGAGCGCCACCTCGAGCCTCGCGCCGCTCATCGCGAGCTGGTCCAGCTCCGCGGCCACGCGGCTCTCGAGCTCGAGAGCCGCGGCGGCGCGCGCCTCGCTGAGCTGTGCCGCGAGCCCGGAGCGAACCTCGAGCGCGGCGTCGAGCCTGCCCTCGAGCTGCTCACTGCGTTCCTCGGCACCTTCGATCAGCGCGATCTGCGACCGGCAGCTCTCGGCGTGCGCGAGCACCGCGTCGATCGATCCGCCGTGCTTGCGCTTGAGGCGGTCAAGCACATCGAGGCGTTCCTCCACCTGTTGCAGGCGGCCGGGAGCGGCCTCGACGCCGTCGGCGTAGGAGCGAAGCTCGGCGGCGAGCTCCCGGAGCTCCACCGTGAGGCCGCCGGCGCGCTCGGCGAGCTTGTCGAGGCCGGGATCGACGCCCTGCTGCGCGGCGAGCACGGACTCCGCGACGGCGATCGCCTCCGACGCGCCTCCAGCGTCCTCCCCGCCTCCGGCCAGGGCGGAGACGGCATCCGAAGCGGCCCTCCGAAGCGACTCGGCGTGACTCAGCCGCTCGCGCTCGGGGGCCAGCTCGGCCTCCTCGGCCGGATCCGGGCTTGCCGCCTCGATCTCCTCCGCCTCGAAGCGCAGCAGGTCGAGATCGCGCTCGCGGGCGCCCTGGCGCTCGCGGAGCTCGGAAAGCTCGCGCCCGACGGCGACGACCTCGGAATGCGCATCGCGGTAGCGCCGCCGGCGCTCCAGATGCTGCTCGCCTGCGAAGCCGTCGAGCGTCTCGAGCTGCGCCGAGGCGAGGGTGAGCTTGCGGTGCTCGTGCTGGCCGTAGAACGCGAGCAGCCTGGAGCCGAGCGCCCCGAGGTCATCGGCCGTGGCGACACGCCCCTGGACGAAGGCGCTGGTGCGGCCCGACGCCCCGACCCGGCGCCCCAGCGCGATCTCGGTCGCGTCGTCGGGCATGCGCTCGGCGATCTCGGTCAGCTCCGGGTCATCGAGCAGCCCCGCCGGCAGCTCGAAGACGCCCTCGACGTAGGCCTCCGCGGCGCCCGGGCGCACGATCTGCGGCCGCGCCTTGCCCCCGAGGATCAGGTCGAGCGAGTGCGCGAGGATCGTCTTGCCCGCGCCGGTCTCGCCCGTGATCGCGTTGAGACCGCGACCGAGGCGCAGCTCGGCGCGCTCGATCAACAGCAGGTTCTCGATCCGCAGCTCCAGGAGCATCGACCCCGTTCTAACGACGGAGCCCGACGGATTACCTGGCGAGGCGTCCGAACTTCTCGCGGATGCGGTGGTAGAAGTTGGCGCCCGGGAGCTGGGCCAGGCTGCCGACCCCATCTCGAAATCCCACCTCGACCTCCTCGCCGGCCCCAAGCTGCGCGACGTGGTCGCCGTCGATCTCGATCTCGACCGGGTCGCGCCCCGCGGCGTTGAGGACGTTGAGCGCGTCGCCGGGAGCCACCACCAGCGCCCGGGCGGTGAGCGTGTGCGGAGCTATGAAGCTGACCACGAACCCCTCCACGCCCCAGGCCAGGATCGGCCCGGCGTTGGCGAGGTTGTAGCCGGTGGAGCCCGCCGGGGTGGCGGCCACCAGGCCGTCGCAGCGCACGTGCCCCACCTCCTCCCCGGCGATCCTGTAGGAGAGCTCGGCGACACGGCCGTGCGAGATCCGGGTGAAGGTGACGTCGTTGAGGGCGACCGGGCGCTCCGCCTCCATCTCCATCCCGAGCTCAAGACCGGGCATCGACATCACCTCGAACTCACCGGCGAAGGCCAGGTCGAGGCCCTGCTCGAGCTGCTCGCGCTCGGTCGCGGCCAGAAACCCGATCGTGCCGAAATTGATGCCGAACACCGGCACTCCCGATCCGGCGAAGCGGCGAAGGGCGTAGAGGATGCTGCCGTCACCGCCGAGGACGATGCAGACGTCGGGCTTGGCGGGCAGCTCCTCGACCCGCCGGATCCCCGCGGCCGCGTCGCCGTGCTTGCCGTACTCGTCGGGCGACGCGACCAGCTCGACCCCCGCGCGCTCGGCGGCGGCGGCCGCGGCCGCGACGCCCTCCGAGGAGGTCTCGCGGTGGGTGTGCGTGATCAGCACGGCGGTGCTCACGGCTCCACCTCGGCCAGCGCTCCCTCCAGGTCGATCGCCCTTCCCCCGCGGTCGAACCAGATGAAGGTCTCACGGTTGCCCTTCGGCCCCGGCAGACCCGAGGAGGCCAGGCCCCGAATCGTCAGCCCGGCCGCCGTGCCCGCAGCCGCGACCGCGCGGATCGCCTCACGCCGCGCCTCGGCGTCGCGCACGACGCCGCCGCTCCCGACCCGCCGGGGATCGAGCTCGAACTGGGGCTTGACCATCGCCAGCAGGTCGAGCCGCGGCCCCGCGCACGCAACCACGGGGCCGAGGAGCTTGGCGAGGGAGATGAACGAGACGTCCATCGTCACCAGGCTCGGTCGGTAGGGAAGATCGGACGGGGTCAGCTCGCGGGCATTGATGCGCTCCATCACCTCCACACGAGGGTCCTGGCGGAGCCTCCAGTCGAGCTGCCCGTAGCCGACGTCGAGGGCGATCACCCGCGCCGCGCCGCGCTCCAGCAGGCAGTCGGTGAAGCCTCCCGTCGAGGCACCGACGTCGAGGCAGTCGCGCCCCCCCACCTCGACCGGCAGCTTCTGGAGCGCGTTGGCGAGCTTGACGCCTCCGCGCGAGACGAACTCCGCTCCGCTGTCGACGATCAGCTCGGCGTCCTCGGGCAGCAGCTGGCCCGGCTTGGAGATCTCGGGCCCGTCGATGCCCAGGCGCACCCGGCCCGCGCGCACGGACGCGGCGGCGGCCGATCGCGAGCTCGCGAGGCCCCGCTCGGCGATCAGGGTGTCGGCGCGGCGGCGGCTGGACAAGGGTGTGGAACGGTAGCCGAGCCGGGCAGCGACGACCGGCAGCGGATCGCGTGCTGCATATGTGATCCCACTCACAGACAGATCGCACATACGTTCGTACTCTGTTCTCAGACTTCCTCTCACAGCAAACACGCGTCACACATATCTCTCCTCCCTGACGCACCGAAACGCCCCGCTCCCCGGCGGGGCGTTTCTCTTTCCCCGGCCGATCTCAGGTCTTGCCAAGGCTTTACCCGCACCTTGCTGTCGCGTGACCGCTGCGCCCGATAGTGGGCTCACCCCATGAACGGAGGACCAATGAGCACACTCACGAAGATCGCGGTGGCGGCCTTCGCCGGCCTGCTGATCGGCGGCGGCGCCATCGTCGGCGCCCAGACGAACGACGGCGCCGGCACCACCACGCAGCCGCCGACGGCCCCGACCACGACCGAGGTGAGCGGACCCTGCGACGAGGCCGAGCACGCCGACGACCCGCGCTGCGACGGCCCGCAGCGGCCGGAGGACAACGCCGACGACGAGGGCGCCAAGGACGCGGGCGAGGCCGTCGGCGACCACGACGACGGCCAGGCCGCTGACCACGACGACGGTGACAACTCCGGCCACGGTTCGGAGAACTCCGGCCACGGTTCGGAGAACTCCGGCCACGGTTCAGAGAACTCCGGCCACGGTTCGAAGAACTCCGGCCACGGTTCGGAGAACTCCGGCCACGGCAACTCGCACGAGGACTCCGACGAGGACTCGGGCTCCAGCCACAGTGGCTCGGGCTCCAGCGGGTCGGGCCACGGCGGCTCCGACGACGATGACTCGGGGTCGGGCAGCTCCCACGGCGGTGGCTCGGACGACGATTGAGCCGCACCCCGGCCGGCAGACCGGCCTGCACGGCGCGGTGAGCGGGGCGGCCCTGGCCGCCCCGCCACCGCGTCGTCGCCCGTAGCATCATTGGCCATGAGCGATCAGGCTCGGCCCGACATCCTGCTGGTCGAGGACGAGACGGCGATCACCGAGCCGCTCACCGAGGCGCTGGAGAGAGAGGGGTTTCGCGCCCGTGTGGCCCACACAGCGGTGGCGGCTCTGGAGATGGCGAGCGCCTCGACGCCCGACCTCGTGCTGCTCGACATCGGCCTGCCGGACGGCTCGGGCCTGGACGTCTGCCGATCGCTGCGACAGCAGAGCGATGTCCCGGTGATCATGCTGACCGCGCGGGGCTCCGAGGCCGACCGGGTCGCGGGGCTGGAGATGGGCGCCGACGACTACGTCGTCAAGCCCTTCTCGGCTCGAGAGGTCACGGCGCGGGTGCGGGCGGTCCTGCGCAGATCGCAGCCGGGGCGGGGAGATGAGCCGGAGCGCTACCAGGTCGGCGAGCTGACCCTCGACGTCGCCCGCCACACGGCGAGCGTCAAGGGAGAGGAGCTTGAGCTCTCGCGCAAGGAGTTCGAGTTGCTCAGGGCGCTGATGGAGCAGGCCGGCACGGTGATCTCGCGCCAGGCGCTGATCGAACAGGTCTGGGACATGAACTGGTTCGGCTCCACCAAGACCCTGGACGTCCACATGAGCGGGTTGAGGCGAAAACTGGGCGATGATCCCAAGCGCCCGCGCTACATCCACACGGTGCGCGGGGTCGGCTTTCGCTTTTCCGGCCCCGACGAGTCATGAGCCTGCGTGCCCGCCTGCTGGCGGCCTTCGCCTACACGCTGGTGGTGGTGATCGTCGCGCTCGAGGTGCCGCTGGCCACCAACCTCGACAGCCGCGTCAACGCCGAGGTGGAGGCCGACTCCGCGGCGCAGGCGCAGGTCGTTGCGGCCTCGGTCGCCGATCAGCTCAATCAGCCCGAGCGCCTGGACCTGGTCACGGCCGATGCTTCGGCCCGGCTCGGCGGCAGGGTCTTCATCGTCGACGAGGGCGGGCTGCTGCTGGCCGACTCCCTCAGCGAGGCTCCACGGGGCGCCGACTTCACTGGCGAGCACCCGCCGCTCGGCAAGGCACTTGGCGGGGAGATCAGCCAGGGCAGGCACCCGCCCGACCTCGAGGTTCTCTCGACCGCGGTACCGATCATCCGGCGCGGCCGCACGATCGGCGCGCTCGAGGTCGAGCAGAGCCTGGCGAGCGTCAACTCGGAGGTGCGCGCGGACGTCGCGGCGTTGATCGGAATCGGGGTGCTCGCGCTCGGCCTGGGCCTCGGCGTCGCCTGGATCCTCGCGGGGTCTATCGCCAAACCGCTGCACGCGCTCGCGGGGGTGGCGCGGCGGATGGCCAACGGCGACCTCTCGGCGAGGGCGGAGCCGCGCGGTTCAAGCGAGCAGGTCGAGGTCGCGGGTGCCTTCAACGAGATGGCCGACCGCCTCGGCGCCGTGCTCGAATCCCAGCGGGAGTTCGTCGCGGATGCGTCCCATCAGCTTCGAACTCCGCTGACCGGGCTGAGGCTGCGCCTCGAGGCGGCCGGCCAGAAGGCGGGCCCGGAGGCCGGTGAGGAGCTGGCCGCCGCCGAACGGGAGACCGAGCGCCTCTCGGTCCTGGTCGGGGACCTGCTCGCGCTGGCCTCCAGCGAGGAGCCCGCAGAGCCGGAGGTCGCGGATCTCCGCTCGGCCGCGACGGCCGCGGCGGGGCGCTGGACCGACGCGGCGGCAGAGGGCGGTCACGAGCTGTTGTTGAGCGGCGACGGGGCGATCGAGGTGCGGGCAGGGGAGCGAGACCTGGCGGTGATGCTCGACAACCTGATCGAGAACGCGATCAAGTACTCGAAGCCGAACTCGCCGATAGAGCTCCGCTGGGGCGACGCCGACGCCGGGGCCGCCCTGGCGGTTGCGAGCTGGGGCACGCCGCTCGGGGAGGAGGAGCGCGAGCGCGCGTTCGAGCGCTTCTATCGGGGGCAGTCCTCGCGCCGCAGGCAGGGGACGGGGCTGGGGCTGCCGATCGTCGCCGCGCTGGCACGCCGCGCCGGTGGCAGCGCGAGCCTCGAGAACAGCGGCGGGCAGATCGTCGCCCGAATCGTGCTGCGCCGAGCCTGATGGCTTTGCCGTTTCCTAACCCGGGACCCGTACGGTCGGCGTCATGAACCCCAAGGAGCTGATCGCGGCGCTGGCGCTGGGCATGCTGGGCATCGTGGCGGCGGCGGGAATCGCGGTCGCGGCGAACCGGATCACCGGCGAGGAGATCGGCCTCTCCGCGGAGCCGGTCTCGCTGACGCCTGCGGCCGACGTGGTCAAGGCGCAGCCGGCGCGAGGGCACGACTCGGACGATCGCGGGCCCGGGGCCGGCGATGGCGGCGGCGAGGCCGAGTCCGGCGGCGGCGATGCTCCGGGCGGCAGCGGCGGCGAGAGCTCCGGCAGCGGCGGCGATGATTCCGGCAGCGGCGGCTCGGGCGAGCGAACGCAAAGCGAGAAGCAGAAGGGAAAGCAGAAGGAATCCGGCTCCGGCTCGGAGGACTCGGGCTCGGAGGACTCGGGCTCGGAGAACTCGGGCTCGCACTCCGGCAATTCGGGGTCCGGATCGAGTGGTGGCTCCTCGGGCGGCTCGGGCTCAGGCTCCGGCGACTCGCACGGCGGTGGCTCGGACGACTCGGGATCCGGCGACTAGCTCAGGGGCCGTGGCCGCGCGGGGTGTACCCGGCGGCGGCGCGGTGGAAGTGCGGGCGGCCCCCGATCAGCAGCAGCGCGATCAGGAATCCGACAACCGCCAGTGCCGCATCCAGTCGAAAGGCGGCCTCGATGCCGTCGATGAAGGCAGCAGCACCGCTGTCACCGTCGCCGGCTTCGGAGAAGACCGTGGTCGTGAGGCCGAGACCGATGGACCCGCCGGCGATCTGGAACATGTAGATGATCGCTCCGGCGAGGCTGGTGCGCGACTCGTCGACCGACGTGACGCCGGCCGTGGTGGCGGTCGGGTAGAACAGCCCGACGCCCAGGCCGGTGATCACCAGGCCCGGCACGATCGCGGCGTACGTCTGCTCCGAGGCCGCGAGCGAGATCAGCAGCGGGCCCGCCGCTATGCAGGCGGAGCCGCCCGTGGCGAGCAGCTTCGGGCCGAGCCGTGCGTAGAGCGGGCCGGCGACGAACGAGACCAGGGCGAAGACGCCCATCATCGGCAGCATTCCGAGGCCCGTCTGGATCGGTGAGAGGTCGAGCACCTTGAGCATGTACTGGGGGACGTAGAGCATCGTCGCGAAGAAGACCGCCGACATGAACAGGATCGCGATGCACGAGTAGGTGAAGTCGCGGTCGCGCATCACGTCGGCGGGCACAAGCGCGTGGCGCCCCGACGAGCGCTCCACGAAGGCGAACAGCGCAAGCATCAGAACCGAGAAGAAGATGAGAGCGACGATCCGCGGATCTCCCCATCCTCCCCAGTCAAGCACCTGGTCGAAGGCCAGCAGCAGCGCCACCAGGCCCAGCGAGACCGTGACGATCCCCTTGTAGTCGATCGCGGTGTCCTCGCCCTGCGCTCGCGGCTGGTGGATGTAGCGGATCGTGACGAGCACGGCGAACGCCGTCACGGGCAGGTTGACGAAGAAGATCCAGCGCCAGCTCAGCAGGTCGGTGAGCACGCCACCGATCAGCGGGCCCGCTGCGTTCCCGATCCCCGCCGCCCCCAGGATGAGGCCCCCGGCCAGCCCCGCCTTCTCCGCGGGCAGGGCCGCGAAGGTCATGCCGAGGATCGCGGGCCACATCAGCGCGCCGCCGACGCCCATCAGCACCCGCGCGGTGATCAGCCAGGCCTCGGTCTGGGCGACCCCGCCGGCCAGCGACATCGAGGCGAAGATCGCCGAGCCCACGATGAAGGCCTTCCGGCGCCCGAACAGGTCGGCGAGCCTGCCGCCGGTCACGATCAGCACCCCGAAGGTCAGCGCGTAGGCGTTCACGACCCACTGTGAGGTGCTCACCGTCGTGTCGAAGTCCTGCTCGATCTGGGGGATCGCGACGTTGATCGCCGAAAAGTCGTTGGCGATCACGAAGACCGCGATGCCCATCGCCACCAGCGCCAGCCAGGTGCCGCGGTCGATCGGCTTCCCGGAGCTACGCTCCATCGCGGGCACCCTATTCGACGCCCTTTCGGGAACCCGCCGCCGGTGCGGCCTGGCGCTAGGCTGCGCGCGTGGCCAACCCTTCCTCCGAGCGGCTCCGCTCCAGGATCGAGGACGCGCTCCCCGACCGGCCCTTCACGCTGCGCTTCTGGGACGGCGGCGTCATCGAGGCTACCGGCCCCGGCCCCACCCTGAGCTTTCGCTCGCCCCGCGCGCTCGGGCACGTGATCCGCGCCCCGGGCGAGCTCGGGCTCGGACGCGCCTATGTCAGCGGGGACATCGAGGTCGACGACCTCGACGGCGTGATTGCCCTGCTGGGCCGCTGGCATGCGCCGCCGCTTTCGGCGGTGGCCAAGGCCCGCCTGGGGGCGGCGGCGCTCCGTGCCTCGGGACTGAGGATGCCACCCCCGGCCCCGGCCGCGGAGCTGCAGCCGAGCCGCTCGCGGCACTCCCGTGAGCGTGACGCAGAGGTCGTGCGCCATCACTACGACGTCTCGAACGAGTTCTTCGCGCTCTTTCTCGACGAGTCGATGACCTACAGCTGCGCGCTCTGGGAGGAAGGCGTCGAGACGCTGGAGGAGGCGCAGCGCGCCAAGCTCGACCTGATCTGCCGCAAGCTCGAGCTGCAGCCGAACGACCGCATGCTGGATATCGGCTGCGGCTGGGGAGCGCTCGGCATCCACGCCGCCACCGAGTACGGCGCCGCGGTCGTCGGCATCACGCTCTCACCCCCCCAGGCAGAGCTGGCCAACCAGCGCGCGCGCGAGGCGGGCGTCGGCGAGCTCTGCGAGTTCCGCGTCCAGGACTATCGGGACCTCGCCGACGACGAGTTCGACGCGGTCGCCAGCATCGGCATGGTCGAGCACGTCGGCGGGTCTCGGGCCGACGAGTACGGTCGCCAGGTGGCCCGAGTCCTTCGCCCGGGAGGCAAGGTCCTGAACCACGGGATCGCCTGGGTGCCCCCGACTGATCACGGGTTCCACGTCGGTGGTGACTTCTCCGAGCGCTACGTGTTCCCCGACGGCGAGGTCCAGAACCTCTCGCGCATGCTGCTCTCGCTCGAGCGCGCCGGGCTCGAAACGCTGCACGTCGAGAACCTCCACCGCGACTACGCGGAGACCCTGCGCCACTGGGCGCTTCGCCTGGACGAGAACCTCGAAGAGGCCGAGCGCCTCGCGGGCAGTGAGCGCCTGCGGGTCTGGCGCCTCTACCTGCGCGCGGCCCGCAACGGCTTCGAGACCGCGCAGACCGCCGTCTACCAGATGCTCTGCTCCCACCCTCTCACCGAGCCCTCCAACGCAGGCCCGATCGGCCTGGGCCACGAAGCGGCCAGACGCCGGGTCCCCGCCTAGGCGCTAGCCCGCGATCGCCGGGCGCTTGCCGATCGCGGCAAGCACCCGGTCGGCGACAGCCTCGCCGGTGAAACCGACCTCCTCGCGCAGCAGCGCCGGCTTGCCATGGGTGACGTAGCGGTCGGGGAGGCCGACGCGCATCACCCGGGCGCGCTCTTCGTCGCGCTCGGCGAAGGCGTCCTCGAGATGCTCGAGCACGCCCGAGCCGAAGCCGCCGGGCAGCACGTTCTCCTCGACCGTCACCAGCAACTCGTGCTCCGCCGCGAGCTGCTCGACAAGCGCTCCGTCTAGCGGTTTCGCGAAGCGGCCGTCGGCCACCGTCGGCTCGAGACCCTTGTCGCGCAGGATCTCGGCCGCGCGAAGCGCCACCTGCACGCCGTAGCCGTAGCCGAGCAGGGCGACCCTCTCGCCCGGAAGCAGCATCTCCCCCCTGCCGATCTCTATCTCCCTCGGCGCGTCGGGCATCGGCGCCCCCTCTGCGGCGCCGCGCGGGTAGCGGAAGGCGATCGGGCCACCGTCGTGGGCCAGCGCGGTACGCAGCATGTGCACGAGCATCGCCTCGTCGCGAGGCGCCATCACGACCACGTTGGGCAGCGCCCGGAAGTAGGAGATATCGAAGGCGCCGTGATGGGTCGGCCCGTCGTCGCCCACCAGGCCGGCGCGGTCCATGGCGAAGACGACGTTGAGCTTCTGTAGGCAGACGTCGTGGACAAGCTGGTCGTAGGCGCGCTGCAGGAAGGTCGAGTAGATCGCGCATACGGGCTTGGCGCCCTGGATCGCGAGGCCCGAGGCGAACAGGACCGCATCCTGCTCGGCGATGCCGACGTCGTAGTACTGCTCGGGCAGGGCCTTCTGGAGCTTGTCGAGCCCGGTGCCGCCCGCCATCGCCGCCGTGATCCCGATCACGCGCTCGTCGCGCCTGGCCTCCGACACCAGCGCGTCGGCGAACACAGCGGTGTACTGGGGGGGCGATTTGGGCGGCGGCGGCTCGAGCTTCTCGATGCCCTCCGGCGAATTCGATTCGCTGACGGGGACCGTCTTGGGCTCCTGCTTGGGAGCGGCCTTGCCATTGACGATCGAACCGGGCTTGGCCGCATGCCACTTCTCCATCCCCTCCAGGCCGCCCTCCTCCGCCGGCTCGAAACCCTTGCCCTTGATCGTGTGAATGTGGACGACCACGGGGCGATTGGCGTCGAAGGCCTCGGTCAGAGCGCTGCGCAGCGCGCCGACGTCGTGGCCATCGATCACCCCGACGTAGGCCAGGTCGAGCTCCTCGAAGAAGAGGCCGGGGGCCCAGTAGGCCTTGATCGCGGCCTTGACCTCGGGGCCGAGGCGCTCCATGCGCCTGCCGAGGCCGAGAGGCAGATGGGTGAGGCGCTCCTCGGTTCTGGTGCGGGCCTCATACCAGCGGGGATTGAGGCGGACCCTGTTGAAGTAGCGCGATAGGGCTCCGACGTTCGGCGAGATCGACATTCCGTTGTCGTTGAGCACGATCACCATCGGAGTCTGCAGGCCGCCGGCCTGGTGCAGCGCCTCATAGGCGACGCCGCCGGTGAGCGCGCCGTCGCCGATCACGGCGACGACCTTGCCGTCGGTGCCGATGCCCTTTCGCATCGCCTCCTTGAGACCGACGCCGTAGCCGATCGAGGTGGAGGCGTGGCCGGCGCCCATGATGTCGTGCTCGGACTCGAAAACCGAGCAGAAGGGGGCGAGGCCCCCGTACTGCCGGATCGTGCCGAGCTCCTCGCGGCGGCCGGTCAGGATCTTGTGCGGGTAGGCCTGGTGGCCCACATCCCAGAGGATCTTGTCCCGGGGCGAGTCGAGCAGGCTGTGCAGGGCGACGGCGAGCTCGCAGGTGCCGAGGTTGGCTCCGAAGTGGCCGCCGATCTCCCCGATCGTGTCGATGATCAGCTCGCGAACCTCCTGGGCGAGCCCCTGCAGCTCCTCGTCTGAGAGCCCTGAGAGGTCGTCGGGGCCGCGCACGTCGTCAAGCAGCCGCCTTGCGTTCTCGCTTCCTGTTGGGCTTTTCGTCTCGTCGCTCATCTGTGCCGGGTGTGGATGAAGTCGGTGATGCGAGCCAGGTCGTCGGTGATTGTTTCCGCCTCGGCGAGCGCCGCGCGGGCGTTTGCGTGCGACTCGAAGGCCAGCTCGCGCGCGCGGTCGAGGCCGAAGGCGCTCACGTAGGTCAGCTTTCCATGCCTTTCGTCGCTCCCGCTCGGCTTGCCGAGCTCTTCGTCGCTGCCGGTCACATCGAGTATGTCGTCGACGATCTGGAACAGCACGCCAAGCTCGTCAGCAAAGCGCCTATAGGGAATTGTGGCAGCTTCGCCGACGCCGCCCAACTCGAGCACCGAGCCGACGCTGGCGGCGATCAATCGGCCCGTCTTCAGCGTATGCATCTGCCTCAGCGCCTCGGGGTCGCCCGCAGCCGATCCTTCGGCGCGCGCCTCGAAGGTGGTCACGTCCACATACTGCCCACCGACCATGCCGCTCACGCCCGTCGCCGTGACCAGCTCGGCGAGCGCGGCGACGACGCGGTCGGGCTCGCCCTGCTGGCGCTCGCAGAAGAGGCGCATGGCCTCGGCGAAGAGGCCGTCGCCGGCCAGGATCGCGACGTTCTCGCCGTACTTGACGTGAGAGGTCGGCATCCCTCGGCGCAGATCGTCGTCGTCCATCGCGGGCAGGTCGTCGTGGATCAGGGAGTAGGTGTGGATCAGCTCGATCGCAGCCGCGGCCGGCAGCATCTGCTCGGGCTCGACGCCGATCGAGCGCGCGGTGGCGAGCGCGAGCACCGGCCTGATCCGCTTGCCGCCCGCCAGCAGGGAGTAGCGCATCGCCTCGTCGAGGCCCTCGGTGGCCGGGTCGGTGGAGAAGCGGAGCTCGGCGAGGTACGCGTCGACCAGCTCGCGCAGGTCCTCGGGGTACTCGCTCAATCAGCTCTCGCGCGTCTCGGCCGCGGCCTGCAGAGCGCGATCAACCTCTCGGCCGGCCTCGGCGGCCAGCTCCGAGGCCTCGCGCACGAGCTCGGCGGCTCGCTCGTCGTCGGGCTCGGAATCCAGCTCGCGCGCCAGCGACTCGAGGCGCTCGGTGATCCCCGCGAGCTCAGAGCCTCGCCCTGCTTCCGCTTGGCCCGGTGGGCCGGCCGGATCCATATCGTCGTTCATCGCTGACAGGCTAGCCCGGGGACAACAGCTCGGGCAACTCGGCGATCGAATCGGCGATCGCGGTCGGCTCGATGCCCGACCGGGCGACGAAGTCCTCCCGGTACTTACCGGTTCGCACCAGGATGCCGGCCAGTCCAGCCGCGATCGCGCCGCCGACGTCGGTCTCGACATCATCGCCGACCATCGCCGCCGACGACGCGGGTAGGCCGAGCTCGCCCAGGACCAGCTCGAAGAACGCCCGGGCGGGCTTTCCGACGACCAGCGCCTCCCGCCCCGTGGCGTACTCGATCGCGGCCACGAAGGGGCCCGCATCGAGCGAGAGGCCCTCCGGGGTCATCCAGAACCGGTTCTTCTGCAGGGCGATCAGCTCGGCGCCGTCCATCACCAGGCGGAAGGCGCGGTTGAGGATCTCGAAGCTGAAGGCGGCGCCGAGGTCCCCCATGATCACGGCGTCCACGGCATCGTTCGCGGCGGTCAATCCGGTGAAGTCCTCCTTCACCTCCTGGTTCATGATCAGAGCCACGCGTTCGTGGCCCGCCTCGCGGCAACGAGCCCGGGCCAGCGCCGCCGGCGTCACCAGTTCCTCTGAGGCGACACTGAACCCCAGGCGCTGCAGACGCTCCAGGATCTGGCCTCGCGAGCGCGATGTCGTGTTGGTGACGAATCGCAGCGCCGGCCCCTCCGCCCGCAGCTCACTCACCGCCTCGACCGCGCCGGGAACCACCTCGTCCTCCACGTAGAGCACGCCGTCGAGGTCGATCAGCAGCAGCTCGATCCCAGTGAGCGCCGACCCGGATGGCTCCTGGCCCGTCACTGGCCGTCAGGCCGCTGGCTCTGCCAGGGCCGCCCCGAGCACCCCGTTTACGAAGCCCGGCGCGTCGGCGCCGCAGTACTCCTTGCAGAGCTCGACGGCCTCGTCGATCGCCACCTCGACCGGGATGTCGTCGCGGTGCAGCGCCTCGAACAGCGCCACTCGCATGATCGAACGCTCCAGGGGCGCGATCCGCTCCAGCGCCCAGCCCTTGGAGTGGCGGCTGATCAGCTCATCGAGCTGGAGGCCGCGCGCCTCCACCCCCTCCGCCAGCTCGCGGCTGAACGGCCTCGCGCCCGCGAGCAGCTCGTCGAGGGGCCGCCCGGTCACCTCGTGCTGGTAGAGCGCGAAGACGGCGTCCCGCCTCTGGTCCGATCGGCGCATGCCGGAATCCTGACAGGGCCCGGGCCGGCGGCGCTAGGCGCGCGAGACGTACTCGCCGCTGCGCGTGTCGACGCGAACCCTCTCGCCTTCCTCGATGAAGAGGGGCACCTGGACCACGGCGCCCGTCTCGAGCGTCGCGGGCTTGTTGCCGCCCCCCGAGGCCGTGTCACCCTTGAGGCCGGGGTCGGTCTGGGTGACCGCGAGCTCCACGGCGCTCGGCACCTGGATATCCGAGGGCCGCTCATCGACCAGCAGCAGCTCCACCTCGGAGTTGGGCGGCACCCATCTCAGCGCCTCCTCGGCGACCGACCTGGGGATCTCCACCTGGTCATAGGTGGTGTTGTCCATCAGCACCACGTTCTCGCCCGTCTCGTAGAGGTATTGCATCTTCTTGTTCTCGGTGCGCACGGGGCGGAACTTCTCTCCCGCCTTGAACGTCCTGTCGATCACCGCCCCGTCCTCGACGCGCTTCAGCTTGGAGCGCACGAAAGCGCCCCCCTTGCCGGGCTTCACGTGCTGGAAATCGACGACCTTGAAGATCGTCCCGTCCACCTCGATGTGGGTGCCGTTCTTGAACTGGTTGGTCGAGATCAAGAACCGAAGGCTAGCCGCGCCGCCCTTCCACAATCACCGGGCTATGGGCAGTCCGCTGCGAGCCGAACTCCAGGTGGGCCTCAGCGCCTGCGCAGGACGTCCTCGGCCCGCCTGATGCTGGTCTCGGCAGCGTGGCGCCGCGACAGGCGATAGCGTCCCGGCCGCGGTGGCCCCCCTGACCGATGTTCCCATCTCCCCCGCGCCGCCGGAGCGCTACCGGGCTCTGATGGGTGACGCCTACGCGCTTGCGGAAGCGGCGATCGAGAAGGTGGGCACGGTGCTGGCCGGGCGCGTGGTCTGGAACGTCAACTCCACCGCCCGCGGCGGCGGCGTCGCCGAGATGCTGCAGTTCCTGCTGGCCTACGCGCGCGGCGCGGGCGTGGACGTGCGCTGGGTCGCGATCGAGGGCGACGAGGAGTTCTTCCGGGTGACCAAGCGCCTTCACAACCACCTGCACGGCGTGCCGGGAGACGGCGGTGATCTCGGCGAGGCCGAGCGCGCCGCTTACGAGATCACCCTCGCCCGCTGCGCGGACGCGCTCGGCGAGTTGCTCCGTCCGGGCGACATCGTCTTCCTCCATGATCCGCAGACGGCCGGCCTGATCGAGCTGGTGCGATCGAAGGGGGCCAGGGTCGTGTGGCGATGCCACGTCGGGGTGGACCAGCCGAACGACCTGGCCAGGGACGCGTGGGCCTTCCTCGAGCGCTACGTGAAGGAGGCCGACGCCTGTGTCTTCTCGCGGCGCGCCTTCGTCTGGGATGGTCTCGACGAGAAGCGGCTGTGGCTCGTCCCGCCCGCGATCGACGCGTTCTCGGCGAAGAACGAGCCGCTGGAGCCCGGGGTGGTGCGGGCGATTCTCTCGCAGACGGGCATCAGCCCCAACGGTGGACAGGTCCCCGTATTCGAGCGCGCAGACGGCTCCGTCGGGCGCGTGGACCGCTCGGCGGAGCTGGACCAGGAAGGGCCGGTGCCGGACGATGCCCCGTTGGTCGTACAGGTCTCGCGCTGGGACAGGCTCAAGGATCACGCGGGGCTGCTGCGCTCCTTCACCGAGCACTGCCGCCATGGCAATGCGCACCTGCTGCTGGCCGGCCCATCGGTCGCGGAGGTGGCGGACGATCCGGAGGGCGCCGAGGTCCTTGCCGAGATCCGGGCGCAGAGGAATGCGCTCGACGCCGAGTCCAGGGCGCGCGTTCACCTTGCCTGCCTGCCGATGGACGACGTGGACGAGAACGCAGCGATGGTCAACGCGATCCAGCGACGCGCCGACGTGATCGTCCAGAAGAGCCTCGCGGAGGGCTTCGGGCTGACCGTCGCCGAGGCCATGTGGAAGTCGAAGCCCGTGGTCGCCACCCGCATCGGCGGCATCCAGGACCAGATCGTCGACGGCGAGTCCGGGATCCTGATCGACGATCCCACCGACCTGGAAGCGGTGGCCGCCGCGATCGACGGGTTGCTCGACGATCCACGTCGGGCGGATCAGATCGGGGCCGCCGCCCACATTCGCGTGCGCGACTCGCTTCTCGCCACCCGCTCCCTGGTCCAGTACATGGGGCTGATCGAGGAGATGCTCGACGACGACGGCCCCGCCGTCGGCTAGCCCAGCGGATCCTCGCCCGCAGCCCTCGGTATCACCAGCAGCGGGCAGCTCACCGCACCCATCAGGCTCGACGAGACCGCGCCGAGCAGCACGCGGCGAAGCGGCCCGTAGCCGCGCGAGCCGATCACCAGCAGATCGAGTTCCTCGGCGGCCGCCTCCAGGCAGGTCTGAGGGTCACCCTGGGGCTGAGCGGTGTCAACGTCAAGGCCCGCGGGGAGCGCCGCGGTCGCCTCTTCGAGCACCCGCCCCGCGCGCCGTTCCTCGGCGCCCTCGTAGTCCGCCATCGCCAGCCCGGGCGCGGCCGAGTAGGTGGTCTTGGGGAGGGTCTGCACGCTGATCAGGCGCAGGCCGGCTCCGAGGCGCTGAGCCAGACCCGTCGCCGCGCGAAGCGCGGCGCGCGACTCCGGACCGCCGTCCAGGCCGACGCCGATCCTCCCGAGGCTTCCCCGCGGGCTGCTCGCGTGGCCGTGCGGAGCCACCGCCAGCGCGCACGGAAGCCCCTCCACCAGGCGCTGGCCGACGCTGCCGAGCAGGACCCGCCCCAGGGGCCCCCGATGGGCGGAGCCGATCACCATCAGGATGGGTTTCTCGGCCTCGGCGAACTCGAACAGGGCCCGGGCGGGCGACCAATCGACCACCGCCTCGGTCCTGACCTCCAGCCCCGAGAGGGCCTCCCGCGCCGCCTCGAACAGCGTCCCGGTCCCCTCGCGCAGGGCGTCCTCGAGCATCTGCTCGCCCATCAGGTTCCGTGGGAGCCGCAGGCAGAAGAACACCACCGGCTCGGCTCCGAGGGCTTCGCAGAGCGATCTGCCCAACTCAAGCGCGTCGGCGCCGTTCGCCGATCCGTCGTAGCCGATCACGATGTACCGCTTCATCTCGCTCTCCATTGTCGTCGAAGCTGACGGCAGATGATCACCGGCGCACCGGGCCGATACATCGGTGCCGCCTGCCGAGCCGACCTCGCAGCCGCTACCGATACGCCCGGCGCAGCGTTCGAGCCGAGCCGGTGGAGGCCCCCGCAGCCGCTCGGCGCGTTGATCGGCGCCCTCCCACCTCGCCGCCACCGGCCATTGCCCCCTTGGACCGCGGGGGCCCGGACGGCGCCCCGGTAGGTTTCCCGCCGATGGGAGGAGTGGACGTCAGTTCATTGCTGGTGATCGTCTCGGTGGCGGCGCTCTCGGCTGTGCTGGTCTTGGCCGTCTCTCCGAGGATCGCGATCCCGGTGGTCGTGGTCGAGCTGGTGCTGGGAATCGTGATCGGCCCCGAGGGCCTCGACCTCGCTCAGATCGACGCGACCACCGAGCTCTTCGGCAACCTCGGCCTGGGGATGCTGTTCTTCTTCGCCGGCTATGAGATCGACTTCGAGCGGATCAGGGGCAAGCCACTGCGGCTCGGGATCATGGGCTGGACCCTCTCGCTGGCCCTCGCCTACGCGATCGGCGGGGCGCTGGCCGCGGCCGGCATCGTGCTCGCCCTCCTCTACACCGGCTCGGCGATGGCCACGACCGCGATCGGGACGCTGATCCCGATCCTCAAGGACGTTGGCGAGATCAAGACCCGCTTCGGCACCTACCTGCTGGCGGCGGGCGCGATGGGTGAGTTCGGGCCGATCATGCTGCTCACCCTGATCCTCTCGACCACCCACCCTCTGCACGAGGCGGCGATCCTGGCCGCATTCATCGTGGCCGCCGTGCTCACCGGCCTGCTCGCCGTGCGCTCGACGTGGCGAGGCTGGCCGATGATCGAGCGCACGCTCGAGACCAGCAGTCAGGCGGGGGTGCGCCTCGCGGTGGTGCTCGTCTTCGGCCTGGTTGCCCTCGCCAGCGAGCTGGGGCTCGACCTTCTGCTGGGAGGCTTCGTGGCGGGGATGATCACGCGCATCGCGCTGCAAGGGCGCGAGGTGAGCGCCTTGGAATCGAAGCTGACGGCTGTCGGCTACGGGCTGCTGATCCCCTTCTTCTTCATCACCAGCGGCATGGCCTTCGACCTCGACGCCCTCACGGCCTCGTCCGGGGCGGTCCTGAAGATGCTGATGTTCGTGGGCCTCTTCCTGGTGGTTCGCGGCACCCCAGCGCTGCTGCTCTACGCGGGGACGATCGCAAGCGTGCGCGACCGGCTGGCGCTCGCCTTCTACTCGGCGACCGAGCTGCCGCTTGTGGTGGCGATAACCACGCTCGCCGTTGCCCAGGGGGAAATGGAGACGTCGACATCGGCCGGGCTGGTCGGCGCGGCGATCATCTCGACGCTCGCCTTTCCGCTGATCGCGGCCAGGATCCGGCGGGACAGCGACCCCGAGGAGCCTGCCCGGGCCGCGCCCCAGCCCGCCTGAGGGCGGCGCGCGAACCCGCCTATTCGATCAGGGTCAGCTGCTTGGGCAGCCCGCTCAGCACCCGCGGGCCGGCGGCCTCGATCACGGCGAGGTCCTCGATCCGCACACCGAAGCGGCCCGGCAGATAGACGCCGGGCTCGACTGTGACCACGTTTCCTTCCCGCAGCTCGTCATCGGAGCCGGTCGAGAGCCGCGGGGCCTCGTGCACCTCGAGGCCCACCCCGTGCCCCAGCCCGTGCCCGTAGTGCCCGCCGTGCCCCGCAGCGGCTATCGGCTCGCGCGAGACCGCGTCCGCCTCGCGACCGCCGAGTCCCGGGCGAAGCGCCGCCAGCGCCGCCTCTTGGGCGCCGAGCACCAGCTCGTAGACCGCTCGCGCCTCGGCGCCCGGCTCGCCGGTCGCGAAGGTGCGGGTGCAGTCCGAGCAGTAGCCCTCGAGCTTGGCGCCCATGTCGAAGACGACGAGCTCACCCGGCGCAATCTCGCGGGTGGAGGGCTCGGCATGCGGCAGCGCCCCGTTGGCGCCGGCCGCGACGATCGGGGGAAAGGAGGGCTCGGCCCCGAGCTCGCGGATGCGCACCTCGGCCGAGCGGGCCACCTCGCGCTCGCTGCGCCCGGCGAGCCCCCGCTCGATCGTCCAGCGATAGACGCTGTCGGCCAGCTCGGCCGCGGCGGCGATCCTCTCCAGCTCACCGGCCTCCTTGACGGCCCGGAGCTGCTCGACCAGGTCGCCGGCAGGAATCAGCTCCACCCCCTCGCCCGCCGCGTCGGCGAGCTTGCGGTGGGCGCGCACGCTCAGCTTGCCGTCCTCGAAGCCGACCCGCCCGCTCATTCGCCCAGCCGCCTGCGGCAGCACGTCGCGCCCGGCGTCGGGGCGCTCCCAACCCTCCCCCACCTCCGCCTCTGCGCGCTCGACGTAGCGGAAGTCGGTCAGGAAGACGCGGAGGTCGGCGCCCACCAGACACGCTCCGTTGGTGCCGGTGAAACCGGTCAGGTAGCCGACGTTGGTCAGGTCCGATACGAACAGCTGGTCGAGCTCGTGCTCGGCCAGCAGCTCAACCAGCCTCGCGCCACGGCCGCCGGCGGCGGTGGGATCGCCCATCACTCCGAGACGCCGAGATGCGCCGCGATCGCCTCCAGGGCCTCCCGGTATCCGTCCGGACCCTTGCCGTAGATGCGGGCGATCACCGAGTCGAGGCCCTCGAACACCGACACCCTTCGAAACTCCTCGCGCCGCGTGACGTCGGAGAGGTGGACCTCGACCGCCGGCACGCCGGAGAACTCGAGCGCATCGCGGATCGCGTAGGAGTAGTGGGTCCAGGCGCCCGCGTTGAGGATGGCGGCGTCGGCACTCTCGGGCAGGCGATGGAGCTGCTCGATGTACGCGCCCTCGTGGTTGGTCTGGAAGAAGGAGGTCTCGAGGCCGAGTGGCTTGGCGAAGCGCTTGACGGCGACCTCCAGCTCCGGCAACCCGAGGCCGCCGTAATGCTCGGGGTCACGATCGCCGAGCACGTCGAAGTTGGCTCCATGCAGGACCTCGACGCGATTGTGCGCCGCCTGGATCATCGTGTCGCCTCCTGCTCCCGCAACTCGCTCACGGCTGAGCGGACCCTATCCGGGTCGACGCGTTCGCCCCAGCGGGGTTGTCCCGGCTCGCTCAGCAGTACGAAGCCGACCCCCTCTCGCGTCGCCTTCTTGTCGCGTCCGGTCGCGGCCACCACCTCGTCCACGTCGACTCCCGGGTCGAGCGCGATCGGCAGGCCGCGGGCCTCGAGCAGAGCGGCGACCTCGGTGCGAAGCGGGGCGGCGTCGGAGAGACGCAGCGCCGCGAGCAACCCGAGCCCCACCGCCTCACCGTGGCGATAGCGGCCGAAGCCGCTCACCGCCTCGATCGCGTGCCCCACCGTGTGGCCGAGGTTGAGCACGGCGCGGCGGCCCGAATCGCGCTCGTCGGAGGCGACCACCTCGATCTTGGTCCGGGCGCACTCGAAGATCACCGGGCTCAGTCCCGCGGGGTCGAGTCCCTCGAGGGTCCTGACCGCGTCCCAGAGCCCGCCGCCGGCGATCAGCCCCGTCTTGATCACCTCGACGAAGCCCGCGGCCAGCTCCTGGGCGGGCAGCGTCGCCAGGGCCGAGGGGTCGGCCAGCACAGCGAGCGGCTGGTGGTAGGCGCCGACGTAGTTCTTGGCCCCGGGCAGGTCGACACCGGTCTTGCCGCCGTACGCCGAGTCGACCTGCGAGACCAGCGTCGTCGGCGCCTGCACGACGGGGACGCCCCGCTGGTAGGTGGCGGCGCAGAACCCGGCGAGGTCGCCGACCACGCCGCCGCCGAAGGCGAGCACGAGGTCATCGCGCCGGACGCCCGCTTCGGCCATCTCGCCGAGCAGGCGCTCGGCCTCCGCGATCGTCTTCGAGCTCTCGGCTCCCTCCACCAGCAGGGGCTCGCCCTCGATCTGGGGCAGCAGCCGCGCCTGGTGGGCGAGCGCCCCCTCGTCGGCCACGCAGAACGACCGGCGGGGCAGGGCGCCGACGCCGCCGGAGGCGCCCGCCGCGGCGCGTGCGCCGTCAAGCAATGAGACCGCCCCCTCGCCGACGGCGGCCGGATAGGAGCCACCGGCCGATTCGGCCCAGAGCATGCGCACGCCCGGCGTCGCGCGCATGGCCGCCAGCCAGGGAGCCGCCCGCCTGGCGGCCTCGCGGGCGTCGGGGGGCAGGATGGCGCGCGCCAGCGACTCATAGAGCGGCCGGCGCTCGGCAAAGCGCTGCGAGAAGCCCTCCCGGTCGGCCGCCAGCGGGCGCTCGTCGTTGCGCGAGGCGCGCTCCCAGGCGGTCTCCTCGTCCACCCGGCACCAGACGCAGAGGTGGCCCGCAAGCGCCTCGCGAACGCCCTCGCTCTCCACCGCCCCGCCGCCGAGGGCGATCACGGCGGGGTCGGGCCCGGCCCGGTCGAGCAGGCCGCGAACCAGCGCCTCCTCGCGCCGGCGAAACTCGGCTTCGCCCTCGCGCTCGAAGAAGGCGGCGATCGGCTCGCCCAGCTCGGCTGCGATCAGGGCGTCGGCGTCAAGCGCCTCGACGCCGAGGCGCTCGGCGGTGGCCGCGGCCGCGGCGCTCTTGCCCGCGGCCATGAACCCGATGAAGACGATCGCTGGCCGAGGCGAGGGTGTGGCGGCTACCTCCGCCACCCGATCCGCTCCACATACGCGGCGATCGCCCCGCGCACGTCGTCGATGTGGTCGCCGCCGAACTTCTCGCGGTAGGCGCCGGCCAGAACAAGGGCCGTCATCGCCTCGGCGACCACGCCCGCTGCCGGCACGACGGTGGAGTCCGTGCGCTCGCGCATCGCCTGGGCCGGCTGCTTGGTCTCGGTGTCGACCGAGCGCAACGGCTGGGTCATCGTGGAGATCGGTTTGATCGCCGCCTGCACGACCAGGGGCTCGCCGTTGGTCATGCCGCCCTCCAGCCCACCGGCGCGGTTCGACTCGCGGTGCCAGCCGCGCTGCTCGGAATGGAAGATCTCGTCGTGAGCCTCGGACCCGGGCCGGGTGGCGACCTCCCAGGCCTCGCCGAGCGAGACGCCCTTGACGGACTGGATAGAGCAGATCGCCTGAGCGAGGCGGCCGTCGAGCTTCTCGCGCCAGGAGACATGAGATCCGAGTCCCGGCACAAGGCCGAAGGCGCGCACCTCGAACTTGCCTCCCAGGCTCTCGTTGGCCTTTCGCAAGCGGTCGATCTCGGCGACCATCGCCTGCGTCGCCTCCGGGTCGAGACAGCGCACGGGCGATTCGTCCACCGCGGCGAAGTCCTCGGCGCCCAGATCAGCCGGCGCCGGCGCCTTGACCGAGGCGATCTGGATCACGTGGCTGTGGACGCTGACGCCCAGCGCGGCGAGGAATCCCTTGGCCAGGGAGCCGGCGGCGACCCGCGCCGCGGTCTCCCGCGCGCTGGCCCGCTCGAGCACGTTGCGGACGTCGGTGAAGCCGAACTTCTGCAGCCCCGCGAGGTCGGCGTGACCGGGGCGGGGAAGGTGCGACTCCTCGGCCTCGAACCCGGGCACCGGCCAGGGGTTCATGCGCTCCTCCCAGTTGGGGTAGTCGCGATTGGCCACCAGCACGGCGATCGGGCTGCCGAGCGTGCGCCCGTGCCGGACGCCGGAGCGGATCTCGACCGAGTCGGACTCGATCTTCATGCGACCGCCGCGCCCGTGGCCGAGCTGGCGGCGCGCCATCTCACGATCGAGCGCCTCGCGCTCGAGCTCGAGGCCCGCGGGCAGGCCCTCGACGATCGCGACGAGCCCGGGCCCGTGCGACTCACCCGCCGTTGTGAAGGTCAGCTCCACGGAGCTACGTTATCGGCGGCCAACCAGGCGACCGCAGCGCCGCTTGCGAGGAAGGGTGCGAACGGGATCGTCACCGAGCGTGGCGAGACGCCCCGGAGCCCGGCCGACGCCAGCCCAACGAGAGCCCCGGCGATCAGCGCCATCAGCAGCGCCGGCATCACGGCCCGGCCCAGATACAGCCCCAGCACGGCCGCGAGCTTGACGTCGCCCAGCCCCATGCCTCCGGGACGAAGCACCGCCGCCACGAGCAGGAAGCCGCCGGCCCCAAGGCCCGAAGCGAGGCGCTCGGGCAGACTCGGGGTATCGGCGAGCGCTGCGGTGACCAGCACCAGCGCGGCGGCTGCGCCCACGGCTGCGTCGGGAACGAGCCGCCGGCGCAGGTCCGTGGCGCTGACCCAGACAAGGAGCGCGGCCATCGAGAGCCCCAGCACGGCGTCGGCCATATCGTTGTCAGGGTCACGATGCCCACCTCTCTCCCCCACGCGACATCCCGCTGATGGCGGCGCGAAGGCTGCTGATCGTGATGTTGGTGCTGCTCGGGGTCTCGACGCTTGCCGCGGCGCTGGTGCCGCCGCGAAGCGCACGCGAGGGCTCGACGACGAGCACGACCACCGAGGCCACCGAGACTGGGCCGCTCGACACGGTGCCCCGCGGCGAAGGCAAGAGCGCCCGGATCGAGGTCGATTCGAATCGCATCTCGGTCGTCCCGGTGGCGCTTGGCGATCAACTCTCGTTGACGATCGCCTCGGACCGCGCGGATCTGGTCGAGATACCCGCGATCGGGCTGATCGACTCGCTCGGCCCCAACGGCCCGGCTCTGTTCAACGTCTTCGCCTCGCGGGTCGGCAGCTACGGCATCCGCCTCGTCGAGGCAGACCGCCTGGTTGGACGGATCGAGGTGACCGGGGGCCAGAAGCCTCCGAAGCGGGCGGCGAACCGCAGCAAGGCTCGCGCGGCCGGGGGCTGACACGGCCGCGAGCCGGCGCGCGCCAGGCGCGGCTCAGGCCTCGAGCTCGCGTGGGACCAACTCGAGCCTGACCGATCGGCCGTGCCTGACCAGCTCCACCTCGACGGCCTGTCCGATCCTCTCGACGACCATGAGGCGCTGCAGGTCCCCGACGTCCCCCATCGGCTGCCCGTCCACCGCGAGGATCAGGTCCTCTGCGCGCAAGCCCGACAGGGCGGCGGGGCTGCCCTCCACGACCTCGACCACCTCGATGCCCTTCTCTCTGCCGACCCGCTTGGCCACCAGCGGAGGCAGCGGCCGAGAGCCCCCGACGATGCCGATGTAGGCGCGGCGCACCCGGCCATCGCCGATCAGGGCGGAGATGATCTTGCGCGTCGCCTCGTTGATCGGAACGGCGAGCCCCAGGCCGACGCCGGCGACCGCCGTGTTTACGCCGACCACCCTGCCACGGCCGTCGGCGAGCGCCCCACCCGAGTTCCCCGGATTGAGGGCCGCATCAGTCTGGATCACGTTCTCCACCAGGCGCCCGGCGGACCCGTGCCGGGTGGGCAACGAGCGGCCCAGGGCCGAGACCACCCCTGCGGTCAGCGTGCCCGCCAGTCCCATCGGGCTGCCGATCGCAACCACGAGCTGCCCGACCCTGAGGGCGTCGGCGTCGCCCAGCTCCGCGGGCTCGAGATCTCCGGCGTCGGCGCGCACCACGGCGAGGTCGGAGAGCGGGTCCTGACCGACGACCTCGGCACGGTGCTCGCGCCCATCGGCGAATGCCGCGCTGACGCCGTGCTCGGCGCCGTCAACCACGTGGGCGGAAGTGAGCATGAAGCCGTCGGGACTGATCGCCACCGCGCTGCCGCCGCCCTCCCGGTGGCCGCGCCTGGTCCGCCTGGCGACCGCCAGGTGCGCGACCGAGGGCCGCAGGCGCTCGGCCACTCCGGAGACGGTGCGAGAGTACGCATCGAAGGCCTCGCCGTCGCTGACCCGCCCGTCGTCGTGCCCGATCTCCGACCCCGAGGCGCCGTCATCGATGAATCTCAAGCCCACCTCCACTAACGAAAAGTTAGCAGGGTGGTCACGGCGCGGGCCATCCGCGCGATCACCGTCTCGTGCGGTGCCGGCCTCAGCGGCTCGGCCATCCATCATCTCCTCAGCCGGCGCCCCCCGACCCGGCCCTCGCGGCCTCCCGCATCACGTCGAGGGGCGCTTCGCGACCGGTCCAGATCCGCAGCGATTCGGCGCCCTGGCGCGCCAGCACCTCGATCCCGTCGATCACCTCCGCCCCGTTCTCGCGGGCGACGCGGACGAGCGCGGTCTCCATGTGCCCGTAGACCAGGTCCACGAGCCCGGCCCCCCGCAGCCGGCCCGCATCGATCGGCAGCGCGGCCAGCGGGTCCGCCTCGCCTTCCAGGCCGACGGCCGTGCAGTTGATGTACAGCCCGAAGCTCGTCGCGCGCGCCTCGGCAGCGTCCACCGCCCTCAGCCCCGCTTCGCCCTCGGCGGAGCCTGGATCGGGTTGCGCGAGGTCGCCGACGAGCTGCTCGGCGCGCTCGGCGGTCCGGTTCCAGACCGAGACAATCGCGCCCTGGCGCATCAGCGCCCAGGCCGCCGCGCGAGCCGACCCACCCGCCCCGAGCACCAAGGCACTCGTTCCGGCGAGCTCGCGGGCGCCCAGCGCCCCCACGAGCGCCGGAGCGTCGGTGTTCTCGGCGAGGACCCGGCCTCCCGTGAAGCTCAGGGTGTTCGCGGCCCCGATCCCGCTGGCGGCGGTCGAGGCCTCGTCGGCGAGCGCCAACGCCGCCTCTTTGTGGGGAATGGTCACGTTCGCCCCCACGAAACCCTGTGCGGGCAGGCCCCGGGTGAGCTGCTCGAAGTCGGCCGGCGGCGCGTCGATCGCCTCGTAGCTCCATTCATCCCCCAGCCCGAGGGCACGCAGGGCAGCGTTCTGCATCGCGGGCGAGCGCGAGTGCGCCACCGGGTGCCCGATCACCGCGAGCCGCCTCACCTCGGCACCCCGTTGACCTCGGCGCGCAGGGCGATCAGTCGCATTTGGTCGGCGAGCCGCCCTCGGCCTGCAGCGCCTGCTGGTACTCGGCCGCGAGCTTCTCGAACTCGGCCTCGCTGGCGGTGAACGAGTGCTCGCCGCAGGTGCCGGGCTTGACCACGAAGTAGATGTAGTTGACGTTGGCAGGCCGGGCCGCGGCCTTGATCGCCGCGAGCCCCGGGTTGCCGATCGGCGTCGGCGTCAGCCCCGCGTTGAGGCGCGTGTTGTAGGGCGTGTCGGCGCGGAGGGTCTCGTTGGTGATCTGCTCGGTGTAGTTCTGGGTCTCGTACCTGGTGGTGGCGTCGATGCCGAGCGGGATGCCCCTGCTGAGCCGGTTGTAGATCACCGCGGCCACATCGTCGCGCTCGGCGGGAACCTGGACCTCCTTGTCGATCATCGAGGCGATGATCAGCACGTCGTAGGCGGTCAGGTTCTTCTTCTTCGCGTAGCCGAGGTTGACCTTGGCGATGTTGTCCTCGAAGGCCTGGAGCTGCTGGTCCACGAGGCTCTGCACACCCTGGCCCGAGCCGATCTCATAGGTGGCAGGAAACAGGAAGCCCTCGAGGTTGCGGGTCTTCGCGCCGTAGGCGGCGGGATCGAAGCCCTTCGGCGCCGTCTTCGTCAGGGCCAGGTACTCCTCGCTGCTCACCCCCTCGGGCAGCACATCGGCCGCGATCTGGTCGCGCGAGAGACCCTCGGGGATGGTGATCGTGTTCGTGTCCGCGGCGACTTCGCCCGTGAGGCGGTCGATGGCCGCGCCGTAGCTCATCCCCGAGGCGAGCGTGTAGGTATCGGCCTGGATCACGTCGGACTTGCCCGCCAGCCGCAGGCGAAGCTCGAACAGCCGGGCGCTGGAGACGACGCCCTGGTCGTCGAGGATCTTCGCGATCTCGCCCGCGTCGGAGCCCTCGGGGATCTCCACCGACACCGTCCCCTCGCCGTTGCCATTCCCAGCGAAGGGTTGGAACAGCGCCACCAGGAACCAGATCAGCAGGATGCCCGCTACACCCAGAACGATCGCGGCGACGCGGCGTCGGCCGTACCTCGCCGAGCGGGGGCCTCGCGCGCGGTCGCCGGCGCGGGGCGCTGCGACTGCCGGCTCAGGGGTCGGAGGCGGGGCCGACGCCGGCTCATCCTCTGGAGCACGCCGCGAGCGCCGCTCCCTCTTGGCCCCCTTGGCCTTCTTCGGCTTCTCGGCCTTGGCGCGTCCACCCTTGCGCTGCCGGCGCTCGCGCCTGCGGCGCTCGCGCTCCAGCGAATCGGGGTCGTCGCGGCCGAACTCGTCGGTCTCGGGACGGCTCTCGCCGGGCCCGCGAAGGCTGCCGTCGGGATCCGCTATCCACTCCTCGTCGCGGTCAGCCATCGAGGCCCTCCTTCCCCTCTGGAGCCGCAGCCGCGCTGTCCGCGGATCCGGCCTCCGCGGCGAGATAGGACTCGAGCAGATGCGCCGCTGCCAGCGAGTCCTCATCGGCCCGCGCCCCCTCGCGGGCGCTGCGGGCAGCCAGCGCCGTGGTCAGCCGCTCGTCGTAGGCCTCGACGGGGAGGTCGAGCCGGGCGGCGAGCTCCTCGATGAAGGCGCGCGTCAGGCGCGCCTGCTCTCCCTCCTCGCCGCTCAGCGAGATTGGCAGCCCGACGACGACGCGGTCGGCGCCGCGGTCGTTCGCAAGCCGGGTGATCTCCTCCACCGCGGGTGGCTGAACCGCCGCCAGCGGGGTCACCAGCGTCCCGGTGGGATCGGAGATCGCGCACCCGCAGCGTGCCGTTCCGTAATCGAGCGCGAGTACTCGCATCAGCAAGTCACACCGCTAGGAAGAGAGCTTCGCTCTGATCGCCTCGCGGGCGATCTCGAGTGCCTCGGGCAGCCTGCCGGCATCGCGCCCGCCGGCCTGGGCGACGTTCTCCCGCCCGCCGCCGCCGCCGCCGATCGCGGCCGCGGCCTCGCGCACGACCTCGGCGGCTGAGAGACCGCGCTCGATCGGCGCGGCCCCGAAGTTCGCGGCCAGAGCTGCGTTGCCCTCCAGGGGAGAGCCCAGGACCACGGCGCCGCCGTCGCCGAGCTGCGCGCGGACCCGGTCGGCTATGCGCAGAAGCTCGGGCTGGGCCTGCTCGGCGCCCGCCGGCGCCGCCGCGTCGGCGACGACGACGCGTATCCCGCCGACCTCCTGCGCAGCGGCCGCCAGCTGCTCGACCAGCTTGCCCAGGTCTTCGGCGCCCGCCTGCTTCGAGCGCTTCTCCAGCTGCGCCAACCGCTCCCGGGTCTTCCTCGCTGCCGCCACCGGGTCCTGGACCGAGCCCAAGACCGTTCCGGTCTCGCGCAGCTGCCGGTCGCGCTCGCGGAACCAGTCGATCGCCGCGGGTCCCGTGATCGCCTCGATGCGCCGCACGTTGGCCGCGCTCGAGCCCTCGGAGGTGATCGCGAAGATCCCGGTCTCGGCCGTGTTCGCAACATGGGTGCCGCCGCACAGCTCGCGCGAGACCTCCGAGACCTCGACCACCCGCACCCAGTCGCCGTACTTCTCACCGAACAGCGCCATCGCGCCCAGCCGCTCGGCCTCCTCGCGCGACATCTGCATGGCGCGCACCGGCCGGCTCTGCTTGATCCAGTCATTGACCCGGTTCTCGACGTCACGGGCCTCCTCGTCGGAGAGCGCTGCGCCATGCGTGAAGTCGAAGCGGAGCTTGTCGGGGCGGACGGCCGAGCCGGCCTGCCGCACGTGCGGGCCCAGCCGCTCTCGCAGGGCAGCGTGCAGCAGGTGGGTCGCGGTGTGGTTTCGCATCGTCGCGTGCCGTGCATCGTGGGTTACCTCGGCCTCGACCCGCTCGCCCGGCTGCGGGCCAGAGCCGTCGCCCGGCCGCAGCGCCAGGGTCTGGTCGTCCCCGATCCGGTAGACGTCGATCACCGCCGCCTCTCCGCCCTCCCAGCGAAGCACGCCGGAGTCGGCCACCTGTCCGCCGCCCTCGGGGTAGAAGGGGCTCTCCTCGAGCTTCGCGAGCACCCGGCCGTCCTCCTCGCCGGCCGCGAGCACGCTGGTCTCGGCCCGGAGCTTCTCGTAGCCGACGAAGCGCGAGGGCGGAGCCTCGGAGGCAAAGGCCAGCACCGCGCCATGGCTGTCCTCGGAGCCGTGCGCCGTGGCGGCGCCCATCCGGGCGCGCGAGCGCTGCTCTTCCATCAGCTCGTCGAAGCCCTGGTCGTCCACTGAGAGCCCCTGCTCGGCGAGCAGCTCCTTGGTCAGGTCGTAGGGGAATCCGTAGGTGTCGTGCAGCTTGAAGGCCTCCGCGGCGGCCACCCACGAGGTCTCCTCGGCACGGGCCGCCTGGACCAGCTCCGCCAGCAGCTCGGTGCCGCGGTCGAGGGTGCGGCCGAAGCTCTCCTCCTCGTCGCGGACCCAGCGAAGCACCGTCTCGCGTTCGGATGCAAGCTCGGGGTAGGCGGGCGCCAGCAGCTCCAGGGCGCGCTCGGCGAAGCGCGCCATATAGGGGGCCTCCAACCCGATCGCCCGGCCCTGCTGGATCGCGCGGCGCATGATCCGCCGCAGCACGTAGCCGCGATCCTCGTTGGAGGGGACGACCCCGTCGGCGATCATCGCCGACATCCCGCGCGAGTGGTCGGCGAGAATCCGCATCGCCCGGGTGGTGGCGCCGCCCTCGTCGTACGCGCGCCCCGAGAGCTCCTCCGCCAGGTCGATCAGCGGCCGGATCGCGTCGGTCTCGAACACCGAGGGGACGCCCTGCAGGATGGCGGCCATCCGCTCCACGCCCATGCCGGTGTCGATGTTCTTCATCGGCAGCTCGGTCAGCGTCCCGTCCTCGGCCAGGTCATAGGTCATGAACACGTGATTCCAGAACTCGAGGAAGCGGTCGGTGTCGTCGCCCGGCCGGTCATCGGGGTCGCCGTGGTCCGCGCCGCGGTCCAGGTAGAGCTCCGAGCACGGCCCGCACGGGCCGGTAGGCCCCGCCTGCCAGAAGTTCTCCGAGCGCGGCAGCAGCACGATTCGCTCGTCGGGCACGCCCACCTCCCGCCAGATCTCGATCGCCTCCTGGTCGGGGCCCAGGCCCAGCTCGTCGTCACCCTCGAAGACCGTCACCCAGATCAGCTCGGGGTCCAGACCGAAGCCCTCGATCGAGAGCTGCCAGCCCCAGGGGATCGACTCAGCCTTGAAGTAGTCGCCGAAGCTCCAGTTGCCGAGCATCTCGAAGAAGGTCAGGTGCCTGGCCGTGTTGCCCACCTGCTCGATGTCGGTGGTGCGAAAGCAGCGCTGCACGTCGGCGACCCGGGGTGCCGGCGGCTCCTCCAGTCCCAGGAACGCCCGCTTGAACGGCTGCATACCGGCCGTGGTCAGCAGCACCGAGGGATCGTGCTGGGCCGGGACCAGCGAGGCCGAGGGAACGACCCGATGACCGCGCTGCTCGAAGAAGGCGAGAAAGGTGCTGCGGATCTCTTCGGCGTTCACGTTGCGAAGTCTAGGAGCGCTCCGGTCGGCGAGGGCGGCCTCGCGGCTAGACGATCGTGCCGTGCCCGACCACCAGGTCCCCCGCCATCAGGCAGGCGACCTGCCCGGGAACGACGGCGTACGCGGGCTCATCGAGGGCGAGCGACACCTCGCCGTCGTCTGCGAGCGACTCGACCCGGCAAGCGCGCAGCCGCGAGTGGTATCGCAGGCCGACCGCATCCACGGCCGAGGCTTCCCTGTGCAGGCGAGCATCGCGCAGCCGCACGGAGCTGCGCGCCAGCTCCTGCGCTGGGCCCACGGACACCTCGTTTCGCTCCGCGTCGGTCCCCAGCACATAGAGGGGCTCGCTCGACGCCACGCCGATCCCCCGCCGCTGTCCGACGGTGAAGTTGTGATGCCCTCGGTGCGCTCCGACGACGTGCCCGCCGGAGTCGACCACCCGCCCCGGGCGCTCGCCGAGCCCCCCGTGTCGGCGCAGGAACTCGCGCTTTCCCTGCCCCGCGAGGAAGCAGAGGTCCTGGCTTTCGGCGCGCCCGGCGACCTCGAGGCCGGCGCCTGCCGCCCGGGAACGGACCTCGGGCTTGGTCAGCGCCGCGAGCGGGAAGCGAAGCCGCGCCAGCGAGGCGGGCGCGAGGCCGGAGAGCATGTAGGTCTGGTCCTTCGCCGCGTCGGCCGGGCGGCGGAGCAGGGGTCCCTCGCCGTCGTCGGCGATGCGGGCGTAGTGGCCCGTGGCGAGGGCGCCGGCGCCCAGCCGATCGGCGAGGTCGATCATCGCGTCGATCCGGACCTCGCCGTTGCAGAGAACGCAGGGGTTCGGCGTGGTGCCCGCCGCATGGCCGTCTATGAACGGCTGCACGACCCCGGCGCGGAACTGGGGCTCGAGGTCGAGCGTCAGGTGGGGGATCCCGAGGGAGTGGGCGAGGTGGCGGGCGGCCATCACGGCCTCGGGCGAGCAGCAGCTGCGCTCGCCGTCGGTGGCGCGATCGGCCCAGAGCTTCAGGGTCACCGCCACCACCTCGGCCCCGCGCTCGCGCTCCAGCAATGCCGCGACCGCCGAGTCCACGCCGCCGCTGAGCGCCACCAGGACGCGATCGCCCCCGGCCGGCCGCGAGGCCAGCCGCTGGCCCGATCCGGCCAGCACGGAGAGGGCGCGATGCAGCGCGTCGGCCGCCAGCTCCGCGGCGTGGCTGTGGGTCGGCCCCAGCCCGCCGAGCTCCTCGCTGATCTGCTGCGGTCCGATTGCGGCGGCCTCGAGCACCGTCAGGCCCTCGCTGATCTCGGCGAGAGCCGCCGCCGCGGCTCTGCTCGTCGCGCAGCCCTCGGCGGCATGGGTGACCCGGTCGATGGCGCCATCGCCGAGCTGCAGCGAGATGCGGATCAGATCGCCGCACGGGGCACCCCCGGCCGAGCCGGTGACGGCGCCCAAGCCGGCCGGGGCGCGTCGCGAGTCGTCCGCGAGGTAGTGCTCTAGCGCCTCGACGCTCATCGGCTCAAGGGTACGGAGAGGATGCCGGCCGCACGATCAGAGTTAAGGGGCACCAACCTGCCGTTGCCGTCCCTGCTTGGAAACCCGTATTCAACAGGTGGGTGTCTACCCGGCGAAACCACGGTGGGCACCGCCGGAGATCGACCCCCAAGCGTCTATGTGTTGGGTTTTACTTGGGACGGTTCGCGTACAGGCTCGAACCCGACTGCAATTCTACCCCGCATCCTCACCGGCCTGGGCTTCGACGGAGTCCTCGAGCAGCCACCACGAGGAGATCAGGCCGTCGCGAATGCCGAGCTCGATCATGACCTCCGAGAGGTCACCAACCTCCTCCGAGGCACGCCAGACGTACTGAAGCTCGGCGTGCACGAGCACCCCCCGCCGGCGGGGCTCGATCTCGACCGGGATGAAGCGGCGGACCAGGTGCTCGTAGGCCTTGCCCGACCACTCAACCGCCGCCTCGCGCCCGCGGTGCACGGTGCGCGCCGTGTGGATCTCGACATCGGGATGGACCAGCCGTCCCACGGCCTCGCGGTCGCCCTCGCTGAGAGCGGCCAGGAAGCGGCGGACGAGCTCGTCCGTCTCGGGGGTCGCGGCGGTCAGCGCGGCTCTCGTGGGTTCGGGGCTCGTCGCGAAGCGGCGGTCGGCAACCTAGCCGAGCGCCCCCTTCAGCGCGGTGATGCGCTCATAAGCGGCGTCGAGCTCGGACCGGGTCAGCTTCCCCTGCTTGGCTGCCTTGACCGCGGCGTTGAATCCCGATACCGAGCCCTTCGGGGTGCCCGCAAACAGAAGCAGGTCGCAGCCCGCGCCCAGCGATGAGACGGCCGCGGCGCCGGACGTGGTCAGCTCCTGGATCGCGACGCTCTGCAGGTCGTCGGTGATCACCACTCCTTCGAAGCCCAGGTCGCCGCGCAGGAGCCCCCTCACGATCGCCCCCGAGAATGAGGCCGGCTTGTCGGCCCCGAGCGCCGGGTAGGAGGCCGAGGCCACCATCACCATCTCGACCCCGGCCTCAACGGCTGCCCGGAAGGGCTGCAGCGCGGCATCCAGGTCCTGGGGGCGCGCTGCAATGGTGACGGGGCTGAAGTCCGTGTTGACCGTGGCCGGACCAAGCCCCGGGAAGTGCTTGGCCGTGGCGGCGACCTTCTGTGACTGCAACCCCTGGATGAACGCCGAGCCCAGGCTCGAGACCAGCGCGGGGTCGTCGCCGAGGGTGCGATTCGCGATCGTGTCGGCGGTGCGCGGCAGCGCCACGTCCAGCACCGGCGCGAGATCGCCGCTGATCCCGAGCGGCTGCAGGTAGGCCCCCGTCGCCTCACCCACACTGCGCGCGGCGTCCGTGCTGCCGTCGCGGCCGAGCTCGGGCGCCGACACGTCCGGCGGGCCGGGCAGCCGCTTGACCGGACCGCCCTCCTGGTCGATCAGGATCAGCAGTGGCGGGTTGCCGCCCGCCTCGGCCGCCGCCTGCAATCTGCCGACCTGCTCCTGCAGGGCCTGCTCGCTGCGGGGATTGACGATGAAGCCGCCCACCTGCCCTTTCTTGACGCGCCTCACCGTCTTTCGGTCGGGCCCGTCCTTGCCGAGCTTGCCGATCACGGTCTGCCCCACGACGCGCTTCAGCGGCAGTGGCTCGTCGCTCTCGCCGCCGCCGAAGAGACTCGACGCCAGCGCATAGCCGCCGCCGATCACGATCACCCCGATCACCCCGGCGGCGACCGCCTGGCGGCGCCTCACCGCGGCGGGCAGGGCACGGTGGCGCTCGCGCCAGTTGCGCGGCGGGGGATGCTTCCGGGGGCGCGCGTACGGGTCCTCGGCAGCCGCCGCCGGCGCGCCCTCCGCCGCGGGGCCCTCGCCCGCGCCCTCGTCCACCGCGAGGCCCTCGCCCGCGCCGGCGCCCTCGAGCCCCGCCGTGTCTGCGGCTCGCCGCGCGCGTTCCTCGCGGCGGCGCCCGCGGCCCGGCAGCCTCAGCCCGCGCTTGGAGCGCCCTCGCTCGCGGCGGGCGGGTCGCTCTGCGGTCTCGAGGGAGTCAAGCTCACCGGAGTCGGTGCCCGGTTCGCGCTCGTCGCCTCCCGGCTCATCGCCGCCGCGGGGCGCGTCGGCGGCGAGATCCGGCTCCAGGGAATCGTCGGGACGCCGCTCGCCGGTATCGCCCCGCTCGTGATGCCGCCTCCGCGGAGCGTCGAAGTCGAAGTCGAGGTCGTCGTCGGGACCGGGTGGCGGCGGGCGGTCCTGCATCATCAGCCCCCCGCCCCGGAGCCGGCCTGCTTCCCGCCGCCTCCCGGCTTGCGCGCGAGCGAGATCCCGAGCTCGCGCAACTGGCGCTCCTCGACCGGCGCCGGTGCGCCGGTGAGCGGGTCGGTGCCCGATGCGGTCTTGGGGAATGCGATCACGTCGCGGATCGACTCGGAGCCGTGCAGGAGGGCCACGATGCGGTCGACCCCGTAGGCGATGCCGCCGTGCGGCGGCGCGCCGTAGCGTAATGCGTCCAGCAGGAAGCCGAACCGCTCCTCCGCCTGGGCCTCGTCGATGCCGATGGCGGAGAACACGCGGCGTTGAAGGTCCGGGTCACTGATACGGATCGATCCACCGCCTATCTCCCAACCGTTCCAGACGACATCGTATGCCTTTGCCCGGGCGGCGCCGGGGTGATCTGGGTCGAACTCACCCTCCGGGGAGGTGAAGGGGTGGTTGAGCGGGTCCCAGCGCCCCTCGGGCTCGTTCCACTCGACCAGCGGCCAGTCCACGATCCAGCAGAGCGCGTTTCGCCCCGGCTCGATCAGCCCCAGGCGCTCGCCGAGCCTGCGCCGCAGCTCGCCCAGCACCGACGCCGAGGTGGCGGGAGAGTCGGCGACCAGCAGCAACACGTCCCCCCGCGCGGCGCCCAGGGCGCGATTGGAGGCGCCGATCTCCTCCGCCGAGAGGAACTTGGCCACCGGGGAGCGCCAGCCGTCCTCTTCCACGACGGCCCAGACCAGGCCCTTGGCGCCGAGATCCTGAGCCTCGGAGACGAGGCTGTCGAGCTGGGCGCGCGAGAGCTCGTGGGCGCCCGCGTCGAGCGCCCGCACCACCGCACCTTCGGCGATCGCGCCCGCGAAGGCCTTGAAGCCGCTGTCGCGGAAGACGTCGGTCAGCTCGACCATCTCCAGGCCGAAGCGGAGGTCGGGCCTGTCGGTCCCGTAGCGGGCGACGGCGTCCGCGTGGGAGAGCCGCGGCATCGGCAGCTCGAGCTCCACGCCGCACTCGGACAGCACGGCAGCCAGCATCCGCTCGTTGACCTCGAGCACGTCGTCGATTTCCACGAACGACATCTCGATGTCGAGCTGGGTGAAGTCCGTCTGGCGGTCGGCGCGCTGGTCCTCGTCGCGAAAGCAGCGCGCGATCTGGAAGTAGCGCTCGAAGCCGCCCACCATCAGCAGCTGCTTGAAGAGCTGCGGCGATTGCGGCAACGCGTAGAAGCAGCCGGGCTGCAGACGCGCGGGCACCAGGAAGTCGCGGGCGCCCTCGGGGGTGGACCGGGTCAGGATCGGCGTCTCGATCTCCAGGAAGCCCTCGCCGCCCAGGAACTCCCGCATCGCTCGCGTGACGCGGTGGCGCAGCTCCATCGCCTCCCGCATTCGGTCGCGGCGCAGGTCGAGGTAGCGGTAGCGCAGCCGCGCCTCCTCGCTGACCTCTCCCGAGAACGACTCGATCTCGAACGGTGGCGTGTCCGCGTCGGCGAGCAGCTCGGCGCTTCTCACCCTCACCTCCACCTCGCCGGTCGGCATCTTCGGGTTGACCGTCTCGGGGTCGCGCTTCACGACCGCGCCGGCGGCGCTCAGCACGTCCTCGGCGCGCAGCCTGTGGCCGAGCTCGAAGGCCTCGCCGGCCTCGTCGGGGTCGAAGACGAGCTGCACGATCCCGGTGCGGTCGCGCAGGTCGATGAAGACGAGACCGCCGTGGTCACGGCGCCGGTGCACCCAGCCGGCGACGCGCAGCTCGTCGCCGACGCGGTCCGGCAGCACCTGACCGCACCAGGCTTCGCGGTACCGGTTGGGTCTCAGGGCCGGGAAATTGCTGCTATCGGACGACATCAGGGAGGCCAGTATGTCCGCTCAGCCCGGTCCGCCGCCCTCTGCGGCCACGCCGGGCCGCCCGGCGGCCACATCAGCGTCCGCCGCCAGCTCCGCCGCCAGCCCGTCAAGCGAGGCGGGGCGCTGTCCGCCGGACTCCAGGTCGCGCAGCTGCGCTCCCCCGTCCTCGATGATCACGGCCATTCGCGCGCCCGAGCGGTCGGCCTGCTTCATCTGCCCCTTCTGCGAGCGCCCCGCCAGGTCAAGGTCGGCGGCGATGCCGGCGCGGCGCAACTCGATCGCCAGCGCCAGCGCGCGCTCGCGCGAGCCCTCGTCGGCGACGACGAAGACACCGGTGCGAGGCGGCTCGGGCTGCTCGCCGAGCGCCAGCGCGATCCGCTCCACGCCCAGAGCCCAGCCCGCCGCCGGGGTCGGTGGCCCGCCGAGCTCTTCGATCAGGCCGTCGTAGCGACCGCCGCCGCCGATCTGTGACTGGGCGCCGAGCCTGTCGCAGTGCAGCTCGAAGACCGTCAGCGCGTAGTAGTCGAGGCCGCGGACCATGGTCGGGTCCACCTCGTAGGCGATGCCTGCGCCGTCGAGCAGCTCGCGCACCCGCGTGAATTCCTCGGCGTCCTCACCCGCGAGGCGATCGAGCAGCAGCGGCGCCTCGGCCATCACCGCGGCGGTCGAATCGTCGGCCGAGTCGAAGGCGCGCAGGGGGTTGAGATCGATGCGCTCGGCGACCTCCTTGGCCAGCTCGCCCTCGCGCCCGTGCAGGTAGGCGCGGAGGTCCTCGAGGTAGGCGGCCCGCGTCTCGAGTGAGCCCAGGCTGCCGACGCGCAGCTCGACGCCCTCCACCCCGAGCTCGGCGATCAGGTCGGAGGCGAGCACGATCAGCTCGGCGTCGAGAAGCGGCGAGGCCGAGCCGATCGCCTCGGCACCGACCTGGTGGAACTGGCGGTAGCGGCCGGCCTGCGGGCGCTCGTGGCGGAAGAAGGGGCCCGAGTACCAGAGCTTCACCGGCTGGGGCAGCTTCTGCATTCCGTGCTCGATGTAGGCCCGGCAGACCGAGGCGGTGCCCTCGGGCCGCAGGGTCAGCTCGCGGCCGCCCTGGTCGGTGAAGCTGAACATCTGCTTCTGGACGACCTCGGTCGCCTCGCCCACGCCTCGGGCGAACAGCTCGGTCTCCTCGAAGGCGGGGGTGTCGACGCGCCGGTAGCCGGCGCGCTCCAGCGTCTCCCGGGCGGTCTGCTCGATGCGGCGGCGCGAGCGCATCTCCGCGGGCAGCGTGTCCTGCGTGCCCCGCGGCGCCTTGATCTTCTCGCTCATCGCGGGCCCGAGCCTACCGTCAGCCCAGGCCGCGAACCGACGCCCGCGACCGGCTCAGCCCGCCAGCTCGGCCAGGAAGGGGTTGGTCTCGCGCTCGGAGCCGAGCGTGGTCTGCCTCATGTGGCCCGGATGCACAGTCGTCTCGGGCGGGTGGCCCTCGACCAGGGTCCGAATCGAGTCCAGCAGCGTCGCCCAGTCGCCCCCGGGTAGGTCGGTGCGGCCGACCGACCCCTCGAACAGCACGTCGCCCGAGAACAGGGCACCTTCCGAGCGCACCGAGTAGCTGACGTGGCCGGGGCTGTGGCCGGGCGTGAAGATCACGTCGATCTCCATCCCGGCCAGCTCGAGCTTCTCACCGCCGCTGACGGTGTGGTCTGCCTCGTAGTCCTCGAAGGGCCCGAAGCCGGGCCAGGGGACGAACGAGTTGATGTCGGCGAGCACCGGCGCCTCCAGCTCGGGGCACCAGACCGGCGCGCCGGTCGCCCTCGCCACCGGCGCCACAGCGCCGACGTGGTCGAAGTGGGTGTGGGTAAGCAGGATCCCCTCCACCTCGACGCCGAGCTCATCGACCGCAGCGAGGATCTTCGGCGCCTCGTCGCCGGGGTCGACGATCAGCGCGCTGCGCGAATCCGGGTCGGCCCTGAACAAGAAGCAGTTCTCGGCCACCGGCCCCACCGTGAACATGCGCACGTCCATCGCGATCGGGCCGTCCCGGACGGCGCTAGGCGCTGCCGGCGCCGTTGCCGCCCGCCTTGGAGCGCTGCTTTCGCAGGTTGCGGTTGAAGAAGAAGCGATCGGTGTAGTAGGCCATCGGAACGTAGAAGATCAGCATGCCGGCGGCAAGGGCCGCGGAGCTCGCGGGGGGCTCTCCGAAGGCGAACGCGATCAGGGCGAAGAAGATCCCGGCCGCGATCACCCCCTTCTTGATCGCGGTGTTCCAGGTGGGAGGCGCCGGCGTGCGGGCCGCACCCGAGGCGGCGCCCTTTCGCTTCGAGCCCGACCTGGCCGACTTGGCGCGCTGCTTGGCCTCGGCGCGATCGCGCGGGCGCCCCCTGGGCCTGGCGTCGACCTTGCCCCCCTGGGTGCCGCGATGCTTGCGGCGGCGCTTCTTCTTGGTCTGGGCCATACGCGAAATCTAGCGGCAGTCGCCGGCCGGCCGTTCAGCCGCGCGCGACGATCTCCTCGATCACGCGCTGCGCGGGGTCGAAGTCCCGGATCGCGGGGCTCTGCGGGTAGTCATCCAGCGCCGCCGCGGGCACCAGGCCGACCAGCTCCGCCTCGACGGGCTCGGCTCCATGCTCGGCCGCAAGCCTGCCGACCTCCTCGACCACGCGCCGCAGCGGCACGCCGATCGGGTCGTTTACGTTGATCGAGACCTGTGAGCGGCCGCCCTTCCACGGCAGCCCCAGCGCCCTGACGCCGGGCAGCCCTCCGCCAGACTCGCGCAGCGACTCCGCGACCGCGCGCGCCACCCCAACGTCGGCGGTGTCCAGCTCCAGGTTGAAGGCGACCAGGGGCCGCCGCGCCGTGACCAGGGTCGCGCCGGCTCTGGGGTGCGGGCGCGAGGGGCCGAGGTCGGGGACCAGCTCCCCCGCCTCCATGCGCCGCGTCAGCCTCGCGGGCCCGCCGCGGCGAAAGTAGGAGCGCTCCCGGCGCTCCTCGGTCGCGGCGAGCTCACCGTAGAGGAAGACCGGGACCTCCAGCGCCGCGATCCCCCCGGCCACCGCCAGCGCCGCGTCGCGCGCCGCCCCGTGCTCGGCCTCGCCGACCCAGACCACCGGGCTGACGTCGAGCGCCCCGATGTGCGGGTGCAGCCCCTCGTAGCGGCGCAGGTCGATCAGCTCGATCGCGTGCTCGGCGCCGGCCACCAGGGCCTCGGTCAGCGACCCGCTGGCGCCCCACAGCGTGAACACGCAGCGGTTGTGGCGGCCGTCGAAGTGGGCGTTGAGCACCCGCGCGTGGGAGCCGAGCGTCCTCTCGAGCGCGTCGACGACGCGCTCGCTGCGCCCCTCGGAGAAGTTGGGGACGGCCAGCAGCTCAGCGGGCGCCGCCATCGGCCTAGCTCCCGACGAGCAGCGCGCCGTCGCGGACGATCGCCTCCCCGTCCAGCTCGACGGTGGGCCGCATCAACACGCAGTCCAGGTGGACGGGCACCTGCACCTTGCCCCCGATCGCCGCCGAGGCCCCGAAGGCGACGTGGGCGGTGCCGAGGATCTTCTCGTCCTCGAGGATGTTCCCGGTCAGGATGGCCCGCTCGTTGGTTCCGATCCCCAGCTCGGCGACGTTGGTGCCGTCCTCGCCGTGGGCCGTGAGCAGGTCCATGAACGCCATCCCCTGGCCCCCGCGCGCCGAGGTCAGATGACCCCCCTCGACGACCAGCTCGACCGGTTCGGCGACCAGGCCGATCCCCGCCATCGAGCCGTCGATCACCAGGGTTCCCTCGGCGCCGGCGGGCGGTATGAACCCCTCGCCGCAGGGCAGGTTGCCGAAGGCGCCGGGCGCGGTCAGCTCGCCGGCGTCGGGGATCGCGGTGCGCCCCTCGAGGTCGAGGCTCAGGTCGCTGCCGTGCGGGCAGGTGATCACCGCCTCCGAGGCGGCGTCGAGCCGCTCGGCGAGCGCGGCGCCCCTGCGCCGCAGCCCCTCCATGTCCGCGCTCATCACCCGCGCCAGCATCTCCTCTGTGACCCCCGGCAGGGTCGCGATCCGCGCTCCCGCCTCGCTGGCCCGCTTGCGGGCGGCGGTGTGCGAGAGCGACTGCACCGTGGGACCGAGCACGACGTCGGCGGCGGCCATCGCCTCGGCGACCGGGGCCGGCGGCTCGGCCGCGTGCGAGGCGCGCTCGGCGATCACGGCCAGCACCGCATCGGCGCCCGCCTGATCGGCGTCGGCGCGCATCCGCTCCCCCAGCTCCTGCGTGGCGGGGTTGCAGACGACCAGCACGTCCTCGCCCTCTCGAACGCCCAGGCAGTCGTTGACGACCGCATGCACGGCCCGCTCCAGATCGCTCACCCCGCGCACCCTAGTCAAGCCCTTCCCTACCCGGCCAGCGCGTCCGCCCGGCTACGATTCGCTCCCCCGCCGGAGTAGCTCAGTCGGTTAGAGCAGCGGAATCATAATCCGCGTGTCGCAGGTTCGAGTCCTGCCTCCGGCATCCCCGATCCGCTCAACCGGCACCGGGAGCTTCCGACCCTGGGGAAGCGGGGGCGGCTGACCGGATCGGCCAGCGGGCCCGCGCCAGCTTGTGAAGCTCGACCACGACGATCACGCTCAACGCTATCGCGACGATTTCGAGCCACGTCTGAGCCGAGATCGGTTCGAGGCTGAGCGCGAACTGAGTCAGGGGAAGATAGAGCGCGGCTGCCTGGATCGCCACGGCGCCGAGTGTCCCCACGATCAGGAAGCGGTTGCTGAACGGGCTCTTGGCGAACGCCGAGAGCGTCTCCGAGCGCGAGTTGCCCACATGAAGCGCCTGGAAGATCACCATCGTCGTCAGAGCCACTGAGCGGGCCTCATCGACGCTGGCACCAGCGCTGAGCTGGAGCTGGAACATGACCAGCGTCCCCGCGGCCATCACAAGCGCTGCGATCGCCGTGCGCTCCCACAGCACCGCTGAGATGATGCCCTCCCGCTGAGGGCGGGGCGGGCGGTTGATGAGGTGCTTTTCTCCGGGTTCGAAGGCGAGGGCGACGTCCTGCACCCCGTTGGTGACAAGGTTGAGCCAGAGCAGCTGCACGGCCACGAAGGGGAGCGTCAGGCCTACGGCCAGGCTGGTGAGAACGGCGAGCACCGCGGCCACGTTTCCGGAGATCAGGAAGAAGGTCGTCTTGCGGACGTTGTCGAAGGCGACGCGACCCTCCTCAACGGCGGCGAAGATCGATGCGAAGTCGTCGTCGGTGACGACCATGTCGGCTGCCTCCTTGGCGACGTCGGTACCCGAGCGACCCATGGCGGCACCGATGTCGGCCTGCTTCAGCGCCGGGGCATCGTTGACGCCGTCGCCGGTGACAGCGACCACGTGGCCGCGCCGCTGCAGCGCTCGCGTCAGCCGCAGCTTCTGCTCTGGCGAGACGCGCGCGTAGACGGAGACGTCCTCGACAAGACGCTCGAGGGCGCGCTCGTCGTAGGAGTCCAGCTCCTGGCCCGTGGCGGCGCGCTCATCCGGGCCGGCTATCCCCAGCTCTCGGCCGATGGCGAGGGCGGTGGTCGCGTGATCGCCGGTGATCATCACCGCTCGAATCCCCGCCCGCTGGCAGCGGGCGACTGCCTCGTGCGCCTCCTCCCGCGGCGGGTCCATCATGCCCTGCAGGCCGAGGAAGGTCAGCTCGCGGGGGTGCTCGCGAACCAGGTCGGAGTCCGGGGAGGCCGGTCCGAGGTCCCCGTATGCCATCGCCAGCACCCGCAGGCCCTCCCCCGCCATCGCATCGGCCTGACCGAGGATCTGCTCACGGTCGAGCCGATCGAGCCCGGCGGCATCCGCGCACATCTCGAGCACCCGCTCGGGTGCCCCCTTCACAAATACGAGCGTGCGGCCATCATGCCTCTTGAAGGTGGCGGCGTAGCGGTGCGCGGGGTCGAACGGGATGTCCGCCAAGCGCGGGAATCGGTCCTCCAGCTCGTCCTTGAACATTCCCGCCTTCGCAGCCGAGACGAGCAGGGCGATCTCGGTCGGGTCCCCGCTCACATCGGGTTCCCCGTCACGTTCGGCGAATGACGCCTCGTTGGCGAGCGCGGCCGCGCGTAGCGTCAGCTCCAGCGCCGAGCCCTCCACCAGCGGGGCGCGATCACCGCCCAGCAGTATCTCGCCTCTGGGCTTGTAGCCGCTGCCCGTCAGCTCGAAGCGCTCCCCGCCGGCGAAGATCCTCCCGACGGTCATGCGGTTCTCGGTCAGCGTGCCGGTCTTGTCCGAGCCGATCACCGAGCAGCTGCCGAGCGTCTCGACGGCCGGCAACCTGCGGATGATGGTCCCGCGGCTTGCCATCCTGTTGACGCTGATCGCCAGGGTGATCGTGAGCACTACCGGAAGACCCTCGGGGAGCGCGGCGACCGCCAGCGCGACCATCGCCCGGAACAGCTCCGAGGGCGCCTCGCCCTGGATGGCGCCCAGCACGAACCCGAGCGCCGAACTCGCCAGCGCCCAGGCGCCGACCAGCTTGGTGAACCGGCCCATGCGCCGCTGCAGGGGCGTTTCGGTCGGGATGATCTGCTGCACCTCCCCGGCGACGCGGCCCAGCTCCGTGTCGCCGCCTGTGGCGGACACCAGCGCGCGGGCATGACCTCGCGTGGCGACCGTGCCCATGAAGAGCATGTCGCGGCGATCGGCGACCGGCGTTTCGGCGTCCACCGGGTCGCTGGCCTTGGCGACCGTGACTGACTCACCCGTCAGCAACGACTCATCCGTCTCGAGTGCCGTCGCGTGCACGACGCGACAGTCGGCGGGGATCTTGGCTCCGGCCTCGACCAGGACGATGTCGCCGGGCACGAGCTCCTGGGCATCGACCTCGCGCTGCCGCCCGTCGCGCATCACGCCCGCCCGGGTGCTTGCCAGTCGCCGCAGCGCCTCGAGCGAGCGCTCCGCCCGGTATTCCTGGAAGAACCCGACCACCGCGTTGAAGACGAGCACGGCCGCGATCACACCCGCATCCACGTACTCGTCGAGTGCGATCGTCACGGCGCCCGCCAAGCCCAGGATGTAGATCAGCGGGCTGCGGAACTGCCGCAGCAGTATCGCGCCCGGCCGCACCGCCTGTTCCTCGCGCAGCTCGTTGCGGCCGTGCGCCGCGAGTCGCCGCTTCGCCTCCTCGTGGGTCAGGCCCCGAGACTGGCTGCCGAGGGCATCCAGGGCCTGCGCGACCTCACACGTCCAGACCGGGGCGCCTGGCACATCGCGGTCCGCAGCGGCGCCGTCAGGCAAGGGGGGGCGCAGGACCGTTCATCCACCCTCGCCGCCATCTCCGGCCCCAGGCGGCTTGACCACCAGCACCGGGCAGTCGGCCATCCTCACGGTCGCCTCGGCGGCGCTCCCCAGCCCCAAGCCGGGGAAACCACCCGTACCGCGATGGCCGAGCACAAGAAAGCGTGGACGGTGCGAGCGGGCGGCCTCCAGCAGTCCGGATCTCGGGTCCCCCTCGCGAAGCTCGGTCTCGAGCGAGTCGAGCGGCGCGCTGATCACCGCGCGACCCTCCTTCAGCACGCGCTCGCCCTGCTCGCGAATCAGCCTGCGCGCGCTCTCAGGGGGGTGGCCCATGAACGGCACGCGATAGTCGACCGCATGGACCACGCGCAGGCCCGCGGGAAAGCTGGCGGCCAGCACGGAAGCCACGCGCAGAGCCTCCGCGGAGCGCTCTGAGCCGTCGTAGCCGGCGAGCACGCACGGCGGGGTTGCCGCGCGGCTCTCGGCCGGGACAACGGCGACCGAGCATGGTGCACCCCGGACGATCCTCTCGGCAACGCTTCCGAACAGGAATCCTGCGACGCCATGGCCGCCGGTCTTGCCCACGACGATCAGGTCGGGCCGCTCGCGCGCGGCCAACTCGAGCAGCGCCCGCGCCGGTCGACCGCCCTCGAGCGTGACAGGGGTCAACGGCGGGAAACCGGGCAGCGAGCTGCGCTCGCAGAGATCACTGAGCCAACCGCGAGCCGCGCCGGGATCGAGGGGCGCCTGATCGCCGACGCCCTGCTCTGAGGACGTCTGGCCCGGCTCGATCACGTGGACGACGGTCACCCGGGAACCGAACTCGCGCGCCAACTCCAGCGAGAACTCGAGGCCGGCCCGCGAGGCGGGCGAGCCGTCGTATGCGGTAAGCACTCTGTCGAACATCTCGCGTCGTGGATATCAGTTACTGGCCGAAGGTGCTTTGATCTTCCCGAGGGGTCGCGCGGCGCGGATGTATGCGTCAAGGCCGGCAGCGCTGGACAGCCTGTAGCTCCGGCTCGACGATCAGGACGACAGCCCCCCCGGCCGCGTCCGGGGCGCAACCGGATCTAGACGGTCAGCGCGGCGTGTGGAAGGATGCCCTCGATCCCGAGTCCGAGGAGGAGCAGTGAGCAAGGTCGTCCATTGCGAGTGCGGCACGGATGTCGAGGCCGAGACCGAGGATGAGCTCGTCGTGAAGGTCGAGGCACACGTCACCGAGAGCCATCCCGAGCTGGTCGGCAAGATGAGCCGCGAGCAGATTCTCGAGATGGCCCACGACCACTAGCCGCGCTTCCACTTCTCCTCCCAAGGGGGACCCCGGCGCCTCAGTGCGGAACGTTCTCCGAGCCGGACCGTCAGGGAAACGTCTGGCGGCGAGCGCTCAAGCCCGCCAGCGCTCGCTGGGGCATCAGGCGCGGGGCCGGCGTCAGCTTCCGTCGCCTCGCAGGCGAGCAAGTTCCGCCTGCAGCGAGGCAAGGCGACCGTCCATCTCGCTCAGCTTGCTGATCACCGGATCGTCGCCGGCCTCCCTCTGCTCGGCCTGTGCCTGGGTCACGAAGACGCTGGTCACCACCCCCGTCACGACGGCCAGCAGCGAGAGCCCTCCGAGCAGCAGAAAGACGGCGATCACCTTCCCCCCGGTCTGCGCCGGGACGACATCGCCGTAGCCGACCGTCGTCACCGTCTCCAGCGCCCACCACATGCCGAGCCAGACGTTGGGAAAGCTCTTCGGGTCGACGATGTGCTCCAAGACACCGAAGACGATCACCGCAAGGACCCAGATCGCCGCGATCACGGCGGCCGCGATGCGGGGTCGCAGACCCTTCTTCGCGACACGCCGGGAGAACCAGCGTTGGAAGGGCTCTCGCCGTGAAGCGCCGCTTTCCATCCCTGCAGGTTTCGCCGCCGTAGCGGCGGGACCTCCCGTGCGAGTGCGGGCCTGGCCCTGCCTGCCCTGGGGCGAATCTCCGGACCTGTCGTGATCGCCGGGCCCGAACGGCGATCGGTTAGGGTCGCGCTGAATGGTCGCGCAACCAGCTGAGCCGCCCGACACAAGCTCGATCATGCGCAGCCGGCGATTCCTCGGACTGCTCGGGCTCGCCGCGATCGTGGGAGTCGTCGCCTCGCTTGTCGCCTGGGGCTTCCTGGAGCTCACCCAAGAGCTTCAGGTGTGGGTCTACGAGGACCTTCCGGACGCACTGGGGTACGACAAGGCCCCGACCTGGTGGCCCATTCCGGTGCTTGCGCTCGCCGGACTGCTGGTCGCCTTCGCGATTGCGCGGCTCCCCGGAAAGGGGGGACACGATCCGACCCGCGGCCTCGCGCCGGAGGCCGCAGCCGGTCGCGCTGCCCGGCGTCCTGTTGGCGGGCCTCGCCACGATCGGCCTCGGCATGGTGCTGGGGCCCGAGGCGCCCCTGATCGCTCTGGGCGGAGGACTGGGCCTCCTTGCAGTCAGCCTGCTGCGCAGTGATGCCCCGGCCGAGCTCGGCACCGTGGTTGCGGCTCCGCGGGGGCGGGCTCGGCGAAAGAGCCGCAACCCGCGACGCCCGGCTAGCCCTGTCTCGGTCTGCTCCGCTGCTCGCCAGATGCCCTCCGCGATGCGCGCAAGGGTTCGCTTCGTGAGCGCTGCCGCCCGCGACCCGCGCTCGGACGGCTTGGCGAGCTAGCCGGTTGCCACCGGTTCCGTAGCGACGGTCGCGCTGCTGCCGGCCGGCAAGGGCTGTGCGTTCTCCTCCTGCGCCAGCGCCGCCGCTCCGATCGCGACGAACAGCGCGGCTCCGCCACCGACGAGGATCGCCGCCTGGGTGGAGAGCCCGCCTCCGCGCATGCCCCGCAGCGCGGCCACGGTGTCGATAGCGTCGATCACCATTCCCAGGCGCAGTGCCTGCTTGCGGGCCTCGCCTGTGCTGGTCGCGGTGACGAAACCCAGAGCGAAGTCCCGGACTCCGAACAGCTGGGTGACGACCGGCTGCCTCGCCGGGTCCAGCCCGAAGAGACGGGCACTGAACGACGGGGCGACCCATGAGAGAGCTCCGACCGCCATGCGCGTCCCCGCGAAGGCTCTGATCAGCGGCGGCATCAGCGCTGCACGATATCGAAGGCAGTTCGGGCGCACGAGCTCCGCCCTGACCGAGCGGGGGCTTGCGCGGGCCGGCCGATAGGCTGAGCAGCGATCCTTGGGCGCGCGCTATGAGATGGCTCCAACCGAGAGGATGGGTGGCGATCATGACCATGTCGAAGGCCGAGCAGGAGCAGTTTCGGGCCACGCTGCTCGAGGAGCGCGAGCGTGTGCTTCGCGAGATCGCCGACACCGAAGCCGAGATAAGGGCGCTCCAGCGGCAGACGGGAGCCGAGCACCAGGACGAGGAGATCGGCGGCGGCGCCTCCTTCACCCTCGACCGCGAGATCGACCGGGCACTGGACGACAACGCCAAGCGAGTGCTGCCGGAGATAGAGGCGGCGCTGAGGCGGATCGACGACGGCACATACGGCACCTGCGCCAGCTGCGGCAAAGCGATCTCGGAGGGCCGGCTGAAGGCAAGGCCGTCCTCGGCCGTGTGCATCGAGTGCGTCTGATCATCAGCGCGCTGCGCCCTGCAGGCGGCTCGCCCCTCGTCACCGTCAGCTCGGAATGAGCGACATCGGCGTCATCGCCGCGGTCCTGGTCGCCTACAGCCTGCTGTCGCGCCGGCTCGAGCCCCTGCTGATCAGCGCGCCGATGTTCTTCGTCGCCGCCGGGGTCATCCTCGGTCCCGATGTGGCCGATGTGATCGACCTCGAGCTGACCAGCGAGACCGGCCTGCTGGTGGCCGAGATCGCCCTCGTCATCGTGCTCTTCGCCGACGCGGGGCGGATCGACCTGGGGGCCCTGCGCGAGAACCGTGGGTTGCCCGCGCGCCTGCTCGGGATCGGCATGCCGCTGACGATCGCGGTCGGCGTGGCGGCCGGTGCCCTGCTGCTCACCGACATCGAGTTCTGGGAGGCGGCGATCATCGCCGCGGTCCTCGCCCCCACCGACGCCGCGCTCGGTCAGGCCGTCGTCTCCAGCACCCTGGTGCCCGCCCGGATCCGGCAGGGCCTCAACGTGGAGAGCGGCCTCAACGATGGGCTCTCGATCCCGTTCCTGTTCTTGTTCACGGGCCTCGCCGTCAGCGAGGCCGGGGTCAGCGCCCAGGGCTGGCTCGGGTTCGCGGGCGAGCAGATCGGGTTCGGCGTGCTGGTCGGGGCCGCGGTCGGCCTCGGCGGCGGCTGGCTCGTCGACCAGGCCGTCCGGCGCAACTTCATGACCGGGACCTTCCAGCAGCTCGCGATGGTTGGGCTCGCGCTGCTCGCCTGGGCTCTGGCCGGGGAGCTGGACGGGAACGGGTTCATCGCCGCCTTCGTCGCCGGCATGACCGCGGGTCGGATCACCGACGTCTGCGGCGAGAAGATCCTCGACTTCACCGAAGACGAGGGCCAGCTGCTGAACCTCACCGTCTTCTTCATCTTCGGGATAGGCGCGATCGGCTTCCTCGAGGGGGCGGGTTGGGAGGTCTACGCCTACGGCCTGCTGTCCCTGACCGTGGTCCGCATGCTTCCCGTCGCGATAGCCCTGATCGGAAGCGGGCTGCGGCGGAGCTCGGTCGCGTTCATGGGCTGGTTCGGGCCCCGCGGGCTGGCCTCGATCATCCTCGCCCTCGTCGTGATCGAGGAGGAGCCGGGGCTGCCCGGGATCGAGACGCTGTTCGCCGCGATGACCGTGACCGTGCTCGCCAGCGTCTTCGCCCATGGGGTCACCGCGAGGCCTCTGACCCGGGCCTACGCGGCCTCACTCGCCGATGCCGAGGCCGACGAGGCGGAGATGCAGCCCGTCGCCGAGCGTCCCACGCGCGGCAAGCTCGCCGAGCCGCTGCCGGGCGTGTCCGAAGCCCCGGCGGGGTAGCGGCCGCCCCCTGTCGCCTCCTCCCCGCGCTGGCGCTCCGGTCGTGAGCGATCAGTGCTGAACTTCGACCGGCTCCGAGAAGGCGACGTGACCGCGGATCTTGCGGATCCAAGGGAACGGTCGCCGGTAGGTCCAGGCGGCCTGGCGAGTGCTCGCGCCGCCCGCCTCGATCGTGTAGTAGCTGGCGATCCCCTTCCAGAGGCAAAGCGTGCGCAGGGCGCTCGGGCTCATGAGACTCTCGTCGATCCCCTCGGGGGGAAAGTAATGGTTGCCCTCGAGATAGACCGTCTCGTCGCTCTCGGCGATCACGGTCCCGTTCCAGACAGCCTTCACCGCCGGCGCCACCGCGCTCGAACGCTTCTACCCATGTCTCGCCCTCTTCTTCTCATGTCCATATGACCCCGCCCGCGGCAGAACGGTTCAGGGTCGGCCCTCCCGCCGCAGGCGATCGATGACCCCCTCGGAGATCCCCGGCTGCGGCTCGGCTCGCAGCAGGCTCAGGCCCTCGAGCGTGCGCCGGAGCGTGGCCAGGACGCGTCCGCACTGCGGACAGATGCCGGCGTGCGCCTCGACCCGGTGGCGCTGGCCACCACCGAGCTCGCCGTCGAGGTAGTCGGAGAGATGGGCGTGAGTCCAGCGGTGCTCACGCATGTAGCGGCGGTGTTCGAGGTAGCGCCGGATCATTCCCGCTCCCCCAGGAAGTAGGCGTCTAGGCTGCGGCGCACGGCGAGCCGGGCGCGGTGCAGCCGGCTCTTGAAGGCAGGTTCGCTCAGCGCCATCACCTGCGCCGCCTCCTCGGTCGAGAGGCCCTCGACGTCGCGCAGGATGACGGGCTCGCGGTAGCCGATCGGCAGCTCGCGGACGGCCGCTTCGAGCACCCGGCGCAGGTCGCTCTGCTCGAGCCTGGCCTGCGGAGCCTCGCTCCAGTCAGGGGCCTCGGGAATCGGCTCATCATCGAGCGAGACCACCTCGGCCTGCTTGCCCCCGGCCAGCCGCTTCGCCTCGTTGATCGCGATCCGGTAGAGCCAGGTGAAGAAGCGGGAGCGGCCCTGAAAGCGGCCGATGCCGCGCCACGCTCGCAGGAACGCCTCCTGGGTCACATCCTCCGCCGCCTCGGCGTCGGCGAGGAAGCGCAGCGTGACGGCGTAGAGGCGGTCGGCGTTTCGTCGGACCAGCTCCTCGAAGGCCGCCCGGTCGCCCTGCTTGGCCCGCCCGACGAGCACCTCCTCCTGCTCTGCCCCCGCCGATCGCACCCGGCGAACGATGACAGGCGCAACCGCCGCGCCGGTCCGCCACAGGGCCACCGACACCTCTCAGCAGCCCAGGCAGACCTTGGCGAACACGGCCAGGCACGCCGCGAGGAAGCCGAGGCTGAGGATCAGGCGCAGCGTTTCGGGAAGGCGATGCGCTTTGGTCATGGCTCTTTGACCCCGCTGGACGCAGCACGGTTCATCCTCGGATGTCGGGATTCCCGAAGAAGGCGGCGAGCGCGAACCAGAACTGGTCGTCGTGGGCGACGGGGCGCAGCCGCGATCCCGCCAGGGGGCCGCGAGTGGCGCGACCGCTCAGATCCCAAAGGGAGCCCGTCTGACGATCGCGAACCTCGCCGCGTTCGCCAACCGATTCGAAGCTGAGCTCGCGGCCATCTACGGTGCGCTCGAAGACGGCGGCCGCACCGACCACGCGGCCGGCTGCGATCGACTCGCTGTCGAGGGCGGAGGCGACGCTCGGGTCGAAGAGCACGACCACGGGCTCAGCTTCGATCCGGTCGTTGACCGGCGCCTCCTCGGCGAGGCGGGTGAACGGATAGACGATCGCCCGGTCCCCGGTCCGCACCGCCGCCACGCGCTCCTTCGGCGGCAGCGCGTCGTCGATCTCGCCTTCGAACAGGAATGGTCGAGATCCCTCGCGGTCGTAGCCGACGTAGGGATTGCTGCCGTAGTCGCGGCTGTTGCCCGTCTGCCGGGAGAGCACCTCGCCATCGGGATGCAGGCGGCGGAACTCCCCCCAGGAGAGGATCGGCGAGGGCAGCACCTCGAGCGCGGTCCCGGTGAGCTCGCCGACGATCGCCTCGGCGGTCAGCTGCTGCCACCAGGACTCGGTCTGGCGGTCGTACATGACGAGGTCGGAGTTGCGCAGCATCCCGGTTGTCCCGAACTCCAGGGTCCGGCCCTCGAGCTCGCGGCTGAAGGCGACGGTCGAGTTGCACAGCGGGCAGTAGGTGACCGCCACCGGCCTGCCGGCGATCACGTCGTTGACGATCTCGTGCCAGACGAGGATCTGGAGCGGATAGGCGCGGGTGGTGCCCGCCAGCTCGAGCGTCGCGACCGGCTCCGCAGGCTCCAGGAAGCCGTCCGCCTCCTCGACCGACACGAACCTGGGCTCGTCGATCGAGGGGATGCCGTCCTTCGGCGGCCCGCCGCTGACCAGCTCGCCGAGGGGGACGCTGTGCTTGGAGAAGTCGGTGCTCCAACCCTCGGTGCTGAACGGAGCCTCGCCCGAGGCGCTCGGCTCCCCGGCGCCACCCGACCCGCAGCCGGCGAGCGCGAGCAGCGCGAGCGCCGGCACTGCGAGTGCGATCGAGCGGACCGTTGCCATCAACCCTTTGACCCTGCCGCCGGGTCCGACGATTCGTCTCGCGGTCAGCCCGGCTGACGCGCCGCGACGGTCCAGTCGAAGCGGGAGTAGCGCACCCGGACGTCGCCGCCCCGCTGCCGCAGGCAGTCGTCGAGCGCCGGCAGGTGGCGCGCGGCGAAGGCCAGCCGCTGCCGGCGCGATCCGAAGTCGGCCCGGTAGAGCCGCAGAAGGCTGGGGAGCGTCACCCTGCCGGTCTCGGGATCGACCTTCGCCTCGGCCTGCATGTAGGCGCGCGTGGCGAGATCGAGCTGGCCCTCGAGGCCTTCGGGCGAGTAGTCCCTGATCGGTGGGCAGGAGTTGGCGCCGCAGTTGAGCGCGAAGTGGATTCGCGGGTCGAGGCGCGAGGGCGCCGCCGCCAGTCGTGGGTCCGAGCGCCGCAGCGGTCGCCGCAGCCGGTAGGGCGGCCGCCTGTTGAGCCGGAGCAGGCCGTTCTCGATCAGGTTGAGCGGGTAGTCGCGGCCGCCGACCCTGTAGGCGGTCCTGTCGAACAGCCGCAGATGGCGAAGCAGGCTTCCTCGCAGCGGCTTCACGCACAGCCGGTGGAGCACGAGGGCGTTGTAGAGGTTGAGCCAGAATGCGATCCGCGCCTCATCGCCCTCGATGCGCTCGGGGGCGACGCGATCGAGCTGGCCCGTGAGCCGGTCCAGGAGAGCGCACTGCTCCGGACCGGCGACGCGCTTGGCTTCCGCCAGGATCTGCTGCGAGAGGGCGATCGGCCCGAGCTGCGAGCCGGACGCAGTGGCCGACCCCGACTCGAGGCCACCCGCCAAAGCGCCGCCGTTCAGCAGCTGGGGCCGGGCCGTCACCCGTCCACCGGGGCGGCGTCGCGCGCCGCGATGATCGCGTAGCCGAGGGAGCCCTCAGCGATCGCCCGCCGCGCCAGCCCGGCCAACTCGATCGCAGCTTCGATCTCGATCGGCGAGCCCGAGAGGCGTCCGAGGCCGAGCAGCCGCGCCCCGCGCAGCCGCTCCTCGACCCGGCCGGCGAAGTGAGCCGCGTCAGGCTCGCGAGTCTCCACTGCAAACGGCTCCAGCCCCGCGCCCCGGAGCAGGCCCTCGTAGCCCTCCTGGCTGAGCGCCGAACCGACGCAGGCGATCGTCGAGAGCGGGCCGAGCAGCTCGGGCGGCAGGCGCTCCTGGTCGACGGTCACGTCGGAGATCACCACCCTGCCCCCGGGGCTGAGCACCCGCCGCATCTCGGCCAGCGCCAGCGCCTTGTCCGGGAAGGTGCAGAGCGAGCACTCGCAGAGCACGGCGTCGAAGGACGCGGAGGTGAGCGGCAAGGCCTCGGCATCGCCACGCAGGAAGCTGACTCGGTCCCCCAGGCCCTCGGCCTCGGCCTGCGCCCGCGCCCCGAGCACAGCCGTCTCGCCGTATTCGACGCCGACCGCCCGGCAGCCCAGCTCGCGGACCGCCTTGAGCGCCGAGGCACCGCCTCCCGAGGCGACGTCGAGCAGCCAGTCCCCCCTTCCCATGGCGAGCAGCTCGAGTGCCCGCCCGGTGGTCGCCTCGCCTCCAGGGTGAAGCTCCTCGCCGAGCAGCCAGCGAACGGCGGGATCGGCGTACACCGATGCGCAACAGCTCTTCAGCTCCTCGGGCGCGAGCGGCCGGTCGGGCGCGAGCGCCAGCGCGGAGAGGGGATCCGCGCTCACGCCTCGCCCGCCATCGCGGTCGCCGCGGCGCTCGAAGTCTCCCGGCGCACCTGTTCGCGGTAGCCCACTGAGTTGTAGGCGCAGAATGGGATCAGGCGCCCGTCGGGCGTGATCTCCGACACGCAACATTTCTTCAGCTTCTCGACATCTAGCGTGTAGGGGTCCTGGAAGTCCTGGGTGACGATCATGAAGCCGCTGGCGGCGACCTCGCGCAGCTCGACCGGCATCCCGGTCGCACAGGCCACGCAGTCGAGCCGCTCCGCGACGGGCCCGCTGCCACCGGCGGCCTTCGCCGACCACAGCCCCTCGAGGGCCTCGCGCACCTCCAGGTCCGGCACGGCCCGGTTGGTGACGTAGTCCAGGTAATCCTCAACGTCTACGAGCCGCGGCAGCGGCATCAGGTCCTCGCCGTCGTACAGGGCGAAGGTCGCCGAGCGACAGCTCGGAGAGCAGCACGGCACCGGCACGAAGTCGTCCGCCCGGAACCATTCGGGAAGCTGCTCACTGATCAGATCGATCACGTCGGAGTTGGTGAGCTTGTCGAGCGGATCGGCGTCCGCCCGGAAGCGCCCCGAGTGGGTGACCGGCTGGAAGAAGACACCTGTCACCGCGGGGTGCTCGATCCCGAGGCGAACGATCGGCCCGACCTCGTGCTCGTTCAGGTCGCGCTCGAGCGCCGCCGCCAGTGAGACGCTGACGCCCGCCTCGGCGCAGCGATCCAGGGCCCGCAGCTTCTCCTCGCTGAGGTCCTTGCCTCGCATCGACATCTGCGTCGCGCGATCGAGGCCGTCGAACTGGAGGTAGACGTGGACCCCGATCTCGGCCAGGGCCGGGGCGAACCGGGGATCGCGCGCCAGGCGGATGCCGTTGGTGTTCAGCATCACCAGCTCGATGCCGCGATCGCGCGCCGCTTGCAGCATCTCGAGGATCTGGGGGTGGATCGAGGGCTCGCCGCCCGAGAGCTGCACGGACTCCGGAGATCCCTCCGCCCCCACGAAGGCGTCGAGCATCGACTCGACCTGCTCCAGGCTGAGCTGGAAGCCGTGCTCCTGCGGACCGGTGCCGGAGTCGGCGAAGCAGATCGGGCAGTCGAGGTTGCAGGCCGTGTTGACCTCGATGATCCCCAGGCAGGTGTGCTGGGCGTGCTCCGGGCAGATGCCGCAATCGTGCGGGCAGCCCCGCTCGCTTTCGGTCTGGCGCTCGAGCGGCTGCTCGCCGGGCTTGTTGAAGCGTTGGATCTCGAGGTAGCGCTCGGCGTCGCCATAGACGACGGCCTCGAAGAGACCATGGTCAGGGCAGGCGCGCGAGAGCACGACGCGCCCGTCGCGCTCCAGCAGCTCCGCGGCGAGAAGCCGCTTGCACTCGGGGCAGATCGAACTCGTCGGCGCCAGCGACCCCGGCCGGCGAGCCGCGGCGTCCACCGCCGATTCGATCTCCCCGGATCCGGAGGTTGCCGTCATCAGATATCCGACCCGCCCTCGCCCCAGACGATTCAGGCTGAGGCGTCGTATCTGCGACTGCCGCTGATATCGGCGGCCCGGCCGCTCGTCACCATCGCGAAAGCCTACGCCGCCGGGGCTCGCGCCAAGCTGACCCGCCCGATCGTGACGATTCGTTCGGGGTCGGCCTCGGAGGCGATCTCGACATCGACGACTGCGCGGGTGCGACCGGCGCGAACGCACCGGGCCATCACTCGATGCGGCTCGGGCCGGGCGAGGCGGAGCGCCTCGAGTGCGAGGCTCGCAACGACCCAGTCGCCCCCCGCGGCGGACACCGCCGCATACCAAGCTGCGGAGTCGATGCAGGTCGCGAGCGCCCCGCCATGCAGGTAGGTCTGGTCCTCGTCCTCCACGACAGAAGCCTCGCCGGGGTTCAGTCGCAGGGTCGCGACACCGCCCTCGGCGCCCTCCAGGGTGAGGCCGATCGCGGCATCCAGCCTCGACGCGGTCTCGGGCAGGCCCATGGTCGGCTAGCCGGTGACCGAGAAGCGCACGCGGGCGCGCTCGAACCGCGGGATGGAATCCGCGCCGAGCGCGGTGGCGGGTGTAAGGCATCCGGACCGCTCCGGCGTGGCGCCCGGCTCGGCAAGCAGCAGGCCGGCCTCGCCGAGCATCCTGGCCGTGGCGAGGTAGCCGGGGTGGCCATCGGCATCGACCTCGATGCCGAGCTCGTGACCGCCCTTGGTGCGGGCCGACACCGACATCCGCCAACGCCAATCCTCGAGCCTGTCGGCCGCGGGGCCGAACCCCGACGACGGGAACGTGAACCGCATCAGCTCGGCAGCCCGCTGCCTGATGCCCGGACGGGCTCGGGCCAGCGCGCCGAAGCCGGCCTGGACGCCGGAGAACGCTCCCGCGGCTGCGTAGCGCAGCGGCAGGGTTACGGCCGGGCCACCGATCGAGACCCCCTCCCGGTAGCGGAACGGCTCACCAGGCGCCTCGCCGCGCTCGGCGGCGAGAATCTCGGCGGTCCGCTGGATCACGGCGGGGTTGATGAAGGCGGCCGGGCTGAGCGGCGCGATCACGTCCCCGCGCGCGTTGCGGCGCGGCGCCACTGAGATCGGGCTGCGAGCGCGAACCCGCTCGGCCCGTCGCGGGTCGGCGATCAGGGCGGCGGGATCGGTCGCCACCGGCGCGTTCTCGGAGCCGGCTACCTCGGCCATGCTCTGCATCGTGCCGCCCGAGAGCAGGTCGGAGGGTCGCGGCACGCCGGGGGGCGGCGTCGTACCGACCTCGAGGTCGACCTCGGCCAGCTCCTCGCCCCAGCGCTCGCGCGCCGTCTGCCCGCCGAGCAGCACGGCGAGATCGGGCGGGAGGGCCTCGAAGCCGCAGACCTGCACAAGCTTGATCCCCGCCTCGCGGGCGCGCTCGTCGAACTCAGCCGAGATGAGCTTGACGAAGGGGATCTCCCCGGTCAGGTCGAGGTAATGCGCGCCGCCGCCGACGCAGGCTTCGATCACCGGGCGCCCGCGGGTCGTGTAGGGGCCGACGAGGTTGAGCACGACCTGCGCGCGCGAGGCCATCGCATCGAGGGAGCCGGCGTCGCCGAGGTCGGCGACGATCGTGGGCGCGTCCTCCACCCCGTGCTCGGCCAGGACCCGCTCCAGCTTCGCCGGGTCGCGGGCCGCGGCGGCCCAGCGGGCGCCGGTCCGGGCGCTCTGCTCGGCCAGGTGGGCGGCTACGAGGCGACCGGTGACGCCGGTGGCCCCGAAGACCACGACGTCGAAGTCGCGCTCGCTCACGCGCGCCACGCGACGCGGCTAGGCCGCGTCGCGCCAGTCCTCGAGCGAGCCTGCGACTGCCAGGCGCTCGAGGGCCCGCTGCTCGAGCTTGCGAGCGTGGTCCTGCTTGATGCCTAGCTCCCGCGCCGTGTCGCGCAGATTGGTCTCGGCGCGACCGCCGGTGCCGAAGCGCAGCTCCAGCACCCGCCGCTCGAGCTCGGTGAGCTCACCGAGCGCCGAGGAGACGGCCTGCTCGCGGTGGTTCTCGACGACCTCGTCCTCGGGCGCGGGCGCCTCGTCGGTGCGCAACTCGCCGAGCGTGGTGTCGCTGTCGCCGCTCACCGTCTGGTCGAGGCTGGCCGTGACCTGCGTGAGGTCGCGCAGCATCGCAACCTCCTCCCGGGAGAACTTGGAGTTCGCGGCGATCTCCTCCTCGCTGGGCACGTGATCGAGCTCGGCCGTGAGCTGGGACTCGATCCGGTTCAGGGTGCGCAGCTGCTGCGCCACGTTCGCGGGCACGCGAATCTCGCGGCCCGAGTTGTCGAGGCCGCGCTGGATCGACTGCTGGATCCAGAGCGTCGCGTAGGTCGAGAACTTGAAGCCCTTGCGCCAGTCGAACTTCTCGGTGGCGCGGATCAGCCCGGGCATCGCCTCCTGGATCAGGTCCATGAACGACAGCCCGAGGCCGCGATAGCGGCGGGCGATCGAGACGACCAGGCGCAGGTTGGAGTTGACCAGCTTCTCCTTGGCCTGCAGGTCGCCCTTCTCGATGCGCTTGGCGAGGTCGATCTCCTCCGCCGCGCTGAGCAGCGGAAAGCGACCGGCCTGGTTGAGGAAGATCCTGAGGCCGTCGGTGGTCTCGACGTCGGCGGTGGCGTGATCGGCGGCGCGACGCGCGTCCTCGCGCGTGCGCGGCCGGTCGTGATCGCCACGGGCTCGCGACCGGCTCCTCTTCTTCTTGCTGTGGTTTCTCGACTCGCTCATATGCTCCTAAGCTTTCCTAACCTATTCTAAGCTTTCCTAAACATTACTCTGCTTCTAGACCCGCGTTATCGTCCTCCGGCGCGGTGGGTCGGCCGTCTTTGTCTCGCTTGCGCCGGCGGTCTCGGGGGAGCGAAACACCGCCGTGCTGCTACAGCAGTAGAGGGTTACTGGGCTCCAATCACGGCCCCGCAATGCGATTCCGGAGCGCTAACGATTGATAAGCCTATCAGACTGGTCGGAGTTGTCAACCGGCGCCCCGGACACGTAAGACGACCTGATTAGCGCATTTTGGGGCAAGCACCGGACGGGAACGACCCGCTGGGTCACGCCTCCGCCGGCCGCCACGCTCGTTACCGCGGAGCCTAGCCTGGGCTCGGGGGCCGCTCCCGACCGGCTCCGGGCGCAGGAGCGGCCTCATACCCGGTGCAAGAGGCGACCGGCAGCCGCGGATATCGCGGGAAGGCGGGGTCGCTGCGCGAGAGGTCACACAGCGAGAAGGTCGAGCCGCGCGTGTTGGGCACGAGTCGCTGGTGAAGGCAACGGTCGCAGAGACCCGCCGACGGGGCGCAACTCACCGCCTCGCGCCGGGCTCCCTGGCAGGCCCCTGCTCGGGCTCCTCGGGCTGCTGCGAAGCCGTTCCGGCTGGTTCGGCCTTCAGCGCACCGTCGCCGGCCTGCGGAGGCTCCTCCGCGACCTCGCCGGCTTCGCGGGCGGGCTCACCCGCCTGCTCGGCCGCGGATCCGCCGTCATCGGCCTCGCCGGCCTGCTCGAGCGCCTCGCCCGCCAGCACCCCAGCATCCTCGGCATCCGACCCTGCCTCGCCTGCCGGTCCGACCTCCAGCGCAGCCCATTCGGCGCTGCCGGAGACGGTCTCGGAATCTTCGACCGCACCCTCCAGGCCCTCGCCGAATATGACCCGCATCAGCCCGCCCGCGACGTACTCTCCCCCGCGCTGCGCCATCTCGATCGGCTCGGTGAGGCGCACGACGCGCGCGAGCAGCTCGTTCATGCGCTCGGCCTGATCGAGGGCGTTACCGGTCTGGCTCTGGATGGCTTCCAGCTGGCGCCTCGATGCCTCCATCAGCTCATTGGCCTCGCGAAGGCTGCGGTTGACCGTGGCGGGCAGCTCGATCAGCGCGACCGCCGCCGATACCGGCTTGCTGACGATCTCTCTCAGCACACGCCCAGCGTAGATCATGGGCGCGGCTGGCTGGGCAGGTTCGAGCCCGCGCTACTTCACTTTGTATAGTCAGAGCGTGCGGACCCTACGTCGATTGCTCGGCTTTCTCCGTCCCTATCGACGGGGGACGATCGGCTCGCTGATGCTGGCCTGGGCGGCGATGGGAATGACGATCGCGATTCCCTGGCTGGTCGGCCAGGCCGTCAACGCAATCGAGTCAGGGGAGCGCGACAGGCTGCTGCCCCTTGCGCTCGCGATGCTGGGCGCCGCCCTGCTTCGCCTCGGGCTCACCGTCGGGCGCCGGCTGATCGCCGGCAGGGTCTCGCTCGGCGTCGAGTACGACCTGCGCCAGCGCTTCTACGAGCACCTGCAGAGCCTCGAGCTCGCCTTCTTCGACATCCAACAGACCGGCCAGCTGATGTCGCGCGCAACCGTGGACCTGCAGGCGATCCGCTTCTTCTTGGGCTATGGCTTGATCTGGATCACGCAGAGCCTGCTGACGATCCTGTTCGCAGCGGTCGTGATGGTCGTTATCAACCCGTTGCTCGCCGTGCTGGCGCTGGCGACACTTCCGTTCCTGGTGGGGACAGCGACGCGCTACGGGCGCCGCAACCGCCCTGCCCAGCAGGAGGTTCAGCAGCGCGTCGCCGAGCTGACGGCCGGCGCCGAGGAGAGCGTCTCGGGGATCCGCATCGTCAAGGCCTTCGCCCGCGAGCGGCACATGTTGGCGCGGTTCCGGCGCTCCGTCGACCGGGTGTTCGAGCAGAGCATGGTCTCGACCCGGCTGAACGCCTTCTATTCGCCGTTCATGGGCTTTCTGCCCAGCCTCGGGCTGGCGGTGGTGCTCCTCGTCGGAGGCCGCCAGGTGATTGACGGCACCCTCTCGCTCGGCGAGTTCACCGCCTTTTACACCTACCTCGTGATGCTCTCGGGGCCGGTGCGCTCGCTGGGGATGTCGATGAGCATGGCCCAGCGCTCGGTGGCCGCGGGCAACCGCTTCTTCGAGATCCTCGACCGCGAGCCCGAGATGAAGAGCCCGCCGGGCGCTCCGCCGCTGCCCGCCGGCGGCGGCAGGGTCCGCATCGAGGGGGTGAGCCTTCGATACAACGGCTCCGAGCCAGCACTGACCGGGATAGACCTCGACGTGGCAGCCGGCCGCACCATCGCCCTGGTGGGGCCGACGGCCTCGGGCAAGACCAGCCTCGTGGGGCTGCTCGCCCGCCTCTACGATCCCAACGAGGGCCGGGTATCGATCGATGGCGCCGATCTGCGCGCCGTCGACCTCGCGTCGCTGCGGTCCCGGATCGCCTTCGTCGCCGACGACAGCTTTCTCTTCTCCGACACGGTCGCGGGCAACATCGCCTACGCGCGGCCCGACGCAAGCCTCGAGCAGATCGAGCTTGCGGCAAGGCGGGCGCAGGCCCACGACTTCATCATCCGGCTCCCGGATGGATACGAGACGCTGGTCGGCGAGCGCGGGCTCACGCTCTCGGGCGGCCAGCGCCAGCGAATCGCGATCGCGCGATCGCTGCTGGCCGAGCCGCGCATCCTGATCCTCGACGACGCCACCTCGTCGGTGGACGCGCGAACCGAGACCGAGATCAAGCGCGGGCTGCGCGAGGCGATGGCGGGCCGCACGACGTTCATCGTCGCCCACCGGCTCTCGACCATCTCGCTCGCCGACGAGATCGTCGTGCTCGACCACGGGCGAATCGTGGACCGCGGCACGCACGATGAGCTGCTCGAGCGCTGCCCGCTCTACCAGGAGATCGCCGAGAAGGGACTCGAGGACTCGATCTACCTCCAGCGCGACCTGGAGGAGAGAGAGGAGTTGGCGCGGCTGTGAGCGCGGCGGACGACAGGCGCGATCCCCGGCCCGGCCCTCGGCGCGCGGAGGAGGAACGGCTGGCCGAGGAGGAGCGCCGCACCGAGGAGGAGGCCTTCGAGGCCGAGGAGCGCGAAGAGGCCGCCTATCAGCCCGATAGCCGGCTGCGGGCGATCATGATGCTCTTCGTCTCACTCTGGCGGCTGATCCGCGGTGAGGATCAGCGCGGCCGCAAGGTCCGCTGGCTGCTCAGCCTGCTGCGCCCCTACCGCTGGCGCGTGATCGCCATGTTCGCCGCGCTGGTGGCGGGCACGGCCGCCAGCCTCGCTCCTCCGGCCCTCGCCGGCAAGGCCGTGGCAGAGATCGGCGCCAGCGACCCCTCGGTCAGCTCGCTCAATCTGATCGTGGGCGCCTTCCTGGCGGTGGGCGTGGTCTATTGGGGCGCGAGCTACATCCAGACCTACCTGATCGGGTGGATCGGACAGCGGGCCCTGCAAGACCTGCGCATGCGCATCTTCACCCATCTGCAGGGGATGTCGATCGGGTTCTTCACCCGCAACCGCCCCGGGGTGCTGATCTCCCGCATCACCAATGACGTCGACGCGCTTGATCAGCTGGTCAGCACCGGGATCACGACGCTTTTCTCGAGCACGCTGACGCTGATCGGGGTGGTCGTGATCATGCTGGCGCTCGACGTCGGGCTGGCGCTGATCGTCTTCATCACCTTCCCGCTGCTGCTGATCGCCAGTGTGATCTTCAGGGTGGTCGCCGCCAGCGCCTACCGGATCACCCGGGAGCGAATCGGCGAGGTCACGGCCTACCTGCAGGAGACCCTCAGCGGGGTTCGGGTGGTGCGCAGCTTCGCGCAGGAGGGACGGCACGTGGCGCGGATGGGCGAGCTCAACGAGGCGAACCGCGCGGCGAACATGAAGACCGTCTACCTGAACGCGTCCTACTTCCCGGCGGTTGAGCTGCTCTCGGGAATCGGCACGGCGGTGATCCTGCTCTTCGGCGGCTACCAGGCGCTCGACGTGGTCGGCGCCGATGCGAGGGCGGCGCAGATCGGCGTCGTCGTCGCCTTCGTCGGCTACCTGGCGACCTTCTTCGATCCGATCCAACAGCTCTCCAACCTCTACACCACCTACCAGCAGGGCATGGCGGCGCTCGACAAGATCTTCGATCTGCTCGATACCGAGCCGGACCTGATCGACAAGCCCGACGCGCTCGACCCGCGCCCCCTGCGGGGCGAAATCGAGCTTGACGACGTCTGGTTCTCGTACGCCGATAACGGCATCTGGGCGATGGAGGACGTCTCGATCCGGATTGCCGCGGGCGAGACCCTGGCTCTGGTCGGCGAGACGGGTGCCGGAAAGTCCACGCTGGCCAAGCTGGTCGCGCGCTTCTACGACCCGCAGCGGGGCCAGGTGAAGGTCGACGGACACGACCTTCGCGAGCTCAAGGCGCAGTGCCTGCGCAGCCAGCTCGGGATCGTGCCTCAGGAGGGCTTCCTCTTCTCGGGGACCGTGCGCGAGAACATCGCCTTCGGCCGCCCTGACGCCCCCAAGGAGGAGATCGAGGCCGCGGCCGACTCGATCGGCGCGGGCGAGTTCATCCGCAGGCTGCCGGGCGGCTTCGAATCCGACGTGGGCGAACGGGGGGTGGCTCTTTCGGCCGGGCAGCGGCAGCTGGTGGCGTTCGCCCGCGCCCTGCTGGCTGAGCCACGGATCTTGATCCTCGACGAGGCGACCTCGAACGTCGACGTTCGCACCGAGCGGGCGATCGAGGTCGGCCTCGACCGCCTGCTCGAGGGCCGCACGGCGATCGTGGTCGCCCACCGGCTCTCGACGATCAGGGGAGCCGACCGCATCGCTGTCCTGGAGCGGGGCCGGATCGCCGAGATCGGCAACCACGACGAGCTGATCGCCGCGGGCGGCCGCTACGCGGACCTCTACGGCAGCTGGGCCGAGCTGACCCCCGCCGCGTAGTCGTCGCGGCACCGCCGTGGAGGCTCCGCATCCCCGGGTCGGCGTCTCCGTCCTGCGGCCGAGCAGGGCGAAGTCCGAAGAGCTTCAGGCTGACTGCTAGGGGCTGATGCCGCCGCCGGGGCTGACGCCGCCGCCCGAGCCGGTGTCCCCCGAGGTGTCGGGGGAGCCGGTGGCACCGCCGCTGCTGGGCGCGGGGGCCGGGGCGACGGGGGCGCCGGCGCCGGAGGAGGCGTCGCTGCTGCTGCCATCGGCCGTGGTGGGATCGACGGCGCTCACCTCCTGGCCGCACTCGGTGAAGCCGTAAGCCTGTGCCGCCGTCGCCGCTTCGGTCTTGGCGGCGTCGAGCTCGGCCTCGAACTGGGTCGTGTCCTCGCCCCGCTGGTTGGCGAGCGCGATCTTGCCCCCCGCCACGGCCTGGGCCTGAAGGGCGGCGAGGAACTGGTCGAGCGTGGCCTGGTCGTCGGTGGGAGGGCCGAGATCCTGGATGTCCTTGGCGAGGGCCTCGCGCAGGTCCCCGATCTCACCCGAAGCGGTGAATCCCTCGCCCGAGGCGACGAATCGGCCGATCGCCGCGTTGGTCTCCCTGCAGAGAGCGTCGGCCTCCTTGATGAAATCGGCCTTGGCCAGCGAACCGGTGGTGCTGTCCGTAGGGACAATGATCGGGACCTCGGGGGAATCATCGCCGCCGCAGGCCGAAACGGCCAGCGCAGCGCCCACCACAAGGGCAAGCGTCGAAATCAGCCATCCGCGCCTCATCAAGCGGGGCAAGGTAGCAGCATCGTGACACGGTCCCGCAACCGGCGCGCCTCGTCCACGCGACCTCCCCGGAGGACGGCTGGACGGCTGGACGGTGGCTCCGCTGTATTGGGGCCGGCGGAAAACCCCTGTAAACACGGTGCGCACGGGGTCGGGGTTGTGAGCTGGGGATCCAGGGATCGAACCTGGGCTTCGAGATTCAGAGTCTCGCGTGCTTCCGCTACACCAATCCCCAAGGGTCAGGGTTACGAGTCGGACCGGCTGACCAAGCGGCCCTCGACGCGAAAGCCTAGCCGGAGACGACCTCGGTCAGGTCGCTGCCGAGGTCGCCGAGAGCCTCCCGATGACCCGAGACGTCGACTCCCTTCGCAAGCAGCTCCCTGGCATCTGCGAGGTCCTCGGAGCGGCCGACGGTGAGAGCTCCGACGACCCTGCCGGCGGAGAGGTAGAAGACGGTGAACTCGCCCCCGTCGCGATCGCCGCGCCAGATCGTCTCGTCCCATTCGTGGGCGGGGCCTACGTACTCCAGGCTCGCCCAGTCGGCGAGGTCGCTGAAGAAGTAGGGCACCGCCTCGTAGGGGGTGGGCGAGCCCGCCATGCACCTCGCCGCGTGACGACCCTGCTGCATCGCCACGTCCCAGTGCTCGACCCGCAGCCTGCGGCCGTGGATCCGGCTCTCATAGGAGCAGACGTCGCCCGCGGCGTAGATGCCCTCGACGGAGGTCTGCAGCGTCGCGTCGCAGCTGATCCCGTCATCGACCTCGAGGCCGGCACGCTGGGCCAGCATCACGTCGGGCTTCACCCCCGCCCCGACCACGACGAAGCCGCCCTCGACCGTTCTGCCGCTCTCGGTCACGACCGCCGAGACGCCCTGATCGCCCTCGAACGCCGCCAGCGTCTCTCCCCCGTGCACCTCGATGCCCTTCGAGACCAGCAGATCCTGGAACCACTGCCCCACCTCGTCACCGAACGTCCGCGAGAGCACCGTCTCCTCCATCATCACGATCGCGCATTCGGTTCCCATCGCCGTCAGCGACGCGGCGACCTCGCAGCCGATGTATGAGCCACCGATCAGCACCGCCCGCTCGGAGCGCTCGGCGTCGGCCCGGATGGCGTCGGAGTTGCCGAAGGCGCGCAGATAGTGGATTCCCTCCAACTCGGCGCCCTCTACGCGCAGGATGTTGACGTTGGCGCCGGTGGCGATCAGCGCCTGCTCGAAGGCGACCTCGTCCCCGCCCTGGAGCTTGGCAGTTCGCGCCTCTGTGTCGAGCGACATCACGTTCGTCTTCGCGCGCAGCTCGACGCCATTCCGCTCGTACCAGTCGGGCGGATTGACGTAGGCGTCGGCGCGCTCGGCCTCGCCTCGCAGGTACTCCTTGGAGAGGGGCGGGCGCTCGTAGGGCGGCTCGGGCTCGCGACCGACCAACAGGATCTCCCCCTCGGCCCCGAGCCTGCGCAGCTCCGCCGCGCAGTGCGCCGAGGCCATGCCGCCTCCGATCAACAGGAACTCCGCCCGGCGCTCGGCCATCGCCCTTAGGACGTCGTGTCGCCGTTGGGCCCGAAGAACTCCTTCAGGTCCTCCTCCACCCCCGGATCGAGAACGGCGAGCACCTCGTCGCCGGCCTCGAGCACCGTGTCGGGCCCGGGCACGAAACCGCCGGTCTCGCGCAGCACCGAGATCAACAGGCTGCCCTCGGGCATCTCGAGGTCGCCGACGCGCATGCCGGCGACCTTCGAGTCATCGGGCAGTTGCATCTCGATGATCTCCAACCGATCCTCCGGCAGGTCGAGCAGATGCACCAGGCCGTACTCGGGCACCTCGTGCTCGAGCAGGCGCAGGATCAGGTCGGTCGCAGAGACGTAGGGCCTCACGCCCAGCAACTCGAAGTGCTGGCGGTTGCGTGGGTTGTTGACCCGTGCGATCACCCGGTCCACCAGGTACTTCTCTTTGGCCACCTGACAGATCAGCATGTTGTCCTCGTCGTCGCCGGTGACGGCGATCACCATGTCGGCGCGCGAGACCCCGGCGCGCTCCAGCACCCACAGCTCGGAGGCGTCCCCGTACTGGACGCCGTGCTCGAGCTCCTGCTCGACGGTCAGGTAGCGGTTGCGGTCGCTCTCGATCAGGGTGACCTCGTTCCCCTTCTCGATCAGCTCCCGTGCCAGGTTCCAGCCCACCTTGCCGGCGCCGATGATGATGATGTAGTTGCGCTCGCTCATCAGCCTTCCGGCGCGGGCTCTTCGACGCGAACCGAGTCCCCGTCGGCCTCCTTGACGCGGGCCTCGAGCATCTCGATCGCGACGCGCGTCGGGCAGATCGTCTCGACCCCCTGCTGCCCGTACCACTCGGCGCGCAGGGGGTCGAGGATGCGCGCGATCACGGTCGGTACGTTGAAGCGCCGCTTGGCTATCTGGGCGACGATGATGTTGGTGTTGTCGCCGTCGGTGGCGGCGATGAATGCGTCGGCTCTCTCGATGCCGGCGGCCACCAGAGCGTCGATCTCGAGCGCCGTGCCGACGGTGAACTGGCCGCCGGCGTCCTCCCAGGTGCTGTCGAAGCTGACCTCGAGGCGCGCGTGCGACTCGGAGTCCTCATCGAGGCAGGAGACCTCGTGCCCCTCGCGGAGCATCGTGCGGGCGACGGAGGAGCCCACCCTGCCACAGCCGACGATCAGCACGAACATCGCGTGCGGATACTAGTCCTCGGGCGCGGCTGTCAGAAGCACCTGGCAGGGGGCCTTGCGCAGCACGTACTCGGTCACTCTCCCGACCTCTTCGGGGCGGGCGGCGCCGATGCCCCCGAAGATCGCGCCGCCACGCACGCGGCTCGGCGGCTCGGCCCCCATAACGATCACCTCGGCCCCCCGCTGGCGAGCCTCGCTGACGATGCCCGCCCCAATCGAGCGAGCCCGCACGAACGCGGTGCCGACCTCGACGTTCTGGTATTCGGCGCCGACCTCGTCGGCCCGGGCCAGGGCGCGGTCGGCGCGCTCGCGCACCGCAGCGGGAAGGGGCGCGTCTATTGGAACCGTCAGCGGCAGCTCGGCCACGAAGATGACATCGACGCGGGGCTTGTGTCCCGCCTTCTCGGGCTCGGCGTCGGCGAGGCGCCCGGCGGTGCTGATGATGTCATCGTCTAGCTCGGTGCCGAACACCGGCACCAGGATCGTCGAGAACTCGGCATCGGGGCGCTGCTTCTTCAGCGCCAGCTCCGGAACCGTCACCCGCTGGGTCAGCGACGTCCGCTCCACGAACCTGCGATAGACCACGTAGAAGACGAGGCCGAAGGCCATCCAGCCGCCGCCCACGATCAGCGCCTCCCCGTGGAAGGCGATCACGCTGACCCACGCGAGGCCGCTGACGAGCGCGGCGAACACGGCGGGCAGCGGCAGCCTGCCGATGCTCAACGGCACCGAGTAGGGGCGCTCCCGCTGGCCGTCGGTGTAGCGCAGCCGGACGATCGAGGCCTGGGCGATCGTTGCCGCCAACAGAGCCCCAAAGGCGTAGACGCCAGCGAGAAAGATGATGTCTCCCGGCACGGCCAGCACGAAGGCCAGCACCGCGGCGATACCGATCGCGACGTAGGGGGTCGCGTGGGTGCGCTCGAGCTTGCCGGCCCAGCTTGGGATCTGGCGGTTGGTCGCCAGCACGTAGACGTGGCGCGAGACTCCGAGCATCGCGGTGTTAGCCGCCCAGATCAGCACCGGCACCGCGATCAGGACCACGGCCCACTGCATCACCTCGGCCGTCCAACCGGGCTCGAAGCTCTGCACCACTCCGAGCACCGGAGCCTCCACGAACTCCCCGGCCAGAGCCGTCTCGGGGCCATCGGGCCCCGGCCTCACGGGCACGGCCATCAGCGACACCGTGGCGATCCCGGCGTACATCAGCGGCACGATCAGTGCTCCCGCCGAGAGCACCCTGCGAAGGTCGCCGGGCTCGAAATCGAGGTCGGGAGCGAGATCGCTGGCCGCCTCGATGCCCGCGTAGGCGATCGTGGCGACCACGGCCGCGTAGACGATGTCCTCGAAACTGGGGCTGGTGAAGAGGTCGAGCTCCTCGGTGAGCAGCGAGGGCTCGAAGACGACGATCACGCCGACCACGATCACCACAACCTGCAAGGCGAGGTCGGCGAAGGCGATCGCGAGCAGCCGAGCCTGGCGCGTGCCGCCCGTGATCCCGAGCGCGTTGAGAAAGGCGGCCAGCACGATCACGGCACCCGCCACGACGAGCTCCTCCGAGCCGCCCGCGAACTCGCCCCAGACGGGCGTCAGGTAGTGCGGCACCGTGATCGCTGCGGCGGCGATCACGATCACGTAGTCGATCAGGATCGCCCAGCCTGCGATGAAGCTGACCAGCTCGTTGAACGCATGTCGGGCGAAGGTCGAGGAGCCGCCCCGCTCGCGGAACATGGCGCCGCCCTCCACGTAGGACATCGTTGTCAGCGCGAACATCAATCCAGCCGCGAGGAAGATCACGGGGGTGAGCCCAAGGCCGCGGTCGGCGACCACGCCGATCGAGAAGTAGATCGAGAAGCCGACAGCCGAGGACGCGATCGCGAACAGGAACGGGACTCCGACGAGCCGCCTGCCCCTCATCGGCGCAGGGAGAGGTAGAGGCGGCCGATGCCGAGGCCCGTGAACAGCAGGCCGAGCAGGACCCCGGTGGAGAGCGGCCCGCCCCCGTTTGCCAGGGTCACGGCCAGGATCGTGACGCCGGTGCAGATGATCGTCACGGCGAAGGCGCGGGTGGCGATCACGTAGCCCTCGCCGGCGCGCGAGCGATCGGGCTTCACGCCGGAACTCTCCCGGCCGGGCCGGGGCCGTCGATGCCGACCGCGGCCCGCGCCTCGTCAGGCTCCCCGACGACGAGCACCCGGCAGGGGCGCTCGGCGAGCACGGTCTGCAGCGTCTTGCCGTAGAGCGGGACGCCGTCGCGATAGCGGAGACCGATGACCAGCGCGGTCGCCTCGGTAGCCACCGCCTCCTCCGCGATCGAGTGGCCCGCCTGGTTGGGGCGAACCCGATGCACGTGGCCGCTGACCCTCAGCCCGCCGATCAGCTTCGCCTGCTCGATCTTGGACTGCGCCTCGGCCTGCTGATCCTTCAGAACCGCATCGAGCGGCAGGTCCGTGGGCACGGTCAGCATCGAGACCACGTGGATACCCCGGCGCCTTTTGGCTGCCAGCGCGATGGCCGTCGCCAGCGTGCGCTCGGAGAAGGGCGCGTGGTCCTCGAAGGCGACCAGAACGCTCTGGTACTCGACCTCCTCGACGTCCAGCGCCTCCGGCAGAACCACCTTCACCGTCTTGGTCGCCGAAAGGCCCTGAAAGCGACGGTAGAGCAGGTAGACGGCGAGGCCGACGATCATCCAGCCCCCGCCCGCAGCGAGCGTGACGGGATCAAGCGCCCCGACGACGACGAAGGCGCCGAACGTGCCGATGCCCCCCAGCACCGCCGTCAGCGGCACGCTGACGGCGCCGATCCTCACGTTCACCAAAGGCGGGACCCAGCTGCGCAACTCCGAATCCGGCTCCTTCTGCCTGAGGCGGATCACCGAGACGTGCGCGATCGTGAACGAGAGCATCGCCCCGAACGAGTAGAGCGTCGCCAGGAAGGCCGTCTCCCCCGGCAGCACCGTGAGGATCGCAACCGCGGAGAAGGCGAGGATCGCGAAGTAGGGCGTGCGAAAGATCGGGTGCAGCTTTCGCAGCCGCTCCGGAAGCTGTCGGTGCTGCCCCATCGAGTAGGTGAGGCGCGACAGCCCGATCAGCGCGGCATTGGTGGCGATCAGCAGGATCACCGCGGCGAGCACGCCCACGTAGACCCTGAGCACTTCGGTCAACCCGACGCCGAGTCCGAGGTTCTCGACGATGCCGAGCACCGGGTCGTCGGCGAAGGTGGTCCCGAGCTCGGTCGTGAACTCGCCGTTGGCGCCCTGCTCGACCGGCATCGCGGAGAGCGCGATGACCGGCAGCAGCGCATAGAGCCCGATCACCGCGAGGACGACCAGCCCGACCCCTCGCGGGATCGTCCTCTTGGCGTCCTTGGCCTCCTCGGCCATATTCGAGATCGTCTCGATACCCGTGTAGGCGACCATCCCGACGGCGATGCCGAGCAGGAAGTCGCCCCAGGTCGGGGCGACTCCCAGCTCCACCTGTGAGACGAGCTGATCTGGATTGAGCACCAGCACCAGTCCGATGCCGACAAGCAGCACCTGCGTGAACAGGTCCGCTATCGCCAGGATCAGGTTGAGCCGCGTCGACTCCTCGGTGCCCCTGATGTTGAGCGCAGCGAGCAGGCAGATCAGCACGATCGCCGCGATCACGTCGGCGGGGCCCTCGCCCAGCGGCTCCCAGAAGACCCCCAGGTAGTGGGGAACGAAGAAGGCCGAGATCGCGATCGTGATGATGTAGGTGAGCATCTGCCCCCACGCAGCGGCGAAGCTGACCAGCTCGTTGAAGGCGTGGCGGGCGAAGCTGGAGGAGCCCCCGGCCTCCGGATACATCACCGTGGCCTCGGTGTAGCTCGCCGCGGTGAAGATGAAGATCAGCCCGGCGATCATGAACGTGACCGGGGTCAGCCCAAGGGCGAAGAGGGCGACGACGCCGAGCGCGTAATAGATCGAAGAGCCGACGTTGCCGTAGGCGGTCGAGAACAGCGCCCCGACGCCGTGCACCCGCGCCAGCGACTCGTCGCGAGGAATCCGCCTAGCCAATTCGCATCAGCCTGTGGTTGAAGATTGCGGCTCGCGCACCCGCGTCGCCACACGGAGACCCGGCGTCCCCGACATCGGCGCCGCTGCCCCGCACCCCCGCAGGGCGGCGCCCGAGGGGACGCGGGCCGATGGCGAAGCCGTCCGTAGCGGCGCTCCGGGCCCTACAGGGCCACGATCGGAATGATCAGGATGGCGACGATGTTCGTGACCTTGATCATCGGGTTGATCGCCGGGCCGGCGGTGTCCTTGTAGGGGTCGCCGACCGTGTCGCCCGTGATCGAGGCCGCATGGGCGCTGGAGCCCTTGCCGCCGAAGGCGCCGTCCTCGATCAGCTTCTTGGCGTTGTCCCAGGCACCGCCGCCGGCGGTCATCGAGATCGCGGCGAAGATACCGACGACGATGACCCCGATCAGCAGGCCGCCCAGGGCCTGGTAGCTGAGCAGGCCGACGACCACAGGGACCACGATCGGGATCAGCGAGGGCAGAATCATCTCCCTCTGCGCCGAGGCGGTGACGATCGCGACCGAGCCGGCGTAGTCGGGCTTCTCGGTGCCCTTCATGATCCCCGGCTTCTCGCGGAACTGGCGTCGGACCTCCTCGACCACCTGGCCGCCGGCACGTCCCACGGCCTCGATCGACAGCGCCGAGAACAGGTAGACCATGATCCCGCCGATCAGCAGGCCGATCAGCACGTCGGGCGAGTCGATGTTGAAATTGAGCGCCTTGCCCGGGTCCTCCGCCTGCAGCTCGAAGATGAAGGCGTTGAACAGCACCAGGGCAGCCAGCGCCGCCGAGCCGATCGCGTAGCCCTTGGTCACCGCCTTGGTCGTGTTCCCCACCGCGTCGAGCGGATCGGTGATGTCGCGGACCCCCTGGGGCAGATCGGCCATCTCGGCGATGCCGCCGGCGTTGTCGGTGATCGGCCCGAAGGCGTCGAGAGCGACGATCAGGCCCGTCAACGAGAGCTGCGCCATCACCGCGATGCCGATGCCGTAGATCCCGGCAAGTTCGTTGGCGCCGAGGATCGCGAGCACGATCACCAGCACGGGCGCGGCGGTGGACTGGAAGCCCTGCGCCAAGCCCTGGATGATGTTGGTCGCGTGTCCCGTCTCCGAGGCCTGGGCGATCGTGCGCACCGGGCGAAAACGGGTCGAGGTGTAGTAGTCGGTGATCACGAACAGCAGCGCCGTGACCCCGACGCCGATCAGCCCGCACAGCCAGAGGTCGGTGACCGACGAGTTGGCGAGGGCGCCACCGGCCTCGGCGACCCCCTGGGCCAGCGGCTCCTTCATCAGCCAGTCGGTGATCGGGTAGAACGCCGCCGCCGAGAGCAGGCCCGAGACGATCAATCCCTGGTAGAGGGCACGCTCGACGTTGCCCGACCTGGTGCGCACCGCGAAGGCGCCGATGATCGAGGCGATGATCGCGACCCCGCCGAGGGCGAGCGGGTAGATCGCCACCTCGCGCGCGAACTCGCCCGTGAAGGTCAGCACCCCCAGCAGCATCACCGCGACGGCGGTGACCGCGTAAGTCTCGAACAGGTCGGCCGCCATGCCGGCGCAGTCGCCGACGTTGTCGCCGACGTTGTCGGCGATCACGGCGGGGTTGCGCGGGTCGTCCTCGGGGATGCCGGCCTCGATCTTGCCCACAAGGTCGGCGCCGACGTCGGCGGCCTTGGTGAAGATGCCGCCGCCGAGCCGGGCGAAGACGGAGATCAGCGAGCCGCCGAAGCCGAGCCCGATCAGGGCGTCTACCGCCTCCTTGTCGGAGAAGTCCCCGATCAGGATCAGGGCGCCGTAATAGCCGGCCACCCCCAGCAGGGCCAGGCCGACGACCAGCAGGCCGGTGACCGAGCCGCCCTTGAAGGCGATGTCGAGCGCGGGCGGTATGCCGCCCCGCGCTGACTCGGCGACGCGGGCGTTGGCGCGCACCGAGAGGTTCATGCCGATGAAGCCTGCGGCGCCCGAGAGCACGCCACCGATCACGAAGCCGAGCGCCGTCTCGATGTTCTGGAGCGGAATCAGCAGCAGCGCGACGATCACGCCGACCCCCGCGATGATCGTGTACTGCCGCTTCAGGTAGGCGCTGGCGCCCTCCTGGATGGCGCCGGAGATCTCCTGCATCGTGTCGTTGCCGGGCGACTTCGCGAGCAGGCGCTGCGTGATCAACAGGCCGTAGACGACGGCGGCCGCGGCGCAACCGAGCGCGAAGACAACTCCGTAATCGGTGAGGAATTCAGTCAAGTTCGTTCAGCTCCCGTGTGTTGGTCGGAATCAGGCGGCGCGGCAGTCTATTCGACCGCCCCGGCCGGATGCGTTGGCGGGTGCCCCTAGCCAGGCGTCCACAGCCCGGAGTCTCCCTTGGGCTTGGGGGGCGGCTGCTCGGGCCCCTCGGCGCCCTCCTCCCCCGCGGGGGCTCCGCCCTCGCCGGACTGCTCCGCCCCACCCTGATCGGCGTGCTTGGCATAGAGCAGCTGAAGCTCCGACACCGCCTGCTGCAACTGCGGCCCGGCCTCCTCGGGAACGAACTCGATCAACGCGCCGGCGGCGTCGATACCGGCCTTCGCCTGCCCCAGGTCACGCTCGTCGTCCTTGGCAAGCCGCCGGGCCGCGAGGTTGAGGATGCTGACGGCGCTCTGCAGCACCATGTCCTCGACCCTCACCTTGCGGATCTCCTCCTCGAGCTGCGCGCGTAGCTCCTCCTCGGAGGGCTCGGTGCTGCCCTGCTCAGCGGGCTCGTCGGCCATCGGCCTAATCATCTCCTACTGCGACGCGCTGTGGGGCGTAGGTGCGGCGGGTCTCGTCGACCGCGGCCCGATAGATGTCCTCGATCGAGGCGCCCTCGACCAGCGCCGAGCGGCTGCGCTGGGCGCCGTTGCGGTCGGGCAGCACGGGCTCGGAAAGCCCCATGGCGGCGCGCGCCGGCTCCGTCCAGGTCACGATTTGCTCGAGCGCGCGGCGGGTCGGCACCGTCTCGCCTCGCGTGAAGTCGATCAGCTCGCCGTCGAGCCCGTGGCGAATCGCCCGCCACAGGTTCTCCTCGATCTGGCGCTGGCTGAGCAGCTCGCCGTGGCCGCGCTCGTCGTGGTCCAGCGCGGCCTGGCCCACGCAGGCGGCGATCAGGGAGGCAAGCTCGAACGACTCGTCGCCTCCGGTCTGCGCGTCGCAGATCCGCACCTCGACGGTGCCGAAGGCGTGGTGCGGCCGCACGCTCCACCAGAGCTGGGTGGCCTCGACGATCGAGCCCGTGCGCGTGAGCAGCCCGACGAAGTCGGCGTAGCGCGACCAGTCGACGAATGGCTCGTGCACGCCGCAGCGCGGGAACGTCCTGGTGAAGATCTCGCTGCGCACCGAGTGCAGCCCGGTGTCGCGACCGTCGAGGAAAGGGGAGTTGGTCGAGGCCGCCAGCAGCGCCGGCAACAGCTCGCGCAGGCGGTCGCTGACGGCCACCGCCCGATCAGCTCCGCGAACCCCCACGTGCACGTGCAGACTCCAGGTGTTGTTGCGCTGCACCACCCAGCGCAACTCGTCGCGAAGCAGCCTGTAGTGCTCGGTGTCGATGATGCGCTGGTCCAGGTAGTCAGCCCACGGGTGGGTCCCCATCGCAGCAAGCGCAAGGCCCCTGCCTTCGACCAGCTCGAAGAGGCGCTCGCGGCGCTCGCGCTGGGCGTGGGCGGCGTCCGCGAAGCTCTCGCCGCGCCCGGAGCGGATCTCGATCTCGGTGTCGATCAGCTCGCCGCGCACCGAGGCCGCCAGCTCGGGGTCGGCCTGCGCCGCCTCGAGCAACTCCTCGTAGCGGTGCTCGAGATCGAGAGTCTCGGGGTTGACGATCGCGAACTCCTCCTCGATCCCGACCGTGAAGTCGGTAGAGCCCTCGAATCTCTCGCGCACCCGCTCCAGGTCGAGCCCGGAGTCCTGGGGTTCGGGGTCAGTGGCCATCGCCGCCAGACTCAAGTCAGGTAGAAGTAGAGCGCGTAGAGCAGGTCCACCGCCGGGCTCGAGGTGTGCACGGTGACCTCGGGCGGAACTGCCAGCAGCTGCTCGGAGTAGTTGAAGATGATCTTGACGCCGGCCTCGACCAGCCGGTCAGCGACCTCCTGGGCCTTGTCTGCCGGCACGGCGAGCACCCCCACCACGACCTCCTGCTCTGAGACGACCCGCTCGAGCTCGTCGAAGGAGCGCACCTCGAGACCGCCGACGGTGCGGCCGATCACGGCCGGATCGACGTCGAACATCGCCACGATGCGGAAGCCGTGGTCGGCGAAGATGTCGGAGCTGGCGATCGCCTGCCCGAGGTTGCCGGCGCCGAACAGGGCGATGTTGTGCTGTCCCGCCGTGCGCAGGATCTTGCGGATCTCGCGAACCAGCGAGTCGACCTTGTAGCCGACGCCGCGCTTGCCGAACTTGCCGAAGCCCGAGAGGTCGCGACGAATCTGGGTGGAGTTGATGTGGGTGTAGTCCGAGAGCTCCTGCGAGGAGATCGTCTCCTTGCCCATCTTGTGGGCCTGGGTCAGCACCTGCAGGTAGCGCGAAAGGCGGGCCGCCACCCCCAGCGCGAGGCGCTCGCCGTCGGCCTCCAGGGGCGTCTCGCCGTCGAGTCCCGCGGCCGCGACCCCATCGGTTGCCTCTTCGATCATCCCGAGACCGTAGCGAGCATCGCGCGCAGGCCGTCCACATCGAGTCCCAGCTCGCTTACCAGCTCCCCGTCGAGCTCGATTACGGGGATGCGCTCCAGGTAGCGCCTCAAGAGCGCGTCGTCGCTCTCGATGTCCACCCGCTCCAGCGTGAAGCCCGAGCCGCTAGCGAGCATGGCCTGGAGCTGCTCGCGCGCCTCCTCGCAGAGGTGGCAGTCAGGCCGCTCGTAGAGCCGCAGAACCGGGACTCGCGTCATGGTCGAGATAGTCGGGGTAGGGGACCGCGTCGGTGAAGCGGGCCGCCGAGGCGATCATCGCGGCGTTGTCGGTGCAGAGCTCGATCGGGACCAGCTTGAGGCGCAAGCCGCGCTGCTCGCAGAGGCCGGTCGCCCGCTCGCGCAGCTCGGCGTTGGCAGCGACGCCACCCCCAAGGGCCACGGCGGGCCAGTCGCCCGCGTCGAGCGCGCGCGAGAGCTTGGCGATCAGCTGGTCGACGATGGCGCGCTGATAGGAGGCGGCGAGGTCGGAGGCCGCCTCGCGGACGCCCTCGGGACCGAGCTCCTCGGCCCTGTAGACGAGCGCCGTCTTGACGCCGCTGAAGGAGAAGTCCAGGCCGGGATCTCGGCTCATCCCCACCGGGAACTCGAACGCCTCCGGATCGCCCGCGGGCGCGGCACGCTGGATCGCGGGACCGCCGGGGTAGCCGAGGCCCAGCAGGCGCGCCCCCTTGTCGAACGCCTCCCCGGCCGCGTCGTCGAGGGTGCTGCCGAGCAGCTCGAAGCGCCGCTCGTCGCGCACTCCGGCCAGCAAAGTGTGACCCCCGCTCGCTATCAGGCAGAGGAAGGGCGGCTGCAGCGACTCGGGCTCGAGGAAGTTGGCGGCGACGTGGCCGTGCAGGTGATCGACGGCGATCAGCGGCTTGCGGTGGGCGGCCGCGAGCGCCTTGGCGCTGCTGAGGCCGACCAGCAGGGCCCCGATCAGGCCAGGACGCTCGGTGACCGCGACCGCGTCGACCTCGGCCAGGGTCGTGCCGGCCTCGGCCAGGGCGGCATCCACGACGGGGTTGACCAGCTGAAGGTGCCGGCGCGACGCGACCTCGGGGACGACCCCGCCGTAGCGCTCGTGCAGGGAGGCCTGGGACGAGACGACGTTGGAGAGCACGCGGGCGCCGTCGACGACCGCGGCGCAGGTGTCGTCGCAGCTCGTCTCGAGCGCGAGGATCAAACGGCCCCGGCTCGGACCGCGGCCTCGCCGGCCAGCCACATGATCAACGCGTCCTCGCCGTTGTCGTTGTAGTAGCGGCGCCGGCGCCCCGCCGAGCGGAAGCCGAAGCGCTCGTACATCGCGATCGCGGCCAGATTGGAGACTCGGACCTCGAGCGTGTAGCGAGCGTCCGATCCCGCCTCGCCGAAGAGGCGCTCGATCAGCATCGTGGCGATCCCGCTGCGGCGATGCTCGGGGGCGATCGCGACGTTCATCAGGTGCCAGACCTGCTCGTAGCGCGAACAGACCAGATAGCCGACCAGGCGGCCGTGCTGATCCTCGGCGGCGAGGCAGATGCCGGAGGGCTTGGAGAGCTCAAGGACGAACATCGCCAGCGACCACGGTGTCGGGAAGGAGCGGCGCTCGACCGAGATCACCGAGGGCAGGTCGCCGTAGGCAAGCCGCCGTACGCTCACCGCCTCACTCACCGCTGTCCGTTCGGTCTCGCTCAAGCCAACGCTCCGCGTCAGGCGCTCTCAGGTATATCGGCTCGATTTCGATCGGCGCGGTCGCCTTCGCCCCCTCGCCGAGCGCGCAGATGTGGCGCGCCGAGACGCGATGCGCGTCGTCGTCGGAGGCTGCGACCACCGCTCCGGCGGCCTCGAGCTCTGCTCGAAATCGTAGCGAGCCGTCCCCGGCCGACAGGGGAGCCGGATCGAGTCCGCGAACGCGCTCGGCCAGCTCGCTCGGCTGGGCGACCAGCGGCGGCCACAGCTCGGCTCGGCCGCCGGCCTCGTAAAGCGCGGCGAAGACCTGCGAGCGCTTCGCGTCGAGGACCGGCAGCGCCGGGCGCCCGGCCCCACCGGGGTGCTCCCCGAGGCCCGCAGCCAGTGCCGCGAGGGTGCCAACCCCGGCCACGGGCAACTCGCGAGCCTGGGCCAGGGCGCGAGCGGTGGCGATCCCGATCCTGAGTCCCGTGTAGGAGCCCGGCCCGAGGCCGACCGCGATCAGCCCGATCCCCTCCCAGCCGCCCACCTTCCCGACGCAGTCCTCGATCTCGCGCAGCAGCAATCCGGAGTGGCGTGGCCTGCCCTCCGCGCCGGGCCCGCGCTCGGCCTCTCGCACAACCTCCCCCCCGCTGGTCACCGCGACCGTCAGCCACGCCGTGGCCGTATCGAAGCCCAGCACGGCGCTCATCGGCACGCATCCGGCATTAGTCTCCCGACACGCGCCCCGGCGCGATCCAGGTCAAAGCTCGAAGCAGGGAGGCAGAACATGGAATCGGAGTCCAGCAGGTTCGCGGCGCTTGCCCGTAGCCGCCGCACGATCCTCGTCGCGGTGGCGGTCGGAGCGCTCGGGGCGGGCTTCAGCGCCTGCGGCGATGACGAGACCGACCAGGCCCAGAAGGCGATCGACGACGCCAAGACGCAGGTCGAGTCCGCCCTTGAGGACGTCGACACCGAGCAGCTCCAGAAGGAGGCCTCGGAGGCGCAGAAGTCGGTCTCCGAAGCGATCGACAAGGCGCCGCCCGAGGTCCAGAAGCAGCTCGAGGAGGCCAAGGAGCAGCTCGAGAACTGAGATCAACCCGCATCTCCTCGGGCTGCGCCCTGCGGGGATGCGGGGCTGCGGCGCGATCGGGGACTGGGCTAGGCGGCGACGCCGATGAGGCGCTCGTCGCCGCCGGCGTGGCGGATCTCGATACGGGCGGCGACCCGCTCGAGCCGCGGCTCGGCGGCGGCGGGCCACTCGATGAAGGCCACGGAGCGCTCGTCTAGGTAATCGTCGAGCAGCGCCGGGTCCTCTGCATCGAGGTCCTCCGCTCCCCCGAGCCGGTAGAGGTCCAGGTGCGAGACGGGCACCTTTCCCTCATAGCGCTGACCGATAGTGAAGGTCGGAGAGGTGACCGGGTCGCTCACCCCGAGGGCCCTGCACGCTCCCCGGATCAGCGTCGTCTTGCCGGCACCGAGCTCGCCGCTGACGAGGACGATGTCGCCGGGTGCCAGCCCCGCCGCGATCCGCGCCCCCACGGCCTCGGTCTCGGCCGGGCCCCTGCTCAGCAGCGGCGACTCGGGGTTCGCCATCGTCCCGACTCAGCCGAAGAAGCCGAGCTGGTCGGCCGTCGGCTTGGCTGCATCGCCGGGCGACGCGATCCCGGGCGGCGGCTCCGGAAGCTCGCGCTCGAGCAGCGGGGGGATCAGCTCGAAGTCCTCGCGGAGCTGCTCGGCGACGCGCGGAGTGCGCAGGCCGGCGGCCGGATGGAACAGAGGCAGGACGTAGAGGGAGCGGCCGCCGATCACGTGTTCCTGCGCCCTTCCCCTGACCTTCGTGATCCCCGCCTGGTTCGCGGTCAGGAGCTTGGTCGCGAAGTTGCCGAGCGTGGCGATGATCCGCGGCTCGATCAACTGGATCCGCTGGTCCAGCCAGGGGCGGCAGGTCTCTATCTCCTCGGGCTGTGGGTCGCGGTTGCCGGGCGGGCGGCAGCAGAGGACGTTGTTGATGAACACGTCCTCACGCGTCATCCCGATCCCCGCCAGCAGCTCGCCGAGGAACCTCCCGGCGCGGCCGACGAAGGGCAATCCCCGACGGTCCTCCTCGGCGCCGGGAGCCTCGCCGACGAACATCAGGTCGGCGTCGGCGTTGCCGGAGCCGAACACGACCTTGTCGCGCGTCTCCGAGAGCGGGCACCTGACGCAGGTCGAGGCCTCGCGGTAGACCTCGACCAGCCGCTCGCGGCGCTCGGCCTTTCCCAGGCCCACCTGGTCCGAGCTCCGAGCCTCAGCCACGGCTCCCGCCAGGCCCCGACCGCCTCTCGGAGGCGCGCTGCTTACGGAAACGCTCCATCGCGCCGCCGCGATCGGTGCCGCGCTTGTCCTCGGATCGCCGCCTCTGGTTGGGCGTCAGCTGGCGATGGGTCGGCGTGAACGAGCCGGACAGCAGCCGCTCGGGCTCACCGCCACACTGCGGGCAGCGGACCGCCGACTCCTCGGTGCCCACGTGCGTCCCGACCAGCTCCTCGAAGCGGTGGCCGCAGCTCAGGCAGGCGAATTCGTAGAGCGCCACAGGCGGGATGGTAGTCGCGAGGCCCCGGCCTATAATCGGCTCAGGCCGCGACCCGGCAGAGGCGCGGACCCACAACTGCGGATCTTCCGAAACCACACCGCCGTCTGGTATCTCCGATGCGAGAACTGGAACGGGAACTCGTCCCGAAGCCCACAAGCAACTCGCCGATCGCCGTCGTCGGGCGTGGCCGCGTGGGCCGGAGCCTCGCCGCAGCCATGCCTGCCCGCGACGTGCCCGCGCGCCTCTGTGCCACCGCCGATGCGGGCTCGGCGTGCGCGGGCGCGACCGCCGCGCTGCTCTGCGTTCCCGACGACGCGATCGAGGGCGCCTGCGAGCGGGCGATGGGGGCCACCCCCCCGCCCAGCCTGGTCGGCCACGTCAGCGGCGCGAGCACCCTCGAGGCGTTGGCCTGCGCCACGGCGGGCGGCTCGGCGGCCTTCTCGGTTCACCCGCTGCAGACCTTCGCCGACGGCGAGACGGACGTGGCCGGCGTCCCCGCCGCGGTCGCCGGTGGCGATGCGGGCGCCGAGGCCTTCGCCGCGGGGCTGGCCGGCCTGCTCGGGATGCTCCCCTTCGCGGTGCCCGAGGAGCAGCGCGCCGCCTACCACGCCGCCGCCTGCATCGCCTCCAACTTTCTCGTCACCCTGGAAGAGTCGGCCGAGAGCCTGCTGGGCTCCGCCGGGATCGCCGGCGGGCGCGAGCTGCTCGCCCCGCTTGTGCGTCGCACCGCCGCCAACTGGGCCGAGCAGGGCGGTGCGGCGCTGACCGGCCCGATCGCGCGTGGCGACGAGGCGACCGTCGAGCGCCACCGCGCTGCGCTGGCCGAGATCGCGCCCGAGCTGCTTGCGGCCTACGAGGCCCTTGCCGAGCGCACCCAGGCTCTCGCTGCGAAAGCCCGCGCCCGGCACGGCGCCCGTGCCGGAGAGGGTGCCCCCGCGTGAAGTCCGTGCGGAGCAAGGCCGAGCTGCGCGACGCGCTGGCGGCGCCCCGGCGGGCGGGGAAGCGAATCGGGCTCGTCCCGACCATGGGCTACTTCCACGACGGCCACCTGTCGCTGATGCGCCGCGCGCGCGCGGACGCCGAAGTCGTGGTCGTCAGCCTGTTCGTCAACCCGACCCAGTTCGCGCCCGGAGAGGACCTCGACTTCTACCCGCGCGACGAGAGTCGCGACACGGCCCTGGCCGAGGATGTGGGCGTGGACGTGCTCTGGGCCCCCCAGGCGACGGAGATGTACCCCGACGGCTTCGGGACAACGGTCGAGGTCGACGAGGCGCTGACCGGGGTGCTCGACGGAGCGCCGGGGCGCCGAGGGGCCTCACACTTTCGCGGCGTCGCCACCGTCGTCGCCAAGCTGTTCAACTGCGTACGGCCTGACGCCGCCTACTTCGGCCGCAAGGACGCCCAGCAGGCGCTGGTGATCGAGCGCATGGCCCGCGACCTCGACTTCGACGTCGAGATAGAGGTGCTGCCCACCGTCCGCGACCCTGACGGTCTCGCGTTGAGCTCCCGCAACGCCTACCTGAGCCTCTCTGAGCGCCGGCGCGCCGTCGCCCTACCTCGCGCCCTGCGCGCGGCCGAGGATCTGGTGCGCAGGGGCGAGCGCTCCACCGACAAGGTGCTCGAGGCGATCAGGCGAGAGCTGGATGCCGCCGGGCTCGAGCCCGAGTACGTGGAGGCCCGCGACGCCGCCGACCTCTCTCCCGTCGCCGAGCTCGATGGCAGACCGGTGCTGATCGCCGTGGCCGCGAACCTCGGCAGGGCCCATCTGATCGACAATGTCGTCGTCACCGTGAACCCCGACAAGGAGGCATCAACGTGAGCAGCCGACCGCGCAAGCCCCCCGCCCCGACCGAGGTTCCCGATGCGCCGCCCGCGGAGCGCAGCCCGATGACTCTCCCGCGGATCGCGGAGATGAAGGCGGCCGGCGAGGCGCTGGTGATGGTCACGGCCTACGACTTCCCCTCGGCCCAAGTGGTCGATGAGGCGGGCGTCGACATGGTGCTGGTCGGCGACAGCGCGGCGATGGTCGTTCTCGGCCACGAGGCCACAACCCCCGTCGGCATGGAGGAGATGCTGATGCTCACGTCAGCCGTGCAGCGGGGACTGAGGACCCCGCTGCTGATCGGTGACCTCCCCTTCGGCTCATACGAGGGCTCCAACGAGCTGGCGATCGAGAGCGCGCAGCGCTTCGTCAAGGAGGCCGGCTGCGACGCGGTCAAGCTCGAGCGAGGCGGCCCCTCCGTCGACCGCGCCCGGGCGATCATCCGCGCCGGCATCCCGGTCATGGGCCACATTGGGCTCACACCGCAGACGGCGACGCAGCTCGGCGGCTTCAAAGCCCAGGGCCGTACCGCCGAGACGGCCTCGAAGCTGGCCGAGGATGCGGTGGCTCTGCAGTCCGTGGGCTGTTTCGCGATCGTCTTCGAGGCGATCCCGGCCGCGGTCACCGAGACCCTGATGCCGCTGCTCGACGTTCCCGTGATCGGGATCGGCGCGGGCCCGGCGACCGACGGACAGGTGCTCGTCTTCCACGACCTGCTGGGGATCTTCGAGGGGGGCAAACCTCGCTTCGTGCGCCGCTACGCGGAGGTCCGCCGCGAGATGCTCGAGGGAGTCCGCGCCTACACCGAGGACGTTCGCGCCGGCCGCTTCCCCGCCGAGGAGCACTCCTACACGATTTCCCCCGAGGAGCTCGAGGACTTCCGCCGCTATCTCAGCGAGGAGAGTCTGGCGGGGACCAACACCCCCTGGGACTGGTAACGGCCGGATCCCCGGCGCGGCCGTCGCCGTGGACCTCTGAGCCCTAGGCGAGCGGAGCCGACTCCCCCGGATCGAGAACCACGACCCGGGTGTCGGGCGTCCGCCTTGCGACCAGCTCGGCGAACTCGCGGGGCGCAGCTCCGAGGTCCGGGGTGCGGTGGAGCGCGGCGGCGAGGGTGCCCCAGTGGATGGGGATGACGAGGCCGGGGCGGATCAGCTCCACGGCGCGGGCAGCGCGCTCGGGGTCGAGGTGGCCGGCGCCGAGCTTCGGCCCCCAGCCCGCGACCGGGACCAGGGCGACGTCGACGTGTCCGCGCAGCTCGCGCATGCCGTCGAAGAGGTCGGTGTCACCGGCGAAGTAGACACTCGGGGAGCCGCGTCCGGCGGCGATCGTGTAACCGAGCGCGGGAATCGGGCGCGAGAAGCGCAGGCGGGCGCCGTCGTGATCGGCCGGAACGGCCCTGACCGTCAACCCGGCGGCCTCAGCGCTCTCGCCCGCGTCCATCTCCAGCACCGGGCTGACGCCCGCCCGCTCGACGATCCGCCCGGCACCCCGGGGTGCGAATACCTCGCTTTCACCCGCGACCTGGCGCAGGGAATGCACGTCGAGGTGGTCGTAGTGTGCGTGCGAGATCAACACCACGTCGGGGCTCCTGACCAGGTCCCAGTCGGGGGGCGGCGTCTGGCGGCGCAGGAAGAGCACGCGGTCGCGCAGCACCGGATCCGTGAGCACGCGAACGCCGCCCAGCTGGAACAGCGTCGTCGCGTGCCCCACGTAGGTGATCCGATCCGCTGCCGTACTTGTCACGGCGAGAGAGGCTAGGGTCCCAACCGCTCGTCAGGCGGCGGATCCGCGACCGGCACTGCGCTAGCTTCCCGCCGGTGCCGACCCTGAGCCGCGAGCTGACACTGACCACACGCGGAGACGCGCACGTGATCGACATCACGGGGGCCGTCCAGGAGGCCGTGCGCGAGGCCGGTATCGAGCAGGGGCTGGCGACGGCCTTCGTGCGTGGCTCGACGGCGGCGCTGACGACGATGGAGTACGAGCCCGGCGGCGTCGCCGACCTCCGGGCGCTGGTCGACCGGCTGATCCCGGTGGAGGGTGACTACGAGCACAACCGGCTCAATCACGACTCCAACTCCCACGCCCACCAGCGCGCTTCGCTGATCGGCGCCTCAGAGCAGGTTCCGGTGCTCGGCGGGCGGCTCGCCCTGGGCACCTGGCAGCAGCTGGTGCTGATCGACTTCGACGACCGGCCCCGCGAGCGCACCGTGATCGTGCATGTGAGCTGGTGAGGAGCTCAGGCGAGCGCTGGTGGATCGTTGTGGCGGCGGGCGGCGCCGTGGTTCTCGTCATCTCGGTGCTGGCGATCGCGGGAGTCTTCTCCGGGGACTCGGGGGGCGACGCCAGCCCCGGCGCCGACGCCGGGGCCGGGTTCGGAGCGGCGAAGACGACCGCATCGGCTCCGACCGCCGCACGGCCGGCCGTGCGCCGCTATCAGCTAGGCGGCCGTCCCGACACGATCAGTGCCGGCGGCGGCTACGTCTGGGTCTCGGACTCGTTCGCCGGGGTGCTGAACCGCATCAACCCCGCCAGCAAGAAACCGATCCCCGTCGAGCCTGCCGGGTTCCCCACCGACGTCAGCGCCGCCGGGAAAGGCAGCGCCTGGCTCGCGCTCGCCGACGCAGGGGCGGTGCAGCGGGTCACCGCCACCGAGGGCGCGGCCGAGCCCGTGAAGGTCGGTGCCTTTCCCTTCCAGGTCGCCGCCGGCGAGGGCGCGCTCTGGGCGATGTCGCAGGACTCGGTCGAGCGCGTCGACCTCGAATCCGGCGGCGTCGACGACCCGCCGATCGCGCTCGATGGCGACGGCTCCTCGATCGCGGCCGGGGTCGGCGGCGTCTGGGTGTCGCGCTCCAATCGCGAGGTTGTCCGGATCGACCCCGAGGGTGGCTCGATCAGCGCCGTCGTGAAGGTGCCCGGCGCCTTCAACGTCGCCGTCGGCGAGCGGTCGGTCTGGGTGCTGGGGGCGGCGAAGGGGTCCGCCTCGGGCACCCTGACCCGCCTCGACCCGGCCGGCGACGGAGTCGCGGGGGCGCCGATCCCCGTCAGCCGGGCGCTCGATGTCGCCGCCGGCCTCGGCCTCGTCTGGGTGGTCAGCGCCGATGGGATGGTGAAGCGCTTCGACCCGGCGTCGGGGGCCCCGGTCGGCCGCCCGGTCAGGGTGGGCCGCCAACCGCAGTCGATCAGCGTCGGCGAAGGTTCGGCCTGGGTGGCGTGCGCGGGCGCTGGCGCGGTGTTTAGGATCACCCCGTGAGCCCGGCCAAGACATCGCCCCGGGGGGGCATCGACCTCGGCGGCACCAAGATCCAGACGGTGATCGTCAACTCCCGCAACGAGGTCCTGGGAGAGGCTCGGCGCCCGACCCCGGCCGAGGGCGGGCCCGAGGACGTCGCGGCCGAGATGGTCGCTGCGCTTCTCGAGGCCGCCGAACAGGCGGGCGTCGAGGGCTCCGCACTGACCGGCGTCGGCGTCGGCTCTCCCGGCGACGCCGACGAAAGGACCGGGATCGTCTCCGGCGCCAAGAACCTGCCCGGCTGGGACGGGTCCTTCGCACTCGCCGAGACCATCTCCGGGGAGGTTGGGGCGCCGGTCAAGGTCGGCAACGACGTCCAGGTCGCGGTCGAGGGCGAGTTCCACCTCGGCGCCGGCAAGCCCTTCAAGACCGTCCTCGGCGTCTGGTGGGGCACCGGGGTCGGCGGTGGCCTGGTGCTCGGCGGCAAGCCCTGGATCGGACGCGGCGCGGCCGGCGAGATCGGTCACATGGTCGTCAAGGAGGGCGGCGCGCGCTGCCCCTGCGGTCGGCGCGGCTGCATGGAGGCCTACGCGGGCCGAGCGGCGATGGAGGCCAAGGCTCGCCGAGAGGTCAAGCACGGGCGCAAGACGAGCCTCTTCAAGATCATGGAGAAGCGAGGCGACGATCGTCTCAAGAGCGGGGTCTGGGCGCGGGCTCTGAAGCACGGCGACAAGCTCGCCGAGGAGCTGATCGACCGGGCGATCGTCGCGCTGGGAGCCGGGGTCGCCTCGGCCGTCAACCTGATCGACCCCGAGGCCGTGGTTCTGGGCGGAGGCCTCGGCTCGCGCTTCGGCGAGAAGCTCGGCCCCAAGATCCAGAGGCAGATGGGCAAGCACCTGTTCATCGACGACGACCCCCCGGCCTTCGAGGTCGCGGCCCTGGGCGACCTCGGCGGTGCGATCGGCGCCGCGCTGCTGGTCAAGAAGACGCGCAAGAGCTAGTCGCGCCCGGCAGCGCTGGGCGCGGCATTTCGCCAAAGCCGAGATGTAGGATCGGCCGATGGCGAAGTGGGGGGTGCTCGGGGTGCTGGCGACGGCCCAGTTCCTGATGGTGCTGGATCAGGCCGTGATGAACGTCGCCATCTCCCAGCTCGTGGAGGACTTCGACACCACGGTGACCACCATCCAGGGGGTGATCGCCCTCTACGCGCTGGTCATGGCGGCGCTGATGGTGACCGGCGGCAAGCTGGGTGACATCTGGGGCCGCCGACGCGCCTTCGTGATCGGGCTATGCATCTATGCGACCGGGTCGGCCCTGACCGCCGCCTCGTGGAGCGTGCCCAGCCTGACGCTGGGCTGGTCGATCCTCGAGGGGATCGGAGCGGCGCTGGTGCTGCCGGCTCTGGTGGCCCTGGTCGCGAGCAACTATCGCGGCAGCGACCGGGCGATCGCCTACGGGGTGCTCGGCGGGGTGGCCGGCGCCGGGATCGCGGTCGGCCCGATCCTGGGCGGCTGGGTGACCACCGACTTGACCTGGCGGCTGGTCTTCGTCGGCGAGGTGCTGGTGGCCTTCGGCATCCTCTTAGGGTCGCGTCTGATCCGCGAGCCTGCCCGCGAGCGCTCCGCGCCGTCGCTGGACTGGGTCGGCAGCGTGCTCTCCGCACTTGGGCTGGCGCTGATCGTGGTCGGGGTGCTGCAGGCGAGCAACTGGGGCTGGCTGTTCCCGCTCAACTCGCCGGTCGAGCCCTTCGGCTTCTCCCTGACGCCGTTCGTGATCGCGGCCGGCGCGCTCATCCTCGCCGGCTTCCGCGCCTGGGAGCATCACCGCGAGCAACGCGACCTCGAGCCGCTCGTGCACTTTCGCCTGTTCAGGATCGTGCCGTTGCGCGGTGGGCTCTCGATGCTTCTGGCCCAGAACCTGATCCTGATGGGGATCTTCTTCACGATCCCGCTCTTCCTACAGGTCGTCCAGGGCCTGGACGCGCTCGAGACCGGATTGCGGATGCTGCCGGCATCGGTGGGGCTCTTCGTCGCAGCGCTCGCCGGATCGGCCCTGGCCTCACGTTTCGCGCCTCGGCCGCTGGTCCGCACCGGCCTCGGCATCGTCTTTGTCGCCACGCTGATGCTGCTCGGCACCATCGAGCCCGAGCTGGACAACACCTCCTTCCTGATTGCGATGGGAGTGCTCGGAATCGGCATGGGGCTGGTCATCTCCCAGCTCGGCAACGTGGTCCAGTCGTCGGTGGGCGATGACGACCGCAGTGAGGCCGGCGGGCTCCAGAACACCGCCCAGCAGCTGGGCTCCTCGCTGGGCACGGCCCTGCTGGGCGCGATCGTGATCACGGGCCTGATCGCCGCGTTCTCCGCGAACGTCGAATCAGATCCGGCCATCTCGCAAGGTGTGAAGGACCAGGTGCAAACTGAGCTGAGCGCCGGCGGCAGCTTCGTCGCCTCGTCCGAAGTGGAGGCCGCCGCCGGCGATGCCGGGCTCGACCCCGACACCACGAATGCGCTGGTCGCCGGCTATGAGGACGCGCAGCTCAGGGCGCTGAAGACCGCCTTCCTGTTCGCGGCCTTCATCGTGCTCGCCTCGTTCTGGCCCACCAGGCGCCTGCCGACGCGTCGCTTCGCGGAGCTGCAGGCCGGAGCGGACCCGACGGCAGAGCCCGCGGCGGCCTGAGCCGGCGGCGAGGCCCCGCCGGCCGGGTCAGCGGGCCGCGGTCGGCGAGTCGCCACCCGGTCGCCACCCGCCCTTGAACTCGATCTCACGGATCACCTTCGCCGGGGCGCCGGCAGCGATCACGCCCGGGGGCAGGTCTCCGGTGACCACCGAGTTGGAGCCGATCACGCAGCGCTCGCCGATGGTGACGCCGCCGGTGACCACGCAGTTGACACCGAACCAGCAGTTGTCCCCGATCCGCACCGGGCCCTTGGGCTCGAAGCCCTGCCAGGTGACCGGCTTGACGGGATCGTCGTAGCGGTGATCGGCGTCGCCGACAAAGCAGTGGTTGGCGAACATCACGTGGTCGCCGATCTCGATCAGCTCGGTCGCGGCCAGCATCGTCTCGCGGTTGAGGAAGCAGCCCTCCCCGATCTCGATCCGCGCCCTCGGGCCCAAGGTCAGCCAGCAGCCGGGCTCGAGCAGGGTCGCCTCGCCGATCCGCAGCCGGCCCGAGTCGAGCGCTTCGAGCAGCTCGCCCTCGACCGGGTGGCGGATGAAGAAGCCTCCGCTCGCCGCGTGGCGGTTGATGCGCCAGCGGCGCCGCAGTCGCCGGTTTCGCTCATACCAGCGTCGCTTCACCCACCAGGTCCGCCAGCGCGCCAGGCTCACGCCGCAAGCCTCGCACAGCGTGCGGCCGGCCGGGCGGGCGGCGGGGCGGGCGGGCGGGCGGGCGGGCGGGGAATTGACTAGGGTCCCGCCGGATGCAGGCGGCCTCCCCCCCGAAGACGCCCAAGAATCGACCCCGCCGCGGGATCGTCGTCGCGCTGACGGTGCTCGCCTCGGTGCTCGCCTTCGTCGCGGTCTTCTCGATCTGGGCCAACCGGCAGCTGCTCGAGACCGACAACTGGGTCGATACCAGCAGCAAGCTGCTCGAGGACGAGGCGATCCGCAGCGAGCTGGCCAACTTCATAACGGACGAGCTCTACGCCAACGTGGACGTCCAGGGCGAGCTCGAGGCCGCCCTGCCGCCCGACCTCAAGGGGCTCGCCGGGCCGGCGGCCGGCGGCATCCGCCAGCTCGTCGACGAGCTCGCCAACGAGGCGCTGCAGAGGCCGGCTGTACAGACCGCGTGGGAGGGGATCAACCGCACCACGCACGAGGAGCTCCTAGCCCTGGTCGAGAACGGCAGCGGGGACGGCGTGACGCTGGACCTCGGCTCGATCGTCACGCAGATCGGCGACCAGGCGGGCCTGGATGTGGCCGACAAGCTCCCCCCCGACGTCGGCCAGCTCGAGGTGCTGCCGCCCGAGAAGCTGACCCAGGCGCGCGATGTTGTCAACCTGCTCAAGAACCTTGCCCTGTGGACGACCACGGTGGCGCTGCTGCTGTTCGCGCTGGCCGTCTATCTGGCGCGCGGCTGGCGGCGCGAGGCGCTGCGCGCTGTGGGATTCTCGTTCATCGTCGTGGGCATCGCCGTCTCCGTCGTGCGCGGCCTGGCCGGGAACGCCGTCGTCGCCTCGCTCGCCTCGACTGCGTCCGTGGAGCCCGCCGTCCGCGACACCTACGAGATCGGCACCTCGCTGCTCGCCGACGGAGCGGGCGCGATGCTCTTCTACGGCATCGTGATAGTGCTCGGCGCCTGGCTGGCCGGGCCGACGGGCGTCGCACAGCGCGCGCGACGCGGGCTCGCCCCGTTCATGGAGCGCTCGGAAATCGCCTACGGCACGCTGCTCGCGATCCTGCTGCTGCTCTTCTGGTGGTCGCCGACCGAGGGCTTCAGGCGGCTTGGGTTCGCGATCCTGATCATCGTCCTGCTGGCGCTCGGCTGGGAGGTGCTGAGGCGCCAGACGCGCCGCGAGTACCCGGACGAGACCTGGGACAAGGGCACCGAGCGCTGGCGGGGCGCCGCGCAGTCCCTGCTGGACCGGCGCAAGCACGGCGACGGCTGACCCACGGGACCGGCGCGGCTAGGCTGCCGGGCCGATGAGCCTCAACCTGAGAGAGCGCCGCTTCCGCGCAGCACTGGCGGCGGCCTGCTGCCTCGCCGTCGCCACGGTCGCGCCGGCGGCCGCGAACGCCGGCGCGCGGCAGGCCGACGCCAGGCTGGAGCGGGCCCTCGATCGGATCGTGGCGATGCCCGACGGGCCTCCGGGGGTCTCGGCCGTCGTGCAGCGGCGCAAGGCGCGAATGCTGCACACCGCCGGCCGCGCCAAACTCGACTCGCCGAGCCCGATCCGGCTGGGCCAGCGGATGCGGATCGCGAGCGTCACCAAGGCCTTCACGGGGGCAGTAGTCCTGCGCCTCGTGGAGCGCGGCAAGCTCGCGCTCGGCGACACGATCGGGAAGCTGAGGCCGGACCTGCCGGCCGCCTGGCACGCCATCACAGTGCGGCAGCTGCTCTACCACACCAGCGGCCTGCCGAACTACACAGCGACGCCGGCCTTCCAGGCCTACTTCCCGGCCCATCTCAGCGACTTCACCTCCGTGCAGCAGATCCTCGGCTTCGCTGCCTCGGAGCCGGTCGAGTTCGTACCGGGCACGCGCTACGAGTACTCGAACACGGGATCGATCGTGCTGGGACTGGTGGCCGAGGCGGTGACCCGCAAGCCCTTCGCCAAGGTGCTGAAGCAGCTTGTCATCAAGCCCCTCGGACTCGACGAAACCCGCTTCCCCTCCGGGGTGGCGCTGGCGCTGCCGAAGCCGTTCGTCCGTGGCTACGTCTTCGACGGGCCCGGACTGCCCCTCGTCAATGTCTCGCAGCTGATCAGCCCCTCGGGGACCTGGTCGGCGGGAGCGATCGTCTCGACGCCCCGGGACCTCAATGCCTTCGTCCGGGCCTGGGCCGGGGGACGCCTGCTGAGCGAGCCGTCGGTGCGACGCGCCCAGACCTCCTTCCTGAAGCCGTTCACCGGCGGAGAGCCGCCCGGCCCGGGGCAGAACCGCGGAGGCCTGGCCATCTATCGCTACCGCACGCCCTGCGGCGTGATCTTCGGCCACACGGGCAACTTCCCCGGCTACACCCAGTTCATCGCGGCCAGCCCCGACGGCAGCCGCTCGGCCGTGGTCTCGGCCAACCTGCAGCTCAACGCGCCCGGCACCGGGCCGCAAAAAGTCTTCCGAGAGCTGCGCCGCGTCTTTCGCCGCGCCGCCTGCGCGGCGCTCGCCCCCTAGGGGCTAGCCCCTCGAGCGCGGGCTCGGCTCCGAGGGAGCCCCGCCGATCAGGTCCTGAAGCCGCCGGCGGCGACGCCGGTGGCGCTGATCGCGGGCCTCGGCGCTCGCCAGCTTCCGGCTGCCGGGCGCGTAGCGGCGCCGCGCCCAGGGCGACCCCGGGAGGGCGAGCCGGATCGCTGCGACGAGCCCGATCGGGGCGAAGAAGATGCCGCCGACCGCTGACCAGAGCTTGCCCTTGAGCGCGGCGAGCAGGCAGAAGCCCAGCACCAGGGCCAGCGTCGCCAGCAGGGGACCGAGCGACCCCGTGTCCTGACTGCTGATCGGCGCGAGACCCAGGACCAGTCCCCCTCCGATGATCGCCGCGAGGATCACGGCGTCAACCGAGCGGCGGCCCTCCTCGGACCAGTAGACGTCCTCGAGATGGAGCCAGAGAGCGAACTCGTCGAGCGTCAGGCCCACGCCGACTCCGAACAGGGCAGCCAGGATCTCGAGCCAGGGGCTGTCGGGCTGCACAGCGAACTGCGCGAACCCGGCGAGCATGATCAGGACGATCCCGAAGACCAGGTGGTGAATGTGCAGGCCGCCCGGGCGGATGCTGCCCGGCCACCAGGGCACCTTGGGGCTCCTCATCAGCCGTGTGCTCATGCGGATGAACCCGAACGAGAGCAGCATGGCGCCCAGCAGCACGAGCCCCGCGCGCTGTCCTTCTCGCGCGAGGAACTCTCCATTGCCGAGCTCGATGCTGAGGTCCCCGAGCAGCACGGCGCGACCCTAGCGCAGCGCCGTCCATCACCCTCGCAGCTCCCCATGTGCCACCCCGCCCCTGCTTCAGGGGGTGCCTGGACGGATGTTGCAGTACCCCGTGCAGCGATCAAGAGGCTTGTCCGGGCGCCGATGGTGATCGTGATCGGGAAGCCCTCCCGCGGGCTTGCCTTCACCTGCGAACGATGTCAAATCCACTTACGAGAACAGCCGCAAAGCCGCGTTTGGCGGGTGCCCTGGCGCTCTGCGCCGCCCTGCTCGTCTCCGCGATCCCGGCGACTCTCGCACAGGCCCAGACCGGATCGACGACGGTCTGCGTCAAGAAGAAGAACCCCCGCAAGGGAACGATCCTGGTCAAGAGGAAGTGCAAGAAGAAGCAGTACCGCAAGGTCGTGATCCCGGGCGCCGCCAGCGGGCCTCAGGGCCCGGTTGGAGCGACTGGCGCGACCGGAGCCACCGGCCCCCAGGGCGCCACGGGCGCTGACGGCCCCCAGGGCGCTACCGGGCCCCAGGGCCCCGCAGGAGCTGATGGAGCGCAGGGTCCCGCGGGCGCCGACGGCGCCCAGGGTCCCGCAGGAGCTGATGGAGCGCAGGGTCCCGCCGGCGCCGACGGCGCCGACGGCGCCCAGGGTCCGGCCGGTCCGCAGGGACCTGTCGGCCCGCAGGGCCCGCAGGGCCTCACCGGCCCCCAGGGTGCCACCGGCCCCCAGGGCGCCACGGGCGCTGACGGCCCCCAGGGCGCTACCGGGCCCCAGGGCCCCGCAGGAGCTGATGGAGCGCAGGGTCCCGCGGGCGCCGACGGCGCCCAGGGTCCCGCAGGAGCTGATGGAGCGCAGGGTCCCGCCGGCGCCGACGGCGCCGACGGCGCCCAGGGTCCGGCCGGTCCGCAGGGACCTGTCGGCCCGCAGGGCCCGCAGGGCCTCACCGGCCCCCAGGGTGCCACCGGCCCCCAGGGCGCCACGGGCGCTGACGGCCCCCAGGGCGCTACCGGGCCCCAGGGCCCCGCAGGAGCTGATGGAGCGCAGGGTCCCGCCGGCGCCGACGGCGCCCAGGGTCCCGCAGGAGCTGATGGAGCGCAGGGTCCCGCCGGCGCCGACGGCGCCGACGGCGCCCAGGGTCCGGCCGGTCCGCAGGGACCTGTCGGCCCGCAGGGTCCGCAGGGCCTCACCGGCCCCCAGGGTGCCACCGGCCCCCAGGGCGCCACGGGCGCTGACGGCCCCCAGGGCGCTACCGGGCCCCAGGGCCCCGCAGGAGCTGATGGAGCGCAGGGTCCCGCCGGCGCCGACGGCGCCCAGGGTCCCGCAGGAGCTGATGGAGCGCAGGGTCCCGCCGGCGCCGATGGCGCCGACGGCGCCCAGGGTCCGGCCGGTCCGCAGGGACCTGTCGGCCCGCAGGGTCCGCAGGGCCTCACCGGCCCCCAGGGTGCCACCGGCCCCCAGGGCGCCACGGGCGCTGACGGCCCCCAGGGCGCTACCGGGCCCCAGGGCCCCGCAGGAGCTGATGGAGCGCAGGGTCCCGCCGGCGCTCAGGGTCCCGCAGGTCCGCAGGGCCCCATCGGTCCGCAGGGCCCGATCGGTCCTCAGGGCACGAATGGAGCTGACGGTGCGCCAGGCGCCGACGGTGCGCCAGGCGCCGACGGTGCACCCGGTGCACAGGGCCCGCAGGGTCCCGCCGGCGCCGACGGTGCCGATGGCGCCGACGGCGCCACCGGCCCCCAGGGTCCGCAGGGCCCCGCCGGCGCCGACGGTGTCAGCGGCTACCTGCGCGTCCCCGGCACGGCCTCGGCGTTCAACTCGACCTCCCCGAAGACGGTCACCGTCGACTGCACCGGTGGCCGCAAGGTGCTGAGCGGTGGCTACACCTACACGGCGGGGACCGGCAGCGTCGTGATCAGGGACAACCAGGCCCTCGACGACGACACCTGGACGGTCACCGCCGAGGAGTCCGACGGCTTTGGCGGCAATTGGCAGGTCCAGGCCTTCGCCGTCTGCGCCACCGCGAACTAGCTCGGATCGGCTGCGCCCCGCGCCTCTTCCGGCCGGGGCCCCCTCTAGCTTTCGCAGGTATGAGGTCCCTGACGCTGGTCGCCGGAATCGTTCTGGTCGCCGTCCTTCTGGCCGGTTGCGGGGGAGGATCCGATGAGAGCACGCCCGCCCAGGGCGGTGGGCCGCAGATCGCCTCGCCGGAGGAGATCGCGGCGGTCGAGCTGAGCCACCCCATCTACTGGGTCGGGGAGAGGAACGGGACCTCCCTGGAGCTGACCGTCACCGATGATGAGCGCTCCTACGTTCGCTATCTGGACGAAGGGGTCGAGGCGGGCGACCCGGCACCGGGCTACCTGACCGTCGGAACCTACCCCCTCGAGAACGCCGCCGCGGCCCTGACCAGCGCCGCGAAGAACACGGAGGACACGCTCGGCCGCTCCGACGACGGTGCGGTGCTGCTGATCTCCAAGTCGAACCCGGGAAGCATCTACGTCGCCTATCCCGGCACCGGCTACGAGATCGAGGTCTTCAGCCCCGATCCCGCCGAGGCGCTGGAGCTCGCCTCCTCGGGAGCGCTGGAGCCGATCAACTGACCAGGTCGGTCCGGCGCCAGCCGGCCAGGCCTCGCATCGCGGCGATCGCCTCGATCGCCCTCAGGCTGCGACCGGGGCCTTGCGGCGAGCCTTGCCGGCGCGCCGCACCTTGACCTGCGGCTCGACCAACCCGGCCAGGAACTGGCCCGTGTAGGAGTCGGGCACCGCCGCCACCTGCTCGGGCGTGCCGGTGGCGAGCACCTTGCCTCCCCCCTCCCCGCCCTCGGGCCCGAGATCGATGATGCGGTCGGCGGTCTTGATCACATCGAGGTTGTGCTCGATCACGACAACCGTGTTGCCCGCCTCGACCAGGCGGTCGAGCACGTCGAGCAGTCGCTGCACGTCGGCGAAGTGCAGGCCCGTGGTCGGCTCGTCGAGGATGTAGAGCGTGTCACCGGTTGCCACCTTGGAGAGCTCGGTGGCGAGCTTGACCCGCTGGGCCTCCCCGCCGGAGAGCTGGGTCGCCGGTTGCCCGAGCCTTATGTAGTCGAGGCCGACGTCGTGCAGGGTGCGCAGCCGACGGGCGATCTTGGGGATGTCGGCGAAGAACTCGACCGCCTCGGCGACGGGCATCTCGAGCACGTCGGCGATCGACTTACCCTTGAAGCGGACCTCGAGCGTCTCGCGGTTGTAGCGCTTGCCGTGACACTGCTCGCAGGGCACGTACACGTCGGGCAGAAAGTGCATCTCGATCTTGATCTGGCCGTCGCCACGGCAGACCTCGCAGCGGCCGCCCTTGACGTTGAAGCTGAAGCGGCCGGGCTTGTATCCCCGGGCCCGCGCCTCGCGCGTCTGCGTATAGAGCTGGCGGATGTGGTCGAAGACGTTCGTGTAGGTCGCCGGGTTGGAGCGCGGGGTGCGCCCGATCGGCGACTGGTCGATGTTGATTATCTTGTCGATCTGCTCGATTCCTTCGATCTTGTCGTGAGTCCCAGGCCGCAGCTTCGCCTGGTGCAGGCGGTTGGCCACGGAGGGATAGACCGTCTCGTTGACCAGCGTGGACTTGCCCGAGCCCGAGACGCCGGTGACACAGCAGAAGACCCCGAGCGGCACCGAGACTTTGATCCGCTTCAGGTTGTGCTGGCGCGCGCCGTGCACGACGAGCTCGCCCTTCGGCTTGCGGCGGCGCTCGGGAACGGCGATCGAGCGCTTGCCCGCCAGGAACTGCCCGGTCAGCGAAGCCGGGTCGGCCTTGATCGCGGCCGGCGTACCTTCCGCCACCACGTGGCCGCCGTGCTCGCCGGCGCCGGGACCCAGGTCGACGATGTGATCGGCCGAGAGCATCGTGCCCTCGTCGTGCTCGACCACGATCACCGTGTTGCCGAGGTCGCGGAGGCGCTCGAGAGTGGCGATCAGCTTCGCGTTGTCGCGCTGATGCAGCCCGATCGAGGGCTCATCGAGGATGTACAGCACCCCGACCAGGCTTGAGCCGATCTGCGTCGCGAGCCTGATCCGCTGGGCCTCGCCGCCGGAGAGGGTGCGGGCCGACCGAGCCAGGTTGAGGTAGCCGACCCCGACGTTCTCCAGGAAGGCCAGCCGCTCGTCAATCTCCTTGACCAACAGCCTCGCGATCGCCCGCTCTGTCTCGGTCATCTCGAGCCCCTCGATCCAATCGAGCGCGGCCCGCGCGGAGAGCTCGCAGTACTCGGAGATCGAGATGCCACCGACCTTGACGGCGAGGCTCTCGGGCCGCAGCCGGGCGCCGCCGCAGTCGGGGCAGGGCTGCTCGGCCATGTAGCCCTCGACGCGCTCGCGCACGGCGTCGGAGTCGGTCTCGTCATAGCGGCGGGAGAGGTTGTTGAGGATGCCCTCGAAGCGGACGCTGTAGGAGCGCCGCCGGCCGAAGCGGTTGGTGTAGCTGACCTTGTGGCGCTCGGCTCCGGTGCCGTTGAGGAAGATCTCGCGCTCGTCGCCGCTCAGCTCCTGCCAGGGGGCGTCGACGTCGACGCCCTCGGAGGCGGCCACGGCCTCGATCAGCCGCCGCCAGTAGCGCGAGTGGCCGGTGCGCCAGGGCTGCAACGCCCCCTCGGCCAGCGACAGGGTGGGGTCGGGCACCACCAGGTCCGGATCGACCACACGCTGGAAGCCGAGTCCGTGGCAGCGCTCGCATGCGCCGTGCGGCGAGTTGAACGAGAAGATCCGCGGCTCCAGCTCGGGGATCGAGGTGCCGCAGTTAAGGCAGGCGAAGCGCTCGCTGAAGGTGAGCCTGTCGGCGACGTCGCCGGGAAGCCCGCCCGCGCCCTTGGCGCCGGTGGTGACCTCGCCGGCGCCCGCCGCCTCGGCACCCTCCTTGACGACGTCCACCTCGACCACCCCCCCAGCCAGGCCGGCGGCGGCCTCGATCGACTCCGAGAGGCGTCGGCGCAGATCGCCCTTCATCACCAGGCGGTCGACGACGACGGATATGTCGTGCTTGAACTTCTTGTCGAGCACGATCTCGCCCTCGTCGAGGCGCCGCAGCTCGCCGTCGACTCGCGCACGGCTGTAGCCCTCCAGCCGGTACTGCTCGAACAGCTTCCCGTACTCGCCCTTGCGGCCCCGCACCACCGGCGCGGTGACCATGAAGCGCGTGCCTTCGGGCAGCGTCATGACGCGATCGGTGATCTGCTCCACTGACTGCCCCTCGATCGGCTCCCCGCACTCGGGGCAGTGGGGCTTGCCGATCCTGGCCCAGAGCAGGCGCAGGTAATCGTAGATCTCGGTCACTGTGCCGACGGTGGACCGGGGGTTCCTGGAGGTGGTCTTCTGGTCGATCGAGATCGCCGGTGAGAGGCCCTCGATCGAGTCCACGTCGGGCTTCTCCATCAGCCCCAGGAACTGCCGGGCGTAGGCCGACAGGGACTCGACGTAGCGCCGCTGCCCCTCGGCGTAGATCGTGTCGAAGGCGAGGCTCGACTTGCCCGAGCCGGAGAGACCCGTCATCACGATCAGGGCGTTGCGCGGCAACTCGAGGTCGATGCCCTTGAGATTGTGCTCGCGGGCACCGCTGATCACTATCCGCTCTGCGGGCGTCACGCGGTCAAGTTTACGAGCGCCCTCAGACCGGCCCGGCGGGCCGTGGCTACCTGGCTGCGCGGGCGAGCACGTCGTCGAGCAGGGCGCCGCGGTCCGCGGCGCCGAACCTCGAGTCCAGCTCCGAGGCGATCTCGTCCCGGCCCTTGCCGTCGAGCGCCATCTTCATCGCGGTCAGGCGAGCGGCCGCGTCCTCGCCGCCGCCGTTGCCCGGCGGGCTTGATCCGGCCTCCTCGGCGTCCATCGGAGCGGGGGCGTCGGCCGCCGAGCGGGGGCTCCCCTGCCCGACGCCGGGCAGCTGCTCGGCCGCCGGCCCTTCGACTCCCGGGAGGGCCTCGCTCGCGGGGGGCTGGGGCCGCGGCCGCGCCTCATCGGGATCGCCCGCCACCTGGCTGAGCGCGGCGCGCGCCCTCTCGATTCGATCGCTGGCGTCGGCCTCGGCGCGCTCGCGGATCCGGGCGGCCTGGGCCTCGGCCTCCGCGACGATCTCGCTGGCGCGGCGCTCGGCTTCGGCGATCACCTCGCGGACCCGATCGGCTGCCTGCTGCACGAGTTCCTCGCTGCTCACCGCCCCACTTTATCGGGCGCCGCGCCTAGGCCCGAATCGCCTCGAGGTCCGCGCGCAGCTCCTTGAGCTCGTCGCGGATGCGGGCGGCCTCTTCGAAGCGCAGGTCCTCCGCCGCGACCAGCATCTCCTCCTCGAGCTCGATCACCAGCTTCTCCAGCTCCTCGGGTGTCTTGGTCGCCGTCTCGTCGCGGCGCCTGCGGCGGCGCTGGGGGGCGCTGGACTCCATCGCCAGGAACTCGGCCATATCGGAGATCCCCTTCTTGACCGTCTCCGGGGTGATCCCATGCTGCTCGTTGTAGGCGAGCTGGATGGCGCGGCGGCGGTCGGTCTCTGAGATCGCCTTGCGCATCGCGTCGGTCTCCTTGTCCGCGTACATCAGCACCTTGCCGCGGACGTTTCGAGCCGCGCGGCCGATCGTCTGGATCAGGCTGGTCTCACCTCGCAGGAACCCCTCCTTGTCGGCATCGAGGATGCCGACCAGCGAGACCTCCGGCAGGTCGAGGCCCTCGCGCAGCAGATTGACGCCGACCAGCACGTCGTACTCGCCCAGCCGCAGCTCGCGGATGATCTGAATGCGCTCCAGGGTGTCGACCTCCGAGTGCAGGTAGCGCACCCGAAAGCCGTGCTCCAGCAGGTACTCGGTCAGGTCCTCGGACATCTTCTTGGTCAGGGTCGTGACCAGGACACGCTCGTTGCGCTCGGCCCTGATCCGGACCTCGTTCATGAGGTCGTCGATCTGATTCCTGGTCTCGCGCACCTCGACCTCGGGGTCCACGATCCCGGTGGGCCTGACGATCTGCTCGACGATCGTCGCCGACTCGGCTCGCTCCCAGGGACCGGGTGTGGCCGAGAGCAGCACCATCTGGTCCACGCGATCAAGGAACTCGTCGAACTTGAGCGGCCGGTTGTCGATCGCCGAGGGCAACCGGAAGCCGAAGTCGACCAGCGTGGTCTTGCGCGAGAAGTCGCCCTCGTACATGCCTCCGATCTGCGGAATCGTCTGGTGGGACTCGTCGATGAAGCAGACGAAGTCGTCGGGGAAGTAGTCGATCAACGTGTAAGGAGGGCTGCCAGGCGAGCGGCCGTCGAGGATCCGCGAGTAGTTCTCGATCCCCGAGCAGAAGCCGACCTCGCGCAGCATCTCGATGTCGTATTTCGTGCGCTGTGCGAGACGGTGCGCCTCGAGCTGCTTGCCCTCGCCCTCGAACTCGGCGACGCGGTTGCGCAGCTCGCGCTCGATCTCCTCGACCGATCGCTCCAAGGTCTCCTCCTCGGTCACGTAGTGGCTCGCCGGCCAGACCGAGACGTGGTCGATCACGTCGAGGACCTCGCCCGTCAGGGGGTCGAAGTGCTGGATCGCCTCGATCTCATCCCCGAACAGCTGGATGCGGTAGGCCGACTCGGCGTAGGCGGGCATGATCTCGAGCAGCTCGCCGCGCGCGCTGAAGCAGCCGCGGCCGAGGTTGGTGTCGTTGCGCCGGTACTGCATCGCGACCAGCTTGCGAAACACGTCCTGGCGGTCGATCGTGTCGCCGACCTTGAACAACTGCATCTGGTCGCGGTAGAGCTGCGGGGAGCCGATCCCGTAGATGCATGAGACCGAGGCGACGATGATCACGTCCCGGCGTGCGAACAGCGCCGCCGTCGCAGCGTGCCGCAGGCGGTCGATCTCGTCGTTGATGGAGGAGTCCTTCTCGATGTAGAGGTCCTGCGCCGGCACATAGGCCTCGGGCTGGTAGTAGTCGTAGTAGCTGACGAAGTACTCGACGGCGTTCTCGGGAAAGAACTCCCGGAACTCGTTGCAGAGCTGGGCCGCGAGGGTCTTGTTGTGGGCGATCACCAGGGCCGGGCGCTGCACCCGCTCGATGATCCCGGCCATCGTGAAGGTCTTGCCCGTGCCGGTGGCGCCCAGCAGGGTCTGGATGCGCTGCTCGGAGTCGAGCCCGGCAGCGAGCCCGTCGATGGCCTTGGGCTGGTCGGCGGTCGGCGTGTAGGCCGGGTTGAGCTTGAACTGGGGCACCGCGGCCAGCGTAGCGCCGGGCGGCGGGGTGCCCCGCGGACTCTTATCCGGCTCTCAGCGAAGTGGGGCAGAATCCCCGCCGATGAGCCTTCGCAACCACCTCGCCGCCCTCGGCGCCCTTGCGCTCGGCTGCCTCGCCCTCTCGCTGCTGCTCTTCGGGAGCAGCCGCACCACGCTCAGCACGGCCGCCACCAGCGCCGCGGGCAACGGGCCGGATCTGACCGCGCTGCCGCTCGGCGACGGCAAGGCGGTCACCTCGGGGCCGGGCCTGGGCCAGCTGTACGCCTGCAGGGCGGGCAACCCCAACGCCCCAGGCGCCCAGGTCAGCAGCCCCTGGATTCGCGGCTCGAGCTATGACCTCACCGCCAAGTACGTCGTGGACGGCTCCAACCGCTGGGCGGGGGCGCGCTTTCGCACCAAGGTGCGCAAGGCCATCCTGAAGCTGATCGGCAACGGCCTGCCGACCAACCACGGCACCGGTAACTTCCCGATCTCGCCCGCCGACGACGCCTTCTCGATCGACCGCAACCCGAATTCGATCAGCGCCCAGACGGTGCTTGAGAAGCTGAGCCGCAGGCCGAAGAAGGCAAAGCGTCCCGCATGCGTCCCGGAGGGAATGATCGGGATCGCCCGCAACGGCGTCGCGATCTTCAGCGCAGTGGACGGCGCCGGCCGGGACGCCGTCGCGCATGAGGTACAGGACTCATGCTCTGGACACCCTCAGCAGACGGGCCAGTACCACTACCACGGCCTTCCGGCCTGCGTCGGGACCGGCAGCGCCAACCGCCACTCGAAGCTGCTCGGCTGGATGCTCGACGGGTTCCCGATCTACGGGCCGCTGGGGAACAGGGGCCGCTACATGCGGACCGGCAAGCTCGACGCCTGCCACGGGCACACCCACAAGATCTCCTACCAGGGCTCGAAGCTCAAGCTCTATCACTACCACGCGACCGCCGAGTACCCCTACACCGTCGGCTGCCTGCGCGGCGGCGCGGTCGAGGGCGGCGTCGGCTGAGCTCCTCGGCTGGAGCTAGAGCTGGGCCGTGATGAAGTCGAGGGAGTCCGAGACGCGGGAGTAGACGGTCGGCGCGGCCGAGATGCCGCAGAAGGCGCCACCGTATGAGACCGTTCCCACCTCGCGCGGCCCGGCCGGCGTGTCCGCCACCAGGGGGCCGCCGCTGTCGCCCGAGCACGCCGTGGAATGGATGCGGGGACGCCCGAAGCGGCTCAACTTCTTTCCGAGCGCGCAGATCATCGCCCTGCGCACGAAGAGGCGGCGATAGGCCTTGCGGCAGCGCCGCGTGGTGCGTACTCGCTCGGTGGCGCGCTTGAGCACGTTGGAGAGGCTGAAGCCGAAGGGACTGCGGGCGCCCCAGCCGGCGACGCGCAGGCGCCGCCCGGGAACCGCGAAGGCAGCGTCCTCCTCGGGGCTCGCGAGCTCGATCACGGGCGAGCTGGTGGCTCGCGCCAGCGTGATGACGCCGACATCGTGCAAACGGGTCTTGCGGTAGTCGGGGTGGGGCACGGCTTTGACAACCCCGATCACCTCCCCAACGGAGCGGTTGGTGAGCTTGGGACGACCGGCTGCCACGGCCAGCGTCGCGGGCTTGAAGCCGGCGACGCAATGGGCGGCCGTGAGGATCTTGGTGGGAGCGATCACCGTTCCGCCGCAGTGCATCCTGCCCCTGCGGAGGATCGCCACCGTGAAATCCCAGCGCGAGAAGTCCGCCTTGCCGCCGCCGATGATCGAGGCCTGCGCGGTCGGTCCCGGGGCCTTGCCCGCCTGGGCGGGAACTGCGATCGCGGCACAGCCGAGGATCGCGGCGAACAGGGCGAGCGCCGGGGCCCTGGCCCCCTTCAACTGCCGCCCCTGCCGCCTCAAACCGACCTCATTCCCTCATCAACACTAGCGGTGCCCCTAGTTGCGCCTTGCGGCGCGCGATCAGTCGATGCCGAGCTCGGTGGCGTAGCGGTCGCGGTACTCGTCGCGCTTCTCCAGTACGCGCGCCACGTACGCGCGCGTCTCGTCGAACTCGATGTCCTCGAGCTCGAGCGCCGAGCCCCCCCAGGCCGCGACGTTGGTCTCGCCGCCGTTGTAGGCGGCGAGGGCCGCGGTGAGGTTCTGGTCGAACTTGTCGAGCAGGTAGCGAAGGTAGAAGCTCCCGTACCGGATGTTGATATCGGGATCGGAGAGGTCGTCGGTCTCGAAGGTGGAGCCGCCGCTGAGTCGCTCGATCAGCTCGGCGGTCTGCGGGGTGACCTGCATCAGCCCACGGGCGCCCGCGTTCGACTCCTGGTCGCGAAACCGCGACTCGGCGTAGATCACCGCCGCGATCAGGTCGGGAGGGAGGTTCTTCTCGGCGGACTGCTGGCGAATCACGTCCTCGTGGCGCAGGGGCAGCGTCACCTCGCGGATCGTGTCGCCAAGCAGGTCACGGCCCAGCACCGCGACGCAGATCGCGACCAGGGCAAGGGCCGCCAGCCCGACCCTGACCGTCGTGCGGCGATCCCGTCGCCTGCGTGGTTGGCGTCCGGCGGCGGCCGATCGGCGCACCCTGCTGGCGCGACTCGAGGCCGCCGATCGCGAGCGGCCGGCGCCGGCCCGCGGGGCCATCAGACGGCTCCCGAGCGGACCACGTCGTCCAGCACCGCGGCCATCGCGGTCTCGAGCTGCTCGAGCGTGCCCTCGTTGCGGATCACGTGACGCGCGAGGGCGGCCTTCTGCTCCTGGCTCAGCTGCCGCTCCTCGCGACCCGCGAGCCCCGGCTGCCCGCGCTCGGCCAGCCGCGCCTCTCGGACAGCGTCGGCGGCGATCACCGCCAGCGTGCTGTCGAACGCATCCTGAAGGCCGGCCTCGAAGAGAAGGGGCACCTCGATCATCGCGACCTCGATCTTGGCCGGGACGCCGCTCCTCCATTCCGCGACCTGCTCTCCGACCCGTGGGTGGGTCAGCGACTCGAGCCAGGCGAGCTCCTCCGGGGCCTCGAAGACGATCTCTGCGACGCGGGGGCGATCGATGGCCCCGGAGCTCGCGACCCCCTCTCCCCAGCGCTCGACAAGCGCCGCGCGAACGTCATCGCGATCGAGGATCTCGTGGGCGACGCGGTCCGTGGAGAGCGTCGCCGCGCCGAGTCGTGCCGCGGCGGCGAGCGCCTCCGACTTGCCCGCCCCGATCCCACCGGTCAGACCGATGAAGCGAGTCAAGCCGCGGGCCTACCCGTCTTCGGCTGCCGGCTCCTCCGCGGGGGCCTCGTCGGCGGCAGCGGAGGGCTGCTCAGCGGCAACGTCTTCCGCGGCGGGCTCCCCTTCGGCCGCGGGTTCCTCGGCCGCGGGTTCCTCGGCCGCGGGCTCCTCGGCCGCGGGTTCCTCGGCCGCGGGTTCCTCGGCAGCGGGTTCCTCGGCCGCGGGCTCCTCGGCCGCGGGTTCCTCGGCCGCGGGTTCCTCGGCAGCGGGCTCCTCAACCGCTGCCTCGCTCACCGGTTCCTCGGCCGCCTGCTCGGAGACCTCGGCGGCCGGTTCGGCGCCCGCCTCCTCGGCGGTCTCGAGTTCCCCGGCAGGGACGTCGGAGACCTCGACCTCGGCTGCCTCCTCGGGGGCGTAGCCGGGCAGCTCCTGCCCCTCGACGCGCTTCACGCTGAGCGAGAGGCGGCGGCGGGTGTCGTCGACTTCGAGGATCTTGACCTGAAGCTCGTCGCCGGGGCGGACGACCTCGGCAGGGCTCTCAACGTGATGCTGGGCAAGCTCGGAGATGTGTACCAGGCCCTCCACGCCCGGCAGGATCTGGACGAAGGCCCCGAAGGCGACGATCTTGGTCACCTTTCCGTCGACCGTGTCGCCCTCCTTGTACTCGTTGAGGATCGTCTGCCACGGATCCTCCTGCGTCTGCTTCAACCCCAGCGAGATCCGCTGGCGGTCACGATCGATGTCGAGAACCTTGACGCGGACCGTGTCCCCGATCGCGAGGATCTCGGAGGGATGGTTGACATGGCTCCAGGAGAGCTCGGAGATGTGAATCAGGCCGTCGATGCCCTCCAGGTCGACGAAGGCGCCGAAGTCGACGATATTGGAGATCTTCCCCTCGACCTCCTGGCCCGGCTCCAGGCGCCCCAGGATCTGCTCGCGGACCTCCTTGCGCTCCTCCTCGAGCACCGCGCGGCGCGAGAGCACGACGTTGTTGCGAGAGCGGTTGAGCTCGATCACCCTGCACTCGAGTTTCTCCCCCATGAACTCATCGAGGTTCTGCACCCGGCGGATGTCGACCAGCGATGCCGGCAGGAAACCTCGTACGCCGAGATCCAGGATCAGGCCGCCCTTGACAACCTCGATCACGGTGCCCTCCACCGGCACGCCGGATTCGGAGGCGCCCTCGATGCGGCGCCACGCCTTTTCGAAGCGGGCTCGCTTCTTGGAGAGGATCAGGCGCCCCTCCTGGTCCTCCTTGGTGAGGACCAGGGCGTCCACCTCCTCGCCCAGCTCGACCTCCTCACTCGGCTTCGCCGACTTGCGGATCGAGAGCTCATTGGCGGGGATCACGCCCTCCGACTTGAAGCCGATATCGACCAGGACCTCGTCCTGGTCGATGCGCACGACCTTCCCGTTGACGACGTCACCCTCCTCGAAGGGGTGGATCGTGGCGTCGTAGTTCGGAACGAGCTTGCCGTCGACCTCGATCAGCAGGTCCTGGCTGGCGGCTCCGTTCTCGGCCGGCGGGGGCGCCCCCGGCGGCGCCGTCTCGGCGCTCGCCGCGGCCTCGTTCACCTCATCCTGGGCGTCGGTTGTGGTCTCGATTGCGGACACGAGCGAGAGAGTGTAGAGAGCGCGGCTGGATCAGGCGCAACCGCAGCGCCTTCACGCGGGTCGGTAATCTTGCCGCGATGTCGAAGCGGGCCCCCCGCCAAGGCGAGGTCGCGGAGATCAATCTCTCGGCTGAGTTCGAGCGTCTCCCTCAGCCGGTTGAGCGCGCGCGGGCCGTGCCCGGTCGCGGGCTCGAAGGCGACCGCTACTTCCTGGCCGAAGGCAAGCCGCAGCCGAACCGCCACGAGGACATCACGCTGATCGCCCTGGAGGCACTTGAGGCCCTCGCCTCCGAACAGGGCATCCGCCTCACGGCCGCGGAATCTCGCCGCAACGTCGCCACCCGGGGAATCGACCTGAACGCGCTCGTGGGGCGCCGCTTTCGGGTCGGCGAGCTGGAGTGCGAGGGAATCGAGCTCTGCGAGCCGTGCAGCCACCTGGAGGGCCTGACCAAGCCGGGCGTGCTCAGGGGGCTCGTGCACCGGGGCGGCCTGCGCGCAGCGATCGTCCAGGGGGGCGAGATCGCCATCGGCGACCCGGTTGCGCCAATCGCGGAATGACCCGCCGCTAATCTCGCGATCGTGGCCCGGAGGCGAACCAAGCGCGGAGATCAGCGCACGCCCCTGTCGGGAGAATTCGACGTGATCATCTGCGGCGCCAGCTTCGCGGGGCTCACGGTGGCGCGCCAGCTGACCGGCAGCGGCGCCCGGGTCCTGATCCTCGACCGCTACGAGATCGGCGAGCGCCAGACCTCGGCCTGCGGGGTACCCACCGAGTGGCTGCGCGTCCTGGGGCTGGAGGCGTCGGCGCGTCAGGAGTTCGGTGAGCTGGTGGTGCACACCCCGCACGGGACCTCGCGCTACGAGCTGCCGTGGACCTTCTCGACCTTCGACTACCGGCACCTCTGCGTCCTGCTCGACGACCAGAACGACGCCGAGTTCGAGACGGCGACGGTCACCGCCCGCACGGGCGACACCGTGCACACCGACCGCGGCGACGTCTCCGCTCCGCTGATCGTCGATGCGCTCGGGTGGCGGCGCATCCTCGCCGCCGACGACGGCTTCCAACCACCCGACGCGCCGCTCTCGCGAGGGCTCGAGGTGCACCCCGACGGAGCCGGCGACGACCTCGAGATCTGGATCGACCGCCGCTACGTGCCGGCCGGCTACGCCTGGCGCTTCCCCGCAGGGGACGAGCAGCGCATCGGCGTCGGCTCATTCGACCCGCGCTTCCACGTCAAGGACACGACGGTGCTGCTCGCGGAGGACCTGGGACGACCCCCGGTCGGCTACCAGGGCAACTGGATTCCGCACAAGCTGCGCAAGGGGACCGAGGACGGCGTCTTCTTCGTCGGGGACTCGGCCGGCCAGTGCCTGCCTCTCACGGCCGAAGGCATCCGCACCGCCTTCTACTTCGGGATCGACCTCGGGAACGAGCTGCGCGCCGTGGTCGAGGGCCGGCAGGATCGCGAGGCCGCGCTGCGAGCCTACGAGCACTTCGTGGACGCACACGAGTGGAAGTTCCGCTGGATGCTGCGCGTGCAGCGACTCGTGCCCCGCCTGCCCGCGAGAGCGCAGCGCGCCCTGATCTGGGCCGCGGGCCGACGCTGGCTCGTTCATTGGTCCTTCGGCCACTATCTGCGCATCGCCCCGCCCAGCTTCGCGGGGCCCGCCCCGCAGCCGAGGCAGGACGCGCGAGGGGTCCCCGCCGCCGCCTGAGCCGCGGCGCGCCGCCCGCGGCGCTCACTGACCTCGAGCGGCGGCATCCTCGGCGTCGGGGTAAGGGCGGTGGCGCGTGGCGCCCGACTCAGCGCACGACCAGATAGGTGCCGGCGAGAAGCAGCCCGACCCCGAGCACCCGGTCCCAGCTCAACGCCACCTGGTCGAGGCCGAGCAGGCCGAGGCGGTCGACCAGCACCGACGCCGTCAGCTGCCCGGTCACGGTCGCGGCGGCGACGCCTCCAGCGCCGATTTCCCGGACCAGAACCAACGCCGTGAACACGTATGCGGCGCCCAGCAGGCCGCCGAGCAGGTAGTACCAGGGCACGTTCGCCGCCTCGGAGAGCCCGCCGGCCTTGCCGCTGAGGACGACGATCGCGGCCAGCGCCAGCAGCCCCACCGCGAAGGAGAGAAGCGCCGCGCCGAATGATCCCGTCGCCCTGCCGAGCTCGGCGTTGATGGGCGCCTGCAGGGCGATCAGGCCGCCGACGACGGCCATCAGCAGGACTGCGAGTCCCTTGTCCACGCGGCGGATGCTCCCAGAGGGACGCGATTTCCGCCGCGCCGGGTGTGGCGGCTACTTGGCGCTGAGCCAGTCGCGGCCGACGCCGATCTCGACGGCGAGAGGCGGGTCCAGCTCGAAGGCGCCGCACATCTCTCGCGTCACCAGCTCCCCCGCCGCCTCCATCTCGGCGGTCGGGCCCTCGAACAGCAGCTCGTCATGGATCTGCAGCACGAGACGGGTCTGCAGATCCGACTCGGCCAGCGCCCGGTGGGCGTTGACCATGGCGATCTTGATGATGTCCGCCGAGGTGCCCTGGATCGGCATGTTCACCGCGAGCCGCTCGCCCTGGCTGCGGGTCTGCGCGCGGCCGGAGCGCAGCTCGGGAATAGGCCTGCGGCGGCCGAGCAGCGTGGTCACGTAGCCGTCGTCGCGGGCTTTCTCGACGGTCTCCGTGATGTAGCGGCGAACGGCGGGGAAGCGCTCGAAGTAGCGGTCGATGTAGGCGCCCGCCTCTTCCTGCTCGATGTTCAGACGCTCGGCGAGCCCGTAGGCGGAGAGCCCGTAGGCGATGCCGTAGTTGACCATCTTCGCCTTGGAGCGCTCCGCGGGACTGACCTTGGAAGCGTCCGCGCCCAGCACCTCGGCGGCGGTGGCGGTGTGAATGTCCTCGCCGCGCTCGAAGATCTCGCGCAGCGCCTCCTCGCCGGCGATCTGGGCGAGGATGCGCAACTCGATCTGGTTGTAGTCGGCCGAGAGCAGCCGGCGCCCGCGCGGCGCGACGAAGCAGGAGCGGATCGGGCGCCCCTCGTCGGAGCGAATCGGGATGTTCTGCAGGTTCGGGTTGGTGCTGGACAGCCGGCCGGTCGCCGTGGCGGTCTGGTTGAAGGTCGTGTGGATGCGGCCGGTGTCGGAGTCGATCAGGTCGGGCAGCGCGTCGAGGTAGGTGCTCTTGAGCTTGGTCAACTCGCGCCAGGACTCGACCAGCGGCACGATCTCGTGCTCGTCGCGGATCTGACCCAGCACCCGCGCGTCGGTCGAGAAGCCCGTCTTGCCGCGTCGCTTCCGAGTCAGGCCGAGCTCCTCGAACAGCACCGCTCCGAGCTGCTGGGGCGACCCGATCGTGAACTCGTGCCCGGCGAGCTCGAAGATCTTGGATTCCAGCTCGGCGATCCGCCGCTCGAAGCCCGAGCCGATCTCGGCGAGGCGATCGGCGTCGAGCTTCACTCCGGTGCGCTCGACCTCCGCCAGCACCTCCACCAGGGGCATCTCGACCTCGTCCATGAGGCGCTCCAGGCCGGCCTCCTTCATCGAGGCCCTCTGCAGGGCCGCCAGCTCCCAGACCAGGCGCGCAGCGGCGACGGGATCGGCCACCGCCTCGTCTTCCCCCAGCTCCAGCTGGGCGTGATCGTCACTCTCGCCGTCACTCAGCTCTCCCGCAGCCGAGAGCCCGCGCTGAGCGGCGATGTCGGTGAGGTCGTAGGTGCGCCGAGCGGGATCGAGCAGATAGGCGCCGACCATCGTGTCGTGGCGCAGCTGGAGGCCCTGGTCCCCCGCGGCCGCGAGCAGGCCGAAGCGCCCTCCTCCGCCGAGTGACTTGACGTCGTGGCCCAGCAGCGGGCGCTCGCGCAGCTGGTTCGCGAGCTCGGCGAGATCGCCGAGCTTGCCGGTGACGACCCTGCTCGCGTCGGCGGCGGCCCAGCGATCGCCGGCGATCGCGACCGCTGCCTCACCGGGCGCCAGGTCCGCCGGGGTTCCCTCCTCGCCCACCACCTCCAGCTCCTCGTCGACCTTTGCCTCGGGCACGAAATCGGCGCCCAGCTCCTCCTCGAGCCGGCTGATGATCTGGCGGAGCTCGAACTCGCGGGCCACCTCGCGCAGCCGGCCTCGGTCCATCTCCCGCGCCATCACCTCGTCGAGGTCGAGCTCGAAGTCGACGTCGAAGACCATGGTCGCGAGCTGCTTGGAGATGCGGGCGTCCTCGGCGTGCTCGGTGAGGTTCTGCTTGCGCTTCGCGCCCGAGATCCTCTCGACGTTGGCCAGCACCTCCTCCAGGGAGCCGTACTCCCGGAGCAGCTGGGCGGCGGTCTTGTCGCCGATCCCGGGAACGCCGGGGATGTTGTCGGAGCTATCGCCCTTCAACCCGATCAGGTCGGTGACCAGCTCCGGCGGCACCCCATAGCGCTCGACCACCCCCTCGCTGTCATAGACCCTGGTGTCCGTGACACCGCGCGAGGTCGTCATCACCCGCACACCGTCGGTGACGAGCTGGTAGACGTCGCGATCGCCCGAGACGACCATCACGTCGATCTGGCGCTCGCGCGCGCGCTTGACCAGCGAGGCGATCACGTCGTCTGCCTCGTAGCCCTCGACCTTGACGTTGGTGAACCCGAACGCCTCGGCCAGGGGCATCAGGTGCGGCCACTGTTCCTTGAGCAGGTCGGGCCGGGGCTTACGCTGGGCCTTGTAGGGCTCATACGTCTTCTCACGACCCGACCAGCCCGCGTCCCAGGCGACGATCACCGCGGCGGGGCGGTGGTCGGTCAGCATCTTCGCGAACATCGAGGCCAGCCCATAGATGGCGTTGGTCGGCCTGCCGTCGTGGGTCGCGATCGACTCGGGAAGGGCGAAGAAGGCGCGGTAGGCGAGGCTGTTGCCGTCGATCAGGAAGAGCTCTCCCGCGTTCTTCGCAGCCTTCTTGGTCGCCGTGGTCGCCACAGGCCAATCATAGGTTCGGCCCTTGCGGCTCGAATGGCGGGTTGGTTTCGCCGACCGACGCAGAACCGCCACTCCCCCAACGAAGGCCGCCAGTGTCGAGCGGCCCATCAGCTTCGGAGGAGCGCCCGCAGGGGGGCGACCACGGCCGCCGGCGTCTCCTCGACCTGGCTGGCGGTGAATCGCAGCACCCGGTAACCGCGTGCCTGCAGCGTTGCGTCGCGGGCGCGGTCACGCTCGAACGCCTCGCGGGTGCCGTGGTAGCGGAACCCGTCGGTCTCCGCGATCAGCGAGTCTTCGCGCCACAGGAAGTCGACCTCGTAGCGGCCGACCCGCGCGTTCACATCGGGCCGCGGGAGGCGGTGGCGCCGGCAGAGCGCCAAGAACCTGCGCTCGAGCCGGCTGCGCGTCAGCTCCGACTCGGAACCCAGATCGGCGGCGGCCACGAGCCCCAGGTCGAGGGCCCGGCGCGCAGCGCGCCTGTGGAGCTCGGCGTCGAGCCTGCGGCGCAGATCGTCGAGCGTGCGCTGCGGCGTCGTGACTGCAACACCTGAGCGCTCGGTTACCGAGGTGCGACCGAGCGTGATCGAGCGGTGAACGACGATGCCGCGGCGCTTCTCCCGTCCCGCGTGGGTCGGGACCGTCACGTGCGCAGCGCCGCGGGCCGGGGGAAGGATCTCCCACAACTCGGCAGCGCTGCGGTGGCTGAGGACGGCGCCGGTGCCGCAGGCGAGGACAGCGGCGAGGCATCTGCCCTCCAGCGAGAGCGCTCGATGGCCAACGGCATAGACGCCGCGGTGCAGGCGATGCAGCCGGCCGGCGCGGGCCCGGCGCATCGTCGCCGCCCGGTCGATCCCTGCCGCTGCGAGCTGGGCCGTCGTGACGACGCCGTGCTGGCGCTTGGCCGATTCCGCCACGCGGCGGTCCCGGATGGCGGGCGTGTCGCGCATACCGTGACCAAGACGCCGGCGCCGGCAGTTCGCCCCAGCACCAGTCGGCGACGGCGGCCTGGTTGCGCCTGGCGACACCAACCCGCCATCCATGCCGCCTCGCTCGGGGGTGGGGTCGTGCGTGGCGGAGTGGTGCCGGAGGCCGACACAGGGCCGCCATTTCTGGCCACGGCCCTGGCGCGGTGTCGCGCGTCGGCTTCCCCGCCTAGAATCGCCACGCGATGACGGCGAGCGCCCAATACAGCGTCACGGTCCGGGTCGAGCTTGACGCCCGCCAGGAGCCCCTGGGCAAGCTGACCGCCGCGATCGCCGAGGCCGGGGGCGCCCTGCAGAGCGTCGACCTCGTGCCGGGGGCAGGTGCCGAGGGCAAGCGCGTGCGGGAGTTCACGATCGACGCCAAGAGCTCTGACCACTGGGAGAAGATCCTGCGCTCGATCGGCGCTACGCGTGGCGCCAAGGTGCTCGGCTTCACCGACCGCACCTTCGCCATGCATCGCAACGGCAAGATCGAGCAGCACAACAAGTACCCGCTCAACACGAGGGACGACCTCTCGATGGCCTACACGCCGGGCGTGGCCCGAGTCTGCGAGTACATCGCGGCCGACCGCTCCAAGGCCTTCGACTACACGATCAAGGCGAACACCGTGGCCGTCGTCTCCGACGGCTCGGCCGTCCTGGGCCTGGGCGACATCGGCCCCGAGGCCGCGATGCCCGTGATGGAGGGCAAGGCGATGCTGTTCAAGGAGTTCGCGGACGTCGACGCCTTCCCGATCTGCCTCTCGACCAACGACCCCGAGCAGATCATCCAGACGGTGAAGCTGATCGCCCCGACCTTCGGCGGCATCAACCTCGAGGACATCTCGGCGCCCCGCTGCTTCGAGATCGAGGACCGGCTCAAGGCCGAGCTCGACATCCCCGTCTTCCACGACGACCAGCACGGCACCGCGGTGGTGGTGATGGCCGCCCTGTTCAACTCGCTGAAGATCATCGGCAAGCCGATCGAAAGCCTGCGCGTGCTGGTCCTGGGCACCGGCGCCGCGGGCGTGGCCTGCACCAAGATGATGCAGGAGTCGGGGATCACCGACATCATCGGCTGCGACCGCCAGGGCGCGATCTCGGTCGACCGCGAGGACTACGTGGACGACGAGATGTCGGGCATCAAGCGCTGGTTCGCCGAGAACACCAACCCCGATCGCGCAAGCGGGGGGCCCAACGAGGTGATCGAGGGCTGCGATCTGTTCATCGGCGTTTCCGGCCCGGGCCTGATCGAGGCCGACTCCCTGCGGAAGATGAACGACGACGCGATGGTCTTCGCGATGGCTAACCCCATACCTGAGGTGATGCCGGAGGACGCGAAGCCCTACGTGCGGATCATGGCCACGGGCCGCTCGGACTACCCGAACCAGATCAACAACGTGCTCTGCTTCCCGGGCGTCTTCCGCGGCGCGCTCGACGCCGGGGCGCCTCGGATCACCGAGCCGATGAAGCTCGCCGCCGCGCGGGGAATCGCCGAGGTCGTCACCGACGACGATCTCTCCGAGGACTACGTGATCCCCTCGGTCTTCAACCGCGATGTCGCGCCCACCGTGGCTCGCGCCGTGGTGGAGGAGGCGCGCAACGAGGGCCTGGCGCGAATGTCCGAGGAGACCGGGACGTTCGAGGTGCTCGCGGAGGGCGGTGACGGCGCCCCGGCGGCCGTCGAGGCCGTGGCGGACGGCGCGGCATGAGGGTTCTGGTCACCGGCGCCACGGGCACGATCGGCTCAGCGGTGTGCGACATGCTGCTCGCGCGCGGCGACGAGGTCGTCGGGCTGACCCGCGACGTCGAGAAGGCACGACCCGGGAACCCCACGGTGAACTGGTTCCCCTGGCAGCCGAGCACCGAGCGCCCGCCCCCCGAGGCCTTCGCCGAGGTGGACGCCGTGGTCAACCTGGTCGGGGAGGAGATCAACCAGCGGCTCAACGAGGCCGCAAAGCAACGCATCCGCGAGAGCCGCTCGGTCGCTTCCCGCAACCTGATCCAGGGCATCGCTGCCCTCGAGACGCGGCCGAAGACGTTCGTCGGCCAGTCCGCGATCGGCTACTACGGCGACCGGGGGGCAACGGTGCTTGACGAGGACAGCGAGCCGGGCGAGGGCTTCGGCGCTGAGGTCCCGCTCGAATGGGAGGCCGCCCAGCGCGAGGCCGAGAGCCTCGGCATGCGGCTCGTGATCCTGCGCACCGGCCTGGTGCTGGACCGCAACTCGGGCCTGCTCGAGGAGCTCATCCCCCCTTTCAAGCTCGGAGTCGGCGGCCCACTCGCAGGCGGCGAGCAGTTCATGTCGTGGATCCACCTCGACGACGAGGTCGCGATGGTCCTCTGGGCGCTCGACGACGACTCGGTCTCGGGCGTGATCAACGCGACCGCGCCGACCCCGGTCACCAACAGCGAGTTCTCGAAGGCGCTGGGCGAGGCGCTCGGACGGCCCAGTTTCGTGCCGGCACCCAAGTTCGCCGTCTCGCTGTTGCGCGGACGGGAGCTCGCCGATCTGGTTACGGGCAGCGCCCGGGTGCTGCCGCGGCGCGCCACCGACCTCGGCTACCGGTTCCGCCACCCCGAGCTCGACGAGGCGCTGTCGAGCATCCTCTGATCGTTATAGTTGTAGCTACAACTACTTACCCACACGCCCCGTGGGGGATGAGCAAAAGGAGCTCAGGATGAAGCTCGAAGGCATCCATCACATCACCGCGATCACCGGCCAGGCGCAGCAGAACGTGGACTTCTACGCCGGCACGCTCGGCCTGCGACTCGTCAAGAAGACCGTCAACCAGGACGATCCCTCCGTCTACCACCTCTTCTACGCCGACGAGCAGGGCGACGCCGGCTCCGACATCACCTTCTTCGAGTATCCCGGAGCTGCCCCCGGCCGGGCCGGCGACGGCATGGTGCACACGGTCGCCTGGCGGGTCGCCTCACGGGAGGCGCTCGACTTCTGGGCCTCCCGGCTCGAGCGGGCCGGGGTCGAGACCGAGCGGCAGGGCGAGACGCTGCGCTTCGCGGACCCCGAGGGCCTCGGCCACGAGTTGCGGGTCTCGAGCGTCGAGGACGCACCGCTGATCGCCGACCATCCGGAGATCCCCAAGGAGATGGCGCTGCAGGGCTTCGACGGCGTCCGCGCCTACGCGTCCAACCCCGAGGCGAGCCGCTCCCTGCTGGAGCAGGCGCTCCGCTTCGAGCCCGCCGGAGACGGCTGGGAGGCGCGCGGCGAGAGCCGGGGCGGCCTCTATGCCTACGACGAGCCGCCCGAGCAGCGCGGCGTGCCCGGCGCCGGCACGATTCACCACGTCGCCTGGGCGTCGACCATGGAGGAGCATCAGCGCTGGGGCCAGAGGGCGACCAACGCCGGCGCCCACCCGACGCCGGTTATCGACCGCTTCTACTTCCGCTCGATCTACTTCCGCGAGCCGAGCGGCGTGCTGTTCGAGATCGCCACCCTGGGGCCGGGCTTCACCGCCGACGAGCCGCTGGAGACGCTGGGCGAGAAGCTCTCGCTGCCGCCCGACTACGAGCGCCTGCGCGAGCAGATCGAGGCGACCGTGAAGCCCCTCGCGAACCCGCGGCTCGAGGCGCCCTCAGCCAGCTAGGCGCGGTGCCCGGTTGACCGCAGCAGCCGAGCTGCCCCACCTCATCCGCGAGCCCGCGGGCGAGCCGCAGGGGGCGCTGGTGCTCTTGCACGGACGCGGCACCAGCGAGGCGGACCTGCACCCGTTGCTCGAGGCGCTCGACCCGGAGCGCCGCCTGCTGGGGGTCACTCCGGGCGCGCCGATCACGAACCTCCCTCCGGGAGGGCGCCACTGGTACGTGATCGAGCGCGTCGGCCACCCCGACGAGCGGACCTTCGTCGAGACGCTCAGCCTGCTCTCGGGGTTCGTCGACGAGCTGCTGCGCGAACGCGAGGTGCCGTGGGACCACACCGTGGTGGGCGGCTTCAGCCAGGGCGGCGCCGTCTCGCTGGCCCTGGCCCTCGGCGCCGGGCGCCCTCGCGCGGCGGGGATCCTGGCGATGAGCTGCTTCCTGCCGCTCGTGAGGGGCCGGCCGCTCGACATCCCCCAGAAGCGCGGAATGCCGGTCCACCTCTCACACGGCGCTTACGACCCCATCATTCCCGTCGAGCTCGGGCGACGCGCCAGGGACCTGCTGACCGAGGGCGGCCTGGATGTCACCTATCGGGAGACCCGCGCCCAGCACTCGATCGATCCTGCGCTGCTGCCCGAGATGCGCTCCTGGCTGCTCGCCCGCACCGGCGGCGGGACGCCCACGCGGCAGCCGGGGCCCGGCGGCGGCTAGGCCTGCGGACAGGGCGCTCCGCGAGACTCCCGCTCGCCGTCCCGCAGCTCGTAGCGCTGGATCGTGCACAGGGTCGTGTCGCCCTCCTCGGTGATCGAGTAGCGGCCCAGCACCGAGTCGGGGTGCTCGGAGTCGAGAGCCGCGCCGACGACAGCGGCGCGGAAATCGCCCGCGCCCTCGGCCTCGTCGATCGCCTCGAGCACGACCCGCATCGCCTCGTAGCCGTATGCCGAGGCCGGTGACGGCGAGCGGCCGAACCGCTCGGTGAACTCGGCCACGAAGCGCCTGCCGACCAGGCCGGAGGGAGCGAGCCAGACCGAGAGCTCGCGATCGACCGCCGCGCTCAGCCCGAACCCCTCGAAGCCGGCCTCGACCAGCGCCGCGTCCGCCTGCGGGGCGGAATCGACGACCTCGATCCCGACCTCCGCCGCCCTGGCGGCGAACTCTGTTGCCGAGAGCTTCGCGAAGGCCGAGTCGCCGAGCTCGACCAGGATCCGGCGCAGGTCGAGCTCGGCCGCCCAGCCGGCGGCGGCGGCGAGGGCGACCGAGTCGCTCGGGGCGACGCGGGCGAAGCTGGGCGAGCCCGAGGGTCGATAGCGCCCGGGCGAGTCCGGGTAGCCCTGCGCCGGCCCGGTCAGATCGACCGCTGGGGCTCCCGGCGAGACCTGGGCGATCCCGGCCTGGTTGGTGATCGGAGCCGAGGCGCGGGTGGGCTCCGAGTCCAGCTCGCCGATATAGGCCGCGGCGCTCGAGTCCTGGGCCGCCGCGCGCGCGTTCTCGCCGACCGCGACAGGGTCCCAGGGCTTGCCCCTGGCGTCGTCGAGGATCTCGGCGCGCACCGCCAGGCCCCCCGCCTTGCCGCCGGCCCGCTCCAGGGCGAGGCGAGCGCCGTCCGCCGCGTCGTTGCCATCCGGGCCACGGGGGCCGCTCAGCGGCAGGCTCACGTAGACGGTGACCGGCCCCTCGACGCTGCCGCCTCCCGAGCCGCCACAGCCCGGTATCACGGCCGCGCAGAGCACCAGCGCGGCCACCGGGCCGACCCGGGAACTAGCCAAAGAAGACCTCTACGCCGCGGTACAGGTGCTCGGGGACGGTCTTCAGCTCGGCGGTGGCCTCGGCCAGGTCGACGAGCTCGATCTCGGTGCCGCGCAGCGCCGTCATCTTGCCCCAGCCTCCCTCGGCGGCGGTGTCGACGGCGGCCAGGCCGAAGCGCGTCGCCAGCACCCGGTCGAAGGCCGTAGGCGTGCCCCCGCGCTGGATGTAGCCGAGCACCGTGGCCCGGGCCTCGTGGCCGGTTTGCCGCCCGATCTCGCCCTCGAGCCAATGCGCGATGCCGCCGAGCCGGGCGTGGCCGAAGGCGTCGGTGGGTGCGTCGTCGCCGCCGGGTATCCCGCCCTCCGGCTGCGCTCCCTCGGCGACCACGATGATCGGCGCGTACTGGTCCTCGAAGCGACGCTCGATGTACTCGCAGACACGACCGAGGTCGAAGGGAAGCTCGGGGATCAGGATCACGTTGGCGCCTCCCGCGAGGCCCGCGTGAAGCGCGATCCAGCCGGCGTGGCGCCCCATCACCTCGACGATCAGCACGCGCTGGTGACTCTCGGCTGTGGTGTGCAGGCGGTCGATCGCCTCCATCGCGATGTTGACGGCGGTGTCGAAGCCGAACGTGTAGTCGGTGGCCCCCAGGTCGTTGTCGATCGTCTTGGGCACTCCGACCACCTGAACTCCTTCCTCGCCGAGCTTGGTCGCGACTCCGAGAGTGTCCTCGCCCCCGATCGCGATCAGGCCGTCCACTCCGTCGGCGGAGAGGTTGTCCCTAACCCGCTCGGCGCCGCCATCGACGCTGAGCGGATTGGTGCGCGAGGAGCCCAGGATGGTGCCGCCGCGCGGCAGGATGCCGCGCACCTCGGGAACGCCGAGCGGGCGGCTGTCGCCCTCGAGGGGGCCGCGCCAGCCGTCGCGATAGCCCACGAACTCGAAGCCGTGCACGTCGGTGCCCTTGCGCACGATCGCCCGAATCACCGCATTGAGCCCAGGGCAATCGCCGCCGCCTGTCAGGACTCCGAGTCGCATTCCCAAGACGCTACTCCCGGCAGGTCGGCCTGTCCACCAGCTGGGGCGTCAGGGCTTGGTGAGCCAGTCGATGACCGGCTTGGAGTAGACCAGGAAGGCACCCGTGAAGACCCCGCCTAGAAAGAGGAGCCCGCAGACGGGACCGGGCACGCCGAAGGCGTAGCCGGTCACCATCGCGCAGAGGCCGAGCACGGTGAACACGAGCATCAACATCGCGCGGGAATCTACCTCAACGGCCGACGGGCAACGCTGCCGGGGGCCGGCTCAGAGGGCCACGATCGCATCGATCTCAACGATGGCGCCCTTGGGCAGGGCCGCGACGCCGACTGCGGCCCTGGCTGGCGGGTCCGAGGGAAAGAACGAGGCGTAGGCGTCGTTGATCTCGGCGAAGCGCTCCAACTGCGTGGTGTAGATCGTCAGCCGCACGGCTCGCGCCAGCTCGGTTCCGGCCGCTTTGCAGACCGCCTCGAGGTTCTGCAGGCACCTCGTCGCCTGCTCGGCCGCGCTCTCCCCCACAAGCTCGCCCGAGCCTGGATCGAGCGGGATCTGCCCGGAGCAGAACAGGAGCTCCCCCGCGACGACCGCGTGGCTGTAGGGACCGACGGCCTCGGGCGCTCCCCGGGCGTTGAGTGGCTTGCGATTGCCCGACATCTATTCCTCCCCGATCATATGTTGGCGCTTCACCTCGTAGCCCTGCGAGCGAAGCTCCCCGATCACCTCGGAGGTGTGTGTCGCGTCGCGCGTGTCGAGGATCAGCTCGACCCCGGTCTCGGCGACATGGAGATCGACGACGTCGCGCAGGTGGCGCACGTCGACGACGCTCGCCCCGGTCGCACCGACGGCCTCCAGCAGCCGGGCCAGTGAGCCCGGGCGGTCGGAGATCAGGGTGAAGAGGATCGCGCCGCGGCCGCGCCGGGCGCCGCCGCGGCGCGCGATCGCCGCCAGAACCGGTTCGTCGACGTTGCCGCCCGAGAGCACCACGGCCGTCGTGCCCCTGTCGGCGGGGCTGACCCGGCCCGACGCCAGAGCTGCGATGCCGACCGCTCCGGCGCCCTCGACGACCTGCTTGGCTTCGGCCAGCAGCGTCGCCATCGCGTCTCCGACCTCGTCCTCGGAGACGACGACCACCTCTGCCAGCCAGCGCTCGATCAGAGGCATGGTGACGTCGCCCGGACGCTTGACCGCGATTCCGTCGGCGACCGTGGCCCGCGGCTTCACGGTCACCGGGTGGCCCTCGGCGAGCGACACGGGGTAGGAGGGACAGCTCTCGACCTGGACGCCGATCACATCCACCTCGGGCCGCTGCGAGCGCACGGCGATCGCGATGCCGGCCGCCAGGCCGCCGCCGCCCAGCGGCACCAGCACTCGCGCCAGGTCCGGCAGGTCCTCGAGCAGCTCCAGACCTGCGCTGCCCTGACCGGCGACCACCTCGGGATCGTCGAAGGGGTGCACGAAGGAGAGTCCAGCCTGCTCGGCGCGCTCGCGCGCCAGCTCCACACAATCGTCGACGCTCCCCCTGCAGCGCTCCAGGCTGGCACCGAGCTCGGCCGCCGGCTCGGTCTTGGAGATCGGCGCGTCGTTCGGCACGAACAGCTCGCAGGGCACTCCCCGCAGGCGCGCCGCGTAGGCGAGGGCGCGCCCGTGGTTGCCGGCGGACCCGGCGACCACGCCGCGCTCGCACCCGGGCCCGAGCGCGGCGAGCTTGTGTGAGGCCCCCCGGATCTTGAACGAGCCCGAGGGCTGCAGGTTCTCGGCCTTGAGTGCAATCGCACCGCCGAGCATCTCGTCGACCCCGGGCAGTCTCAGCGCCGGGGTGTGGGTGTACTGGCCCGAAACGGCCGCGCGAGCAGCCACGATCTGCTCGAGGCTGACTTCGGCGGTCTCGGGCATCGCTAGGCAGAGCCCCCCAGTGCGGCCCGGACCTCGCCGAGGAACCGGGCGATCTCCCGCTCGGCCTGGGGGAGGTCGGCCGCATCGGAGACCGTCCGCACCAAGCGGCTGCCGATGATCACCCCGTCGGCCAACCGGCCCACTGTCGCGGCCTGCTCGGCGGTGGCGATCCCGAAGCCGACGGCGACTGGCACCTCAGCTTCCTCCCGGGCGGCCGCCACGAGGTCGGTCAGCTCGGCGGGCAGCGCGCTGCGCTCGCCCGTCACCCCCGCGGTCGAGATCAGGTACACGAATCCCTCGGCGCCGGCGCAGATGGCCCGGCGGCGTCCGGGCGGAGTCGAGGGGGCCACGAGCGGCACCAGCGCCAGCCCTCTCTTCGCCAGAGCCTCTCGCACACGGGCGGCCTCCTCCAGCGGCAGGTCGGGCACGATCGCCCCCGCCGCTCCGGCCTCTGCGATCCGCGAAGCGAAGCTCTCGGCGCCGCCGCCGGCAAGGATCATGTTCGAGTAGCACATGATCACCACGGGCACGCGATCAGCGACGCCGGAGCAGGCCTCGAGCGCCGTTTCCATGGTTGCGCCGGCGTCGAGAGCCGAGGTGGCGGCCGCGTGGATCACCGGCCCGTCGGCCAGCGGGTCGGAGAAGGGAATCCCCAGCTCGATCAGGTCGGCCCCGGCATCGGCGTAGGCGCGCGCGATTGCGACGCCGCCATCGCGATCGGGGAAGCCGCCCATCAGGTAGGGCATCAGCGCGGCGCGGCCCTGCTCGCGGGCGACGCCGAATGCGTCGGCGATCCGACGGAGGCCTGAAACGGTGGCGGTGCCCTCAGCCATCGAGCTCAGCCAGCCGCGCGGTCGCCTCGTCCAGATCCTTGTCACCCCGCCCAGAGAGGCAGATCAGGTCATAGCCCACCTCGGAGGAGGCATCGCCCGATGCCACCCAGGCGATCGCGTGCGCGGACTCCAGGGCGGGGATGATCCCCTCCAGCCTGGCCAGCTCGCGAAACGCGCCGAGCGCGTCGGCGTCGGTGACCGAGACGTAGCGGGCGCGGCCGGTGTCGCGCAGATGGGCGTGCTCGGGCCCGACCCCCGGATAGTCAAGGCCCGCCGAGACCGAGTGGGCCTCGAGGATCTGACCCTGGTCGTCGGAGAGAACCGACGAGAGCGCCCCGTGCAGGACCCCGGTGGACCCGGCGGTCAGCGAGGCGCCGTGCCGGCCGCTCTCGAGCCCCTGACCCGCAGCCTCAACGCCGATCAGCTCCACGGGATCGTCGAGAAAGGCGTAGAAGGTCCCGATCGCGTTGGAGCCGCCCCCGACGCAGGCGATCACCCGCTCGGGAAGCCCGCCCTCGGCAGCGAGTGCCTGCGAGCGCGCCTCATCGCCGATCACCCGCTGCAGGTCGCGCACCAGAGCTGGGTAGGGAGCCGGCCCCACCGCGGAGCCGATCACGTAGTGGGTCGTCTCCGAGCTCGCCACCCAATCGCGGATCGCCGCACTGGCCGCCTCCTTGAGGGTTCGGGCGCCCGCCTCGACGGGCTCGACCCTGGCGCCGAGCAGGTCCATCCGCGCCACGTTGGGGGCCTGGCGGCGAATGTCCTCGGAGCCCATGTAGACGACGCATTCGAGGCCCAGCAGGGCGCACGCCGTGGCTGTCGCGACCCCGTGCTGCCCGGCTCCCGTCTCGGCGATGATTCTCGACTTGCCGAGGCGCTTCGCGAGCAGCGTCTGGCCGACCGCGTTGTTGATCTTGTGGGCACCGGTGTGCGCGAGGTCCTCGCGCTTCAGGTAGGTGCGGCGGCCCACCCGCTCCGAGAGCCGCTCGGCCAGGTAGAGCGGGGTCGGGCGGCCGACGAAATCCCGCAACAGACTGGCCAGCTCCGCCTGGAAGGCCTCATCTACCCGGGCCTCGGCCCAGGCCGCGCTGAGCTCGTCGAGCGCCCCGATCAGCGTCTCGGGCACGAAGCGGCCACCGTAAGGTCCGAAGCGCTCCTCGACTGCCGGGCCGCTCATGGGCGCGCCTCACCCGCCGGCTGGGGCCGCGGACCGGCCTCCGCGGGCTCGGCCCCGACCGCCGCGAAGAAGGCCTCGACCCGAGCGGGGTCCTTGCGGCCCGGCTCGGACTCGACCCCGCTGACGACGTCGACCGCGTAGGGGCGGGCGACTTCGATCGCGCGGGCCACGTTCTCGGGGGTGAGCCCGCCTGCGAGCACCATCGGCACCTTGGAGCGGCGGTCGCTGAGCAGCTTCCAGTCGAAGCTGCGGCCCGTCCCCCCTGGTGTGCCGCGGCGGTGGGCATCGAAGAGGTGGTAATCGGTGCGAAAGGCCTCCGCCGAGCGGAGGTCGGCGGCGCTCTGAACCCTGAATGCCTTGATCACCCTTGCGCCGGTCCGGCGCGCCGCCTCGGCGCAGAACGAGGGGCCCTCGTCGCCGTGAAGCTGCAACAGGGTCAGGTGCTCGCGCTCGGCAGCGTCCACGATCTGCTCGAGCGTCGCGTTGACGAAGACCCCGGCGATCTCGCAGCGCCGCCGCAGTGCGGCCCCGATCTGCTCGGCGATCGCCGGCTCTACGAAGCGGGGGCTGGGGCGATGGTGGATCAGCCCGATCGCCCAGGCGCCCAATGAGGCGGCGAGCTCGGCATCGTCGAGGCTGGTCATCCCGCAGACCTTGATTCGAGTGCCCATCGCGACAGGGTCGCAGAAGGCGGCTGCGGCCGGTGAGCGCAGCGCTTCAGTGGGCCAGAGTCTCGACGAGCCCGCTGTGAAGGCGTTCTACTGGGGCGTCGGGGCCGAGGCGTCCTGCACCTGAGCGGGGCGGGCGCCGAGGGTGACGGTCAGCTCCATCTCGGAGCCGTCACGGATCAACGTGAGCACGATCTCGTCTCCCGGCTTGCCCGCATTGACGGCCGAGATCACCTGCTCCATGCCGTCGATCTCCTCGCCGTCGAGCTTGGTGATGATGTCGCCGCCCGAGGGCACCGTCTGTCCGCCGGCCGTGGTCTGCCCGGTCGCGCCCTTGAGGCCCGCGTCGGCGGCGGGGCCGCCGGCGTAGACCTGCTCGACGATCACGCCGCGGTCGGTGGGCAGGTCCAGCGCCTTGGCAGCGTCGGCCGTGATGTCGCCGCCACTGATGCCCAGGTAGGCGCGCTCGACAGAGCCGTCCGCGAGCAGCTGATCGACAACGTCCTGAGCGGTGGAGATCGGAACGGCGAAGGCGACTCCCTGGTTGCCGCCGCCGCTGGTCGCGATCTGGGAGTTGATCCCGATCACCCGCCCCGAGGCGTCGAGCAGCGGCCCCCCGGAGTTGCCGGGGTTGATCGCCGCATCGGTCTGGATGACGTCGGAGATCGAAAAGCCGTTTGGTGCCTGGATCTGCCGTGCCTTGGCGGAGATGATGCCGCTGGTGACGGTACGGTCGAGGCCGAAGGGGTTGCCGATCGCGACCACGGGGTCGCCCACCTGTACCGCGGAGGCGTCGCCCATCTCCAGCGACTTGAGGCCGCCCTTCTCGTTCACGTCGAGCAGCGCCACGTCCGAGGAGGGATCTGCGCCCACCAGGGTCGCGGTCCGCGCCTCTCCGTCCTCACCCAGCCGGACCTCGATCTTCTCGGCGCCATCGACCACGTGGGCGTTGGTGACGATGTGCCCCTGGTCGTCGATCACGAACCCCGAGCCGGTTCCCGTGCCCTGGCCGGAGCTCGCCTGGATGAAGGCGACGCCGTCGGCGTCGCGCTTGTAGATCTCGTTGACGCTGAGGCTCTTGCCGCCATCGCCCGAGGTACGGGCGAGAGGAGCGGGGGAGATCGTGGTCGAGGATCCGTCGTCGTCGCCGACCCAGCCGGCGGCGACCGCCACCAGGCCCGCCGCGGCGACGACCAGGCCACCGAGCAGGGCCGACGCGAAGTTGGAGAGTGAGGAGCCTGAGGGCTTCATGCGCTCCGCAGTCTGCAACCCTCCCCTCAACCGGCCGTAAGCCGATGTTAAGCGGCGTCTAAGGGCCGCGGCGAAGGGTTGCTTCGGGCCTCAGCGCCGCGGCTGCTCCCCGGCGCCGCACCTAGATGAAGTGCTCCCGGGTGGCCTCCTCATCCGCCGTCAGCTCACGGACCTTCGCCTCCGGATCGGGAGCCCGCATCAGCGCCTCTCCGATCAGCACGGCGTCCACCCCGCGCTCCTCGAGCTCCTCGAGCGTGGCGCGCTCGGAGATGCCGCTCTCGGAGACCACGGTCTTACCCGCCGGGACGTCGACGATCAACTCGAGCGTGGTCTGCACGTCGACGCTGAAGTCGTCGAGGTTGCGGTTGTTGATGCCAAGCACCTCGGCATCCAGCGCCAGGGCGCGCTCGAGCTGGGGCTGGTCATGCACCTCGACCAGGCAGTCGAGGTCGAGTTCGCGGGCCCCGGCGTGGAGCTCCGCAAGCTCGGCCTGGTCTGCAAGCGCGGCGACGATCAGGAGGACCGCGTCGGCGCCCAGTACCGCCGCCTCCAGAAGCTGGTATGTGTCGACGACGAAGTCCTTCTGGATGATCGGCAGCTCGGAGGCCTCACGCGCTGCGCGCAGATCGCCATGCCCGCCGCCGAAATGCTGCTCGTCGGTGAGCACCGACAGAGCTGCCGCGCCGGCACGCTCGTAGGCCCGGACGATCTCGGCCACGGTCGCGCCCGGCCTGATCTCGCCGGCGCTCGGCGAGCGACGCTTGAACTCGGCGATCAGCGAGAGGCCGGGCCTGTGCAGGGCCTCGCTGAAGGGCCGCGAGTCGTGCCGCTCCCCCAGGGCTTCCTCGAGCTCCGCCTGTGGCCGCTCGGCCCGGCGCCGCTCGACGCCCTGGCGCGCGCTCGCGACCAGTTCGTCGATCATCCCCATCCCTAGCCCGCCACCAGCTCGCCCGACCGGGCGACCAGCTTCTCCAGCACCGACTGCGCTGCGCCTGACTCCACAGCCCCGCGCGCCTTGTCGATGCCGTCGGCGAGGCCCTCGGCTTCGCCGGCGACGAGGATCGCGGCGGCGCCGTTGAGCAGCGCGATATCCAGCGCGGGCCCGGCTTCGCCCGCCAGCACGCCGCGGATGACGGCCGCATTGTGGTCGGGCTCGCCCCCCGCGATCGCCTCGATCGGCGCGGGCTCGAGGCCCAGATCCCCCGCCTCCACGAACCACTCGCTGGTGCGGCCGTCGGCCACCTCGATCACGCGGGTGCGCGAGGCAAGGCTGAGCTCGTCGGTGCCGTCGTCGGCCGAGACGACCAGTGCCCTATCGGTGCCCAGGCCCACCAGCGCCTCGGCGATCGTCTCCTGGTAGGCGCGGTCGGAGACGCCGAGCAGCTGCCGCCTGGCGCCGGCGGGATTGGTGAGGGGACCGAGGAGGTTGAAGATCGTGCGCACGCCCAGTTGCCTGCGGACACCGGCCACGTGCGCGGTCGCCGCGTGATGGCGCGGGGCGAACATGAAGCCGAACCCCACCTCGTCGATGCACGCCGCCACCTGCAAGGGCGTCAGCTCGATCGATACGCCGAGGGCCTCAAGCGCGTCGGCGGACCCCGACCTGCTGGTCGCGGAGCGGTTGCCGTGCTTGGCGACCCTGCAGCCGGCCCCGGCGGCGATCAGCGCGGCGGTGGTGGAGACGTTGTAGGTCGTCGGCCCGCCGCCCGTGCCCGCGGTATCGACGAGGCCCTCGGCAGCGACTGCGACCTCGGTGGCCAGGCCGCGCATCGTGCGCGCCAGCCCGACCAGCTCCGGCACCGTCTCGCCCTTCGCCCGCAGTCCGATCAGGAACGCCGCGATCTGCACCTCGTCGGCGCGGCCCTCCATGATCTCGGCCAGCGCGGCCGAGGCGTGGTCCGCGGTCAGGTGGGCGCCGTCGCAGACCTCGTCGATGGCTCGTGTGAGGATCTCGTTCGGCATCTAGGGAAGGCTCATCTCCGCAGGAAGTTATCCAGCAGGTGCTTGCCCTGCGGAGTCAGGACCGACTCGGGATGGAACTGGACTCCCTCGGCGGGCAGTTCGCGGTGGCGAACCCCCATGACCACGTCGCCGTAGGTCGAGGTGACCTCGAGCTCGGCCGGGAGGTCGGGGTCGGCGATCAGCGAGTGGTAGCGCCCGGCGACGAGCGGGCTCGGGAGGCCCTCGAAGATGGTGCGGCCGTCGTGGGTGACCTCCGCGTCCTTGCCGTGGATCGGGTCGCCGACGACCACCCGGCCCCCGAATGCCTCCACCAGCGCCTGGTGGCCGAGGCAGACACCGAGGACGGGCGTGCCCGCCCGGGCGAACGAGCGCACGGCCTCGATCGACACACCAGCCTCGCCAGGGGTGCACGGCCCGGGTGAGACCACGACGCGGTCGGGCCGGCGCGCCAGCAACTGCTCGACGCTCTCGACGTCGTTGCGCACGACCTCCACCTCCGCCCCAAGCTCGCCCAGGTACTGGACGAGGTTGTAGGTGAACGAGTCGTAGTTGTCGATCACGAGCACGCGGATCCGTCCCCCGTCACCCGCCCCGCTTCCGTTCGCGCTCATGGCCACCCCGGCTGCTCGGCGGCAAGCTCGATCGCGCGAAACACCGCCTCCGCCTTGTTCACGGACTCGTTGTACTCGTAGGCGGGCTTGGCGTCGGCGACGGTCCCTCCGCCGGCCTGCACGTGGACCTTGCCGTCCTTGACCACGACCGTGCGGATGTGGATCGCGGTGTCGAGGTCTCCGGAGTAGGAGAGGTATCCGATCGCCCCGCCGTAGGAGCAGCGCTTAACCGGTTCGAGCTCGTCGATGATCTCCATGGCGCGCACCTTCGGCGCCCCCGACAGGGTGCCCGCGGGCAGGGTGGAGCGCAGCACATCCATCGGCCCCAGCTCCTCGCGAAGCCTGCCCGAGACGTGGCTGACGATGTGGAGCACGTGGGAGTAGGTCTCGACCACCATCAGCTCGTCGACGTTGACGGTGCCGTACTCGCTGACCCGGCCCAGGTCGTTGCGGCCCAGGTCCACCAGCATCACGTGCTCGGCTCGCTCCTTGGGGTCCGCAAGCAGGCGCTCGGCCCGGCGGCGGTCCTCCTCGTCGTCGCCCGACCGCGGGTAGGTACCGGCGATCGGCCTGGTCTCGACCCGGTCGCCGGTGACCTTGACGAGGGGCTCCGGCGAGGCGCCGGCGATCTCGAAGTCGCCGAAGTCCAGGAAGTACATGTACGGGGAGGGGTTGACCGTGCGCAGGCCGCGGTAGATCGAGAACGCCTCCGCGGGCTGGTCGGCCGTGAAGCGCTGAGACGGCACCACCTGGAAGGCGTCTCCGGCGTGCACGTACTCGACGATCCGCGCCACGTTCGCCTCGAACTGCTCGCGGGTCTGGTTGGACTCCCACTCGACGGCGCCGCTGTGAGCTGAGGCCTCTACCTGCGGGATCGGCTCACGGAGCTTCTCCAGCACGCCGGCGATCGCCCTCGCGGCCTTCTCGTAGGCGGCGTCGATGCCGCCGTCCTCGACGAAGGCGTTGGCGATCACCGAGACCTCGTGGCGCTGGTGGTCGAAGACGACGAGGACGTCACTGATCATCAGCGCCATGTCGGGCAGGCCGAGTGGGTCGGGGTTGGGTTCGCCGAGCGTGGTCTCGACCGTGCGCACGAGGTCGTAGCCGAAGATGCCGACCGCCCCGCCCGCGAAGGGCGGCAGGTCATCGGGCCGGGCGATCTCGTAGCGCTCCAGGTAGTCGGCCACCGCGCCATAGGGATCGGCGATCTCGCGGCTGCGGTCGGGGGTGCCGCCGCCCCTCGCGCCGTCGTCCCATTCGCTCAGCACTCCGTCGCTCCAGCGCAGGATCGCCCGCGGGCTGAAGCCGAGGAACGACCAACGGCCCAGCCGGCCCTGCTCGGCGGACTCGAGCAGGAACGAGGGGCCCTCCCCGCGCAGCTTGAGAAAGGCGCTGACGGGCGTGTCGGTGTCGTCGATGAAGCGGTGGCGGATCGGCACCACGTTGGCGCCGGTGGCCAACTCGCGGGCGCCCTCGAGGTCCGGCTCCAGCCCCGGCTGCGGCGCCGTCGCCGAGCCGGCGCTCATCGCCGCCGCTCGTTGAGGACCTCGAGCACCTCGTCGATCGAGACCCCGCGCGATCGCATCAGCACAGCGAGGTGGTAGATCACGTCGGCGCCCTCCTCGGCGACGCGCTGCTCCGATTCGGAGCCGGCGGCCTTGACCACCTCGGCGGCCTCCTCCTTGACCTTCGCCGCGGCCAGCGAAGGGTCGTCGAGCAACTGCACCGTGTAGCTGCCCCCGGGGCGTTCGCCCTGGCGCTGCACCAGGGTGCGCTCGAGCGCCCCCAGCGCCTCGCCCGGCAGCGGCGCCGGCTCGCCCGTGACACCCGGGGCCTCGGGCGCAGGATCGGCATCGCCCTCGAGGTCGCGGTAGAAGCAGGAGCGCTCCCCCGTGTGGCAGGCCGGCCCGGCTGGCTCGACAAGGGCCACCAGGGCGTCGGCGTCGCAGTCATAGCGGAGTTGCCGCAGGCGCTGCACGTTGCCGGAGCTCGACCCCTTGTGCCAGATCTCGCGCCGGCTGCGGCTGTAGAAATGCATCTCGCGCGTCTCCAGCGTCAGCGCCAGCGCCTCGGCGTTCACGTAGGCGAGGGTCAGAACCTCCCCCGTCAGGGCATCCTGCATCACGCACGGCGCCAGCCCGCGCTCGTCGAAGCGCACCTTCGCCACGTTGCTCTCGACCGCGCCGACCATGGGGCGATTGTACGAACCGCCTGCTCAGCGCCTGAAGGCCCGGATTCAGCTACTCGATGCCGATGCGATCGAGCAGGCTCTCGTCGCGGCGCCAGTGGCTGCGCACGCGCACCTTGAGGTCGAGAAAGACCTTGCCTCCCAGCTCCCGCTCGAGCTCGGCCCGGGCCGCGGTGCCGATCTCCTTGATCTTGGCGCCGCCGGCGCCGATCAGGATGCCCTTCTGTGACTCGGTCTCGGCCCAGACCTGGGCCTGGATATCGGTGAGGTCGTCGTCGCGGCGCTCGATGCTCGTCACCTGCACCTCGACGGCATGGGGCAGCTCGTCGCGGGTGCGCCGCAGCACCTGCTCGCGGACGAGCTCGGCGAGCATCACCTCGCTGGGCTGGTCGGAGCGCTGCTCGGGCGCGTAGAGGAAGGGCCCCTCTGGGACCAGCTCCGCGAGCCTCGCGATCAGCGCCTCGAGCCCCGTGCCCTGCTTGGCGCTGATCGGGAAGACCTCGTCGACGCCGGCCAGCTCGGCCGCCGCGCTGAGCACGGGGGCCAGCCCCGCGTTGCCGACCCGGTCGGCCTTGTTGACGGCGCAGAGGACCGGCGTCTCGCTGTTGGCGGCGAGCAGCGCCTTGGAGATGAAGCGATCGCCGGGGCCGACTCCCTCCTCGGCGTTGACCACGAAGAGCACCACGTCGGAGTCGGCCAGCTCACGCTCGACCCGCCGCTGCATGCGCTCGGTGAGCACATCGCGCGGCCGCTGCACCCCGGGGAGGTCGGTGAGCACGAGCTGCCAGCCCGCGGCGACATCGGTGGCGACCCCGCGGATCGCGCGCCGGGTGGTCTGCGGGCGCTGGGAGACGATCGCCACGTGGGCGCCGACGATCGCGTTGACGAGCGTGGACTTGCCCGCGTTCGGCCTGCCCGCGAGCCCCACGAAGCCGGCGCGCGTCGCCGCGCCGCTTGCAGCCGCGGCGGCGGTCAACCCTCACCAGGCTCGGCGTCGGACAGCCCCGCCAGGACCCGTCGCTGCAGGGCCAGCATCTCGCCCTTGTCGGTCTCATGGTCGTAGCCGCAGAGGTGGAGGGTCCCGTGCACCGCCGCCTCGATCAGGTCGCCGGACTGCTCGGGGCAGACGAAGACGTCGCCCAGCTCTCTCGGGCCCGGCCCCGCGGGGTCCTCGTCGATCGGGAAGGCGAGCACGTCGGTGGCCTCGTCAACCCCGCGGTAGGCGTAGTTGAGGGTTCGCATGCGGCCCTCGCCCACCAGCTCGAGCCCGATGTGCCCGTCCTCGATCCCGGCCGCCAGCAGCGTCGCGGCGACCGCCCGGCGCAACCTGCCCTCGACGTCCGAGAGATCAGCGCTCAATCGTCACCGCGCTGCTGTCGGGAGTGCTCACCGTAGGCCGCGACGATCCGCTGCACGAGCTTGTGGCGCACGACGTCCTCGCCCCCGAAGCGAATGAAGCTGATGTCCTGCACCTCGTCGAGGATCTCGCCGACCTCGATCAGGCCCGAGCGGGCGCCCTTCTCGAGGTCGATCTGGGTGACGTCGCCGGTGACCACGATCCGCGACCCGAACCCGAGCCTGGTCAGGAACATCTTCATCTGCTCGGGACTGGTGTTCTGCGCCTCGTCGAGGATCACGAAGGAGTCGTTGAGCGTGCGGCCCCGCATGAAGGCGAGCGGCGCGACCTCGATCGTGCCGCGCTCGAAGTAGGCGTTGACGCGCTCGGGGTCGAGCATGTCGTAGAGCGCATCGAACAGCGGCCGAAGGTAGGGATCCACCTTCGCCTGGATGTCGCCCGGCAGGAAGCCCAGCCGCTCGCCCGCCTCGACCGCGGGGCGGGTGAGGATGACGCGCTGGACCTCGCCCCGGGACAGCGCCGCCGCAGCCATCGCGACCGCCAGAAAGGTCTTGCCGGTGCCGGCGGGGCCGATCCCGAAGGTGATCGTGTGGTCGCGGATCGAGTCCACGTAGCGCTTCTGGTTGACCGTCTTGGGCGCGACTCGCGTGTTGCGGTGCTGCCAGACGACGTCCTCGAGGATCTCGGCCGGGCTCTGGTGCTTGTCCAGGGCCCCGGTGACCGCCTCGATCGTGCCGGGCGCGATCTCATGGCCCTGCTCGATCAACTCGACCAGCTCGCCCACCACCGACTCGGCCGTGCGCACCTCGCCGTCGTCGCCGTCGAGCGTGAGCACGTTGCCGCGCAGGAAGACGTCGCAGCCCAGGTGCCCCTCGAGCGTCCGCAGCACCGCGTCCTCTGAGCCCGCGAGCTCGGCCGCCACGGCGTTGTCGATCGTCAGCTGCCTACGCGCCAAGCTGCTCGCGCACCGCCTGGGAGACCCGCCTGCCGTCGGCCCGGCCGCCCACCTTGGGCATCAGCGCCTTCATCACCTCGCCCATCTGCTTGGGCTCGGTGGCGCCCGATTCCTCAATCGCAGCGGACACGAGCTCGCCAAGCTCGTCTTCGGAGAGCTGCTCGGGCAGGTAATCCTCGATCATCTCGGCCTCGGCCTGCTCGGCCGCTGCGGCCTCGTCGCGGCCCCCCTCGCGCAGGGCCTCGGCGGCATCCAGGCGGCGCTTGCGCTCGCGCTGCAGCGCCGCCACTTCGTCGCCCTTGCCCTCCTTCTGCTCGGCCTGCAGGGAGGCGACGAGCATGCGCAACTGGCCGACCCGGTCCTTCTCGCCGGCCTTCATCGCGGTCTTCACGTCCTCCTGCACCTGTTCGAGGATCGACATGCCTAGAGCCTAGCCCGACTCGCGCCGTTCCCTGAGCGCCCGGCGGCGCGCAGGATGAGCTGGAGCGAGGCGTCCGGGCCGGGCCAGGCGCCACGCAGCATCCGCTCGTCGGCGCCGTGCGCGAGCAGCCGCAGGGCGATCGCCAGCACGACGGCGTCGTCGAGCTGGCCGGCGACAGGCAGGAAGTCGGGGATCAGGTCGATCGGCAGCGCCAGGTAGGCCAGCACGACGAACAGCGCCGCGCGGCGCCAGCGCGAGATGCGCGGGTCGCGCGCGAGGCGCCCTACCAGGACGATGCAGTCGGGGATGAAGCCCGCGACCGCGCGGGCATCATCGCGGCGGCCCGCCGCAAGCATCGCGGCGACTGCGATCGCGTAGGCACCGAGGGCGATGATCAGCGCGCCCCAGGGCCAGAGCGGGACGCTCAGGGCAGCTCCACCCTCTCGACCTCGCCGAGAGGCATCTGCAGGAAGCGGGTGCCGAGCTCGAGGAAGGCATCGGGGTCCTCGGTGCAGATGAAGCTGTAGTCGCCCTCGCGGCCCCGGCCGGCGCGCGAGAGGCCCCGCTCCTCAAGCACCCGCTGCACCGTGGCCGCGATCGCGTGGCCGGCCGTGACCAGGCGCACGTCGCGCCCCAGCGTGCGCTGCAGCATCGGGGCGACCAGGGGGTAGTGGGTGCAGCCGAGGATCACCGTGTCGACCTCGGCCTCCCGCAAAGGAGCGCAATAGGACCTGACCATCTCGACGACGCTCTGGTCGAAGGGGAAGCCGCGCTGGATCACCGCCGCCAGGGCCGGGGCCTCGACCTCGGTGACGGTCAGCCGCCGGTGGGCGCCCGCCAGCGCGCGCAGGTAGGCCCCGCTGCGAATCGTGGTGGGAGTGGCGAGCACGCCCACCCTGCCGCTCTCGGTCACGGCCGCGGCGATCTCGGCCTCGGGCTCGATCACGGCCACCACCTCCACCCCGGCCTCCGCGGCCACCTCCCGGGCCGTCTCCAGCCCCGCCGAGGCGGCCGAGTTGCAGGCGATCACCAGCAGCTTGGCGCCGCGGTCGAGCAGCAGGCGCGAGACCTGCTCCACGTGCGAGCGCAACTCGTCCGCGCCGCGGGCTCCGTAGGGGAAGCGGGCGTCGTCGCCGAGGTAGACGAAGTCCTCCTCGGGCAGCGAGACCAGGCACTCGTGCAGGACCGTGAGGCCGCCGACGCCGGAGTCGAAGACGGCGATCGGGAGCTCAGGAGTCGGCTTGGCGGCGTCCACAACCTGCGCGGGATGATGACTGCACTGCGGCGCGGGAGCCTAACCGGCCCTGAGCAGCAGCGCGGCCCAATCGCCCTCGACCCGCCGGTCGACCGCGCCCAGCGCGCAGGGGACGAAGGCCTCGGCGACCTTCTCCGTCTCGGCCTGGAGCATTCCCGAGCAGACCAGGGTGGCCGGGGCCTCACGGGCGAGGGCCAGTTGCCTCGCACACTCGCCCAGCAGAGGGGCGGTGAGGTTGGCCACGACGGTGGCGGCCAGGGGCGGGGCGGCCTCGCGCACGTCGGCTCGCTCGATCGTCAACGTCACCCCATTCGCCTCCGCGTTGGCCCGTGCGGCCTCGAGCGAGGCCTGCTCGCGGTCGCAGCCCAGCACGGGCGAGAAGCCGAGCTTGGCCGCAGCGATCGCCAGCACGCCCGAGCCGGTGCCCCAGTCCGCCAGCGGCCCCGACGCCTCACCACCCCGCTCGAGCTCGAGCAACAGCTCCAGGCAGAGCCGGGTGGTCGGGTGCGCCCCGGTCCCGAAGGCGCGACCGGGGTCGACCACCACGTCGATCAAGCCGCCCTGGGCGTCCCACCACGAGGGTCGAACGCGAATCCGCTCGCCGACGATCACGGGCTTGTGGAAGTCGGACCAGCGGTCGGCCCAGTCGTCGGGCACCGAGGCCGTCGTGACCTCGACCAGCGAGTCGCCCGCCGCCGCTCGCAGCTCGCCCAGCTCGGGCACCTCGCCGGGCGCGCCGTAGATCGCGTACTCGACGAAGCCCGGCCCGCGGTCCTCCTCCACCCCGTTGGGAGCCAGCTCCAGCAGGCTCGCCAGCACCTCCTCGGCGGCGCCGGGCTCGCAGCGCACGGCGAGCCGGATCATTCGGAGCGCTTGCGCGCCGCGGAGGCCTCCCGGCCCAACTCGTCGTCGAGCCTGCGCACCAGCTCGGCTTGCTCGCCGGTCAACTCCGTCGGGACGATCAGCTCGAAGACGACGTGCTGGTCGCCGCGCTTTCCTCCGTTCAGTGGAGGCAGGCCCTTGCGCTTCAGGACCGTGATGTCGCCGTGCTGTGTGCCTGCGGGCACCTCGACGGACTCGGTGCCATCCAAGGTGGGCACCTGGATCTCGCCACCGAGGATGGCGGTTGTGACCGGCACCTCCCGCCTGCTCACCAGCTCGGTGCCCTGCCGGGCGAAGCGCTCGTCGGCGCGCACGTGCACCTCCACGTAGAGGTCCCCGCTGCGAGCCCCCGGGTCGCCTGCGTGGCCCGCGCCCGCGATGCGGATTCGCTGACCATCCTCGATGCCCGCCGGCACATCGATCGCCCAGGTTCGCGTGTCGGCGAGCCGCCCCGATCCCCCGCAGGCCGCGCAGGGGCTCTCGGGAACCTTTCCCTCGCCCCCGCAGGCCTCGCAGACGGTGGCGCGCACCACCTGGCCGAAGATGCTGCGGCTGACCTGGCGCACCTGGCCGCTGCCATCGCATGAGGCGCAGGTGTTGATCGGGGTTCCCGGCTCGGCGCCGTTTCCGCGGCAGTTCTCGCATGTGTCCACGGCCTCGAAGGAGATATCGCGCTCGGTCCCCTCGAGCACCTCCTCCAACTCGACCTCGACCAGGGTGCCCAGGTCGGCTCCGGCGGCCGGCCCGCGGCTGCGGCCGAAGGGATCCCCCCCGAAGAACGTCTCGAAGATCTCGGAGAAGCCGCCGAAGTCGCCCGCGCCCGGGGCCCAGCCCCTCGAGCGAAGGCCCTCATGGCCGAAGCTGTCGTACGTCCGCCGGCGCTCGGGATCGGAGAGCACCTCGTAGGCCTCGGCCACCTCCTTGAACTTCTCCTCGGCGCCGGGGTCGTGCGAGTTGACGTCGGGATGCAGCTCTCGGGCCAGGCCTCGAAAGGCCCGCTTGATCTCGCCATCGGCGGCGTCACGCCGGACGCCCAACACCTCGTAGTAATCGCGCGGCATCGGCTACTCGTCGTAGACGCCCTCGAAGAAGCGGGACAGCTCGCCGGCCGCCTCGCGCACCGAGGCGATCGCGGTGCCGTAGTCCATCCGCAGCGGGCCGATCACGCCGACCGCGCCCAGGTTGCGATAGCCGAGCCCGTAGTTGGCGCCGACCACGCTCACCGAGCGCAGCTCGGGCTGCGGGTTCTCGCCCCCGATCCAGGCGAAGACCGAGCGCTCCTCCAACGCCGATCGCAGCGTCTTCAGCACGGTGACCCGGTGCTCGAGGGCGCGCATCAGCTCATCGGCGTGGGGAAGATCGGCGGCGTGGTCCTCCGAGAGCAGCCTCGCGGCGCCCTCGACGTAGAGCGTGGCCTCAGCCGATTCCTCCAACCCCACGAACGCCGAGGCGATCTGCTCCAGGAAGCCGCGCTCGGCGGGGCCGAGCTCGGGATCATCGAGCCGGTCGGCGGCCATACGGGCGCCCAGGCCCATCCCCACCAGCTGCTCGTTGAGGTAGCTGCTCGCCCATTCGACCAGGCCCGAGTCGACCTCGGACGGAAAGCTGAAGACCCGCTTGGAGACGCCGCCGTTGGAGGCGATCACGACGACCATCGCGGTGCGCGGCTGCAGCAGCAGCACCTCGACTCGGCGGATCGTCGCGGTCTGCAGCGGCGGGGCGCTGACCAGCGCCACCAGGTCCGTGACCCGCGAGAGCGTCGCGGTTGTCTCGCGAATCGCCTCGTCGACCTCGCGGCGCATCTGAGAGAGCTGCGGGCCCGCCGGCGGCACCGGCAGGCGATCCTGAGATGCCAGCAGCTCCTCGACGTAGAAGCGGTAGCCGGAATCGGTGGGGACCCTGCCCGCGGAGGTATGGGGATGGCCCAGGAACCCTTGGCGCTCAAGGTTCGCGAGCTCGGCCCGGATCGTGGACGGGCTCCACTCGATCTCGCGGCGCGTGGCGATCGCCTTGGAGGCGACCGGCCTGCCCTCGGCCACGTAGTCCCGGACCACCAGCTCCAGGATCGCCTGTTGTCGCTCCGTCAGCATGACCCTGATTCTAGGGTCGGTCCCTCAGAGCTCCAGCTCGGCCTCCGCGTTGCGGATGATCTGGCTGCCGCCCTGCTCGGCGACGGTGTCGATCACCACCCGGCCGGCCTCGGCGCTCTTGACCGTGCCGCTGACCGTCAGCTCCTGCTCGGGGAAGCCCATGCCGCGGAACTGCACGGACAGCCGCTTCAGCGCCCGGGGATCGCCGCCGGCGACCCCGACGTTGGCGCGGGCCACCTGGGACATCGTCCAGAGACCGTGGAGGATGTTCGAGGGCAGGCCCACCGCCGTGGCGAACTCCTTGTCGATGTGGATCGGGTTGAAGTCGCCCGAGGCGCCCGCGTAGCGATGCGGGAGGTACTTGTCGGGGGTTGTCTTCAGCTCGGGCACCGGGTCGCCCGGCTTCAGCTCTGAGGCCATCAGACCCCCCTGACGATGTTGGTCCATCTGCCGCGCACGACCTCGTCGCCGTCCTGGTTGGTCGACACTGTCTCGAACACGTAGAAGCCCTTGTCGTCCTTCTGGTAGATCTCGGCGCAGCGTGGAGCGGTGGTGATCACGTCGCCGACGCAGACCGGCTCTCCCCAGACGAACTCCTGGCCGCCGTGCAGCATCGTCGCCAGGTTGATGCCGAGCTCGGGATCGAGGATCGCCGGGCCCATCGAGGGAGCGCTGTAGACGACGCAGAACATCGGCGGCGCGACTACGTCCCGAAACCCGGCGGCCTCCGCCGCTTCGCGATCGTGGTGGACCGGGTCGTCGGCTCCGACCGCGTTCGCGAACTCGCGGACCTTCTCCAGTCCGACCTCGTAGGTGGTGCTGGGCCACTCCTTGCCCGCTGCCTCGACCTTGACCGCCATCGCGGCGGCGATTCTAGTCTGCCCGCTGGCGGCCGCGGCGTCCGTGGCTCGGGACCGGCTCGGGCGGCTCGGCGTCGTGCCCGCCGGGGTGGCCGTCGTCCCAGGCCGGCCCGGAGGCCTCGGCTTCCATCGCCCTGGCGCCCAGGCGGATCCGCCGGAACGCCGGGCCCGGGTCGATGCGAGCAGCCGCCGCGTCACCCGCGAAGGCCGCGGCCCGGTCATCTGCCGGCTCGTGCTCCGCGCCCACGGCGATGCTGGGCGCGTGGGGCAGCCGCCGCGCGGGGATCCGGGCGCGGCGCTCCTCTACGAGCTCCACCGGGGCGGGCGTGGGCGCAGCGCTGATCAGGCGCGACAGGGCCACGCTCGCTTCCGAGAGGGCGCGAACGGCCTGGGAGGCGCGCCACAGAATCGAGGCCGACTCCAGCTGAAGCTCGACCCGCAGCCGGTAGATCTCCTGGAGTCGGAGCAGCGACTCGCGATCGAGCAGCCCGTTCGACTCGTGGGCGCTCTCGATGCCCGCGATCGCCCCGCGGGCGCCCTCGAGAGCCGCGGAGAAGCGCTCCGGAAAGCCCGCGGAGCCCGCGGCCAGGGCAGCCCCCGCGATCTCGCCGCCGTCCGGGGGACTCGCCACTCGACCTGCTGCCGGACCGGTGAGCCTCATCGAGTCGCCACGGTAAAGATCGGCTCGGCCGTTACGGCACGACCGTGGCGCAGACCCGCCCCGTGGGCCGCCGCGCCGGGGGGCGATCGGTGCAGTCGGAGGCTCGCTGCCTCAGCCGTCGCTGTCGACCTGAAGCACCGCCAGGAAGGCCTCCTGGGGCACCTCGACAGCGCCGACCTGCTTCATCCGCTTCTTGCCCTTCTTCTGCTTCTCCAGCAGCTTCTTCTTGCGGGTCACGTCGCCGCCGTAGAGCTTCGCTGTCACGTCCTTGCGGACGGCCTTGACCGTCTCGCGGGCGATCACGTTGGCGCCGATCGCAGCCTGCACGGGCACGTCGAACTGCTGGCGCGGAATCGTCTTTCGCAGGCGCTCCACCAGCACCCGCCCCTGGTCATAGGAGGCGTCCTTGTGCACGACGAGCGAGAGCGCATCGACCTTGTCCCCGGCGAGCAGCACATCGAGCTTGACCAGGTCGGAGACCCGGTTCTCTATGGGCTCGTAGTCGAGCGAGGCGTAGCCACGGCTCGAGGACTTGAGCTGGTCGAAGAAGTCGAGCACGATCTCGGCCAGCGGCAGGTCGTATTGGATCTGCACGCGCGTGGGCGAGAGGTAGTGCATCCCGACGTGCTCGCCGCGACGCTTCTGGCAGAGCTCCATCACCGGGCCCACGAAGTCGTTGGGAGTGATAATCGTCGCCCGGATGTAGGGCTCGGCGATCTGCTCGATCGAGGCCGGGTCGGGCATCTCCGTGGGGCTGTGGACCTCGACCACCTCGTCACCGATCAGCCTCACCTCGTAGCGGACGTTGGGTGTGGTCGCCAAAAGCTCCAGGTCGTACTCGCGCTCGAGGCGCTCGCGCACGATGTCGAGGTGCAGGAGGCCGAGGAAGCCACAGCGAAACCCGAAGCCGAGCGCCTCGGAGGTCTCGGGCTCGAACGAGAGCGCGGCGTCGTTGAGCGCGAGCCTGTCGAGCGCGTCGCGCAGGTCCTCGTAGCGGTCGGTGTCTATGGGGAATAGCCCGCAGAAGACCATCGGCCGCACCTCGCGGTACCCGGGCAGCGCCTCGGCGGCGGGGCGCTCACGGTTGGTCAGCGTGTCGCCCACCCGCAGCAGGGTGACGTCCTTGATCCCGGTGATCACGTAGCCGACCTCGCCCGCGGCCATCCCCTCCGACGGCGTCATCGCGGGGGCGAAGAAGCCGATGTCGTCGATCTCGGCCTGGGTCCCGGCCTGCATCGCCGAGATCGGCTCGCCCTTGGCGAAGCGCCCGTCGACCATGCGCACGAAGGCGACGACCCCGCGGTACTGGTCGAACTCGGAGTCGAAGATCAGCGCGCGGGGAGCCGCCTCGATCTCGCCCGCCGGCGGCGGGACCTGCTCCACGATGCGCTCCAGCACCTCGGTCACGCCCTCCCCGGTCTTGGCCGAGATGCGAAGCGCGTCGGCGGGGTCGCCGCCGAGCAGGTCGGCGACCTGGGCCGCGACCCCGTCGGGATCGGCGCCCGGCAGGTCGACCTTGTTGAGCACGGGGATCAGCTCCAGGCCGGCGTCGATCGCCGCATAGGCGTTGGCAACGGTCTGGGCCTCGACGCCCTGCGCCGCATCGACCACGAGCAGCGCCCCCTCGCAGGCGGCGAGGCTGCGTGAGACCTCGTAGGAGAAGTCGACGTGGCCGGGCGTGTCGATCAGCTGCAGGTTGTAGGTCTCGCCATCGGAGGACTCGAAGGCGACCCTCACCGCCTGGGCCTTGATCGTGATCCCGCGCTCGCGCTCGAGCTCCATCGAGTCGAGCATCTGCGGCACATGGGTGCGGGCGTCGACCGCCCCGGTGAGCTCGAGGATGCGATCGGCGAGGGTGGACTTGCCGTGGTCGATATGGGCGATGATCGAGAAGTTGCGGATGTGCTGCATGGCGCAGCTGATCTTAGGAGGGGCGAGACGGGGCGCCGCGACCCGGCTAAACGGCGCGCCCGGCGCGCCGCGCGAGGCGAAGCACCTGGGAGGCCTCGGGCACCCGCATCGCCACCACCGCGGCGAGGTAGGCGACCGCACCGGCCAGCAGGGCGACGCCCAGTGACGCGATCTGGGCGAGCACCGTGCGGCCCAGCGCATCGTCGAGCCCCAGCCAGACGAGGTAGCTGACAGCCGCGAGCAGCGCCGAGGCGACCAGGATGCGCGCGCCGCTCGAGAGCAGGTTCGCGAACTCGATGCCCGCCAGCTCGCGGCGCAAGATCAGCGCCTCGGCCGCGACGCTGGCGATCGTCGCGAGCACCGTGGCCGAGACGATGCCCGCGATCCCGAAGGGCTTGTAGAGCAGGGCCGCGCCCAGCGCGGTGATCGCCAGGTTGAAGCCCGAGATCGAGGCGGGCACCCAGGGTCGCTGCAAGCCGAAGAAGGTCCGGGTGAGGATCAGGAAGAGGCCGTTGAAGGGCAGCGAGAACGCGAACCAGAAGAGGGCCTCGGCGACGACCTGGGTCTGGGCGGCGTCGAACTCCCCGCGCTGATAGACCAACCTCGTCATCGGCTCGGAGAGCACCAGGATCGCGGCCGCGGCCGGCACCAGCAGCAGCAGGATCTGCCGCATGCCGTTGGCCATCGTCGAGCGCAGGTCGTCGTATTCCTCGCGGGCCGCGTAGCGGGCGAGGGTCGGGAAGATGACCGTGGCGATCGCGACCGAGAAGATGCCCTGCGGGAGCATGTAGATGCGAAAGGCCTTGTCGATGGCGGCTGGAGCCTGGTCGGAGACCAGCGTCCCGAAGAAGCTGTTGATGATCAGGTTGAAGTTGATCAGGCCGAGGCTGATCGTCACCGGCAACATCAGCAGCAGCACGCGGCGGACGTCGGGAGACATTCGCCACTCGACCTTCCAGTTCATCCGAAATGGGGTGTGCCGCAGGTCCCAGGCGGGAATCGCGAACTGGATCGCGGTGCCCACCAGCACGCCGATCGCGTAGGCGTAGATCTGGTTCTGCTCGGAGAAGCTCGGCGCCAGCGCAACCAGCACCCCGATGATCGCGACGTTCCAGAAGAAGGGCGAGATCGCGAAGGCCGCGAAACGGTCATAGCTGTTGAGCACGCCCACGACCATGCCCGTGACCCCGAGCATGATCAGGATCGGAAAGAGGATCCGCGAGAGCGTCACGGTCAGGTCAAGCAGCTCTCCCTCGAACCCCGGAGCGAAGATCGGCACCAGCACGGGAGCGGCCAGCACGAATACTGCGGTGATCGCCCCCAGCACCATCGTGACCATGAAGATCAGCTGCGAGGCCAGGCGGAAGGCCTCGCGGCGGTCTCCCTCCTCGAGCTTCTCGAGGAAGACCGGGACGAATGCCGCCTGGATCGCCGCGTCGGCGAACAGGCTGCGGACGAGGTTGGGGATCTGGAAGGCGATCGTGAAGGCCGACATCGGGCCGCTGATCCCGAAGTAGCTGGCGGCGACGATCTCGCGGACCAGGCCGGCTACCCGGGAGGCGGCGGTGGCGAGCGAGAAGAAGGCCGTCGAGAGGCCGAGGCGGCCCTCCCTGCGGTCGAACTCGGGCGGCTCGAAGGTGGTGGTGGGCGAGGGCGCCGGGACCGCCAAGAACGCCTCGGTGTCCATGGTGAAGCTGATCGTCTCGGCGCGGGAGGCCGTCTCGGGGGCCTCGAACGCCGACTCACCCTCGAGCGCCGGTGCCCGGTCTCCCCTCTCGTCGGGGATGGGGGCGGGGGAAACCGCCTCGAACTCGCCGGTCGAGGGCTCGAAGGGCCCGGGCGGCGCCGGAGGGGGCGCGCCCAACTCGTCTCGGTGTCTGTCGTCGGTCATCTGGCCGGGTTGGAGCATGCGAGGCTACGCGCAACGGCTCCGTTGCCCTATCCTCATTCGCCGCCCACCCCCGGGTTCTTTCCAATGGCAAACATCGCCTCACAAAAGAAGCGGATCACCCGCACGCGCCGCGAGCGCGAGGAGAACCTGCGCTTCGCCAGTTCGGTCAAGACCCACTTCAGGCGTCTCGAGAGCGCCGCGTCCTCGGGCGACGGTGAGGCCGCCCACAAGGAGCACCAGGCGCTCGTATCGCGCATCGACAAGGCCGTCCGGAAGGGCGCCATGCACCGCAACACGGGCGCCCGCAAGAAGTCACGCGCCGCCAAGGTCCTGGCGGGCGCCGCGCCCGCGCCGCGGGCGAGCGAAGCGCCGGCCGAATCCGGCGACGACGCGCAGGCAGAAACCGACGAGTAGCGCCCGCCCCGTCAGGCGGCGAGCGGCGATCGCGCGCCTGAGCCGGCGACCGCCTCACGCAGGGCGAGGGTGAGGGCCACGGCCTCGCTGTAATCGGAGCCGCCGCGAGACCACAGCTCGAGGTCGGCCAGAGCGCGAATCGAGCGGTCGAGATCGGCGGGCGATCGGCCCCGCACTCGCTGGACCAGCATCTTCGCCGCGTAGGGATGCATCGAGAGCCCCGCGGCCACGTCCGAGGGCGGCTTGCCGGCCTCGAGCGCACGGGCCGCCTCGAGTGCCTGGCGCAGCCGCGGCGCGAGTGAGTAGATCACCCGGGGCAGAGGCTCGCCCTGGGCAACGAGCTGCTCGGCGAGCCCCAGGGTCAGCGCCTCGTCGCCCGCCGTGATCGCGTCGGCCAGCGACCAGATCGCCTGCTCGGAGGTGTCGGCGATCATCGCCTCCAGGTCGGCCATGCTCACCTGCCCGCCGCTCCCGGCCCAGAGCGCCAGGCGCTCGAGCTCGGTGCGCAGCCGAATCGAGCGGGGGCCCATGCGGGCGACGAGCATCCGCGCAGCGTCGAGATCGAGCTCGAATCCCAGCTCCCGCGCCTCGGCAACCAGTCGCCTCGGCAGCTCGCGCTCTGTGGGCGCGTCGAAGGCGAGCGTCTCCCCTCCGGCCGCTGCCACGGCCTTCTTGAGCGGGGCCGGGACCTTGCCGTGCGCGACGAGGGCGACGGTGGTCTCGGGCGGAATCGAGGCAAGCGCCGCGGCGACGCGCTCGCTGTCGGCCTTGCCCCAGCCCTCGACGCCGTCGGCGAGCAGGTAGCGGTGCGCGGCGGTCAGCGACAGAGCGGCGATCGAGCCGAGCAGCGCCTCCGCGTCGGGCGCCCGGCGTCCCTCGCCGGCCTCGAACAGCTCGAGGGCGCCGGGCCCTCCCTCCCGCTCCGCGCGAGCTCGCAGCCGGGCGCGGGTGCGGGCGATCTTGGCCTCGTCCGTGCCGGCGATCAGGTAGGCGGGCTTGATCTCGGCCACGCGCCGAGTCTATGCGGCGGCCTCGATCGATCATCGGCCCCGTCGCAGCGGCCACGGATCGGCAGCCGCGGCACCGGGCTGCCGCTCCGAGGAGGATGGCCTGGCAATCGCCAAATCCACGCTTGGCGTCGTGATTCCTGAAACAGCTGCTCTGCAGGGAATGGAGTCGTCTGACGCGGGGCTGTTGCTTTTTCGCGCAGAGGAGGCGCCCCGACCGGAGCCGGTCCCGCTTCCCCTTTTCGTCCAAAGCGGTACTCATCACCCCCGCGGTTGTGCGGGAATCGGGCCATGCCTATCGGCAGGGCCGGATGTCAACCGCCATGGGGTCTAGACGACGTCGCGTCGCTGGACCGACAGGAGCCCGATCGCCGCTGGGACGACGGCCCAGGCTGCGAGCGCGAAGATGGCTGCCACTGCGCCAGCCTGGCTCTCCACGCCTGCGGCCTGGGGCTCGACGCCGGACAGGGCCGTGGCCAGCGCCGAGGGCACCCAAGAGCCGGCGTCGCTGATCAGCTGCACGATCAGCGGCGGGGCGATGATCAGCGCCACCACGGTACCGGTGACGGCACCGCCGGTGTTGCGCACGACCGCGCCGATCCCGGCCCCCAACACTGCCCCCATCGCCCCGACGAACGACGCGGCTGCGACCACACGGGCCACGCCAGCGACCGAGACCATGAACCCGAACTCGGTCGTCGGCAACGCCACGGCCACCGCAGCCACGGTCAGCGCCGTGCCGACAAATCCGACGACTGCGCCGCCGATCGCCACCGCGACCAGCTGGGCGAGTACGGCCCGGTGGCGGCGAGGTGAGCTGAGAAATGTCGGGATCACCGTCCCGTTGCCGTACTCGCGGGCGACCGCGATCGCACCGAAGAGGCCGGCGATCAACATGGCGTTCGCGGCGAAGGCGATCAGCGACTGCTGATCGGCGGCGGTGGAGATGAAGGTCTTGGTGCCGTCGAAGTCGGTTCCCCATGCGACGGCGCTCGCGTTGATGGCGCCGATGGCCACGAGCACGGCGAGAAACGCCCAGGGCATCTTGGTCGTCGTGAGCTTGCGGAGTTCGGCACGAACCACCCGCGTCCAGCTCATGGCTGAGCACCCTCCGCGGTGCCGTCAGCGTCGGGCTGGTCGGGGTTGCCGGTCCACTGCAGGAAGCGCTCCTCAAGCGACCCGGCGTGCGGCGACAGCTCGTGGAGGATGATCCCGGCGTCGAACGCTCGTTGCCCGATCTCGGTGATTGGCACGCCACGCACGATGAGCGCGTTCCCCTGGCGTTCGACGGCTGCGCCGTTTGGTTCGAGCACTTCTTGCAGACGGTCCGGCGCGGACGCCCGAACCAGCGTGGCCGCCTCGTGCAGCTCACGCAGCGGGCCGGTCGTGACCAGCCGGCCACGGTTCACGACCACGACGTCATCGGCGAGCAGCTCGACCTCGGCGAGCAGATGGCTCGACACCAGCACCGTGTGGCCCTTGGCCGCGCGAGCCCGCAGCAGGTCCCGCATCTCGTGGATCCCCTTCGGGTCGAGTCCATTGGCCGGCTCATCCAGGACCAGCACCGGCGGATCACCCAGGAGCGCCCCGGCGAACCCGAGACGCTGTCTCATCCCCAGCGAATAGGCGCCGACCCGACGATCAGCCGCATCGTCGAGTCCCACGAGCTCGAGCAACTCGTCCACACGATCCAGGTCGATCCCGTCGGCATCGGCGAGGATCCGCAGGTGGTTGCGCCCGCTGCGACTCGGATGGAACGCGTTGGACTCCAAGAGCGCGCCGACGATCGCTGTCGGGTCGGGTAAGTCCCGATAGCGGCGGCCGCCGATCGTCACACGGCCGCTCTCACTCGATGCGAGATCGAGCATGATCTTCATGGTTGTGGACTTGCCCGACCCGTTTGGTCCGAGGAACCCGGTCACCCGCCCTGGTCGGGCCACAAACGACAGGTCGCTCACAACTGCGCGCTCGCCGTACCGCTTCGTGAGGTGCTCGACCTCGATCGCGAACCTTCCATCGCCACTCGCGTCAAGCCGAGCGGCGGGGTAGTTTGCTGCGGGGTCGGCAGTCGTCACGTCTCTCGTTGGCTTGGGGATTGGTATCCGATGGGCCCTGCGCGCGGACAAGTACTCCGCTGCCCGGCGGGATGTCGTGGCGGTGCTCCCGAAGCTAGCCGATTTTCAGCATAGGGAAGGTGTCAATCGCCTTCGCGGCGGTCGGCATCGACTCGCCCGTCGTAGTCCTCCAGCCGGCGATGGGGGTCGTCCACTCAGCCCGGGTGAGCCCGCTTGGGAGGTCGGCGTGGCGGTCGCCGGTGGAGAAGTCCGCATACCCGTGGCCCTGGACCCGCCACATACACGGGACTCGGTGGCACGTCTCTTCGGCGAGCTTCACACCCCTGTTGCCTCGGCCAGACGTGCTACCGCTTCGCGCGAACGAGTAGCCCCCGGCCGTGGCGCCTCTCTTCCATGCACGGCAGCACTCTTCGCGGGAGTGATCCGCCATGTCGCAACCGCGTCAAAGCGGGAGTCTCGGCCACCGGAGACGAGGGCTGCGAATAGCCGCTTCGGACGAATAGCAGGAGTAAAGCCGGCGCTGCCGCTCCTCGCGCAAAACAGCACACTCGTTCAAGGGCGCCTGCGGACGCGCGCTCGTCGTCCAAGGCGGCAGCGATTCAAAGAGCCGTCCGCCGCTTCGGTCTCGCTGCTGCGCTGCGTACTGGACAGCCTGGCTGTTCGCTACACGAGCGAGTCCTTGTCGGCGCGGGGATGGAGCACGAAGGCACCCTCGGCCGTCGGTGGGTACACCGTTCCGAACCCCTCGAGGATCACCTTGGATTCGTCGCTGGGGTCGCCCCAGCACTCGCAGGTGACTTTGTCGCACGCCTCAAGGCACGCACCCAGCGGGGCCTTCCCCTTCTCGTTCTCGAGATGAGCCGCGAACGCCTCGTCGGTCGCGTAGATCTCAGTCCACTCGCTGACACGTTCGGACGGATAGGCGACGTGGTAGGTGATCACCCCCGGGTGCTCGAGCATCACCCCGCACAGCTCCTCCTGGTTGGCCCTGAACTCCGACTCCGAGCCCTCCTTGATGTCCCACCGGATCTTGAGCATGTGAGCCATGCGGTTCCCTCCTGCTAGCGGTCCTTGAGCCAAACGGCACGAGACCAGCCCAAGCTAGTCGATCCGGCCTCTCGGCGCCGGCATGAGGCGCGGCTGTCCCTCGAGGCCACGCGTCCAGGCCCCGAAGGGGCGATCGCTAGCGGCTGACCCACCAGCCGCTCCCGTCGGCCTCGATCGCGACCTCGCCGTCGCGGTCGGTGCGTGCGGTGGCGACGTCGGCCCGCCGCAGCTCGTCGAGGGTCTCCGGGGTTGGGTGCCCGTAGCCGTTTTCGCCCACCGAGACCACCCCAAGATCCGGGACGGAGGTCTCGAGCAGGCGGGCGAGGCCCGCGTCCTCGCTGCCGTGGTGCGCGACCTTGAGCACGTCGACGGGGCCGGGCTCGACCGGTACGGCCTCCGCCTCGGCATCGCCGGTCAGCAGCATGGAGAAGTGGCGCCACTCGGCGAGCATGACCGCGGAGCGCCGGTTCGGATCCTCGGCGCTGCCCCCGAGCAGCTCGCGCGGGGGCCAGAGGACCGTGAGACGCAGTCCGCCCGAGCGCAGCTCGGCGGCCTCCGCCAGCCGCACGAGCTCGGCTCCCGCGGCAGCCGCCAGGCGCTCGGGGCCGGGCGACGGCGCGGCCAGGCCGACCCGCGCCACGGGGATCGCGGCCAGCAACTCGGCGAGCCCGCCGGCGTGGTCGGACTGATCGTGGGTGATGGCGATCGCGGCCAGGCGCTCGACGCCCAGCTCGCGCAGGCGCCCCGCCACGCCCGCGCCGGGCGGCCCGGCGTCGACCAGGACGGCGTCCCCGCTGGGCGGGTCGAGCAGGATCGCGTCGCCCTGCCCCACGTCCAGCACCCGCACCTGCAGATGCTCGCCGGCGGGCGAGGCGCCGGGCTCGGGCCGAGCGAGCAGCCAGGGAGCCAGCAGCGCCGCGAGGGCGGCGAGCGCCGCCGCCGCACGCCACCCGCCCAGCTTCCCCTTGTTTGGGAGGCTCGCGGGGCCCAGGCCCTGCCGGCGCTCCGCCATGCGCAGGCCCGACTCGACGAGCAGCGCCAGCGCGACGCAGGAGCCGGCCAGCTCCACCGGCGTCGCCAGCCGAACCTGGGCGAGCGCCCAGCGGGGAGAGCCCAGCCAGTCGGCGACCTGCGCGATGTAGGCGAGGCAGAGCGAGTCGAGCCAGTTGAGCGGCTCGACGGGCAGGGCCGGGATCTGCCCGGCGATCGCGGTCAGCATCCCGAGCCACATCGCGGGCGCCACCGCGGGCAGCGCCAGGATGTTGGCCGGCACCGCGGCCGGTGAGAACGCTTCGAAGTGGTGGACCATCAGCGGCGCCGTCGCCACGGTCGCGGCCACCGTCATCGCCACGCCCTCTGCCAGGGCCCTGCGGGCCGAGCCTCGCGCCGCGTCGCCCGACAGCAGCGAGGCCAGCCGAGCCGTCCAGAGGAAGATCCCGATCACCGCGGCGAAGCTGAGCTGCCATCCGACCTCCTCGGAGGCGCGTGGGTTGAGCGCGAGAGTGAGGACCGCGGCCAGCAACAGCGCGTACCAGCGCGAGCGGGGACGATCGGCCAGCGCGGCGACGATCCCGGCGGCACCCATCACGCCGGCCCGCTGGATCGATGGACCGGCGCCCGTCACCGGCACGTACAGGGCGATCAGGGCCAACAGCACCAGCAGCCGGGCGCGGAGCGTCAACCCGAGAACCGCAAGCAGGGGCCAGGCCAGCAGACAGAGCAGGACCACGTTCTGGCCGCTGACCGCGAGCAGGTGCGCGAGGCCCGAGCGCCGGAAGTCCTCGCGCGTCGCGGCGTCGATCGCATCGTCCTGGCCCAGCACGAAGCCGCGCGCCAGCGCGGCCTCGCCCGTAGGCATGCCGCGCCCCAGCGCCTTCTCGGCTCGCGCTCGGACCCGGTCCACCGCCCCGGCCAGGCCGGAGCGGCCCGCGCCGGTCGGCTCGACGCGATCGGCGTCGAGAGCCAGCGCCATGCCCCGCCTTCTCAGGGCCGGGACCCGCCAGGCCGCAGGCTCCGCCAGCCTTCCTCGCACCCGCACCCCCGCCCCGGTGCCGAGGCCGTGCAGGTCGGCCGCGCGCAGCAGTACGCGCCCGGCGTCCGTGGCCAGCTCGGCGGAGAGGCCCTCGGCCTCGTGCCGCGGCGATGAGGCGAGGTGTCCTCGCAGCTCGAGGCGCGCCCCGGGATCACCGTCGAGGGCCGAGCGGCTTATCGCCTCGAGCCGGAGGCCGCCGATGCCGAGCCCCGCTGCCAGCGCCGCCAGGGCCACGCAGCCCAGCCACACGGAGAGCGCGCCGCCCAGGAGCCTCCGGGCTCGCGGCGGGGCGGCGCCCGATACGGCCCGAGGGCGGACGAGCGCGAGGGCGATCGCCGCCGCCGCGGCGACGCCCAGCGCGGATTTCGCGGTGGCCGCGGAGTAGCCCGCCTCGCCGCTCAGCGCCGTTGACAGGGGCGCCAGCGCCAGCCCCGCAGAGAGGCCGCCGAGCGCCGCGTAACGCCAGGCGTGGCTCGGCGCAGGTCCCGACCGCCGTCGGTCCTCGCGGGAGCTCCTGGCGGCCCTCAGGGCTGCAGTCCCGACCGCAGCGCCTCCATCGTTGCGGGCCCGATGCCGCTGATCTCGTCGAGCTGGTCGATCGAGGAGAGCCCTCCCTGCTGGTCGCGGTACTCGATGATCTCGCCCGCGGTGACGGGGCCGATCCCCTGGATCTCCTCAAGCTGCTCCGCGGTGGCGCTGCCCAGCGATACCGGCCCCTCGGCGCTCGCCGGGCCGCCCGCACCGCGGGCCGGCACCACCACCTGCTGCCCGTCGCTGAGACGCGCCGCCAGGTTGATCCCGCCCTCGACGCCGCCCGCCGCCACGCCCCCCGCCCGCTCCACCGCGTCTGCGACCCGGGAGCCGACCGGCAGCCGGTAGACGCCGGGGCGACGCACGGCGCCGGCGACGTGGACGACGACGTCACGCCCGCTGTCGGCGCCCGCCTCGAACGAGTCGGCCACGAAGCGCGCCGCATCCCGATCGGCGGCGGGCCGCTCGGAGGAGCGGATCCAGCGTGCCCCGAGCAGAAGCACGGCCATCGCGATCGCGGCGTAGACGAGAAGCTGCGAGCGGCTCAACTCGGACATGTGGGCCAGACTTGCCGGGGCGCCGTCACAGGTGGCGCGCGGAGTGCGCCCAATTCGCAACCGGAGGCGGCGCCGCGCCCGTGACGCTAGAGAATCCGGAACCCGGTGATGCCCTCGGGCGGCTCCTCTGAGATCTCCAGTCGCTCGACCTCGGCGCGGCCGGGGCCGGCGCGCAAGAGCTCGATCAGAGCCTCGACCGCCGCCGCCTCTCCCTCGAGCATGGCCTCGACGGAGCCGTCCTCGCGGTTGCGCACCCAACCGGCGACCCCGAGCTGCTCAGCGCGCCGCCGGGTCGAGTCCCGGAAGAACACGCCCTGGACGCGGCCTTGGGCTCGGATCGACTTTCGGATCGTGGAGCTCACCGCGGTGCTCGGGCCATTCGGCGCTGCGTCCGGGCGCCGCCGGCTCTCGTCAGTCGTCCTCGTCGTCGTAGTCCGTGGCCACCGCCGGGCTCGGCGCGAACAGCTCGGAGACGGTGACGGCGGGCGACTGCACCGAGACGCAGCAGAGGTCACGCTCGCCGTCGTTGGCGATCGAGTGGTCGGTCGCCGGAGGAACAAGCACCAGGTCTCCCTCGCTGACCTCCTGGCGGTCGCCCGCGACCGTCATCGCGCCACTGCCCCTTGCGACCACGTATACCTGCTCTGACTCCTGATCGGAATGGAGCTCCTGCTCGATGCCCGGCGGCACCTCGACCCAGGTGACGGACATATGCCGGGAGCCGAGCTCGCCGGCGTCCATGAGGATCCTGGTGCGGAGCTTGTGCCACTCCTCGACAGGAGCCTCCGTGAGCCGCCTGACCAGCACGCTTCGGTTTCTAGCAGACGCGGAGGGGCTGCGGTGTGAACAGGGCCGGATGTTGGGGGCAGGCGGGAGCCCGCGACTAGCGCACCACCAGGTTGACGAGCCTTCCCGGCACCACGATCTCCTTGACCAGCTCACCCTGGTCGAGGTGCCGGCGAACGATCTCGCTGCCCTTGGCCAGCGCCAGCAGGTCCTGCTCGGATGCCCCGGAGGGGGCCTCTACGCGGTCGCGGAGCTTGCCGTTGACCTGCACCACGAGCGGGAAAGTGTCGTGCTCGAGCAGCGCCGGGTCGGCCTCGGGCCAGGGCTGCTCCCAGACCCGCTCGCCCTCCAGGCGCTCGTAGATCTCGCTGCCCAGGTGCGGGGCGAACGGGAACAGCAATGACGCGGCGGTGGAGGTCGCGAAGCGCACCGCCGCCTCGCCGGCCTCGTCTCCGTAGAGCCCGTCCTTGAGTCGGTAGATCTCGTTGACCAGCTCCATCACTGCCGCGATCGCGGTGTTGAACTGAAAGCGCGGGTCGATGTCGCGGGTGACCTTGTCGATCGCCCAGTGCGCCTTGGCCAGCAGCTCGCGGGCCGGTCCCTCGGCGGCCTTGGTTGCGGCGGAGAGAGCGGAGCGCTCGGCAACCTCGGTGCCGAGACGCCAGAGGCGGGCGAGGAAGCGGAACACCCCCTCGACTCCCTCGTCGCTCCAGTCGCCCCCCTTGACGGGCGGCCCCATGAAGCAGATATAGGTGCGGGTCGCGTCGGCGCCGTAGCGCTCGACGAAGTCCCGCGGGCTCACCGTGTTGCCCTTCGACTTCGACATCTTCGCGCCGTCGCGGGTGATCATCCCCTGCGCGAACAGGTTCTCGAAGGGCTCCTGGACGCCGAGCAGCCCCATGTCCGCGAGCGCCTTGGTGAAGAAGCGCGCGTACATCAGATGGAGGATCGCGTGCTCCACTCCGCCGATGTACTGGTCGACGGGCATCCAGTGGTCGGCCACCTCGCGGGCCCAGGGAGCGCTCTCGTTGCGCGGGTCGAGGTAGCGCAGGAAATACCAGCTCGAGTCGACGAAGGTGTCCATGGTGTCGGTCTCTCGACGGGCCGGGCCGCCGCAGCGCGGGCACTCGGTGTTGACCCAGTCCTCGGCCGCGGCCAGCGGGCTCTTGCCCTTGGGCGCGTAGTCCTCGATCTCGGGCAGCAGCACCGGGAGCTGGTTCTCGGGCACGGGCACCATCCCGCACTCGTCGCAGTAGACGAAGGGGATCGGCGCGCCCCAGTAGCGCTGCCGGCTGACCAACCAGTCGCGCAGCCGGTAGTTGACCGCGGGCCTGCCCTTCTCCTGCTCCTGCAGCCAGGCCGTGATCCGCTGGATCGCCTCGGGCGGGGTGAGCCCGTCGAACTGACCCGAGTTGATGAGGCGCTCGTCCTCGGTCTGCTCGACGAACGCCACCTCGGCCAGATCCCCCTCCTCCGGGTCATCGCCCGCCGGCGCGATCACGCGGCGGATCGGCAGGTCGAACGCCCTGGCGAAGTCGAAGTCGCGCTGGTCGTGCGCGGGCACCGCCATCACGGCCCCGGTCCCGTACTCCATCAATACGTAGTCGGCGACGAACATCGGGATGCGCTCGCCGTTGACCGGGTTTATGACCTCGCGGCCCAGCAGCGGGACCCCGGTCTTGGCGCGCTCCACGTCGCCGCGATCCTCGCTCGAGGCGCGCGCCGCCTCGTTGACATAGTCGCGCACAGCCTGCTCGTTCTCCGTGCCGGCGGCGAGGCCCTCGACGGCGGGGTGCTCGGGGGCGAGCACGAAGAAGGTGGCCCCGAACAGGGTGTCGGGGCGGGTCGTGAACACCGTGAAGTCCTCGTCGATCGCCTCGCAGCCGAACACGACCTCGGCGCCCTCGGAGCGCCCGATCCAGTTGCGCTGCATGGTGACCACGTTCTCGGGCCAGGAGTCCAGCAGGTCGAAGTCGGCCAGCAGGCGCTCGGCGTAATCGGTGATCTTGAAGAACCACTGCTCGAGCTTTCGCTGCTCGACCAGCGATCCGCAGCGCTCGCAGCGTCCGTCGATGACCTGCTCGTTGGCGAGCACGGTCGCGTCCACCGGGCACCACTGCACCGGGGCCTCGGTCCGGTACGCGAGGCCCGCCTCGTAGAGCTTCAGGAAGATCCACTGGGTCCAGCGGTAATAGGAGGGATCGTGGGTGCCGACCTCGCGGGTCCAGTCGAGCGAGATGCCCCACTGCTTGAACTGCGCGCGGAAGGACTCGATCGAGCGCTCGGTGGCGATCCGGGGGTGCTCGCCCGTCTGGATCGCGTTGTTCTCGGCGGGAAGCCCGAAGGCGTCGTAGCCCATCGGGTGGATCACGCTGAAGCCGCGGCGGCGGCGAAAGTGCGCGATCGCGTCCCCGACCGAATAGCACTTGAGGTGGCCGACGTGAGGCTCCCCCGAGGGGTAGGGGAGCATCTCGAGAACGTAGGCCTTGGGCTTCGAGGCGTCGTAACCCGGCGCGCCCGGGTTGGCCACCACCCAGGTGCCCTCGGACTCCCAGACCTGCTGCCAGCGCCGCTCGATCTCGTGCGGCTGGTAGCGCTCGGCTTCGGAGGCCTCGGCGCCGCCGGTGGTCTCGGTCGATGCCATGGCGCCAGTCTAGGAGCGGGGTGCTCCCGCACCTACCGCGGCGCGCTGACCGAGAAGGAGTTCGCGGCGGAGAAAGAGAGGCTGCTGGGCGGCTGAGTGGGCGGCCGGCGGCCGTTTCGGCTCAGCCGGCCGCGGCGAGGTCCGCCGATGCCGCGCGCAGGTGGAACTCGACCATCTCGACCAGGTCGGCCACGTCCAGGGCCTCGTCGGCGCCGTGCATACCGTTCAGGTACCGGACGGGCTCGGTAGAGAAGACCGGTGCGAATCCGTAGGCAACCGTCCCGTGTGCCTTGCGGACCCAATGGGAGTCGGTGAACCCCGGCGTCACCAGCGGCAGCAGCTCGGCGCCGGGCAGCCGCGAGTCCAGGTACTCTTGGCAGAGGCGATAGAGCGGTGTGTCGATCGCCGACTCGGTGCTCCCCTCCAGCGGCTCCAGCAGCTCGAGCTCGTAACCGAAGCCGTCACCGAGCGCGGCATCGACGTGCTCGCGCACGTCCGCCTCGGTCTGGCCGGGAAGCGCCCTGCAGTCGCAGATCACGTCGGCATAGGGCGGGATCACGTTGGCGGGCTCATGGGTCTGTAGGCCCGTCGGCGTCACCGTCATTCGCGATGCGACCGGCAACATCTCCGCCAGCACGGGGTGCAGCCGGCCGGCCCATGCCGCCGCCTCGTCGATGTTGTCCTGCGGTGCATCGAGCACGCCGAGCGCGCGCTCCAGCGTGGGCACCGTCACCGGCGCGGGGCGATACGCATACAGGCGCTCGACGGCCGAGGCCGCCTGGCGCACCGCGTTCGTCGCATCGGGCGGCACCGAGGCGTGAGCCGCCCGCCCGAAGACCCGGACCCGAAGCGAGGTCAGGGTCTTCTCGCCGACCGAGATCAGCACGACCTGCCGGCCGTCGGCCAGCTCCAGCAGCAGGCCGCCCCCCTCGTTGAGCGCGTAGTCGCAGCGCAGGTCGGGGCGCTCGCGGACCAGCCACGACATGCCGACGCCGGAGGTGTTGCGCTCCTCGTCGGACTCCGCTATCAGCACGACGTCACCCGGGGGCGGGGTGTCGCCTCTGGCCAGCGCCGCAAGCGCGACCGATCGGGCCGCCAGCTCGCCCTTCATGTCGCCGGCGCCGCGCCCGATCACGCTGCCCCCTCGCAGCTCCCCGGCAAACGGCGCCACGGTCCAATCGGCGTCCGGCGCCGGGACCACGTCCGTGTGGGCCATCAGTAGCAGCGAGGGGCCGGTCCCGCTGCCCTTGACGCGCGCGACCAGGTTGAGCCGCTCGGGGTCGGGACCGATCAGCTCGGGCTCCAGGCCGGCGCCCCGCAGGTACTCGGCCAGCAGCTCGGCGGCGGGGGTCTCGCGCCCCGGTGGGTTGGAGGTATCGACGCGGATCAGCGCGCGTGCCAGCTCCACCACCTCGGGCTCCAGCCCGGCGGCCGCCGCGGCCCGGGGCGCCTCTGCAGGCCGACCCTTCCCCATCGTCAGAGCGCCGGCAGGCCCTCGCGCGCGCGCGCCAACTCCCGGACCTTCGCCAGGGGAAAGGCGTCCTGCATGGTTCCGTCGAGACGCTCGGCGGGGCTGCCAGCGACGAGGCAGTTGAAGACGGCCTCGTGGGCGGCCTCGTAGGCGGCCGCGAAGTAGGCGTCGAGTTGCGGGTTGGAGAGAGCCCTCTTATTCGCGGTCGAGAAGGCGAGGCCGATCTCGCCGGAGCCGTCGGCGCCGTAGGAGCCGGTCCGGGCGAGCCCGAGCAGCGGGCGCAGCGCCAGGCGCCGCAGCTGCAGCGCGGACATCGGGGCGTCGGTGGCGCAGACCGTGATGCATGAGCCGGGCGGGGAGCCCCTGACGGGAGCCGGCTCGAGACGGGAGCCGAGCAGGTCGAGGCGCTCGCGGTCCCCGAAGTTGCAGAGCGCCAGGACGCCGACGTGGTGCTCGCCCACCGCGCGCGACGCGGTGCCGATTCCCCCGGGGAACTCGTAACAGCTCATCCCCGTGCCCGCGCCCACCGTGCCCTCCGACACATCTTCCCCCAGGGCGGCGAGGGCGCTTTCGACGTCCTCGACGGTGACGGTCCGCGAGTCGGCCATCCAGCCGTCATCGCACTCGCCGACGACCGGCAGGACGATGTTCTCGGGCCCCCTGTCCGAGGCGAGCACGGCGGCTCGGTGGACGGTACCGACGGCGTGAGACCCGCAGAGATAGACGGGCGTCTCCATGGTCCCGCGCTCGTCGATCTCGATCTTGCCGGTCAGCTCGCCCATCCCGTTCACCGTCGCGCTGCCGGCGAGCACGGGCAGCGACGGAGGCTGGACCACGGTGACTCCGGTGCGCTGGCCGCTCGCGGCCTGGGCGTGACCCACCTGCACGCCCGGGATGTCGGTGATCGCGTTGCGCGCGCCGGGCTGCAGCAGCCCGAGGGGCCCGGCGATCTCTCGCCAGCGCTCAGCCACCGGAACCGGGTCCGCCCCCGGCGCTGGCCCCGGCCGCCACCGGGTCATGCAGCAGGCACGCGGCGAGCTGTTCGCGGCCGCCCGCCGCGACCAGGGCCGGTTCGACGCTGTCGCACGGCGCGAACCGCTTCGGGCATCTGGGATGAAAGCTGCAGCCGCTGGGAATCGCCGTGGGATCCGGAAGCTCGCCACCCAGCGGCTCGCCGCGCCGCCCCCCGCTCGCCGCCGGAACCGGCACGGCCGCAACCAGTGCCTCGGTGTAGGGGTGCCTGGGGCGCTCGATCACGTCCACGGCGGAGCCCTGCTCGACGATGCGGCCCAGGTACATGACCGCGATCCGCTCGCACAACGACCAGGCAAGGCTGAGGTCGTGGGTGATGAAGATCAGCGCCAGCTCCCTGCGCTTCTGCAGCTCCAGCAGCACCCCGAGGATTTGGGCGCGCACCGAGGCGTCGAGCATCGAGACAGGCTCGTCGCAGATCAGCCCCTCCGGCTCCAAGACCAGCGCGGCCGCGATCGCCACCCGCTGGCGCTGGCCGCCCGAGAGCTGGTGCGGGTAGCGGTCGAGGTAGCGGTCGGGGCTCATCCCCACGTCCTCGAGCGCCCGCCGGACGCGCGTCTCGTGCTCGCTCCTTCCGATCCCCTGGACCAGCAGCGGCTCGGTCACTATCGCCTGCACGCGCTGGCGCGGGTTGAGCGTCTGGTAGGGGTCTTGGAAGATCATCTGCACGCGGCGGCGCAGCTCGGCGAGGCCCGACCTGCCCATGACCGCGGCGCCCCCGAGGCTGACCTCTCCGGCCGCCGGCGCCACCAGGCCCAGCATCGCGCGGGCCAGGGTGGACTTGCCGCAGCCGGACTCCCCCACCACCCCCAGGACCTCGCCGCGACGCCACTCGAGCGAGACGCCGTCAAGCGCCCGGGCCGTGCGGCGTTGCGCGCGGAACTCGATCGCGAGGTCGCGAACCTCCATCAGGGGGCCCGACGCCGAGCCGGCGGCGCTCACCTGTCCCCCTTCGCGGCCGAAGGGGCGCCGGCCCCAACGCCCGCCGAGAGCGCAGGCCACTTACGCCAGGGCGCGAAGTGGCACGCCGATGCGTGGCCCGCCGCCACCTCGCGCAGCGGCGGCTCCGTGGCGCACTCCTGCGCGGCGTAGGGGCAGCGCGGGCGGAAGCTGCAGCCCTCGTGCGGCGCGCCTGGATCGGGAGGGCCGCCCGGGATCGAGGGTGCCAGGCCGCGCTCGCCGCCGATCACCGGCAGCGAGGCCAGCAACAGCTTCGTATAGGGATGCTGGGGATCGTCGAATACGGTCCGCACGGGCCCCGTCTCGACGATGCGCCCCGCGTACATGACCGCGATCCGGTCGCAGGTCTCGGCCAGCACCCCGAGGTCGTGGCTGATCAGGATCAGCGCCAGCCCCAGCCGCTCTCGCAGGCTCTCGAGCAGCTCCAGCACCTGGGCCTGCATGACCACGTCGAGGGCGGTGGTGGGCTCGTCGGCGATCACCAGCGACGGGTCGCAGGCCAGGGCGAGCGCGATCATCACCCGCTGACGCTGGCCCCCGGAGAGCTCGTGCGGGTAGCGGCGGGCGACCCCCGCGGTGAGGCCGACGGTCTCCAAGAGCTCCCCGATCCGCCCCTCGACCTGCTTGGAGCCGAGCGTTCCGTCGTCATGAAGCCGGATCGCCTCGGCGATCTGGGCCCCGACGCGCTGGACCGGATCGAGTGAGTTCATCGCGCCCTGGAAGATCAGCGAGATGTGGCGCCAGCGCACCAGCTGCATGCCCGCCTCGGTGCGCCTGCCGAGGTTGATCGGCTCCTCGACCCCCTCGGGGCGCAGGGTCATCGTCCCCGACTGACTCAGCGAGGGCGGCAACAGCTTCATCAGCGCCAGCGCCGTGGTCGTCTTGCCGCACCCCGACTCGCCGGCCAGGCCCAGCGCCTCGCCTCGCTGCAGCGAGAAGTCCACCCCGTCCACGATCGGATCGCCGCGGTGCACGACGCGCAGGTCGTTGACCTCCAGCAGCGCGCTCATCGCTCGTCCCGCAGGCGTGGGTTGATGTGCTCCTCGAACAGGAAGCCGATCAGCGAGACCGAGAGCACCAGCAGCGTGATGCAGAGCCCGGGCGGCCCCACGTACCACCAGGCGCCGGCGCTCGGCGCCCCGGACTCGAACGCGTTCTCGAGCATCGTGCCCCAGGAGATCCGCGTCGGGTCTCCGAGGCCCAGGAACGAGAGCGCCGCCTCGGAGAGGATCGCCACCGCCACGATCAGCACGGTGTTGGCGAAGATCAGCGGCAGGGTGTTCGGCAGGATGTGGGTGCGGATGATGTACCAGTCGCCGGCCCCGAGGGCCTTGGCTCGCTCCACGAAGGCGCGCTCGCGCAGGGTCAGCACCTGCGCGCGCACGATCCGCCCGGTGCCCGCCCAGGAGGTGAGGCCGATGACCACGATCAGCACCGTGAGCGACGGGTCGAGCAGGCGCGCCAGCACGATCATCAGAGGCAGCGTGGGGATCACCAGGAACCAGTTCTCGAGCGGGTCGAGGATGCGGTCGGTCCAGCCGCCGAAGTAGCCGCCGGCCAAACCGACCAGCGACCCGAGGAAGGCCGAGATCGCGGCGGCCGCGAATCCGACCACGATCGAGACCCGGGCGCCCACCAGCACCTGGGAGAGCACATCGGAGCCCTGCTCAGTGGTCCCCAGCAGGTGCTCGAAGCTGGGCGAGGCCAGCACGTCGAGGCTGGAGGCCGTGGCGTCGTAGGGCGCGATCACGCTGCCGAAGATCGCGATGAAGACGAAGAAGCCGAGCAGACCGACGGAGAAGCGCCCGCGCCACCCGCCGAGCAGGACCTCGCGCAGGCTCTTGTCTCCGACCTCGACGACGGGCGGCGCCGCGGTTCTGGCGTCAAGCGTTGCGGGTGCCGGACTCGTGCTCATCGCGACTGCACCCGTGGATCGAGGTAGAAGTAGAGGCAGTCAGCGAGCAGGTTGGCGAAGATCACGCCCGCCGAGAAGACCAGGAAGGTCCCCTGCAGCACCGGGAAGTCCTTGTCGTTGATCGCCTGGAAGGTGAGCTCGCCCAGGCCCGGCCAGGAGAAGACCGTCTCGATCGTGATCGCGCCGCCGACCACGGCGCCGAACTGGATCGCCGAAAGCGTGACCAGGGGCAGCAGCGCGTTGGGGACGGCGTGCCGGCTGACCACCCGCTCCCAGGGCAGGCCGGTCGCGCGCTTGACGGTGATGAAGTCCTCGGTCAGCACGTCGACCATCGAGGAGCGCATGATCAGGAAGTACTGGCCGAGCAGCATCAAGGTCATCGCCGTCGCGGGCAGGATCAGGTGCTCGCCGACGTCGGCGGCCTGCGAGAGCCAGCTCGAGAAGTCGACCCCGGGGGTCTCCTGCAGGCCGGCCGGCAGGATCGGTATCCAGACCGCGAAGACGAGGATCAGGATGATCGCGATCCAGTACTCCGGGGCCGCGTAGGTGAAGAGGCTGAAGCCGAGCAGGCCGTCGTCGGCCTTTCTGCCGCGCCGGGTGGCGGCGATCACCCCCATCCAGGCCCCGATCAGGGTTGCGAGCAGGGTCCCCACCCCGACCAGCAGCAACGTCCACGGCAGCGCCTCCCTGATCTCGGTCCAGACCGAGCGGCGCGTGCGCTGGCTGATTCCCAGGTCGAGGCGGACGGTGTCGCCGGCGTAGTCGACGAACTGCCCCGCCAGGGGCCGGTCGAGCCCGTAGTCCGCCCGCAGCTTCTCGATCTCCTCCGGCGTCGTCTGCGGAAGGCGGGCGAGCTGCGTGGTCGGGTCGCCCATCACCCGGAACAGGAAGAAGTTGAACACGACCACGAAGACGAGCGTCAGCACCGCCGCCGCGGTCTTGCCGGCCAGCCAGCGGCCGCTCACCGCCCCGTCCTCCAACGGGTCAAGATCGGGGGTTCACCCATCCGCTCCACGGGGCGCGCCTCAGCGGGCGCGCGCCGCGGCCGGGTGGGTGCCCGCCGGCACCTACTCCTCCAACTCCACCGGTCCCCCACCGCCGCCACCGCGGCGCGAGCGGATCACGAAGTAGGCGATCGCTCCCAGCGTGAGCACGGCGAGCGCGATCAGGATCCCGCTGCCGCCGCCCCCGTCGTCGCCGTCGCCCGATGAGCCGTCGGCCGGCGCCAGGGTCAGCAGCGGCTCGTAGGAGACCTGCTCGCAGAAGATGTCCCCGGTGTCGTTCGCGGGACAGGTCTGCTCGACGTTGGTGAGCCGGTCGGTCCGGTAGGCCTGCAGGTTGGGGTCCTCGGTGAGAACGACGTAGGGGAGGTCCTCCTGGGTGATCGCGACCATCTGCTGGATCAGATCCTTGCGCTGCTCGTTGTCGAAAGCCCCCGCCTGCTCGTCGAAGAGCCGGTCGTACTCCGGGTTCGAGTAGAAGGAGTCCGACGAGTCGCCGATCTGTTCGGTCGTGAACAGGCTGAGCAGGAAGCTCGGGTCGTAGGGATCGCCTCCCCAGCCCCAGACGAAGGTGTCGAAGGCCGGCGCGGGCTTGCCGTTCTCCGTGCGCACCGTGAGCTCGGTGAGCTTGTCCACGCTCACCACCTGGACCTTGAACTCGACCCCGATCTCCTTGGCCATCTCGGTGATCAGCTTCGCCGCCTGGATGTCGGACTGCGACTCGTTTCGCACGTAGAGGTCGAAGGACAGCGTCTGGTCGCCCTTGGTGCGTGGTTGATCGCCGTTGTCCTGCCAGCCGGCGTCATCGAGCAGCTGCTTGGCCTGCTCGATGTCGGGCGGGTCGTAGGGCTGCTCGGGCGTCTCGTAGAACGTCTCGTAGAACGACGGCAGGATGCCGTTGGCGACGAACGAGGTGCCGAGGGCCGAGATCTCGTTGATGCGCTCGCGGTCGATCGCGAAGCCGAGCGCCTGGCGCACCGCCTTGTCCTGGACGGCGGGATTGAACTGCGCGTCCGGGCAGTCCTGCGCCGAGCAGAGGTTGAAGGCCAGCTCGGTGTATGACGGAGAGGCGCCGCGCACCGTGTCGATGTTGGGCTCGTCGCCGAGCCGCTCGAAGGTGGCGGGCTGCACCTCTGCGATCACGTCCACCTCGCCGAGCTGCAGGGCGCGCTCGGCCGCGTCCTCGGTGCCGTACTTGATGAACTGGACCTCGTCGAACTTCGGCTCGGGGCCGCCGAAGTTCGGGTTGCGCTCCATGCGGATGATCTTCCCCCGGTCGAACTCGGTGACGATGAAGGGCCCGCTGCCGACCAATGGCAGCTCGGGCTGGTAGGAACCGGTGAGCTCGTCTACGGGGACCTTCCCCCAGATGTGCTCGGGGAGCATGTAGATGAAGAGGCCGCCGACGATGCGGGCGTCGGGCTGCTTGGTGTTGACGACGACGGTGAGGTCGTCGGGCGTCTGCACCGAGGCGACGTTGGAGGTGTAGCCCGTGAACAGCGCGCCCTCGGACCCGAGCACGTCGAGCGAGAACTTGACGTCGGCCGAGGTGATCGGCTCACCGTCGGACCACTTCGCGTCGGGCTTGAGCTTGAAGGTGACGGTCTTCTTGTCCTCGGAGACCTCCCAGCTCTCCGCGATGCCCGCGGTGGGCTGCAGGTCCTCGGGGTTGAAGTTGACGAGCAGGTCCCAGTTCATCGCCCAGACGGTGTAGTTCTCCTCGTCCAGCCCCACGAACGGGTTCAGGGTCTGCGGGTCCTGACCCCAGCCGATCTTGAGCACCGAGCTGCCGCCATCGTCGGTCGTGGTGTCCTGCGCGCCCGCGGGCGCGACCAGAACGGCCACCGTTGCGGCCAGCGCGAACAGCACCGTTGCGGCGATGGTGCCCCTGATCCTCGGCTTCTTCATTCCTCTCCTCCTCGTATGTTCACAAGCTCTCTGAGTCTCCTCGCGCAACTGCATCTCAGCCCACCGCAGGCTCGGTTACCTCCAGGGTCTTCGCGCCCCCGTCGATTCTGACCCGGGCACCGAGCGGCATCGTCGCCATGTGCTTTCCGTGGCCGACGGGCACGTTCGCGATCGCCGGGATCCCCAGCGGCGCGATCAGCTCGTCGAGGATCTCCTCGATCGAGAGCGTCGATTCAGGCTCCTCGGGCACGGTCTGTGATTTCAAGTTGACATCGGTTCCGAATACGAAGCCGGCTGCATCATCGAGCTTTCCGGCGCGCACCAGGTGGTTGAGTGCGGTGTCTATCAGGTAAGTCTCCGTGTCGAGGTCCTCGACCATGACCACACAGCCGTCGGTCTGCACCTCGTAGGGCGTTCCGATGCTCGAGCAGAGCAGCGTCAGGCAGCCCCCCACCAGCGGCGCCTCGGCCGTCCCCTCCCCCACGGTCAGCACGTAGGGGTTCTCGGGGTCCTCGAATACCGGGCCGAGCGCCTGCGGCCGGAAGGCGCGGTGAAACCAGGCCTCGGTCTCCGCGGTCAGCTCCTCCTTGCGCCGCGTGAAGCGCATGAAGTTGGGACCGTAGAACGAGACCCAGCCGGCGTGGGCGGCGAGCGCCAGGTGCAGGGCGGTGATGTCGCTGAAGCCGCAGACGATGCGCGGCTCGCCGAGCGCGCCCCAGTCGATCAAGTCGTGGAGTCGCGCGGTGCCGTACCCGCCCGCCTGCGTGTGCACCATGTCGATGCCCGGCTCCGTCAATGCCCATTGCAGGTCGGCGGCGCGCTCGGCGTCGGTGCCGGCGAGGTAGCCGTGGACCTTGCGGTGGTTGGGACCGAAGACGACGGTGTGCCCACGGGCCTCGAAGTAGGCTGCCGCCTGTTCGATCTCCGAGCGCGTCTGGGCCGGGCCGGCCGGCGCCACGACGGCTATCGTCGCCCGCTCGGGCAGAGCGGGCGGCTTGATCGGCTGCGACGGCGCCTTCGCCACGGCTCAGCCGAGCCCCAGCAACTCGGGCGCCTGCTCTTGGCTGGCCACCTCGCGGCCGAGGCGATCCGCGAGGCCGACCGCCATCTCGACCAGGGCGGCGCTGGAGGGGGCGAGCTCGCCGCGGCGGATGTAGGCCACGTCCTCGAGCCCGGTGCGGATGCCGGGGGCGCCGTGCAGAAGCGCGAGCGCGAGCATGCGCGGATGGTGGCGGCCGATGCAGGTGACCGTCCAGAAGGTGCCGGGGGGCAGCGGGCGAAGCATCGCGACCAGCGCGTCGGGGCTGGCGTCGATGCCGCCGGGGACGCCGAAGACGAGGTTGATGCGCAGCGGCGGCGGCAGGATGCCCTGCTCGAGCCAGCGCACCGCGCTGACCACATGGCCGACGTCGAACGCCTCGACCTCCAGGGCGATGCCCGCCTCGGTCGCCCGCTCGATGATCCCCCTGCCGGCCGGCGGCGGCGTGATGAAGGTCTCGTCACCGAAGTTCATCGAGCCCGACTCGACCCCGGAGATGTCGGGCTTGGCCTCGAGTCCCGTGGTCCGCTCCTCGATCGTCATCTCGTTGGAGCCCCCGGTCGAGACCATGGTCAGCAGGTCGCTGCCGGCGCGGATCCGGTCGATCACGTCCTTGAACAGCTCCGGGCGCCCGCTGGGGGTGCCGTCGTCCTCGCGAACGTGCAGGTGCACGATCGTGGCCCCGGCCGCGGCCGCCTCGATGCTGGAGTCGGCGATCTCCTCCGTCGTGTAGGGGACATTGGGGTTGTTGTCGCGAAAGACGTCGGCCCCCGTGACCGCCACGGTGACGACGACGGGATCGCTGTTCCACGCGGTCATTCCTCCTCCCTGGGCAACAGCGGCTCTTGGCTCATGCGGGCTCTCCGGCGGAGACTCCCATGGCCCGCTGCAGCGACGCTGAGCGGCGCAGCAGGTCGAGGGCGTAGGCCCCTCGATCCGGTGCATTGCCGCCGCCGATCAGCATGCGAACGTCGGTCCCGAGGCCGTCCCCGGCCAGCGCCGCGCTGGAGAAATGGGTCGCCATCGAGAAGAAGAGCACCGTGCCGGATGCGGCCGTCGCCAGCAGCGCCGTCGGCTCGCAGCCGGTTGCGTTGACGACGACCACCGTGAGGTCGGCCGGGGGAGCGCCGGCGGCCCGAAGGGCATCGACGGCGCCGAGCGGCTTGCGCAGGTCGGTCGTGACGCCGATGTCGCACAGCCCCAGAGCGGTGACCAGCTCTATGGCCGCCGGGTCCACGTCCACGGCGACCAGCGTTCCGCCCCGCATCGCATCGCGGGCGGCGGCGAGCACCAGCTTGCCGCCGTGCCCGGCGCCGAGCACGCACACCGTGCCCCCCGCGGGCGCCAATGCCTTCGTCAGCGACGCCGCGGCGCACACGTCGTAGAGCTCGAGCGCGGTGGACGGCGGCAGGTCATCGGGCAGGGGCGCCCATGCGGCCCGATCGAAGACGTAGGCGGTGCCCCTGACCTCGACCTGGGGCGAGCCCGGATCGAGGTGGGTGACCGCCTCGAGCCGCAGCGGGGTCAGGGTCAGGGAGCCAAGCGTGACGATGCGGGCACCGACCGCCGGAGGGTCGGCCAGGCGCTCGCCGACCGCCGCCACGGCGCCGAGCAGGACCCCTCCCGACTCGGTCTCGGGGTTGTGCATCTTGCCCCGCGATTCGACGATCTCGATGATCCGGTCGGCCATCGCGCCGGCCTCGCCCCGGGCGCGCTCGCGGATGTTGCGAAACGACGTCGAGTCGAGACAGAGCCGCTCCACCTCGACCTCGAACTCATACGGCCGCACCGGCCCGGCGGAGTCGAGGCGCTCGGCCGGCTGGGGCAACTCGCCCGGCGGGTCGATGACCCTGTCGGCGCCAAGCTGCTGCCTGATGTCGACAGGGGGTTGCGCGTTCATGTGGGGGCCGAGAGCCTATTTGCGACGCACACACGCCGTCAAGGCAGAATGGCCGAGTGAACCTCTCGATGCCCGTGGTCTGGAGCGACCGCCACCGGCTGCACGCCCCCGGGGGTGAGCTGTGGGTCGGCATCCGCACGCCCGGAACCGAGCTGCCCGAGCGCGCCGAGCGGATCCGCGAGGCGCTGGCCGTGGCGGGCGCCCAGATCGTCGAGGCCGGGCCGCAGCCCGACGAGACCCTGCGCGCGGTGCACGATGCGGCGCTGCTCGACTATCTCGAGCACGCCTGGGGCGCGTGGGAGTCGGCTGGGCTGACCAGCGACCCCGGCCAGGACAGGGTGGTCCCCTACGTCTTCCCCCATCCCGGCCTGGCGGCCGACCCAGCGCCCGCCGAGCCTGCCACGGCCGCGGCGCGCGCCGGCTACTTCGCCTACGACACGATGACCCTGGTCGGGCCCGGCACCTGGGAGGCGGCGCGCGCCGCGGTGGACGCGGCGGTGACCGCTGCCGGGCTCGTGCTGGGCGGCGAGCCGGCCGCGTATGCCTGCTGCCGCCCCCCGGGGCACCACGCCACCCGAACCGCCTTCGGCGGATCCTGCTATCTCAACAACACGGCGGCGGCCGCGGCCCGGCTGCGGGGTGAGGTGAGCGGCCCCGTCGCCGTGATCGACATCGACGCCCACCACGGCAACGGCACCCAGGCGATCTTCTACGAGGACCCGGGGGTGCTGACCGCCTCGGCGCACGTCGACCCCGGCGCCGGCTGGTTCCCGCACTTCCTCGGCTTCGAGGGCGAGACCGGGACCGGCGAGGGGACGGGCGCCAACCGCAACGTGGCGCTCGCTCCCGGCTCGGGCGACGGACCCTGGCTCGAGGCCGTCTGCGCGCTCGCCGAGTGGGCGCGGGAGGGCGGGGCCAAGGCCCTGGTGGTGGCGCTGGGAGTCGACGCCGCCGCCGGCGACCCCGAGAGCCCGCTGGAGGTCACGGGCGACGCCTACCGGGCGGCGGGCCGCGCTCTCGGCGGGCTCGGACTGCCGACCGTCGTCGTGCAGGAGGGCGGCTACGACCTCGCCGCGATCGGCGAGCTCGTGCGTGAGATGCTCGAGGGGACGCAGCAGGGACTCGCGGCGGGCAACCGGCATTGATGGCAACCTGGCAGGGCGCTCGTGCAGCGCAACGGTGCAGTGATCCGCCGCTTCTACGACGAGCTGTGGAACGGATGGGATCTCACCGTGGCGGACGAGATCGTCGCGCCCGATCTGCGCTTCCGAGGGTCGCTGGGGACGAGCCTGGCCGGGATCGAAGCCTTCAAGGGCTACGTCGAGCAGGTGCGCGAGGCCTTCCCCGACTGGCACAACCGGGTGGATGAGCTGATCGCAGAGGGCGACAAGGTCGTGGCGCGCATGACCTGGAGCGGCACCCACAGGGGTGAGCTCCTCGGCATCGCGCCCACGGGCCGCCGCGTCACCTACGTCGGCGCCGCGATCTTCCGTCTGGCAGACGCCAAGATCCAAGACGCCTGGATCGTCGGAGACACCCAGGAGCTATGGCGGGCTCTCGGCGCCGTGCCCGCTCGCGGCTGAGCGCGTGACCACGGGGACAACCCGGGCGGAAACCAGGGGACATGGAGCTAGGGGGACTCGAACCCCCGACCTTTCGGCTGCCAGCCGAACGCTCTTCCAACTGAGCTATAGCCCCGGGTTGGTCGTCGCTCGGAAGGTTAATGGAGGCGCGCCCCGAGTTCGGCTCAGGCCCGGGTCTCGGGTCATGCGACGGGGCCCTCGCTGCTAGGCGGCGCGCGGGGCCTCTCCGTCCTCCACGTCCAGGACGACCGAGTCCTCGGCCGCGGCTCGGACGCTGAAGGCGAAGGGGGCGCGCCGCTCGAGCTCGCGGAGCAGCTCCACGGGCTGGGCGAAGTTCATCGAGAAGGTGGCCCGGCGGTCGGAGAAGGCCTTGACGGCGACCTCGGGCTCCCCGTCGATCCCGGCGACGGCGTCCTCGAAGCCGCTGAGCTGGGCGAAGTCTCGCAGCGGGCCGACCTCGACGTCCACAGCGCCGCTGAACACTCCGTGGGCGGTCTCGCGGGCGGGCTCGGCACCGACGGCGGCGTGCTCCTCCTCCGCGCCGATCCTGATTCCCGCGAGGCCGGCCAACTCGGCGACGCGCGCGCCGAGCTCATCGCGCAGCCGGCTCAGCTCCGAGACGCGGTCGGAGATCTGCACCGCGTCCTCGAGCGCCGCCATCCGGATCCGGGTCGCCTGGCGGCGCGCCTGCGCGTGGATCTCCTCCAGGCGGCGACTCAGCCCGCCGATCGCCGTCGCAGGCACCTGGTCGCCCGCCTGCCCGCGTAGCGCGGCCTGCAGGCGCCGCTCGGTGTCGATCACCCGTTGCGCCAGCCGCTGGGCCTCGCGCTCTAGCAGCAGGACCCGCTCGTTGCGCTCCTCGAGCGCGGCCTGCAGCCGCTGCTCGGTGTAGATCACCCTGTGCGCAAGCTGCTGCGCCTCGCGCTCGAGCAACAGCAGGCGCTTGTCGCGCGCGTCGATCGCGGCACGCACCTGGGCGGGGTTGTAGCCGCCGAGGATCATTCGCCTGAACGTCTCCCGGGGCACGGGCGGAATGTAGGTGCCCCAGCGGACGCCATTTGGAGGCGCCGGCGGCCGCTATCTCACGGCTGCGCCCAGATCGAGGCGCTCGGCCTCGCCCCAGAGGTTCTCGAGGCGATAGCGCTCGCGGGCCGCCGGGATGAACACGTGCAGGACGCAATCGAGGTAGTCGAGCAGCACCCACTCGCCCTCGCCCTGCCCCTCGACTCGAGCCGGGAGCAGGCCGTCGGCCTTGAGGCGCTGCTGGACCTCGTCGCAGATCGCCTTCGCCTGGCGCTCGTTGCGCGCCGTGCAGATGACCAGGAAGTCCGTGTAGCCGACCAGCCGGCGCACGTCCAGCCCGACCACGTCGGTGGCCCCCTTCTGCTCGGCGATCCCGGCGACGCGGCGGGCGAGCTGCTCCGATCCCGGCGCGCTCATCCGTACAACCCCCGCGCGGAGATCAGCTCGATGACGGGGTCCGGCACCAGGTAGCGCAGGGGCCTGCCCGCAGCCACCCGCTCCCTGACCATGGTCGAGGACACGCCGCAGAGCGGCGCGTCGATCACCTCGGCCCGATCAGGCACGTCGAATCGCCGCAGCGCCGAGCGCACCGCGTCCATGTCGATGCCCGGGCGCGGCACGATCGCGAGCCTGGCAAGCTCGAGCACCCGTTCGGGGCGCTTCCAGCCGGCCAGCCCGGCCGCCATGTCGGCGCCCAGAACGAAGAACAGCTCGCTGTCGGGGCGCTGCTCGGCGAGCAGCTCGAGCGTCCGATAGGTGTAGGAGACGCCCTCGCGCTCGACCTCGACCGCCGAGGCCTCCACCCCCTCCCCGGTCGCCGCCGCCAGCTTCGTCATCTCCAGCCTCAGCTCGACGCCGGGGTCGTCGGGGATCTCCTTGTGAGGGGCCCGCCCTGTGGTCACCAGCAGCACCCGCTCGAGACCGAGGGCCCAGCGCGCCTCCTGCGCCAACAGCAGGTGGCCGACGTGGGGCGGGTTGAAGGCCCCGCCGAGCACCCCGATCCCGGCTGCCATCAGGCGCTCACCGCCGCGGCGGCGCCCCGTCTGTGTCGCGGAATCGCCCTACTCCCGGATCTGGCCGTTGCCGTGAACGACGTACTTGGTGGTGGTCAGCTCGCGCAGGCCGATCGGGCCGCGGGCATGCAGCTTCTGTGTCGAGTTGCCGATCTCGGCACCCATCCCGAACTCGTAGCCGTCGGTGAACCGCGTCGAGGCGTTGACGTAGACCGCGGCCGAGTCCACGCTGTCGGTGAACTCGTCGGCAGCCTGCTCGGAGGAGGTGACGATGGCGTCGGAGTGGCCGGTCCCGTGCCTGTTGACGTGCTCGATCGCCTCGTCCAGCGCGTCGACGATCCCCACCGCCATCTTCAGCCCGTGGTACTCGGTGTCCCAGTCCTCGGCGCTCGCCTTCCCCACCGTGGTTCCCGCCGAGCTGGCGCGCGCGCGCTCGTCGCCGACCAGCTCGACGCCGGCAGCGGCCAGCTCGGAGAGCAGGCCCGGCAGCAGCTGCGAAGCCACCGCCTGGTGGACGAGCAGGGTCTCGGCCGCGTTGCAGACGCCCGGGCGCTGCACCTTTGCGTTGTAGGCGATCCGCTGGGCCATCCCGAGATCGGCGTCCTCGTGCACGTAGACGTGGCAGTTGCCGGCGGCCGCGTACATCACCGGTACCTTGGCCACGGCCTTGAGCGCGTTCTTCAGCCCCTCGCCCCCGCGCGGGATGATCAGGTCCACCAGCCCCTCCTGGCTGGCGAGCTCACCGAGCTGCTCGCGGCCGCCGCCGGAGAGCAGCGAGACCGCCGCTTCGGGCAGGCGGGTCGCGGCCAGCGACTCGGTGACCAGCGCTGCGAGCGCCGCGTTCGAGGCCTCGGCGGCGCTGGAGCCGCGCAGCACGACGGCATTGCCGCTCTTCAGGCAAAGCGCGGCCGCATCGATCGTGACGTTGGGGCGCGCCTCGTAGACGATCCCGATCACGCCCAACGGCGCCCGCTGCTTGCGGACCTCCAGCCCGTTCTCCAGCGTCCAGCTCTCGGCGATCTCGCCGACGGGATCGGCCAGCTCGGCGATCTCGCGCACGCCCGCCGCCATCTCGGCGATGCGAGCGTCGCTGAGGGCGAGGCGGTCCATCAGCGCCTCGCTCAGCCCCTCCTCGGTGCCCGCGTCGAGATCGGCGGAGTTGGCCTCCAGCAGCTGGCCGGCCTGCGCCTCGATCCGGTCGGCGAGGTCAAGCAGGCAGGCATCCTTGGCGGCGCGATCGGTGCGCGCGAGCACGTGGGAGGCGGCCTTCGCCTCGACGCACGCCTGATGAACGCTCTTGGTGGCGGCCGCGGCCATTGCGTCAAAGGTTAGAAGCTAGAGCTGGATGGACTTGGTCTCGAGGAACTCCTCGAGGCCGAACTTGCCCAACTCGCGCCCGTGGCCCGACTGCTTGTAGCCGCCGAAGGGGGCGAGCGGGTTGAAGGTGGCGCCGTTGATCTGCACCTGGCCGGTGCGCATCCTGCGGGCGAAGGCCGTGGCGCGCTCGGGATCGGCCGACCAGACCCCGCCGTCGAGCCCGTAGATGGTGCCGTTGGCGATCTCGGCCGCCTCGTCCTCGCCGTCGTAGGGGATGATCGAGAGCACCGGGCCGAAGATCTCCTCCTGGGCGATCGTCATCTCGGGGGTGACCTCCGAGAACACGGTCGGCCGCACGAAGTAGCCGCGCTCGAGGCCCTCGGGCGGCTCGGCGCCGCCGGCGAGAAGCTTGGCGCCCTCCTCCTGGCCCTTGCCGATGTACTCGCGGACACGCTCGCGCTGGGTGTCGGAGACGAGCGGACCCATGCGGCTGCCCTGCTCGAAGGGGTCTCCGGGGGTGATCTTCTCGACCGTCGCGGCGGCGATCGCCTCTGCCTCGGCGAGCTTTCCGCGCGGCACCAGCATTCGCGTGTGGGCGCTGCACGTCTGGCCGGAGTTGAGGAAGCAGTTGGCGATCCCGTACGGGATCGCCGCGCTGAGGTCGGCGTCGTCGAGGATCACGTTCGCCGACTTGCCGCCGAGCTCCAGTGAGACGCGCTTGACGTTCGCGGCCGCCGCCTCGCTGACCAGCTTGCCGGCGCGAGTCGAGCCTGTGAACGAGACCATGTCCACGTCGGGGTGCGCGGCGATCGCCGCGCCCACCGTCGGGCCGAAGCCGGTGACGAGATTGAAGACACCGGCGGGCAGCTCCAGCTCGTCGATGATCTCGGCCAGCACGAAGGCGCTCAGGGGGGTCACCTCGCTGGGCTTCGCCACGATCGAGCAGCCCGCCGCCAGCGCCGGTGCGACCTTGGCGCAGAGCTGGTGCAGGGGGTAGTTCCACGGTGTGATCGCCCCCACCACGCCGATCGGCTCGCGAACGACCAGCGAGTTGCCCACCTGCTCCTCCCAGTCGACCTCGGCGGCGGCCTGGGCGGTGCCGCCGAAGTCCATCGCCGGAAGCCCCGCCTGGATCGTCCGGGACTGGGCGAGCGGCATGCCCACCTCGGAGGCGATCAGGGCGGCCAGCTCGTCGCCCCGCTCGGCGAGCGCGGCGGCGATTCCCTGGAGCGCCTCGAGGCGGTGCTCGATGGATACCGCCGACCAGGCCTCGAAGCCGGGGCGCGCGGCGGCAACAGCGCGATCGACGTCCTCGGCGGAGCCCTCGGGGACGGTGCCGATCACGGTTTCAGTGGTCGAATCGATCACCTCGATCATGCCCGAGCCGCTGGGCTCGACCCACTCGCCACCGATGTAATGGCGGTCACGGACCGCCGGCTCGGAGGGGTGGCCCGGCGCGAGGGGGGCGGCCGCCTCAGTTGCCAACGGAGATCTCCTTCTCGGGGCTCGCCGCGGGAGCGGCGGCACCGGCCTCGTCTGCGATCGCCTCGGCGGTGCGCCGGGCGAGCGCCATGATCGTGATCATCGGGTTGGTCCCCGACGAGGTCGGGAAGGCGCTGGCGTCGCCGACCCAGACGCCCTTGGTGTCGTGCAGCTCCCCGAAGGGGCCGGCGACCGAGGTCTCGGGATCGGCGCCCATCCGGCAGCTGCCCATCTGGTGGGCGCTGAACAGCCGATGCCCCCCGGCCCGAAACGGAATCCGCTGGGCGCCGGCTATGAAGGCATCGAGGTCGTCGCCGCGGCGCCAGGTCGGCGCGCCGCCGGCGAGCGGCGTGATCGTGTGCGCGCCCGCCGCCTCGTGCAGCCGCGCCTGGGCCTCGATGCCGCGTCGCAGGTTGGCGATGTCGAGCTCGTCGGCCACCGAATAGCTGGGCACCGCCTCGCCGGCGGAGTCGATGGTGACGCTGCCGTGGCCGCGATCGCGGGTCAGGCTGATGAAGGTGGCGCCGTTTCGGAACTGGGTCATCCGCTGCTTGTGATCGGCGCCGGAGATCCACGGGGTGGCCGAGCCGATCAGCCCCGGCGCGTACTGAGCGGTCTCCACCAGGAAGCCGTAGCCGTCGCCGGTGTCGCGCAGCTCGTTGCACAGCCCCGCCTGCGGCGCGCCCCACCAGGCCCTCTGATCGTCGCCGTAGATGCCGAACACCGCCGTAGCGGGATGCAGGCGCAGGTGGCTGCCCACGGCGGGGCCGCCGATCTGCGAGCGCAGCAGCAGGGCGGGGGACTCGAGCGAGCCCGACGCCACCACCACGCGGGGGGCGCGGACGGTGACCGCGACCGGCTTGGCAGCCGGGTCCTGCCAGCCCCAGACGCCCTCCACCCCGGCCGCTCGACCGCCCTCGACCAGCACGCGGGCGGCGCGGCAATCGGGGATCAGACGCGCCCCGCCGGCCTGGGCGTCGGCGAGCCAGGTGCGGTCGGCGCTGCGCTTGCTGCCGGACTGCTCGCCGAAGCCCATATAGCCGGCCTGCGCCGGGTCGTAGGTCTCGGGGTCGGCGTTGCGGGTGATGCGCTCGAAGCTCCAGCCCAGCGCCTCGCAGCCGGCCGCGAGACGCTGCTGGGGGCCGTTGAGGTCGCTGCAGGAGTCGGTGGCGCCGAGCCTCTGCCAGACCGCTTCGAGGTGGCGCTCGAAGTCCTCGCCGTCGAGCCCCTCGAGGCCGTGCTCCCGAGCCCACTGCTCGCGTACCCACGGGGTGGTGCGCAGGCAGTTGCTCCAGTTGATCGTGGTGCCACCGCCGAGCGTGGTGCCGGAGACGAGGCTGACGTTGCCGTCGGCTGTCGGCGTCGGCCCGCCCCGCCAGTACATCTCCTGGTAGGCCTTGAACTCGAGCTGGGCGAAGTCGGACTCGTTGAAGTACCCGGCGGCCTCGAGCACGACCACGTCGAGCCCCCGCTCCGCGAGAGTCGCGGCGATCACCGAGCCGCCCGCGCCCGAGCCGACGATGCAGACGTCGGCCTCGATCGTCTCCTCGGGGCCCTGCGGCACGTGCACGTCGAGCGCCTTCGGCACATCGGGCGGCGCGCTGATCGGCCCCGGGTAGGCGAGCTCGCGCCAGTTGACGTTCTGGCCGGTCTTGGCGTCCGGTGCGCCGTAGCTGATGAACAGGGTCATCCCGACCAGCGCCGCGACTCCGGCTGCGGCCTCGGGGGTCGAGAGCGAGACGTTTCTGAGGATCTGCTCGCGGGAGAGCTGGGAGGGCGCTCGCAGCATCCCCTGGGCGCCGATCGCATCGAGCAGCTGCCCGAGGCCCGTCCGCAGCGCCTCGTCGGGAATGCCCGCGATCATCTGCTCGACACCGAGGTGGGTGCCCATGTCGGTCGCGCTGCGAGCCCAGAACCCACCGGGGTCGGGCGAGCGCTGCAGCGACGGCACGACCGTGTCGCAGACGGCCGCGAGCACCTTGCGCTCGACCTCGCCGAGCGCCTGCGCCGTCTGCTCCTTCGCGGCCATGACCGGAACTCTAATGGCGCGCCGACCCGTACGCGAGCACGATCGGCGGCGCCTGCGACCCTCGCCCCCGGATCGGCACCGCCGGCGCTTCTACTTCAGCTTCAGCGTCACCTTCTTGCTCTTTGTGCTCGAGCTCCCGCCGTCGGGGGTGAAGGTGACCTTCGCGGTCACCTTCCGCTTGCGCTTCTTCTTCAGGGACTTGGCGGTGCTCCCCTTGGCCTTCACGTTCAGCTTCACCGTGCCGGCCGCCGCCACCGCGCTGGCCCGGCCGCTCACCCCCTTCAATCCCTTGCCCGAGACCTGGAGCTGGCCCGGGCCGGGAGCCTCGACCTTCAGGGTGGCGGTCCCCTTCTTCTTGTTGAGCTTGACCTTGCCGAATGAGAAGACGTTGGAGGGCGTCGGCGGCGGAGCGGCGGCGAGCGTGCACGGGGGCACAGGCTGGGTGCCGGGCTCGCCGAAGCGCTGCAGGCGGCCGTTGTTGAGCTCGCTGACCCAGACCGCATCACAGAGATCCACCGCCACGCCGACCGGGAGGTCGAGCTGACCCGCCGCGTTCCCGGCGGTGCCCGGCTCGCAGGTGCTCGCGGTGGTGCAGACCTCAAAGGTGCTCGAGCCGGTATCGACGCCGAAGCCGAATGCCTGAGTGAACGAGGGACCCGCGACGCTGAACTGGCTGATCCGGTGGTTCGGGGCATCGGCGACGTAGAGGTTCCCCGCGGCGTCGAGGCCCTCGCCGGCAGGCAGGTTGAGCTGGCCCGCGGCGCCACCCGGGCTGCCGGTGATGCAGCTTGCGGAGCAGACCTCGAAGCCAGCGGCTCCGGTCAGGACGCCGTCGCCGAAGGCCTGCGTGAAGGAGGGGCTGGGTGTGAGCGCGAAGCGGCTGATCCGGTGGTTGGTGGTATCGCTGACGAAGGCCGAGCCGCCGGCATCGGCCGTGACGCCGTTCGGGTTCGCGAGCTGCCCGGCGCCGGTGCCCTGCAGCCCGGACAGACACGTGGCTAGGCAGGTCTCGAACATCGCGCCGCCGGTGCTGACGCCCCAGCCGAAGGCGCCGAGGAAGGCGGGCGCGCCGGGAGCGAAGGCGCTCACCCTGTCGTTGCCCGTGTCGGCGACCAGGAGCGAGCCGGCCGGTCCCACGGCGATCCTGGTGGGGGACGCGAGCTGGCCGGCGGCGCCGCCGGAGATCCCCGCCTGGCAGCCACTGATCGTCGTACACGATTCGAAGGCGGCCCCGCCCGCCACGTCATAGCCGAAGGCCTTCACGAAGGACGGCCCGGCGAGGCTGAACTGGTCCACCCGGTTGTTGTTGGCGCTGACCACGAAGAGATTGCCCGCACCGTCGAGCGCGACCCCGCTCGGCAGGAAGAGCTGGCCGGCAGCGGCGCCGCCGACTCCCATCTGACAGGTGCTTGCGGTCGTGCAGACCTCGAAGGTGGAGGGCGACCCCGTGTCCACCCCAAAGCCGAAGGCCCGGACGAAGGAGCCGTCGGCACTGAACTGGCTGATCCGATGGTTGCTCCCATCGGCGACGTAGATGTCGCCCGCGGCATCGATGTCGATCCCCTGCGGGGAGCTGAGCTGGCCGGCGGCCGACCCCGGCGAGCCCGCCTGATCGAGCGGCACGGGAGCCGCCCCGGCGGCTCCGGCGGTCCCGAGCAGCAGGACCCCGGTCGCAAGACAGGCTCTCACCGTCATCTTCATGGCTCTCATGGCTCGCGCCCTCCCCTCTCCAGCACCTCCAGCGCCCTGCATTCGGCTCGGCCGCGGTGGCCCCCAGGACGCTGGATACCCGGCATGCGGCAGCCTACCCGCGCACGGACCCGCTGTCCAGGTTGTCTAGGTCAAGACGAAGTAGTCGCGGTGCACCGCCTCCTCGGAGGCATGCGGCATCAGCTCGCGAACCTGCTCGCTGCGCATCCCCTTGATGCGGCCCAGCTCGTCTGCGGAGTAGTTGACGATCCCCTTGCCGATCACGCTGCCGTCGCTGATCACCTCTACCGCATCGCCGGCCTCGAAGGAGCCCTCCACCCGGGTGATCCCGACCGGCAGCAGGCTGCTGCCGCTCTCGCGAAGCACGCGGGCCGCACCCGCGTCGATGGCGACCCTGCCGTGGCTCGGCTTCGCGTAGCGCAACCACAGCTTGAAGCTCGAGGTGCGCTCGCGGTGGGGCGCGAAGCGGGTGCCGACCGCCTCGCCGGCGGTCGCGGCGAGCAGCGTGCCCGCCACCGTGCCGTCGCAGATCACGGCCGGGATCCCGGCGGCACCCGCCATCTCGGCCGCCCGCGCCTTGCTGCGCATGCCCCCGAGCCCGAAGGGGGAGGTGTGCTCGCCGATCTCGTAGCCGGCCAGCTCGCCCGGGTCGGCGACCTCGGCGATCAGCTCCGCGTCGTCGTCGCCCTTGGGGTCGGCGGTGTGCAGGCCTGCCGTGTCGGTGAGCAGCACCAGCAGCCGCGCCTCGAGCATGATCGCCACCTGGGCCGCGAGGAAGTCATTGTCGCCGAAGGTGATCTCGTCGGTCGCGGTGGTGTCGTTCTCGTTGACCACCGGCACGACCCCCCAGGCGAGCAGCCGGGCCAGGGTCTGGCGCGCGTTCAGGTAATGCATCCGCATCTGCAGATCCGAGGCCGTCAGCAGCACCTGGGCCGCGTGAACCCCGCCCTCAGCGGTCAGCCGCTGCTCGTAGGCGCGGAACAGGCTCCCCTGCCCCACGGCCGAAGCGGCCTGCAGCTCGTCGATCGCGCGGGGTCGCTGGGACAGCTCCATGATGCTGCGGCCCCGGGCGATCGCGCCCGACGTCACGAGCACGACCTGCTGGCCGTCGCGGTGCAGCTCGGCGACCTGCGAGCAGATTCCGTCGAGCACCTCGGCGCGCAGGGAGCCTTCGTCGTCGGCGACGATCGAGGATCCGAGCTTGGCGATCACGGTCACAGCGGACTGAGTCTAGGTCTGCGCGCGAACGGCCAGCGGCGCCCGCGTTCGGGGTCGCGGAGCCCGCTCACACAGGGTCGAGCTCGAACTCGACCTCGCCGACGACGATCTCGTCGCCGCTCTCGAAGCCGGCTCGCTGCAGGGCGGCGATCACGCCGATCTCGCGCAGCCGGCCCTCGAGGTAGTCGAGAGCCTCGGCGTTGGCGAGGTCGTGGCGCGCGACCAGCAGCTCGATACCGCGGCCCGTGACCCGCCAGCGGCCCTCGCCCTCGGCGGCGACGTCGAAGCCCTCCTCCTCGCCGGGCCGGTAGACGCGGTGCTCCGCCTCGAAGGCCGCCCCGTCGGCGAGGGCCGCGGGCGCTGCCGGAGCCTCGGGAAGGCGCGCGACGATCGCGCGCCGCAGCTCGTCGAGGCCGGCGCCGGTGGCGGAGGAGAGCGGGACGACGGCCGCGACGCGATCACCCAGGCGGGCCCGCCATGCCCCGGCGATCTCTGCGGCCCGCTCGGCCGGGAGCAGGTCGGACTTCGAGAGGGCGACGATCTCGGGCAGCCGGTCGAGCCCCGAGCCGTATGAGGCCAGCTCGTCCCGCACGGTCACATACGCGCCGCCGGCCTCGCCCCCCGCATCGTCGCCCTCCTCGGCGGTGCCGATGTCAACGAGGTGCACGAGCAGCCGGCAGCGCTCGACGTGGGCCAGGAACTCGTGACCGAGGCCGACTCCCTCGGAGGCGCCCTCGATCAGCCCCGGTATGTCGGCGATCACCACCTGGCGGTCGTCGAGATCAAGCGTGCCCAGCACCGGCTCGAGCGTCGTGAACGGGTAGTCGGCGACCTTCGGCGCCGCGCGCGTCATCCGCGCCAGCAGCGATGACTTGCCGGCGTTGGGCAGGCCGAGGAGTCCGACGTCGGCGAGCAGCTTCAGCCGCAGCTCGATCCAGCCGGATTCCCCAACCAGCCCGCGCTCGGCGAACCGGGGAGCCTGCCGCGTGGAGGTGGCGAAGCGCTTGTTGCCGTGGCCCCCCGCGCCGCCCCGGGCGACCACGACGCGCTGTCCGTCTGCGAGCAGCTCGGTGACCGAGCCGTCGAGGCCGTGCACCACCGTGCCGGGCGGCACCACCACGACCTTGTCCGACCCGGCCTCGCCGTGCCTGCGCGCCCCCTGCCCGTGGGCGCCGCGGCCGGCGCGGAAGTGCTTGCTGCGCCCCAGCGACGACAGGTCGCGACGCCCCTCGTCGCAGACCAGCACCACCTCTCCACCGCGGCCGCCGTCACCCCCGTCGGGCCCCCCGCGCGGCACGTGCGCCTCACGGCGGAAGGAGACGACCCCGTCGCCCCCGCGCCCCCCCTCGACGTAGATCTTCGCCTTGTCGTAGAGCACGGCCCGACGTTAGCCGCGCTGCGCCTGAGAAGTCGCCTCGACGGGTTGTATGCCCTATGGGAGGCACAATGCTTCAAACCCGTTCAGCGGGACGGAAGCGTGGGCGGGGCCACGGATCCATCGCGCCCCTCGCGCGTGAACGCGGGAGCGCTCACGCGCTGCGATGGCGCTACTCGGTCTCGACGACCGAGATCGTGCGGCCGCGGCGGGAGGCCGAGAACTCCACCACGCCGGGACGGGTGGCGAAGATCGTGTGGTCGCGGCCGAGGCCGACGCCGTCGCCTGGTCGGAAGCGGGTGCCGCGCTGGCGCACGATGATCTCGCCGCCGCCGACCTTCTGCCCGGCGAACACCTTGACGCCCAGGAACTTGGGATTGGAGTCGCGGCCGTTGCGGCTGGAGCCGAGGCCCTTCTTATGCGCCATCGGTCGCCTCCTCGGTGGTCTTGGACTTGGCCTTGGCGTCGGCCGTATCGGCGGCCGCCGCCTGCTTCTTTGCCGCCGGCTTTCGCGACAGCATCTTGATCTCGGTCACCTCGAGCCGGGTCAGCTCCGATCGGTGCCCCTGACGCTTGCGGTAGCCCTTCTTGGCGCGGTACTTGAAGACGCGGATCTTCTTGCCGCGCTCGTGGCCGGTCACCTTCGCCTCGACCTTGACCTTCTCGAGCTCCTTGCCGAGCACCATCTGCTTGTCGCGAAAGGCGACCGCGCGCAGCCCGACCTTGGAGCCCTCGTCGTCGGGCAGGCGGTCGACGAGCAGGGTCGTCCCCTTCTCGACGCGGTACTGCTTGCCGCCCGACTCGATCACTGCGTACATGGGAATTCGCCCTTCGCCCTCTGGGTTGGTGTCACTTGCTGGAGGCCCGCGAGCGCCGCCTGCCACCCCTGCTTCCACGGCGGCTCGGCGCTGCCTCGGAGGCGGCGGATTCTAGCTTCTCGCCGTTCTCGCTCGCGACTCCCTCACCGTCGAGCAGCGCCGCCGTGGCCGCCGAGCGGCCCACGCTCTCGATCCTCACCATGCGGCGCTCGCCAACGTGGGGGCCGCCGTCGGTGACGCTGACGATGTAGGACTCCACGCGGGCCACGGCGTCATCGACGTTGTACATATGGGGCTCCTCGATCGTGACCAGCACCTCGTCGCCGACGCTGAACGGCAGCGCGCGCTGCTCGATCTCCTCGCGGCCACCCGACTCGACGATCTTGAAGGTGTCCAGCGGCAGCGCGTCGCCACCCTCGAAGTGAAAGCTCTTGCCGGTCTCCTCCTCCAGCTCGGCCAGCCCGGAATCGGGCTGCAGCAACGCGCCCGCGACCCGCGGGTTGACGCGCACGAGAAAGGCCTCGGAATCGTCGCCGGCGACCTCTTCGGCCAGCCTGCGCACGATCGTTATCGCCACCGTGTCCTCCGAGGAAACGACACCCTCGCCGTCACATGTCGGGCAGCGCTTGGTGAGGATCTCGCGCACCCCGTCCGTGACGTTCTGGCGGGTCATCTCGACCAGCCCGAGCGGCGAGACCTCGACCACGTAGGTCTTGGTCCTGTCCTCATCGAGCGCGGTGCGCAGCGTCTTCAGCACCTCGTCGCGGTTGCGCGCCCGGGCCATGTCGATGAAGTCGATCACGATGATGCCGCCGATGTCGCGCATCCTCAGCTGGCGCACGACCTCGTCGGCCGCCTCGACGTTGACCTTGGTGATCGTGTCCTCCAGCCGCCCCTTGCCGCGGCCGGTGAAGCTGCCGGTGTTGACGTCGATCACGGTCAGGGCCTCGGCGTAGTCGATCATCAGGTAGCCGCCCGAGGGCAGGTCGACGCGGCGGCTGAGCACCGAGTCGAAGGCCTGCTCAACGTCCCACGCCTCGAGCAGCGGCTTGGGGTCCTCGTAGAGCTCGACGCTGTCGGCGAGCTCGGGTGCGGTGCGCTGCAGGAACTTGGTGACACGATCGTGCTGCTTGGGGTCGTCGATCACCGCGGCCTCGAACTCCTCCACCAACACGTCGCGAACGACCCGGATCGAGAGGTCGGCCTCCTGGAAGATCATCTTCCCCGCCTCGGCCTTCTCGGCCCGCTGCTCCACCACATCGTCGAGCCTCTTCAGATACTGCAGCTCGCGAATGAAGTCCTCCTTCTTGGCGCCCTGCGCGGCGGTGCGCACGATCAGCCCGCCGCCGCCGGGATCAACCTGCTCGATCAGCTTGCGCAGGCGCTGGCGCTCGCCATCGGGGAGCCGCTTGGAGACCCCGACGCCGCCGCCCTGGGGCATGTAGACCAGGTAGCGGCCCGCGATCGAGAGCTGCATCGAGAGCCTCGCGCCCTTGGTCTTGAGCGGGTCCTTGACGACCTGGACGACGATCTCCTGCCCGGGCTTGATCAGCTCGTCGATCCGGCGCCCGCGGCCGCGGCCGCGCTTGGGCGCGGGCTTGCCCTCGGCGGTGACTATCTCGTCGACGTGCAGAAAGCCGTTGCGCTCGAGGCCGATGTCGACGAACGCGGCCTCCATTCCCGGCAGCACGTTGTCGATGCGGCCCTTGTAGATGTTGCCCACGATCGAGCGCCGGCCGCGGCGCTCGACATAGAGCTCGGCGACCTCCCGGTCGGCGGCCGGGGGCTTCTTCTTGCCCTTGGCTCTGGCGGGAGCGCCTGAGGCCTCCAGAACGGCGACCCGGGTCTCGCCCGGATCGACGCTGACGAGGATTGTCTTCTTCATCTATGTGTTCCTTTCTGCGCCAGCCTCGGCGAAGCACAGGCGCCCCCGCCCCCGGCACTCGAACTCGAGGCGGCGGCGGTCGGGCGGGGTGTGTGGGGTGTGTGCTCTCGGGGGGTCAGCGCAACAGTGGGTTCGGTGCCCTGCTGTCGCGGGATGAGAGCTGCGCCTGGACGTGGATGCTCTGTAAGAGCCCAATCGCCATGAAGGTGACCAGCACCGAGGATCCGCCGTAGCTCATCAGAGGCAGGGTGATCCCGGTCACCGGCATTACTCCAAGGTTCATGCCGACGTTGACGAGCACCTGAAAGATCAGCATGGCGGCGATTCCGCCCGCGATCAGGGTCCCGTACAAGTTCTTGGAAAGAGTCAGCAAGCGCAGCGCCCGCGATACAAGCAGGGCGTACAGGGACAGAATGAATGCAGCGCCCAGGAATCCGAAACGCTCCCCGACCACGGCGAAGACGAAGTCCGTGCGGTGTTCGGGCAGGAAGTTGAGCTCGGTCTGCGAGGCCCGATCGCCACGGCCGGTCTTTCCTCCGGCTCCGATGGTGATCTGGGACTGACGCAGCTGATAACTCGAGTCGCTCGGGTCATCACTGGGGTTGAGAAAGCTTGTGAGTCGTTCCTGCTGATAGCCCTGCAGGATAGGCGTCCCGACGGCCGGGGCGACGACGAGCACCAGCGCCGCCGCCAGCGCCGCCACCCCGCCCATCGCGGCGAACTGCCTCCAGGGCACTCCCGCGAGGAAGAGGATCGCGATCGTGATCACCGCGAGCACCATCGCCGTACCGAGGTCGGGCTGGATGAAGATCAGCGCCGCGGGCGTCAGTCCGATCAGCAGCAGGCGGGCGGTCTGGCGGGGGTCATACCCCCGGCGCGTGCGCTCGATCACGAAGGCGGCGAACGAGACGATCAGAAGCACCTTGGCCAGCTCGGAGGGCTGGAAGCGAAAATAGGGCAGCTCGATCCAGCGTCGCGAGCCGCGGGCGGCGGCGCCGAACACCAGCACAAGGCTGATCGCCGTGATCATCGCGGTGTAGATGCCGACGCGAAGCTCGCGGAAGCGCGAGTAGTCGATGCGGGCGATGGCGAACATCAGCGAGACCCCGATCACCGCGTAGGTGAGCTGGCGCAAGACGAAGTAGAGGGGGTCGCCCGGCACATCGTCGCTGGTCGCCTCGCCCAGCGTGAAGCAGCTGAAGGCGATCAGGCCGACCGCGGCGAGGACCATCCAGCCATCGAAGTAGGGCAGCTTCAGCCGCTCCGCGAAGCCCCTGCCGCGGCGCGCTTCGATCGAGGTCGCCCTGGCCGCCTCCATCAGCCGAGTCCGGTCATGATCGTGGTTGTGGTCATTCCCTGACCTCCGGGCGGGTGCCGACCGGAACCGCGGGCGTGATGGGGAGGCCGAAGTGCTTCTCGAGCATGCGGGCCGCGACGGGGGCCGCCGAATCAGCGCCGAAGCCGCCGCGCTCGAGAGTCACCACGACCACGATCTCGGGGTCGTCGGCGGGCGCCAGGGCCGCGTACCAGGCCTGGTCGGGCCTGGGCACCCCGCTCGGCGATTCGCCGCGCTCGGCCGTTCCGGTCTTGCCGGCAACGTCGATCGGGAAGTTCCCGAAGGTCGCATAGGAGGTGCCATCCTCCTCCATCGCGGCACGGCGCAGGCCGTCCATGATCGGCCGGCGGATCTGCTCGGGGAGGTCGATCTGGCGCTTGTCGGCAGGACGGATCTCCTCCAGCACCTCACCGGTGACGCTCTCGACCGTCTGGCCGAAGTGAGGGCGCACGACCGTGCCGCCGTTGCCCAGGGCCGCGTAGGCGACGGCCATCTGCAGCGGGTTGGCCTGGATGTCTCCCTGGCCTACCGCGAGGTTGATGTTGTCGCCCTGCGTCCAGGGGCGGTCGGTGAGCTTCTCGCGGTAGAGGCGGTTGCGCCAGGCGGGCGTGGGAACCAGGCCCTCGACCTCGGCCGGCAGGTCGACCCCGGTCTTCTCGCCCAAGCCGAGGTCGCGCGCGGTGTCCTGGATCACGCCGCCGCCCTTCTGCGCCGGGGCCTCGAGGCCGAGCCGGTAGAAGTAGATGTCCGAGGACACCTTGTAGGCCGTGCTCATGTCGATCGGGCCGAAGACGGCATCGCCTGCGTTGCGGAACTCCTGCACATCGACCTTGAGCAGTCCGGTGTCGTTGACGATCTCCTCGGGGGTGATCAGCCCGGCCTTGAGCGACGCGATGCCGGTCACGATCTTGAAGATGGACCCCATCGGGTAGAGACCCTGGGTGGCGCGGTTGGCCAGCGGAGCATCGTTCTTCTCCGCGGTCAGGGCGCGGTACTGGGCCTGGGTGATCGGGCGCGTGAAGATCGAGGGGTCGAACGTGGGGGTCGATCCCATCGCCAGGATCTCGCCGTTGTTGACGTCCATCGCCACGAAAGCCCCCGGCAGCCCGAAGGAGCCCAGCGCCGCCTCTCCGCTGGCCTGCAGGTCCGCGTCGATCGTCAGCCGGACGTTGTCGCCGGCCCGGGCGGGCTGGCTGGCGAGCTGGCCCGTGGGCCGGCCCAGGGCGTCGACCTGGAAACGGCTCGCGCCGGGCTTGCCTCGCAGGAAGCGGTCGTATTCGTACTCGATCCCCGACTGCCCCACCTGGTCGCCCTGGTCGAGCCCCGCGTAGCGCGGCTCCTGCAGCTGCTCGGCGGTGACCTCGCCCACGTTTCCGAACAGGTGCGCGCCGAGATCGCCCTGGCGATACTCGCGCGCGAACACGCGCTCGACGCTGACGCCGGGAAAGCGATCCTGGTTCTCGCGCACGAAGAAGACCTTGCCCGCGCCGAGACCCCTCTTGAGGATCACGGGGCTGTTCGGAGCCACCTTGCCCACCCTCGCGATCTCCCGCTTCATCTGCTTCGCAGAGGCGCCCGTGACGGGCTCCAGGCCCTTGATCACCGCTGCCCGCTCGTCGCTTCCCGGCTTCGGCAGCTCTTCCGGCTGGACCTGCAGGGCGAGCTCGGTGCGGTTGGCGACGAGGATCTTGCCGTCGCGGTCGAGGATGTCGCCGCGCGGCGCCTGCACGCGGATCTCCTGCACGCGGTTCTCGTTGGCCTGCTGGCGCAACTCGTCGCCCGAGAGCACCTGCAGGTACCAGAGCCTCAGAAAGACGACGGCGAAGACCGCGATCGCGATCCCGCCCATGATCGCCACGCGGCGCGAGAGCACGGCGCTTCTGTGTGGAGGCTGGTCGGGTCTGTGTCGGTACACCGGTCTCTAGCTCCTCGTTCCTGCGGCACGCGGGGTGAGTGGCCGGCTCTCCGAGCGGCCTTCCTCGACCAGGGCGGGGCGCAGCACAAGTCTGACGGCCCCGAAGACGGGAAGCGCAAGGGCCGCGCCCAGCAGCGTCTTCAGCACGGCATCGCCCAACACCCTGGTGCTGACGTCGGCATCTACACCCGTGCCGATCTGGATCGCGGCGAAGGCGACGGCCCCGAGAAGCGTCAGGGCCGCCCCCAGCAGCGGCACGGCGCCACGGGCGGGGACGCCGACGCTCTCGCGATAGCGCCCGGCCACGTAGCCGACGATGCCCAGCGTGGCCGCGAACGCTCCCAGGGTCGCCATCAGCATGCAGTCGACGAGCAATCCGATCGCGAAGCCTCCGAGGGCACCCGAGACGCTGCCGCCGAGCAGGCCCAGCGACATCGCGACGAGCACGGCGCCGTCGGGGCTCGCGCCGAACAGCTCGATCTGGGAGAAGAAGGTCACCTGCACCAGCGCAGTCACCAGCACCAGCGCCACCAGGCGGGCCCAGATCTGCGGGGTCATGATCATCGCTTGCGCCCGCTTTCGACCAGGGCCTGGACGAACTCCATGTTGCGCAGGTTGGCGTAGGCCCTCACATGTACGCGCTGGTAGGCCTGCTGCTCCTCCAGCGAGGAATCGGTGACCTCCCCGACCGGGATGCCCGGAGGAAACAGCGAATCGAGCCGGTCGCTGGCGAAACCGGCGGTCACCACCATCTGGTCCTCGAGGATCTTGTCTCCACGCTGCACGAAGTTGAGCTGCAGATCGCGCGGGTCGCCGACGTTGGGCTCGATCACTCCGGTGGCGCCTTCGGGCAGCACGCGACCGGTGACCGAGCTGTTCGGGTCGGTGATCAGGGTGACCTCGGCAGTGCCCTTGGTCGTCGCGCTGACCCGGCCGGCGAGGCCATCGGCCGCGACAACCGGGTCATCGACGCGGATCCCCGCGCTTGTGCCCTTGTCGATCGTCACGGTCGAGTACCAGACGGTCGGCGAGCGGCCGATCACGCGCGCGGTCACCGGCTCGAAGCCCGCCGGGGTGATGCCCCCGCCGGTGAGCCCGTTGAGCTTGCGAAGCTCGCCGGCCTGCTTTGCGCTGGTCTGAGCCTGCGCGAGCTGGTCGCGCGCCTTGCCCAGCTCGCTTCGCAGCCGCTCGTTCTCGCCGCGGGCCTCGAAGGTCTCGTCGAACCAGTTGACGAAGTCGCGCGCGGGCTTCAGCGCCCGCTCGGCCCCCTCCTGGACCGGCCCGAGCACGGTCGCGACGCCGCGCTGGACGCGGTGCATGGGGCCGCCCGTTCCCTCGCGGAGGTAGAGGCTGAGCAAGGTCAGCGAGGCGATGACGAGCAACAACAACACCGCTCTGCGGCGGCGAACCTGCTTGCGGTACATGTCCTATTCCCGATCATCAAGACGTCCTGGATGGGATGGCGCGCCGGCGTGTGGGTGCCGTCGCGGTCGGGCTGGGCTGGCCGCGCGCGCGGCCCCCGCCTCGCATCAGTGACGAATGTAGCGAACAGCCTCAACGTGGCTGAAATGCCGGCTCCAGCTTCAAGAGCAGCGGAATCGGCAGCCCGATCACGTTGGAGACGTCCCCCTCGACGGATTCCACCAACGCCGAGCCCAGGCCCTGGATCGCATAGGAGCCGGCGCGCCCCTTCCACTCCCCCGATGCGAGGTAGGCTTCCAGCAGCGGCTCCTCCAGCGCCCTGAAGCGCACCTTGGTGACAGCGAGGCCCTCGCGGGCCTCGGGCCTGCCGGCCTCCTCCGTGCCGGGGCCGAGCAGCGCCAGCCCGCCGAGCACCTCGTGCTCACGGCCGGAGAGGACCCACAGGTGCTCCCGCGCCTGCTCGGCGTCGCGCGGCTGGCCCAGCGCCCGGCCGTCGATCACGACCTCGGTGTCCGCGGCGATCACCAGCGAGCCGGGGGGTGCGAGCGCCGATGCCGACGCCGCCTTCCAGCGGGCGTTCTCGATGACCAGCTCTCGCGGGTCGCCCTCGCGCATCTCCTCGACCTGCGGCTCGATCAGCTCGAAATCGATCCCCAGCGCCTCCAGCAGCAGGCGCCGCTGTGCCGAGGTGGACGCAAGGACGACCTTCATGTCCCGTTGCGCCCCTGCTCTACAGCTCGGGAAACCAGATGCCGATCTCGCGCGCGGCCGACTCGGGCGAGTCGGAACCGTGAACGAGGTTGAATGTGACCTCGGTGCCGAACTGCCCGCGGATCGAGCCGGCATCGGCCTCGACTGGGTCGGTCGCCCCGATCAGCTGGCGCGCGGCCTTGACCGCGTTGGGGCCCTCCAGCACCATCGCCACCAGGGGCCCGCCGGTGATGAACGAGACGAGCTCGCCGAAGAACGGCCTGTCCTTGTGCTCCTCGTAGTGGACGTTGGCGATCTGCTCATCGGCCTGCATCTGCTTCAGGGCCACCAGGGCGAGGCCCTTGCGCTCGAAACGGGAGATCACCTCGCCGGTCAGCCGCCGCTCGAATGCGTCGGGCTTGACGAGGATCAGGGTGCGCTCGCCGGCCATCTCAGCTGGTGGGGCGCGAGCGTCTGCCGCTGCGGCTCTCAGAAGGGCGCGTGGAAGGCGCCGGTGCCGGCTCGCGGCGCGGAGGCTCGGAGCGGGAAGAGCCCTCCGAACGTGGCAGGCCCGCGGAGCGGGACGGTGACCTCGACCCGGTGCGCTCCCGCGACGAGTCAGAGCTCATGGTGCGCGAGGAGCGCGAGCTGCGGTCGGATCGCGCAGCGCGCTCGGCCGAGCGGCCGGCGGCGTCCGAGCGCGCGCTCTCACGGCGTCGCCTCACCTCGGTCTCGCAGTAGGGGCAGGTTCCCCACTTCGGGTCGAGGGGCTTGTGGCACTTGCGGCAAGGGCTGCGCAGGCGGCGCTCGCAGTTGGGGCAGCGCAGGTAGTCGGTCTCGATCGGGTACTCGCAGTGGGGGCAGCTCTGCTCGATCAGCTGCCGCAGCCGCAGCTCGGCGGCGCGAAGCTCGAGCGCGCGCTCGTCGCGGTCCTCGAGGAACTCGGGCGGGCGCAGGATCGTGTAGACGACGGTGCCGATGTAGGGAAAGAACGAGGCAGCGGTGGCGCAGGCGATCAGCACCGGATCCTCGATTCGCCGTTTCGCGTCCTGGTAGGTCCAGTAGATCAGCGCCACCCAGACGGCGAACAGGAAGAGCACCAGGAGGTTGACGACGAGACTGAGGGCGCCGCCATCTATGCCGAAGATCGCAATGAGCATGGGAAAGGAGCCGCCGAGTCTACTTTCGTCGGCAAAGCGGGTAACCCTGCCCTCTCTCGCTCGGGCGGCTGCGGCGCGCGCCCGCCCGAACACCCGTCCAATACCCGCGCCGGTCGAGGCTCCCTGGCTTCGCCTCGCTACAGGAAGAGCAGCCCGAAGGCGTAGCCGACGGCGAAGAAGACGAGAATCACCACGGCGACCACCAGCGCCACCAGGCCCATCATCGTCAGCAGCTCTCCGCGGGCCTCCCTATCCATACGACGCGAAACGGTACATCACTCGGAGAGCCGATCCAGGGCGGATCCGATCAGGAAATGCGAGCCGGTGACCAGCAGCGGCACGGCCAGCTCGAGGGCCAGGGAGCGCCCCCGCTCGATGCCCGCCGCGGGCCCTGCCGCGAGCTCAGCCTCGACCCCTTGCCCGGCGAACTGCGCCGCGAGCTCGCCCGCGTCCCGCGAACGACCTCCCGGGCGCCCGCCGGCGGCGATCGCCTCCGCGGCGACCTCGGCGCACACGGCGCGGGCGCAGTGCGGCGCCAGCGCCTCGACGATCGCCTCGGAGTCCTTGTCCTCGAGCACGGCGATGCAGCACACGACCTTGGCGCCGCCGGTCAGCTCGGGAAGCGTGGCCGCCAGGGCTCGCGCGCCGGCGGCGTTGTGCGCCGCATCGAGAATCGCGGGCGGCTCGCCCGCCAGCACCTGCGCACGACCGGGGACCGCCGCCGAGTCGATCGCCGCGGCGACGGCGTCCTCGCGCAGATCCCCCAGCAGCGCCGCGGCGGCAGCCAGCGCCACCCCGAGGTTCGCGCGCTGATAGCCGGGGAGCGCCGTCCCCGGGCCGACGGCAACCGGGGGGGCGACGACGAGCTGGGCGTGATGGCGCTCCGCCGCTCGCTCGGCCGCGGCCAGCACCTTCGCTGGGAGCTCGCCGCAGACGAGCATGCTGCTGTCGCGCAGAACCGCGAGCTTCTCGGCGGCGATCTCCTGCAGGGACTCCCCCAGCCACTCGGTGTGGTCGAGCCCGACAGAGGTCAGCGCCGTGAGTCGGGAGGGGATCACGTTGGTCGCGTCGAGGCGGCCGCCCAGGCCGGCCTCGATCACCCCCACCTTCACCCGCGCCGCGGCGAGAGCGACGAAGGCGGCCGCCGTGAACAGCTCGAACTGGGTCACCGGCCCCTCCTCGCCCGCTGATCGGTCGGCGACCTCGGCCGCCTGCTGGGCGCGTTGCAGGGCCTCAGCCAGGGCCGGCTCGGTGATCGGCTCTGTCCCGATCAGAATGCGCTCGCGCCACAAGCGCAGATGCGGCGACAGGTACGCGCCGGCCGGGACGCCGTGGGCTTCGAGCAGCGCCGTCGTCATCCGGGAGACCGAGCTCTTGCCGTTGGTGCCCACCACGTGCACGGAGGCGAAGCGGTGTTGCGGCATTCCCAGAAGCGAACAGAGGCGCCGCATGCGCTCCAAGCCCAGCCGCCAGCCCAGGGGCTCGCGAGAGCGCATGATCCTTATGACGGTCTCGCCATCAGACAGCGGCTCTTCCGACAACAGTCCCCACCTCCCCTGAGATCAGCCCGCACCTGATCGGCACGGCGCCGGGGGTGCAGGCTGCGACGCCACCGGCCTCTGGCTCCTCTAGCCGAGCTCCTCGAGCTCGGCTCGGTGGGCCTCGAGCTTGACCCGCTCGGCGTCGACGACGTCGGCGGGCGCCTTGGCCACGAAGCCCTCGTTGGAGAGCTTGCGCTCGCCGCGCTCGACCTCGGAGCGAAGCTGCTCGCGGCGCTCCTCGATCCGCGCCCGCGCGGCTTCGGCGTCGAGTCCCTCGGTCTCGAGCAGCTCGACCCCGGCGACCGTGGCGATCGCCTCGCCCTCGCGCTCGTCGAACTCGACGCGGGCCAGGCGGTCGACGAGACCGTGTGGTCGCCCGTCGGGGGCCCGGGCGTCGAGCACCTGGCCTGCCGCGACACCCGCGAGGTCCCGCCAGCGCCGCAGGCCGCGGGTGAGCTCGATCGCGGCGCCGATCTCGCGCTCGGCGGCGACGTCGACGAGCGCCTCCTCGGCCTCGGGGAAGGGATGTACCGCCAGCGCCTCCGAGGGCTTGGCGGGCAGGTAGGAGTAGATCTCCTCTGTCACGAAGGGCATCAGGGGGTGGGCCAGCGCCAGCACCTGCTCGAGCGCCCAGAGCAGCGTCGCCGAGGCTCCCTGGTCGCCGTCGTAGAGCCGAGGCTTGACGATCTCGAGGTACCAGTCACAGAGCTCCGACCAGAAGAACTCGTAGAGGTCGAGCGCCGCATGCGAGAAGTCGTAGGCCTCGATCGAGGCGGTGACCGAGGCGACCGCGCGCTGCAGGCGAGAGCCGATCCAGCGGTCCTCGACCGGGGCCTCGGCGGTGGGCGGCCGACCCTCGCCCCCGCCCGCGTTCAGCAGGATCAGCCGCGAGGCGTTCCACATCTTGTTGGCGAGGTCGCGGCCCTGCTTGACGCGTGCCTCCGAGTAGCGGACGTCCTGGGTCGAGGACATCGCCAGCAGCCCGAAGCGCAGGGCGTCGGCGCCATGCACGGAGATCTCGTCCAGCGGGTCGATGCCGGTTCCGAGGCTCTTTGACATGCGGCGTCCGTCGGGCGCCTGGATCACCGAGTGGATATAGACGTCGCGGAAGGGGACCTCCCCGGTGAACTCGAGCGAGGTCATGATCATCCGCGCGACCCAGAGGAAGATGATGTCGCGAGCGGTCGAGAGCACGTCCGTCGGGAAGAAGGCCTTGTACTCAGGCGTCTCGGTATCGGGCCAGCCCAGGGTCGCGAACGGCCACAGCGCCGAGCTGAACCAGGTGTCGAGCACGTCTGACTCCTGCTCCCAGCCCTCGCCCTGTGGCGGCTCCTCGCCCACGTAGGTCTCCTCGCCGCGATACCAGACCGGCAGCCGGTGTCCCCACCAGAGCTGTCTCGAGACGCACCATGGGCGGATCCGCTCGAGCCAATCGAGGTAGACCTCGCCCTGGGATTCCGGGATGAAGCGCACGCGGCCCTGCTTGACGACCTCGATCGCGGGCCTTGCCATCTGGTCCATGCGGCAGAACCACTGCAGCGAGATCAGCGGCTCGATCCGCTCCCCGGAGCGGTGCGAGAAGGGGACCGTGTGCGTGTAGGGCTGTTCGTCGCGCAGCGCCCCCTCCTCGCGCAGGGCGCTGACCACCGCCTCGCGGCTCTCGGCGGCGGTGAGGCCGCGAAACCGCTGAGGCGCCGCATCGGTGATGCGGCCGTCCTCGCCGATCACCGAGATCGCCTCCAGTCCGTGCTTCTGGCCGATCTCGAAGTCGTTGGGGTCGTGGCCGGGAGTGATCTTGAGCGCACCGGTGCCGAAGCCGACGTCAACGTGCTCGTCGGCGATCACGGGCAGCCGCCGCCCGACCAGCGGCAGGATCGCGTGCTTGCCGACGGCGTCGCGATAGCGCTCGTCGGCCGGGTTGACCGCCACCGCGGTATCGGCGAGCATCGTCTCGGGGCGCACGGTCACGACCACAAGCTCGCCCCCTTCCTCCAGCGGGTAGGCGATCTCGTAGAGCGTGTCTGTGACCTCGCGATTCTCGATCTCGAGATCGGAGATCGCCGAGTGCAGGCCCGGGTCCCAGTTGACCATGTAGCTGTCGCGGTAGATCGAGCCCTTCTCGTAGAGCGCGACGAAGACGCGGTAGACGGCCCGCACGTAGCCCTCGTCAAGGGTGAAGCGCTCGCGCTCGTAGTCGCAGGAGGCGCCGAGGCGCTTCAGCTGCTCGACGATCGTCGAGCCGTATTGCCGTTTCCAGCTCCAGACCCGCTCGGTGAACGCCTCTCGGCCGAGCCCCTGGCGGTCGGTTCCCTCCTTTGCCAGCTCCTTCTCCACGACCGCCTGGGTTCCGATGCCCGCGTGGTCGGTGCCCAGCAGCCAGAGCGTGCTGCGACCGCGCATGCGGTTGACCCGGACCAGCGCGTCCTGGATCGTGCCGTTGAGGGCGTGGCCCATGTGCAGGGCGCCGGTGACGTTGGGGGGCGGGATCACGATCGAGAAGTTCTGCTCGGGGCTGCCCTCGGCGTCGGGGTGAAACCAGCCACCCTGCATCCAGCGCTCGAAGACGCGCTGCTCGACCTCGCCGGGATCCCAGCGGGTGGTCGCCTCCAGCTTGGCTCTCTTCTCGGAGTCCACGATCGCCCGTCGATTATTCACGCTCGGGCGATCTGCCCGGCGCGAGGGAGGCCTGCGGCCGCTAAGCGGTCTGCTCGCCGAGCTCGTCGTTGAGCTCGTCGGGCTCTCCGGCGGCGTCGGTGACGAGGATCGGCTTCAGGCCCTTCTCGATCGTCTCCTTGGTGACCACGCACTTGGTCACGTCACCGCGAGAGGGCAGCTCGAACTGGACGTCGAGCAGCGTGTCCTCGAGGATCGAGCGCAGGCCGCGGGCCCCCGTCTCGCGCTCCAGGGCTCGATCCGCGATCGCGCCGAGCGAGTCGGGTGCGAAGACGAGGTCGATGTCGTCGAACTCGAAGAAACGGCGGAACTGGCGGGCCAGCGCGTTGCGCGGCTCGGTCAGGATCGTGATCAGGTCCTCCCGGCTGAGCTGGTGAATCGCGGCGATCACGGGTAGTCGGCCGATGAACTCCGGGATCAGGCCGTACTCCATGAAGTCCTCGGGCAACACCTGCTCGAAGTCCTCACCCGTGTCCTTGCCGACGCTCGATGTGACGTCGGCGCCGAAGCCGACGCCGTGGTTGCCGATTCGCTTCTCGATCACCTCGTCGAGCTGGGCGAAGGAGCCGCCGCAGATGAACAGGATGTTGGAGGTGTCGATCGTCAGGAACTCCTGATGGGGGTGTTTGCGCCCGCCCTGCGGGGGCACCGAGGCGGTGGTGCCCTCGAGGATCTTCAACAGCGCCTGCTGTACACCCTCTCCGGAGACGTCGCGCGTGATCGACGGGTTCTCGGCCTTGCGCGCGATCTTGTCGATCTCGTCGATGTAGATGATCCCCGTCTCGGCCTTCTTGACATCGAAGTCGGCCGCCTGGATCAGCTTCAAGAGAATGTTCTCCACGTCCTCGCCCACATAGCCGGCCTCGGTCAGCGCGGTGGCATCGGCGATCGCGAAGGGGACGTTGAGGATGCGCGCAAGGGTCTGCGCCAGGAGAGTCTTGCCACAGCCGGTCGGCCCGAGCAGCAGGATGTTGGACTTCTGCAGCTCGATGTCGGACTCCTCGCCCTCGCCGGCGCCGCTCGCGATCTGAACCCGCTTGTAGTGGTTGTAGACCGCGACCGAGAGGGCGCGCTTGGCTCCCTCCTGACCGACCACGTACTCGTTCAGGACCTCGTTGATCTCAACCGGCTTGGGGAGGTTCTCCAGCTCGAAGCTCGGCGGCGCGGTCAGCTCCTCGTCGATGATCTCGTTGCAGAGATCGATGCATTCATCGCAGATGTAGACGCCGGGCCCGGCGATCAGCTTCTTGACCTGACGCTGCGACTTGCCGCAGAAGCTGCATAGAAGCTGCTCGTTCGATTCGGTCGGACGTGCCAGCGGAATCCACTCCCTAGATCGACGTTTTCCGGCTGGGATCCCCGCTTCTCAGAAGCTTAGGGGACGCCCCGCACCGGCCTACGGGGTGTTTACGCCGGGCGCTGCCGGACTCCTTCCGAGCTCACACCCGCCGCCAGCCCAGTCGCGCCCTCGACGGATCGGGGAACCGCGGTCGCTGCTAGCTGAAGCGGTCCCAGCGGCGCAACAGGGGCCAGGGGTCGATCGGGCGGCCGCGCCGATGGATCTCGAAATGAAGGTGGCAGGGCGTGCCGCCGGCGTTGCCGGTGCGGCCGATCCTGCCGACGCGCTCGCCGGTCAGCACCTGCTCGCCGCGGGTCACCTCGGCCGGGCGCGCGAGATGAGCGTAGAAGTAGGAGCGGCGCTCGCCGAGGCCGCGGATCTTCACGTAGTTGCCGTAGAGGCGGGGATCGAAGCCGCGGCGCACGACGGTGCCGGCGCGGGCCGCTCGCAGCGCGCGGCCGCAGGGCGCGAGGATGTCGAAGCCCTCGTGGACGCGGCCGCCGTTGCGGCCCGCGCCGAACGCGCCGGTCCCTCCCCTGGTCCCGTGCGATCCGCGCACAGGGAAGGCATGGCCACGCAGGTTCAGCTTGCCGATCAGCTTCTCGGGCCCTCCCGGTGAGCCGACCAGGATGCGGTAGGAGCCGTCGGGAGCGGGCTTGCCTGAGACACGGAGGCCGTCCCAGCCCACCGACAGCCTCGTGCCCGGCGAGACCGCGGCGAAGCGGAAGCGGCGCGCCTCGCTTCGTGCCCCGACCACGCGCACGACGACGTCGATCGGGGCCGGCACCTCAGCCCGGAACTCGATCCGCGCCTTGGCCGCTGACTCCAGGAAGACCTGCTGCGGCGAGACCGATGCGTCCCGCACGCGAAGCTCGGCGGCCGAGACGGTCGGTGCTGCGACCAGAAGGGCGGCCGCCGCCGATGCGACGGCCCCGGAGCGCCGACCGCTCAGCGGTGCTCGATGACGCGGTCGACGATGTTGTACTCCTTCGCCTCCGCCGCGCTCATGAAGTAGTCGCGCTCGGTGTCCTTCGCGACCTTCTCGAGGTCCTGGCCCGTGTGCTTGGAGATGATCTCGTCCAGCCGCTGGCGGACCTCGATGATCTCCTTGGCGTGGATCTCGATGTCGGAGGCCTGGCCCGAGAAACCGCCCGAGACCTGATGGATCAGGATCTTGGAGTTGGGCAGCGCCATGCGCTTGCCCTCCTTGCCGCCCGCCAGCAGCAGCGCCCCCATGCTCATCGCGACGCCGACGCAGATCGTCGAGACGTCGGGCTTGATGAACTGCATCGCGTCGTAGATCGCGAGGCCGGCGTAGACCGAGCCGCCCGGGGAGTTGATGTAGATCGAGACGTCCTTGTCGGGGTCCTCGGACTCGAGGTGGATCAGCTGAGCGACGATCAGGTTTGCGATGTCCTCGGTGACCGGGGTGCCGAGGAAGATGATCCGCTCATTCAGCAGCCGCGAGTAGATGTCGAAGGCCCGCTCGCCGCGGGAGGTCTGCTCGACGACCATGGGGACAAGGGGGCTCATTGGCGGGTGAGCCTAGCAATCCACCATTCCCGTCCAACCCGCATCTCCTCGGCTTCGGCTGCCAGGATGCGGGGCCGCGACGCGACCGGGGTGGTCACACTGGTTGTCCCTGAGGGACACTTCCGGAGTGATGGCGCACGCCGAGATCCTCACGGTCGGGCACTCCAACCACGAGGAGCGGGAGTTCCTGGATCTGCTTCAAGGGGCCGGGGTCGAGTTGGTGGTGGACGTGCGCGCAAACCCCCATTCGCGCTTCCAGCACTTCAACCGCTCCTCGCTGGCCGGCTCGCTGGCCGCGAGCGGCATCGGCTACGAGCCCATGGGGGAGCAGCTCGGCGGCCTGCGGAAGCCGCGCCCCGACTCGGTCAACGACGCCTGGGAGGACGAGTTCTTCCGCGGCTATGCCGACCACATGGCCGGCGATGAGTTCGCCGCGGGCCTGGCGCGCCTGGGCGAGCTGGCCGAGGGCCGGCGGATCGCCTTGATGTGCGCCGAGGCCGACTGGGCCGAATGCCACCGCCGCCTGCTCGCCGACGCCCTCGTGGCCCATGGCCACCACGTGGCACACCTCGGGCCACACGGTGAGCTGGCAGAACACGAGCTCAGCGAGTCCGCCGTGCTCGCCGAGGGCCGGCTCAGCTACCCGCGGCCCCAGACCTCGCTCGACCTCTGATCAAATCCGAATCGGTAGCGTCGAGAACGCTCGCGCCGTCGGCCGGCTCGGCTGAAGCTCCTGGTTGCGCCCGCCCTAGGAGGGTCGGCGGAATCGTCCGATCGGAATCAGGCCTTTCGCCCATCGTGTGGAAGAGTGACCGACGATGCCCGACCGAGAGCTCGAGACCGTCGGAGCCGACCCGAAATGGAAGCTCCAGCGCGGGGACGGCGCGGGGCCCTTCACCAGCCGTCTGAGATGGCGGGCCCCGAGCGAGGGCGAGGCGACCTGGGAGTCACGGCGCGCCCGCAAGCGCGGCACGATCGCGCTTCGGGCGAGGGCCGGGGAAGCCGTTAGGTTCCTGCGCGCTCCGGCGCCCCTGATCCGGCGACTTCGCCGCGTCAACTGGGTCGCAGCGGGCGCGTTCACCGTCGGCGGCTCGCTGTTCGCGCTGGGTGCCGTGGTGGCGCAGCTGGGCTCCGGCAGCGCGGTGTCCGCCGGCTCCATTTACCTCGCCGGGGGCGTGTTCTTCAGCACCGGCGCCTATGCGTCGCTGCTGGGAGCGATCAACGGCCCGCGAAGCGTCGGAGCCGACGGGACGCCAACGGCCGGGCGCTGGCGCTGGTGGTCGTACGAGCCCGAGCGCATAGCCTGGCTGGCCACCTTCGTCCTCTTCGCCGGCACCCTTGCCTTCGCGGTCAGCCTGGTGAACTCATTCCTCGAAGGCCTCACCACGCAGGGCGCCAACCGCCTGATCTGGGCGCCGGAGGTGACGGGCTGCGTGCTGTTCCTGATCTCCGGCCATCTCGGGATGGCGGAGATCTGCCACCGCTCGCGTCCCTGCCTGCGGCGGCGAGACCTCGGTTGGTGGATCGTCGCCATCAACCAGATCGGATCGATCCTGTTCATGATCTCGGCGCTCGCGGCTTTCACCCGGCCCGAGGCGGGAAGCGAGGTCAATGTCGACATCGCCAACTGGGGCACCATGACCGGCGCGCTCTGCTTCGCCATCGGAGGGGTGATGCAGGCGTTCGATCGGCCAGGCGCTGCGGCCGAGGAATGACCTCGTTCAGCGACGCAGCCCGGCGACCAGGATGGCCAGCACCGCCGCGTCCAGGAGCAGCAGGGCGATCGCGATGGCGGCCTCGTCCGAGAAGAACATGATCGCGGCAGCGATATGCCCGAGGACGGACGCGATGCCGATCAAGAGGCCGGGTTGCCGTCTGAGCCAGACGGCGGGCGCGGCCGCGAGCTGTGTGAGGCCGACAAGCAACATCAGCCACCCCCACGGTCGTGCGTCACCGAGGAGCCACGCCGCAGTGGTGATGAAGATCTCCGACCCCGCGATCACCGAGATCGCGTAGAAGACGTTCAGCAGGCCGATCACGGCAAGCCAGCTGCCCGCGAAGACCAGCGGGCCGACACTCGGCAGGCGGGTCCGGGCCGTGTACTTGTAGTTGTTCGGGTTCTTGCTCATCTACTCCAGCTCCGCCGGGACCGTGTCGCCCCCACGATCCGCGGCTCGCACTAGTCGGATCCCGGAGTCCAGAGGCTGCCCTTCTGCTCGGGCTCCTTCTCGGGCGTCCAGATCTCCTCGCGGGCCTGGGCCTGCTCCATCGGGATCGGCTTGGCGCTCTCGGAGATCGTGTCGAGCGCTCTGCGCAGGCGCAGGTCCTCGCGCAGCAGCCCCTCGCGACCGCTCTTTTGCAGCTCGGCAAGCGCCTCGGCGGGCTCGGGGTGACCGTGGCCTTCGTGGCCGGGGGGGATCTGCAGCGCATCGAGCATGTCCTCCTCGCTGATCTCGATCGCCTCGGCGTCGGCGACCGCCTCCAGCACCGCCTCACGCTTGAGCGCCCGCGAGGCGTCGGGCCTGGCCTCGGCGATCAGCTCTTCACGCTTCTTTCCCTGCATCTGCAGATAGGCGTCGGGGTCCATCCCCTGTTGCTTCAGGCGGCGCTCGACCCGCTCCCACATCTCGGCGGCGCGGGCCATCACGATCTCGTCGGGGATCTCGACGGTCGCGTTGGCGACCGCGGCGTCGAGCGCAGCCTCGCGGAACTTCTCGGCGCTCTGGCTCTCGAGGTGCTCCTCCACCCTGCCCTCGACATGCTCGCGCAGCTCATGCAGCGTGTCGAACTCAGAGGCCTCCGCGGCGAACTCGTCATCGAGCTCGGGAAGCTCCTTCTCGCGGACCTCGCGCACGTCGACCGTGAACTCCGCCGTCTTGCCCGCCACGTCCTCACCCTGGTAGTCGTCGGGGAAGACGACCGTAACCTGATGCTGCTCTCCCGCGGAGGCACCGCGAAGCGCCTGCTCGAGCTCGGGCAGCACCCGCCCGCCCCCCATCTCCAGCAGGTAGTCCTTGGCGGTGCCGCCCTCGAAGGGCTCACCCTCGATCTCGCCGACGTAGTCGATCAGCAGCACGTCGCCGTCGGCAGCCGCGCGCTCGACCGGGTTCAGCTTGGCGAAGCCCTCGCGCAGCCGGTCGAGCTCGGCGTCGACCGCTTCGGGCGGGACCTCGGTCTCGGCTCTGCCGACCTCGAGGCCCTTGTAGTCGCCGAGCTCGGCGGGCGGCCGCACGGCGACCTCGATCGCGAAGCCCAGCGCCTGTCCCTGTTCGGGCAGCTCGCTCAGCTCCAGCTTGGGGTCGCCGACCGGTGTCACCCCGGCCTCGAGCATCGCAAGCTCGTACCAGCTTCCCAGCGAGCCCTCTATCGCCTGAGTCAGCACCGCCTCGCGGCCGAGGCGCTGCAGGACCATCTCGGGCGGGACCTTGCCGGCGCGGAAGCCGTCCATCTTCATCTCGCCGCCCAGCTTCTCCGCCGTCGAGCGCACTCGCCCATCGAGGTCGGCGGCGTCGACGCTGACGTCGATGCGGACGCGCGATTCGGGAAGCTCGGTTACGTTCGTCTCCATGAGAACGCGCAGCCTAGAGGACGCCGCTGCGCGGGCCCGCGCCGGCGGGCTCGGCCTCTCGCGCCGGGAGCGCGCCGAGGCCTGGCTGCTGACGGGGCCGGCGGGCCGGTTCTGGTCGTTCGCGCGTGATCTGGCCGCGGCGCTGCCCTTGCTGGCCCGGCACTGGGCGGGCCGGCTGCGCGACCGATAGACGCCGGGCGCTACTCCCCTGCGGCGTAGCCCAGGATCGAGCGGTCGATCAGCCACTCGACCGGTGCGCGGTCGTCGGTGTAGACCTCGCCGCCGGGAAGCCGAGGCCCGATCCGCTGCGACTCGCGCGCAGCGATCACTCGAAGATCCTCGGGCAGCCGGGGAACGGCGTCGGCGAGGCGCTGGCCGCTCGCCGGCCCGTCGCCGGCGAGCAGCAGGGTGTTGCTGTCCTCCTTGGGGTCGCGGACGACGGTCTCGAACACGTCGGCCATGGTCCGCCCCAGGACCTTCTCGAGGTCGTCGTTGCCCTCGGGATGAGCCGCGTTGACGAGCACGACCCCGCCCGGCGCGAGGCGATCGCGCGCCAGCTCGAAGAACTCCTTGGTGGCGAGGTAGAAGGGGACATAGGGCTGGCGGTAGGCATCGACGATGATCAGGTCATAGCCGCCCTCGGAGTCGCGCAGCCAGGGTCGCGCGTCCTCGTGGAAGACCTCGAGCCTGGGGTTGTCCAGCCCGAAGTACCGCTCTCCCAGCTCGGTCAGCTTGGCGTCGATCTCGACTCCGTCCACTTCGGTCTCGGGGAAGTAGTGGCCGTAAGCGCGTGCGGTGGTGCCCGCCGCATTGCCGAGGATCGCGATCCGCCCCGGCGGCTCGGCACGAGCGGCGAAGGGCACGACCAGCTGCCCGTCCCAGACGTTCTCGGTCAGGTAGCTGTCGGGACGGTAGAAGGAGTGCACGGCCACCCCCTCGTTCAGCTCCAGCCGGCGGTCGCCGTCGCTCTCCTCGACCACCCGCACGTGCTGCTCCTCGGTCTCGCCGTCGAACAGGACCTGCTCGCCGTCGGTGGCCCTGCCGGTGCCGACGGGCACCGCGATCACCGTGGCGAGGGCGACCGGCGCCGCCAGATAGCGCCAACCGAGCCCCGCGGCCGCCACCAGGGCGAGCGCGATCGCGAAGACCAGGAAGGTGCGCTGCGTGCCGATCATCGGGATCAGCGCGAGGGCGGCGAGCATCGTGCCCACGAGAGAGCCGACGGTCGAGACCGCGTAGAGACGGCCGGCCGTGCGCCCGGAGTGCTCGACGTCGGGCAGGGCGAGCCTGATCGCCCACGGCGAGCAGGTGCCCAGCATCACCACGGGCAACGCCACCAAGAACAGCACTCCCACCAGCGAGCCGACGAAGGCCCCGGCGGAGACCCGCTCGAGCGCGCCGGTCGAGACGTCGAAGAAGGGGCGCGCGGCGAACGGCACCACTGCCAGCAGCGCCGCCGCGCCGAGCACCACCAGGCAGAGCTCGCGCACGCGCGCGTAGCGGTCGCCGAGCCGGCCCCCAAGCCAATAGCCGATCGAGAGCGAGACGAGCACGACGGCGATCGTGTTGGCCCAGACGATCGTCGAGGCTCCGAAGAAGGGCGCCATCAGGCGCGCCGCCGTGATCTCGGCGCCGAGGCTGGCGCTGCCGACCACGAAGACGAGCACGTAGAGGAAGCGGTTGGAGCTCGCTGTGGGCGTCACGGCGGCGGCCTAGGCGTCGCGGATGCGCTCCGCCAGGCGGCCGCCCTGGCCGGCGGCGACGGCGCGACCGGCACGATCCTCGGGCAGGGCGACGCCGTGGCGCTCGGCGAGCTCGACCAGCTCCTGGCGCTCGGTGTCCTGCTGGGCCCATTGCAGAAAGAGCCAGGCGCCGACCCCAAGCGTGACCAGCCCTCCCTCGATGGTCATGATCACGCCCGCCGTGCCCTGGTCGCCCAGCGGCGAGATGCCGAAGTCGGCCTCGCCCGAAGCGTAGTCGGGGTAGAAGACCGTGCTCGACCACATGAACACGTTGCCCAGAACCGTGCCGGCGAAGCGGACCCCCAGCAGATAGCCGAACTTGGCGCCGATGCCGAACCACCTGGGCTTCGGCAGGGGACCGACCAGCGGCATCCACATCAGGATCCCGAAGCCGATGAAGCAGGCGTGCTGAAGCTCGTGCAGCGGCTCGCTGGTCAGCGCCGCCTGGTAGAGCGCCGGGAGGTGCCAGACGTAGAGGCTCGCGGCCCAGAGGGGAAGCGCGATCAGCGGGTTGGTGAGCACGCGCAGGCGATCGATCGCCTTGATCGCGAGCAGCGGCTGCAGCAGCGGCCCGGTCAGCCCGATCACGATCAGCAGCGCCGCGATATCGCCGACCAGCAGGTGCTGGACCATGTGGGCCAACAGCAGCTCCTCGCCCATGTGGCTGAGCGGGCTGACCAGTGAGGCGACGAGGATCGCTATTCCGGCCCCGAAGCAGGCGAGCCGCCAGGCCGGGACGGGGCGGCCCTGCTCGGCCAGCGTGCGTGAGCGCATCACGTAGGCGGTCGCGACCAGCGTCAGGCCGGCGACCTGGAGCGGCTCGAAGGTGCCGCCGCCGACGTGGCCGAGAAGCGGGCTCATCGGATTCAGGCTACTCCCGCGGGGCCGCCGGCCGAGCCCCGGGGCGCCTCGTCACCCCGGAGGGTGCCGTCCCCGCGATCCGCTGCCCTGCGAGCTCTAGAGCCAGTCGATGCGCCGGAAGAAGAGCACCAGGGCGATCACGGTCAGCACCATCACCGCGAGCGAGATCGGATAGCCCGCCGGCCACGTGAGCTCGGGCATGTTCTCGAAGTTCATGCCGTAGACGCTGGCAACGAAGGTTGGCACCGCGATGATCCCGGCGACGGCCGAGATCTTCTTGACCACGGTGTTCTGGTTGACGCTGACCAGCGCCAGGTTGGCCTCGAGCACGCTGGTCAGCAGCTCGCGCTGCGAGTTGACCTGCTCGTCGACCCGGCGCGCGTGGTCGGCGATGTCGCGGAAGTAGCGGCGCAGCTCCGGCGGGACGCGCTCGAAGGGGCCCGAGCCCTGCTCGAGGGCGTGGAGCGGCGCGAGCAGCGGTCCCACGGCCCTGTGGAACTCGATCACCTCGCGCTTCAGCCCGTAGATGCGCTGCGTCGGGGCCGGATCGCCGGCGTTGAAGACCTCCTCCTCGACCTCCTCGATGTCGTCCTCGATCCCGTCCACCACGGGCAGGTAGTCGTCCACGACCTTGTCGACGATCGCCCAAACGGCCGCGGCGGGGCCGAGCGCGAGCAGGTCCGGGCGCCCCTCGAGCAGCCGGCGAGCCGTCTTCAGCTCGCTGCCCGGCCCGTGGCGAATGGCGATCACGTGACCGGGCGCGGCGAAGACGTGGACCTCGCCGAAGTCGACCTCCTCGCGCACCTGGTCGTAGTGCGCCGTTCGCAGCACGATGAACCAGGAGTCGTCGTAGTCCTCGATCTTCGGTCGCTGGTGCCTCAGCTCCGCGTCCTCGACCGCCAGCTCATGCAGGCCGAAGCGACGCGCGAGCTCGTCGAGAGACCCCGGCTCGGGATCGTGCAGGCCGATCCAGACGAAGTCGCCCGGTGCTTCGCTCGAGCAGGCGGCCGCCTGCTCGAGCGAGAGCGGCGCCTCGCCCTGGCGCCTTCCGTTCCTGTATTGCGCGCAGTCGACGATCACGTTTCGGCCCTCGTCGTGTTTCCGGGCCCGCCCCCCGCCTCCTCCCCAGGCGTGCAGGTTCGCTCGCAGTAGCCTTGCGCGCCAGAATGGCTTCCGGCTCGGGCCAGGCGGAGGGGCCGCTGGGCCGAGCGAACGCATCCGGCACGGCCTCGCCCCCTCGCGCCAGACCGGGGACTCTCAGCCCCGCGGCCCCCCGATTGGTCGCTCCGAGCGTGCCCGCCGTTCCCCGTGTACCTCGCCGCCGGCCGACCCCGGTGATCGCTTCAGCGCAGAGGGCTCAATACAGCTGCGGCACAAAGGTCTGCTCGTTCATCGGCGGGCGGACGTAGTTGTCGTCCGGTCCGCGCGCGGGCAGCTCCAGCGGCGCCGGGGTCAGGTCCTCGTATTCGATCATCGAGAGCAGGTGGGCGATGCAGTTGAGCCGCGCACGGCGCTTGTCGTCGGCGTCCACGACGTACCAGGGCGAGTGCTTGACGTCGGTGTAGCGGAACATCTCGTCCTTGCTGCGCGAGTACTTGGCCCACTTCGCCCGGGACTCGAGGTCCATCGGGCTCAGCTTCCAGCGCCGCATCGGATCCTGGACCCGGGCCTGGAAGCGACGCTCCTGCTCCTCGTCGGAGACCGAGAACCAGTACTTGATCAGGCGGATTCCCGAGCGCACCAGCATCCGCTCGAACTCCGGGCAGGTGCGCATGAACTCCTCGTACTCGTGCTCGGTGCAGAAGCCCATGACCCGCTCCACGCCCGCCCGGTTGTACCAGGAGCGGTCGAACAGGACGATCTCCCCGGCCGCGGGCAGGTACGCCACGTAGCGCTGGAAGTACCACTGGGTCTTCTCGCGTTCGGTCGGAGCCGGAAGCGCCACCACCCTGCAGACGCGGGGGTTCGTTCGCTCCGCGATCCGCTTGATCACTCCGCCCTTGCCGGCGGCGTCACGCCCCTCGAAGATGACGACGACCTTCAGCCCCTTGGCCTTGACGTACTCCTGCATGATCACGAGCTCGCGCTGGAGCTTGCGCAGCTCCTTGTCGAACCGCTTGCGGGGGAGCTTCTTGGGCCTCTCCGAGGGGCCGGAGGCGCCGTCGCCCGGGGGCGAAACGCCCCTCGACTTCTTCGCTTCGCCAGCCTTCGACGTCTTCTCGCTCATCTGCGCTCCATCCCCTCCGAGCGCAGCAGTCTACGGATCGCCGCGGGTCGAAGCGAGGCAGGGCGGCCGGCGGCTCGGGCCTCGGATGAGTTCATGATGTCGATCATGTCCGATCCGCTGATCCGGCTGCGCGGCGTGGTCAAGACCTTCGGCGAGGGGGCGCTCGCCCTGCGGGCGCTGAGCGATATCGACCTCACGATTCCCCGCGGTGAGCTGGTTGTGATGCTCGGGCCCAGCGGCTCGGGCAAGACCACGCTGCTCAACCTGGTGGGCGGGATCGAGGCCCCAAGCGAGGGCGAGGTGGTCGTCGCCGGCCGTGACGTGTCCACCCTCGACGAGGACGGGCGAACCGAGTTCAGGCGCCGGGTGGTGGGCTTCGTCTTCCAGTTCTTCAACCTGATCCCGACCCTGACGGCGCTCGAGAACGTGGAGCTGGTCGCGGAGCTGGACCAAGGCGACAGCCGGCTGCACGCCGAGCGGATGCTCGACAGGGTCGGCCTCGGTGACCGGCTCGACAGCTTTCCCGCGCAGCTCTCCGGCGGAGAGCAGCAGCGTGTGGCGGTCGCCAGAGCGCTCTCGGGCAACCCCGAGCTGCTGCTCGGCGACGAGCCCACCGGCGCTCTCGATCTGGAGACCGGCCGAACGGTGCTCTCGCTGCTCGGCGAGCTCAACCGCGAGAGCGGCCAGACGGTGCTGCTGGTCACGCACAACGCCGAGATCGCCCGCATGGCCGACCGCGTCCTGCGCCTCCGCGACGGCCGCATCGTGGAGGACCGCCACCAGGCCGCGCCGGCCGCCCCGAGCGAGCTCGACTGGTGAGCACGCTCAACGTCAAAGCGCGGCGCGACATTCGCCGCCAGCGCTCCCAGTTCATCGCGATAGCGATGACGGTGCTCTTGGGGGTCGCCCTGTATGCGGCCAGCTACGACGCCTTCCGCGGGCTGCAGGCCTCCTACCAGCAGGCCTACTCCGACTACCGCTTCGCCGACCTGACCGTGACCGGAGGCGACGTGGGCGCGGTCGCCGCCCAGGCGGGAGCCGCGCCGGGCGTGGAGGCGGTGCAGCTCAGAGCGCAGGCCGATCTGCCCATCCGGGTGGGTGAGGACAAGTTCCTGGGTCGCGTCGTCGGCCTGCCGGCGGGCGGCCAGCCGGGCGTCAACCGCGTGGAGGTCGAGTCGGGCACCTACCTGCGCCCCGGAGTGCCCACCGGCGTCCTGGTCGAGCAGCACATGGCCGACGACTTCGGCCTCAGCGAGGGCGACTCGCTCACGGTGACAGGCGCGGGCGGCGCAGTGACCGTGCGGGTGCTCGGGATCGCCGCCTCGCCCGAGTACTTCTGGCCGGCCCCGAACCGCCAGAACCTGCTGCCGGCGCCCCGGGACTTCGGCGTTCTGTTCGCGCCGGAGCCCCTGGCGCAGCGCCTGGGCGGCCTCAGCCGGCCCAACCAGGTGGCGATCTACTACGAGGGAGGAGACGCGGACTCGGGCCTCACCGCGCAGTTGACCAGCAGCGCCGAGTCGGCCGGCGCCGCCGATGTGCTCACCCGGGCGGACCAGGCCTCCAACAGCGCCCTGCAGGAGGACGTCAAGGGCTTCCGCATCCTCGCGATCCTCTTTCCCCTCCTGTTCCTGACCGCGGCCGCCCTGGCGGTGGGGATCCTGATGCGCCGGCTGGTGACCTCGCAACGCCCCGTGATCGGGATGCTGCGCGCCTTCGGCTACAGCCGCCGCCAGATCGTCCTGCACTACCTCAGCTTCGGGGCGGCGGCGGGGGTGATCGGAAGCGTCCTCGGTGCGATCTTCGGTGTGCTGCTCGCGGGGCTGATCACCGACGCATACGTCAAGGAGCTGTCGATCCCGGTCACGGTGGTCGACGTCTCGCCGCTCACGCTGCTGCTCGGCGGCGCCTTCGGTATCGCCGCCACCATGATCGCCTCGGTGCTGCCCGCCCTCAGCGCCGCCCGAACCCCGCCGGCAGAGGCGATGCGCCGCTTCTCGCCCTCCGGCGGTGGGCACGAGAGCCTCGCCGAGCGGGTGCTGCCACCGCTGCGCCGGCTGCCCGTCCGCGCCCTGATGGTGATCCGCTCGATCGGGCGAAACCGGCTTCGGACCCTGTCCACGGTGCTCGGGGTGGTCCTCGCCCTCAGCCTGATCCTGGTCTCGTGGGGGATGGTCGACACCACCCAGATCCTCGTCGACCGCCAGTTCAACGAAGTCAGCCGCCAAGACGCCGAGCTCTACTTCGAGCGCGGCCTCAGCGACCGCGAGATACAAAGGGTCAGCAGCACGGAGGGCGTAAGCGCGGCCGAGCCCGGGGCCAACCTGCCGGTGACGCTGCGCGCCAACGGACGCCTGTACCAGACGGAGCTGAACGGCTTCGAGCGCGACACCACCATGCACGGCTTCCTCGCCCCGGGCGGAGGGCAGACCGAGCTGCCGGCCGCGGGCGTGCTCGCCGGTGAGTCGCTGCAGGGCCAGCTGGACGTCCGTGCCGGCAGCGAGCTCCGCGCGGCGCTCCCCGGCGGGCGCCAGCGGCCCGTGAGGCTCGAGGGCTTCGTCGAGGAGCCGCTCGGCACCTACCTCTACGCTGCGCTCGACGCCGTCAAGCGGGCGGCGGGGCCCGCTCTCGGCGAAGGCAACGTGGCGCTCGTCCGCTACGCCCCGGGGGTCGACCGCGACGCGATGCGGCGGCGGCTCAGCGCGCTGCCGGGAGTGGTCGCCTTCTCGGACTCGCGGGCGCTCTACGACACGGTCAACAGCTACCTGGGGCTCTACTACACCTTCGTCGGGATCATGCTCGTCTTCGGCGGCGCGATGGCGTTCGCGCTGCTCTTCAACTCGATGACGACCAACATCGCCGAGCGGGTGGTCGAGGTGGCGACGCTTCGCGCCGCGGGCACTCCGTACCGAACCCTGGCCCGCATGATCACTGCGGAGAACGTCCTGGTCACCCTGCTGGGGATAGGCCCCGGCCTGCTCGTCGGCTACGAGCTGGCGCGGGTGTTCATGGCGCAGTTCTCGAGCGACCAGTTCAGCTTCGACCTGCAGATGCGCGGCTCGACCCTGGTCCTGGCCGCGGCGGCGATCCTCCTGGTGGCGCTCCTCTCCCAGCTCCCGGGGCTGCGCGCGGTGCGGCGGCTGGACATCGCCCGGGTCGTGCGCGAGCGCGCGGCCTGAGCTCAGCCGTGTCGGTGCGGGTGGCGCCCGGCGAGCAGCTCCAGGGCGTGCGGAAGGGAGTCGCCGATGGCGCCGCCCGCTTCGGCGATGCTCTTCGGATTGCCCGGGAAGTTGATGATCAGGGTGCCCCCGCGGATGCCCGCCACCCCCCGCGACAGCATCCAGTGGGGAGTGTGCTCGCGGGAGGCCAGCCGCATCGCCTCCGCGATCCCGGGCGCCTCGCGCTCGATCACCGCCCGGGTCGCCTCGGGCGTCAGGTCGGTCGGCGCGAGGCCGGTTCCCCCGGTCGTCAGGACGATCTCACAGCGACCGTCGTCCGCCCAGTGGCGAAGCCTGCGCTCGATCTGGTCGCGGTCGTCGGGGATCACCTCGCGCGCGGCGATCTCGGCCCCCAGATCGCCGGCGAAGGCGGCCAGGGCCTCCCCGCTGCGGTCCTCTCCCTCACCCGCCGCCCTCGAGGTCGAGATCGTGAGGATCGCGGCCCGCATGCCGCTCAGTTCTCGCGCAGCCAGTCGCCGCTGCGGCCCCCGGACTTCTCTACCAGCTCGATCGCCTCGATCGTCACCCCCCGCTCGACGCCCTTGACCATGTCGTAGACGGCGAGGGCGGCGATCGCGCAGGCGGTCATCGCCTCGATCTCCACTCCGGTCCGGCCCACGGTGCGAGCCTCGGCGCTGATCAGCACCAGCCCCGCCGCCGCCTCGATCCGGGCATCGACGTGCACCAGCGTCAGGGGAAGAGGGTGAGCGAGCGGGATCAGCTCGCCCGCCCGCTTCGCCGCCTGGATGCCGGCGATCCGGGCGGTGCCGAGCACATCGCCCTTGGGGGCGTCGCCGCGCTCTACGATCGCCGCGGTCGCCGGCGACATGCGCACGCGTGCCTCGGCCCGGGCGAGGCGCTCGGTCTCCGGCTTGCCGCCCACATCCACCATCCGGGCAGCTCCGGAGTCGTCAAGATGGCTGAGTTCGCTCATGGCTCGACCCCGGAGCCCTCCGGCTCGCCGGGGAGCGTGCCCTCGACCCAGCGTGATTGCCCGCCGTCGGCGCCCTCCTCGACCTCCTTCTTCCAGATCGGCGCCTCGGCCTTGATCCGGTCGATCGCCTCGCGCGCGCCCGCGAAGGCCTCGGCCCGGTGTGCGGCCGAGACGGCGACCGCGACGCTCGTCTGCCCCCGCGGCACGACGCCGACGCGGTGCTCGGCAGCGGCGGCATGCAGGCCGTGACGGTCCACGCAGGCGCGCAAGATGGCTGCGATCCTCTCCTCGGCCATCTCCCTGTAGGCCTCGTACTCCAGCCGGCTGACCTCGCGCGTCGTCCCCTGAAAGCTGACGATGGCGCCCGCCGACGGCCTCGAGACCGCGCGGGTGAGCGCCTCGATCGAGGGCGCCTGGTCGACCACCCGCGCCTGCACGTGCGGCCCCCCGCTCACCCTGCACCGCCGCTGACCGGTGGCACCAGGGCGACCTCGTCATCGGGCGCAAGCGCGGTCCGGGGATCCGCGTAGTCGCGGTTGACGGCCATCAGGACCGGCATCCGCGCCAGCGGCTCATCCAGCCCCGGCACCTCGGCGAGGGCCTTGATCGCGTCGGCGACGGTCGCCCCGTCGGCAAGCCTGATCTCGACCGAGTCGCGCCCGGCGCGCTCCCGAAGGACGGCGAAGAGACGAACGGTGATGGTCATCACCGCGATCCTCCTCGCCCGGTGGGCAGCAGCTCGATGGCCACGCGCTCTCCCGCGGCGACATCGCCGCCCTCGGTGGGCAGCATGACCAGGGCGTCCGCGCCCAGCATCGAGGTGAGGACGTGCGAGCCCTGCGCACCCGTCGGCTGCGCGTGCCAGCCGTCGTCGCGCAGCCGCAGGCGGCAGCGCACCGCGTGCGCCCGGCCGGGCCTCTTGGAGACCGCCTCGTCGAGGATCGCCTCGGCCCGCTCCCCTCCCGCGGGGGCGCCGGCCATGGCGGCGATCGCCGGGCGTGCGAACAATGAGAAGGTGACCATCGCCGACACCGGGTTGCCCGGCAGCCCGAAGACGAGCCCTCCGCCGGGGCCGACGCCGAACCAGGTCGGCTTGCCGGGCTTCAGCGCGACCCCCCAGAAGACCTGCTCGGCCCCGAGCTCGCTGAGCGCCGGGCGCACATGATCGTGCTCGCCGACCGACACCCCTCCGCAGATCACCGTGAGATCAGCGTCAAGGGCCTGCTCGATCGCCTCCAGGCTCGAGTCTCGATCGTCGCCGACCGACCCCACCCCCACGACCTCGGCGCCGGCCTCTACGGCCAGGGCGGGCACCGAGTAGGAATTCGAGTTGCGAACCGCCCCCGGCCGCAGCGGCTCGTCCGGCTCCAGCAGCTCGTCGCCGGTGCTCAGCACCCGGACGCGCGGACGGCGATGGCAGCGGACCTCGTCGTACCCCACCGAGGCGAGCACGCCGAGCTCGGCGGGCCCGATCCGGGAGCCCCCGCGAAGCACCACGGCGCCCGCCTCGATGTCCTCGCCGGCGCGGCGCACGTCGCGGCCGCGCTCGACCTCGGCCCGGATCTCGACCATCCCGTTCGCGCTGCTGGTGTCCTCTACGCGAACCACCCCGTCGGCGCCGTCGGGCAGGACCGCACCGGTCGAGATCGCGATCGCCTCTCCACCCGACAGCGCGCCGGCTGCCGGGCGGCCCGCCCGCGACTCGCCCGCGAGGCGAAGGCTCCGGGGCGAGTCGGCGCTGGCGCCAGCCGTGTCGGCCGCGCGCACGGCGAACCCGTCCATCGCGGAGTTGTCGAAAGCCGGGACGGGCTCGGCACTGGTCACCTCCTCGGCCAGGAAGCGCCCGTGCGCCTCGCGGAGCGCGACACCCTCGTGCTCCAGCGCCACGACGCGCTCCAGCACGAGCCGGCGCGCCTCCTCGACCTCGATCAGCTCTTCGGTCAGCTCATGCCACCCTTCGCCCCCGAGGCTAGATGATCCGCCCGTGCACCGCGACCTGATCAGACCCGCATGAGCGACCGGAGCCGAACCCGCCCGGCCGTCCTGGGCGCCGTGCTCGCCGGTGGCGCCGGCAGCCGCTTCGGGCGCCCCAAGGCCTCGGTCGAGCTCGGCGGGCGACCGTTGATCGCCCACGTGCTCGATGCGGTGGCGGCCGCCGGCCTCGATCCCGTCGTCGTCGCCAAGCCCTCCTCGCGCCTGCCCGAGCTGAGCTGTCCGATCCTGCTCGAGCCAGAGCAGCCGCGCCACCCGCTCTGCGGCATTCTCTGCGCCCTGCGAGCCTCGAACGCCCGCCCCGTGATCGCCGTCGCCTGTGACATGCCCTTCGTCACCCCTCCCCTGCTGGCCTGGCTCGCCTCCCTCGACGAGCGGCTGGCGGTCTGTGAGACCGAGGCCGGGCTCCATCCGCTGCTCGCGCGCTATGACCCGAGCCTGATCGGCGCCCTCGAGCAGGCCCTGCTGCGGGCCGAGCCGATGCGAGAGGCGGTGAGCGCGCTCGGACCGCATCTGGTCGGCGAGCCCGAGCTGCGCCGCTTCGGGTCCCCCGAGCGCCTCACCTTCAACGTCAACGACATCTCTGACCTGGAGGCTGCCGAGCGGCTGGCGGCCCGGGCACCCCCTGCGCCCTGACGCTGAACGCCGCGGGCGCAAGATCCTCGCTCAGCTCCCGTTGATCTCGTCCGCAAGCGGCCGCAATTCCTCCAGCGAGCGGCCGCTGCGACCGGCCAGCCAGCAGGCGATCGGAGCGGCGGTGCGCTCCGAGCCATGCGCGGCCACGGCGGCGAGGTCGAGGATGGCCTCCACCTCGTTCTCGCTGGGCGGCTCGACACCGAGCGCGGCGCAGAACCCCTCTATCCACTCCTCTGCCTTCATCAGGCACCTTCCTCTCTGATTCGATCGCGTGGCTCGAACGTGGGGATCGTTGCGCGTCGCCAGGCCGCCTGCGCCGCCAGCACCGCAACCCCGAGCCCGAACCCGATCGCGAGGTTCCCGCTGATAAGCGTCACGACGCCGATCCCCGCCGCGAGCAGGCGGTCCGGGAGGCGCTCGAGGTCGGCCGCGAGCAGGCCGTGCTGGATCGCGACGTAGAGCAGCATCCCGGCCAGCGCCCCGGGCGCGAGCAGCTGCAGGATCGCGGGCAGCGAGCCGCCCAGGCCGATGCCGAGCACGACGAGCAGGGCGCCGACCGAGAAGGTGGCGCCCGCCGTGCGGGCGCCGAGCTTGTAGTGGGCCGTGACCCCTCCCGCGCCATGGCACGCCGGCAGCCCGTTGGTGAGGCCCGCGACGACGTTGATCGCCGCGATCGAGGTCCCGAGCCGCGCCGGACGCACCCGCTTCGCCCTCGCTCCGAAGTACTTCTGCTCGGCATCCACCGTCGCGACGACCGAGTTGCCGAAGGTGAGCGGGATCTGGGCCAGGACCATCGCGGTCAGAGCAGTCGCGAACTCCGCGCCGCCCGGCAGCGAGAGCGAGACGGCCTCGGGGCCGAGCTCGACGCCTGTGGGCAGCCCCCCGACCGCGAGCCCCACGCCCGCACCTGCTGCCAGGACGATCAGGCTGCCGGGCAGCGACAGGGACCGGGCGGCGAACAGGAACCCGCAGACGATCACCGCCATCGCGACGCCGGCGGCCGGGTCGATGGGCGCCAGGCCCTCCCAGTTGCCGCGCTCGGCGAGCGTCACCGCCGCCTTGGCCAAGAGCAGGGCGACGCTCGCCTGGATGCCGCGCACCAGGACGGTCGGGAAGCGCTGCGCCAGACGCTCGGCCGCTCCCGTGGCCGCGAGCAGCCCCATCGCGCCGGCCATCAGCAGCGCACCGGCGGCGATCGTGGGGGCGTCGAGCTGCAGGGCGATCGCCGCGGCCGCGAAGGCCTTGAGCGGCTGCACGGGAAGCGGCACGCGGAAGTAGAGTGCCGTCGCGCAGTAGGCGAGCCCGGTGCCCGCGAAGACCGCGGTCGCGTTGAGGCCGTTCAGGGTGACCATCGCGACCGCGATCGGAACCAACAGGCCCGCGTCGCCGAGGCCGCCCGAGAGCTCCCGCCAGTTGAAGCGCACGGCTAGCCCCCGATCGCGCTCATCGTTCGCGCCGGCGGGCGGAAGCCGGGCTCGTTGACCCGGTGCTTGAGCTCCTTGCGCCAGACCGCGTCGCGAACGATCCCCTCTAGCTCGTGGTCGCTCGCCCCCGAGCGAAGCGGCTCGCGCAGATCGGTCTCGTGCATCGAGAACAGGCAGGTTCGGAGCTTGCCCTCGGCGGTCAGCCGGATGCGATTGCAGTCGGCGCAGAAGGGCTCGGAGACCGGGTTGATGAAGCCGATCTCGCCGGCCCCGTCCGAGAAGCGGAAGACACGCGCGGTGGCCGAGGGTTCGCGCGGAAGCGCCTCGAGCGGATGGTGGCGCTCGATCATCGCCTTGATCTCGGCGCCCGTCAGCACGTCCTCGGGCCGCCAGGCGCGGTCGGCATCGAGCGGCATGAACTCGATGAATCGCACCTGCAGGTCGGTTGAGCGGGCGAGGTCGCAGAACGGCAGCACCTCCTGCTCGGTGAAGTCGCGCATGGCGATCGCGTTGACCCGGATCGGGCGCACCTCCGCTTGGGCCGCGATCGCCCACAGGCCCCGGAGCACCTGCGGCAGCGCGTCGCGGCGGGTGATCTGGAAGAAGCGGTCGCGCGCCAGCGAGTCGATCGACACGTTGACGCGCTGGATTCCGGCCGCGGCCAGGGCCCGGGCGTCGCGCTCGAGCAGGTAGCCGTTGGTCGTCAGCGAGAGGTCTTGGATCCCCTCGATCCGCGCCAGCATTGCGGCCAGCTTCGGGAACTCGCGCCTGACCAGGGGCTCGCCTCCCGTCAGGCGGACGTCCTCGACGCCCATCGCCACCAGCAGGCCGACCAGGCGCTCGATCTCCTCGAAGCTCAGCACCTCGTCACGGTCAAGCCAGGGCAGCCCGTCGGCCGGCATGCAGTACTGACACCGGAAGTTGCAGCGGTCGGTGACCGAGACGCGGAGATCGGAGACCAGGCGACCGTGGGCGTCGCGCAGGGGCTCCACACGGGGAGCGAGGTTTTCTCGGGCCTGCGGCGCCACGGACGCCGCCGGTGCCCCCGCTGCCTTGGTGATCGCCATCTCCCGCCACAAGGTACCGGGGCCAGGGGGGTTTCGTCAGGGGGGGTTTCCGATAGCTTCTCGGGGCCCGGCGGGATGGACGACGAGGAGGGAGCCTGATGGACAGGAAGGAAGTGCTCGCACAACTCGAGGAGGCGGCTGCCAACGTCTTCCTCCTCACCGACGCGCCCGACGACGCCATCCCGGAGACGCCGATGCCCCCGATCGCGGCGATGCGGATGCTCGAACAGGAGCTGGTGCTCGACGGCATCCCGGATCGCAACCTCGCCACCTTCGTCACCACCTGGATGGAGCCGGAGGCGCAGAGGATCATCGCCGAGAACCTGCACCGGAACTTCATCGACCACGCCGAGTACCCGCAGACCGCCGAGATCGAGCAGCGCTGCATCCGCATGCTCGCCGAGCTCTTCAACGCACCGGGCGAGACCACCGGAGCGCGCACCCAGGGCTCCTCGGAGGCGATCATGCTCGGCGCCCTCTCGCTGAAGTGGAAGTGGCGCCAGCGGCGCGAGGCCGACAGGCAGCCGACCGACAGCCCCAACCTGGTCTTCGGTGGCGACGTGCACGTGGTCTGGGAGAAGTTCTGCCGCTACTTCGACGTCGAGCCACGGATCGTCCCCCTGCAGCCCGACAAGTACACGATCGGCCCCGAGGACGTGGAGCCGCACATCGACGAGAACACGATCGGCGTCGCCGCGGTGGTCGGCACCACCTTCACCGGGCATGCCGACGACGTCGTCGGCATCAACAAGCTGCTGCTCGAGATCAAGGACAAGAAGGGCATCGACGTCCCGCTGCACATAGACGGCGCCAGCGGCGGCTTCGTCTGGCCGTTCCTCTACCCGGACTCGAAGTGGGACTTCCGCCTGGAGCAGGTGCGCTCGATCAACGTCTCGGGCCACAAGTTCGGGCTCGTCTATCCCGGAATCGGCTGGCTGATCTTCCGCGAGCGCGCCGATCTCGCGGAGGACCTGGTCTTCTATGAGAACTACCTGGGCAAGACGGACGCGACCTTCACGCTCAACTTCTCCACCGGCTCGGCGATGGTCCTGGCCCAGTACTACGTGCTCGTCCGCTTCGGCAAGGATGGCTACCGGCTGCTGATGAACGTGATGCAGGAGAACGCCGAGACCCTCGCCGAGCGGCTCGACGAGCTGGGCAGGTTCGAGCTGGTCGGGCGCGGAGAGGAGACGCTGCCGCTGGTCGCCTTCAACCTGGCCGAGCAGCAGCCCTACGACGAGTTCGACATCGCCTTCCAGCTCGCCGCAGAACGAGGCTGGATGGTGCCCGCCTACACCATGCCCCCGCAGGCCGACAAGGTGAAGATGATGCGCGCCCTGGTGAAGATCAACTTCAGCCGCTCCCTGGTGGACACGCTCGCCGACGACATCGGCGAGGCGATCGCCACGCTCGAGAAGAAGGGACCGGCGCACGAGCGCGAGCGCAAGAAGGTCAAGACCGGCACCGGCTACTAGGCTCGACGCTATCGGGGCTCGCGGCCTTCACCGGGCCCGTGGCCAGGCATATGCTCCTCCGTGCTCCGGGTGATCGCCGAAACGCCCGTGCCCGCATCTACCGAGAGGAAGGATGGCACCGTCGCTGAGCGGCTCCGCGTCTGTCCGGGTCACCGTTGCCGTTGCGCTGATCGGTCTCAGCGGGGCCTGGAACGCCGGCAACGTCGGTCCCGTGGCCTCCGAGATCGCGGGTGAGTTCGACGTCTCGCTGGCGGTGGTCGGGCTGCTCTCGGGGACGCTCTTCCTGGGCTCGTCGGTGCTCGGGCTGCTCGTCGCCGCCCAGATCGGCGAGCGCACGGGCCTCGTTCGCGGGCTCAAGCTCTCCTGCTCGATGCTGATCGCCGGCAACCTGCTGTTCGCGGTCACCCCGGTCTTCGCCGGCCTGGCCGTCGGCCGCATCCTGCCCGGCCTCGCCTTCGCGCTCACCAACACGCTCGGTGCCGTATGGGCGCGAAGCGCGGGGGGTGTGCGCCTGCTCGGGATCTTCGGCGCCTCGATCCAGCTCGGGATCGCCCTCGCGCTGCTCGTGGGCAGCGCGCTCTCGGACCTCGACGTCGACTGGCGCGTCGGGTTCGTGATCAGCGCCGCCCTGGCCGCAGCGGCGTTCGTGGCGATCCCGAAGGGGGCGGAGGTGCCTGCCACCACGCAGCAGCGCAGCACCGGCTTCCTCAAGGCGGCGGTGCGGCACGCGCGCGTCTACCGGCTCGCGCTGCTCTTCATGGCGATCTACGGCGCACCGATGATTCTCAGCGCCTGGGTGATCGAGTACCTGTCCCGCGACGGCGACGTGGCCACGAGCCTCGCCGGCGTGGTCGCCTTCGTGCTCTTCGGCCTCTCGGCGGCCGTGCGCGTGTTCGGAGCCCAACTTCAGCAGCGGGGAGTACCGCACGTGCTGCTCGGCGGAGCGCTCGGCCTCGCGGCGATCGGGATGGCGGCCCTCGCGCTCGATCCCGTGGCGGCGGTGGCATTCGCCGCGGTCGTTCTGCTCGCGCTGGGCTTCGGCGTCCCCTACGCGACCGGGCTGTCCGAGGCCCAGGACCTCTATCCCGAGGCCCCATCCGAGCCCGTGGCGCTGATGACGCTCCTCGCCCTGCTCCCGCCGATCGCCGCGATACCGATCGTCGGGCACGCGATCTCCAACGGCGACGGCGATCTGGCCTTCGGCGTGCTCGCGGTCTTCCTGGTGCTCGCGACGCTGGCGAACCTCCGGCGCACGGGGATTCCACTGACAGCGCAGGCGGGCACGGCGACCGCCCCCGCGAACGGGGGAGACTCGGCCCGAGCTTGAGCCGAAACGGACAGGGGCCCGGCTCGGACGTCCACACGAAGCTGGGCAAGCAAGCGCTTTCCGTGCGTGCTGATGGCGCCGCGCCCCCGCCGCGCGGAGGCCCTTGACCGAGAATCACCGCCTCGCGGTCCGGCGCGCCCCGACCCGATGCTGACCGATCGGAGACCCGCCGCCGCCGCCCGCGAATCGCGGGGGCCGGTGGCACTCAGCCTCTACGAGTCCCGATCAGGAGCTCGTGCCGCCGTCTGTGCCGCTGCTGGCGCCCGTGGCACTGCTGCCGTCTGCGTCCGTGGCGCCGCCGCCCCCGCCGCCCGTGCCGACGCCCTTGCCGCCCCCGCCGCCCGTGCCGACGCCCTTGCCGCCCCCGCCGCCCGTGCCGACGCCCTTGCCGCCCCCGCCGCCCGTGCCGACGCCCTTGCCGCCCCCGCCGCCCGTGCCGACGCCCTTGCCGCCCCCGCCGCCCCTGCCGACGCCCTTGCCGCCCCCGCCGCCCCTGCCGACGCCCTTGCCGTTGCCGCCACCGTTGCCGTTGCCCGGCGAGGCGGGGTTCCCCCCACCCGCGCCCGAGGGCGGTGCGCCGCCAGCGGGGCCCGAGCCGGGTCCGCCGGGGGTCACGCCGCCGGCACCATGGCGGCCGGGCTTCCGCGAACCCTCCGGTCCATCGCCCTTCTTGGCCCCGGTGGGCGGACCGGCGTCGGCCGGCGACGATGCTGCTGCCGGCGTCTCTGCGTCCCTGCTGGCCACCGCGGTGGCGGCCTTCGACTGCTGATCGAGGGCGGGAGTGGAGACCGCGGCTGCGCTGCCGATGCCCGCCACGGCCGCCGTCGCGGCCATCACCTTCGCCGCCAGGGCGCCGCCACTGGCGCCGGCCTGGCCGAAGAGCGCCTGATAGGCCCGCTGCGGGAGGCTGATGAGCAGGGCCCAGAGGGCGAGCGGGCGGAAGCCCGAGTAATGGGCGCTGAAGGCGCGGACGGCATCGGGATCGAGCTGCTTGCCCGACTCCTTCTCCAGGATCGAGAGCGCCTTCTTGTGCGGCTTGGCCGAGCGGTAGGCGCGCGACGAGGTGAGCGCGTCGAAGGTGTCGGCCACGGCGATGATTCGCGAACCGAGCGGGATCTTGTCGCCGGAGATGCGGGCGGGGTAGCCGTTGCCGTCGAGGCGCTCGTGATGGTGGGCGACGATGATGGCCAGCTCCTCGTCGAGGTGCTTGTGGACCATCTTCGCGCCGAGCAGCGAGTGCCGCTTGATCAGCCCGTATTCGTCGTCGGTCAGCTTCCCCGACTTGTTGATGACCTCGAGCGGGATCTCCAGCTTGCCCACGTCGTGGACGGCGGCGGCCGCGCGGATCTTCGCCACCTCATCGGCGGGCAGCCCCATCGTCTCGGCGGTCATCGCGGCGTGCCGGGCAACGCGGCGGGAGTGGCCGAGCGTGTACGGATCTCTCGCCTCCAGCGCTGCGGCCAGTTGCTCGAGCAGCTTCGCCCTCTTGTCGGGATCCAGTCTGGCGCCGCCGCGCTGGCCCTCGCCGGCCAGCCCGAGCAGCCTGGTGGCGCTGGCGACGCGGCGCTCGGTCAGCCAGCGCCGCACGAAGCCCCAGACCATCAGCTCGCTGAACAGGAGGTCGCCCGAGCCGGGGCGCTCCTCCCAGTACCTGCGGCCCGCCCAGCCGAGCGCGAGCGAGGCGCCGACGCCGGCGGCGATCACCAGTACCCCGGAGTTGATCACTCCCAGAGCCCTCAGGACGCAGACGATCAGGATGGGGACGACCATGACCAGGGTCGTGGCGAACACGACCTGCGGCAGGTAACGCCAGAGCCTGAATGTGCCTTTTCTTCCCACTTTGCGTGCTGGCCCCTCTCGATAGGCGACCCCTGACCGCCCGGGCGATCAGCTCCGGTCCGAGGATCGGCAACCATGTAGAGGATCGCGCCGCGCGAGCGTTTTCTCCACACCGCGGCCTCCGCACATCCGTCCAGCAGGCGGGATGCCGTAGTCAGTAGTGGGTAGATACGGACGAATGTTCGACGGCCGATCGCCGGCCCGGGACCCCGCCCCAAGGCGGCGAGCACGGTCGCAGCGACGAGCGCTCTCCTCTTGCCGATCAGCTTTCGCGTGCGGGTCGTGCCGGCGCGTCGCTCTTGCCGCCCTCTATCTGCAGCAGCTCTCCCTCGTGGCTGTGCTCGACCTGGAGGGTGGTGTGGACGATTCCGAACTCCCGCTCCAGCATCTCGTCCAGCTCCCGGCGCCTGCCATGGCAGTCCTCCCCATCGGGAACGAGGACGTGCGCCGAGAGCGCGGGGAACCCGGAGGTGATCGTCCAGATGTGCAGGTCGTGCACCTCGCGCACCCCCTCGGCGGTGGCCATCGCCCTCCCCACCGCCTGCGGGTCCATCCCCTTCGGCGCCGCCTCCAGCAGAATCCGCACCGAGTCGCGGATCACCCCCCATGAGCTCGCGAGGACGACCAGGCCGACCAGCACGCTGACCAAAGGATCGGCGTAGAGCCAGCCTGTGGTGAGGATGATCAGCGCAGCGACGATCACCCCGATCGACCCGAGCAGGTCGGCGAGCACATGGCGAAGGGCGGCCTCGACGTTGAGGCTCTCGCCCTCCGAGCGCCACAGGATCGCCGCAGCGGCGACGTTGACGAGCAGGCCGATCGTGGCGACCACGAGCATCCAGCCGCCGAGCACCTCCGGGGGATCGGAGAGGCGCCTGTAGGCCTCGAAGAAGATCCAGATCGAGATCGCGACGAGCGTGATGCCGTTGATGAACGCCGCCAGCACCTCGGCTCGCTGGTAGCCGAAGGTCCTGACGCCCTTGGCGGGGCGCGAGGCCAGCCAGGAGGCCCCCAGGGCGAGTCCCAGCGAGAGGTCGTCGGAGAGCATGTGGGCCGCGTCGGCCAGCAGGGCGAGGCTGCCGGTGAGGATGCCGCCGATCACCTCGGCGATCGTGAAGGTGGTCGTCAGCGCCAGCGTCAGGGCCAGAGCCCGGCGGTTCTGGGTGCGCTGCGCCTCTTGGTCGTGGGCGCCGCTCATCAGAGCACCGGGGCGGCGAGCCTTCGCTTCCCGGGCCACGAGAGCATCGCCCCCACCCGATCGCACCGATCACTCCAGGCCTCCAGGGGCCGCGGGGGCGGGCGGCGACCGCTGCGCCCACTCATCACCCCTTCCCGTCCTCGTAGGCCCGGTGGACGATCAACCTCCTGGTCTGCTCGGCCCAATCCCAGTCCGAGTCGATAAGCGGCAGGCCATCGCTCCCCTCGACCTCTGCCTCGGGGATCTCGGGTGGGTCGGGCAACTCGATGCCCTCGATCTCCTCGACGCGGAGCGCCTTGTCGAGCGCCGTTGCCCTATCGCGGATCTCCACGAGCTGCTGCTCCGCATCGGCGCGGATCTGCTCCAGGTCCTCCTCGCCGATCTGCTCGACCAGCACCGCGTTCACCTTCCGCTCCCACTCACGCCGGGCTGAGCTGACCCGATCATCCAGACCGGGGTCGTAGAAAGGCCCCGTGGCCTCGAGCACGATCTCCCGCAGCAGCTCAGGATTCAGGGTCGCGAGCGCGTCGATCTCGGTCTGGCGCACCCCCATCGCCTCCTGCCACCTGTCGGCGCGGGGCTCGGTCTTCTTCAGCGGGGTGGACGGCAGGCCGTACTCGCGCACCTGATCGGGCGTGAGCGCGACCGGCCACACCTCGAACTCCAGTCCCGGGAAGTCAAGCGCCCGCAGCGCCTGGAGTTTGCGGGCCACCGAGACCGCCATCTGCCACCCGGCAGGATCGCAATCGGACAGGTAGAAGACGATCATCCGCCTGCCGTCCCTGGCGCCGACCTTCGCCATCTGGTGGATCATCGTGTCCGAGGCCTCGCCGGTCGGCAGGTAGAGATCGGCCTTGCGGGCCTCGGCGATCGGGGCGAGCACCTCCTCGAGTGAGGTCTTCTCACCGAACAGGACCAGCTTGTAGGGCTGGACGGCTCGAAAGTCGTCCAGCTCGGCTCGGGGCTTGAGCTCCTCGGGGACTCTGATCTCCACCCCGCCGACCGAGACGTAGGACGAGGGCTCAGGGTGCTTGAAGGCGCGCACGACCGGTGGGCTGTTCCGCTCGTCGGTGATCTTCTCGAAGGGTATGTAGCCGAGCCAGCGGGCCGCCTTGCCCGCCTTCGACTGCAGCCAGATCCAGTCGGCCTCGGTGTTCGTGTAGGTCTCGCCGTTCGGCTTCGTCTCACCGATCAGCATGTAGTGCAGACCGCGCAGGTGGATGTGGCGATCACCGAGCTTCTCGGAGTGCCCGGCCAGCCATTCGCCGTCGCGGTGCCCCGCCGGGGTGTCAACCCGGAAGGGATCGTGCCGGGTGGTTAGGACAGTGAGGTCCCCCAGCCTCAGGCCGTCCGACTCGATCGCCTCTTCAAGGACCGCGCGCAGACCCGTGGACTGCCGCTGGTCGTCTTTATGGCGCTGAGGGCACATCGGGCATCTCCATCGGGAGTTTTACTCTTCGACGCCTCGCCGCTCCGTCCTCGCTCAGCACCGGTTACTGGCCGTGGGCTCCGGCCATCCCGGCGCGGCGACCGACGGCCCGGCCTCTCCTTGCGGCCCTCCTCACCGGTTGTTAGAGTCGTCCCCAGCCGGGCGGACCCGGCCAGGGCCGGGCGGGACTTGGGGCTGATCGGTGGGAGGCATGAGAATGGGCATGAAGCGAACTCAGCGGAAGCGGTCTCGGCTCGCGTTGTCGGGCCGGCTGGCGCTGGCGCTCTGCCTCACGCTCGGCCTCGGCGCCGGCGTGGCCGAGGCGAAAAAGAAGAAGAAGCAGAAGGTCGGTGGCAAGGCGGTGATCACGAAGACCCTCAACGCCGCGATTCCGGATGCGACGGGTCCCCCGCTCAACGGCGGGGTGCTCAACTCGACGATCAAGCTCGGGGGCAAGCGGTTCAAGAAGACCAGGATCCGCGACGTCAACGTCACCTTGCAGACGACAGGCGCCTCCGGGACGGATCCGGCCGGCGATCTGATCGCGAGCCTGAGGGCGCCGAATGGGGCGACGACCTACCTGTTCTTCGGGCTCTCCGGCTTCTCGATCGGGCCGCTGAGCATCGACGACGAGTCCTCGATGCTGCTCGGCGGCGGGCCGCCGCCGGTCCCCTTCCCCTTCCTGGCCGAGCCCTATGCGGGCACGGCCCAGCCGCAGGGCGCCGGGCTGGGGAACTCCTGCCTGTGCGTGATGGACAACGGCAAGGCGACCGGCAAATGGGTGCTGACCGTGCTCGACTTCAGCACCGGGCAGACGAGCGTGCTCAACTCGTGGAAGCTCGTCGTTCAGGCCGGCAAGAAGTACAAGACCTGAGCGCACGCGGCTCGCCGGGCCGGCGAGCCGCGCGATCGGTCCCAGAGGGACCGCCCGGGCCTCAGCGCGCGCAGGCTGCGACCGGGGCTCCTGGGGCTAGGCGTCGTACTGGCCGCCGAGCTCGGCCGACACCGGCTTGCCCTTGTGTCCGGCCTCTTGAAGGATCGGCGGGACCTCGGGGTCGGAGACGAAGTTCTGCCAGCCTTCTGCGTCCCAATCGAACAGCACCCAGACCCGGTCCTCCTCACTGGGATCGCGAAAGACGGTTGCGCCCTTGGACCCGTGCTGCTTTCGCTTCTCAGCGCCCTTGGTTGAGAAGATCTTCAAGAACTGGTCGTAATCCTCGACCTGCGTCGTTGCCAGAATCAACTCTCTCCTCCTCGGTGGGAAGTGTCGTCGCGTTCCCGCGACATGGCCTTTCCACTCTATGCCTAAGGCATGCCCGCATCGGCCACCTAGCTCCCGAGACCGTCGAAGCGCTGGACGGCGCTTGCCGGCTCGGCACGGCCGAGAGCCGAGATCGGGATCACCGGCTGCGCCTTGCCCGCTGCGGTCCGGGGAAGCGAGTCGACGAACGACACGGCCAGCGTGGTTCCCGCGCCGAAGATCGACTCGAACCCACGTGAGAGGCGCTCGGCGGTCGCCGTGCGGTCAGCCTCCGGGGAGGTGACCAGGGCGGCACGGAAGCTGCCCCTGCGCTCCTGGACCACCTGAAAGCGCAGCACCTCCAACTCGTTCTGGAAGAGGATGCGCACCGCGTTCGAGTGGATGTGCTGCCCGCGTGAATCCTGCAGCAACTCGTCGCGGCGCCCCTGAACCAGAGTGAGCAGAGGCAGCGTTCGCCCACATGAACAGCGGCCCGGGAGCCGGGCCGCGATGTCGCTCAGCCGGTAGTTGAGGAGGACTGTTCCGCGCGCCTGCAGGTTCGAGACGACGACCTCCCCGCTCTCTCCCACGGGCAGCTCCTCTCCCTCGGCGGAGACGATCCGGATCGGGAACAGGTCCACGTTCAAGTGGTGGCCGCTGTGACCCTCGCACTCAAAGCCGATCTGGAAGGCCTCGCTCGCCGTATAGGTGCTGAGCGGCTCCACGCCGAAGCGGTCGCGGATCATCGTCCGCGCCGACTCGGTCATGCCGTCCCCCGCATAGACGGCGACCCGGGGAAGGTGGATCCGCCGTCCCGTTCGCAGCAGGTGGGCGAAGAGGGTCTCGTGAAAGGAGCCGAAGCTCGAGATCACCTCGGGCCTGAACTCGTCCAGTTGTGGGATCAGCTCCTCGAGCGAGGCCGTGAAGTGGTAGTCGCGCCTATTGATGCGCAGCGACGCCGGCACCAGGCTGAGGCCCCTGAACGCCGCCGAGACGTGTCTCCCGCCGGCGTAGCTCCCCGGGATGTCGGCCACCCTGGCCTCGCGGTAGCGCCGCCGCCCAGCGAGGCGGGATATGACCGCGCGGCGCCGCTCGCTGTAGACGGCCTGCTCGAACAGCGAGAACGGGTGATAGAGGAGACTGAGCGGGTCGCCCGTGCTCCCGCCACTTCGAAGCTCGACATAGGACTCGCGTGGCTCGGCCCGCGAGAGGAAGAACTCGGGATCTCGCTGCACCTGCTCGCGATCGATCAGCGGCAGCGCCGCCAGGTCGGCCTCGGTGCGGATCTCCCCCGGCCCCAGCCCGAGCCGGCGCATCGTCTCTCGGTAGAAGGGCACGTGCTCATAGGCGTGGGCCACGGTGGCTCGCAGGCGCCGGCTCTGAGCGCGCTCGATCGCGGCCGGCTGGGCGAAGGGGAAGCGAGCTTCGAAGGGTGCCCTGCGCGCGACGTGGGCGCTCCAGGCGAAGCGGGTCGCGAGGCTGCGCTTTCCTCCCTTCGGTGGCACGGTCCCAAAGATAGGGGCGGGTGGGCGTCGCGGAGGGCCGGCGCTAGGGTGCTCGAATGACGGTCATCAGCCAAGGCCCGAAGCGGTCTCTGGTGGTCGGTGGGAGTGCCGCAGCCGATGCCGCGAGCGCGGGCGCCGGGGTCTCGCTCTGGCGCCTGCACAGCGACGCCGTGAACGAGCGCCTGGTAGCCCGGTGGCTGCCCTCGGGCCTCGGCGCTGTCCTCAAGACCGACCTCTACGACGAGGCGGTCAGTCCCGGCCTCTACCCAGCGCTGCGGATGCGCGCCGAGCGTGTGGTCGGGATCGATCTCTCTTCATCGGTGGCGGCCGCGGCGGCCACCCGAGCTGAAGGGCTCGAAGCCTCCGTCGCCGACGTCCGGCGGCTGCCATTCGAGGCGGACAGCTTCGACGCCGTCGTCTCGAACTCAACGCTCGATCACCTCAGCGGCCAGTCTCAGGCCGAGATCGCGATCGCCGAGATAGCGCGCGTCCTGCGCCCGGGCGGCCCTCTGATGATCACGCTCGACAATCCCCTGAACCCGCTCGTCGCTCTTCGCAATCGCTTGCCCGCGAAGCTATCGCGACGGCTCCGGCAGGGATTCCGGTTCGAGCCGGGATGGACGTGCGGACCGCGACGGCTGCGCGCCCTGCTCACCGCCGGTGGCCTCGACGTCCGCTCCCAGACCGCCATCATGCACGCGCCCAGGGCCCTTGTGGCCCGCGTAGGCCCGCGGTCCGCGCGCGCTGAGGAGCGCCTGATTCGCCGCCTGTTGGGTTTTGAGGCTCTGGAGGCGGCGCCGACCCGGTACCTGACGGGGCACTTCGTCGCGGCACTCGCAACCAAACCCGGGGACCGGGGCGTTCCCCGCGGCTCTCGCTGAACGGTGAGCGAGCGCGCCACGTTGGTCAGCAGGGTGATGGGCAGCGCTCGCAGCGAGGGGCTGCGCGGGTTGTGGTGGCGCTCGCTGAGCGCCACCGCCTACAGGCGCCTGGTCGTCGCGGCTCGGGAGATCGATCAGGGACCACCGACCTCGGATGCGGGCTTGAACCTCGAGCTCGAGCTGCTGACCCCCGACGGCGTGGGCGAGTACCTGCGGCTGCGCGATGACCAGCCGGCTGCCGAGATCGAGCGCCGGCTTCGCGCCGGCCAGCGCTGTGCGCTGGCTCGGCACGACGGGGTTGTGGTCTCCTCGCGCTGGTTCACCACCGGGACAGCCGAGATCGACTACCTCGACCTCGCCTTCGAGATGCCCGCGGGCGTCGCCTACGTCTACGACGTCCACACCTCGCCCGGCTCTCGCCGCCGAGGAATAAGCGGAGAGGCCCGCCGGGGGTACGAGGACGAGCTTCGCCGGCTCGGAACGCGGCGGCTCCTCGGCACCTTCATGCCCGAGAACACCGCCGGCCTCCGCCTTGTCGTCGGCGCCGGCTACCGGCCGGTGGGGACCGTCGGCTGCCTCCGGCTGCCGGGGGTCAGGATCCCGGTCCGGCGGCTTGCGCCCGGGTATCTGGGTACTTCGAGGCGCCTTGATCGCGCCGACCGCCGGTGACCCGCATCACCTTGCCCGCGGGCGTCCTCGGGAGCTCGTCCACGAACGAGAGGGCGATGCTCTCCTCCGGGCCGACCATTCGGGAGAAGCGCTCCCGGACCCGCGCCGTCACCGCCGCCGGATCCGCGCCCGGCGCGGCCAGCACCTGGGCCTCGAACCGTCCCGGCGCGCGCTGCTCGATCCGGTAGCCCCAGACCTCGGGATCGGCCGAGAAGGGCCTGACCAGCAGCTGCGTGTGGAGGGGTCGCCCGTCGGCCCCGATCCCCGACTGGCTGGTGCGCCCCTGGATGTAGGAGATCAGCGGCAGGGTGCGGCCGCAGCCGCAGGGCTCTTCGATGAACGACGCCACGTCCCCGAGCCGGTAATTGAGCAGGACGGTCGTGCGGTTGACCAGGTTGGAGATCACGACCTCGCCGGGCTCGCCGTGCGGTGACTCGCGACCCTCGTGATCGAGGATGCGGACCGGGCAGAGGTCGACATTGAGGTGGTATCCGGCGTGCTGCTCGCACTCGAAGCCGATCTGCGGGCTCTCGATCGCCTGGTAGACGCTGAGCACCGCGATCCCGAGCTGCTGGGAGATCAGCGCCCTTGCCTGGAGCGAGAGGTGGTCGCCGGCGTAGGCGACCACCTTGGGGAGGTGGACCGGCTGCCCACGCCGGACGGCGCCCACGAACAGCTCCTCGATCACGGAGCCGAACCCGGCGATCACCTGCGGCTGGAACTCGTTGATCGCTGCGAGCGTCTCGGCCGCCGTCGCCTGCATCGAGACGTGGATCTCGATCGTGCGCGGGTCGGGGAGCCCGATCAGGTTGCGGCGGTAGAACCTTCCGAACCGGGCTCCTGATGACATCGGCGGCGCGATCCAGGCCACCCGCCGGCCCCAGCGCCGGCCGGAGAGCGCGATGATCATCGGCCGAACGCGCGCGGCAGAGGCCGCCTTGGCGACGACGTCCGCCGGATCCTCCAGCACGGTGACCGGCGTCGAGGTGCTGCCGCCGCTGCGCAGAGCGAGACAGGCGCGGTCTGGACGCCTCTCGGACAGGAAGTACTCGGGGTCGCGCTGGAGGTGGTCGCGCTCGATCAACGGGAGCTTCGCCAGGTCCTCGGCGCGATTGAGGTCGTCCGGGGTCAGCTCCAGCCTCCGCATCGTCTCGCGGTAGTAGGGCACGTTCCGATAGGCGTGCGTGACGATGTGACGCAGCCGCCGCCGCTGGCGACGCTCGAGCGCCTCGGGGCTGCTGAACGGCGCCCGGCGCTCTCGCCGCTGGAGCATCGCCGCCATCCCCGTGAGCAGCGCGCGGCGAGGGAGAGAGAGCCTGATGTCGCCCTCGGGATCCACGCCGGAGCCGGGCGGGCCCACGCTCACAGCTCCCTGGAGCTCTGACGTTCCGGGTGAAGGACCCGGGTGTCCTCGATCGCAGCGAACGACGTCAGCTCAGGTTCGGGCGCCGAGCGCCACCCTTCTGCTCGCAGATCAAGAACTGCCACATGGCTCCCCTCTCGCCGGGTGGTCCCAGGCGATGTGGGCCGATGCTAATCGAAAGCTCAGGCTCCGTTGCGCCGTGAGCCTGCGGGGGCTGTACCACTGAGCGACGGTCTGGCTGACGGTCCCCAGACGCTCAGGCGGGCGTTGCCTCGACGGAGCCGGCGCCCAGATCTCCCTTCGCCACCAGGGTCGCGAGCTCGGTGCGCGAGTGGATCCCGAGCTTGCGGTAGACCCGCCCGAGGTGGAAGTCGATCGTCTTCGGGCTCAGGTAGAGCTTCGCCGCGACCTCCTTGTTGGTCGCACCCTCGGCAACCGCGAGCGCAACCCGCACCTCCTGGGGACTGAGCTCATCGGGGTCGGCGATCGGGTCGCGCCTGATCGCTCCAGCGGCGCGCAGCTCGGCATTGGTCCGCTCGACCCAGGGAGTCGCCCCGAGTTGATCGAAGAGCTCCAGGGCCTCGCGGAGCCGTTCGCGGCCGTCGACGCGCCGGCGAGCGCGGTGCAGCCGTGATCCGAACGCGAGCAGCGTCCTTGCGCGCTCGAATGGGGCACTCGCCTCGGCGTGCAGCTCGAGGGAGCGTTCAAAGTGCTGCTCGAAGTCAGCGTCCGCGACCAGGCCCCGGCAGCGGGCGGCGAGGGCGCGCGGCAGGGCGACGCCCGTCGCCTCGGCCTCGGCATCCAGCCGATCGGCTGCCAGCACCGCGTGTTCGCGCCGGCCCGCGTGGGCGAGCGCCTCGACCAGGTCGGGCGCCCAGGGGATGATGGTCGGATCGGCGGTTCCGCTCCGCCTTTGGGCCTCACCCACCCATTCGAGCTCCGAGATCGCGGCGTCGGCCCGGCCTGTCCCCAGCGCCAGGAACCCGAGCGCCGCATGGCCCCAGAGCGCGAGCACCCCCAGGCCGACGGGCTCCGCGAGGGCCATCCCGCGCTCGATCTCCTCGCGCGCCCTCTGGGTCTCGCCCAGCGCCGCCCGCAGCCTTCCACTGATCACCAGCCCGAACGGGAGGACGCCGAGCTGGCCGTGCTGTTCGGCGACCTCGATTGCCTCCGCCGCGCTCTGCGCCGCTGCCTCCCAGGCTCCGACCCGATAGGCCGTATCGGCGGCGACGCTCTGCAGGTAGGAGAGCAGCCCGAGCGTGCCGGTCTCCCTCGCCGCCTCGGCCATCAGGGTGACCTCCTCAAGCAGAAGTCGCTCCTGGCCTGTGCAGACGCGAGCCTGAAGCCCGAAGGCGGCGGACTGCGTGGCGGTTGAGAGCTCCCACCGCTCGCCAAGGAAGCGACCCGCGGTGTCGAGCGCCTCTCGCGATTCCGCGGTCTGGCCGGCGAGCGCCCGCCCCATCCCGAGCAGCGAGTGGACCTGGCAGCTCACCATCGCGGGAGCGCTCTCGGGGAGGGCAGCGATAGCCCTGTCGGCGGCCGGCAGAATCAACTCGATCCGCCCCGCCACCGCCGCCATCAAGCCTGCGTCAGCGTGCATCGCCGCGGCCAGCGTGGGGTCGAGCGGAAGGACCCTCTCCGCCTCCTCGAGCAGCAGGGTGTGGCCATCCATCGCGGTGCCGATTCCGCCCGTCATCGTGACCAGCGCGAGGATGTGCCTGATCTGAGCCCGTACCAGGGGGTCCGCGATCTCCTTGACCGGCTCGAGCAGTGCCGCGCAGCGCTCGTAGGCCCCCCCGGTGGCCGCCGCAAGCGCCGCTGCGTAGAGCCGTCGCGACTGCGCGTCAGCGTCCGTGCTCAGCTGCGCCGCCCGCTGGAGCGCGTCGGCGGCGACGCCGTGAGCGCCGCGTGCGCTCGCCCGTTCGGCGGCTCCCTCGAGCAGATCGGCCGCCTCCGCGTCCGGGCCGATCGTCGCGGCCGCGAGATGCCAGGCGCGGCTGTCAGGATCGGAGTGCTCGGCGAGTGCCCGGTGCGCGCGCCGGCGCTCGGCCGGAGCCGCCTGCTCGTAGGCGACGGCCTTGAACAGAGGATGCGAGAACAGCACCCGAGACTCGGTGAGCCGGATGATGCCGTCAGACTCAGCCTCCTCGAGCGCCGCCGTGCCGATGCCCAGATCCTCGCAGGCTGCGATCACGGGTGGCAGCTCGCGGTCCACGGCGGCGGACGCCACCAGCACCCCGTCGCGGCTCCCGGGTGGAAGCGCCGCAAGCCGCCCTTCGAACGCATCGAGCAGGGCTCCACCGACCGAGACGTTCTCCACGGGCGAGTGCCCTCGACGCTGCTCGTCGCTGAGGCGGGCGGGCAGCTCCAGCAGCGCCAGCGGATTGCCGGCCGCCGTCCGCAGCAGCGAGTCGAGCGCGTCGGGCGCAGCGCCCGGGGCTGACTCCTCCAGCAGTCTGCGGGCGTCGCCGCCGTCCAATCCCGACAGCTCGAGCCTCTGGACCGCGTCCGAGCCCGCGAACAGGTCTCGGGCGCCCTGCCGGGACGCGAACAGCAGCGCCACACGGCTGCCGGCGAGCCGGCGCGCCGCATAGCCCAGGCACTCCCCCGAGGCCGGATCGAGCCAATGCGCGTCGTCCACGATCACCAGCAACGGCTGGCGCTCCGCGGCCGAGGCGAGCAGGGCGAGCAGGGCGGCGCAGGTGGCGAAGCGGTCGCCGGGGACGTCCGGCGCCGGACCCAGGGCGAGCGCGGCGCCGATTGCCTGCGACTGAGCTCCCGGCAGCTCGAAGCGGCCCTCGAGCAGCGGTCCCGCGATCTCCCCGAGCACCGCGTAGGGGAGGCTGGCCTCGGCCTCAATGCCGGCGGCCTCGATCACCCGGGCGTCCCCGGCGCGGCCGCGCGCGGCCGAAAGCAGCGCGGTCTTGCCGATCCCCGCCTCACCGACGATCAGCAGCGCGCGGCCATCTCCCCCACGGGCGTCGGTCAGGAGTCGGTCGATCTCCACGAGCTCTGGCTCGCGTCCGAGCAGCACCCAAACAGGCTACTCCTCGCCTGGCCAGGCGCAAATGCGGCCACCTCGCCCTCAAACTAGGTGGTCGCCCGGTGCCTTTTCGGCTTCCGATCCCTACGGTCGGCAGCCCAACGTCCAATCAGTGGAGGAAGCCATGAGACACGTGTTTTCAGCGATCGTGGTGTCGGGCCAGGCATTCCCGGGCCAGCACCCGGACCACAAGGGCCGCGGCCCCCGTCGCCGCGAGTTCAAGCGCATGAAGAGCCCTGGATTCGCGGGCCGCAGTCACCTCCGGCCCTGAGGATCGGGCGCCGTGGGGCAGCTGCGCGAGCGCGGCGACGACCGCTATGCGGCCGTCAGGCACAACTCGCTCGCTGGCATTTTCGCGGTGTGGGCAGCAGCCGCCGTTCCGGTGGGCGTTCTCGCTTGGGTCGTCGCTCCCTAGGCTCAGGGACAGCTCGGGGGGCGATGAGCTGCTAGCCCAAGCGCCGCTGATCTGCCTCACCGCAGGCCTCACAACTCTGGGGTTCTGGTTGGCCTGGGTTGGTTTGTGCCTGGTTGAGCTGCGCTGGCTTGCCCTGAGCCGGTCGTGGCAGCATGCAGTCATGTGCCGCTTCCACGCCCGTCGCCACCTGGAGCACGATCGAACTTGGTGGACTGCCGGTAACCCCCGTGGCGGACTACGGCTCCCGGAACGACGTCAGTTGAGGATCTCGATCGCCATGTCGGTAGGCCCGCCAGGCTGGAAGCCGACGATGTCCTGGGGACAGGCCGAGACGATCACGACCCCGTCCATCAAGAGCTTGAAAGCTGCTGCGTCGCCCGCTTCCGTAACGCAGTCGTGGAGGGTCAGCTTGCCCTCGGCGTCCACGCGGAAGTTGGCGAAGACGTTCATCGGCTGCGGCGCATGAGGAACGTCGATTCCATGCTTCTTGGCTTCGGCCTGGAGGTTCGTCTCACAGGAGGCATGGTCGGGCTCGGCACCGAGGAGCTCATAGCGATAGGGGTCGCACGCCGCGACGATGCAGTCGTGCTTGCCTGGTGAGGTGTCCTCGGTGAACTCGAGGATCGGGCGGCGCTCGTTGCTGTAGAAGGTCCATCCGGCGCGCGGGTAGATCTCGTCCATGTGGACTCGGGAGTGGCGTCCGCTCATGTATTCGATCGGATTGGCGGCGTTGTAGACGAAGAGATCCGCGGCCTGGCCGCCCTCCACGTCGATGATCCGGAACTCGTCTCCCTTGGAGAGCTTGGCGCTCCAGCCGGTGCGTGCCGGGATCTCGATTCGCTCCTTGACTTCGCTCATGCGTGCCTCCTCCTTGGTTCGTCCTGTTCGTCTGCCGCGGCCGCTGACTCCGTCCGCTCGACCTCGACCACCCTTGGCTTCCATTCGTCGGCCGCGATCAGCTTGCGCACGTGAGCAGCGACCTCGCCCAACGTCGCCAGCCATACATCGCCCCGTTCAAGCATGTCCTGGAGCAGCCGGGAGACGACCTCTAGCCGGGATAGGCGCGCCGAGATGCTCGGGTGCCAGACGCCGATCCAAAGACCGCCGTGCCGATAGGCCGCCTCGAACTCGGCTCGGTATGCCTCCTCGGCGACGCTCGGCGACTGGGTCTGCATCACGTACTCGAGGTCGGGAACGTGCGCATAGTGGGGCCAGTCGTCGTTGGCCCACTCGCTAGGCAGCTCAACCAGGTCGCCCTTCGGGGTGCGCAGCAGGTAGGGCTGATCGTCGCCCATCAACGAGGCGTCGTAGTCGAAGCCGTGCTCCAGCAGCAGTTGGGGGGAGCGGTCCGAGAGCCCGTAGAGCGGCGCGCGCCAGCCGACGGGCTGGGAGCCCATCAACCTGCCGGCGGCTTCAAGGCCGCGCTCGAGAATCTCCAACTCCGCCGCGGCGTCCTGCTCGTAGGAGATCTCATGCAGATAGCCGTGGAGGCCGACCTCGTGGCCCTCGGCGAGCACGCCTTCGACCAGGGCCGGGTAGGTGTCCATGCAATAGCCGGGGAAGAAGAAGGTCTGCTTGATCCCCAACTCCGCGTACAGCCGCACCAACCGCGGTACCGCGATCTCCTCGTAGCCGAGCCAGGACAGGGTCGCGAGCCGTTCAGGTGTCTTCGCCCCGTAGGTCAGGCGCAACATGCTGTCGAGGTCGACGTCGAACGTCACAGCGGCCGCGCAACGCGCTCCGTTGGGCCACGGGATCGGGTTCTCGATCCAGGTTCCTCGTTCGGCTCTACCTGTAGCCATCTTCACTCCTCACTGGGCCGTGTAGCCGCCGTCGATGGGAAGAACCGCGCCGGTCACGAACGAGGCCTCGTCCGAAGCCAGATAGAGCACGCCCGGCCCGATCTCGTCGGACTCTCCCCCCCTGCCCAGCGGCGTCATCTCGATGTTCTCCGCGATCATCTCGGGCGGCTCGCTCTTGGTCATCTCCGTCAGGATCAGGCCGGGCAGGATGCAATTGACGCGGATCCGCTCAGGCGCCAGGTCGATGGCGGCGGCGCGTGTCATCTGGACCACGGCCCCCTTGCTCGCTTGATAGGCGAAGTAGCCGCGCACGGCGTTGACTCCGAAGATCGAAGAGACGTTGACGATCGAGCCGCCGCCGGCACGGCGCATGCTGCGCGCAGCGGCGCGCATGCCCAGGTAGACCCCCGTCTGGTTGACGGCCAGCGCCTTGCTCCACTCATCGTCGGTGCACTCGGCGACGCCGCTGAAGCTGACGATGCCGGCGTTGTTGACGAGCACGTCGAGAGAGCCAAGCTCGGACTCCGCCTGGGCGACCGTCGCTTCCCAATCATCGCCGCTGGCGACGTCCAAGTGCCGATAGGTCGCCTCGTGGCCAGAGTCGCGCAGCGCCGCCGCGAGCTTCTCCCCCTCGGAGTCGCGAACGTCCGTGAGCATCACGCGGGCGCCCTCCTCGCAGAAGAGGCTCGCCTCGGCGGCGCCCTGTCCCCTGGCGGCGCCGGTGACGAGGGCGACCTTGCCCGCCATGCGCCCGGTCACGGTTACTAGTCGGTGCCCCGGAAGAACGGCAGGCCGAGCGCGGCGGGCCACGGTGCGGCGCCGCCGCGGCGAATCCTGAGCATCGCGAAGACGTAGACCATCGCCAGCGTGCCGACGAACGGCAGGGCGCTGAAGAACTCCGGCGAGATGGACCAGCCCTGCGCCTGGGCGACGTTGCCGAAGGTGCCCAGGCCACCGAAGAGGAGAGCGCCCGCGATCAGCGGCAGCGGCCGCCAGCTGGCGAAGATCACGACCGCCAGCGCGATCCAGCCCTGACCCGAGGTAACGTTCGGAAGCCAGGTGCCGACGATCCCCAGGGTGAGTACCGCGCCGCCGAGCCCGGCGAAGGCGCCGGCGACCGAGACGTAGAAGATTCGCCAGCCGTTGACCGACAGGCCGGTCGCGTCGGCCGCGCCGGGGTCCTCTCCGATCGAGCGCATGTTGAGGCCGTGCTGGGTACGGTAGAGCAGGAACATCACCGCCACGGGAAAGAGGAAGGCAAAGTACGAGATGCTCATCTGCTGGAAGAAGGCCTCGCCCCAGAAGGGGATGTCCGAGAGCAGGGGAATATCCCACTTTGGGATCGTCGCGCTGGCGGTTTCCTGGACGTAGTCCTTGCCGATCAAACCTGTCAAGCCGATGCCCAGGAAGACGAGCGCCAGGCCCCCGACGACGACGTCGGCCTTGAACACGACCACGGCGAGCGCGAAGACCAGAGAGGCGAGCGCTCCGACCGCCATCCCGGCGACCAGCCCCAGGAGCACTGCGTCGGTCTGCTGCACACCGATGAAGGCGCCGAGCGCTCCGATCAGCATCGCCCCCTCGATCCCGATGTTGTAGATGCCGACGATCTCCGCCAGCAGCTCGCCCGTTGCTGCGATCAGGACCGGGGTCGCGGCCATGATCGCCGTTGCGATCGATGCCGATATCAGGCCGTCTCTCACTTGGCGGCCTCCGCGGCGGCCGGGGCGGGCCGGTCGGACTCGGCACGGGCCGGGCTGACAATGCGGATATGTCGCATGCCCTGACCGATCGCTGCACAGATCAGGGTGAGGCCGTACATGGCGAAGACGAGCTCGCTCGGCGCGCCGGTGATCGTGAGCACGTTGCCGGCGATCGCGATCACCGCGAACACCAGCGCCATCAGCAGCAGCTGCGGCCCGAAGCCGCCGGCCAGCACCGCCACCACGACGCCCGTGTATCCGAGGTTGTTGGAGAGGGCGGGCCCGTAGCGCTGCACGTTCGTCAGCATCTCGATCACCCCTGCCAGGCCCGCCGCGACACCGCCGAGCGCGAAGACCACGAGCATGATCCGCTTCGTCGGCATCCCGGCGTAGGTCGCTGCCTTCTGGCTGGAGCCGATGATCGACATCTCATAGCCGAAGATCGAGCCGCGCAGGAACAGCCAGGCGCCGGCTGCGAAGAGCACAGCGAGCACGAAGCCGACCGGGACGAAGTAGTCCCCGAAGACGAAGGACTCGAGCACCGTCTGCTCCGGAACGTTGACGGACTTGATGCTCCCGGCCGAGGCCTCTTCCCCCCATTTCGTCCCCGCCCAGTAGATGACCCAGGAGACCGCGATGAAATTAAACAGCAGCGTGCTGATGATCTCGTTGACGTTGAGATACACGCGTGCCAGCGCGGGGATCATGCTCCAAGCCGCGCCGCAAACGGCGGCCGCGACGAACATCAGGGGGACCAGCAGCGCGGCGCTCATGTCCGGGAAGAGCTGGCCCATGGCGAAAGCGCCCCAGGCGCCGAGGAAGATCTGGCCGTCGCCGCCGATATTCCAGAGGCCGATGCGCAGCGGGATCGCGGCCGCCAGGCCGACGAGCAGGAGGCCCGCCGTCAAGGTCAGCATGTTCTCGAAACCGGCTGGGGTGTTGAAGGTGCTGTTCCAGAGGCCCTCGAAGAACTGGGCGCTGTCGGCACCCGAGACCAGCAGCGCGAACGCGGTCGAGAGCACCACGCCGATCGCGACGGAGCCGATCCGATAGCGCACGGCGCCGCCGGGCTTAGCGCGACGCTCGATCCGCCAGGCCGGCAGGTTCTTGAGCGCCTCGATCACTTCGCGGCCTTCGCCTTCGGCCGCTTCTGCTTGACCCCGCCCATCGCGCGCCCGACGGCGTCGCGGTCGATCTTGCCCTCGAACTCGCCGTTGATCTGTCCCTCGTACATGACCACCACCCGGTCAGATATCTCGAGGATCTCGTTCAACTCCTCCGAGATGAACAGCACCGCGATGCCGCGGTCATGGGCATCGAGGATCGTCTGACGCAGGTACGCGGCCGCGGAGACGTCCAGCCCCCGGGTCGGGAAGGCGAGGATCAGGAGCCTGGAGCCGACCTCGAGCTCGCGCCCGGTCAGCAGCCGCTGAGCGTGACCACCCGAGAGCGCCCTGACGGGCGTCTCCAGATCCTCGGAGGAGAGTTTGACGGCCGAGACGACCTTCCGGGCCATCTCGTGGGAGGCGGCTTGATCGAGCAGCGGGCCGCGGGTCAGCTGGTCAGCGCCGTAGCGGCGCATGATCGCGTTGCGCCAGATCGTCTCGCTCCCGGCGAGCCCTGTCCCGAGCCGGTCCTCGGGCACGAAGCCGACGCCCGCGCGGACGAATGCTCGACAGGAACGGCCGGCGAGATCCTCGCCATCCACATGGATGCTTCCAGCGCTCGGCGCCCGCAATCCGCTCAGGGCCTCGGAGAACTCGCGCTGGCCGTTGCCGGTGACCCCGGCGACCCCGACGATCTCGCCCTCGGCCAGAGTCAGCGAGAGGTCCCTGACGGCGTCTTCGCCGCGATCATCCGCCACCGTCAGCCCTTCAACCTCGAGCACGGTCTTGCCGGGCGTGCTCTTCTTGCGACTGACCTTCGGCACGTCGCCGCCGATCATCAGCGCCGTGATCGTGTCCACATCGGCCTCGGAGCGCTCCAGGGTCTTCACGTTCCTTCCCTGGCGCATCACCGTGATCCGGTCGGCGATCGCGAGCACCTCGCGGAGCTTGTGGGAGATGAAGACCACCGACTCCCCCGCCTCGCGTTGGTCGCGCATCAGGTCGAACAGCCCCTCGGTCTCGCTCGGCGTCAACACCGAGGTCGGCTCATCGAGGATCAGTACCTCGGCGCCCCGGCTGAGCGTGCGCAGGATCTCCAGCTGCTGCTTATCGGCGACCGAGAGCTGCCAGACGCTCGCCTCCATCTCCAGCTTGAGCTTGTATTGCTTCGCCACCTCGTTGGCCCGTTTCACCAACGCAGAGCGGCGCCGGAACAGCCCCGGGATCTCATCCCAGCCCACGAACAGGTTCTCGGCCGCGGTCAGCGCCTCGACCAGGCGCGAGTGCTGGTGCACCACCCCGATCCCCAGCGACAGCGCGTGCTTCGGCGAGCGGAGGTTGACGGGGCCGCCGCCGATCAGGATCTCGCCCTGGTCGGGAGCGAGCACCCCGGAGAGCACGTTCATCAGCGTCGTCTTGCCGGCGCCGTTCTCCCCCAGCAGAGCGTGGACCTCGCCCTCTCGGAGGTCGAGGTCCACGCCATCGTTCGCCTTCAGGTCGCCGTATCTCTTCGTGATCCCGCGGAGGGCGACACGTGGCTCATCGCTCATTGTCGTCGCCTGACCGCGGGTTCACCCGATCCTCGGCGTCAGCCTGCCTTGACTCCCTCTACGGCCCAATCCCACTCTCCGTAGAGGAACTTGTCGGTCAGCTCCTCCCCGGCCGGCACCCGAACCTTGCCATTCGCGTCCTTGATCGGACCCACGAACGGGTTCTCGGCGCCGGAGGCGAGATCCGAAAACGTCTGCTCCACCTGGGATTGGACGTCTTCGGACACGTTCGGGCCCCAGTCCTCCAGCTTGAAGGACGTCTCAGGGTCGAGGAACTCGAGCTGCTTGGAGACGAATTCACCGTTCTTGATCGCCTCGAACTGACTTGTGTAGTAGTCCTCGAAGTCCCAGACCGTCGAGACCAGCGCGTTGTCGCCGCACGACTCGCCGTTGGTCCAGAACTCACCGATCGCCAGCGCGCCCTTGTCCTTCAGGGCCTGGCAATAACCCTGGTCATCGGTGTAGGAGCGGACCACGTCCGCGCCGGAGTCGACCAGGGTGGACACCGCCTGGGAGGTCTTCGGCGGGTTGTAGTAGTCGTTCGTGACCACGGTCCGCACGTCGCAGTCCGGGTTCACGCTCCGGCAGCCCATCGTGAACGCGTTCCTGGCGCCGGTGATCAGGGGAATGTCGTAGCCGAGCACGTAACCGACCGTACCCCCCTTGGTGCTGAGCCCGGCCGCGACGCCGGCCGTGTACTCCGCGACCCACAGCTTCGGGAACCACCCTGTCGTGTTCTTGCCCAGCTTCGTGAACGGTGCCGTCGTGATGCAGTAGATCTCCGGATGCGCGTCGCAGACATCGGTGAAGATCTCGCCGTAGGAGACCGCGTCCACCAGCACGTTTGCGTTCTGGGTCGTCACAAACTGCTCGAAGACCGGAGTCGCCTCGTCGGTGTACGGGACGTTGTCCGCGTTCAGGACCGTCATCGAATCGCCGAGAGCGTCTTCAGCCGCCTTCTGGCCCGCCTCGTTGGCGTTGTTCCAGCCCGTGTCCGGGACCGGTCCGTACCAGACCCAGCCGGAGGTGATCGGGTCGAGGCCACCGCTGCCTCCGCTGTCGCTGCTGCTGTCACTGGAGCTGCCGCAGGCGCCGGCCAGCAGGGCCAGCGGCACGGCCGCGAGCAGAAGCGCCCTCGCTCCGAACCGGCCTCGGCGACCACCCCCGGGGGCCGCTACATGACCTCGCTCCGGTCGATCCGTTTTCTTGGCACCTAGGGTCAGCAGTCGCCGCATCTCTCTCTCCTCGTTCGGGGGTGGACCGAGACGGGCGACACACTAATCAAAGCGATAGCTTCCTGTCAAGCTAGCCGGAAAGCATTCCTGGCAGCGGCATCGGCTAGACTGGCGCGCCCATGGCGACAGGAAGGGCATCCGATTCGCAGCGCGATCGAGTTCAGCCCCCTCCCCGCGACGCCGGAGACCACGTCGATCGGATCGTCGCCGAGTGGGCCGATGAGCTTCCCGAGCTCGATACCGACGCGATTGCGCTGATCGGACGGCTGCTGCGAGCCGCGCGGCTGCTGCGACTCGAGGTGGAGAAATCGCTCGGCAGGTTCGACCTCACGATCACGGAGTTCAACGCCCTCAACTCCCTGCGCCGGGCGGGCCCCCCGCACAGGCTCTCCCCCAAGGACGTCGGCGTCTCGCTGCTATTCAGCTCCGGAGGGCTGACCAAGCTGCTCGAGCGACTGGAGCGGCGCGGGCTGGTCGCCCGCGAGCCGAACCCGAGCGATGGGCGCGGCGTACTCGTCTCGCTCACACCGGCGGGAAAGCGGCTCCAGGAGGATGCCATGGCCGCTCACCAGGTGAACGAGGAGGAGTTGCTGACGCCGCTGACTCGGTCTCAGCGCGAGACCCTCAACGCCACCCTGCGAGACCTCCTGATCGCGTTCGAGGCGAGCGCCGGACGCATGCGCCCGGGAGCAGCGGTCGGCATCGCCCCATCCAACGGACCCGGCTGAGCACCCGTGGCTGGCCCGCTGCCGGCGGACGCGTTTGACCTCGAGGAGATCCTCGCGGGCCTGGAGCGCTGGGTCGGCATCCCGAGCCCCACCGTCGATGCCGCCGGAGTCAACCGGATGATGGATGCGGCCCAGGAGGCGATGGAGGGAATCGGCGCGGTCGCCGAACGGCACGAGGGACGAGATGGGTTCGGGGACTGCGTGGTCGCGCGGATGCCCTGGGGCGAGGGGGCGCCCGGAATCCTGGTCCTCTGCCACCTCGACACGGTGCACGCGCCGAGGAATTTCGAGCGGGACCTCGAGTTCCGGCGCGAGGGCGACCGGGCCTTCGGGCCCGGGATCCTGGACATGAAGGGCGGCACCTACCTCGCCTATCTCGCGCTGCGAAAGATCGTGGAGTCCGGCGAAACCACGCCGCTGCCGATCTCGTTCATGTTCGTTCCCGATGAGGAGGTCGGGACACCGTCGACCCGCGGGCTGATCGAGTCCGAGGCGGAACGGCAGCGACTGGTGCTGGTGCCGGAGCCGGCGCAGGAAGGCGCCGACCTGATCATTGGCCGCTGGGCCTTCCAGCGGTTCGTCGTCCGCGCCCATGGCAAGCCGGCCCACGCGGGCGCCACGCTCGCCTCGGGCCGCTCCGCGATCCGGGAGATCGCGGAGCAGATCATCGAGATCGAGTCGATGTCGGAGCCCGAGCGCAACCTGACCCTGTCGGCCGGTGTCGTCTCCGGCGGCGTCTTCGTCAACGTCGTACCGACCTCATGCGAAGCCCACGTGCTGGTGGTCACAGAGGAGCCGGAGGACTTCGAGCGGATCCGATCGCGAATGGCGGGCCTCGAGGCTCGAAACGACGGCATCGACCTCGAGGTCGAGGCCGGCCCCTTCCGGCCCATGTTCACGCCCAGCGCCGGAACGCTGGAGCTCTACGAGCATGCGCGTTCCCTGGCCCGGGAGGTCGGCTTCGACCCCGAGGCGGGGGTGGTCGGCGGCGGCAGCGACGGCAACTTCACCGGAGCGATCGGGATCCCGACGCTGGACGGCCTCGGGCCCTGCGGTGCCGGCTTTCACACCCAGGACGAGCACGTGCTGCTGGACTCGCTGATCCCTCGCGCCCGGCTGCTCTCGGGCCTGCTCCGGACCCTGTCCTAGGTCCGCGCGCTACTCGGCGTCGCGCGCGATCGGCAGCGACGCACAGCGCACCGCCCCGCCCCAGGCGCTCAGATGCTTCACATCCAGGGGGATGGGCTCCATGCCGCGCTTCTCGAGCTCGCCGATCACGCGCTCGAAGCGCTGGTCGATCAGGTGCCGCTTCTGGTCGATGTTCATGCCCACCGACGCGAGGTCGAGGGTCTCCTGCTCGGTCAGCTCGATCACATCCCAGTCGGTGATCGGCTCCGGCAGACTGCCGCCCAGCGCGGGCAGGTGAGCCATGGCCAGGCCCTCGCGCAGCACGCACATCACCCCGAGCAGGTGCAGCCAGGTTCCCTGGACGTCGACCGGGTGGACGCGGATCCCGAACGGCTCGAGGTAGCGGGTCAGCCAGTTGCGTCCGGCCGCGTTCGAGGTCAACACCGTGTTGCCGCAGAGGACGTCGTTGGGGCTGAGCATGATCAGGTCCCCGCCCTCGAGGAACGGCCCGGGACCCTCCTCCCCGGCGGGGTGCGGCCGGGCCCTCGGAATGGAGACGTGCTTGACCTCGGGGTCGGCCTCGATCTGCGGCATGAGCACGTCGCGGGTCGCCCAGGTCTCCTTGCGCCGGAACGGCCGCCGGATGCAACACTCGATCACGTGCTTGCCGAGCACGTAGTTCGGGTCGGCCGGATAGAGCAGGCTGTGGCCACCCTGGAGGTACTCGAGGTACTCCATCTCCTCGGGCAGGAACTTGCGGGGGCGCACAACCTCAACGCCGTTCTGCTCGAGGATCTCGACCAGGCTCTCCATGTCAGCGGTGACCGCCTCCCATAGGTCGGGCGCCCGCTCACGCAGGTTGACGGCGCTTCCCTCGGCGTTTGAGAGCAACTCGGCCTGCTCGCCCCGCAGGTAGCGGATGTTGGGGCTCCACGCCGGGTAGGCGAGGTCCTCCGTGCTTCCCACCATGGCGGTGCGCAGAGTGCCGTAGTCGCTGAAACAGCCGATCTCCACTGTGCCGCATCCTCTCACATTTCTTGACAGATCGCTTTCTCGACAGTAACGTCACGCGCCATCGACGCGCCCCCCCAAACCGACGCGAGGTCTCAGGCGGCTGCTGCGCCCGAGTTGAGCCAGGCGGAGCTGGGAGCCTCCCTGGGGGCGCTTGTGCGGACCCCGAGCGTGAACCCGGGAATGAGCGAGCTCGCCATGGTCGAGGAAATCGAGCGTCAGCTCGAAGGGACCGGATGCGAGCTGACCCGGGTCGAGTCGATGCCTGGCCGGCCCTCGTTGGCGGCCGTCCTGGCCGGATCCGAGGCTGGGCCGCGCCTTGTCCTGAACGGGCACATGGACACCGTCGCGATCGACGAGGAAGCGCGCTGGTCGGTCGATCCCTTCGGCGGCGAGATCCGGGACGGCCACGTCTGGGGCCGGGGGTCAGTCGACATGAAGGGCGGGCTGGCGGCCCAGATCGCCTGCGCCAGGGTCTTGGGCGGGATGCGGGACCGGCTGCGCGGGTCGCTCGTCCTCCACTTCGCCTCGGGCGAGGAGTGCGGCGAGCCGGGCACCCTGTCCCTGATCGAGGAGGGGTTCGTGGGCGACTGGGGGATCACAACCGAGCCCACTGGACTCGAGATAGCGACCGCGGAGCGCGGGACCGGCTGGTTCAGAATCCGCCTGAGCGGACGCTCGACGCACGCCGCGACTCCATCAGCGGGCGCCAATCCGATCACTCCTGTGGAGGACGTGCTGGCGGCGCTCCGCAGGTACGGAGACGAGATCACCTCCCGCACCCACCCGCTCCTGGGGCATCCGATCTGCACCGTGACGATGCTTTCGGCGGGCGCTGAGCACAATGCCGTACCCGACGCCTGTGAGCTAACGGTCGACCGGCGCCTGATTCCCGGCGAAAGCCATGAAGAGATCCAAGCAGACCTCCAGAGGCTCGTCGCCGACGCAGTGGGCGGCCATCCCGGAGTCTCCGGCGAGGTGAAGCCGATCCACCATCCCTTCGAGGCGGCCGAGGTGCCTAGCGAAAGCTCCTTCATCGATGTAGTGGAGAGCGCCGTCAGGGAGATCACCGGCGAGCCGGGGAAGATCGTGGGAACCCCCTACGGCAGTGACGTACGCAACCTCGTCAACGACGCGAGAATGGAGGCGATCACGTTCGGTGCGGGAGACGTGTCGCTCTGCCATTGTCCCGATGAGCGCCAGTCGCTCGTGCAACTCGAGCAGGCCGCCAGAGTGCTGACCTTGGTCGCATTCGACCTGCTCGGAGCCAAGTAACGTCCAGGGAGAGGCCTTGAGCACCCGAATCGGAGTGGATGTCGGCGGCACCTTCACCGACCTGATCGCCTACGACGCCGCCACGGGCGAGGTGACGATCACCAAGAGCGCCTCGAGCGCGGACGCTCCCGAGCAGGCCGTCATCGCCAGCGTCTCGGGCGGTGTCCCGCCTGAGGTGATCTCGGCCTCCGAGTACTTCCTCCACGGCACAACCGTGGGGCTCAATGCGCTACTGCAGCGGTCCGGGGCCCGACTCGGGCTGCTGGCCACCGCCGGCTTTCGGGATGTGCTCGAGATCCGGCGCGGAAGCCGCGAGGAGATGCTGAACCTCTGGTGGCGCCCCCCGGAACCCCTCGTACCCAGGGAGCTGCGAATCCCGATCGGGGAGAGGATTCGCGCCGACGGTACCGTCCAGTCCGAGGTCCCGGAGGCCGATGTGGGCGCGGCTGTCGAGGCCTTCGAGCGCGCGGGTGTGGGGGCAGTGGCCATCGCTTTCATCAACGCCTACTGCAACCCCGACAACGAACTCGCGGCCGCAGAGGCGCTGCGACGACACGGATTCAAGGGAGAGATCTCGCTCTCCCATCAGGTATCGGGCGAGTACCGGGAGTTCGAGCGCACTTCCACAACCGCGATCGATGCATACGTCCGAGGGATCGCCGGCGGCTACCTGGAGCGGCTTGGATCGGGGCTGAGGGAGGCCGGTTGCAAGGGGGACCTGCTGCTGATGCGCTCCGGAGGCGGTGCGATGAGCTTCGAGGAGGCCGCGGCCCGTCCCTTCGAGACGATCATCTCGGGGCCAGTGGCGGGGGTCGAGGGCGCTGCGAGCCTTTCGCGCGAACTCGAGATCAACCAGGTGATCGCGGCCGACGTCGGCGGTACGAGCTTCGACGTGTCGGTCGTGCTCAACGGCCGACCGCAGGCGATGAACGAGGGAGAGGTGATCGGCTTCCCGGTGCAGGCCCCCTGGGTGGACGTGCGCTCGATCGGGGCTGGAGGCGGCTCGATCGCCGAGATCGACGCGGGGGGTCTGCTTCGGGTCGGTCCGCGCAGCGCCGGCTCAGCCCCTGGCCCGGCCTGCTACGGCCGTGGCGGGACCGAGGCCACGGTCACCGATGCCGCCTTCTCACTGGGGATGCTCGGCGAGGGACGGCTCGCCGGTGGACTTGAGCTCGACGCCGCCCGAACCCGGGCAGCTCTGGAGGCGCTCGGGTCGGCTCTTGACATGCGTACCGAGCGGGTGGCGCAGGGAATACTCCGGGTCGCTTCCGCACACATGGCCGACGCCATCCGCGAGATCACGGTCGAGCGGGGACTCGATCCCCGGGATGGGGCGCTGATGGCCTTCGGGGGGGCCGGCGGCCTGTTCGCGACCCTGCTCGCGAAGGAATCGGAGATCCCGAGAGTGGTGATCCCTCCGTTCAGCGGCAACTTCTCCGCCTGGGGGCTCCTTGGCGCCGATGTCACCCAGACCGCAGCCCAAACGATGATCGCGCCCCTGACCGACGAGAGCACAGGCACGGCCGAGAAGGTGCTCGGTGACCTCCTCGCCGAACTTCGAGGCCGGCCGGGGGGGAGAAGCGCGGACAACGGGGCCGCGCCAGAGGCCGCGCTCGACCTCCGCTACGAGGGCCAGGAGTACAGCCTCACCGTGCAGGTGCCGCTCGCTGCCGGAACGATCGACGCCGACACCGCTCGGGTCGCCCTCGCATTCGAGGAGCAGTACGAGAGGATCTTCGGGCACCGCATGCAGGAGCGAATCGAGATCGTCGCCGTTCGCGGAACACTTCGAACCGCGATGCGGGAGCGGGTCGATCCGCCAAAGCCCAGGGCCGATGGCGAAGCGGACACCAAGCCGATTAGCGCCTACTCCTTCGCCGAGGAAGACTGGCTCGAATTCCCGCTGGTGGACCGAGCATCGCTGCCCCTCGGCGCGACGTTGACCGGGCCCGCCTTGATTGCCGAGGAGACCGCGATGACCTACCTCGACAGCGGCTTCGGCGCCACCGTCCACCCGAGCTCATCGCTCATGATCGAACCCGCCGGTGGCCATCGTGCCTGATCGCGTCGACACCATAACCACGGAGGTCGTCCGGCACAGCCTCCACTCGGCGGCCGAGCAGATGAAGCGTGCGCTGATGCGCACCGCGTTCTCGCCGATCATCTACGACGTCCTCGACTTCGCGGTGGCGATCTACGACCGGGATAAGCGCCTGCTCTCCCAGGCGCCTGGGCTCCCGAACTTCCTCGGCACGATGGGCTACTGCGTCGAGGGCGCGGTCGAGGCCGTCGGCGAAAAGGGCCTGGTAGACGGCGACATCATCCTCATCAACTACCCCTACGTGACCGGATCGCACCAGGAAGACATGGCGGTGGTCTGCCCGGTCTACCTCGACAGCGACGAACTCATCGGCTTCACGGCGGTCAAGGCGCACTTCCTCGACATCGGGGCCAAGGACTACTTCTGCAGCGATACCGTTGACTACTTCCAGGAGGGAACCGTATTCCCCGGGGTGAAGCTCTATGAGGCCGGCGAGTTGCGCGAGGACATCTCGCGGATGGTCACCGCCAACTCGCGGGTTCCCGGTGCAGTCGCCGGCGACCTCAACGCCGAGGTGGCCGGGGCGCTCGCCGGCGCTGCCGCGCTGCGCCGGGTCGTCGAGCGGCACGGGAGCGAGACGTTCGCAGCCGCGGTGGACGAGATGTATGACCGTGGCGAGGCGGCCGTTCGCAAGTTCATCGATGAGATCCCGGACGGCGAGTACACCGGTACGGGCGAGATGGACGGCGATGGGGTCGCCGAAGGCCGGATCCCGTTCAAGCTCCAGGTCGTCGTTTCGGGCAGCGACGTCACCGTGGACTACCGAGGCACACCCGATGCTCGCGAGGGGCCGGTCAACAGCCCTCTCCCCTCCACCGTCTCGGCCAGCCGAGTGGCGATCACGATGCTCGCCAGCGCGACTGATCCTGGCGGGGAGGGCCATTTCCACGAGGGCCACTTCCGGCCGATCCACGTCATGACCCGAGAGGGCTCGATGTTCCATCCTCTCCCCCCTGCCCCCGCGTTCTTCTACTACATGTCCGACTACCAGGCGATTGAGGTGATCTTCCGGGCTGTCGCCGACGCTCTTCCGTCTGCCGTGCCCGCCTGTAGCGGCGGCGACGTGACAACGCTCATCTGGTGGGGGGAGCTAGCGGACACCGGCGAGGCCTGGGCCGACGGCTCGGGCAATCCCGTCGGACAGGGGGCCACCGCGGTCGACGACGGCCCGAACGCGATCATGCACCATGGCGAGGCCGGAACGCGAATCACCCCGGTCGAGGTCTGGGAGGCCAAGAACCCGTGGATCTTCGAGCGCTTCGAGCTGCGAGTCGATTCCTGCGGTCCGGGCCGGCACCGCGGCGGCCTGGGCGTCGACATGTTCTTCCACATGCTCGACGACTGCTGGCTCACCTGCGGGGTGGAGCGCACGCAGAACAACCCCTGGGGCCTGCTCGGCGGCGGCGAGGCGAAGCCGAACCGCGCCGCGATACGCCATCCCGACGGCTCCCGAAAAACCCTGACGAAGGCCACGGGGGAGAAGATCCCCAAGGGCGCCACCTTCGAGCTCTCGACCGGCGGGGGCGGCGGCTACGGCCCACCTGCAGAGCGTGACGCCGAGGCGATCGCGGCCGATGTCCGCGCCGGCTACATATCGGAGGCTCATGCACGGAAGCACTATCCGCAATACGAATCGTCGGATCAATCCGGCTAGGAGCCAGCTTGTCTGATTCGGTCAACAAACTCGGCGACGCTCGTGCCTGCATGTCTCCTCTCCCTACAGGCATCGCGTCGCTGACAGAGAGCGGGAACTGAGTGCCCGCTCTTCATCGCCCGGGCGCCGTCGGCGCTGCCGCCTAGTCCAGCGTCGACGGACAGCCCGGGTAGAAAAAAAGCACCCTGCGGATCCGCAGCGGCCTTCGGATGCGCTTAGCGCTGAGCGCCCGCGGCAAGCGCTTGGGCGCAATCGCAAACGAGGGGTGAGCGACCGGACTCGAACCGGCGACCACCTGGACCACAACCAGGAGCTCTACCAACTGAGCTACGCCCACCAGGACTGACCCCAATCTAGCGGGGCGGGGCCGGGTGCGGGCGCGGCGGCGGAGGCGCCCCCGGCAGGATTCGAACCTGCGACATCCGGCTTAGAAGGCCGGCGCTCTATCCAGCTGAGCTACGGGGGCTCGGGTGGCTCAGCGTACCGGCGCCCGCGCCCCCCGCAGCGCCCGCGGATGACCGGCGGCTCAGGCGGTCGAATCCTGGCCGGGGATCCAACTCGTCCCGGCCAGCGGGACCTTGGACATCGCCGAGGCCTCCAGGGTGAGGGCGACCATGTCCTCGGGCTCGAGATTGTGGAGGTGCGACTTGCCGCAGGCGCGGGCCAGGGTCTGGGCCTCGAGCACCATCGCGCGCAGGTAGTTGGCGATCCGGCGGCCGCCCAGCTCGGGGTCGAAGCGGCTCGCGAGCTCGTCGTCCTGGGTCGAGATGCCGACCGGGTCGCGGCCCTCGTGCCAGTCGTCGTAGAAGCCGGCCGAGGTGCCCATCTGCTCGTACTCCTCCTCGAACTCGGGTGCGTTGTCGCCCAGCGCGACCACCGCGGCGACGCCGATGGAGACCGCGTCGGCGCCCAGGGCCATCGCCTTGGCGACGTCGGCGCCCGAGCGGATGCCGCCCGAGACGATCAGCTGAACCTCACGGTGCATGCCGAGCTCCTGCAGCGAGGCGACCGCCTGCGGGATCGCGGCGAGGATCGGGATGCCGACGTGCTCGATGAAGACGTCCTGGCTCGCCGCGGTCCCCCCTTCCATGCCGTCGAGCACGATCACGTCGGCGCCCGCCTTGACCGCCAGGGCGACGTCGAAGTAGGTGCGGGTGGCGCCGACCTTGACGTAGATCGGCTTCTGCCAGTCGGTGATCTCGCGCAGCTCCTCGATCTTGATCTCGAGGTCGTCGGGACCCGTCCAGTCGGGGTGCCTGCAGGCGCTTCGCTGATCGATCCCCTTGGGCAGGTCGCGCATCTCGGCGACACGGTCGGAGATCTTCTGGCCCAGCAGCATGCCGCCGCCCCCGGGCTTGGCTCCCTGGCCGACCACGACCTCGACCGCGTCGGCGCGCCGCAGGTCGTCGGGGTTCATGCCGTAGCGCGAGGGCAGGATCTGGTAGACGAGCTTGGAGGAATGGTCACGCTCCTCGGGCAGCATGCCGCCGTCGCCGGTGGTGGTGCTGGTCCCGACCGCGGTGGCGCCGCGGCCCAGCGCCTCCTTGGCCGGGGCCGAGAGCGCGCCGAAGCTCATGCCCGCGATCGTGATCGGGATATCGAGCTCGACCGGGTGCTTGGCGAAGCGGGTGCCCAGGGTGACGTCCGTCGCGCAGCGCTCGCGGTAGCCCTCCAGCGGGTAGCGCGAGACGCTGGCCCCGAGGAAGAGCAGGTCGTCGAAGTGGGGCACGCGGCGCTTGGCGCCGAAGCCGCGGATGTCGTAGATGCCCTCGCGCGCCATGCGATGGATCTCGTGGATCGCGTTGCGGTCGAACAGCGCCGACTCGCGCAGCCCGGGGCGCCAGCGGCCCGCGAGCCCGGGCTTGAAGCCCTCCTGCTTGGCGAGCGCGTCGAACTCGGCCATCAGTAGTCGCCCGCGTTGTCGATCTGGAAGTTGTAGAGCCGGCGCGCCGAGCCGTAGCGGCGGAACTCCGAGAGCTCGGCGTCGGCCTCCCCCCTGGCCAGCAGCTCCGCCAGCTCGCTGCGATGCTCGTCGCGCATCTCCTTCTCGACGCAGTCGGCGCCGAGGCCCGCGACCTCGCCGCGCACGTAAAGGCGGGCCTCGTAGATGGAGTCACCGAGGTCGGGACCGGTGTCGCCGCAGACGACCAGCGCGCCCTTCTGCGCCATGAAGGCGCCGGCGTGGCCGATCGACCCGTGCACCACTATGTCGACGCCCTTCATCGAGATCCCGCAGCGCGCCGAGGCGCTGCCCTTGATCACCAGCGTGCCGCCCCTCCCGGTGGCGCCCGCGGCCTGGCTCGAGTCGCCCTCGATCACCACGGTCCCCGACATGATGTTCTCGGCCACTCCGACCCCGCAGTTGCCATGCACCCGCACGGTGGCGAGCTTGTTCATGCCGGCGCAGTAGTAGCCGACGTGCCCGTCGATCTCCACCTCGATCTCGGCGTCGAGGCCGACGGCGACGGCGTGCGCGCCGTCGGGGTTGGTGATCAGCCAGCGCCCCGGGCCGGCCTCGCCGGCGTCGTGCAGCCGCTGGTTCAGCTCCCTGACGGTGGTCTCGGCGAGGTCCACCGACTCCGGGGCGAGCTGCTCGGTCGCGCTCACGCCACCCTCGCCCGCTGCCACGAGTAGACGCGGCCGGGCTCGGGCTCCCAGAGCTCGGCTTCCTCGGCGCCCGGTAGACAGGCGATCGCCCGGTACTCGGAGGCCATCGCGACCCACTCGTCGGTCTCGGCCATCACGGCTGGCTTGCAGGCGATCGGGTCGCGCAGCACCGCGAAGCCGTCGGCGGTGCCGACCGCGAAGGTATAGAAGCCATCGAGGTCGGTGAGGCATCCCTCCAGGGCCTGCTCGATGCTGTCACCGCGCGCCAGCCGCCAGGTCAGATAGCCCGCCGCCACCTCCGAATCGTTGTCGGTCTGGAACTCGATCCCCTCGCGGCGCAGCTCGGCGCGCAGGCGGTTGTGGTTGGAGAGCGAGCCGTTGTGGACCAGGCAGAGGTCGAGCCCGGTCGAGAAGGGGTGCGAGTGCTCGGTGGTGACGCGGCTCTCGGTCGCCATCCGCGTGTGCCCGAGGGCGTGCGTGGCCGAGATCCCGGCGAGGTCGAAGCGCTCCACGAACTCGCGCGGGTCGCCCGCCTCCTTGTAGATCTCGATCCACTCGCCGACGCTCATCACCCGCAGCTCGGGGTGGTGACGGGTCAGCCAGGCGCCGACCGTGTTCGCGTCGCCCTCGACCACGAACAGAGCGTGCGAGGCCCGCCGCTCGGGCTCTCCGACCTCGCCGAACTCCTCGGCCAGCTCACCGGCGAGAGTCTCCCACGGGTAGTTCGCCTCGGGCGAGAACAGCGAGACCTTGCAGGCGCCGGCCGGCGCCGGGTCGCGGTAGAACGCGACCCCCGCGCTATCGGGCCCGCGGGTGGCGAGCTGCGAGAGCATCTCCCCCAGGTGCGAGCCGAGGCTCTCCTCGATGCCGCTTGACTTGCTGAACAGGCCGGCGATGCCGCACACGTGTGAACCTCGCCCTCAGTAGAGCTGGAGATACCGGTCGATCTCCCACTGGGTGATCTGCTCGTGCGCCTGCTGCCACTCGTGGCGCTTGCAGCGGATGAAGTAGTCGACGTAGTCCTCGTCGCCGACCGAGCCGAGGGCCTTGCGCATGACCTCGTCGGTCTCGAGCTCGCGGGTCGCGTCGAGCAGGTTCGCGGGCAGCGTCTCGATGCCCATCTTCTCTCGATCCTCCGCGCTGGTCTCGTACATGCTGCCGGTGGCGGGCTCGCCCGGGTCGATGCCGTTCTCGATCCCGTCGAGGCCGGCGGCGAGGATCGCCGTGGCCGCCAGGTAGGGGTTGCAGGAGCCGTCGACCGTGCGGTCCTCGACCCGGCCCGAGTCGGGGATGCGGAGCATCATCGTGCGGTTGTTCCAGCCGTAGGCGACGTAGGCCGGCGCCCAGGTCGCTCCGCTGGTCGGGGCGCCGATCACCAGGCGCTTGTAGGAGGAGACGGTCGGCGCGGTCACCGCGATGTAGGCCTTGGCGTGCTTCTTCAGCCCGCCGATGAAGTTGTAGCCCTGCTCGCTCATGCCGAGCCCCCGCGGATCCTTGTCCTTGTCGCCGAGCAGCACGTTGGTGTCGCCGTCCCAGAGGCTCATGTGGAAGTGGCAGCCGTTACCCGTCAGATGGGCGAACGGCTTCGGCATGAAGGTCGCGATCATGCCGCGCTCCTGCGCCATCGCCTCGACCATGTAGCGGTAGAAGATCGCCCGGTCGCAGGAGATCAGCGCGTCGTCGAACTGCCAGTTCTGCTCGTACTGCCCGTTGGCGTCCTCGTGATCGGTGGCGTAGAGCTCCCAGCCGAGCGAGTTGACGTTCTTGACCACCTCCGAGACGAAGTCGAAGTTGCGGGTCAGCGCCCGGATGTCGTAACAGGGCTGCTCGAGCGTGTCGAGCGGGTCGGCGAGCTCGATGCCGCCGTCCTCGGTCTTGCGGACGAGGAAGTACTCGAGCTCGATCCCGATCTTGAACTGGTAGCCCATCTCCTCGGCGCGCTTCAGCTGGTTGCGCAGGATCGTGCGCGGGCAGTAGGGCCAGGACTCACCCTCGACCATGGCGTCGGAGGCGAACCAGCCGACGTTCGGCTTCCAGGGGAGCTTGGTGAACGAGCTCACATCCGGCATCGCGATCAGGTCGGGGTTGTCGGGCGTCTGGCCGATGTCGCCGGCCGCGTAGCCCGCGAACCCGGCGCCGTCGGTGAACAGTCCCTCCAGCTCCTCCGCCGGGACCAGCTTGGCGTTGGGCTTGGCGTTCATCTCGACGAACTGGGCGAACAGGAACTCGATCCCCTCTTCCTTGACCGCCTTGCGTACGTCGTCCTTCGTGGGCCTCTTGTCATCGCTCATGCTGGATGTATCTCACATAAGGGCGGGGTCGGCAATGGCGCAGGGTGCCAGAATCTGGCCGCACGGTATGTGGAAAGCTCACATCCCGGCCAGCTGAGATCGTCACCCGGCGGTGGCGTCAAGGCCCCCGCCGGCGCCACCGGGGCTTCAGCCCGCCTCGACCCCGACCACGAAGTCGATCTCGGGGTCGAGGATCTGCTCGATCAGCTCCTCGTCGGGGGTGATGCCCATCTCCCGGCAGCGGTTGCGGTAGTGGCGGACCTTCTGGTCTTGGTACTTCTGGATGTCCAGCCCCGGGACGGCCTTCTGGTACTCGACCAAGCCCACGACGTTGCCGCGGTAGGCGTCGAAGACCTCGTGCACCAACGCCTCGTACTCGGGGTTCTTCTCGATCAGCGTCCGGCAGGCCCCGGTGCCGAAGGTGATGTGCCGTCCCTCGTCCCCGAGGATCAGCTCGAAGCCCTGCTTCAGGGTCGGGAAGGCGCCCCAGAGCTCCGTGGTGTCGATCACGATCTCGTAGGAGGGCATGGTCAGCACCCCCTCCACGAATCCGTTGTAGGCCGCCGAGAAGCGCACGAAGGCGCGCTCGATCCGCTCCTCGTCTCCTTCCATCGAGGCTTCGAGCAACTCCCGTCCGTAGGCGGGCAGGGCCTCGTGGAGCACGTCGCGAACCTCGAAGCGGCCGCTGGGGTCGACCGTCGCGCCCCGGACCAGGAAGTGCCGCGCGACCTCCTCGGGCTCGAGCACGCCGACCACCTCGTCGTGCCAGCGCATGAAGAACTCCGCGTGCTTGGCCTCCTCCATCAGGAAGGTGGAGAGGTAGGTGACCCAGTCGAAGCGACCGAGAGCATGAGAGGCCGCGATCATCGGCACGAGCTCGTCGGTGACGGCCTGCTCGCCGGCGAGAAAGCGGATGGTGACGCCGAGCAGGCCCTTGCGCTGCTGCTCGCTGATCCGCTTCCAGTCCTCGGCGTCGCGGGTGAAGTCGAGGTCGTCCACGTTCCAGACCCGGTTGATCGCGAACTTGTACTTGCGGTAGACGGGGCCCTTGACCATCTTCCGCGTGAAGTGGAAGCGGGCGACGACATCGGGGTCGAGCCCGCCGTCGCCGCCGCCGTTGCCGGGCTCGGACATCAGCTCTCCTCCTGCGGCTCGTCCACCGCGGTCGACATGTCGACGATCACCTCTTCGAGCTCGAAGCTGTCGTGGGCGTCGGCCATGTGACGCTGGACCGCTGCGACCAGGGCCTGCTCGTCGGGCGCCACGATCTCGGCGCCGCAGCCGGCGTCCAGGCACTCATATCGGCGAGACATCGCCCACGCTCCATGGTTGCTTGTGGCTCGATCGTATCCACCGGCGCTCGGACTTGCGTCTTTGTACCAATTTGTCTAGTCTGGCGGGGATGGCGACGGACGCCTAGCCCGAGATGTCCTTCCTGCTCACCTGTCCCAACTGCGGAGAGCGAGAGGTCACCGACTTCTCGTTCGGCGGCGAGGTGGTGCCGCGGCCCGAGAGCAAGCCCTCCGAGCGCGAGCTCAACACCTACAACTACTTCCGCCGCAACGTCGCCGGCCCGGAGCTCGAGTGGTGGTATCACCGCTCGGGCTGCCGGGAGTGGTTCCTTGCCGAGCGCGACACCACGACCAACGTGGTCAGCTGGGTCGGGTTGCCCGGCGCCGACGCGCCGCCCCAGGCCGGGGCGGCTCCCGGGGCCGAGCCCCGATGACCCGCCTGCCCCCCAAGCCCGGCGAGCGGATCAGCCGCGGGCGCACCATCGAGTTCGAGTTCGACGGCAAGAGGGTCGAGGCGCTCGAGGGCGACACGATCGGCTCGGCGCTGCACGCATCGGGCCGCAAGGTCCTGTCGCGCAGCTTCAAGTACCACCGCCCGCGCGGGCTGATGTGCTGCGCGGGCCAGTGCCCCAACTGCATGGTCGAGGTCGACGGCTGGCCGGGCGTGCGCGCCTGCACCGAGCCGGTGCGCCCGGGGATGAAGGTGGTGCACATGAACGCCTCGCCCTCGCTGGACTTCGACGTGATGCGGGCAACCGACATCTTCGGCACCCGCTTCACCCCGCCCGGCTTCTACTACAAGACCTTCATCCGCCCGCGCCGCCTCTGGCCCCTCTACGAGAAGGTGCTGCGCGGCGCCGCCGGCCTCGGCAAGCTGCGCGAGCACCAGGCCGATCGCGAGTGGCGCACCGAGTACCGCCGGCGCCGGGCCGACATCCTGGTGATCGGCGGCGGCGCGGCGGGCATGGCCGCCGCCCTGCGCGCCGCCGAGATGGGCGCCGACGTGGTCATGGTGGACGACGGCCCCGAGCCGGGGGGCTCGCTGCTGGCCGGGGAGGGCGCCACCGAGGCCCGCGAGGCCGCCGAGCGGGTGCGCGCCGCCGGGGTGGAGGTGCTGGAGCGGGCTCCGGCGCTGGGGTTCTTCGACGGCATCGTCCCGGTCTGGCAGGGCAGCACCCTGCACCAGATCCGCGCCGACCGCCACATCGCGGCGACCGGATCGATCGAGCAGCCGCTGCTCTTCGAGGGCAACGACCTGCCGGGCGTGATGCTCTGCTCGGGCGCCGAGCGCCTGGCTCACCTCTACGGGGTCGCCCCTGGCAGGGCTGCCCTGGTCGCGACCACGGCCGACCGCGGGCTCGAGTCGGCCCTCGCGCTGAACGAGGCCGGAGTCGAGATCTCGGCGATCGCCGACGCCCGCCCCGGCGGCACGCCCGACGAGCGGCTCGCGAGGCGGATCGTCGAGGATGAGGGAATCGAGCTGATCAACGGCGCCACCGTGGTCGAGGCCTTCGGGCGAAAGCAGGTGAAGGGAGCCGTTGTCGCCAAGCTCGACGCCGAGGGCCGGCCCGACCCCGACACCAAGCGCGGGATCGACTGCGATCTCGTCGCCGTCTCGGGCGGCACGGTGCCCGCCACCTCCCTGCTGCTGCAGGCCGGCGCCAAGGCCGCCTGGAACGAGGCCGCCGGCGCCTACCTTCCCGAGGACCTGCCCGACGACATCCACCCCGCCGGGGCGGTCGCCGGCTTCGCCTCGGCCGGCCCCGCCGCTGCCTCGGGCGCCGTCGCGGGCGCCGAGGCCGCGCTGGCCCTCGAGTTCGGCGACGAGGGCGACCGGGAGCGCCTCGAGGCCGACCGCGCCGCGCTCGCTGCCGCGGCCGACGGAGCCTCGCCCGACGCACCCGCCCCGCCCCCGGCCGAGGGCCACAAGAAGTGCTTCGCCTGCATCTGCGAGGACGTCACCGCCAAGGACATCAGCTACGCGATCGACGAGGGCTTCGACTCGCTCGAGCTGCTGAAGCGCTATACGACCGTGACGATGGGGCCCTGCCAGGGCCGTATGTGCCAGCTCGCCTCGATACGCCAGACCGCCGAAGACACGGGAATCGAGGTCGGCGACGTCGGCCTGACAACCGCGCGGCCGCCCTGGTCCACGGTGCCGATGGGCGCCATGGCGGGCCGCCCGTTCGAGCCCGCCAAGCGCTCGGCGATCCACGGCCGCCACCGCGAGCTGGGCGGCAACGTGATGTGGGCCGGCGACTGGCGCCGTCCCTACGACTACGGCGACCCCGAGGCCGAGACGATGGCCGTGCACGACGGGGCCGGCCTGATCGACGTCTCGACGCTCGGCAAGCTCTTGGTGCGCGGCCCCGAGGCCGGCGCCTTCCTCAACCGCCTCTACCCCAACCGCTTCGACAACCTCAAGCCCGGGCGCATCCGATACGGGGTGCTGGGCGACGACGCCGGGCGGATCACCGATGACGGCACGATCTGCCGGCTCGACGAGGACTCCTTCTACGTCACCACCACCTCCAGCGGCGCCGACGCAGTCGAGGCCTGGTTCGCCTGGTGGCTGGCCGACTGGCAGATGGACGTCCACCTCACCGACCTCAGCCAGGGCATCTCGGCCTTCAACCTCGCCGGCCCGCGCTCGCGCGAGATCCTCTCATCGCTGACCGACCTCGACTGCGGCAACGAGAGCTTCTCCTACCTGGACGGCAAGCGCGCCCAGGTCGCCGGGGTGCCCTGCCTGATGCTGAGGATCGGCTTCGTGGGCGAGCTGGGCTACGAGCTTCACTGCCCCGGCTCGCTGGCGCAGGACCTCTGGGATGCCCTGACGGAGGCCGGCGAGCCGCACGGGATCATGCCCTTCGGCCTCGAGCCGCAGCGGGTGCTGCGCCTGCAGAAGCTCCACATCCTGGTCGGCCAGGACACCGACGCCGAGTCGAACCCGCTGGAGGCGGCGATGCCCTGGATCGTCAAGTTCGACAAGGAGGAGGACTTCATCGGCCGCTGGGCGCTGGAGGGAGTGGCCGAGCGCGGCGACGAGAAGAACCTGGTCGGCTTCACGGTCACCAACGGCGCGGTGCCCACCGAGGGCGCCGCGATCGTCGCCGGCGGCGAGCCGATCGGCCTGGTCACCTCGGCGCGATTCTCGCCCAAGCTTCAGCGCACGATCGGCATGGCCTGGGTGCCCACCGCGCTGGCCGAGGACGGCACCGAGATCACGGTGGCCGACGATGGCAAGCGGATCACCGCCACCGTGCACAAGGCGCCCTTCTACGACCCCGACCAGGAGCTGCTGCGCGGATGAGCTTCGAGTTCCTCGCTCCCGACCAGGCCGCGCCGCGCAACGGCGCCCGGCCCCCCGCGCGCAGCCCGATCGAGTGGGCCCACCTGGAGGCGGGCGCCCGGATAGACGAGCTCGCGGGCTGGCGTGTGGTCAACGACTACGGCGCGATCGGCCCCGAGACCGCGGCCTGCCGCGACTCGGTCGGGGTGGCGGACGCCTGTTACATCGGCAAGCTCGAGCTGCAGAGCGACCCCGAGACGGTCGTCTCCATCGTCGCCCGGCTGGCAGGCGGCGCCGCGCTCGAGCCCGGGCGGGCGGCGCTGCACGAGCAGACCTGGTGGTGCCCCGTCACGGCCGGGAAGGTGCTCGCGCTGACCCCGCCCGAGCGCACCGCGGCGGTGCGCGAGAGGCTCGAGGCGGCGGCGGCCGAGGCGTCCTTCGCCTCCGTGACCGAGCTGACCGCGGCGCTCGGCTCCAACGTGATCGCCGGGCCGCTGGCCCCCGATACGTTCGCGCGCACGACCGCGCTCGACCTGCGCCCCAGGGAGTTCCCCGAGCGGGCCTTCGCCCCGGTCTCGGTGGCGCGCACGCCCGGGATGGTGCTGCGCGAGCGCGGCGACCGCTACCTGCACCTGTTCGGCGCGGGCTACGCGCAGTACAACTGGACCGTCTTCATCGACGCCGCCGAGAGCCTCGGCGGCCGCGCAGTGGGGCTCGAGGCGCTGGCCGAGGCCGAGGGCAGCGGGGTGGTGAGCGCCGGTGCGTGACATCTTCCGCAAGCGCCGCATGTGGCGAAAGTCGGGCGAGCCCTCCGACAGCTACGAGGTCGTGATCATCGGCGCCGGCTCGCACGGACTCGCCACCGCCTACTACCTGGCGCGCGACCACGGGATAACCGATGTCTGCGTGCTCGACAAGAGCTACATGGGCTCGGGCGCCGCGGGGCGCAACACCACGATCCTGCGCTCCAACTACAAGACGCCCGAGGGGGCGGCCTTCTACGACGCCTCGGTGAAGCTGTATGAGCGCCTCGGCGCCGAGCTCGACTTCAACCTGCTCTTCTCCCAGAACGGGCACCTGACCCTGGCCCACACCGACCGGGCGATGTTCGTGATGTCCGAGCGCGCCGAGGTCAACCGCCTCAACGGGATCGACTCGCGCGTGGTCAGGCCGCCCGAGATCAAGAAGATGGCGCCGGCGATGTCGCTGGCCGAAGACGCCGTGCACCCGGTGATGGGAGCCCTCTACCACGCTCCCGGCGGAATCATCCGGCACGACGCCGTCGTCTGGGGCCTGGCTCGCGGGGCCGACAGCGGCGGCGCCGAGATCCATCCCTACAACGAGGTCACCGGGATCGAGCGATCGAACGGCAAGGCGACCGGCGTCAAGCTCGCCAACGGCCGCACGATCTCGGCCGGCACGGTGATCAGCGCGACCGCCGGCTGGAGCTCGACGACCACGGGAATGGCCGGGGTGGAGCTGCCGATCACCACCCACATCCTGCAGGCGTTCGTGACCGAGCCGCTGAAGCCGCTGCTCGACGTCGTCATCGTCTCCTCGCAGATGCACGTCTACATCTCGCAGACCGACCGCGGCGAGTTCCTGGTCGGCGCCGAGATCGAGCCCTGGACCACCTACCGCCAGCAGGGCACCCTCAACTTCATCCAGGAGGCGACCCGGCACACCCTCGAACTGTTCCCGCAGCTGGAGAGAGCGCGCATCCTGCGCAGCTGGGCGGGCCTCTGCGACATCAGCCCCGACTTCAGCCCGATCCTCGGCGCGACCGAGGTCGACGACTTCCTGATCAGCGCCGGCTGGGGCACCTACGGCTTCAAGGCCGCGCCGATCGTCGGCAAGACGCTCGCCGAGCAGGTGGCGACCGGCAAGCCGCCCGCGCTGATCGAGCCGTTTGCGCTCGAGCGCTTCTACCGCGACCGCCTCGTCTCCGAGCTGGGCGCCGCAGCCGTCTCGCACTGACCACCACGAAAGGGAGCGCACGCAGATGAAGAGCAGCCTGGAAATCGCTCAGCAGGCGAAGCTGGAGCCGATAGAGGCGATCGGCGAGCGCATCGGCCTCGAGCCCGAGGAGATCGAGCCCTATGGCCGCTACAAGGCCAAGATCTCGCTGAGCGCCATCGACCGGCTGGCCGAGCGCCCCAGCGCCAAGCTCGTCTGCGTCGCGGGCATGACCCCGACCAAGGCCGGCGAGGGCAAGACGACCACCTCGGTCGCCCTGACCGAGGGCATGGGCCACATCGGCAAGAGCCCGGTGCTCTGCCTGCGCGAGCCCTCGCTGGGCCCGGTATTCGGGATCAAGGGCGGCGCCGCGGGCGGGGGCCTGGCCCAGGTCGTGCCGATGGAGGACCTCAACCTGCACTTCACCGGCGACATCCACGCGATCGGCGCCGCCAACAACCTGCTCGCGGCGATGCTCGACGCCTCGATCCTGCATGGAAACCCGCACAAGATCGACGCCCTGCGGGTGACCTGGAAGCGCGCCGTGGACATGAACGACCGCGCCCTGCGCGACGTGGCCCTGGGGCTGGGCGGACCGGCCAACGGCTATCCGCGCGAAAGCGGCTTCGACATCACCGCCGCCTCCGAGGTGATGGCGGTCCTCGCCGTCGCCCGCGACATCCAGGACCTGCGCAAGCGCCTGGGCGCGATCACAGCCGCCTACTCCAGCGAGGGCGAGCCCGTCACCGCCGAGGACCTCGACGCGGCCGGCGCGATGACCGTGCTGCTGAAGGACGCGATCAAGCCCAACCTGATCCAGACCCTGGAGGGACAGCCCTGCCTGATGCACGCCGGGCCCTTCGCCAACATCGCCCACGGCAACTCCTCGCTGATCGCCGACCTGCTCGGCCAGAAGCTCGGCGACTACGTGGTCACCGAGTCGGGCTTCGGATCGGACATGGGGATGGAGAAGTTCATCGACATCGTCTGCCGGGCCGGGGGAATCAGCCCCAGCACCGTGGTCCTGGTCTCCACCGTCCGCGCGCTCAAGCATCACGGCGGCCTCGAGGACGCCGAGGGCGCCAGCGCCAAGCAGGGCCTGGAAGCGGTCGAGAGGGGCCTCGCGAACCTGGAGCGCCACCTCGGGATCATCAAGGAGTTCGGCGTGCCGGCCGTCGTCGCGGTCAATCGCCGCCCGGAGGACAGCGACGACGAGGTCGAGCTGGTCAAGCGCCTGGCCAAGGAGGCCGGCGCCTTCGGCGCGGCCGTCAGCGACGGCTTCGCCAGGGGCGGCGAGGGCTCGGCTGAGCTGGCCGAGGCCGTGGTCGCCGCATGCGAGGCGCCCAACGATTTCGGCTTCCTCTACGAGGACGGGGACTCGATCAAGACGAAGATCGAGACGATCGCCGAACGGGTCTACGGGGCGGACGAGGTCGTCTACTACCTCGAGGCCGAGAAGAAGATCGAGCAGTTCACCGAGCAGGGGCTCGCCGAGCTCCCCCTCTGCATGGCGAAGACCCCGCTCTCCCTCTCGGCAGACCCGGAGCTGCTGGGGGCGCCGCAGGGCTTTCAGCTCCCGATCCGCGACATGCGCGCCTACACCGGAGCGGGCTGGCTGGTGCCGCTCTGCGGGGCGATCCAGCAGATGCCGGGGCTCGGCAAGCAGCCCGCCGCCTTCAACGTCGACATCGACGCTGAGGGGCGAACCGTCGGGCTCTTCTAGAGAGGTGGCCGAGCTCGCGAGCCGGCCGGTCGCAGAGGCCCTAACCGCGATCGCATCGCGGGCAGAGCCGGCCGCGGCCGGAGCCGCCTGCGCGCTGGGCGGCGCCGCGGCCGCTGCGCTGGTCGAGCTGGCCGCCGGGCTGGCCGCCGATCGCCTCGCAGGGCACGCGGCGGGCGCCGGTGCGCGGACGAGCGCCCTGAGCGAGCGCGGAACGGAGCTGCGCGAACTGCTGCTGGGGGCCGCCGACGACGATGCGGCGGCCTACGCCGAGGTGGCGGCTGCGCTCGACGAGGAGGCGCGCGCGGCGGCGCTGGCAGCGGCCTGCGAACCGCCCCTGCTGATCGCCGAGTGCGCCCGGGAGGTCGCCGAGGCGGCACGCGAGACCGCCGAGGCGGGCGACTTCGACTTCAGCCCCGACGCGATCGTCGCCTCGGAGCTCGCAGCCGCCGCGGCCCGTGGAGCGGCCGGGCTCGTGGCGGCGAACCTGGCCCGCGCGCCGGGCGACCCGCGTATCGCGCGAGCCCGCAGCGCCGCCGAGCAGGCGGACGCCGCCTGCGATCGCGCCCGCGAGACGATCGGGGTCGTTCCGGGCCCCGGCTCGCCCGGCGCCGAGGCAACGCAGGGCTGAGCGCACAGCCGTGACGCCCCATCCCAGCAGCTCCCGGGTCGACTTCTGCGAGGCCTCGCTGCGCGAGCGGCTGGCCCCAGGTCGTGCCCGGCCGGGTGACCGGCTGCCCCCCGAGAAGGCGCTGGCCGAGGGTCTCGGCGTCTCGCGCGGCACCCTGCGGCTGGCCCTGGAACGGCTGGAGAGCAACGGCGAGATCGTGCGCAGGCAGGGCAGCGGCACCTTCGTCGGCCGCGTGGCGACGCCGGCCGCATTCAGCGCCGGCCTCGAGGTGCTCGAGTCCTACGCCTCGCTGGCGCGCCGGCAGGGCAAGCGGCTGAGCGCGCGCGACGTGCAGGTAGAGCAGGCGCGCACCCCCGGCTACGTGGCCGAGGAGCTCGGGTTGCGCCGCGGGACGCCCGCGCCCCTGATCCAGCGGACCCTGCTGGCCGACGACACGGTCGCCGCCTACATGCGCGACATCGTCAGCCCCGAGATCTCGCTGCCACCGGTCGCAGAGCTTCGCGAGCAGATCGAGGCGGGGATGATGGTGCTGGACGTGCTGGCCGCGCAGGGCGAGACAATCGCCTTCGCGCGCACGCAGGTGCGGCCCCGCCTGATCGAGCCCGGCACGCGGCTCGGCGAGGCCATGGAGGCGACGCGGATCACCGGCGCGCTCGAGCTGGTCGAGCTGATCCACGTAGCCGCGGGGACGCCGGCGCTCTACTCGACCAACGTGTTCGCGCCGGGCTCGATCGACCTGCACATGATCCGCAGCCCGGGCAACGGCGACGCTCCGCATTCTAATTGAAGGGAAATTGTGTCAAGCGATGATCCAAAGAGTCTTGTCTATCTATTCGGCCCTCGCTCAGAGCCTTTAGAATTCCCCATGGCCGCCTTGATTGTGCGGCGCTCAGCGGGTTGACTGTCGTCTCCCCGCGCACGTTCACCGACCGCATCACCCGAGGAGAGCCCATGTCCATCCCAGTCCGCCTGCACCGCAGCGAGCTTTGCGTCCCCGGCACCAGCGAAGCGATGCTGGAGAAGGCCCCCACGCTGGGCGCCGACGTGATCATGCTGGACCTCGAGGACGCCGTCGCCCCGGATGACAAGCCCCAGGCCCGCAGCAACGCGATCGCCGCGCTGCGCGAGCTCGACTGGGGCAGCTCGACGATGGTGGTGCGGATCAACGGGCTCGACACGCACTACTGCTACCGCGACATCGTCGACGTGGTCGAGCAGGGTGGGCGCTGGCTGGACACGGTTCTGGTGCCGAAGGCGAGCTGCGCCGCCGATATCCACATGGTCGCGACGCTGCTGACCCAGATCGAGGACGCGATGGGGATCGAGAAGCCGATCGGCATCTCGGCGCTGATCGAGACGGCGCCCGGGATGGTCAAGCTCGACGAGATCGCCTCCGCCTGCCCCGAGCGCATGGAGGCGCTGATCTTCGGCGTCGCCGACTACGCCGCCTCGATTCAGAGCCAGACGGCGTCGATCGGCGGCTCGGATCCCAACTACGCGGTGATCACCGATCCCGCCGAGGCGGGCGCGGAGGGCCGCGAGCTGCACTGGGGCGATCAGTGGCACTACCCGCTGTCGCGGATCGCGGTCACCTGCCGCGCGCACGGGCTGCGCCCGATCGACGGGCCCTTCGGCGACTTCAGCGACCCCGAGGGCTACCTGGTCGCTGCGCGACGCGCGTCGATCCTGGGCTTCGAGGGCAAGTGGTGCATCCACCCGAGCCAGATAGAGCTCGCCAATGAGGTCTTCTCCCCCGATGAGCGGCTGGTCTCCCGCACGCGCAGGATCATGGAGGCGATGGAGGAGGCGGCGGACGGCGGCAAGGGCGCCGTCTCGCTCGACGGGCGCCTGATCGACGCCGCCTCGCTGCGCATGGCCGAGCACCTTCTGGCCAAGATCGAGTTGATCGAGGAGCGCCGCGGGTCCGCGCCGGCGGAAGTGGAGCAGATCGCCTAGGACGATCCGGCCCGCGGCGCGGGCCGGGCGGCAGGTTGGAGCCGCTGAGCTGGGCGAAGGCGCCGGGGTGTGGCATCCTGCGCCGATGGCGCGACCGGTGGTACTCGGGGTGGTCGGGGACTCGGCGTCGGGAAAGACGACGCTCACCCGCGGATTGATACGCATCCTCGACGGCCGGGTCTCATACCTGAGCGGCGACGACTATCACCGCTACGACCGCCGGCAGCGCGCCGAGCTGGGCATCAGCCCGCTCGACCCGGCGGCCAATCACCTCGACATCCTCTCCCAGCACCTCGGCCACCTGCGAGAGCGCACCCCGGTTCTGAAGCCGGTCTACGACCACCGCGAGGGCACCCTGCAGGCGCCCGAGTACGTGCGGCCGCATGACTACATCGTCGTGGAGGGGCTGCTCAACTTCCACTCCGACCCGCTGCGCGAGGCGCACGACATCCGCGTCTTCCTGGCGCCCCCCGAGGAGCTGCGGCGGCATTGGAAGCTGACCCGCGATTGCACGCGCCGGGGCTACACGACCCACCAGGTGCTGCGCGAGCTCGACCGCCGCGAGCGCGACGTCGATGCCTTCGTCAAGCCCCAGCGCCGCGCGGCCGACATCGTCGTCTCCTTCTCACCCACCACCAGCGACAACCCGGAGCGCCTCGACGCCCACATGATCCTCCGCGACACGCTGCGACACCCCGACCTCTCCCCCCTGATCGGCCCCGACGGTCACGGCCCGACGCTGATCCGCCGCGAGCACGAGACGCTGCTGCGAATCCCCGGCCATACGGAGCCGGATCTGGCCGCCGAGCTCGAGGAGGCCGTCTGGCAGCGGATGCAGTACGCGAGCCGCCTGCGCGCGCAGCAGCTCGGGGAGTTCACGATCGGCACCGACCTGCACCGCTCGGAGTCGCTCGCCCTGGTGCAGACGATGCTGCTCTACCACCTGATCTCGACCCGCGCCGCGATCGGCGCGGGCATCGATCCCCATCACTGGCAGGCGCCGCGCGCGACCGGCGCTGACTCAGCGCTGCACGCCTGATCCCAGGCGGCTGCGGGCCTGCTCGAGCTCGTCGACGTGGGTGCGGGCCAGGGCGTGACCCGCCGCCGCCGACTGCAGGTAGCGGGTGAAGGCCTCGGCGGGCTCGCTGCCGGGGCCCACGGTCGAGACGACGGCGTACCAGGAGCGCTTCGGCAGCCCGCCGCGCGGTCGGATCGTGGCCAACAAGCCGATGTCGAGCTCGAGCTCCACCGCCCGCTGCGACTGGAGCGCGATCCCGAGCCCCATCCGCGCGCCGTTCTTGATCGCACCGTTGGAGCCGAGCGTCAACAGCGAGGGCTGCAGCTGGTGGGAGTCGAGGTAGACCTCGCAGAGGCGCCTGGTGCCCGAGCCCTGCTCGCGCATCAGCCACGGGGTGCGCGCCAGCTCCTCGACCGCGACCCAGGACCTCTTGGCGAGCGGGTCGCCCGGATGGGTGATCAGCACGAACTCGTTGTCGGTGAAGGCCACGCCCTCGAAGCCCCGCCCCTCGGGTGGCCGTCCCGAGATCGCGAGGTCTGCCTCGTGGGCCTCCAGCCGGCGGAACACGTCCTCGCGGTTGCCGACGTGCAGGCTGAGCTGGAGCTCGGGGTGGTGCTCCCCGAATGCGCGCATCAGCGGCGGCAGCAGGTGCTCGGCCGCCGTGGTCACGGCCGCTATGCGGAGACGATTGCCTACGCCCCTGGCGGCGTCCGCCGCGACCTCGGAGCCCTCCTTGAGCAGCCCGAGCACGTCCCTCGCGTAGCGCGCATAGGCCTCACCCGCCGGCGTGGGCCTGACGCTGCGGCCGTCGCGCTCGGTCAGCTTCAGGTCGAGCTCGCGCTCGAGCGCCGCGACGGCCGCCGAGACCGAGGGCTGGGTTACGACCAGCTCCTCAGCCGCGGCGGTGACCGAGCCGTGGCGAACGACGGCGAGAAAGGCCCTCAGCTGGGTCACCGTGACGGCCATGGGAGGCTCATGAGGATATAGGCGATGACCTATTGATCCAAGCTTTCTCTTAGCTTGTAATCACCGCCCCGCTGTGGCAGGGTGCGACCCAATGAGCGCCGCACCCGCCCCGATCTCACCGCCCGAGCGCCTGCTCTGCGGCCCCGGCCCCACAAACGTCGACCCGGCCGCCCTGGAGGCGATGCAGCGCCCGATGCTCGGACACCTCGACCCCGACCTGCACGGGATCCTCAGCGAGGTGGTCGACTCGCTGCGCGAGGTCTACCGCGCACGCGCGGGGCTGGTGCTGCCGGTGCAGGCCACCGGGACCTCGGGGATGGAGACGGGCATCGCCAACCTACTCGAGGCCGGCGACACGGTGATCATCGGCGTCAACGGCTACTTCGGAAGGCGGATCGCGGAGATGGCGCGCCGAGCCGGCGCCGAGGTCATCGAGGTGTCGGCCGACTGGGGCGAGCACGTCCCCAACGAGCGCCTGCTGGCGGCGAGCGACGAGCATCCCGAGGCGCGCCTGCTGGCGGTGGTGCACGCCGAGACCTCGACCGGCGTCGAGCACCCGCTCGCCGAGCTCGGCGAGGCGATGCGCGGCCGCGAGACGCTGCTGATGGCCGATTGCGTGACCAGCCTGGGAGGCGTCGAGCTGAACTTCGACGGATGGGGAATCGACTACGCCTACTCGTGCACCCAGAAATGCCTTGCGGCGCCTCCCGGGATGTCGCCGATCGCCGTCTCTGACCGCGCCATGGAGCGCGTCCGCACCCGGACCACGCCCGTGCCCTTCTCGACCGACCTGCAACTGCTCGAGTCCTATTGGGTGACACGCCCGGCGGCCTACCACCACACCGCCCCCATCCTTCACATCTACGCGTTGCACGAGGTGCTGCGCCAGACCCTGGTCGAGGGGCTCGAGCAGCGCTGGGCACGTCACACGGAGGCGGGTGCCCACCTGCAGCAGCGAGCCCGCGACGCGGGCTTCGAGCTGCTCGCCGAGCCCGAGCACCAGCTGGCGCCGCTGACGGCGATCCGCGTGCCCGAGGGCGTCGACGGCAAGGCCGCGCAGCAGCGGCTGCTGGCCGAGGGGATCGAGGTCGGCGGCGGCCTTGGCCCCGACGCGCCGGCGATCTGGCGCGTCGGGCTGATGGGCCCCAACGCGCGCACCGAGACCGCGGACAGGGTTCTGGACGCGCTCAGCGCCGCGGTCGAGAGCCAGGGCGCGCCGGTCGCCGGCTGAGCCGGCGCCGAGCACCCCCTCCGTGGGCCGCCCGTCCCGGCGCGGCCCTCGACCTGATCCTCGCGCTGCGGCGATGATGTGCCGATGACTGCCATCGCCCTGGGGATTGGAGCCGCGCTCAGCTGGGGGCTGGCCGACTTCCTGGGCGGCATCGGCACCCGCCGGCTGACGCTCGCCACCGTGCTGCTGGTCAGCCAGGCGGCCGGGCTGCTCGCGGCCGTGATGATCGCCGCGGCGGGCGGCGTGGAGACCCCGAGCCTCGCCGGTGCCGCCCCCGCGATCGCGGCGGGCCTCTGCCAGATAGTCGGCATCGCCGCCCTTTACCAGGCGCTGGCGATCGGCACGATGAGCGTGATCTCGCCGGTCTCCGCCAGCGGCGCGGCGGCTTTGCCGGTGATCGTCGGTGTGGCGGGAGGCGAGCGCCCCGGGCCCCTTCAGGTCGCGGGCATGGCGGTGGCTCTGGTCGGGGTCGTGCTGGCCACGCGGGCCACGGCTCCGGGCGCCGGCGGGCGGCCCTCCCGGCAGGCGCTCGGGCTCACCGCCCTGGCCGCCCTGGGCTTCGGCGGCTTCTTCGTCGGCATGGACGCCGCCGTCGAGCAGGCCGGCGTGGTCTGGGCGCTGCTCGCGGCCCGCACCACTGCCGTCGCAGGGCTGGGGATCGCTCTGCTCGCCCTGCACTCGCGGCTCGAGTTGCAGCCGCGCGACCTGGCGCCGCTCGCGGTTATCGGGCTGCTCGATGTGGGCGCCAACATCTGCTTCGCGCTCGGCTCCGACACCGGCCTGCTCAGCGTCGTCGCGGTGCTCGCCTCGCTCTACCCGGTGGCGACCGTGGTGCTGGCGCGGGCGATGCTGGGCGAGCGCCTCGCCGGAGTGCAGGCCGTCGGGGTGGGGGTGGCGCTCGGCGGGGTGGCGCTGATCGCCGCCGGCTGACCGGCGCCCGAACGGCCCTCGGCTCAGCCCGCGACGGCCACGTCCAGCCAGTTCGAGAACAGACGCCGGGCCGCCGGCTGCAGCTCCCCGGCGCGGCGCTCGACCTCGGCGATGAACTCGGCGCCGGCCCGCTCGCCGAGCGTCTCAGCGAGCGAGGCGCGGTAGGCGGGCACCTCGGCCCACTCGCGCGCCATCTCCCCGCTCACCTCGAGGTGGAACTGGATTCCGTAGGCGCGGGCCCCGCTCCTGAACGCCTGGTTCGGCGCCACGGGCGAGCTTGCCAGGAGCACCGCTCCCGCGGGCAGCTCGAAGGTATCGCCGTGCCACTGCAGCGATACCAGCGGATCGCCGAGGCCGAAGAACAGCGGGTCTCGGCGGCCCTCGGGCGTCAGCTCGACCGGCAGCAGGCCCACCTCGGGGCTCTCCAGGGCGCGCACCGGGGCGTCGAGCGCCGCGGCCAGCAGTTGCACCCCGAGGCAGATCCCCAGGAAGGGGCGCCCGGCGTCGACCGCCTCGCGGACCAGCCGCTTCTCGGCGGCCAGCCACGGGTGCTCGGCATCGTCACCGGCGCCCATCGGGCCGCCCATCGCCAGCACGGCATCGAACTCCCGCCAGTCGGGCAGCGGCTCGCCCTCGTCGAGCTCGACCGCCACCCGCTCCACGCGGCGCTCATCCATCACCTCGGAGAAGGCGCCCGGGTGCTCGCAGGCGATGTGCTGGAGCACGAGAACTCTCATCTACACAGTGTGGCTGAGAGGCCGCAGCCCGGCCGGCATCAGGGGTTGGCCGGCTCGACGGCCTGTCCGTCCTGCCCGCTCTCCCTGGCCGCCGCCTCCTTGTCGCGGCGGAGGTCCTCCTTGACGCTCGTCACCTTGCCGGTGTTCGCGTCCACCTCCACCACCGCCAGCCTCGTGAAGACGTCGGGGTCCTTGCTGCTGGTCACCGCCAGCGAGACGAACCAGAACGGCTTGCGGTTGATCCCCTGTCGGAGCAGGCGTATCTGCGTCTTGTCGGGCGCGTAGTCGACCTCGCGCTTGGCGGTGGCGATCGCCTGCTCCTTGCTGACCCGGACCTGGGACTGCTGGCAGCTTCGCGCCACGAAGAACGCGAACAACAGCAGGGCGACCACAGCACCGACCCGCCACCACTTCGCGGCACCCTGCTCGGGCTCCGGCATCCGGGGCGCCCCGCCCGGGACGCCCCGGGCCGTCACCTTGTCATGTCTTTCCCCGCGTCGCTCAGAGGCTCGGGCGGAACTCGTCACCGAGATCCGTGCCCAGCACTATCACGAGGACGATGATCACGCAGATGATCGAGATCAGCAGCATCGCACGCTCAAAGCCCTTGACGTGCGTCTGCTTCGGGGCGAACTCGATCTGTCGGTTGTTGCCGGCCATGGCTACTCCTTGCCCGTGAGGCGTCGATTTTCGAGCACGACCCAGGCGATCAGCGCGATCACCATGGCCGCGATACCGAGCCAGGTGAGGATCATGTAAGCGGTCTCCGCACTCTGGCCGCCGTCGCCGAAGGTCGCACCGGGGCCGAAGGTCATGAACCCGGCGCAATCCTCGTAGTTCGCCTGGAGGATGAAATCCACATCGTCAACGTCACCGTTGTAGTCGGTCACGTACCCCTGAACCTGGTTGACGCATTCCGGGGAACTGTCGATTATCGCAGCCACGCGGATGCCTCCTCTCTAGTGGTCGATCGGATCTCGTCGCCTCTCATCTACCTCACCAGCTCCCGGGCGGATGCCGTGAGCACAGCATCTGAATCCGACAGGCTGCCGTCGGGCTCCTGGATCTTCTCGCCGAGCCTCTGCATCTCCGGCATGAAGATGTCCTCGGTGTACTCGCCCACGTCCAGCCCTTCGAGCTCGACCTCAGCGGGCACCCGCAGCAGGTTGAACTTCTTGAGGATCCAGGACGCCAGCCAGCCGCTGAGGAAGCCGAGCGGCAGGAACGTCGCCAGGCCCATCAACTGGCCGCCGATCGAGCTGTCCACGTTGTTGAGGCCGGTCGGATACCCCGCGGCGAAGATCCCCACCCAGAGGATCCCGAGGATGCCCGCGACGCCGTGGACGGCGATCGCGCCGACCGGGTCGTCCACGCGCATCTTGGTCTCGAGCCACTGTGCCGACCAGTACGCGAGCGCGGCGGTGACGATCGCCAGCAGGAAGCCGAGCGTCGGCGCATAGATGTCGGCGCCGGCCGAGACGCCGATCACGCCGGCGAGGCCGCCGGAGACCGTCCAGAACGGGTCTCCTCGGCTGACGAAGTAGCCGCCGATGAAGCCGCCGGCGAACCCGAAGGTGATGATCATCGAGATCGAGCCGAGAGTCGTCGGGCTCAGGTAGATGTTCGCCCAGCCGGGGAAGGCGGTCGAGGCGATCACCAGGCAGGCCGCGTAGAAGCCGTAGAACCCGGTGAAGATCAGCATCAGCCCCATGATCGACATGTGGGTGTTCTGCGGCCTGAAGACTCGGGTCAGGCCATCCTTCGTGTACTTGCCGATCCGCGGCCCGAGGTTGAAGACGACTCCCAAGGCGAACGACCCGGCGATTCCGTGCACGACCATCGACGCGATCGCGTCGTGGAAGCCGAAGCGCAATGTCAGCCAGCCGCCGGCGCTCCAGCCCCAGGCGGCGTCCAGGATCCAGACGGCCGAGCCGAGCAGGACGGCGAGCAACAGATAGGCGGACGTCCGGATCCGCTCGAGCGTCGCCCCGGACATGATCGAGGCGGTCGTCCAGCTGAACAGCAGGAACGCCAGGAAGAAGATCAGGTTGATGTTGTCGGTCAGGTTCGGGCCGAAGTTGTCTGACCACGGGATCCCCCCGGCACATACCCCGCTGGTGAAGTCGGAGCTGTTGGGGCCGATCGGCAGGCCGGGCTGGTTGCAGTTGTAGATCCACCAGCCGAAGTAGTAGAAGCTCGGCGTGACGACGGCGATCGTGAGGATGTTCTTCATCGCCGTGGCCATCACGTTCTTGCGACGGACGGCGCCGGCCTCGTAAGTCATGAAGCCGACATGGATGAGCCACATGACCACGACGGTCCAGAAGTAGAACTGCTCGGCGACAATCGCGGTATCGAGGTTCAGGCCCTCTGCGGGGGCGGCCTCCTCGAGCGTCTCGACCTGGGCGATGAGTATGTCGATCATCCTCGCTCCCTCTCCCTCGCTCGGCCCCTACGGGGCATGGGGACTTTCACGGCACGAACGTGACAAATCCAGCGACGGCCGAAACCTATTCGCACGGGGACGGCACGCGCAATAGGCGATCACACATTTTTCGCCCGCTGGGACAGTAGGGTGCGCACATAAGCGGCGCGGTCGTACCCGGAATCAAGCGTCTCGCGCCGGACACACGGGACAAGGAGGGCGCCAGTGGCTTTGAAGTCGGTCGCCGAGGTGGAGGACGCGGACGCGCTTCGCGAGGCGCAGCGCGAGAACGAGACCCTCTACGCGGTCATCCAGACCGTCTCCTCATCGCTCGATCTCGACCGCGTCCTGGGCGGCATCGTCGACATCGCCACCGACGCCACCGGCTGCCATGCCTGCTTCATCTACTTCGTCGAGGGCAGCCGGCTCGTGCTGAGGGCGGCGTCGCCGCGCTACTCGGGTGTGGTCGGCAAGGTCGAGCTGGGCGTCGACGAGGGCCTCGCCGGGCTGGTCGCGCGCACGAAGACACCGGAGTTCATTCCCGAGAAGGCGATGGAAGACCCCCGGATGAAGTACATCCCCGAGCTCGACGAGGAGCAGTTCCAGTCCATGGTCGCCGTGCCGATCCTCGCCAAGGCCGGCGGCGTGATCGGGGTCGTCGTGCTGCACACCGCCGCGCCACGCGAGTTCGAGCAGGGCGCGCTCAACTTCCTCGTGCACACCGCCTCGCTGGTGGCCGGCGCGATCGAGAACGCCCAGCTCTACCAGGAGACCAGCCGCAGGGTGCAGGCGCTTACCACCCTCACCGAGCTCAGCCAGGCGCTCGCCGAGGTGACGACTCTCGACGAGCTCTACGCGGTGGTCACGGCGGGAGCCCGCAAGCTGCTGGGCGCCGACGAATGCCAGATCTACCGGCTCGACGCCGAGGACGACGAGCTGGTGCTGGCGGGCTCGAACCCCGGCGGATCGCGCGCGCCGAGCACCCGGCCCGGCGGCACCGGCCTGGTGCTCGAGTTGATGCGCCGCGCCGGCGGCCGCGGGCGCTCCGGGCGCCGCCGGGCCGCCCGCGAGCTCTGGTCCGACGCCGCCGAGGACGAGCTTCTGCTGGCGCCGCTGGTCGCCGGCGACGAGCAGCTCGGCATCGTCTGCTGCCTCGCCGCGGACGGGCAGTTCAAAGAAGAGGACGCCGAGCTGCTGGGGGCCGTCGCCAACCAGACCGCCGTGGGGCTGAAGAAGGCGGAGCTGATCGAGCGGCTGACCGAGCAGAACATCGTCAAGGACATGTTCGACGCGCTCGCCGGCGGCTCGGTCGAGGCCGCCGAGGTCAAGGCCCGCGAGGCGCGCTGCGACCTCAGCCAGCCCCACGTCTTCATTCACGTCGAGCGGGCTCCCAGGGCCAGCTCGGGGGCCCCGGCCTCAACGGAGCTCGCCTCGCGGCTCGAGGTCGAGCTTCGGAAGCTGGGGCTGCGCGCCTTCGTCGACGCTCGCCCCGACCGCGTCAGGGCACTGGCGACCCTGCCGCCCGGGCAGGCAGGGGAGGTCGAGCGGCTGCGAGCGGGCTGCGAGCCGCTGGGCCGGGACGAGGGGCTGGTGGTCGGGCTGAGCGAGGTCGACCACGGCGCCACGGGAGCCCGCAGGCGCATTCGCGAGGCGGCCGACGCCGCGCGCATCGGCAGCTCTTTGGTTCCCGAGGGGGGCGCGGTCTCCTACGAGCAGCTCGGCGCCTACCGCTACCTGGTGCACCTCGAGCTCGACGACGCCCCCAACGACCGCTACCGCGCCTCGGTCGAGAAGCTGAGCGACTACGACTCCCGTCGCGGCACCCGCCTGGTCGAGACCCTCGAGCAGTTCCTCTCCGACCGCGGCAGCGTCACCGCCAGCGCGCGGACGCTCTACGTTCACCCCAACACGGTGCGCCAGCGCCTCGACCGAATCGAGCGGGTCGCCGACCTCGACCTCTCGAACGAGGACCTGCTCTCGATGGAGCTCGCCCTGAAGCTGGTGCGCCTGCACCGGGCGCGGGCGGGCCAGTAGTGCAGGGCCCGCCTAGGCGGTGCGGCTCGAATGCCTGCGATACAGCAGCCAGGCCCAGAAGATCCCGAAGCCGATCACGTTGGTGAGCAGGACCATCAGCACCCACCACGCCTTCCAGAGAAACGGAAGGTCCTTCTCCTTCGAGAGCTCGTATCCCGTTAGGTAGCACATGATCAGCAGGGTGACCACCAGGAACGGCGGCGCCTGTCCGGTGAGGATGAAGAGAGCCATCGGCGCGGGCATCGTATATCGGTGCCGCCCGAATGGGTGAGTGGAGCCCGGCGCCGGGCGGAGCTGATCCGCCAGAACCAGCGCCGCGTCTGATCTGCCGAGCAGCCGGCGGGGCGTGCGCCCGGCGCCGGCGCTGAAGATCGGGGCGCCCGGATTCGAACCGGGGACCTCTGCCACCCAAAGGCAGCGCGCTACCAGGCTGCGCCACGCCCCGTGCGGGACGAGTCTAGGCTTCGCGCACCGTGGCCGGGGTCGAACCTCTCGAAGCGTTGCACTACGACCTCGACGTCGTGGGCCCGCTCGGCGATGTGACGGCGCCCCCCTATGACGTGATCGACCAGGAGCGGCGGGCCGAGCTGCTCGCGCGCTCTGCCCACAACGTGGTCCGGCTGGACCTGCCGGAGGACCCAGGCGGCGGCGACCCCTACGAGCACGCGGCGAGGCTGCTGGGCGAGTGGAGGCGCGACGGCGCGCTGGTCCGTGATGCGGCGCCCGCGCTCTGGGCGCTAAGCCAGGACTACACCGCCCCCGATGGCCGCCCGCTGAGACGGCGCGGCTTCCTGGCGCGGGTGCGACTGGCCGAGTACGGGGAGGGCGTGCGGCCCCACGAGCGCACCCAGCCCGGGCCCAAGGAGGACCGCCTGCGCCTCACACGCGCCACCCAGCACAACCTCTCCCCGATCTTCTCCCTCTACCCCGGTGACGCCTGGCCGCTGATCGAGCCCGCAACCGAGGGGGAGCCATGGGGCCAGGCGACCGACGACGACGGCACGACCCACCGCGTCTGGCGGGTCGGCGACCCCGCCGTGCACGAGCGGGTCGCGGCCGAGCTCGCCGACGCCGAGCTGTTGATCGCCGACGGCCATCACCGCTACGAGACCGCGCTCGCCTACGCGCGCGAGCTGGGCGGCGAGGGCGCCCACGACTTCGTGCTGATGGCCCTGGTCTCGCTCGAGGACCCCGGCCTGACCGTGTTCGCGACCCACCGCCTGCTCAAGGGCCTCGGCGAAGCTGCCCGCGAGGGGATCCGCGACGCCGCCGGGGCGGGCTTCGAGCTCACCGAGGTGAGCGAGGCCGAGATCGTCCCCGGCCCCGGCGAGCCCCCCGTCAGCTTCGGCTACATGGACGCGCACCACCTGAAGCCCTGGCGCCTGCGCCTCAACGCCGCCGGCGCCGCGGCGCTGGACGAGATCCTCGGCGCGCGCTCCGCCGCCTACCGCCGGCTCGACGCCGGGGCGCTGGAGGAGCTGTTCCTGAAGCGCGCGGTGGGCCTCAGCGCCGCAGAGATCGCCGCCAAGAAGGGGCTCGGCTATACGCCCGACCGCGAGCAGGCGCTCGCGAAGCTGCGGGCGGGCGAGTGCGACGCCGTCTTCTTCCTTCGCCCCACGCCGGTCGAACAGGTCCGGGAGGTCGCCGCGGCCGGCGAGACGATGCCTCCCAAGTCCACCTTCTTCTTCCCCAAGCTGCTCACCGGCATCGCCTTCAACCCGCTGACCTAAGATCGCTCCCGTGGTGAAGATCTACACGCGCAAGGGCGACGACGGCACCACCTCGCTGTGGTACGGCGGCCGCGTGCCCAAGCACGACGCCCGCACCGAGGCCTACGGCTCGGTCGACGAGGCCAACTCGCAGCTCGGCGTTGCCCGCGCGCTCTGCGCCGAGCGGAGCGAGCCCGGGCTCGCCACCGACATCCTGGGCCTGCAGCAGGAGCTGTTCGTCGCCGGCGCCGAGCTGGCGACCGCGCCCGAGGCCTCCGAGCGCCTCGAGGACGGCGTCAGCCGCATCACCGAGGCGATGGTGGAGGAGCTGGAGGCCGCCATTGACCGCTACATGCGCCAGGTGGACCTGCCGCCGCAGTTCGTGATCCCGGGAGGCACGGACCTCTCGGCGGCACTCGACGTCGCACGCGCGATGTTGCGCCGCGCCGAGCGCCGCGTGGTGCACTTGCGCGACAGCGAGGGCCTCGGCTCCGAGGTGGTGCTCGCCTATCTCAACCGGGCCTCCGACCTGTTGTTCGCGATGGCCCGCTTCGCTGACGAGCCCAACCCCCGGATGTTCGAGGGACGACGAAAGGACTCAGAGGATGCCTAGCGCCATCGCCCGCCGCAGGGACGGATTCGAGCACGAGATCGAGATCCGCGAGCACCGCCTCACGGTCGACGAGCCTCCCGACAAGGGCGGTACCGACAGGGGGCCGAAGCCGACCGAGCTGCTGGCCGCCTCGCTCGCCTCCTGCACGTCGATCACGATCCTGATGTACGCCGAGCGCAAGGGCTGGGAGCTCGGCGCCGTCGAGGTCGCCGTGGACTACGAGGTGCCTTCGGCCGGAGGCTCCCCGAGCCTTCGGTCGACGATCACGACCCCGGCCGAGCTGACCGACGAGCAGCGCGAGCGCATCCTCACGATCGCCGCCAAGTGCCCCGTGCACAAGACGCTGGCCGCGCAGGACGTCGCCATCGAGGACGACCTGCGAACGATCGGGAGCTGAGGCGGGCCTCTCTTGGATCTCGGGATAAGGGGGCGCCGCTGCGTGGTCACCGGCGCCAGCCGGGGAATCGGGCTGGCCACCGCCAGGCTGCTCTGCGAAGAGGGCGCCCGCGTGCTGCTGGTCGCGCGCACCGAGCGCGCCGTGGTGGAGGCCGCCGACGAGTGCCTCGCAGCGGCCTCTCGCGAGGCCTCGGGCGGCGAGGCCGAGTCGTTTGCCTGCGACGTGACCGCGCCCGATGCCGCCGAGCGGATCCTCGCGGCGGCCGGCGAGCGCTTCGGCCCCTCCGAGGTGCTGGTCAACAACGCCGGCTCCGCCAAGTGGCGCGACCTGGACGAGGTTCCCGACGAGGACTGGTACGCCGCCTGGGAGCTGAACGTGATGGCGCCGATGCGGCTGATGCGCGCCGCTACCCCCGGCATGCGGGAGCGCGGCTGGGGCCGGATCGTCAACGTCTCCAGCACCGCCGGCAAGCGGCCCTCGGCGGCGATGGCCGAGTACTCGGTGGCGAAGGCCGCCGAACTGTCGCTCTCGCGCCTCTATGCCGATCGCTGCGCCCACGACGGGGTGCTCGTCAACGCCGTCTGCCCCGGGCCGGTCAGCTCCGAGCTCTGGATGGAGCAGGGCGGCCTGCTCGACCAGGCTCGCCTGCACGGCGGCCACGAGAGCCGAGGCGACGCCCTCTCAGCGGCGGGGGCGAAGCGCCCGATCGGTCGTCTCGCCGAGGTCGAGGAGATCGCCGCGGCGATCGTCTTCCTCTGCTCCGAACAGGCCTCCTATGTCTCGGGCGCCGCCTGGAGCGTCGACGGCGGCACCGTGCAGGTGATCATCTGACGGACGCGCTCCGCGAGCTGCTGCTCGACGCCTCCGAGGCTGCGGAGATGGATGCTCATGGGCGCACCGAGGCCGCGGTGCTGGTGCCGATGCACGGCTGGCCGCAGGCGCCGGGGCTGGTCTTCACCGAGCGACGCCACGACCTTCGCCGCCACGCCGGCGAGATCTCCTTTCCGGGCGGGCGCCGCGATCCCGGCGAGGAGCTGGTCGAGACGGCGCTGCGCGAGGCCGAGGAGGAGATCGGCCTGCGGCCGGCGCACGTCGAGGTCGCGGGGGCGCTGCCGCCGATCGGCACCTTCGTGACCAGCTACAAGGTGCACCCCTTCGTCGGCCTGATCGAGCCCGGGCTGAGCTTCACCCCCAACCCCGACGAGGTCGAGAGCGTGATCGTCGCCTCGCTCGACGACCTAGTCGCCGGCTTCGAGATGCGCCGCCTCGTCCGCCGCGGCGTGCCGTTTCGGACCGAGACCTACGAGGTCGACGACACACTGATCTGGGGAGCCACCGCCCGCATCCTCACATTGCTACTCCGGCGCCTGGGAATGGCTCCCTAGCCAGCCGACGAGGTCATCCATGACCCTCCCCTGCTCGGGCTCGTTGAGGATCTCGTGGTAGAGGCCTTCGTAGATGAACAGCTCCTTGTCGCCTGAGCCGGCGCCGGCATGGACCATGCGCCCGGCCGCCGGCGGCACCAGCTGGTCGCCGGTGCCCAGCATCACCAGCAGCGGCATGCGCAGCTCCGCGACCCGCTCCTCGAAGCGCGCGATCGAGGCGGCCAGCTCGGCCACCGTCCGCGCCGGCAGCCGGCGGTGGTGGACGAGCGGGTCCTCGACGTATTCGCGGACCACCTCGGGGTCGCGGCTGACCGCATCGGCGCTGACCTCGAACACCCCGGCGTTGGGCGCCACCACCGACAGCATCCTGCCCGCAGCCAGCTCCAGGCGGCTCGCCGACTCCAGCGCGGCCGCCGGGGCCGAAAGCACCAGCCCGTCGATCTCGGTGGGGTGGTCCAGCGCCAGCTGCAGCGCGATCGCGCCGCCCATGCTGTGCCCGAGCAGGAAGAGGCTGAGCTGCGGAGCCCGCTCGCGCGCCATCCCGATCAGGTTGACGACGTCGGCGACGGCCGAGTCCATGCGGCCGATATTCGCCCTGCCGCCCTCGGAACGCCCGTGTCCTCGGTGATCGAGTGCCCAGACGCCGTAGCCGTCTGCGTTCAGCCGCGCGGCGACGTGGCCGTAGCGGTCGGAGTGCTCGGAGACGCCGTGGGCGATGACCACCGTCGCCTTCGACTCGCCGACCGCGGGCCAGCGCTGCCAGAAGATCCTCTCCCCGGCGGCGCCTGTGAACGTCCCCGAGCCGGGCGAGCTAGACGTCCTTCTCGATCGGCACGTTGACCAGGTTGCCCCACTCGGTCCAGGAGCCGTCGTAGTTCTTGACGTCGGACTCGCCGAGCAGCTCGGAGAGCACGAACCAGGTGTGCGCCGAGCGCTCGCCGATCCGGCAGTAGGCGATGATCGGCTTGCCGTCGGAGATCACGCCCTTGCCCTCATAGAGCTCGCGCAGCTCGTCGGCCGGCTTGAAGGTGCCGTCCTCCTGCACCGCCTGGGCCCAGGGGACGGAGGCCGCGCCGGGGATGTGCCCGCCGCGCTGGGCGCCCTCCTGCTCGTAGCCGGCCATCGCGATCAGCTCGCCGGAGTACTCCTGCGGGCTGCGCACGTCGACCAGCCGGGTCTCGGAATCGAGCGCTTTGGAGACCTCGTCGCGCACGGCGCGGATCGAGTCGTCGCCTGCCTTCGCCCCAAACTCGACCGCCTCGTGGGCGGGCACGTCGGTGCTGGTCTCGCGCTCCTCGGCGATCCACTTCTCGCGCGGGCCGTTGATCAGCTTGACCTTGTCGTGGCCGTAGTAGCGGAAGTACCAGTAGGTGTAGGCGGCGAACCAGTTGTTGCGATCGCCATAGAGCACGACCGTGTGGTCGTTGGAGATGCCGCGGCTGCCCATCAGCTTGCCGAAGTCCTCGGGGCCCAGGAAATCACGCTTGACCTGGTCCTGCAGGTCTCCCTTCCAGTCGAAGCCGATCGCGCCCGGGATGTGCGCCTCGGCGTAGAGCGCCGGGTTCTCGTCGACCTCGACGATCCGGACGTCGTCGTCGTTCAGGTGCTCGGCGACCCAATCGGTCTCGACAAGCACATCATTCGCGTAGTCCGCCATCGTTTCTTCGCCTTTCGGTATTGACCAAAACCTGATCAGACTTTACCTAATTAGGCATCGCGTGTGTGGCGGCGCTCAACGGCCACCGCTGAGCAGGCGCTCGACCGTGGTCGCCGCCTCCTGCGCCCAGGACCCCGCGCCGCGCTCGCCCTCCAGCGTGGCGACGGGGATGCGCCAGGTCCGCGCGGCCTGATCCACCGCCCCCCGGCCGGCGTCGAGGGCAGCCGACGGCACCGACCCCACGGCCTCGTAGGCGAAGCCGCGAACGGGGCTGTCCACCAGCCTCTCCAGCAGGCGCTCCAGCCGCGGCCCGTGGATCGCAGCCAGCGCATCGGGCTCGCCGGTCGCCGAGCCGAGCAGCCAGACGACCACGGCGACGTCGCCGCAGAGCTCGAGCACCGTGCCGGGACGCTCGGGATCCGCGATCGCCGCCTCGATTCCGGCGGCCTCGATCGCATCGGCCCCCGCCTGCGCGCGGGCCGTGCCCCGAAGCTGCCAGCCGCGCTCCCCAAGCGCAGCGCCGAGCTCGCGGCCGCGGCATCCGCAGCCCACGATCAGGGCCCGCGCCATCAGCTCCCCTTGGCCGGGGGCGTGCGCCGCTTCGCCGCTCTCTGCTTGGCTGGGGGCGAACGACGCTTCGCCGCCTTGCGGCGCGCCCTGGGCGGGGGGTGCTCGGGCGCATCGTCCTCGATTCCCCCGCCCTCGGCGAACGGCCCCCTCCCTCGCGCGCGCAGCGCCTGGTCCTGCTGGGCCTGGCGGTGGACGTCTGCCTCCGTGATCTCCTCGGCGCCTCGCCTGCGCCGCAGCTCGTTCTGGGCCTCGATCATCTGCCGCACGTCGTCGACCTCGTTCTGAGCCTCCAGCTCCGGCGAGCGCGTCGGCTTCCAGTCGAGCAGGTCCGCGACGCTGTGGCTCTCGAAGGCCCGTCCGAGCGCGACGAAGATCAGGACGAGCACCACCAGCAGCGCGAGCGTGAGGCCGATGAACTCCATGCGCGCTGAGCGTACACGCGCTCGGCGGGCAGATACCTGCGAGGGCGGACCCCAGGGCACCTTGCGGCGACGCCGGTCGAGAGCCCCGCCGCCCGAGCTCCGATAGCCTCGCGGCGATGGCCTCCCCCGAGCTGGCAAGCGTCGACGGATCCATCTCCGCGACAGTCGATGCCCGGATCCCACCGGGCGACGACGGGCTGCTGCGCGGCGACGGCGTCTTCGAGGTGATCCGCCTCTACGCCGGGGGGCCGTTCGCGCTCGGCGAGCACCTCGACCGGCTCGAGCGCTCGGCGGCCGCCATCGAGCTTCCGGTCGAGCGCGCGCTGCTTGAGGAGGAGATCGAGGCTCTGCTGGCCGAATTCGGGGAGCACGAGGGCCAGCTGCGCCTGGTGATCACCAGGGGCGGCCGGCGGCTCGCCTTCACCGAGAACGTTCCCGAGCACGCCGCCACGGTCTCTCTCTCCTCGGTCGCCTACACGCCGACGATCATCCTCACCGGCGTCAAGTCCCTCTCCTACGGAGCCAACATGCAGGCCACCCGGCTCGCCAAGTCGAAGGACGCTGACGAGGCCCTGCTGGTGCGCCCCGACGGCATCGTGCTGGAGCCGCCGACCTCGACGATCTTCTGGGCAGACGCCGACGGCAAGCTGTGCACGCCCCTGCTCGAGGCGGGCATCCTCGACTCGATCACCCGCAACCGCATCGTCGCCGAGCTCGAGGTCGAGGAGGGCCATTACACGCTCGAGGACGTGACCGGCGCCAGCGAGGCCTTTCTCGCCTCGACGGTGCGCGAGATCCAGCCCGTCTCGAGCGTGGACGGTGTCAAGCTGCCGCTCGTCCCCGGGCCGCGCACGCGGGAGGCGCAGGAGGCCTTTGCGGCGGTGCTCGAGCGCGAGCTGGCCCTGGCCGAGGGCCGGGGCTGAGCATGGACTTCGAGCTGACCGACGAGCAGCGGCTGATAGCCGAGTCGGCGCGGGAGTTCGCCGACCGCGAGATCATCCCCCGCGCCCGCGACAACGACCGCGCCGGGCGCTTCGACCGCGAGCTGGCCTCCAAGCTGGGCGAGGTCGGCTATCTCGGCGCCCCGGTCAGCGAGGAGTACGGGGGGCGCGGGCTCGACTACATCGGCTACGGGCTGATCGTCGAGCAGGTCGGCAGGGGGGACTCCTCTGCCCGCACCGTGGTCTCGGTTCAGACCTCGCTGGTCTGCGGCTCGATCGAGCAGTGGGGCACCGAGGAGCAGAAGCGCGAGTGGCTGCCGCGGCTCTGCTCGGGCGAGGCGCTCGGCTGCTTCGCCTTGACCGAGCCCGACACCGGCTCCGACGCCGCCAACCAGCGCACCCGCGCCACGAAGACGGACTCGGGCTGGTCGATCTCGGGCAACAAGATGTGGATCTCGCTGGGCAACGTCGCCGACGTCGCCATGGTCTTCGCCCAGACCGACCCGGCCAAGAAGCACAAGGGCCTCGCTTGCTTTCTGGTCCCCACCGCGGGCCAGGAAGGCTTCAAGCCCCAGGAGATCCACGGCAAGCTCGGCCTGCGCGCCTCGGACACCGCCGAGATCGCGCTCGACGAGGTCGAGGTTCCCGACTCGGCGATGCTGGGCGAGATCGGCGACGGCTTCAAGATCGCGATGAGCGCGCTCGACAAGGGGCGCTACAGCGTCGCGGCCGGCTGCGTGGGCATCTGCGACGGCTGCGTCGAGGCCTCGGTCGCCTACTCCATCGAGCGCAAGCAGTTCGAGGTGCCGATCGCGAGCTTCCAGCTAGTCCAGGAGCTGATCGCCGACATGATCGTCAAGCGCGACGCCGCCCGCCTGCTCGTGCTGCGGGCCGGCGGTCTCAAGGACGCGGGCAAGCCAAGCACCGTCGAGACCTCGATCGCGAAGCTGTACGCGACGGAGTCGGCCGTCGAGTGCGCCAACGCCGCGATCCAGGTCCACGGCGGCGCCGGCTACGTCGACGACTACCCGGTCGAGCGCTACCTGCGAGACGCCCGCGTCACGACCCTCTACGAGGGCACCTCCCAGATCCAGAAGCTGATCATCGGCCGCGACGCCACAGGCATCAACGCGCTGACCCCGATCGGGGACGCCTCAGGGTGACCGCGACTGCCGTGAACAACCCCGCACCCCCGGACGCGAAGCGGAGGAGGTGCGGGATTGATGTCGGAGGAGGTGCGGGATTGATGTCGGAGGGGGTGCGGGATTGATGTCGGAGGCGGTGCGGGATTGATGCCTGATCTCGTTCTCACGTCCGTGGAGGGCCATGTCGCCCTCTGCCGCCTCAACCGGCCCGAGGCTCGCAACGCTCTGTCGCCCGGCCTGCGCGAGGCTCTCGCCGACGCGGTGGGGGGGTTCGACGCCGACGAGGAGATCAACTGCATCGTGATCGCCGGGAGCGACGAGGCCTTTGCCGCCGGCGCCGACGTCAAGACCCTGAGCGAGCACAGCATCGGCGACGAGCTCAGCCCGAGCGAGACCTTCTGGCGCCGCCTGGCATCCACTCGCACCCCGATGATCGCCGCCGTGTCGGGTTGGGCTCTGGGGGGTGGCTGTGAACTTGCCCTGCTCTGCGACATGATCGTCGCCTCACAAACGGCGGAGTTCGGCCAGCCCGAGATCACCCTGGCGATCATCCCCGGGGGTGGCGGCACCCAGCGGCTGGCGAGGGCGATCGGCAAGGCTCGCGCCATGGAGCTGGTGCTGACCGGGCGCCGCTTCGACGCGGCCGAGGCGCAGCGCATGGGGCTGGTCAACCAGGTGACCGGCCGGAGCGAGTGGCTCGACAGCGCGATGGAGCTCGCCGAGGTGGTCGCACGGCGACCACCACTGGCCGCTCGGCTGGCAAAGGAGGCGATCCTGACGGCCGAGGAGACCGGCCTCACCGCCGGAGTCGAGGCCGAGCGCCGCCTGTTCGGGGTGGCGATGGCCACCGAGGACCGGGTCGAGGCGATGCAGGCCTTCCTGGAGAAGCGGCGACCCGACTTCCACGGGCGCTGAGCGAGGATGATTCCGCCGATGGCGAACCTCTTCGACCCGGAGTTCGACGGCGAGACCGAGCGCGAGGGCTTCCGCACCCGGCGCGCCAAGCTGGGCGCGCGGGCCGGCTCGCGGCGGCTCGGCGCCAGCCTCTTCGAGATATATCCGGGTCAGGCCGCCTTCCCCCTGCATTACCACCTCGGCAACGAGGAGCTGCTGATCGCGGTCAGCGGCCGGCCCACCCTGCGATCCATCGACGGCGAGCGCGAGCTCGACGAGGGCGAGGTCGTGGCCTTCCCGGTCGGCGAGGCCGGCGCCCACCAGGTGGTCAACCGGACTGAGCAGCCGGTGCGCATCCTGATCGTCAGCGAGATGCGCTCCCCCGACATCGTCGTGCGACCCGAGTCGGGCAAGATCAGCGCCTTCGGACGTCCGCCCGGAGGCGAGGGCGAGGGCATGCACGGCGTCTACTTCGAGCGCGACTCGGTGGCCTTCTGGGAGGGCGAGGAGCCGCCTCCGGCTGCCGATGGCTGATCGCTCTCTGACGGTGAGGTGAGCGTCCGGCGGATCGGCGTAGTCGGCGCGGGGACGATGGGCGCCGGGATCGCGCAGCTCGCCTGCCTGGGCGGCTACGAGGCGCGGCTCCACGATCCCGACCCGAACGCTCTCGACCAGAGCCTCGCGCGAGTCGCCGAGGCGCTCGCCGGAGGCGTCGACCGCGGGCGCTGGAGTGCCGCGGAGGGCGAGACCGCCCGCGGGCGGCTTGCCGCGGCGGCCCAGCTCGATGCTCTCGCCGCCAGCGACCTGGTGATCGAGGCGGCCCCCGAGGACCTGAAGCTGAAACGCGAGCTGTTCGCGAAGCTCGAGGGGATCTGCGGCCCCGATGCGATCCTCGCCACCAACACGTCCTCGCTCTCGGTGACGGCGATCGCCGCGGCGGTCGCCCACCCGGAGCGGGTCGTCGGCATGCACTTCTTCAACCCGCCCGCGGCGATGCGGCTGGTCGAGATCGTCGCCGGCGACGAGAGCGCCGAGGGCGCGCTGTTGGCCGCCACCGAGGCGGCCGAGGCGATGGGGCGCACGCCCATCCGCGCCAGCGACACCGTTGGCTTCGTCGCCAACCGCTGCGCCCGCCCCTACACGCTCGAGTCGCTTCGGATGCTGGAGGAGGGCGTCGCCGGGCCCGCCGAGATCGACCGCATCTGTCGCCTGGGCGGCGGCTTTCGCATGGGCCCCTTCGAGCTGATGGACCTGATCGGGGTGGATGTGAACCTGGCTGTCGCGCGCTCCTTCTACGAGCAGTCGGGCGGCGAGCCCCGCTGGCGACCGAGCCCGGTCCAGGAGCGGATGGTGGCCGAGGGCCGCCTGGGGCGAAAGAGCGGGCGGGGCTTCTATGACTACTCGAGCGAGAGCGAGCGCCGCGAGCCAGACGCCGAGGTGGAGGTCGAGCGACCGGTCCTGGAGGGCCCCGTGCTGGAATCGCTGGCCGGCCCCGAGGCGCCGACGGTGCTGGGGCGGATCGCAGCCCAGATCGCCAATGAGGCCGCGTTCGCGCTGCAAGAACAAGTCGCCTCGGCATCCGACATGAACACCGCGACGCGGCTGGGGTTGGGCTGGCCGGCGGGCCCGCTGGAGTTCGCAGGGCTGCTCGGATCGGCCCGGGCCGTCGCGATCCTGGACGATCTGGCGGCGACTCGCGGGAACGCGTACCGGGTCGCCCCGCGGCTGCGCGAGTCCGCCCTCGGCGGCAGACCGCTCGCGGGCCCCTGAGCCTGTTGCGGGTGCGAAGCGGAGGAGGCGTCGGCCCGGCCTAGCGCGGGCTCCCGGGCGGCAGTTCCAACAGCGCTCGCAGCCGACCCCCCAGACCGCTCTCCGCGCCCAGCTCTCGGCGCACTCGCCTGCGCTCACCCAGCCCCGGCGGACGGCGACCGCGCTCGAAGCGGGTACCGCGCAGCGCCGAGAGGTAGCCGACGAGGGCCGAGCGCCCCGAGAGCCGCCGCTCCAGCTCGGAGAGCGTGGCCCCGGCCGGGATCGGGAGGCCCAGGCGGGGCAGCGCCCGCGCCAGCTCCTCCGTCTGGGCGATCGCCGCGGCGGCCGGATCGAGTCGGCGAAAGCGGAGCGCGCGTCCGGTCAGCAGGGCTGCCAGCCCCACCGCCATCAGAGCGGCGAGACCGGCCGTGCCGGACAGGGCAGGCCTCAGCATCCCCTCCAGCCCCCCACCCGCCTGTCCCGGCGGCTCGGTGATCTGCCCGGCGACCGTCGGCACCACCAGCCCCCGCCTCGGCACCAGCGCGCCGGCCGGCTCGGCCCCGCGGCCGCCGGCCAACTCGGCAAGCTGCGATCCAGCCGGCGCGGCGGACGGCGTCGGATCAAACGAGACCCAGCCGATGCCGTTGAAGTAGACCTCCACCCAGGAGTGCGCATCGCGGTCGCTGACCTGGAAGGCGGCGCCGCCGTCCTCACGCTCGCCGGGACTGAAGCCTGCGGCAACCCTGCTGGGAATGCCGATCGAGCGGAGCATCAGCGCCATCGCGCCGGAGAACTGCTGGCAGTAGCCGATGCGATCGCCGAACAGGAAGGCCCGCAGGGGCACCTTGCGAGCCGGCGGTGACTCGTCGTAGGCGTAGTTCTGCCGCAGGTGCTCCTCGATCGCGGTGACGGCGTCGTAGGTGGTCGGCGCTCCGGCGCTGAGCCGGCGCGCGAGCGAGTACACGTCCGCGTACAGCGAGCGCCGGATCTCCGCGGCGACCTCCGGCGAGGCCGGCCGGCCATAGAGGGGGGCCGCCAGCGCCGGGGGGCGGTTCAGCGTCAGCCCGCCGTTCGCGTCGGGCACCGGCAGCTCCCGGGGCAGCTCGAGCTGTGTGTAGCGCCGCAGCACCCCGGGATACCTCGAGGGCGCCTCCCGGAGCAGGGTCGGCGCGGGCTCGGGAAGGTAGAAGGTGACGGTGTACTCGTCGCCCTCGTTCAGCTTCTCGGAGGTGAGTACGGTGCCGCCGGCCCCCGGACTAACCCCGTCGAGCCCGTCGACCTGGGACACAGCGCCCGGCGCAACCAACAAGCCGCTGTCCAGGGCGCCTACCGTGAAGGTCACCCGCTCGACCCAGTCCGCGTTGGGCGCGCCCGCCTTCGCGCCCTCGACCTGCCGCGGCAGCTCCAGCGGCCGGTAGATGCTTGCGTCCTCGGTCCCGACCTCCCAGCGGAGGCCGTCGAAGCGGTCCAGCTGGATCGTGCGCCAGTAGTGCGGATCCTCGCTCTCGGCCCGGAGCAGCGCGGTCCCCTCGCGCGGCCATTCGATCGGGCCGTAGCTGTGGTTCCAGCGGAAGCTGACGGCGGGCTCGTCGCCGGGCCAGCGCCACTCCCTCCAGTCCAGCCAGGGGTCCTCGCCGTCCAGGAGCGCAGCGGCGCCGAGGCCCAAGAGGCCCGCCGCGGCCAGCGCCACGGCAGCGCCCCTCGCGGCGCGACGCTCCAGTCCAGGCAGCCAGAGCCAGGCGGCGACCAGAGCCAACAGCACCAGGCCCCAGAGAAGCGGCAGAGCGGGCCGGTGCAGGGTGGCGGCCACGGCGTAGAGCGCGATCAACAGGGTCAGCGCCAGGCCCCCGCGACGGCGTCGCCCCGGCCAGAAGGCGAGCGCCGCGGCGAGCGAGAGCGCCAGCGGCAGCGCCAGCAGAATCGCCATCCGCACCCAGGGGTTGCGACCCGAGTACGGGACCTCGGCGTCGCCGAGCCCGCTCAGCCCCTGACCGATGCCCTGGCCGAGATCCTGCCAACCCGAGGGCGCGAGCAGCCCGGCACCCAAGCCGACCGCGAGAAGGCCCAGGGCAAGGCTCGCGACAGCGACCGCCGATCCCAGCGCGAGCGCGCCGCCCCGCGGCAGGCGGGTGTCGCCCAGCAGGGCGAGTGCGGCGGCGAGCGCGCAGGCGATCGCGGTGACCGCGAGCACCCTGCCCAGCGGCGGGTCGGCGACCAGCGAGGCCCAGTGCGCGGCCGCGAACGCCGCCATCGCTCCGAAGGCGGCCAGACGCAGGGGCAGCGCCGCGGTCATGCGACCGCCGCCTTCGCCGCCGGCGCCCCCTGCGCCGAGGCGCGCAGCGAGTAGCCGTGGCAGCCGGCGACCGTGAGCGCGGCCGACAGGCCGGGGACCTCGACCGGGCAGACCACGTGCGAGGCTCGCGCGGCGAGGGCGGCGAGCTCGGCGCGTCCCGGCACCTCGATTCCGGAGCTGATCCAGATCGTCAGCCCGCGGCGGCTGGGACGGACCGCGAGCGCGCCGTCGGTCGGGGTCACGAGCGCCAGGCGGGCGTGCAGTCGGGGCCAGCCCGCCAGCCGCTGGCTGACGGTGAGGGGCCGCGACTCGCCGGGCAGGAACAGGGCACAACCGCCGTCCGGCGCCAGCCGCCGGCACAGAGAGGCAGCGGCGCGCACGGCGCGGTCGAGTGCCTCCTCATCGCTGCGTCGGTTGACGTCGAGGACGACCACGTGCGAGGACTCGGCGCCGGATGTGAGCTGCCGGTCGAAGAGCTCGCCGGTGCGGGCAACGGTGGGCCAGTGGATGCGCGACGCGGGTGCGCCCTGCTGGTGGGGTCGCAGCCCGTCGACCTCTGCGGCCGGAGCGCCGCGGGGCCGACCGCGCTCTCCCGCCTCGTCCTCGCCGTCATCGGCGCCTCGCCATCCCCGATCGCGCCCGCCGGCGCCCGCTCCCAGCACGGGCTCGACCCGCGGCAGCACCAGCACCTCAGTGGTGCCGGTCGAGCCGACCTCGTGCGTATGAAGCCGCAGCGGGTCTCGAACGAGCAGGGTGGTCGGCTCCAGCGTCCGGCGCCCCCTGCGCCCCAACCGGACCTGGGCCTCGATCAGGGCGGGAGGGCTCGGGCCCAGCGGCAGGGACGCCGCCAACGCGGGGTCACGAAGCTCGCCCCCGGGCAGCGGCACTCGCCCGCGCTGCACCGACACCCGCAGCGGGTACTCCTCGCCCTCGATCGCGGTGGCGGGGCCGGGCGCGCGGTGCAGGCGCAGGCCGCGGGCGCTGAGCTCGACCCAGGTGAGCGCCGACCCGGCAAGCAACAGGAGCGCGGCCCCGGGGACATACAGGGTTGGCGAGTCGAACAGCGCCCCGCCGGCCAGCAGCGCCACCCCAAGCCAGACCGTCGAGAGGGCGCTCGGCATCGCCCCGCCTCAGAGGGCGCTGACGCGCTTCAGCGCGTCCCCGACGACGGCCGCGCGCTCGTCCTCGCCGGCGCCGGGCGCCAGCAGCAGCCGGTGGCCCAGCACCGGCTGGGCCAGCGCCTTGACGTCGTCGGGCAGCGCGTGGTCGCGGCCCTCCAGCGCCGCCAGCGCCTTGGCGGCCCGGAACAGCATCAGGCCGCCGCGCGGGCTGGCGCCCAGCTCGGTTCGGTGATCGGAGCGGGTGCTGGCGCAGAGCGCGACCACGTAGTCGCGCAGCGCCTCGCTGCCGTGGACCGCGGCTGCCGTCGCCTGCGCGGCGCGCACCGTGGCTACGTCGGCGACGGGGGCCAGCGCCAACACGCGGTCCCCGGCGGCATGCTCGTCGAGCATCCCGGCCTCGTCCTCGCTCTCGGGGTATCCGAGCGCGAGGCGCATTATGAAGCGGTCCAGCTGCGCCTCGGGCAGCGGATAGGTCCCCTCGTACTCGATCGGGTTTTGGGTCGCGATCACCAGGAAGGGAGCAGCCAGCTCGTGGACGCTGTTGTCAACGGTCACCTGGCGCTCCTGCATGCACTCGAGCAGCCCGGACTGCGTCCTGGGCGAGGCGCGGTTGACCTCGTCGACCAGGACGATGTTGGCGAAGATCGGCCCCGGGTGGAACTCGAAGACGGCGTCGCGCTGGTTGAACACGTTGGTTCCGATCAGGTCGGCGGGCAGCAGGTCGGCCGTGCACTGGAGCCGCGAGTACTCGGCGTCTATCGAGCGCGCCAGCGAGCGCGCCAGCGCCGTCTTGCCGACACCCGGGTAGTCCTCGATCAGCAGGTGGCCGTCGGCTAGCAGCGCCACGATCAGGTCGCGTACGACCTCGTCGCGGACCTTGATCGCGCGGCGGATGTTGTCGCGAAGCGCCTCCCCCAGCTCCGCGACCGACGCCGAATCAAGCTCTGGCACGGTGGCCACGTCAACGATGGTAAGCGGCCGGCGACTTCGGCTCGACCGCGGGCAGGCCCGAAGCCCCCTCCCCCGCCTCGATCCCCTCGGCCCCGATGCGCCCCGGCAGCCGCCCCTCGGCCGCGAGCCACGAGCCGGCCAGGATCAGCGCCAAGCCCACGAGGGTCGCGGCGGTGATCGCCTCGCCCAGCAGCAGGGCGCCATAGGCGACCGCGAAGGCCGGAGCGATGTAGGTGACGATCCAGGCGCGCGCCGGGCCGACCTGCCCGATCAGCGTGTAGATGATCACGAAGGCGATGCCGGTGCCGACGACGCCGAGCGTCGCCACGGCGGCCAGCGGTCCCACGCTGGGGAAGGCGTCCGGCGCCGTCGCCAGCGCCGCCGGCGACAGCGCCAACGTGGCGAACACCATCACCATGGCGGCGATGCCCAGCGGCGCAATCGTCGAGACGCGGTGCTTGACCACGAAGCCCGCGATCGCATAGCCGAGGCTCGCCAGCACCACCATGAGGCCGCCGAGAACGGCCGCGCCGTCTCCCCCGACGTCGACGCCCAGCAGCAGGGCCACACCGGCGAAGCCGATCAGGATCCCCGCCAGCGCCAGCCCGCGCGAACGCTCCTCATGGTCCACCCAGATCGCGAGCACCGCGGTGAACAGCGGCGAGCAGGCCACGAGGATCCCCGCCAGCGCCGAGCTGATCTCCTCCTCCCCCGCCGAGATCAGCAGGAACGGCGCCGCGACCTGCACGACCCCGAGCAGGGCCAGCCAGCCGGCCCGGTCGCGCCAGCCCGCAAACGCCCCCTGAGCCGCTGCGACGGGCACCAGCACCGCCGCCGCCAGCGCGATCCGCAGCCAGGCGACCATCGCCGGCGAGAGGTCGCGCAGCCCGATCTTGATCAGCAGGTATGAGGCCCCCCAGATCGCGCTCAGGGTGAGCAGCAGGGTCCACTGGCGGCGCGTCACACGACCAACCTAGTGCGGCAGGGGCCGCGATCCATTAGATTCCCGCAGGTCCGAAGGGAGGGCCTGGAGAGCATGATCCGACTCACGGGGACAGTCGCTGTGGCCCTGGCGCTGATCGCGTCGGCGCTGGCGGCCGCGCCGGCGGGGGCGGCACCGCCGGTGCAGCCCTACGGGGCCAACGACTACGGCGGCTTCCGCAACATCCTGCCGCCCGGGCAGGGGCGCAACGCGACGCTGCCCGAGATCATCCAGAACCAGATCGGCGGAGCGCTGCCCCCCAACTTCGCGAATCAGCGGCCGATGTACGGCGACCTCGTCTACGCCTCGCCCTCGCTGTCGGCGGCCAACATAGGCCAGTACTTCAAGGACGGAAGCTTCGGGGTCAAGCCCGCCGACGTCGCCGCGGGCTCGCCCTATTCGCCGCGAGCCGGGGTGACGATAATCCGCGACGCCCCGTTCGGGGTTCCCCACGTCTACGGAACGACGCGGGGCGACGTCATGTTCGGCGCCGGCTACGTCGGCGCCGAGGACAGGCTCTTCTTCATGGACTCGCTGCGCAACTCCGGCCGCGGCAAGCTCTCTGAGTTTGCCGGCGGCGCCAACAAGAGCATGGACGCCGGCGTCTGGGACGACGCGCCCTACACCGAGGCCGACCTGCAGCGCCAGTACGACCAGGCCGACGACCTCTACGGCGCCGAGGGCGCGCAGCTGCAGCAGGACGTGAGCGAGTACGTCGCCGGCATCAACGCGTACCTGGCCGTGCTCGCGGGCACCCCGGCGCTGCGGCCTGGCGAGTACGCGCTGCTCGGCCAGACGCTCGAGCCCTGGGACGAGACGCCGTGGAAGGTCACCGACGTGATCGCCACGGCGGCGCTGATCGGAGGGATCTTCGGCAAGGGCGGCGGCGGCGAGGTCTCGAACGCCGAGATCTTCAGCGCCGCCAAGGCCCGCTTCGGCAAGGTCAAGGGAATCAAGGTCTGGCGCGACTTCCGGCGGGCCAACGACGCCGAGGCCCCGACCACGGTCGAGGGCCGCCGCTTCCCCTACCAGGTGCGCAAACCCGGGAGGATCAAGCGCAAGGCGGTCGCCATCCCAGATCGCGGCTCACTGGTGCCCGGGAGCCCCGATGACGCGACCACCCAGGGCTACTCGGCAGCGGCATCGGCCCGCGGAGCGCCCGGCGGCGGCGAGCCCACACCGCGAGGCCTGCTCGACGGCCTGATGGAGCAGCAGGGCGCCTCGAATGCGCTTCTGGTCTCGGGCAAGGAGTCGCAGTCAGGCCACCCGCTGGCCGTATTCGGGCCACAGGTCAGCTACTACTCGCCGCAGATCCTGATGGAGGAGGACCTGCACGGCCCCGACTTCGACGCCAGCGGCACCTCCTTCGTGGGAATCAACCTTTACGTGCTGCTGGGCCGCGGTCAGGACTACTCGTGGTCGGCGACCTCGGCGGGCCAGGACATCATCGACACCTTCGCCGAGAAGCTCTGCGAGCCGGGCGGCGGCAAGCCCACCATCAACTCGATGCATTACCTGTGGAACGGGCAGTGCCGCCCGATCGAGGTGCTGACCAGGGTCAACAACATCACCCCCAACGCCGTCGACCCGAGCCCGGCCGAAGCCTTCAGGCTCGAGGCGCAGCGCACGGTTCACGGCGTGATCAGCGAACGCGGCAAGGTCAACGGCAAGCCCGTCGCCTTCGCGAGGCTGCGCTCGACCTACGGGCACGAGGCCGACTCCGCGCTCGGCTTCTCGGCGTTCAACAGCCCCTCGAAGATGCGCAACGCGCGCGACTTCCAGGAGAACGCCCACAAGATCGGCTTCAGCTTCAACTGGCTCTACGCCGACGATCGCGACATCGCCTACTTCAACTCCGGCTTCAACCCGGTCCGCGCCAAGGGCACCGACCCCGAGTTCCCCAACTGGGGCACCGGCAAGTTCGACTGGAAGGGCTGGAACCCCTCCACCAACGTCTCGCGGCGAACCTCGTTCGACTCCCACCCGCAGGTGATCAACCAGCCCTACATCTCGAGCTGGAATAACAAACAGGCGCCCGGCTTCTCAGCTGCCGAGGACACCTACTCGTACGGCTCGATCCATCGCGCCCAGTCGCTGAACGAGCGCATCGAGGCACGGATCGGCGGGGCGAAGAAGACCAGCCTGGTGGGGCTGATCGACGCGATGGAGGACGCCGGCACTGTGGATCTGCGCGGCAGCCAGGTGCTGCCGTGGCTGCTCGCCGTGATCAAGGAGGGCAAGGTGCCGAAGGGCCTGCGCGACGAGGTCAAGACGCTTTCCGCCTGGGTGCGCAGCGGGGCCCATCGCCGCGACTTCGACCGCAGCGGCGCCTACGACGAGGCCGCCGCCGTCCAGCTCATGGACGCCTGGTGGCCGAAACTGCTCGAGCGCATCTACAGGCCCAAGCTCGGCAAGAGGCTGTTCGAGAAGCTGCGCTCGAAGATCGGCTACGACAACCCCCCGGGCCCCGGCGGCAGCGCCTACATCAGCGGCTGGTACGCCTACGTCGAGAAGGACCTGCGGGCCCTGCTGGGGCGCAAGGTCACCGGCCGCTACTCGCGCAACTACTGCGCCAGCGGCAAGACGCGCGCCCGGCGGATCAACTCGTGCAGGCGCAGCCTGATCAAGACCCTGAGCGCCGCGGCGACGGTGCCGCGCTCACAGCTCTATCCCAAGGGCGACAACTGCGCCACCGGCGACGACCAGGTGTGCCACGACGCAGTCCGTTTCACCACGCTCGGCGGCATCGCGATCAAGGAGATCCACTGGATCAACCGGCCGACCTGGCAGCAGGTGGTCGAGGTCCTCGGCCACCGCGGCCGCGGCACCGAGCTGCGCTGCTCGGTCCCGCGTATCGGCTCGAAGGTCGGCGAGCGGCTGCAGGGGTCAGCCTTCCCAGACGACATGTTCGGCAAGGGAGGCGATGACCGCCTCTACGCGGAGGGTGGCGACGACTGCCTGAACGGCGGCGCGGGCGACGACCTGCTGGTGCCCGGCGGCGGCGCCGACAGCGTCAAGGGAGGCGGCGGCGACGACGACGTCCGCGCCGCTGAAGGCACGCGCGACGTGATCTCCTGCGGGGGAGGCAGCGGAGACACCGTGCTCGCCGACCGCCGCGACCGGGTCAGCCGGGACTGCGAGCGGGTGAAGCGCTCTGGCGCACAGGCGAAGAAGAAGAAGAAGAAGAAGAAGAAGCGCTAGGGCGCTAGCCGGTCGGGGCGGAGCCGGCCTCGACGGCGGCGAGATCTGCAGGCGCCTTCGAGGGGAGCTGATCGGCAGAGGGCGCGGGAGTGTCGCGCAGATACCACTCGGCGTCGAGCGCGCCCTTGGTGCCGCTGCCGGCGGCGGTGACCGCTTGGCGGTAGGTGTGGTCGACGAGGTCGCCGACCGCGAAGACGCCGGCGAGCTCGGTCCTGGTCGAGGGCTCGTCGACCCTGACATAGCCCTCGTCGTCGGTGTCGAGCTGCCCGACGACCAGCTCGGAGCGCGGCGTGTGGCCGATCGCGACGAAGGCGCCGCCGACCGGGAGTGACCTCTCCTCTCCGGTCTCAGCGTGCTCCAGGCTGATCGAGGCGACCTTGCCGTCCTCGCCCGTCACGAACTCCTTCGGCACATAGGGGGTGAGCACCTCGATGTTGTCGCGGGCGCGCGCCCGCTCCTCCATGATCTTCGAGGCGCGAAACTCGTCCCGGCGATGGACGATCGTCAGCTTCTCGGCGAACTTGGAGACGAAGATCGCGTCCTCCATGGCTGAGTCCCCGCCGCCGATCACGGCGACGTCCTCGCCCTTGAAGAAGGCCCCGTCGCATACGCCGCAGGTGGAGACGCCGCGGCCCTGAAGCTCCATCTCGCCCGGGATGCCGAGGCGCTTGGGCTCGGCGCCCATGGCCAGGATCACGGCGCGGGCCCTGTGGGTTTCCTTGCCGACTGAGACCTCATGGACGCCGCCGTCGGTGAGCCGAAGATCGGTGACGTCGTCGGTGATGAAGCGGGTGCCGAAGCGCTCGGCCTGTTCGCGGAACTGCTGCATCATCTCCGGGCCCATGATCCCCTCGGGGTAGCCGGGATAGTTCTCGACGTCGGTGGTGTTCTGCAGCTGCCCACCCCACTGGAAGCCCTCGATCACGAGCGGCTCGAGCTCGGCACGGGCTGCGTAGAGCGCGGCCGTGTAGCCGGCGGGGCCGCCGCCGACGATGATGATGTCCTCGATTCGCTCCTCGCTCACTGCGCCTCCTTCGCTCTCGCCCTCTGGTCGACTCACTTCACTTTTTATAGTAGTGGATGCGTCAAGCGGCCGCCGGGGCGGCGTCGGAGCTTGCATGCTCGGCCGGTGCGTGCTGCCCGCGCCCCTCGTCCTGCCAGCGTTGGACGGTCTTGCGCAGCTGGAAGAAGGCGACGATTCCAGGCGGAATCGGTACCCAGAAGGCGATCACCCGATAGGTGAGAACGGCTGCGAACACCTCGGACTCGGGCAGCCCGAAGACCACGAAGGCGCCGATCATGCCGGCATCGACCGCGCCGACCCCGCCGGGGGCGAGCGGGAACAGGTTGGCGACCATGCCGACGAAGAAACCCATCACGATCACGCCGAAGGGCACCGACACGTCAAAGGCCTGGAAGCTGGCCCAGAGGATGCCGATGTTCGCGCCCCAGAATCCGACCGCCCCCAGCAACGCCAGGCCGCCCTGCGATGGATCGCGCATGAAGAGGATCGCGGTGCGGGTGCCCTGGGCGAAGGTCGCCGGCGCGGTGGCGATCCGCTGCGCGAAGCGCCCAAGCCTGCCCGAGCTCAGCCTGCCGATCCGGCGCTCGAAGTCGTCGGGGATCAGCGCCAGGGCGCAGACGACGACGATCGCGACGCCCGCGAGCGCCGCGGGGATCAGAGTCACGCTCAGCGGAGCCTCGCCCGGCAGCACACCGGTTCGCAGGAGCACGCCGAACACCACCAGCGCCACAAGGTAGACCGAATAGAGCAGGACCAGGAAGGCGATCATCCGGCAGACGGACTGGCGCACCTCCATCCCCGCCTTGCGAAGCGCCCAGTAGGTGAGCAGGATACCCCCGGCGCCGCCGGCCGAGAAGAGCCTGGTCGCCGCCAGGCCGGCCATCGTGATCTGATAGCTCTCGCTGACCGTGAGGTGGATCACCCTCTCGCCGACCACACCGCGGAAGAGGGCGACGTAGGCGGCGAAGGCGAGCACGTCGAAGGCCAGCGCGACCACGATCCAGAGAGGATCGCCGTCCCCCATCTTGCTCAGCGCGCCCTCGAGCCCGATGACCTTGGGGAAGAGGACGTAGATCGCGACCGTGAGCAGGACGACGGCGACCAGCGTCTGCGCGATCCGCCTGGGGTTGGCGAAGGCGCTCGGTTCGGCCTCGGCCGCCAGCTCCTGGGCCGTCAGCTCCGGCGACGAGTGCTCGGCGGATCCGGGCCCGCCGGCAGGCACCGGCGGACGGTCCTCGAGTGGCGCCGGGGGGCTCGCCGGCGCCCCGTCCAGGAGCCCTTGCGGATCGGCTTCCGAAGCGCCTGCGGTGCGCTTCTCGTTCACGACTCCATCGTCGCAAATCGGGGGGGCGGGTTGGCTATCCGCTCGAGTCGCTGCAGACCTCGGCTCAGCACCCGCGTCGCGGGATCGACCAGCGGCACCGCGAGCCTCACCGCGACGACCAGCGCCGCACCGGCGAGAAGGTCGACCACATAGTGCTCGCCCAGGTAGACGAGCGCGAAGCCGAGCGCCCCCGCGTACGCCCAGCCCACCGCGCCCTCGAGCGGACCGGACTCGGTCAAGAGGATCGCGGCCATCAGCGAAGCTGCGAAGTGCAGCGAGGGCATCGCCGCCCAGGGGTTGCCGCCCAGGAAGTCGTACATCTTCTGCCAGAGCTCGCCCCATTGCTCCTCGCCGACCTCGACCATGATCCGCCGGATCGGCTCGCCACCCGAGCGCCCCTGCTCGGCCGCCCACCAGGGCGGAGCGGTGGGAACGGCGGCGTAGGCGATCGCGCCCAGGTCGAAGACCGCGGCCATCTGCATGGCCGAGCGCGGAAAGCGCTCGGGATGCTTGACGAGAATCCAGAGCAGCGAGCTGTGGGGCTCGACGAACCACGCCCAGTGGACCCAGGAGAGCCCGCGGTCCACCGGGTTTCCCCGGCCCAGCCCCTCGAGGGCGCGCTGCAGGCGAACGGTGGGAAGCTCGCCGCCCCCGAGCCACCGGTCGCCGCGAACCGGGTAGTCGATCAGCAGGCGCCGGCGCAGAGCCACCAGGTCGTCGGTCGGAAGGTCCTTGGCGTTCAGGAACCCCCACATCTGCAGCAGGTAGATGGCGGCGTCCCGAGTCCTGCTGCGCGGAGTCAGCACCGCCACCGCCGGCGGGCCGGCTGCCACCGCCGCCGCGGTCGCCGCGGGCGGTATGCGCAGGCGCCGGCGGGCCAGCGGTACGGCTACGGCTGCCGCCAGCGCGGCCGCGGCCACCCCACTGACCAGCGGTCGCCAGCTGCTGGTGGATCTGGCCGAGAGCACGGCGGGCGAGTATAAGTCTGGCTGTGATGGCGCGGGCAACCGATCGACCACGATGAGCGCGGAGTTCGAGATCTCCGGCCGCCGGGCGGCGGTGACCGGTGCCGCCGGCTTCATCGGCTCGGCGGTGGCGCGAGCACTCGCGGCGGAGGGGGCCGAGGTGATCGGGATCGAGGTCAGCCCCGAGCTCGCGAGCCGGGTGGAGGAAGCGAGCTTCGAGGCCCGGGTCGCCGACATCGCCGACCGCGAGGCGACGATCGCGGCGCTCGAGGGCGCCGAGCTGGTCGTCCACACCGCGGCCTACGTGCGCGAGTGGGGAACGATGGAGGAGTTCATGCCGGTCAACGTCGGGGGCACTGTCAACGTCCTCGACGGGGCCGAGGCGGCCGGCGCGGAGCGCGTCGTGCACCTGAGCTCGGTCGTCGTCTACGGCTATGAGCACCCCGGCGAGCAGGACGAGGCCGCCCACCGCCGAGCCGTCGGCATCCCCTACATCGACACCAAGAGCGCCTCGGACCGACTCGCGGCAAGGCGCGGCGCCGTGATCGTCCGGCCGGGCGACGTCTACGGGCCCGGCTCGGTGCCCTGGGTCGTGCGGCCCGCCCAGCTGCTGCGCTCGGGGCAGTTGGCGCTGCCGGGACGCGGCGACGGCACCATGCTGCCCACCTACATCGACGACCTCGTCGCAGCGATCCTCGCCGCCGCGCGCCGCGGCGCGCCCGGTCGCGCCTACACCGTCTGGGATGGCGAGCCGGTCGGCTTCGACGAGTACTTCACGCGCCTCGCCGCCGCCTCGGGCGGCAAGCCGCCGCGAAAGCTGCCGCGGCCGCTGCTGCACGCGGTCGCGGGCGCGATCGAGGCCGTCGCACGCCTGCGCGGCCGCGCCCCGGCCTTCGGCCGCCACGGGATCACCCTGACCGACCGCCGCGGCACCGCCGCGAACCGCCGGGCCCGCGAAGAGCTCGGCTGGGAGCCCGAGGTCGAGCTCGAGGAGGGCGTGCGACGCAGCGCCCAGTGGTTGCGCACCCAGGCGCCGTTCAGAGCTTAAGCCGGGGTCGCAGAGCGCCGATACGCACAAGGCCCCCGACGGGAGCCCTACGCGTGAACGAACCCTCCACCCTCCTCGCCGACCACGAAGCAGGCGGCGCCTGGCGCGACCGTTCGGAGGCGCTGATACAGAGCGTTCCGGACGCGGTCGTGGCGATCGACCCGCGCGGGGCGATCGACTTCCTCAACCCGGGCGCCGAGCGGCTGTTCGGGTACGGGCCCGACGACGCCCTCGGCCGCAGCTTTGCTGCGCTGCTCGCCGAGCGCCACCAGGATGAATACGCGACCCACATGCGCGAACACGCTCGGGGCGAGACGATCCCCGTGATCGGCCTCACGCGCGAGGTGGTCGGGCGCCGGGCCGATGGCTCGACCTTCGCCATGGAGCTGACCCTGACCGACCTGCGACCGATGGAGCAGCGGATGCTGGTCGCGGTCGCCCGCGACATCCGCGAGCGCAAGCGCGACGAAGCCAGCCTCCTGCGCCTCGCCGGCCATGACGAGGCGACCGGCCTGCCCAACCGCCGATCCTTCGAGCAGGAGCTGACGCGCCACATCGAGTACGCGGCCCGCTACGGCCACGGCGGCTCGGCGGTGCTGCTCGACGTCGACAACTTCGAGCATGTGAACGAGACGCTGGGGCGGGCGGCAGGCGACGAGTTGATCCGCCTGCTGGCCGAGCTGATCGGCAAGCGGCTGCGAAGGACCGACGTGCTCGCCCGGCTCGGCGGCGACCAGCTCGGGATCCTGCTGCACGGGGCCGGTCGCGCTGCCGCTCTCGGGGTCACCCGCGACCTGCTGGCGCTGATCCGCGAGCATGAGTTCGTGGTCTCGGAGGCGTCGGTGGAGGTCACGGCCAGCGCCGGGCTGGCGCCGATCGAGGAGCGCCCGATCACCGGCAGCGAGCTGCTCGCCGAGACCGAGGTCGCGGTGCGCGAGGCCAAGCAGGCAGGTCGCGACCGGGTCGTCGACTACACCGCTGAGGGGTACGAGGAGGCGGAGACCGACCAGATCTGGTCCGAGCGGGTGCGCCAGGCCACCGAGAGCGGGCTGTTCGCGCTCGTCTGTCAGCCGATCGCGGACCTCGCAAGCGGTCGCATCACCCAGTACGAGCTGCTGCTGCGCGTACGCGGCGAGGAGGGCGAGCTCCTGCCTCCGGGCGTCTTCCTCTCGACCGCAGAGCGCTTCGGCCTGACCGGCGCGGTCGACCGCTGGGTCACCCAGCAGGCGGTGCGGCTGATCGCCGCCCGGCGCGAAGAGGGCAACCACCCGACCCTCGAGGTCAACCTCTCGGCCAAGACGCTGACCGATCCGAACTTCCCGGCCCAGTTGCAGGAGGATCTGGCCACGACGGGCGTCGACCCCTCCCAGCTCGTCTTCGAGGTGAGCGAGGCGGCCGCGGTCGCGGACGTCGAGAATGCGAAGCAGATGGCCCAGAAGCTGACGGCCCTCGGCTGCCGTTTCGCGCTTGACGACTTCGGAGCCAACCTCGCCTCGCTCTATCACCTCAAGCGCCTGCCGATCAGCTTCCTGAAGATCGATGGCGAGTTCGTGAAGGCGCTGACGAGCACGCCGGCCGACCAGCTGATCGTGAAGGCGCTGGTCGACGTCTGCAAGGGGCTCGACATCAAGACCATCGCCGAGTTCGTCGAGGACGAGCCGACACTTGCGATCTTGCGCGAGACCGGCGTCGATCTCGCCCAGGGCTACTTCATCGGCCACCCCCAGCCGATTGCGGACCTGGGCGCCGAGCCCCAGCCCGATTCCTAGCCCGGCTCGCGCGGCGAATCAGGAGGCGGTCGCGGAGCGGGTCACGCGCTCGAGCGCGATCAGGAACGACTCGTAGGCCCCGCCCGTCGCCTGCTGCAGCCCGATCTCGCAGGTGCGGTTGCTGCACAGGTAGGCGTCGTGCGTGACGCCCGCGAGCTCGGCCGCCTCGTCGGCGGTCGCGGCCGCCGCCAGCTCCGGGTGCAGCATGCCCCGGTCGCCGGCGAAGCCGCAACAGGTCGCCGACATCGGGGTCACGACGCGGTCGGCAACTTCCGCACCGAGCCTCTCGAGCTGGCCGGTGAGGGCGAGGTGGCGCGTCGAGCAGCTCGGGTGCAGGGCCACCGAGCCCAGCTTCTCTTCCACCTCCAGCGCGGGAAGCAGCCGGTCGTGGGCCCACGCGACCGAGTCGAGGATCTCGAGCCCGGAGTGGCGCTCCAGAGCCTCGTCGCCCAGCACCGCCGCCGCCTCGGGGCCCAGGCCCAGCGCGCAGGAGCTGGCGTCGGTGACGACCGGCAGCGCCCCCTCACCGCTCCAGCGCCACAGCGCCTCGACCGTACGGCCGGCGATCAGCGCGTGGCCCCGCTCGAACCCCTTGGAGCTCCAGGGGACGCCGCAGCAGCTGCCCGCGATCTCGTCCGGTATCCAGACGGGCATGCCCGCGCGAGCCGAGAGCGCGACCATCGCCTCGGGCACATCCGGCCCCGGCCCGGCGCCGCGCGGCCGCCCGAAGATGCGGTTGACGCAGGCCGGCATGTAGACGGCCACCGCACCCTCGCGATCGGTCTCGGGCAGCTTCGCTGCCGCGTGGGGCATGTTCGGCGGCCAGCTCGGCACGGTCTCGGCGCCGAGCACCTTTCGCAACGCCGCGGCGCCCGCCCGCATCGGCGCGCCCCCCAGCGGCCCCCCGGCCCGCAGCCCAGCGCGCGCCACCGCCTCCACGCCCGCCCAGCGCTCGGCCAGGCGCTCGGCGCGCCGTTCGGCCCGGGCGCCCGCATGTCCGGCCCGCCGCAGGCCCTTGACGAGCTTCCCCGTGTCGATCCCGAGCGGGCAGGTGAGCACGCAGCTGCCGTCGGCTGCGCAGGTCTCGAGGCCGTCGTAGCGGTATTGCTCCTGCAGCGCGCCGTGCACCGGGGACCCCGGCGCCTGGCGCGCCATCTCGCGCCGCACCACGATCCGGGCCCGGGGCGTCAGCGTTAGATCGCGGCTGGGGCAGACGGGCTCGCAGAAGCCGCACTCGACGCAGTTGGTGGCGACCTCCTCGATCGGCGGCGTCGTCTTCAGGTTGCGCAGGTGCACGCCGGGGTCGCGGTTGAGCAGCACCCCCGGAGCAAGCACCCCATCGGGGTCGGCGAGGGCCTTGATCCGCCACATCATCTCCGTCGCCTTGGGCCCCCACTCGCGCTCGACGTACGGCGCCATGTTGATGCCGGTGCCGTGCTCGGCCTTCAGCGACCCGTCGTACTTGTCGAGAACCAGCTCGACCAGCCTGCCCATGAACGACTCGTAGCGCTCCAGGTCCTCGGGCTTGGAGAAGTCGGGGGTGAGCATGAAGTGCAGGTTCCCGGCCGAGGTGTGCCCGGCGACACCGGTCAGGAAACCGTGCTCGCCCAGCAGGGCCTGGATGTCGGCCGCGGACTCGGCGATGCGTGCCGGCGGCACGCAGACGTCCTCGATGATCAGCGCCGTGCCCTCGGGGCGCAGGCGGCCGATCAGGCCGTGCAGCCCCTCGCGAACACGCCAGTTGAGCTCGACCGCCTCCGCGTCGCGGGTGAACTCGGGGCCCCGGAACGGGGCGCGCGCCGCCAGCACCTCGCCCGCGCGCCGCTCCAACCCGTCCAGATCCGAAGCGTCGTCGCTGCGCAACTCAACCAGCAGCGCCGCTGAGGTGGGCGGCAGCTCCTTCCAGTGTTCCGGCGTGCCCGGGATGGAGTTGGCGGCGACCATCAGCGCCGGCGCAACCATCAGCTCCACCGCGCTGGCGCCGGCCGCGACCAGGTCGGGCACCGGCTCGCACGCAGCCTCGATGCTCTCGAAATGGACCCAGCTCGTGCTCGTCTGTGGCAGCAGCGGCACGGTCTCGAACACGGCCTCGGCGGTGAAGGCGAGCGTTCCCTCCGAGCCGACCAGGAGGCGGCGAAAGATCTCGAGCGGAGTATCGGCGTCGAGGAACGCGCACAGCCGGTAGCCGGTCGTGTTCTTGATCCCGAACTTGCGGCGGATGCGCTCGCTGAGCTCGCCGTCGGAGCGGATCTCGTCGCGGATCCCCGACAGCCCGCGAGCAAGCGCGGGCTCGGCCGCCGCGAACTCACTCTCCGCTCCGGGCGACCCGGTATCGATCACGGTCCCCGAGGGCAGCACGAAGGTCAGCTCGCGCACCGTCGAGTACGAATCGTGCACGGTCCCGCAGCGCATGCCACCTGAGTTGTTGGCGATCACGCCGCCAACGCAGGCGATCTCGGTGCTCGCCGGGTCGGGCCCGAGCTTTCGCCCGTGCCGCGCCAGCACGCGATTGACGTGCCCGAGCAGCGTCCCCGGCTTCACGCGAACCCGGGCGCCGTCGTCCTCGACCGTCACCCCCCGCCAGTGGCGGCGCACGTCGACGATGATCCCCTCGCCCTGCGCCTGTCCGCTGAGGCTCGTGCCCCCGGCTCGCAGCGTCACCGGAGGCCCGGCGCCGCGGGCGTAGGCGAAGACATCGGCGATCTCGCCCGGGCTGCGCGCCATCACGACGGCCTTGGGGAAGAGGCGGTACGGGCTGGCGTCCGAGGCGTAGCTGACCAGGTCGATCGCGCGGGTCAGCACCCGGTCCCCGCCGAGGCGCCCGACCAGCTCGGAGCGCAGCGGCTCAGGGGTCCCGGCGGCGAGCTCGTCAGGCGCCCTGTCGGACGCGGGCAGGTCCATCGGCCCCTAGAAGAGCGCCATCCCGGGCGTCACGGGCACCTCGATCAGCTCGGGGGCGTCGGATGCGAAGGCCGCGTCGAGCGACGCGGCCAGCTCCTCGCGAACCGATACGCGCGACGCCGCGACCCCGTAGCCGCGAGCGACCTCGGCGGTTTCGACCGCCGGCAGGTCGAGGCCCGGCGCCCCCTTCACCTCCTCCAGGCCCGCGAACCACTTGAGGATCGCGTACTCCTCGTTGCGCAGGACTAGGAAGGTGACGGGCACCCCGTGGGCCGCCGCGGTCCAAAGGCCGGTGATCGCGTACTGTGCCGAGCCCTCGCCGAGCACGCAGACGACGGGGCGGCTCGGCTGAGCCATCTGCACCCCGATCGAGGCGGCGAGCCCGAAGCCGAGGCCCCCACCCGCGCCGAAGTAGTAGCTACCGGGCTTCGAGATCCGCAACTGGTTGCGCAGGGCGAGCGTGCTGGAGGGTGACTCGAGCACCACGATGGCGTCCTCCGGGAGGGCCGCCGCGAGCGTGTTGTGGACCATCGTCGGGGTCATCGGGTCGGATTCGTCGCCGGGAACCGGCTCGGGCAGCGGGGTCGGCTCCGCGCGGCTGCCCTCGGGCAGCTCGGCCAGCAGCGCTCGCAGGGTGAGCGCGACGTCGGCGACGATCGCGTCGCCCATCGGCGCCCGCGCGGCCTCGTCGGGGTCGGAGGTGATCGCGACCAGCTCGGCGCCCTCGGGAAGCAGGGGGCCGGGGATGTAGGGGTAGTAGGGAAAGACCGACGAGCCGACCACCACCACGAGGTCCTTCCCCTTGAGGGTCTCGGCCACCGGCCCGATCGCCGGCGGCAGGACTCCCTGGAACAGCGGGTGACCCTCGGGAAAGCCGATCCGCCCTCCCCCAGGCGCCGGCGAGGCGAACACGGGGAGCACCTGGCGCTCGGCCACCGCGACCGCGTCCTCCCAGCCTCCCGACGCGTCGACGTCGGGGCCGACGACCAGGGCCGGGCTCTCGGCGTCGGCGATCCGTCTCGCCAGCTCGCTGACCGCCTCGGGGTCGGCCGCCGCCCGGGAGCTGACCGCGCGAGCGATCGCGTGCCGGGACTCGGCCTCATCGGCCTCGGCCGTCCAGTCGTCCATGGGCAGCGAGACGAAGGCCGGCCCGCGCGGGGCGATCGAGGCCTTGTGGATGCCCTGCGCGAGCGCCAGCGGCACGTCCTGAGCGCGGGCCGGCTCATGGCTCCACTTCACGAACGGGTGCACGACCCTCGTGGCGTCGCGATTGGTCAGGTTCGCGCTCATCGTCACCTGGGCGCGCACCTGCTGTCCGGCTGTGATCAGCAGCGGCGCCTTGTTGGCCTGGGCGTTGAATATCGCCCCCATCGCGTTGCCCACGCCGGGCGCCGTGTGCAGGTTGACGTGGGTGACCTTGCCCGATGCCTGCGCGAAGCCATCGGCCATGCCCACCGCCACGGCCTCCTGCAATCCGAGCACGTAGGTGAAGTCCTCGGGGAACTCGGCCAGCATCGGCAACTCGGTGGAGCCGGGGTTGCCGAAGATCGTCGTCATCCCGTGCGCGCGGAAGAGGTCGAACGAGGCCTCGCGGACGGTGCTCACGCCGCGGAGCCTATTGCCAATGGTGCGGCATGCCGGTGGGCACGCTTCCCGGCGAGCCCGCGTAATAGACTGGCGCCGCCTTGCTTGGCCCGGAAACCGCCCACTCGCCGAACGCGGAGGACCTCAACGCCCTCTACTGGGTGATGCTGGCGATCGCCGCGGTCCTCGTTCTCGCCATCAACGCCGCGCTGGTGGCGCTGGCGCTGCGCTTCAGGGCCAGGCGCGGCCTCGAGCCCCGCCGCCTCAACAGCCGTCGCCCCGCCCAGCTGATCGTCGGGGGCGCCTTCGCCGGGCTCGCGATCGTCATCTTCCTGCTGGGCGTGGTGGTCACCGAAAACGCCTCGCAGGTCGAGGGCTCGGGCCCTGACGGCCTGCAGGCGGCGGCCACGCGAACCGCGCAGCGCGACCTCGCACCCCCAAGCGGCGACGGCGCCGAGCCGCTCACGATCGACGCCTCGGGCCAGCAGTGGATCTGGCGCTACGAGTACCCCAACGGCACCTTCTCCTACTACGAGCTTGTGGTTCCGGTCGACACCGCCGTGCTCGTCAGGCTGGACTCGACCGACGTCGTGCACCGCTGGTGGGTGCCGGGGCTGGGCGGCAAGTTCGACGCCGTGCCGGAAGTCTCCAACCAGACCTGGTTCAAGGCCGACGAGGTGGGCAGCTACGAGGGCGCCTCCTACCAGTTCTCGGGCACCGGCTACTCGGACATGCGCACCCGGGTGCGGGTGGTCAGCGTCGAGGAATACCAGGCGTGGCTCGATCAGCAGGCCTCCGACATCCAGGCGGCTCAGGCATTCGTGCAGCAGATCGTCACCGAGGGAGCAGGCGACGCGCTCGGCGCCGAGCAGGTCGTTGACCAGGCCGGCCAGGAGGCCGGCGGCCAATGAGCACCACGACGGCCGCCCAGCGCCCCGAGCTCGCCACCGACGGGATGCCCCCGCGTCGGCCCGGCTGGGTCGAGATGGCGACCAGCGCGGACCATAAGGACGTCGGCCGCATCTACATCGGAGCCGCCCTCGCCTTCCTCGCCCTGGGCCTGCTCGAGTTCCTGCTGATCCGCGGCCAGCTCGCCCTTCCCGAGAACACGCTGATCGAGCCGGTCACCTTCGACCGCCTCCTCTCGGTGATGAGCGCGAGCGTCATCGTCCTTTTCGCCGTGCCGCTCGCGATCGGGCTCTTCACCTACGTGGTGCCGTTGCAGATCGGCGCGCGCTCGCTGGCCTTCCCGAGGCTCTCGCAGCTGGCTGTCTGGCTCTACGTGATCGGCGGCGCGATCCTCTACGTCAGCTTCGTCTACACGCCTCCCGAGACCGGGTTCAATGCCCTGCCGCCGCTCTCGGGAATCGCCTTCACCTCCAACAACGGCCCGGACGTCTGGATCACGGCCGTCGGGCTGAGCACGCTCGGCTTCACGCTGCAGGCGGTCAACCTGCTGGTCACGATCCGGCGCATGCGCGCTCCGGGCCTCGCCTGGAAGCGCGTGCCGCCGTTCACCGCCTCGGCCGCGGTCTCCTCCTGGGTTCTGATCGTCGCCGGCCCCGCGATGCTCGCGGCGCTGACCATGCTCGAGATCGACCGGCACTTCAACGGAGTCTTCTTCGTCCCCGGCGAGAGCGGGGCGCCGACCTACTACCAGCACCTGAGCTGGATCTATTTCACCGGCTGTTACCTGCTGATGGTGATCCCCGCGATCGGCGCCATCTCCGAGATCCTGCCCGTCCTCTCGCGCAAGCCGCTGCCCTCCCGGGGGGCCGTGACCGCCTCGATGACCGCGATCGCGGTGCTCGGGATGCTCGCCTGGATGCAGAACATGTTCACGGCCTCGATCCCGGTCGGCTGGCTCTACATGGCGATGGCGGCGGCAGTGCTGCTGCTGATCCCCCTCGGGGTGGTGTTCGTGAACTGGCTGGCCACGCTCGCCTTCGGCTCGATCGAGTTGCGCGCGCCGATGCTGTTCGCGCTCGGGGCCATCTCGACTCTCTCCTTCGGGTTGGCCGGCGAGCTGGCGCACAGCGTGATTCCCGTCAACTGGCTGCTCGCCGACACCGCCGATGCCACGGCCGAGACGGGCTACGTGCTGGTCGGCGGGCCCGTGCTGGCCGGGCTGGCGGCGCTCCACTACTGGTTCCCGAAGATGACCGGCCGCACGATGGGCGAGGCGCTCGCCAAGTGGTCCCTGGTACTGATCCTTCTCGGCGCCCACCTCACCTTCGTGCCGATGTTCCTGGCCGGGCTGGAGGGCCAGCCGGTCGACGTCTACGAGTACTTCGACACCGGCAACCTCGACGTCTACAACGCGATCACCACGGGTGGTGCCTTCGTGCTCGCCGCCGGCATCATCCTCTCGCTCGTCAACATCTCGGTCAGTGCCCGCGGCGGCGCCCGCGCTGGCCACGACCCGTGGCATGGCGACAGCCTCGAATGGCTGACCGTCTCGCCGCCCCCCCTCCACAACTTCGACGTGGTGCCCGACGTGCGCAGCGCCGAGCCGATGCGCGACATCCGCGAGGCCGTGCGCGGACGCCTTGCCGCACCTCCCTCCAGGGCCACGGAGGCCCCGCCCGCCGACCAGACCGAGACGGGCGAGCCGGTAGCCTGACGCACATGGACGGCCCTCGTGCCGGCGGCGGCGCTGACGAGCTCCGTCGGTTTCGCCGCCTTGCAGACCTGACCATTCTCGCGACCTTCGCCCTGATCATCCTGGGCGGGATCGTCCGCGTCAGCGAGTCCGGCCTGGGCTGCGGCCCGGGTGGCAGCGGCACCCAGGGCTGGCCCCTGTGCAACGGCTCGGCCATCCCCTTCTTCGACAACACCGAGGTGATCGTCGAGTTCTCGCACCGGGCCCTGGCGGCGATCGTCACCGGGCTGATCGTGGCGCTGACCTGGGTGGCGTACCGCCACCTGCGTGAGCGCCGCTGGCCCCTGCGAGCGTCGCTCGGTGCCGCCGCGCTGGTGCTGGTCCAGGCCGGCCTCGGCGGCCTCACCGTCGAGAGGAGCCTCGCCGAGGAGCTCGTCGCTGCCCACCTGGGTCTTGCGATGGTGCTGCTCGCCCTGCTGCTCTGGATCACGGTCCGAGCCAGAGCCGAGGTCAGCGCCTCCGAAGGCGCCGCCACCGCCGGGGGCCCCTCCGGCAAGCGCCCGGCCGAGGGCCAGGTGCGGGGCCTGAAGCCGTTCGCCGCCGTCGCCGCGGTGCTGCTGCTCTGCGCGATCGTCGCCGGCGGCTACGTGGCCGGGACCGAAGAGGAGGGCATCGACTCCGCCCAGCGCAACATCAACGGCGCCCACCTGGCCTGCGGGAAGCAGTTCCCGGGCTGCCTCAACCAGGGCGCCTTCCCATTCGGCGAGAGCCGGCTCTCGGACATCCACCTCACCCACCGCGTCTTCGTCTACGGCGCGACCCTCGCGATCCTGCTGCTGCTGGGCGTCGCCTTGGCCCACGGCTCCCGCTCCCGCCTGCTGGGGGTCGCCGCCCTGCTGCTGTTCGCGCAGGTGCTGCTCGGCGCGCTCAACGTGTGGCTCGGGGAGCACGCCGCGCTGATCGTCGCCCACCTGGCGACCGCGACCCTGCTCTGGGGCACGGTGATCCTGATCGCCTCCAGGCTCGCCTTCTCGCCCGCGCCTGCGGTTGCCGTGCCCGTCGAGCCGGAGCGGCGCACCCGGACCTCCACCGCGGCCGCCTGATGAGCGCCCACGCCACCGCCCGCGTCGGCTCGCGCGATCGCGTCATGCACGATGCGATCGCGACCGCGAACGACTACGTCAGCCTCACCAAGCCGCGCATCATCTCGCTGCTGCTGCTGACCACGGTCGCGACCATGTTCGTGGCCGACCCGGCGGGCCCACCGCTCTCCACGGTCCTCTGGACGATGCTCGGCGGCTACCTGGCGGCCGGCGGCGCCGGAGCCATCAACCACTACCTCGAGCGCGAATCGGACTCGCGCATGGAGCGAACCAGCGGGCGGCCGCTGGCGAGCGGCCGCATCAGCCCCCTTCGCGGACTGATCTTCGGGATCGCGCTCGGCGTGATCGCCACCGTGCAGCTGGCGCTGACGGTCAACCCGCTGGCGGCGGCGCTGGCCGCGGCCGGGCTGCTGGGCTACGTCTTCGTCTATACGCTTTGGCTGAAGCCACGCACGCCCCAGAACATCGTGCTGGGCGGCGCGGCCGGCGCGATCCCGCCCCTGGTCGGCTGGGCCGCCGCGACCGGGGAGCTCTCGGCGCAGGCGTTCTGGCCCTTCGCGATCGTCTTCCTCTGGACCCCCCCGCACTTCTGGGCCCTGTCGCTGCTGATATCCGACGACTACGCGAAGACCGGCGTGCCGATGCTGCCACTGGTCAGGGGCGAGGCCAACACACGCCGCCAGATCGTCGGCTACTCGGTCGTGCTGGTGGCGGTGACGCTGGGCCCCGTCGCGACCGGCCTGTTCGGCGGGCTCTACCTGGCCTGCGCCGTGGCCCTGGGCGCCGGGTTCATCGGCCTGGCGGCCTGGCTGCTGGCGCATCCGTCGCGCTCCGCGGCCCGTCGCGTCTACCTCAGCTCGCTCGCCTACCTGGCGCTCCTGTTCATCGCGATGGCTGCTGACCGTGCCTAGCGTGGCCGCGCTCGGGTAGGGTTCCGCCCATGGATCGCAACCGCGCGAGAGCGAACATCCGGTCCGGCCTGATGGCCGGTGGAATCGCGCTGGCCGTGTTCGGGCTCGCCTTCTACGTGACGATCCTCTACATCTCATGAGCCAGCCGCCCGGTCCCACCGAGCGCATCTACCTGACCGGCTCCTCCCTGATGCCGGTGCTGCTCGCCGCGGGCCTCGCTGGGGTCATCGTCGGCCTCTTCGCGTGGTGGCCCTACGCGGTGATCGGCGGCCTCGTAACGCTGTTCGCGCTTCTGCGCTGGCTGCGGGACAACCGCGACGATATCGCCCGGATGCCGAGCGAGCAGCACACCGACACCGCCCCGATCCCGCTCTCCGGGCGCGAGTAGGCATCAAGGCAGCTCCCCGGCTTCGCCCGGGAGGAAGCGGGGCACGTCGCATGCTCGCGAGACCCTGGCGCTCCACCCGGCGCGGCGGACTGCCGGATCGGATCAGGGCGGGTTGATGCTGGAGGTGGCGCCCACGCGCGTCCAGACCCGGACGATGTCGCGCATCGAGAGCACGCCAACCAGCTCGCCGCTCTCGACGACGACGAGGTGGCGGATTCCCAGCCTCACCATCTCCTCGGCCGCACGCTCGAGGCTCCAGTCAGGCGGGGCGGAGATCACGCTGTCGCTCATGTGGTCGGCGACCGGGGTCTCGTCGGGGTTCTTGCCATCGCCAACGGCGAACAGGATGTCGCGCTCGGTGATGATTCGCGGCGCGGGCGATTCCTCGTCGAAGACGAGCGCGGCACCCGTCCCCTTCTCCTTCATCTTCGCCGCCGCCTGTCGCAGGGTGTGCCCGGGCCCGACGGCCAGGACCACGCTCGACATTCCCTCACGGACTTCCATAGTGACTTTCCGCTCAAGCCTATCTCACCCCCGCGCGCCCCGTCACCCGTGCCTGAGGCCGGTCGGCACCGACCTATAGGATTCGGCTTCCGATGCGCCCTGCCAGGACCCTCAACAGGCAGATCAAGCTCCTCCTCGGGGGCGGGCTCGCCGTGGCTGCCCTGGCCGCCTTCACCGGCTGCGACCTACAGGAGAACGCGGACCTCGATCGCGGCGAGCAGCTGTTCGTCCAGAAGTGCGGAAGCTGCCACGCGCTCACCGCCGCCGGCACTAACGCCGACATCGGCCCCAGCCTCGACAGCGCCTTCGCCGCCGCTCGCGCCGCGGGAATGGACCAGGACACGATCGAGGGCGTGGTGCAGGCGCAGATCGCCAACCCGCGGCCGGCCAGCCCCGAGGACGTAAACGTCTACATGCCGGCGAACCTCGCCGAGGGGGAGGACGCGGAGTTCATCGCCGCCTATGTCGCCAGCGTCGCGGGTGTCCCCGGAATCCAGGCGCCCGAGTTCATCGCCTCGGAGTACTTCACAACCAACTGCGGCGGCTGCCACGTGCTCGGCGCAGCCGGCACCGCGGGCGCGATCGGCCCCAACCTCGACGAAGTCCTTCCGGGCCAGAGCGCCGCGCAGATCTCGGACTCGATCGCCAACCCGGCCGCCGATATCTCGCCTGGCTTCCCGGCGGGCGTGATGCCCGCCAACTACGGCGATGACCTCACACCCAAGCAGCTCCGGCAGCTCGCCGACTACCTGCTGCAGTCGGTCGGCGGCGGCGCCCAGGCGGGCGGCTAGCCGGTCTCCGTCGCGAGCCGCCCGGGCCGGCAGGCCCGCCCCTCGGCTCGACCCTGCGGAGAGATCCGACCGCGAGCGGGCGCCTCAGGGAACCCGTCAGGAATCCGGCGCGGAGCCCTCGCGGCGCCATCGCCCGAACAGCGCAATCGAGCGCCAGACCGCGACCGCGATCAGCGACAGGCCCAGCAGGAAGCCCGCGAGGGCGCCGAACGCCACGGCGACGGCCACCACGACGGCAGCGCCGATCACAACGATCACCAGCACGCGGAAGGCGTCGGCCTCGCTGCGAAACGGGTTCCGGGGCGGTCGTGGCTCCGGGCGGCCCGGCTCACCCGGCCCGCCCGGCTGCGGCTCGGTCAGAGGATGTACACGGCGGTAAAGACGATGATCCACATCACGTCGACGAAGTGCCAGTAGATCCCGGGTACCTCGACGCCGAGGTGGTCTTCTTCCTTGGACCCGAAGTGGCCCCGGAAGGCGCGGAGCGTGGCGATGCTGAGCAGGCAGAGGCCGACGAAGACGTGAGCGCCGTGCAGGCCGGTCAGTCCGTAGAAGATCGAGCCGAAGGCGTCGTCGCGGGCACTGAAGCCGATGTGGACGTACTCGTTGATCTGGATGAACAGGAATGTGCCGCCGAGCAGCAGGGTCGTCAACAGGCCCATCTTGAGGCCGCGCTTGTTGCCGGAGCGAATCGACTCGAGCGCCCAGTGCATGGTGAAGCTCGATGAGATCAGGATCGCCGTATTGACGCCGGCGACGGCCACGGGAAGCTCGAAGGGCTCGGGGGGCCAGGGGCCGTCGTTTGCGACCACCCTGATGAAGAAGTAGGAGGCGAAGAAGGCGCCGAACAGCATGATCTCCGAAACGATGAAGATGAGGATCCCCAGCGTCTGCGGGTCGACGCGGGAGCTGCTGTGGGCCTCGGGCGGACCGTGGTGGTGTTCATCGGTGGCGTGGCCCTCGCCGCCCAGCCTTACGGAGGCGCTCTCCATCAGCGGGCTCCTGCTGCGGCTGCCCGCTGACGCTTCGCGCCCGGGCCGGTCCCGGACTCGACGTGCTCGACGGGCAGGTCGGTGACCTCCTTGACGCGGTCGATCAAGCCCTCCTCGAGCCAGGCCGACTGCTCCCCCTTCAGGGTCGAGATCAGTATCTCGTCGAGCCTGTAATGCTCGATCGCGTTGACGATCGAGTGGAAGGGATCGGGGCTCATCGGCTGGCCGGTCGCGTCGATCTCGGTGCGGTACATCTCGGCCAGCGTCGCCGCAAGGTCCTCGCAGACCTGCTCGCGGGGCACTGTGCCCGAGCGGGGGCAGATGAACGTATAGCGGTGGGGCTTCTCGGCTGCCCGCTTCTTGAGCAGCTCGACCAGGTCCCTGCTGTTGACCGTCTTGGTGCCGACGACCAGGGTGTGGGTGAGGTCCCAGCGCACGGCGTCGTCGTCCACTCGAACCGGGATGTGCTCGACACGGGCCCCCAGGTTCGCCTTGGCCCACTCGACCAGGTCACGGCGGGCGATGCCGAACCTCGTCTCATACAGGGCCGAGATCAGGACGTAGTCGGGCTTCGTCACCCGCGCCGCGTCATCGAGGGCGAGCGCGACGTCGCTGTCCATCACCGCGCCCTCGGACTCGACGCCGAACTCGGCCAGCACGGCCCGCGTCACGTCGACCCGGCTCTGCGCCGCATCCCGCATCTCGTCGGCATCGACGACCTGGCCCACCATCGGCTGGTTCTGGGGGGCGACGACGGCGAAGTAGGAGGCGCCGCCATCGGCGAGCTGCCTGGCCGCCTGCATCAGCTTGCGGCCGCCGGCGACCTCGTTGAGGAAGATCAGCACGCGTTCGACGCCCTCGCGCGAGGGCGGCGGCTCGGGGTCTCCATGGCCGCTTGGCTCGGGAGCGGCGACGACCTCGGAGGCATGCTCGACCGGCGTGCCGATGTCGGTCTGCCCGCTCACGTCGAGGCTCCGATCCCGGCCTCGGTGCGCTCGGGCTGTTTGACCTCGGCCTTCTCGCCGGCCATGATCGCGTGCCGGGCGCCGGGCACGCCGTACTCGTATGGTCCGCCGACGACGCGCGGGATCTCGTCGAAGTTGAACATCGGTGGCGGCGAGCTGACCTGCCACTCGATCGTCTTCGCCCGCCAGGGGTTGGAGTCCGCCTTGGGCCCGTACCGCCAGCTGACGATCATGTTGTAGAGGAAGACGAGCTGGACGGCGCCCAGGATGAATCCGGCTATCGAGATCTCCAGGTTCCAGCCGCCGAACTCGGACGCATAGTCAGCGACGCGCCGCGGCATTCCCTCCATCCCGATCCAGTGCATCGGCACGAAGGTGCCCCAGGTGCCGACCAGGGTGCCCCAGAAGTGGATCCGCCCGAGCCTCTCGTCGTACATCCGCCCGGTCATCTTGGGGAACCAGTGGTAGATCCCCGCGAAGATCGTGAAAACCGAGCCACCGAACAGCACGAAGTGGAGATGGGCGACCACGAAGTAGGTGTCACTGACGTGGATGTCAAGCGGGATCATCCCCAGCATCACGCCCGAGATGCCGCCGACCGTGAAGGTGACGATGAAGGCGAGCGAGAACAGCATGGCCGTGGATCTCAGGTGGATCTTCGATTCGAACAGCGTTCCCAGCCAGGAGAAGATCTTGATCCCGGTGGGTACCGCGATCAGCAGCGTCGTGATCATCATCGGCACGCGCAGCCAAGCGAACATGCCCGCAACGAACATGTGGTGCGCCCAGACGGTGTAGCTGAGCACGACGATCCCGATCAGCGCGAGCGCCATCAGCCGGTAGCCGAAGATGGGCTTGCGCGCATGGACCGAGATCACCTCGCTGACGATCCCGAAGCCCGGCAGCATCATGATGTAGACGGCCGGGTGCGAATAGAACCAGAAGATGTGCTGGTAGCTGATCACGTCGCCGCCGAAGGCCGCCTGGAAGAAGTTGGTGGAAAGGGCGCGGTCGAAGAGGACCATGAACTGCACCCCGGCGACGAACGGGGTCGCGGCCACGACCAGCAGCGAGGTCGAGAGGTTCGCCCAGACCAGCAGGGGCATTCGCCAGAAGGTCATCCCCGGCGCACGCATGGTGACGATCGTGACCAGGAAGTTGATCGCCGTGGCGATCGATGACGCGCCCGCGAACTGCACGCCCAGATTGAAGAACGACTGCCCGAGTGGCGCCCCCGTGGAGAGCGGGGCGTAGCCGGTCCAGCCGGCGTCGAAAGCCCCGCCCGGCACCAGGAAGCTGGCCATGAACATCAGCCCGCCGATCGGCAGCAGCCAGAAGCTGAGCGCGTTGAGGCGTGGGAACGCCATGTCGGGCGCGCCGATCATCAGCGGCAGCACGTAGTTGGCGATCCCGGCGAAGACCGGGACGATGACTACGAAGATCATGATCGCGGCGTGCGTCGAGAAGAGGCCGTTGTAGAGGCCCGGGTCGACGATCTGGGTGCCGGGCTGAGCCAGCTCGGCCCGAATCAGCATCGCGATCAGGCCGCTGACGAAGAAGAAGAAGAAGTTGGTGACGATGTACTGGATGCCGATCACCTTGTGATCGGTGTTGACCTTGAAGTAGTCGCGCCAGCTCGTCGCCCCGTGGTCGGCGTGGTCGTCGGGGATCGTGGGCGCGCCCGACGCCCATCTCAGCCAGTAGTCGAACAGCCCCATCCCGTACAGGAACCCGAGCGGCGCCGTGATCGCGGGCACGATCACGTGGGGGTAGCCGGTCTGCTCGGTCTGGAAGATCTCGAGGCCGGAGATCGCCCGCAGGGCGACCACGAGGCCGAAGCCGAAGGCCCCGCCGAGGAGGGCCCAGAGCAGCGCCCGCCACCAGCCCGCCCGGGTCAGCGCGACGGCCATTATCGATACGCCCCCTGCATCGCGACCATTATCTCAGGCTTGCGGCCCGGGCTCATGACGCCGGTGACCCCGTGGGCTCCCCACCGGTCGGGCCGCCCGACCTGATCGGGTCCTGCTTGGCGAGCCAGCGGTCGAACTCGGCCTGGGTCTCGACCACGACGGCGACCCTCATGGTCGAATGGCCGAGTCCGCAGAGCTCGGTGCAGATCAGACTGTATTCGCCCTCCTTGTCGGGCGTGACCACGACGTTGTCGTCGATCGACGCCCCCGGCGCCCCCGGCACCAGGTCGCGCTTGATCCGCCACTCGGGAACCCAGAAGGAGTGCAGCACGTCGAGCGCCCTCATCGTGAACTCGGCCTGCCGGTCCACCACCACGTGCAGCTCGTCGGACTGCTTGCCCGCCTCGGTGTAGGCGAAGCTCCAGGCGAACTGCTGCGCGGTCACCTCCACCTTCATGCGGTCGGGCTCCTTGGCCTCGATGTCGTCCAGCACGATCCAGGAGAGCGCGGCGAGCACGGCGACGATCAGCGTGGGGATCAGCGTCCAGGCGATCTCGAGCCGGGTGTTGCCGTGGACCGGCTCCCCGTCGGACTCGTCACCCGGCTTGGCCCGCCAGCGGAAGATGGCGTATCCGAGCGCCACCACCACGACGGAGAACACCACCGCCGAGAGCACGATCGAGATGTCGAACAGCAGATCGATGTCGTCGGCCGCGGTCGACGCCGCTTCGCCGTTCCAGTCAGGAATCAGCATCAGCACCGAGATGACGACGCTCAGCGCCACGATCGCCGCACAGAGCCTGATGATCGGCAGGTCCCGCATCCCGCGGCATTCTATTCATGCGCCCCCCCGGACGGTTGGCTATGGTGGCGACCGAGCATGAACCGCGTGCAGAGATACCGGCTGAGGGCGCCCGCCTCGGGGCGGGAGGCCGTGGCCGAGGGCGCCGTGGACGGCGTCTACATCGACCGCGAGAGCGGCGAGGAGATGGAGATCGTCGCCGCGACGCTGCCGCTGGCCCCGTCCGCCTCGGCGCTGCTGCGCACCCCGGACAACCTGAGGCTCTGCAGGCGCTGCGAGCAGCTGATCGGCCTCGACGTCAGCGACTGTCCCTACTGCGGGCTGCGCCAGCCGGCGCTCGACAGCGAAGCGTGAGCCGGCGCCCGTCCGCGTGGGCCCTGACGGCCCTCGTTATGGCAGCCTGCCTCGCGCTCGGGGCCGCGGGCTGCGGCGACGACCAGTCGCCGCAGGTGACGGTGCCCACGATCACAGCGCCCGAGAACGCGACGCAGACCGCCGCTCCGACCACCGCCACCGAGCCCGGCCAGCCGACCACCGGCGCCGGCAACGGGGGATCTGGCGACACCGGAGCCGTCGACCCCAATGCTGAGGACTCCGTGACCAACGACAAGCCGCCCCCGCCCGGAAGCCCAGCGGAGGCCTTCGAGAAGGCCTGCGAGGCGAACCCCGCCGCCTGCGGATACTGAGCGCCGCGCGCGGCGCCCGCAGCTAGTCCTGGACCAGGTTCGCCGAGTAGAGCAGCCGCGAGGTCCGGTAGGAGCAGCCGTAGGGGCGCCGGGTCCCCTTCTTCACCTGCGGAGCTCCGGCGTCGACGTTGGTGCGGCCCTCGTCGTCGGTGCACCCGCCCCGCTTCTTGGTTGCGCGTCGGCTGGAGAGCCAGCGGCTGGCCTTGCCCTGGCCGACCGCCAGCGCGGGCGCCCAGGTCTTGATCGTCAGGGCCACCACCTGGCCCCGCTTGATCGCAAGCGGGGTGTCCAGAGCGAAGGTGGTCGTCGAGCCGAAGAAGGGGCCGAGGTTCTCGATCGGGCTCTGGCGCAGCAGCTTGTAGCGCGGGGGCTTGGAGCGGCCGGACCGCCGCTTGAGTATCGCGATCCTGGCCTTCGGGGGGCCGAACTCCCGATTGAAGGCGCGGCGGTCGGGCTTCTTGGGCTTGCCGAGCTTGATCGACCAGGTCGTGATGTTGCCGTCGGCGGGCGAGACGAAGGGGTTGCGGATACTCCCGATCGAGGTCTGGAAGCCGGTCACCCGCGCCTCGACCAGGCAGTTGAGTGGACAGCTCGCAGCGGCCGCCGGCCCCGCGCCGAGCACGACGGAGCTCCCCTGCGCACCGGCTGCAGCCGGGCGCAGGGCGACCGCCATCAGCGAAGCGCCGACCAGCATGGCGGCGATCAGGACGACCTGGGTGCGACGAGCGATCACTTCTTCTTCTTCTTCTTCTTGGCTTTCGGGTTCTTGACCACCGTCGCGGAGTAGAGCAGGCGCGCGGTCTTGTACACGCACCCGTAGGCGCGGTCCTTGCCGAGCGCCTGCTGGGCGCCCCCCGCCTTGATGTCCGCGGCCTTGTTGCACTTCTTGCGCTTGCGGCTGGCCATCCAGGCCGTCTTGCCGCCCAGGTTCACGGCGAAGGCGGGCGCCCAGGTCGGCACCGTCAGCGCCACCACCTGGTTCTGCTTGACCCTGAGCGGCCGCTGCAAGGCGAATGTCGTGGTGGTCCCGAGGAACGACGTCAGCTCCTCCACCGGGGTCTGCGACTTGAGCCGATAGATGGGCTTGCCTCGCTTGACCTGCTTCATCACGGGCTTCAACACCGAGAGCCGCGCGCTGGGTGAGCCGCCGAAGAAGTCGTCGAAGAACTCGATCTGCTTCGGGCTGGGCGTGGAGAGCTTGATCGACCAGGCGACGATGCTGCCCGAGTAGGGCACCACGAAGGGGCTCTTCGTCTTGCCGATCGAGAGCTGGACCCCGGTCGTCCTGCCGATCGCCTGACAGGAGTCGGGACATGAGGGAACGGCCGGCGCGGCCGCGCCGAGCACCGTGACGGTGGGCGCCGCCTTGGCGCTGCCCGATCCGACCGTGACCGCCAGGGCGACGGCGAAGACCGCGGTCGCCAGCACCACGCTGAGGCGATGCAGGCGCGCGAATAGGTGGACGTCTGGGCCCATTGAAGGCATTAACACGCTTCTTCGGCGGGGGTTGCGGGGTTCCTACCGAGTTCGCCTGGCTGGCCCCGTACGCCCGCGGCTATCGTGCCCGCGTGCCTGCGATCTCCACTCAGACCCTCGCCCGCGAGTTCGAGGGCGGGATCAAGGCCGTGGACGGGGTTGACCTGGAGGTGGCCGACGGGGAGATCTACGGCTTCCTGGGTCCCAACGGGGCGGGAAAGACGACCATGGTGCGAATGCTGACGACGCTGCTGATGCCGACGGGCGGGCAGGCGCTGGTGGCTGACCACGACGTCGCCCGAGACCCCGCAGCCGTGCGGCGGCGGATCGGGGTGGCGCTTCAGGAGGCCGCCCTCGACCCGCTGATGACCGGACGCGAGCTGATCCACCTGCAGGCGACGCTGCACGGGATGCCGCGGGCGCGGGGCAGGGAGCTGGGGGACGCCCTGCTCAACCGCGTCGGCCTGAGCGAGGCGGCAGACCGCCAGGTGGGCACCTACTCGGGGGGCATGCGGCGCCGGCTCGACCTTGCCGCCGCGCTGGTGCCGGAGCCCTCCATCCTCTTCCTCGACGAGCCGACCACGGGCCTCGACCCGGTCAGCCGGCAGACGATCTGGGAGGAGGTCGAGAAGCTGAACGGGGAGGGCACGACGATCTTCCTCACCACCCAGTACCTGGAGGAGGCCGACCAGCTCGCCGACCGGGTCGGGATCATCACCGACGGCAAGCTCGTCGCCGAGGGGACGCCGAGGGCGCTCAAGGCCGAGATCGGGCGGCCCCACCTCGAGGTCTCGCTCGCCGACGACGCTGACGGCCAACCGTCCCGGCAGGGCCAGGAGATCCTCGCCCGTTTCGGCAAGCCGCTGCCGGGACGTGACGAGCTGCTGCTGGTCCAGCTCGAGCAGGGCGCCGCCGAGGTCGGCCCGATCGTGCGGGCGCTCGACGAGGCGGGGCTCGCCGTTAAGTCCCTCGAACTCGTGCAGCCGACGCTCGATGACGTCTTCGTGGCCAAGACCGGGCGCCATCTCGAGGGGGACGACGCGGACGAAGACGCGCCGGAGGCCGCCGAGGAGTGATCTCAAGGCTCGCCGAGGACGCCCGCGTTGTGGTTGCGCTGGGGGCCAGGTCCGTGAAGCAGACGGCCCGGCGCCCCCAGCTGGCCGCTCCCCTGGTGATCTTCCCGACGCTGCTGCTGGCGATCCAGACCGGCGGCGCCGGCAGCGCCGTCGACCTCCCCGGGTTCCCGAAGGTGGAGAGCTTCCTGGCCTTCATGCTCGCCGGCGCGATGGTGCAGTCGGTGCTGCTGGCGGGCAACTCCGGCGCGATCGCGCTGGCGCTCGACATCGAGATCGGCTTCACCGACCGATTGCTCTCGGCCCCGATCTCGCGCTTCGTGATCGTGCTCGGCAGGATCAGCGCGGCCGGCGTACTCGGCGGGATGGTCGCGCTCTGGTTCCTGGCGATCGGCCTCGTCTTCGGCGTGGGCATCAGCGAGGGGGTGCTCGGGGCGCTATGGGTGATCGCGCTGGTCGCGGCCTCGGCGCTCGCCTTCGGCGCGGTCGCCGCCTCCATCGCCCTCTACAGCGGCAAGGCGAGCGTCGTGCAGGGGCTCTTCCCCGTGCTGTTCGTGGTCCTCTTCCTCTCGAGCGCCTTCTTCCCGGCCAACCTGATGTTGCAGCCGGCCTCGAGCGTCGCCGAGTACAACCCGATCAGCTTCATCGTCGAGGGAATACGCGAGCCGATCGTCGGCAGCTTCAGCGCCCCCGAGCAGCTCAAGGCGGTGCTTTCGATCATCGGCATCGGCCTGTTCGGCCTCTGGCTCAGCGCCTGGGCGATGCGCTCCCGCGCGAGGAGGGGCGGATGAGCGCCGCGCCGGGGACCTGGCGCTCGAACCTGGCGACGGTGCGCTCGTTGATGCGCCGCGCCATGAACGAGCTGTTCCGGGTCCCGGGCGCGGCGATCCCCGGGGTGCTCGCTCCGACGATCTTCTTCCTCGGGCTGACCAGCGCCTTCGGGTCCCTGACCGAGCTGCGCGGCTTCGAGGGCGACAGCTACCAGAGCTTCATCGTCCCGGTCAGCCTCATGCAGGGTGCCGCCTTCACCGGCGCTGCGACCGGGGTCAACCTGGCGCGCGACATCGAGCAGGGCTGGTTCGACCGCCTGCTCTCCTCCCCCGCGCCGCGCCCCGTGCTGCTCGCGGGCCTGGTGCTCTCCGCGAGCTTTCGTGCGCTGCTGCCGGCGACCGCGCTGCTGATCGTCGCCTTCGCGGTGGGCGCGCAATGGCCGGGGTTCCTGGGGCTGGCGATCGCGCTGGTGGTGGTGATGGGGATGGCCGTGGTCGCCGCCACCTGGGGCACCTCGCTTGCGCTGCGCTTCCGCACCCAGTCCGCGGCTCCTCTGATGCAGGCCGGGATGTTGCTGTTGGTGCTGATGACGACGGCCTACGCGCCGCTCGCCCTGCTGCAGGGCTGGCTGCGAGCGGTGGCCAGGATCAACCCCGTGACGCAGGTGGTGGAGGCGGCCCGCCAGGGATTCGTGGGTGAGGTGAGCTGGGCCGACACCTGGCCGGGGCTGGTGGCCTTGCTGGGGTTGGCGGCGCTGTTCACGTTCTTCGCCCTGCGAGGGATGCGCAGGATGACGGCGTGAGCGAACCTCGGGTCGGCGGCTCCTCGGCGCCAGCAGCGGAGCCGTCATCGCGGGCGCAGAGCCTGCGGATAGCGGAGTCGACGCTTCGCCAGGGCTGGACCGAGGGCGAGCGAGACGGCGTCTCCTACGCGTACGTGCCGCCGAGCCCGACCCACTACTACTGGCAGTGGTACTGGGACTCGTGCTTCCATGCGATCGTCTGGCGCCGCTTCGCGCCCGAGCGCTCGGAGCTGGAGCTGCGCTCGCTTCTGAACGGAGGACGCGACGATGGTTTCATCGGCCACACGATCTTCTGGGACCGGCCGGTGGACGCTCGGCGGCGATGGACCTACAACGTCACCTCGCGAGACGCGGCCAACACCTCGACGATCCAGCCGCCCCTGCTCGCCTGGGCCTGGCGGATCGCAGTCGGCGACCCCGCCGCCGAGCCCGGCATCGCACGGCACCATCGCTGGCTCGAGGCCAACCGCGATCTCGACGGCGACGGCCTGCTCTGGATCGTGCAGCCCGATGAGTCGGGGCTCGACTCCTCCCCCAAGTTCGACCCGGTCTGGGGCCGCCGCGCGCATGCCCGCCTGGGCTTCATCTCACTGATCCAGCGCAACCGGCGCCGCGACTGGAACGCCCGGCTCCTGCTCGACGCCGGGGGACCTCTGCTCTGCGAGGTCGTGGTCAACGTGCTCTGGGGCCTGGCCAGGCTGGCGGCGGGTGAGCCCTCGATCACGGCGGCGCTGATCGACCGCTGCTGGGATGACGAGCGCGGCCTCTTCCTCGACGTGGCCCGCGGCAAGGTCGCCCGGCGGGGCGAGACCGACGAGGCCGGCGGCGACAGGCGGGTTCGAGTCTCGACCTGGTCGGCGCTGGCGCCGCTGGCGTTGCCCGACCTGCCCGAGGAGATCGGCAGGCGCCTGGTCGAGGAGCACCTCCTGGACGCGAAGAGCTACTGGACGCCGGTTCCCGCTCCGTCGGTCTCGGTCGCCGAGCCCAGCTTCGAGCCGCGGGACTGGAAGAGCTTGCTGGTGCGCCGCTACTGGCGGGGCCCGACCTGGATCAACTCCTCTTGGCTGCTGTGGATGGGCCTGCGCCGCCTCGGTTACGAGGCCGAGGCCCAGAGCATGGCCGACGCTCTCTGCGAGACATATGCTCGCTCCGGGATCTCGCGCGAGTTCTACGAGCCCTTCACGGGCGAGGGCCTGGGCGCAGTCGACTTCGGCTGGTCGACGCTGGTCGCCGAGCTGGCCGACCCAGACCCGGCTGCCGCCCGCTCGCATCTGTAGCCGCACGGGCGCAGCCTCAGCGTGCGGTCACTTGTAGCGGTAGGTGATGCGCCCGCGATCGAGGTCGTACGGGGAGAGCTCGATCTTCACCCGGTCTCCGGGGAGGATGCGGATGTAGTGACGGCGCATCTTGCCCGAGATGTGCCCCAGGACCTCGTGGTCATTGTCTAGCTTCACGCGGAACATCGTGTTGGGGAGGGCCTCGGTGATCTCGCCCTCCATCTCGATCTTCTCTTCCTTGCCCATCTGCGCGGCAACGGTAGCGCGACGCGGCGCCCAGGGTGGGCGAAGGTTCGCCTACTTACCTTCGAAGGTGGCGTTGCCGGGGCCGTCCTTGAGGAAGCTGGCGACGGCGTTCTTCAGGTCCTCTGACTCGAACAGGCCCGCGAACACCTCGGAGGTGACCTGATCCGCCTGATCCACACCCCCGGCACGAAAGGCGCGAATGATTCGCTTGGTCGCCCCGTGCGCGAGCGTCGGGCCGTCGGCGAGCCGGTGGGCGAACCGCATCCCCTTCTCCAGCAGCTGCTCGGGGTCGGCGACGACGCGGTTGATCACGTTCCATGCCTCCAGCGTCGCGGCGTCATAGAGGCCGCCGCTCATCACGAACTCGGCGGCCCGCGCCGGCCCCGCCCGCTCGGCCATGCGCTGGGTTCCGCCGGCCCCGGGCGTCAGCCCCACGACGGCCTCCACCAGCCCGAACCGGGCCGACTCGGTCGCCCAGATCATGTCGCAGGCCAGCGAGATCTCGAGGCCGGCGGTGAGACAGACGCCGTGGACCAGGGCCAGCGTCGGGATCTCGAGCGTCTCGAGCAGCCTCGCGGTCTCGATCAGCGAGCCGAACGCCTCCGCCGCGATCCCCTCCTGCTGGGCGTGCTTGAAGACCTCGACGTCGACACCGCCGGTGAAGATCTCGCCCTCGGCGCGCCAGACCATCGCGCGGGCGTCGGAGGCCTCGATCTCGGCCACGCAATCGACGAGGCCCGTCCAGGCGCCGGCTGTGAACAGGTTGAGCGGCGGGTTCTCGAGGACGACCACCGCGACGTTGCCGTCACGCTCGAGGCGAATCGGCGCCTCAGCCACGCTCGCTCCTCAGCCTTTCCGCGGCGGCGGCGATCTCGCCCTCGACGCCGGGCTTCGGGATCCAGGGCAGCTCGAGGGGGTCGTCGTCGTAGCGCGGAACCACGTGGATGTGGAAGTGGAAGACGGTCTGCCAGGCCGCGGTGCCGCAGCTGTTGAGCAGGTTGACGCCGTCGGCCCCCAGCGCGCGCATCGCCCGTCTGGCGAGGCGCTGGGCGGCCACGGTGGTCGCCTCGAGATCGTCTCTCGAGATCTCCATCAGGTCCGTGGAGTGCTCACGGGGCACCACCAGAGCGTGACCGGGGGTGGCAGGGTTGACGTCCATGAAGGCCACCGTGCGCTCGTCGGATTCGACGGTCAGGCTCGGAACCGAGCCCTCGACGATCCCGCAGAAGAGGCAATCGCTCACTGCCGGGCAGACTATCCCCCGGCGAGCTCGCGGGCGCGCTCGATCGCGGCCTCGCGGTCCTCCAGCTCGCCGGCGAACGCGGCCTCCCTGAGCTGCTCGAGCACCTCCCCCATCCTCGGGCCGTCGGCGAGCCCGGCCTCGGCCGCGAGCTCGACACCGTTGAGCGGCGGGCGCGGCGGCTCGCGGTGCCAGGCCAGCGCCTCGGGCAGGATCTCGCGAACCAGCTCCAGGTGGGCCTCGATCATCTCGTCGCTGGCGATCGGCCCCTCGCCCCTGGCGGCCAGGCGGTCGGCCGCCGTCAGCAGGGTGACATCGGCACCCACAGGCTCGGTGGCGCTGAGGTAACCGTAGACGGCGCGCCGCGAGAGGGGGCGCTCGTGGACCAGGAAGCCGAGCCGCAGGTGGTGCGCCGCGAGTCCCTGCAGGTGCATGCTGAAGGCGCGGCTGGTACGCAGCCGGCGGCAGAGCGCCGCGATCATCTCCGCTCCCACCGTGTCGTGGCCGATGAAGGTGACGAACTCCCCCCTGACCGCCCGCGTCGCGGGCTTGCCGACATCGTGGAGAAGGGCACCGAAGCGAAGTGCCTCGCCGCGGGTCATCTCGTCGGCGAGCGGCTCGGCGAGCAGCTCGGTCATCTCCCCCGCGCAGCTGCCGGCGATGCGGGCGAGGTCGGCCTCGATCTCGAGCAGGCGCTCCAGGACCGCGAGCGTGTGGCCGTGCACATCGAGGTGGTGGTTGGGGGTCTGCTCGACCCCCCGCAGCCCATGCAGCTCGGGCAACAGCTCAGCCGTCAGCTCAAGCTGGTCCATGACCGCCAGGGCGCGAATCGGGTCAGGCCCGGTGAGCATGCCGCGCAGCTCGGCGAACTGGCGCTCCGCTGCGGGCTCGGTCGCGAGCCCCGCGTGCGCCTGGGCGAGGCGGGCGGTCTCCGGCTCGATCCTCAGATCGTGGCCGGCCGCCAGCCTGGCCGCGCGCATCAGCCGCAGCGGGTCCTCGCCGAAGGACCCCTCGGAGGCCGCGCGCAGCAATCGTCTGTCCACGTCGCCCAGGCCCCCGAGCGGGTCGATCGCCTCGCCGCCCGCCAGCGGAACCGCGACGGCGTTGACCGTGAAGTCGCGCTCGCGCAGGTCTGCCTCGATCGAATCCGCCCGCAGCGCGGCGACGTCGACGTGCCAGCCATCGCCGGCGGCGACCGCGCGCCAGGTCGCGTGCTCCTCGGAGAGCTCAAAGGCATGGCCGCCGGCGATTCGCGCTATCGAGCGCGCCAGCCCAGCCTCGGCCCCCCCTTTGACCGCGAGATCGAGGTGCCTGACGGGGCCGCCAAGCGCCGCATCGCGCACCGCGCCCCCCACGATCCAGACGTCCCGTGCGTCGGGCGCGGCGGCGCGCGCCGCCTCGACCGAGGCAGCCGCGCCGAGGCGGGCCTCGAGGCGATCTCCCGCGCTCACGGCCCGGCCGGCACCCTAGGCACGCGTGCCGAGATGCCGGTGGTGACCTCGTAGTTGATGGTCCCCACGCTGCGCGCCAGCTCCTCCGCGTGGATCCGCTCGGAACCCTGCTCGCCGATCAGGATCGCCTCGTCGCCCGGCTGGACCTCGGTCTCGGGACCGAGGTCGATCGTCAGGTTGTCCATCGAGATCGTGCCGACCACAGGGACTCGGCGACCGCGGACGAGAATCTCGGCCTTGTTGGAGAGCGCGCGACGGACGCCGTCGCCGTAGCCGATCGGCAGCACGCCGACCCATGTGTCCTCGGGGGCGGTCCAGGTGCGACCGTAGCCCGCGCTCGCCCCCCGCTCGAAGCGCTTGACGTCGGCTACGTAGGAGCGCAGCGTGAGCGCCGGCTCGAGTCGGTGTTCGGCGGGGTCGCTCTGGAAGGGGTCGAGGCCGTAGATGGCGACGCCGCATCGCACCATGTCGAAGTGGCTCGCGGGCTCCCGCAGAGTCGCTGCGCTGTTGGCCGCGTGCACGGTGACCGAGGAGGAAAGCTCGCGGGCTCGCGCGGCCACCGGGCGGAATGCCTCGATCTGCAGCCGGAGAAAGGAGTCATCTGCCTCGTCGGCAGTAGCGAAATGGGTCCACACCCCCGCAAGCTCGAGATGAGGGTCCGAGACGCATGCGTTCGCGAGCTCGATCACGGTCCCGGGGTCGCGCTCGCCGAGCCGGCCCATGCCGCTGTCGTGCTTGACGTGCACGCGAACGGGCGACCCCGTCGCCTCGCCCAGCTCCGAGCAGAGGGCGCGAAAGCCCTCCCGCCAGACCGCCACATCGGCGCCGGCTGCCAGCGCGGCGCGCAGCTCGTCAGCCGTGAGCGCTCCCATCACCAGGATCGGGGCCTCCGGCAAGCGGCGGCGCAGCTCCTCGGCCTCGGGCGCTGTGGCGACGGCGATCCTGGTGGCGCCTCCGCGCAGCGCAGCGACGGCGCAGGGGACCGCCCCGTGCCCGTAGCCGTCCGCCTTGACGACGGCGCAGAGCTCCGCCCCGCCTCCGAGGCGCGCCGCCAACGCGGTGCAGTTCCGCTCCACCGCACCGGTATCGATGACCGCGGCCGCGCGGACGCGGTCGGGCGAGACGCTCACGGCCGCAGCCCCGCATGAATCGAATCGATGACGTCGCCCGCGATCACCGACTCGGCGGCTCCGATCCGCTCGGCGGCGATCTGCCCGGAGCGGACGTGGGCGATCACGGCCGCGCAGGCACCCGTAAAGGGATCCAGCCCACGCGCGAGCAGCGCCCCGGTGATGCCCGAGAGCACGTCGCCGGTGCCGGCGGTGGCCAGCGCCGGCGCGCCGCCCCTGCTGATCGCGACGCGCTCGCCATCGGTGACGATCGTGTCGTCGCCCTTCAGCACGACGACGCCTCCGCAGAGCCTCGCCGCCTCGCGCGCATGCGCCAGGCGCTTGGCCTTGACGGCCGCTGAGGGAACCTCGAGCAGGCGTCCCAGCTCGCCCTCGTGCGGAGTGATGACCAGAGGCGCCTCGCGCTCCGCAAGCCCCGCAAGCTTGCCCGCGTGGGCATTGAGGCCGTCGGCGTCGAGCACCAGGGGTGCCTCGATCCGCCGCGCCAGCTGCCGCGCCAGGTCCTTGGTTCCGTCCTCGCGTCCCATCCCGGGACCGAGCACCACCGCCGCCGCAGCCGCCGACGCACCGAGCACCTGCTCGGAGGCCGCCCTGCGCAGGCGGCCCTCACGACTGGCGCAGCCCAGCGTCATCACCTCCGTCAGCTTCACCTCGATCACCTGCTCCAGCTCTGCCGGCACGGCCGCTATCGCGTAGCCGGCCCCGGCCCGGATCGCTGCGCTGGAGGCGAGACAGACGGCGCCGGTCAGCCCGCGCGAGCCGCCCACCACCAGAACCTGCCCCGAGCTGAACTTGGTCGACGACGAGCCGCGCCGCGGAGCCAGCCGCAGCACCTCGGCGTCTATCAGGCCCGCGACCGCCTGCTCGGGGGCGCCGGCGGGGATCCCGATCGGCGCGACCCGGAGCTCGCCCGTATGGCTCTTGCCGGGCGCGACCCAGTGGCCGACCTTGGGCGCGTGAAAGCTGACGGTGCGCTCGGCGAGCACCGCGTTCCCCTCTACCTCACCGGTCGAGGAGTTGACGCCCGAGGCCACGTCGACGGCGACGACGGGTGCCGAGGCGGTGTTGATCGCCTCGATCGCGGTGGCGGCCGGGCCCGCGGGCTCGCCGGCGAAGCCCGTCCCGAAGATCGCGTCCACGATCACCGCGGCGCCCTCGAGCTCCGCGGCCAGCCGGCCGGACTCGACCTCCCGGGCTGAAGCGAAGCGCTCAAGATTCGCCCTCGCGTCGGGCGAGAGCTCGTCGCGGGGCCAGAGAAGCAGCGCCTCGGTGGCGAAGCCCGAATCGGCGAGCGCCCTGGCGACCACCAGCCCGTCCCCCCCGTTGTTGCCCTTGCCGCAGACGATCACGATCCGACCGCCGGTGCCGAGATCCGTGCCCGCCGGCCGGGCCGGAGCCTCTGCCGCGAGCTCCGCGGCCACCTGCGCCACCGCCTGCCCGGCGGTCTCCATCAGCTCGAGGGAGGGCACGCCCTGATCCTGGATCGCCCAGAGGTCGGCGGCCCGCATCTGCTCGGCGTCAAACACGGGTGTCAGCCACCGCTCCATGGGCTGAGCGTACTCAGGCCCGGTGGATCAGCGCCACCGCTGCGGCCGTCTCGCGCGAGTGCGTGAGCGAGATCGCGACCTCGTGCTCACCCACGGCGCTGGCGGCGCGGCCGCGGAGCCGCACCGAGGGCGGCGCGCCGGCCACGATCTCGATCTCGGCCGGAGCGAGCTGCGGTCCCCCCAGCGCCTTGATCACGGCCTCCTTGGCGGCGAAACGGGCCGCGAGATGGCGCCCGGGGCGGGCTCGCTCGCCGGCGTAGGCGAGCTCATCGGAGGTGAAGAGGCGCTCGGCCAGGCGGGGATGGCGCTGAAGCGCGCGCTCGATCCTCCCGACCTCGATCACGTCGATGCCGATTCCGATGCCGATGCCGGCCACGGCGCTACTCGCGGAGCCCGATCACCAAGCGCGCGATCGTGCGGCCATCCTCCGAGCCCGAGCCGGCCGCAAGGAAGCGGAGCCCGTCGAGGTATGGCTTGGCCGCCCGGTAGCCGGGGTCGTTCGCCGCGCCCATGGCCTCGGCAAGCTCGAAGACGGGCGCGAGCGAGAGGAAGGCGTCGACGCCGAGCTCGCCCACAGCCTGCTGGGCGTCGATGAAGGCGGGGCTGCCCGCCAGCGTCTGGGCACCGCCGCCCTCCGAGGCGAGCGCCTGCTCGATCGAAGCTCGGCCGTAGCCCGCGACGATGCGATCGCCCCGCTGCACGACCTGCACCGGCTGGGCGAGCCGGCCGCCGGGGTCGATCAGCTCGAAGCCCTGGTCGCCGCCCGCCGAGGCCAGCGGCCGCACCCTGACCTCGCGCGGATCGCCCTGCCGCTTGATCAAACCCTGGAGCTTGGTCAGCAGCCTCAGCGAGGCCGCCGGGTCCTTGCTTTCGACCACCAGCGCGCCGCCCACCGAATCGGCCCTGGTGCCCTGGACGAAGAGCGCCGCGTCACCGAGGGCGTCGATCACCTCCCGCTGGACGTTGATGCCGCTGGCGGCGCGCAGCTCCGTGCGGATGCGCGCCGGGTCGATTCCCGGGATCCCTGCCGAGCCCAGGCTCTCGATCGCAGCTCCCACCGCTGCTCCGAGGTCTGCGAAGCCGAGCCCGAGCCACGCATCAGCGGGTAGCGCGGCGACCAGCGAGCTCTGCTCGGTCTCGAGGCCCTCGGGCCCCCCAGCCGAGAGCTCGAAGCGCAGCGCGCTCTCCGATGCCGTGAGGTCACCGAGAACGGGCTCGGTCGCTGCCTCGCCGACCGCGTTCAGGAAGAAGGAGCGGCCCTGCGCGTCGATCTCGGTGTCGGGGATCGCCTCGAGAAAGGTCTTGGGGATCGCGTAGAGCGTGGCCAGGCGCTCGGCCGGGAGACCGGCCACCGAATCGGAGAACCGGTCGGCGTCGGCGAGCGAGTCGCCCTTGGAGGCGTCGACCGCCTGCTGGAAGCCCCCGGGCCGGCCGAAGACGAGGTAGTCATCGACGATCCCGAAGGCGTCGCCGTCGGCGTCCAGCTCGTACTGGGTCCCCTGGTAGGAATTCTTGCGTCCGGCGCCGTTCTCCCGGTCGCGCACGAACTCCAGCGCGGCATCGGGGTCGGTGGTCTCAACCACCAGCACCACCTCGCTCTCGCCGGCGAGGCTGGAGGGGAAGAACCCGACTCGCTCGCCCAGCCAGGGCTCGATCTCAGCCTCGTAGTCCACGCTGGAACCGGAGTCGGTGGCCGAGCGCTCCAACAGCGAGACGATCCGCTGGCCGGGGTCATCGGTGTCGAAGACCTTGCCGAGCGCCGCCGAGGCGCCGTCGGCGGCCTCACCCTCCGGGCGCGCGACGATCTCGAAGTAGAACGGGGCGTCGGCGGGGGCCAGGGCAGCCGGCCCGCTCCCCGCGCTGCCGCTCCCGCCGCAGGCGGCCAGCGACAGGGCCACCCCGACAGCAAGGCCCACCGCGGCGACGCGCCTGCTCAACGGCAGCCACCTCCACGGGACCGGCGCCACTTGATCGGAATCGCGCGCATGCCTACTCGACCGTCACCGTCTTGGCCAGATTCCGGGGCTGGTCCACGTTGAGCTCGTTGAGTCGGGCGATGTAGTAGGCCAGCAGCTGCAGCGGCAGCACGGCGAGGATCGGCTGCAGGATCGGGTCGGTCCTGGGCACGAACAGGGTCTGGTCGGCGACCTCCTCGACCTCCGTCGCCCCCTCGGTGGCGATCGCGACCACGTCGGCCCCGCGCGCCCGGGCCTCCTCGACGTTGGAGAGCATCTTCTCCAGCACAGGGCTGTCCGTGGCGACGGCGACGATCGGAGTCGACTCGTCCAGCAGGGCGATCGGGCCGTGCTTCATCTCACCGGCGGCGTAGGCATCGGTGGGGATGTATGAGATCTCCTTCAGCTTCAGCGCGCCCTCGAGCGCCACAGGCATGCCGATGTGGCGGCCGATGTAGAGGAAGAAGCGGCGCTGGTGGTGGCTGCGGGCGATCGCGCGCACACGGTGGTCGACGGTCCTGATCGTCTCCTCGATCTTGGAGGGGATGCCCTTGAGGTCCGCGACCAGCCCGGCGATCCGCTCGGGAGGCAGCGTGCCGCGAAGCTCGGCCAGCCGCAAGCCGAGCAGGTACATGGCGGCGACCTGGCTGACGAAGGTCTTGGTGGCGGCGACGCCGATCTCCAGCCCCGCCCGCGTGAACAGCACCGCGTCAGCGTCGCGGGTGGCCTGGCTGTCCATGATGTTGGTCACCGCAAGCACGGTCGCGCCGGCCTCGCGAGCCAGGCGCATGGCCGCGAGGGTGTCCGCGGTCTCACCCGACTGGGTGATCCCGATCACCAGGTCGCCCTCGCCCACCACCGGGTTGCGGTAGCGGTATTCGGAGGCGACGTCCATCTCGATCGGCACCCGCGCCCACTCCTCGATCGCATAGCGCCCGACCATGCCGGCGTGGTAGGAGGTGCCGCAGGCGACGATCACGATACGGCTGACGCTGCGAAGCAACTCGTCGTCGAGCTCCACCTCGGAGAGATCCACCCCGTCGAGCCCGGGCAGGCGGTCGGTGATCGTCTCGGCGACGGCGTCGGGTTGCTCGTGGATCTCCTTCATCATGAAGGTCGGGTAGCCCCCCTTCTCGGCAGCGTCCTCGTCCCAGGTGACCTCGTGCTCGTCGCGGGCGATCCGGCTGCCATCGGCGTCGGTGATCTCGATGCCTTCGGGGGTGATCGTGACCAGCTCCCCGTTCTCGACCAGCATGACGCGACGGGTCTGGGCCAGAAAGGCCGGAATCGCCGAGGCGACGAAGTTCTCCTCGTCGCCCAGGCCGACGATCAGCGGGCACTCCTTGCGAGCCGCCACAAGTGTGTCGGGGTGATCGAGGTGCATGGCGACGAAGGCGTAGTGGCCGCGCAGCTCGCCGAAGGCACCGCCGACCGCCGCGACCAGGTCACCGTCGTAGTGGCGCTCGATCAGGTGCGAGACGATCTCGGCGTCGGTCTCCGAGCTGAACGTGTGGCCCTCGGCCGCCAGCTCCCTGCGCAGCTCGGCGTGGTTCTCGACGATCCCGTTGAGGACGATGTGGATCTTGTCGCTGCAGTCCCCGTGAGGATGGGCGTTCTCCTCGGTGACCCGCCCGTGGGTGGCCCAGCGCGTGTGCGCGACCCCCGTGGTCGCCGGCGGCGCCTGGACCGCGACGCCGCCGCCGTTCGCAGTGTGCTCGTCGACCGCCGCGCGCAGGTTCGCCAGGTTGCCGACGGCGCGCACGCTGTCGATCTCGCCGCCCGAGATCACCGAGACCCCTGCCGAGTCGTAGCCGCGGTACTCGAGCTTCTCGAGCCCCGCGATCAGCAGGTCCCGGCACGGTCGGCCACCTACGTATCCGACGATGCCGCACATGGAAGGCCGCACAGGGTACTGCGGGGCGGGCGCTACGTGAGCTCGTGGCGAGCGACCTCGGTCAGGCGCTCTGAGACCCGATCGCACTCGGCCTGGTCAGGTGCCTCCACCATCACCCTGAGCAGGGGCTCGGTGCCCGAGGCGCGCACGAGCACGCGGCCGCGCCCCTCGAGCCTGGCGTTCTCCTCCTCGACCGCGCCCCACAGCGCCCCAGCGCCGGCAATCGCCTCGCGGTCTGCGACGGTGATGTTCTCGAGCCGCTGCGGCAACCGCTCGAACAGCGTCAGATCGCCGAGCCGGCGGCCACCCAGCGCGCGCATGATCAGCAGCGCCGCTGCGATTCCGTCGCCGCTGGGCGTGAAGTCCGTCCAGATGATGTGGCCCGACTGCTCGCCGCCGAGATTCCAGCCGCGCTCGGCCAGGGCCTCGAGCACGTAGCGATCGCCGACCTTGGTCTGCTCGATCTCGATCCCCTGCTCGCCGAGCGCCCCGTGGAAGCCGTAGTTCGTCATCACGGTTACCACCACCCCTCCGCGGAGCTCGCCGCGCTCGGCGAGATGCGAGGCCACGAGCGCGATCAGCTCGTCGCCGTCGCGAACGCGTCCATCGCCGTCCACGGCGATCACCCGGTCGCCATCGCCGTCGAAGGCGAAGCCGATCTCCGCGCCGCCCGCAGCGACATGGCGGGCGAGCGCCTCGGGGTGCGTGGCTCCGCAGCCCTCGTTGATGTTGCGGCCATCCGGCTCCACCGCGATCACCTCCACGTCGGCGCCGAGCCGGTCGAAGATCAGCGGCGCGACCCGATGGGTGGCGCCGTTGGCGCAGTCGAGCGCCACCCGGGCGCCGCCCAGATCGAGCTGGAAGCTGGTCCGCAGCTCGCGCAGGTAGTCCTCGGCCGCCCCCTTCAGCTCCCGCACCCGCCCCACGGCCTCCGCGGGCGGGTCGTCGATGCGGGCCTCGATCCTCGCTTCGGCCCGGTCGTCCAGCTTCGTGCCGGAGCGGGTGAAGAACTTGATGCCGTTGTCGGCGAACGGGTTGTGGGAGGCCGAGACCACCGCCGCGAGGTCGAAATCGAGCCGACGGGCCAGGATCGACGCGGCCGGGGAGGGAAGCACGCCGCCCAGCAGCGCGTCGCCCCCGGCCGAGGCCACCCCGGCAGCCAGCGCCGCCTCGAGCATCGGCCCCGACTCGCGCGTGTCACGGATCACCAGCACCTGCGGCCGCTCCGCCTCGGCGTCGAGAGTCGCCGCCCGCCCCAGGCGCATGGCGAGATCCGCGGTCAGGAACTCGCCGACCGCCCCGCGGACCCCGTCGGTCCCGAAGAGTGAGCGCTCCGCCATGTCGATGGCGTCAGCGCTTCGAGAACTGCGGACGCTTGCGCGCTTTCTTGAGGCCGGCCTTGCGCCTCTCCTTGACGCGGGCGTCGCGAGTCAGCATGCCGCGCCGCTTCAGCTCCGGGCGCAGCTCGGGGTCGATCTCGATCAGGGCGCGGGCGATGCCGTGCCTGACGGCCGAGGCCTGTCCGGAGATGCCGCCCCCGTGGACGCGGATCCGCACGTCGACGTTGCCGTCGTATCCGCTCTGGGTCAAGGGCTGCTTGGCGACCGAGCGCAGGTAGGGGCGCGGGAAGTACTCCTCGAACGCGCGCTGGTTCACCTCGATCGCGCCCTTGCCCTTGGTCAGGATCACCCGGGCGACCGATGACTTGCGCTTGCCCGTCGCCAAGAACCGCGCGTCGCCCGAAACCTTGGTCGGCTTCGCGGCCAGCGGGGCGGTCTCGCCCTCCTCGGCGGTCAGCGCAGCCTCGCGCCGGGCACGCTCCTCGGCCTCGGCCTCCGCGCGGGCGCGCTCCTCGGCGCTCAGCTCGCGCTCGGGCTCGAGCGCGATCGGGTCGAGCTCGGCGCCCGGCACCACGTCGGCTTTCTTCCCCTTCTCCCGCTCGGAGCCGTCGGGCTTTTCCTTGACGGCGGGCCCCTCCCCGGCGGGCTCCTCCTCGGCCGCGGGCTCCTGCTTCTCGGCCGCGGGCTCCTGCTCCTCGGCCGCGGGCTCCTGCTTCTCGGCCGCGGGCTCCTGCTCCTCGGCGGGCTCCTCCGACGCGGAGGGCTCCTGCGACGCGGCGGGTTCCCCCTCGGGAGCGGGCTCCTGCTCGGCGGCCGGCTGTTGCGCGGCGGGAGCTTCGGCCTCGGTGGCCGCGGGGGCTTCTTCGGCTTCGGGGGCCTCGGGCTCCTCGCGGGTGGGCTGCTCTTCGGGGCGCTCTTCGTCTCTGATCAAGTCCGGATCTCCAAATCCTTGGGCTTCTGTGCCTGATGTGGGTGGTCGGGCCCCGCGTAGACCTTGAGCTTGGTGAGCTGCTGGCGGGCGAGGCGGTTGCGGGGAAGCATCCCCTTGACGGCCTTGCGCAGGACCTGCTCGGGCTGGCGCTCGAGCATCTCGCCCAGGGTCCGCGAGCGGATGCCGCCCGGGTAGCCGCTGTGGCGAAAGTAGCGCTTGTCGGTGAGCTTCTTGCCGGTCACCGCGACCTTCTCGGCGTTCACGACGACCACGAAGTCACCGACGTCGACGTGGGGCGTGTAGGTCGGCTTGCGCTTGCCGCGCAGGACCTCGGCGATCTGGCTCGCCAGCCTGCCCAGCGTCTTGCCCTGGGCGTCGACGACGTACCAGTCCCGCTCACGGTCCTGGGCGTTCGCCTGATAGGTCTTGACAGTCGCGGTGGTCATAAAAAACGCCGCGCCTGGGCGCGGCAGCCGCCCGATGATAGCCGTCAGATCACAGAGGAGGCGGCGGTCGAGCGTTACTCCCACTCGATCGTGCCGGGGGGCTTCGAGGTGATGTCGAGCGTCACGCGGTTGACGCCGCGGCACTCGTTGATGATGCGGTTCGAGACTCGCTCGAGCAGGTCGTAGGGCAGCCGGGCCCAGTCGGCGGTCATCGCGTCGTGGGAGGTGACGGCACGGATCACGATCGGGTACGCATAGGAGCGCTCGTCTCCCTGCACTCCGACCGAGCGCACCACCGGCAGCACGCAGAACGACTGCCAGAGCTCGCGGTAGAGGCCGGCGGCGCGAACCTCCTCCTGGAGGATGGCGTCGGCGTCGCGCAGGATCTCGAGGCGCTCGCGCGTGACCGCGCCGCCGACCACGCGGATCGCGAGCCCGGGCCCGGGGAAGGGCTGGCGCCACACGAAGCGCTCGGGCAGCTCGAGCTCGGCTGCGACGGCGCGAACCTCGTCCTTGAACAGGGTGCGCAGGGGCTCGACCAGCTCCATCTGCATCTCCTCTGGCAGGCCGCCGACGTTGTGATGCGACTTGATGGTGGCTGCCTCGCGACCCTCCCCGCCGGACTCGATCACGTCCGAGTACAGCGTGCCCTGTACGAGGAAGCGCGCGTCTTCGATCCGGGCCGCCTCCTCCTCGAAGACGCGGATGAACTCCTCGCCGATGATCTTGCGCTTGGTCTCGGGGTCGTCCACCCCCGCGAGGCGGTCGAGGAAACGGTCGACGGCATTCACGTGGATCAAGGGGACGCCGAGGCGGTCTCGGAATGCCTCCACTACCTGCGCGGCCTCGTCCTTGCGCATCATCCCGTGGTCGACGAAGACGCAGGTGAGCTGCTCGCCGATCGCGCGGTAGACCAGCAGAGCCGCGGTGGCCGAGTCGACACCGCCGGAGAGCCCGCAGATCGCGTGCGCCCCGCCGACCTGGGCCCGGATCGCGTCCACCTGCTCCTCGATCACCGAGGCCGGCGACCAGCGTTGCTCGCAGCCCGCGATCTCGCGCAGGAAACGAGTCAGCACCTCGTTGCCGTAGGGGGTGTGCACCACCTCCGGATGGAACTGGATCCCGTACAGACCGCGGGCGGGGTCCTCGCACGCGGCGACGGGCGACTCGGGGCTCGAGGCGAGCGGCTCGAAGCCGGGCGGCGCCTCGAAGACGGTGTCGCGGTGGCTCATCCAGCACTGCTGCTCAGCAGGAAGGCCGGCCAGCAGCGTGCCGCCGCCGTCGCGAAGGGCCAGCGCCGTTCGCCCGAACTCGCCCGCGGGGGCCTGCTCGACCTTGCCGCCCAGCTCGTGCACCATCAGCTGCATCCCGTAGCAGATGCCCAGCACCGGGATTCCCAGCTCGAGCAGCTCGGTGCGCAGCGCCGGAGCGCCCTCCGAGTAGACCGACGCGGGCCCGCCCGAGAGGACCAGTGCCTTGGGACTGCGCTCACGGATGCGCTCGATCGGCACGTCGTGGGGCAGAAGCTCGCTGAAGACGCCGCACTCCCGGATTCGGCGCGCGATCAGCTGGGAGTACTGGCCCCCGAAATCCAGCACCAGGACCTCCTCGAGCGCAGGGCCGGATGGCCGGCCCCTCGCCGGGCGGGATGCCGGCTCGACCCGGGGGTCCGCGTCGGAGGTGCTGCGCTCAGGCACATGAGGTCGCTCGACCGGGCCTCCGGGAACGACCTTGGTGCCGTCAGCCATCCGAGACGGCCACCCCGTTCGCCACGGCTGCCCTGCCGTTCGAGCCCATGCCGACCGACTGCTCTCGTTGCAGCTGCTTGCCCTCCGACTGCAGGGCGGGAGCCACCATCACCTCGGCGCGGTGGAACTCGGGGATGTCGGCGTAGCCGCAGGTCGCCATCGAGGTCCGCAGCGCGCCCATCAGGTTGAAGGTGCCATCGTTCTCCTGAGCGGGGCCGAGCAGGATCTCCCGGAGCGTCCCGTCCTGTCGTGTCATCACCCGGGCGCCGCGCGGGAGCGACGGGTGAAAGGTCGCCATGCCCCAATGGAAGCCGCGACCGGGCGCCTCGGTCGCCCGCGCCAGCGGCGAGCCCATCATGACCGCGTCGGCGCCCACGGCGATCGCCTTGGAGACGTCGCCCCCGGTGCGCATGCCGCCGTCGGCGATCACGTTGCAGTACTGGCCGGTCTCCATCATGTGCTGTGAGCGGGCCGCCGCAACATCGGCGATCGCGGTCGCCTGGGGTACCCCCAGCCCGAGCACGCCGCGCGTGGTGCAGGCGGCGCCGGGCCCGACTCCCACCAGCACGCCGACGGCCCCGGTGCGCATCAGGTGCAGGCCGGTGTTGTAGGAGGCGCATCCGCCGACCACGCACGGCACCGGCAGCTCGGCGATGAACTCCTTCAGGTTGAGAGGCTCGGACTGGGTGGAGACGTGCTCGGCCGAGATCACCGTGCCCTGAATCACGAGGATGTCCAGCCCGGCCTCGAGCGCCACCTCGTGGTACTCGGTGACCTTCTGGGGCGTCAGTGAGCCGCAGGCGACCACGCCCTGCTCCTTGACCTGCTCAATGCGCTTGGCGATCAGCTCGGCCTTGACCGGCTCGGCGTAGACCTCCTGCATCTTGCGAGTGGCGACATCGGCCGGCGCCGAGGCGATCTCCTCGAGCCTGGCATCCGCGTCCTCGTAGCGCGACCAGATTCCCTCGAGGTTGAGCACCGCCAGGCCGCCGAGCTTGCCGATGATGCCCGCGGTCTCCGGACTGACCACGCCGTCCATCGCCGAGGCGACCAGCGGCAGCTCGAAGCGGTAGGGGCCGAGCGTCCAGGTGATGTCGATGTCGTCGGGATCGCGGGTGCGCCGCGAGGGCACGATCGCGATGTCATCGAAGCCATAGGCCCTGCGGCCCTTCTTCCCCCGCCCGATCTCTATCTCCATTGACTCACCCTATGTTCGTTCGCGGACGAAAAAGCCCCGGCGGGCCGGGGCGGAAAGGCGCTGATGCCGCTGTTTGCGGCGTTGTCGGGATCGCTCCAACTCCTCGCCGAGGATAACAGCGGTCAACCCGCGGCTCAGCGAACGGCCGTGGCCGCATCCAGCGCGATGGCCTCGACGCCCTCGGCGATCCGCTCGACCTCGTCGGGGTCGAGAGTGCCGGCGCCGAAGTGCTGGGTGGACTCGGCGCCGCAGGCGACCGCGAAGCGCAGCACCTGCTCGGCCGGGCGACCGTCGAAGCGCGCCGCCGCGAAGCCGGCGAGAAAGGCATCGCCCGAGCCGACGGTCGCGACCGGCTCCAGGGTCGGAGCGGTCACCTCGTAGGTGGTCCTCAGCGAGCCGTCCAGCATCGACGCCATGCAGCCCCGGTCGCGGGTGATGGCCACCTCGCCCGCTCCCAGCTCGACCAGGCTGCGCAGGCCCGCGAGCAGGTCCTCGCGATCGTTGAACTCGTGGTCGACGGCCGCCTCGGCCTCGCCGACGTTTGGGGTGACCGCGGATGGCCCTGACCGCAGCGCCGCGATCAGCGGCTCGCCGTCGGTGTCGACGATGGTCTCGGTGTCGAGGCTCTTCAGCTCGGCGACCATCCGGGCGGCGAACGAGGCCGGGATGGAGGGCGGCTGGGTGCCGGCTATCACGCAGAGCCGCGCCCCCTTCGCCAGGTACAGCAGCTTCTCGAGGAAGCGGTCGAGCTCCTCGGGGCTCACCTCGGGCCCGCGCTCGTTGATCTCGGTTTGCTCGCCGGAGGTGGGATCGACCACCGCCAGGTTGGTGCGCGAGTCACCGGCGATCCAGGTGAAGTCGGTGAGAATCGACTCCTCGGCGAGGCGCTCCATCAGGCGGGCGCCCGTTGGTCCGCCGGCGAGCCCCGTGGCGATCACGGGGCGACCGAGCAGCTTCAACGCCCTCGCCACGTTGACGCCCTTGCCGCCGGCGGCCGTGCTCGCCTCGACGGCCCTGTGGCGGTGGCCCTGGCGGAAGCTCGGCACCGCGACGGTTCGGTCGATCGCGGCGTTGAGTGTGACCGTGAGGATCATCGTTCCTCCCCGCCGCGGCTCTCGGCCCGCTGCTGACGCCTGCGCTTCCGCTCCTCGTGCATCGTGCGCCTCTCTTCCGGGGTGCGTTCTCGTCGGGCTTGATCGCGCTTGCGGCGCCCGCTGGGAGCCGGCGCCGGGTTGCTGCCTCGACCGCCTGCGCGGCCATTCCCACCCGCTTCGAATGGGTGCCGCCTGCGCGCGACCAGCAGCAGCCCTAGAAGTATCACGAACGCGCCCACCGGGATCAGGATTCTCGGCTCCCGGGCGTTCGCCACCACCTTCTGGGCGAGGCTCGCGGCCTCGGCCGCCCGCCCGGCGACCAGCGGCGTGGCGCCGGCCCGGCGGCCGTCGACGGTGACGACCACGCGGCCCAGCACCTCGCCCCGCTCGATCGGGCCGCTGAGCTCTTCGGGGGCATCGACCCTCGTCTCCACGGGCTGGCCCCCGCGCGCGGAGACCTCGATCCCCCTCCTGGCCACCAGCGGCAGCCGATCGCCGCGGTAGTCGAGCTTGGGGTCGGCCAGCTGCTCCCCCTGCTTGACGGGACGCGAGGGCGTGTACAGGGAGAAGCCGTAGTCGAGGAGCTGAAGTGTCTCGGCGTCGCGGGCCGCCTCGCTGCGAGCGCCGAGCACCACCGAGACCAAGCGGGTGCCGGCACGGGTGGCCGAGCCGACCAGCACGTAGCCGGCGCCGATCGTGTGCCCGGTCTTGACGCCGTCGACTGAGGGGTCGCGCCCAAGCAGGGTGTTGCGGCTCGTGATGGCCCTGGCGCTGTCCCCGCTGCGCAGGGTCGCCGTGGCCGAGTCGGCGATCCGCGCGAACAGCGGATTCTCGAGCAGCAGCGAGGCGAGCCCCGCGAGGTCGGCGGCACTCGAATAGTTCTTGGGATCGTCGAGCCCGATCGGGTTCGCATAGGAGGTGTCGTCGAGGCCGAGCGCGTCAGCCTGGCGGTTCATGCGCTCGACGAAGCGCGGCACCGAGCCCGAGACCCCCTCGGCGAGGGTCACCGCTCCGTCGTTGGCGCTGGCGAGGATCAGGCCGTAGAGGAGATCCCTGACCGTGAGCCTCTCCCCCGCCCGCAGGTCCAGCAGGGACTCGGCGGGCAGCGCCTGGTAGGCCGGCGCGGTCAGGGTCTGGCCCGGCTTCAGCTTCTTCAGAGCCAGGTAAGCGGTCATCAGCTTCGTGGCGCTGGCGATCGGCAGCGGCTTGCCGGGCGCCTTGCTCGCCAGCACAGCACCGTCGCGCGGGTCCACGAGGATCCAGGCCTTGGCGGCGAGCCTGGGCGGGCCGGCCGGTGCCTTCGCCGCCGGCGCCGGAGCGCCCGGCTGGTTCGCCGGCTTTGCGGCCACGGCCGGGACCGCCGCCACCGCGAGGGCCATCGCCAGCGCGGCGAGCAGCCGCACCCGGCGTCGAGCCCAGGGGCCTCTGTGCCTCAAGCCGCCCGCCCCTCGCTCAGTTCGAGGTGCCGTCGGGGGCGCCCGAGCTACCGGAGCCCGCGCTCGTGCCGACGTCCCCCTCGCCCACCCCGTCGCCGATGCCCGATCCCTCGGTGATCACATCGGTTGCGGTCGGGGACTGCTTGTCGGTCAGCTCTGCGGTCAACGCGATCCTCTGGCCGCGGCTGAGCGTCTGGGGGTCGATATCGGGGTTGAGCGCCACCAGCTCGTCAAGGTCGATCCCGGTCTGCTCGGCGATCGAGACGAGGGTGTCGCCGGCACCGACGATCCAGACCCCGGCCTGGATCGCCCGCTTCCCCTTGGCGGTCGGCCCGTCCGGGGTCGTCTTGGCATTCCCGCCCCCACCGTTCCCGCTGTCTGAGCCCCCGCCGGAGGCCGCGATCGCGGCGATCACGACGACGGCGGCGACGATCAGGCCGAGCACGGCCAGCAGGCGGGCGATCTGGTTGGGCTTTCCCTGGGGCATGCTGCGGTTCGCGATGGTACCCGCGGCTCAGTCGCGGAGGTCCCAGACGGCGGCCCGCAGCTCCTCCGCCGCGCCGCCGGGATCGTCGGCCTCCGCGATGCTCCTGGCCGCCGCGACGAGGATCGAGGCGGGGCGCCCCTTCGCCAGGGCGGGTGCGAGGCGCTCGGGCCGGCCGCCCTGAGCGCCTACCCCGGGGATCAGGAAGATCGAATCCGGCATCAGCTCCCGCATCCGGCCGAGATGCTCGGGGGCGGTCGCGCCGACCACGGCGCCGACTCCGCTGAGCCCGCTGTCGGCGCCGATCAACTGCGGCGCGCGCTCGGCGACCAGCGAGGCGAGCCGCTCGTGCAGCGGCCGGCCGCCGGCCTCGAGATCCTGGAGCTCGCCCGCGCCGGGGTTGGAGGTCCTGACCAGGACGAAGACACCCGCGCCCGCCCGTGCGGCGCCCTCGATCAACGGTTCTAGCGAGTCGCCGCCCAGCAGCGGGTTGGCGGTGAACGCATCCGCGCCGAGACCGCTGACAGCCCCCCATGGCGTCTCGGTCTCGCCCACCAGCGCCTGCGCATACGCGCCGGCCGTGGTGGGCACGTCCCCGCGCTTGCCGTCGGCCACCACCAGCAGCCGGGCGTCGTGGGCCGCCGCGATCGTCTGCTCCAGCGCGCGCCAACCCGGAGCGCCGAGCCGCTCGAAGCAGGCGAGCTGGGGCTTGACGGCGACGCAGTGGGGGCCGGCCCGCCCGATCAGCTCGACGCAGCGGCCGGCGACCGCATCCGCAGCGAGCTCGCGCGCGGCTGCCTGATCAGGCAGCCCGGCCGCGCCGGGCTGCGCGCCGGCCTCGGCGGAGATCGAAGCGGGATCCGGGTCGAGCCCCAGGCAGATCTGGCTGCGGCGCTCCTCGGCGAGCGCCGCAAGCCTGTCGGCGAACGCGGGCCCCCTCAGCCCGCGTCGCCGCCCTTGACCCTCTTCTTCAGGCCCGAGCCCGCGGAGAAGCGAGGCACCTTGCCGCCGGGGATGAAGATGCGCTCCCCGGTGCGAGGGTTCACACCCTGACGCGGCCCGCGCTCGGCGACGCCGAACTTGCCGAAGCCGGTGAAGTTCACGCTGCCCCCTTCGGAGAGCGCCTCCGTGATCGCTTCGAGCACAGCGTCGACCGCAGCCGCAGCCTCCTTCTTGTTCCCGATCCGCTTGTCGCGCGCAAGCTTGTCCAAGAACTCAGCCTTCGTCACCTGATGCCTCCTCAGATTGGAGTCGCGCCAGCCTAACAACGGCTCTGGAAGCCAAAAGCGGGCTCTTGTGCGTTCGTGTCACAAGGCCGCGGCGGGGCTCTGCCCAAGGCCCCGGCGAGACTCGGCGCCGCTAGGTCTCGATCCGGTCCTCGGGAGCGCCGGCGCGAGCCTGCCGTGCGGCGCGCCGCGGCGGGCCGGCGATCTCGATCACGTGCGAAGCGGCGAGGAAGAGGGCTCTGCCCTGCTCCGTCTCGGAGGAGAAGTCGGCCGAGCGGCTGTCCCGGTAATAGACCCGCGCAAACGGCTTACGCATGTGGCGGCGCCGGCGCATGTAGGCGGCCGCCTCGTCGGCGTAGCCCGAGACGGCGTCGAGCAGGACCCTGTGAGGCTTGGCGGGCACCTAGGCCCGGCCCTCGCCGAGCTCGCGCAGGGCCGCGCGCAGGTCGAAGAGCATCAGCGACGAGAGCACGAACCGCTCGGCCACGGCAATCGCGATCCGCCCGCCGAGGCGAACGCAGAAGACCTCGCCGTCGCCGGTCGCGACATGGACGTGGTCGGCGCGCTCGCCGCGCGCCGCATCGGCGGCGATCAGCAGCTCGGCCGCGGTGCGCTCCCAGGCCTCGTCGTCCTCGCCGCTCGCCGCCAGCACGCGGCCCGCGTCGTCGAGGATCGCGCAACCGCGCATCTCGGGCGAGATCTCCTCCAGGTAGGCGACTGCCTGCGCGGGTTGATTGAGGGTCGTGGCGTCGGCTGGCATCCGATTGTGGTCAAAATAGCGATCGTGACTCTCGAGCAGGGCTCCTGGCTGACCGTGGTGGTGATCTGCCTGATCGCCGTGGTGCTGCTTGCGCTGGGGGGCTACACCGGGTACAGCATCGTCGTCGCCGCGGTCGGCATGGCCGCCGCCATCAACCTGACCTGACGCTCAGCCGGCGCGGTAGGGCTTCGGGTTCTCGGCCGGGTCGCGGCGCGAGGTCTCGGGCTCGACGTGGATCAGCACCTCGGCATCGCCCAGCTCGGCCTCGATCGCGTCGCGCAGCGTGTGCGCAAGCGAGTGGGCGCGCTCGAGCGTCGTGCCGCTGCGGAACTGGACGTGCATGTCGATGTGGCGTCGCCTGCCGGCGACGCGGGCGCGGAGCTTGTGGTAGCCGACGACCTCCTCGGGCCGCGCAATCGCGATCGCGCGCTCGATCCGGTCCATCTCCTCGCGCGGAGGGGCCTCGTCGACCAGCACCGCCGTCGAGCGGCGCATCAGGTTGATGCCCGCATAGACGATCACCCCGGCCACGGAGATCGCCACGATCGAGTCGATCGCGACCGCACCCGTGACTTGGACCAGCACCAGGCCGGCGATCACGCCCAGCGACGTCAGGGCGTCGGTGGCCAGGTGGGCGGCGTCGCCGGCCAGCGCGGGGGAGCCGAAGCGGCGTGACTGGCGGCGCAGGAAGGCGGCGACACCGGTGTTGACCACGGCCGAGAAGGCGATCACGGCGATGCCGACTCCGATCGACCCGATCTCGGCGCCGCCGGTCGCGAGTCGCCGCACCGATTCGTAGACGATCACCCCGGCCCCGACCAGGATCAGCATCCCCTCGATCGACGCCGCGACGTTCTCCATCTTCTCGTGGCCGTAGGGGTGCTCCTCGTCGGCCGGGGCATCCGAGCGCCGCACCGCGATGAAGGCGATCACCGATGCGATCAGGTCGATCAGCGAGTGCAGCGCCTCGCTGAGGATCGCGATCGAGCCGGTGATCGCCGCGGCCGCCAGCTTCAGCGCGATCAGCACGCAGTTCGAGACGATCGAGACCCCGGCCGAGGCGGGCTTGGTGATCGTCATCGGGGGGCGCCTCGCGCCCCGGCACCGAGCTGCGCGGCAAGTGCGCGCGCCGCCCGGCCGCGGTGGCTGATCGCATGCTTGTCGGAGGCGCTGAGCTCGGCCATCGTGCGCCGGTCGCCGGGGCCGGTGTCGTCAGGGACGAACGCGGGGTCGTAGCCGAAGCCGCCGGCGCCCCTCGGCTCGGCGGCGAGCGTCCCCGTGCAGCGCCCTTCGAACAGGTGCTCGGAGCCGTCCGCCTCCACCAGGGCGATCGCGCAGACGTAGGCGAGACGCCGGTCCCCGGCGCCCTCCAGCTCGGCCAGCAGCAGCTCGAGGTTCTCGGCGTCGCTCGCGCCCTCCCCCGCGAAGCGGGCCGAGCGAACTCCCGGCCGCCCGCCGAGCGCGCTCGCCTCGATTCCGGAGTCGTCGGCGAGGACGGGAACGCCGAGCGCACGATGGGCTGCGCGCGCCTTCTCCAGCGCGTTCTCGGCGAAGGTCTCGCCGTGCTCCGGCGGCAGCTCGACGCCCTCGGGAAGCGGCTCCAGCTCCAGCTCCGGCAACGCCTCGCGAAGCTCTCGCAGCTTGTGCTCGTTGCGGGTCGCGACGATCAGCGTTGCCATCGCGGTCCGGCCCCGCTCAGCCCGGCAGGCTGCCGGCGGCCGCCTCCTGGGCCGCCCTCAGCCGAGCTATGCCGCCCTCGGCGAGGGAGATCAGCTCGTCGAGGGACGCCCGCGAGAGCGGCGTGCGCTCGGCGGTCGCCTGCACCTCGACCAGCCCGCCGTCTCCGGTCATCACAACGTTGGCATCCACCTCCGCGGTCGAGTCCTCCCCGTAGTCCAGATCGCAGAGGGCGCGGCCGTCGACCAGGCCGACGCTGATCGCGCCCACCGACTGCTCGAGCGGCAGGCTCTCGAGCTTGCCCGCGTCGAGCAGCGAGGCGAGAGCGAGCTGCAGAGCGACGAAGCCTCCCGTGATCGCGGCGCATCGGGTGCCACCGTCCGCCTGCAGCACGTCGCAGTCGACGTAGACGGATCGCTCACCCAGCGCCTGGAGGTCGACCACGCCCCGCAGTGAGCGCCCGATCAGCCGCTGGATCTCGACCCCGCGGCCGTCCTGCCTGCCGCGGCTGATGTCGCGCGCCTTGCGCTCGCCCGTCGAGGCGGGGAGCATCGAGTACTCGGCGGTGACCCAGCCGCGGCCCCGGCCCTCCATCCATCGAGGCACGGATTCGCTCACCGATGCCGTGCAGATCACCCGCGTCTCGCCCTGCGAGATCAGCGCCGAGCCGTCGGCGGTGCGCACGTAGCCCGGCTCGATCGTCGTCGGGCGCGGGTCGGCGGGGGCCCGGTCGTAGCTGCGGCTTGCCGGCATCGGCGCCAGTCTGACACCCCGGCGCCGATGCCAGCATCAGGCGCGACCGCTGCGCCCGCCCGGGTCGGTCGCGACAGCAGGGCCGTCGCTCAGGGAGTGGGCCGGCCGCGGTCGCGTCACGGCGACTACTTGAACGTCACCTGGTTGACCGCCGAGCGGATCCTGTCGACGATCGTCTCGGCCAGCTCCAGACCCTGCTTGCCCTGGAAGCCCTTCATCGCGGCGACCATGCCCACCATCAGCAGCGCGACCAGCAGGATCAGCCCGACGTACTCGACCGTGCCCTGGCCCCGCTGCGGGCCGTGGCCCGCGGCGCGCCTCAGCGCAACCAACACGGCGACGTGCGCCCTTGCGAGAACTGCGTTCATACAGCACCTCCTTCGACCTCGATTGGCGACGATGCTGTCGCCGGCCGGCGCACCGAACCAGACCGCGCCGTGCCGATTCCGGGCAACTCTGCAACGTGCCACGCACCGCGGCGCCGCCAGATCGCGGCTGCGACGGTGCCTTGATCTACGCTCAGCCCGATGCGGGCGCTGATCGTCACCAACCTCTACCCGAGCGCCGAGCGGCCCCGGCTCGGGCGCTTCGTGGCCGACCAGGTGGAGGCGATGCGCTCGCTCGGCGCCGAGATCGAGCTGTTCACCTTCCCCTTGGGCGCCCGCGCCTACCTGCCCGCCTCGCGCCGGCTGCGCCGGCTGCTCTCGGAGCGATCGTTCGATGTCGTGCACGCGCACTACGGTCTCTGCGGCTGGGTCGCGGCGCTCGCCGGCGCCCGGCCGCTGATCGTCACCTTCCATGGCACCGACGTCCGTCACCGCGTGGTGGGACCGTCATCGCGGCGCCTTTGCCGCCGCATCGACCTGGCCGCCGGCGTCTCGCGCTCCATCTTCCAGCGGGAGGGCGGGCGCCCGGGGCTCGCCCTCGGTCGCACTGCCACGGCCGTGCTGCCCTGCGGGGTGGATCTGGCGCGCTTTCGCCCGATCCCACGCGCCGAGGCCCGCGCTCGCCTGGGGCTCGACCCGGAGGGCCGCTACCTGCTGTTCCCAGCAGATCCATCTAGGGCAGTGAAGCGCCACGACCGCGCCCTTCAGGTCTCCGAGCTGGCCGGGGCCGAGCTGCTGGTAACGCGCGAGGTCGCTCCCGAGCAGATGCCCGACTGGGTCAACGCCGCCGCGGCGGTGCTGGTCACCTCCCAGAGCGAGGGCTTCGGCCTGGCCGCGCTCGAGGCACTGTCCTGCCGCGTTCCCGTGCTCTCCACCCCGGTCGGGGTGGCGCCGCTGGCGGCCGGCGAGGTGCAGGGATGCCTCGTCGCGCCGTTCGAACCGGGTCGCTGGTCGGCGCTCGCGCGCTCCCATCTCGACACTCCCGACCCGCGCACCGCGGACTCCGGCATGGCCCCGGCCTTCGCCGTCGAGCCCATGGCCGAGCGCGTTCTCGCCGCCTATTCGGGCCTCCTCGATCAGCCCGATCGGGCCCGCGCCCGCTGACCGCACCCCGCCTGGGGAGTCCGTAAAGTGGAACCTCGATGCCAAGGCGTCAGCCCAACGAGGATGCGGGCGGCCCGCGCTCCCGCGCCGCCGACCGTGTGCTGGGCGAATCGCCCGGCAAGCCCACCGGCGAGAGGCCCGAGGTGCGCTCGATCCAGGGCGCCGAGGTCGAGGCCGCGGCCGAGGCCGCCGGCCAGGAGGCCCACCACAGCCCCGCCGCGCAGCAGCCCGCCAACGGCGAGCGCGACCAGCGCCTGAGCACCGCCATCGAGGCCGCGCGCCGCTCGGCCGAGGACCGGGCGACAGCCGAGATCCTGGCCCTCGAGGAGGACCTGGAGCGCGAGCAACGGAACGCCGCGCGGGCGCTGCAGGAGCTGGAGCGGCGGCTCGAGCAGGCCGAGACCCGGGCGGTGGAGACGGCCACGATCACCGACGCGCGCGCGCGCGACGAGGCCGCAGGCTGGCTGCGCTCGCAACGCGAGGACCTTCGCCGCGAGGTCGAGCAGCAGGTGCGCTCGGAGCTCGGAGAGCGCCACGATGAGCTCGTCGCCGAGCGCGATACGGCGGCCGAGGAGCTGCGCGAGGCGCTCGCCCGCGTCGATCAGGCCGAGCGGGCGAGCGAGGAGGCCGAGCGCGCCCGGGCCGAGATCGAGCGCAGGGTGCGGGCCGAGGCCGATGCCCGCCTGGCCGAGCACACCCGGCTCCTGCAGCAGCAGATCGAGTCGCTCGAGGCCGAGACGGAGGCGCGCGTGCGCGAGGCCACCGAGGAGGCGCGCGCGGAGGCCGCCGAGCAGGCGCGCGCCGAGCTGGCCGACGAGGGTCGCGCGCGAATCGACGCCGCCGAGCGCCGGCTGTCGGGGCGCGAGCGCGAGCTTCGGGCCGAGGCGGCCCGGGAGACCGAGGAGCGGATTCGCGCCGAGGTCGAGCAGGGGCTCGCCGGCCGGATCGAGGAGATCACCAGCGCGGCCGAGAGCCGCGCGCGCCAGGAGGTGGAGGTCGCGCGCCGGGCCGCGCGGCAGCGCTTCTCCGCCGAGTTCGCCCTGCGCGAGCAGGAGCTCGAGTTGGAGCGAGAGGCCGCGCAGAGCTCCGCCGAGCAGGCACAGGCACGCCTCGACGAGATCGCTGCGCAGATAGCCGCGGCCGGCGAGCGGGTCGAGGGCGCCGAGCTGAGGCTCGGCGAGGAGAGCTCGCGCTTGCAGCTGCTCGCCGACGAGCGAATCGCCGCCGAGACGGTCCGCCTGCGGAAGGAGTCCGATGCCCGGCTCGCCGAGGCCACCGCCCGCCTGGAGGCCGAGACGGAGGAGCAGGCGCGCAACGAGGTTCAGAAGAGGTTGGCCGAACAGCGCGAGGCGCTGCGAGCCGAGGCCGACGAGCGCGTCGAGGCCGCCACCGAGAAGGCGAGGGCCGAGGCCGAGGCGATCTACCGCGACGAAATCGATGCGCTCAGCGCCGAGCTCACCGAGGAGCGCGGCTCGCGCCAGGAGCTGATCGAGAAGTCCGAGCTGCGCGCGGAGCGCGCCGAGCAGAAGGCCGCCAGGGCCCAGGTCGCCGGCCTCGATGCCGAGGTCGAGGCTCGCACCGCGGCGGCTGACTGGGTGCGAGGGCAATCGAAAGCGATGCAGCGCGAGGCCCGGCGCGAGGCCCGCGAGCGGGCCGAGCAGGCGCGGCGCAAGGCCGAGGAGAAGCTCTCGACCGAGGCCGCCGAGGCCCTGCGCAAGGAGACCGAGAGGATCGAGAAGGAGGCCGCCGCTCGCGAGAAGCGCGCCGCCGCAGACGCCCGTCGCGAGGCCGAGCTGGCCTCGCGCGCGCAGTTCGCCGAGCGCGAGGCCGAGCTGGCGGTTGAGCTCGAGAGCGCGGCGTCGTCGCTGCGAGCCGCCGAGCTGCAGCTGGCCGAGGCCGAGGACCGCGCCGCCGTCGCGGAGCGTCAGCTGGGGACGATCGCCGAGCAGGAGCTCGCGAAGCGCGAGCAGGAGCGCCAGACGCGCTTCTCAGAGCTGGAGGAGTCGATCACTTCGGTGAAGAGCGCCGCGACCGCCGCCGAGGCGCGCGCCGTCGCCGGCGAGATCAAGCTGCCCGAGCCCGAGGAGCCCTCCGCTGAAGAGCCGGCCGAGCCGGTCACCGGCGAGCGGCCGGCCGCCGACGCCGCCAAGCCGAAGCGCGGCTTGCTGCGCTTCCGCCGCAGGCGCGCCACCCGCAAGGTGGCGAAGACCGAGCCGATGGCCGAGGACGAGGCGGCGAGCGGGGTCGCGGCGGCCGAAGCCGCGCAGGCGCAGCCCTCTGAGCCCGCGAAGCCGGCGAAGAGAGCCGCGAGCAAGAAGGCTCCTGCGAAGAAGGCCGCCGCCAAGCGTGCAAGAGCGAAGAAGGCCGATACCGAGAAGCCTGCGAAGAAGGCCCCGGCGGGGGGCGCCAAGAAGCGGCGCGCCAAGGGGACCCGTTCGGCGGGCTCCGACACCGAGACCCGGCGGCGGCTGGTGAACCTAAACGAGGCGACCTTCGAGCAGCTTCGCCAGATGGGAATGTCGGTGACCCAGTCGACCCGGGTGATCGCCTACCGAGAGCGGCAGGGCGGCTTCGAATCGATCGACGACCTCGACTCAATCCCCGGCTTTCCCAAGGACCTGCGGGCCGAGCTCAAGCAGCGGCTCTCGGCCTAGGCCTCGCTCCGAGCCCCGCGGAGCCCGCGCCGAAGCCCCACTATCAGTGCCCCGGCCTGGGCGCCGACCAACACCGCCATCGCGCCGCCCGCCGCTCCCCAGAAGAAGTCGGGATAGATGCGGCGCAGCGTGTATGCGTCGTTGAAGCGCCAGCTGTCGCCCTCGAAGAAGATGCCGTGAAAGCCGTCGAAGAAGAACTCGAAGTCGATCAGCATCACCACGCCGATCACCGCCATCGCCCCCAGAGTCAGCCAGGCTCCGGTGACCAGCGCCCTCCCGCCCAGCCCGGATTCGGGCCGGCGCCTCAGCCCGAGCGCGGCGGCGAGCCCCGCCGCGAGCGCGATCGCCCAAGCGATCAGGACACCCGCCACCAGCGAGCGCACGTCCTGCATGTGGCTGATCTCGCGCTCGGTGAAGGCCGGCTCCCCGTCGGGCAGGCGCGCCTCGCGCAGTAGCGCGGTGCCCTCGCCGAAGGGCCGGATAGCGTCGATCCCGAGCACCGCCAGGTCCTTGCGCTCGCCCTCACCGAGGCCCTCGGCATCGGCGGGAAAGCCGGGCAGCGCGTACTCCGCCTCGATCAGCCAGGAGCCCGTCAGCACCCAGAGCGTGTTGCCGATCAGCATCACGGGGACCGCGGCGATCAGCAGCGCCGAGAGCGCGATCGCGACCCTGTCGGTCATCAGCCCTCCGCAGCCGCCTGCAGCGACCGGCGGATGCCCGTGATCGGCGGCTGCGGTTTCAGAGGCCCGGCCAGTGTCTCGCCAGCCCCGCGGCATAGGACTCCGCGAACGCGGCCGCGGCCCGTCGCGGCGGACCCCCGCCCTGCAGCCCCTCGATCGTCGCCACAACCGAGTCGGCGAGCGCGGTCACGTTGTAGCCCCCCTCGAGGCAGACCACCACGGGCACTCCCAGCTCGGCGCCGAGCTCACGGATGGTGGCGGCCATCTCGCGGAAGCCGGCCTCGTCGAGCTCGCACTGGGCCAGAGGGTCGTCGCGATGAGCGTCGTAGCCGGCCGAGACCAGCAGCAGCCCGGGCCTGAACGAGCGCGCGATCGGCACGATCACGTGCTGGAGCAGGGACAGGAACTCGTCGGGGCCGCTGCCGGGCGGAACCGGCAGGTTGACCGTGTAGCCCTCGCCCTCACCCCCGCCCACGTCCGTTGCGGCGCCGGTGCCGGGATAGAGCGGGCTCTGGTGGATGCTCGAGTACAGCACCGAGGGGTCCTCGTAGAAGATCGCCTCGGTGCCGTTGCCGTGGTGCACGTCCCAGTCGCAGATCAGAACGCGCTCCAGACCCCGCGCCTCGATCGCGTGACGGGCCGCCACCGCGGCGCTGTTGAACAGGCAGAATCCCATCGCCTGCCCGGCCTCGGCGTGATGGCCGGGCGGGCGCAGCCCACAGAACGCGAAGCCTCCCTGCTGGAGGGTGCGATCGACCGCCGCGACCGCGCCGCCGGCAGCGTGCTGGGCGGCCTCCCACGATCCCCGGCTGGCGATGGTGTCGAAGTCGATCATCGTCTGCTCGGCGGCGGCGGTCGCCTCGATCGCCGCGATGTGGGCCTCGGTGTGGACGCGCAGCAGCTGCTCGCGTTCGGCCGCCGGCGCTTCGACCAGCTCGAGCCCCAGCCAGTCGCGATCCGACATCGCCTCCTCGATCGCGGCGAGGCGCCGCGCGTTCTCGGGATGGGCGCCGGTCTCGTGCCCGAAGGAGCTCTGGTGGCGGAGGTAGACGCCCATGGCAGACCAACGCTAGTCGTCGCCAATGCGTAGGGTGGCCTCGCTCTGGGCAACTCCAACCCGAATTACGACGTCGCCGTGATAGGCGGCGGGGCGGCGGGCCTGTACACGGCCCTGATCGCCGCCGAGTCCGGGGCTGACGTGATCGTGGTCTCGCGCAAGCAGCTCAGCGAGAGCTCCAGCTTCTGGGCCCAGGGCGGGCTCGCCGCTGCGATCGGCCCCGACGACTCACCCGAGCTGCACGTCGCGGACACGCTCTCGGCCGGCCGTGACTCGTGCCGCCCCTCCGCAGCGGTGGTGCTGGCGGCCGAGGCGCCCGGGATCGTCGCCGAGCTGGAGCGCCGCGGCGTCGAGTTCGACCGCGGCCCGGACGGCGAGCTCGAGCTGGCGCTGGAGGGTGGGCACTCGCGCCGCCGCGTCGTGCACGCGGGCGGGGCCGGAACCGGACGCCGGATCACCGAGCGCCTCGCCGAGCTGGCCGCCGCCGAGGAGCGCATCCACGTTGCCGAGGGCTCTTCGGCTCTGGCGCTGTGGAGCGACGGGGAGGGCTGCCACGGGGTGATCACCGAGGCCGAGCGGGTGCGCGCCAGGGCGACCGTGCTCGCGACCGGCGGAGCCGCGGCTCTGTGGGCGCGCACCACCAACCCCTGGGGCGCGATCGGGGCGGGCGCCGTGATGGCCGAAGCCGCCGGCGCCGAGCTCGCCGACCTCGAGCTCTGCCAGTTCCACCCCACCGCGCTGGCCGCGCCGGGCGCCAGGGCCGACGGGCTGCTGGTCACCGAGGCGGTGCGCGGCGAGGGCGCCACCCTGCTCGACGCGGCGGGCGAGCGCTTCACCGACGAGCTCGCCCCCCGCGACGCGGTCACCCTCGCCGTGCTCGCCCAGATGGACGCTGACGGCGCCGCGCACGTGCGCCTCGACCTGCGCGAGATCGCTGAGTCGGCCTTTCCGAACGTGTTCGACGCCCTTCGCGAAGCCGGCTTCGACCCGGCCGCCGAGCCGATCCCGGTGGCCCCCGCCTCGCATTACGTGATGGGCGGGATAGCCACCGACCTCAGCGGCCACTCCTCGCTGCCGGGCCTGTTTGCGGTGGGCGAATGCGCCTGCACCGGCCTGCACGGCGCCAACCGCCTCGCCTCCAACAGCCTCAGCGAGTGCTTCGTGCTCGGGGCGCGGGTGGCGAGGGCGGCTCTTGATCAGCCCGACCTCGGCGAAGCGCCCGCTCCGCCGGAATGGCGCTTCCGCCCGCCCGGCGCCGAGACCCGCGACGCCGTCTGGCGCCTCGCAGGCCCGCGGCGCCGGGGGGTCGAGCTGGAAGCGCTGGTCTCGGACCCGTATCCGCTGGCGGGCCTGATCGCCCGCTTCGCGCTGGCCCGGGAGGAGTCGCGCGGCTCGCACCGCCGCATGGAGTTTCCCGAGCCCGACCCGGCGCTCGACGGCCGCCACCTCGTCTGGGGCCCCGGCGGCGCGCTGCGCTGGGAGGGGTGGGAGTAGAGGGGGGCATGCTGCTCGGCGTCGACGTCGGCGGGACCTTCACCGACGCGGTGCTGCTGGACGGCGAGCGCCTGCATACGGCGAAGGTGCCGAGCACCCCCGGCGAGGAGTCGCTCGGGGTGATGGCCGCGATCGAGGCGGTCCTCGGCCTCGCGGGGGCCGAGCCGGGCGCCCTCGAGGCATTCACGCACGGGATGACGGTGGGCACCAACGCGCTGCTCACCGCGGGCGGTGCCCGCACCGCCCTGGTCTGCACGCGCGGTTTCTCCGACCTGCTCGAGATCGGCCGCCAGAGCCGGCCCAGCCTCTACCACCCATGCCGGGGCAGGCCGCGGCCGCTCGTCGACCCCGAGCTGCGCTTCGAGGCGGCGGAGCGGATCGGCCCGGACGGCGTGATCGAGGAGCTCGACGAGGGGGAGATCGAGCGGCTCGTCGCCGCCGTCGCCGGGTCGGGAGCCGAGTCGGTGGCGATCTGCCTGCTGTTCGCCTTCCGCGACCCCTCCCACGAGCGGAGGATCGCCGCGGCGCTGCGCGCGGCGCTGCCGGAGCTTCCCGTCTCCGTCTCCTCGGAGGTGCTGCCGGCGTTCCGCGAGTACGAGCGCTGCTCGACGACCGCGATCGACGCCTATCTCTCACCCCTGCTCGGCAGCTACCTCGCGCGGCTCGGGGAGCTGTGCGGGCACCGCGGTGTGCCGGCGCCGCTGGTGATGCGCTCCTCCGGGGGCACCGCGGAGGCCGCCGAGGTGGCCGGCTCGGGCGCCTGGAGCGTGCTCTCGGGGCCGGCGGGCGGCGCCGTCGCGGCCCGCGTCCTGGCCGGGGCCGCCAACGTGATCGGCTTCGACATGGGGGGAACCTCGTGTGACGTCTGCGTGGTCGAGGACGGGTCGGTGAGGCGAACCGATGCCCGCGAGGTCGCGGGCAGGCCGATCCAGCTGCCGATGGTCGACGTCCACACCGTCGGCGCGGGGGGCGGCTCGATCGCCTGGCGCGATGAGGGCGGCGCGCTGAGGGTCGGCCCGCGCTCAGCGGGCGCCGATCCCGGGCCGGCCTGCTACGGGGGCGGGGGCACCGAGCCGACGGTCACCGACGCGAACCTGCTGCTGGGCCACCTCGCGCCCGGCTCGGCCCTGGCGGGCGGCGTGGAGCTGGACGAGGAGGCGGCCCGCGCCAGCGTCGCCGCCCTCGCCGATAAGCTCGGCCTCGACGAGGTGGCGACCGCAGAGGGAATCGTGCGCGTCGCCAACCAGGGGATGGTGCGGGCGCTTCGGGTGATGACGGTCGAGCGCGGGCTCGACCCCCGCGGATTCGCGCTGCTGCCCTTCGGCGGCGCCGGTCCCATGCATGCGGCCGGGGTCTGCGCCGAGCTCGAGATCACCCGGATCCTCTGCCCGCGGGCCAGCGGAGTGCTCTCATCACTGGGCCTGATCGCAGCGGGCAGGCGCCGCGACACGACCCGCACCCTGCTGCTGAGCGGCGACGAGATCAGCCCCGGGCGCCTCGCCGCCGAGCTGGCCGAGCTGGCCGAGCTGGCGAGCCTGGGACTGGAGGGCGCCGAGCTCGAGGTCGTCTATGACCTGCGCTACCGCGGCCAGGCCTTCGAGCTGCCGATCCCAGGGCCCGCGCGCCCCGACCAGGACGCCCTCGACGCCCTGGCCGACGACTTCGCCCGCGAGCACGAGGCGCGCTACGGCTACCGCGACCCAGACGCGGAGCTGGAGCTGGTCGGGGTGCGCGTGGCGGCCGCCGTCCCCGGGCCGGTGCTGAGGCCGCGCGCGGCGGCTGGCGCGCGGCCGGTCGAGAGCGTGCGCCAGGCCCGCATCGACGGCGAGTGGGTGGAGGCGCGCGTGCTGCGCGGTGAGCCGCCGGCCGGAGCGCGGGCCTCGGGGCCCTGCGTGTTCGAGCTCCCCGAGGCGACGCTGGTGTTGCCGGGGGGCTGGGAGGCGGAGGTGGACGGTGCCGGGAGCATCGACGCCCGCCGTCGGGAAGCGGGCTCGCGGTGAGCGGCCCCGCCGTCGATCCCGTCACCCTGCAGGTCCTGGTCGGCGGGCTGCGCGCAGCCTGTGAGGAGATGGGTGCGGTGCTGATCCGCTCCTCGCACTCGGCCAACATCAAGGAGCGCCGCGACTGCTCGACCGCGCTGTTCGACGCCGCCGGCGAGCTCGTGATGCAGGCCGAGCACATCCCGGTCCACCTCGGCTCGATGCCCGACGCGGTCGCGGCGATCCGCGACGAGCGACAGGCCCCGGACGCCCTCTGGATCCTCAACGACCCCTACCGCGGCGGCACCCACCTTCCCGACATCACCCTCGTCTCGCCGGTCTTCTCCGCCGGCCCGGGGGCTGAGCTGATCGGCTTCGCCGCCAGCCGCGCCCATCACGCTGACGTCGGCGGCGAGACACCCGCCGGGATGCCGGTCTCCTCGGTGCGGCTCGAGCAGGAGGGCGTCGTGATCCCACCGACGCGCGTCGACGACGCCGGGCTGCGCGAGCTGGCCGGGCGCATGCGCAACCCCGCCCAGCGGCTGGCCGATCTGCGCGCCCAGCGCGCGGCGAACCTGACGGGGATTGCGCGGCTGCGCGAGCTGGCCGGCCGCGACGGCGTCGCCGCGCTGCGAGCGGGGATGGATGAGATCCTCGCCTATGCCGAGCGTCGTACCCGAGCCGCCGTTGAGCGCCTGCCCGACGGCGAGCACCGGGTCGAGGGGGTGCTGGAGTCACGCTCGGGTCCGGTCGCGCTGCGGCTCACCGCGTCGGTCGCGAGCAGCATCCTGAGGCTCGACTTCGCGGGCAGCGCCGCCCAGATCGAGGGCAACCTCAACTGCCCGCTGTCGGTCACGCGGGCGGCCTGCTTCTACGCGGTTCGGGTGGTCTGCGACCCCGACGGGCCGCCATCGGCCGGGGCCTGGCGGCCTGTCGAGGTGCTGGCGCCCACGGGCTCGCTGCTCAACGCCGAGCCTCCCGCGGCCGTCGCCGCCGGCAACGTCGAGACCTCGAGCCGGGTCGCCGACCTGGTCTTCGACGCGCTCGCCGCCTTCGCTCCGGTGCCCGCCAACGGCCAGGGCACGATGAACAACCTGACCCTGGCCGGGGCAGCGCCGCGGGACGACGACGGCGGGTGGACGTACTACGAGACGATCGGTGGCGGGCAGGGTGCCTGCCCCGACGCCGACGGCCCCAGCGCCGTGCACGTGGCTATGTCGAACACCCTGAACACGCCGATCGAGGCGCTCGAGTCGGAGCTGCCGCTGCGGGTCCGCGAGCTCTCGGTCAGGCGCGGCAGCGGCGGCGCCGGGCGCCATCGCGGCGGCGACGGGATGGTCCGGGAGATCGAGGCCCTGGCGCCGATGCGCTACACGCTGATCGCCCAGCGGCGCCGGAGCGGGCCCGGCGGGCGAGACGGCGGCGGGGCCGGTGAGCCCGGGCGCGACACCCTCAACGGGGAGCCGATCCGTGGGGCCTCGGAGGGCGATCTGGCCGCCGGGGACCGGCTGCGGATCGAGACGCCCGGTGGCGGCGGCTATGGAGAGCCGCCCGCGGCGGGCCCGAAACCGAAGGGATGAGCCGCCTAAGCCGGTCTGAAACTGGCCGGTCAGCCAGCGCCGAGACCGCATGGGAATGGGGATTCTCGTACTTACCGATAAGCAGTTCTGCTTGTGACAATCCGCCACAAGGGTTGATAAAGCGGCATCGGTCGTCTAGACTGCCGATTTCCGCGAGGGGCTCCGGTGCTCGACAGCAAGCGTTCCCGCCCCGCTCGTCCCACGCAAGAGAAAGACACCCTTACCCAATGCCAATTGCTTTGAAAGAGTGGGCCGTGACCGTGCGAGCGCTTGCCGAGGGTGAGCAGCTGGTGGTCCTTCGCAAGGGCGGCATCCGCGAGGAGGGCAAGCACTTCGAGCTCGAGCACGATCAGTTCTTCCTCTACCCCACCTTCGACCATCAGCGCAACGACCTCGTCCGCGAGTCCCACCACCCCGAGCTGCGCCGCGCGCTCGAGGAGGGAGTCTGGCCCGACGAGGAGCCGCCCCCTCGCGCATTGCTGCAGGACGGCGGCATCCCACAGCCCGAGCGCGTCCGAATCCGCGCCTGGGCCGAGGTGGCCGACCACTTCGAGACCGACGACCCGCGCCTGGTCGAGTCGCTCTCGCCCTTCCACGTCTGGACAGCCGACTACGCCCACAAGCGCCTGGCCTGGAAGCGCACCCACCCCCTGCACGTGCTGCTGCTGCGGGTGCACCGCATCCCACGCCCGGTCACCGTCCGCGTCAGGGACGAGTACCACGGCTGTCGCTCCTGGGTCGAGATCGACCGCGACCTCAGCTTCGAGGGCACTCCGGTGATGGCCGACGAGGAGTTCGACCGTGCCGGCGGCGCGATCCGCGAGATCTGCCAGGGCGAGCCCGTTCCGGCCTAGCCTCACCAGCCCGGTACCTCACATTCAGCGCGTGGCAGGCTGCGGAGTAGCCTGATTCGGGATGACCTGGATCGAGACCGAGTCGCTCAGCTTCACGGCCAGGCATGACGACGCGGACACCGCCTGCGCGCAGCGGATCCTCGACGCGCTCGAGGAGCTGCGGCTGCGCCTGGAGGAGCGCTTCAGCGAGGCCCCGGGCGACGTCACGGTGGTCATCCATGACAACCCCGCCTATCTCTCGGCGGCCCACCCGCTGCTGCCGCCGGTGCGCTGGTCAGCGGCGCCATCCGCGCGGCGTTACGTCTCCGGCTGGCCGATGACCGGCGAGATCCACGTGCTCAGCGACGAGTGGATGCAGCGGCGCGCCGGCGGCGAGGACTCGCTGCGCGCGCTGCTCGGCACCGCCGAGCGCATGTATTGCCAGCTGGTGCTGGCGGCCAACAATGATCGGCTGCCCCCGATGTGGACGCCGCGGCGCTTCATCACCTACCTTCGCTGGGCGTGGCTGGTCGAGGGCGCGGCCCAGTACTTCTCCGGCCAGGTCTCGCTGTATCGCCCCGCGGTGATCACCCGCCTGCGCGAGGGCGAGCGGCCGAAGTTCCCGCCGAGCCGCCGCGACGCGATCATCCTCGGCGGCACGCTCTTCGACCTGCTCGACCGCCACGCCGGCCCCGAGGCGTGCCTGCGGCTGTCCTCGCGCCTGCGCAGGGAGGGGCCCCGGTCGAGCCTCGAGCTGGCCTTCGACGCCGGCTCCGCCGCTATCGAGAAGGCCTGGCGCCTGTATCTCGACGAGATCCTGCACCCGGCGGGCGCCGGCGCCGAGCCGCTGGCGGACACGGGCGAGCAGCCCTCGCCCCTCGAGCCCAGGCCCTCCCCCCTTCGCCGCGCGCGAGCCCGCGAGGAGGAGGTGGACCTGCACGACCTCGAGCTGAGGCCGGCGGCCTCGAACGTGGACTTCGACGCCGAGTTCGAGGATCCGTTCGCGGGCGAGCCCCGGATCAGGCGGGGCAGCGGGCTGCGTTCGCCCACCGAGTCCGAGCTGCCGCCGGCCCCCGACCTCGACTTCGGCACGCCGCCCGAGTTCGGCTTCGAGGGCTCAGCCGGAGGCCCGGTCGAGCAGCAGCACGAGGGCGAAGGCGAGCAGCGCGGCGACGCCGAGCCACGCCGCCAGGCGCGCCGGGGAACCGATCCCGGGCAGTGACCCGGGCTGGGCCTCGACCGTCAGCAGGTCGGCTTCGCTGAGCAGCTGCCGGGCGGCCTCGTAGCCCGACTCGGGCACAAGCACGTCGCGCGGCCCGGCCGCCAGGAAGTCGGGCACGTCGAAGCCCCGTGTGCGTCGCAGCATCGAGGGAATCCCCTGGTCGAGCAGGATGCCCTGGATCAGCTCAGCCTCGGAGAGGTTGCGGCCGCCGGTGACGCGGCGCAGCTCGCCGCGCGCGTACCGGGGGCGCACCTTGCGCGCGATCTCCTGCGCCTGGCTGACCGCCTCGCGCTCGCGCTCACCGGTGTGCACCAGGGGCATCCCGCACTCGCGGCAGAAGCGCTCGTCGGTGTCGTGGCTGAGCCCGCAGCGCGGGCAGGAGAGGCTCACTCGATCGTGAGCTCGGCCTCGCTCACCTTGCCGTCGGCTATCTCGAACGCCCTCACCGGCTGCCCATCTGACTCGGCGAGCGAAGCGATCACGTAGAGCGCGTCGGGGTAGGTGGCGAGGTTGATGTCGGTCTGCGAGGGGTAGGCCGGGCTCTTGGTGTGCGAGTGGTAGATCGCCACCAGCTCCTCACCGAGCTTCTCCATCTCCATCATGATCCGGAACTGGTCCTGCGGGTCGAGGTTGTAGCGCAGCGGGCTGGCCTCGGCGTTGCGCGCCCGGTAGAGCGTGGTCGCGGCCGCGTCCCGCCCGCCGATCAGCCCGCAGCACTCGTTCGGCGCCTCCTCGCGGGCGTGCGCCAGCAGCTCGTCATGGATCTCGCGGGGCATCCGCATCGCCCTGAGGCTATTGAACCGGCCTGGCGCCCCCGCACCGAGCCCTGGGGCCCCCGCTCAATAGAAGTGCACGCCCTCGACCCGCGGCGGCTCGCTGAGCTCGCCGGCCGCGGTGCCGAGCAGGTCGGGATCGCGGCGGCCCAGCTCCCAGAGCAGGTCGTCGAGCAGCGGGGGCGGGATGCCCGCGGCGTCTGCGACCTCGCGAAGCGCGTCGCGCGTCGCCGCCCGCACCACGGCGGCATCTTGGTCTGGCGCGACCAGCCCGGCGCGCAGCGCCAGGCGCATCAGCACGTTGTCCGCGCAGACCTCCCAGGTAGCCGGATCGGCAACCTCCAGCCAGCCGCGCCGCTCCCAGATCTTGCAGAGGAGGAAGCTCTTCTTGGCAAGCGGGTCCGAGAAGGCCTCGATCGCCCCGAGGCGCGCCAGCAGGCCGCCGGCGCCGCCCAGCATGCCCTCGGCCGAGGTGATCATCGCGGCGGCCGATCCCTCGTAGTCGAGCTCCAGCAGCTCAGCGGCGTCGCGCCACAGGCGAGCGCGCTCGGCGGGCCGCGAGACCGTCTCGCCGCCGGCGCTGAAGATCGTGGCCAGCTCGCGCTCGCCGACCTCGCGCAGCGTCGCCGCGCTCAGCAGGCCCGGACGGCGGCGCTCGAACGCGAGCCCGAGCGCCCAGAGCAGCGCGCTGCCCTCGAAGGGGCCCTGGCCATCGACCTTCCTGGGCGTCCGGAAGCCCGTGCCGTGGTCGATCGCCGCCAGGAACAGGGCGGCGTCGGGAGTGGGCACCTCGGCGAAGTCGGGCGGCTCGTAGCCCTCGGCCAGCAGCTCGTTGACCCGCGACGCGGCCAGCTGCACGGCATTGGCGCGCGGGCCTCGACCCGCTGCGCCCGCGGTGGCGCCGGTCCGGCCGGCTACCACCAGACGGTCGAGTCGACGCCCTCCAGCTGATCCAGCGGCTTGGTGTAGATGCCCGAGGAGAGGTACTTCCAGCCGTCGTCGGGGACCAGGAAGACCACGTTGCCCTCGTCGAGCTCGCCGGCGATGCGGTTGGCGACGTAGGCGATGGCGCCGGAGGAGACACCCGCGAACAGGCCCTCCTCCTCGAGCAGCTTCCGGGTCCAGAGGATGGCGTCAAGGTTGGAGACCATGATCTTGCGGTCCAGCAGGGCCAGGTCGATGATCGGAGGGATGAAGCCGTCGTCGAGCGAGCGCAGGCCGGAGACCAGCTCGCCCTGCATCGGCTCAGCGGCGACGATCTTGGTCTCGGGGTCGTGCTCCTTGAAGCGCCGGCCGTTCCCCATCAGGGTCCCGCCGGTGCCGAGCCCGCCGACGAAGGCGGCGACCGAGTCGAGCTCCTCGAGGATCTCGGGCGCGGTGCCGTAGTAGTGGGCGTCGGGGTTGGCCCGGTTGCCGTACTGGTAGGGCATGTAGTAGGAGGATTCGGCCGCGGCCATCTCCAGCGCCAGCTCGACCGCTCCGTTCGATCCCTTCGCCCCCTCCGAGTAGACGATCTCCGCGCCGTACATGCGCAGCAGCTGGGTGCGCTCTCCGGTGACGTTGTCGGGCATCACGACCTTCAGCGGGTAGCCCTTGCGGCGGCAGATCATCGCCAGCGAGATCCCGGTGTTGCCCGAGGTCGGCTCGAGGATCGTCTGGCCCGGCTCGATCGCTGCGCGCTCCTCGGCGTCCTCGATCATCGCCTTGGCGACGCGGTCCTTGACCGAGCCGGTCGGGTTTCGGCCCTCGAGCTTGGCCCAGATGCGCACGCCCGGCTGTGGAGAGAGGCGGGGCAGCTCGACCAGCGGCGTGTTGCCGATCGACTCGATCAGGTTCTGAAAGCGTCCCCCGCAGGGCCGGTTGAGAAGTGGCTCGTCGAGCATTTCGCTTCACAAAGTATAGTACGGGAGGGTTCCCGGCGGGCGCGGCGGCACCCCTCGACGCATGCTCGCGCCGGGCGGGATATCTTTGAGTGTGGCTCACCGTAAACCAAGGAGAGGTATTCAAGGATGAGATCTCGCCCACTTGCACTGCTCGCCGCGCTGGCGCTGGCGCTGAGCGTCGGTCTCGCCGCCGGCTGCGGCGGCGACGACGACAACACCACCACGTCCGCCGAGGACCTCGGCCTTCTCACCGATGGCCAGCTTCTGGTCGGGACCGACACCCCGTTCCCGCCGTTCGAGATCGGGGAGCCGCCGAACATCAGCGGCTACGACATCGAGGTGATGAACGCCATCGCCGACAACCTCGGCCTGGAGCCGACCTACCAGGATGCTGCGTTCGACACGATCTTCCGTGACGTGGCCCAGGGGCAGTTCGACATCGTGGCCGCGGCCTCGACGATCACCCCCGAGCGCCAGCAGAAGGTCAACTTCTCGGACCCCTACTACGAGGCCCAGCAGGCCCTGGTGGTGGCCGATGGCTCCGACGTCGCGACCACGGCTGACCTCGGCGGCAAGATCGTGGGCGCCCAGGACGGAACCACGGGCGAGATGTACGCGAACGACGAGACCGACGCATCCGAGGTCCGCGGGTTCCCCGAGGGCCCCGACGCGATCGCGGCGCTGCGCACCGGGCAGGTCGACGCGGTGATCATCGACCAGCCCGTCGCCGTTGACGCGGTGGACAAGGAGGGCGGCGTGACGATCTCCGAGGAGATCCCGACCAACGAGCTCTACGGATTCGCCATGGCCCCCGACAACACCGCGCTGCTCGAGGCGGTCAACGGGGCGCTGGTCGAGCTCAAGGACGACGGAACGCTGACGGACCTGTATCAGAAGTACTTCAACGCAGATCCGCCCGCCTCCGTGCTCGAGGGGACTACCACCCCCGCGAGCTGAGCCGGCTCGTTCGAGCAGACCCGGGCGCCCGCGGGCGCGATTGCGAGAGGGGCGCCCGCGGGCGCCCCTCTCTCGTGTCGAGCGAATAGGGTTCGCCGGCAGTGGACTTCGTCCTCGAGTACTACTTCGACTTCAACCTCATGGACCAGGAGTTCGGCCGCGTCCTGGACGGCTTCTGGATCACCCTGAAGCTCTCCATCATCTCCGGCATCCTCTCGCTGATCTGGGGACTCGTGCTCTCGGTCCTGCGCCAGCTCCCGGGCCGTGCGTGGGCGCCTGTTCGCGGCCTCGCGATCGCCTACATCGATGTCTTCCGCGGCATCCCGCTGCTGCTGGTCCTCTTCCTCGTCTCGGGTGCGCTGAGCGCCTTCCAGTCCGAGGGCCTGATCCCGCGCGAGCTCGGTCTGCCCACCTGGTTCGGGCAGACCTCGCCCTTCTGGTATGGCGTCATCTCCCTGACCATCACCTATGGCGCCTACATGGCCGAGGTCTACCGGGCCGGAATCGAGGCGGTGCCCGCCGGCCAGATGGAGGCCGCTCGCTCGCTGGGCATGAGCCATGGGCAGTCGATGCGCCAGGTGATCGTCCCGCAGGCGGTCAACAAGGTGATCCCCCCGTTGCTGAACGACTTCATCGCCCTGATGAAGGACACCTCACTGGTCAGCGTGCTCGGGGCGATCGAGGTGGTCCAGTCCGGCCGAGACGTGCAGAGCGAGTTCTTCAACGGCTCGGCGCTGGTGCTGGGCGCGCTCATGTTCCTCGTGGTGACGATCCCGTTGGCGCGCTTCATCGACGTGCTGATCGCCAGGCAGCAGAAGCGCACCTCCCGGGCCGGCAAGAGCGTCGCCCCGACCCCGTCCACGCAGACCTCCGGCCCGGCCGGCGGCCCGGTATAGGCGCGCCATGGCGGCCGAGCAGATGCTGAAGCTGGACGGGGTCGAGAAGCACTTCGGCGACCTCCAGGTGCTGCGGGGGGTGAACCTGGAGATCGCCCGCGGCCAGGTGGTCTGCGTGCTCGGCCCCAGCGGCTCGGGCAAGAGCACGCTGCTGCGCTGCATCAACCTGCTCGAGCCACCGGATGCGGGGCGGATCTGGCTGGAGGGCAAGGAGATCACCGGAGCGGCCGGCAGCGACGACATCGACTTCGTCCGCCGCCGGGTCGGCATGGTCTTCCAGCACTTCAACCTGTTCCCGCACAAGAGCGCGCTCGACAACGTCAGCCTCGCCCAGGAGACGGTGCTCGGCCGCAGCTCCTCGGAGGCGCACGAGAAGGCGTCGGGCCTGCTCGAGCGGGTGGGGCTGGGCGACAAGGTCAACGAGTTCCCGGCGCGCCTCTCCGGCGGCCAGCAGCAGCGCGTCGCGATCGCCCGCGCGCTCGCCATGGACCCGACGGTGATGCTCTTCGACGAGGTCACCAGCGCCCTCGACCCCGAGCTGGTCAAGGAGGTGCTCGACGTGATGCGCGAGCTGGCCTCCGAGGGCATGACGATGGCCATCGTCACCCACGAGCTGGGCTTCGCCCGCGGCGCAGCCGACTCCGTCGTCTTCATGGACGAGGGCGTGGTGATCGAACAGGGCAAGCCGAACGCCGTGCTCGACAACCCCCAGCACGAGCGCACCAAGCGCTTCCTGGGGTTGGTGCTGGCGCACTAGCCGCGATCGGCGACGGCGATCGTCCGGTAGGGGCCGAGCCCCCTTGCCACGGCGACCGGCGCCGGGGTCTTGTTCCCGGTGGCTCAGGGGGACTCCCTGAGCCGGCTCAGCGCCCCGGCCCCGAACGGGACCGGGCGGTCAGCCCGACCCGCCCGCCATCGCGGGCAGGATGACGACGGTGTCCGCCTCGGAGACCGAGGTGTCGAGGCCGTCGAGCACACGCACGTCCTCGTCGTTGAGGTAGACGTTGACGTAGCGGTTGAGGTCACCCTCGGGCGAGAAGAGCTGGTCCCTGGTGGCCGGGTGTCTGTCGGCGAAGGCGCGGAGGGCCTCGCCCACGGTCGAACCTTCCACGCTGACCTCTGTCTCGCCGTCGGCCTGAGCGCGCAGCACTGGTGGAACCTTGATCGTCGGCATCGAGCCGGAAACCTAGCGGTTACGCTCGCCGAGCATCAACAGGGTGCGATCTTGATCATTGCCGCGCGCCGGCCCACCGAGGGGCCCCGGAGACTCAGCCGTTGCAGAACAGCTCGTAGTCGGGGAACTTGCCGAGCTCCGAGTCGGGGATCTCGGGGGCGTCGGACCCGCAGATCGGGCAGTCGGGGTCGCGGCGGACCTTGAGCTCGGTGAAGCGCGTCCCCAGCGAGTCGTAGAGCAGCAGGCGCCCGATCAGCGGCTCGCCGATGCCGGCGACCAGCTTGATCACCTCGTTGGCCTGCAGCAGCCCCATCACCCCGGCCATCACACCGAGCACGCCCGCGGCGCCGCAGCTCGGCGCCAGCTCGGCGGGGGGCGGCGTCGGGTAGAGGCAGCGGTAGCACGGACCCTCGAAGGGCACGAAGGTCGAGATCTGGCCGTCGAAGGCGAGGATCGAGGCCGAGACGACGGGCTTGCGCAGCCGCACCGATGCGTCGTTGAGCAGGTAGCGGGTGGGGAAGTTGTCGGCCCCGTCGACGATGATGTCGTAGTCCGCGATGATCTCGAGGATGTTGCCGGCGTCCAGCCGGGTCCGGTGCTCGATCACCTCGACGTCGGGATTGAGGCCGGCTATCGACCTCTTTGCGGAGCTGGTCTTGGATTCGCCGACCCGGTCGGTCGTGTGGATCACCTGCCGCTGCAGGTTGGACTCGTCCACGACGTCGTCGTCCACGATTCCGAGCGTGCCGATCCCGGCCGCGGCCAGGTAGAGCGCCGTCGGCGAGCCCAGCCCGCCGGCCCCCAGCAACAGCACCTTCGAGTTCAGAAGCTTCACCTGGCCCTCGACCCCGACCTCGGGCAGCAGCGTGTGCCGCGAGTAGCGCTCGCGTTGCTCGCGCGTCATGCCCTCGGCCTCCTCGATCGGCAGGCCCCGCTGCTGCCAGAGGACGATTCCGCCCGCCACGTTGGCGACGTTCTCGTAGCCGAGCTGCTCTTGGAGAAGGTGAGCCGCCCGGGCCGAGCGATTGCCGCTGCGGCAGTAGAGGATCAGCCGCTGCGCGCTGTCGGGCGCGACCTCCTGTATGCGCGCCGCGACCTCCGAAGGCGGCAGCAGCACGTCGCCGGCCACATGGGCCTCATAGTGCTCGTGGGGCTCGCGGATGTCGAGCAGGACGTGATCGCCGCCCGCGCTCAGCTCCTCGAGGGCGTCCTCGGGCGTGAGCTGCTCGATCTGCTTCTCGATCTCCTCGAGCTTCAGCGTTCCGGCTTCCATCTAGCCCTCCCCATCGTCATCGGCTGATCCGTCTTCGGTGTCTAGCTCGACCGCGCCGTCAACCGGCAGCCCCAGCTCGCTCCACAGCTTGATGCCCCCGATCAGGGAGCGGGCACCCTCGAAGTCGTGCTCGTTGGTGAGCGCGTCGGTGGCGCGAGCCGAGCGGTTGCCTGTGCCGCAGTAGACCAGCACCGGCCCGCCGTCCGCCGCGCGCTCGAGGCGCTCCGCGAACTCGGGGGAACGCGAATCGACGCCGTTGACCCCCGCGGGGACGTTGACGGCGCCCGGGATGCGCCCCTTCTCGAACCGCTCGGGGTCGCGCGTATCGACCGGCGTGATCTCGCCGGCGGCCACCTGGGCCTCGATCTCGGGCGGCAGCGCCTCTTCGATCCGCGCCTTGACCAGCTCCATCGGCGGCGGCACCTCCTTGCGGGGCATCTCGATCACGTGAACAATTGTACTAAACCTGATCGGGCTTAAGGGTTTTTTGCCCCCCGCGGGCAAGAGACACGCAGCCGTGGCCGTGATCGTCGAGCTTGGTTCGGAGCCGGCGGCGAGGCGTCGCCCAGTGAGTCTGCGGATGCAGCGAACAGCAGGCGATGCCCCGTCGGCGGCCCCGTCCCGAACTAGCCGATAGAGGGACGCATCTGCCGCAGCCGGCGCACCCGCTCCTCGATCGGAGGGTGGGTCGAGAAGAGGCCGGCCATGCCGCCGCGGATCGGCTTCACGATGTACAGCGGCTCGGATGCCTGGTTGACCTGCATCGGAATCGCCTTGGCGCCTTCCTCGAGCCGCAGCAGCGCGCTCGCCAGCGACTCGGGGTTGCCGCAGATGTCGGCCCCCGTTGCGTCGGCCGAGTACTCGCGCTGGCGCGAGATCGCCAGCTGCACGATCGTCGCCGCGATCGGAGCGAGGATCACCATCGCGAGGCTGCCGACCAGCCCGATCGGCGAGTCGCTGTCGCCCCCGAACCACATCATCATGTAGGCGAGGTAGGTGATCGCGCCGCCGATCGTCGCCGCGACCGACTGGATCAGGATGTCGCGGTTGCGGATGTGCGCGAGCTCGTGGGCGACCACGCCGCGCAGCTCGTCCTCGGAGAGCAGCTCGACGATGCCCTGGGTGAGCGCCACCGCGGAGCGGTCGGGGCTGCGGCCGGTGGCGAAGGCGTTCGGCTGTGCCTGGGGGATCATGTACAGCGACGGCATCGGCACGCCGGCTCGCGTGGTCAGGTCGCGGATCATCTGGTAGAGGCCCGGCGCCTCCTGCTCGGAGACCGGTCTGGCGCGGCTCATCCGCAGGGCGATCCGGTCGCTGAACCAGTAGGCGCCGAAGTTCATCGCGGCGCCGATGCCGAGGAACAGCAGCGCGGTCTGGGCGCCGCCGATCGCGAAACCGATCACCACGAAGAGACCGGTGAGGGTCGCCAGCAGGATCGTGGTGCGCAGGCCGGCTGCGAAGTTGGAACGCTTGGTGGTGCTCATCGTCGCTCTCCTTTGGGAAGGTTGAGATAAGAGTAGCTACCCGGGTCAACCGGCCCTAAAGCATTGGGCTTGATGCGTGACCGTCATCTTTCGATACTGTATGACTCCATGACCACCACGAGGCGGCGCAGCGAGCGGCAACAGTGGAACCCGGATCTCGGGGTGCTGGCGGCACGCCTCCAGGACGCGATCCAGGCCGAGCTCTTCGGGCGCCTCGCCGACGCCGGCTTCGAGGGCCTCAAGCCCCGCCACGGGCGGGTGCTCGCCTATCTCGACGAGGATGGCATTCGCGCGACCGAGCTCGCCCGCCTTTCGGGCTGCCACAAGCAGGTCGTCGGCCGCCTCATCGACGAGCTGGAGCTGCTCGGCTACGTCGAGCGGCGCGCTGACCCGGTCGATCGTCGCGCCAAGCTGGTCGTGCCGAGCGCTCGCGGCCTCGAACAGATGCGGCTCGGCGATCAGATCGTCGCCGAGATCGAGCGGCGGCACGCCGAGGCCGCCGGGCGTCGCGCCTACGCCGAGTTCCGCGACCAACTGCGCACCATGGTCGAGGCACCCGCGGCGAGCTCGCCCCAGGGCTGAGCCCGCCCAATCCGACCACTTCGGTAGGATTTGGGCCGATGCTGTTCTCGACACGAGCCGAGTACGGGGTGCGCCTGATGGTCGAGCTCGGCCGCCACGCCGAGCCCGACGAGCCCGTCTCGCTGGGCGCGATCGCCGAACGCGAGCGGCTGCCGCTCTCCTATCTCGAGCATCTGGTCGCCAAGCTGCGCAAGGCCGGGCTCGTCGAGAGTCGCCGGGGCGCCCACGGCGGCTACCGGCTCGGACGGCCTGCCGAGGCGATCGACATGCTCGAGGTCGTGCAGGCTCTGGAGGGCGGCATCGCCCCGATGGAGTGCTTCCACCCCCAGCCCGAGGGCAAGGTCTCCTGCTCGCACGAGACCGACGCCGACGCCTGCGCGACCAAGCTGCTTTGGACGCGGGTGCACGGCGGCGTCTCCAAGGCGCTCTCGGGGACCACGCTCGCCGAGCTGGTCGAGTTCGCGGACGGGCCCGTTTCGACGGCTCCCACGAGCGCCCAGCGCACGGCCGGCGGCAAGACAGTCGCAGGCGCGCTCGGCTAGCGCGCGGTAGGCAAACCGAACCTTCAAAGGAGTCAAATTGGCAGAGCTCGCGATTCACAACCTGCACGTCAGCGTCGAGGACAAGGAGATCCTCAAGGGCCTCGACCTCGAGGTCGAGAAGGGGCGCATCCACGCCCTGATGGGGCCCAACGGCTCCGGCAAGTCAACGCTCGCGAACGCGATCATGGGTCACCCCGCCTTCGAGGTGACCGAGGGGACCATCAGCTTCAAGGGCGAGGACATCACCGAGGCCAGCCCCGATGAGCGCTCGCGCATGGGCCTGTTCATGGCCTTTCAGTATCCGGTGGCGATCCCCGGCGTGACGGTCGCCAAGTACCTGCGCATGGCGATCAACGCCCACCGCGAGGCGAGAGGCGAGGAGCCGGTGAAGCTCAAGGACTTCCGCAAGATGACCGAGCAGGCGATGGAGCTGACCAACATCCCCAAGGAGTTCTCATCGCGCTACGTCAACGACGGCTTCTCGGGCGGCGAGAAGAAGCGCATGGAGGTGCTACAGCTCGCCCTGCTGCACCCGGAGATCGCGGTGCTGGACGAAACCGACTCGGGGCTCGACATCGACGCCCTGCAGGTCGTCGCCAACGGGGTCAACGAGTTCGCGGGACCCGAGATGGGCGTGCTGATCATCACCCACTACCAGCGAATCCTGCACCTGATCAAGCCCGACACCGTGCACGTCCTCTACGACGGGCGCATCGTCAAGCAGGGGGGCCCCGAGCTGGTCGACCAGCTCGAGGAGAGGGGCTACGGCTGGATCATCGACGAGGTCGAGACCGGCGCGACCGCCTAGCGGCGGCGCGGAGCAGATGGGGTCAGCAGCCGCTACAGCTCCCTCCCTCCCCCGCTCGGTCGAGCAGATAAGGGCCGAGTTCCCGATCCTGGCCCGCGAGATCCACGGGCAGCCGCTGGCCTACCTCGACAACGGCTCGACCTCGCAGAAGCCGCTGGCCGTGATCGAGACGCTGGACCGCTTCTGGCGCCGGCACAACTCGAACGTCCACCGCGGCGTGCACACGCTCTCCGAGGAGGCGACCGCCCTGTATGAGGGCGCGCGCCGGACGGTCGCCGCCCATATCGGCGCGGACCGCCGCGAGGTGATCTTCACGCGCAACGCGACCGAGGCGCTCAACCTCGTCGCCTACTCATGGGGGCGCTCCAATATCGCGGCGGGCGACCGGATCCTGCTGACCGAGATGGAGCATCACTCCAACATCGTCCCCTGGCACCAGCTCGCCCAGGAGAAGGGCGCCGAAGTGGATTGGGCGCCGATCACCGACGAGGGAAGGCTCGACCTCGACGCGTACGCCGGACTGCTCGAACGCGGCCCGCGCCTGGTCAGCCTCGCCCATGTATCGAACGTGCTGGGCACCATCAATCCGGTCGCCGGCCTCGCGGCGACGGCCCGCGACGCCGGCGCGATCGTCGTCGTCGACGGCGCCCAGGCGGGACCCAAGCTCGAACTGGACATGGCCTCTCTAGGCGCGGACTTCTACGCCCTCACCGCGCACAAGATGTACGGCCCCACCGGCCTCGGGGTGCTCTGGGGCCGGCGCGAGCTGCTGGAGGAGATGCCGCCCTTCATCGGCGGCGGCTCGATGATCAAGAAGGTGGGGCGCGAACAGATCACCTGGGCCGACCTGCCGGCCAAGTTCGAGGGCGGTACGCCGCCGATCGCAGAGGCGGCGGGGTTCGGCATCGCGGTGGACTGGATCCGGGACCTCGGCCTCGATGCGATTCACGCCGCCGAGCTCGACCTGGCGTCCTACGCTCTCGAGCGCCTCGGCGAGGTCCCCGGCCTCACCGTCTTCGGCCCCCCGGCCGGCGCCGACCGCGGCGCCATCCTCTCCTTCGCGCTCGAGGGGGTGCACGGCCACGACGTCGCCGAGATCCTCGACCGTCACGGCATCGCCGTGCGAGCCGGTCACCACTGCGCCCAGGTGCTGATGGACCGCCTCGGCGTGCCGGCGACCACTCGCGCCAGCCTCGCCGTCTACAACACCCGCGAGGAGATCGACCGCCTGATCGACGGCCTCGTCGACGTGAGGAGCATCTTCGCCGACTGACCATGGACGAGCTCTACCGCGACCAGATCCTCGACCACTACAAGCGCCCGCACAACTTCGGGCGCCTCGAGAGCTTCGACCTCGAGTTCGAGGACACCAACCCGTTCTGTGGCGACGAGCAGCATGTATTCATCCGCCTCGATGACGACGACAGGGTCGCGGCTGTCTCCTTCGAAGGGCAGGGCTGCGCGATCTCGACGGCGGCGACCTCGCTGCTCACCGACGAGCTCGTCGGCATGACCCGCGACGAGCTGATCAAGCTGCCCAAGGAGGCGGTGCTCGAGCTGCTCGGAATCGAGATCTCGGCGACGCGGCTGAAGTGCGCACTGCTGGGCCTGAAGGTGATCAAGGGCGCCGCGCTCGGCAAGCCCGCCGAATGGGAGGACGAGGGAGAGCACGGCGACCCCGCCGAGGCCGGCGCCCTCTGACGCACGCTCGGCCCACGCACCCGGCCCGCCTCCACCTGTTGCAAGCGGCCGATCGGAGCGAGGAGCCCCCCTGGCCGCGGCTGCTGCGCTCCCGGCCGCAGGCCGCGCCCGCTAATATCCGACCATGCGAGTAGGAATAACGTGACGGAGCGCACGAGCGAACGGATCGACGTCTGTCCGGCGAACGAGCTGCCGGAGGGCACGATGAAGCTGGTCCTCTCGCCGACCGGCGAGAAGATCGGCGTCTTCAACTGCGACGGCTCCCTGTACGCGATCGAGGATCGCTGCTCGCACGACGACGGCCCCCTCGCCGAGGGGGAGTTCGACGCCGCGGCCTGTACGGTGGAGTGCCCACGTCACGGATCGCTGTTCGACCTGGCGACGGGCAAACCCCGGACCCTGCCCGCCTATCAGCCGGTACGCACCTACCCCGTCACGATCGAGGACGACACAGTCAAGCTGGAGGTTCAATGAACAAGCCGCCCGAGGACACCGCCACGCTGCCCGCCTCCGCCAAGGAGCTGACCGACGAGGAGCGCTCACTCGAAGACATCGGCTCCGACTACAAGGAGAAGTTCGGCTTCCACGATTCCGAGGCCGGCTACGCCTACAAGGCGCCCAAGGGCCTTTCGCGCGAGGTGGTCGAGACCATCTCCGCCCACAAGGACGAGCCCGCGTGGATGCGCGAGTTCCGCCTCAAGGCGCTTGAGCACTTCGAGTCCCGCCCCACCCCACAGTGGGGGGGCGACCTCGACCAGATCGACTGGAACGACATCCACTACTTCGTCCGCGCCTCCGAGAAGAACAGCCGCGACTGGAGCGAGGTGCCCGACGACATCAAGAACACGTTCGATCGGCTCGGCATCCCCGAGGCCGAGCGCAAGTTCCTGGCCGGCGTCGGCGCGCAGTACGAGTCCGAGGTCGTCTACCACCAGGTCAACGAGAAGCTCGAGGCCCAGGGCGTGATCTTCACCGACATGGACACGGCTCTCCGCGAGCATGAGGACCTGGTGCGCGAGTACTGGGCGACGATCATCCCGCCCAACGACAACAAGCTCGCCGCTCTCAACTCGGCCGTCTGGTCGGGGGGCTCCTTCGTCTACGTACCGGCCGGGGTCAAGGTGGAGATGCCGCTGCAGGCCTACTTCCGGATCAACACCGAGAACATGGGCCAGTTCGAGCGCACGCTGATCATCGCCGAGGAGGGCTCGGACGTGCACTACATCGAGGGCTGCACCGCCCCCGTCTACTCCAGCGACTCCCTGCACTCGGCCGTGGTCGAGATCGTCGCCAAGAAGAGCGCCCGCGTCCGTTACACGACGGTCCAGAACTGGTCCCAGAACGTCTTCAACCTGGTCACCAAGCGCGCTGTCGCGCACGAGGACGCGACGATGGAATGGGTTGACTGCAACCTCGGCTCCAAGCTGACGATGAAGTATCCGAGCATCTACCTGCTCGGAGAGCGCGCCCATGGCGAGATCCTCTCGATCGCCTTCGCCGGCAAGGGCCAGCACCAGGACGCCGGCGGCAAGATCATCCACGCCGCGCCCAGGACGACCTCATCGATCTTCTCCAAGTCGATCTCCAAGGACGCGGGCCGCGCGACCTACCGCGGCCTGCTCGAGGTCGCCGAGGGCGCCTCCGAGTCGCGCTCCAAGGTCGTCTGCGACGCCCTGCTGCTGGACGAGGACTCGCGCTCGGACACCTACCCGACGATCCGGATCGGCGAGGACGATGTCGACGTGGGCCACGAGGCGACCGTCTCGAAGATCGGCGACGAGCAGGTCTTCTATCTCCAGGCCCACGGCCTCGACGAGGAGGAGGCCTCGAAGATGATCGTCAACGGCTTCATCGAGCCGATCACCAAGGAGCTGCCGATGGAGTACGCGGTCGAGATGAACCGCCTGATCGAGTTGCAGATGGAGGGCTCGATTGGCTGACATCAACGCCGTCTCCCCCGCTTCGCGTCCGGGGGCGGCGGCTTGCGAGGCGATCGCGGGAGCCGCTGAGCGCCCGCCCACCACCCCGTGACGGTGCTCGAGCCGGAGTGGCTGACCGAGAGGCGGCGCAGTGGGGCCGAGGCGGCCTCGACGATCGCGCTGCCCACGACCAAGACCCCCGGCTGGGAGTTCACCGACCTCAGCGAGCTGGAGGAGAGCTACTTCAGCGCCGCCAATGGCGTCGGCGATGCCGAGCGGGCACGCTCGCAGGCCGATCCCGTGCTCAACGCCCCCGAGCAGGCGCCTCGGGTCGTCCAGGTGGACGGGACCTCGATCGGCGGGGAGGGCATCAGCGGCGGCCCCGGCGAGACACCGAGCGAACCGGTGGTGACGACGCTCGCGGAGGCAGCCGAGCGCTACCCGGCTTTGGTCGCGGCGAGGCTCGGATCGCTGGCTGACTCGGGCGACCCCCTGGTGGCGCGCAACGACGCCAGCTGGAGGGGTGGGGCGTTCATCTACGTGCCCAAGGGCAAGCGTCTCGAGCAGCCCGCGCAGATCGCCGCGATCCACGATGGTGACCGCGCCGCGATCGGCTTTCGCACGCTGATCGTGCTCGCCGAGGGCGCCGAGGCCGAGGTCTGGGAGCAATGGCTGGCGACGGGCGCCGAGCGCTCGGCGCTGTTCAACACCGTCACCGAGATCTTCGTCGGTGCCGGCGCCCACCTGCACTACGTCTCGGCCCAGGGTCTGGGCGAGCGCAGCTGGGTGTTCGCCAACCAGCGCGCCGAGCTCGAGCGTGACGCCACCCTCAACTGGGTGGCCCTCGGCTTCGGGTCGGCGCACGGCAAGGTGCGAATGGAAACTCGGCTCGCCGGCCCGGGCTCCACGGCCCGGGTCACGGGCGCCTACGCAGGCGGCGACTCCCAGCACCTCGACTTCGACACCACCCAGGAGCACGCTGCCGCCAGCACCGTCTCCGACCTCGCCTTCCGCGGCGTCCTGGACGGAGACGCCACCGCGGTTTGGCGGGGCATGATCAAGGTGGACACGGGCGCGCAGCAGACCGACGCGTTCCAGGAGAACCGCAACCTGCTGCTATCCAAGACGGCCCACGCCGACGCCATCCCGGGGCTCGAGATCGAGGCCGACGACGTGCGCTGCACCCATGCCGCGGCGATCGCCCAGATCGACGCCGACCAGCTCCACTACCTGCGCGCCCACGGCCTGCCGAGCGCCGAGGCCAAGCGCCTGATCATCGAGGGCTTCCTCGAGGCCCTGGTCGAGCGCCTGGACGAGGGGCCCGTCCGCGCCGCCGTCTCGGTCGCGCTGGAGCGCCGCCTCGGCGAGCTGCTCGGCGAGCGCCACACCTAACGAGAACCGATCTCATTTAGCGGTATGCTCGGGCACGTGTCGAGCTCGCCGTCAGACGCCTGGGTGGAGTCCGCGCGAGAGGCCCTGAGCGAGGCCGGGCACCGCGCCGGAGGAGCTCGGAGCGCCGTGGTCGAGCTGCTGGCGCGGCAGAGCTGCTGCCTCTCGGCGCAGGAGGTTGCCGACGAGCTCGGCGCCGAGGGCCGCCAGGTCGGGCTGGCGAGCGTCTACCGGGCCCTGGACCTGTTGCACGGGATGGGGCTCGTGCAGCGAGTTGACCTCGGCGATGGGGGCTCGCGCTACGAGCCGGTGCTGCCGGGCGGCGAGCACCATCATCACGCGGTCTGCGACACCTGCGGCCGCGTCACGGCCTTCGAGGACGAGCGGCTCGAGAGCGACCTCGAGCGCTTGGCCGGCCGGCTGAGGCACTCGATCAACGCGCACGAGGTGGTGATCCACGGGGCCTGTCGGCGTTGCGCCGCGGCCAAGTGAGCATCGTCGCCGAGGGGCTGACCGTGCGGCTCGGCGCGGCCAACGCCCTCGAGTCGGTCTCCTTCGAGGTTCCCGCCGGCTCCACCGTCGCCCTGCTGGGGCCAAACGGCGCCGGCAAGACGACATTGTTCCGAGCCGCCGTCGGGCTCGTCAAGGCCACGTCGGGCTCGATCGGCCTCGGCTCCGACCGCGTTGCCTTCGTTACGCAGCGCCTCGACATCGAGCCGTTCTTCCCGGTCACGGTCTCCGACGTGGTGCGGATGGGCCGCTACGGGGATCTCGGACTGCTCGGTCGCTTCACCGACCGAGACCGCGACCTCGTCGCGAGCGCGCTGCAGGCGCTCGGCATCGAGGGGCTGGCGGACCGGCGCTTCGGCGACCTCTCCGGCGGGGAGCGCCAGCGGACGCTGCTGGCCCAGGCGGCGGCCCAGGACGCCCGGGTGCTGCTGCTCGACGAGCCCTTCACCGGCCTCGACGCCCCCACCCGCGCGACCCTGATGAGTGAGCTGGCGCGCTGGCGCTCGCAGGGCCGCACGGTCGTGGTCGCGACCCACGATCTCGAGAGCGCCTGCCGCGACTACGACCTGGTGCTCTGCCTCAACCGCACCGTCATCGGCTTCGGCCCCGCTGCCGAGACGTGCACCGAGCAGGTTCTCGCCGCCACCTTCGAGGGTCACGTCGTGCGGGTCGGCGACCTGCTGGTCGACACCGCCCACCACCATCACGGAGCCGGCTGACGATGGACTTCCTGACCGAGCCGTTCGGCGCCGACTTCGTTCGGACCGGGGCCCTGGCCGCCGCGGTGGTCGGCGTGCTCTGCGGCGTCGTGGGCTGCTACGTGATCCTCCGCGGCATGGCCCTGATGGCCGACAGCCTCGCGCACGGCGTGCTGCCCGGGATCGCGGTCGCCTTCGCGATCACGGCCAGCGGCGCGGACCAGGGGCCCAACGAGGCCGCGCTGTTGACGGGGGCGCTGGTCGCTGGGCTGCTGACCGCACTGGCGACCAACCTGATCCTGCGGCGCAGCCGTGTGCGCGAGGAGACGGCGGCCGCAGTCGTCTTCGTGTTCATGCTGGCCCTGGGCGTGGCGATCGTCTCGCGCGTTCAGGGCTATTCCGTGAACCTGACCTCTTTCCTGTTCGGCGACGTGCTCGGCGTCTCGAGCGGCGAGGTCGCGCTGAGCGCCGCGCTCGCTCTCGCGGTCCTGCTCGTCGTCGCCATCCTCTACCGGCCGCTGCTGGCGCTCTCCTTCGACCCGCAGCGGGCCGCGGCGCTGGGCCTTCCCGTGGAGCGCCTGCACCTCGTGATGCTGGTGCTGGTCACCCTGGCTGTGGTGATCGGCTTCCGAGTCGTGGGGGCACTGCTGGTGCTGGGGCTGCTGATCGCGCCGCCCGCGACAGCCGCCCTGCTGACCAAGCGGCTGCCGGCGATGATGGCGGTCTCAGCGTTGCTGGCGGCCGCCAGCGCCCCCCTGGGGTTGCTGCTCTCCTGGCACCTCGACCTGGCCGCGGGCGCGTCGATCGTGCTGGTGGCCGTCAGCGCCTTCATCGCGACGCTGCTCCTGCGACCGGCCTCCGCCTAGCGGGCCGCGTCGATCGGCCGCCCCTCGCGGTGCTCGCGGCGCTGGTCGAGGTATGTCTTGAGGATCGCCGTGAGCAAGATCAGCACGGGGAGCAGATACAGGATCCACAGTGCCCGGTGGCCGCTGTGGGCGAGGGGGACGGTGACCATCGAGCCCAAGTATCGCGCAGGCGCAGGGCGACAACCGCCAGTTATCTGATAATGATTCTCATTAGTTGCCGCTCACCTGAGGAGCCCCATCCATGGCCCGCACGATCGCCACGCTCGCCGTTCTCGCCCTCGCAACCGCCATCAGCGCCTGCGGGCCGGATTCGCGATCGGACTCGGATCGGCCGACGGTCTCCGCAACCACAGGAGTCCTCGCCGAGATCACGGCGCGTGTCGCCGGTGAGGCGGCGGCGGTCGAGCAGGTGATCCCGGAGGGCGCCAGCCCTCACGACTTCCAGCTCAGCGCCAGGGACCGGGCCGGGATCGAGGACTCCGTGCTGTTGGTCCACAACGGCGCCGGGCTCGAGCAGGGTGTGCCGGTGGACGAGATCGACGTCCCGGAGTTCGCGCTGACCGAGAACGTAGGGAAGCTTTTACCCCTCAGGCAAGCGGGAGGGCACGAGCGGCCGGCTGAGGGGGAGGGGCTCTCCGGCGGGGAAGCCAACACCGACGGCGGCGGCGATCCACACGTATGGATGGATCCGACTCGCACCGCGGCGGCGCTGCCGGCGCTGGCCGGGGCGCTCGCCGAGGCCGACCCCGAGCACGCCGAGGGCTACCGCCGCCGCGCGCGCCGGTACGCCGCAGAGCTGAGGGCGCTCGATCAGGAGCTGGAGGCGCAACTCGCGGCGATTCCGGCGCCCAACCGAAAGCTGGTCACCTCGCACGACGCGCTGGAGTACTTCGCCGACCGCTACGGGTTCGAGGTCGTGGCGACGGTGTTCTCGGCCAGCGGGGTGGAAGCGGAGGCCTCGGCCGCGCGAATCCGCGACGTCGAGCGGGCCGTGCGCGAAGCTGGGGTTCCGTCCGTGTTCGCCGAGCAGGGGGACGACGCGGAGGTGCTCGAGTTGATCGCGGACGAGACCGCCGTGAGCATCGTCACCGGCCTGCTCGTCGAATCGCCCGGAAGCGCGGGCGGCTACCTCGAGATGCTGCGGGCGGATGCCGCCCTGATCGCGGAGGGCCTCGCAACCCCGCAAACGGCTCCCTGAAGCCGTTTCGCGCCCTGACACGCGAAGCAGACCGATGCGCCCACTACGATCGTGCCTCCGATCGACGAGAGGAGAATCCCGTGGGAATCGAGTTCTACAACGTGAAGCTGCGCGAGAAGGTGACAGTGCCCGAATCGGAGGTTCGCAAGGTCAAGTACGAGCGCCAGACCAAGTCGGGCGGCACCAGCGTCCGCTACGGCCTGCGCTCCCAGTACCAGGGAACCAAGATGACCAAGTTCGTCAGCCAGTCCGACTGGGAGGCGCTGGACGCCCCGGAGGAATAGGCCAGAGGGCAGGCATCGCCTGAGTTCGCGCCTCAGGCGACCGACCCGCTGATGCGCCGTGAGGCCGTCGGTGGTTGTGTTCGCCGTCGTACTTGCGGCTGCCACAGCCGCGGTAGCGGGCTGTGGCGATAGCCGCACCTTCGAAGCTTCAGAGTTCGTCGATGAGGTCAACGCGCAGGGCGTGGAGCTGAGCCTTGGCGACCCGCTGTTCACCGACGAACAGGGGAAGGAGCTGTACGCGGTGGAGCTGAAGCCCCTCACCGACCTTCCGGGCTCGAGGTCGAAGCGGGCCGAGCGCGCTGGTGGCTCGCTCTCGGCCTACGACGATCCCTCGGCCGCGGAGGGCGAGTTCGCCTCGTGCGAGGCCGCTGGTGATCTGCTCTGCTACCGCGTCAGCAACATCGTCGTGGTGCTGGAGGGGGGCGGAATCGCCGCCCAGCGCCTCGGAATCGCGATGCAGCGGCTGGGCGAGAACTGACACCTGCAGCGCACCAGGGATTCGGCCTGCTGACCACGGATCTCTTCTCAACGCGATAGCTCACAACTATTCAGTGGTAGAGTGGGATTTCCGCTGTGCGCGAGCCGACCCGACACCCGCTCCCCGACCCTGTGATCGAGCTCGTCGCGGCGCGCTTTCGAGTGCTCGGCGAGCCGATGCGAATCCGCATCCTCGAGCATCTGCGCGAACGCGAGGCGAGCGTGCAGGAACTGACCGAGGAGATCGGCAGCTCCCAGCAGAACATCTCCAAACACCTCGGCGTTTTGCACCAAGCCGGTGTGCTCAGCCGCAGGAGAGACGGGAACTTCGTGCGCTACGCGATCGCGGACGAGGGTGTGTTCGCGTTGTGCGACCAGGTCTGCGGTGGGCTGGAGCGCCAGGTCTCGGCGCTCGGCGATGCCCTCGCCCAGGCGCCGGGCTAGGCCCGAGGGCCGACGATGCTTCTCGCCTTTCCGCTCGCCTTTCTGATCGGCCTCACGCTCGGCACGATCGGCGGTGGCGGCGCCGTCCTCACCGTACCGCTGCTGGTGTACGTCGTGGGCGAGGACGTCCACGCCGCCACGACTGCCTCGCTGGCGCTGGTCCTGGCCGCATCTTTGGCCGGGGGGCTGCTTCAGGCGAGAAACAGGATGGTCTGCTGGGGTTCGGTGGCGGCGTTCGCGCCCGGACTGATCGCGGGCTCGTTCGCAGGCACGGCGCTCAACCAGGAGGTGGGGGCCGCGCTGCTGCTCGGCCTGTTCGCGGTCGTGATCCTGGCGGCGGCAGCCGCGATGTGGCGCAAGGCGAACCTGGAGGGCGAGGCGCCAGAGGGAATCGACGCCCTGCGCGCGGTCTGCCCGCCGGTGTACGCGCCACGCGCCCTGCTGGCGGGGATCACGATCGGCGTTCTCACGGGGTTCTTCGGCGTCGGCGGCGGCTTCGTGATCGTCCCTGCCCTTGCTCTGTGGCTCGGTTTCGCGATGCGGGCCGCGGTGGGCACGTCGCTGGTCGTGGTCTTCGCCGCCTCGCTGGTCTCGCTAGTGCTTCACCTCAACGCCGGCGCATCCGTCGACTGGGCGGAGATCGGACCGCTTGCCGTGGCCATGGTCGCCGGCACGGCGGCGGGAGTCATGGTCGCCAATCGGGTCCGCCAGGCGACGCTCGCGCGCGGGTTCGCGGTGCTGCTCGCCGCCCTGGCCGGATCGCTGCTGATCGGGGTCGCGATCGCCGGCGCGCCCACATGATCAATCCTCTACGGAGAACGATTGTAAGGTTCTGGTTACACAGATGCAGCCGATAGCCGACACCCCACCCGAGGCCGCTCCCCCTCCCGGCACGATCTCCGCCGCGGAACTGGCTCAGCGCCTTGCCGACGATGACTCACCGGCGCTGGTCGACGTGCGAGATCCCGAGGACTTCGCGAGCGGGCATATTCCCGCGCCCACGGCGCTCAACATCCCGGCGGACGACGTGCTCTCGAAGCCCGGCAGCATCGCTGCCGAACTCGAGGGCAGCCGCGACGCGATCGTCGTCTGCCAGGCAGGGCGCCGCGCGCTCACGGTGCGCGAGGCGCTTGCGGGCGCCGGCGTCGAGGCATCCGTGCTCGCCGGCGGGATGACCGCCTGGTCAACGCTGCTGCGGGCATTCCCGGTGGAGCTGGGGGTGCGTGGCCTGACCGTGCTCCAGATCCAGCGGCCCGGCCGGGGCTGCCTCTCCTACCTTCTCGCCGCCGGGGGCGATGCCCTGGTGGTCGATCCCACCGCCGACGCCTCCTTCTACGAGCGCCTCGCGTCCGCACAGGGGGCGGTGATCCGCCACGTGGTCGACACCCATCTGCACGCGGATCACGTCTCGGTCGCCCGCGAGCTCGCGGCCGCCACCGAAGCGACCTTGAGGGTGTCGACGGCGCTGATCGAGCGGGGTGTGAGCTGGGCCGACGAGGCCTCGGTGGCCGAAGACGGTGACACCCTGATGCTCGGTGATGTGCCGGTTCGCTGGCTCGCCCTGCCCGGCCACACCACGGACATGACCGGCCTGGTCGTATCTGACGTGGCCCTGATCGGCGGTGACTCGATGTTCGCCGACTCGGTCGCGCGCCCCGATCTCGAGGTGTCCGATCCCGAGGGGACCCGTGAGATGGCCCGTCGGCTCCATAAGACCCTGCGCGAGCGCATCCTGAAACTGGGGCCCGACGCCGTCCTGCTGCCGGGCCATTACGCGGGCGGCGCGCTCGCGGCCGCGATCGCTCCGACGCTCCGCGAGGTTCGCGAGCGCCTGCCCGAGCTGGAGCTCGATGACGGCGCCTTCGCCGACGCGATCCTGGCGAACATGCCGCCGCGCCCGGCGAACTACGCCGAGATCATCGACGTGAACGCGGGCCGTGCTGCGCCGGACCCGTCGCTCGAGATCGGCGCCAACAACTGCGCGGTCAGCTAGCCGGGGCCGGCGACGGCCTTCTCCCCCGCGTCGGGAAGCATGAGCGCCCAGCGAACGAGCGTCACGGCCGAGGAAGCGTGGGCCGCGGTCGAAAGCGGTGAGGCATCGATCCTCGACCTGCGCACCTCGACCGAGCGGGAGCGCCATGGCTGGCCACCCGGCTCGCCTCGCGTCTCGCTGGCTCGCCACGTGCTCCGCCCCCGCGGGCCCGGGACGATCTACCTCTGCCAGCACGCGAATCGCTCCAAGCTGACCCGCTGGCGCGGCGCCGCGGAGATCGAGGGCGGCTGGGAGGCCTGGGACGAGGCGGGCCTGCCGATCGAAGGGGGCGCGGACGATGCCCCACGCACAAGCTCCCCTGGTGCCGGCCGGAAAGCGCCCTGAGCCTCCGCCGCGTCCGACTCAGCCGTTGGCCTGCGAGAGCAGGTAGAGCCCCAGGCAGGTGAAGCCGACCATCACGGCGAGCATCCAGTACTGGGACCGGGTCGCCTGCACGGGGTCCTTCCAGATCGCGATCGCGCGGTCGTGGGCGAGAGAGAGCCCCGTCACATGCCCGACCACCAACGCCGCCACCTGCACGTACCAGACTCCGGTGGCGCTGATCAGGCCGTAGTCCACCCCTCCCGAGGCGGTGCCGAAAAGGTCGGAGCCCTCCCCGAGCGGGTCCGAGAGCAGGTAGGTGAACTGCGCCTGCTCCTGGAACAGGACGAGTGTGAAGTAGTGCGCGACCAGGTAGGCGAGCCCGATCGGGATCATCGTGTGCGCGAAGAGACGTCCCAGCTCGCGCGTCGGGGGAGCGTCACGGACGGTGTGCATTCCCCGGATCCCCAACAGGAAGAGGGCGGTCACAGCCGCGATCACCAGGGCCAGGAAGAGAGTGTCGGAGAGGCGGAAGGACGCCGTCACACCGAGGCCGAGATCGCGGGCGGCGTCGAACGCCGTCTTCGTGGCGCCGTTCAGGGCCCCCTCCTGGGCCCCGTCGAACGACGTGGTCGCGATCGATACCAGGATCAGGCCCAGCGAGCCGGGGACCGCTCCCCAGTCGGTCGTTCCCGAGAGGAAGCGCCTGCGGCCGAGCCTGCCGTCGCGGACCTCAAGTACCGAGAGCCGCGAGAACATCCGGAAATAGACCGAGAACGTCTCCCCCTGCTCGATCCAGGTCTCGACTCCGAACAGGGCCATGCAGACAAAGGTGATCGTCGTGTAGATCAGGGTCGCGACCGCCACCACCTCGGGGTCGAGGCCGACGCTGCCGACTCCGTAGATCAGCTCGAGCCAGCCGAAGGCGAGCAGCCCCGCGACGGCGGGCCAGTGCCCGAGGCGCTGCGGATAGCTCAGTGGCGGCGGCGCCGACTGCCCGGCGACCAGCCTGAACCCTCCCCCGGCGAGGCGGCCGATCGCGCGCCAGGGGTTGAAGGCCCGAAAGACGTCGCCGAACAGCACGCTCAGCACCACGAGGCCGAGGAAGAAGGTGACGAAGACGAAGGTGAGGGCGAAGTTGCGGTCCGGCGCCGAGGTGCCCTCGAGCCCCGCGTAGACGACCACACCGAGCAGGACCACGCCGATCGCTCCGGTCAGAACCTCGGTCACGGGGTTGAGCAGCAGCCGCGAGAAGCCGGCGGTCAGCGGCCGCCAGTGCTCCTCCTGCAACCTCGGTGAGCGCCAGGCGATCGAGAGCACGACGAAGGAGACGATCAGAACGATCGAGGCGGCCCAGGCGAACAGCCAGGCGGGGATCGGCAGGTCCTGCTTACCGACCAGCGCATGCGCCGAGGCAGCCTGAGGAACGAGCAGGGCGCCTCCGAGGAGCGCCAAGGCGAGCGCCGCCCCGCCGCGGGCGATCCGGCGCCTCATCGGCTAGGCGGGCTCGACCGTGATCTCTGCCAGCGGCACGTCACCGCTTGGGCCGTGCGCCTCGAGCTCGAAGATCCCCTCGATCTTGGCGGGAAAGGCGAGGAGAACCGTGCCACTGGGATTGAGCTTCTCGATCTCGTAGCCGTGGATGTGCACGTCCTCCTGTGGCTCGTCGAGCTTGACCTTGATCCGGACCTGTTCGCCCTTGGTGTAGGTCAGCTCCCGGACTCCCCCCACGGATGCGCCATCGCGCATCCGGATCACCTCGGTCGCGGGCTGGGAGGGCGATGGAGGCTGGCCGGCCTGTGCCGAGGAGGTCGAAGCCGAGTTCGAAGCCGGCTGGGAGCCGTCGCCCTCGTCGCCGCCGCTCAGGGCCACGAAGAGCACCGCGGCCACCGCCACGAAGGCGCACAGCACCGCAACCCGTCCCGCCGTCGAGCTCATCACCCGAATTCTAGGGAGCGGTCTGCGGCTGCGTGACCGTGCGCTCGGGCCCGCCCTCCGAGATCGACGGAGCGTCGATCGTGGTGCCGCTGCCGAAGAAGACGAATCCGATCACGATCGCCAGCCCGAGCAGGATCCCGATGACGATGCCGATCGCCCGGTCGGTCGCCCGCACGCGCTTTGTCGGCTCAGCTGACGCCGTCGAGCAGGCGCCAGTTGGCGCGGAAAGCCTCCTCGGCGGCCGCGACGATCTCGTCCTCGTCGCCGGGCTCGATCGACTGCTGCTCGATCAGCCGCCGCGATTCTGCTGCGTGCGCCTCGTCGCTGGCCTCGTGCACGCGAAAGTACTGGTTGCCAGCGCCGTCGCCGACGCCGTAGAAGCTCGCCAGGCCCTCGCGCTTGGTCTTCGAGATCTCGGGCTGCCCGCTCTCAATCGCGTAAAGCCGGGCGAGCGCGACGAGATAGTTGCTCGGGGCCGTCCAGGCGCGCACGCATTCCGCGGTCTCGGCGGTCGGCTCGGCGCCGATCTCGCCGCCGACGGCCTCGACGAAGCCGTCCCAGAGGGCGATGTGATCCTGCTCCTCGGCCGCATGGCGCGCGAGCTCGTCGCTGTCGGCCTCGGGGGCGATGGTGACGGTGTCGGCGCAGAGCTTCGCCAGCGCCTCGGTCGCGTGGCGGTACTGGCCCGAGTAGCGAGCCAGCTCATCGGCGCTCAACTCCCCCGCCGACCAACGGACGTAGAAGGGATGCTCAAGCACGTTGTGCTCGGCTCTTGCCTGCTCGATTCGATCCCAGATATTCGCGCTCACGCTCTGCTTCCTCTCTATCGACGGGGGTGTGTGCGACCCGAAAGGGGCTGCGGAGGATAGCGACGCCGCAGGGGAATGGGCGCCGCGGCGGCGCCGGGAGCCTTCTGGGATGCTGCGGCGCGACCGTGCGCCCTCAGCGCCAGGACATCGCAGCACCGCCGTTCCCGGCGGGAATCGAGTGGGTCGGGGGACCCGAGCCCCGCCTTGACCGGATGGTCGCGGCGGGGCCCTTGCTGGTGCACTTCTTCGACTTCGCCCAGCTCAACAGCCTCCGCGCGCTCCCCTACATTCGCGCCTGGAGCGAGCGTTACGCCGACGCCGGCCTGAGCGTGCTGGGGGTGCACTCTCCGCGCTTCACCTTCACCCGGCCTGCCGACGCGGTCGCCGCGGCGATGCCCGGGCTGGGGATCGGCTGGCCCGTGGCCGCCGACACCGGGCTGGCGATCTTCCGCGCCTATGGCTGCCACGGCTGGCCCTCGCTGTTCCTTTGGGGACGAGGCGGCACCCTTCGCTGGCACCATCTCGGCGAAGGCGAGTACCGGGGCACCGAGGAGGCGATTCGCGAGGCTCTGGGGGAGCCCCCGGCGGGCGGCTGGCCCGAGCCGCTGCAGCCCCTCCGCCCCGCCGACGAGCCGGGAGTCGGAGTCGCCGCCCCAAGCGCCGAGCTCTTTCCCGGCGGTTCGATCGAGCGGCCCTGGGTCGCGAGCGCCGACGCGAACCGGCTCGAGCTCTCCTACGAGGCGGCCGAGGCCCATGCCGCGGTGGAGGGCGACGGCGAGCTGCTGGCTCAGGTCGATGGGGCCCCGCGCCGCGCGATCGAGATCCGGGGCCCCGGCCTCTACGAGCTGGAGGCCGGCGGGCACCACCGCTCCCACCGATTGACGCTGCGTGCCTCTCCCGGGCTGGCGATCCACTCGGTCCAGTTCGCGGCCGGCCCTCCCGAGCCCTAGGCGTCGGCTCCGCTCACCGCGCACCCGCCCTCGCTCCGAGAGGAAGTAGGAGCGCTAGACGACGGGGAGCGGCGTGCCGCTCTCGGCTCGATCCGCCAGCTCCCGGCGGATCTGGGCGGGAAGCATGAAGCGAACGTCCTCCTCGACCGTCTTCAGCTCCGAGACGCTCTCGGCGCCACGGCTGCGGAAGAGCGCCACCAGATCCTCGACCAGGTCCTCAGGCGCGCTCGCGCCCGAGGTGATGCCGACCGTCTCGACGCCCTCGAGCCACTCCTCCTTGACCTGGTGGTGGAAGTCGATCAGGTGGGAGTCCACGCCGTGCTCGCGCGCGACCTCTACAAGCCGGACCGAGTTCGAGGAGTTGGTGGAGCCGATCACCAGCACCAGGTCGCACTCGCGCGCCAGCTCCTTGACCGCCTGCTGGCGATTGGTCGTCGCGTAGCAGATGTCGTCGGTCTTGGGCCCCGCGATGTTGGGGAACTTGCGCTTCAGCGCCGCGATGATGGCGCTCGTCTCGTCCACCGAGAGAGTGGTCTGGGTGATGTAGGCGACGCGGTCGGGATCGTCGACCTCCAGAGCCTCGACGTCGGCCTCGGTCTCGACCAGGACGATGCTGTCGGGAGCCTCCCCGGTTGTGCCCTCCACCTCCTCGTGGCCGCCGTGGCCGACGAGCACGATCGTGTACCCGTCCGCCGCGAACTTGCGGGCCTCGACGTGGACCTTGGTGACCAGCGGGCAGGTGGCGTCGATGGTGCGGAGCTGCCGCGCCGCGGCGTTGGCGTGCACGCTCGGGGCGACACCGTGCGCAGAGAAGACGACCATCTCCCCCTCGGGAACCTCGGTCTCCTCCTCGACGAAGATCGCTCCGCGCTTGGTCAGCTGCTCCACGACGTGCTTGTTGTGGACGATCTCCTTGCGGACGTAGACAGGCGCTCCGTGCACGTCGAGGGCGTGCTCGACCGTCTGCACAGCGCGATCTACGCCCGCGCAGTAACCGCGCGGTGCCGCGAGCAAAACGCGGCTGGGCCCAGCGGAGCTTGTCGGGGATGATGAAGTCACGCCTGAAGGTAAGGGTACCCAAGCCCCTGTCAGGCATTGTGGGCGCGCTAGGGTTGCGACGAATGGCACAGACTCACATGGACAGGCTGAGCTCGGTCGACGCCTCATTCCTGACGAACGAGAGCTCTGACAGCCACATGCACGTGGGCGCGGTGCTGATCTTCGAGGGCCCGCCCCCCTCCTACGACGATCTGCTCGCACACGTGCGCAGCCGCATGCACCTGGTGCCCCGCTTCCGTCAGAAGCTCGCCTTCCCGCCGGCGCAGGCCGGGCGCCCGTTCTGGATCGACGACCCGAACTTCAACCTCTCCTACCACCTGCGCCACTCATCGCTGCCCGCGCCGGGCTCCGAGGAGCAGCTGCGAAACATCGCCGGGCGGCTTTTCAGCCAGGCCCTCGACCGTTCCAAGCCACTTTGGGAGATGTGGATCGTGCAGGGCCTGGAGCGCAACCGCTTCGCGCTGATCAACAAGACCCACCACGCGCTGGTCGACGGGGTAGCGGGAGTCGACCTGGCGACCGTGCTCTTCGACGTGAAGCCGGTTCCCGAGAAGATCGAGCCCGAGACCCCCTGGGTGCCGCGCCCAGCCCCCTCGCAGGCCGAACTCGCCGCCCAGGGCATCCTGGAGCTGGCAGAGATGCCGTTCAAGCTGGCCCGACGGGCGCTCGACGCGGCGAACGACCCCGAGACGGCTGTGAGGCGCCTCGCCGACTCGGCCGAGGCTCTCGGCGAGGTCGCCTGGAACTTCACCAACCCGGCACCCGAGGTGCCGCTCAACGTGGAGATCGGCTCGCACCGGCGCTTCAGCTGGGCGCGGTCGAACCTCGAGGACTTCAAGAAGATCAAGAACACGCTCGGCGGCACCGTCAACGACGTCGTCCTGGCCGTGGTCAGCGGCGCGCTGCGCGGCTGGCTGCAGGGGCGTGGCATCCGCACCGAGGGCCTCGAGCTGCGGGCGCTGGTGCCCGTCTCGATCAGGGCCGAGGATGAGCACGGCCACCTGGGCAACAGGATCGCCGCGATGCGGGGCCCGCTGCCCGTCTACGTCGAAGACCCCGTGAAGCGGCTCGCGATCGTGCGGGCCGCGATGGACGACCTCAAGGAGTCCAAGCAGGCGCTCGGAGCCGAGGTGATCTCGCGCTTCAACGACTTCGCCCCGCCGACGCTGCTGGCCCAGGCGTCCCGCATCAACTTCTCGACCCGGCTCTTCAACCTGATCGTGACCAACGTCCCGGGCCCTCAGATCCCCATCTATGTGCTCGGCCGCGAGCTCGAGGACGCCTTCGCCGTCGCCTTCCTGCCGGAGCACCATGCGCTGGCGATCGCGATCATGAGCTACAACGGCCGCATCAACTTCGGGCTGCTCGCCGACTACGACACGATGGAGGACGTCGGCGAGATCGCCGAGGGCCTCAACCGCTCCCTCGACGAGCTGCTCGTGGCGGCGCGCTCGGTCAGGGCGCGCGAGGCGGACCTCTCCAGCGGCGCCGACCTGTCGGGCTGACCAGGGCGCCGCGGGCCTAAGGGCGCGCCCGCACCCTCACCCGCAACCGGGCGTCGGGCCGCTTCGGCCTCGCCTCGCGATTGCCGGCCCGATCCACCGCGATCGAATAGAAGCGGTAGCGGTGGCCTGCCTTGCCCTTGAAGCGAACGCTCCTGCGCTTGGTCTTGGCGAGCCTGCGGTAGCGCCCGCCGTCGACCGAGACGAAGACGCTCACCGACCGCAGGCGCGATGACGGCAGCTCCTTCGAGCACTCGCGCGAAAAGCGCTTCAGCCGGATCAGCTTGCGGCTCACCCGGCGCACGCGCGAGACGGGCGGGTTGACGTCGCGGCCGAGCGCGGCGCCCACGGCGTGGTGGGCGTCGATCAACCCCCATCCGGTGCCCTTCCCGTATGAGGCGCAGTTGTCCGCCGTCAGCTTGATCAGCCTCACCACCCTGTCGGCCGGCAGGTTGGGCTTGACCGAGCGGATCAGGCCGACCAACCCGGCGACCTGGGGGGCCGCCATGCTGGTCCCCTGCAGGTAGGCGTAGCGGTCGTCCCCCTGCAGCGTGGTGCGGCACCAGCAGGGAGCGGCGCCCGTCGCCGGATCGCCGCTCTCGATCGTGGTCGCAGCGGCCGGCCAGGACGAGAGGATCCCCTGCCGGCCGCCGAGCTGATCGAACGCCGCACCGAAGGCCGCCACCGAGACCCCGTCGGTGCGCTGGGCGAAGGCGGCCCGCTCGCCCGAGTACTTGGCGGCCGTTACGACCAGGCCCCGTCCCGCGTCCAGGCTGGCGCCACTGCCGTCGGGCTGCACGGCCCGCGCCGGGTAGCTGGTCAGCGCGTCCGGCGCGTTCTCGGCGGCAGCGACCGGGACGGCGCCCCGCGCCCATGCGTACTCGATCTCGTCGACCATGCTCGAGTCGCAGCCGCCGAGGCTGAGGTTGATCGCATCGCTGTAGCGGTTGCCGGCGACCGCGATCGCCTCAGCGACGCTCGAGCACCAGAAGATCTTGGCGACGAACAGGTTGCACCCCAGCCCCATCGAGGCGATGCCTTGCCCGTTGTCGGATGTGCCGCAGGCGAGCCCCGCCACGTGCGTGCCGTGACCGTCGGGGTCGCTGACGCCGGTGCCGCCGCACTGAGGCGCCTGCAGCGGTGAGGCGCGCACGCAGTCGAGCGTGCCGACGATCCCACTCAGGTCGGGGTGATCGGCCTCGACGCCCGAGTCGATCACCGCGATCTCCGCGCCGGTGCCCTTGGAGAGGCTCCAGGCCCCGACGGCGCGCGAGCGCAGCAGGTTCCATTGCGCGAAGTCGCCGAATGGCGCGTTGGGGTCAGGGCTGTTGAAGGCGAAGTCGTTGGGGACGTATCGGAACTCGACCGGCCGGTCGGCCTCGACGAGGCCGACGCGGGGATCGGCCGCGAGCCGCTCCCGGAGCTCGGCGACGGTCTCGCCCTGGAGGGCGACGGTGAGCTGCCCGGTCTCGGGAATCGAGTCGATCAGCCGGAGCTCGTAGCGAGCGGCCAGCCGGCGCAGCAGCTCGCCCGATTCCGCGCGAAGCCGGTGCCAACGCTCCCTCGCGCCCCCGCCGCGGCCGGGGGGCAGCCTCGGCGTCTCGACCTCGACGATCGCGCGACCCTCCTGCAACGGGACCTGACCGGATACGGCCGGCGCCTTCGCGGCCATGGACAGGGCCACGGCGAGGGCCCCGGCAAGCGCAGCGAGAATCACGACCTTGCCCCTCATCATGCTCACCCAACAACTCTAGGGAGCCGGCGGAGCGGCGCCGGGCGCCCGCTAGCCTGCCGCTCCGGTGCCCCTCAGCGTCCAAGTCGGCCTGCTGCTCTCGATTGCCACGGCGCTCGCCTCGATCGTCGGCTTCCTCTACAAGCACCGCGGGGCCGTGCAGAGCCCCGACGTCGACTGGCGGCGGCCGCTATGGAGCATGTTCATGCTGTTCCGCAGGCCCGCCTACTCCCTCGGGGTGGCAATTGCCCTGACCGGCTGGTTCTTCCACGTCGGCGCGCTGGCACTGGCGCCGATCTCCCTGGTGCAGGCGACGATCGCCGGCGGCCTCGTGATGCTGACCGTCGTCGCCGACCGCTTCTTCGCCCACGAGGTCTCGCGGCGCGAATGGATCGGGGTCGCGCTGGCGGCCGCCGGCCTCGCCTTCCTCGCGGCGACGCTCGACGGCGGCGCCGACGAGGCGCACTCGGCCTTCGAGGGCGCCACCCTCGCCTACTTCGTCGGAACCGTGATCGCGACGGGAATCGCCGTCGCCGTCCTCGGCGGCCGCACGCGTCGCGCCGGGGTACTGCTCGCGGCCTCCGCTGGGCTCCTCTGGGCGGCCTCGGACACAACGATCAAGGCGCTCACCGACAGCCTCGGAGAGGAGAGCGTGGCGGCGATCATGCTCAACCCGCTCGCGCTCCTCATCCTCGTCCTCTCACTCGCCGGCCTGCTGGTCTCCGCCCGCAGCCTGCAGATCGGCCCGGTGGTGCCGGTGATCGCAGTGACCAGCGTCGCCGCCAACTCGCTCACGATCGCCGCCGGCCCGATCGTCTTCGAGGAGCCGCTGCCCGACGACACCCTGGGCCTGGTAATTCGCCTGCTGGCCTTCGCCCTCGTGATCTGCGCCGCGGCCCTCACCCCGCCGCCGCTGGAGGTGGAGGCACAGCTCCCCTAGGGCCGTCCGCCGCAGCGGCTCCACAGCTCCCAGGGACCCCTGCGCTCGATCAGGGCCCGATCCGGTGGCTCCCCGCCCGCTCCGACGCCGGCCTCGGGCCGGAGCAACAGCAGGGAGGGCAGCTCCGGCCCGGGGGCGCGGCTGACGGGGATCTCGGCCGGGTCCCTGTCGAACTCGAGGGCCGCCGCGCCGACGCCGAGCACCACCAGCAGCTCCCCGCCGGCGCCCAGCTCGTCGCATTCCGAGACGGCCGCGCGGACCCGGCTCGACCCCGTCAGCTCGCGGAGGCTGGCCCACTGCTCGGCCGCGACCCGCCCGAGCCGGCGCGAGTCGGAGATGGCACCAATGTCGGCCGGCAGCGTCAGAGCGATCGCGGCCGCCGCGGCCAGCAGCGTCGCCCGGTACGCGGGGGGCGGCCGGTAGCGGGCCAGCGCCGCGGCGAACAGCACGGCCAGGGCCGAGGCGGGCAGCACCACGAACCTGATCGAGAAGGGGAAGTCCAGCGCGCGCAGCCCCAGGACCGCCCCCAGCGCCAGCAGCGCGAACAGCGCCAGCAGCGCCGAGCGGGCCTCGGGGCCGAGCTCGGGCTCGGGGTCCGAGGGACCGCCCAGGACCCGGCTTCGCAGGGCCCGCGGGTCCGCGCCGCGAAGCATCAGCAGCGCGGCGAGGGCCGCCGCCAGGCCGCCGAGCGCCAGCGGCCATCCCAGCAGGTCGCCGAGGGCCTCCAGCGGATCGAGGTAGTGGCCGAGGGTCCGCTCCTCGCCGGCGCCCACGTCCGCCTCGTAGCCCGCTGCGAGGAGCTGGCGGCTGAAGTCCGCGCGGGCCTCTCCGGCCGTGGCCAGCGGCTCCCCCGTCAGGGCCAGGTCGCTGAGAGCCCAGATCAACGGCGCCGTCAGCGCAGCCACCACGATCCACGCCCGGGCAGCGCCGCTGGTGCGCAGGGCAAGCCAGCCTCCGTAGGCGAGCGCCAGGACCCATGCCTCGGGGCGCAGAAGGCCGGCGAGCGCCAGCAGCGCCAGCACCCACCAGCGGTTGCCGAGCGGTCGCTCCAGCACCAGCGCCGCGGCCAGCAGCGCCAGCGCGGTGAAGGGGATGTCGATCGTGGCGCTGCGCCCGAACTCGACGATCTCGGGGCGAGTGAGCAGCAGCGCGGTCGCGACCAGCCCCGCGGCGGGGCCCTGGAGGCAGACGCCCAGCCGGTAGGCGGAGTAGGCGAGCGCCCCCAGCGCGACCATCGCCAGCACCCGGTAACCGTCGATGATCGCGTCCGGCCCGAGCGGCTCCAGCGCCGCCCCGAGGGCGGTGGGCAGGGGGTGGAAGACGGGCAGCAGCGGTGCGGTGACGTCCGGGGAACCGCCCCGGAGGAGCTCCCCGCCCCAGGCGAGCGCCACTATCGCGTCGGTGGTCAGGAAGGTGGAGTCGTAGAGAAGCAGCGCCAGCAGGGCCGCCAGGACAGCCGCGCCGAGCAGGGGCGCGAGCCGCTCAACTCGCGATCCCAAGGCCCTCCAGCTCGGTCTCAACCTCCTCGGATCGCTCCAGGTACTCGCCGCGGCTGTTCACGGACCACACGTCGCGCGAGCCGCTGTCGATCAGGTTCATCATCGCCAGGGCCGCCGTCCACATCGAGTGGTCCTGGTTGTTGTAGCGGTGCAGGCCGTTGCGCCCGCAGGTCTGGAGGTTCGCGAAGCTCTCCAGATAGCCGCGGATCTGGGCCACGGCGTCTCGGTAGCCCTCGTCGTAGACCGGATAGGCGCGCGGCACCCTGACCGTGACCCCGTTGCAGAGGTGGGCGGAGTCGATCAGGCCCACCGCCTCCATCTCGGAAGCGGCCATGGCGACGGCGTCGGAGCCAGGCATGCGCCAGATCTCGTCGCCGCCGTCGCAGAAGTACTCGACCCCGAGGCAGGCCGTGCCGGGACGCACCATGTCCTCGCTCCAGGCCCCGAAGTTCTGCACGCGCCCGGCCCGGATTCCTGGGTCGTGCAGGTAGATCCAGTTGTCGGCGAAGGGCAGCTCTCCCTCCACCATCAGAGCCACCAGGCAGAGATTGCGGAAGCGCAGCCTGCGCGCCGCATCTCGGACCGCCGGCGGCGGCGGCGGGTCGAGCGCGTGGATCAGCTCCGGCAGCGCCAGCGTGGAGAGCACGCCGTCGACCTCGTGCTCGCTCAGCGCGCCCTCCCTGTCGACCGCGATGCTCGTCACGCGGCCGCCCTGGTGCCGGACGCCCACGCAGCGATGGAGCAGCCGCACAGGGACCGCCCCTGCCTCGACGCGTTCGCGAAACGCCTCCCACATCTGGCCGGGCCCGAGGCGCGGGTAGCGGAACTCCTCGATCGCGGTCGGAGGGGGCCGCCGCTGCAGGCGCAGGATCCCCAGCAGGGCCTTCAGCAGGCTGAAGTCCTGGATCCTCTGCGCCGCCCATTCGGCCTCGATCTCAGAGCCCGGAACGCCCCAGACCTTCTCGGTGTAGGTGCTGAAGAAGGCGTCGTAGATGCGGCGGCCGAAGCGCGAGACCACCCAGTCCTCGAGCGTGCGCGGCTCGCCGGCCCGAAAGCGCAGCCTCGCCCGCGCGTAGGAAGCCGCGCAGCGCAGGGACTCGATCAGGCCCAGCCGGCGGAAGACGTCCTCGGCGCGCAGCGGATAGTTGAAGAAGCGGCCCCGGTAGTAGATGCGCGAGAGCCGCCTGCGAAGCAGGAACTCCTCCTCCAGCGTCTCCTCCCAGAGGCGCTGGACCGAGCGCAGCCTGGTGTAGAAGCGATGGCCCCCGAGGTCGAAGCGGTAGCCCTCGAACTCGATCGTCTTCGCGATCCCGCCGACCTGGGCCTCGGATTCGATCACGGTGCCGGCCCGGCCTGCCTGCGCGAGCACGTGCGCGGCCGTGAGGCCCGCGGGGCCCGCCCCCAGGATCGCGATCCCGATCGAGTCTTTTCCCTGCTCGAGCATGGGCAGGCTCCAGCCTATGCCCCTCGGGCCGCAGCGCGTGCACCGCTCCCTTGCGCCCCAGGGCCGAGCGCAGCGCCGACAGGCCTCGTGGAGGAAGGCAGCCCAGCACCCCGGCGCGTCGAAGAAGCCGCTGGGCGTCGACCTCGAGCGCCATGTTCCCGACCCCGGCGAGGTCATCTGCTCGCACCGTACCTGCACGGCTGACTAGCCTTGGCCGATGGCAGCCTTCGAGCCCTCCCGCGATGGGCGGCCCGCGCTGAGTTGCGTGGTACCCGCCACCGACTCGCCCCCGACGCTCAACCGCTGCCTCGCAGCGATCCGGTCGGTCGACGACCCGCCCGAGCAGCTGATCGCGGTCACGGATCCGCCCGGTGCCGGACCGGCCGCGGCCCGCAACCGGGGCGCCGCCGACGCCGACGGCGATGTGCTGGTGTTCGTGGACTCGGACGTGATCGTGCATCCCGACTCCTTCGTGCGCATCCGCGATGCCTTCGCCACCGACCCCGGGCTGGTGGCCGTCTTCGGCTCCTACGACGACTCGCCGGAGGCCCCCGGCGCCGTCTCTGGCTTTCGCAACCTGCTGCACCACCACGTCCACCAGCGCGGCGCCGGGCCCGCGGACACCTTCTGGGCGGGCCTCGGTGCGGTGGGCCGCGAGCCGTTCGCTCGCGCCGGTGGCTTTGACGCGGAGCGCTACCCCGCCCCGTCCGTCGAGGACATCGAATTGGGAATGCGGCTGTCGGCCGCGGGGGGGCGGATACGGCTGGACCCCGCGATCCAGGGAACTCATCTGAAGAGCTGGAGCCTGCCCACGATGATTCGGACCGACTACGCGAGCCGCGGGCTGCCGTGGTCGCGGCTGCTGCTCAGCGCCGGCCGCCCGTCCTCGAGCCTCAACCTGGGCTGGCGGCACCTGCTCTCGGCGATTGTGAGCGCCGCTGTCGCCGCAGCGCTGATCCTGCGGCGCCCGCGGCTGCTGGCGGCGGCGGTGGCCTCGCTCCTGGTCCTGAACGGGCCCTTCTACGCGCTGCTTTGGCGGCGCCGGGGGGCACCCCAGGCGGCGGCGGGGGTCGCCCTGCACGTCCTCCACCACCTGGCGGGATTGGCGGCGGCCGCGAGCGCCGTGCTGGAAGCCGCCCGCGATCAGGCTCGGGGGTCGCGGAAATCCTGACGCAGCAGCAGCCGCACCGGGACGCCGAGCCTACGACTCGCTAGGCAGGCGCTGCCGCCCTCCCGAACCTGCTTCGGGCCCTACGTGGTCGCGTACAACCACCCCGATCGTGACGACCCCGAGGCCGCCAGAATCGTCACCTTGTGGAGGGCGTAATGGGCGAGCGGTACCCTGATCGAAGATGAAGATCGACGGCCACTACGACCGGGACGCCGACATCGCCTGGCTCCGTTTCGAGGGATATGACCCTGAGCGAGCACGTGGCGAGGAGGTCGACTTCGGCTTGCGCGAGACCGACCCGGAGACCGGTGAGATCGTCGCCCTTGAGTACTGGAAGGCCAGCGAGACGCTGCCGGAGGAGTTTCTCCGGATGCTCCCCCAGCCGCCCGTCGGCGTGCCTGGCTGACTCGGCGTCGCCACTGGCGCTCCCTCTGCACACGAAAAGGGAACGAGTGGCGATCGGTTGCGAGTGCCGCGCAGTGCTGGGGGCACGCGGGATCAGTCACGAGGCGCGTCACTCACGGGATCGCTGAACCTCTCCGGGAAGTGGGTCCGTGCGGGGCTGCTGGTCGATGGTGCGGAACTGCAACTCCCCAAGGCTTCAGCCATTAGCGCCGCTGCGCGGCGCGCGGCTACCGGTCAGGATCCAGGGGGCCGGTAGTCGACCGAGAGCTTGGCCGCCTCGTCGACATCCTCCGGCGTCAGCAGCACGACGACCTCTGAGCTCGCTCCCCCGGAGCTGTTGACGGCGATCGACGCCGCCGCTGCACTCAGGTTGTCAGGCAGCTCCATCAAGACGTAGGCATCGGTCTCGCCGAACGCGAAGTAGAAGCCTTCGAGGCTCCCCCCGAGACCCTCGGCCACCTTGGCCACAGCATCCCGCCTGCTCGTTCCACCAGCGCTCTGAACGCCCTTCGCGCCCTCCGCCGTATACGACGCCTTCACCATGTACTTCGCCACGTTTGCCTCCTAGTCGGAGTTTGAGACGGAAGACTCTCACACGGCGGGCTGGGCGCGCGCGCCTCCCTCTCGCGCAAAGCAGGAGAGAGCAACCATCGGGGTTCGAGTCCCGCCTACGCGTCTTCTGAGATCGCCTTGACCCCCCTAGCCGCCGCCTTGTTCTCGGCCTGCTCGCCGGAATGGGTTGGCCCGAAGGCAACCGGAGGAGTGGGGATGGCCGACAAGAAGGACACCATGAGGCGCTTCTACGAGGAGATCTTCGGTCAGGGCAACCTCGACCTCGTCGACGAGCTGGCGACCGACGACTTCGTCGATCACGAGGAGGGGCCACCGGGCACTCCCCCGGGGAAGGAGGGCACCAAGGCCTTCGTCTCGATGTTCCGCGATGCGTTCCCCGACATCAAGGCCGAGGTCGGCGAGATGCTGGAGGACGGGGACCTGGTCGCGGCGCGGGTGACCTTTAGTGGCACCCATGATGGCGAGTTCATGGGGGTGCCGGCGAGTGGCAAGAAGGTCTCCATCGAGACCATCGACATCGTCCGCTTCGACGGCGACCAGGTCGCCGAGCACTGGGGTGTTACCGACGCGATGGCGCTTATGCAGCAGATCGGAGCGATCCCCGAGCCGTAGCGACGGTCAGCCGGGCTCCTGGTTCTCGCGAACCGAGGGCTGCGAGGCGGCAGTGCTCCTTCTCGCGCAAAACAACTCGGAGGCTGCGGCCCGCCGCGCCATGCGCCAGGCGCCGCCGGAGCGGGTCCGGGAAACCGCATAGCCAAGCCGTTCAGTACCCCAAAGCGAACTTCGCGTCCTCGGACATCATCTCCGGGGACCACGGGGGGTCGAAGACCATCTTCGGGTGCACCTTCTCGACCCCGTCCAGCTCGCCGACGAACTCGCGCATCTGCTCGGAGACCTGCGGCCCGATCGGGCAGGCCGGTGTGGTCAGCGTGAAGGTGACGAAGACCTCGTTGTTCTCGGTCTCGACCTCGTAGACCAGCCCGAGCGAGACGAAGTCGAGCCCCAGCTCCGGGTCGATGACCTCCTCGAGCGCCTCATAGACCTGTTCCTCGGTCGGCATGCCCCAAGGATAGAACCAAGGGGGTCCCGGCCGCGCTTGCGGGACCATGGGCCGTGAGCGGGCGATCTGAGCATGCGTGGGCGTGGGCGTCGGATGCCCCGAGGGTTCTCTGCCGAGGCAGGTGCCCGCAGGGGCGTCCGACGCCGGCGCCCCGCGGAGCGCGGGTAGCCTTCTCTGAATGGCCATGCTCGCGCTGATCGCGATCTTCATCGTCGTCCCCATCCTGGAGCTCTACGTGATCATCCAGATCGGCGGCGCGATCGGGGTGGCCCCCACGCTGCTGCTGCTGCTGATCGACAGCCTGCTCGGCGCGCTGCTGCTGCGCTCCCAGGGGCGAGCCTCCTGGATCGGCTTCAACCGCGCGATCGCGGAGAGCCGCGTACCGGGAAAGGAGATCCTCGACGGCGTGCTGGTCATCTTCGGCGGGGCGCTGTTGCTGACGCCCGGCTTCATCACCGACATCTTCGGCCTGGTGCTGCTGATCCCGCCCACCCGGGCGATCGTCAGGGGCGTCCTGAGGCGCTACGCGATCGTTCGCTTCACGGCGGGCCCGATGACGGCCGCGTGGGGCTACGGGCGGGCGCGCGGGCGCCGCGCGCAGCAGCCTCCCCCGGCAGCCGGTGATGCCGGCGCCGGGCCGGGTCGCGAGCGCGTCGGGGAGGACTTCGGCTGGACCACCCCCGAGCCCGTCGGGCCGCGCCCCGGCGACATCGAGGGATCCGCACAGGAGCTGGACGGGGAAGAAGCGCTGCCACCCGGCGACGAAGGGCGGGGCAGCTTCCCCGGATGAGCGGGCTCGGCGAGCTGGTCTGCGGGTTCGGTGACGAGGTGACGGCGCTCGCCGGCGTCGCCTGGCACCTCGGGGGGTCGACCGGGGGCGTCTTGTGCGCCGAGGGGTCGAGCGCGGCCGCCGAGGCCGAGATCGAGGATCGCGGCGACTCGCTGCGGCTGACGCTGACCGCGGGTGGCACATCGGCTGAGATCGCCTTCTCCCCCCGGGCTCGGGCGGCGTCACTGCCTGGCGCGGAAGGGGGCCGGCCTTCGGCCCTGCTCTGCACCGCCACCGCGCGTGTGGCGGAGGGCGACGCAGGCGGGGAGATCGAATGCCGGGGCCAGATCACCCGCTGGGAGGGCGACCCGGCCGAGGGCGCCGGGATCTTGCGCCACCTCTCGATCCCGGCGGCCGAAGGTTCCCTGATCCTGGTGATCTCGCGAGGCCCCGGCGACGACCACGCTTCGGAGGCCACCGGCGCCTGGCTGATCGACCCCGAACGCGGCGCAAGCGCCTTCGGCGAGTCGCTGCTCTCGACGCAGTACGACGCGTCCGGGGGCCTGACGCGCGCGGGCCTGGAGCTCTGGCCCGCGGCCGACAGCGACGCCCCGCCCACCCGGGCGGCGGGCACGACCGTGGGCGCAGCCGCGGTCGGCGAGGGCGCGATCTCGGCCGCCCTGATGCGGACCTCGGCCGAGGGCAGCGAGGGCCTCGGCAGCTACCTGCTGTGGCGCGCATGAGCCCCGCGCCCGGCCCCGAGGGCGACGGCATCGGCGTAGTGATCTCCGATTTCGGCGGCGTGCTGACCACGCCCCTGATCGAGTCCTTCGCCGCGGTCCAGGATCGCACCGGCATCCCCTTCCAGGAGCTCGGCAAGGCGATGGGCCGGATCGAGGCTGCCGACGGCAGGCACCCCCTGTTCGAGCTGGAGACCGGGCGGATCACCGAGGTCGACTTCCTCGAGCGCCTCGGCGCGGAGCTCGAGCCAGTGCTCGGCCACAGGCCCGAGATGCACCGCTTCGGGGAGATCTACTTCGAGGCGCTTCACCCCAACGAGCCGATGATCGCGCTGATGCGGGAGTTGAAGTCAGCCGGGCTTCGGATGGCGATGCTGACCAACAACGTCAGGGAGTGGGAGCCGAGATGGCGCTCGATGCTGCCGGTGGACGAGATCTTCGAGCTGGTCGTGGACTCGGCCTTCGTCGGCTGCCGCAAGCCCGACCCCGAGATCTACGAGCTCACGCTCGAGCGCCTTGGCCCCGTCGCCCCCGAAAGCTGCCTGTTCATCGACGACATCGAGCCCAATGTCGACACCGCACGGGCTCTCGGCCTCTCGGCCGTGCACTACCGCTCCAACGAGCAGGCCATTCCGGAGATCCGCAGCGTCCTCTCGCAACCACCCTCCGGCAGCTGAGGCGACCGCCTCAGTTGTCGGAGCCCGCGCGATCCCAGATGTAGAGCTCCGTCGCCTCGCGGGCCAGCTCCATCAAGCGGGGCTCGGACAGCCACTCGAGCACGGTCTCGAGCGCACGCTCCTCGCTGATGCCCTCCTCGAAAGCCTCCTCGCCGCGGAAGCCGGCTGCGAGCTTCAGCGCCTCGCGGCGGTGCTCTCCGAGCGAGTCGAAGGCGCCCATCAGGAAGTCGCGGTTGGGAAGCGGCTGGCCGACCTCCAAGGAGCCGTGCCAGGCCGCGAGCATCGAGATGTCGTGCTCGTCGAGCTCGGAGATCGCCTTTGCGTAATGCTCCTCGAGCTCGGGCTCGGGGATCTCGTCGACCCAGGCGCGCACGGCCTCACCGAGCAACTGGCGGCGGGCCTCGCGGCCGACGGAATCGGCGATCGCGCGGATCGCATCGGCTGGGTCTACGAAACAGAGTGTCATGTCAGATCAGGTCCCTCGTCGGTGACTTTCGGTGAGTGAGCGCGGGCAAAGATAGAGTCGCCCCCCGACGGCAAAACCGACGCGCGGGTTTCCGCGCGTTATGCGCACTACGGTGGGAACCGTGACGCTGAGCCTGATCGTCGGACCCCCCAACTCCGGACGCACCGGCGCGGTGCTGGAGGGCTTCCGGGCGGCTCTCGCCCGCGACCCGGTTTTGGTCGTGCCGACCCTCGACGACGTCGAGCGCTTCGAGCGCGAGCTGACCGCTGGAGAAGGTGCCGTGCTGGGCGCGACGGTGTGCAACTTCGAGCGGCTCTTCGGCCTGGTGGCGAATGCCACGGGGCTCCTGGGGCGCCCGTCGCTGAGCCCGGTCCAGCGCCGCCAGGTGGTCCGCGAGGCGGTCGAGCGCGCGCCCGCCCTGCGGCTGCTCGCGGCCTCGGCGAAACAGGCCGGGTTCGCCCCTGCGCTGGACGATCTGATCGGCGACCTGCAGTCGGCTCTCGTCGATCCGGCCACCCTGCGCCAGCGGGCCGGCGAGGCCGGACCGTATGAGGCCGAGATCGCCTCGCTCTACTCGTCCTACTGCGCGGTCCGCGACGAGCTCGGGCTGGCGGACGCCCACTCGCTCGCGGTGGCGGCGATCGCCGCGCTCCGCGCCCACCCCGAGACGTGGGCGGCGCGCCCGGTCTTCCTCTACGGGTTCGACGATCTCAGCGTGGAGCAGCTCGAGTTGGTGCGCGAGCTCTCGCGGGCCGCGAGCGTGACCGTCGCCCTGCCCTGGGAGGACCGCGCCGTGCTCACCGATGCCCGCGGCCGCCTGTTCAGCGAGCTTCGTGAGACCGGGGCCGTCGCGACCACCGAGCTCGAGCCCGATCCCTCCAACACCGCCAGCCGCACGCTGTATGAGCTGGAGCGGCGCTTCGGGGAGCCGCCCGGCAGCGGCGAGGCGATCGCCAACGACGGTGGCCTGGCCCTGCTGGCCTCGGCCGGAGAGCTGGCCGAGTCCGAATCGGTCGGCTCCGAGGTCGCGCGGCTGCTCGACGGGGGCGTCCCGGCCGGCGAGGTGGCGATCGTCCTGCGCCAGCCCGAGCGTCAGGGCCCGCTCTACCGGCTGGTGCTCGAGCGCTTCGGAATCCCGGCGGCCGTCCAGGCGGACCTGGACGTGACCCGGACGCTGACGGGCGCGGGCCTGCTGGCGCTGCTGGAGGCGGCCGTGGGACGACGGCGGGCCTCCGACGTGCTGGCCTACCTCCGCACCCCGGGGATCGAGTCGCCCTCCAGGGTCGACTGGTTCGAGCGCCGCCTGCGCCGGGGCAGGATGCGAAGCGCCGACGAGGCCCTCGACGACTGGCACGAAGGCGACCGGCGCGAGCTCAGGGAGGTGGAGCGGTTGCGAGCCGCCGCAGCGGGGAGCGAGCTGCTGCTCGAGGCCGCCCGCCAGGCACGCTGGATCGCCGAGGGCGCCGTACGCGGCCAGGGCGCGCCGCCCGGCGAGGACCGCTCGCTGGAGCTGCGAGCGGGCGCCGAGATCGAGCGCTGCCTGCTGGAGCTCGCTGACCTGAGCCTGCCCATGGACGCAGGGCAGCTCGTCTCGGTCCTGGGCGAGCTCACCGTACCGCTCTGGCGGGGACCGACCGAGGGCCGCGTGCGGGTGATCAGCCCCTATCGCGCTCGCGCCCGGCGCGTGCGGCACATGTTCATCTGCTCGCTGCAGGACGGGGAGTTCCCACGGCGCGACACCGGTGGGGGGCTGCTGCTCTCGGACGAGGCCCGCGCCGCCCTGGCGCTGCGCCCGCGGGTCAACGCCGAGCTGGAGGACCGCTACCTGTTCGCCCTCGCCCTCTCCAGGCCGCAGGAGAAGCTCTGGCTCTCGTGGCGCTCGGCGGACGACGAGGGCAAGGCGACATCGCGCTCCCCGTTCGTGGACAGGGTCCGGGAGCTGCTCGATCCCCCGCTGCCGGAGGGGCTCGAGGAGCGCGACGAGGCACTATCGGCCGAGGCAAGCGGACGCGGCCTCGGAGAGTCGGTGTTCGCGCTGGGCCGGGCGCCCAGCCGCGACGAGCTCGCGCGCTCGCTGGCGGCCCGGGTGGGCCACTCGCCGGGCGCGCCGGCGGACGGGGACGGCGACGGGCTGGCGACGCTCGAGCCCGAGGCGCGCGAGCGGATCGCCGCGAGACTCGCGACAGCCGCAGAGCAGGCCGCGCCGGAGCGGCTCAAGCCCGGGCCGCTCGCCGTGCCCGCGGTGCTGGAGGGGATGCGCTCGAAACGCGTGTTCGGGCCCTCGACGCTCGAGCGCTACGCCGAATGCCCCTACCGGTGGTTCGTGGACCACGAGCTGCAGCCGAAGCGGATAGATCCCGACGACGCGACCATGACGGCGGGCCAGGTCGCCCACCGGGTCCTGGAGCGCCTCTATCGCGACCAGCCCGGCGACCAGCCGCGACCCACACCCGCCACCCTCGACGCGTGGCGGCGACGGGCGAGCGAGCTGGTCGGCGAGCTCGGCGATCGGGCCCTGCCGCGCGATCATCCCGACACGGCCGCCACCCTGCGGCGGGTCGAGGGGCTGGTGCTCGCCTTCCTCGCCGACGAGGCCTCGGCCTCGGTCCCCTTCTTGCCCGATCCGAAGCTGGCCGAGGCCGGCTTCGGCTTCGACGACGACGACAGGCCGGCCCTCCCGATCGCTGAGGGGGCGGGGATCCACGGCCGGATCGACCGGATCGACATCGGCCCGAACGGAGAGGCCCTGGTCCAGGACTACAAGTCGGGGAAGAAGGTCGACGGCGGCAGGGAGATGGCGGGGCGCGGCAAGCTCCAGCTCCAGCTCTACCTGCTGGCGGTGAGGGAGCTCTGGGAATTGGAGCTCGCCGGCGGCCTCTACCGGGCACTGGGCGCCACCAACGACGCAGCCCGCCGGCCGCACGGGCTGCTGCGAAAGCAGCTTCAGGGCGAGCTTGAGGATCTGGGCCCCCGGCCCAACGACCACCTCGCGGACGAGGACTTCGAGCTGGCGCTCGCCGAGGCGAGAGATCAGGCCGCCGGAATCGCGACCGCGATCCAGGCAGGCGAGATCGGCCGGCGCCCGCTGGGCGGCCGCTGCCCGCCCTACTGCGGCTTCCAGCCGATCTGCCGGCGCGAGCGCGGGCTGCCCGACGAGGAGCCGGGCACCGAGGAGGACTCCGAGGAGTGAGCCGGCGCACGCCAGAGCAGCTCGAGGCCGGCAGGGACCCTGCCCGTGACGTCTTCCTGCGGGCCGGCGCGGGCACGGGCAAGACCACGGTGCTCGTCGACCGCTTCTGCTCCGCGGCGCTCGATCCCCAGGTGGGCGTGGAGCGCATCCTCGCCTTCACCTTCACCGAGCGCGCCGCGGACCAGCTGCGCCGCCGCGTGCGCGCGGAGCTGACCCGGCTGGCCTCCGAGGTGGAGGGCGAGCAGCGAGAAGCGATCCTGGAGGCCGAGGAGCGGGCGGAGCGCGCCTGGATCTCGACCATCCACGGCTTCTGCCGGCGGCTGCTCGCCGCCCATCCCGCAGCGGCCGGGATCGACCCGCGATTCCGGGTGCTCGAGGAGCCCGAGGCCGAGCGGCTGGCAAGAGGGGCCTTCGACGCGGCGCTCGAGGACCGGGTGCAGAGCGGCGATCCCGCGGCGCTCGACCTCGCGGCCGCCAACCACCGCAGGACCCTGTTCGGGATGGTCCGGGGCGCCCATGACGAGCTGCGCAGCCAGGGGCACCGCTCCCCGTCGCTGCCGGATCCGCCGCCGACCGACCCCCCGGCCCGGATCGCCGAGCTGATCGACGCGGCGCGCTCCGCCCGGGAGGAATGCTCGGAGGCGAGCAGCGCCAAGGGACGGCGCAACCTCGAGCGCATGGGCCGCGCGATCGGGCTCGACCCCTCCGTCGCGGTGGATACCCCCCTGCTCGAGGAGATCCAATCGCTGCGTCTCGACGGCGGCGGCAAGTCGTTCGCGGGCCCGGGCTGCGAGCGCTACAAGCGCGCGCTCGAGCGCGCCCGCGGCGCCGTCGCTGCCGAGGTGATGCGCGATGCCTACGAGCAGCTCCGAGCCCTGCTGGACGCCTTCGGCGAGCGCTACCAGCAGGCGAAGCAAGAGCGCTCGGCGCTCGACTTCGAGGACCTCCAGCTCGAGACGGTGGCTCTGTTGCAGCGCAACGAGCGCCTGCGCGAGCGCTACCGGGAGCGCTTCCGTCAGCTGATGGTGGACGAGTTCCAGGACACCAATGCCGTGCAGCTCTCGCTGATCGAGGCGCTGCGCGGCCCCGAGACCCGCCTGTTCATGGTGGGCGACGAGTTCCAGTCGATCTACGGCTTCCGGCACGCCGATATCGACGTCTACCGCCGGGAGCACCGCCGCTTCGTCGAGGGCGAGGAGCCGAACGGAGTGGCGCTGCCGCTGACCGGGAACTTCCGCGCCCAGCCCGATCTGGTGGCGACCACCAACGCGATCGGCGAGGCCCTGCTGGCGGACTTCGAGCCGCTGAGCGCGATGGTGGCGGCCGAGCCCGCCTCCGGGCCGATCGCCGAGCTCCAGCTCGTGCTCGACAAGGCGAAGGAATGGGACTCGCCCGACACCGTGCTGCCGCGCCTGCCTGACGACCCCAGCTCGGCTTCGAAGGTCGCCGAGGCGCGGCTGCTCGCTGCCCGGCTGCGCGAGCTGGTCGATGACGGAGAGGACCCGGCCGAGATCGTGGTCCTGCTTCGCGCCTTCACCCATGTGGCTGCCTTCGAGCGCGCGCTGCGCGAGGCCGGGCTCGATCCCTACGTGGTCGGGGGCCGCGGCTTCTGGTCGCAGCAGCAGATCGAGGACATGCGCACGCTGCTGGCGGTGGTGGCCAACCCGCTCGACGACGAGGCCCTGTTCGGCGCACTCGCCTCCCCGGCCTGCGGGCTGCTGCCCGACACGCTCTGGCTGCTGCGCCGCGCCGCCACGTCTCCTCCCCCGCAGGAGGGCGAGCGCGAGCGGACCCTCCACGTCTGGCCTTTGGTCCGCGACCTGCTCGTGCAGCCGGGCCCGGACCGCCTCGATGCCGAGGCGATGGCGGCTCGCGGGGAGGCCGCCGCGCGGACGGTGGCGCTGATCCCCGAGGGAGAGCACGCGCGCCTGCTCGAGTTCGCGCGCCGGCTCCAGCTCCTTCGCGAGCGGGGGGCGGAGGGCGGCCTCGAGACGCTTGTCGAGCGGGTGGCCACCGTGTTCGGCTACGACCTCGCCGTGCTCGTCCGCGAGGAGGGCGCCGAGCGCTGGGCCAACGTCCGCAAGCTGATGCGCCTCGCTCGCGAGTTCGAGGCGCGGGAGGGCCCCGACCTGTCCGGCTTCCTCGAGTACCTCGATACCCGCGCCGGCTTCGGGGCTGACCGCGAGGCCGAGGCGGCGACTCGCGCCGAGGGCCACGCCGGTGTGCGCGTGATGACGGTTCACGCCGTCAAGGGGCTCGAGTTCGGCGTGGTGGCGGTCGCCGACCTGGGCCGCACCCTGAGGTTCGGCTGGAGCCCGCTGCGGATCAAGCCGGGCGCCGACGGCCCCGACGAGAACGGGTCCACCAGGGTCGGCATGCAGCTCGGGCGACTCGGGCGGCCGTCGGCGAGGCTGCACGACTTCGAGGAGCTGACCGAGCTCGCCACCGCGCGCGAGGCCGAGGAAGAGGGGCGGCTCGCCTACGTGGCAGCCACGCGCGCCAGGCGACGCCTGATCCTCAGCGGCACCTACACGACGAGCTCGCTGACCAAGGAGCCGATAGAGCGCGCGCCGATCTCGGGACAGCTGATCAGGCGGCTGCTCGACGGCGACCCCGGCGCGCGAGAGATCGAGCTGCCCGCGGCCGTGGAGGGGGCGCCCCCGGCCCGCCTCGCGGTCCGCCTGCTGGAGCCTGGGCCCGGGGTGGGCGCCGCGCTGCTCACCCCCCGAGCCGCGGCTGCGCCGCCCGCGCCTGCGACGCCGGCCGACCCTCCCCTCGCCCGTCCGCCCACGCCGCCACCGCTCTCCGGGCAGCTCTCCTACTCGGCGCTCGCCCTCTTCGACCGCTGCGAGTACCGCTTCTACGTCGAGCGGGTGCTGGGCATCTCGGCCACAGACCGGGCGCCCGGCGACCCCCGCGACGCTGATCTCGAGGGCGAGGTGTCCGCCGCCGCCCGCCGCCGCTACGGGCCCGGCGTGGCGATCCATTCGCTCTTGGAGTGGAGCGCCCGCAACCGCTGGCTCGAGCCGAGCGCCGACCGCGTCGCGGCCGCCCTGCGCGAGCAGGGGCTCGAGCCGGGCGACGAGAGCCTTGTCGGACGGGTCGGCGAGCTGGTCGGCGCCTGGCTCGCCTCGCCCCTGCGCGACGAGCTCGAGGACGCGGAGCTCAGCCCTGAGCTGCCCTTCGTGCTCTCGGCCGGGGGCGCGCTGCTTCGCGGCTCGATCGACCTGCTCGCCGAGCGGCCCGGCGCCCCCGCCACCATCATCGATTACAAGACCGATCGCCTCGAGGGCCGGGCTCCAGCCGAGGCCGCCGCCCCCTACGAGCTTCAGCGTGATCTCTACGCGCTGGCCGCCTGCGAACGTGGGCCGGCCGTCGAGACGGTCTACGTCTTCCTGGAGAGCCCCGACGACCCCGTTCGCCAAAGCTTCGACGAGGCCGGCATCGCCGCCGCGCGCTCGCGCATCGAGAGCTTGATCGAGAGGCTCGGCCTGGGCCGCTTCGAGGTCACCGACCGCCCCCACCTGGCGCTCTGCCACGACTGCCCGGCGCGCGAGCGGCTCTGCAGCCACCAGAGGGCCGCGCAGATGCGCGACGAGCCCGAGCCGCCGGTCGAGCCGCCCGTCCGCGACGGGCCGCTCCCGGGCGCCGCTCCGCCACCGGCGAGCGGGAAGACGGAAAGGAAGACCGGCACCGATGCGGCCGAGGAGGCCGGCGCGGGGGCGCAGCTCAACCTGCTCGGTGAGCGATGAGCAGCCTCGGCATCTTCGGCTACGGCTCGCTGGTGCTCCCCCGCAGCGCCGCCGCCACGCTGGGCCGCGAGCTGCCCTCCCCCTCCCCCGCCCGGCTCCGAGGCTGGCGGCGGCGCTTCTCGCTCGCCCGCCACAACATCACCTGCGAGAAGACCTTCGCGCTCGCCGACGGCTCGCTGCCCGAGTGGGTGCTGGGGCTCAACATCGAGCCGGGCGAGGAGGATCCGGCCGGCCCGGTGAACGGAGCCCTGATCGAGCTGAGCGAGGCCGAGCTCGGCCGACTCGGCCGGCGCGAGATCCGCTACCACGCGATCGACGTCAGCGGTCAGATCGAGGGCGAGGGGCTGCCCGGTCGGATCATCACCTTCACGGCGAAGATGGAGCACTTCGCTCCTGTCCCCCCCTCGGGAGCGGTGATCCTGGCGACCTACGCGCGCACGGTCGAGGCGGCCTTCAGGGCCCTCGGCCCAGGCGAGCACGAGCACTACCTGGCGAGCACCGGCCCCTACCCGGTCGAGCGAGTCGAGGCGAGGCTGGTCCGCGACCAGATCCCCGCGGGCAATCCGCGTGAATGGTGAGGCGGGCGACCGGCGTCAGCCGCGATCGCGGCTAGGCCGGGTGCCAGCGGCGGGCCCAGTCGGCCATGGCGCCCATCACGGGCTTCAGCGACTCGCCCTTGCTGGTCAGCTCGTAGCTGACGCGGACGCGCGGACCGGCCTGGACCTCGCGGCGGACCAGGCCCGCGCCCTCGAGCTCCTTGAGGCGGGTCGAGAGCAGGCGATCGGACATGCCGGGCACGAAGTCCTTGATCTCGGCGAAGTGGAGGGGGCCCTCGCCGGCGAGCGCGTAGAGGATGGCGCCCGTCCAACGGCGTCCGATCAGCTCCACGGCTCCGTGGAAATGAGGGCATACATGTCTTGGCTCTGCCCGCTCAGCTGCAGCGGACCCACCTGATTGCGATCTCACCTCGCTTTTCAGCTTACCAATGGTAAGAGACTCGAAAGCCGAGCAGCGGCTAGGTGCAGGGTCCGGTGTCCGCTTCGCCCGTCGAGTCGGCCAGGGCGACGGCGACGATCTCGTTGGGAACCCCGTAGCCGCCCGGCCTGCCCTCGGTGGTGGAGGCGAAGACGGTGGTCAGGACCCGGCCCCGCCCGTCCACCATCGGCCCTCCGGAGTTGCCGCTGCGGATCTCACCCCTGAGCCCGGTCAGTGTCCGGCGGATCGGGCCCTTGCCGTAGGAGTCCTCGCTGATCACCACCCCGGTCTCGCCCAGGCGCGCCGGGGTGACCTCGTAGGGCCCGTTCTCGGGATAGCCGAGCACCGCCCCGCCGGTACCGATCTCCGGGGCCGGCGACAGCGGCAGGGGCTCCCCGAACAGCCCTTCGACCCGCAGCAGCGCCAGGTCGTTTGCGGGGTCGTAGTGCACGGGCGTGGCGTCGAGGCGCGCGTCGGCCTCGCCGTAGCCGATAGCGGTGTCGTCCTGGCCGGCGACCACATGGGCGCTGGTCACCACCAGCCCCGGTGCCGCGATCCAGCCGGAGCCCGATACCCCGAGGCCGCACGCCGTGCCGATCACGCGGACCACCCCCTCCGACGCGGCGAGCACCTCGGGGTCGGTCGCTAGCTCGGAGTCGGGCGGACCCACTCCCGGCTCGGGCCCCTCGATCGCGATCCCGGGATCGATGCGGTTGAGGGCGTTGAGCAGCCCTCCCGAGGGGGGGAAGGTCTGGTTGAGGCGCGTCAGGATCGCCGAGCGCTGCACGGCACGCCGCAGGTCGTCGGTGCCAGGGGCGTTGAGCGCGACGACCCCGAACAGCCAGGCCAGGCCGATGCCCAGGGTCGCCAGCAGCAACGCTCCGCCTGCGGAGTCGATCGTGTGCGCAACCGGGGCGCGCTGAGCGCGGGCACGAAAGCCGCGAGCCGCGCCCTCCAGGGTCACGGCCGCGAAGCCGCCGATCAGGACCGCTCCCGCCAGGGATGTGAATGGCGCGTATGGCGACTCGGCACCCTCGGGCAGCAGAGCCGGCGCGAGCCTGCTGCCCAGCACCGCCCCCACAGCGAACCCGGCGACGCTGAGAAGGCCCACGATCAGTCCCTGCCGGTAGCCCCAGCCGCCCATCAAGATCGCGAAGGCGATGATGGCCCAGTCGAGGTCGGTCACGGTCTGCAATACAAGCATCCCGCGGGGGCGGAGTTGCGCCCCGGCGCTGCCCAAGCATTACCTTTTTCATGTGAATCCTCCCGAGGCAGGGCCGACGACCCGCGGGCGCCCAAGGCCGGACGAGCTTGACGGCAGCGGCGCCCGCGGACGCGCCGAGACGCGAGCGCCCAGGCGAAAGCGAGCGCCGAGTCGGCCCCTGACGGAGCGCCAGCGGCGACTGCGCCAGCGAGCCCTGCCGCTCGGCCTGCTGGCCGTCATCTCCTTCATCGTCGGCGCGGTGATGGCCGCGGGATCGGCCGAGCAGGACGCCGCCAACCGCTTCGTCAAGGCCTGGGCCGCCCAGGACTACGCGGGCATGCACGACGAGCTGACGGACGAGGCCCAGCGCCAATACCCGGTGGAGCAGCTGGCCGCCCTCTATCAACAGGCGCAATCGGCCGCCAGCGCGACCGCGATCGACCCGGGCGGCTCGAGCGGCCTCGAGAACGACACCGTCGAGGTCAAGGTGGGCGTGAGGACGGAGATATTCGGGCTGGTCGAGGGAGTAGTGAGCTTCCCGTTCAGCGACAAGAAGATCGCCTGGGCGCCCCACCTGACCTTCCCGGGACTGCAGCAGGGAGAGCGGGTCGGCCGCAGGCTCGTGCTCGGCGACCGGGCATCGATCCGGGCGGCCGACGGGACGCCGCTGGCCGAGGGACAGGGACCGGCTCGCGGCTCCAGGCTGGGATCGGACGCGATCGACGTGACCGGAACCGTCGAGACGCCCCCGGCGGAGCTCAGGGCGCAGGTCGAGGCCTCGGGCTACCCGGGCGACCAGGAGACCGGCGTAAGCGGGCTTGAGCTGGCCTTCAACTCCCGCCTGGCGGGCAGGCCCGGAGGAGAGCTGCTGGCCGTCCCGGAGGGAACCACCCTGCCCGACGTGCCCGAGAGCACGCAGGGGCGCGCGCTGGCGACCGCGCAGCAGGCCCCCGGGCAAGACCTGAAGAGCACGGTTGACCCCGACCTCCAGGAGGCGACGGTGGCGGCGCTGGGCGGCCGCTCGGGCGGAGCGGTCGCGCTCGACGCGCGAACCGGCGAGGTGCGGGCCCTTGCGGGCTCCGCGTACTCCTCCCCGCAGCCGCCCGGATCGACCTTCAAGGTGATCACCGCAACCGCGGCGCTCGAGGACGAGAAGGTGAAGCTCACCGACACCTTCCCCGTCGTCACCGAGATCAACCCGGCCCCGGACACCGGCGCCAGGGTGATCCAGAATGCCCACGACGAGCCCTGCGGCGGCGACTTCACCGAGACCTTCGCCGCGTCGTGCAACACCGTGTTCGCGCCCCTCGCGGTCGAGGTCGGCCCCGAGAAGCTGGTCGATACCGCCGAGCGCTTCGGCTTCAACGAGGCGCCGACGCTCTACAACGCCAAGGCGACCAAGGCGGTCGGTCCCGAGGCGATGCAGATGCCCGACAGCTTCGATCAGACCGGCACCGAGCTCTCGGTCAGCGGGATCGGGCAGGGAACCGTGCTGGCGACGCCGCTCGGCATGGCCTCGGTGGCCCAGACGATCGCCAACGGCGGCACTCGAACCGCCACCCCGCTGGTCACCAAGCCCGCTCTGCAGGCGTCGTTCGAGCCGGTCGAGGTGACATCCAAGGAGAACGCGCGGGTGATGAGGTCGCTGATGGAGGCGGTGGTCGACTACGGGACGGGGCAGGCAGCAGCGCTCTCCGGAGTCCAGGTGGCCGGCAAGACGGGGACAGCCGAGCTCGGCCCCAAGCCCGACCAGCCGCCGGCGGAGCCCACCCCGCCCGGTGAGAGGCCTCCCGACCCCGAGCAGATAGTCGACGCCTGGTTCATCGCCTTCGCGCCCGCCAAGAAGCCGAAGCTGGCTGTCGCCGTGATGCTGATCGACGCCGAGGGCGATGGCGGCGAGGTCGCCGCCCCGATCGCGCGCGAGATCCTTTCCGCGGGCCTCCAGTAGCGCCTGCGCTAGGGCAGCCCCAGCGCGACGGCGACGATGCCGAGCCCGCCTCCGAGCACCTCGAAGAGGCCGCCCGGCGTCTCCCAGAGCAGTCCGAGCGCCACACCGAGCGCCACCAGGAACGTGCCCAGCGCCAGCATCGCCCACCAGTCCGCGGTGCTGCCGCGGGCGGATCGAAGCGCCCAGGTCAGCGCCGACGCGAGCGCCATCGCCGAGAGCCCGGCCAGCGATCCGACCAGGCCCAGGAAGCCGACCACCACCACCAGGGCGCCGGCGCCGGCCAGCAGCAGGGAGGCGCGCAGGCGAGGCTGGGCCAACGCAGCCGCTGGACCCTAGAGATCGAGCTCGATGATGCCTTCCTCGCCGTCGGCGAGGATGGTCAGCTCGAGGGGCCTGTTCTCCGAGACGTCCTCGTCGACCAAGAAGAGCACGAATGCGCCCTGGGTGGGCCCGTTGGCCGCGGCTGTTTCGGCGGACGGCACCTCGCCGCGCGCGGGAATCGGGTCGCCGAGGGCGAGGGCGAAGACCGAGTTGGTCTCGATGGGCGTGTACTTCGCGCCGATCGTGTCCTCGACCTCCATCTCGGCCGCGCTGGGCAGCCGCAGGTCGTCGTCTCCCTCGTTCTTGACCTGCATGAAGACGGCCAGATAGTCCTTGCCGAGCGGTGGGGGCGGAAGCCCTCGCAGGTACTCGGCATCCTCGACGTCGTTCGGATTGAAGAAGCGCGTCAGCTGTACGTTGAAGCGCAGGTCCCCGAGCTCGATCGGCTCACCCTCGACCACGCGGGTGACCTCCTTGCCGTCGATCTCCCCGGTCTCCTCATCGGCGCCGCAGGCGACGACCCCCAACGCCAGGGAGGCGATCGCCAGCACGGCCAGGAGGCCTCTGTTTCTGCCCCGGCCAGGGTTCATGGGGGCGGGAGTCTATCCGCCGTGTCCGCGCGAGGGCTCACGGCACGCCGGTCGGCAGGCGGTTGCCGCCCCCGACGCCCACGGGCTCGCGTCCGGAGGATCCGGGCGACTCGAGTTGGTCGCGCAACCGCCGCAGCGCCTTGCGCCAGCGCCGCTTCCACCAGCCGTGGCCACGGATGCCCCGGATCCGGTCGATCGGGTGGGAGGGCTCGGTCCAGAACGTCAGGCCGACGCGCGTGGTCGATCCCTCCCCGCCCGATAGCTCCCAGGCCGCGCGCACCGGTATGCGATCCCAGCGACCGCCCCGACCCCGTTCGCCGATCAGGTGAGGCCGATCGACGTCGACCAGCACGGTCTCCATGTAGCGGATGCCGTCGGGGGCCCCGACCCGGTAGCGCGCTGCGGCGCCCTGCCCCACCGGGTCGAGGCGCTGCAGGTGAAGCTCGCTGATGAAGTGGTCGGTCCAGGCGGGACGGCGCGAGAGGTCGCAGAGGTAGTCGAAGACGCGCTCGCGGGGGGCGTCGACATCGATCTGGAGGGAGAGCGGCCCCATGAGGCCGAGCGATTCTATCCGCGCCTAGCGCTCGCGGCGTCCAAAGCGCCCTTGAGAACCGCGCGCAGCGGAGTACGATCGGATCTGTACCTGAAAGTGACCCACACCGAACATAGAGCGGACCCAGTCCACCAGGCCGGAGGCCCGGCCGAGGCGGGATCGTTCATCTGTCTGGACTGCTCGGCGCCACTGTCCTTCCAGCACTCAGAGGCGATGCCCGTCTGCCCCAACTGCGGCGGCGAGCGCTTCAAGCGAGCATCGCTGTTCGAGCCGACCACCCTGTCGCAGCCGGCGCTCGGCGCCCGGAGCGACGGACCCGAAGGCTGGCTCGATCGCGCCCGCGAATCGGTCTGCGAGCCGGGGAAGTACCTGGTCTTCTACGCCGACGGTCGGGCCAGGGTGATCGAGCTCGAGCCCGGTTGGCTGCGGATCGGGCGCAGCGCCTCGGCGGACATCAGGCTCGATGACCCGACGGTCTCGCGCCGACACGCGGTGATCGTCTGCACGCCCGAGAGCGAGCTGCGGGTGCTCGATGACCGCAGCATGAACGGCGTCGCCGTCAACGGAGAGCGCACGGACTGGAGCGCCGTCAGTGACGGCGACGAGATCGGCGTCGGCCGCTTCAGGCTTTTCGTGATCGAGACGGACTAGGCCGTCTGCTTCTGGGGGGCCGCCGCGAGGACCCGCTCGACCTCTCCGTAGAGCTCCTGCACGATCACCCTGTTGTTCACCCGCATCGTCGGGCAGCCGTCCGGCTGGGGCATCGAGGAGTCCAGGATGCAGAGATCGGGGGGGCGCTCCGAGGCGATCTGCGCGACCTCGTCGGGTTCGTAGGCCATTGCCACCTCGTATCCCCCCAGCTCGAGCCTGTAGGCCACGAGCTTGGCGAGGTTCACGTCGCCGGCGGCAACCAGCACAAGTCCGCCCGCGGCGGAAGCGGGCTCCTCGGGGTCCGCGACGATGCCCGGCGTCGGCTGCTCGCGGTCCGCGACCATTTCCAGCACCGGCTCCTCTTCCACCCGCGGGGCCGAGAGCAGGGCCCTGACCGAACGTTGCAGGTCGTCGGGGACGAAGGGCTTGGTGAGGTACTCGTCGGCGCCCGCCTCGCGCCCCCGCTTGACCGCCTCCCACTGCGTCCGGGCACTGAGCAGGATCACGGGGATCTCGCGGGTCTGGTCGGCTGCGCGCAGGCCCGCCGTGACCTCACAGCCGCCGAGCCTGGGCATCATCACGTCGAGCACGCAAAGGTCGGGGTTGTGCTCGATCGCCATCGCCAGAGCCTGCTCACCGTCGGAGGCCGTGAGCACCTCGTAGCCCTCCTCCTCGAGCACCATCTGGACCAGCATCAGGATGTCGACGTCGTCGTCGGCTGCAAGCACCAGCGCGGACGTCCGCTGATCGAAGCTCATGCCGCCTCCGTCCCGCGAGGCTCGGTGGCGCGGGCCTCCAGCAGCGCCCGGACCCGCTGCTCGAGCTCGCCGAGGCTCTGCTTGCGCATGCAGTCGTCGGGGCTGGGACCCAGCCGCCACAAAGAGCGATGATCGAGCGTGGCCGTTACCAGGACCACCGGGATCTCCTCGGTGGCGGCGTCGTCGCGCAGCTCGCGCAGCACCTCATAGCCGCGCAGCCCGGGCATCACCACATCGAAGACGCATAGGTCCGGGTGCTTCTCGCGCGCCAGGCGAAGGGCGGAGTCGCCGTCCTCGGCCCTGAGCACGCGGTAGCCCGAGCCCTCGAGCTGCAGACAGGCGAGCTCGAGGTGGTCCGGGTCGTCGTCGGCGACGAGCACGAGCGGCGTAACGGTCAAGGCGCCACCTTCCGGGCGACGCGGTCGAGGTCGCCGCCATGCCCGTTGCCGCTCGGGCCACCACCGTCGGCGTGCCGACCGTTGCCGTTTCCGCCTGCGACGGGCACGCCGGGCCCATCGCTCGCCTCGGACGGGCCGACCGGAGGCCGCAGCGGAAGCTCGATTCGGAAGGCGGTGCCGCTGCCGAGCTCGCTCTCGACCATCACGCGCCCTCCGTGCGCCTCGACGATGCCCTTGACGATCGTCAGGCCCAACCCCGTGCCGGGCACGTGGTCCGCCGTGGCGGTCGAGGCTCGGTACATGCGGTCGAAGAGGCGCTCGGTGTCCTCGGGCGGAATGCCCGGGCCCGAGTCCTCGACCTCGATCTCGGCACTGCCGTCACGCTCGCCGAGACGCACCCCGATGGTGCCGCCCGCGGGCGTGAACTTGATCGCGTTGGTGAGCAGGTTGTCGACCGCCTGCTCAAGGCGCTCGGCATCGCCCTCGATCTCGGGGATGTCGTCGGCCCAGAGCACCAGCTCGTGCCCGGCCTTCTCGGCTGCGGGCCTCGCCGCATCGACGGAGGCCTCGACCACGCTCCGCAGCGAGACGCTGCCGGGCTCGAGCTGGAACTTCCCGGCCTCGATCCGGACCAGCATCAGCAGGTCGCCGACCAGGCGCATCTCGCGCCTCGCGTTTCGCCTCACGACGTCGAGCATCTTGTTGCCGCGCTCGGTGAGCGCCCCGGACTCGGTCCTGGCGAGCATGTCCGTATAGCCGATGATCGAGGTCAGCGGCGTGCGCAGCTCGTGCGAGACCATGGCGAAGAACTCGTCCTTGTGGCGCTCGGTCTCGCGCTCGGCCTTGGTGCGCTCGCTGAGCTTCGCGAGCCGCCGGGACTCCTCGCGAAGCGACTCGTTCATGCTCCAGGCCATGACGGAGAAGATCGCCGCGCCGGCCACGAAGACGCCGTGGATCGCGGCCCACTTCCACGGGTGCGCGATCGCGTCCGCGTGGTCGTAGACGACGGCAGGGTCCGCCTCCCCGACGAGACCGTGGTGGAGGACCACGTAGACGACGGCGACCAGGAAGGGCAGCCAATCCTCGTAGAGGGAGAGCGCGACGATCATCACGAAGAACATGAAGTGCGCTTCGATCGTTCCCTCCCAGATCTGCACCAGCAGCGCGGACTCGGTGATCAGGCCGGCTGCGACCAGCATCGAGGCGGGGCGCCGCTGCTTCTCGACCAGGACGGCAACCGCCGCGATCGGGAGCACCACGGCGGCATACAGGGCGCTTTCGGGCAGGGTCTGGCCCTGGAAGGCGGCGAATATCGAGAGCCCGACCGCCTGGAAGACCATCAGCCAGACGAGGGCGTGGTGGCGCTTCAGCCAGACATCCTCGGGCAGCGTGCGGCCCCGGGGCAGGCTCACCTTCCGCCTGCGAGGTTCGACGGTTTCCTCTGCGCGAAACATGTACCCGATATCGGCTAATCGGCCAGGCAACTCAAGCCCGATTGCGAAGCCCGGTCGTGAAGCGCGATCATTCCCCCCGGCACGGCGGGGCGCTTGGGCGCCCCTACTCGGTGGAGATGCTGGGGTCGGCCTGGACCCTCTGCGGGATGATCATCAGGAAGTTCTCTCGAGCAGCCGAGGCGAGCGCGCTGACCCGGCCGGCCTCTGCCGCCTGGTCGGTCGCCCGCAGCTCGTCGGCATAGCGCCCCAGCAGGTCCTGAACGTCCAACTCGCCCTCGGCATCGAGCTCGTCGATGGCAACCAGAGCACCCGCTCCGAGGCGCCGTTCGATCGCGTCGCGGTCGAGGTTCCACGCGTCGTTGACCCGCGCGTAGACACGGCCACCCGTCATCCCGGCGCAGGCCCAGGGCCCGATGTCCCCCAGCACCACCGCTCTGCCCGAGGTCATGTACTCGAAGGCGAACCCTTTGGCGTTGGCGCGATCAACGACGGAGCCCCGTGAGTCGTCAAGCGGCTCTGCGGGCTCGCCGGCGAGCACCACGTCGGCGCCCGAGAGACGGATGCAGAAGCGCGAGTCCGCCGAGCCCTGCACGAAGAGGCGGCCGCGCTGCGCACCGTAGGCGAAGGACTTGCCCACCGACCCATTGAGCCGCGCGCCCTCGGAGTTGCGGCCCTTGAGGATGGAGACGGTCCCACCCAGCATCGCCTTGCCGACGCCGTCCTGGGCGCCGCCCTCGACTCGGCACGTGACGCCCCAGGCGTTGAAGGCGCCGAAGCCCTGGCCCGCCACGCTGCCGCCGTTGAAGACCAGCTCGGCCAGCTCGTCGTACTCGGAGCCCTGCGGACTGCCTTCGTAGATGCGGGCGCGCGAGATCGCGCCCGAGAGCTCGGTGCCCAGGACGCGGTCGTTGGCGTTGACGTCGCGGGGAAAGCTGCTGTGCACGACCTGGCCCGAGAAGACCTGCTCGGCGAGCTTCCCGAGCTCGGCCGAGGCCTGCTTTGGCCGCATCCGGATCGGCTTCGCCTGCACCAGGCCGGCCTCGGCGCGGGTCTCGACCAGCTCCTCGGCGACCGGCATGTCGATCGGCTCGAGGTCGAGAAACTCCTCGAGCGGCGTGATCAGCGGCGCCAGGTCGAGGCGCCCCTGATGAGAGACCTGCTGGAGCAGGTCGTAGCGGCCCACAAGGTCCTGGGCGCGGTCGTAGCCGAGCGAGCCGACCACCTGCTTGACCTCCTCGCCCATCGCCGCGAAGAAGCGGGCGGCGCTCTCGGCGGCCGTGTCAACGGCCTGCGGCGTGAACTTCTTGAGGCCGTGCTGGTCGGCCTGCTCGGTGGTCTCGATCTGGGTGGCGATGCCGACGTGGCAGGTGTCGAGCTGACACCCGCGGCAGATCGTGCAGCCCAGCGAGACCATCGCCAGAGTGCCGAAGCCGACCCGGTTGGCGCCGAGGCAGTGCAGCTTGACGATGTCGTAGGCGTGCCGGTAGCCGCCGTCGGCCCAGATCTCGACACGGTTGCGGATGCCGGCCTCCATCAGGGCGCGATGAACCGCGCGGGTGCCGATATCGGACGGCAGCCCGACGTGGCGCAGCGCGTGCTGGCGCGCCGCCCCCGTGCCGCCCTCGAAACCCGAGAGCGTGATGATGTCGGCACCCGCCTTGGCGATGCCGAGTCCGATGGTGCCGATGTTGGGCACGACCGGCACCTTGACCGAGACACGCACATCGGGGTTGACCGTCTTCAGCTCGTCGATCAGCTCGGCGAGGTCCTCGATCGAATAGAGATCGTGGTTGTTCGACGGCGAGATCAGGTCGGTGCCCGGTGCCGCGTTTCGGGCGGCGGCGACCTTCTCGGAGACCTTCTTGCCCGGCAGGTGCCCGCCCTCGCCGGGCTTGGCCCCCTGGCCGATCTTGATCTCGGCGAGGTAGGAGGAGTTGAGCATCTCGGCCGAGACGCCGAAGCGGCCCGAAGCGACCTGCTGGCCGCGCCATTTGCGGTAGTTGCCGTACATGTCCTGGATCTCGCCGCCCTCGCCGTTGACGCAGAGCACGTTGATCGCCTTGGCGGCCTCGGCGTAGGCGCGAAAGGCGGGCTCGGACTGCGAGCCGAAGCTCATCGAGCTGATCACGATCGGATAGTCGTGGTGTCCGACGCCCGCGTCGACATCGGAGGCCGGCACGGGCTCGCGGCCCTCCTCCTTGCGCAGGCCGAGCACATGGCGCATCGAGATCGGGCTCTGCGCCTCGAGCTCGCGCACCTTCTGCGAGTACTCGTCGAAGCTCGCGCTGCCGTTGGCCGCTGCGATCGCGGCCTTGTAGACCTTGGGGTAGAAGCGGAAGGTCTTCGCCGGCTTGGCGGGCTCGTCGCCCGTGAGGATCCTGTAGCGCTCGTCGGTGTCGGCGTCGAGCTTCTCGAAGCCGGTGCCCGCGGCGTCGCTGGCGGCGAAGGCCCGGGTCTGAAAGATCTCGGTGAGCTCCGGCCTGATCCCGATCGAGGAGAATTGGCGCGCGTAGCCGCGAACCTCGTGGATGCCGATGGTCGAGATCACCTTCTCGATCCCCTTGCGCAGCGCGGAGCAGAGGTTGCCTACATCCTGCTCGTAGTCGTCGACGCAGACCACCTTGACCATCACGTACGGGCAGACGCCGTTGGCGCCCAGCCCCAGCGCCAGCACGACGTCGTGCACGTTGCGCAGGGACGCCGAGCGCAGCAGGATCGAGCAGCGCCGGCGCAGGTTGACCTCGCCGGGCTCGACCCGGTAGGTCTTGAGCGCCTGGTCGACCGCCGAGGTGGCGAGATGCGGGTCGATCCAGCGCCGCTCGCCGTCGAAGACCATGCGGTCGGTTAGTACAAGCAGCTCGGCACCGTCGCGGACCGCCTTCACCGCCTCCTGCTTGAGGCGCTCGATCGCGCCCTGCGTGGTCTCCGACTCGAGCAGGGCGATGTCGATCGCCTTGGCGCAGTCGCCCTCGCGCGCACGGAACTCCTCCCAGAGGTCCTCCAGCAGGTAGGTCCCGTGATCGGCCGCGATCCTGCGATAGACGCCGTCGCCCAGTGGAGCCATCCCGTGGTGACCGCCCAGCAGCACGGGGAAATCCGTGGCCACGATGCCGCTGTGCGTGCCCGGATCCACCGGCGAGGGGCGACGACCGAAGATCGCCCTGGTCGAGAAGTGCTCAATCTCTCGCTCGCGGTCGATCGCGGGGTTGGTGACCACCGCAACCGTCTCCTTGAAGTAGTCGGCGAGGTTCTGGCGCTCGGGTGAGAGCGCCGCGAGCGGCCCGTCGTAGCCGAGCGAGCCGATCGGCTCGGCGCCGTTGGAGGCCATCTGCTGCACGAGCTTGACGTCGTCGCGCTGCCAGCCGAAACCCGCGAGCACGCGGTCGGGGACCTCGACGGGATCCGAGGGGCCGGCCGCCGTGTAGCCCGGGACCTCGCGGCCCTCAAGGGGGCCGCCTGCCCTCAGCTCGGCGGCGTAGTGAGCCATCCCGGCCACGCCCGTGCGCTCGAGCCAGCGCCGTTTCACCTCGCGCAGCATCTCCTCGTGGGGGTGCAGCGTCGAGCGCCGCTTGCCGCGGTCGATCAGCACCATGAACTTCTCTCCGGGGGCCATCGGCTTGGGCTCGGAGGCCATCTGCTCCATCGAGACCACGCCCGGCTCGGAGCTGAACACCCAGTCGTCGTGTGACTCGAGCTGCCACAGGGGCCGCAACCCGAGGGCGTCGGCCGAGAACACGCACTCGTCGCCATGGCGGGCGATCAGCGCCACGGGGCCCTGCGCGAACGGCCCCATCAGCTGGCGCAGGTACATGTAGAACGAGGGCAGGTCGTCTGGAAGCGCCACGATCTCGGCCACGATCGGCGGCACCACCATCTCGATCGCCTCGGCGAGCGACAGCCCGTCGCGGCGGACCAGCGTCTCGATCGTGCGGTTGAGGTCCTGGGAGTCGGAGTTGCCCTCGGCGATGGGGATATCGAGCATCCGGGCCTCCTGGCGAAGCTGCTCGATCGTGTTGATCTCGCCGTTGTGGCCGAGCACCCCGAAGGGCTGCACCCGCGTGAACGAGGGCCAGGTGTTGGTCGAATAGCGGTTGTGGCCGAAGCAGCCGACCGTCTCCGCTCGCTCGTCGGTGAGGTCGGGGAAGTAGGCGCCGAGCACCCTGGGGGCGCCCATCACCTTGTAGACGCACGAGCTTCCCGAGAAGGAGGCGACATGGACCCCGAGCTGCTGCTCCAGCTCGACCTGGAGCGCGAACAGGGCTCGATCGCCCTCAGCGGCCTCCGCCACCAGGCCGCCGATCTGCCAGAAGTGCGGTTCCTCCTCGCGCGCGGTGGGACCGAGGGCCGACGAGTCCACGACGCCGACGCGCTCGGCGAGAATGCGAAAGCCGGCCCGGCCGAGGATCTCGCGGGCGCCGTGGCGGACCTTGTCGAGATCGGCGGAGCGCTCGACGAAGACGTGCGCGACGGCGAAGGCATCATCGAGGGCGAGCGAGGAGTTGTGCCCGCCGACGCGGATCTCCTCGGCCCAGATCTTGGAGGGGATGTCAACCAGCAGCCCGCAGCCGTCTCCCTCGCCGTCGACGTTGCCCGCCCGGTGCAGCATCTTCTCGAGCGCCTCGAGAGCCAGCGGCAGGGGCTCGTGGCTCGGCGCGGCGCTCTTTCGCACCGATGCGTAGATCGCGCAGGCGTCCTTGTCCTCCACGCTGGGCGGAGAGACCCTGGGCCGATAGGCGCGCTCGGGCGAGTGGCGCTGTCCAGGGCCTTCGGCCGCGCGCGCGCGGCTCACTGCTGACGGGTCATTCACCTGAACCTCCCGGGTCCGCGCCTTCTTCGAGCGGGCGCGCGACGGGTTGAAGCCGACGGAGCGGGCAGTATACGCCGCGGCCGGTTCGCAACCAATCGCCCGGCGCGGTGTTCCCTTATGTAAGGAACAGCAAACAATCGTGCTAGGCTGCGTCAGCAATTGTTGAGTAGCTCAGTCTAGAAATTGGGAAGGCATCAAGACCAACGATGGACGACCACACCACGCCAGGGAACCATCAGCAGAGGCAGAGCGGACGACCGGCCGGCAGCGACGGCCCGGGCTCCGAGACGGAGCGCTTCAACGCCATCGTCGACCCCCGCAACAACGAGGCGGTCACCGGCGAGTCGGGCGTTCCGCGCAGGCAGCGCGACCACGAGCTGCGCCGCCAGCTGAACTCGCTCGACGAGTTCTCCTGACCCGAGCAGCCGAGGGCGCCCGCTACGGCGCCGAGCTCCCGACGCCGGGCTACGCCCAGCTCAGCGGCTCGTAGCCCGAGTCGCCGGGAACGCCGATCAGCAGCACGCGCACCGGGGCGTCGCTGCGGTTGCGAACGGTGCGCTTCACCTCGGGGCCGTAGCGGACGAAGGTGCCCGCAGGCGCGGGGATCTCCTCCTCACCGGCGACGACCGTGCCCTCGCCGTCGAGCACCACGAACACCTCCTCCTGGCCGCTCTCCGACTCGTCATGGGCGGGCAGCTCACCCCCGGGCGCGAGGTCGACGACGTTGAAGCCGAAGGCCTCGGCCCCCAGCGTCTTGCGGGCGAGGCGCCAGGTGGCGCCGCCCGAGCCCTCCATCTGCTCGAAGTCATCCAGGTGCCTGACCGTGTAGCCCTCGGACATCCGCCTCGCCTCCTCGTGGTGCGCCCTTGACCGGCTTGTCCCCGCGACCATATCCTCAGAGGCGATGGCGGACCGGGACTCAGCCGCGCAGCTCGAGCAGGCGATCGGACGCTACAACGAGGCCTGGAACTCCCACGACCTCGACGCGATCATGGAGATGCACGCTCCGGACATGGTCTTCGAGAACCACACCGCCGGCGAAGCCGCGCAGGGCGAGGAGGTCCGCGGTCACGTCAGCTCGATCTTCGAGACCTGGCCCGACATCCGTTTCGAGACCCGGCGGCTCTACGTGCGCGACGGTGTCGTCACCCAGGAGTGGACCGCAAGCGCCACCCATGCCAACGAGATGCGCCGCGGCGAGCTGGTTGCCGAGCCGACCGGCAGGCGGATCGAGTGGCGCGGCGTCGACGTCATCCCCTTCGAGGGCGGCCTGGTGGTTCGAAAGGACGTCTACTCGGACTCGGTCTCGATCCTGCGCCAGCTCGGGCTGCTCGGCTAGCACGGGTCATCAGCGGGCGCGGCGGGCGGCCCAGCCGCCGACCACCGCCCCCGTCGCGAGCAGAATCCCCGCCGCCATCAGGGCCGCGCGCGGGCGCCCACGGGCACCCATCACGGCCTCGGCGCGAGCGTAGGACATCACCGAGGCGAAGCTGGCGCAGGAGAGCGCCGAGCCTGCGGAGCCGACGCTGCCGACCGAGAGCGCGGACCCGGCGGAGCCCACCGACCCGATCGACGCGAAGGAGCCCACCGAGCCGATCGAGAGCGCGGAGCCCTTGGAGGCGATCGAGAGGAACGAGTCCTCCGACCACAGCGACATCGAGGAGCGCTCGCTCACAGCTCGGGGACGTCGGCCCCGATCGGGCTGAACGGGACGCGCCGGATCTCGGCCCACTCGCCGACGCGCTCGCGCAGCGCCTCCAGGACCTTGCCGGTGCTCTGCCAAAAGGACCAGACGAGCACGGTTGGGCCCGCGCCGGAGATCGTCGCCCCCAGCGCCCCGAGCCCGGGCGCCTCGGCGACGAGCTCCATGGAGCGCGGGTAGAGGTGGGCGCGGTGGGGCTGGTGCAGCCGGTCGGCGAGCCCGCGCGCGATCAGGGCCAGATCCGAGCGCTCGATGCCGAGCACCAGCTCGGCGGCCGAGGCGACATTGGCCACGGCGTCGGCGTGCGGCACCTGCGCCGGAATCGCCTCCCGTGCCGTCGAGGTCGGGACCTTCTCCGTGGCCGGGATCACCACCACTCCCTCTACCCCCTGCGGGGGCTCGAGCCGGGTCGCAATGACCCCGTCGTCGCCGTGAGAGCAGATCACGAAGCCCCCGTGCAGCGCCGCGGCCACGTTGTCGGGGTGCCCCTCGATCTCGGTCGCCTGGGCGAGCAGCTCGGCCGGCTCGAGCGCCAGCTCGTAGAGGTGGTCGGCGGCCATCAGCCCCGCGACGATCGCCGCGGCGCTGGAGCCGAGCCCGGCCGCGAGCGGGATCTCGCTGCGAATCCGAAAGCTGATCTCATCGGCGGGCTTGAGGCGCTCGAAGGCCCTGACGAGCAGGTTGGAGCGGTCGAGCGGGACGTCGAGGCCGTCGGACTCGACCGAGAAGGACCCCGTCTCCTCGACCTCCAGCTCGAGGTGCAGGGTGAGCGCCACGGCGAGCACGTCATAGCCCGGGCCGAGGTTGGCCGAGGAGGCGGGGACGCGCACGAGTCGGCGCCTGGCGGTCACCCGCGCCACTTGACGCCGCAGCCGACCGCCGGCGTCTCGGATCGCTCGGGCTCGCGCCCCTCCAGCACCGCGTCGAGCGCCTCGCGCACGAAGACCGCCGCTTGGGAGGGGTCCTCGTAGTCGGCGTCGGGAGCGCCCTGGTAGCGCAGCTTCAGCTCGCCGTCGAGCACGAACACGTGGGGCGTCTTCTGCGCGCCCCAGGCGCGCGCCACCTCCTGGCTCTCGTCGTGGAGGTAGGGGTGTGGCCAGTCCCCTTCGCTCTCGACCCGCTCGATCATCGCCTCGAGGGAGTCGGCCGGGTAGCGCTCGGCGTCGTTGGAGTTGATCGCCAGGAAGCGTACGCCGCGATCTGCGTAGTCGCGGTCGACATCGAGCATGCGGTCATGCCAGGCCAGTGCGTAGGGACAGTGGTTGCAGGTCCAATAGACGACGGTGGCCGCGGCCTCGCCTTCGTCCAGGGACCGGCTGCCACCCTCGGCCGCCGGCAGATCGAAGCCGGGTGCCCTCTCGCCGATCGGGATCGTCATCGTCCTCCTCCCTCTAGCCGGCTCGCTCGCCGGCCCGGCTGAGCGCGGCTCTGACCTCGACTGGGTCCGGCAGCGGCGAGACGTGACCGTCGCGACGACGATAGACGCGGCAGGTGAGCCCGTGGGGCTCCTCGCCGGGCGCCTGGATGTCCTCGCCATCCACGCGTATGGTCGGCGAGCCGACGAAGGACTCGCGCTTCGCGTCGGACTCGGTCTCGATTCGCGTCACCTCGATCGCCTCCGGATCGAGGCCACCCTCCTCCATCGCCGCGCGCAGGTCGCCGAGCGCCCGCTCCCAGGAGGGGCAGCCCTCCCACCACAGGAACTCGACCCTGGGCGCCGCCCGGGCCACACCGCCTGCCGCGCTCAAGAGCCCAGGATGCGGGCCTTCTGCTGCTCGAACTCGGCCTCGGTGAGCGCGCCGGAGTCGCGGAGCTTGGCGAGCCGCTCGAGCTGGGCGACCGAGTCCTCGTCCGATGACCCTCCGCCCGAAGCCTTCGCGGTGGGCGGCGCGGCCGCACCGCTCGCCTGGCGCACCTCGCCGCGTGCGGGGCCCGTGGCGGCGCCGTCCCAGTCGATCGCGATCTTCGACCTGTCCTCGGGATCGACCCTGATCGGCAGGCTGACTCCTGCCCCGAGCGCGGCCGAGGCCGGCACCAGGTACTGATTGGCGACCCGGTAGGCCTCTCGCCCCGCGACGTGGACCTCGAGGTCGATGTCGAGGTTGAACCACTGGGCGCCGCGCTCGGGCGTGCCCATGCCGACGATCACGCCCTGGCCGGCGATCCCCTCGGCGAGGATGCGCTCGCGGTCACGCTGGTCGCCCGCCAGCTCCTTGAGCTGCTGATTGGCGTCGCCGACCATGTCCCCCATCTGGGCCATCATCCCCCGCATTCCGGGCTTGTAGCCGGACTGCTCCTGCTGTTGCTCCTGGAGCTGCTTGGCCTGCTTGGTGATGCCCGCCACGTCCTTGATGCCCTTGAACAGGCCCACGTCTTCTCGCTTTCCTCGGCGCCGGTGAGTTGGCGCGCATCTTACGCCGCCCGGCCCCTGATCCGGGCCGTCGACGTGAAGGGGGCGCCTCAGCCGGCGATCTTCGAGGCCACCCGCCTGCCGCTGCGGATCGCGCCTATGCCGGGCGAGGCGAGCGCGCCCCCTAATCGAACACGGCCCGCTCGACCGCGGCGACGTCCAGCTCGCAGCCGATCACCGCCGGCGCCTTGCCGATCGCGATGTCGGGATCCTTGAGGCCGTGGCCGGTGATCGCGCAGACGACGCTCTGCGGGGGCTCCGAGCCCTCCGCGACGGGCAGGCCATGGGCCAGCAGGCCGGCGACCGAGGCCGCCGAGGCGGGCTCGCAGAAGACGCCCTCGGTGGACGCGAGCAGCCTGTAGGCGTCGAGGATCTGCTCGTCGCTTACCGCGGCCACCCTGCCGCGCGAGGCCGTGAAGGCGTTCATCGCCTCCTCCCAGCGCGCCGGGTTGCCGATCCGGATCGCCGAGGCGATCGTCTCGGGATGCTCGATCGGATGCCCCTCGACCAGGGGGGCCGCGCCGGCGGCCTGAAAGCCGTAGAGGATCGGCGCCGCCTCGCGGATCTGGAAGCCGGCCCACCAGGCCGTGACGTTGCCCGCGTTGCCCACCGGGACGGCGAGCGCGTCGGGGGGCCCGCCGAGCTCCTCCATCACCTCGAGGGCGGCGGTCGTCTGCCCCTCGATCCGGTAGGGGTTGACGGAGTTGACCAGCTCGATCGGGTGACGGTCGGCGAGCTCGCGGACGATCTCGAGTGCCTGGTCGAAGTTCCCCTGCAGGGCGATCACGCGGGCGCCGTGCATCAGGGCCTGCGCGAGCTTGCCGACGGCGATCTTGCCCTCGGGCACGATCACCGCCCCGCGCATGCCCGCGCGAGCGGCATAGGCCGCGGCGCTCGCCGCGGTGTTGCCGGTCGAGGCGCAGATCACGGCCTCGGCGCCGGCGCCCTTCGCGCGCGAGACCGCCACCGTCATGCCGCGGTCCTTGAAGCTCCCCGTCGGATTGGCCCCCTCGAACTTGAGATGGACGTCCACCTCCAGCCGATCCGACAGCCCGGCCGCGTGGATCAGGGGCGTCGAGCCCTCGTTCAGCGTCACGACGGGATCCCCCTCCTGCAGCGAGAGGTGCTCCCGATAGCGCTCGATCAGCGGCTGGGGCACCGCTAGACGAACTCTTCTTCGATCACGCGGATCGCTCGCGGTGCCGAGCGCAGGAAGCTGAGCTTGGCGATCTTCTTCAGCGCCGCCTCGAAGCTCTTCTCGGAGACCGGATGCGTGACCATCACCAGGCGCGCCTCGTCACCGAGCCCCTTCTGCACGACGCTGCGCACCGAGATCCCGGCGGCGCCGAGGATCTCCGTGATCTTGGCCAGCACCCCCGGGCGGTCCTCGACCTCGAGATGAAGGTAGAAGGCTGACTCGACGTCCTTGGCGATCTTCAGCTTCGATCGCTCCTCGAACAGCGGCGAGCCGCCCGTGATCACCGAGACGACGTCGCCGAGCACCGCCGAGGCGGTCTCGGCCCCGCCGGCGCCGGGCCCCGACATCGTGATCTCGGTGATCGCCGGCGCCTCGACCATGACGGCGTTGAAGGGCCCCTCGACCGGAGCCAGGGGATGGCCCGGGTACAGGAAACAGGGAAAGACGCGCACGCTGATCTCGCCCTCGCCGACCCGCTCAGCCACCCCGAGCAGCTTCAGCGACAGCCCCAGCTCCTTGGCGTAGGCGAGGTCGTCGGGGCTGATCGCCTCGATCCCCTCGTAGGGGACCTGCTCGAGCTCGACGGGAGCGCCGAAGGCGAGCCGGGCGAGGATCGTCATCTTGGCCGCGGCGTCGGCGCCGCCGACGTCGTCGCTCGGGTCTGCCTCGGCGTAGCCCAGATCCTGGGCCTGCTTCAGGGCCTCCTCGTAGGAGAGGCCGCGCTTGCCCATCTCGCTGAGGATGTAGTTGGTGGTGCCATTGACGATCCCGAAGACCTTCTCGATCGGGACCGCGCCCAGGCTCTCCTGCACCACGCGGATCACCGGGATCGCGCCGGCGACCGCGGCCTCGAAGCGGAGCTGGGCGCCGCCCTCGCGAGCCGCCGCCACCAGCTCGGCGCCGTGCTGGGCGACGAGCTGCTTGTTGGCCGTGACCACGTGCCGGCCCTCGCGCAGCGCCCTGGTCACGTACTCGCGCGCCGGCTCGACGCCGCCCATCAGCTCGACGATCACGTCCGAGGCGGCCAGGATCTCGTCAAAAGAGCCCCGCTTGCGCGACAGCACCCCCGTCACCTGCGGCCTGCGGCCGCTCACCTCCTCGACCATTCCCGCCCGGTCGTTGAGCAGCTCACGGAAGGCGCCGCCGACGGTCCCCTTGCCGAGGATGCCGACGTAGACGGGCTTCGCCGCCGCCGTCCCCTCATCCTTGGCCTTGGTCTTGGCCTTTGACTCGGACTTGGCTGCCATCGCTAGGCGTCCCTCGCCAGCAGGTCGTCCCAGCTCTCGCGGCGAACCACGATCCGGGCCTCGCCCTCGCGACAGAAGACCACCGGCGGGCGCGGCACGCCGTTGTAGTTGTTGGCCATCGCGTGCCCGTAGGCGCCGGTCGCCGGCGTCACCAGCACATCGCCGACGCGCGGCGCGACGATCTCGGCGTCGTGCACGATCACGTCGCCGGACTCGCAGTGCATGCCCGCGATCGTCACGCGGGTGTCGGGGTCCTCGCCGGCGCGGTCTGCGACCAGCGCCTCGTAGCGTGCGCCGTAGAGCATCGGGCGCAGGTTGTCGGACATGCCGCCGTCCACCGCCACGTAGGTGCGCACTCCGGGGATCTCCTTGACAGTGCCGACCCGGTAGGCGGTTACGCCCGCGTTGCCGACCAGCGAGCGCCCCGGCTCGATCAGCACCCGTGGCACGGGGTCGAAGACGCGCCTCACTCCCTCGACCTTGACGCCGACGTAATCGTCCACCGAGGGCGGCTCGTCGCCCTCGAGGTAGGCGATGCCGAGCCCGCCACCGATGTTCAGCATCTCGGGCTGCAGGTCCATGGAGCGCGTGAAGTCGGCGAGCACCTCGATCGCCGCCGTGAACGGCTCCAGCTCGAAGATCTGGGAGCCGATATGGGCGTGCAAGCCGACCAGATCCAGGTTGCCCGAGGCGCGCACCGCCTCGACCGCGCGCTCGGCGAGCCCGTCGGCGAGCCCGAAGCCGAACTTCGAGTCCTCCTGCCCGGTCTGGATGAAGGAGTGGGTCGACGCCTTGATCCCGGGCGTGATCCGGATCAACACCCGCTGGGGGCGGTCGAGCAGGCGCTCAGCGCGCTCGATCTCGTCCAGGGAGTCGAGAACGATGTGACCGACCCCGGCCTCGAACGCATAGGCCAGCTCGGCCTCGCTCTTGTTGTTGCCGTGCATGTGGATCCGTTCGGGCGAAAAGCCGGCGGCCAGCGCCATCCTCAGCTCGCCCCCCGAGGCCACGTCGACCGAGAGGCCCTGCTCGGCGAGCAGGCGGTAGGCCGCCGTGCAGGGCAGCGCCTTGCTGGCGAACAGCACCTCGTAGTCATCGGTGCGCTCTGCGAAGGCGCGGGTGAAGGCCTGCGCGCGCGCCCGGATGTCGTCCTCGGCGTAGAGGTACGCGGGCGTGCCGAACTCCTTCGCCAGCTCGACCACGTCGCAGCCCGCGATCTCCAGGTGCCCGCGCTCGTTGACGCGGGAGCCCAGCGGGTAGACCGGCGAAGCGGTGATCTGGTCGGCGGCGGCCACCGATCCCCGGTTGTAGTCGGATGCGCTCATGGCTGCCACCAATTCTGACGGCAACCCGGGCGCAAGGGCGGGCGAGCAGGGGCAGAAGGCCCGGCGCGGCGACAATGCGGGCCGTGGAGCACCCCGCCCCCCGCCGCCCAGACCGCGAAGGCCGCCACCAGGGGCTGGCCTACGCGCTCTGGCTTCCTGACGAGATCGGTGCGGGCGAGCGCCGTGGCGAGCCCACCCGGCGCCTGCCCGCGCCGCCCTGGCCCGGAATCGTGATCCTGCACGGCGCCGGTTCCTGCAAGGAGAACCACGCGGACTTCGCCCGCCTGGCGAGCGCCAGCGGCTGGGCCGCGCTGAGCTTCGACCAGCGCGGCCACGGCGAGAGCGAGGGAGCGATGGGCCCGGAGGCCGTCGGCGACGTGATCGCCATGGCGAGGCTGCTGGGCGCGACCAGCGGCGTCGACCCCAGGCGCGTGGCCCTGCGTGGCTCCAGCATGGGGGGCTTCATGGCGATCCACGCCGCGGCGCTCGATCCCGGGTTGGCCGGCGTGATCGCGGTCTGCCCGGCGGGGGAACAGCACCTGGCTCGGGGCCTTCGCCGAGGGGAACTGGAGATGCGGGTGGCAGACCCCGTGGCGCTGGAGCTGTGGCTGTCCGAGAGCGATCTGCGCGGTGCCGTCGAGCGGCTCGCCGGCCGGCCCCTGCTGCTCATGCACGCGGAGGGCGATGAGCAGATCCCCTCGTATTGGTCCGAGGAGCTGTTCGAGCTCGCAGCCGAGCCGCGGAAGCTCCTGCTGGTGCCCGGCGGCGACCATCGCTCGCTGCAGCACGACGCCGAGCTTCAGGCGGCGTCGCTCCGCTGGCTCGAGAGAAACCTGGCCCCCTAGCTCTGTCCGTGGATCGGACGCCGTACTAGAGGTAGCCGAGCGGGTCCACCGCCGAGCCGTTGATTCGCACCTCGAAATGGAGGTGGTCGCCGAAGCAGTGCCCCGTGCAGCCGACGTAGCCCAGGATGGAGCCCTGGCTGATCGACCCCGAGGTGCGGGCGAAGCTGGACTGATGCGCGTAGCAGGTGGAGAGCCCGCCACCGTGGCTGATGCAGGTGTAGTTGCCATAGCCGCCGTTGGGCCCGGCCAGGACGATCTCACCCGACTTGGCGGCACGGATCGGCGTGCCCGCGGGGACACCGATATCGATCCCCTCGTGCATGCGGCCCCAGCGGAAGCCGAAGCCCGAGGTGACCGGGCCGTTTACCGGCCAGATGAAGCCGGCGGAGCCTCCCCGGATCGGGCCGGCGGGGAGCGTCGAGCCGCCCAGCGCCGCAAGCTGCTCCTCGATCTGCGGCTGAGATCTCCGAGAGGTCGCCCTCGAGCTTCTGCTTCTGGTTTCGGACCTCGCCGAGCGCGGAGCGCTGCGCGGAGCGTGCCGAGGCGAGCTCGGCGCTGCGCCGCTCGAGCTGCGCCCGGGTCCTCTCCAGCTCCTGCTTGCGCGCAGCGATCTGGTCGCGCGCGGCCTTGACCGTCTCGACCGTGGCCCGCATCTCGTCGCGAAGCTCGCGAACCCTGCCGACGATCGACGAGTCCTGGTCCTCGAGGCGCTGCAGGTACTCGGTCCGCTCCAGCAGCTCGTCGAAGCCGTTGGACTGGAGCACCACGGTGAGCAGGTCGGGCTCGCCGGACTTGTAGATGGCGACCAGGCGATCCTCGAGGATCTCCACCGCCCGCCTGAGACGATCGCGGAGCTCGGCCAGCCTCGCCTGGGCGCTGTCCAGCTCGGCCTCCCTCTTGGCCAGCTCGGCGGCCACGGTCGCCTCCTTGTTGCGCAGCTCGGCGACCTGCCCCTGCAGGGCGGCGATCCGATCCGAGGCGGCCGAGATCTCGGTGGTCAGGACCCCCTCCCGCTTGTCGACCCGGGAGAGCTTGTCCTCGGTGGCGTTGAGGCGCTCCTGCAGGCTCTGGGCCGGCGCAACGCCCGCCGCGAAGGCGCCCGCGCAGACCACGCCGGCCGCGCCGAGCAGCGCAGCCAGGAGCCGCGCGCGGCGGCGCGGGGCGGGATCTCGGGATTGGCGGTGACTCATGGGCATCGGCAGCTCGAATCAGGGTAGACACGGAGCGCCTGCCCTGTGAGCGTGCACTAACAGTCTGCCCCCTGGTCAGCGCAGGGTTGCAGGCCGCCCTGCATCGCCCCGCTGCCTGATCGCGGAACGTCCCGTCTCTCCTCGCGCAGGTAGCTTTGTCCGCGTGCGCCCGCCCCGCCCGCTCGAGTCGGCGATCGACTGGATCCGCCGCGATCTGCCCCAGCGCCTCCGACGGGCGCCCGGGAGCGCCCGGGGCATCGATCCGCGACTGCTGGCCGGCGGCGCGGGCCTGCTGGCGGCGCTGGCCCTCGGCTGGGCCGTGCTGGCGGGCCCCCTGTCGAGCGACGAGAAGCCCCGGGTCGAGACCCGCGTGGTCAGCGTCGCCGTGGAGACCGACGACGCCGCCGGGGCGCCCGTGGGGCCGCTGGGGTTTCCCCTTGTGGCCACCCGCAACACCACGCGGGTCGGCGGCCCCGACCCCGCCTCGGATGCCGCGGCGGTCGCGCTCGCCACCCATCCGCCCTCGCAGCTGGCCCAGCCCGTCGAGGCGGCCGTGCTGGTCGAGGACGAGTCCCCGTACGCGGGCATCGCGGCCTCGGTGCTGGCGGGACCGCCGCTGCGGGCCCCGATCCTGGTCGGCGAGCGCGACGGCGTTCCCGAGCCGACGGCCGACGCGCTCGCGAAGCTCGACCCGCGCGGCGGCTCAGGACCAGGCGACGCGGCCGTGTATCGCGTCGGCGACGTGCAGGCGCCCAGCGGCTATGAGTCCCGCAGCGTCGGGGGCGACTCGCCCGCCGAGATAGCAGACAACATCGACAGGCTGCGCGGGCGCCTGCTCGGCGCTCAGCCCCGGCACATCATCGTCGCCGGCGACGAGGATCCGGGCTACGCGATGCCCGCGGCGTCCTGGGCCGCGCGCTCGGGGGACCCGGTCCTGTTCAGCGGCCGCGACGAGGTCCCCGAGGCCACGCTAGCCGCGCTGCGCCGGCATCGCGGAGTTCCCGTCTACGTGCTCGGCCCTCCCTCGGCGATATCGGCCGCGGCGGTGCGCCAGATCGAGCGCGTCGCGCCGGGCGCGCAGCGAATCGGCGATCAGGGCAGCGTCGCGAACGCGATCGCCTTCGCCCGCTACTCGGACGGCGGCTTCGGATGGGACATCAACGATCCCGGACACGGGATGGTGCTGGCCTCCACCGCACGGCCGCTCGACGCCGCGGCCGCGGCTTCTCTCTCGGCCTCGGGCAAGTGGGGGCCGCTGCTGGTGATCGAGACGCCGGCGAGACTGCCCGCGGATCTGCGCGAGTTCCTGCTCGACATCAAGCCAGGGTTTCAGGACGACCCCACCCGCGCCGTCTACAACCACGTCTGGCTGATCGGCGACAGTGGCGCGATCGGTGGGCGAGTCCAGGCCGAGGTCGACGAGCTGGCCGAGCTCGCCGAGGTCGGCCCCGGGGCGGGCGGCCCCGTGGGCCAGGCTCCGGGGGCCGGTGCGGGCTTCTCGCAGCCGGGCGGGGCCGAGCCTGAGCCCGAGTCGGCGCCGCAATCCGCTAAGAAGGGGGGAGCGCCATGAGCGAAGCCGAAAGACCCGACCGCCTCGCCACCGCCCATTCGGTGACGATCGCCGACATCCGCGCGCTGGCCGGACCCTCCACCCCGCACTTCGCCCTGCAGGTCCGCAACCGCATCCAGCGCCTGATCGATCCGCTGCCCGAGGGCGACCCGGTGCGAGCCTACGGCGAGACCCAGATCGCCAAGCTCGTGGAGCTGTCCGGGCACACGGGCGACCCCCGAGGCATGGGCCCAGACGACGAGCCGATGCTGCACGACCAGGGCCGCATCAGCGGAGCGCCGTGACCGCAGCAAGGGGCGCAGTCTGATGAAGGAGGTCGCGCCCGGCGTCTGGCGCCTCGACGAGTTTCCCCGCCCGACGATCAACATCTACCTGGCCGGCGACGTGCTGATCGACGCCGGTCGCCGCTGGGACGAGAGCCGCATCCGCAAGCAGACGGCGGATCGCGAGCTCTCGATGATCGCTCTCACCCATGTCCACCCCGACCACCAGGGCGCGGCCGGGGCGATCTGCGAGCAGCGCGGCATCCCCCTGGCCTGCCACGTCGACGACGTGGACGCGATGGAGGGTCGGCGCCCGGTCCAGGAGGCCCACGTCGACAACCCGATCAACAAGCTGATCAAGCGGGTTTGGGAAGGGCCGCCCCACAAGGTCGAGCGCCCTTTCGCCGAGGGTGACGAGATCGCCGGCTTCAGCGTGATCCACGCCCCCGGCCACGCCCGCGGCGAGGTGATCTTCTGGCGGGAGTCCGACCGCGTGGCGATCTGCGGCGATGTGATCCGCAACATGAGCTACGCGACGACGCTGCCCGGGCTGCGCGAGCCCCCCGAGATATTCACGATGGACGTCGCCGAGAACCGCCGCTCGATCCGCAAGCTCGCCGAGCTCCAGCCCGAGATCACCCTGCCGGGCCACGGCCCCGAGATCGAGGGCCACGCCGGGATCGAGGCCCTCGCCCACAGCGTCGGGGCCTGAGGCCGACCGAGCCCCGGGCCGCTACGCCGATGGCGCGAACGCCTCGATGATTCGCTGCTGGTAGTCGAGCAGCTGCTCCGGGGGGATGAAGTAGGTGGGCGGGGTGAGCCAGAGGCCGTCACCGCGCTCGGCCATCTCCTCGACGCGAGCGCGGACCTTGTCCAGCGGGCCCGCGGCCGAGTAGGCCTCGACCATCTCGTCGGGGATCGCCGCCGGCACCGCGGCCAGGTCGCCCCTGCGGAAGGCCTCGCCGGCGGCGGCGGCCTCATCGGCGAAGTCGTGCATCTCCCAGAGCGGGCGGTAGGTGCGCACGGTCGCGTAGAAGGCGATCGTGCGGCGCGCGGCCTCGATCGCCCGCGCCTCGTCATCGTCGATCGCGCAGCAGACCGTCGGCAGGAAGTCGAGGCCGGAGCGGCTCCTGCCCGATCGAGCCAGGCCCTTCTCGAAGCTCGGGATGACCACCTCGTCGACCCAGCGCACCGGGCACATGGGGTGCCCGATCAGCCCATCGGCGACGTCGCCCGCCATCCGGCACATCCCCTCCTGCATCGCCGCCGTGTAGATCGGCACGCCGTCGCGCACCGCCCTGTGGGGCCTGACCCAGCCCTTGATCTCGATGTCGAGGTACTCGCCCTCGAAGCGGATCGGCTGCCCGCTCGATGCCTGCGACATGATCTGGCGGGTCGCCTGGATCGTCTCGCGCAGGTGCGTCGCCGGCTTGCCGTACTCGGCGTTGTGCCAGGTCTCGTTGAGGCGCTTGACGCCGGCGCCGAGTCCCAGCCGAAAGCGCCCACCCGACATCTCGTCGATGTCGAGCGCGCTGACCGCGAGGATGAAGGCACTGCGCGTGAACGCCCAGGCGATCCCGGTGGCGATGCCCACCGTCTCGGTGTTCGCCGCCAGCCAGGTCGCCTGGGTGACGGAGCTTCGGAAGAGCTCTGGCGTCCAGACGCAGTCGATCCCCGCCGCCTCAGCCCGCCGCGCCTGCTCGGCGAGGTCGGCGGCTGTGTCGCCGATCGCGGCGATCTGGATTCGGTCGAGGGCGCTCAAGCGGAGCTGCCGCTATCCCGCTCCGCAGACCTTGAAGCCGTAGCGCTGCGCGAGAGCATCCGCCTCGGCGAAGGTCCCACCCGCATTCGGATCGGTGACCAGCGCGGGGTTCTCCCTGATCGCGTCGATGCCGTCGCCCACCGCGTCGTAGATCTTGCCGACCGTGTCCTCGTCGCCCTCGGGCGGCGTCAGGGCGCGCAGCTCCTCGAGCTGGCTGTCGAGGCTCGGAACTATGACGTCAGCGCCGAAGGCCTCGATCTGCTCGCCCGTGGGGACGCTGCCCCCGAATGTCTCCTGGGCCTGCCGAGAGACCTCGTCCTGCCGCTGCTTGCAGATCGCATCGCCCTCGGCGATGTAGTCCTGCTTGCTGGGCGCCGCCCCGCCATCGTCACCGCCGCAGCCGGCGGCGAGAAGGCCGGCGGCCAGCGCGGTCACGCCCAGCAGCATCGCGGTGCGCATCTCATTCCCTTCCGTTCGCTTTCCGGACCGCCGCAAACTAATCGCTAGCCCGGCGCGTTGTCGAGCGAGCGCCACAGGTAGAGGCAGGCGAGCGTGCGGTGCGGGCGCCAGGCCTCGGCGATCCGCTCCAGCTCGGCCGGCGTCGGGAGCTCTGCCATGCCGTAGGCGAGCTGCGTGCCGCGGCGGATGCCGAGGTCGCCGCAGGAGAGCACGTCGGGACGGCCCAGGTGGAACATCAGGAACATCTCTGCGGTCCAGCGGCCGATCCCCTTGATCGCGGTCAGCTCCTCGATCACCTGCGCGTCATCGAGCTGGGGCAGGCGCTGGAGGTCGAGCTCGCCGTCCTGGACGTGTTCGGCGAGATCGCGCACGTAGGCGACCTTGGACCAGGAGAGGCCCGCGTCGCGCAGCGCCCGGGGATCGGTGTCGATCACCTGGGCGGGCAGCGGCGTCTCGCCTCCGTAGATCTCGCTGACGCGCCCCCAGATGGCGGCCGCCGCCCTGGTCGAGAGCTGCTGGCCCACGATCGCTCGGATCAGCGCCTCGTAGGGGTCGGGCCTGCTGCCGCGCCGGTCGGCCTCAGGGGCGATCGGGCCGCCCTCCTCCATCAGGGCCCGCAGCACCTCGTCAGCGGCCATCAGCTCGCGGTCGTGCTCGCTCCAGTCGCGAGCGCCGCTGCGCGAGTGGGCGCCCGCCGGGCGGGAGGGGCTCATCGCGGCTCGGTCGGGGCGCGCGCGCTCACGGCCCGGTGTAGTTACCGCAGTCGAAGAAGCCGTAGCTGCGCCCCAGCGCGCGGGCCTCGTTGAGCGCACGCCGGGTGGCTCCGCGGTCGTTGAAGGCGCCGGGGTCGTCAGCGAGCCGGTCGATGCCCTGCTCGGCCGTGTCGTAGATCTCGGCCACCGTCGCCCCGTCGCCGCTGGGCGGCGTCAGGGCGCGCAGGGCAGCGAGCTGCCGGCGCAGGTTGGGGATCACGACCTGGGTGCCGAAGCGCTCGATCGTCGCCGGGCTGGGACGGCGGCCCGGCTTGAAGACGATCTCGCCGGACGGCGTCACCGTGAAGTCGGCGGCGCCGACGCCCAGGGCGATCTCCGCCTCAGTCTCGATCGCCTGCTCGGCGTTGGCGCAGATCGTGTCGGCCTGGACGATGTAGTCGCGCTTGCTGGGAGCCTTGGGCCCCGGATCCGAGCCCTCCGCGGCCCGATCGCCGCCCCCGTCGTCTTCGCCGGCCCCGCAGCCGAGGCCGCCGGCGGCGAGGCAGATCGCGACGAGGGCCGGCACCAGGCCGGCCCTCGTCGAGGCGATATCGGCCAGCCGGCTCAGACCCGCTGGATCAGCGTGCCGGTGCCCAGACCGCCGCCGCAGCACATGGTGACCAGGCCGGTCTCCTTGTCCGAGCGCTCGAGCTCGTGCAGGAGGGTGGTGATCAGCCGGGCGCCGGTCGAGCCGAGCGGATGGCCCAGCGCGATCGCGCCCCCGTTGACGTTGACGCGGTCCATATCGGGCTCGAGCTCGCGCCGCCAGGCCGCGACCACCGAGGCGAACGCCTCGTTGATCTCGACCAGATCGATGTCGTCCATCTTCATCGAATTGCGCTCCAGCAGCTTCCGGGTCGCCGGGATCGGGCCCGTCAGCATCATCACGGGATCGACGCCGACGGTCGTCTGGTCGACGATCCTGGCTCGCGGCTTCAGCCCCAGCTCAGCCGCCTTGTCGGCGCTCATCAGCAGCACCGCAGCGGCGCCGTCGGAGACCTGCGAGGAGTTGCCGGCGGTGATCTTGCCGTCCTCCTTGAAGGCCGGCTTCAGCGACGCGAGCTTCTCGGCGCTGTCGGGGCCGGGCGGGCGAATGCCCTGGTCGACGACGAAGGTGTCACCGTTGTTCTTCCAGGGCATGATCTCGCGCTCGAAGCGCCCCTCCTCGGTCGCCTGGTGGGCGAGCTGGTGGGAGCGCAGCGCCAGCTCGTCGAGCTCGGAGCGGGGGATCTCCCACTTGTCGGCGATCATCTCGGCCGAGATTCCCTGGGGGACGAGGTTGTAGCGCTCCATCAACTCGGGCGAGAAGGCCATGCCGTGCTCCTCCATCACCGCCATCGAGTCAGCGAAGGAATTGTGCCCCATGTGCTCGACGCCGCCGCCGATCGCCACGTCATGCACGCCGGAGGCGAGCATCGCGGCGGCGAAGTTGACCGCCTGCTGAGCCGATCCGCACTGGCGGTCGACGGTGGTCGCAGGGGTCTCGATGGGCAACCCGGCTTCGAGCCAGGCGTTGCGGGCGATGTTGAGGCCCTGTTCGCCGAACTGCTGCACGCAACCGGCGACGACGTCCTCGACCTCCGCAGGGTCGATGCCGGCGCGGTCGATCACCTCCCCGTAGGTCCTGGCGAGCAGCGTCGAGGGATGCGTGTCCTTGTAGTAGCCCTTCTCCTCGTGGCCGCGCCCGATCGGCGTGCGCACGGCCTCGACGATCACCACCTCGCGCCCGCTGAAGCTCCCGTTACCACTCATGCGTATCGCCCTCCGTCTCAAGTCGTCAGGCGTCGCCGCCGGCGACGCTCGGAGCGGCAACGATAGCCCATCGACTGGCGAGTCAGCCAGTCACTCCGGCGGGCCCCCGCGCCGTTCCGCCGTCGAGACCGGCGCCGCCACGGCAGAGCGTCGGCGGGCGTGATAGACACCGCGCCCCGTGAGCAGCGGCGCCGGATACAAGAGACCCGCGATCGCCGGCAGCGGCACGATCGCCTGCGGGCTGGCCGCCTGCGCCACGGCGATCTCCGAAACCCGGCTGCTGGCGCGCTCGGACGCATCCGCCTGGCGCGCCGAGGAGCAGGCCACGAAGCTCTGCGCCAAGCTGGACGAGGGCAACCCGGCCAACCTCCGGGTCACCACCGATTCCGGCGATCTCGCCGAGTGCGACCTGGTGATCGAGGCGATCGCAGAGCGGGTCGACGCCAAGGCCGAGCTGTTGAAGACTCTTGCGGGCGCCTGCCCGGACGCCCACCTCGCCACCACCACCTCGTCGCTCTCGGTCGCCGGGCTCGGCGCGGCCGCCGGCGCCGCCGAGCGGCTCTTCGGCCTGCATCCGTTCAACCCCGTGGTGCGCATGGAGCTGGTCGAGCTCTGCGTTCCCCAAGGGGCCGACGAGGAGATCCTCACCCGGGCGCGGGCCTGGTGCGAGGCGATTGACAAGACGGTGGTCGAGGTGCCCGACGAGACCGGCTTCGTGGTCAACCGCCTGCTCTTCCCCTACCTGTTCGACGCGGTGCGCCTGCTCGAGCAGACCGGGATGCCGCCCGAGGAGGTGGACCGCTGCATGACGCTCGGCGCCGGCCACCCGCTGGGGCCGCTCGCCCTGCTCGACCTGGTCGGCCTGGACGTCGGCGTCGCGATCGGCGACGCCCTGCACGCGGAGACCTCCGAACCTCACCACCGGGCCCCCGGCCGCCTGATCGCCCTGGTCGGCGAGGGCAGGCTGGGGCGCAAGAGCGGCGCGGGCTTCTACGAATACGGCTAGCGGCCGCGGGGCGCCCTAGCGCGGGGGCCGCGCGGCGAGGCGCAGGACCAGGGCGGTGACGGTCTCGCCGACCGCATCGAGCGCCGCGGGGTCGAGCTTGTCCGGCGTGTCCTCGACGGTGTCCGCGAAGCGGTAGGAGAAGTCGATCAGGTCGATCGCGGGCACCCCGGCTCGGAGGAAGGGGATGTGGTCGTCGATGATCGCGACCTCGGGCCCGGAGCGCTCGGGCGGGAAGTAGGCCTCGGCGGCCACCTCGGCGGCCGCCTCGCGCAACTCCTCCCACAGCCCCGGATCTGAGTTGGCCTCCCTGGGGATCTGCAGCCCGCGGTTGGCGATGTAGTCGAGCAGCACCATCTCCCCGACCTCGCCGGGGTGCGCGGCCACGTATGCCTTGGAGCCCCGAAGCGCACACTGCTCGAAGCGGGCATCAGGGCAGCCGGCCGGCTCCTCCTCGCCGTCGAAGAGCACGAAGCGGACCTCGCGGTGTTCGGCCGGCAGCTCGGCCTCGAGGGCCCGGGCCACCTCGACCACGGCCGCGGTCCCCGCGGCCCCGTCGTTGGCGCCCACGAACCCCGGCGGCTGGACCTCGGTGTCGTAATGGGCTCCGACCACGATCGCGGGCGGGCTGCCGGGCAGGGTGCCGACCACGTTGCGCAGGCCCCCGGGCACGGGCTCGAAGCTGCCGGCGGGCAGCTCGGCGCGCAATCGGCGTGCCAGCCGGCGGGAGGCGGGCGACCCAGCGGGCCGCTCTCCCAGGGCGACCTGGTCTCGGACTAGCTCGAATGCCGCACCCGAGTCGAAGCTGCCGGCCTTGGCCTCCCCGCCCGAGCCAGCTCCCGAGCCATCGCCGTCCGAGCCGCCGCAGCCGGCGAGCGCCAGCGCCACGGCGACGGCCAGCGCAGACGGGGGGAGCGCACGCCTAGGCCGCGTGCTTGCCGGGGGCCGCCCGTTTGCGCTGCGGGCGCTGGCGCTTGGCGCGAATCGGGGGAACGGCGGGCTCCTCATGGCGCCCGCAACGATCCCAGATCACGTCCGCCTCCGAGACACCCTGCTGAAGCGCTGCCGATCTCACGTCGGCCCAGGGCAGCTGGGCCTCCGGAAGGTCGTCCCAGCGGGCCAGCTCCAGCGCTTCCAGCGCGCCCTCCAAGGCGGGGCCGCGATGCTGCTGGGAGCGGAGCACCGCCCTCACAACCTCCAGCTGCTTGTCGCTGAGCCGGGCAACCCACATCGCAGGGCTCCTATCGTTGAGGGCACCAAGAGGCCCCGATTGCCCGGAACCTAGAGCGAGGCGCGGACGGACGCGTGAAATCCCTGCAAACCGCTACTTCGCGTGGATCCTGACCGCCTCTATGCGGTTCTCGCGCACCGATTCGACGCGGATCTCGAAGCCGTCGGCCGAGATCACGTCGCCGCGTTTGGGCAGCCGTCCGAGCTCTCCGAAGACGTAGCCGCCGATCGAGTTGTAGGTATCGGTGCCTCCTGGAAGCTCGATGCCTCGATCGGTGAGATCGCCCAGCGAGACGTGGCCGCGCACGTACCAGTCGCCATTGGCGAGCTCGCGCAGGCTGCCGGCGAGCGGGTCGGTCTCGTCCTCGATCTCGCCCACCACCTCCTCGAGGATGTCCTCGACGGTGACGATGCCGACGGTGCGGCCATACTCGTCCACCACCACGCCCATCGAGGAGCGCTGGCGCTGGAGCTCAGCGAGCAGATCGTCGAGTGGCTTCGTTTCGGGGACGATCAGCGCATCGCGCACCGTCGGCTCGATCGGCGCTTCCGGCCCGTCGCTCATCAGCAGCTTCGCCAGGCGCAGAGCGTGGGCGATCCCGCGCACCCGATCCTGGTTGCCCTGCTCGACGACGACGAGCCGATTGTGGCCGGACGACCAGCAGAGCTGCAACGCCTCGGTCGCCGTCGCCGTGACGTCGACGGTGACCACGGCGGGAATGGGCGTCATCACCTCGCGCGCCTCCTGCTCGTGCAGGTGGAAGACGCCACTCAGCATGTGCGCCTCGCCGGGATCGAGCTCACCGCCGACCGCCGACTGGGTGATGATCATCTTGAGGTCATCGGAGGTGTGCTTCTCCTCGAGGTCGCCGGGCCGGATTCCCACCAGCCGCAGGATCGCGTTCGAGACCTTGGTCAGCGCCCAGGTGAACGGCTTGGTCGCGGCCAGGAAGAGGTCCAGGGGGCGCGCGAGAAACCGCGCTGTGCGCTCGGCGCGGCTGATCGCCATCATCTTCGGCACCTGCTCGCCGACGGTGATGTGCAGCGAGGTGGCGACCGTGAAGGCGATCGCGAAGGCCAGCGCCGTGGCCACCCCGTGCGAGAGCCCGCCGAACAGCGGCTCGATCAGGGCGGCGAGCGCCGGCTCGCCCAGGAAGCCGATCCCGATCGAGGCCATGGTGATCCCGAGCTGGCAGGCCGAGAGGTACTCGTCGATGCGGTCCAGCTGCTTGATCGCCAGCTTCGCCCTGCCGCTGCCCCCCTGCTCGAGCTGCTCGAGCTTGCCGCGGCGGGCGCGGACCAGCGCGAACTCCGCGGCGACGAAGACGCCGTTGACCAGCACCAGCAGGAGCAGAGCGACGAGCGCCAGAGCAGTCATCGGACTCGCCTCACCCGGATGGAGGCGCCGTGATCAGGATGCGCAACGGACCCCGCGAGGGGACCGGTACTCGAAGGTTCGTCGTCGGAGATCATCGGCGACGCGGCAAGGCTAGCAGGCAGATCTGGTCCCGGCCAAGCGGGCCTCGGCCTAGGAGAGGGCGTCGATACGGCTCGCCAGCTCGAAATCGCCGGCGGTCAACCCGCCCTCGGAATGCGTGGTGATCGTGACCTTGACCTCGCTCCACGAGATCGCCAGGTCGGGATGGTGGTTCATCTCCTCCGCGGGCCCGACGATCGAGTCGACGAACTTCACCGAGCCGACGAAGTCCCCGCGGTCGAACGACCTGGTGATCGCCTCACCCTCGCGCGCCCAGCCCTCGAGCCCGCCCAGCCGCTCTCCGATCTCATCCTCACTCAGCCTCGCCGTCATCCCTCCTCCTCTGTTCTAGTCTCGGCCGATGCGGATCGCCGGCCTGGTGCTTCACGAACGTGATGCTATTCGCGCCCGGCCAGGGGCACCGGGCCGCTCGCCCGCCGGCGGCACCCGGATAGGGTTGGGGTGTGAGCCGCAACCGCCTCCCGGGGGTCGCGGCCGAACCAGATCGCGAAGGGCCGGGGGGAGGTGGCCGTGGGCCTGAACTGGTCAGAGCATTCAGAGGAGATCGCGGCGCCGATCGAGACCTGCTTCGCTGCGATCGTCGATTACGAGAGCTTCGCCGGCTGGCAGGACGCGGTGGACGCGACCGAGGTGCTCGACCGCACCGCGGAGGGACTGGGCCACAACGTCAGGCTCTTCGTGGACGCCAAGGTTCGCAAGATCGACTACGTATTGGCCTACCGCTACGAGCGCCCCATCCTGGTCGAGTGGGACTTCGTGGAGGGCAACGGCATGAACGCGATGGACGGCGCCTACAGCTTCGAGCCGCTTGGGCCCGAGCGCACCCGGGCGACCTACAACCTCGGAGCCGACCCCGCGATCCCCGTGCCCGGGATGATCCTGCGGCGCACCCACAAGCAGCTGGTCAAGCGCTCGGTGGAGGACCTGAAGCGCGAGGCCGAGCGCAGGCACGCCGCGGGCGAGGGCGCCGGGGCCGCGCCCGAGCCCGAGGGGGCCAAGGCCGAAGACGACCGTGAGGGTGAGCCGGCCCGGGATCAGCCCGAGCCCGAGGGCGCCGCGCGTCCCGAGGCGGCGGGCGCGTGGAAGCCCATGGCCGAGCGCGAGGCGGCTCGCGACGGCTCAGGTTCGGCGGCCCGCGGGGCCGGCGGTGGCGCCGGCTCGGCGAGCGAAGCACCGGAGGCGTTGCTCGGGATGGCCGCAGAGGCCGCCGAGGCCGCGGCCAAGGTCGGCCGCGAGGTCACCGAGGGCGCCCTGCGCGCGAGCAAGGAGGCCGCCAAGACGGCGATCGAGCTGGGCACGGCCTTCGCCGAGCGCCTGGAGCGCAGGCTCGGCGAGACCGACCGCGACCGGGATAGCGACGAGCTCTAGATCTGGCCGCTCGCCGCCATCAGCGCGCCGGCGACCGAGGCCACGCCGATCAGCACGATGCCGGCGATCTCGATCAGCTTCGTGTGGCGCCCGCCCTCGCGGCGCTCGAAGTAGACGATCACCAGGGCGGCGAGAGCGCCGCCGATCAGGCCGCCCAGGTGACCGCCGATCGAGATCCCGGGTATCGAGAAGGTGAAGACGAGGTTGAGCACAACGAACAGCCCGATCTGGGAGGCGACCTGGTCGACGCCCCGTTGGCGGGCGACGACGAAAGCCGCCCCCATCAGGCCGAAGATGGCGCCGCTGGCTCCCACGGTGACCTCGTTGGGGCCCGAGAGCAGTAGCGCGCCGAAGGAGCCGGCGAGCAGCGCCGCGAAGTAGATGGCGACGAAGCGCAGATGGCCGATCGCCGGCTCGATCAGCGTCCCGAGGATGTAGAGGGCGAACATGTTCATCAGCAGGTGCAGCGGGCCCGCATGCAGAAAGCCGCTGGTCAGGAGCCGGTAGAACTCGCCGCCGGAGGAGAGGATGCCGGTGCGCTCGATCCCGCAGACCCCGCCGTCGGCGATTGCGTTGCCACAGAGCCCGCCGTCGACGATCAGGGCGTTGTTGGCGCCCATCAGCTCGGCGAGCAGCACAACGACGTTGGCCGCGATCAGCACGTAGGTGGCCGTCGGCTGCTCGCCGCCGCCCGTCACCGACGCCGCCGTGCGCACCCGGGTGCGCTCGCTCGCGCACTCGGGGCAGCGCATGCCGACCGGCGTCGAGGTCATGCACTCGGGGCAGATCGGGCGCCCGCAGTTGGAGCAGGAGACGCCCGTCTCTCGGTTGGGATGGCGGTAGCAGGTCTCGGCCACGGCCCGGGAGCCTAGCCCCCGCCCCCTGCGCACGGCGTCAGTCGATGCGCGAGCGGACCTGGTCGGCGAGAGCCCCGAAACCGCTTGGGCGCCTGCGCCGTCGCAGCTCGATCAGCACCAGCACACCGCCCGCGAGGCCGCCGGCGGCCGCCGCCGCCGCTGGTCTGACCCAGTTGCGGGGGTCGCGGAGCGATCGCAGCTCCGATTCTGAGAGCTCGTCGGCCCAGGCTGAGAGCTCGTCGGCGGCCGCCTCGGTGACCGCCGTCAACGTGTCCTCGACCCGGTTGGGGAGGTTCTCGGGCGGCTCGATCGGCCTCAGGGCGGTTCGCAGAAGGGCCTCGACGTCCGCCGGCGACTCTCGCCCCTCACTCATCGCTCGTCATCTCCTGCTCGAGCTGCTTGATCGCGCGATGGATCAGGACCTTGGTCGCCCCGTCTGAGCGGCCCAGAGCGCGGGCAATCTCGCGGTTGTCCATGCCGAGCGCGAAGCGCATGATCAAGGCATCGCGCCGGTCCCCCGGAAGCTGTTCGAGGCTGTCGATCACGCGTTGCAGCTCCGCGCGGCCCTCGACGATGCGCTCGGTTCCGTGCGGCGTCGCGATCGGCTCGCTGTTGTCGAGGGTCGACTGGGGCCTGCGGGCGCGGTCGCGATGGTAGTTGGAGGCGAGGTTGTGCGCGATTCGGATGAGCCAGGGCCGCAGCGGCCGCCCCGCTGATTCGCGACGGGCGCGCTCGAAGTGGCGGTAGGCCTGCAGGAAGGCCTGCTCGGTGAGGTCCTCGGCGTCGTGGTGGTTGCCGACCCGGTAGTACGAGTAGGAGTACACGTCGCGCAGATGGTCGCGATAGAGCTGCTCGAAGGCGCGGTCGAGCTCCGCCTTCGACTCGCCGGCGACAGCCGAGGTCTGAACACCTTCGGGCACCGATCAAGCCTACCCTGGCTCACGCGACTCGCCTGGCCCTTTCCGCCCGACGCACGCCAGCCATCCACTCCGCGGGCGAGATCTCCTCGGCGATCAGGCGCGAGAGCCCCTCGAGCCCCGGTGCCTCCACCCCCGACCTGCGCACGGTCTCGGCGATCATCGGAACCGAGTCGAGGCCCTCCGATGCCTGACCGATCTTGGCCGGGATCTGCGATGCGGGGGTGCCCCTGCCGAGCAGCTCGCCGGCGCGCCGGTTACGGCTGCCGGGGGCGAGGATCGTGGCCGTCAGGTCGCCGATCCCGGCGAGGCCCGAGAACGTCTCCGAGCGCCCGCCGCGCAGCTCAGCGTAGTCGAGGCACTCGCGCCAGACCTCGGCGGTGGCGATTCCGGCCGCGTTCATGCCGTGCGGCTCGGCCGCGGCGGCGGCGACGGCCGCGGCGTTCTTGGCCACTCCGGCCATCTCGACGCCCGTGACGTCGGTGGTGCGCTCGCAGAACAGGCCCGCCTCGTCGAAGACCTCGCCGAGCTGGCTGCGAAGATCGAGATCGGCGCTGCCCAATACCAATGCCGCGGTCCCCGACACCGCCTCTCTGGCATGCGCTGGGCCGCCCAGGCAGGCGATCGCGCGAGCGCGCACGCGCTCGCCCACGTACTCCGAGGGCAGCGCGCCCATCGGCGCCACGAGGCCCTTGCTCAGCATCAGCAGCGCGGTGCGCTCGCCGACGCGGTCGCCGATCGAGCCGACCGCTGCGGGGACAGCCTTCGATGGGACGCCGAGGCAGACCAGGTCCATGCCGGCGAGCTCGATTTCGGCGGCTCGTTTGACCATGACGCCCTCCGGCAGGCGAACGCCGGAAAGATAGTGCTCGTTGGTGCCGCTGGCGGCGATCTCGTCGGCCTGCTCGGAGGTGCGGCAGCCCAGCTGCACCTCGAGCCCCCCGCGGGCGAGCAGCACGGCGACGGCGGTGCCCCAGCTGCCGGCGCCGATCACGGCGGCCTTTCGCAGCGGCGGCAGGCCACCCAGCCACTCCCATTGCAGCTCGATCACGGGCCAGATGCGCGCGCCGACCGAGTTGGCGAGCGCCGGGGAGGGGTCTTCCGTCCGTGGGAAGGTGAGCGCGCGCCCGGCCCGCACCTTCACCTTCTTCGGCCGGATTCGCCAGCCCCTTCGCACCTGCTCGGTGCCCTGCACGGCGATCGGCAGGACGGCGGCGCCACTCTCCAGCGCCAGGCGGCCGAAGCCGCGCTTGGGCCGGCCCAGCGAGCCGGTTCGGATCCGGGTGCCCTCGGGGAAGATGCAGATCGCACCGCCGCGGTCGAGCACCGCCCGCGACGTCTCCAGGACCTCCTCGTCGGACTGCCCGCGCCGAACCGGGTAGGCGCCGAGCCGGTTGAGGATCCAGCCCTGCCAGGCAGGCTCGAACAGCTCGACCTTGGCGACGTAATGGAGGGGGCGGTTCCAGGGCAGCATCGCTCCGATCACGAATGGATCCAGGAAGCTGCGATGGTTGGCGACGACTATCAGCGGGCCGCGGACGCGGGCATGGGCGCGCCCGATCCGCCCTAGCCGGAAGTAGAGCAGGAAGAAAGGCTGAAGGAAGAGGCGGACGAGTAGGTAGGCGGGCCGGTTGACCCCGTGCTCGCGGGTGAAGCGGTGATAGCTGAGCAGTCGCTCCTCGGGGGTCATGTGCGCAGGGGAGCCAACACGCTCCGGCCCGCGCAGTTACATGCGCTCCCTACCAGGCCGCATCCAGCAGGCGCGCCAGATCCTCGCGGCTGACCTCGCCGGGAGTCATGTGGACGAGCTCGGGCCGCGCCATCGCGGCGTCGAGCGCGGGCTCGATGCAGGCGCGCTCGGCTCCCAGCTCGCCCAGGCGCTGCCTCCCCCCGGCGAGCTCATCGATGCGCTCGCGGATCCGCTCCGGCGCGCAGCCGAGCGCCTCGGCGAGCGCCTCGAGCTGCTCGGGCGCCCGACGGCGCATCTCGTCCATGACCACTGGAAGCACCGCGGCGTTTGTCTGCGCGTGCGGGGTGCCGCAGACGCGCACCACCGTCTGGCTGATCACGTGGTGGAGCGCGAGCCCGGCGAGGTCGAGCGCCTCGGCGGAGTGCAGCGAGCCGAGCGCCAGCTCGGAGCGGTCGCGGAGCTGCGGGGCGGCATCGAGGGACGTCGCGATCAGCCTCGCGCCGCGCAGCGCCAGCTCCCGCGAACGCTCTCCGGCGAGCGGGGTGGAAAGCGAGTCGGCCCCGTGCGCCAGCGCGTTGATCGCAGAGGCGCGCAGCTCCGCCTCGGGCAGGCTGGTCATGGCGCCGGGGTCGGCCAGCACCAGCGCGGGCCGCACGCCGCTGATGCCCTCGTGACCCGCGGGGAGGCGATGGATCGCCGTGATCTCGGCGCCCGAGAGCGTGGTCGGCAGCGCCGCCACCTCCCCACCCCTGACCGCGGCGATCGCCTTGGCCGAATCGATCACCCGCCCGCCCCCGAGCGCGACCAGACGCTCGGCGCCGACCTCGTCGAGGATCGCGGCGGCCGCGTCCGGCACCTGGCCCGGCGGGACGAGGTGGGTGCGGCCGGCCACCTCGCCCAACCCGGGCGCACCCGCCAGCGCCCGCTCGGTGGTGAGCAGCTCGAAGTCGGTCCAGCCCTCCTCGGCGAGAACCTGGGGCGCAGCCGCGAGCAACCCCTCGCGCACGACGACGGTCCGTCCCGCTTCCGTATCGTGCCAGCGCTCTTCGGCCAAGAGCCCGAGGCGGGACTCGAACCCGCACAACCCGACTTACAAGGTCGGTGCTCTACCAATTGAGCTACCCGGGCGCGAGGACAGCTTAGGCCGGGGACACCATGGCGGGTGGCCGCGATGCCCGACTAGAATCCACCTCATGGCTCGATTCGCTGGTTCTGAGAACTCGCTCAGCAGCTCGGCGGCCCGCGGGCGATGGCTGGCGCGGGGCGCTGTGATCCTCGCCGTCGCCGAGGGGTTGATGGCGGTTCACAACCACCTCAACGCCCGTCTCAGCGAACGCGACCGCAAGCGCATGGTCGAGATCGTCCGCAGCTCGAGGGGGCGGCCCTCGAACCTCAGCGACCGTGAGCGCCGCGAGCTTCAGGACCTGTTCGCGAAAGTCGAGCCGCGAGTGCTCGCCAGGACCGTGGCCGGCTCCGCCGTCAACGCTCGCAACCGCGCCCGGCGCTAGATCTTCACCGCCCTCGAGTCGAGGTGGATGCCCACCTTGCGCTTGACGCGCTGTAGGGCGTTGTCGACCGTCTTCGTGTCGCAATCGAGGCGCTCACCGATCACCTCGTAGGAGTGCCCGTCGAGGTAGAAGGCCAGCACCTGGCTCTCCAGCTCGGAGAGCACGCTGGTCAGGCACGAGACGAGGCTTTCCAGCTCCTCGCCGGCGATCACCTGGTTGGCGGGATCCCGAACGTCGGGTCCCGGCAACACCTCCTCCAGCGTGGTCTCGGAGTCGGATCCCGCCGCGCGCGGCGTCTGGCTGAACGAGACGTACTGGTTCAACGGCGTGTGCTTGTTGCGGGTCGCCGTCTTCACCGCCGTGATGATCTGGCGGGTGATGCAGAGCTCCGCGAAACCGCGGAAGCTCGCCTCGCGCTCGGGCCGATAGTCACGGATCGCCTTGAACAGGCCGAGCAGGCCCTCCTGCATGAGGTCGTCGGCGTCGCCGCCGAGCAGGAAGTAGGACGAGGACTTGACGCGCACGAAGCGCCGGTAGCGGCGCACCAGCTGATCGTAGGCGTCGGTTCGACCGTCCTTGGCAAGGGCCACCAGGAACTCGTCGTCGGGGCCCTGCCCGGTCGCGTGGTGCCTTGCACCGTCCGGGATCGCCCGGGCGGGAACTGCAGCGTGCTCACTCGTGCTTGGGGTCGGTATGGCCACAGCAGCCTCTCCTTGGTCGGAATGGTCTTCTGTGGCGCCTCGCTCCTCCCCAGGGGGGCGCCCCTCCCATGAGGATGTTGTCCCTCGCCTCGCCGGTCAGGCTCAGCCTCAGGTCCACCCTCGCCGCGGACCCTAGGGGCAGCGGAGGCCGATGTCAATCAAGGTTCGGAGCCGATGCAATTCGTCTTGCAGAATCCCTGCCCGGGCCACCCGGAAATGGCCCTTCCATCCGCGGCGGCTGTTAGCCGTGCCGCTGGCGCGCGGCCTCGAACAGGATCGCCGCTGCCGCGGCCGAGGCGTTGAGGGAGCCGATCCGCCCCCGCATCCGGATCGAGACCAGCTGGTCGCAGCTCGACGCCACGCGCGGCCGCAGGCCCTCCCCCTCGGAGCCCATCACCAGCACGGAGCGGCCGGCCCAGTCCAGCTCGGTGTACGAGCGCCCCGCCTCGGCTGCGGCGCCGTAGATCCAGGCGCCCTGCGCCTTCGCGGCCGCGAGCCAGTCAGCGAGGTTGCGCACCCGCGCCACGGGAAGGTGCTCGACCGCGCCCGCTGAGGCCTTGCAGACAGCTGCGGTGACAGCAGCGGCCCGCCGCTCGGGGATCACCACGCCCGCCGCGCCCGCGGCCTCCGCGCTGCGGCAGATCGCGCCGAGGTTCTGCGGGTCCTGGACCTGGTCGAGTGCGACCACCAGCTCGTCGCCGTCGCGCAGCAGCGTCGTCGGGTCCGCGTAGGGATAGGGGTCCACTTCGGCGACGATCCCTTGGTGGTCGGGCGATCCGCACAATCGCTCCAGCTCCTGGGCCGAGGTCTCGGGAGCCCGCCAGACGCGGTGCACGGCGCGCCGCCCCCGCTCGGCCTCGGCCACGGGCCTGCGGCCGTAGATCAGCTCGTCAGCGCCCTCCACCCCGCCCCTGCGACCGCCTCGGCGAGCCACTCAGCGTCGCCTGACGAGGCGCGCGCCGCCGGACTCGTCGCGCACCTCCCAGCCCAGCTCGGCGAGCTGGTCACGGATCTCGTCGGCGCGGGCGAACTCCCCCTCGGCGCGAGCCCGCTCGCGGGCGGCGAGCAGCTCCTCGGCCCGCTCGTCGGCCGCGTCGCCGGCCTCCAGCAGCGACTCGAGCCCCAGCAGCGGCAGCAGCTCCTCGAGCGCCCCTCGGGCTCCGGGCAGCTCACGCCGGTTGCCCTCGGCGACGATCTCGGCCAGAGCCGCGAAGGCCCGCGGGGTGTTGAAGTCGTCGGCCAGGGCGTCGAGGAACGCGTCGCGCCTCTCGGCCAGGAATGAATCGGCCGCGCCGTCGGAACCTCGGGCTCGGGTCGCGGCGAAGTTACGGATCCCCTCGACGCGAGCGGCCGACTCTCGCAGCAGCTCCTCGGAGAAGGCAAGCGGCTGGCGGTAGTGGCCGGAGGCGAGGTAGGCGACGACGGGCGGGGCGCCGAATCGCCCCAGCGCCTCGGAGAGCTGAAAGATGTTGCCCTCTGACTTCGACATCTTCTCGCGGTCGAGCTGGACCATGCCGTTGTGCATCCAGATCCGGGCCAGGGGCGCACCGCGCGCGGCCTCGGTCTGGGCGACCTCGTTCTCGTGGTGGGGGAAGACGAGGTCGATGCCACCGCCGTGGATCGCGAAGCCGACGCCCAGCTCCTTCTCCGCCATCGCGGAGCACTCGATGTGCCATCCCGGTCGCCCCTCGCCCCAGGGGGAGGGCCAGGAGGTGTCCTCGCCCTCCTTGGTCGCCTTCCAGAGCGCGAAGTCGAGCGGGTCCTCCTTCAGCGAGGCGGTGCCGGCCTCCTCCCCCTGATCCATCTCCGCGGGGTCGCGATTGGAGAGCTTGCCGTAACCCTCGAAGCTGCGGACGCGGAAGTAGACGTCGCCGCCGGCCTCGTAGGCGTGACCGCCCTCGACGAGGGCCTCGATCAGGGCGACGATCTCGGCGATCGACTCGGTGGCGAGCGGCTCTGCGTCAGGGCGGCCGAGGCCGAGGGCGTCGGTGTCCTCGAAGTAGGCCGCCCTCATCCGCCCGGCCCAGTCGGCCGAGAGCATCCCCTGCTCTGCGGCGGCGGCGTAGATCTTGTCGTTGATGTCGGTGACGTTGATCACGAGCCTCGCCCTGAGACCCTCGTGATCGAGGAACCGCTTCAGCAGCGTGAAGATCACGTAGGGGCGCGCATTGCCGATGTGAATGCGGCCGTAGGTGGTCGGCCCGCACGCGTAGATGCCGACCTCGTCCCCGGCGCCGGCGCCCAGCGGCCGCAACTCACCGCTGAGGGTGTCGTGGATCCGCACCTCCCTCACCGGGCAATCCTAGTTCGCCGCCTGACGCCGAACGACCGCGGAGGCGAGCCGCGCGCGGCGCCGGCCGCTAGTACGTGCGCAGCCGACGACCGCCGACGTAGCGGGTGCTACGCGGCTCGCCCGGAGGCGCCTCGCCGGGCGTCGAGCGGCGCTCTGAGCCCTCGTACTCGGCGGGCACCGAGCCCGAGAGAGCGTCGCTGCGGGCGCGGTCGGCCTTCTCGCGCACCTCGTCCTCGGCGCGCCGGCGGGCATCCTCGACGCGCTCGTCGGCCTCGCGCTGGAGCTTCACCGCCTCCTGGCTCAGCTTCGCCTCGGCCTCGGCGCGGGCGCGAGCCTCGGCCTCACGGGCGACCCGATCGGCCAAGCGGCGCACCCGCTCCTCGGAATCGCGGCTCGCCTCTTGCGCGGCGGCTCGGACCCTCTCCTCCATCTCGGCCCTGATCTCGGCGACCGCCGCCTCGGCCCCTTCGCTCGCGGCTGCGGCGCGGTCCTCGGCCGCGATCACCCGCTGCTCGGACTCGTTCAACTGCGAGGTCAGCTCCTCGATCCTGGTCTCGGCCTGCTCGGCGCGGTCCCTGGCGACCGCGATCGCCGTCTCGGCGCGCTCACGAGCCTCCTGCTTGAGCTCGGTGAGCGCCTCGGAGGCCCGCTCGCGCACGCGCTCGCGCTCGCGCTCGGCCTCCTCTGCGCGGCCGATCGCCTCAGCGCGCTCCTCGTCGAGCCGCTTCGCCTCGGCGCCGAGCTCGTGCTCGACGCGCTTGCGCTCAGCGAGCGCCTGTTTGCGAAGCCTGGCCTCGAGCTGCTCACCGGCGCTCTCGGCCGACGCGAGCCTCTTGGCGAGATCGTCGGCGCGCTCGTCGGCGCGCCGGCGGTCCTCCTGCGTCTCGGCAAGGGCGTCCTCGGTCGCGGTCGCGCGACGCTCGGCCTCGCCCGCGCGGCGACCGGCCTCCTTGATCGCCTCGTGTGCGCGCGTCATGGCCCGCTCCTCCGTGTCGCGAGCCACGCCGATGGCCCTCTCGGCCTCGCGGCGAGCGCTGCGCGCGGCGACGCGCGCCCTGGCGGCCGCATCGCGGTGCTTGGCCTCTCGGGATCGGAGCTCCGCGATCAGGGCCTGAGACTTGGAGCGAAAGCGCTCGGCCGCCTCGCGGGCGCTCTCGATCTCGCGGCGAATCTGCTCGGCATCGAGGGGTCCGGCGTCGTCCGGCTCGATCGGCTCCAGTTCCTCGGTGTCGGACACCGCTGCTTGCCTCCGCTTCGGCTTCAGCGCTAGTCGGGGCCGGGTTGGGACTCGGCCAGCTTGCGCTTCAGCACCTTACCTGTCGCGTTACGCGGAAGCGCCTCGACGAAGGCGATCCCGCGGGGCACCTTGTAGTTGGCGAGGTTCGCCCTGACGTGCCTCTTGAGCTCGTCCTCGGAGACCTCGGAGCCTTCGCGGACGACGACGAAGGCAAGCAGCCGCTGGCCGAACTCGTCGTCGGCGACCCCGATCGCCGCAGCCTCGATCACCGCCTGGTGAGCGGCCAGCAGGTCCTCGACCTCGCCGGGAAAGACGTTCTCGCCGCCCGAGACGATCATCTCGTCGTCGCGGCCGTCGACGAACAGGCGGCCCTGAGCATCGAAGTGCCCGACGTCGCCGGTGCACAGCAACCCGTCGAGGCGCTCCTTGTCGCCGCCCCCCGTGTAGCCCTCGAACGCCATCCCGTTGCCGACGAAGATGCGCCCGCTCGCCCCAGGCGGCAGCTCGGCGCCCTGCTCGTCCACGATCCGCACGATCGTTCCCCTCGGGACGCGCCCAGCGGTGCCCGGCGCGGCGCGCATGTCCTCCGGCCCGGCGATCGTCGCCCATGCGACCTCCGTGGAGCCGTAGAGGTTGTAGAGGTTGTCTCCGTAGGCGTCCATCCAGCGCGTCGCGAGCTCACCGGGAAGCGCCGAGCCGCTGGCCGCGGTGACCCGAAGGCAGGAGAGCTCGTAGCGCCGGCGCGTCTCCTCGGACAGCTCCAGGATGCGCTGCATCATCACCGGCACCACGACCAGCGTCTCGGCCCGGTGCTGGGCGACGGCGCGGATCGCGTCCTCGGGATCGAAGCGGCGGCGCAGCACCATGGTGGCGCCGAGCGGCAGGCCCAACACGAAATGGCTGAAGCCCCAGGAGTGGAACATGGGCGCCGAGATCACCGCGGTCTCGCGGGCGCGGCGCGGGACCTTCGAGAGAAAGGCCGCCAGGGGCGCGAGGCCCTCGGGTGAGCCGCGCTGGGCGCCCTTCGGGGTACCCGTGGTGCCGGAGGTGAGGATCACGAAGCGGGCGCTCTCCGCGGGAGCCGAGAGGTCGCGCTCGCCGTCGAAGCCCGCGATCAACTGCTCCAGGGTGGGATCGGCGGGCGAGCCCTCGGTCCAGGCGACGAAGCGCCGGGTGTCGGCGCGCGAGCCGAGGGCGCCGCTTGCGCTTCGGGGCTCCAGCAGCCCCGCGAACTCCTCGTCGTAGACCAGCGCCGTGGCCCGCTCACGCGCCATCACCTCCGCCAGCTGGGGCGCTGCGAATCCGGTGTTGAGGTAGAGCGCAACGGCTCCGAGCTTCGCGCATGCCATCGTCGCCTCGACGAAGTAGCGGTGGTTGCGGCACATGATCGCGACCCCCTCGCCCTCGCCGACCCCGGCATCGGCGAGCCCACGCGCGAGCGCGTTGGAGCGGGCGTGCGTGCGGCCGAAGCTGAGCGTCCCGATCTCGTCGACCAGAGCGGTGGCGTCGGGGCGCGCGATCGCCGTCGCGGCCGAGGCGAGGGCCGGCGAGGCGCCCCAGCGCACGAACCGCTCGGCGACGCGCACAGCCTTGTCGGGACGCATCGGGCTGACTATGCCGGCGCGGCGGAGCACCCCCAGCGCCCAGAGGCCGTCGCTGAGCTGCGAGACCGGCAGCCGCGAGCTGATTCCGTCGCGCGCCATCGGCGAGGCGGCCTAGGCGGGCGGGCCCGTATCGACCATCGCCACTGCGACGCAGGCGATGCCCTCGCCGCGGCCGATCGCGCCCATGCCCTCGTTGGTGGTCGCCTTGACGCTGACCGGCGCCGACAGCGCCTGGGTCAGCCGCCCCTCCATCTCCATCCGGTGGGTGGACAGCTTGGGCTGCTCACAGATCAGGCTGGCGTCGACGTTGGCCACCGAGCCGGGCAGCATCCCGATCGTCACCGCGAGCAGGTCGATCGAGTCGGCGTCGCGGAACTCCTCCTGGTCGGGTGGGAAGTGCTGGCCCAGGTCGCCGAGGCCGCAGCTGCCGAGCAGCGCGTCGATGATCGCGTGGGTGAGCACGTCAGCATCGGAATGGCCGGCCAACCCGCGCTCGTGCTCGATCTCGACACCGCCGAGAACCAGCGACTCGCCCGCGGCGAGGCGGTGCGAGTCGTATCCGATTCCGACGCGAAGGCTCATCCCAGGGTCTCCAGCCTACGCTTGCGCCCCTCGAACACGCAGATCTCCTCCACGCCGAGGTCGGAGAGGAACTCGAGCGCGCGGTCGTAGCCGAAGCCGACCTGCCCCGGCGCGTGCGCGTCCGAAGAGAGGGCGAACACCGCGCCCGCCTCGACGCACATCTCCGCGAAGCCCCGGGACGGATAGATCTCCCCCACTGGCTTGCGCAGGCCGGCGGTGGAGACCTCGACCGCGATGCCCGTGTCCGCCACGGCCTCGACCGCCGGCTCGTAATAGGCGCGGGGATCGCGCTGCGGCAGGGGGCGGTCCTCGCCCCAGATCTTGATCAGGTCGGGGTGGGCAAGGATGTCGAACAGGCCCGAGCGCGCGGCCTCGGCGATCCACTCGAAGTAGCTCTGCCAGAGCGAGTCGGCGTCGGTGTCGCCCGCCCAGACGTCGTAGCGGCGGTCGTCCACGGCTCCGTCCTCGCCCATGAAGTGCACCGAGCCGACGACGTAGTCGAAGTCGCGCGCCTCGAGCAGGGCGGCGGTGCGGTCCTCCGCGCCCGGGATCAGGTCGGCCTCGATCCCCAGCCGCAGCGGGGTGGAGCGGACGAACTCGCAGTAGGCGTCCAGGTCATCGGTCGCCTGCCCCTCCCAGAACGGATGCCGCCAGAGCTCAAGCGCCTCGGTGAACCGGTAGATGTGCTCGGAGACGCCCAGCTCCTCGATTCCGCGCTGGGCCGCCGCTTCGAGGTAGCGATCGGCGTTCTCAGCGGTGAAGGCCTGCTCGGCCGGTCCGCCGTCGTCGGGCCGCAGGTGCAGGTGGTAGTCGGTGAGCACGCGGCGAGGCTAACAGCGGACCCGTCGGCCCAGATCGCCTCGGATCACCGGCGATCGGGCTAGCGCTCGGCCTCCGCCTCCGCCTCCGCCTCCATCTTCTGCAGGCGGGTGTAATAGTCGGAGAACTCGTTGAGGTGGGCGAGGGCGATCTTGCCGGTCGTGACCGGGTCATCGCCGGTTACGTCGGTGGCGGGATCCCGGCGCCCGTGCTCCAACTCGACGTCCATGCCCGCCCGGAACTGCTCCACGTCGAACGGCGCCGACTCCCAGTCGATGCCGATCTGCTCGCCGATCTCGCGCGCCTGATCGGCGCTGAAGCTCTGGCTGGCGCTCATCGCACCTGATTCAAGCAGGCCGGCGAGCGACCGGCGTCCGTGGCCACTACCGAACCGGCCTTGTTGGGCGGTCGCGGTGCTCCTGGCTGCGCTCGGCGAGCAGCATCTCTGCGATCCGGAGATCGAGCGGGGTGGTGACCTTGAGGTTCTCTCGGGGAGCCTCGTGGATCAGCACCGTTCCGCCCGAGCGCTCGACCAGCATCGCGTCGTCGGTGACCGTGCCCAGCTCGTCGGGGTGGGCTGCGACGGCGGCCCGCAGACCCTCGGTGCGAAAGGCCTGGGGGGTCTGCACCGACCACATCCGCGAGCGCTCCGGCGTTCGCAGGACGCGCCGCGAGAGCGACGCCTCCTTAATCGTGTCGGTGACCGGCGAGGCGGCGATCACGCCGGTGACGTCGGTATCGACCGCGAGCCGCGCGATCACCGCGTCGATCAGCGCCGCCGTGACCAGCGGCCTGGCGGCATCGTGAATCACCACGCAATCGGTGTCCACCGCGACCAGCGCGTTGGCGACCGACCGGGAGCGATGCTCGCCTCCGGGGATCGCCGCCGCCGCCACTCCGGCCTGGTCGGCAACTTCGGCCACCCGTGCCTCGGCGCCGGGTGGGGCAGCGACGACGATCTCGCCGATCGCCTCGGCGGCGTCGAAGGCCACCAGCGCCCAGGCGAGCAGCGGCCGCCCGCCGAGCTCGATGAATGCCTTCGGGCCGCCGGCCCCGAGGCGCTGCCCGGAGCCGGCGGCCGCGATCACGGCCGTAGCCTGCGTCAACTAACCGATCAGGCTGTCGCCTTGACCTCGCCGAAGTTCTCCTCGAGCAGCCCGTCGAGGTACTCCTCGGCGCCTTCCTCGTCCTTGTCAAGGACGTACATGAACTCGGAGGCGAGGATCTTCTTGGCCCGCGTGTACATCTGCTTCTCGCCGGTCGAGAGCCCCTTCTCCATCTCGCGGATCGCGAGGTTCCGCACCACCTCGGCCAGCTCCATCACATCGCCGGTCTTGATCTTCTCGCGGTTGTGCTTGAAACGACGATTCCAGTTCTTGGGCATCTCCGAGACGTCGTCGGAGAGCACCCCGACCACCTTCTTGACCTGCTCCTCGTCGATGACGCGACGGAGGCCGGCCCGGTGGGCGTTCTCGCAGGGAACCATCACGGTCATGTTGTTGTGGAGGATGTTGATCGTCAGGTAGTCGCGCTTCTCTCCCATCAGGTCCTTGGACTCCCGCTTCAGGACCACCCCCGCGCCATGGTGGGGATAGACCACGTTGTCGCCGACCTGGAACGTGCACTCGGGCTGAGGCTCGATCTCGAGATCGGCGATGACGGAATCCGCGTCGATTACTTCCTCTGCTAGCTCGGGAATTGGTCTCTCCTTTTGGTCGTGACGGCGGCGGATGTGACGGGCCGTCAGGTCTGTAGATAACGGTCGACGGGGTCGGTCTCCTGCAGCCTGCGGACGCCCTCGCGAATGTCCTTCGCGCGGGTTGAGCCGACCCCCTCGACTGCCTCCAGGTCCTCGTCGCTTGCGGCGAGCACCTCCTCCAGTCCCCCGAACTCGTGGACGATCCGCTGCACCACCAGCTTCGGCAGCCGCGGGATGCGCCCGAGCACGCGGTAGCCGCGTGGGGAGACCGGGAAGTCAAGTGTGGAGACTTTGCGCTCGTAGCCGAGCAGCTCGGCGAGCCGACCGAAGTCGAGCAGCTCCTGGTGGGGCAGGCGCGCGATCGCCGAAGAGGCGGTGGCGAGGCTCTCCTCGCTGTCCTCGACCGAGTAGTCGCGGATCAGGGCCGACTTGCTGGCGGCGACGCCGACCATCGTCTCCTCCAGCTGCATCTCGATCAGCCGGCCCTCGGTGCCCAGCTCGACGATATAGCGCTCGACCTCGACCGCCATGCGCGTGACCAGCTCGGCGCGCTGCAGCACGGAAAGCACGTCGTAGAGGACCGCGCCACCCTCGAACTCGAGACGGGTCAGCCCCGAGCTGACCGAGTCCAGGCGGGCGCGGTACTTGTCGAGCGTCGCGAGGCCCTGATTCGCCTTGGCGAGCACCGCGGGGATGTCCTGAAGGATGTACTTCATGCCTCCCAGGTAGAGCGAGACGACGTCGCGGCGCTCGGAGATCGCGACGACGAGCGCGTTGGTCTGCTTCGAGACGCGCTCGGCGGTGCGGTGCCGGGTGCCCGTCTCGGTCGAGAGGATCGTCGGGTCGGGCATCAGCTGCACGTTTGCGGCGACGATCCGGGTCGCCTGCGAGTTGAGCACTATCGCCCCATCCATCTTGGCCACCTGGTACAGCAGCGCCGGCGTGTAGTCGGTATCGAGGCTGAGCCCGCCCGAGAACATGAACGAGACCTCCTCGGGGTCGCCAATTACGAGCAGGCCACCGCTGCGGGCATGGACGATGTTGTCGATGCCCTCGCGCAGCGCGGTACCCGGGGCGACGACGTCGAGGGCCCTGAGCAGACGCGGATCCTGTCGCGCTTCCAACTCCTGCAGATCGTCACCGGGAAGCGCGGACGGCATCGGGACTGATGGTGCCAGAAAGAAGGCTCCCCTGAGCTGCGCCCAAATCCGTGTGGATAGCTCGGAAAAGGGTTTGTCAAGCGATCAGCGGCGATTGCGGCGGCCGGAGGCGGCGGCGGTCCCGGCGCCCGGCTGTCGCTAGGCCGCTGCCTCGAGGCGACCCTTGGCTCCGGCGGCCCGCAGCGCATCGGCCAGGGTCGCCGAGGCCTCGAGGCCGCGGACCGATCCCTCGGCGGGAGCCGGGCCGATCACGCGCCGGAGGCCGAACTTGCGGGCCTCTGCGACGCGCCGCTCGGCGTGGCCGACGTAGCGAAGCTCGCCTGTCAGGCCGACCTCGCCGAAGCAGCCCAGCGGTCGACCATCGGTCTCGAGCGGGCGACCCGCGTGGGCCGAGGCGACCGCCAGCGCCACCGCGAGGTCGGCACCCGGCTCGTCCACGCGAACGCCGCCCGCCACGTTGACGAAGACGTCGGCGGCGGAGAGCGAGACCCCCGCGTGGCGGGTGAGCACCGCCAGCACCAGCGCCAGGCGGTTGCGGTCCACGCCGGTGGCCGTGCGCCGGGGCGGCACGACCTCGGTCGGGTTGACCAGAGCCTGGACCTCGACCAGCAGCGGGCGCGTTCCCTCCATCGAACAGAGGATCACCGACCCCGGCGCCGGGCTCGCCTCGCCCACGAAGCGCGCCGAGGCATCGGCCACCTCGATCAGTCCTCCCTCACGCATCTCGAACACGCCCGTCTCGCTGGTCGCCCCGAAGCGATTCTTGAGCGCACGCAGGGTGCGGAAGGTCCGCTCGCGCTCGCCCTCGAAGTGCAGGACGCAATCGACGAGGTGCTCGAGAGCCCGCGGCCCGGCCAGCGAGCCCTCTTTCGTCACGTGCCCGATCAGCAGCATCGTCACGTCGAGGCGCTTGGCCACCTCCATCAGCCCCGCGGTCGCCTCGCGCACCCCCGCCACGCTGCCGGGAGCCGCGTCACCCACGGCCAGCGTCTGCACGGAGTCGATCACGCAGACCGCCGGCCGCTCGGCCTCTACGGTCGCCAGCACGGCCTCGAGCGAGTTCTCGGCGATCACCGGCACGTCGAGGGCGGCTTCTCCGAGGCGCTCGGCGCGGGTGCGGATCTGTGCCGGCGACTCCTCGCCCGAGACGTAGAGCGTCTCGGCACCCGCGGCGCAGACGTTGGCCAGGGCCATCGATGCCAGTGTGCTCTTGCCGATCCCGGGCGCACCGCCGAGCAGCACCAGCGAGCCCGGGACCATGCCCCCGCCCAGCACCCGGTCGAACTCGGCGATCCCGCTGAGCAGCCGAGCCGAGCGCTCCGAGTGCACCGCCCGCAACGGCATCGGGGTGGCCGCGGCGGCGCGCCCGCGGGCACCGGAGCGCGGGGCCGCTCTGCCCCCCGCAGCGGCGCTCATCACCTTCTCGAGCGTGTTCCAGGCGCCGCAGCCGGGACACTGGCCCTGCCAGGTCGGCGAGACATGCCCGCAGTCCGAGCAGACGTGCTGTGTGCGGGCCTTCGCCATCGAACGATCCTGCCAGCCGCCCCCGACGAAACAAGCGCGCGGTGTGCCGAGGCTACCCCGGGCTGGAGGGGAATGGCGCGCCCGCGAAGAAGGCGAACCAGACCACGAAGCCGATCATCGAGATGATCGCCGTGACCACGAAGAGGCGCTCCACCGGGTCGCTGGCGTGCTCACCGGGGCGGTAGCTGGAGTCGCGCAAGCTGCGGTTCCAGGACTGCCGCCGAGGACGCTCGAGCTGCCCCTCGAGCATGCGGCCGCGAACCCACGAGGCGATCACCAGCAGGCCGTAGTAGCTGACCAGGATCCCGGTCATGATGAACACGGCCACGGGGCCGGTGACGGCACCAGGCCTGGCGTAGAGGGTCGAGGCGATCCAGATCCAGAAGAGCGGGATGCCGAAGCCGATCAGGACCGCCCCGACCAGGGTCAGGATGCCGGAACCGGTCCCGACCAAGGCCCTGCGGATGGCTTGTAGAGCGTCAGTCATCTGACCCGGTTAGGCGGCGCGGCCCGCAAGCGAGAACCGCTTCGAGGGTAGCGTGGCAGGCTCTCCGATCGGCCCAGCCTCCACCATCCGGGGTGCCTACGCGGCGGGTCCTGCAGCCTTGCGCAGGTCGTGCTCGGGCTCGATGCCCCAGCGCCGCCCTGCCTCGCTCAACCGGGGGGTGACCGGCCAGCCGTCGGCGCGCTCGCTGCCCTCGTGCTCGGGGCTCGCGCCCTTCAGGGCCATGCAGCCGCGGTTGTCACCGATCTCGCGGATCACGGCCACATCCTCGGCGGTGAGGAGCTGCTCCACCGGCAGCGCCGCGAGCTCGGCGCGCTTGTCCTCGATCGGGCGCGCGTCCGCCCCCGTCTCCTGGATCAGGGTCGGGACCACGCAGGCGACCGCGTCGTGCGCGAGGTTCCACTGGCAGGCGAGCTGCATCGGGGTGAGGCCCGTTCGCTCGCAGAGCGGCCGCAGGCGATCGAGCTTGGCGGCACCCTGCTCGATCCAGCCGGCGGGACGGAAGGCGCGGTGGTCGCCGTCAGGGAGCTCGGCTCCCGGGAGCACGTCACCCCAGAAGAGGCCGCCGTAGTCCACGACCCGGGTGATCACGCGGATCTCCTGTTTGACGGCGGCTCCGAGGCAGAGCTCGGCGGGCCAGGGCTCGAACGGGTTGAGGATCACCATCGCCCAGTCGATGCGATCGCCGAAGCGCTCGAAGCAGTGGATCAGATCGAGCGTGAAGCCGTTCGCGGGCCCCGGCGCGACGCCGATCCGCCCCGCCAACCCCTGCTCGCGCAGCGCGGCCATCGCGTCCCAGACCTCCTCGCTCTCATAGCCGGTGCGGTCGGGGTTGTGGAGCAGCAGCAGGTCGAAGCGGTCGGTGCCGATCCGCCCGAGGCTGCGCTCGGCCGCCGACCGCAGGTAGTCCGCGTACCCTCCCGGCCCCCGCAGCCTGGGGTCGGTGAAGCGCGGGAAGCCCCTGGGCCCGTCGCGCTCGCCCTCGTAGAAGTCATGGCCGACGGCGCCGACGAGGCTGTAGGAGTCGCGATCGACGCCGTCGAGTGCGCGCCCGAGCAGGCTGTCGGCCTCCCCCTGGCCGTAGGCGTCGGCGCTCAGCACGGTGTCGATCCCTCCCTCCTTCCCGGAGTCCGGACGAAGCAGCGCCTCGAGCCTGCGCTCGTCGATCGCCTCGCCGAAGCGCAGGTAGCGCCCCCCGCTCCAGGTACCGATCGCCGTTCTGCCGGGCTCCCTCACCCCGGGAACGCTAGCGCCACCTTGCAGCGCCGAGCCGGCCGGTTGGCGGCGGTTGCTAGCTTCCGCCGCAGTGGCCCTCGACACCGCAAGCCGTCCCAGCAACCGCGCGCCGCGGCGAGGGCCGCGCGCCGGCGAGGCGGCGGCGTGAGCACGGTCGAGCAGGTCACCTGGGATCTCTCGCATCTGCTCGACGTCGAGGAGCTGCCGGGCGCCGACGGAGACGATGCCGTCGTCACGGCCCTGCTCGATCGGGCCGACGGGCTGGCCGACTCCTTCGCCGCGGAGCACGAGGGCAAGGTGGCCGAGCTCGACGGCGCCGGCCTGCGCGCCGCAATGGAGCGCCTCGCCGAGATCTCCGAGGTCGCCGGGCGCGCGGGCAACTTCGCCCACCTTCGCTTCGCGGCCGACACCGAGGATCCGGCCAACGGGGCCCTGATGCAGATGGTCTCCGAGCGCGGCACGGCGATCCAGACGAAGCTGATCTTCTTCGAGCTGGAGTGGGTCGAGGTCCCCGACGAACGCGCCGAGGAGCTGCTCGGCTCCGAGGGGCTCGAGTTCTGCGCCCACTACCTGCGAATGGAGCGCCGCTACCGGCCCCACCTGCTGTCCAAGCCCGAGGAGACGATCTCGACGGAGCTCGCGGTCACGGGGCGCGGCGCCTGGACCCGCCTCTTCGACGAGCTCACATCGGCGATCCGCGTCGATCTGGCCGAAGAGGACGAACCGGTCTCGCTCGACATCGCGCTGTCGCGCCTCATGCACCCCGAGCGCGAGCAGCGCCGCGCCACGGCTGAGGCGGTGACGGCGGCGCTCGAGCCCGGGCTTCGCACCCGCGCCTACATCTTCAACACGCTCCTCCACGACAAGGCGATCAAGGACCGACTGCGCGACTACCCAAACTGGCTGGCGGCCCGCAACCTCTCCAACGAGGCCTCCGACGAGTCGGTGCAGGCGCTGGTGGAGGCCGTCAAGGGCCGCTACGGGCTGGCACGGCGCTGGTATGAGACCAAGGCCAGGCTGCTGGGCCTGGAGCGCCTCGCCGACTACGACCGCATGGCCGCCGTCAGCGCCGACGAGGAGAAGATCCCGTGGGAGCAGGGCCGCGCCCTGGTCCAGGACTCGTTCGCCTCCTTCTCCGAGCAGGCCGGCGGGGTGGTCGAGCGCTTCTTCGAGGAACGCTGGATCGATGCCCCTCCCAACCCCTCCAAGCGGGGCGGCGCCTTCTCTGCCTCCACGGTCCCCTCGGTCCACCCCTACGTGCTGCTCAACTACACCGACCGCCGCCGCGACGTGCTCACCCTCGCCCACGAGCTGGGCCACGGGCTGCACCAGACCCTGGCCCGCGAGCAGGGTGTCTTCCACCAGGACACGCCGCTGACCGTCGCCGAGACGGCATCGGTGTTCGCCGAGGAGATCGTCTTCGGGCGCCTGCTCGAGCGGACCGACGACCCGGCCTCGCGGCTCGGCCTGCTGGCCGAGGCAGTCGAGGGGCAGATCGCCACCGTCTTCCGCCAGATCGCCATGAACCAGTTCGAGGACCGCGTACACACCGCGCGCCGCTCAGAGGGCGAGCTGGCGGTGGAGAGGATCGGCGAGCTCTGGGCCGAGACCCAGCACGAGCTGCTCGGCGACTCGGTCGAGCTCACCGATGGCTACCGCAGCTGGTGGTCCTACGTCCCCCATTTCATCGGCGCACCCGGCTACGTATACGCCTACGCCTACGGCCAGCTGCTGGCCCTCTCGGTCTACCGCCTCTACACGGAGCGCGGCGATGAGATGGTGCCCGGCTACCTGCAGATGCTGAGCGCGGGCGGCTCGATGGCGCCCGAGGAGCTGGGCAAGCTGGTCGGTGTCGACCTCACCGACCCGGGCTTCTGGGATTCGGGCCTGGAGCTGGTCGAGGAGCAGGTCGAGCAGGCGGTCGTCGCCGCTGAGGCGCTGATCGGCGAGCGCGAGAGCGTCGGCAAGGCGTAGGAGAGGCGCCGAGGGGCCCACCGAGGTGGCGCTCACCGCCCTCGCAGATCGCCGTCAGCTCGCCGCTGCAGCGTTCCGCGTCTGCTCGGTGCGCGGAGCCTAGGGAGTGTCGCCGTCGGGCGGTGCGTCCGGGGGCGAGGTGTCGCCCTCGCCCTGGTCGCCCTCGTCCTTGCCGGCGGCGCCGACGCCGACCTTCTCGGGCTCCTTCTTCTTGGCCGCGGCCTTCTTGCGGGGCTTCACGAGCTTCAGCTTCAGGGGCCTGTCCTCCTCGTCGCCCTTCTCGTCGCGCTGCACGTTGACCGTCGTGCCCGGGGTCATGTCGCCGGCCTTCAGCACCTCGTCGGCGAGCGGGTCCTCGATGTAGCGCTGGATCGCGCGACGCAGCGGGCGGGCGCCCATGGCCGGGTCCCAGCCCTTGTCGACCAGCAGCTCCTTCGCCTCCTTGGTGAGGTCGAGCTGCAGCTCATGCTCGGCGACCTGGGCTCGCACGCGGCTGATCATCAGGTCGACGATCTCCATGATCTCGTCCTTGGCCAGCTTGTGGAAGACGATCACCTCGTCGATCCGGTTCAGGAACTCGGGCCGGAAGACCTTCTTCAGCTCGCCCATGATCTTCGACTTCATGTCGTCGTAGGTGACGCCCATCTCGTCGTCGGAGATGGCGAAGCCGAGCGGGGTGTTGCGGGCGATGTCGGCGGCGCCGATGTTGGAGGTCATGATCACGATCGCGTTGCGGAAGTCGACCGTGCGCCCCTGGGCGTCGGTGAGCCTGCCGTCCTCGAGGATCTGGAGCAGGATGTTGAAGACGTCGGGATGGGCCTTCTCGATCTCGTCGAGCAGCAGCACCGAGTAGGGCTTGCGCCGCACGGCCTCGGTCAGCTGGCCGCCCTCGTCATAGCCGATGTAGCCCGGGGGCGAGCCGACCAGGCGCGAGACGGCGTGCTTCTCCATGTACTCGGACATGTCTATGCGGACCATCGCCTCCTCGTCGCCGAACAGGAACTCGGCGAGCGTGCGGGCGAGCTCGGTCTTGCCGACCCCCGAGGGGCCGAGGAAGATGAACGAGCCGGCCGGGCGCTTGGGATCCTTGATGCCGGCACGCGAGCGCCGGATCGCCTTGGAGACGGCGGTGATCGCCATGTCCTGGCCGACGACGCGCTTGTGCAGCTCGTCCTCCATGCGGACGAGCTTCTTGGACTCGGCCTCGGTCAGCTTGAAGACGGGAATGCCGGTCCACATCGCCACGATGTCGGCGATCTCCTCCTCGCCGACCTCGGGACGCTCCCCGCTCTCGCCCGAGCTCCACTCGTGCTCGAGCTCCTTCTTCTTGTTGGTCAGGCGCCGCTCCTGGTCGCGGAGGTTGGCGGCCTTCTCGAACTCCTGCGCCTCGATCGCGGCCTCCTTCTCGCGCCGCGTGGTCTCGATCTCCTCCTCGAGGTCGCGATAGACCGGGGGCTGGGTCATCGACTTGATGCGCAGCCGCGAGGCGGCCTCGTCGATCAGGTCGATCGCCTTGTCGGGCAGGAAGCGGTCTGAGATGTAGCGGTCGGCGAGCTCGGCGGCCGAGGCCAGCGCCTCGTCGGTGATCTTGACGTGGTGGTGCTGCTCGTAGCGCTCGCGCAGGCCCTCGAGGATCTGGACCGTCTCCTCGGTCGAGGGCTGCTCGACCTTGATCTGCTGGAAGCGGCGCTCCAGGGCGGCGTCGCGCTCCAGGTACTTGCGGTACTCGTCGAGCGTCGTGGCGCCGATCGTCTGCAGCTCGCCCCGGGCCAGGGCCGGCTTGAGGATCGAGGCCGCGTCGATCGCGCCCTCGGCGGCGCCGGCGCCGACCAGGTTGTGCAGCTCGTCGATGAAGAGAATGATGTCGCCTCGCTGGGTGATCTCCTTCATCACCTTCTTGAGGCGCTCCTCGAACTCACCGCGGTACTTGGACCCGGCCACCAGGGCGGCGAGGTCGAGCGTGTAGATCTGCTTGTTCTTGAGCAGCTCGGGAACCTCGCCGTTGGTGATCCGGGTGGCGAGACCCTCGACGACGGCGGTCTTGCCGACGCCCGGCTCGCCCAGCAGCACCGGGTTGTTCTTGTTGCGGCGCGAGAGGATCTGCATGATCCGCTCGATCTCGACCTCGCGCCCGATCACCGGGTCGAGCTTGCCCTCGTCGGCGAGCTTGGTCAGGTTGCGGCCGAACTGATCGAGCAGCTTCGAGGACTTCTTGCCCTCGCCCGCCGCGGCGGAGCCGGAGCCCTGGCGGCGGCCGCCGGGCCCGGAGAGCATGCGAATCACCTCGTTGCGGATCTTCTCGGAGTCGGCGTCGAAGTCGAGCAGGATGCGGGCGGCGACTCCCTCGTTCTCGCGCACGAGGCCGAGCAGGATGTGCTCGGTGCCGATGTAGTTGTGGCCGAGGCTGAGCGCCTCGCGGAGAGCCAGCTCGAGCACCTTCTTGGCGCGGGGCGTAAAGGGGATCTGGCCGGCGGTGACCTCCTCGCCGGAGCCGACGATGCGGACGACCTGCGAGCGGACCCGCTCGACCGTGATGTCCAGCGACTCGAGCACCCGCGCCGCGAGCCCCTCCTCCTCGCGCAGCAGGCCGAGCAGGATGTGCTCGGTGCCGATGTAGTTGTGCTTCAGCGTCCGCGCCTCCTCTTGGGCGAGGACGACAACCTGGCGGGCTCTCTCAGTGAATCTCTCGAACATCTATTGCCTCTTGGTCTATCAGTCTCTACGGCGGTTCCGTGCTGATCGGATCAGGGGACGCGGACTCGCCGGGGGCCTAATCCTCTATCGGCTCCTGGCTTGCCGACCCTTGATCTGACCTCCGGTTCGATGTGGTGGACAACGAGCGATCAGTATAGCTACGGCCCCTCGCCGTCGAACCGCGTTGAAACGAGGCTGGCAGGTTCTCCCTGCATCCTCCGAAGGTCGGCCGGGCTGCGCGCGCCGCCGCCGACGACCCCCTTCGGATCGCGCTAGCTTGCCCGCGTGAGCAAGCTCGGCGACCGCGCCCGCAGCAGCTGGAGGTCTTCCCGCGAAGGCACCGTCCGCACCGTCCGCTGGATCGGAGGCGGGATCACCGGGGCCCTGAAGGGCTCACGCGAGAGGGTCCGCGCCATAGCCGGGCGCCGCGACGACCCCGCTGACGGAGCGGGGCCCAAGACGGCGCAGCCGAATGCAGAAGAGCCGAGGGCTGAGCAGGCGGACGCTCAGCCCGGGCAGCCCGACGCGGCGGCGAGCTCGCTCGAGCGCCTGCGATCGGGTGGCCGCCGGCCGATCCTCTGGATCGCGGCCGGCCTCTTGCTGGCCGCCTGGATCGGCTGGACGGTCTATGTCTGGGGCGAGAACGGCGCGGCGGCGGGCGTCGGGGTGCTGATCTCGTGGCCGGTCGTGTTCGCGGCCCTGGCCCTGATCGCCGCCCCGCTGATCGGCGCGGGTGTGTTCGCCCATCGCCACCGCCTCGCCGGAGCCGATCCGCAGGCGACCGAGGGCGCGGGCGCTGACGAACCTGCGGCAGGCGGGCGCTCCGCCGAGGAAACCGAAGAGGCCGCGGAGGATTCGGCGACGCCGACGCCGACGCCGACTCCGCGCAGACGCAGACGCAGACGATCGGGCAGCGGAGGACGGGACCGAGGACGAGGCGCCGGGCGAGAAGCGGGAGCCCACCGGGGGCGATAGCCCCGCCGACGAGGAGGGCGAGAGCTCCGAGGGCGAAGCGGACAGGGAGAAGACCTCGGCCTGAGCCGGGCGGCCCGCCGTCAGCTCCGCATCGCCGGGAACAGCACCACCTCGCGCAGGCTGCGGGCCCCGGTCAGGATCATCACCAGACGGTCTATGCCGAGGCCGACGCCGCCGGTCGGCGGCATGCCGTGCTCGAGCGCCTGCACGTAGGACTCGTCGTAGGGCTGGGCCTCCTCGTCGCCCCTGGCGATCTCGTCGCCCTGCTGCTCGAAGCGGCGCCGCTGCTCGTCGGGGTCGTTGAGCTCGGTGAACGAGTTGGCGATCTCGATGCCGCCGACGAAAGCCTCCCAGCGCTCCACCAGGCCCTCGGACGAGCGGTGGCGCTTGGCGAAGGGCGACAGCTCCACCGGGTAGTCGGTGATGAAGGTGGGCTGGATCAGCTTCGGCTCGACCTCCTTGGAGAGCAGCCCGTCCACGAGCTTGCCCCAGCCTTCCTCCGGGCTCGGCTCGGAGTCCATCGCCTCCGCAAGCTGCTCTCTGGTGGGGTGCTCGAGCACGTCGATGCCGCTCTGATCGAGAATGGCTTCGCGAAGCGTCAGGCGCCGCCAGGGCGGCGCCAGCTCGATCATCTGGCCGTCGCGCTCGATCCGGGTGCCGCCAAGCACCTGCCGCGCCACGTGGGCGACCATCGCCTCGAGTTCCTGCGCGGTGTCCTCGTAGTCGGCGTAGGCCTCGTAGTACTCGAGCATCGTGAACTCGGGGTTGTGCTTGTGCGAGATGCCCTCGTTGCGGAAGTCCTTACCGAGCTCGTAGACCTTGTCGATCCCCCCGACCACCAGCCGCTTGAGGTAGAGCTCGGTGGCGATGCGCAGATACAGGTCGCGGTCGAGCGCGTTGTGATGGGTCGTGAATGGCCGTGCCAGCGCCCCGCCGTAGAGCGGCTGCAGCACCGGGGTCTCGACCTCGAAGAAGCCGCGGCCGTCGAGCCAGCGCCTCACCTCGGCGATCGTGCGGGCGCGCTTGCGAAAGAGATCGCGGGTCTCGGCGTTGGCGATCAGGTCGAGCTCGCGCTGGCGATAGCGGGTCTCGGTGTCCTCGAGGCCGTGGAACTTCTCGGGCGGCGGGCGCAGGCTCTTCGAGAGCAGCTCCCAGGCGTCGGCCCGAATCGAGAGCTCACCGCGCTTGCTGGCGAACACCACCCCCTCGATCCCGACGATGTCCCCGATGTCGAGCGCCAGCAGGCCCCCGTAGGCCTCGCCGAGCTCGTCGAGCCTCGCCTGCACCTGGATCTGGCCGGTGCCGTCGCGGAGGTCGAGAAACGAGGCCTTGCCGTGGCCTCGGCGCGCGGTCAGCCGGCCCGCGACCCGTTGGCGGTCGCTGGTCTCGATGCCCGCCTCCAGCCCCTCATGGGCCTCGCGCACGGCCGCGATCTCGGTGCGGTCGGGAAAGCCGTGGGGAAACGGCTCGATCCCCGCCTCCCGCAGTCGCTCGAGCTTGTCGCGCCGCTCGGCGAGCAGGTCGGAGCTGCTCTTCTCCTCGCTCACGGGCGGGAGCCTAGAGGGCGGCCCAGAGGGCCACACCCGAGCGGCGGGCTCAGGCGGCTTCGATCTTGGTGACCTTGAGCTTCTTCTTGGGGCCGCGCGGCGTCTCGACGGTGACCACCTCGTTCCGCTTGGCGCCGATCAGCGCCTTGCCGATCGGCGACTCGTTCGAGAGCTTGTGCTCAGCGGGGTCAGCCTCGGCGGCGCCGACAAGCTGGAACTTCTGTGACTTGCCCGACTTCTGGTCCTTGACGTGGACGATCGCGCCGACCGCGACCTCGTCGGTGCCGACATGCTTCTCGTCGATCACCCGCGAGCGGCGCAGCCGGTCCTGGAGCCGCAGGATTCGCTGCTCGAGCATGGCCTGCTCGTTCTTGGCGTCGTCGTACTCGGCGTTCTCGGCGATGTCACCGAACTCCCGGGCATCCTTGATCCGGTCGGCGACCTCCCGCCGCTTGTCGGTCTGCAGATGCTCGAGCTCCTGCTTGAGCTTCTCGAGGCCCTCTTCGGTGATCAGTGTCTCGCGCACTCCTACCTCTTCCTCATGTCCGCTGAGTCGGGGAAAGCCCCTGCTAGTGGCCGAAAAATCAGCCCGTGCCCGCACCTGAGTCGGTGCGAGGGCCCGGGCGAGGCGCGGCATTATAGCGACGGCGCTGCGCGGGCCCCGAGGCGCTCAGGGCGGCGCGCAGCGCCGTCGCGAGGCGCGCCGGATCCTCGATCTGCGGATAGTGGCCGAGGTCCTCGAAGGCGGTCAGAGGGGCTGCGCGCAGGGCGCGAACGCCGGCCAGAACCCTCGGAGTGGCCACGGGATCGACCATCCCCCAGGCCAGGTGGATCCGGCGGGGCCAGTCGCGCAGCGCTCCGTGCCAGCGTTCGGCCTTGCGCTCGCGTTCGTCCATGTAGGAGATCAGCCTGTGGCCCAAGCGCCGGCCGCCTTGCTCGGTGATCAGCGACCATTGGTCGGCGGCCTCCTCGTCGCTGAGCGGGTGGGTCTCGGAGAAGATCGAGCCGAACTGCTGGCGAAAGAAGCGCTCGCTCGAGAGCCTCGCCATCAGCGGCCCGGCCGGCCCCCGCAGCAGGCGCTGGGCGAGCGTCGGGCTGGCTGCTCCCTGGATCATCGAGCCGTTGAAGAGCAGGGCGCCGCGGACGTCCATCTCCAGTACCCCCTCTAGATCACGGGCCATCAGCTCCGTGGCCACCGATGTGCCCATGTCGTGTCCAACAAGGAACACCTGCTCGCCGCCGCCATGCCGGGCGACCAGCCGCTCCGCGATGTCGGCCTGCTCGGACAGCGAGTAGTCGTGGCCGGGCGGCTTCTCGGAGAGCCCGAAGCCCAGGCAGTCGAAGGCGAGGGCCGAATGCTCGCCCTCCTCCTCCAGCAGCAGCCGCCAGTCGTACGAGCTGGAGGGAAAGCCGTGAAGGAGCAGGAGCAGCGGCCCCCGCCCCTCGCGGGTGAAGACGTGGATCCGGCGGCCGCCCACCTGCTCGGAGGCCCCCCGGCGCCTCCAGGACTCGACCCTGGGCGTGAGCGTCATCGCGGTTCCGAATCGAGCCTCATGCCGGCACCACGGCCCGCTGGAGCAGACCCTCGACCAGGGCCCGCGCCTCGGTGAGCTCGTGCGCCCGCTGGAGGGCGGCGAGCGTGTCGCGATCGGCCCCGAGCCGCTGCATGTACCAGGGGTAGAACTTGCGCAGGTAGCGCGTCGCACGCTCCTCTCCCAGATGCTGCTCGGCGCGGTCGATCACCCAGACGAGCTCGGCGACCATCTCCTCGCGGCTCGGTGCCTGCTCGCGGCGCCCGGTCAGCTGCTCGAAGATCCAGGGATTGCCGAGCGCGCCGCGGGCGATCATCACCGCGTCGGCGCCCGACTCCTGATAGGCGCGGCGAGCGGCCTCGGCGTCGTGCAAGCCGCCGCTGATGATCATCGGCGCCCCGATCGCCTCGCCAAGCTCGCGGGCCAGCGCGTAATCGGGGGCGCCCTTGTGCTGGGTCGCCGCGGAGCGCGGATGGAAGCCGATCGCGGAGACGCCGGCCTCGTCGACGAGGCGCAGGGCCAGCTCGAAGCCCTCCCGCCCGCCCGGCTTCAGCCCCGAGCGCACCTTGACCGTGACCGGGACGCCGCCGCCCTCGATCGCCCCGCGGGCGATCCGCAGCGCGAGCTCGTGGTCGGCGAGCAGCGAGGCCCCGGCTCCGGTTCGGCAGACCTTGCGGACCGGGCAGCCCATGTTGATGTCGATCAGGTCCGCCCCCGCCTCGGCGGCGATCGCCGCCGCCGAGCGCATCACCTCGGGGTCCTGCCCGAAGAGCTGGATCGAAACGGGGTGCTCATCGGGGTGCAGCCGCAGCAGCTCGCGCAGCGTGCGCTCGTTGCGGTGGTGCAGGCCGAAGCTCGAGACCATCTCCGAGACCGCCAACCCAGCCCCGTGGCGCCGGGCCTGCAGGCGCACGAACCAGTTGCCGATCCCCGCCAGCGGCGCGAGCAGCACGCGGTTGGCGATCTCGACGTCGCCGATGCGGAAGGGGTCGGTGAGCGGGGGCTGGGCCATGCCTCAAGTATGGGGCGTGTCGCGGCCTAGGGGTTGAGCTCGTTGATCAGCCGCAGGCCGCGCAGGGTGAGCAGCGGGTCGACCTCGTCGATCGTCTCGCAGTGCGGGGCGATCACGGCGGCCAGGCCACCGGTGGCGAGGAAGGTCACGCGCTCGTCGAGCTCGTCGGCCAAGCGGCGGTGGATCCCGTCCACAAGCCCCGCGAAGCCGTAGGCGAAGCCCGACTGGATCGCCCCCACGGTGTTCTTGCCGATCGCCCCGGGGGGGTCCGAAACGTCGATCCGCGGCAGCTTCGCAGTGCGCGCCGTCAAGGCCTCGAGCGAGATCTCGACGCCCGGCCCGATCACGCCGCCCACGTACTCCCCGGCCCCCGAGACCACGTCGAAGTTGGTGGAGGTGCCGAAGTCCGCCGTCACGCAGGCCCCCTTCACACGGTCGTAGGCGGCGACAGCGTTGACCAGCCGGTCCGCGCCCAGCTCGTGCGGGTTGTCGACCAGGATCGGCATCCCGGTCCTGAGGTTGGGTCCCACCTTGATGAAGCGGCTCTGCGTGTGGCGCTCGCAGAGCCGGCGGTAGGCGGGCCCCAGCTGAGGCACGACCGTGGAGACGATCGTGGCGTCGATCTGCCCGAAGCCGAGGCCGTCGAGCTCGAACAGCGCCGAGAGACCGGCCGCCAGCTCGTCGGAGGTGGCGCTCGGGGAGGTGCCGAGTCGCCAGTCGTGCCTGAGCTCAGTGCCGTCGAAGACGCCGATGTGCGTCTGGGTGTTGCCGATGTCGACCGCGAGCAGCATCGCCGGATTATCGGCCAGAGCATGGAGGGGCGGCGGTCCCCGTCTCCCAGGCGACTACGATGGCCGCGCGATGGCGACGGCGAAGCTCTACGTGATTCCCGGCTCGCACCCCTCGCAGGCGGCGAGGCTGATGCTCGAGCGCAAGGGAATCCCGTACAAGCGGGTGGACCTGATTCCGGTCGTCTCCAAGGGAGTGCTCAGGGCCCGGGGCTTCCCGGGCATCACCGTCCCCGCCCTGAGGATCGACGGCGAGAGGGTGCAGGGCTCTCGGGAGATCGCCCGCGCCCTCGACCGGATCCAGCCGGAGCCGTCGCTGCTCCCCCCCGACCCCGATCTGCGCGCCGAGGTCGAGAAGGCCGAGGCGTGGGGGGACGAGGTCTTCCAGCCCAAGCCTCGGCGGATCGTCTGGTGGGCCCTGAAGCGAAACCGCGCCCCGATGACGACCTACTCCGAGGGCGCTCGCCTGGGCGTGCCCGTGAGCCTCGCGGTCAAGACCGCCCGCCCGATCGTCGCCCTCTCGGCCCACTTCAACGACTCCACCGACGAGCAGGTCAAGGCCGACCTCGCCTCGCTGCCCGCAGACCTCGACAAGATCGACGCCTGGATCGAAGACGGCGTGCTCGGCGGCGAGCAGCTCAACGCCGCCGATCTGCAGATCGGCGCCAGCCTGCGCCTGCTGCTCAGCTTCGAGGACCTGCGCCCGGCGATCGAGTCCCGCCCGGCCGGCGAGCTCGCGGTGCGTGCCGTGCCCGACTTCCCCGGCCGCACCCCGCCGGTCTTCCCGCCCGAGTGGCTGGCGGGCCTGCGCTCCTCCTGACTAGGCGCTGACCGCGCGCTTGTAGCGGCGCACGCTGAGCAACCCGAACGCGGCGCTGAGGCCGGCCGACCAGGCCACCGCCGACCCGACCGAGCCGCCGGGCTCGTCGATCCAGAGGCTGCGCAGTGCGTCGACCACGATCGTGAACGGGTTCACCTCGGCGAACTGCCTCAGGCCGTCCGGGAGGGTGTCGATCGGGACGAACGCCGAGGAGACGAAGGTGAGCGGGAAGACGATCAAGAAGCCGATCGCCTGGGCGGATTCGGCTGACGAGGCGACAAGCCCGAACAGGGCGAAGATCCAGGAGAACGCATATCCGAACAGCAGCATCAGCCCGACGCCGGTGAGGATCTCGGTCGCGCTCGCGTCGAAGCGGAAGCCGACGATGATGCCCACCCCGACCATGACCGCGATCGAGAGCAGGTTGGTCGCGACGTCCGCGAGGGTCCTGCCAGCCAGCACCGCTCCCCGTGACATCGGCAGCGAGCGGAAACGATCGATCAGCCCCTTCTTGAGGTCGTCGGCGAGGCCGAGCGCTGTGACGAAGCCGCCGAAGGCCATCGTCTGGGCGACGATGCCGGGGATCAGATAGTCGACGTAGGCCTGCCCGGGCGTGGCGATCGCGCCGCCGAACACGTAGGTGAAGAGCAGCACGAACATCAACGGCTGCAGGGTGAAGCTGATCAGCAGGTCGGGCGCGCGCGGGATCCGCCGCAGGTTGCGAAGCGCCAGCACCAGCGTGTCGGAGACCGCCTCGGAGACTGCCGTCATTTCGGCTCCTCCGCCTGCTCCGCGTGCTGGCCGGTGAAGGCGACGAAGACGTCGTCGAGCGTCGGCCTGTGCAGGGCGATGTCCTCTATCGCCACCCCGGCTGCGTCTAGACGGCGCACGGCCTCGGCGATCGCTCCGTTGCGCCCGCCGACCTGCAGGCGAAGCAGGCCCCCACCCTCGTCCTCGGGAAGCTGATCGCACATCCCGGCCAGGGCGGTGAGGGCCGCCTCGACCTGCTCGGACCGCTCGAGCTTGACCTCCAGGCCCTCGCCGCCGACCCGGTCCTTGAGCTCGTCGGACGTTCCCTCCGCGATCATCCGGCCGTGGTCGATCACGGCGATCCGGTCCGCGAGCCGATCCGCCTCGTCGAGGTACTGGGTGGTCAGCAGCACGGTGGTTCCCGCCGCCACCCTCTGCTCGATCGTCCCCCAAAGGGCGAGGCGACTGACCGGGTCCAGCCCGGTCGTGGGCTCATCGAGGAAGACGACAGGCGGGCGGGCGACCAGCGCCGCCGCCAGGTCGAGCCGGCGCCGCATCCCGCCGGAGTAGGTCCGGGCGAGGCGGTCCGCTGCGTTGGTGAGGTCGAAGGTGTCCAGCAGCTCCGCCGAGCGCTCGCGCGAAACGGAGCCGCCCAGGTGATAGAGGCGCCCCACCATCTCGAGGTTCTCCCGGCCGGTCAGGTTCTCGTCCACGGCCGCGTACTGGCCTGCGAGGCCGATTCGCGAGCGCAGCTGGGCGGCGTCGGCGACGACGTCGAGGCCCGCAACGCTCGCGCTGCCCTCGTCTGGAGCAAGCAGCGTCGCCAGGATCCGGACCGCGGTGGTCTTGCCGGCGCCGTTCGGCCCCAGCAGCCCGAGCACGGTGCCCGCCGGCACGCTCAGATCTATGCCGCAGAGAGCGCGTACCTTGCCGAACGACTTGGCGAGGCCGTTGGCCTCGATCGCGGGCGAGCCGGACACTGCGGTGAAACTAGCGGGACGGCGACGGCCACTTGCCGCCGGGCGGCAGCGCCAGGCGCCGCACGTCCTGTCCCTCGCCCAGGGCCTCGAGCGCCTCGGCTAGCACCGTGCCGTCGGGCAGTCGCAGCCCCGGGTCGAGCTCGAGCAGGGGCGCAAGCACGAAGCGGCGGGAGGTGACCTCTGGGTGGGGGAGCTTGAGGCGGTCTGTGCGCAGCTCGAGGTCGCCCAGCAGCAGCAGGTCGAGGTCGACCGGGCGGGGGCTGTGTCGCGGGGCACCGAAGTCGCGGCCCCGCTCGGCCTCGATCGCCTTGCAGACGTCCAGCAGCGCTTCGGGCTCGAGCGCAGTGCGGATGCGGGCAACCGCGTTCAGGAACTCAGCCTGCTCGAGGATCTCGCCGACGGGCTCGGTCTCATACACCGAGGAGACCGCCTCCGGCATGACGCCTCGCGCTCGGAGGCCTGCGACCCCCGCCTCCAGCTCCGCCCCGCGGTCGCCGACGTTGGAGCCCAGCCCGATGTAGCCGACCCGCTCGGCGCCGGCGGAAGGGTCACTCAGACGGCGTCACCCTCGTCGTCGGCGTCGCGGGCCGGCGCGCGCTCCAGGGTGACCTCGACAGCGGCCTCGTCGACCGGGTAGGTGACCGGCGGCTCAGGCTTTGCGGCGCGCACGTTGACGCTCTCGCAGTCGAAGCGCTCGATCAGCCGCTCGCCCACCACCTGGCAGAGGCGCTCAAGCGTGCGGTAGCTGCGCTCAGTCGCGGCCAGCGCCACGATGTCGCAGACCTCGGCGTAGTCGACCGTGTCATCGACGCGGTCGGTGAGCACAGCGTCGCAGTCGGGCACCTCGAATGAGAGGTCGAACTCGAGCCGTTGCCCGACCTCCTGCTCGGCGTCGGTGACCCCATGGTGGGTATAGATGGAGAGGCCGCGAAGCTCGACCTCGACCGAGGACTCGGGCTGCTGGTCGTGGCCTTCCATGCCGCCAACGTAGCCGATGCGCGCGGGCCTGACGGGACCCGGGCGCTGGCGGGCCGCGAAGTGCAGGGCCGAGGCACCGACCGGCGGCGCCATCCTTGGCTGCTCGATCGCGCGCGCTGGGGCCCGGGCACGCCGGCGCGAGGTCACGACCTCGCCGCCGACGCGCGCCTTGGGACAATGCGAGATGATGTTCGGGTGGCACCAGAGGTGATCATCGACCGCCGCTTCCGAGGTCCTCCCGAGAGCGGGAACGGCGGTTATGCCTGCGGGCTGGTGGCGTCATTCATCAGCGGCGCGCCGGCCGTCGAGGTGACCCTGCGCGAGCCGCCCCCGCTCGATGCTCCGCTGAGCGTGAAGCGGGTGAACGGAGGGATCGAGCTCTTGGACGGCGAGACGCTGGTCGCCGAGGGACGGGGAGCGGAAGCACCGGTACTGGAGCTGCCCGATCCGGTCGGGCTCGATGAGGCCGAGCGGGCACAGCGCTCATCCCCTCTGCACGAGGACCATGCCTTTCCCGGCTGCTTCGTCTGTGGGCCCGATCGCGAGGCCGGGGACGGACTCGGCATCGTCTGCGGGCCGGTTCCCGGTCGCGAGAACGAGCTGATCGCCGCGCCTTGGCACACGCGGGAATCGATGGGGGACGAGGCCGGCCGGGTCCGCTCCGAGCTGGTCTGGTCCGCGCTCGACTGTCCCAGCGGGCTGACGGGGATGCTCATTCCCGGCCTGGGCGTGATCGTGCTCGGGCGGCTGACCGGCCAGCTGCTGGCACCGCTCGATGCCGGCGAGACTTACGTCGCGATCGGCTGGCCGATCGAGCGCGACGGGCGCAAGCTGCGCTCGGCCACGGCGATCCTCGACCGAAGCGGTGAGCCTTTGGCCAACGCGAGCGCAACCTGGATCGAGCTGCGCGACCAGCCCGCGGCCACTTCGACGGAGACCGCCTGATCAGCACGTCCCGGGCAGATCGGACGACCGCGATGATGGCGTGATGATCGACCCGCTGCAGCGCTGGGGCGAGTACGGCGAGAAGCCCGACTACGCCGGGCTGCTGAGCTTCGCCGGCTCGCCCTACAGCGAGGACCCGGCCGAGCTCGAGGGCGTCGACGTGGCGATCGTGGGAGCCCCCACCGACGACCTCGTTTCGGACCGTCCGGGCACCCGCTTCGGGCCGCGCGGTATTCGCGCGGCGAGTTGCCCTCCCGGGCCGCACCTGGAGGCGAAGCTGGACGGCTTCGAGGAGCTGCGCGTCGTCGACTACGGCGACGCGCCGGTCCTGCCCGCTGACCCCGCCCGCTCCCACGAGGCGATCGAGCGCACGGTGGGCGAGGTGCTCGACGCGGGCGCGATCCCGGTCGTGCTCGGTGGCGACCATGGGATCACCGAGCCCGAGGTGCGGGCCTGCGCCGCTCGCCACGGTCCCGTCGGCCTCGTCCACTTCGACACTCACACCGACACGGGCACCGAGGTGTTCGGCGTCGAGGTCTCGCACGGCACTCCGATGTACAGGCTTGTCGAGCAGGGACACGTGGACCCCAGGCGCTATGCGCAGATCGGGCTGCGCGGCTACTGGCCGGGCGAGAAGGAGTTCGGCTGGCAGGCCGAGCACGGCATCACCGCCCTGTTCATGCATGACGTGCGGGAGCAGGGGATCAAGGCGGTGGTCGAGCGGGCGCTTGAGGCCGTGGGCGCCGGCCCGGTCTTCCTGACCGTGGACGTCGATGTGCTCGACCCCGTCTTCGCGCCCGGCACCGGCACCCCCGAGCCGGGCGGCATGACCTCCGCGGACCTGCTCTGGGCCTGCCGCGAGCTCGCCTCGAGGCTGCAGATCATCGGCGCCGACGTGGTCGAGGTGATCCCCACGGCGGTCGGCTCCGCCGACGTCACCTCGCTGGTGGCCGACCGGATCGTGCGCGAGACGATCACCGGCATCGCGCTGCGCCGAGCCGGCTGAGCCGGGCCTCGGCGGCTGAACCGTTCAGGCCCGCTCGCCGATCGCGGCCGCCCGCTCCGGGTCGAGGATCGCCTCCGCCACCGTCAGCGCGTCTCGCATCGGCGCGACGTCATGTACCCGCAGCGCCTCGGCGCCGTTTGCGCGGGCGATCACGCCGGAGGCGATCGTGCCGCCGAGCCGCTGGTCAACCGGGGCGCCTGTGAGCTTGCCGATGAAGCTCTTGCGCGAGCTGCCCACCAGGATCGGCCGCCCCAACTCGCGCAGCTCGCCGAGCCGGTGAAGCAACTCGAGGTTGTGCTCGACGGTCTTGCCGAACCCGATTCCCGGGTCGACCCAGATCTTGCCCTCCTCGACTCCCTCGGCGACCGCGAGTTCGATCCGCTCGGCCAGGAAGGAGCGCACATCGTCGACGACGTCGTCATAGCGTGGGTCGTCCTGCATCGTGCGAGGGTCGCCGAGCATGTGCATCAGGACCAGCTCGCAGCCGCGCTCGGCGCAGAGCGGGGCGAGCTCGGGGTCGCCTCGCAGGGCGGTGACGTCGTTGACCATCACGGCCCCGGCGTCGAGCGCGGCCTCGGCGACGGCGCGCTTGGCGGTGTCGATTGAGAGCGGGACCCCCGCCTCGCCCTCGCCCGCGAGCGCAGCGACCACCGGCATCACGCGCTCCAGCTCCCTCTCCGCTCCCACCGCCGGTGCCCCCGGGCGGGTCGACTCGCCGCCGACGTCGAGGATGTCGGCCCCCTCCGCCGCCAGCCGGTGGCCGTGCTCGACCGCGGTGCTCGGGTCCAGGAACTCGCCGCCGTCCGAGAATGAGTCGGGGGTGACGTTGACGATCCCCATCAGCCTGCAGCCGGCGCTCGCGATCACCGCGCGAAAATACTGCGCCGGCCCCCCGGGCGGACCACCGATGAGCAAAGGGGCCATGGCCCCGGGCGGGCATCAGCCGGAGATCCGGCCGCAGGCCGCGCCCGGGGGACGGGCGAGCGAACGCCCGGGTCGAGCGCTCTAGGAGTCGTCGCCGCGCATCTCGGCAGCGCCGCCGGCAAGCCCCGGCTTGGGCTGCAGGCGCGGACGAGAGCCCTCGCGGGCCGCGGGCTGCTCGGGCTCCGCCGCTCCGGCCTCCGGCTCCTCGACCTCTTCGGGGGGGAAGACCTCATCCTCGGCCTTGCCCTCCAGCAGGGCCACGAACTCTTCGGCCTCGATCGTCTCGCGCTCCAGCAGGATCTGCGAGATGCGCTCCAGCTGCTCGCGCTTGTCGCTGAGGATCTCGCGCGCCACCTGGTGGGCCTCCTCGACGATGCGGCGGATCTCGTCGTCGATCTCGCGGGCCACGTCATCGGAATAGTCGGGCTCGGAGTGAAACTCGCGGCCCAGGAAGGGCTGACCGCGGTCGTGGCCGAACACGCGAGGGCCGAGGCGCTCGGACATGCCGAAGCGCATCACCATCTGCTTCGCGGTCTCGGTCACCTTCTCGAGGTCGTTGGAGGCGCCGGTGGTGATCTCGCTGAAGATGATCTCCTCGGCGGCGCGTCCGCCCAGGGTCATCGCCATGGTGTCCTTGAGCTCCGCGCGCGTGGTCAGGAACTTGTCCTCCTGGGGCAGCGAGATCGTGTAGCCCAGGGCCTGGCCGCGGCTGATGATCGAGACCTTGTGTACGGGGTCCGAGTGGGGCAGCAGATGGCCGACGATCGCGTGTCCGAGCTCGTGGTAGGCGGTCACCAGGCGCTCCTTCTCGGACATCACCCGGCTCTTCTTCTCGGGGCCGGCGATCACGCGCATGATCCCCTCCTCGAGCTCGTGCATGGTGATCTCGCGCTTGTTCGAGCGGGCCGTCAGCAGCGCGGCCTCATTGATCAGGTTGGCGAGGTCGGCGCCGGTGAAGCCCGGGGTCTGGCCGGCGAGCACGTCGAGGTCGATCACCTTGGCGAGCGGCTTGCCGCGGGTGTGGACCTCGAGGATCTGCTTGCGCCCCTTGCGGTCGGGCCGGTCGACGACGACCTGGCGGTCGAAGCGGCCGGGCCTCAGCAGCGCCGGGTCGAGGATGTCAGGGCGGTTGGTGGCCGCGATCAGGATGATGTTGTCCTTCATCTCGAAGCCGTCCATCTCGACCAGCAGCTGGTTGAGCGTCTGCTCGCGCTCGTCGTGGCCGCCGCCCATGCCGGCCCCGCGGTGACGGCCGACGGCGTCGATCTCGTCCATGAAGATGATGCAGGGAGAGTTCTGCTTGGCCTGCTCGAACAGGTCGCGGACCCGGCTGGCGCCGACGCCCACGAACATCTCAACGAAGTCGGAGCCCGAGATCGAGAAGAAGGGCACTCCGGCCTCGCCCGCGACGGCCCTCGCGAGCAGGGTCTTGCCGGTGCCCGGCGGGCCGTAGAGCAGCACGCCCTTGGGGATGCGCGCGCCGAGGCTCTGGAACTTCTTGGGGTTCTCGAGGAACTCCTTGATCTCGTGCAGCTCCTGGACCGCCTCGTCGGCACCCGCGACGTCGCGGAAGGTGATCTTGGGCGCGTCCACCGACATCCGCTTGGCGCGCGACTTGCCGAAGCTCATCACGCGCGAGCCGCCGCCCTGCATCTGGTTCATGAGGAAGATCCAGAAGGCGAAGAAGAGCAGGAAGGGCAGTATGTAGGTGAGCAGCGTCAGGAAGCCGCCGCCGCCCTTGCCCTTGATCTCGGTGGTGACGTCGTTGCGTCGCAGCAGGTTCTCGAGCGCCACCTGGGAGTCGCCCGAGTCGAGGTAGCCCGTTTCGTACTCGTCGCCATTGGTCTCCTTGACGACGAGCGTGTTGTCCTTGGTCTTGAAGGTGACCTCGTCGACCTGGCCGTTCTCGACCTGAGCGATGAAGTCGTTGTAGGAGGGCGGATCCTTGCTCTCGCTGGGGCTGATCAGGCGCTGGGCGAAGAAGGCCAGCACTACGACGATCAGGATCGGAAAGGCGGCGCTGCGAAAGAAGCGTTTCAAGGCGAGTCCCTTGCCCGTGGTTACGCGGAAACCCCGCGTCAGGATCTATGGCGAGGGTACCAGGGGGTTTGCGCGGGTTCGGGCGCCCCGGCGCAGTTCAGGCGTCCTCTTTCAGGGCAGCCACATGGGAGAGGTTTCGGAAGCGCTCGGCGTGGTCGAGGCCATAGCCGATCGCGAATCGGTTGGGGATCTCGAAGCCGACATAGCGGATCGGCAGGTCCACCCGCCGGCGCTCGGGCTTGGTGAGCAGGGCGCAGACTTCGAGCGAGCGCGGGCCGCGCGCCTGGAGGTTGCGCAACAGGTATTGGAGGGTGAGGCCGGAGTCGATGATGTCCTCGACGATCAGCACGTCGCGGTCGGCGATCGAGGCATCGAGGTCCTTGAGTATCCGCACGACCCCGGAGGAGTCGGTCGACGAGCCGTAGCTGGAGACCGCCATGAAGTCGAGCTCGCACGGCACGCTGAGCTGCCGCATCAGGTCGGCCAAAAAGGGCACCGCACCCTTGAGGATCGCGACCAGCAGCAGCGGGCGGTCGCGGTAGTCGGCGCTGACCTCAGCGGCGAGCTCGGTGACGCGGCGCTGCAGATCCATCTCTGCGACGAGGACCTCGCCGATCAGCTCTTCCCCCTCCACGCCGCCAGTCTAGGCGCGGCGCTCGCCGGCCGGCGGCGTGCTGGCGGGCTGCTGGGCCGTGAGCAAGACGACCTGCGCGCAGCCCGGGCGGGCCGCGAACTGCTCGGAGACCGCGACCCCGGCGATCCAGACGACGCGCTCGCCCGAGGTGATCACGGGCAGGGCCCGGCGCAGCGAGCGGGGCACGCGACGATCGGTGAACAGGTCCTGCAGCGACTTGCTGCCGCCGAGGCCGAGCGGTCGCATGCGGTCACCGTCGCGCCAGGCGCGCACAACCAGCTCGTCCCCGAGCGTCGAGGCGTCGAGCACCGCCGCGTCGGCCCCCAGGTCCAGCGGCGCCCCGGGCGCGGCACGGATCTCGGCGCGCACCTCCCAGGTGCCGAAGCGGCAGCTGCCGGGGACGGCCAGCACAACGGGTTGAAGCCGCTCGGAGGGCGCTGGACCGGCGAAACGGACCTGCCCGTGCTCGATGCGGCCCTCGACCCCGCCACCCAGCTCCACCACGCCCCCCTCGGGGTGATCCGCCAGCCGGCGGATCTCGGCGGCGCGGGCGCGACCCAGGGCGACGGGGTGCCCGGCGGCGCGCTCGGCCATCGCGCGCAGCGCGAGCCTGCCCAGGGCCGGGCCCAGCTCGGACAGCTCCCCGGCGGGCAGCGAACCGGACGCGGTCGCCCCCGCCTCCTCCAGGGTCCGGAGCGCGAGCTCCTCCAGGGCCTCGGCCTCCTCGATCAGCTCCGCCTGGGTCTCGGCGACGTTGGCCTCAACCGCGCCGATCTCGGCGAGCACGGGCAACACCTCGTTGCGGATCCGGTTGCGGGCGAAGCTCGGCTCGGCGTTGCTCGCGTCGTCCCGAAAGGGCAGCGCGCCGGCCGCCACCAGCTCTCGTACCCGATCGCGACCCACCCCGAGCAGCGGCCGGATGATCGCTCCGCGCCGGGCGCGGAGCCCCAGCAGCCCGCGGCTGCCGGGCGAGCTGGCGAGCCGGTAGATCACCGTCTCGGCCAGGTCGGTCCGCGTGTGGCCGGTCGCGATCCAGTCGAGGCCGCGCGCCCGCCGGAGCCGCTCGGCCGCCGCGTACCGGGCGTCGCGCGCCGCCGCTTGCAGGTTTCCACCGGCCGGAAGCTCCGGGTGCTCGGCCACGAGCTCGATGCCCAGCTCGGCACAGAGCGCCTCGCAGGCCCGCTCGTCGGAATCCGCCTCGGGCCGCAGGCCGTAATTGAGGTGCAGGACGAGCAGCACGGCGGGACCTCGGGCACCTGCCAATCCGGCCGCGAGCGCGGCCGAGTCCGCTCCGCCCGAGCACATGACCACGCCCGATCCCTCGTCGGCCAAGCCGCTCGAGCGGACCAGCTCGGCGAGCGAGGCGCGCGCTTGATCTGCCGTCATCGATCCAACTTCTTGGTCGTACCCGTCGTAGTATCAGCCGAGCCGCTCCCTAAGCTGCCGGTCGACCTTCTCGCCACCGGCATCCGGGAGGTTCCATGCTGAGACGGGGGATATTGACAGCCGCACTGGTGGGTCTCGCGTTGGCCGCCGCCGCCCCTGCCGGTGCCTGCCCTCACGCGGGGCGCAGCCCGGCGAAGCTGACCATCAAGCAGGCTCGCGCATCGGTGTTCTGCCTGATCAACCAGCGCCGCCACCGCGCCGGCCTTCACAGGCTCGACCGCAGCCGCCCCCTGGAGCGGGCGGCGCAGGGCCATTCGGCCGCGATGGACTCTCGCAACTTCTTCTCCCACAGCTCGCCCGGGGGCCGCTCGCCGGCGAGCCGCATCCAGAGCACCGGCTACCTCTCGGGCGCCAAGGCCTGGGGCGTCGCCGAGAACATCCGCTGGGGCAAGAGGGGCCGCGGCAGTCCCCGGGTCGCCGTCGCGCGCTGGATGGCGAGTCCCTCGCATCGGGCCGCGATGCTCTCGCGCCGCTACCGGGAGGTGGGGGTCGGCGTTGCGATCGGCTCGCCGACCGGGCGCGGCGAGCGCAAAGCCGCGATCTACACGGTCGACTTCGGCTACCGGCGCTGACGCTACCCACTATTGCGCATGAACGCTCGTCCAGGGCATCGATCCCTGCTCAAGGACACGCGTCCCACCAGGGACCCTGGCCGTTTGACGCTGCCCCGCGCGGGCCGATCCGAAGGGTATGCCGGCAAGCCCGCGCCTCGCCGCATTCCGTACAACGATCGTCGCGATGCTCGCGACCGGCGCAGCCATCGTGCCGGCGCCCGCCGCCACGGCCTCGGCTGCATGCCCGGGCGCCCAGAGCAACGCCGGCGACCTCGGCAAGGCGACCCTCGAGAAGTCCCTGCTCTGCCTGATCAACGAGCGCCGCGGGAGCTCCGGGCTGCGGCCGGTGACCACGAGCAAGAAGCTGCGGATGGCAGCGGCGCGGCACTCCCGCGCGATGGTCAACCAGGGCTTCTTCGCCCACACCTCACCTTCGGGCAAGAGCTTCGTGGACCGCATCGCCGCGACCGGGTACACGCGCCGGTCCCGGTCCTGGCTGGTCGGGGAGAACCTGGTCTGGGGCTCGGGCGATCTCAGCTCCCCCGCCTCGCTGTTCGCAGCCTGGATCGATAGCCCGCCGCACCGCGCCAACATCCTGCGCGGGCGCTTTCGCGAGATCGGGATCGGAGTGGTGCGCGGCACCCCGGCCGAACGGGGGGACGGCTCGGGGGTCACGGTCTCCAGCGAATACGGCTTCCGGGCCTCGACGAAGCGGCGAAGCAGCCGCGGCAAGAAGCCGGCGAGTCGCCGTCGGCTCGGGCCGGCCGGCGGCAGACTCTAGGCCTCTAGTTCAGCTTAAGTGTCCTCGCGCCGAAGCGCCGCTTCGAGCTTGGCCAGACGCTCGCTGATCGACCGCAGCTCACCCTCGAGCCTCTGCACCAGGTCGGCGCTCGCGTCCTGGCCACGCCGGACCACCCCCTGGCGAGCCTCCTGGCTGCGGCGGGCGAGATCGTCGCGCGCATCCTGGCCGCGGCGCAGCACCTCCTCGCGGGCATCGCGGCCGCGGCGGGCGACGTCGTCGAGCAGCTCGGAGGCGCGCTCGCGGGTCTCTCCGGCCGAGTCGGCGGTGGCCGCGAAGGTGCTCTCGATCGCGCTTCTCAGCGACTCGGAGAGGCCGCTCTCCTCATCCTGCGTCTGGTCGTCCTCGGGGGCGGGTGTCACGAGCGAGGAAAGCGTAGCGTTCGCCGCGATGCCCATCCACCTGCGCCCCCTCATGCAGCTGGCGCCCGACGCCCTGATCCCCGGCGACCCCGCCAGGGCGATGGCGATGTCGCAGGCCCTGATGGTGGCGCCGAAGATGCACAACCTGAGCCGCGGGCTCTGGGGGTACACGGGGGAGACGGGCAAGGGTCACCCACTCAGCATCCAATCGACCGGGATGGGGGCACCCAGCGCGGCGATCGTCCTGCACGAGCTGGCAGAGCTGGGCGTCCGGCGCGCGATCCGCACGGGCACCTGTGGGGCGCTCGAGCCGGCCCTGGCGCTCGGGGAGCTGATCGTCGCCGAGCGGGCGCTTCCCGGGGACGGCGTCAGCCGCGCGCTCGGCGAACGCCGGCCGGTGCCGGCCGATCCCGGCCTGGTGGAGCGCCTCGCCGGCGCCGGCAGGGGCGGGCTGGTGGCGACCACCGACCTCTTCTACGAGCCCTCGGGCGACGAGCGGGAACGCTGGATCGATGCCGGAGCGCTCGCCGTCGAAATGGAGGCCGCGGCGCTGTTCTCGATCGGGCCCCGGGTCGGAGTCGAGGTCGCCTGCCTGCTGGTGGTGAGCGACGTGTTCGGGGACGGCGCCCGCGAGCGGATCTCCGCGCCTGCCCTCGCAGAGGCCGTGCAGCGCATGGGCGCAGCGGCCCTGTCCGCGCTGTCGCGGTGAGCGGCACCGCGGCGGCAAGCGCCGCCACCCCGCTCAGATGCGGCCGGAGCCTGGGGCGGAGCCCGATTCCCTGCGCAGCTCGACGACCTCGCGGGCGAGTTGGTCGAGCGCGTCCTCGACGCTCTCGAGCCGTTCGGAGACCGCGCGCAAGCGGCGGCTGAGCCGGTCGAGATCGGAAGCCTGAGGGACGTTCAGCCCACGCATCGCGCTGGCGCTCGCCTGGGTGGCCCGGTCGCGAGCGTCGACCGCCACCTCGAAGGCCTGGTGCAGCAACGGGCTCTCGAGCAGGAGCTGGGCGAACTCGCCGAGCGTGGCCTCGCTGGCCGCCGAGATCCGGTCCCGGAGGCCCTCGTCAGGCCCTTCGTCACGTCTGCTTTCGTCCATGGCGTCGGTGTCAACCGTAGCGGCCCGGTGGGGAGCTCTGGAAGGCCCGCGGAGTTGCCCGTTGAACTCTGCATACAACCTTCACATTTCGATCGCGCTGCTGAGATAGGTTTGCAGGCGTGAGTTCCGCATCACGGTGCCGTTTTCGAGGCTGGTAGGTTTCGGGCAGCCCGCGGGCGGGGATGAGATGACAAAGAAGCTTCTACTTACCATCGCGCTTGGCACGACCTTGGCGGTCATGGCTGCCGGCACCGCGACGTCCGTGACCATTGACTTCGGCTCCGGTGTCGAGGTCGAGGTCCCGGCCGGGGCCGCGCTTCCCGAGTGCTCGGACCTCAACGACAACGATCTCGACGGCCTCTTCGACCTCGATGACCCCGACTGCAGCGGCCCCCTCGACACGAGCGAGCTCGAGGAGCTCGGCTTGCCGGGCGCGACCCAGGAGGACACGGCCGAGAACAAGGGGGGAAAGAAGGGAAAGAAGGGCAAGAAGGCCCCGGGCAAGAAGGGCGGCAAGGGCGCCGGGCGCCAGCTCGTGCCCGGAGCGGGCGGCAAGAAGAAGCCGACCGCGCCCGGCGGCGGCCTCTTCGGCCAGAAGCTCCCGGACGGCGGCAAGGCCGCCGCAAAGGCCGAGCGCGAGGAGATCGAGGAGTTGCCCGAGCGCAACCCCGACGGCTCGCCGACCAACTCAAACGCCGGCCTCACGATCGCCAACTTCGGAGCCGCCCCGATCGGCGTCCCCAACTTCGTGATCGACCAGTTCGAGATCCCGCCCTTCCTGCTGCCGATCTACCAGGCCTGCGGAACCGAGTACGGGATCCCATGGCAGGTGCTGGCCTCGATCAACAGGATCGAGACGGCGTTCGGCACCAACCTCAACGTCTCCTCGGCCGGCGCCCTGGGCTGGATGCAGTTCATCCCCTCCTCGTGGCGGGCCTACGGGGTCGACGCCAACGAGGACGGCCGCAAGGATCCCTACAACCCGGTGGACGCGATCTGCGCCGCGGCCCGCTACCTCCGGGCGGCCGGCGGCGAGGAGGACCTCCGCCGCGCGATCTTCGCCTACAACCACGCCGACTGGTACGTCGACGAGGTGCTGCTCTATGCCAACCAGTACTCCAAGCTCCCCGACGACCTGGTCGGCTCGCTGACCGGCCTCACCGAGGGCGCCCACTTCCCGGTCGCCGCCAACGCCCGCTACGCCGATGACATCTCCGAGCGCGAGGCGGCGCGGCGCGCCAGCACCGGACGCGCCGCCGCCGGCAACGCAGCCGACGTGATCTCCGACTCTCCGACCCGCCGAGGCATCAACATCTACTCGAGGGTCAGGGCTCCGGTCGTCGCCGTCAACGACGGGGTGATCCAGCAGATCGGCGAGAACGCCAAGCTCGGCAAGTTCATCGTCCTCATGGACGCCTACGGGAACCGCTACACCTACGCCGAGCTCGGCGAGCTCTCCAAGGTTCATCCGGTGCCGAAGGAGCGCGCGCTGAGGCCCGGCGACTTCGAGCTGGTCAAGCCCAAGGGCGACCCCGAGCCCGGGTCGGCGGCGAGCGCCGGCGATAACGACCGCGCCGCCCGCGGGGTGGGCAACAAGGAGACCGCCAAGGAGAAGAAGGCGGGCGCGGCCGAACCGGTCAACACCGAGGAGATCCGCGAGCGGCTCTTCGCCCTGCCCGAGCGCCCCTCCAACCTCGACCGCGCCAGCGTCAGCGGCCAGCTCGACAGCCTGCTCGGCAAGCGCCTGCCGGCATACGAGACTTTCAAGAGCGCCTTCTCCAGCGCCTTCAAGTTCGACCGCTCCACCATGGAGCTGCGCGATCTGAAGGTCGGCTCGAAGGTGACGGGCGGCACCGTGCTCGGCCGCATCGGCCCCTCCGCAGACAGCCCGCATGTCCACTTCGCGATTCGCCCGGCCGGCCGCGGCGCCCCCAAGATCGATCCCAAGCCGATTCTCGACGGCTGGAAGCTGCTCGAGACCACGGCGATCTACCGGGCCGCCGGCAAGGACCCGTTCGGCAGCTCCGACGCCACGATCGGCCAGGTCCTGCTGATGAGCAAAGAGGTGCTGGCACAGAGGGTTCTGGCCGATCCCCGGATCGAGATCTACTCGTGCGGGCGCAGCGACATCGAGTCGGGCCAGGTCGACAGGCGCACCCTGGCGACGCTGGAGTACCTGGTCGAGCGTGGCTACCGGCTGACCCTGACCTCGCTGAAGTGCGGCCACAGCTACCTGACCTCGTCCGGCAACGTCAGCGCGCACTCCTCGGGCAACGCCGTCGACATCGCCCAGGTCAACGGGCTGCCGATCCTGGGCAACCAGGGACGAGGCTCGATCACCGAGGCGGTCGTCCGCGACCTGCTGAAGCTGCAGGGCACGATGCGCCCGGCGCAGATCATCACCCTGATGGACCTCGGCGGGCCGACCTTCGCCATGGGCGACCATGACGACCACATCCACGTAGGCTTCACGCCGCTCTACGGGACGGGCAAGCCCTTCCAGCAGTTCGCGCGCATCCTCAAGCCCGAGCAGTGGCAGCGCCTGATCGGCCGTCTCGGCGAGATCGAGAACCCCGACGTTGCGCGCAAGCCCTCAGGCGCCTCGCTGCCGGCCGGCAAGGGCGAGGTCCAGACGCCCGCCGAGCTCGAGCGCGGCAGCGAAGCGCACCGCGGCGAGTAGGCTCGCCCCCGGCGAAGACGAGGGAGCGCCCCTGACGCCGACGCCGCCGGGCGACGGCATCATGCTGGGTGCACCGATGCTGATCCCGTTCGTCCAACTCGAGTTCGCCGGCCTGATCGGACTGCCCGAGGGCCGTTACCTGGCCCGCGACGAGGCCGATGAAGCGGACGAGCGGGTGCTGATCGTCCAGGCCCTCGGCGCGCCCAACCCGCCGGGCCGCCTGCGCCGCCGCGCGCGGCCGGTCGACCCACCCGATCCCGAGGGCCGCGAGGAGCTGCCCCTTACCCGGGTCACCGTGGCCGGCGGCCGGCGCTTCGGCGCCGGCTCCGAGGCGCTCGACTGGCTGCAGGCAACGGCCGGCGACCGCGAGCGCCGCGCAGCCGAGGTCCGCGAGGCGACGCTTCTCCTCAACCGCGCCCTCAACGCGCTGCGCGCCGGCGCCCGCGACCCCCTGATCCAGGACGTCGGCGCGACGCGCGCGCTGGCGATCCGGATCGGCTTCGGCGAGGGCGAGCAGCTGGCCGATGGCCGCTGGACCGAGGCCCGCGAGCTGCCGCCGCCACGTCGCGGCCGACTCGACGGCATCGACCCCCAGACCCGCGTGGCCGCGGTGCTGGCAGGGCGCGATCGGGTCCATCCCGCCGAGACCCTGTTGGAGAGGGCGCGGCTCGACATCGAGCAGGGCCGCCTCGAGGAGGCCCGCTTCGGCCTGCGGGCGGCGCGGGAGGCACTCGACCAGGTACCGATCTCGAGGCCCGACCCGATCGCGGAACGCATCGGCGAGGCGGAGCGGCGCCTGCAGCGCTCTGCCGGTTGATCAGCAGCGCTGAATCAGCCTTGCGGGCACATGACGACGAGCGGCACTCCGTCGGCGCCACGAAGCGCGCGCGTCAGGGGTGCTGGGCGCCGGGGCTGCTCAGCAGGTGCGGGGCCGGCCACCGATGCAGCGGTCCTTGCCCTCGCGGCCGATCAGCAGGTCGTAGCGATGGCTCGCGATCAGCACATCCTTGAAGCGGGTGCCCTCGAGCACCTCGTTGTTGCCGCGGATGCGGGTGCCCGCGCAGCGGGCTCCGCGCAGCTTGCCCTTGCCGCCGACGCGCGCGATCACGCCGCGCGTGTCTGTGTGGGCGAAGCCCGCGACATCGGCCTTGCCGGCGCCACCGCTGTAGAGGTGGCCGCCGCAGGGGTCGTTGGTGACGAGCTGGTCGTTGCCCGAGCCGCCGAAGAGCCGATCCCCGCCGCCGCCGCGGCTGACCAGGGCGTCATCGCCGCCGCCACCGATCAAGACGTCCGCGCCGCTCTCCCCCGCCCAGAGGATCTCGGCGTTGCGACTGCCCCGCAGCACGTCGCTGCCGGGGCCGCCGTCGGCCTTGAGCACGGTGGACTCGGGGAAGCCGTTGGCGATCGTGATCGAGTCGGAACCGTCATCGCCCCAGGCGAGCACGTAGCCGACGGGAACGGCGGAGGTGCAGTCGATCGAGCCTGCGCTCGCGGTGCAGCCGTCGCCGACGGTCGCGCCGGAGCCCGTGACCCGATAACCGGATCCGGTGCTCTGGATCGTCCAGTTGTCCGGGCCCCCGCCGCCGAGCAAAACCAGCCCGGGATCGGGGGAGCCAGGGTCAGCGATGAAGACCTGCGGCCCCGGGGTCGCGCCCGCGCCGCACACGGTGACCGCGAAGCTGCCGCACTCGTCGAGGCCGAAGGCGCCGCGCACGGTTCCGCCTCCGGCGCCGTAGAGCCGGTCCTTGAAGAAGGTGCCGACCAGGTTCTCTATCCCGAAGATCCGCTCCGCGGAGTCATCCCCCCTTGCGCTGCCCGAGGCCAGGTAGACGTCGACGCCACCGCGGGTCGGGTGGGGGCCCGGAGGGGTCGCGGTCGCGAAGCTGAGCGTGTCGTTCCCGCCGTCACCGAAGTAGCGGTCGCGGTTGGAATCGCCGCGCAGCCAGTCGTCATCCGCGCCGCCGCGAAGCTTGTCGATGCCGTGCCCGCCGACCAGCAGGTCGAAGCCGGCGTCACCGTATAGATGGTCGTCCTGGATGCCGCCGAAGAGGCGGTCGTTGCCCCCTCCGCCCCGCACGACATCGCCCCCGGCGCCGCCGACGACCACGTCGTCGCCCGAGCCGAGGTAGCCCTTGTCTCTGCCCGGGCCGAGTTGGATGAAGTCGTTGCCGGAGTTGCCGTAGGCCTTGTCGCGCCCGGTCCCGGTCGAGATGATGTCGTCGCCGGGACCGCCGCAGACGATGTCCTTGCCGCGCTTGGCGATGATCCGGTCGTTGCCGCCGCGGCCGTTGATCACCTGGACGCCCTTCTTCGGCGCCTTGATCACATCGTTGCCGTTGCTGCCGACGATCGTCGCCTTCTTGCCGCCGCAACGCGCGGCCTCGGCCTGGGCCGGGCCGGCGGCCGCCAGCGCCAAGACGGCGATCGCGGACAGGCCAGCAATCCGGGCTGCGCCTGCCTTGATCGTCCGCTCGCTACGTTCCATCCGTTCCTTTCGAGACCCGAGTCCTAAGCACCCGGGACCCCGGAGAGTTTCGCTTCGTTGATCGCATCGGCCGAACTGCGAAGGTCCTTTAGCCGAACCGCCGGCGAATACCGGCGGTCATCCCAACTCGGCGAGCAGCCCCGGGAGATCCTCCGCGACGTCGCCGTCCAGCCTAGCCACGGCGTCGGCGTCATACGGCGTCGGGCCCCGAGTCAGGATCGCGAGTCCGCCTCCGCGCGCCATCGTCACGGCCGGCAGCCCGGCGGCCGGGTAGATCTCGAGCGAGGAGCCGACACAGAGCAGCAGCTCCGCGCGCGAGGCAAGCGCCTCGGCCTCGGCCATCGCCTCGGCGGGGAGCGGCTCGCCGAAGAGCACGACGTTCGGCTTCACCAGGCTGGTGCAGGCTGCGCAGACGGCCACGCCCTCTTCGTCGAACAGCTCCTCGACCGCCGCGAGCTCATAGGGCGCGCCGCAGCCCTGGCAGCTCGCCGAGCGGATCGAGCCGTGGATCTCGATCACCCGCTCCGTCCCGGCCCTGGTGTGGAGCATGTCGATGTTCTGGGTGATCACCGCCTCCAGCAGGCCGCGCCGCTCGAGCTCGACCAGCGCCTCGTGGGCCGGGTTGGGCTCGATGCCGCCGAGCTCGTGCAGCCGCGGGCGGTAGAAGCTCCAGAAGCGCGCCGGATCGCTGCGGAAGGCGTCGATGTGCGCCACCTCCATCGGATCGACTTTCTCCCAGATGCCCTCTCCCGGGGTGCGGAAGTCGGGAATCCCGGAGGGAACCGAGATCCCGGCGCCGGTCAGCGCCACAGTGCAGCTCGACTCGCGAATGAGCTCCGCGAGCCGCTCGACTTCAGAGGTGGCTACTTGCCCTTCCACTGGGCCTGGCGCTTCTGCAGGAAGGCGGCGATGCCCTCGCGGCCGTCCTCGGAGAGGAAGACCTCGGCGAACCCCTGCTTCTCGGCGTCGATCCCGTGGTCGAGGTCACCCTTGTTGGAGACGAGCTTCACCTGCTCGACCGCCAGCGGGGCCTGGCCACCGAGCTTCCGTGCCCACGAGATCGCCACCTCGAGCAACTGCTCGTCGGGTACGAGGTCGTCGGCGAGGCCGTGCTCGCGTGCCTCTCGCGCCAGCATCGCGTCCCCGGTCAGGTTCATCTCCTTGGCCTTCGCCTCGCCGACCAGCCGTGGCAGCCGCTGGGTGCCGCCGAAGCCGGGAATGATCCCGAGATTGATCTCGGGCTGGCCGAACACGGCCGAGTCCGCCGCGACCCGGAAGTCGCAGGCCATCGCCAGCTCGCAGCCGCCTCCGTAGGCGATCGCGTTGACCGCTGCGATGGTCGAGACGCGCGACTGACCGAGCTCGCGCAGCAGCGCGTGGCCGTTATCGATCAGCTCGGCTCCCTTCTCGGGACTGTCCATCTTGGTGAAGGCCTTGATGTCGGCCCCGGCCGAATACACCACCGGAAGCGAGGAGTAGACGACCATCGCCTTGATCTCGCCATCGGCCTTGACCTGCTCCCAGACCTTCCCCAGGTCCTCGATCACCTGGGGCGAGATCGCGTTCATCGGCGGGTTGGCGAGCCAGGCGATCGCTACGCCATCGCCGCGCTTCTCGAGCTTCACCGTGCCCTCGCCCTCGCCCTGCGGATATGCGTAGAAGCCCTGGCCGGATTTCAGACCCAGTCGTCCCTGGGCGACGAGCCGCTTCAGGATGGTCGGGGCGGCGAAGCGGTCGCCGTGACTCTGCTCGTAGCGCTCGAGCTTCTCCAGCATCGTGTCGAGGCCGTCGATGTCCGCCTTCCAGAAGGGCGGAAACAGCCCGCGCCGGGGATCGAGGCCGGCGCCCGCCATCATTCCGAGGTCGATCTCGCGAACCGTGCAGACGCCCTCCTCGAGCACCCTGCAGGCCTCGACGAGCGACTTCAGCACGAACAGGTCCGCGAGCTCCTCGCCGTCGGGCTCACCGTCGCCGGGGACGTTCGGTTCGCCGTCCTTGTAGAGGCCCTCGCCGCCCGACTTGGCGCCGAGCTTGCCGTCGGCGACCAGCTTGTGCATGCCCTTGTGGACGTAGAAGCTGTCGCCGTAGGACTCGTTGAGGTATTCGGCCACGTGCAGGACGGTGTCGAGGCCGAGCATGTCGATCAACACGAAGGGGCCCATCGGCGAGACGTTGGAGGCCGCCACCGCGTCGTCGATCTTCTTTATCGAGAGGCCCTTCTCCTCCTGCTGGCGCCAGATCTCGCCCGCCGCCGAGTTGAGTATGCGGTTGACGACGAACCCGGGCACCTCCGAGCAGGTGATCGGCTGTTTGCGGATCGCCTGAGCGAAATTGAAGGCCGCGGTGACGGTCTCGCGCGAGGTATCGGCCCCCGCGATGATCTCGACCAGCGGCATCACCGAGGCCGGGTAGAAGAAGTGGAAGCCGACGACCTTGTCGGGCCGCAGGGTCTGGGCGCCGATCTCGCTGATCGGCAACGACGACGTGTTGGAGGCGAGGATCGCGTGTCCGGGGGTGGCCTCGTCAAGCTCCGCGTAGACCGCCTTCTTGATCTCGATCTTCTCGGGCACTGCCTCGATCACGATGTCCACGTCACCGAATGCCTCGTAGGAGATGGTGCCGGTGATCCGGCCCACGACCTCGGCGAGGCGCGCGTCGGCCGCCTCCTGGGTGAGCTTCTCCTTGGCGACGAGCGAGCCGAGCTGGCCTTTGGTCACCTCCTCGGCCTTGGCGATGGCGGCATCGACGAACTTCTGGTCGACGTCCTTGACGACCACCGGGATGTCTGCGGCAGCGATCGTCTGCGCGATCTCGCCGCCCATGGTTCCGCCACCGAGCACGGCGGCCTTGAAGACGAACATGAAGTGAGCCCTCCGAAGGTCGGGGTTGGCGGGCGAAGGCTAGTGCCCTTGCACGGAAACCGCTTGCCGGCGAGGCGATCGCCGACGAAATACTCTCGGGGCATGCCCGCTGACTTCACCGTCAGGCGCGCCGACGCCGGCGACGCCGGCGATCTGGCTCGCCTGCTGCATGACTTCAACAGCGAGTTCGAGGAGTTCGCCCCGCCGGTGGAGCTGCTGGCCGAGCGCATCCGCGACCACATCGAGAGCGGGGACTCGACCTTCCTCCTGGAAGGGGGCGGTCCCGACGGCTTCGCGCAGCTGCGCTTCCGAGCGTCGCTGATCAGCGGTGCCCTCGACGCCCACCTCGAAGAGCTCTACGTGGTCCCGCGAATGCGGGGCCAGGGGCGCGGCCGGGCGCTGTTGGAGGCGGCGATCGAGCTGGCGCGAGCCCGTGGCGCCGCCCGCATCGACCTCGGTACCAGCGAGGACGACGTCGCAGCCAGGAGGCTGTACGAGAGTGCCGGGTTCACGAACCTCGAGCGGCTGCCGAAGGGCCCCGTCATGTACGTCTACGAACGCGACCTCTGAGCCGCGGACGGCATCAGTCGCCGTAGACCTCGCGCTTGATCAACGTCATCGACCTGATCACCGAGTCGAGGAAGGGCTCGACCTCGGCCAGCAGGCGCTTCTGCTCGCGCTTTCCCGCTTTCGTGATCGAGTAGTAGCGACGGGTGCGGCGGTCGGGCAGCTCCCAGCGGCCCTCGATCAGCCCGTCACGCTCCATCGTGCGCAGCAGCGGGTACATCGTGTTCGGGTTGACCGAGATCACCCCCTGGGTCATCTCCTCGATCGCCTCGATCAGGCGGTTGCCGTAGGTCGGCTCGGCCGAGACCAGGTGCAGCACCAGCAGCGGGAAGATGTCGCGGCGGCGGATATCGCCGCCCAGCGCGTCCGAAGGCCGGCCGCCGCGCTTGGCGCCGCGCTTGCGCACCGCCGCCCCCCCGGCCTTGGTCGCCTCGGCGACGGCCTCGGAGACCCGCTGCTCACCGCCTTTGGGCTCCTTCGCCACCAGGCGCGAGTCTACGCCCCTACTTACGCGTAAGGGGCTCGAGCGGATCAGGTTCCGGCCCCGGCCGGCCTGGCGGGGGAATAGACGACGCCGGTGGATGGTTGACTGGGGCGGTGAGCGAACGCGAGACCCTGACCGTGACGGTGCGGCGCGTCCTATTTGCCTCGGAGGACGGCTCCTTCACCATCCTCGACGCCCTCGACGAGGACTCCGGGGACGACGTGGCCGTGGTCGGTCCGGTCTCCCACCTGCAGCCGGGTGATCGCGCCGAGGTCAACGGCAGCTGGGAGGAACACGCCCGCTATGGCCATCAGCTGCGCGCGGCCGACGCCATGCCCCTCGATCCCACCGACCGCCCCGGCCAGATCGCCTACCTGACCTCGCTGCGCCAGATCGGCGAGGTTCGCGCCGCAACGCTTCTCGGAATCCACGGCGACGGGGTGCTGGAGGCGATCGCGGCCGACCCCGAGGCGGTGTTCGGCGCCCTGCCGGGGCTGGGCGCGCGCCAGGCGGAGGCCGCGGCCGAGAGCTGGCACGCGAGCCGCGCCGTCCGCGACCTGCATGTGCAACTGGCGCCGCACGGGCTGGCCCACCTCGCATCGCTGCTGCACTCTCGCCACGGCGCGGAGGCGATGCGGGTGCTGCACGAGGACCCCTACAGCCTGGTCGAGATCGACGGGGTCGGCTTCAAGCTGGCGGACCGGATCGCGCTCGCAACCGACGTGCCTCCCGACTCCGAGCGCCGCGCCCAGGCGGCTGCCTCATACGCCTTGGTCGAGGCCGAGCGCGGCGGCAACACGCACCTGCCGGCGGCCGAGCTGGCCCGGGCGGCGGCCGAGCTGCTCGGAACCGCGCCCGATCCCGAGGTGCTGACCTCGACGCCCGGGCTGCTGGTCGACGCGGGGCGCGTGTATCGCCGGCCCACCCACACCCGTGAGCTGTGGTGCGCGGAGGCGATGGCAGGACGTGCCGCGGCGCCGCCTCGCATCAACCACGATCCCGGCGGTGAGCCCAGCGGTGGTCTCACCCACGAGCAGTGGGCGGCCGTCCGCGGCGCCTTCGCCTCGCGCCTCTCGGTTCTCACCGGCGGCCCAGGGGTGGGCAAGACCGTCTGCACCCGCGCGATCGTCGAGCAGGCGCAGGCCGCAAGCGCTCGAGTCGCCTTGTGCGCGCCGACCGGCCGTGCCGCCCGCCGCCTGGAGGAGGCCACGGGCCACGGCGCTGAGACGATCCACAGGATGCTGGAGTGGATGCCGGGTTCGGACCCGGGTCACCACGCCGGCCACCCCCACCCCGCTGACATCGTGCTGGTGGACGAGGCCTCGATGCTGAACCTGCAGATCTGCGAGGTGCTGCTCGGCGGGCTGGCCGAGACCACCCACCTGGTACTGGTCGGCGACGCCGACCAGCTCCCCCCGATCGGCGCCGGGACGCCCTTCGCCGACCTGATCGCCTCGGAGATCGCCCCGATCACCCGGCTCAGCCACATCTTCCGCCAGGCGGCCCGGTCGATGATCACGACCGCGGCTCATGCGGTCAACGAGGGGCGCTCGCCCGGACTGGAGCCGGGTCCCAGCCAGGAGCACGACCTCTTCTTCGTCGACAGGCCGAACCCGGCGCATGCGCTCGAGACGGTTGCGGCGCTGGTGTCCGAGCGCGTCCCCGAGGGCCTAGGGCTGGACCCGGTGCGCGACGTCCAGGTGATTGCGCCGATGTACCGGACGCCGGTCGGCATCGACGCGCTCAACGAGCGTCTGCAGGCGCGCCTCAACCCCGACGGCAAGAGCGCCCTGAAGGACCGCTTCCGGATCGGCGACCGCCTGATCCAGACGCGCAACTCGCACGAGCTCGGCCTGATGAACGGATCGATCTGCTTCCTGATCGAGGACGACCCCGACCAGGAGGCGGTCGTGGTCGAGACCGACGACGGCGGCTCGCTGGTGGTCCCCTACGACGAGGCGACCGCACTACGGCTCGGCTACGCGATCTCGGTGCACAAGGCCCAGGGCTCCGAGGTCCCGGTGGTGGTCTTCGTCTGCCACCGCTCCCACGCGCGCATGCTCACGCGGCCGCTGATCTACACGGCGATCACGCGCGCCAGGCGCACCTGCGTGCTGGTCGGCGAGCGTCCCGCGCTGGCGCAGGCCGTGCGGCGCGACGACGCCGGCCGGCGCCACTCGGGGCTGGCCGGGCGGCTGCGCGAGGCCGCTCCCGCGACGAGGCGAGAAGCGGCCTGAAACGACGAGCGCCCCGGCGAGACCGGGGCGCTCGCTGAAATCCGTCCTCGGGAGCCTCCGGCTAGGCGGCGGCCGGCGCCTTCTCGGCGTCGGCGGCGGCGCCGTTCCCCGAGGCCTTGGCGGCCTTCGCCTCCGGAGTCTCCTCCTCGACGTCGCGACCCATCAGCAGCTCCTTGGCGATCACCAGGCGCTGGATCTGGGAGGTGCCCTCGTACAGCTGCATGATCTTGGCGTCCCGCATCAGCTTCTCGACCGGATACTCCTTGATGAAGCCGTAGCCGCCGTAGACCTGCACCGCGTCGACGGTGCACTCCATCGCGGAGTCGGCGGCGAAGCGCTTCGCGTGCGAGGAGGCGAGCGTGTTGCGCTTGCCCTGGTCGAGCAGCACGGCCGACTTGTGGACCAGCAGGCGGGCGGCCTCGACCTTGGTCGCCATGTCGGCGATCATGAAGGCGACCGCCTGGTGCATGGCGATCGGCACCCCGAACTGGACCCGCTCCTTCGAGTACTCGGCTGCGTACTCGAGCGCGGCGCGGGCGATGCCGACCGCCATCGCCGCCACGCCGGGGCGCGTGCGATCCAGCGTCTGCATCGCCAGCTTGAACCCGTGGTTCTCCTCGCCCAGCAGGTTGGCCGCGGGGACCTCGGTGTCGTTGAAGGTGATGGTCGCGGTGTTGGAGGCCCGCTGCCCCATCTTGTCCTCCTTCTTGTCCACCGTGACCGTGTCGTCCTTGTCGACGACGAAGGCCGAGATGCCGCGGTGGCCGGCCTCCTTGTCGGTCTTGGCGTAGACCGTGAACCAGTCGGCGTAGCCGCCGTTGGTGATGAAGCACTTGGAGCCGTTGATCACGTACTTGTCGCCCTTCTTGACCGCGGTGGTCTTCATGCCTGAGACGTCGGAGCCGGCGTCGGGCTCGGTCAGGCAGAACGAGGCGAGCTTGGCCGACTCGGTCAGCATGCCCATGTACTTCTTCTTGGTCTCCTCGGAGCCGCCGATGCCGACCGGAGCGGATGCGAGCCCGTTGGCCATCAGCGAGGTGCCGATGCCTGAGCAACCCCAGCCCATCTCCTCCTCGATGATGCAGCCCGAGAGGTAGTCGAGGCCCGGGCCACCGTACTCCTCGGGGACATGGGTGTTCATGAGCCCGATCTCCCAGGCCTTGTCGATGATGTCCTGAGGCCAGGTGCCTTCCTTGTCGTACTCCCAGGCGACCTTGCGGATGTCCTTCTCGGCGAAGCTGTGGGCCAGTTCCTGAAGGTCCTTCTGCTCGTCTGTGAGGGTGAAATCGACCACGGTGGGTTGGGCTCCTTGTGAGTTGGGAAGTCTCCGCTCGGCGGCTGGGCCCGAGAGCCTCAGCGCCACCGAGACTGATTGACTGGTCAGTCAGCCAGCTCCCTGAATCGTAGCGGATCGGAGTCCCGGAATTGTCGGGGCCGGGCCTCGATCGCGCCTCCGTGCCCAGTACCGAACCGGCCCCGCGCTCCGCACCGATTCCGCGCCGATGACCAGGGCCGCGTCCCGCTCTCCGTAGCGGCCCCGGAGGCCGTGGCGGGGGCGAGCACCGATGTATCCCCCGAGCGGGGTGTCACGATCAGCACATGGCCCTGCCCGAGGCTTCCCTTCCGGCCAGATTCACTGACCGCGCAGATGCGGGCCGGCAGCTTGCCCGGCGCCTCACGGAGCTTCGGGACGAGCAGCCCGTGGTGGTCGCGCTGCCGCGGGGTGGCGTGCCCGTCGCCCGCGAGATCGCCGAGGCGCTCGACGCGCCGCTGGAGGTCCTGATTGTCCGCAAGCTGGGAGCGCCGCAGCATCCCGAGTTCGGGATCGGCGCATTGGCCGAGGACGGGACCACCGTGGTCGACCAGGCCTCGGTGCAGGCGCTCGGCCTCAGCGACGAGCAGGTTGAGGCGATCAAGGCCGACGAGGAGGCCGAGATGCGCCGGCGCGCCGAGCTCTACCGCGGCGGCCGGCCGCCCCCTGACCTGGCCGGGAGGACCGTGATCGTGGTCGACGACGGCGTGGCGACCGGCGGCACCGACGCGGCTGCGCTGCGCGCGATCCGCCAGCAACGGCCGTGGAGACTGGTCCTCGCGGTCCCGGTATGCGTTCCGTCCGTCGCCCGCATGCTCGCCGAGGACGCCGACGATGTGATCGCCCTGCTCTCGCCCCGCTTCCTGGACGGCGTTGGGCTCTGGTTCGACGACTTCTCACAGGTCTCCGACGCCGAGGTGATCGCCCTGCTCGAGCGCGGCAGCGCCGCGCGAGACTCCTGATGGGCGCCGCAAAGCCGGCTCCTGCCCGATCGGGAAACGGGGGTGCGCGCGGCGCGCTGCACGAGCTCGCCCGGCCGCTGAGGGGGGGCCCGCATGACTACGACGAGCTGATCGACCTGGTCGGCGACGCCCGAGTCGTGCTGCTCGGCGAGGCCAGCCACGGAACCCACGAGTTCTACCGCGAGCGCGCGCGGATCACGCGCCGCCTGATAGAGGAGAAGGGCTTCTCGGCCGTGGCCGTCGAGGCCGACTGGCCCGACGCCTACCGCGTCAACCGCTACGCGCGCGGCGCGCCCGAGGACGCCGACGCCGAGGAGGCCCTGCGGGGCTTCCGGCGCTTCCCGACCTGGATGTGGCGCAACGCCGAGGTGCTCGATTTCGTCGGCTGGCTCCGCGATCACAACGACCGGCGGCCGGGTGAGCCGGTCGGCTTCTACGGGCTCGACCTGTACAGCCTCTACGCCTCGGTGGCCGAGGTGATCTCGTACCTTGAGAAGGTCGACCCTCCCGCAGCTGAGCGCGCGCGAAGCCGGTACGCGTGCTTCGAGCATTTCGGCGGCGAGAGCCAGGAATACGGCCGGGCGGTCAGCCTTGGGGTCAGCGAATCGTGCAGGCAGGGCGTGATCGCCCAGCTGAGCGAGCTGCAGCGAAACTCGATCGCCTATCTGCGCCGCGACGGACTCGCTGCGGAGGACGACCAGTTCTACGCAGAGCAGAACGCCAGGCTCGTAGCCAGCGCCGAGGAGTACTACCGGTCGATGTTCACGGACGCGACCTCCTCGTGGAACCTGCGCGACAGCCACATGGCCGAGACGCTCGACGAGCTGCTGGACCACCTCGGGCGTCACGGCGACCTCCCGCGGGTGGTCGTCTGGGAGCACAACTCGCACATCGGCGACGCGCGAGCGACCGAGATGGGCTCGCGCGGCGAGCTCAACGTGGGCCAGCTCGCCAGGCTGCGCCACAGTCGCGGAGCGTTCCTGGTCGGATTCACCACCTACTCGGGAACCGTCACCGCCGCCTCCTCCTGGGACGCTCCCGCGCAGCGAAAGCAGGTCCGGCCGGCGCGGCCGGACAGCTACGAGGCGCTGCTTCACGATCTGGGCCAGCCCGCCTTCCTGCTCGACCTGCGGCGAGCCGAGGTCGCGGCAGCGCTCCAGGAGCCACGGCTCGAGCGCGCGATCGGGGTCATCTACCGCCCCGAGACCGAGCGGGCCAGCCACTACTTCATGGCGCGTCTCGACCGCCAGTTCGACGCCCTGATCCATCTCGATGAGACGCGCGCCGTCGAGCCGCTGGAGCGAACGGCCGGCTGGGAGCTGGGCGAGCCGCCGGAAACCTATCCGACCGCCCTCTAGGATCCACGCGGGAACCTTGCGATGCCAGGCACGGTGATCGAAAAGACCGCATCAGGAGCAGCAGAGCGGCCCTGCGCCGTGAGGCCCCCAGCGTGAGCGCCGCCCCGGACGGAGCTTCGGGGGCGTTGGCGACCAGCGGCCCGCAGGCGGGCACCGCGACGGCGCTGGTCGAGCTCGACCGAGTCTCGCGCCGCTATCGGATGGGCGAGCTCACGGTGACCGCGCTCGAGCAGACCTCCCTGCGGATAGACGCTGGTGAGTTCGCCGTCGTGCTCGGCCCCTCGGGCAGCGGCAAGACCACCCTGCTCAACATGATCGGGGCGCTGGACTCGCCCAGCTCGGGGACGATTCGGATCGCCGGCGAGGACATCACCAAGGCATCGAAGGCCGAGCTGTTCCGGTTCCGGCGGCACACGGTCAGCTTCATCTTCCAGAGCTTCAATCTCTTCGGAGCGCTGACCGCCCTGGAGAACACAGAGTTCGGCGCCGACGTCAGCGGCAGGGAGGACGCACAGGGAGTCGCCCGCGAGATGCTCGAGCGCCTCGGCCTGGGCAAGCGGGTGGATCACTTCCCACACCAGCTCTCCGGGGGCGAGCAGCAGCGCGTCGCCATCGCCCGCGCGCTCGCCACGGGCAATCCGATTCTGCTCGCCGACGAGCCCACCGGCGAGCTCGACTTCAAAACCGGGGTCCAGATCCTCGAGCTTCTCCACGAGCAGACCCACAGCGAGGAGACCGCGATCCTGATCGTCACCCACAACCGTGAGATCGCCCGCGTCGCCCACCGCGTGATCGAGCTCAGCAGTGGGCGGATCGTCTCCGACGCGCCCAATCCGGAGGGCCCGGCGGACATCTCCGAGCTCCACTGGTAGGCGATGAGCAACCCTCGCCTCTGGCTGCGCTGGTCCTGGCGGGATCTCCGCAGCCGCTGGCTGCTGGTGATCGCGATCGCGATGGTGATCGCGATCGGCACGGGCCTCTACTCGGGCATCGGCAGCCTCGAGAGCTGGCGGGTGGCGTCCAACGACGCGAGCTTCGCCGCTCTCGACGCCCACGAGCTCGAGATCGAGCTGCCCGAGGGCGGCCTGGCACCCCCCGGCAGGCTGACGGAGGCCGCCCAGTCGATACCGGCCGCCGGCGAGGTGGCCGAGGTCAACGAGCGGCTCGTGGCCCCGACCCAGGTGGAGGTGGCGCGGCCCGGGGAAGAGCCCCTGGTCAGCTCCGGGCAGATCGTCGGCTCGCAGCTCGGCCCCGATGGGCCGACCGTGGACGGCGTCTCGGCATCGAGCGGGCGCGGGCTGCGGGCCGGCGACTCGGGGCGCCCGGTCGCCGTGCTGGAAGCGAGCTTCGCCGAGTACCACGGGCTGCCGAGCACCGGGGCGCTGCGCGTTGCGGGCGGGGGACGGCTGCGCTATGTGGGACAGGGCCGTTCCCCCGAGTACTTCCTGGTCACGCGGCCCGGCGGCGGTGAGTTCGGGGGCGCCGAGACCAGCTTCGCCGTGCTCTTCACCTCGCTCGAGACGGCCCAGGCGATCAGCGGCCGGCGAGGGGTCAACAACGCGGTGATCGGCCTCCGCGACGGCGCCGACGAGGCTGTCGTTCGCGCGCAGCTCGAGTCCGCGCTGAGACGCGGAGTCCCGGGTGCCGAGGTGAGCGCGATCGAGGACGAGCCCGCACACCGAATTCTCTACAAGGACGCGGAGGGAGACCAGAGGCTGTTCGCGATCTTCGCCTACCTGATCCTCGCCGGCGCGGCCTTCGCCGCCTTCAACCTCTCCAGCAGGATCGTCGAGTCCCAGCGCCGCGAGATCGGCATCGGCATGGCGCTCGGCGTCCCGCCGCGAACGCTGGCCGTCCGGCCGCTCCTGTTCGGGGCGCAGGTCGCCCTGGCGGGGATGGCGCTCGGCCTGGTCCTCGGCCTGCTGGCCGGCGACCTGATGCGCAACGCCCTGGAGGAGCTGCTACCGCTGCCCGAGATGCGCACCCCGTTCCAGCCGGGCGTCTTCGTAAGGGGAGCGCTGGTCGGGTTGCTGCTGCCGCTGCTGGCCACCGCGCTCCCGGTCTGGCGGGCCGTGCGCGTCGCGCCCACCGACGCGATCCGTGCCGGCTTCAGCTCGGCGAGGTCCAGCGGGCTGGCCTCGCTCGGCAGGCGCCTGCCCGGCTCGGCGCTCGCCCGGATGCCCGTCCGCAATGTGCTCAGGGCGCCGCGACGCACGGCCCTGACCGCGCTCGGCATCGGGGCCGTGATCACCGTGATGATCGCCTTCTCCAGCCTCGTGGATTCCTTCGTGGCGACGGTCGACCGCGGCGAGCAGGAGGTCGCGGGAGACAACCCCTCCAGGGTGAACGTAACGCTCGACGGCTTCTACGGCCGCCGCTCGGACCTCGTGCGGCGGGTGGAGGGCTCCGAGGGGGTCGCGCAGGCCGAGCCGCGCCTGGAGCTTCCCGGGAGGCTGGCCTCCGGGCAGCGGGGCTTCGACGCGGTCATCCGCCTGATCGATGCCGACAGCCCGATCTGGCGACCCGGCGTCAGCGCCGGAGCGGATCTCGCCTCCGGGGAGCCCGGGATCCTGATCGCCGAGGAGGCGGCGGATGACCTCGACCTGAGCGTCGGGGACGAGGTCGAGGTCGCGCACCCGGTGCGGATCGATCGGACCTCGATCGGCCAGGCGAGCACGGGCTTCCGGGTGATCGGCCTGCACGCCGACCCGTTCCGAAACTTCGCCTACCTCGACTCCGCCCAGGCAGCGCGCATGAACCTCTCCGGCCAAACCAACGAGCTCGCGATCCTGCCCGCGCCCGGTGACTCGGAGGAGGCCCTGAAGCGGGAGCTGTTCGCCCTGCCGGGGGTCGCGGGGGTCGAGCGGGCGACCGCGAGCGCCGAGTTCGTGCGCGAGCGCCTGAACGACTTCCTCGGGATCCTCAGGGTGGTCGAGGGCTTCGCCCTGCTGCTGGCCCTGCTGATCGCCTTCAACTCCACCAGCATCAGCGCCGACGAGCGCGCGAGGGAGAACGCGACGATGATGGCCTACGGGATCACGCCCGGGCGCACGGTCGGGATCGCGATCGCCGAGAGCACCATGGTCGGGATCCTGGGCACGGCGATCGGCATCGCCTCGGGAATCGCAATCCTCAACTGGGTGCTGAGCGTGACCCTGCCCGAGACCCTGCCCGACCTCGGGGTGCTCGCGTCGGTGGCGGCGGGATCGGTGCTGACGGCCTGCGCGGTCGGGATCGTCGGGGTGGGCCTCGCGCCCCTGCTCACGGCGCGCCGCATCCGGCGCATGGACGTTCCCTCGACCCTGCGGGTGGTGGAATGACCGACGTCGGCGAGGCCCTGTCATCGCTCCGGCTCCGTAGTCAGCCCTTAGCCAGACCGGGGGTCAGCGCCGATGCCCATCTACGCGATCGCACATAGATTCAGCTCACGCACACCTAGGAAGGAGCATCGATGAGCTCAGAGGGGATTACCTCGCAGGAACCGCAGCGCGGGGCGCTGCCCAGCTTCGACAAGGGCATCGTCGGAGACGTGATGCGGACGGGGGTGATGACGGCTTCCCCGGACGCCCCGCTCAGGGACATCGCCGCGACCATGGCCGACTACCGCGTCCACTCGGTGGTGATCACCGACCTCGAGCTGGGCAGCGGCGAGCAGCGCGCCTGGGGCATCGTCACCGACGCCGACATCCTCGAGGCGACCCGGAGCGATATTGACGGGCTGACGGCCCGCGACTGCGCCGCGAGCGAGTTGATCACGGTGACTCCGGGCGAGAGCCTCGAGCACGCCGCCCAGATGATGAGCGAGCACGAGGCGAGCCATCTGCTGGTCGCGGACCCCGAGACGGGACGTCCGGTGGGAATGATCTCGAGCCTCGATATCGCTGCAGTGGTGGCTCACGGTCGCGCCTGAGCCAGGGCGGTCGCACCTGAGCCAGGGGGTGGAGCCTCGCCCGGCGCGGCTTTACCCTCTGCAGAATGCCCAGCGCGGAGATCCAAGCGGGCACCGTGATGATCCTGGTGGTGCTGGTGGCGCTGCCGATCGGCGCCGCCGCATTCGCGCTCGGGGCCGGTAACGCGTTCAGCCAGATCGGCAAGGGCGACTTCGCCATGGACCACGAGTTGACGGCGAGCGGGGGCTCCAGCGGACCCGACGGGCCCGCGTCTGCGCAGGAGCGCGAGCAGGAGGTTCGGCAGATGGTCGAGGCGCGCTCATACCGTCGCCAGGCCCGCGGCGAGGACGCGCTGGACGTCGATGCCGAGGTGAAGAGGCTGCTTGCCCCCGAGCGCAGCGGGCGTGGCCTGGGTGCCGACCGGGAGCTGCGCGAGGAGGTGCGGCAACTGGTGATGGCCCGCAACGAGCGCCGGGCGCGGCAGGGCAAGAAGGAGCTCGACGTCGGAGCCGAGGTCGAGCGCCAGCTCCGCGAGCTCGAGAACCTGGGGCAATAGAAACCTGGGGCAATAGAGGCCTCCGCCCGGCTGACGACGCCGAGAGCGGCACCGCGGTATATACATTCGGGTCATGGCAGCCCCCGAGCAGGATCGCGAGCGCCTCGAAGCCGACGCCGCCGACACGGTGGTCGAGATGGACGAGCTGCTCAACCGGGCGGGCACCTACTTCAACCCGCAGACCGAGATGATGGTGGTGGTCGACGAGTCGAGCTCGATCGACCTCGAGATCTTCAACATGGAGGCATACGAGGGAGCCGAGTGGGTGCGGATCTCCGACGACGTCGCCGTGGACGAGGAGCAGCGCGACGCCCTGCTGCTTGATTTCCAGACGCACTACCACCCGGGCTCGGCGGGCTCGCTCTCCGAGACGGCTCTCGAGCAGGGCGACGAGGAGGTCGACGAGGGCGAGGAGGGCCAGGAGCCCGGGCGCGAGGATTGATCGAGCAGGGTGGCGCGGCTCCCGACTTCACGCTGCCCGACCAAAACGGCGACGAGGTGACCCTCAGCGAGCTGCGCGGCTCGCCGCTGGTCCTCTACTTCTACCCCCGTGCCGACACCCCGGGCTGCACCACCCAGGCCTGCGGAGTGCGTGACCATGGCGCCGACTACTCGAGCGCGGGCGCGCGGGTGCTGGGCATCTCGCCCGACTCGGTGGCCGACGTCAAGAAGTTCGCCGACAAGCACTCGCTCGACTTCACCCTGCTCGCCGACTCCGACCACTCGGTCGCCGAGCTCTACGGCACCTGGGTCGAGAAGAGCATGTACGGCAAGAAGTTCATGGGCGTGCAGCGAGCGACCTTCATCATCGACGCAAGGGGCAGGGTTGCGAAGGTCCTTCCGAAGGTGCAGCCGAAGAAGCACGACGCCGAAGTGCTGGAGGCGCTCGCCGAGCTCTGAGGGCCCGAAGAGGCGGCTGCGCGACGCCGCTTTGAGGGGCGGTCCCGTTGACGGCGCCCGCATTGGCCGAACTGGGCTAGACCGCCACCACCAAGATGAAGACCCCGTAGAGCGCGAACCAGAGCAGCACCGGAAGCAGCTCGAAGCGGTCGCGCAGGCGCAGCGCGAAGTAGGCGAGCAGGCCGCCCGCCAGGCCGAGCGCGACCGAGAGCGCCGCGCTGCCGCTCAGCTCCCAGTCGGTGAAGATCAGCCCGATCCCGACCGGGATCGTCGATTGGAAGACCATCGCCCCGGTGATGTTGCCGAGCGCCAGGCTGTCCTTGCCCTCGCGAACCCAGAAGAAGCTGTTGACCTTCTCGGGGAGCTCGGTCGCCAGCGGGGCGAGGATCAGCGAGAGCACGATCGCCTCGACGCCGATCGTCTCGGCCACGTTCAGCAGCTCCTCGACGAACAGATGGGCGCCGCCGACCATCGCGGCGAGCCCGACCAGCACCTGGACCCCGGCGATCGCCAGCGAGGGGTCCTGCTCGTGGCCGCGGCGCCGCTCCATGATCAGCGGGTTGAGCGTCTCGTGGTCCTGCACATCCCCCCCGCCTCGCAGCGTCCAGGCGACGTAGACGACGTAGGAGGCGAAGAAGACGATGCCGGCAGGGATCCGGATCCCCTCCGGCGCCCCGAAGCCGAGGGCGAGCCCGAGCCCGAAGAAGACCATGAAGAAGGCGAGGTCGCGGTCGAGGGTCGGCACGTGCGCGGTCAGCTCGTTGCCCTGCGGGCGCCGCCTGCGATAGACGTAGGCGGTGAGGCCGACCAGGCCCATGGCCAGGGTCGCAAGTAGGAAGGGCGCCCCGACGATCGCCCCGATTGCGACGTCCTCGCTCTTGGTGGCTCCGAGCAGCGCCACGATCGCGATCAGCGTCTCGGGCAGCGCGGTGCCCACCGCCGCGAGCAGGCTGCCCACCGCCCCCTCGCCCACGCCCAGGCGGTGCCCGATCCACTCGATCGCGTTGGTGAACAGCAGCGCCCCGGCGAGGATCACCGCAAAGCTGACGATCAGATAGCCGAAGTCCTCCACGTCTGAGCTCCCTCCGTCCCTAGGCGTAGAAGAAGGTGATCGCGAGGATCACGTAGACGGCCAGCAGCTGCACGCCCTCGAACCAGGTGGACTCCCCCTCGCTGGTGACCTGAAAGGCGACCAGGGCGGCGATCACGACGGCCGCTATCTCGAAGCCGTTGAAGACCAGCGGCATCGGGGCCGGGCCGAGGAAGAACGACGTGATCACGAGGATGGGAGCGACGAAGAGCGCGATCTGGGCGCTGGAGCCGATCGCGATGTTGACCGAGAGGTCCATCTTGTCCTTGACGGCGACCAGCACGGCGACCCAGTGCTCGGCGGCGTTGCCGACGATCGCGACCACGATCACCCCGATGAAGAACTGGCTCAGCCCGATCGCGTCGGACGCATCCTCGATCGAGCCGACCAGGATCTCGGACATCACCCCGACCGCGATCCCAGCGAGGGCGAGAGCGATCACCGAGGTGCGGATCGACCATCCCCAGCTGTCGTCATGCGCCTCGTCGTCGTCGCTGAGCGGGTTGAACAGGTCGCGATGCGTGCGCAGGCTGAACAGCAGTCCGAGCACATAGGTGGCGATCAGGACGATGGCGACCGCGAGCGAGAGCCTCTCGACGGTGCTGTCGAACTCGACCAGCTCCTGATCGACCCCGGGCAAGCCCTGGCCCTCGACCAGCTCGTAGACCGCCGGCATCACGAGCGCCGCCACCGCCAGGAACAGCATCAGGGACTGCACGCCCGCCGCGGTGCGGTCGAACTTCTGTGACTTGCGCCCCGGGACCAGCCCACCGGCGAGCATCGCGGCGCCCATGACCAGCAGGATGTTGCCGATTATCGAACCGACGATCGAGGCCTTGACGACCTCCTGGAGGCCGGCGCCCAGTGCGAACAGGGCGATGATCAGCTCAGGCGCGTTGCCGAAGGTGACGTTGAGCAGGCCGCCGACGCCGGGACCCGACTGGGACGCGACCTCCTCGGTCGCCCGCCCCATCAGCGCCGCGGTCGGGATCACCCCCAGGGCGGAGGAGGCGAAGATAAGCGACGAGGACGCGTCCGCGAGCGCAAGCGCGATCGCGAGCGGGATGAACGGCACCAGCAGATACGGCCAGCCCAGCGGCGTCAGGAAGAAGCGCGCGTTGAGCTCCGGGGCGCGCCCGCGGGATGTCTCGCCCTCGCCTGCGGCCATCCGCCTCAGCCTACGGGCCCTGCCGCGCGGCTACTTGCCGAGCAGCGCCGCGCACGCCTCGAGCGCCGCCTGGCCCTGGGCCGTCTGCAGGCACTCCAGGTAGGCCTGGGAGGCGCTGCTGCTCGGCTCGCCCGTGGAGCCCCCCGCCTGCGGCGACCCGCCGCTACCACCCGGGGCGGCGCCGGCGCCTTCGAGCGCGGAGCCGAGGTCACCGAGCGAACCCGCGTCCACACCGAACTGCCCCAGCAGGGAATCGAGCGGCTCGGCATTGGCCGGAGCGCTGATCTCCTGGGGCTCGTTGAGCTCGCTCAGCGTCAGAGCGAGATCGAGGCTGAGCGACTCCGTGGCGCTCTCGCCGCCGCCGGGGGGGTTGAGCACGATGCTCGCCTCGATCTTGCGCAGGACGTTGTCGTCGGCTCCGGTGTAGATGTCGAAGTCGGCGCTCTCGACGATGCCGCTGAGCTGGTCGAGCTGGTCGAGCTGGCCGGGAGCGACCTGCTGGGCGGCGTCGGGGGCGTTCTGGGCGATCTTGCGGATGTCCGCCACCAGCCTGGGCACATCAGCCTGGCCCGAGATCTGGATCGTCTCGGTGCCCTCGACCTCGGTGGTGCCCTCGTTGGAGAGGTCGGTGAGCCAGTTGGTGGGGTCGATGCCGATCGACGCGAGGAAGTTGCCCCCGGCCTGGGCCGACTCCTGCTGGTTCTGACGCGAGACCTGGGCGAACGTGGTGGCGATCTGCCGGACCGCCGCGGCCGGGACCTCGTAATCGGTGTCCTGGAAGCTCACGAACGCCCTGTCGCCGGTCAGGATGAGCCCGGCGCTTCCCGAGAAGTCCTGGTTGGCGCTGTCGAGCTTCGCCTCGGCCGTGACGTCGAAGCTCGGCAGCTCGCCGTCGCCGCCGCCCTGGAAGGGGCCTCCCAGGGTCGCCTCGAGGGTGCCGGCATCGGTGCCGCCCTCGGCGGTGACGTCTACGCTGAGCTCGAAGACCCCGCTGGCGATCTGCTCCTCGTTGCCGAAGGTCGCACGCAGGACCTCCGCCGGGTCCTCGTCGCCGCCGCTGCCACCGCCGCAGGCGGCGAGCAGCAGCGCCGTGAGGAGCATCAGGGCGACGGCGAACGGTGCGCGAAAGCGGTGCAAGGTCGGACCTCTCCTGGCTGGTGGGGTGCGGCGAAGCCAGACTAGCGCAAGGCTCGTTGCCCCTCGCGCGGCCGTGGCGGGCACCGCGACGCTGCCCTATCTTTGCCTCATGGCCGCCGGCAGAACCTGCCCGTCCTGCGCCGCCGAGAACCTCGACGTCGCCCGCTTCTGCATGGCTTGCGGGCACGAACTGGCGCCGCGCTGCCCGGGCTGCGGCGCGGAGAATCCCGCCGCCGCGAGGTACTGCATGGAGTGTGGCACCGAGCTCGGCCCCGGGGTCGACAGGGAGGCCCGCGCAGCGACGCCGACGGGCGGCGGGCTCGAGGCCCCTCCCGAGGAGCGCCGGCAGGCCTCGGTGCTGTTCGCCGACCTCTCGGGCTACACGGCCGCGGCCGAGCGCATGGACCCGGAGGCCGTCAAGGCGCTCGTCGACCGCACCCTGCGGCGGCTGGGCGAGGAGATCGAGCGCTTCGGTGGCACGATCGACAAGTTCATAGGCGACAACGTGATGGGGGTCTTCGGGGCGCCCGTCTCGCACGAGGATGACCCCGAGCGGGCGGTCCGGGCCGGGCTCGCCATGCAGGCCGCGATGGAGGAGGCCAACCGCGAGAGCTCCGAGCGCCACGGCGCCGTCTTCTCGCTGCGGGTTGGGATCAACTCGGGCGAGGTGATGGCGGGGGCCGTGGGCGACCGCTACACGGTGATGGGCGACGTCGTCAACGTCGCCGCCAGGCTGCAGGCCGCCGGCCGGCCGGGCTCGGTGACGGTGGGCGAGCCCACCTTCAGGGCCAGTCGCGGCGCGATCTCCTACGAGCAGCTCGAGCCGCTCGTGCTCAAGGGCAAGGAGGAAGCCGTGCCGGCGTGGGAGGCGACCGGGGTGCTGGACGAGCCCAGGCGCGCCATGCTGCGGGCGGAGACCCCGCTGATCGGCCGCGAGGAGGAGGCCGGGCTGCTCGCCTCACTGGCGGAGCGGGTGGAACGCGAGGGCCGGCCCTACCTGGTCACCGTGCTGGGCCAGGCGGGCGTGGGGAAGTCGAGGCTGCTGCGCGAGCTGACCGAGTCGCTCGCGCAGTCCGAGCAGCCGCCGATCGTGCGCCAGGGCCAGTGCACCCCCTATGCCGGCATCTCCTACCTGGCTCTGGTCGAGGTGCTCCGCGAGGAGTTCGCGCTGCTCGATACCGACACGCCGCAGGAGGCCTGGCTGAAGCTCAGCGGTGGGGTCGAGGAGCTGATGGAGGAGCTCGGGGAACCCGGGTCTGGCCTCCGCAACGCCGCGCTGCTGGCCGTCCCGCTGGGGATCGAGATCCCCGAGAGAGCCGGTGCACCGGCGCCCGACGAGGACCCGCAGCGCATGCGCGAGGCGCTCTTCTCGGCCGCCAGGGCCGTGATCGAGGGCGTCGCCCGCCGCCGCCCCTTGGTGCTCTCGATCGACGACATCCACTGGGCCGACGACGGCATGCTCGACCTGATCGACCACCTGGCGCGCTGGGTGCGGGGGCCGCTGCTGCTCGTCTGCCTTGCTCGCGACGAGCTGCTCGAGCGCCGCCCGAGCTGGGGCGGTGGCCGCCGCAACGCCACCGCGATCGCGCTCGAGCCGCTGACGGAAGACGAGACCCGCGAGCTGGTCGCCGCGCTGATGCCGGAGGCCGGCGACGGGCGGGCCGAGGTCGTCCCCGAGGTCGCCGAGCGCTCGGGCGGCAACCCCCTGTTCGCCGAGGAGATGGTCAACCGCCTGCTCGAGGAGGACACCGTCGAGGCGGCGACGCTGCCCGGCACCGTGCAGGCGCTGCTCGCCGCGCGCCTCGACTCGCTGGGCCGGCTCGAGCGACGGCTGCTGCAGCACGCCGCCGTGGTCGGACAGGTCTTTTGGGAGGGCTCGCTGGAGAACGCGGCACGCGAGGAGGGCCTCGACCTGGTGGCGATCCTCGCGGAGCTGGAAGACAAGGACCTCGTGGTCCCCGCGCCCCGCAGCCGGCTCGCCGGCGAGCGCGAGTACGCCTTCAAGCACGGGCTGATCCGCGACGTCGCCTACGGGATGCTCCCGAAGGCGGTGCGCGCCCGCAAGCACGTCGAGGTGGGGGAGTTCATCCGCAACCGCGCCGGAGCCGGCGTCGACGCCTTCGTCGGGCTGATGGCCGAGCACTACGCCCGCGCCGCCACGCTGGGGGCCGAGGCGGGCCTGGAGACGGCGGAGCTGGCTGATCTCCGCCGAGATGCCGTGAAGCTGCTCGAGGCGGCCGGCGACGCAGCCGCAGCGCTCTACTCGAACGCCGAGTCCCACGAGCGCTACTCGGCCGCGCTCGAGCTGGACGCCGAGCTCGATCCCGGCGACCGGGCCCGGATCGGCGAGAAGCAGGGCGACGTCGCGCTGCGCATGGGCCGGGTGGACGCGGCCGTCGAGGTCTGGGAGCGCTGCCTCGAGCATCACCGCGCAGAGGAGAACCTGGCGCGGATCGCGGATCTGCACCGCAAGATCGGGGCGGCGCTGTGGCACAAGGGCGAGCGCCGCTCCTCGATCGAGAACTACCAGCGGGGCATCGACCTGCTCAAGGACGGGCCGCCGTGTATCGAGCTCGTGCGCCTCTATGAGGAGGCGGCCTCGCTTTACATGCACACCGGCGACAACATGCTCGCGATCTACGCATCCGAGAAGGCGCTCCGCCTGGCCGAGCAGCTCGACGAGCCTCGCGCCGCCAGCCGGGCCCACGGGATCTTCGGCCGGGTCTTCGGTCGCATCGGCGACTCCGAGAAGGCCCGCGAGAACCTCGAGCGCTCGGTCGCCCTGGCGCGCGAATCCGACCGCGGCGAGGCGGTGCGCGCGCTGCTCACGCTCGGATACCACCTCGAGGTCTCCGAGGCCGACTACCCGGGAGCCGAGAAGGCCTACCGAGAGGCCCTGGAGCTTGCAGAGGAAGTGGGTGATCTGCCCTCCCAGGTGGAGCTGCACGCCGCGATCGGCCAGCTCGCGATCGAGTCCGCGGACTGGGCTGAGGTCGAGCGCGCCACCGAGGCCAGCGCCAGCCTCGCCGAGCGCGAGGGCCTGCAGGGCAAGCTCTGCTTCCCCTCGCTGCTGCGGGGTGTGCTCGCCTGGCGCCGCGGCGAGTGGGACGAGGCGGCCAAGGCCTTTCGCAGCGCTCACGAGCTGGGCGAGCAGGCGGGTCGCCCCGAGGTCGCCTTCGAGGCCCTGCGCCGTCTGTCGCTGACCCTGCGCGAGGGCGGCGACCTCGCGGCCGCCGAGACGGAGCTGGCGAAGGCGCTCGACATCTGCGAGCGGGCAGGTCTGATCGCGCAGTCGGTCCAGGCGATCTCTGGGCGCGCGGTCGTGTTGGCTCTCGCCGGCCGCGCCGAGCAGGCGAGCGCCGCAGCCGAGGAGGCCGAGCGCCTCGCCGACCGGCTCCACTACCCGGTGGGCCAGGCGGCCAAGTCGGAGGCGGCCGCCGCCTGTGCCGAGACCCGGCCCGAGGCCGACGCGCGGATGGAGGAGGCGCGCCGGCGCTGGAACGAGCTCGGCCGGCCGCTCGACGCAGCGGGGTGCACGCTCGTGCGCGCCAGGATGATCGCCGAGGCCGACCCCGAGCACTCGGCGGCGCTGCTCGACGAGGCCGCTCGCGCCTACGACGAGCTCGACGTGCCGGGCCTGGCCAACCGGGCGCGCCAGCTGATCTCGGCCTGAGCCGATGGCGCGCTGGCGACAGCAGGCGTTGATCGAGGCTCCGATCGGGACGATCTGGGAGCTGCTCGTCGATCCCGCGCGCTTTCCGGAATGGGCCGGCGACTCGATCCAGACCACCGGCTATCCGACGAAGATCGAGAAGGGCTCCAGGTTCAAGCAGACCAGCCCCGGCCCGCTGAGGCTCCCGGTCACGACCACCTTCGAGGTCGAGGAGCTCGACGACCTGCACGAGATCAAGCTGCGCTGCACGTCGAGCGGCTACTACTCCCGCTGGCGCCTGACCGAGGCGCGCGGGCAGACCTTTGCCGAGGTCGAGATCGGGGTCGACTCGAGCGGGAGCGGCGTGAGGGGCCGGCTTGCGAGCGTGACGATGACGCAGGGTCATCTGCGGCGGGTGGTCGACGAGAGCCTCGACGGCCTGCGCCGCGCGGTCGCGGAATAGAATCGCCGCGATGACGCCGGCCAAGGCCAAGACCTGGGTCCTGACGGGCTCACTCGAGAACTTCCGTATCAACGTGGAGCGCGGCTTCGACGTGATCGGCTTCAAGGAGCGCCGGCGCAACCAGGCCGAGGAGTTCGAGCCGGGGGACGAGATCGTCTTCTACGTGACCGGCGTCAAGGCCTTCGGTGGGATCGCCCGCGTCAACTCCGAGATGTTCGAGGACCGAGAGCCGATTTGGCCGCAGGGGAAGAAGCGCGCGCCGGAGCCCTATCCCTGGCGAGTCGGGGCCGAGCCGGTGCTGGTGCTCGACGAGCGGGACTTCGTCCCAGCCGAGGAGCTCGTCGGGGAGCTCGAGCACACCTCCAAGTGGCCCGCCGAGCACTGGCACCTCGCGTTCCAGGGACAGCTGAGGACGATCGGCGAAGCCGACGCGAAGCTGCTCTCCGACCGACTGCGGGCAGCCGCGCCGGCCCGCTCAGCGTGAGCGACGAGCCCGGAGGGCGCGTGCACGAACGTCATTTCTCGCCCGACGAGGCCAACGCGATGCTGCCCCGCCTCAAGCCCCTGCTGCGGCAGCTGCGCGACGCGAAGGAGGAGCTGACCGACGCCGACGCGCACGAGCTGCTGGCCGAGGCGGCGCCCTCCAACGGGGGCGGCGAGGCCGGGCGCCAGGTGGGCGAAGCCTTCCTTCAGGTCAGGGGGCTGCTCGGGTCGCTGGAGGCCGCCGGCATCGTGCTGCGCGACATCGATCGCGGGCTGCTGGACTTTCCGGCGCTGATCGACGGTCGCGAGGTCTATCTGTGCTGGGAGCTGGGCGAGGACGAGGTCGGCCATTGGCACGAGCTCACCTCGGACTACCGTGGCCGCCGCCCGCTGGACTGAGCTCCCCGGACGGCTCTCGCGCGAGCTTCTGCGCGAGCTGCGCGGACTGCGCGGGAACGAGCGCATCGCGGTCGGCGGGGCGGTGACGATCGTGATCAGCCTGCTGCTGCCCTGGTACGGCCTGCCGCTGGCCGGGGGCCTGGTGAAGACGGGCTTCGGCAGCTTCGGCTTCGCCGAGGGCGCGATCGTCTTGACCTGCGCGGCCACCGTTTACCTGTCGCTCCTGATCGGCGGCGGCTACGTCCCGCCCCGGCCGCTGCGCGAGTGGGCACTGTACGTGACCGCCGGAAGCTGGATCGGCCTCATCCTCGCCTACCGCATGGCCGATCGACCGGAGCTGAGTCTCGATCTGCAGGCGGTCTCGGTCGACCGCACGTACGAGCTGCGCTACGGGATCTTCGTCGCCTTCGCCGGCGCCCTGGCGATCGTCGCCGCCGGCATCCGGACCCGCGCCGTCGCGACGCCGCGAGTCAGGCGCTAGTCCCCATCCTCGGGCTCGGGTGGAGGCTCGAGCCCCTGCCGACGCATCCCCTCCTCGATCTCGGCTATCACGGTCTCGATCACCCTTACTCGGGCCCAGCGCTTCGAGTCCCCCTCGATCAGGTGCCAGCGCGCGTTGGGCTCATGATCGGTCTGGGCCAGCATGTCCTCCACGGCCCGCTCGTACTCTGCGCGCCTCTCGCGGTTTCGCCAGTCCTCCTCGGTCAGCTTCCACGCCTTGAGCGGGTTCTTCTCGCGGCGCTTGAAACGCTTCAGCTGCTCCGCGTCCGAGATGTGCATCCAGATCTTGATCAGGATCATCCCCTCATCGGCGAGCCCGCGCTCGAACGCGTTGATCTCCTCATAGGCGCGCATCCAGGCGTCGCGCTCTGCGAAGCCCTCGACGCGCTCGACCAGGACCCGGCCGTACCAGGAGCGATCGAGCACCGCCATACCGCCCCATCCGGGCAGCACGGGCCAGAAGCGCCAGAGGAAGTGGTGGCGCTTCTCATCGGATGTGGGGGCGGCGAACTGCACCACCCGCACGTGGCGAGGATCCATCTGGGCGACCAGCCGCTTGATCGCACCACCCTTGCCCGAGGCGTCCCAGCCCTCGAAGATCACGCAGACCGGCGGGCCGATGCGCTTCTCGCCGATCTGGCCGCCCAGAGTCAGCCGCAGCTGGGTGAGGCGGCGCCAGGCCTTGACCAACCCCTCGGTCTCCCGCTTGCGCGAGAGCTTCCTGCTCAGGTCCACTTCGTCGAGCCTGCCCACGCCCCGATCCTTTCAGGCTCCGCGCCGCGGGACAATCTGAGGACCCCGGCCTACGGAGCCCGCGCCCGCATCCGCGGCGCTCAGCGCGTTCCGGGAGCGAGGATCCGCGGGTCGGAGGGTGGCTCATCCTCGGTCGCCACCAAGGCCAGCGGCAGCAGCAGCGTGGCCGCGAAGATCATCAGTATCCCCAGCCCCACCACGAGCCTGCTCTTGTAGATGTGACCGGCGATCCCCACGGCGAAGCCGACCACCATCAGGGTCAGGTAGGGGCTGATCGTCTGCGGCAGCAGCTCGGCTGGCGGCGGCATGGGCTCCATTCTCGCGCACGCTGCCGGATCATCCCTCGCACCTATGATCTTCGGTGTGAGCGAGCCACGCGAGCCGCAGTCGGTAGCCGAGGTCCGGCGGGGCCTGGCTGATGCCGGCTATCTGGCCGACGAGTCGGCGGCGCTGGTCTCCTTCCTGGCGCAGCGGCTGGGCAAGCCGATCCTGGTGGAGGGCCCGGCCGGGGTGGGCAAGACCGAGTTGGCCAAGGCTTTGGCCAGGGACACCGGGCGCGAGTTGATCCGGCTGCAGTGCTACGAGGGGCTCGACGAGGCCAAGGCGCTTTACGAGTGGAACTATCGCAAGCAGCTGCTTCGCATCCAGGCCGAGTCCGAGGGGTCCTGGGAGGAGGCGCGCGGAGACATCTTCAGCGAGGAGTTCATGCTGACTCGCCCGCTGCTGGAGGCGATCAGCTCCGAGCGGCCGGTGGTCCTGCTGATCGACGAGATCGACAAGACCGACCAGGAGTTCGAGGCGATGCTGCTCGAGGTGCTCTCGGAGTTCCAGATCTCGATCCCCGAGCTCGGACGGATCGAGGCCACAACGCGACCGCTGGTGCTGCTCACCTCCAACAACTCGCGCGAGCTCACCGAGGCGCTGAAGCGGCGCTGCCTCTACCTCTGGCTCGACTATCCCTCGGCCGAGCGTGAGCTCGAGATCGTGCGGCTGCACACGCCGGATCTCGACGAGGGAGTGGCGCGGCGCCTGGTCGAGGTGATCCAGATGGTGCGGGCCCTCGACCTGAAGAAGCCCCCCTCGATCGCCGAGTCGATCGATTGGGCGCGGACGCTGCTGTTGATCGGTGCCGAGGACATCGACCGCGAGACCTTCGAGAACTCGATCAGCATCATCGTCAAGCACCGCTCCGACATCGACCTGGTCGCTGAGCGAGTCGCCGTGAAGCTCGGAGACGCGCCCGAGCCGAGTGCCGGCGAGCCCAGCGTCGCCGACTGACGATGACGGTCCGCGCAGGCGGCTGAGGACATGGCGACCGCGGAGAGCCTGCTCGCCTTCTTCGAGGACCTCCGCGCCGAGGGAGTCGCGGTCGGAACATCGGAGATCCTCGACGCGTTCGAGGCCCTGGACGAAGTCTCGTGGGCGGACGAGCGCGACTTCCGCGAGGCACTCGCCTCGACGATCGCCAAGTCGCAGGAGGACCGGCGCGTCTTCGAGCTGCTCTTCGACCGTCATTTCTTCCGCGCCGCTGAGGCCGGCGCGCTCGAGGCCGAGATTCAGGAGCAGCGCTACGAGGGCTCCGACCGGCTCGACCTCGAGGAGCTGCGCGAGGCGATCCGCCAAGCGATCATCGCCGGCAGCGACGGCGAGATGCGGGATCTCGCCAGGCTCGCGATCAGCGCCTTCGGGCGCCGCGGCGAGCGCTCGGGCGTGATCGGCGTCGATGTGCAGCGCATTCGCCGCGGCCTCGGCCTGCAGCCTCGCGGCGCGGGAGGCGAGGGCGAGCCCGAGGAGGTCCCGCTGGACCCCAAGCGAGTGCGCGAGTTCGAGCGCCACCTGCGCCGAGAGCTCGAGCGCGCGACGATCGAGCGCACCGGCAAGCTGCCGCCGGCCCGACCGCTCGCCGAGCTCGACAGGGCGCTGCCCACAAGCCCGACCCAGGACCTCGCCGGGGTGCACCGCGCCGTCAGCCAGCTGAAGCGCCGGATCGCGACACTCGGCCACGAGCAGCGCGGGCGGCGGCGCAGTCAGGTGGTCGATGTGCGCCGCACCATGCGCGCCTCCCTGGAGACCGGCGGCGTGCCGCTGAGGCTTCGCCACCGGCCCAAGCGTCCGCGCCGCCCCGAGATCTACGTGCTCTGCGACGTCTCGACCTCGGTCAGCAGCGCCAGCGTCTTCTTCCTCTCGGTCCTGCACGCGCTGCATGACTCGTTCCGCAAGCTGCGCAGCTTCGTCTTCATCGAGCGGATCTCGGAGGTCACCGACGTGTTCGAGCACGAGCGCGACTTCCGCCGCATCTCCGAGCGGGTCTCGTCAGAGGGGGGCGTCGCCGATGTCTCGGGCTACACCGACTACGGCCGCGTCTGGCTCGAGTTCCGCGAGGAGATAGCCGAGGAGCTTGGCCCCCGCTCGACGGTGATCGTGCTGGGGGACGCTCGCACCAACGGCCGCGAGCCTCACGCCGACACCTTCGGCACCATCGCCGAGCGCTCGGGCCGCACATTCTGGCTCAACCCCGAGCCCAAGCTCTACTGGAACTACGGCGACTCGGTTATGGCCGCCTACGAGCCCTACTGCGACGGCGCCTTCGAGTGCTGGCAGACCAAGCACCTCGAGGCCTTCGTCAACGTGATCGCCTCGGGCAAGACCCCGGCGGCCTGACCGGGGCTAAGATCGGACGCCGAAAACGGGGGTGCTCGCGGGGAAGCGGGCTGAGATAGCGCCCTCCGAGGACCCGGCGCCGACCCTTCGAACCTGTGCGGTAATGCGCGCGAAGGGAGCATGAGGACGATCCCAGACCCAGAGGGCGCCGCGATCAAGGTCCGGGGGCTCGGCCACCGCTACGGCGATCTGCAGGTGCTGGAGGAAGTGGATCTCTCCGTGCCGGCCGGCGGGGTAGTTGGAATCGTGGGGCCCTCGGGGTGCGGCAAGTCGACGCTGCTGGAGCTGGTGTCCGGGCTACAGCAACCGAGCTCCGGAACCGCCGCGGTGGGGGTGGCGCGCTCGCCCGAGGAGCGGCTCGTCCAGTGCGCGCTGATGGCCCAGCGCGACCTGCTCCTGCCCTGGGCCAGCGCGATCGACAACGCCTCGCTCGCGCCGAGCCTGGCCGGGCACTCGCGCGAGCAGGCCCGCGATCAGGCCCGACCGCTGTTCGAGCGGTTCGGGCTGGGTGGCTTCGAGCTGGTTCGGCCGGCGGAGCTCTCGGGTGGAATGCGCCAGCGTGTCGCCTTTCTTCGCACGCTGATCGCGGGCAAGCCCGTGCTGCTGCTCGACGAGCCCTTCGCCTCGCTCGACGCGATCACCCGCGCCGAGATGCAGGTCTGGCTGGCCGGGATCCTGGAGGCCGACGCGCATACGGTGCTGCTGGTCACCCACGACGTCGAGGAAGCGCTCTACCTCTGCGACCGCGTCGCCGTGATGACCAGGCGCCCGGGGAGCGTCGCGGTCGAGATCGGTGTGCCCGGCCCCCGCGCGCCCGACCGCGCCGCCGTGGTGGCCTCAGCCGGCTTCGGAGGGCTCCGCGAGCGCGCTCTGCGCGCCCTCGCCGCGGGAGCGGAGCCGGGCTCGTGAGGCCCCGCCTGCGCGCATGGCGGGCCCCGGCGGCGGTGATCGTCGGCGGGCTGGTCATCTGGGAGCTGGCCGCCCAGTGGCACGTGCTGGCCGATCTGTTCTCGATCGAGGACTTTCTCATCCCCTCCCCCACCGAGATCGCCGAGGCCCTTTGGCTGGACCGGGCGCTGCTGGCCGAAGACGCGTGGGTGACCCTGCAGGAGGTGGTGCTCGGCTTCGCCCTCGCCCTCGCCCTCGGGATCACCTTCGCCGTGGTGCTGCACCTCTCGCCGACCATGCGCCGCGCCTTCTATCCGATCCTCGTCGCCTCGCAGACGGTGCCACCCGTCGCGATCGCCCCGATCCTCGTCGTCTGGTTCGGTTTCGGGATCGGGCCGAAGCTGCTGCTGGTGGCCCTGATCTGCTTCTTCCCGATCACCGTCAACACCTTCGACGGGCTGCGATCAGTGGATCCCGAGCTGCTCAAGATGATGCGCACCCTCGGCGCGAGCCGCATGCAGACGCTGCGCCGGGCCGAGTTCCCGTGGGCCCTCCCCTTCGCGTTCAGCGGGGCCAAGATCGCCATCGCGGTCGCCGTGATCGGAGCCGTGTTCGCCGAGTGGGCCGGGTCGGACTCGGGGCTCGGCCATCTGATCCTGGTCTCGAGCGGCGAGCTCTCGACCGCGCTCACCTTTGCCGCGATCACGGTGCTCTCGGCGATGGCGCTCTCCCTGTTCGCCCTGCTCTCGCTGCTGGAACGCCGCGTCGTCAACTGGAAGGATGAGCCCTCACGATGAACATCACCCTCCCACGCCTGACCGCCTCGATCGCCGCCCTGGCCCTGATCGTGGCGCTGGGCGCCTGCAGCGAGAAGCAGGAGGACCTTTCGGCGGTTCAGGTCGAGCCCTTCGATCTGACCCTGGACTTCTACGTCAACCCCGACCACGCCGGGCTCTACACCGGGCTCGAGCGCGGCTACTTCGAGCGCGCCGGACTCGAGGTGACCCCCAGGGTCCCCTCGGATCCCTCGGCGCCGATCAAGCAGGTCGCCGCTGGCCGTGCCGATCTCGCGATCTCATACGCGCCAGAGCTGCTGCTCGCCCAGGAGCAGGGCCTCGACGTGATCGCGGTGGCGGCGCTGGTCGATGAGCCATTGACGTCGCTGATCTACCTCCCTGAATCCGGGATCGGGGCGCCCACGGATCTCAAGGGGCGCACGATCGCCACCGCCGGCATCCCCTATCAGGCCGACTACCTGGCGACGATCCTCGCGGGCGCAGGGCTGGCGCTCTCGGATGTGAGCCAGGTCAACGTCGGCTTCGGCCTGCTGCCGGCTCTGCTGGGCGGCCAGGCCGACGCGATCCTCGGCGGCTTCCGCAACGTCGAGGGCGTTGACCTGGAGCAACGAGGAAAGAGCCCGGTCGTGACGCCGGTCAGCAAGCTGGGCGTGCCGCGCTACGACGAGCTGGTACTGGTGGCCCGGGGCTCGGAGCTGGAACAGAACGCAGAGAAGCTGCGGCTGTTCATCTCGGCGCTCGCCAAGGGCACCGCGGACGCGGTGGCCGACCCGGCAGCCGCCACGCGGGCGGTTCTGAGGGCCGGCGAGGGCCTGGACCGCGGGCAGACGCGCGCCGAGATCGACGCCACGCTGCCACTGCTGGCGAAGACCCCAGGCGAGCCCTTCGGCAAGATGAGCCCCGAGCAGTGGGAGCTGTTCGCGAGCTGGATGGCCGACAACGCGCTGATCTCATCGGTGCCCGACGCGGACGAGATGCTGACCAACGAACTGCTGCCGCTCGAGACGGGCTGAGCCGCTCCGGCCGCGGCTCAGGCGGCGTCTGCCAGGCGCAGGGGCGGTCCCTCGGCCACCGCCCGGTGGTGCCCGGCCAGTGCGAAGGTGCCCGCCAGGCCGCGATACGGTGCGTAGGGCGCGAAGAACTCCTCCACCTCGGGCACGGTGGCGCGACGCCCGAGACCGGCCAGGTGCCCGACGAGCTTGATGTAGGCGAGATCGCCGGCGGGCAGCGAGTCGGGGTCCCCGCGGCCACGCAGGCCCAGGCACTGCAGCGTCCACGGACCGACCTCGCGGATCGAGAGCAGGCGACGGTCGCAGGCCGGGTCGGTCAGATCGGCGCGCCCGCTCGCGACCTCGCGAGCGCAGCGGACCATGGCCAGGGCGCGAGCCTCGGTGAGGTCCATCGAGACCAGCTCCGCCGGCGCCCTCCCGGCCACCAGCGCGGGCCCGGGCACGTCCAGCAGCGGGCTGTGCGCGCGAGCCGACGGGGCGACCCGGGGGCCCCAGCGGCGCACGATGCGGCGCTGGATCGCTGCGGCGCGCGGAGAGTCGATCAGCTGCTCGGTGATCGCCCAGGCAAGCGCCTCCCAGGGCCAGGGCCTGCGCCTGGGGCGGATCCACGGCCTGCGGTGGATCACCCGGCCGAGCAGGGGATCGCGCTTGAAGGCCTCGAAGAACCCGCTCATGTCGTCATCGAGAGCCAGCGCGAAGCGCATGCGCTCGATCGCGACCTCGAGCTGCGCGCGGCCCGCAGCTTCGCACCCGGCGCGGTCGAAGTGGATCGCAAGCCGCGGGTCGACTCCCTCGGCGCGCAGCCGCACCCCCGTTCGCGACTGCCACACGCGCACCCGCACGGGGCGCGACTCGACATGCAGGAGGCGCTCGAGCACTCCCTCGCGGATCCGCGTGACCCCGTCGCCCCCACCTCTGCGCGGCAGCCGCACGGAGGAAGGCGGCCGCACCTCGACCTCGAGCACGCCTGCCACGTCCGGCGTGCTAGCGCCGTGCCCGGATGCGCCGGCCGGGCGAGGAGAAGACCCGGGCGCCGTCAGGCAATGACGAGGGGGGCCCGAGCGGCGGCCCTCCGGGCAGCGTTCCTGTTCGGGCCACCGGGCACGCGGCATGGCGGTGATCCGGGGGCGTCACCTTCGGTCAGCGCCCGAGGATGTGGACATCGACCAGGAATGAGCGGCGCGCGACGATCTTCTCGCGACGCCTGAACAGACGGCGCCGCGGAACCCGGCGACCGTGGCGGGCGGATCCGGCCACGGCGACCGCGGCCACCCCGGCGACGGCGCCGGCACCGGCTGCGATCGCCAGCGGACCGACCTCGCGGCCCCAGAGCTCGATCGCGCCCGGCGGGCGCCGCGCCGGCAGAGGACGAACGGGACCCGCCTCGATCAGCTCGGAACTCGCCGCTATCTGCTGCTCGGGCATCGCGTGTGAATCCTAGTGACGGGTCACGACCCCACCGCTACGTCGCCCTCTCGTAGAGCCGGTAGCGCTTCACGACCTTGCCGCCCATGCCCTCCATGGCGCGGTTCATCGGCTCGTTGACCTCGAGGATCCAACCCGTCTCGCCGCGCGTCTGGTTCAGCTCCCTGGCCACGTCCAGGCAGCGAACGTAGAAGGCGGCCGCGATGCCGAGGTGCTGGTACTCGGGCTTGACGCCCAGCGCGAACACCCTGACCCGGTCGATCCCGGCGCGCGGGGTGTTGACGCCCATGCGGCTGTAGGTGGCTCGCAGGAAGGTGAGCCAGCCGAAGGGCAGCAGGCTGCCATTCATCCTCTTCAGCACCTGGTTCACGTCGGGCAGCGTGAGCGCCGCTCCCAGCACCTCCCCGTCGCGCTCGGCGATGAACCCCCAGCGCTCGTCCAGCACCGGCTTCAGGTTCGAAGCCTGCGCGCGCACCTCCTCCTCGGTGATCGGCACGAACCCCCAGTTCTTCTCCCAGGCCGAGTTGTAGACCTCGATGAAGCGCGTGATCTCGGCCTGGATGTCCTTCTTGCGAAAGTCACGAATCGTCACCCCGTGCTCCTTGGTGACCTTGCGCGCGACCTCGTGGATCATCGGATGGAAGCCCTCGTCGGAGTACATCTGGCCACCGAGCTCCAGCCACCACATCAACAGGTCCATCGACTTGATCAGCCCCTGCCCCTCGATCAACTCGGCGTAGTAGGGAGGGTGCCATGGCTGCAGGATCAGCGGCGCCCGCTCGAAGCCCTCGACCAGCAACCCGCACTCGTCGTTGGTGGTGAAGTCCATCGGGCCCAGCAGGCGCTCGCGGCCGCGCTCCCGCACCCAGCCCGAGGCCGCATCGAGCAGGGCGGCCGCGATCTCGGGGTCATCCTCGGACTCGAAGAACCCGAACATGCCGTCGCTGCCACCCTGGAAGCTGTCCCAGCGCTCGTCGACCTGCGCCGTGATGCGGCCGACGGGGCGCCCGTTGCGCCAGGCGAGGAAGTACTCGGCCTGCGCGTGCTTGAAGAAGGGGTTCTTGGAGCGCTTCAGGAATTGGCGGCGCTCGGTGACGAGGGGAGGCACCCAGACCGTGCCCTCGTGGAGGCGGAAGGGCAGCTTGATGAAGCTGGTGAGCTCGCGACGGCCTTGGACGGGCCGCACCTCGACGTCGCCGGACACGGCAGGCACGCTACCGGGCGGCAGCGCGATCCGGCGCGCGGCAGGGCTTCGTATTCCCTGGAACACTTATGGGAATGGCGGAGTCAACGCAGACGCCGGTTGACGTGTTCTCCAAGGTCCGCGATCACGAGCGCGCCGAGCAGCTCGAGGCCGCGCGGGCGGGCGACATGCTCCCCTATTTCCGCGTCCTCGAGACCCAGGCCGGGCCCGTCGTGGAGATGGAGGGACGCGAGACGATCATGCTCGGCTCCAACAACTACCTCGGCCTGACCACCGACGAGCGCGTCAAGCAGGGTGCGCGCGAGGCTCTGGAGGCCTACGGCACTGGCGTCACCGGCTCGCGGCTGCTCAACGGCACCACCCCGCTTCACCTGGACCTCGAGCGGGAGCTGGCCGAGTGGATGGAGACCGAGGACGCGATCGTGTTCACCACGGGCTACCAGTCGAACCTGGGCGCGATCAGCGCCATCCTCGAGCCGGGCGACACGGTGATCTGCGACGCGGCCGACCATGCGTCGATCCTCGACGGCTGCAAGCTCTCGGGAGCGCGGTTGCGGCCGTTCCGCCACAACCGCATGGACAAGCTCGAGTCGATGCTGGAGCGGGCAGCCGGCGACCGGAGCGGCGCGCTGGTGGTCGTGGACGGCGTCTTCTCGATGGAGGGCGACGTCTGCGACCTGCCCCCGATCGTCGAGCTGACCAAGCGCTTCGGGGCCCGCCTGATGGTCGACGAGGCCCACGGCGTCGGGGTGCTGGGAGCGCGCGGAGCGGGGGCCTGCGAGCTTTTCGGCCTGGAGGACGAGGTCGATCTGCGCATGGGTACCTTCTCCAAGAGCCTCGCCTCGTGCGGAGGGTTCATCGCCGGCTCCGAAGAGGTGATCGAGTACCTGCGGATCTCCTCACGGGCCTTCATCTTCAGCGCCTCCGCCGTGCCCGCCGCCGTCGGCGCCGCCCTGGCCGCCCTGCGGATCATCCGCAGCGAGGGCCCGGCGCTGTTCGGGCGGTTGCTGGACAACGCCGCCTATCTGCGCCGAGGCCTGCGCGAGCTCGGGTTGAAGGTGATCGAGCCCGGCACCCTCCCGGACGGGACCGAGGCGACCACGCCCGTCGTCCCCGTGATGGTCGGTGAGGACTGGCAGGCGGTGCTGCTCTGGAAGGCGCTGTTCGAGGCCGGCGTCTACACGAATGTCGCGATCCATCCAGCGGTCCCCCCCGGCGGGGCGCTGCTGCGAACCAGTCTGATGGCGACGCACGAGCGCGAGCAGCTCGATCGGGCCCTCGAGATCTTCGGCGAGGTCACGTCCCGCTTCGATCTGCCCAGCGCCTGAATCCGACCGGCGTCGGACCCCGGGACGAAAAGGCTGCTCTTAGCGAACCTTGCAGAATTTTCGGTCTTGACCCTGGCGATCCCCGAGTTGTAGGTTCTTCGAGCCGCGCGCACAGCACCCGGGGCAGGGAGCGAGACGGAGAGAACGTCCACTTCCCCCGGCCACTGGAGCCGCTGGGAGCCACGCCGGCGACAAGTCAACCCGCCAAACCGCCACCCCACGGGAGGAATCCGATGTCCGCCGCCACCACGTTCGCCCCTGCGCTGAAGGAGATCCCCGAGCAAGGAAGGGGACTGGCCGCGCCTCGGGCGACCGGCCCCGCCCAACACATGCAGGCTCTCGCGCGCGCCAACCAGGTGCGGCTCGCGCGCGCAGCGCTGAAGCGCCAGGTGGCAGCCGGCGAGCGCAGCGCCGTCGGCGTCGTCCTGGAGTGCCCTTGGGAGGCCGAGAGCATGAGCGTCAGCGAGCTGCTCTGCTCCCAGCGGCGCTGGGGTCGAGCCCGCTCGCGAAAGCTGATCGTCGCCGCCGGGTTGACCGAGACCAAGCGCCTCGGCAGCCTCACCGAGCGCCAGCGCCGCATCCTCGCCGCCCAACTCGAGGCGAAGTCGGCCCTACCGGGATAGCGCGCGCCCGGGGGCGCTCCGCGGCGGCTATCGGCCCTTGAAGCGAAAGAGCGCGCCGCCTGAGCGCCGGCGGAAGGTGTTCGCCAACAGGTAGGCGCAGAGCACGAAGGCGAGCACGGCAGCGGCCGTGCTGACGCCCGGATGCAGGTCCGTGAGGATGACCAGCCCCGCCAGGATCGCTATCCCGGCTGCGCCGGCCAGAAGCAAGGTGTGCGAACGGTAGCCCGTGAAGTGCTCGCGCACCGAAACCTCGAGCCCCGCCAGCGATCCCAGCACCAGCCCGATCCCGATCAGGACGGCCCCGCGCGGCGGCGCCACGGCGAAACCTGCGATCAGCATCGCGATCGCGACCAGTACGACGATCTCCGAGAGGGGGAAGGAGCCCCAGGGCGGAGGCGGCGGGCCCTCGCCAGACGCGCCGCGGGCAGCGGCGCGCCCTCCCGATGCGCCTGAAGCTTCGCTCGCCCCCGAAGCGGGGGCCGAAGCGTGCGAGTCCACGCCGGCGTGGCGGCGCCGGCGCTTTCGCTTTCGCTTCTTCGCCACTAGGTCGCGCCTTGGTGCGGGACCCGCCGCAGGCGGGCCCCATGGCTAAAGGACAACCGGAGGAGATTCTGATGCGCCACCAGTTGAAGATCATGCCGAGGATGCCCCAGCGCGGCCGCGAGTGCCAGTGCCGGCAGCCCGGCTCGCCGATGTCCTGGTTCGAGACCCGCACCCACTTGTGCTCGTCCGGCTCGGCGAGCATCCGCTCTATCAGCTGCCTGCTCTGCTCCTCGGCTCGGCCGGACTCATCAAGGCGCCCCCTGACCTCGGCCAGCCTCGCGGCGAGCGCATCGCGTACCCGCTCGAGCTCGTCGACCGAGAGGATCCGGGGGCCGCCTCCGGGCGCCGGAACCCCGAACTCGATCCCGGTGCGCGGAAAGGCGGAGCCGAAGAGCCCTCCCAGCTCGGCCTCCATCGCGGCGATCTGACGCCTGATGTCGACGCGGGCCGAGCGCTCATCGTGCTCGTACAGGGCGGTGTCGAGGCCCTCGGGCGGAGCGGGCGGAACCCACGAGGCGTCCTCGCGCGGCGCCGGCAGCGCCTCCTGCGGCTCGATCCTGTGAAGCCTCTGCTCGGCCATCCCAAGCTCCTCCGACGGGTCAGCGGGAGTTTACTCCCGCCGGCCCGCGAGGAAAAGCGCGCCGCCGCGGCGGCTCAGGCGAACACGGCGCTCGCCGCCACCCAAAGCGATTCCTCCAGAGCGATGTCGGGCACGCCCTTGACCCGAACCGCAGCGAGGGTCGTCCTCTGGGTCTTCCGCGACACCCCCCTGCCCTCGGCGACCTTGCCGAACAGCACCGCGATCGGCCGCTGCTCGTCGGCGATCACGATCGTCCCCGTGGACAGCGGCGAGACGCGGCCCTCGAGCTTCTCGTCCTCGACAGAGAGCCGCAGCCCCAGGCGACCGCTGAGGCGCTCGGAGTCGAAGGCCTGGATCGCCACGCCGACCTCGGCGATCGAGATCGTCAGCGCGTCGTCGAGCCGGTTGCGGCTTCTGAGGCGCCCGTCGCGCATGCGGTCGAGAGCGAGCTGCTCGATCGGCGTCCAAGTGGTGTCGGGGTCGAGCCCGATCTGCCGAAAGAAGACCCGGTAGGCCCAGGGGATCGGGCGCTGGCGCAGGGTGACGGCCTGGGCGCCGCCGAAGCGATCACTGAGCTCACGCAGTCTCTCCCTCAGCGCCTCATTGCTGCGTCCGGGGCCGGCGGCCACCGCCGTGGTGGCGATGCCCAGATCGGGGAACTCCTCGGCGAGGCGCGGCTCGACCCATCCAGGCTCCGGAGCGCTCTCCCATTCGGGGGGGAGATCGGCCATCAGCGCACGGTGCGGGAGCGCCGGCGGGAGCGCTCGATCAGGCTCTCGACCCTGGCGGCGAGCTGGTCGGCGTCGAGCTCGCCCACCGAGGTCGATTCCAGGATCCCGCCCGGGTACGCGTAGACGAAGGTCGGACAGCCACCGACGCGATAGAGGTTGGAGAGAGCCCCGTCACGGTCGAGGCCGATCGGATGGGACCAGCCGCGCCGGGCGATCAGCTTGCGGACCTCGTCGGCGTCGTCACGCACGTTCACAGCGAGGAAGTTCGCCCGGTCGCCGAAGCGGCGGTAGACCGCCTCGAAGCGGTCCTGCTGAGACTCGCACTCAGAGCCGCGAGTGAACCAGAACGAGACCACGAGGGGGCGGGCGAAGAGATCGCAGACGCGGATCGCGCCCTTCACCTCGATTTCGCACGCGGGGTCGCGCCGCTCGCCTTCCGGGCAGGGGATCGCGGCCACCTCGCAGTCGTCCTGGGCGATGTTGGCGTCGCCCTCCAGTTGGCCGCGGACGTCCGGCAGCGCAAACTGGGCCAGCGGCAGTCCTGTGTCCTCGGTGGCCCCCAGCACGCCGCTGTCCTCGGTGCGCAGCGTGTTGACGCCCGCAACCGCGACGATCGCCACGAACACCAGCCCGACCAGGAGCGAGTAGATCGCCGCTGGGCCGCGCCGCCCCCGTCGTCCGCCGCCCTCATCACCGGGGCCGGGGCGCTCTGGGCCGGAAGAGCCGCCGGCGGCGCTCATACGGCTCCGGGACCGACGGGACCGCGGCTGGGCGCGTGGCGAGCGGGGCGGGGCGTCCCGGGCGAGCGCCTCCAGGGCATCGGGAATCCCTCCTCGGCCCAGACCAGTGCGGCCGGGAGCACGAGCAGGACCCCAAGCAGCGCGACGGCGAGATCCGCGACGGTCACCAGCCCGAAGTCACGCAGCATGCGGATGTCGCTCGCGGCCAGAGCGGCGAATCCGGCGATCGCCGTCACCCCCGAGGCGAGCACCGCCGCGCCGGTTCGCGCGTAGGTGACGCGCAGCGCCTCGCCGACCGAGAGGCCCGCCCGCCGCTCGCGCTCGTAACGCGCCGAGAGAATCACGCTGAACTCGGTCGCGATCGCGATCACCAGGGCGCCCAGCGTGGCCGACAGCGGGTTGAGCGGCACGCCCATCGCCGCCACGACCAGCGACGACCAGCCCGTGGCGAGCGCGATCGGCAGCAGGGGCACCAGGGCCCTGCGGGCCGAGCGGTAGATGGCCAGCAGGGCCAGCGCCACCGCGGCGAGCCCCGCCGGCGGCAGCCAATAGCTGCTCCGCTCCAGATCCCGGTTGGCGGCAGCCGCGATCACGGGCAGGCCGGCCAGCTCGACCTCGGTGCCCTGAGGCGGCCCCTCTGCCCCGGCCAGGTCGATCTCCTCCCGAATGCCCTCGAAGAGGCGCTGCTGCTCGTCGAAAGGCTGCACGCCGATGCCGAAGGCGATGTTGGCCGTGTCGCCGAGCTCGCCGGTCTCCGGATCTCGGCTGACGACAGCCTGTGAGAAGTACGGGGGGATCGACTCGATCAGCGCCCGTGCCCGCTCGCCGCTGAGAGCGCCCTCGGTGCCGAACAGATCGGTCAGCGAGACCGCGGGACAGAGGTCGGCCTTCTCGCAGCTGGGGTTGGCTCCGCTGTATCCACCGCGCTCGAGCACACGCGCCTGGAAGTCGCGCATCCAGGCGATCACGGCGGGATCGGTGAGGTCGTCGGAGCGCACCACCACGTTCACCTCCCCCGCCACCCCCGTGCGCCGCTCCAGCTCGTTGACATCGGCCAGAGCGGGGAGGCTCGCAGGGGCGAGCTCACGCACGTCTGAGACGACCTCGGTCCTGGTGCCGGCCACCCAGCCGCAGACGGCCAGCACCGCCGCAGCGGCGAGCACCCTGCCGGGCCGCGCGATCGCGACACCCAGGCTGCGCTTGCCCAGCCCTCGAAGCCGTTCAGCCGCCCGCCCGTGCACGCGCACCGACCGGGCGCCCGCCGCGGATCGCGAGCGCCGGCGCCGCCGCCTCGGCTCCCCCCGCCAGGCGGCCAGGGCGAGAGCCGCGAAGCCCGCGGTCAGCGCGATCGCGAACGCGAGCGCCACCCCGGCCACGAGCAGCAGCCCGAACGAGCGCACCATCGGGATCGGCGAGAGCACCAGCGCGGCGAAGCCGGCGGCCGTCGCCACGCAGGCGGCGCCGATCACCGGACCGCCGCGAGCGGCGGCGTCCGTCGCCGCCCGGGCCGGAGCGAGGCCCTGCGAGCGGGCCTCGTTGAAGCGCGCGTGGAACTGGATCGAGTAGTCGACGGCGAGCCCGATAAGCACCGGCAGCACCGCGATCGTGGCCATCGTCAGCGAGCCTCCCAGCCCCGCCAGCAGGCCGAGCGTCAGCGCGGCGGCGGTCAGGGCCAGCGCCAGGGGCAGAAGCCTCAAGGGTGGACCGAAGACGAGGCCGAGGGTGATGGCCATCACCGCGATCGCCGCGGCGAGCAGCACGAGCAACTCGGAGCGCAGCGCCTCCGAGAGCCCGCTCACGACCGCCGGCACCCCGCTTACCAGGTAGTCGCCCTCGCTGAGCGCGAAGCGCTCATCGCCCGCGGCACGCTTGAACAGGGAGATCGCCTCGGTGCGCTCCTCGTCGCTGAGGTCCGAGCGCATGCGCACCGAGATCAGCGCCGAATCGCGGTTGGGAAACAGATAGGCGAAGCGCTCCTTGGGGGTGCCCGCAGGCTGCTCGGGGTCGAAGACGACACGGTTGGCGAATTCGGGGTCGCCGAACTGCGGCGGGCCGGTGATGCCGAACTGGAGGCCCAGCCGCAGCAGCTCTGCCTGGAACCGCCGAACCACCTCCTGTGCCGCCGCCTCGCCCGCGGCGCGCTGCTCGGACTCCGAGGCGCCCGCCTCGGCAGCGCTCCGCTGCGCTGCCTGGGCCGCCCGCTTCGCCGCCCTGTTTGCGGAGCCCACCTGTCCCCTCAGGGCGAGCTGGATCTGGCTGGCGCTCTGGTACAGGAAGCTGGCGGGGCCGATCACGGCGAGGCTCGGAGCGAGCTCCGCGATCTCGTCGCAGACCGGCGGCAGCGGACGGTTCTCGCGGCGCGGCGCCTCTTCGCCCAGCGCGGTGCCGCCGGCCAGGCAGGTCTCGAGCTCGAACAGGGGCTCGATATCCCCGGTGAGCAGCAGCTCGCGCAGATCCTGGCGCACCAGCACGACGGTGGGGTCGTCGCCGAATTCCTCGCGGAAGCGCTCGGTCGCGCCGGCCTCCCGCGAGTCCGCATCCACCAGCGTCTCTGTGCCCGCGCTGGTGCCGAGGCTGAACGCCCCGACCGTCCCAACGGCCCCCAGCATCGCGACCGCCCCGATCGTCAGCCAGGGGCGCCTGACCGCTGCCCCTGCCACCGACTCGAAGAACCTCCCCGCGCCCATGGCCTCAGCTTAGGCGAGGCCGCGCGGCCCTAATCCATCGCGAGCGGGCCCTTGATGTCGGCGTTCAGGAACTGGTTGACGAACTCGTTGTCGGACACGAAGAGCTCGTCGGAGGGACCGCTCTCGACGATCTTGCCTTTCCACAGCACGGCGATGAAGTCGGCGATCCGCCGGGCGGTGCCGAGGTCGTGGCTGATCACCAGATAGCAGCCGCCGTTCTCCTCGTGGACCTCTCGAATCAGCTCGCAGAGCAACGCCGTGCGCACCGGGTCGAGGCCCGAGTCGGGCTCGTCGAACATGACGATCGCGGGATCGAGCACCAGGGCCCGGGCGAAGCCCGCGCGCTTGCGCATGCCCCCCGAGAGCTCGTTGGGCATCTTGAACGCGGCCTCCATCAGGCCGACCTCGCGAAGTCGCCTGGTGACGATCTCCTCGATCTCCTCCTCGCTCTTGTCGGTGTGCTGCCGCAGCGGGAAGCAGGTGTTGTCGAAGACGTTCATCGACCCGAACAGGGCGCCATCCTGGAACAGCAGCCCGAACTTCTTGCGGGTCTCGAACAACTCGTCGTCGGACATCGCCGGGATCGACTCGCCGTGCACCAGCACATCACCCGCATCCGGATAGAGCAGGCCCACGATGTGCTTGATCAGCACCGACTTGCCGGTGCCCGAAGGTCCCAGCACCATCGAGATCATTTCGTCGGGCAGCCCCAGGTTGCAGCCGTTGAGGATGCGCGTGCGGCCGAACTGCTTGACGAGGTCGATGATCTCGATCGCGTCCTTGCCGCCGTGGTCGCGTTTGCGCCCGGTGTGCCACTTGTACGGATGCGGATCTTCCGCGTCGACGCCGGGGATCACGTAGTCACGGGCGCCGAAGTCCTCCTCGGCGCTCTCGTCCATCCCCTGCGAGACGAGCGGATCGGGCCTGGCCGGCGCCTCCGCGGCGCGCGTGGAGCGAGCCCTGCCGGCCCGGGTGCTGTCGCCCTTGACCGCGGTGCTCTTGGACTTGGCCTTGGTGCTGCGAGCGCTGGACTTCGCCTTGGTGGCGCTGGACTTCGCCTTGGTGGCGCGGGTCGACTTGGCCGCGCTGCCGCGGGACTTGGCGCCGGCGCTCTTGGTCGACCGGCTGGACCCTGACGAGCTGCGGCTCGCTGAGCTCCTACGCGAGCTCGAAGTGCTCTTCTTGCGCTCTGCCAACTTCAGACCTCCTCGCAGGCGGCTCTCAGCCGCCGATAGGCGCTCTCGGGTTCGCCCCCCAGAAGACCAGGGTTCCCATCATTCCGATGATGTGCACAAGCACGATATTCATGACCATCGATTTCGCGGTCGCGGTGCCGACGCCGACCGGGCCGCCCGAGGCCGTGTAGCCGTAGTAGCAGCCGACGAGGACGATGACTGTGGCCATCGTCATCGCCTTGATCAGGCTGAATAAGAGGTCGGGTGGATTCTGGAACATCCAGAAGATCAGGGAGTAGCCACCCGAGGAGACGTCGCCGATCTGCTCGACGACCGCCAGCCAGCTGGCGAAGAAACCGATCCCGACGGCGGCAAGGTACATGAACGGAAAGGCGACCCAGGCCGCCAGCAGCCGGGTCGCGGCCAGGAAGGTCACGGGCGGGACGCCCATCACCTCGAGCGCGTCGATCTCGTCGGAGATACGCATCGCGCCCAGCTCGGCGACGATGCCGGTGCCGACCTTGGCGGAGAGCATGTAGCCGAACGCGTAGGGCGTCACCTCGCGCAGGTCGCACCACGCGGCGAACACTCCGGCGTACGCCGGGGCGCCGACCGAGCGGTTGAAGTACGCACCCTCGATGCCGCACTGGAGCCCGAGGATGAAGACGAGACCCCAGATCACGATCGTCGAGCCGAGGATCAGGATCCCCGTCTGGCGCAGTGCTTCGCCGAAGAACTGGAAGACCCGACCGCTCACGACCAGGCCCATGACCCGCACGGAGAAGCCGAAGATCTCGCCGAGGGAGTTGACCCAGCTGCGGGGCACGGCGATCCAGCTGCCGCCCATCAGGCCGCACCTCTCCCATCGGCGGTCGGGACGGCGATCATTTGATCACCTGGAGCTCGGGGTGGGTGGCGAGCAGCGTCTGGGTGAAGACATAGTTGAACGCGAACACGCCCATGAAGGCGATCACGACGCCCTCGTTCACCGCCCGGCCGACACCCTCCGCGCCTCCGGACGCAGTCATCCCCTTGTAGCAGCAGACGATCGCGATGATCGCCCCGAACAGGGTCGTCTTCAGCACGCTCCCCCAGAGATCTGTCACGGAGGCGTTGCTGAGCAATGTCGAGAAGAACCCTCCGAGCGGCTCGTTGTAGAGCAGCTCCGCGCCGATGCCGCCGACGATGCCGAACACCAGCGCGTAGATGTCCATCAGGCCGGTGAGAAGCATCAGCGCCAGGAAGCGGGGCACGACCAGGTTCTTGATCGGATCCACACCCAGCACCTGCAGCGCGTCGAGCTCCTCGCGGATCTTGCGGGCGCCCAGGTCGGCGGTGATCGCGGTGCCGGCGACGCCTGCCACGACCACCGCGGTGACGGTGGGCGCGAACTCGCGAATCGAGGCGAGCACGAAGAACCCACCGAGCCGGTCGAGCGCACCGAAAAGCGAGAGGAAGTTGGCGGCCTGCAGTCCGGGCGCCCCGAAGCCGAAGGCGAGCGTCGAGATCATCATCGGGAACCAGCAGAGCTGCAGCGCGAACAGGAACTGGCGGATGAACTCACCGCCATAGGGGAAGGGCGGGCGCACGGCGGAGACGATCGTCTTCGCGGTCAGGATCATCATGTCCCCGACCTGCTCGAAGAGCGACTTTGCTGGTAGGAACGCCCTGTCAGCTACCGATCGAACCATTCTCTCCTCCGGGGCCGCGGATCGCGACCTCGCCAGAGATTATTTCATCACGCCGACGCCCGCTGCGACCAGCGGAGAATCGGCGACGGAAGGCGGCGGGCGGCCGCTGCTGTCCCGGGTAGGGTGGGTGGTATGTTGCCCGCGCTTTTGGAGGAGAGCGCCTCAATACCCCGGTTCCGCCGGATGCGCGGCAGATTCTGCACGGGGTCGGTCGCGGCGCTCCTGGCCTTCGGCATCGGCTGCGGAGGCGGCCAGCGCCAGGACGCGGGGGAGCCCGAAGGCGAGTTCCCGGTCGAGGTGACCGGCGCCGAGTTCGCGCCCAAACAGAAGCTCGCCGAGACCTCCGACCTGGTCCTCGAGGTCACCAACGCCGGCGACGAGACGATCCCCGACCTCGCGGTGACCCTGTTCACCGTGGCCGCCGAGGTGGACCTCGACGCCGCGGCGGCCGACGAGCCCTCCGCGCAGGGCGCGACCGGCACGACCGAGGAGGAGGACTTGGGCGCCGCGGTCGACAAGGCCCTCCAGGAGGAGCAGGCTGCCGCGGAGGCCGACGTGGAGAGCGGCGACCCGAACGCCAGCGAGGCCGTGGCCTCGGCGGCCGACGACCAGAGTCTTCCCCGGGCCAACGGTCCCTTCTCTGTGATCTCGCCCCAGCCGGGGCTGGAGATCCCCTCTCGCCCCGTCTGGATCCTCGAGCAGGGCTATCCCGTGACCGGAGACAATGCTCCGGCCAGCGGCCCCCCTGGCGAGCTCGCCGGGGGCAGCGGCGCCGACACGGCCCTGACCAACACGTTCGCCTTCGGGCCGCTCGAGCCCGACGAGACGCTGAGCCTCGTTTGGAAGGTGACCGCGGTGCACCCGGGCATCTACAGCGTGACCTACCGGCTCGCCGCCGGGTTGCAGGGCAAGGCCCAGGCCGTCGGGCCGGACGGCAGCGTCCCCGAAGGGGAGTTCACGGTGAAGATCAGCAGCGCCGCCCCGCAGACGCGGGTCAACGCCAAGGGCGAGGTCGTCCCGATTCGCAAGGGCGACGTGGCCGGGCAGGCCGGTGGGGCCGCCGGCAAGAAGGGGTCACAGGAGCCCTAGGCAGCGCCCCCCAACCCCAGCATCCGGCCGGCCGCTGGCGGCGGCCCCCTAAGGTTTTGCGCATGCGCGGGAAAGGATCGGCAACCGGCCGAGCGGGGCTGGCGGCGGCTTTGGCACTCGCCGCCCTGCTCGCGTTGCTGCCCGGCTGCGGCGAGAACGGCTCGAAGGGGGTCGAGGCCGACGCGACCGAGACGCGGGCGGTCGCGCCGCCGGGCGGAGACGCGGGCAAGCCGGCGCTGAAGAAGGTCGGGGAGTTCGATCAGCCGGTGTTCGTCGCCCAGCCCCCCGGCCTCAACGACCTGTACGTGGTCGAGAAGGGTGGGCGCGTGCAGCGCCTCGCCCCCGACGGCGCGCTCAGCACGGCGCTCGATGTCAGCGCGGAGATCTCCGACGACAGCGAGCAGGGCCTGCTCTCGATCGCCTTCGCCCCCGACTTCGAATCGTCCCGGCTGCTCTACGCCTACCTGACCGACGCCCAGGGCGACCAGCGCGTGGTCGAGTACCGGGCGGCAGCCGACGGCTCGATCGATCCGGCGAGCCGGCGCGACGTGCTGAAGATGGACGACTTCGCCCCCAACCACAACGGCGGTCTGTTGATGTACGGGCCGGACGGCCTGCTCTACATCGGCACCGGGGACGGCGGCATCGCCGACGACCCAGAGCGCAGCGCCCAGGACCTCGGCTCGCCCCTGGGCAAGATCCTCCGCATCGACCCCCGCCCAGCCGGCGGGCGGCCGTACTCGGTGCCCGCCGACAACCCGTTCGCGGATCGCCCCGGCGCGGCGCCCGAGGTCTACTCGTACGGGCTGCGCAACCCGTGGCGGTACAGCTTCGACCGGGCCAACGGCGACCTCTGGATCGGCGACGTGGGCCAGAACACCCTGGAGGAGATCGACCGCGTGGCGGCCGGCGCGGGCTCGGGAGCCAACTTCGGCTGGTCGGCCTTCGAGGGCAGCAACCGCTTCAACGAGGACCAGCAGGCCCCCGGCGCGGTCGAGCCCATCCTCGTCTACGGGCGTGACCGCGGCTGCTCGGTGACCGGCGGCTACGTGGTTCGCGACCCCGGCCTGCCGGCGCTGCAGGGGCGCTACCTGTACGGCGACTTCTGCTCCGGCGAACTGCGCAGCCTGAAGCTCCGGGGCGGCCGAGCGGTCGGCGACCGTCCACTCGGCCTGGAGGTGCCACAGCTCAGCTCCTTCGCCGAGGACGACGAGGGGAGGGTCTACGCAACTTCACTCGACGGCCCCGTGTTCCGATTGGTGCAATGAAGATGCGATCCCCGCTCCCATCCGCCGCGGCCATGCTTGCGATCGTCGCGCTCGCAGCCCCTGCGGCCAGGGCCGCTCCGCCGCTGGGAGACGGGGACGGCGGCTTCAAGCTGACCAGGGTTGCCGACCTCGAGCGCCCGATCCACGCCGACAACGCCCCCGGGACCAGGCACAACCTCTACGTCGCCGAGCAGGAGGGCGTGGTCAGGGTGCTGAGCGGGGCCAGGGTGCTGCCGAAGCCTTTCCTCGACATCCGCGACCTCGTCGAGTGCTGCGGTGAGCAGGGCCTGCTCTCGATCGCCTTCCATCCCCGTTACAAGCGCAACCGCCTCTTCTATCTCTATCTCAACAACAAGGTCGGCGACCTGGTGGTGATGGAGTTCAAGCGCAAGAAGAGGAAGAAGTTCGTGGCGCTGCGCTCGAGCGGCCGCCAGGTCCTCTACATACCCCATCCGGCCAACACGAACCACAATGGAGGCCAGATCGCCTTCGGCCCCGACGGCTACCTCTACATCGCGCCGGGCGACGGCGGCTCGGGCGGCGACCCGCCCAACAACGCGCAGAACCCCGAGCTGCTGCTGGGCAAGATGCTCCGGATCAATCCGCGCAAGCAGCCGAGGGGCTGCAAGAAGCTGAAGAGGCGCGGCAAAGGGAAGCGGAAGAAGAGGTGCTTCGGACCCTACAGGCCCTATGGCACCCCGGCCGGCAATCCCTACGCGAGCGCCGCAGGCCGCGACGAGATCTACGCACTCGGGCTGCGCAACCCGTTCCGCTTCAGCTTCGACTCGCTGACCGGCGCGATCTCGATCGGCGACGTCGGCCAGGGCTGCGTCGAGGAAATCGACCACCGCGTCAAGGGCAACGCCCGTGCCGCCAACTTCGGCTGGTCGCGCTTCGAGGGCAATCACCTCTTCAACGCGAGCCGGTCGGCCCCCGGTGCGATCCCACCGATCCACCAGTACGACAACACCAACGCGGGCCCCGGCTGCCCCAACCTCAACAACGGCTTCGAGGGGGTCGCGGTGATCGCCGGATTCGTGGTGCGAGACGAGCGCCTCACCCGTCAGTATGGCCGCCTGCTGTACACCGATGCCTCAAACGACGAGATCCGCAGCCTGATCCCAACCGAGGGCGGAGCGATCGACGAGCAGTCCACAGGAGTCGAGCCGGGAGGCAATGAGAACCCCTACTCGTTCGCCGAGGGCTACAAGCGCCGGCTGTTCCTGCTCGCCGGCGGCGGCGCGGTCTTCAGGCTGGACCCCGCATGAAGCTGATCGCGGCCCTGCTCGCCGGCGCACTCGCGCTGTCCATCGCGGCGATGCCCGCCGAGGCCAAGACCGGCGGGGGCAAGGGCGGCGTGAAGCTGAAGCGGGTGACGCGGGCGCGGTCGCCGGTCTACGTCGCCGCGGCCCCTGGGACCAAGGGCGTGTTCGTGGTCGAGCAGGCCGGCCGAATCCTGCTTCTGCAAAAGGGCAAGAAGCGGACCTTTCTCGACATTCGCAAGCGGGTCACCTTCGGCGGCGAGCAGGGCCTGCTCTCGATGGCCTTCGCGCCCGACTACGCGACCAGTGGCTTCTTCTACGTCTACTACGTCACCGCAGGTGGCGATCTCGCGATCGAGGAGTACCGGCGCGCGGGGCCCAGGCGCGCCGCGCGCTCGAGCGCGCGGCGCCTGGTCACCGTCAGCCACCCCGGACAGCCCAACCACAACGGCGGTCAGGTGCAGATGGGGCCCGACGGCTTCCTATACGCGGGCACCGGCGACGGCGGCGGCGCCGGCGACACCGACAATTCCGCCCAGAACCCCAACAGCCTGCTCGGAAAGATCCTGCGAATCGACCCCAACTCGGGCGGCGGCGCTCCCTCCGTCTCGATTCGCGCGCGGGGCCTGCGCAACCCCTACCGGTTCTCGTTCGACACGTTCTCGTCGAGAAAGCCGCGGATCGCGATCGGTGACGTCGGCCAGGACCGCTTCGAGGAGATCGACTACGAGGCCCTCTCCAATCTCGGCGGCGCCAACTTCGGCTGGAACGACTTCGAGGGGTTCAGCCCGTTCGCCGGCGCCATCCCGCCCGGCCCCTCCCGCCACGACAAGCCGATCAAGGTCTACAGCGACGCGGGCCCCGCCTGCGCGGTGATCGGGGGCTATGTGGTCCGGAGCCGCAAGCTCAAGAGCCTGCGGGGCCGATACGTATATGGGGACTTCTGTACCGGCCGGCTGCGAAGCTTCGTCCCCAGGCTGGGCGGGGCGCGCAAGGACCGCCGCCTCGGACCGCGCATATCGATGCTGAGCTCGTTCGGCGAGGGCAAAGGCGGGACGATCTATGCGACCTCGCTGAACGGCGGGGTGTTCCGCCTTGCGGGCAGGAAGTAGGCCGGTCGCGGTACTCGCCGCGCTGACCGCCGTGGCGGGTCGCGGCGGCGCTGCGGCCGCCGCGCCGAGCCCGCGCGCGCGGCCCGTCACCCGCGCCTCGGACCCCTACACCGTGCGCAGGCTGGGCAGGCGACGGACCGAGGCGCCCTGATGCCGAGGCGACGCCGGCTCGAAACGCTGATCGCGGCCGCGCTGGCCACGGTCACCGCCGTGATCGGGATCAGCGAGCGAGGAGACGCCGGGGCCCGCCTCGGGCCCAAGTTCCTGACGCTCGAGAAGGTCGGCCGCTTCCAACAGCCGGTCCACCTGGCCCAGCCGCCGGGTGTCGACTCGCCGCTGTTCGTGGTTGAGCGCCGCGGCACGATCCGGGTGATCGCCGGCGGCGAGGTGCAGCGCAAGGCCTTCCTCGACCTGCGGCGCGAGGTCAAGGACACCGGCAAGGGCGGCGAGCAGGGTCTTCTCTCGATCGCCTTTCCCCCCGGCTACTCCGACACCCGAGCGTTCTACGTCGCCTACACGGACAACCGCAACGCCCTGCGGGTGGTCGAGTTCCGGACCAAGCCCAAGAACCCCCTGCGGGCAAGGCGCAAGAGCGCGCGCCTGGTGCTGCGGGTGCCCCAGCCCACCAGCAAGCATCACGGCGGGCTGCTGCTCTTCGGTCCCGACAAGCACCTCTACATCGGCCTCGGCGACGGCGGCCCCTCGACGGACCCGGGCAACGTCGCCCAGAACCGCCGCGTGCTGCTCGGGAAGATCCTCAGGATCGACCCCGAGCGGGGCCCGGTGCCGGCCGCCAAGGCAAACGACAAGCAGACGGCCAAGGCGAAGCGGAAGGCCGGGAGGAAGCAGGGCGCAGAGGCGGACAAGGGCCGCAAGGGCCGGGCGGGTAGACGACGCGGGCCCGCGAAGCCGCCCGCCTACACGATCCCCAAAGACAACCCGCTGGTGGGGCGCCCGGGGCGCGACGAGATCTACGCCTACGGCCTGCGCAATCCCTGGCGCTTCTCGTTCGACCGGGGTCCCGCGGGCGACCTGATCGCGATCGGCGACGTCGGCGACCAGGACTTCGAGGAGATCGACATCCTGCCCCTCAAGAAGGCCAGGGGCGCCAACTTCGGCTGGTCTGCCTTCGAGGGGCGCGACCGCTACAAGAAGGGCGTGCGGCGCAGGGACACCGTGGCGCCCGTCTACGCGTACCCGCACGGCAACAGCCGCTGCTCGGTGATCGGCGGCTACGTCGTCCGCGACCCTCGCCTCTCCCGCATAAAGGGGCGCGAGATCGTCGGCCGCTACGTGTTCGGGGACTTCTGCTCCAAGCGGCTGTTCGCCTTCCGCCCCCGCCCCGGCAAGGCCGGGCGCGAGCGCAGCTTCCGCTTCACGGTCCCCGGCGTCACCTCCTTCGGCGAGGACCGCGCCGGCCGCATCTATGTGCTCACCTACGACGGCCCCGTCTACCGGCTCGACCCCGCTCGCAAGAGAATCGACGGCTGAGGCGGACGACAGGCCTCCCCACCCCTCAACGAGGGGAGCCCGGGGCCGGCGGCGATACTCGCCACCGGACCTCCGGGCTGCGTTGATTCAGGTACGCGCTACTCAGGCCCCAGCGGGTATCTCCTCCTCCTCGTGGGCCTGGAGCACCTTCTCGCCCTCTTCGCCGGTGCGGATGCGAACCGCATCCTCAACCGGCAGGACGAAGATCTTGCCGTCGCCGACGTCGCCCGTGCGGGCGTGCTTGAGGATGGTCTCGACGACCACCCCCCTGTCCTTGTCTTCGACGACGCACTCGAGCTTCATCTTCGGGCGTACGTTGACCGTCAGGGTCGAGCCTCGGTAGTGCTCCACCACGCCCTTCTGACGGCCCGAGCCCTTGACCTCGCTGATCGACAGGGACGGAAAGCCCTTGTCGAGCAGCTCGGCCCTGATCGGCTCGAACGCCTCGTGACGGATGAATGCTTCGATCTTCTTCATCTGGTCATTCGCTCCTATGCCTTGCTGGCGGCGTTCGTGGGCATCGCGACGGGAGTCCCGGCAACAGCCGGGGCGTGGTCGCCGGACGGGTACTCCTCCTGCGGGATGAATGCCTCCGGGTAGCCGTACATGCCGTGGCTGGTGATGTCCAGGCCGGCAAGCTCGTCATCCTCGGAGACCCGCAGGCCAACGGTCGCCCGGATCGCGGCGAAGGCCGCAAGCGACGTGACCAGCACGAACGTGAAGATCGCCGCGACTCCGACAGCCTGCACGCCCAGCTGGCCCAGCGTGGCGCCCAGGCCGGCATCGCCGAAGATGCCGTACCAGACGCCCGGGCTGGCCGTATCACCGACCAGACGGGCAGATCCGAAGATCCCCACCGCGAGCGTGCCCCAGATGCCGGCCAGGCCGTGCGCCGAGAGCGCCCCCACGGGGTCGTCCAGGTACTTCTCGATCGTGACCACGCCGTAGACGACGACCACGCCGGCGATCAGGCCGATGATCGGTGCCGCCCAGTACTCGACGTATCCGCAACCGGCGGTGATACCGACCAGCCCGGCGATCGCGCCGTTGCCGGCCATGCCGACGTCGAGCGTGCGGGTCATTCCCCAGACCACCAGAGAAGCGCCGATGACGCCGCCCGCGGCACCGAGCTGGGTGTTCAGGGCGACCTCCGCGAAGAGCACATTGTCGGTGGCCAGGGCGGAGCCGCCGTTGAACCCGAACCAGCCGATCCACAGGATCATCACTCCGAGGCCGACGAGCGGCATCGAGTGACCGGGGATCGCCCTGGGCTTGCCGTCGGGGCCGTACTTGCCCCGGCGAGCGCCCAGCAGCAGCAGCGCGGCCAGCGCCGCGGTCGCGCCGGTGAGGTGGACCACCGAGGAGCCCGCGAAGTCGAGCACCTCCTTGCCGCCGATGTCGTCGAGCAGGCCGAAGCCCGACCAGACCGAGTGGGCAACGATCGGGTAGATCAGCGCCCCGAAGGCGATCGCGAACAGCGCGTAGGCGCTGAACTTGATTCGCTCCAGGGTGGTGCCCCAGACGATCGCCAGCGAGACGGCCGCGAAGGCGAGGCCGAACAGCATGCCCATGGCGTCCGCGCCCGCCACGGCGAAGGCATCAGCCCCCTCTCCGATCGTCTGATCGAAGTGGAAGAAGAAGCCGCTGGTGCCGATGATCTCGTTGCCCGAGACCGAGTTGATGCCATAGCCGACCGCCCACCAGGCGATCGTGATCACGGCCAGGTTGATGAGGATCTTGGCGACGCCGGTGCCGACGTTCTTCTGCCTGGAGAAGCCGATCTCGAGCAGCATGAAGCCCGCCTGCATCAGGAAGACCAATACACAGGCCACCATGATCCAGGTGTTGTCCAGCTCCAGGTCGAGAGCCGCAGTATTCGCCGCGTCAGCCTGCGCGAACGCCATCCCCGGCAGCAGCATGGAGACGGCGAACGCCAGCAGCGCGGTGAGGCCCAATCGCTTGGTCATGTTGGGGGGTTCCCTCCTTGCCCGCCGAGGCACATCCTCCGCAGCGGTCGCGTATTGCCTGACGCGGCCAAGGTAGGCGCGAGCAGGCGCGATCCCGTTGGACCGCTGTCGGAAGAACGGCCTCGCCGTTTCTCCAAGCTGTAATCGGCCCCCCGACGGGCCCCCGGCTGCCTGGCCGCACCGCGCTAGAGTCCGCTGCCACAAGCGACCCGGCGAGGAGAGCGAAGATGGCGATCGGCATCCGCAGGAAGGCCCACGAGGATGGCGCCGAGGGCGCCGCGAACGGCGAGACCTTCACGGTGCGCAAGCCCTTCGACGGCAGCACCCTCGCGACGCTGCCCGTGGACGGGCCCGAGCGGGTCGCCGAGGTCGTGGCAAGGGTGCGCTCCAACCAGCCCGCCTGGGAGGCGCTCGGCAACAGGGGGCGCTCGAGGTGGCTGTTCAAGCTGCGCGACTGGATGCTCGACAACTCCGACCGCATCGCCGACACGATGCAGGCCGAGACGGGGAAGGTCCGCGCCGAGGCGGCGGGCGAGATGCCCTACCTGGTCGACCTGATCAACTACTACGCGAAGAAGGCCGGGGAGTTCATCGGCGACGAGACGGTGTCCGCGCACTCGCCGCTGATGAAGGCGAAGAAGCTCAAGGTGCAGTACCGGCCGTATCCGGTCGTCGGCGTGATCAGCCCCTGGAACTTCCCGATGATCCTCTCGCTGGGCGACGCGATCCCCGCGCTTCAGGCCGGCGCCGCGGTCGTGATCAAGCCCTCGGAGATCACGCCGCTGGGCATCGGCGAGCTGATCGAGGCCTGGAAGCGCGAGATCGGCGCCCCCGACGTCTTCGACGTCGTCAACGGAGCCGGCGGGACGGGTTCGGCCCTGGTGGACGAGGTGGACTTCGTGCAGTTCACCGGCTCGGACCGCACCGCCAAGAAGGTGCTCGCGCGGGCGGCCGAGACGCTGACGCCGGTCAGCGCGGAGCTCGGCGGCAAGGACCCGATGATCGTGCTGCGCAGCGCCGACGTCGAGCGCGCCGTCAACGCGGCCACCTGGGGCTCGTTCGCCAACACCGGCCAGATCTGCATGTCGGTCGAGCGGCTCTACGTGGAGGAGCCCGTCTACGAGGAGTTCGTGTCCCGATTCACCCAGGAGGTCGCGACTCTCAAGCAGGGGGTCGACGGCCGCGACTACGGCAAGGACCTGGGCGCGATGACTTTCCCGGCGCAGACCAGGATCGTCGAGGAGCACGTCGCCGACGCCCGCGAGAAGGGCGCCACCGTGCGCACGGGAGGCACGCGGGCAGACGGGGTGGGCGACAGCGAGTGGTACCCCGCGACCGTGCTGACGGGGGTCGACCACTCGATGAAGGTGATGGTCGACGAGACCTTCGGCCCAGTGGTCGGGGTGATGAAGGTGCGCGACTCCGAGGAGGCCGTGCGCCTGGCCAACGACACCCGCTACGGCCTCTCGGCCTACGTGTTCGGGGAGTCCGACGAGGCCGAGGCCGTGGCCCGACGCCTCGAGGTGGGTGCCGCCTGCGTCAATGACGTGCTGGTCAACTTCCTCGCCTGTGACGTACCTATGGGGGGCTGGAAGGACTCGGGCATCGGCTTCCGCCACGGCGAGTACGGGATCAAGAAGTTCGTTCGCCCGGAGTCGCTGGTGATCAGCCGCTTCGGCGGCAAGCGCGAGCCCCTCTACTTCCCCTACACCTCAAAGCGGCGCGGGCTGCTGCGCAAGCTGACCACATTCTTCAACTCGCGCGGGCTGAAGCGGCGACTGGGCAGGTAAAGGCGCACGGCGCGCCGCGGGGACCCGAGGGGCGTTCCCCCCGGGCCCGGGCCTCCTCCCGACATCTGGCCGGGGAGGCGGGTTCGTTTGCTGCCTCAGACCCTGGTGGCCGAGAGCTCGCGGTCCAGGCGCTCGGCCTGCTCCGCGAACCACTCGGAGACGACCCGGAGCCAGGCGACCTCGGCGCGGGTGCGCACGCGCACGTAGTCCGCGTGGTCCTCGCCGGCGATACTCATCGCCTCGGCGACCGAGAGGCCGGCGGAATCGCCCCCACTCGTCCCCTCCAGCGTCCAGTCCGAGCGGCCCATGGGGCCGGCCTCGTCCTCGAGTGCCAGCTTCGATCCGTCGCTGAGCAGCAGCGTCTTGGGCTCGACGCCCCCCAGTTGCACACCGTGCAGGTCCTTGCTCATCTCGTCCTCCGTTCGCCCGCCTCGGCGAGCATCGCCTTATGCCAATGAGCGGCATGATGCTAGTGGTTGCTAACACCACGCTAAAGAATGGCAGACACTTCAAAGACCGGGGTGGTTGCCGTGGGCCCGCTTGTCGCTTGTTTGGCCGTTAGGTTGAACGGTGCGCTAAGTTTGATCTCGTTCCATCCAGAGCGGTCTAGGGGCCCGGCCCTGAGACGCCGCAGCAACCGGCCTGGATCCCAGGATCGAGGTGAGGTGCTACAGCCGGGAACGATGGAGGTGAAACCCTTTCCCGATGGCAGAGCGTGACTTCCTAACCGCAATCCGAGAGCGCGTGGTCGTCTTCGATGGCGGCATGGGGGCGACCCTCGAGGAGTTCAACCTGGGCCCCGAGGACTACGGCGGCCTCAAGGGCCGCTGCCACGAGGCGCTGGTCCTCAACCGCCCCGACGTGATCGAGGGAGTGCACTCCTCGATGATCGAGGCCGGCGCCGAGGTGCTGGAGACCGACACCTTCCAGGGCAGCCGGATCAAGCTCGACGAGTGGGGGCTGGGCGAGCAGGTGCTCGAGGTCAACCGCGGGGCTGCGCAGATCGCGCGCAAAGCGGCGGGGGAGGATCGCTTCGTCGCGGGCTCGATCGGCCCCACCGGCTTCCTGCCCGCCAGCGACGACCCCACGCTCGGCGACATCGGCTTCGCCGAGCTGGTCGCGGTGTTCGACGAGCAGGCGGGCGCCCTGATCGAGGGCGGCGTCGATCTGCTGATCATCGAGACCCAGCAGGACATCCTCGAGACCAAGGCCGCCATCTTCGGGGCTCGCGAGGCCTTCAAGCGCACCGGGCGCGCCGTCCCGATCCAGGCCAGCCTGTTCCTGCTCAAGGAGTCCGGGACGATGCTTCTGGGCACCGACGTGCCCGCGCTGCTGACCACGATCACCGCCCTCGGCGTCGACGTGCTCGGGCTGAATTGCTCCACCGGCCCCGAGGACATGCGCGACGCGATCCGCTACCTGGGCGAGAGCTCGCCGCTGCCGCTTCATTGCATTCCGAACGCGGGCATCCCCCACCAGGGACCCGACGGCGCCACGGTCTTCCCCGAGAAGCCCGGCCCGCTGGCCGAGACGCTCGGCGAGTACGTCGAGCGCTACGGCGTCGGCATCGTCGGTGGCTGCTGCGGAACCACGCCCGAGCACATCCGAGCGCTCGCCGAGCGCGTCAAGGGCCGTGTCCCGGACGAGCGCCCCTCCCCCGGCCCGATCCAGGTCTCGAGCATGATCACGGCGACGCCGCTGGTGCAGGAGCCGCGGCCGACCCTGGTCGGCGAGCGCGTCAACTCGCAGGGCTCGCGCGCTGCCAAGGAGCTGCTGCTGGCCGACGACTACGACGGCCTCACCCAGGTCGCCGAGGACCAGGTCTCGGGCGGCGCGCACCTGCTCGACGTCTGCGTGGCCCTGACCGAGCGCAGCGACGAGGATGAGCAGATGAGCGAGATCGTGCAGAGAATCTCGCTGACCCAGCCGGCGCCGATCCAGATCGACTCGACCGAGCCCGAGGTGATCAAGGCCGCGCTCGAGCACATCCCCGGTCGAGCGATCGTCAACTCCGTCAACCTCGAGGCGGGCCGCGACAAGCTCGACGGCGTCGTGCCCCTGGCCTTAGAACACGGCGCCTGCCTGATCGCCCTGACGATCGACGAGGTCGGGATGGCCAAGACCGGCGATCGCAAGCTCGAGGTAGCGAAGCGCATCCACCAGCTCTGCTGCGAGGAGCACGGCCTCGACCCCGAGGCGCTGATCTTCGACGCGCTCACCTTCACCCTGACCACGGGCGATGAGGAGTGGCGGCCCTCGGCGGTCGAGACGATCGAGGGCATCAGGCGGATCAAGGCCGAGATCCCCGGTGTCAAGACCTCGCTCGGGGTCTCGAACGTCTCCTTCGGAGTCTCGCCGCCCGCGCGCGCCGTCCTCAACTCCGTCTTCCTGCACCACTGCGTCGAGGCCGGACTCGACCTGGCGATGGTCAACCCCAACCAGATCACGCCCTACTTCGAGATCGACGAAGCCGAGCGCGCCCTCACGGACGAGCTGGTCTTCAACCGCTCCGAGGACGCGCTCGAGAAGTTCATCGCGCACTTCGAGGAGAAGGGCCCGGAGGAAGAGCAGGCCGCGGGCGACCCGACCGAGGGCATGGAGCCCGAGCAGGCGCTGCACTGGCAGATCCTGCACCGCAAGAAGCATGGGGTCGAGGACTGGATCGACCTCTCCGTCGAGAAGATCGGCGCCGTCCCCACCCTGAACGGCGTGCTGCTGCCGGCGATGAAGGAGGTGGGCGACAAGTTCGGCGCCGGCGAGCTGATCCTGCCCTTCGTGCTGCAGTCGGCCGAGGTGATGAAGCGCGCCGTCGCCCGTCTCGAGAACTACCTTGAGCGCATCGAGGGCCACAGCAAGGGCAAGGTGGTCCTCGCGACCGTGTTCGGCGACGTCCACGACATCGGCAAGTCGCTGGTCAACACGATCCTCACCAACAACGGCTACACCGTGGTCGACCTGGGCAAGCAGGTCCCGATCGAGACGATCATCAACGCCGCGATCGAGGAGCAGGCCGACGCGATCGGCCTCTCGGCCCTGCTCGTCTCGACCTCCAAGCAGATGCCGACCTGCGTACAGGAGCTGCATCAGCGCGGACTGGGATTCCCGGTGCTGATCGGCGGCGCGGCGATCAACCGCGACTTCGGCCGCCGCATCCTCTACCCGCAGGGCACCGAGTCGGATGAGACATACGAGCCGGGCGTCTTCTACTGCAAGGACGCGTTCGTCGGCCTCGACACCATGGATGAGCTCACCGACGACGCGCGCCGCCAGGGCCTGGTGGCGCGGATTCGCGAGGAGGCACGGGCGCTGCGCGAGAAGCCCGCGGTCGCAGACGACGCACCGGCGACAAGCGACGACAGCGTCCGCTCTGCGGCGCGCACCGACGTGCCCGTCCCCGAGCCCCCGTTCTGGGGCGTGCGCGAGATCGAGGTCGACCTCGATGACGTCTACCCCCACCTCGACCGCCACGTGCTCTTCAAGCTGCACTGGGGCGGACGCGGCAAGAAGGGCGAGGAGTGGCGCCGGATCGTCGAGGGCCATGACGGCGACGAGGGATTCGCGCCCAAGCTCGAGCGCATGTGGGCCGAACAGGACTACCTGCACCCGCGGGCGCGCTTGGGCTACTTCCCCGCGGCAGCCGACGGCAACGAGCTCGTCGTCTTCGACCCCGAGGACCCCGAGCGCGAGCTCGAGCGCTTCACCTTCCCTCGCCAGCCGCGCCACGACCGGATCTGCCTGGCCGACTTCTACCGCCCACTTGAGAGCGGCGAGCGGGACGTGGTGGCGATACAGGGCGTCACGGTGGGCCCGGAGGTGACCGAGCTGATGGCCCGGCTGGAGCGCGAGGGGGAGTTCTCCGCGCAGCTCTTCACCCACGGGCTGGGCGTGCAGACGGCCGAGGGGCTCGCGGAGTGGATGCACGCGCGAGTGCGCGATCAGCTGGGCATCGACCGCGACCAGGGGCGGCGCTACTCGTGGGGCTATCCGGCCTGCCCCGAGCAGTCCGAGCACGAGAAGGTGTGGCGGCTGCTCGACCTCGAGCAGATCGGCATGACGCTCTCCGACGGCTTCGCCGTGATGCCCGAGCAGTCCACGGTGGCGATCATCGCCCACCACCCCCAGGCCGTCTATTTCGGCATGAAGTCGGGCTCCATACCCGGGAATCGGTCCCCCGACGAGGTGATCGCCGGCTCCGAGCGCGGCGGCGAGCTGCCGCCCGACGAGGATCCCGACGATTCGCCGGCCGCCGGCGAGAGCCGTGCGGCGGACCCCGAGCCGGCCGCGGGCTGATCAGCGCCCCGGCAGCCGCCGGACGGCGGTCTGCGTCGGCGCCCGCCGCTAGCGTTCCCGCTGCGATGGAGCCGATCGTCGAGCACTCCGCGCAACTCGCCGGATACCGGACGCGAGTGATCGAGCTAGAGGGGAAGGGCCCTCCCTTGCTTCTCCTCCACGGATATGCCGACAGCGCCGACACCTGGCGGCTGCTGATCGACCGCCTGCGCAGGCTCGGAAGGGCCGCGGTGGCGCTCGACATGCCCGGTTTCGGGACTGCCGACGGGCTGCGTGAAGGGGCTTCGATCCTGCCACAGCTCGATGCCTTCCTGGACGCCGCGGTCGAGCGCTGGGCGGGCGAGTACTCGGGCGGGGTTGTGATCGTCGGCAACTCGCTGGGGGGCACAGCCGCGATGCGCGCCGCCGAGCGCGACAGCGGCCGGATCGCCGGCATCGCGCCGATCGCGCCCGCCGGCCTCGACATGCCCACCTGGTTCGGCGCGATCCAGGGCGCGCCGCTGGTTCGGGCGATGCTGCGCTCGCCCGTTCCGGTCCCGGACGCGGCGGTGCGACGGGCCGTGGGCAGCACCTACCGCGTGCTCGCCTTCTCCAGCCCGCGCCGGGCCGAGGACGCCGTGGTCAACGCCTTCACCAGCCACCTCGGCACCCAGGACGACGTCGCGCGGATGCTCGGCACGGGCAATCGACTTCTGCCCGAGATCAAGGCGCCCTTTCGCCTGCAGCGGATCGACTGCCCCGTGCTCGTGATCTGGGGAGAGCGCGACCGCATGGTCATCCCGAAGGGCGCAGAGCTGATCGTCGCCGCGCTTCCCGAGGCGCGGGTCGAGCTGCTGGAGCGCTGCGGCCATTGCCCGCAGCTCGAGCAGACCGAGCGGCTGGCCGAGCTGCTGGCGGGCTTTCCCGGCTAGCCGACGCCGACACGGCTGGGCGCATCGCGCCGCGGGCGTGGCCGCGGCGAGAGCTGCACCGGGGCGGCCGAGAGGGCGCGCAGGCGCATGTCCTTCCAGGTGACGCCCTCGCGCACCAGCGCGGGCACGCCGAGCCCGACGGCGGTGGCGATCTCGACGGCCTGCAGGATGACGCCATAGGCGAGGGCGTCGGCCGTGCTGATCTGGAAGCCACCGCTGAGCACGCTGAGCACGGCGAGCTGGAAGATGCCGATGTTCGACGGCGTCACGGGCACCACGGCGGTGACGTTGACGGCGAACAGCACCGCAGCTGCCGCGCCGATGCCGACCCCCGGGCCGAGGCCGAGCGCCGCAAACAGCGCCCAGCAGGCAGCGAGTTGCAGCGCCCAGGCGCCGAGCTGCGCCAGCGTCGCCTGGGCGCCCTCTCGCGGGTTCTTGAACACCACAAGCCCGCTGCGCACCTGCCTCAGCGCCCTGCGGGCCGAGGCGGCCGCCCTCGCGACCCGGCCCTCGCCCTCCACGCGGACCAGGCTCGGCGCGAGCAGCACCGCGAGCAGCAGCATCAGGGGGGCGAGGCTGAAAAGGAACAGCCTCTCGGTGCTCTGCTGGAAGAGGTCCGTGGTGGTGACGATGATCGTGCCGAGCATCAGCAGCGCGGCGATGTTGAGCACCGTCTGCGAGACGAGCGTTCCGATCAGCACCGCGAACGTCTCGCGCATGCGGCCGATCCGCCGCGCCAGCACCATCGCCCTCGCCGGCTCGCCCAGGCGCGCCGGAAGCGTGGCCGACATCAGCACGCCGATCATGGTCGCCGAGGCGACATCGCGGCGGCGCACCGGCCTCCCCGGTAGTGCGGCCCGCACGATCGCCACCCAGGAGACGGCGCGAGAGAACATTGCCGCGACCATCAGGGCGAACGCGACGAGCACCCAGGTGAGGTCGGAGTCGACGATCTGGCGTGCCACCCTGTCGACCCCCACCTTCTGAGCGGCCAACAGGGTCAGCCCGATCGCGAGCGCCCCGGCCACGGCCAGGCCCGCGCTGCGCGCCGCGCGGCGACCCCGGCTGCTGCGGGCGGCCGCGGGCTCGAGCGACTCGAGCTTCTCGGCCGGGCTTCTGGGGCCACCGTCGATCCGCACCAAGCCCGCCCGGCGCATCACGGCCTCGGCCGCGCTGATCGGCGCGGGCGCCGGCGAGATCGCGCGCTCGTAGACCTCCGTGACCTCGGCGGCGACGCGGGGCCAGGCGTAACGCTGAGCGCTTTCGCGACCCGCCGCGCCCATCGCGTGGCGCCGCTCGGGCTCGTGCCAGAGCGCCTGCAGCTCCTCCGCAAGGCCCTGTGGATCGGCCGGCGGGACCAGCACCCCGTCGACGCCGTTGCTGACGACGTCGCTGTAGCCCGCGATCCCCGAGGCGACAACGGGCGTTCCGGCGGCCATCGCCTCGATCAGGACCATGCCGAAGCTCTCGCCCGAGAGCGAGGGAGCGCAGAGCACGTCCGCCTCGGCGAGGGACCTCCAGAGCACGCCGTGGGAGACCTTCCCGAGCACGTCGATGCGCTCCGCCAGCTCGGGGTCTGCGACGAAGCGGCGGACCTCCTCGGGGTCGGCGCCGACCACGGTGAGTCGGGTCGGAACATGCTCGACCAGGGCCTCGAAGGCCGCGAGCAGCACCGGCAGGCCCTTGCGCTCCTCGGCGCGACCGACGAACAGCAGGCGCAGGTGGTCGGCGGGGTGCTTGGGGGCGTGCGGAGCCGAGGCGATGTCGACCCCGTTGGGAACGATCGCGTACTCGCCGCCGAACCAGCGCCTCGCGGTCCACTCGGCGGCCGGCGAGACTGCGATCCGCGCCGAGAGCTGGTTGAACAGCCGCCGGGCGCCCAGCGCCGTGGCGATGTGGTTGGGCAGGGCCTTCGTCGCGTAGGCGTGGAAGGTGCCCACCACCGGGGCGCCACGAAAGCTGTTGGCGTCCCAGGAGACAAGCGGAGCCGGGGGCTCGTGCACGTGGACGACGTCGTAGTTACCCGAGCGCAGCTCGCGCCGCATGCGGACGAGGCCGTCCGGGAACGGGACGATGTTGGAGACGGCGCCGTTGGCTCCGAAGCCGAAGGTTCGGCCGAGCGGCACCAGGTAGTCGGGCGCGGGGCGTGCGTCGGGCGAGGAGCCGTGCAGGCGGCGAGAGAGCGCGTCGGGGGGGTCCCAGGGAGCGAGCACGCGCACGTGATCGCCACGCGCGAGGAACTGCTCCGCGAGTGCCTCGACATGCCGGTTCACGCCCCCCTGATAGGTCCAGGAATAGGGCGACACGAGGGCGATTCGCATCGGCCGAGGGTACTCTCTCAGGGATCGGCGCCGCCGCGCAAGACCCGATCCGAAGCCGCACGCTGGGAGTACGCGAAGCTGAGGCCGGCGCCCAGCGTGATCGTCCCGAGCGTCAGGAAGGTCGCGGCGGAGTCGTTGGCGAGGACTCCGAGCAGCACGGCCGCGGCCGCCCCGATCAGGCCCGCCCGGGCCAGCGGCGCGGCTGCGAGCCAGGCCCTGATGCGGTTGCGCTGGAACACGGCCAGCGCCACCCCTGCGGCACAGATCCAGAAGAGCTTGGTCCCACGCCCGCGCTCGAAGCTGCTGGAAGAGAGCCGCAGCCGCCGTTCGGCGACGTCGGCCACCTCGCCGAGCCCGCCGGCATCGAACACAGAGCGGCTCAGATGAGCGTCTCCGCCGAGGGTCAAGTCGATGGCGAAGAGCGCCGCGAGGCCGATCAGGGGCGCCGCGGCAAGCGCCACCAGCAAGCGGCGGTTGCGCGTCACTCCCGGCAAGGCAACCGCCGCGGCGGCCGCCCCCGCGGGGAAGACGATCGCGGCGCCCACGTCGGCGCCGAAGCGCCCGGCCGCGAACACCAGCGCGCTGAGCATCCCGGCCGTGACGAAGGCGGCCGTCGCGGCGCGCCTTCCGGGAGGCCGCCCTGCGCCGGCGAGGGCCGCAAGCCCGGCGCCGACCCCGACCGGCACCAGCACCGCCAGCGTCACCTCCAGCTCGTTGCCGATCCCGAAGAACCGCACTCCGAGGGCCGGGTTGGGGCCCAGCAGGGAGAGCCCCGTCAACGGCGACCCGGCAAGCATGTCGAGGGAATACGCGGTCACGGTCACGCCGCAGGCCAGCGCCAGCGCCGCCCATCCCCGCAGCAGCGCGTAGCTGCCCACCGCCAGGGCCGGCGCCCCGAGCAGCACCAACAGCCGCTCGCCCAACAGCTGGCCGGGCTCGAGCGCGGCGCCCACGAGCAGCAGCGCGGGCAGGTAGGCGACCGAGAGGCCGAGAATCGCGGGCACCGCGTCGCGGGAACGGCCCCGGGTCAGCGCCACCGCAAGCGCCGCGACCAACGCCCAGGCGAGCAGGCTCTGGTAGATGACCGGGTCGCGACGCGGCGCGATCACCGCGAGGCGGTCTGCCCGCCTCGCGACCGCTCCGGGGTCCACCGTCCCCTCGGAGCGAATCGCGGCCCCGCTCATCTGGCTGGGCACGTCGAGCCCGTAGCGCTCCAGCACCGTCGGCGCAAGGTCGGTCGCCAGCACGTACCCCGGGGTGCGGGTGGAATCCGAGGTGAGGTTGCCGTCGAATCCCTCCCCCGCGATCCCGATCGCGAGTGATTCGCGCCTCGCCGGGGGCGGGCGCTCGAAGGCGATCAGCAGGTCGTCGCCGCGCAGGGACGCGACCAGCTCGCTCAGCGCGGCCGGTGTCGCCGCGACCACCGCCATTCCGGCGCAGCGGCGCACCAGGCAGCCGGGGGGGCTGGCCCGCTCGAGGCGCCCCTCCCGGTCGGCCGCGATCAGCGCCGCCGAGCCGGTCCCCCGGTCGGCGATCGCCGGCACCCCGCGATCCTGCAAACTCGCCGCCAGCAGCCCGGGCACGATCTCGGCCGGTGCCGAGTCAGCCCGGCGGACGATCTTCTCCCAGCCCGGCACCCGGCCCGCAAACGGCGCCGGCAGTGACAGCTCGGAGCCGTACAGCGACGTGAAGACACGGTTCCCGGCTCCGATGTCGAGGTAGGTCTGCGCCGCCGGCACCTCGGCCATGCCGGCGCTCATCACCCCCGGCGAGATCCCCGCGACCGCGCCCAGCGCCTCGGGCCCGATCCCCGGCGGCAGGATCGCGATCACGACCCGCGGGGGCGCCGCGGCGGCCATGGTCGCGGCCGGTGGCAGTGCGAGCGCGGCTGCGAGGGCGCATGCCGCGCCGACTACCCTTGTGCCCGTGCCCGAGCGCACCTTCGTCAAGTTCACGTTCTTCAAGCTGGATCCCGCCTGGAGGCGGCGCAGCACCGAGGAGCGAGCCCGCGACAAGGCCGAGTTCCAGGCGGCCTGCGATGACTTCGCCGAGGACCGTTCGCTGCGAGCCTACTCGACGGTCGGAACCCGGGGAGACACCGACCTGCTGCTGCTCAGCCAGGCCCCGGTGCTCGAGGAGCTGCACACCTTCCATGTCGTGCTCAGCCAGAGCGGACTCGCCCGCTGGTCGGAGGTCCCCTACTCATACCTGGCAATGACCAAGCCATCGCCCTACTCGGAGGAGGAGTCGATCCGGCCCGAGATCTGCGTCTCGGACCGCAAGTACCTGTTCGTCTATCCGTTCGAGAAGAGGCGGGACTGGTACGCGCTGCCGCTCGATGAGCGCCGGCGGATCATGAAGACCCATATCGAGGTCGGACGCAGCTACCCGGAGATCACCATCAACACGGCCTACTCCTTCGGCCTCGACGACCAGGAGTTCGTCGTCTCCTTCGAGGGCGACGAGCCGGGCGAGTTCCTCGATCTCGTCCAAGAGCTGCGGGGCACCGAGTCGAGCGCCTACACGCTCCGCGACACCCCGATCTTCACCTGCGTCTCGATGTCGCTGGGCCGCGCCCTGGACGCGCTCGACGGCACCGCGGCCACCGCGGTCACCCCCGCCTGAGGGCGGACAACCAAGGAGGTAGGAGATGGCGATGAGCAACTGCGAGGTCGGAGTGGTGCTGGCGACGGCCGACATCAGGGCAGCGAGGGACTTCTACGAGGGCAAGCTGGGACTGGTCCCGGATGGGGAGCCCTCCGAGGACGCGATGGCCCCGATCCGTTACCCGTGCGGCGGGGGCACCGCGCTCAACGTCTATCTCTCCCCCGAGCACGCGGGCAACTCCACCGCGACCCTCGCCGGATGGACGGTGGACGACGTGGAGGCGGTGGTGGACGAGCTCAGCGCCAGAGGCGTCGAGTTCGAGCGCTATGACCAGGGCGAGCTGAAGACGAACGAGAAGGGGATCGTCGAGGGCGAGGGCTTCAAGGGCGCCTTCATGCGCGACCCGGACGGCAACACGCACGCCCTCAACGGAACCTGATCGCGATCCCCTACCCTTCCCCGCTCGCATGGCACAGATCGGGACCGGAGAAAGCCCCCTGCGCGTGGCCATCGTCGGCTCCGGGCCGGCGGGGTTCTACGCCGCCGAGCACCTGCTCAAGGACGAGGGGCGGGCGATCGAGGTGGACGTCTTCGACCGCCTCCCCACTCCCTTCGGCCTGGTGCGCGCCGGCGTCGCCCCGGACCATCCGAAGATCAAGTCGGTGATCCGGGTCTACGAGAAGACGGCGGCGAGGCCCGGGTTCCGCTTCTTCGGCAACGTCGAGGTGGGCACCGAGATCAGCGTCGCCGAGCTTCGCGAGCGCTACCACGCGGTCCTCTTCTCCTACGGGACCAGCGTCGACAGGCAGCTCGGCATCCCCGGTGAGGAGCTTCCAGGCAGCCGCTCGGCCACCGAGTTCGTCAACTGGTACAACGCGCATCCCGACTTCGCCGACTCCCATTTCGACCTCTCCTGCGAGCGTGTGGTGGTGATCGGCAACGGAAACGTCGCCGCCGACGTGGCCCGAATGCTGGCGCTTTCTCGCGAGGAGCTGGAGGGCACCGACACGGCCGACTACGCGATCGAGGCGCTCTCGAAGAGCGGGGTCAAGGAGATCGTGGTGCTGGGCCGCCGCGGCCCCGCCCAGGCCGCCTTCACCAACCCCGAGGTCCGCGAGCTGGGCGAGATGAGGGAGGCCGACTTGATCGTCAGCCCCGAGGACGTGGAGTTGGACCCGATCAGCCGGGCCTACGTCGAGTCCGAGGATTGCGAGCCCACCAACCGGCGAAACGTCGAGATCCTCACCGAGTTCTCCCAGCGCGAACCCGAGGGTCGCAAGCAACGGATCGTGCTGCGCTTTCTCCGCTCCCCGGTCGAGATCGAGGGCGATGGCAGGGTCGAGCGAATCGTGATCGGGCGCAACGAGCTGCACCAGGAGGGTGACGCCGTGCGCGCCCGCGACACCGGCGAGCGCGAGACGATCGCGTGCGGGCTGGTGCTGCGCTCGATCGGTTACAAGGGCGTCGCGCTCGATGGCGTCCCTTTCGACGAGGGCCGTGGCGTGATCCCCAACGAGGCCGGCCGCGTGCGGGAGGCCGACTCCGACGAGCAGGTCCCCGGCCTCTACGCGGTCGGCTGGATCAAGCGCGGCCCCTCGGGCGTGATCGGGACCAACAAGAAGGACGCCCAAGAGACCGTGACCAGCCTGCTCGAGGACCTCGACGCCGGTCGCATCGGAGAGGTCCCGCTGGCGGGCGCTCGCAACGCGATCGAATCGCTGCTTGCGGAGCGTGCCCCCGAGCACATCGAATTCGAAGGCTGGCGGGCGATCGACGCCGCCGAGGTCGCCGCCGGCGAGCCGCAGGGGCGGCCGCGGGTCAAGTTCTGCCGGGTCGAGGAGATGCTCGAGGCCGCGAGGTCGGGCGCGCCCGCCTGATGGCGATCGCCCTCGACGAGGTCCGCCTGCTGATCGAGGCGGCGCTGCCAGGCTCGAAGGTCGAGGTGATCGACGAGACCGGGACCCAGGACCACCTGCGCGCCGAGGTGACCGCCCCCCAGTTCGAGGGGCTCTCTCGGCTCGACCAGCACCGCCTCGTCAAGAAGGCCGTGCAGGCGCGCTTCGACGACGGCTCGATCCACGCGCTCTCGATCAGCACCACCACGCCCTGACGATCCGTACACTCCCTGGTGATGCCCGAGCCCGAGCTCAAGGACAAGGTCGAGGAGCTGATCCGCGATCACGGGGTGTTGCTGTTCATGAAGGGCACCCCGGAGCAGCCGCGCTGCGGCTTCTCGATGCGCGTCGTCGGCGTGCTCGACTCGATGGGCGTGGAGTACGCGGCTCTCGACGTGCTTCCGGCACTCGAGCCGCTGCGCGAGGCGACCGGCGAGATCGCTGACTGGCGAACCTTCCCGCAGCTCTACGTCAACGGCGAGCTGCTCGGCGGAGCCGAGATCGTCGAGGAGATGGCCGCCTCGGGTGAGCTCGCCGAGATGCTCGGGGCCGAGCAGCCGCCCGATGGCGAGCGCTCGGCCAAGCAGCAGGAACAGCAGGCGGAGCCCCAGCAAAGCCCGCCGATGCAGATCGAGAACTCCTAGCGCTCAGCGAGGCCCGGTCCCTGGCCGCCGGCGGGGCTAGACGGTCGCGGGGAGCTAGACGGTCGCGGCCTGCTCGGGGGTGTCTTCCTTCACCTGGAAGGAGGAGCCGCAGCCGCAGGCGGCGGTGACGTTCGGGTTGTTGACCGAGAAGCCCGCTCCCTGCAGGCCATCGACCCAGTCCACCTCGGATCCGAACACGAACTGCATGCTCGTCTTGTCGACGACGACCGGGACGCCCTTGTCCTCGAAGCGGTGGTCATCGGCCTTGGGGGCGTCGAAGGCCAGCGCATACTGGAAGCCCGAGCAACCGCCCCCGCGCACAGCCACTCGAAGGGCCTGCTCGGCGCCGTTCTCCTGCCCGGCCAGCAGCTCCTTGACCTTGGCCGCGGCCGTGTCGGTCAGCTTGATCGCTTCAGGCGTCTCGTTCATCGCTATTGATTGTATAGCGCCAGTCCACGTACTCGCTGATCCGCCTCGAGTCGTTGACGACCTCGTCCCCATCGACCAGCACGGGCACGCGCCGCTGCCCCGTCAGCTCGACGATCTCGGGCCGGTCCGAGCGCCGGTAGGGCACCCGCTCGGTGCGGAAGTCGACCCCCGCCCGCGTCAGGCTGCGGGCTGCCGCGCCGCAGGGGCAGAGGAAGTTCGTCGGCGTCGGACAGCGGTACAGGACCCGTCGTGGCTCCCCCATCAGCCAACCCCGAACGGCAACAGGCGAATCGCCGCGCTTGCCCCCCGAAGGCCGGCGTCGGTCAGCGAGTGCCCCCTGGCCCGCTCGCCGAGCTGCTCGAGCTGCCAGCGAACCGTGTCCTCCAGCGTCTCCTCGTGGGGCCGCGGCTCCCAGCCGAGCTGCTCGACGGCCTTCTGGTTGCTGTAGGTCCACCACTGCATTCCCGCGCGCACCTCGTCCGGCGACGTCGGTGACGGCAGGCCGGCGAGCGACAGGGCCTCGACGGTGGCGAGCATCGCGCTACCGCTGAGCTTGAACACGGGCGGCGGCACGCCGGCTATTCGGCTGAGGTCGGCGAACAGGCGCTGCTGGGTGAAGTTGCGGCCGGCGAGCAGGTAGCGCTCCCCCTCATGGCCGCGCTCGTCGGCCAGCAGGTGGCCGCTTGCGACATCGCGAACGTCGACGATGTTGAGGCCGCCTTCGAGGTAGGCGGGCAGGCGGCGCAGAAGCAGCCGCCGGACCAGCGCGTTCGAGGTGCCGCTGGGGTCGTCGGGGCCGAGCACGAAGGTCGGGTTGACGACCACGACCGGCAGCCCGCGGGCACCGACCCGCATCGCGACGCCCTCGGCGTCGTGCTTGGCGTTGATGTAGGCGATCCCGAGGTGGCCGGCCTTGAACGGCTGGGACTCGTCGGCCGTACCGTGCGGCCTGGCGGGACCGACGGCGCCGGCGCTGGAGGTATGCACCACGCGCACCACACCGGCCCGCAGCGCCTCCTCCATCACGTTGCGGGTGCCGCCGACATTGACCTCGAAGACCTTGTCGCGATCGCGACGGCGCATCGAAGTCGTTCCGGCCACGTGGAAGACGCGCTCGACGCCCTCCATGGCCAGGCGCACCGAGGCGCGGTCGGTGACGTCGCCGTCGACCCTCTCCCACTCGAATCCCGTCAGGTGCCCGGCGTCGCTGGACTCCCGCACAAGCAGCCGCAGCTCGTCGCCGCGGGCGGCCAGTTGGCGGACCAGGTGCGAGCCGATGAAGCCCGTCCCGCCCGTGACGAGCGTGGTTGCCATGACGGAAGATGGTAGAACGCAGTGGGTGAGCGACTCGAGTCAAACCGCGGTGGTCGCCGACACGACCAGCTACCTGCCCGCAGAGGTGCTGGCCGAGCACGACGTGCGACTGGTCAGCCTCTACGTCGCTCTCGAGGGCGAGCAGGAACGAGAGCTTGACCTGCTCACCGATCTCGACGGCTTCTACGAGCGCCTGCGAGCCTCGGGCGAGACCGTGAGCACCTCGCAGCCATCGGTCGGCGACTTCATCGAGGTCTACGAGCCGCTGCTGGCCGAGGGGCGTGAGATCGTCTCGGTGCACATCTCGGCCGGTATCTCGGGCACCTGCGAGTCAGCGCTACAAGCGCGTGAGCGCCTCTCGGCCGAGGGCAAGGGAGGCGAGCGGATCCAGGTGGTGGACTCGAGGACGGCCGCGGGAGGGATGGCGCTGGTCCTCCTGGCGGCGGCCAACGCGGCCAGCTCCGGAGCCCCCGCCGAGCGAGTCGTGGCCAAGGCGCAGGAGGCCCGCGAGGCGCTCAAGATCTGGTTCGCGGTCGAGACGCTCGAGTACCTGCGCCGCGGCGGGCGCATCGGCAGCGCCGGAGCATGGCTGGGGACCACGCTCAAGATCAAGCCCATCCTCACCTTCGAGGAGGAGGTGACGCCGGTGGAGCGCGTTCGCACCCGCACCAAGTCGATCGAGCGCCTGGTCGACTATGCACGCCGCCGGCACGAGGACGGCGCCGACGGATGGGTCGTACAGCACATCCAGGACCCCGACGCCGCGGAGCGCATGGTCGAGTCCTGCACGACGATCTTCGGCTGCGAGCCCGCCACGGTCTCAGAGATCGGGCCGGTGCTGGGTGCGCACGCGGGACCGGGCCTGCTCGGGGTGGGCGCCACCACCCGCTCGGCCCTCGGTCTCGACGACTAGCGCCTGCGGCGCCGCCTGAGCGCCACCAGGCCGCCCGCGACAAAGCCGACGACCGCCGCTCCGATCAACAGCTCGGTCTTGTGCTTGGCGACCTGGGCGCCGAGATCGGTCGCCTGACCCCAGCGCACGCGCAGGGCATCCACCGACCGGGCCAGCTCGTGGCGCTGCTGGACGACGTCGTCGCGGATCTGGGCCGCCGAGCGGGACCCGGGGGGCGGCGGGACTCGCCCATTGCCCGTCGTGGCCGTGGCGGCCTGAGATGCCGAAGTGCCTGCTTCCATCAGCTTGATCCCTCGCTTTCCAAATCGGTCTTGATTCCCTTGGCCTGTTCGATCGCCATCTCGGGCGTCGGCGGCGAGGCTTTCTGGAACGAGCGGTAGGCGATCAGCCCTCCGACCGCGGCCACGATGAGGAACACCGCGGCCTCGACCAGGAAGCCGGCCCAGACGTCGTTCTCGAAGAAGAGGTCGTTGAGCAGCCAGGCGACGCCGTGCATGATCAGCACCAGCGCCGTCAGCAGGAAGACCCCGGCGACGATCGCGCTCGCGCCACCCTGCAGGAGCTTGTTGAACTTCTCGGTCACCTCGGTCTTGGCGAGCTCGATCTCCTCGCGGACCAGCAGCGTGGCCCGGTCCGTGATCTCGAACACCAGCTCCCCCACCGTCATCTCCTCGGGCTCGCGACCGCCGTCGACGGCGCGCTCCTGGTGCTCGCTGGGGGGCGCCTGCCCCGCCGCCGGCGGTGCGCTCGCCGCGCCTGTGTCGCCGGCCGCCGCCCCACTCGTGGCGCTGCCGCCGGCCGGGGCGCCGCCGGTGCCTGCGCCCGCGGGTGCCGATGATTTGTCGTTTCGCTCGCTCACTCGGGCGGCTCCTCGTTGAAGACACGCCGGTAGAGAACCTCGGAGACCCTATGGGCGGCCAGCGTGGCGAGGGCGCCGATCACCGAGAGCATCGCACCCCAGACGAGCTTTCTGACCACATCGCTTTCCACCGCGTCTCCTTTTCGCGCCAACCGAGCCGTGCCGAGCAGTTAATCACTTCGGCGGCTGGCTAGCCGGCGACCCGCTCGGTCGCGGGCCGAGGCTCGAGGCCGCCACAGATCGTCTCCACCATCAGGCCCTTGGCCTGCTCGAAGTCCTCGTCGGAGCCCGGCACGACCCCGAAGATCCAACCGGTCAGCAGCTGCTCGATCGCCCCGTAGAAGAGCATCGCGGCGAAGTCGGGGCTGACGTCGTCACGAAACTCGCCCGTGGCCTGCGCGTCGCCCACGATCTTGGCGATCTGGTCGTATGCCTGGCGGATCTCGGGCAGGTGCGTGCGTCCGAACGAGTTCGCCGCGCGGGTCACCTCCACGATGATCACCTTCATCAGGTCGGGGTCGTGGCGGTAGGACTCGATGATGAAGCCCGCCGCCGCCTCGAGCTTGTCGCGCGGGGTCGAGAGCTCGGCGTCGGCCTCGCGGATCGCCTCCAGCAACAGCGACCAGCGCTCCGAGAAGAGCTCGTTGAGCATCTGATCCTTGGAGTCGAAGTAGTGGTAGACCAGCCCGTAGGCGACACCGGCCTCCACGGCGATGTCCGAGACGCGTGCGCTGTGGAAGCCCTGTCGCGCGAAGACCGTGATCGCCGCGTCGAGGATCGCGCGGCGCTTGTCCGTGGGCTTGCCGCTGGCCATCAGGAGGGCGCCGCCTCGGGCCAGCCGTAGGCCTCGGGACGGCGGTTGCTGAGGGAGGGAAGGCTCGTCCGCATCTCGTCCTGGATCGCGAAATCGAGCTCGGCCGCGACGAAGCACTCGGTGTCCGGCGCCTGCGCCAGCACCACCCCCCAGGGGTCGATGATCATCGAGCGCCCGAAGCTCTTGTAGTGGGGAGGCGCCTCGCCGATCTGGTCGGCGGCGACGATGAAGGCCTGGTTCTCGATCGCCCGCGCCCGCAACAGGACCTCCCAGTGGTCGCGGCCGGTGTGCTCGGTGAAGGCGGCCGGCACGCTGATCACGCGCGCGCCCCGCAGGGCGAGGATCCGGTAGAGCTCGGGAAAGCGAAGGTCGTAGCAGACGCTGAGCCCGACCCCGACTCCGCCGGCGTCGGCCACGACCAGCTCGCTGCCTGGCTCCTCGGCCTCGGACTCGCGGTAGGCCACCCCGCCTACATCGACGTCGAACATGTGGACCTTGCGATAGGCGGCTCGCATGACGCCGTCGGACCCGATCAGCACAGAGGTGTTGAAGAGCTTCTCGCGCCCCTCGACCGATTCGGAGACGCTGCCGGCGACCAGGTGGATCCCCAGCTCGCGGGCCCAGCCCGCCGCCGCCGACAGGGCAGGCCCGCTGAGCGGCTGGGCAGCGCGCCGCAGCGCCTCGGCCGACCCCAGCGTGGTCCACTTCTCGGGCAGGACCACGAGCTCGGCACCGTCGGCGGCCGCAGCGCGCACCAGAGACTCGGCGACCCGCAGGTTGCGCTCGTAATCGTCGCCTGTATTGAGCTGTACAGCGGCCGCCCGCATCGTTTCGATCCTCGTCTTCGTCCCTCCTCCGGCACTCGCGAGGCCGCGACCCGGGTTCGGCTGACTGACCAGTCAATCTAGCGCCGATTCGCACCCGCCGCGGTCGCCACCCTGCCATCAGGCTTGTCGCAGCGATCCCTGATCGGAGGCCCATCGTGAGCTCGTCCTCCTCTCCACCCTCTCTCGCACCCCTCTCGGACGGCCGACACACGGGATCGCAGACTGGCCGCCATACTCCAACGACTCAATGAGGAGGCGAGCGTGAACCAGGCAGGACGGCCCGAGGCGAGTTCGTGCCGGGCATGCGGTGCCCACAACGCGAAGGACGCGGACTTCTGCGGGGCTTGCGGGGCCAGCCTCGAGCCGATCCGGCCCTGCCCTCGGTGCGGCCGCGAGAACCCGGCCGGCCAACGATTCTGCAATGGCTGCGGAGCGGCGCTCGGCGAGGGCGCGGAACAGCCGACCGAGGCGCCTCCGGCGCAGGGAGAGTCCGACGGCGAGCGCAAGCAGGTGACCGTGCTGTTTGCCGACGTCAAGGGCTCCATGGACATGGCCGAGCAGACAGACCCCGAGGAGTGGCGCGAGATCATGCAGCGCTTCTTCTCGCTGCTCTCCGAAGGCGTCCGGCGCTTCGAGGGCACGGTCGACAAGTTCACGGGCGATGGGATCATGGCCCTGTTCGGGGCACCGATCGCGCACGAGGACCACGCACCGCGGGCGTGCTTCGCGGCGCTGCAGATCGAAGAGCTGGTCTCGGAATACGCGGCCGAGCTGCGCCGCACCAAGGGGCTCAGCTTCTCGGTGAGGATCGGGATCAACTCGGGCGAGGTGGTGGCCGGCGAGATCGGCGAGGACGACCAGCCCGCGTACACCGCCGTCGGGCACACGGTCGGCCTGGCGCAGCGGATGGAGGGGCTGGCCGAGCCCGGCAAGGCGTACCTGACCGAGCATGCGGCGAAGCTCGCAAGCGGCTACCTGGAGCTCGAGGACCTCGGCGAGTTCGAGGTCAAGGGGGCCAGCAAGCCGATCGGCGTCTTCAAGCTGGTCGGCGTGGGCTCGGCGCGCTCGCGCCTCGACCTCTCGCGTGAGCGCGGGCTCTCGCGCTTCGTCGGGCGCGCCGACGAGACGGCGGTGCTCGAGGACGCGCTCGAGAAGGCCGGCAAGGGCCACGGCGTGGTGATCGGCATCGTCGCCGAGCCCGGCGTCGGCAAGAGTCGCCTTTGCCACGAGCTCGCGGAGCGCTGCCGCAACCGGGACATCGTTGTCCTCGAGGCGCAGGCCCAGGCGCACGGACAGGCGATCCCGTTCCTGCCGGTGCTGCAGCTCCTGCGCGGCTACTTCGGGATCGAGGAACGCGACTCCGAGCGGGTCGCCCGGGAGAAGATCGCCGGCCGCATGCTGCTGCTCGACGACGCCTTCGCCGAAGACCTGCCGCTGATCTTCGAGTTCCTGGCCGTCCCCGACCCGGAGCGCCCGCCGCCAAAGATCAGCGCCGAGGCCCGCCAGCGCGCTCTGCGCGGAATCATCCGCAGGCTCTTTGCGGCGCGGGGCACCAAGCAGACGGTGGTGCACGTGCTCGAGGACCTGCACTGGATGGATGAGGGCAGCGACGAGTTCCTGGCCGAGATGGTCGGCGCGGTCGAGGGCACGGCGACCCTGGCGGTGCTCAACTTCCGGCCCGAGTACAAGGCCGAGTGGATGCACTCACCCATCTACCACCGGATCTCCCTTGCTCCGCTCGGGCCCGAGTCGACCGGCGAGCTGATCACGGCTCTGGCCGGCCGAGACCCCTCGCTGGACGGCCTCGCCGAGATGATCCACGAGCGCACCGGCGGCAACCCGTTCTTCATCGAGGAGGTGGTTCGCGAGCTGGTCGAGACCGGCGTCCTGGAGGGCGAGCGGGGCGACTACCGGCTGGTCGGATCGGTCGAGGACACGGGCGTCCCGCCGACCGTGCAGGTGATTCTGGCGGCGAGGATCGACCGCCTGGAGCCGGCTGCCAAGGCCGTCCTGCAGTCGGCCTCGGTGATCGGCAAGGAGGTCCCCGAGCCGGCGCTGCGGCGCGTCAGCGGCCTCGACGAGGAGCCGCTCGATGCCGCGCTCAAGGAGCTGATCGCGGGCGGCTTCGTGTTCGAGCAGGAGATCTACCCCGAGCGCATTCTCGCCTTCAGCCACCCGCTCACCCAGGAGGTCGCCTACGGCTCCCAGCTCGGCGAGCAGCGCGCCGCCGCCCATGCGGCGACGGCACAGGCGGTGATCGAGCTCAACCCGGAACGCCACGACGAGCTGGCCGCGCTGATCGCCCAGCACCTGGAGCAGGGCGGCGAGACGCTGGAGGCGGCGCGCTGGAGCGCCCGCGCCGCCCACTGGGCCGGATACAGCCACCCCGAGGACGCGCTGCGCCTCTGGCGCAAGGTCGCCGAGCTCGCCGACCAGCTCCCTGAGTCGGACGAGACCCTGGCGCTGGCGACATCCTCGAGGGTGCTGCAGCTCGACTACGCCTGGCGGCTGGGGATGGAGGCTGAGCAGGTGGCGTCGCTGTTGGCCGAGGCGCGTGAGATCGCCACCCGGACGGGAGACCTGCGCTCGCTCGCCCTGCTCGAGATGCTGGGCTCCGCCCGTCCCGGCATGGACCAGGAGGCAAGCGCCTGGACCGCCGGCGTCACAGAGGCGATCCGGCTGGCCGACGGCTCCGGCGACGACGCGATCCGGGTCGCCCTGCGGGTCGCGGGCTCGTACTCGTTCTTGTGCGCGGGTCGGTTCGATGATGTCGAGCGGGTCCTGGACGAAGCCAAGGAGATCGCCGGTGACGATCCGACGGTGGGCGCGGGGCTGGTGCTCGGCTGCCCCTTTGCGTGGGCGCTGATGGCGAGGGGGATGATGCGCCGCGAGGCCGGGGACTGGGATCAGGCTGAGGGGTTGTTCAAGTCAGCGCTGCGGATCGCCGCCGAGCAGGGCGACCCCGAGACCGAGAGCTGGACGCGCGGAAATCTGGCGGCGATGCTCGCGATGCGGGGGGACACCGATGCAGGCCTCGCCCTGGCGCAGCGCAACTACGAGCTGACCGAGCAACTCGGCGACGTCTTCTCGCGAAGCTGGGCGCTGTTCAACCTCGGCTACGCGCGCTTGGCGAGCGGCGACGCCGAGAGCGCGCTCGCCGCGGTCGAGCGCGCCGAGGAGCTCCTTCGGGATGCGATGGGCGCCGGGGGCGAGGCCGAGGCGTGGCGGGGGGCCACCCGTGCCGAGGCCCTGCTCGCGGCCGGCAGAGCCCCGGAGGCGCTCACCGAGGCCGAGCGCTGCGCCGCGATCGCCCGCGAGCGGGGCATGCTCTGGTCGCTGCCGCGCTGCCTGCGAGTGCTCGCGCTTGCGAGAGCCGAGCTGGGCGAGCCGGGCGCCGAGGAGGCGCTCGAGGAGGCGGCCGAGGTCGCCGCGCGGGTCGGCGTCCAGTTCGAATCGCAGCTGATCGAGGAGCAGCGGGAGGCGGTCAGGGCCGGGTAGGGGCGGCCCGGGCCGGTGCCCCGGAGAGCCGGCCGAGCCCCGGCACGAAGCGGCCGACGCGGCGGGCGTAGCGGAGGTAGGGCTCGCCATGGGTGCGGAGCAGGTGGGGCTCCTCGACCAGGCGCACCTGGATCTGCAGGCCGGCGACCAGCAGCGCCCCCGCGGCCAGCGCGACCCAGGTGGGGACGAGCAGGGCGAAGCCGATCCAGGCGATCACCATGAACGTGTAGATCGGGTTGCGGCAGAGGCGGAAGACGCCGCCGGTGACCAGAGAGGTGCGCTCGGCTGGGTCGACGCCGATTCGCCAGGAGGAGCCCATGGCGATCTGCGCGGCGAAGGTGCCGACGATGCCAATCGTGGTGAGAGCGAAGCCCGCGAGATGGGCGGTGGTCGTGTCGAGCGCTTCCCAGGGCTCGACCGCGTCGGCGAGCGCCAGCGCGGGGTTGATCGTGCCCAGCACCAAGGCGGCGAGGAACATCGAGCCGCCGATCAGCTCGATGCGCGGGGCGCCGCGCAGGCTCGAGATCCCGGTGGCACCCGTGGTGCGGAGTGCCACCGCGACCCGCAGTCCGAAGGCGAGCAGCAGGTAGGCGAACATCAGGATCAGGGCTGCGGCGGCCACTCCCGCCCCAGTCTCGTCTATCGTCGATGTGGGTGCAAGACGCGACGCTCAGCGAGGTGTTCTCGGAGGCGGTCGGCGAGGTTCGCGGCGGTGACGCCAGCCGCCTGGTCGCGGTCACAGCGCAGGGCCACGACGAGGCGCTGGCCGCGCGAGCCGCCGAGCTGGTCGCCATGCTCGAATCGGCGGCGCGAGCGGACGCCGGCGTCCACGGCCTGGCCATGGCTGAGTCCCTCGACGCCGTCCGCGACAATCGCGAGGCGGCGCTGGCCGGCGCCTGGCTGGTGGCCAGCTCGGCCGAGCTCGCCGCCAAGCTCGGCGAGCAGCCGCTGCTGCTTCAATCCCGGGCCGCCGCACGTATCGCGCGGGGGTTGATGATCGAGGCCGAGGACCTCTACGACGCGGGCCGCCCGGTGGCTCGCGCCGTCGAGGCCGCGAGTTGCCTCAGCGGCAGCCTGTTCGGGCTCGGGGCCGCGCTCGGAGGCTGGGTGCGAGGCGCGTCCGGCGGCGAGCTGCGAGCCCTGGAGCGGGCGGCGGCCGAGCTCGGCCTGGCCGCGAGGATCCGCATCGAGCTGGCGGCTCTCTCCCCCGATCACGAGCAGCCGGGCGCGGCCCTGGCGCGGGGCGTCTACTCCGTTCCCGTGGCCTTCGCGCTTGAGGCCGAGCCGGAGCTCGCCGCCTCACTCGGCGGCGCCCTCGACGCCGCGGAGCTGCCCGGGCTGGCCGGGCGTGTGCTCGAGCGGGGCGGACCGGCGGCCGCGGAGCTGGCGGCCGAACGCGAGCAGGCGGGGCGGGCGTGAGCGGGGTCGCCGAGGAGGCGGAGGTGGTGGTGGTCGGCGGCGGTCCGGCGGGCAGCGTCGCTGCGGCTCGCCTGGCCGAGCTCGGCCACGACGTGCTCGTGGTCGATCAGAGCGGCTTCCCGCGCGAGAAGCCGTGCGGGGACGGCCTCACCCACGCCGCCGTCGACTTTCTGGAGCGGCGCGGGTTCGGCGAGCTGATCGAGGCCTGCCAGCCGATCGAGGACGTGCGGGTCGTCGTCGGCCACGACCGCGCGGTGGATGGCTGGTACAGGCCCTGGCCCCAGCCGCCCCGCTACGCCAGGGTCATGCGGCGCTTCGACCTCGACGGGGCCCTGTTCGAGCGCGCCAGGGGCGAGGGGGCGCGCTTCCTGCAGGCCCGGGTGGACGGGCCCGAGCTCGCGAACGGCGAGGCGACGGGGGTCCGGCTGGCCGGCCAGGGCGCGGGCCACCTCCGGGCCCGCTGCGTGGTCGCCGCCGACGGAGCCACCTCCCGCATGCGCCGCCAGAGCGGGATCGAGAAGGCGCGGCGCGGCTCGCAGATCTACGCCCTGCGCCTCTACGCCGATTCCGCGCAGGCGCTCGACCCGGTCTTCGACGTCTACGTGCCGCTGCTCTACGAGGGGGGCCTGCTGGCCGGCTACGGCTGGGTCTTCCCGGTGGACGAGCATCGCGCCAACATCGGGGTCGCCTACTACGAGCCGCCTCCCGGCCGCCCGCGGGCGCGGATCCGCGAGGCGCTCGGCGCCTTCATCGCCGAGCTCGAGCAGAAGAGCGCCGGGCGCTTCGGCTCCTTCAGCAACTCGACCGAGCCGGTCGGGGCGCCGATCTCAACCCAGTTCTCGCCCGGCGCCTGCGAGGCCGGCGGGGTGATCTTCGCCGGCGAGGCGGCTCGGGCCGCCGACCCGCTGAGCGGTGAGGGGATCTCGTTCGCGATGCAGTCGGGCGAGTTCGCGGCCCAGGAAGCCCACGCGCGCCTGCGGGGCGGCGAGCGCCTGGGACAGGGCCGCAGGATCGCGCGCCGCTACACCCGCCTCGGCCAGGACCTGACGCTGCCGGCCAGGCTCGCCGCGGGCGCGGCCACCGGGTTGAAGCTGATGGACCGCCACCACCAGCCGTTCATGCTGCGAGTGCGCAGGGTGACGAGCTTCGCGCCCGACGAGCCGGAGCTGGACGGGCTGCCCGTGCGGGAGGCGCTGGCCGCTGCGGAGCAGTCGTGCGCCGCTGCTCTCGATCGCGCCAACGATCGCGCGCTCGATGCCCTGCAGACGAGCTTTCCCTTCGCGCTCGAGGTCCTGCACCGGGAGCTGCGCAGCGATGGGGGGCCGGTTGCAGCGGCAACGGCTCTGGCCGCCGCGCGAGCCACCGGGGCCGAGCTCGACGCGCGGGCGATCGCCGTCGCCACCGCCGTCGAGCTGCTCAGGCAGGGAGCCCCCTGCCTGTTGCAACTCAGCGCCGAGACGAGCTCGGAGATGGCCCGGCTCAACAACGCGCTGGCGACGCTGACCGGAAGATTCGCCCTGGCGACCGCTCAGACGAGCGCATGCGAGGCCTCACCGCGGGCGGCTGCGGCGCTCGCCGGTGCGGGCAGGAGGGTGATCGAGGGCGTCTGGGCCGAGCTCGACGCTCGCGGAGAGCAGGAGCTCCCCGCCGACGGCTGGGCCCCGAGCGAGATCGCCGGCACCGAGGCCATCGCCGCGGCGGCCCGCTGCGGCGCGCTGGCCGTGGATGCTGAGGAGCAGGCCGAGAACCTCACCGCGGCCGGACGCGAGCTAGGCCTCGCCTGGCAGATCGGCTCCGAGATCCGCGATCTCACCACGGGTGACGAGCTCGCGGGCAGGCCGCCGGGAGCCGATCTGCTCGCGCGCCGCCCGACGCTTCCGATCGCCTACGCGATCGATGCGGACGAGCGGCTCCGTGAGCGGCTGCAATCGCGGCTGAACGGAGCCGCTGTTCGAATGATCCTGGCCCAGGTGCGCGATTGCGGAGCCCTTGAGCGGGCGGCCGAGGATGGCGCGAGGCACGCGCGCGCCGCCGAGCAGCTGATCGACTCGGCGCCGCTGCCGGCGCCCGCGGCGTTCAAGGCGCTGACGGGCCTCAGCCTCGAGCGGCTCGGCGCCGCGAGCGTCACTTAGCCGGCTCGCCGCGCCGCCGCCGCTCCAACTCGGCGACGAGCTGCTTGGTGCGCAGCGCGGCCATCAGCTCGTTGAGTGGCTCTACACCGGCTTCGATCAGCTCGATCGCGCGACCGGCGTCCATCTCGCCGGCCAGGCGCTCCATCAGCACGTCGACCTCCTCGGAGACGAGGCCCGCGAGCGCGCGCTTGTAGCGCAGCGTGTCGTAGACGGTGAAGCCAATCCGCTCGTCGTAGCCACCGGCGCGAAAGCGGCTGATCGCGGCGATGATGCGGACGTCGGACGGCGAGTAGCCGTTCTTGTTGGGGGACAGCACCTCGAGCTCGGCGAGGCGGTCGAGCACCTCCTGGGGCAGCTCGTAGCGATGACGCACCTCGGCGGCGCTGACGCGCTGCGCCTCCCCCTCCCTCGCGTGCTCGAGCAGCCGGTCACCGAGCTCGATCAGGTTCTGCGCGCGCTCGGGATCCTCGTCGAGCAGGTCCTTGATCACGCGCAGCGGCATGTAGCGCTCCTCCTGGAGCTGCTTGATGAGGCGGATCCGGTCGACGAACTCCCCTGGGTAGTAGGCCATGTTGCGCGAGGTCTTGACCGGCTGCGGCAGCAGGCCCTCGCGCAGATAGTGCTTGATCGTCGCCGCCGAGACGCCCGAAGCCTCGGCCAGCTCGCCCATCCTCAGCATCTGCCCGGCGTCCTCGGGATCCGCCTTGGTCTCCGCCGGCGTCATGCGCGAAACATCTCCGCCTGCTGCTGGGAGTCCATCCCCTTGGCGGCGCCCGATTCGACCAGCGCCGCGATCTGCGGCTCGGAGAGGCCGGCCTCGGCCAGGACCTCGGCGGTGTGCTCGCCCAGCGCGGGCGCGGGGCGGTGCACGCCGCCGGGAGTTCGGGACAGCTTCACGGGAACGCCGAGCTGGCGCACCTCGCCGAGCTCCGGCTGCTCGTATGAGACGACCATCTCGCGACGCTTCACCTGCTCTGAATCCAGGACCTGGTCGAGATCGAGAATCGGCTCTATGCAGCAGTCGTGCTCGTCGTTGAAGGCCCGCCACTCATCGCGGGTGCGCTGCTTGAAGATCTCTTCGGCGTGCCGGTGGGCGTCGGAGCCGGGAGGGTCGAACTGGTGGGCGACCAGGTCCTCGCGACCGACGCCGGCACACCAGGATGCCCAGAACTTCTGCTCCAGAGCGCCGCAGCTGACCCAGCCGTCCTTGGCTTCGTAGGGCCGGTAGCAGATCAGGCGTCCCGCCAGAGGCAGATCGCCACGCTCGGGAAGGACGCCGTCGCAGAGGTACTGGGCGGCGACCATCGCCAGCCAGCTCAACGAGCCATCGGTCATGGCGACGTCGACGACCTGGCCCTGCCCGGAGCGACGGGCCTCGTTCAGCGCCGCGAGGATGCCGACGGCGGCCATCAGCGCGCCGCCGCCGAGGTCGGCGATCTGCCCGGCGGCCTGGATCGGGGGGCCTTCCCGCTCACCGGTGAGGCCGAGCAGGCCGTTGAGGCCGAGGTAGTTCTGGTCATGGCCGGCGCGGTCCCGGTTGGGGCCGTCCTGTCCGTAACCCGTGATCGGGCAGTAGACGAGCGCGGGGTTCGCCGTGCGCAACTCCTCGTAGCCGACGCCGAGGCGGTCGAGCACGCCCGGACGAAAGCTCTCGACCAGCACATCCGCGTTCTGCGCGAGTTCGAGCAGCGCCGCCCTCCCCTGCTCCTGCTTGAGGTCGAGGCGGATCGAGCGCTTGTTGCGGTTCAAGGACAGGTACAGCGAGGATCGGGTGCCCAGAGGCGTCTGCTCCTCGTCCCCGTAGAAGGGAGGAGCCCAGCGCACGTAGTCGCCGGCGCCGGTGTCCTCGACCTTGATCACGTCGGCCCCGAGGTCGCCGAGCAGCAGCGTGCAGAAGCCGCCGGGGAGCAGCCGGGTCAGGTCGAGGATGCGGACGTCTGAGAGAGGGAGGTCCGGCATCGGCCTAGGCTCTGGCCGGCTCCCGCTTGCCGATCCCCAGCATCTCCCGGGCCTCGGCAACGCTCGCCGCGCGACGGCCGATGTCCTCGGCCATCTGGCGAGCCTTCCCGATCAGCTCGCCGTTCGACTTCGCCATCTCGCCGTTCGGCAGATAAAGGTTGTCCTCGAGGCCGGCGCGGACGTTGCCGCCCAGGTTGAGCGACGCCGCCAGCAGCTTCCACTGGTCTCGCGAGACGCCGATCACCTGCCAGTTGTTGGGGCCCTCGGGGCCACCGGGGATCTGCTCGGACATGAAGGCGACGTTCCTGGGCACCGGGCGGATGCCGCCGGTCACCCCCATCACCAGCGAGATCTGAAGCGGAGGCTCGAGCGTGCCCATGTCGAGGAAGGGGTCGAGGTTGGCGACGTGGCCGGCGTCGAAGCACTCGTGCTCGGGCTGGATCCCGATCTCGAGCATCTCGGCCATCAGCTGCCCTATCTCGTCGAAGCTGTTCTCGAACACGGCCTTGAAGACGAAGTCCTTGCGTCGCCGCGAGTACTTCGCGTAGTTCATGCTGCTCATGTTGAGCGCGGCGACATCGGGCTTCAGCGCCCGCAGGTAGGCGAGGCGCTTCTCCAAGGGCACGCCGATCGCGCCGGTCGAGTAGTTGATGATCACGTCATCGACCTCGGCGCGGATCGCCTCGGTGATCGCCTGGAAGTCCTCGATCTCATACGACGGCACGCCCTCGGGGGTGCGGGCGTGGATGTGGATCTGGGAGGCGCCCTCGTCGACCGCGCGGCGCGCCTCCGCCGCGTACTCGCCGGGCGTGTAGGGGATCGCCGGGCACTGCTCGCGGTTCGCTATCGCTCCCGAGATCGAGTTGCTGATGATCACCGGATCCTCGAAGCGGCTCATACCGGCATCACCCCGTGCTTCTTCCAGGGGCGCGCGATGCGCTTCGCCTGCGCCATGCCCAGCCCCCGGATCACGGCCCGGCGCGTCTCGCGAGGGTCGATGATGTCGTCGATCATCGCGTTGCCCGCGGGGATGTACGGGTCGATCTGCTCACGCACCGCCTCGAGCATCTTCTGTCGCGTCGCGTCGGGGTCCTCGGAGGCCTCGATTGCCGACCTTCCGATGATGTTGACCGCGCCCTCGGCGCCCATCACCGAGATCTCGGCCGAGGGCCAGGCGACGATCAGGTCGGGCTCATAGGCCCTGCCGTTCATCACGTAGTAGCCGGCCCCGTAGGCCTTGCGCACGATCACGGTCACCTTGGGGACCGTGGCGCGCGAGACGGCGTAGAGCATCTTCGCGCCGTGGCGGATGATCCCCGCGTGCTCGACCTTCGACCCGACCATGAAGCCGGGGACGTCCTGAAGGAAGAGCAGCGGGATGCCGAAGGCATCGCAGAGGTTGACGAATCGCGCGGCCTTGTCGGCGGAGTCGTTCTCGAGGATGCCTCCCAGCTGCTTGGGCTGGCTGGCGACGATCCCGCAGGGCCGGCCCCCGAAGCGGGCCAGGCAGGTGATGATGGTCCTCCCGAACTTCGGCTTGATGTCGAAGATCTCGCCGTCGTCGACGATCTCCCCGATCACGTCGTACATGTCATAGGGGTGGCGGGGAGACTCCGGCACGATCTCGAGCAGCTTCTCCGAGGCGCGGTCCTCGGGGTCATCCGTCTCCCGGAGGGGCGGCGGCTGCTCGCAGTTGGACGGGAAGAAGGAGAGGTAGGCCTTGACCGCTGCGATGCACTCCTGATCGTCCGCGACCTCGAGGTCGCCCACCCCCGACTTGCGGCAGTGGACCCTGGCGCCGCCCAGCTCCTCCATCGAGATGTCCTCCCCCGTCACGGCCTTGGTCAGGTGGGGACCCGCCAGCGCCATCGCTCCCTGGCCCGAGACCATCGGCACGAAGTCGGCGAGTGCCGGGATGTAGGCGGTGCCCGCGGCGCAGGGACCCATCATCGCCGCGACCATCGGGATCACGCCCGACATCACGACCTCCTCCTGGAACAGGTGCCCGGAGCCGGCGAACAGCGATCCGGCCGCCTCCTGGATGCGGGCGCCGGCGGAGTCGAGCAGCCAGATGAAGGGCATCCGCTTGGTCAACGCCATCTCGCGCAGGCGCGTCACCTTGAGCTCGCCCGTCATCCCCATGGAGCCGGCCATCACGGTGAAGTCATAGGCGGCGATGCAGCAGGCCTTGCCCTCGACGTCGCCCCAGCCGGTGATCACGCCGTCGGCCGGAGCCTCCTTGCCGGCCATCGCGCCCTGGGAGAAGTGGGGCCGGCCGTGGATGCCCATCTCGACGAAGCTGCCCTCGTCGCAGAGCAGGTCGATCCTCTCCCGCGCGGTCAGCTTTCCGCGCTCGTGCTGGCGCTCGATCTTCTCCTCGCCGCCGCCCAGCTTGGCCGCCGCGCGGCGGCGGTGCAGCTCCTCGGTCTTCTGCCTGAGGCCGTCGCCGGTCGGCTCGGTCGTGGTGGGTCGCTCGGTCCTCTCGTCAGCCATCAGCGTCCCTTCCATTCGGGGTCGCGCTTCTCGAAGAAGGCCTTGACGCCCTCCTGGATGTCATCGGTCGAGAACGTCAGCGAGAGCTGGGAGCGCAGGAACTCGAGCGCGTCGTCGAGCGCCATGTCCTGCTGGCGGTACATCGCGTCGTGGCCGAGGCGCATCAGGACCGGGCTCTTGGAGGCGAGCTTGGCCGCCCAGTCGTCGACCGCGGCCTCGAACTCGCCGGCCGGGACGACCTTGTTGGCAAGGCCGTAGGTGACCGCCTCGGTAGCCGGGATCTGCTCGCCGAGAAGCATCATCTCGTTGACCTTCTTGCGAGGCACGTTGCGATAGATGATCGACATGATCATGTAGGGGAAAGCGCCGACGTTGATCTCGGGGGTGGCGAAGCGGGCGCCTTCCCTGGCGATGACGAGATCGCAGGAGAGGGCGAGGCCCATGCCCCCGGCCAGGACGTGGCCGTTGGCGGCGCACAGGGAGGGCTTGCCCAGGCGGGGCATCAGCCTGAAGAACTCGAGGAAGAGGTCGGAGGCGAAGTGCTTTTCGACCAGGGCCGCGTCGGCCGCGAAGCCGCCGAGATCCGCGCCCGCGCAGAACACCTTCTCCCCGGCGCCGGTCAGCACCACGGCCCTGACCGCGTCGTCGTCGCGGGCCGAGCGGACGGCATCGACGAGGCGGCCCAGCAGCGCCGCGTTCAGCGCGTTGCGTTGGTCTGGGCGGTTGAGGGTGATGCGCGCAACGCCGTCGGAGACCTCATAGAGCAGCTCCTTCTCGGCGGCGGCGTCGCTCATCCGCGCGCACCTTACGCGATTTCGCCCCCGCTGGGAAGTGAGAGGTTCTACTTCCTACACGGTGCTACTTGCCACCGGCCTGCGCGGGCACCTTGACCTCGGCCTCTTCGTGGTCGAGTGCTCTCAGCAGGGCGTCGACCACGCGCGGATCGAACTGGGTGCCGGCGCAGCGGCGCAGCTCCTCGCGGGCCTTCTCCGGCCCGAGTGCGAGGCGGTAGACGCGATCCGTGATCATCGCCTCGTAGGCATCGGCGACGGCGAGGATCGCTGCCTCAAGCGGGATCTGGTCTCCGCGGATGCCCCTCGGATAGCCCTTGCCATCAGGCCGCTCGTGGTGGGCGCTGATCCAGCCGCGGATGTCGTCCATCTCGCGGCTGGAGAGGATCCGGGCGCCGATCTCGGGATGGCGCCGCATCTGTGCCCACTCCTCGTCGGTCAGGGGACCCGGCTTGCGCAAGATGGAGTCGGGGACACCGATCTTGCCGATGTCGTGGAGGATGCCGGCCAGCCGGATGCGCTGCACCCGAGCCTGGCCGAGGTCCAGCTCGTTGGCCATCTGCTCGCAGAGCCTGCCGACCGTCTGGGAGTGCCGGGCGGTGCTGGAGTCACGCTGGTCGAGGGCCTCGGCGAGGCTGAGCACGGTGGCAAGCTGCGCCTGGCCCTCCACGTTCTTGCGCCCGGCGGCGATGCCGAGCGTGCCGGTCACCTCGGGGCTGAAGAGGACGGCGCGGTCGCGACCCAGCGCCTTGGCCGCGCGCATCGCCTCGTCGGCTGCGCTGAGCAGCTCGCCGACGTTGTCGCCGTGCTCGGGAAAGGACGCGACGCCGACCGAGCCAGTGAGCGCGCTGCTCCCCACCCCGAGCGTCTCCCGGACCTTGGCCAGCACGCCCTCGGCGAGCAGGAATGCCCCGTGCCTGTCCGTCTCGGGCAGCACCAGGGCGAACTCGCCGCCGCTCGAGCGCGCGACCGTATCGGGCAGGCGGGAGCCGTCCTCCAGCAACCCGCCGAGGCGCTGCAGAACGTCGTCCCCGGCCGATACGCCGCGGCGGTCGTTGAACCTCTTGAAGCTGTCGAGGTCGAGCACCAGGACACTGAGCGGGCGCCGCTCGGGGCGGGCACGCTCGAGCTCGCGGGCGATCACCTCGTGCAGGGCGACGCGGTTCGGCAATCCCGTCAGCGGGTCGGTGCGGGCGGCGTCGGTGAGGCGGTGCATGAGCTTCTCCATGCGGCCGCGCAGATAGGTGAGCAGCGTGCCCGCCGTGAGAAGGGTGCCGGCCATGATCACGAAATGGCTCCAGCCCGCGTCAGTCGGTCCGCTGGCCGAAGGGGTGATGGCGATCGCGATCGCGTAGTTGACGACCGTCCACGTCACGTAGAAGGCGGCCTCGGCGCGGGTACTCGGGAAGTAGAAGATGTAGAGAGCGATCCAGACGTAGAAGAGCGCGAAGCCGCTGGTCGCGTCGCCGCTGAAGTAGACGGCGAGCGTGGTGTTGACGGTCGCGATCGCAGGACCGACCTTGAGCGCCCAGAACGGGACCTTGTCGGCCCGGGCCCAGAGCAGAATCGCGCAGGAGATCGAGACGGCCTGGATCGCCAGCAGCGGCCCGACATCGAACGCCCCCGAATGGGGCACCGCAACGGCGATGATGCCGATGATCCCGGCGCCGAATCCCAGGTAGGCCTGAGCCATCGCAACCGGGCGCGTGGAGGGGGCTCCCGTGATCAGCTCGTGGGGACGACGCGAGCGCAGGCGGCGGTCGTGCAGCCCCGTGGGCCGGCCCGAGTCGGAGCCAAGCATGCCTCCGGATGCGGCGATCAGACCCATCGTTCCCTACGGACCTCCCCGTTCTTCCGGTGGCAGTCGGGCAGTTAGCTACGGCGTTACTCCCCCTATCGGCGGGGTCCGGAGCTACCGCTTGATCGTTGGACGGATATTCGCCGTTTGCGGGACTTTTTCCTGCCCATCGCGAGAGCTCCCGCCCGATCTGGGCAGGCGCTTGCGCGCCCGCACGAGCCCGTCGTGCTTGGGAACGAAGGTGAAGCGGCGCCTGATCGTCGGCTCGGGTGCGTCATTCGGCACGGTCAGCTCGAGCTCGCGCAGCACCGTGCGCAAGACGATCTTCATCTCGAGCTGCGCGAAGTTCGCTCCCAGGCAGCGGCGCACGCCCCCGCCGAACGGGATCCAGGCGCGCGGGTCGGGTAGTCCGTCAAGAAAGCGCTCCGGCCGGAACTGCTCGGGCTGCGGATAGACGTCGGGATCCTGGTGGATCAGATAGACGCTGACCATCAGCACCGAGCCCCGGGGCATCTCGTAGCCGCCGATGTTGACCGGCACCCGAATCTTGCGGGCGACGATCGGCACCACGGGGCGCGCCCTCAGCGTCTCCTTGATCGTCGCGTCGAGGTAGCGGTCCTCACCCGCGGCGATCTCCTCGGTGAGCCTGCCGAGCACCCGCTGGTCTCGCAGGATCCGCTCGAAGGCCCAGGTGAGGCCGGCGGTGGTGGTCTCGTATCCGGCCATCAGCAGGGTGATCAGCTCGTCGCGGATCTCGCGGTCGCCCAGCGGCGAGCCGTCGTCGTAGCGCGCCCGCAGCAGCACCGAAAGCACGTCGTCCTTGAGCTGCGCCAGCGGGTCGGCCCGCCGCTCCTCGATGATCGAGTGCAGCAGCGAGTCGATCTCCTCGACGACCTTGAGCATCCTCGCGAACGGGCTGAGCCCGCCGGCATGAACGTGGAACTGGGGCATCAGCGTGAAGGGCGAGTCGCAGCGATCCATCATGTCGGGCATCAGCTCGCCGAGCCGCTCGAGACGAACGTCCTCGAGATCGCCGAAGGTGATCTTCGAGATCGCGTCGTAGGTGATCGCCTCCATCTCGGGAGCGAGGCGAAAAGCCCTGTCGGTGGGCCAGCTCTCTATGCGGTCGGTGACCGCCCGCTCGATCACATCGGCGTAGTGGCGCACGTGGCCGGGCATGAACTGGGGCAACATGATGTTGCGGTGGCGCATGTGCTCGGCGCCGTCCAGCAGCAGCAGCGAGTACTCGCCCACCACCGGCCGGAAGATGAGGTTCGCGGCGCCGGAGTCGAAGAACTCGGGGTCCCCTGCGAGCACCTCCATGGCGTGGGCGGGGTCGGCGACCACGAGAAGGTTGTGCGCGCGCCCCAGGCGAATCGAGAACAGCGGCCCGAACTTGCGCCGGCAGCGCTCCATGAAGGGAATCGGCCGGAACATCCAGCTGTACATCTGGAGAGCCCCCGGCGTTGACGGACCCGGTGGCCGCGCGCCATGCGTATCGCTGGTGCTGCTCAAGCCCGTCTCCTCTTGTCAAGCGCCAACCGGGGTGCACCAGCGATGCTAGAGATGCGCCGGCCATACGGCAAGCGTCCGGTTGCCATCGAGCGTCCCATTCGCCGTCGGGCGGACATACCCTTCGCGGCCTTGTAGTGAGAAGTAAGAGGTACTACTATCCACTTTGCGCGGAGCACGCCCGCGCCGCCACCCCGAGACCGCGAGCAAGGAGCGACAGACTGTGGCCACCGCGACCGACACAGTGATCAAGCCCGATCACGCAGCATCCCGCAAGCACTTCATCTTCAGCGACGAGCACGAGGAGCTGCGCGAGTCGATGAGGTCGTGGGTCCTCAAGGAGGTCACCCCTCACCGCTTCGAGTGGGAGGAGGACTACTGGCCCGACTCGATCCTGAAGCGCGCCGGAGACCTCGGCTACCTAGGCCTCTGTTACCCGGAGGAATACGGCGGCCAGGGCGGCGACTACTACTACTCGCTGGTGCGCGCGGAGGCGCTCAGCTACTCCGGCTGCGGCGGCTTCAACATGGGCATGGCGGTCCACACCGACATGGTCACACCGCCGATCCACGTGCTCGGCACCGAGGAGCAGAAGCAGCGCTACCTGCCGCCCTCGATCGCCGGAGAGGAGATCGGCTGCCTCGGGATCACCGAGCCCGGTGCGGGCTCCGACGTCGCGGGCATCCGCACCACCGCCGTGCGGGACGGCGACGAGTACGTGATCAACGGCTCGAAGACGTTCATCACCAACGGCAAGCGCGCCAACTACATCGTGCTGGTCACCAAGACCGACCCGGGCGCGGGCCACGACGGGATCAGCCTGTTCATCGTCGACATCCGCGACCGCGACGGCAAGGAGGTCGAGGGCTTCAGCGTCTCGCAGGAGCTGGAGAAGATGGGAATGCACGCCTCCGACACGGGCGAGCTCAGCTTCCAGGACGTTCGCGTCCCCGCCGAGAACCTGCTGGGCGAGGAGGGCAAGGGCTTCTACCACATCTCCTGGGAGCTCCAGGGCGAGCGCCTGGTAGGCGCGATCGGCTGCGTGGCGGGCGCCGAGCGCGTATTCGAGCGCACGCTCGAGTACGCCAAGGAGCGCGAGGCCTTCGGGCGGCAAATCGGAAAGTTCCAGGTGATCCGCCACAAGTTCGCCGAGATGTCGACCAAGATCGAGGCCGCGAAGCAGTTCGTCTACTCGACCGCTTGGCGCTTCAACAACGGCGAGTACCCGGTCAGGGAGATCTCACAGGCGAAGCTCTACGCCTCCAGGGTGATCTGCGAGGTCGCCGACGAGTGCATCCAGATCCACGGCGGCTACGGCTACATGAAGGAGTACGAGATCGAGCGCGCCTACCGCGACGCCCGCCTCAACCGGATCGGCGCCGGCACCGACGAGATCATGCTCGAGGTGATCGGCCGCTCCTACGGGCTGTAGGCATCACCAACCTCGAGCACATCCGCTCCTACTACGAGGCGCTGAACACGGGTGACACCGAGCTGGTCGCCTCCCACTTCACCGACGACGCCGTTCACTACTACACGCGGTTGGGGCCCCACCGGGGCCGGGAGATCGCCGAGAACGCCAGCTGGGCGGTCGAGAACCTCGACGGCCAATGGTGGCTGGAGCACGGCATCGAGTCGGGCGACGAGGCCGTGATCGAGTGGACGATGACCTGGCGCGACCCCAAGTCGGGCGAGCGGCGCCTCAACCGCGGCACCGAGTGGTTCCGGCTGCGGGCCGGCAAGATCGCCGAGGTGCGGGCCTACCACCACGGCGACCGCAAGAACCCCAGCGGGGACCTGCTGGGATTCGACTTCGTGGAGCGCGGCTACAGGACGATCGAGGACTGGCGCCCGCCGGCGAGATGACCGTGATCAAGGACACCGGGGCGAGGGCGCTGGCGCCTCCCTTCGCCGACGAGCACGAGCAGCTGCGCGAGTCGATCGCGCGCTTCGTCGAGGGCGAGATCGCTCCGCACCTCGACGAGTGGGAAGCGGCCCGGGAGTTCCCCCGCGAGCTCTTTGAGCGCTGCGGTGAGCTCGGCTTCCTGGGCCTCAAGTACCCGACCGAGCTCGGGGGTCAGGGCGGCGACTACGTGCACGACGCGGTCTGGGCCGAGGCGCTGGCCCATTCGGGAGCCGGTGGCGGCGTGGCGGCAGGGCTGGGAGCGCACACCGGGATCGCGACGCCTCCGATCTTCAGGTTCGGCAGCCCGGAGCAGCATCAGCGCTTCCTGGCGCCCGCGATCAGGGGCGAGAGGATCTGCGCGCTGGGGATCACCGAGCCGGGGGCCGGCTCGGACGTGGCGGGGATCAAGACGCGAGCCCGCCGGATCGACAGCGGCTACGTGGTCAACGGGTCCAAGACCTTCATCACCAACGGGGTCCGGGCCGACTACCTGGTCTGCGCGGTGAAGACGACCGAGGACGGTGGCCACCGCGGCATCTCCTTCCTGGTGCTGGAGTGCGATGCACCCGGCTACGAGGTCACCGGCAAGCTCGAGAAGATGGGCTGGCACTCCTCGGACACCGCTGAGATCTCCTTCACCGACCTCGAGGTGCCCGCCGAGAACCTGCTCGGCGAGGAGAACGGCGGCTTCAAGCTGATCATGGCCAACTTCCAGTGGGAGCGGCTGCTGATGGCGCTGGGCGCGGTCGGCGCCATGAAGCGCCTGCTCGAGGTCGCGGTCGCCTACGCGTCCGAGCGCGAGGCCTTCGGGCGGCCCATCGGGCGCTTCCAGGCGATCCGCCACAAGGTCGCCGAGATCTCGATCAAGGTCGAGGTGGCCCAGGCGATGACCTACAACGCCCTGCGCCTCTTCCATGCCGGCCGCGACGCGACCAGGGAGGTGACCCAGGCCAAGCTCTTCACCCAACGCGCCTGCGTGGAGGTCGCCGACGAGGTACTGCAGATCCATGGCGGCTACGGCTACATGCGCGAGTACGGCGTCGAGCGCGCCTACCGCGATGCCCGCCTCGGCCCGATCGGCGGCGGCACCGACGAGGTGATGAAGGAGATCCTCGGCCGCCAGATCGGCCTTTGAGCCATCCGCGCGAATGAGCCGGCTCGTAGTCCTCGCGTGAGATGGTCACAGACCGCATCGGCGCAGGCGGTCACCATCACGATCTCCGCGGCGGCCACGAACCCTGATTGACGCGATGACCGACAGGCTGAGATCGATCGGCAACTGGCTCGCCGACCTGCCCGGCGGCCGCCGCACGAAGTGGGCGATCCTCGCAGTGTGGCTCGTGATCCTGTTCGCGATCGGCCCGCTCGCCGGCAAGTTCGAGGACGCGCAGCAGAACGACCCGTCCGACTACCTGCCCGCCAAGGCCGAGTCGGTGAAGGCGATCGACCAGCTCGAAGGGTTCCCGTCGGGGGACATCGCCGACGCGATCACGGTGTTCAGCCGCGACGGGGGGCTCGAGGAGCAGGACCGCGCCGCGATCGCACAGACGCGGGCGGCGATCAACACCGAGGCGCGCGAGGGCGTGGGCACCACGGGCCCGCCGGTGTTCTCCGAGGACGGAGCCAGCGCCCTGCTGATCACTCCGGTAACGGTGGAGGACGGCAGCAACGAGGCGGGTCAGCTGCTGGTCGACGCCACCGGGGACATCAAGGACCGGATCGAGTCGCTCCCGGCCGGCCTCGACGCCAAGGTGACCGGCCCGGCCGGATTCTCGGCCGACGCGATCAAGGTCTTCGAGGCGATTGACGGCACGCTGCTATTGGTCACCGCGTCGCTCGTCCTGGTGCTGTTGATCATCATCTACCGCAGCCCGATCTTCTGGCTGATCCCTTTCTTCTCGGTGATCCTGGCCGAGGTGACCGCCCGCGGCATGGGTTACCTGCTCGCCGAGGCCGGCGTCACCGTCACCGGGCAGTCGGGGGGGATCCTGCCGGTGCTCGTGTTCGGAGCCGGCACCGACTACGCGCTGCTGCTGGTCTCGCGCTACCGCGAGGAGCTGCGTCGCCACGAGGATAAGCACGACGCGGTGCGCATCGCGATGCACAGGGCGGGGCCCGCGATCGTCGCCTCAGCGCTGACGGTGATGGCCGCTCTGCTGACGCTCTCCCTGGCGGAGGTCTCGGGAACCGCGGGGCTCGGCCCGATCGGCGCGGGGGGCGTAGGCCTGGCGATGGTCGCGATGCTGACCATCCTGCCCGCGCTGCTCGCGATCACCGGCCGCAGGGCCTTCTGGCCCTACATCCCGAGGTATGGCAGCGAGGGCACGGACGAGAGCCACGGCACCTGGAGTCGGATCGCGCGCTGGGTGGGCCGCGCGCCCAGGCGGGTCTGGATCGGTACGACGGCCGTGCTGCTGTTCCTCTGCATCGGCCTGCTGGGCCTCAACAACGACCTCACGACCGGCAACGGGTTCCGTGACGACGTGGACTCCGTCCAGGGCCAGAAGCTGATCGAGCAGAGCTTCCCGGCGGGTGCCAACTCGCCCACCAATGTGGTCGTCACCGACCCGGCCAAGCTGCCCGCGGTTCGGGAGGCGCTGGCGGCGGCGCCGGGGGTGGCCGAGCTCAACCCGGTCTCCGAGCAGGGGCCGACGGGAACCAAGATCACGCTGGATCTGTCAGAGGACCCGCTGAGCACGGCGGGCTTCGAGTTGATCCCCGGCCTGCGCCAGACGGCGCGCGCCGCCGGCGGCGATGCGGTGCTGGTCGGTGGCGCGACCGCCGAGGAGTTCGACCTTCGCGAGTCGGCCGCTCGCGACAACAGGGTGATCGTGCCGATCGCGCTGTTCATCGTCTTCCTGATCCTCGCCGCGCTGCTGCGCGCGGTAATCGCGCCGCTGGTACTGATCGCCACGGTGATCCTCTCCTACGGAGCCGCGCTGGGCATCGCCACCTTCTTCTTCAACGACGTCTTCAACTTCCCGGGGTTGGATCCGGGATTGCCCCTGTTCGCGTTCGTCTTCCTCGTCGCGCTCGGCATCGACTACAACATCTTCCTGATGGCCCGCGTGCGCGAGGAGTCGCTCTCCCACGGCACGCGCGAGGGCACGATGCGCGGCCTCGCTGTGACGGGCGTGGTCATCACCTCGGCCGGGATCGTGCTGGCGGGCACCTTCTCGGCGCTGGCCGTGTTGCCTCTGGTCGCCCTCACGCAGATCGGGTTCACAATCGCGTTGGGCGTGCTGATCGACACCTTCATCGTCCGCACGCTGCTGGTCCCGGCGCTGGTGCTCGAGATCGGGGACAGGGTCTGGTGGCCCTCGGCCCTGGCGCACACCGCGGGCAAGCCCGCGGTCGAGCCGGCCGCCTCAGGCCGGGTGGCGGTGGAGACCGAGTAGGCACCGGGGTCGCCCCGCCCCGCGCTCCCACCGTCAGCATCATGGGGTCGAGATGAGCCCCCTTCAGGGCACACCCGCCCGCATCGCGCTCGCCGTGGCCGCCGGCCTGGCCCTGGCGGATGCCTCGATCGTCACCCTCGGGCTGCCCTCGATCCTCTCCGAGCTGGGCACCACCGTGGAGGGTGTCGCGCTCGTTCTCGCCGTCTACACGGCGGTGCTCGCCGCGGCCCTGCCGGTTGCGGTGCTCACCGCCCGCCGTTTCGGGGCAGCCCGGCTCGGCGCCGGCGGCCTGATCCTGTTCGTCGCGGCGTCGCTGACCTGCGGGCTCATCGACGCCCTGGGTCCGCTCCTCTTCTTGAGGGGGGTCCAGGCCGTCGGCGGCGCGGCCGCTCTGGTCGCCACCTTCGACCTGCTGGACGGCGGCACCGCGGGCAGCGGCAGGAGGATCTGGATCGCCGCGTCGGTGTTCGGCACAGCCGTCGGCCCCGCCCTGGGTGGGGCGCTGACCGAGGTCTTCGACTGGCGCGCGATCTTCCTCGCCCAGGTGCCGCTCGCGGTGCCCGGCACCATCGCCTGCATCGCGGCGGCCCGCGGCGCGGGATCGCCGGCGTCCGCCCGGGCCGGAGCCGAAGCCGGCGGCCTCAGCGAGCGCGCGCCGCTGGGACCGGGATTGGCCCTGGCGCTGCTCTCGGCGGCCCTGACGGCCGTGATCTTCCTGGTTGTGCTGCTGCTGGTCGCGGGCTGGAGCATCGCCCCTCTCGCCGCGGCGCTCGCGGTCAGCGTGCTGCCCGCCGCGGCCATCGCCAGCGCCCGCATCGGGGGCGACCCGCAGCTGCGTGCCGCTGGCGGATGCCTGCTGGTCGGCGCGGGGATCGGTTGCCTGGCGCTGCTACCCGACTCCTCGCCACTGTGGACGATCGCCCCACAGGCGCTGGCCGGCACCGGCATGGGCCTGGCCCTGCCCGCCCTCTCGGGCGAGCTGCTGCCCGAGCGAACTCGCGCCGACGCCGCGCGGCTGCTCTCGATCCGCCACATCGGGATCGCCGTGGCGCTGGTGGTGCTCGCGCCGATCATCTCATCCAGCCTTGAGCGGACGATCGCGACTGCGCAGGATGAGGGCACGGCGGCGCTGCTCGACGCCCCGATCGATCCCCAGAGCAAGTTCGAGATCGCGCCGAAGCTGTTCGCCGGGCTCGACACCGACGACCCCAGGGGCAAGCTGCGTCAGGCTGTGGACAGCGCCCGCGGCGATCTGGGCGACGACGTCCAGCCCGAGCTCGACGCGCTGGCCGAGCGGCTCGACGAGGTGATCACCGGCGCTGTGCGCTCCTCGTTCAGGATCGCCTTCATCGTCACCTCAGCGCTGGCCCTTGCGGCCGGTCTGATTCTGCTCGAGGGCCGCCTCAAGGAGATGCGCGCTCACGCCGGCAGGGGCCTGACGGCGGGCGCCATCGCCGCGGTTGCGGTGGTCTCCGTCTACGGGCTGGCTTTCGCGCGCTCCGAACGCGAGCGGGTCCGCATCCAGGATCCCTGCGAGGCCGAGCGGGTGGACCCTGGCAGCGGGGGGATCGGGGGCTTCCTGCAGGACCGTGCGCTCGAGGCGCTCGACCGGGCCGCCTGCGATTTCGGCTCCAGCCGCGAGGAGCTGCTGCTGGCGCTCTTCGACGATGAGCGTCGCGACCGCTTCGAGCGCTCCTACGGCGCGGATCCGCGCCAGGTGACCGAGCTGGGCCCAGCGATTCTCGGGCTGTAAGAATCACGCCTCCACCCACGCCTAAAGGAGACGACGACTTGGGACTGCTTGACGGAAAGAGCGCGATCATCACCGGCTCGGCGCGCGGCATCGGCCGTGCGACGGCTGAGCTGTTCGTGAGCGAGGGCGCGAGGGTTCTGATCAACGACCTCGATGGCGACGTGGCCGAGCAGGCCGCCAAGGAGATCGACGGCGAGACCGCGGTGTTCGCCGGGGATCTGACCCTGCCCGGTGCCTGCGACGAGCTGGTCAAGGCGGGCATCGAAGCCTTCGGCAGCATCGACGCCGTCGTCAACAACGCGGGCTACACCTGGGACGGGGTCGTGCACAAGATGACCGACGAGCAGTTCCAGGCGATGCTTGACATCCACACGGTCGTTCCCTTCCGGGTGATCCGCGCGCTCGCCCCGAGCTGGCGCGAAGCCGCCAAGGCCGAGCGCGACTCCGGCCAGGAGGTGTTCCGCAAGATCGTCAACATCAGCTCGATCTCGGGCACGATGGGCAACGCGGGCCAGGCCAACTACTCCGCGGCCAAGGCCGGGGTCACCGGCCTGACCAAGACGGTCGCCAAGGAGTGGGGACCGCTCAAGGTCAACTGCAACGCGGTCGCCTTCGGCTTCGTCGAGACGCGCCTCACCCAGGCCAAGGAGAAGGGCGAGACGATGCAGGCCGCGGGCGATTCCGGCGAGAAGGTCGAGCTCGGCATCCCCGAGCAGATGCGGAGCATGGCCGCGATGGTGATCCCGTTCGGCCGCCCGGCGCAGCCCGAGGAGGCCGCGGGGCCGGTGATGTTCCTTTGCTCGGACTACGCCAACTACATCCACGGCCAGGTCATCAACGTCACCGGCGGCCAGTTCACGGGGATGTACTCGTAGGGCCGACGCCCTGACCCGTCGCTGCGGGCCGACGACCGGCAGCGGCCCGATCCGAGCCGGCCCTTCATCCCTCGCCCTGCTCGCGGCGCCGCTCGGCGACCGGCTCTCCCGACTCGTCGGCGGCGCCGCCCGGCGGCCAGGAGCCGAACCAGTTGTCGCGGGCGCCGTCGGCGGTGATCACGCAACCCGAGAAGAAGTCGCCGGCCGGCGAGGCCAGGTAGGCGATCAGCCATGCCATCTCGTCCTCGGTGCCGAGCCGGCCGAGCGGCACCGTGCCGGCGACGTTGTCGACCACCACCTTCGGGTACTTGGTGCGCAGCGTCTCGGTGTCGAACTGGCCGGCGGCCAGCGCCACTGTCCTGATCCCGAATCGCGACCACTCGATGGAGAGCGTCCGCATCATGTTCTCGACCGCCGCCCGGGCGGCGCCGGAGTGCACCATCCCGGGCATCCCGTTGTGGGGGGAGAGGGTGACGCTGAGCACCTTCCCCTGCCGCTGAGGGATGAAGGCCTTGGTCGCGGCGGCGTGGGTCATCTGCCAGGTGCCCAGCACGTTGAGGTCCATCACGGTCCTGAAGCCCTTGGGGCTGATCGCCTCAGCGGGGCTCAGGAACTGGCCGCCGGCGTTGTTGACCAGCACGTCGATGCGCTGATGGCGCTCGACGACACCGTCGATGAAAGAGTCCACCGCGTCGGCCTCGCGTATGTCAAGCGATTCCGACTCGGCATTCCCCCCGGTCCCGCTGACCTGGGCGACCATCTCGGCCAGCGGCTCGGGACGCCGCCCGCAGCCCACCACGGTGGCTCCCAGGCCCGCCAGCTCGATCGCGGCCGCCTTGCCGAGGCCGGTGCCGGCGCCCGAGACCACGCAGACCTTCCCCTCCAGCAGTCCGGGCGCGAAGATGCGCGATTTGCGCTGATCGGCCATCGCGCGGAGCATATGCCGGTCCGCGGCCGCCTCTACGCTGCGCGGTCGTGAAGGTTCGCGCCGAGGCAGTGCCGCTGACCGAGCCGCTCGAGGGCGGGGTGGACAACGCGAGCGTGGTGGTCGAGCCGATCGAAGCCGGACGGGCGGTCCTCCCCGGCGCCTTCTTCGAGCAAGAGCCCGGCCTCCGCGGCTCGCTGCACGCCTACGGGATCGGGGTGCCGCGCAGCTCCTGGGCCGACGTGCCCGTCCCTACCTACCTGGTTCGCCATCCCAGCGTGGGCAACATCCTCGTAGACACCGGCCTGCATCCCTCGATCGCCAACGACCCTCGCGACAACATGGGCCGGCTCGCCGCACGCTACTTCGAGCTCGAGCCGGGTCACGACGCGCCCGCGCAGCTACGCGCCCGGGGCATCAGCGCATCGGAGATCGCGATCGTGATCCTCACTCACCTGCACCTTGACCACGCCTCAGCGATCTCGGAGTTCCCGAACGCGACCTTCGTGGTCAGCGCAGAGGAGTGGAAGGTGGCGACCGAGTCGCCATCGCTGCTCAAGGGCTACCGACCTGCGCACTACGACTTCGGCTTCGACTTCTCGACCGTCGACTATGACGCCGATCTGATCGAGTCCTATGGCCCGTTCGGCCGCAGCTTCGACCTGTTCGGCGACGGCTCGGTCCGTCTCGCTTTCACCCCTGGCCACACGCCCGGCCACCAGTCGGTGATCCTGCGCCTGCCCAGGCGCGACTTCGTCGTCTGCGGCGATGCCGCCTACAACTGGCGCCAACTCGAGGGTGGGCCCGAACCCCGCCGGGTCGCCGACCGCCACAACTGGCGGCGCTCATTGCGCGAGATGCAGGCCTACCGCAGCGCCTATCCGTACGCCCTGCTGGTCCCGGGGCACGACCAGGACTACTGGGAGAAGCTGGAAGAGCGCTACGCCGAGTAGCGCGCCGGCCTAGCGGCGGGCGTTCGCGGCGCCCGGCTCGGGAGAGCCCGCGGGCAAGCCGGCCCGGATCCGCTTCAAGACGCCGGCACGGCCGTTCTGCTCGAGGTCCACGTACATGGCGCGGACCTGGTCGAAGACCTGGTCGGCGACCTGCTGCTGCTCCTCGCGGCTGGGATCGGGGTTGACCGGAAACGAGAGAGGCTCGCCGTACTGGACGGTGACCTTGGGGAAGTGCAGGCGCTTCCAGCCGCGCACCCCGAGCGAGCCGTGAATCGCGACGGGGACCACCGGGGCGCCGGACTCGAGCGCGAGCTTGCCCACCCCGCGCTTGGGCTGCCCCAACTCACCGCTTCGGGAGCGGCCGCCCTCCGCGTACATCAGCACCGCGCCCTCGCGCTTGAGGATGGTGTGCGCGGTCTCGAACGCCTCCTCGTCGTTGAAGCCGCGGCGAACGGGGAACACTCCTCCGTTGATGAAGACCCAATTGATGAAGGGGTTGCCGAACATCTGGGACTTGGCCATGAACTGGACCTTGCGGCGCAGGTAGACCGCCGCCAGAAAGTGGTCCATCTGGCTGAAGTGGTTCGGGGTGACGATCACACGGCCGTGCGAGGGGACGTGCTCGGCGCCGATCGCCCGCGTGCGAAAGAGGAAGATCGTGGGCGGCGTGAGGATCAGCCGAACGAGGTCGTAGATGAAGCCGATCCCCCCGCGGGCGCGCTCGTGGAAGCGCGTGAAGTACTCGGGGGGCCGCGGGTCCTTGTAGACCTGCGGCTTCAGGTCGCCGTCTTTCACCTTTGCCCTTGCCATCGCTCCTCCGCATGCGGCGGACCGCACGGCGCGGTCCTTAGTTCAGATTCCTACCCGTAGCGGCTGGGACGGTTACGCCTCCCGCACGCCCCCGGGGAGCTCGGGTGGCGGAGATCAGGGCCGCGCCCACCCGCGCGAGCGCTCGACCGCCTCACGCCAGCGCCCCAGCAGCAGCTCGCGCCGCTCGGCTGCCATCTGCGGCTCGTAGCGGGCGGCCTCGCGCCACATCTCGCCCACCCCTTCGCGGTCCCAGAGCCCGGTCCCGATCCCTGCCAGATAGGCGGCCCCCAGCGCCGTCGTCTCGGGCACCTGGGGCACCACCACGGGCACCCCGAGCATGTCGGCCTGGAACTGCATCAGCCAGGCGTTGGCGACGGCGCCGCCATCGGCCTTGAGGGCCGGGATCCGCTCGCCGGAAGCCTCCTCCTGAGCGCGAACGGCGTCGACCGTCTGGTAGGCGATCGCCTCCAGCGCGGACCGGGCGAGGTGCGCCCTGCCGCTGCCGCGGGTCAGGCCGACGATCGTGCCGCGCGCGTAGGGGTCCCAGTGCGGCGAGCCCAGCCCGGTCAGGGCCGGGACGAAGTAGACGTCGTCGTTCGAGTCAAGCGAGGCTGCCAGCTCCTCGGTCTCAGAAGCCTCGGAGATCACCCCCAGCCCGTCGCGAAGCCACTGCACCGCCGCCCCGGTGACGAAGACCGCGGCCTCGAGCGCGTAGTCGGTGCGGTCGCCGAGCCCCCAGGCGACGGTGGTCAGCAGCCCCTCCTGCGGCGCGGGAGCCTCGGCGCCCGCGTTGAGCAACACGAAGCTGCCGGTCCCGTAGGTGTTCTTGGCGTCTCCGGGCGAGTGGCACGCCTGGCCGAACAGCGCGGCCTGCTGGTCGCCCGCAATACCGGCCACCGGTACCTCGCCGCCGAAGGCCGAGGTCGTGCCGTAGACCTCGGCGGACGGGCGCGCCTCGGGCAGGCGCACCGGGTCCACGCCCAGCAGCTCGCAGAGCTCGGCGTCCCAGGCGAGCTCGCGGATGTCGAACAGCATCGTCCGCGAGGCGTTCGAATAGTCGGTGACGTGGCGGCCGGTGAGCTTGAAGGCGAGCCAGGAGTCGATCGTCCCGAACACCGCGCCGGCGACCTCGGCGTTGCGGATCAGCCATTCGATCTTGGTGGCTGAGAAGTAGGGGTCGATGACCAGCCCGGTGCGCTCGCGCACCAGGTCCAGGTGCCCGGCCTCGCGCAGCTCCTCGCAGCGCTCCGCCGTGCGGCGATCCTGCCAGACCAGCGCCCGGTGCATCGGCTCGCCGCTCTTCGGGTCCCAGGCGACCACGGTCTCGCGCTGGTTGGTGATTCCGATGCCCTTCAACTCGGACCCGTTCACCCCGGCGGCAGCGAGCGCCTCGCCGGCGACCCGGAGGGTCGCCTGCCAGATCTCCTCGGCGTCGTGCTCGACCCAGCCCGGCTCGGGGAAGTGCTGCTCGAACTCGCTGTAGCCCCGCCCGCGCTCGCGGCCGTCCTCGCCGAAGACGATGCAGGTGGTGCCCGTGGTCCCCTCGTCGATCGCCAGGATCATCGGCGCGGGAGGCTAGCCGCTCGCCCTGCGCCGATCGCCGAGCGGCGCCGAGCCCCGGCGCCGACGGTCGCGGCGAGCGCGGCGGAAGTCACGAAGCTGGCGGGCGCGGTGCAGGAAGCCGCGAGGGGTCTTGTGGGTGGCGCGGTGGCTGAGCGGCAACTCGATCTCCTCGACCCGGTGGCCGGCGCGCACGGCGTCGACGGTGATTCCGATCTCCATCCCGAAGCCCTCGGCCAGCGGCAGCACGTCGCGCAGGGTGGTCAGGGTAAGCGCCCGCTGGCCGGAGATCGGGGCAACGGCGCGAAACCCGCACAGCTCCTCGATCGCGTCACTCGCGTAGCGCAGCGCGAAGCCGAAGCCGCCCCCCTCGCGCCGCGCGAAGGCGGCCACCGCCAGATCGCACTCGCCGCGCTCGACGGACTCGACCAGCGCCACCAGCTCGGCTGCCGAGGAGCCGAGGTCCGCGTCGCAGAGCAGGAAGGTGGGCTCGGCGCCGTCGAGATCGGACAGCGCGGCCTCGGCGGCTGCGGTGACGTTGCCTCCCTTGCCGTGCGACCGGCGGCGGCTGACCACGGTCGCTCCGTGCTGCATCGCGACCTCCGAGGTGCCATCGGCCGACGCGTCGTCGGCGACGATCAGCCGCGCGCCCGGCAAGGCGGCAGCGAGCGCGTCGAGCGTGTCGCCCACCCGGTCGGCCTCGTCGCGAGCGGCGACCAGCACCACCTGGCCGGGTTTCGTCGCCGGCGCGGGCGGGGTCGCGGGGGCTTCCGGGGACATGGCGGGATATTGTGCCTCGCCATGGCCGAGATCGAGGCGCACATCACCGGCACCGTCTGGAAGATCGAGGTCAAGGTCGGCGACGACGTCTCCGACGGCGACACGGTGGTCATCCTCGAGTCGATGAAGATGGAGATGCCGGTCGAGGCCGAGGATGACGGCAAGGTCTCTGAGATCCGCTGCGAGGAGGGCCAGTCGGTCTCCGAGGGCGACGTGCTGGTCGTCCTCGAATAGCGATCATCAATCCGCCACCTCCTCCGCTTCGCGTCCGGGGGCGCCGGGTGCGCCTTCCAAACAAGGGGATGCAAAGGACACGCTGTGACAGACCAACTGGCTAACGCAAAGCTCCGGCTGGATCGTCCGGTTGAGGCGGTCGCGCGGCTGACGATCTCGCGGCCCGAGGCGCGTAACGCCCTCGACCACGACGTGCTGGGCGCGATCGCCGAGGCGATGCCGGCGCTCGACGACGGCATCGAGACCCGCTGCGTGATCCTGACGGGCGAGGGCCGCGCGTTCTCCGCGGGCTATGACATCGCCGGCATCCCCGAGGACTCCTTCGAGCGCGACGCCGAGGCACTGGTGGCTCACCCCTTCACCGCTGCGCTGGAGACGGTCGCGTCCCATCCCTGGCCGGTGATCGCGGCGATCAACGGGCACGCCCTGGGCGGCGGCCTGGAGCTGGCGCTGAGCTGCGACCTGCGCATCTGCGCCCGGGGCGCCAGGCTCGGGATGCCGCCCGCCAAGCTCGGCCTGATCTATGGGCACACCGGCCTGCAGCGGTTCATCAGCACGATCGGCGTGCCGCGCACCAAGCAGCTCTTCCTCACGGGGCGAAATCTCGGCGCGGAGCGTGCCGAGCAGATCGGCCTGGTTCACGAGGTTGTCGACGACGAGGCGATCGAATCCGCGTCGCTCGAGCTGGCCGCCGAGGTCGCCGCCAACGCCCCGCTGGCGGTCAGGGGCAACAAGCGGGCGATAGACATGCTCGACTCCTACCCACGCCTCACCGCCGAGCAGGAGCGCGATCTGATCGAGCTGCGAGAGTCCTGCTTCGGATCCGAGGACATGCGCGAGGGCATTCGCGCCTTCGGCGAGAAACGCAGACCGGAATGGAGAGGCAGATGAACGACGACGACATCCAGGTGGAAGCCCCGAGCCCCGAGCAGCTTCGCGACCAGGCGATCCGTTCCCTGCGCAAGAAGGAGCACTTCAGGACCAGCCTGATCGCCTATGTGCTCGTCAACCTCTTCCTGGTCGGGATCTGGGCGATCTCCGGCGCGGACTACTTCTGGCCGATCTGGGTGATCGGCGGCTGGGGCCTCGGCCTGGCCTTTCAGGCCCTTGACGCCTACGGGCGCCGGAGGACGATCAGCGAGGACCGGATCTCCAGGGAGATGGACCGCCTCAAAAGCTGAGATCCCGCCCGGCCGGGCGCGCCGAGCGCCAGGTCTCGAGCGCTGGGCGGCCGCCTCCTAGGCGCGAGCCGTCTCGACCGCCGGCTGCTCGCCTGCTTGCTCGCCGGTCTGCTCGTGCAGCGCCCCGCCTCCGCCCGCGGCCGTCGAGGGCCACCAGATCTTGTCGCCGATCAGCTCGACGGCGGCCGGGACCATGATCGTGCGCACGATGAAGGTGTCGAGCAGGATGCCCAGCGCGACCATCAGCCCGAGGTCGAAGGTGAAGGTGACCGGCAGGGTCATCAGCACCGAGAAGGTGCCGGCGAGGATGATCCCGGCGCTGGTGATCACCGGGCCGGTCGCGGCCAGCGCGCGCAGCATTCCCTCGCGCGTCCCGAAGCTGCGGGCCTCCTCGCGCACCCGGGCCATCAGGAAGATCGTGTAGTCGATCCCCAGGGCAACCAGGAAGATGAAGGCGAAGGTCGGTATCGAGGCGTCGAAGCCGGCGTCGCCGACCGCGAAGCGGATGATCAGGATGGAGATCCCGAGCGTCGCCAGGAAGGAGAGGACGACGCTGGCGATCAACACCAGCGGCGCCACCAGCGCTCGAAGCAGGATCGCGAGGATGATCGCGATCACCAGCAGCGCCAGCGGCGCGATCCTGCGCAGGTCGCTCTCCGTCGCGTTATCGAAGTCGTACTGAAGCGCGGCGCCGCCGCCGACCAGGGCGGTGAGGCCGGGGCCGAGGTCGCTGACGCTCTCCCTGATCCCCGGCACCAGGTTGAGCGCCGTCTTCGTATACGGATCCTGGTCGAGCACCACGTCGATCGACGCGGTGCCGCGGTCCTTCGAGGTGAGCCCGGTCGGGGTCGCGCTGGCTACGCCCTCCGCGCCGATCAGCCGCTGCCGGGCCCTGGATACGTCGGCCTCTGTGACGACACCGTCGTCGCGGCGCACCAGCACCGTGGTCGGTGCCGTCAGTCCGGCCGGAAAGGATGCCTCCAAGACCCTGAAGCCCTCGACGCTCTCCACGGACTTCTTGAAGAAGGTGGTGCTCGAGTAGTCCACCTTGTACGCCAAGAGACCCAGCGACGCCGCCACGAACAGCGAGACTGTCACCAGCAGGGCCAGCCCTGGCCGCTCGAGCACCCTGTCCCCCACCCTGCGCCAGACGCCCTGGCGGGCGATCGAGGGATGGTCGGGGTCATACTCGACGTTGCTTCGTCGCGGCCAGAAGCCGACCCGGCCGAAGATCGTCAGCAAGGCCGGCAGCAAGGTCAGGCCGGCGACCATCGCGCAGGCCACTCCGATCGCGGCGACGGGACCGAGGTTGCTGGTGTTGCGCGCGTCGGCCACGGCGAGCACGAGCATCGCGAGCACCACCGTCAGGCCGCTGGCGAGGATCGCCGGTCCCGAGCGGCGCACGGCACGCGCCATCGCCCGGTGCTTGTCCTCGATCACCCGCAACTCCTCGCGGTAGCGCGAGACGAGCAGCAGGCAGTAGTCGGTTCCCACCCCGAACATCAGCACGATCAGGATCGCCGTGCCGTTGGAGGAGACGGTGGCGCCCGATCTCGCGTAGAGGTAGACGAAGCCCTGGGCGACCAGATAGGCGAAGAAGACGACGAGGATCGGGGTCAGCGCGACCAGCACGGCCCGGTAGATCGCCCCGAGCAGCACCAGCACCAGGGTCACGGTGGCAAGCAGCAGCTTCGCGTCGAGCTCTCCGAAGACCTCTTCGACGTCAGCGCTGAAGCCGAGATCGCCGGTCACGAACACCTCCAGCCCCTGGCTAGGCTGCTCCGCGACGATCGCGCGCGCCGCCTTGCCCCAGTCAGCGGATGCTTCGAAGTCCGTCGGCACGGTGAGCACCGTGTAGGCGACGTCCCCGCTGCTCGAGACGAGACCTGCGGGCGAGTCGTCCTGGAGGGGCACCACCGGGTCCTCCGTGAGCGGGATCTCGTCGGCCCCGGCGATCTGCAGCTTCTCGGAGTCGTCGAGAACCTTCTGGCGGTCGGCGGCGGTGAAGCCTCCGTCACGCTCGTAGACGACCAGGCCCACCGTGGTCTCGCCGCTCGCGAACTCCCGGTCCAGGGCCTCGGCCACCTCGGTGGACTCCGCGCCGTCGGGCAGGAAGGATGCGGTGTCGTCGCGGGTCTCGTTGCCGAGCTTGGAACCGAGCGGCACCATCGCCGCCACTGCCGCGATCCAGAGCGCGAGCACCGCCCATTTCCCGCGGCGACCGGAGACGAATGAGGCGAGCGCGCGCACTGGCGCGGCAGGCTAGCGAAACCGAATCCCCCCGCAGGAGGGGCCGGTCACGCGATCGCCGGCACGCCGGTTGCCGCTCAGAGGTCGGCGCGCAGCGCCAGGATGCGCTCCACCGCCTGCTCGAAGGCGACCCGCGGGAGCCTGCCGCGATTCAGCGCACGGCGCAGCGCGCGCGCCGCGCGTAGCCCCGCGTCGCAGTGGACGTAGAGCAGCACGTCGATGCCGGCCGCCGCGGCTCGCACGGCGACCTTCGCCGGCGTCGCCCCGGCGGTGGCGGCGGGCGTCTCCAGCGAGTCGCTGATCGTGACGCCCTCGAACCCGACCCTGCGGCGAAGCTCCCCCCTCACCACCGGCTTCGACTGCGAGGCTGGGAGCTTCGGATCGCGCAACGCCGGGTAGCGCGCCGAGCTGACCATGACCAGCGCCCCCCCGGCCTCGCTGAAGGCCCGGTAGGGCGCCTCGTCAACCCTGCGCAGCGCCCCGGCCCCGAGCCGGATGGTCGAGGGCCGAAGATCGGTGTTGGCCGCGGTCGACCCCAGCCCCGGAAAGTGCTTCGCCGCCGCCGCGACGCCCCCGGACTCGAGGCCCTCGGCGAAGGCGACGCCGGTAGCCGCGACCCGGCCCGGCTTCGACCCGAAGGCGCGCCGCTGCTTGGAGATGAAGCCGCCGCGCCGCGCCACGTCGAGCACCGGCGCCAGGTCCACGTTGATCCCGGCTCCCCTCAGGGAGGCCGCCGTGGCCGCCCCCTGGGAGCGCGAGAAGGACGCGCCGCGCGCACCCATCACCGCGGCGCTGGCCCTCGGTGGCCCCGGCAGCCGCTTGACCAGCCCGCCCTCCTGGTCGACCGAGACGATCACGGACCGTCGCAATCCCCGGGGACGCTGCGTGCTCTGCAGGGCGGCGCTCAGCCTCGCGACCTGGGCACGGCTGCGGACGTTGTCCGAGAACAGGATCACGCCCCCCAGCTCTCCGGCGGAGATCACCCTCCGCAGGCTGGCGGGCGCGCGGGTGCCGTCGAAGCCGCAGACGATCCGCTGTCCGGCGAGCTGGCGGGGCGCCAGCTCCGAGACCGCGAACGCCCTGGGCCCGGGCGCCGCGGCCTCCGGCGCGCCGAGGCCGAGCATCACCGCGGTCACCGCGGTCACGGCGGCGAGCACAGCGCCCGGTCTCTCCGGACCGGTCGTCCCCGGCCTGCTCATGCCGCTCCTTCTAGCAGCTTCTATCCGGCGCGAGTGAGAGCCTGGCGGGCGAACTCACCCCGAGGGGGAGGTGTCCCGTTGGCATCGCTGATCAGCTTCGAGGAGGCCCTGCAGCTGGGCCGGCTCTCCGACCCCGACGAGATCGGGGCGCTTGTCGAGCGTGCCTGGAAGGTGCGGACCGAGCGCTTCGGCGACTCGACCGACATGTGCTCGCTGGTCAACGCCAAGTCCGGGGGCTGCGCCGAGGATTGCGGCTTCTGCGCGCAGTCGCGCTATGCCGAGGCCGACACCCCCATGCACGCGATGATGGAGCCCGAGCAGATGCTCGAGCACGCCAAGGCCGCCGAGGCCGCAGGCGCCCACCGCTTCTGCATGGTCACCCAGGGACAGGGGCTGTCGAAGCGCGACTTCGCGAAGATCCTCGAGGGGGCCCGCCTGGTCTCCGAGCAGACCAACCTGAAGCGCTGCGCCTCGATCGGGCACATGTCGCCCGCCCGCGCCAGGGAGCTCAAGCAGGCGGGGATCCAGCGCGTGCATCACAACGTCGAGACGGCGCGCTCCTACTACGACGAGGTATCGACCACCGTCCGCTACGAGGGCCGGATCCGCACCATCGACGCGGTCAGGGAGGCGGGCCTCGAGAGCTGCGTCGGCGGCATCCTCAATCTCGGTGAGAGCCCCCGCCAGCGGGTCGAGATGGCATTCGAGCTGGCCGAGATCGACCCCGAGTCGGTGCCGATCAACCTGCTCAACCCTCGCACCGGGACCAAGTTCGGCGACCGCGACCTGATGGATCCCTGGGACGTGGTCAAGTGGGTGGCGATCTTCCGCCTGATCCTCCCCGACGCGCTCTTCCGCCTCTGCGGTGGCCGGGTCGAGAACCTGGGCGAGCTGCAGCCGCTGGCGGTCAGAGCGGGGCTGAACGGCGTGATGATGGGCAACTTCCTGACCACCCTGGGCGTCGAGCCCGAGCAGGACCGCCGCAGCTTCGAGCAGCTCGGGCTCAACGTCTCGCGCCAGCCTGACAACGGCCGCAACCCCCGCCCCGACAACCGCTCGGGCTGGATGGAGGGCGAGACCCCGCGGACACCGGTCGACGAGCTGATCGAAAGCCGGGCCGACGCCGGCCTCTGGGACCCCTCGACGCAGCTGCGTGTGATCAAGACGAAGGGCAAGGTCCCGGCCTACCCCCGCCCCGGCAAACCCACGGAGGAGCGGGCCGCCTGATGCCCGACCTCGATCTGGCCCTCGAGGAGCTTCGGGCCGGCGGCCTGCACCGGCACCTGCGGATCGTCGAGAGCCCGCAGGGCGCGCGGGTGACGCTGGACGGGGAGCCGGTGCTACTGCTCTGCTCGAACGACTACCTTGGGCTCGCCGGCCACGCGCGGGTGCGCGGCGCCGCCTCCGACGCGGCGATCAGGTGGGGAGCCGGCGCCGGCGCCTCGCGCCTCGTCTCGGGGACGATGGCCCTGCACAGGGAGCTCGAGGGGCGCCTCGCCGAGTTCAAGGGAACGCAGTCGGCGCTGCTGTTCGGCTCGGGGTACCTGGCCAACACCGGCGTGATCGCGGCGCTCGCGGGCAAGGACGAGGTCGTGCTCTCGGACGAGCTCAACCACGCCAGCATCATCGACGGCTGCCGCCTCGCCCGTGCCGAGACCATGGTCTATCGCCACGCCGACACCGAGCATCTCGAGTGGGCTCTGCGCAGGGCCGGGCGCCGCCCCTCGCTGATCGTCACCGACGGGGTCTTCTCGATGGACGGCGACCTCGCTCCGCTCGGGGAGATCGTGGAGCTCGCCCACCGCTACCGCTCCCGGGTGATGGTGGACGAGGCCCACGCCACCGGCTGCGTCGGCCCCGGGGGCCGGGGCTCGGTCGCCGCGGCCGGGCTGACCGACGAGATCGACGTGGTGGTCGGGACGCTGGGCAAGGCGCTCGGCAGCTACGGCGCCTACGCCTGTGGCTCCGAGCAGCTCACCGAGTACCTGGTCAACGTCGCGCGTCCGTTCATCTTCTCGACCGCGCTACCGCCCTCGGCGGTGGCGGGCGCCGATGCCGCACTCGAGCTGCTGACCGAGCGGCCCAACCGGGTCCGGCGCCTCGCCGACAACGCGGCCGCGCTTCGCGAGGGGCTGCGCGCCGAGGGCCTGGAGGTGGGCGCGAGCGAGACGCAGATCGTCCCGCTGCAGGTGGGCGGGGCCGACGAAGCGATGAGGCTCTGCGAGCGCGTGCTGGAACGGGGCGTGTTCGCGCAGGCGATCCGCCCCCCGACCGTGCCCGCCGGCACCAGCCGCCTGCGGATGACCGCGATGGCGACCCACAGGGCCGGCGAGCTGCGGCGCGCCGCCGAGCTGATCGGCGAGGCCGCACACGCGCTGGGGCTCGGCCGCTCCGGACCCGCTGCCCCGACGCGCCTGGCGCCGGCAACCGAGCACGCCGAGGCCGGGGCCGCGCCCGACGAGCAGCTGCGCCGCGCCGCCTGAGTGCAGGGCGTATTCGTCACGGGCACCGGCACCGAGGTCGGCAAGACGGTCGTGGCCGCGGTGATCGCGCGCACGGCCGCAGCAGCGGGTAAGAGCGTCGCCGTGTTCAAGCCGGCGGTCAGCGGCCTGGACGGGCCCGGCGTGCCCGACCACGAGCTGCTGCGCCGCGCAGCCGGCAGCGCGCAGTCCGACGAGGAGATCGCGCCCTACCGCTTCGGGCCCCCCGTCTCGCCACACCTGGCGGCCGAGCTGGCCGGGACCGAGATCGACCCCCCGGCCCTGATCGCCGCCGCCACCGCCGCGGCAGGAAGGGCCGACCTGCTCGTCTGCGAGGGCGTCGGCGGCTTTCTGGTCCCCCTGACCGGCGACTACCTTGTCCGCGACCTCGCGAGAGAGCTCGGCATGGCGGTCGTGATCGCGGCACCGCCCGGCCTCGGCACGATCAACCACACGCTGCTGACCCTCGAGGCGAGCCGTGCCGCCGGTCTGGGCGCAGCCGCCGTCGTGCTGACGCCGTGGCCCGATCGGCCCTCGGTCATGGAGGAGTCGAACCGCACCACCATCGCGCGGCTGGGTGAGGTGGCCGTTACCGTGATCGAGCGGATCGACCTGGGCAAGCCCGAGAGCTGGCCGGAGCTGAGCCCAGCTGGGAGCTGACCGCCCGGAGCGGCTAGCCGACCTCCGCGGCGGGGGCAGCCCCGGCCGAGGCCTCCCGGCGCGCCGAGTCGCTGGGACGCCCGGCGCGGCTGCCACGCAGCATCACGACCGCGACCGCGAAGCCCAACACCGCGATCGCGGCGGCCAGCAGCATCGCGCTGCTGAGCGCGTCGACGAACACGGCCTGTGCCCGCTCGGGGGCCCTGACCAGGCTCGCCGGGTCGAAGCCGCTGCCGAGCTGGGACTGGAAGATCGCGCCGGTGGCCGCGACGCCGACCGTGCCGCCGACCATTCGCGACATCTGCAGCACGCCGGAGGCGACCCCGGCCTTCTGCACGCTGACGGCGTTCATCGCGGCGGTGGACATCGGCGACATCACCAGCGCGATGCCGACCCCCATCAGCACGAAGGGCGCGATCAGCCCGCTGTAGGTGGTGCTGATATCGATCAGCGAGAACAGGTACATCGCGACGCTGAGGATCGCCAGCCCCGTGCTCATCGGCCAGACGGGCCCGAAGCGGTCGGAGAGCCGACCCGCGACCGGCGCGACCACCGCGATCACCATGGTCGTCGGCAGGAACCTGATCCCGGCCTCGAGCGCTCCGTAGCCGAGGATGTCCTGCAGGTAGAGGGCCAGGAAGAAGAACGACCCCATCATCGCGAAGGTGATGATGAAGGCGACCAGGTTGGCGCCGATCGACTGCCTCGAGCGGAACAGTGAGAACTCGAGCATCGGCACACGCGAGCGAAGCTCGATCGCGACGAAGACGCCCAGGCCGGCGACCCCGCCGGCCAGCAGCGCGAGGATCTGGGGCGAGCCCCAGCCCCAGCTGTTGCCCTCGATCAGGGCCAGCACGATCGCCGACAGGCCCGCGGTCAGCGCCACCACTCCCGGGTAGTCGACCGTGCGGTCGACGGTCTCGTCCCGCGACTCGCGAACGGCGAACAGCGTCGCGGCCACGGCGCCGGCGGCAACGGGGAGGTTGATGAAGAAGATCGCGCGCCAGCTCACGTACTCGGTCAGCGCGCCGCCGACGACCGGGCCGATCGACAGTGCCAGAGCCGAGACGCCGGCCCAGGTGCCGATTGCCTTGCCGCGCTCGGAGGCCGGGAAAGCGTGGGTGACGATCGAGAGCGTGGCGGGCATCATCAGCGCCGCGCCGACACCCTGCACGGCGCGCGAGGCGATCAGCATCTCGGAGTTGACCGCCAGGCCGGCGGTGGCCGAGGTGAGGGCGAAGATGACCACGCCCAGCAGGAACATCGATCGCCGACCGAAGATGTCCCCGAGGCGGCCGCCTGTCGCGATCAGGACGGCGAAGGTGAGCGTGTAGCCGTTGACGATCCACTCGAGCTCGGAGATATCGGCCCCCAGCTCGCGCTGGATCGAGGGCAGGGCGACGTTGACGACGGTGTTGTCGAGCATCACCATGAACAGCGCGAAGCACATCGCGCCGAGCGTCCACCACTTGCGGTTGTCTTCGGTGATCAGGTGTCGGTAGCGGGTCATCGCGAGCTCCTTCTCGCGTTGGTGCGGTAGAGCACGGCGATCTCCTCGCGCTCCAGCAGCACCTCGAGGGCGGCGTCCAGCTTGCGCCGCTCGGTGGCGCTGAGCCCGGCGGCGAAGCGCTCCAGGCCACGCAGCCGCGCTGCGAGCACGGTGTCGGCGATGCGCCTGCCGGCGGCGGTCAGGGATACGCGCTTCACGCGGCGGTCCTCGGAGTCCTCCTCGCGCGTCACCAGCTCACGCTTGAAGAGATCGTCGGTGGCCCGGCTGGCCGAGGGCAGCGAGACCCCGAGGCGCTCGGCCAGAGCCTTGACCGAGAGTGGCTCCCCGTCGCTGTCGGCGCTCGCGAGCGCGAACAGCGCCTTCATCTGCACGAACGTGAGGCCCGTCTCCTCGATCGCCCGCATCACCGAGCCGCCTTCGGAGCCGAGCACGTGCAGGATCAGCGAGCCCAGCCGCAGGGCAAGCTCGCGGTCCTCGGCGGAGGGCTCCGGATCGGTGGGGCGAGCATTCCTGGTGGCTGCTTCCATCGCTCACAATGGTTGCAGCTCTGAAAGCATTTCGCAAGCGCAAGAGTCTGTGAGCTCGGTCACACGGGCCCGCCGGCCGAACGTCCGGCCGGCGGGCGGGTTCCGGCCGACCCGCAATCTATGTTCGCGACGGCGATGCGGACCGAGGCCCAGCTCGATCACGACCACCTCTGGCACCCGTTCACGCAGCAGCGGGACTGGGTCGCCGAGCAACCGGTGATGATCGAGCGCGCCGAGGGCTGCGAGCTGATCGACGCGGACGGCCGCCGCTACATCGACGGCGTGGCGTCGCTGTGGTGCAACGTGCACGGGCACCGCCATCCGCTGATCGACCAGGCCGTGCGCGACCAGCTCGATCGCGTCGCGCACTCGACGATGCTGGGGCTCTCCCACCCCGGGGCGGCCGAGCTGGCCGCTCGGCTGGTCGAGATCGCGCCGCCGGGCCTCGAGCGCGTCTTCTTCTCGGACTCCGGATCAACCGCGGTCGAGGTGGCGCTGAAGATGGCCTTCCAGCACTGGCAGCAGCGGGGCGGGCAGCACGTGCGCCGCTCCTCGTTCATCTGCCTCCGCGACGCCTACCACGGCGACACGATCGGATCGGTCTCGGTCGGGGGCATCGACCTCTTCCACTCGGCCTTCGGCCCCCTGCTTTTCAACGCCCACCGCGCTGAGCCCGGTGACATCGACGAGATGGCGAGGCTGCTTCGCGCGCACGAGGAGGAGCTGGCGGCGGTGATAGTCGAGCCCCTGGTGCAGGGCGCGGCCGGGATGCTGATGCACCCGCCCGGCTACCTGAGCGCCGTGCGCGAGCTCTGCGACCGCCATGGGGTGCTGCTGATCTGCGACGAGGTCGCCACGGGCTTCGGGCGAACCGGGACGATGTTCGCCTGCGAGCAGGAGGGCGTGTCGCCGGACCTGCTCTGCGTGGCGAAGGGCCTGACCGGCGGCTACATGCCGCTGGCCGCGACCCTGGCGGGCGAGCGTATCTACGACTCCTTCCTCGGAGCCCACGAGGAGTTCAGGACTTTCTTCCACGGCCACACCTACACCGGCAACCCGCTCGCCTGCGCGGCGGCGCTCGGCTGCCTGGACGCCTTCGAGTTGGAGCGCACGCTGGTGCGGCTGCAGCCCAAGATCCGGCTGCTGACCGAGCTGCTCGCTCGCGTCGAGGCGATGCCGCAGGTGGCCGAGGTGCGCCAGCGAGGCTTCATGGTCGGGATCGACCTCGGCGAGCACGACCCGGCCCTGCGCCTGGGACACCGGGTCACGCTCGAGGCCCGCGAGCGGGGCGCCATCGTGCGTCCGCTCGGCAACGTCGTCGTGCTCGTGCCGCCGCTCTCGATCTCCAAGCAGGAGCTCCGCCGGCTGGTCGAGATCACCGCCGAGGCGATCGAGGCGGCGACGCCACCGGCCGCCGTCGACCTCTCTGCGCGCGGTCGCAGCGACGCTGCGCTGCTCGAAGCCGCCTAGCGAGGCGAGGCGCGGCTGCGCGGACGCTGGGGCAGAGCTCGCCACCGATCGCGAGCTGCCCGGCCGCCCTCCCCCACCGGTCGCGTTGATGGCGGCGGGACTGGTGTGATGAAAGGCCGGCGACGCCGTAGTAGAAGCGTGAGTGCTGCAGTCGCCACCGCCGCCGAGGCACCCGATCAGGCCCGTCTGGCCTTCGAGTCGCTCTACCGGGAGAGCCGCGACGACGTCTACGCCTACGCGGCCGGCCTGCTGCGCGACGATTCCGCCGCCGAGGAGGTCACGGCACAGGCATTCGAGCGGGCCTGGCGCAAGCGCCGCCAGATCGACCGCAGGCGCGGCTCGGCACGCGCCTGGCTTTTCGGCATCGCCCGCAACGCCTGCCTCGACGAGCTGCGTCGCCGCTCGCGCATGACGCGGCTGGCCGACCAGGCGACCGAACACCTGCCTGAGCCGACCCGGCGCGCGACCACGGGCGCCCCCGAGCCCAGTGACCCGGCCGAGGTCGCGGTGCGGCGCGCCGCCCTGCACCAGGCGATGGCCGCGCTGGACGCCCGCGAGCGCGAGCTGATCGGCCTCAAGTTCTTCGCTGGCCTCTCCAATTCCGAGATCGGCGCGGTCATCGGCAGCAGCGAGACCAACGCCGGCACGAAGCTCCATCGAGCCGCGATCAAGATGAGGAGGTCGCTGAATGAAGACGCGTGAGCGTGACCCCGATCCCCGTATCGAGCGCGAGCTCGCGGCAATCGACGCCGCGCTGGCAGGCCGGCCGGTGGATCAAGACCTGAGCGAGATCGCGGCGCTGGCGACCGAGCTGCGCGGCTCCAGGCCGCAGCCCCCAGAGGAGTTCGCCGCCGAGCTCGACGCGCGAGCGGCAGCCGGCTTCTCATCCTCCGCGGCTGAGCGGCCGCGGCGGTTTGCAGCGCTCCGCGGGCGCCCGCTGCTGCCGCTGGCGACCGCGGCCGCGGCCCTGATGCTGACCGTCGTCGTCGGCCTCAACCTGATCGGCGGCGGCGACCCCAGCGTGATCGGCGAACCCGAACCGAGCGCTCTCGATGCGCCCGAAGGCGGGTCGGCGTCCCGCGAATCGGCGCCTGGCGCGAATTCGATCACGACCTCACCCGGCTCGCCCGGGCCGGCGGCTGCGCCCGAGATCGGCGTGCCGCCGCCACGGCAGGGGCCTCTGAAGCCCGGAAAGGACCGGGTGCAGGAGAGCAGCGCCTCTCTGACCCTCTCGACCGAGGCCGGCGAGGTCGCCGAGGTCGCCGATGGGGTCATCGAGGTGGTCGATCGCTACCGGGGGATCGTCGTCTCCTCGAACGTGAGCAGCTCGGGGGACGGTGGCCGCGCCAGCTTCGATCTGCGGATCCCGGCGGCGAATCTGCAGCCGGCGCTGGCCGACCTCTCTGAGCTGGCCAGCGTCGCCTCTCGCGATGAGGGCACGCTCGACATCACCGCGCCGTTCGTCAGCGCCGAGCAGCGCTTCGACGAGGCCAAGGCCGAGGTCGACGCGCTGGTGGCCCAGCTGGCCGAGGCCGCCTCGGGCGCCGAGATCGACTCGATCAAGGCACGGCTGGCGATTGCCCGCCCCGAGCTGGCGGCGGCCCGTGCCGAGCTGGCGTCTCTGAAGCAGCGCGCCGGCTTCTCGCGCCTCAGCGTGGCGATCATCTCGGGGGGCGACGCGGACGGCTGGTCGCTGGGCGACGCCGCCGACGACGCCCTCGGAGTGCTCGAGGATCTGGCCGGCGCAGGCCTGGTCGCGCTGGCCGTGATCGTGCCGCTCGGCCTGCTCGCCGGGCTCGGCGCCGTCGTGATCGCGCGCCTGCGCCGCCGCCGCCGCGAAGCCGCCCTGGACGAGTAGCTACTCCTCGTAGGGCTCGAAGTCGGACTTGCGGGCGCCGCAGACCGGGCAGAACCAATCGTCGGGGATGTCCGCGAAGGACGTGCCGGGGGGGACGCCTCCGTCGGGGTCTCCCTCGGCCGGGTCGTAGATGAACCCGCAGGAGGTGCAGATCCAGAGCTGTTTGGCATTGGCGTCCGTGGCCATGGCGCCGAAACCTACCGGGCCGCCGCGCTGGGTGGCTCCCGCCCAATAGGCTCCGTCGCGGTGCACACGCGACTCGCGGCGGGCGCATGAACGAGGTCCCCGAGGCCGGCGGCGCGCCGTTGCGCGATCGCGGCGATCCGCCTGTGGCGCCGCGGGCGGCCTCGACGGTGATCCTGCTGCGGCGCGGCGGCAGGCACTCGGAGCGCGGACTCGAGTTGCTGCTGGTCCAGCGCAACCCCGAGGCGCGCTTCATGCCCGGGGTCTGGGTCTTCCCGGGCGGTGCGGTCGACCCCGAGGACGGCGAGGGAGAGCGGGGCTTCAGAGCCTGCGGAGCCCGCGAGCTGCACGAGGAGGCCGGCATCGAGGTCGATCCGGCCGAGTTGATCGCCTACTCGCGCTGGATCACGCCGCGGATAGTCCCGATCCGCTTCGACACCATGTTCTACCTGGGGCTGGCGCCGGCCCACAGCCCGCCCAGGCCCGACGGCAGCGAGACGGTGGACGCGGGCTGGTACGGGCCGGCCGACGCCTTGGAGCGCCATCACTCCGGCGAGCTGGGGCTCGTCTTCCCCACCATCAAGCACCTCGAGTCGCTCCTTCCCTACGCCGACGCCGGCGAGGCGCTGGAGGCGGCACGCTCGCGCGTGGTCACGCCGGTCGAGCCCGAGGTGGTCGGCGAGGGCGAGAACGCCCGCGTGGTGCTGCCCGACGACCTTCCCTAGTCGCGGCCGCCCCGCGGGTTCGGCCGTGCGGGAGCACGAGGGGCCGGCGTCCCCGCGAGGGCGATCAGGGGCCGCAGCTCAGGCGGCCGCGGATGGAAAGGGCTCGAGGCCCGCGTTCCATGGCCCGGGGCTCTGGGTTGCGATGTCGTTCTCGGCCATCTCGCGCTGCAGGCGCCTGAAGATGCCGCCACCTCCCCCGAGCGCCTCGATCAGCTCCTCGCGGGTCAGCTCTCGCAGCCGCCAGTGAAAGAAGAGCTGGCGATCGGTGATGCCGAAGTCCACCGGGGCCGGGATCCGCGTGATCCAGTCGATGAAGGCGGGGCTGAAGAGCTCGCGAAGGGCGATCGGGTCATGGTCGCGCGGCACGGTCGCTATGTAGCGCTGGTTGAAGTCGATGCTCTCGAACTCCACTCGCCGCCGCGAGCGGCGGTCGACCATGTCCTCGGCCGTGCGCTCGATCGACTCCACGTTGAAGATCGGCACGACCGTCGCCAGATCGGGCATGTGTGCCTTGACGAGCACGGCCCCCGGCAGCGTCGCCCTGCGGCCGAAGCCCCCGGCCTGCCGCTCGTCGGCATCGCATGAGGCGCCCCAGAAGCCGTCGGTGAGCTCGCCGGTGATCCGGTTCGTCCCGCCCGGGCAGAGCGCGACGGGCCCGCCGACCGGGTTTATCCCCCCCACCTCGTCGTAGGTGAGCCGACGGCTCTTCGCGTACTCGCGGACCAGCTGGGCCCAGGCGTCGGCCTCCGCCCTGGCGCTCAGAGGGCCGCCTCATACAGCGCCTCGAAGTCCTCGGGCTCGAGCTCGCGCGCGTTGGTGAGGCTGCACCCGTCGCCCATCGCCCCCTCGACCAGCTCGGGGATACCGGACTCGGGCACGCCGGCCTCCGAGAGCCGCTGCGGCAACCCGAGCCTGGTGGTGAGCTCACTGACCCAGGAGGCCAGCGAGTCGCCCACCTCGGTGTCCGACCCGCCCGACTCCGCTCCCAGCACCGAGGCCAGCTCTCGATAGCGGTCGGCGATCTCGGGACCGCCCTTGCTGTTGAAGCGGATCACATGGGGGAGGTTGATCGCGTTGGCGACGCCGTGGGGGACGCCGTGGCGCGCGCCGGCCGGGTGCGACATCGAGTGCACGGCCCCCAGCGCCGAGTTGCCGCCAGCGCCCGGGACGATCGCGAGAGAGGCGGCGATCAGCATGTTCCCCCGCGCATCGGAGTTCGAGGGGTCCTCGACGGCGACCGGCAGGTTCTCACGCATCATGCGCAGTGCCTGCAGGGCGAAGGCGTCGCCGTGGGGGCTGCCCTCCTGCGAGGTGAACCCCTCGATCGCGTGAGTCATCGCATCCATTCCGGTGGCCGCCGCGATCGAGGGCGGCAGCGTGGCCGTGGCTTCGGGGTCGAGGATCGCCAGGCGTGGGAACAGGGGGAAGTCGCCGATCAGCACCTTGATCTGCTGCTCCGGGTCCTTGATCACGGCGCCGAAGGAGACCTCCGACCCGGTGCCGGCGGTGGTGGGGATCACGGCGAGCGGCGCCACGGGCAGCGGCGCCCCCATGCCCTCGTCCTCGCGCGGCAGCGTGTAGAGGCCCTCGTAGTCGAGCACCGTCCCTCCGTGGCTGAAGATCGCGTTCGCCGCCTTGGCGGTGTCGATCACCGAGCCTCCACCCACGGCGAGCAGCGAGTCGGCCCCCGCCCGCTCCGCGGCCTCCGCGCAAGCGGCGACGGTCGCCGTCGAGGAATCCTGCTCGATCGAATCGAAGACGCCGGCCGGCTCCAATCCGCCTCCCGTCAGCCCGCCCTCGACCTTGTCGATCAGGCCGGTGCCGCGGATCACCTCGTCGGTGACGATCAGCGGGCGCTTTGCGCCCTCCTTCATGAACTCGAAACCGACGCCCTCGATCATGCCGCGCCCGCAGACCACCCGGGTGGGATGGGCGAACTGGTAGAAGTCGGGGAAGGGGCGACTCAAGAGACGTTGACCAGGTCATCGCGACCCGCGGCCTCGAGCTGGGCCTTGTAGCGAGGGAAGACCGGCTTGGTCAGGGGAACGAGCTTGAGGATCTTGGCGACCGGCCCGCTGGCCTTGATCTGTCCCCGCGCGAGCGCCACGGTCACGTTCACCTGGCCCAGCCAGAAGCGGTGGGCTGTGTCGGCCTCCATGCTCATCGTCACGTCCGGCTCCATCTCGGTCTCGCCGAAGTCGACATCTCCCGGCTGGCCCTCCTGCAGGCGCACCGTGATCACCGAGTCAGGGTCGCGGTAGACGTACTGGACGATCGTGTTGGCCTTGCGGAACTTGGGCGCCAACTCCTCGTCCTCGGTCAGCTCGACGAACAGCTTGCCGATCGTGTCGTAGACCTCCTGTGCGTCCTTGAAGTAGGCCACCTCTCTCCTCTCCTCTCTGGTGGGGCGAATCCTACGGGCGATCGCCGCGCCGGGGCAACCTCCGTCGCCCCTGGCTAATGCCCGATGAACCCGGCGGCCCGCGTGTAGAGCTTGTAGAGATTGAAGGCGGCCGCATAACGGTGCCGGCACGAAGCCTCGAACAGGTCGTAGGCCTGGTCCTGATCGAGTATCGCCCCACGCCCACCCGGCGTGCCGGAGGGCCCGCCCGAAAAGTCCGTCAGCGCCCTGATCGTGTCCAGGCGCGTCTCGACGCTGCCGGCGCGCCAGTCGTCGCAGTCGGCGAGCCTCATCGCTTCACCCACCCCCAGGTAGGGGCCGGCGACCGCGGCCTGCTGCTCGCTGCTGTCCGCGCCACAGCCTGCAACGACGATCGCGACCGCGATGCAGGCGAGAGCGCGGCCCGCCGCTACTGCGGCTCGGGAGGCGTCTGGAACCACACGCAGCCCCCGTCGTAGTCGAGGTTCGCGAGGCAGCCGAAGAGCTCGGAGGTCTGGTTGAACTCGTCGCCGTTGGGCACCGAGGCGTTGTTGCAGTCCGAGGGCAGGTTCGCTCCCGGCGGGGTGCTGGTGATGCTGGCGGCCGTGCCGTCCTTGCCGGTGTTCGAGAACCAGCAGTTGGCCGTGTTCGCCGGGTCGGTGACGATGCCCTGCTGGTCCCACCAGAAGTCCTCGCCGTTGGGATCGCGCTGGCCGCCGGGCGTGCGGCCCATGACGTTGCCGTAATAGCGGTTGCGGTAGGAGGTGGAGGAGGTGCCGGGTACCGGCGTACCGGGAGTGGAGTTGCAGTTGGGCACCAGGTCGGCGTTCGGGTTGGTGCCCAGGTCCTCGCACACGAAGGCGTCGGGCACCGCGAACTGCATCGCGCCGCGGCGCCAGTTGTTCCAGAAGTGGTTGTTGCGGACCACGTTGTTGTTGCCGCCCGCTATCCACATTCCCGTGCCGACGGGCATCGGCACGGTCGGCTCGACGTCGGTGCCGGGCCGGTAGGGGTTGAAGTTGTTCGAGTAGAACTCGTTGTTCTCGATCAGGTCGGAGTCCTGCGGGAAGCCCGGGTGTCCCGACGCGGTGAACACGTCGGTGGTGAGGCCGTTGGCGTTGTCGTAGAGGTCGTTGTGGTGGACCCAGACCCCGTTGGCGTCGGTGCCCGAGTAGCCGGCCGCGTTGTGGTGCATGTCGCAGTAGCGGATCTCGTTGTTGTAGCGCTGGCTGCCCTCGATGGTCTGCTCGCCGGTGTCCGGGCTGGCGCCGGGGTAGAGGCCCGAGTCACCGTGCCCCTTGGCCTCGCAGTCCTCCATCAGGCCGTGGTCGGAGACGAAGGTGAGCACGCCGTACTGGCCGCTGTAGAACGCCTTGAAGTGAGTCAGCAGGTAGCCGTCCACCTCGAGCACGTAGATGCCGTGCTCCTTGGCGTGGCGAAGATTCATGTTGCGCAGCGCGAAGCCATCGGCGCGGTCGGCGCGGATCACCACGTCCTTGACCGGGTCGATCGGGGCGCCGTTGCCGGACTTGACGTTGCCGGCGTCCACGACCACATCGTCGGGGGTGAGCCCGGAGCCCTCCATCTGCAGGTTGCAGCGGATGCAGGCACCGGCGTTGGGGATCACATGGCGGTCGTCGAGCGGCGGCGAGGGGTCGGATCCCGCCCCGAGAGACCTGCCCAGCACCGTGACCAGGTTCTGGTCGTTGGGGCAGGTGTACTGGTAGGCGTATGAGAGGGCGTTGTCGCTGCCCTTGTCGTTCGGAATCTTGTAGGGGTCGCACTTCGGATCGTTGGTGGGTGCCGCTCGCGACTCGGGCTCGGTGTAGACGCCGGGCATGACGACGACGCGGTCGTTGTTGCCGGAGGCGTTGACGGCCGCCTGGATCGACTTGTACTTGCAGCGCTTCAGCAGCTTGAGGTTGAACTTGAGCAGCTTGCGGGCCTGCTTCTTGCCGACCTTGACCCGCCGCGCTGAGGGCCGCATCACGTATCCGCGCTTCGACTTCTTCTTCGCGGTGGTGGTCTTCTTGATCGACTTCTTGAGGCGCTTGATCGACTTGTTGGAGTTCAGCCGCTTCGAGTACGCGCGCCGGGCCTTGAGCTGGGCAGGTCCGGGCTTGCCCTTGCCGCGGAGGGCCTTGGAGCGCTTGGGGACCTTGCCCTGGCAGACCACCCGGGTGTCGCCCGGGGGCTTCTTCTTGAGGGCCGAGTACAGGCCGCGAAGCACGGGAACCTTGCCGCCCGCGGGCACGCCGTCGGCGGTCTCCGCTGCGGGCGCCGGCCAGTAGGAGGCGCGCTCGACGTGCGCGAAGGCGACCGGCGCCGCGACCAGCAGAGCCCCGAAGACGGCGGTCGCCAGCAATCCACGTTTGCTCCTCAAGATCCGACCACCCCTCCCCCGGTGCGGTGCGCACGACGGGGGCGGGATTCAATCACAAACTCACGCCTTCAGGTCCCTCTGAGCGCGGTGGGGCGTCGGCGGGTCCGGGAGCGTCGGCCTGCGGACGCAGCTGGTCGGCCGGGATCACGCCCGGATAGAGCGCGGCGGTCCAGACCGGTGCGAGCGCCGCGACCACCTGCTCAGGCTCGCGGTCGCCATTGGCGAGGTAGGCGTAGCAGCAGCGCTCGCACATCAGGGTCAGCGCCTCGGCCGTCGGCCTCGGCTCGAGGCGCTCGGCGACCAGCCCCGCTCGCTGCTCGGAGCGGATCCGCTCGGCGCCGGCGTCGATGAAGCTCTCCAGGATCGAGAGCCACGCCTCGCGCACCTCGCCGTCGTAGGTCGCGACCTCCGTGGCGACGCGGAGCAGCGCCACGTGCTCCGCGTAGATCGAGACGAAGCCTCCCACTGCCCTGCGCACGCGCTCGGCGGGGGCGCCATCGTCGCGCCACCACTCGCGCGCCGTCGGCGTCAGCTCCTCGGAGACCTCGCCGAGTGCTTCCAGCAGCAGGTCGGGCTTGTCGCGGAAGTGGGTGTAGAAGGCGCTGCGCGAGATGCCCGCGCCGGCGGCGATCTCCTCGACCGTGAGATCCCGGAAGGGGACCCGCTCGGCCAGCTCGAGCGCGGAGCTCACGAGGCGCCGCCTGGCCACCTCGCGGGCGCGACGGCGGCCCGCGCGGCGCTCGAGGGCCGGACGCCCGCGCCCCCGGCCTGCGGTCGCTTCGGTTCCCGGAGCGCCCTGGGCCATGCCGATCAGCCTAACATACCGTCTGACGCATCATCGAGCAATCTGTCTGACAGAGTGTCAAGACGCCTCGGAGCAGCGCCCGCGGTTCCGAAGATCGGGACGAGCAGCGCCGGCGGGGCTACTTGAGGGTGCCGGTGGCCTTGGCCGGCGAGCCGAAGTCCACCGCGGCCGTGACCTTGAGCTTGGCCTTGCGCTTCTTCCTGAGCACCTTGCGGCCCTTCGCGGTCAGCCGTACTGCCAGCTTCCCGCTCTTCGCAGTGGTCTTGCGGCCCAGGGCCCTCTTGCCGAGCTTCAGCGTCACGGTCGCCGGCTGGCCGCCGGTCAGGGTGACCTTGACCAGGGCCTTGGCCTTCGACACGACCTTGGCGAGACGCTTGCTCTTCAGCCTGACCGCGACGGTCGGCCGCGGCAGCGGCACGCCGGCGTTGACGTTGAGGCTCGAGCTCATGCCTGGGTGAATTGTGCACACGAACGGGTAGCTGCCGACCGGCAGGTACTGCGTGCCCGAGACCGCCGTGGTGCCCGAGCCGATGGTTGCGCTGCGGAAGAGGCTCTTGCCGTCGGGGCCCTTGGCGGAGGCCGTGACGTTGTGGGAGCCGCCCGCGGCCCAGGTCATGCTCGCGAGCGTGCCGGCATCGTGGTCGAAGGAGGCCGCGGAGAAGAGGTTCGGGTCGCCGCCCCCGACCCCGGCGATGATGTTGGCCGGCGCCGCCGTCGCCGCCGGCGCGGTCGCGGCGGCCAGCGCGGCGGTCACCGCGAATGCCGCGGCCAGGCGCGACGGGCGCCCGAGCCCCTTGCGCGTCACCTTGGTCATCTCCCGCTCCTCCCCGAGTTCCTGAGCTTGCCGCCGAAGGGTAGCGCGAGGCCGTTAGCCCCCGGCACCGGAGAAGTGCTCTGCCGCCTTGGCCCAGTTGACCACGTTCCACCAGGCGTCGAGGTAGTCGGGGCGCTTGTTCTGGTACTTGAGGTAGTAGGCGTGCTCCCAGACATCGACACCGATGATCGGGGTCTTGCCGTCGGAGACCGGGGTGTCCTGGTTCGGAGTCGAGACGACCGCGAGGCCGGAGCCATCGTGGATCAGCCACGCCCAGCCCGAGCCGAACTGGCCGATGCCGGCGTTCTTGAACTCCTCCTTGAACGAGTCGAAGGAGCCGAACTTGTCGCTGATCGCGGCGGCGAGGTCGCCCTCGGGCTCGCCGCCCCCGTCGGGGCTCATGATCTCCCAGAAAAAGCTGTGGTTGGAGTGGCCGCCGGCGTTGTTGCGCACGGGTCCCTGCTTGTCGGCGGGTAGAGAACCGAGGTCCTGGAGCACCTCGTTGACGTCCTTGTCCGCCCACTCGGTGCCCTCCAGGGCAGCGTTGGCCTTGTCCACGTAGGCCTGGTGGTGCTTGTCGTGGTGGATGCGCATCGTCTCTTCGTCGATCTGCGGCTCGAGCGCGTCGTAGCCGTAAGGAAGGTCGGGAACCACGTAAGCCATCTGCTCTCCTTCGGGGGGGATGTGTCCACCGCTTGGTGGCGCCGGATTCGGCCTTTCGACTCCTGGCTCGTAATCTAGCGACCGTGACCAGCGCGCCGCCCGGCGGAGGAACCTGGACCGAAGTCGCGGTCACCGCGGGCGCCGTCGTGGTCGGGATCGGCATAGCGTTCCTGATTCCGCCGCTGCGGGAGGCCATCATCGACTCCGTTCGCGGCGACACCGCCGCTGTCCGCGCACATCTGCGAGAGCTCGGGGCCTGGGGCGTGCTGCTGGTGGCCGCGCTGGCCATGGTCCACGTGGTGATCTGGTACCCGGCCGAGATCCTGGACGCCGCCGCGGGGTTCGTCTACGGCTTCTGGCTGGCTCTGCCGATGATCATGGTCTTCTGGGTCGTCAGCGGTCTGCTCGCCTACTACGTCGGGGCGCACGCCGGCCGACCGGTGATCCACCGCTTTGCGGGCGCCGAGCGCTTCGAGCGCCTGGAGAGCGCGGTGCACGGCGGGGGCGCGACCCTGCTGCTGGCGATCCGCCTGATCCCGATCATCCCCTTCAGCCTCTTCTCGATGGCCGCGGGGGCTGCGCGCGTCCCGCTCTGGCGCTTCACCTGGACGACGCTGCTCGGCTACCTGCCGATCACCGCGATCTTCGTCTACTTGGGGTCACAACTCGAGACGCTCTCGCCGACCGACCCGCTGCTCTGGCTCTCAGCGCTGGTTCTGATCGCGATGCTGCTCGGCATTCGCCGCCTCCGCCCCCGGCTGGAGCGCGGCTCCCCGTCTCCGGAGGAGAGCGGCTAGCGGGACCCTAGGCCTCCCTCTCGGCGCGGTAGCGCTCGAGGTCTCCGCGCGCCCTGCCCTTGACCAGCCCGCTCACCACGGGCAGCCCGAGCACCAGCCCGGCCGGGCCCAGCGCCTGGCGCGCCCACTTGTGAAAGGAGAAGGAGTCCACGTGCTCGACGATCCGGCCCTCGCGAAAGCGGAAGCGGGCGTGGATGTCGTTGACCACCTTGCGCCCGGTGCGAAAGGTGTAGGTCGCGATCCAGTGCGCCGTTCCCTCGTCGCCCTGGGCGGTGTGGTCAGCAAGCTCGACTTCGAGGTCCTCGGCCCGCGAGGTCAGCATCCGCCACATGTCGCCGGCCTGCTCGCCGCTCAGCTTCCCGAACGCGGGGTCCTCGAAGGTCGCGTCGGGAGCGTACAGCCGTGCCATCGCCTCGCCGTCGTGGCGGCCGAGAGCCTCGTAGAGATCCTGGATCAGCTTGGCATTGTCGGCCACCCACCCAACCTATCCCCTAACGGCCGCGCGGGCGGGCGCGTCTGGCTGCGCCGCACTCGGCGGCGCCCCTATCCTTCGCTTCCTCGGGGCGTGGCGCAGCCTGGTAGCGCGCACCGTTCGGGTCGGTGAGGTCCCCGGTTCAAATCCGGGCGCCCCGATTGGTTTCACCGATGCAGCAGGCTGCGTCGAGGTCAGGATGCGGCGGCCCGCGGCCCTCGCGCCTGTTCATGTGACGCGATCTACCAGCCCGCCGGGGCGCCCGCGTGCCACCCAGGCCCGCCACAGGTAGAGGGCGAGGGCGAGCGACGCGAGCAGGGCGATCGCGGAGTCGACCCGCCACCCCGCCAGCCATGGTGCGTAGGCGATCAGTGCCGCCGCTCCCGCCGAGCAGCTGACCGCGACGGTCAGCGTGTAGTCGACCAGAAGGGCCCCGAGCGGGACAAAGGCCCAACCGGCGCCGAATGCCATCGCGACCCCCTTTGGCCCGCCGCCCCCCCGCGGGAACCGCGCGATCAGCTGGTGGTAGGTCGCCGAGACCACCACGATGATCCCGACCACGAGGCTCATCGTCGCGACCAGGCTCGCCGGGTCGCCGTCGAGGGCGCGCAGGGCGACCTCAATCGCGTAGGCGACCGAGGAGACCGGATCCGCCATCACCGTGAAGGCGAAGGCGACGAACAGGTACGCCCGGCCGAGCCTCATCTGCGGGGATCATCAGGTCGCGGCGTGGCTGCCGACGGCGAACCGCTCCGCTCGGCGCGATCGCGCCCGGCTCGACCTGCTCGGGAGGCAGGGCGACCGAGCGCGGTCGGCCGCCTGTTCGCGCGTCCGCGCGAGGCGCTGGGCGGAGTAACGTGCGCGTCGCGTGACGCGTGACGATCTCAAGGAGCCCGCGGAGCTCTGCTGCCTGGACCACTCGCTGCTCGGCAGCGCACGCGTGGAGCGGCTGCGGCCGTGAGCGGGGGGCCGGCCGTCGGCATCTGCACCGCCGTCGAGCGCGCCCGCTGGACGGTCTGGGAGGAGACGGTGACGATGGCCCCGCGCTCCTACGCGGCGGCCATCCAGGCCGCGGGGGGGCTGGCGCTGCTGCTCCCCCCGGACGAGGCGGTGACCGGGTCACCCGGCACACTGCTCGACCGCATCGACGCCCTGGTCCTCGCCGGCGGCTCGGACATCGAACCGGCCACCTACGGGGCTGAGCGCGCCCCCGAGACGAGCAGGACCACCCCCGAACGGGACGCCTTCGAGGTGTCACTGGTCCGCGGCGCCCTCGAGCGCGAGATGCCGATGCTCGGGATCTGCAGGGGGATGCAGGTGCTCAACGTGGCGCTGGGCGGAACGCTTATCCAGCACCTGCCCGAGATCGTCGGCCACAGCCATCACATGCATACCCCGGGAGCATTCGGCGACCACGAGGTGCGGCTGGAGCCGGGCTCGGTGGCCGCGCTGGCCGCCGGCGCCGAGACGCTGACCGTCAAGTCGCACCACCATCAGGGGCTGGACCGGCTCGGTGAGGGGCTGCGCGCCAGCGGCTGGTCGGTCTCCGACGAGGTGGTCGAGGCGATAGAGCTTCCCGAGCGGGAGGACTTCGCCCTCGGTGTGCTCTGGCACCCCGAGGAGGAGGTTCGCAGCGCCGTGATTGCGGCGCTGGTCGACGCGGCGCGAGGCGCGAGACCGGCATGAGAGGCGAGGGGGCCAGCACATGGGCGTGATCGCGGTGATCGAGCCGGTGCAGGTCACCACGCCCTTAGGCAGCTTCGGGCAATCGGGGATCGGGCGCGAGGTGGGGCCCGATGCGCCCCACCGCTGCGCCGAGGTCAAGAAGGTCTACTACGCGACCAAGGAGGGTTGAGACTGATGACGGCAAGGCTCGAGGGCAAGGTCTGCGTGATCACTGGTGCCGCGAGCGGCATCGGCGCGGAGTCGGCGCGCCTGTTCGCCGAGCAGGGAGCACGCGTGGTCGGAGTCGATCTCGCCGAGGGCGCCGAGGGCGAGATCGCCCTGCAGGCCGACGTCACCGACGAGGACCAGGTGCGCGAGATGTACGAGAGGACCCGGGAGGAGATGGGGCGGATCGACGTGCTCTTCAACAACGCCGGGATCAACCCGACCGACGACGGCTCGGTCACCGAGACCTCGCTCGAGGCCTGGCAGCGCGTCCAGGACGTCAACGTCCGCGGCGTCTTTCTCTGCTGCAAACACGGGATCCCGCACCTGCTCGGGTCCGGCGGTGGCTCGGTGATCAACACAGCCTCGTTCGTCGCGGTGATGGGCGCCGCAACCTCCCAGGGCTCCTACACCGCCTCGAAGGGGGCGGTGCTCTCGCTCTCGCGCGAGCTCGGCGTCGAGTTCGCGCGGCGGGGCGTGCGGGTCAACGCGCTCTGCCCGGGCCCGGCCAACACGCCGCTGCTGCAGGAGCTGTTCGCCAAGGATGAGGCGAGGGCGGCGCGCCGCCTCGTCCACGTGCCGATGGGCCGCTTCGCCGAGGTTCGCGAGATCGCCCAGGCGGCGCTGTTCCTGGCGAGCGACGACAGCTCGTACATAACCGCGACCCCGTTCATGGTCGACGGAGGGATCTCGGGCGCCTACCTCACCCCCGAGTAGCTCAGGTTCGCGCCGCCGCCGCCGCTTCAAGGAAGCGGCCGCAGATGGCGCGGCCGACCTCGTTCCAGCGGCTGATCGCGGCATCCGTCTCGGCACGCAGCCGCTCGACGTCGAGGCCGATGCGGACGGCGTCCTCGTCGCTTCGCCAGTCATCGATCCAGCCGTAGGCGTCGGCGACGCTGACCTCCGGGTGGAACTGGATGCCCCAGGCGCGCTCGCCGATGCGAAAGGTCTGCGCGCACTGCTCGCTGCGCGCCATCACCACGCCCTCCTCGGGCGGCACGCACGCGTAGGTGTGCCACTCGAAGGCGCTGAAGCTCGGCGCCAGCGCCCCCACCAGCGGGTCGTCGGCGCCCTCCGGAGTGACCTCGACCTCGACCCAGCCGATCTCGGGCTCGCGCATCCGCCGCACCTCGCCCCCCGCCGCTACGCAGAGCAGTTGCGCTCCCAGACAGGAGCCGAGCAGCGGGGTGCCGCGGGCGATCAGCTCGCGCAGGATCTCGCGCTCGCGCTCCAGCCAGGCATGTCGGTCGGCCTGGTCGATGTGCATCGCTCCCCCGAAGCTCATCACCGCGTCGTAGGCCGAGAGCTCGGGCACCGGGTCGCCCTGGTCGGGGATGCGCCAGCGGTCGAGCTCGACGCCCTGGGCATGCAGCTCCTCGGCGAAGACGCCGGGGCCGGCATCAGATTGGTGGATGATCGCGAGCACGCGCATTGGCCGGACAAGGTACCCGCGGCGGCGGGACCCGGGGGACGCGCGCAAGCAAGAATGCGCCCCATGGAGGTGCTGACGCTCACCGACGGGGGACAGTCCGCCGAGGACGTGGGGCGGCGGCTGGCGAGCTTCCTCGCGAAGGCGCGGACCTCGCTGCAGCTGGCGCTCTACGACGTCCGCCTGCCCGACCCGGTCGGCTCGCTGATCGCCGGCGAGCTGCGTGCGGCCTCCGAGCGCGGCGTCGACGTGCGACTGGTCTACAACGTCGACACCGATCGGCCGCCCGAGCTGCACCCTCCACCCGAGACGCGCCCGGACCTGCTCGAGGAGCTGCCGATCGAGACCAGGGCGATCCCCGGGGTGCCCGATCTGATGCACCACAAGTACGCGGTGCGCGACGCCGAGGCCGTCTGGACCGGCTCGGCCAACTGGACGATCGACTCCTTCTCGCGCCAGGAGAACGTGCTGGCCATCGTCGAGTCGCCGGGCCTCGGGCAGAGCTTCGGCGCCAACTTCACGGAGCTCTGGGACAAGGGCGAGGTGGAGCGCAGCGGCTTCGTCGACCCCGACCCCGTCGACGTGGGCGGCGCCCGGGTGAGGCCATGGTTCACGCCCGGCAACGGTGAGGAGCTCTCACAGCGGATCGCGACGGCTATCGGAGGCGCCCGCCGCCGGGTGCGGATCGCCTCGCCGGTGATCACCTCGGGCCCGGTGCTGGGCACGCTCGCCGAGGCGGCCGGCAGGGGCCGCTCGGACATCGCGGGAGTCGTCGACGGCCCTCAGGTCGAGAACGTGTTCAGGCAGTGGGCCGCAAGCGGCCAGAGCGCCTGGAAGATCCCTCTGCTGTCGGCGGCGCTCTCCGATCTGCCCTTCTCCGCCAAGCCCTCGACACCCTGGACCCCCGGTTCCGGGCTCCGCGACTTCATGCACTGCAAGCTGACCGTCGCCGACGACGTCGTCTTCCTGGGCTCGTTCAACCTCTCGCGCTCGGGTGAGCAGAACGCCGAGAACATGCTCGAGATCCGCGACCGCGCTCTGGCGGAGCGGCTGGCAGGGTTCGTCGACGAGATCCGCGCGCTGTATCCGGCCGCGGATCCGCCGGGCGACTAGACCGGCTCGCAGATGCCCGCAACCAGGCGCTCCATGGTCTCCTCGACGCCGTCGGCGATCTCGACCTGGTCGAAGTCGCCGGGCGAGATGCGCCCGGTCGCGACCAGGTGGGCCTCGGCCCAATCCATCAATGACTTCCAGAACGCGCCCCCGCAGAGAACAACCGGGTGATCGGCGGCCTTGCCCGTCTGGATCAGGGTCAGCACCTCGAAGGTCTCGTCGAGCGTGCCGAAGCCGCCGGGGAAACAGACGAAAGCGTCTGAGTAGCGCACGAACATCAGCTTGCGCACGAAGAAGTAGCGGAACTCGATGCCGACGTCGACGTAGGAGTTGAGAGCCTGCTCCTGCGGAAGCTGGATGTTGAGGCCGACCGAGGTCCCTCCCGCCTCCTGCGCTCCCCTGTTGGCTCCCTCCATCGTCCCCGGCCCTCCCCCGGTGATCACCGCGAGCCCGGCCTCGGCGAGCGCCGCCCCCGTCTCACGCGCCAACTCGTACTCGGCGTCGCCGGGCCCGGTGCGGGTCGAGCCGAACACGCAGACCGCAGGGCCAACCTCGGCCATCACCTCGAAGCCATGGCGGAGCTCGGCCTCGATCCGCGCCAGCCGCTCGTCGTCGGAGACCTCCGGGGCCCGGACGCTCGGCCAGTCGGCGTAGATCAGCTCCTCGTCGCCCGACAGCGGGCGCCCTGCCGCCGGCTCGGTCGGAGTCACGCCCAACCGCTGCCTCAGGTCGGCTTGCCCCAGCGGGAGTCGCCGTAGTCGCGGACGCGACGGTTGCCCGTCGCGCCCTCGCCGTCGGGCCCCAGCCCGGCCTGGGCGAGCATCCGCCGCAGGTCGACGATCATCTGCCTGTCGACGTCCTTGCCGTGGGACGGGTGAAAGACCTCGGTCTCGGCCCCCAGGGTCACCTTGAGCTTCCCGTTCGGCCGCTCGCTCACGGTGCCCACCGCGTTGCGCAGCGACGCAACCTTGCGCCACTCGATGTTGCCGCTCGCCTGGTGGTCGAAGACCTCCTCGAGGGTGGTCCGATGATGGTTGCTCAGCGCCATGGCGGCAGTCTCTCACGCCGCGCCCGGCGAGCGGGCTCAGCTCCCCACCTTCGCGATCGCCGCCTCGATCTCGGAGGATGTCGGCGTCTCGATCAGCTTCTCGCTTCCCTCCGGACCCTCCACCAGCACCCCGGGCTCGGCCGGGATCCGCAGCCCGATCGCAAGCAGGTCGTCGGCCTCGACGATGTCGGCCACCTCTGGATCGTCCAGGTCCCGCTGCCACTGCTCGACGTTGAGGTTGAGCACACCCTTGGCGACCTCGTCGAGTAGCGCGGGCGTGACGCCGCGACGCCGCGCCTCTTCCTGGTTGCGGACGAAGAGCTCGATGAACTGCCACTGCTGGCCCTGCAGGCCCGCCGCCACCGCCCCGATGGCGGCGGCTCCCGCGGCCCGGTCGCTCACCGAGTAGTGCACGAACTCGAGCTTCACCTCGCCGGCACGGACCTTCTCGGCGATCAGCGGCTCGATCACGTCGAGCTGGAAGTCCGCGCAGTCGGTGCACTGCATGTCGTTGAAGACCTGGATCGTGACCGGAGCGTCGTCGTCGCCCAGGCGTGCGCCGAGCTGGCGAATGCCGCCGACCAGCTTGCGCACGTCGCCCGCGCCATCGATCTTGATCGGGTCGGTGTCGCCCTGATCGAGCGAGAGGCTCGCGATCACCGCGAGCGCGACCAAGGCGATCAGGACAAGCACCACCACCCCGATCGTGCGGGGCCTGCGATGACGGGCCTCGGCGCTCACCCCTCCAGGGCCTTGTAGTAGCGCACGGCGAGGCCGGTCAGCAGCGTCCTGAAGGCTTCCTCGACCGGGGTGCCCGATTCGTCGGCCCAGCTCTGCAGGCCGCGCGACTCGATCTGGTCGGCACGCGTCACGACCTCCTCGACCAGCTCCGGGTGCTGGTCGCAGAAGAACGCCCCGATCGAGTAGAGGTCGGACTCCATCAGCGACTCGACGAAGGCGGTGGAGGTTGCGTCGGGGTCTGGCCTGCTCACCGGGGCAATGCTAGTTAGGCTGGCGCCCGTGGCCTCGCGAGACGCGATCATCGCCTTCTGCGACGAGCTGCTCGACTCCGCCTCCTTCGACGACTACGGCCCCAACGGCCTGCAGGTCCCCGGGTCCGCCGAGGTGTCGCGGATCGCCACCGGCGTGTCGGCGAACCTGGAGCTGATCGATGCGGCCGTCGCCGCCGGCGCCCAGCTGCTGCTGGTTCACCACGGGCTGTTCTGGGGCAAGGAGCCGCAGGCGCTCTCGGTGGCGATGGCAGCGCGCCTGCGCGCGCTGCTGGGGGCCGAGGTCTCGCTGGGCGCCTATCACCTGCCCCTCGACGCCCATCCCGGGATCGGCAACAACGCGCAGCTTCGCGCCCTGCTGGGACTGGCGCACGACCCACGGCCCTTCGCCGCCGCGAAGGGAGCCCCGGTCGGGGCCATCGGGATCGCCGAGGGCCCACTCGACATCACCGAGCTCGAGGACCGTCTGCGGCGCGCCACCGGCGCCGAGCCGCTGGTCTTCGACTCGGGGCCCGAGACCATCCGCTCGGTTGGCATCGTCACGGGTGGCGGCGCCTTCGCGATCGGCGAGGCGGCCACCCTCGGCCTCGACGCCCTGGTCACCGGCGAGCCCAGCGAGCCCGCGCTGGCCGAGTCACGCGAGTCCGGGATCCACTTCCTCGCCGGCGGCCACCACGCGACCGAGACCTTCGGCGTCCGCGGTCTCGGCGAGCTCGTGGCCGAGCAGTTCGGCGTCGAGCACGGCTTCATCGAGATCCCCAACCCCGTCTAGCCCGCAAACTGGGGGAAAATGGTTGACACGTCGTCTCCACGCGATATACATCCGTCGAGACGATGTAGCCGACAGGAGAGGTGCATATGGCCGTTCACTTGACGCCCACGGAGCTCGCCGACGAGATGCAGATGCAACGTCGGGATGTCCTGGCCAAATGCATCGAGATGAGCGTGCCGGTCTTGAAGGGCCGCATCGACAGGACGCTGTTCGAGTCCTCCCTGCGGGCGATGCAGTCGCAGGACAAGCGCGCGGCCGCCTAGCGGCTCCCGCTCACTCCTGAAACGGGCGCCCGACCCCATCTCGTAACGGCCCGCCCGCAGCCGCGCCTTGTGGCCGCCGACGCTGTGGTGGTGCCTGACTAGAATCCCGTTCACGGCGGCGCGACGTCGCGCCGGCAGACGAGAGCGAGGAGAGCATGGAGACGACAACGGCCGAGAGGCCCGCTACCGAGATCGCTACCGGAAGCACGACGCTGGCCGACCTCCTCCCCTTGGCGGCACGCAAGCACGCCGGAAAGCAGGCGGTCATGTACAAGGACCCCTCGGGCCAGTGGGTGACCAAGACCTACACCGAAGTCGGGGAGATCGTGCGCCTGCTCTCGCTCGGGCTGATCGACCTCGGCATCGAGAAGGGCGACAAGGTCGCGATCCTGGCCAACACCCGGCCCGAGTGGAGCTATTTCGACTTCGCCGCGCTCAGCGCCGGCGCCACGGTCGTACCGATCTATCAGACGAACTCGCCCGAAGAGTGCCAGTACGTGCTGGAGAACTCCGACGCCGTCGCCGTGATCGCCGAGGACGCCGAGCAGCTCGCCAAGGTCCGTGAGGTTCGCGATCGCTGCCCGAAACTGCAACACGTGATCCTGATGGAGGGCGACGCCGACGACGCGATCTCGATGGATCAGCTCTCGGGTCGCGGCGCCGGCGGCTCCGAGGACGACTGGGAGCGGCGTTGGAGCTCGATCACCGGCGAGGACATCTGCACGTTCATCTACACGTCGGGGACGACCGGACCTCCGAAGGGCTGCGTGATCTCGCATGGCAACTACCGCTCGATGCTCGACATGGTGCACGAGGCCAACGTGCTCGGCGACGACGAGCTCACCTACCTGTTCCTGCCGCTGGCCCACTCGTTCGCCCTGCTGATCCAGCTCGGCACCTTTGACCTCGGGGCCACCCTCGCCTACTGGGAGCGGGACCCCCTCAAGATCCTGCCCAACCTGAGCGAGGTGAAGCCCACCTACTTCCCCTCGGTGCCGCGGATCTTCGAGAAGATCTACACCGCGGCGACGGGAAACGTCGAGAAGGAGGGCGGCCTCAAGAAGGTCATCTTCAACTGGGCCGTGGGGGTCGGTCGCAAGGTCCGCGAGCGCGAGCACGCGGGCAAGCCCGTCGGCTTCCTGCTGCGCAAGCAGCACGAGCTTGCCGACAGGCTGGCGCTGTCGAAGATCCGGGAGCTGTTCGGCGGCAACCTGAAGCTCGCCGTCACCGGGGCCGCCCCGATAAACCCCGAGATCCTGCGCTTCTTCGACGCCGCCGGCGTCCTGGTGGTCGAGGGTTGGGGCATGACCGAGACCTCGACCGCCGCGACCATCTCGCGCCCTGAGGCGTTCAGGTTCGGCACGGTCGGCAGGCCTTTCGCGGCCTGTGAGGTGAAGATCGCCGCCGACGGCGAAGTCCTGGTCAAGGGCCCGAACGTCTTCAAGGGCTACTACAAGAACCCCGAGGCGACCGCCGAGACGATCGTCGACGGCTGGCTGCATACCGGCGACATCGGCGAGCTGGACGACGACGGCTACCTCAAGATCACCGGCCGCAAGAAGGACATCATCATCACAGCGGGCGGCAAGAACATCACCCCCTCCAACCTCGAGGCCGAGATGAAGCAGAGCCAGTGGGTCTCGCAGTGCGTCGTGATCGGCGACCGCCGGCCTTTCCTGGTTGCGCTGGTCACCCTCGACATGGAGGAATGCGCCAAGCTCGCTGTCGAGAAGGGCTGGCCCTCCGACCCGGCCGAGCTCGCCAGGCACCCGGGGATGCGGGAGCTGATCCAGAAGCACCTGGATGAGTTCAACGAGAAGTTCGCCCGCGTCGAGCAGGTCAAGAAGTTCGAGATCCTGCCCGCCGACCTCTCCCAGGAGGGCGGGGAGTTGACCCCGACGCTGAAGGTGAAGCGCAATGTGGTCGCCGACAAGTACGAGCAGGACATCGAGGGGCTCTACGCCGGCTAGCGCCGGCTCGGCCGGCCGCGATCGCCGGCACTCCTCCCGATGCTGTTCCTCGTCGCCCCGGACTCGTTCAAGGGCACGCTGACCGCCGCCGAGGTGGCCGAGGCGATTGCCGGCGGGGTGCGCGCCGCCGGAGCCGAGGCCGAGCTGCTCCCGGCCGCCGACGGCGGCGAGGGAACCATGGACGCGCTGCTGAGAGCTCTGGGCGGAGAGCAGCGCAGCGCCTCCGTCCACGATCCGCTGGGGCGCCCGATCGAGGCGCGCTACGCGCTGTTGCAGGGCCCGGGGGGGCGCGCGATCGTGGAGGTCGCGCAGGCATCGGGGCTGGGCCTCGTCGAGGAAGGCGAGCGCAACCCCGAGGCGGCCAGCACCGCGGGCACCGGCGAGCTGATCGTCGCAGCAGCGGGTGCCGGCGCGAAGCGGGTGCTCGTCGCGGCCGGCGGCAGCGCCACGACGGACGGGGGCGCGGGTGCGATCGAGGCGATCGAGGCCGCGGGTGGCCTGGGCGGCGCGCGCCTGGAGGTGATCTGCGACGTGGCGACCCCCTTCGAGGAGGCCGCCGACGTGTTCGCTCCGCAGAAGGGCGCGGGCCCGGCCGCAGTCGCGCGGCTGCGCGACCGCCTCGCGGCGCGCGCCGGCGCCCTGCCCCGCGACCCGCGCGGCCGCCCCATGACGGGCGCCGCCGGCGGCCTCTCGGGCGGCCTCTGGGCGGCCTTCGGCGCCAGGCTGGTGCCGGGCTCCGCCTACATCCTCGGCCTGCTCGGCTTTGACCGCAGGCTCGAGCGGGCCGACGCCGTAGTCACGGGCGAGGGTGGCCTGGACGCCCAGAGCCTGGAGGGCAAGCTGGTCGGCGAGATCGCCCGACGCTGCCGCTCGGCCGGGATTCCCCTGCACGCGATCGCCGGTCGCGTCGAGCTGGGCCCCGAGGCCTCCGAGCGCCTCGGTTTGGCGTCTGCTCGGCAGGCGGGAACACTCGAGCAGATCGAGGCCGCGGCAGAGGAGATCGCGAGCCTGCCGCCGCGGGCGGGCAGGGGAAGCACCCCCCGCTGAGCCGACGGCTCAGCGTGTCTCCGCGGCCTCCGCCTCGTCTTTCTGATCGGAGCGGCGCAGCAGGGCTCCGGTGGTCTGCTCCAGCACGCTGCGCCACGCGGATATGCCCTTCTCCTCCTCCTCGACGGTGTCGAGCACCTTGCGCACGCGGCGGGCCGAGATCTCGATGCCGTGGCGGGCGGCGGTCTCCTTGTAGTGGGCGTAGTCGCGCGCGAGCTTGTGGGTGACCGACTCGAAACCGTGCTTGGCGATCGTCAGCCGCGCGGAGTAATCCAGCACCGAGGTGCCGAACATCAGCTCGTCGTCGGGCTCCGGCTCGATCAGGATCACGTCGACATCGGGGTAGCGCTGCTTCCACGAGTCCACCGCGAGCCTCAGGCGAGCGTGCGCCATCAGGCGAAAGGCCTGGTTGCCGATGCCCGGCAGGCCCATGTCGGTGACGCGGCGCACCCTTGAGCCGAACATGGTCGGGATCCTGGTCTCGAAGTTGTTGATGAAGGGGACCAGCGGGTTGACCACGATGATGAACTTGGCGCCGGCGTCCACCGCCACATCCAAGTTGGTGGTCGAGGCGATGCCGCCATCCATCAGGTGCCGGCCCCTCAGCTCGACCGGCTCGTAGACCATCGGCAGCGCCGTCGAGGCGGAGACGGCCTTGGAGATCGGCAGGTCGTCCCACTCGCCCGCGCCCAACACAAGCCGCTCGCAGGTGTCGACGTCGGTGGCGGTCAGCAGCAGCTCTGCCCGGAGCTCGCGGAAGTCATCGGTGCGATCGGGATCGGAGAGGACCTCGGCCATGTACCGCTCGAGGCCCCCGTTTGTGTAGACGCCGGTCGGCAGGCCCTCGGCGATGCCCATCGCCACATCCACCATGGAAACCTCGCCGATGTTGGCGGCCAGGTGCCGCAGGGTCCCGACGACCTTCAGCGGCATGGTCGCCAGCCTCCCGGCCCAGGCGCGGTAATTGGGGCTCAGCAGGTGGCGCAGCTTGGGGTCGGCGATCGGAGATGGCAGCGCCTTGTTGAGCACCCGCATCATCTCCTCGGGCGTGATCCCGTTCGCCGTCATGCTGGCGACGAAGGAGCCGGCGCTGGTGCCGACATAGACGTCGAACTCGTTGACGGTGGTGTTGACCGCCAACAGGTCGAGGGCGCGCAGGGCGCCGATCTCGTAGACGCCCCCGGTGAAGCCGCCTCCGCCCAGCACGAGCGCGGTCTTGTCGGCCTTGTTGCGCAAGCGCCGCCTGACACGAGCCGCGCGCGGCCTGCGATCCCCCTCGATCGGAACGACCTTGCCCATAGTCAGGTCGTTATACCAGCGCCACCCGGACGGCATGGCTCTGCCCGATGCCACCGCTACCCTGCCCGGCCGCCCTTGTTTCAGGCACTAGCCGTGAATCCGCCCTTCCTCCGCAGAGCGCGGGCCTGGAGCGCCGCCTTGGCGTTCTCGGCCGTCGCAATCCCCTTCTGTGCCGCGCCGCCGGCCGGCGCGACCGCGCCCGACCTTCCCCTCGAGACCCCCGTCGCGCGCGCAGGAGCGCAGGCCCAAACGTCGGTGTCGAGAGGAAAGCTGCGCCTGGGCCTCGCCCGCCAGCTTCGGCGCAGCGGCGGAGCGTCGGGAGCCTGGGTGGGCGATCCGGTCACGGGCGCCACGCTATTCGCCAGGCGCGCCTCGCGGCGCTTCCAGATCGCCTCGAACATGAAGCTGTTCACGACGGCCACCGCACTGTCGGAGCTCGGCCCGAATCGGCGCTTCGAAACGCGCCTCGTGGTCTTGGGGAAGCTCGCGGGCGGCGTCGTCAAGGGTGACCTGGCGCTGGTGGGCGGAGGCGACCCCAGTCTCACGAGCAGGGGGCTCGGCAAGCTCGGCGCGGCAGCCCGCGCGGCCGGGCTGACCAAGGTCACGGGGCGGCTGCTCTACGACGAGTCGGTCTTCGACCGCAAGCGCAAGGTGCGCCGGCAGGGGATCGGCGGCGGGCCGTTCAGCGACCTCGGCCGGCTCTCGGGGCTCGCCTTCGAGGGTGGGCGATCGAGCAACCCGGCGCGAAGCGCAGCCCTGGCGATGATCGCGATCCTGCGCAAGCGCGGCGTCAAGGTCTCCAAGAGGACGGCGGCCGCGAAGGCGCCCCAGGCCCCGGCGCCCGAGGCGGTGCTGGCCGAGGTCACCTCATCGCGGCTCAGCGCTCTGGCGCGCAGCACCAACACGTTCTCGATCAACTACTACGCCGAGACGATCCTCAAGGCGATCGCCGCATTCAAGCGCGGCGTGGGCACCACCCGCGGCGGCGTCGCCGAGGTGCGGGCCTTCGCCGCCACCGCGGGCGCCGCCCTGCGAACGCAGAACGGATCGGGGCTGAGCCGCGCCGACCGTGCCTCGCCGCGCTCGGTCGGGGCGCTGCTGACCGCGATGATCGAGGCGCCGGAGACCGTGCGCGAGGCCTTCCTCGCGTCGCTGGCAGTGGCCGGTCGCACGGGCACCCTCGCGGGTCGCATGCGGGGAACGACCGCCCAGGGCAGCTGTATCGGCAAGACCGGCACCCTGACGGGCGTCAGCGCGCTCTCGGGCTACTGCGAGGTCGCCGGGGGGCGCTTCGTCGCCTTCTCGATCCTGATGCAGGGCGTCAGCATCGGCCGCGCGCACCTGGCCCAGGACCGGATGACGGCCCTGATCGCCAGGTACACGCCCTAGCCGATCGAGGGGGAGCCGCCTGCCCGGGCTCCCGCTTCCCGCGGTGCACACGCGCCCGGATTGCGCCGTTTGATCGCACAGGATGGCCGCCCGCAGGCTTCAACGGCCTGATGCCGGCGCCGCGCCGTTCAGCTCCTCTGAGTGCCGTTCAGGGCCTCTGAGGCGGGAGCGGCGCCTCCGCGTCTGACTCACCCGCTCTCGTGATCTCCAGCCGCCAGAGTGGCACCGGCTCGGATATCCCCTTGAGGCGTTCGGCGCCGGCGAATTTCCAGCCGGCCGAGGGACATGCATCCTTGAGACTGGTGGGGGCGAGGATCGCACCCGCCGGCGTCACGTCGCAGATCCGGCTGGCGAGGTTCACGGGCTCGCCGTACCAGTCGCCGCCGCGGGCGAGCGCGACGCCGTGCGCGATGCCGCCGCGGAGTCGTGGAAAGCTTGCGCCCTCGGCGTCGGCCGCCGCCACGAGGACGGCGGCCGCGGCCAGCAGCGGCCCGGGCTCCGGTGCGACGAGCATCGCGGCGTCGCCGATCGTCTTCACTAGGGTCACCGGCGGGTCGGCGACGGCGGCCGCGATCGCGGCCAGGCGCTCGGCGACGTCGCCGAGGACCTCGGGGCCGGAGTCTTCGCCGAGCGCGGTGAAGCCGACGAGGTCAGCGAAGAGGACGGTGACCTCGCGAAGCTCGCTCGGGTACCCGGCGCGGATCTCCGCCGGGGTGATCGCCGTGCGGCTGAGTTGGGCGCGAAGGTGCTCCTGTACTGCGTATGACGTGGTCGAGCCCGCGATCGGAAGCAGCTGCGCCGTCGCGAGCGCCAGGCGGTGCGCGAGCTCGTGCTCGCCCTCTCCCGGACGCAGCACAGCCTTGCCGGCGGCCTCGAGCATGGCCGCAGCCGCTTGCGCCGCGGCGATGCCGATATCGCGGTTGAGACGAAGGAGCTGCTCTTCGGTGAACCCAAGCTCGAGGGCCTCCTTCGCGTGCCTCCCCTCGTCGACGTCGGATTCGCCGAGACCCCGCTCGTCGGCGGCGGGGACGGCGAGCCCGAACGAGGCGCGCAGGCGGCGGACCGTTTCGACCTCGAGCCCGCTACGGGCGGCGACGTCGGCCGGCGTGTATCCCTCCCCCGTCGCGTCGAGTGCGCGCTCGACGGCGAGGATGACGAGCCGCCCCTGCTCGGCGGCGCGGCGCAGATCGTCCAGGGGCACGCCCCGGTGCAGCAGGTGGCGCAGCAGATCGATGCGTTCGGCGCGCTCGCGCGGGTCCTGCAGGCCATCGAGCAGCCCCTCCTCCGCAAAGTCGATCGGCATGAACTGAAGCCTACGGGCGCGCCAGCCGCAGCAGGCCGGCCTCGTCGAGCACGGCGGTGCCCAGCTCCTCGGCCTTTGCGAGCTTCGAGCCGGGGCTGTCCCCCGCAACGACGTAGTCGGTCTTCCTGGAGACCGATGAGACGACCTTTCCCCCGGCGTGCCTGATCAGCTTCGTGGCTTGCTCTCGGCTCAGCTCGGGCAGGGTGCCGGTGAGCACGATGGTCTTCCCGTCCAGGGGGCCGCCCTCGATGCGTCGCTCGGAGGCGTCGAGCTCCATCCGCAGCCCGGCCTTGCGCAGGCGCTCGATCAGCTCGGGGGTCCGCTCCTCGTGCAGCTCCTCGTAGATCTGCTCGGCGAGGATCGGGCCGATCCCCTCGGCCTCCTCGATCTGCTGCGGCTGGGCCGCCAGCAGGGCGTCCATGGTGCCGAAGTGCTCGGCCAGCGATTCCGCGTTGACGAAGCCAACGCCGGGTATGCCCAGTGCGTAGAGGACGCGGGAGAAGGGCTTGCGTTTCGAGGCCTCGATCTCGTCGATCAGGTTCTGGGCCGAGACCTCACCGAACCCCTCGAGTTCCGCAACCCGCTCGGCGGTGAGCCCGTAGATGTCGGCCGCATCGGTTATCAGGCCTTCCTGCAGGAAGCGCTGGGCGTGACGCTCGCCCAGCCCCTCGATCTCCAGGGCGCCGCGGAAGTGCTTGACGTGCTGGAACTGCTGGCCCGGGCAGCCGGTTCGGTTTGGGCAGATCGTGAACACCGCCTCTTCGGGCTTCACGGTCGCGGTGCCGCAGAGGGGGCACTTCTTCGGGGGTCTCGGCTTGCGCACCCCGCGCTTGCGCCGCTGGATTACGGGCGCGACCACCTGCGGGATCACCTCGCCGGCCCGCATCACGATCACCTCGTCGCCCTCACGGACGTCCTTGCGGGTCAGGTCCTCCTCGTTATGCAGGGTTGCGGTGCTGACCGTGACGCCCGAGACGTGCACCGGCTCGAGCATCGCGAACGGCAGCAGGTGCCCGGTTCTTCCCACGTTCCAGACGATCTCGTTGAGCCTGGTGGTGGCGGTGGTCGGGGGGAACTTCCAGGCGACGGCCCAGCGGGGCTCGCGCCCCGCAACGCCGAGCTCGCGCTGCAAACCGCGGTCGTCGACCTTGACCACGACGCCGTCGATCTCGAAATCGAGGGCGTCGCGGCGCTGCTCCCACCAATGGCAGCGCTCGGCGACCTCGTCGATGCCCCTGTGCAGGGCAACGTCCGCGTTCACCCTGAAGCCGCGCTCGCGCAGCCAGGCGAGTGTCTCGCGGTGGCTCGCCGGCTCCCAGCCGCTCGCCCCGATGCCGTAGACCCAGATCGAAAGCGGCCGCGCCGCCGCGATCTCCGGGTCGAGCTGCCGGATCGAGCCCGCCGCGGAGTTGCGTGGATTGGCGAAGGTATGCTCGCCCGCCGCGGCGCGTTGCTTGTTGAGCTCGGCGAAGTCGGCGAGCGGCAGGTAGACCTCGCCGCGAACCTCGAGCAGCTCGGGCGCGTCGGCGATACTCAGCGGGATCGCCTTGATCGTGCGCAGGTTCTGCGTCACCTCCTCACCGATCCGCCCGTCGCCCCGGGTCGCTCCCCGAGTCAGCACACCGTCCTCATAGGTCAGCGAGATCGCCAGGCCGTCGACCTTGGGCTCGGTCAAGTAGGTGATCTGCCTGCCCTCGATGTCCAGGCGCTCGAGCCGGCGCTCTATTCGCTCAGCCCAGGCCCGCAGCTCGTCCTCGTCGCGGGCGTTGCCGAGCGAGAACATCGGCTCGGCGTGCTCGACCCGGGGGAACTTGTCAAGCGGAGTTCCGCCGACTCGTCGCGTGGGCGAGTCAGGTGTGACCAGCTCCGGATAGGCCTCCTCGATCTCGCGCAGCTCGCGCAGGAGCGCGTCGTAATCGGTATCGGAGATCTGGGGATCGTCGAGTACGTAGTAGAGCCGATCGTGGCGGGCGATCAGCTTGCGCAGCTCGGCGGCCCGCTTGGCCTGCTTGGTCCCCTTCTTGGCCGGCGATCCGGTCGAGCTCACCGCGCGTCGTCGGTCGCGGGGAGCATCGCCTCGAGGTCCCAGGTGCGCAATGCCTCCAGCCCGGCGCGATCGGTGAGGTCGAAGTGCAGCGTGCTCACCGAGATCCTGCCCTGAGCGATCGCCGAGAGGTCGGAGCCCTCCTCGTCCTCGAAGGAGGGCTCGAAGCCGTAGATCTCGAAGCGGCGGCGGCTGCTGTCGCGGTCCTCCTCGACCAGCTTCAGCCTGTCGTTGTAGAGGCGTTTGCCCAGATGAGTCACCTCGACTCCCCTGGGCTCGCCGGCGGGACAGTTGACGTTGACCAGGGTGTCGGCCGGGATCGGCTGCTCCGCGACCCGCTCGACCAGCTTCGCCGCGAAGGCGGCCGCAACCCCGAAATCGAACTGTCTGCCGAAGCGGAAGTCCATCTCGCGCGCCCCTGACTGCTGCGAGATCGCGATCGCAGGGATGCCCAGCACGATCCCCTCCAGCGCCGCGGCCACGGTGCCCGAATAGGTGATGTCGTCGCCGAGGTTGGCGCCATGGTTGATGCCCGAGACGATCAGCTCCGGGCGCTCCTCGCCGATCAGGCCGAGCTCCGCGAAGCGCACGCAGTCCACCGGCGTGCCGTCGGTCGCGAAGCCCGTCGTTCCGTCGTCAAACTCGACCTCCTGCACCCACAGCGGAGAGCGTGTCGTGATGCTGCGCGCCGTGGCGCTGCGGTTGGAGTCGGGGGCGATCACGCTCACCTCCGCCCCAGGTACGTCGATCAGCGCCCGCCGCAGGGCGCTCAGGCCCGTGGCGCCGATCCCGTCGTCGTTGGTGATCAGGACGCGCATGACTGCGATTCTAGGCAGCGGGCCGAGAGGCCCGTTGCGCAGTAGCGGGGGTCAGCCTCCGCCGTAGGCGATGATCATCTCGGTGGCGATCCCCAGGAAGACGCCCGCGGACAGCGCCAGCAGGCCCAGCTCTCGGTGCCCGAAGCGGCGCATCGCCGTCCAGATCTCACCGACGACATAGAGGATCGCGCCGGCCGAGACCGCGTAGAAGAGAAGCTCGAGCGGCTCCGAGCTGACCGAGTAGCCGAGCAGAGTCCCGAGCAACACCGGTGCGCCCCCGACCAGCCCGGCGACGAAGATCCAGGCCCAGCTGGGCCGCACGTCGCCAAGCGGCCCGATGATGCCGAAGCCCTCGGTGGCGTTGTGGACCGCGAAGCCCACGATCAGCACCGTGGCGAGCGCGATCTCGCCGTTCGACGCGGAGACCCCGATCGCCAGGCCCTCGGCGAAGTTGTGGAGGCCGATCGCGGCCGCGATCGTCATGCCCGTACGGAGCGCTCGCGATCGCGCTCCCCCATCGTCAACGCGAGTCCGCGCAAGCAGCTCGGCCTGCTCGATGGTCATCGCGTCGCTCGCTCCTCCGGCAATCGGAGGCGGCTTCGGGCGCATCCTGCGCTCGATCAGCGCCAATCCGGCGCAACCGGCGGTGAACCCCGCCCCAAGCAGGCCGATCAGCAGCAGCGTTTCGCCCCACGCGCCCTCGGACTCCCCCAACGCGTCGAAGCGACCCTCGACGATCTCCACCCCGTGTACCAAGACCTCCGCGAAGAGGAAGACGAGCACCCCGACCGAGAACATCGCCATCGCGACGCGGGCGCGATCGGACTCGAACCTGATCCTCCCGAAGGGAAGCCCCAGGTAGATGGTGAAGCCCGCCAGGGCTCCAAGCACGACCGTTTCCGCAAAGGACATGGCGGGCACAATAGCACTGGAATTAGGGACACCTAACTGCGCTCAGCCGCCCGCACGGCTTCGGTCAGTACGACACCGACGCCAGGTAGAGGCCGTGCGGACGGGCCGTGTCGCCGGCCCGCTCACGCGGCGCGCCCTCAAGCAGTGCCGTGAACTCCTCCAGCGGCCGCCGCCCGCTTCCGACCTCGAGCATGGTCCCGACCAGCACCCGCACCATGGTGCGCATGAAGGCGTCGGCCTCGATCCAGAACTCGAGCAGCTCGCAGCCCGTGGCGCGGAGCCCGCCGGCCTCGGCGCCCAGCAGGCGCCCCCGCCGCCATTCGGCGCGCGACACGTGGCGCACGAAGCGGAGATGCCTGGTCTGCGTCGGCGTGAACGCCCTGAAGTCGTGGCGACCCGCGACGGCCTCCGCGCAGCGCTGCAGCAGCCCGGGATAGAGGCGGTGGCGCCAGAACAACGAGAGCTCCAGCTCGAACGGGTTCCGCTGCGGCCCGGCGAGCACCCTGTAGCAATAGGTTCGCGAGCGGGCGTCTCGCCTCGCGTCGAATCCCTCTGCGGCGGGCGACGCCGAGAGCACCGCGAGATCCGCGCCGGTGAGCGCGTTGAGGGCGGCTGCCAGCGAGCCGGGGGGATCCCCGGGCAGATCGAAGCTCGCCACCTGCCCCCAGGCGTGCACCCCGGCGTCGGTGCGCCCCGCGACAGCGAGCGTGACGGCCCGCCCCAGGATTCGCTCGAGGGCCTGCTCGAGCTCCCCCTGGACGGTCCGAACCCCGGGCTGGGCCGCCCAGCCGGCGAAGCGGGCTCCGTGGTAGGCGAGGTCGAGACGCACGATCGTCATCGAAGCGCGAAACTACCGCCAATGACCGCACCGATGGCCGACGAGCCGGCCGAGATCCAGCATGAGGAGGACCGTCAGGAGCTGTTCGGGCACGGCCCCAGCAAGACCGGCATGGCGATCTACGAGATCGTCATGATCGCCCTGGCCGTAGTCGGCGGTGCGATCGCCGCCGAGAGCATCGAGAACTGGTCGCAGTGGGTGGTGCTGGCGGTGATCATCCTGCTGGTGGTCGGCGCCATGATCGCGCTCAACCCCAACCGCCGCGGAGCCTAGCCCGGCCCCACGCCGCCGCCGGCGGCTACGCGTGCTGCTCGCTGGCGATCTCGAATGCGGTTTCCTCGGGCGGCCCAGGAAAGCCGCCGTCGCCGAGGCCCTGAAGCCCGGGCATCAGGGTCTCGTCGCGGAACGTCTCATAGCTGCCCTTGTTGTCGAAGATCGCGACTACGACGAAGCCATCATCGGTGGGACCGGCGAAGTGATGCACCTGACCCTCGGGAAGTGCCCCAGCGGGATGGACGGCCTCAACGGTGGCGTCGTATTGCTCCTTGGTGCCGCCCTTGAAGTGATGCGCGATCGCAAATGCCATGCTCGCCTCCTGGAGTGGGTGTGTTCGGGCAAGGGAACCGGAGTGGGTGTGTTCGGGCAAGGGAACCTATCGGTGTGCGGAAGCTCACAGCCCCTCGGCGCGTATGAGGCGTAGGGTTGCCGCAGAGAAAGCGACGAACTGGAGAAGAAGATGGCGAACATGGACGTCACCCAGCGCAACCAGGTCGAGCGCAGCACGCTCTCCAGCAACGAGGGCATACGCCGCGGCTCCGAACGCGGCTCCGCGATCTACAGCGTGATCGCCCTGGTCATCGGCATCGCGCTCGGCATCGCCGCCTTGGCAAGCATCGATAATTGGACCCAGTGGCTCGTGCTGGGTGTGATCGTGCTGACCATGCTCGGGTTCATGATCGCCATCAGCCCCAGCCGCCGAGGCTCAGAGCAGCACTAGACCAGCTCGATGAAGACCATCTCGGCCGAGTCCGAGCGGCGCGGGCCGAGCTTGACGATCCTGGTGTAGCCGCCCTGGCGCTGCGCGTAGCGCGGTGCGATCTCCTCAAACAGCTTGTGGACCGCGAACTTGTCCTGGTTGAGCTGGGAGAGGGCCTGGCGGCGTGCGTGCAGGTCGCCGCGCTTGGCCAGCGTGATCAGCTTCTCGAATTCGGGACGCAGCGCCTTCGCCTTCGGTTGGGTGGTGCGGATTCGCTCGTGCTCAATCAGCTGCTTGCTCATCGTGCGCATCATTGAGCGCCGATGCGCCGGGTCGCGGCTCAGCTTGCCCTTGTTCTTCGCGTGGCGCATGTCCGATCAGCCTCTCCGGCCGAGACCCTAGCCGGGCCTCAGTCGGCCCGCAGCCCCAGGCCCCGGGCGCGAAGCGTTTCCTGGACCTCCTCGATCGACTTGCTGCCGAAGTTGGGGATCGCGTTCAGCTCTGATTCGGACTTGCGCACCAGCTCACCGACTGTCTGGATGCCGGCGCGCTTGAGGCAGTTGTACGAGCGTACGCCCAGCTCGAGCTCCTCGATCAGGATCTCGTCGAGGCCATCGACGCCGGGCACCTGCGCGGCATCGGCAGCAGCGGCAGCGCCGATCCCGTCGCCCGCGACCACCGCGCCTTCGCCCCGCAGCTCGTCCACGCGGTCGGCGGTGGTGAAGATCGCCAGGCTCTTGATCAGGATCTCGGCGGCTTCACGCAGCGCGCCCCCGGGCTCGATCGAGCCGTCGGTCTCGACCTCGAGCGTGAGCTTGTCGTAGTCGGTCCGCTGGCCGACGCGGGCCGTGTCGACGCTGTAGGACGCACGGCGAATCGGCGAGAAGATCGAGTCGATCGGGACAACCCCTATCGGCTTGTCGTCGGACTTGTTCTCGTCGGCCTGCGAGTAACCGCGGCCACGGCCGATCGTCAGATACATCTCGAGCTTGGTCTTCTTCTCGAGCGTTGCGATCGGCGCGTCGGGGTTGAGGATCTCGACTCCCGCGGGGAGGTCGATGTCCTTGGCCTTGACCTCACCGGGGCCGGTGGCGACCAGCGGGGTCTCGACCTCGTCGGCGTCGGTGTGCATGCGCACGACGATGTCCTTGAGGTTGAGGACAAGGTCCGTGACGTCCTCTTTGAGGCCGGGGATGGTGGAGAACTCGTGCGCGACCCCCTCGATGCGGACGCTGGTGATCGCTGCGCCACCGAGGGACGACAGCAGCACGCGCCGCAGGCTGTTGCCGAACGTGTAGCCGAAGCCCTTGTCGAGGGGCTCGATCGTGAACTGACCCTTGGTGTCGCCAACCTCCTCAGCGGAGATCTTCGGGATTTGGAATTCGGGCAGGGTGGTCATCGCACATCCTTCGTCGTTTGGCTAAGCGTTTGTTACTTCGAGTAGAGCTCGATGATGAGCTGCTCGTCCACAGGCGCCGAGATCTCGCTGCGCTCGGGCAGCCTCAGCACCTTGGCGGTGAGCGAATCGTGGTCGGCCTGCAGCCAGGCCGGGACCCCTGAGGTGAGCTCGGTGGCGCCTCGGACCACGTCGCTGGCCGCGGCGCCCTGCTTGATGGCGATCACGTCATCGGGCTTCACCTGGTAGGAGGCGATGTCTACCCGCCGACCGTTGACGGTCCAATGGCCGTGACTGACGAGCTGGCGGGCCTGGCGGCGGGAGGCCGCGAAGCCGAGGCGCACGAGCACGTTGTCGAGACGGCACTCCAGCAGACGCAGCAGGTTCTCGCCGGTGACGCCCTCCTGCCGCGTGGCCCTGTCGTAGTAGCTGCGGAACTGCTTCTCGAGCACCTGGTAATAGCGGCGCGCCTTCTGCTTCTCGCGCAGCTGGGTGCGGTATTCGGACTGGCGCATGCGGCCCCGGCCGTGCTCACCGGGCGGGTAGGAGCGGCGCTCGACGCCGCATTTGTCGGAGAAGCAGCGCGAGCCCTTGAGGAAGAGCTTCTGGCCCTCCCGGCGGCACTGCTTGCACTGCGGTGAGGTGTCGCGAGCCATCAGGTGCTCGCCTCCCTCGTCCAGGCGCACTCGGTGATAATGGCGGGCATCTAGACCCTCCGCCTCTTGCGCGGCCGGCAGCCGTTGTGGGCCTGCGGCGTCACGTCCTTGACGGTGGTCACCTCGAGGCCGGCCGCCTGAAGCGAGCGGATCGCGGTCTCGCGTCCCGAGCCTGCGCCCTTGGCGAGGACCTCGACCTTCTGCAGGCCGTGCTCCATGCCCTTCTTGGCGGCCGCGTCGGCCGTCACCTGGGCTGCGAAGGGCGTGGACTTGCGCGAGCCCTTGAAACCGGCGCTTCCCGCCGACTCCCAGGCGATCACAGCGCCGTCGGTATCCGTCAGCGTGACGATCGTGTTGTTGAATGAAGTCTTGATGTGGGCCTGGCCGTAGCTGATGTTCTTCTTGGCCCGCTTGCGGCCCTTCTTCGGCTGTGCCATCTAGGTCTGACGCTCCATCACTTGGCCGGCTTCTTGCGGCCGGCGATGCTCATCCGCTTCGGCCCCTTGCGGCCGCGCGCGTTTGTCTTGGTGCGCTGGCCCCGGACAGGCAGGCCGCGGCGGTGCCGCAGGCCGCGATAGGCGCCGATCTCCTGCAGCCGCTTGATGTTCTGCGATCGCTCGCGCCGCAGGTCACCCTCGACCTCCTCGGCCTCGACCGCCTCGCGCAGCTTCACGACCTCGTCCTCGGTCAGGTCCTTGACGTGGGTATCTGGGTCCACGCCCGCCTGCGCGATGATCGCCTTCGCGCTCGAGGGCCCAACGCCGTAGACGTAGGTGAGCCCCACCTCGATCCGCTTGTTGAGCGGGATGTTCACCCCCGCGATGCGCGCCATCGAACCCCCCTAACCCTGCCGCTGCTTGTGGCGGGGGTTGGGGCAGATCACGAGCACGGCTCCGCCGCGGCGGATCACCTTGCACTTCTCGCAGATCGGCTTTACGGATGCTCGGACCTTCATTATCCCTCGCAGCGTTCGTATCGGATACTTGAGAGAGCCCAGGCGACCCCAGGAGTCGGGTCGCGGGCGAACCAGCCGGCCGGGAGGCCAGCCACAGAACCTTAGCAACGTGTGCGTCGTTGCCACATGCGAGGGAGGGTCCGGCCATGTGGTGGAATTGGCGCGTGACGGACGCCGCGACCGCCCCTCCCCAGCCCGAATCGCCGGCCGGCGGCGGCCAGCAACGGGTGACGCCGCTCGAGCTCTTCTTCGACCTCGTGTTCGTTCTCTCCTTCACCCAGGTGACGGCCGCGATGGCCGACGACCCGAGCTGGCAGGGGGTCGGCGAGGGCATGCTGGTGCTTGCTGCGGTCTGGTGGGCGTGGGTCGGCTACAGCTGGTTGACCAACGCCGTGGACTCGAACGAGAACCTCAACCGCGTCGTAATGCTCGCGGCGATGGGCGCGATGCTGCTGGTTTCGCTGGCGATCCCCGGCGCGTTCGGCGAGCAGGGGATCCTGTTCGGCCTCGCCTACTTCGCGGTTCGGGTGCTGCAGGTCGCGCTCTACGTGCTCAACGGCCGCCGCGGCCGCGCCTTCGACAACCTCGACGCCTTCCTCCGCCTGACGCCCGCGCTGCTGCTCGGATCCGCGCTGATCGCCGTCGGCGGCTTCCTCGACGGAGGCGCCCGCGTTTCGATCTGGATCGTCGCGGTGCTGATCGACTACTCAGGGCCGCTGATCAGCGGAGCGCGCGGCTTCAACGTCTCGCCCGGTCACTTCGCTGAGCGCCACGGGCTGATCATCATCATCGCCCTCGGCGAGTCGCTCGTCGCGATCGGCGCCGGAGCCGGCGCTGAGATCAGCGGCGGCGAAACCATCGCGGCGCTGCTCGGAATCAGCGCCGTCGCGGCGCTCTGGTGGGCCTACTTCGACATCGTGGCGATCGTCGCCGAGCGCCGGCTGGCCGAGGCCTCGGGGAGCGAGCGCGGCACGCTCGCACGCGACTCCTACAGCTACATCCACCTGTTCCTGGTGGCGGGCGTCGTCTTGTTCGCGCTCGGCCTCAAGAAGACGCTCGGCGACGTCGACGAGCCGCTGAAGGCGGTCCCGGCCGTTGCGCTCTGCGGCGGGCTGGCACTCTACCTGCTCGCCCACGTCGCCTTCCGGGAGCGCAACGTCGGCACGCTCAATCGGCAGCGGACCCTGGCCGCCCTCGTCCTCGCCGCGCTGATCCCGCTGACGCTCGAAGCCGACGCGCTCTGGGCCCTGCTCGCGGTCACGGCGGTGCTGGTCGCGCTGATCGCCTACGAGTCGATCCGCTTCCGTGGAGTGCGGGAACGCGTGCGGGCGAATGATCCGGCGAAGCCACTGGCCGAGATGCTGGGCCGTCCGCTGGGCTGACGCGCCCTTGGGTCGCCCGGCCGCTACTCGTGCCAGGGGGTGAGGATGCGCGGGCCCTCGGCGGTGACGGCCACGGTGAACTCGAAGTGCGCGGCCAGCGAGTCGTCCTCGGAGTAGACGGCCCAGCCGTCCGAGCCCATGCGGATCTCGGGCGTGTCGACGTTGACCATCGGCTCGATCGCGAACACCATCCCCTCCTCGAGCTCGGGGCCCTTGCCCGGCTCTCCGAAATTCGGGATCTGCGGATCCTCGTGCATCTCGCGGCCGACGCCGTGGCCGACCAGTGAGCGGATCACCGAGAGGCCGTCGAGCTCGACCCTGGTCTGGATCGCGTGGGAGATGTCGCTGAGGCGGTTTCCCGGTCTCGCCTGGGCGATGCCCTCGAAGAGGGAGGCTCGCGTCGTCCTGATCAGCCGGCGCGCCTCCTCGCTGACCTTGCCGACGGGCACGGTGATCGCGGCGTCGGCCACCCAGCCCTCGTAGGTGACGCCGACGTCGATCGAAAGGATGTCCCCCTTCTTCAGCTCGTAGGGGCCGGGGATGCCGTGCACCACCATCGAGTTGGGCGAGGCGCAGATCGAGCCGGGAAAACCTCGGTAGCCCTTGAAAGAGGGCACCGCGCCCTGGCTGCGAATGAACTTCTCGGCGGTCTCGTCGAGCTGCTTCGTGGTCACGCCGGGCCGCACCTTCGAGGCGAGCATCTTCAGGCAGCGAACCTGGATCTCACCCGCCGCGGCCATCGCATCGAGCTGCTCTGGGGTCTTGCGGATGATTCCGCCTCGATACATCGTCCCTACATCTCCATCTCGTCTTCTCGCCGCAGGGTAGCCAGCATGCCCCTGATCTTCTCGCCGACGACGTCGGGAGCCGCGGTGCCGTCGACTCTCTGCAGGATGCCCTGGGTCTCGTAGAAGGCGACCAGCGGCTGGGTCTTGGACTTGTACTGGTCCAGCCGGTTGCGGATCACCTCGGGCTGGTCGTCGCTGCGAACGATCAATCGGCTGCCGTCCACGTCGCAGACCCCATCGGTGGCGGGTGGGTTGAAGTCGACGTGGAAGACGTGGCCCTCGGCCTCACAGGTGCGCCGCCCGCCGAGCCGGCGCACGACCTCCTCGTCCGGCACGTCGATCAGCACCGCGGCGGTGATCCTGCGCCCGAGCGTGTACATCTTCTCGTTCAGGGCCTCGGCCTGCGGGACCGTCCGCGGGAAGCCGTCGAGGATGAAGCCGTCGCTAGCCTCCTCGCGCCGCACACGGTCGGCGATCACCTCGATGATCAGTTCGTCGGGCACCAGGTCACCGCGGTCCATGTGCTCCTGGGCCTGCTTGCCCAGTTCGGTTCCCTCCTTCACCGCGCTCCTCAGGATCTCACCGGTCGCGTAGTAGGGCAGGCGGAAGTCGTCCTGCAGGCTCTCGCCCTGCGTCCCCTTGCCGCTGCCGGGTGGGCCGAGAAGGATGAGGTTCAGTTCAGACATCGCTGGGGGATTGTGAGGCCGGAACGCACGCCGCGGTGGGCGCCGCGCCTGCTACTTCAGGAAGCCCTCGTAGTTCCTCATCATCAGCTGGGACTCCAGCTGCTTGACCGTGTCAAGGGCCACGCCGACGACGATCAGGATCGAGGTGCCGCCGAAGAAGAAGTTCGCAGAGGTCTGGTTGATCAGGATCGTCGGCAGCGCCGCGACGGCGCCCAGATAGAGCGCACCGGGAAAGGTCAGCCGCGAGAGGATCCGGTCCAGGTACTCGGCGGTCGGCCGGCCGGGCCTGACGCCGGGGATGAACCCACCGTACTTCTTGAGGTTGTCGGCCTGGTCCACGGGATTGAAGGTGACCGCCGTGTAGAAGTAGGTGAAGATGATGATGAAGAACACCTCGCCCACCACGTAGGCCCAGCTGTTGGGTGAGAAGAAGGCGGCGAAGTCGAGGGCGGCGGGAGTGTTGATCAGCTGGCCGATCGTGGGTGGGAAGGCCATGATCGAGGCCGCGAAGATGACCGGGATCACGCCGGCCATGTTGACCCGCAGCGGCAGGTAGGTCGAACCCCCCGAGGTCATGCGGCGGCCGACCACGCGCTTGGCGTACTGCACCGGGATTCGGCGCTGGCCCTCCTGAACGAAGACGATCGCCACGATCACACCGAGCGCGACGAAGGGCATCATCACGACGAAGACCGGATCGGGGTTGGTCCACCAAGCCTGGATCCCGGACGGAAGGCCGGAGACGATCGAGGCGAAGATCATCAGTGAGATGCCGTTGCCGATGCCTCGCTGGGTGATCAGCTCGCCCATCCACATCAGCAGCGTGCAGCCCGCGGTCAGGGTGATCACGATCAGGAACAGCCTCGCGCCCGTGAGATTGCCGACCACGCTCGTCCCTGCCTGGTCCTGGAAGCTCCGGAACAGGAAGACGTAGCCGATCGACTGGAAGAAGGCCAGGACGACGGTCAGGTAACGCGTGTACTGGGTGATCTTCTGCTGGCCGACCTCGCCCTCCTTCTGCAGGCGCTCCAGCGCCGGCACCACGACCGTCAGCAGCTGCAGGATGATCGAGGAGGTGATGTAGGGCATGATTCCCAGGGCGAACAGGGAGAGGCGCGAGAGGCTCCCGCCCGAGAAGAGGTTGAGAAAGCCGAGGATGTTGGAGCCGGAGAAGTTCTGTTCGATGTCGCTGATCGTGGCCGCGTCCACGCCCGGGGAAGGGATGTAGGCGCCGAGACGGTAGAGCGCCAGGATCGCGGCCGTGAACAGCAGCTTCTTGCGGATGTCCTGGACGCTGAAGGCGTTGAGGATCGTCTGGAGCACTAAGCCGCCCTCTCCGCCTCGATCTCCTCGCAGCTTCCGCCGGCGGCCTCGATCTTCTCCTTGGCCGAGGCGCTGAAGCCGTGCGCGCGCACGGTCAGCTTGGTCGAGATCTCGCCCCGGCCGAGCACCTTGACGGGCCAGCGCCGCTTGGCGAGACCCTTCTCGCGCAGCGTCTCGGGGCTGACCTCCTCACCGGCCTTGAAGCGCGCCTCGAGGTCGGCGACGTTGACGGGCTGGGTGCGGGTGCGGAAGCGCTCGAAGGGCATCGACATCTTGTTGTTCGGACCGCGCAGCTTTCCCATGCGCATATGCAGGGGGGTCTGGCCACCCTCATAGGCGACCTTGCGCTTGGAGCCGGCGCGAGCGCCCGCTCCCTTGTGGCCACGCCCGGAGGTCTTGCCGAACCCGCTGCCCTTGCCGCGGCCGATCCGCTTGCGCGCGCTGCGCGAGCCCTCGGCCGGCTTCAGGCTGTGCAAGCCGACCGGGGCGTCGGCCTGCTCGCCCTTGCTCTCCGGGCTCACTTGGCCTCACCGACCTCGACCAGGTGCCCGATCGGGCGGATCTGGCCCTGGAGGTTCGGGGAATCCTTGAAGGACGAGGTGCTGCCGATCCGGCCCAGCTTCAGAGAGCGCAGCGCAGCGCGCTGCTGGGGCGAGGCGCCGTTGGCGCTGCGGACCTGCTTGATACGGAGGTCGGACATCAGGATTTTCCGCCTTCCGCCTCGGCGGCGGGCTCGGGCGATGCCCCCGATGCGCTGGCCTCGCCATCAGGAGGCACTTCCCCGGCCTTCTCGGGCGCCACCTGGGCTTTGCCCGCGGGGGCGCCGGGTGATTCCTCGGTGGTCGCCGGCTGCGGAGCTGAGGATGAGGGAGCTCCGCCGGCATCATCCGCCGCCTCCTCCGCATCGCGTCCGGGGGCGGCGGCTTGCGCGGCCCTAGCGGATGATGCTGAGGCTCCGCTCGCTTCTTGAGGCGCGGTGGTCTTGGCTTCGGCGGGCTCGCCGTTCTTGGGGGCGAGGCCAAGCACCTCGGCCACGGAGATGCCGCGAAGCTCGGCTACGTCCTCGGGCCGGCGCAGCAGGTAGAGGCCGTGCATGGTCGCCTTGACGAGATTGATCGGGTTCTGGGTGCCGATGCTCTTGGTGAGCACGTCTCGGACGCCGCCAAGCTCGAGCACCGCGCGGACACCGCCACCGGCGATCACGCCGGTACCCGGGCTCGCCGGGCGCAGCACCACATGACCGGCGCCGAAGCGACCGATCACCCGGTGGGTGATCGTCTGGCCGTACTTGGGCACGCGGATCAGGTCCTTGCGCGCGTTCTCAACGGCCTTCTGGATCGCCAACGGCACCTCGCGGGCCTTGCCGTAGCCGATGCCGACCACCGAGTCCTCGTCGCCGACCGCTACCAGCGCGGTGAACGAGAAGCGCCGCCCGCCCTTGACCACCTTGGCGACGCGGTTGATCTCGATCACCCGCTCCTGCAGGTCGAGTCCCTTTGCGCTGACTTTCTCTACTGCCATGAGCTTGAAGGTAGCGAAGCGGCCGTGGCCGATCGCCCTAGAACTTCAGTCCCCCCTCTCGCGCACCCTCGGCCAAGGCTTTGACCCTGCCGTGAAAGCGGTAGCCGCCACGGTCGAAGACACAAGTCCCGACGTCGGAATCGGCGGCGCGCTTTGCGAGCACCTCGCCGGCCTTCCTGGCCCGTTCCATCGGGTTCATGCTCTTCAGCTCGGCCTCGGTCCAGTTCACCGCGGCGACCGTCCTGCCGGCGTCGTCGTCGATCAGCTGGGCTGAGACTCCGCGGTTGGAGCGATAGACCGAGAGGCGCGGGCACTCCGCGGACCCGCGCACCTTTGCGCGCACCCGCCGGCGGCGGCGAAGCCTGCGCTGCTGGCTGGTGGGGACCGCCATCGCTAGGCCCTCTTGCCGACCTTGCGGGCGACCTGCTCGCCCTGGTAGCGGATGCCCTTGCCCTTGTAGGGCTCGGGCGGGCGGCTCTTGCGGATGCGGGCCGCCGTCTCGCCAACGAGCTGCTTGTCGATGCCGCGAACGATGATCTCGGTCGGTTGGGGCACCTCGAACTCGATTCCGTCGGGAGCGGGGAGGCTGACCGGGTGCGAGTAGCCGAGCGCGAGCTCGAGGTCCTTGCCCTTGAGCTGGGCGCGGTAGCCGACACCCTGGATCTCGAGCCGGCGCTCGAAGCCGTCCGTGACCCCTTCGACCATGTTCGCGATCAGGCTGCGCGTCAGTCCGTGCAGGGCCCGGTGCTCGCCGCGGTCGGTGGGGCGCTCGACGCTGAGGGTGCCGTCATCGACCGAGATCTTCATGTCACGGTTGAGGAGCTGGTTCAACTCGCCCTTGGGCCCCTTCACGGTGACCTCACCGGGCTTCACGTCGACGTCGACCCCGTCGGGGATCGCAACTGGCTGTTTTCCGATTCGGCTCATCTGAAAGAGGTTAGGAAGCGACGCCTACCAGACGTAAGCCACGACCTCGCCGCCGACGCCCCTCTGATGGGCCTCGTGGCCGGTCATGACCCCGGTGGAGGTGGAGACGATCGCGGTGCCCATTCCGCCGAATACGCGCGGGACATCCTCCTTGGTGACGTAGCGGCGGCGGCCGGGGCGCGAGACGCGCTCCATGCCGGAGATCACCGGATCGCGATCATCCGTGTAGCGCAGGGTGACCCTGATCACCTCGCCCTTCTCGCCCTTTGCGATCTCGAAGTCGGTGATGTAGCCCTGCTCCTTGAGGATGCGGGAGAGCTCGCGCTTCAGACGCGAGGATGGGATCACGACGTCCTCGTGCTCGGCCTGGAGGCCGTTGCGGATCCTGGTCAGGTAATCGGCGATCGGGTCGGTCAGCATCCGCTCACCAGCTCGACTTGGTCATGCCCGGGATGAAGCCGCGGTGCGCGTTCTCGCGCAGGCAGATCCGGCAGAGACCGAACTTGCGGTAGACCGCGCGCGGCCGGCCGCACTTGCGGCAGCGGTTGTAGCCGCGTGTCTTGTACTTGGGCGGGCGCGCCTGGCGCACCCGCTGGGACGTCTTCGCCATCAGCTTCCTTCCTCTGCTTCGTCGCCGCCCTCATGGTCGGCGCCCTCGTCCTGCTTGGCCTCTGAACCCTCGCCTTCAGCTTCCTCGCCCTCCTCGGGCTGCGCGGGCCTGGCATAGGCGTCGGGGTTCTCCTCCTTGAGCTGTTCGAGCGCCGCGGCCTCGGCCTCGGCACGCAGCCGGGCCTCTTCCCTGCGCCGCTCGGCCTCGGCCTCGGCCTCGGCATCGACCTCGCCCGGGCGGCCCTCCCGCGAGAACGGCATGCCGAGCCCGTCAAGCAGCGCGAACGCCTCCTCGTCGGTCCGGGCCGTGGTCGTGATCGTGATGTCGAGCCCACGAACCTCGTCGATCGAGTCGAAGTCGATCTCGGGAAAGATGAGCTGCTCTCGGACGCCCATCGAGTAGTTGCCCCGTCCGTCGAAAGAGCGCGGGCTGAGGCCGCGGAAGTCGCGGATGCGCGGGATGGCGATCGTCACCAGGCGGTCGAGGAACTCCCACATGCGCGCTCGGCGCAGCGTCACGGCGACGCCGATCGGCATGCCTTCGCGCAGCTTGAAGTTGGCCACCGACTTCTTGGCCCGGCGCACGTTGGGCGCCTGGCCCGCGATCGTGGCGAGCTGCTCGGTTGCGGCCTCGAGCATCTGGGTGTTCTGCTTGGCCTCACCCAACCCCATGTTCAGCGTGATCTTCACGAGGGTCGGAGCCTGCATCGGGCTTGAGTACTCGAAGCGCTCGATCAGCTGCTGCTTCAGCTCCTGCTCGTAGCTGTCGCGCAGCCTCGGTGGCGGGGCGGCCTGCCTCTGCTGTTGCGTGGCTGACTCCATGGCGCTCAGTCGATCTCCGTGCCGGTCTTGGCGGCCACGCGCCTGCGCTTGCCGTCCTCGCCGCGCTCTATGCGGATGCGCGTGGGCTTGTTGTTGGAGGGGTCGAGCAGCATCACGTTCGAGACGTGGATGGGGCCCTCCTTCTCCACGATGCCCCCGACCTGACCCCCCTTGGACGTGTCCTTGACCGAGGTCGGGCGCTGGTGGCGCTTGACGATGTTGAGGTTCTCGACGAAGACCTTGGCCCGCTTCGGGTCGGTGCGAACGACCTTGCCGGTCTTGCCGCGATCCTTGCCGGCCGTGATCACGACCTGGTCGCCCTCGCGGATCTTCATGCCTCGAGCCATGCTCAGAGCACCTCCGGGGCGAGCGAGACGATCCTCATGAAGTTCCTGTCGCGCAGCTCGCGGGCAACGGGGCCGAAGATACGGGTGCCCCTGGGTGCGCCCTGCGGATCGATCAGCACCGCCGCGTTCTCGTCAAACGAGATGTAGGTGCCGTCCTTGCGGCCGAGCTGCTTGCGGGTGCGGACGACGACGGCTTCGACCACCTCGCCCTTGCGAACTCCGCCGTGCGGGGTCGCCTGCTTGACGGTCGCCGTGATCACATCGCCGATCCGCGCATAACGGCGGTGCGAGCCTCCCTTGACCCGGATGCAGAGGATCTCCCGGGCGCCCGAGTTGTCGGCGACCCTCAGCCTTGACTCCTGCTGGATCATCGCGTCGGCCTCACTTCGCCTTCTCCATGACCTCGACCAGCCGCCAGCGCTTGGTTCGCGACAGCGGGCGGGTCTCGACGATGCGGACCAGGTCGCCTTCTCCCGCCTCGTTGCGCTCATCGTGCGCGTGCAACGTGCTCGAGCTGCGGATGATCTTCTCGTAGGCAGGATGGCGCCGGGCGACGTCGATGCGCACGGTGATCGTCTTGTCCGACTTGTTGGAGACCACTTTGCCTTGCCGCTCCTTGCGAGCCGCCGAGTCCGGCTCTGCGGGCGGCGTGCCCTTGCGCTCCTCATGGCCCTCGCGCGCCTTGCGCCGATAGGAGCTGCGGGCCTTGGCCGCGGCAGTGCGCCGCTCCGAGCGCTCGGACGCTCGCTCGTCGGGGCTGCGCTGGGGGCCGGCCTCACCGGACCGGCGCGAGCGCTCGAGGCGCTTGCGCGCCTTCCAGTCGAGGTCGTCATCGGCAGCCGCAGCGTCGTCCTTCGGGGCCTCGGCCGCAGCGTCGTCCTTCGGGGCCTCGGCCGCAGCGTCGTCCTTCGGGGCCTCGGCCGCAGCGTCGTCCTTCGGGGCCTCGGCCGCAGCGTCGTCCTTCGGGGCCTCGGCCGCCTCGGGCTGCTCTTCGCTTGTCTCGTTGCGCTCTTCGTCAGTCATTTCCTAGGCCTTCAGTTCCGTCTCGAGGTCGATGCCGCGCTCCTTGGCGACTGTCAGCAGGCGCGCCACGTCGCGGCGCACCGCGCCCAAGCGGGACGTGTTCTCCAGCTCGCCGGTCGCATGCTGAAAGCGCAGACTGAAGTGCTCGTCCTGAGCCTGCTTGAGCCGCTCGATCAACTCGTCATCCTCGAGGTTATGGGTCTCCGAGGACTTCACGACTCGGCCCCCTCGCGCCTCACGAACTTGGTCTTGACCGGCAGCTTGTGGCTCGCAAGGCGCAAAGCATCCTTGGCGAGGTCCTCAGGCACGCCGGCAAGCTCGAACATGACCCGCCCGGGCTTGACCACCGCGACCCATCCCTCGGGGTTGCCCTTGCCCGAGCCCATGCGGGTCTCGGCCGGCTTCGCGGTGATCGGCTTGTCGGGGAAGATGTTGATCCAGACCTTGCCGCCCCGCTTGATCTTCCGGGTCATCGCGACGCGAGCGGCCTCGATCTGGCGGTTCGTGATCCAGCCCCGCTCCATCGCCTTCAGGCCGTACTCGCCGAAATCGACCGAGTTGCCCCCCTTGGAGTAGCCACGCATGCGGCCGCGCATCTGCTTGCGGTACTTGACCCGCTTCGGCATCAGCATCAGCGACCACCCCTGCCGCCGCCGGACCTGCCGCCACCGGATCTGCCGCCGCCGCCCCCGTCCTCGGTGTCCTTCTCGGAGCGGAACCCCTCGGGCATCACCTCGCCCTTGTTGATCCAGCACTTGACGCCGATTCTGCCTGTGGTGGTGCGCGCCTCGACGAAGCCGTAGTCGATGTCGGCGCGGAGGGTGTGCAGGGGAACCCGCCCGTCGGAGTACCCCTCGGTCCGAGCCATCTCGGCCCCGCCGAGACGACCGGAGACCTGCACCTTCACGCCCTTGGCGCCCGAGCGCATCGCCGAGGTCAGAGCGCGCTTCATCGCACGGCGAAAGGCGACCCGGTTCTGCAGCTGCTCGGCGATCGACTGCGCCACGAGCTTCGCGTCGAGCTCGGGGCGCTTGATCTCCTTGATGTTGACCTTGACGGGACGGCCGGTGATCTTGTGCAGCTCGCGGCGCAGGGCGTCGACCTCGCTGCCGGACTTGCCGATCACGATGCCTGGACGCGCCGTGGCGATGTCGACCTCGACCTCGGCTGCTGTCTTGACGATCGTGATATCGGAGAGCCCGGCGTGCGAGAGCTTGTTCTCGATGTGCTCGCGGATCGCGATGTCCTCCATCAGGTAATCGGAGAACCCGCGCTCGTTGAACCAGTTCGAGCTCCAGTCCTTGATGTAGCCGACGCGGAACCCCTCGGGGTGGATCTTCTGTCCCATCTTCTCTCCTCAGTCCTCCGGCGTCAGGGCCACCTGGATGTGGCTGGTTCGCTTGTTGATGCGGGTCGCACGCCCGAGCGCCCGCGGGCGGTAGCGCCGCAGGGTCGGCCCCTCGTCGACCCGGATGTCGGAGACCATGAGATCGTCAGCGACGAGGTCGTGGTTGTTCTCGGCGTTGGCGGCTGCCGAGTCGATCAGCTTTGCGATGTCCTCGGCCGCACCGCGGGCGGAGAATCGCAGCAGAGTCTGCGCGTCGGCGAGCGGCAGGCCGCGCACCTGGTCGGCGACCAGGCGGGCCTTGCGGGGCGCGACGCGCACGTAGCGGGCGCGAGCGTTTACGACCGGGCGAGCGGGGGCCTGCTTCTCCTTGTCGGCGACCTTGGCCTTGGCGCCGGCCTTCGCCCCGGCGGCCTTGCGCGTGCCGCCCTTGGCACCGCTGCGCGCGGGAGCCTTGCTCTTCGTCTGCGGCTCGCCAGAGGCCTCGGACTTCTTCGCGGAGGTGGTTCCCTCGGACTCGCTCGTCTTGGCGGTCGGGGCCTTCGCGGCCGCCTTGTCGGGCTTCTTCGCCGCGGGCTTCTTCGCCGCGGGCTTCTTCGCCGCCGGCTTCTTCGCCGCGGGCTTCTCCGCCGCCGGCTCCGCGGGCTTCTTCGCCGCGCTCGGCTTCTTGGCCTCGCTGTCCTTGCGCTCGGCCATCTCTAGTCCTTGTCCCCTGCCGAGCCGGCGCCCGAGTGCGCGCGGAACGTACGGGTAGGGGCGAACTCGCCGAGCTTGTGACCGACCATCGACTCCGAGATATAGACCGGTACGTGCTTGCGGCCGTCGTGCACGGCGATCGTATGACCGACCATCTCCGGGAAGACGGTGGACTTGCGTGACCAGGTCTTGAGCATCTGCTTCTGCCCGGACTCGTTCATGGCGTTGACCCGCCTCATCAGGCGCTCCTCCGCCCACGGGCCCTTCTTGGTCGAGCGTCCCATCAGCCCTTCTTCCTGCGCCTGCTGCGCACGATCAGGGCATCGGAGCGCTTGCCCTTCTTGCGGGTTCTGTAGCCGAGCGTCGGCTTGCCCCAAGGCGTCACCGGGTGGCCGCCGGGGGTGTGGTGAGCCTCGCCGCCGCCATGCGGATGATCGACGGGGTTCATCGCGACGCCGCGGGTCTGCGGTCGCTTGCCGCGATGGCGGCTGCGTCCCGCCTTGCCCCACTTGACGTTCTGGTGATCAGAGTTGGAAAGCGACCCCACCGTGGCGCGGCACTCGCCGCGCACCATCCGCACCTCCGAGGAGGGAAGGCGAAGCGAGACCATCTCGCCCTCCTTGGCGACGACCTGGATCGCGGTGCCGGCGGCGCGGCCGAGGCGCCCCCCCTGCCCCGGGGTCATCTCGACGTTGTGCACCACCGTGCCGGTCGGGATCCGGCTGAGGGGAAGGGAGTTGCCGGGAGCGATGTCGGCGCCCTCGCCGGAGACGACCTCGGCCCCGGCGGTAAGGCCCTGCGGAGCAAGGATGTACCGCTTCTCACCGTCGGCGTAATGAAGCAGTGCGATGTAGGCGCTGCGGTTCGGGTCGTACTCGATCGTCGCCACCTTGGCGGGGACCCCGTCCTTGGTGCGCTTGAAGTCGATCTTCCGGTAGCGCCGCTTGGCGCCTCCGCCGCGATGGCGCGCCGTGACGCGACCGTTGACATTGCGCCCGCTCGAACGCCGCTTGCCCTTCAGCAGGCTCTTTTGCGGAGCGTCGCCGGTGAGCTCCTCTCGCACCTGGTAGGTGCCGAAACGGCGGCCCGCGCTGGTCGGCTTGGTCTTGCGGTTTGCCATGGCTATGCGTCCACCGCCGCGCCCTCGAACAACTCGATGCGCTCGCCGGGTGCGAGCTGCACGATCGCCTTCTTCCAAGAGCGGGACTTGCCGCTGTGGAGGCCTCGGCGCTTGGGCTTCGCGTTGACCTTCGAGGTCTTCACGGAGCGCACGCGCACGCTGAAGACCTCCTCGACCGCACGCGCGATCTGGGTCTTGTGGGCTCGATCGTGAACCCGAAATGTGTACTTGCCGTCCGACATCAGCGCGTAGCTCTTCTCGGAGACCACGGGGCGGATGATCACCTGCCTCGCATCCACTAGCCGGCCCTCCCCTCGAGCTCAGCGAGCGCCTGCTGCGAGATGACCAGGGAGGCGGCGCCGATCACGTCCGCGACCCCGGCGGACTCGGCCAGCGCCACACGGACGCTGGGGATGTTGCGAAAGCTCTTCGCCACTCCCGACTCCTCGCCGCCAACCAAGACCAGGGTCGGCCCGGTTGCGGCCCACTTGCCGAGTGCGGTCGCCGCCGCCTTCGTCGAGGGCTTCTCGAACCCCGAGCCGTCCAGGACGGCGACGCTGTCGCGGCTCGCGTGCACGCTGAGCGCGGCACGCAGCGCCCTGCGCCGCTCCTTGCGGTTCACCTTGAAGGTGTAGCTGCGCGGCTTGGGGCCGAAAGCGGCGCCACCACCGTAACGGTGCGGCACGCCGAGGGCCCCGACGCGGGCGCGGCCCGTGCCCTTCTGGCGCCATGCCTTGGCGGTCGTCATCGAGACCTCGCCCCTGGTCAGCGAGGAGTGGGTGCCGCGCCGGCGCGCGGCCAGATCAGCGCGGGCGGCCTGGTGCACCAGCGACTCGTGGAAGGGCTCGGAGAAGAGCGCCTTCGGCAGGTCGGCCTTGGACTGCTTGCCGAGCATCGGGGCCTTGAGGCCGCCGCTGCTCGCCTTGGGCTTGGCGGCGGTCTCAGCCAACGCTCTTCACCTCGACGGTTCCGTTGCGCGGCCCGGGCACCGAGCCCCGGATCAACAGCAGGTTGCGCTCGGCGTCGATCTCGACGATCGTCGCGCCGCGCTGGGTGACCCGCCTGGCGCCCATCTGGCCGGGCATCTTCTGGCCCTTGAAGATCCGGGCGGGATCGGCGCTGGCCCCGGCCGAACCGGGAGCGCGGACGTTGTGGGAGCCGTGGCTGACCGGGCCACGGCTGAAGTTGTGGCGCTTGATCGTGCCCTGAAAGCCCTTGCCGATCGATACAGCGGAGACCTTGACCTCCTCGCCCGGCTCGAAGGCCGCGACCGTGATCTCTTCGCCGAGCTTGGGACCGCCCGCGGACGCCTCCTCAGCCTCGTCTCCGGGAGTGCCGGACGACCCCTCCGAAGCGTCGGGCTCCTTGGAGGAATCCCCGGCTTCCGCGCTGGTCGACGGGAAGGTCGTGTCGCGGAACTCGACGAGGGTGCGCATGGCGGTCTTGGCACCGGCCTTCTTCAGGTGTCCGAGTTCGGCCTTTGTCAGCTTGCGCTCCTGGGTGGGGTCGCCCGCGAGCTGGACGGCGTCGTAGCCGTCGCGCTCGGAACGGCGGACCGCCGTGACGACGTTCGGGGCGGCCTCGATCACCGTGACCGGGACCGCGGTGCCGTCCTCGGCGAAGATGCGGGTCATCCCCAGTTTCTTGCCCACGATCGCGCTCATCAGAGTCGGATCTCCACGTCAACGCCGGCGGGAAGCGTCTCCATCCGCTGCAGCTCGTCGACGGTCTTCGGGGTCGGCTGATGGATGTCGATCAGCCGCTTGTGTGTGCGGATCTCGAAATGCTCTCTTGAGTCCTTGTCTTTGAACGGCGAGCGGATCACGCAATAGACATTCTTCTCGGTGGGCAGGGGAACGGGCCCCGAGACGCTTGCGCCGGTCCGCTGGGCGGTTCCGACGATCTCCTGGGCAGCCCGATCTATGGCGTCGTGGTCGTACGCCTTCAGTCGAATCCTGATCTTTCCCGATGTCAGTGAGGCCATCTGCCCCGATTACCTCTGTCTTCCTTCTCGTCCTATTCGTGCGAGCGGGGCACCGCCCCAGTTGGGCCAGCGCCCCGGTCGTATGTCTTGCAGTTGTCAGGCCCTTGCCAACCACATCCGAGGGCCAATGAAAGGCGGGCCCGAACGGGCCCGCCGTCGCTACTCGATTACCTCGGTGACGACACCGGAGCCGACGGTGCGACCACCCTCGCGGATTGCGAAGCGGAGGCCCGGGTCCATGGCGATCGGCTGGATCAGCTCGACCTCCATCTCGGCGTTCTCCCCCGGAGCGACGAACTCGCGGTCCTCGGGGAGGTTGACCACACCGGTGACGTCGGTGGTGCGGAAGTAGAACTGGGGCCGATAGCCCGTGACGAAGGGGGTATGACGGCCACCCTCCTCCTTCTTCAGGCAGTAGACCTCGGCCTTGTACTTCGTGTGCGGCGTGATCGACCCCGGCTTGCAGAGGACCTGCCCGCGCTGGATCTCCTCGCGCTTGGTGCCTCGCAGCAGGCAGCCGACGTTATCGCCGGCGCGGCCCTCGTCGAGGATCTTCCGGAACATCTCGACACCCGTGACGGTGGTCTTGGAGCTGTCGGTGATGCCAACGATCTCGACCTCGTCGCCGGTGTTGACGATGCCCTGCTCGATGCGGCCGGTCGCGACCGTGCCGCGGCCGGTGATCGAGAAGACGTCCTCGACGGGCATCAGGAAGGGCTTGTCGAGGTCGCGCTCGGGCTCGGGAATGTACTCATCGAGAGCCGCGGCCAGGTCGAGGATCGACTGCTTGGCTTCCTCGTCACCCTCCAGCGCCTTCAGCGCCGAGCCCTTGATGATCGGCACCTCATCGCCCGGGAACTCGTACTCGTTGAGCAGGTCCTTGACCTCCTCCTCGACGAGCTCGAGCAGCTCCGCGTCGTCGACCATGTCGGTCTTGTTGAGGTAGACGACCACGTAGGGGACGTTCACCTGGCGCGCCAGCAGGATGTGCTCGCGGGTCTGGGGCATCGGGCCGTCGGGCGCTGAGACCACCAGGATCGCGCCATCCATCTGCGCGGCGCCGGTGATCATGTTCTTGACGTAGTCGGCGTGGCCGGGACAGTCGACGTGCGCGTAGTGGCGGTTGTCGGTCTCGTACTCCACGTGCGAGGTGGCGATCGTGATCCCGCGCTCCTTTTCCTCGGGCGCGTTGTCGATCTCATCGAACGACTTCACCTCGGTCCCACCCTTGTCGGCGAGTGTCTTGGTGATCGCGGCGGTCAGCGTGGTCTTGCCGTGATCGACATGGCCGATGGTGCCGACGTTTACGTGCGGCTTATCGCGATCGAACTTCTCCTTGGACATCTCGCTCCTTTGGGTTCTCGGTTGCTGAAAGTCGGTCTGTTCTTGTCTCTAGGTCTGGTGAATCCGCGAGTTGGTTCGAGTTTTGACCAACCACGGGAATATAGCCACGTGGCGGAGCACCGGGCTTACGCCTCAGCGCCCACCGGCTGTCCGGACTGCTGGTCGGTGATCTCGTCGGCGATGTTCCGGGGGACCTCCTCGTAGCGCTCGAACTGCATCGTGTAGCTGGCTCGCCCCTGTGTCGAGGAGCGCAGGTCGGTCGCGTAACCGAACATCTCGCCGAGGGGCACGAAGGCATTGACCGCGAGCGCGTTGCCGCGCGGCTCCTGGCCCTGCACCTTTCCGCGGCGCCGCGAGAGGTCGCCGATCACCTCACCGAGGAAGTCCTCGGGCGTCACCACCTCGACGGCCATCACCGGCTCGAGCAGCACGGGCTTCGCCTTGCGCGCCGCCGCCTTGGCCACCATCGAGCCGGCGATCTTGAAGGCCATCTCCGAGGAGTCGACGTCGTGGAAGGAGCCGTCCACCAGCTCGACCCTGACGTCCACGGTCGGGTAGCCCGCCTTGACTCCCGATTGCAGGGCCTCCTCGACCCCCTGCTCGACCGAGGGGATGTACTCGCTGGGAATGGTGCCGCCCTTGATCTTGTTGACGAAGTCGAAGCCCTCGCCGGGGGCGGGCTCCATGTTGATCACGGCGTGGCCGTACTGGCCACGGCCACCCGTCTGGCGAACGAACCGCTCCGAGACCTTCTCGACCCGCTGGCGGATCGTCTCGCGGTAGGCGACCTGCGGCCTGCCGACGTTCGCCTCGACGGAGAACTCCCGCAGCATGCGGTCGACCAGCACCTCGAGGTGCAGCTCGCCCATGCCGTGGATCAGGGTCTGCCCGGTCTCCTCGTCGGTCTCGACCTGAAAGGTGGGGTCTTCCTCGGAGAGGCGGGCGAGCGCTGCCCCCAGCTTCTCCTGGTCGGCCTTGGTCTTGGGCTCGATCGCGACAGCGATCACGGGCTCGGGGAACTCGATCTGCTCGAGCTCGATCGGCGCGTCCGGGGCGCACAGGGTGTCCCCCGTCGAGGTCTGCTTGAGGCCGACGCCGGCCAGGATGTCGCCCGCGTAGCACTCCTCTATCTCCTCGCGGGAGTTCGCGTGCATCATCAGCAGGCGGCCGATCCGCTCGGTGCGGCCGGTCGACTGGTTGAGTACGCGGCCGCCCGCCTCGAGCTTGCCGGAGTAGACGCGGAAGTAGGTGAGCTTGCCGACGTAGGGATCGGCCATGACCTTGAAGGCGAGAGCCGAGAAGGGAGCGGAGTCAGAGGGCTCGCGCACGGCCTCGTGGGGCTCGTCGCCGCTGCCCTTCTTGGGCGGCTCCAGGCCGGTCATCGGCGGCACCTCGAGCGGCGAGGGCAGCAGCTCGACGATTGCGTCGAGCAGCGGCTGCACGCCCTTGTTCTTGAACGAGGAGCCGAGCAGCACCGGCGTCACCTTGATGTCGAGGGTGGCGCGGTGCAGGGATCGGGCGATCCGCTCGTGCGGGATCTCCTCATCGTTGAGGTAGAGCTCCATGAGCTCGTCGTCGTAGTCGGCGCATGCCTCGATCAGACGGGTGCGGTGCTCGTGGGCGAGCTCGGCGAGGTCTTCGGGCACATCCTCGTAGGAGAAATCCGTGCCCAGCTCGTCCTTCCAGACGAGCGCCTTGTTCTCGATCAGGTCCACCACCCCGATGAAGTCACCCTCGTTGCCGATCGGGATCTGGATCGGCAGCGGGTTGGCGCCGAGACGGTCGCGCATCGTCTCGACCGCGCCGAAGAAGTCGGCGCCCGTGCGATCCATCTTGTTGATGTAGGCGATGCGCGGGACCTTGTACTTGTCGGCCTGGCGCCAGACCGTCTCGGACTGCGGCTCTACGCCGGCGACGGCGTCGAAGACCGCGATGGCGCCGTCAAGCACCCGTAGGCTGCGCTCGACCTCAACGGTGAAGTCGACGTGGCCCGGCGTATCGATGATGTTGATCCGGTGGTCCTTCCACTCGCAGGCCGTGGCGGCAGAGGTGATCGTGATCCCGCGCTCCTGCTCCTGCTCCATCCAGTCCATGACCGCCGCGCCCTCGTGGACCTCGCCCATCTTGTGGGTGCGGCCGGTGTAGTAGAGGATGCGCTCGGTGGTCGTCGTCTTTCCCGCATCGATGTGCGCCATGATGCCGATGTTTCGTGTCTTTTCGAGCGGGAAGCTGCGGGGCATTGGGAAGGCCTGTCGTCAATCCTTACGAGGGTGGGTGTTGATGGTGCTGAATTCGATATCGGCGCATGAAAAAGGCCCTTGCGGGCCAGAGCGCTGCGCGTCTCAGTGACCCGGACTCCGTCTATGTCGCGCCGTTTTCCATCTGATCGGAGGAAGCCGCGGAGGTCTGAATTGACGCCCGAAGCGAGGCGGGATGATAGCAAGGGCATGCCTGCCCGAAAGCACGTCCGCGGCCGCTTCGGAGCGCCACCGTGAAGAAGCTCCCGCCCACCGAGGCTGCGCTGATCCTCGCCTGCGCCGCCGGCTCGGCGCTGCTCGCGGTCTCCCAGTTCACGACCCTCTTCGAGCTGACGGCGCCGGGCGGCGAGGCGGTCTCGAGCATCGACGCCTCCGACCAGCACGGCTACGCGACCCTGGTCCTCGCGGCCTTCGCTCTGATCATGCTCGTCGTCTCGATCGCGGCCGATGGCGAGGCGCAGGCCCAGATCGCGGCCGTCGCCGTGGCGGTCTGCGGGGTGGTGGCACTGCTGATCTTTCTGATAGGCGACCTCCCCGACGCCAACAAGATCGGCCTCCTCGACGAGCCCGGCGAACCCTTCATCGACGCCAAGGCCCAGCCCGGCGCAGGCTTCTGGTTCGAGCTCGCGGGAGCGCTCCTGTTGGCGGCCTGTGGAGGCGCCTTGGCGACCATCGACTCCCGGCGCGCGGCTGAGCGGAGCGCCCCCTCGCCCGGCCCGGGGCCGGGAGGGCCGAAGCCGAAGAACTAGGCCCGTTCGCCTGCTACCAGCGGTAGTGAGCGAAAGCCTTGTTGGCCTGGGCCATCCGGTAGATGTCGTCCTTGCGCTTCCAGGCGTTGCCCTGCTGCTTGGCGGCGTCGGAGATCTCGTTGGCCAGGCGCTCGGCCATCGACTTCTCGCCCCGGGCGCGGGCGTACTCGACGAGCCAGCGAACGGCGAGCGTGCGCGCGCGGCGCGCGGGCACCTCCACCGGAACCTGGTAGGTGGCCCCTCCGACCCGCCGGGAGCGGACCTCCAGAACCGGCGTCAGCTGCTTGATCGCGCCCTCGAGCTCCTCGACCGGGTTGTCGCCGCTGCGCTCGCCGACGATCGCGAGCGCGTCATAGACGATCCGCTCGGCGGTCGACTTCTTTCCTGCCGTCATCACCTTGTTGATGACCTGCTGCACGAGGCGGCTGCGGTAGGTCGAATCCGGCTCCAGGGGCCGGATCGTGGCCTGGTTGCGTCGGGCCATGCCTCAGGTCGCCTTGACGCCGTACAGGGAGCGCCCCTGCTTGCGGTCCGAGACGCCGGCGGCGTCCAGCGTGCCGCGAACGACCTTGTAGCGGACGCCGGGGAGGTCCTTGACGCGGCCGCCACGCACCAGCACCACCGAGTGCTCTTGAAGGTTGTGCCCCTCGCCGGGGATGTAGGTGGTGACCTCCATCTGGTTGGTGAGCCGGACGCGGGCGATCTTGCGCAGCGCCGAGTTGGGCTTCTTGGGCGTGACGGTGGCCACCCGCGTGCAGACGCCACGCCGTTGCGGAGCGGCGACTCGCTTCTTTTTGCCGTGCCCGGACTTGAGACCGGGGGTGGACATCTTCTTCGGCTTGGCTTTGCGGCCCTTGCGGACCAGTTGGTTCGTATTCGGCACGAAGGCGCAGGATAGCCACAACTTCGATCGGCCCCCCTCTCGGGGCTCCTCCCCTCAAGGCGTGACGGCTCATTCGACAGGGCCGGGCTCGCCGAATGCGTGGGCTTGTCGGTCCCCGATGCGTAGGGTTATTGGTGATGGGACTGCTCGGAAAAGCCCAGGAAAGACCCATCCTGGCGGTCGATGTGGACGGGGTGATCAGCCTCTTCGGTTTCGAGGAGAGCGCGGAGAAGGCGCCGGGTGACTTCCACCTGGTGGACGGGATGCTGCACTGCATCTCGGTGCCCACGGGGGCGCGGCTCAACCGCCTCGCCCGCAGCTACGAGCTGATCTGGGCGAGCGGCTGGGAGGACCGGGCCAACGACCACCTGCCCAGCATCATCGGGGTGCCGGAGCTGCCCTACCTGCGCTTCGACCGGCGCCCCGTGTTCGGGACAGCCCATTGGAAGCTTGACGCTCTCGGCCGGCATTCCGGCGAGCGCCCTCTCGCCTGGATCGACGACAGCCTCGACCACAGCTGCTACGAGTGGGCGGAGGCGCGAGAGGCGCCCACGCTACTGGTGCCCACCGAGTCCAGCCGAGGGCTCGAGGAGGCCCACGTCGACGCGCTGGAATCCTGGGCGCGCGACGGCTTCACCCCCGGCTGATCCCCTCGACCCGGCGCGAGCGACACTCTAGACTCGCGAGCCATGGATGCGGCGGTTCCGATCATCTTCCTCGGCCTTGTCTTGAAGATCCCCGTCTTCTTCGCGCTCTGGCTCATCTGGTGGGCTTCACGCAGCTACGACGAGTTCGCCGAGGACGAGTCCTCGACGGGCGGCCAGGACCACGGCTTCCGCCGCTGGCGGCGCGAGCCCCGCCCCAAGGGCCCCCGCCGCGGCCCGCACGGCGGCGCGGCCGAGCCCCCGGGCAACTGCCCTCCCGCCGGGAGGCGGCGCGGAGCACCTCGCCCCCGGCCGCTGCCGGCCCCCCTGTCGGGCCACGAGCGCCGCGAGCGCTCGCCGAAGTCCGCCTAGCGGCGCGGCATACTCGGGTCGAACCAGGGACGGGAACGGGGGGGCTCGGCCGCGGAGGGCCCGCGGCGGGGCTCAGGACTTGTCGGCCGATTCGCTGTCGCCCGAGGCGGCCTCGGCGGCCTCCGCACCCTCGGCGGGCACCTCGATCTCGGAGGCGAGCTCCTCGAGCTCCTCGGCGAAGCTCGGGCCGAAGCCCTCGAGCCCTGAGCTCTCGCCACCCTCGGTGGCGAGCTCGAGGTCGGCCTTCAGCTCCTCCTCGGAGAGCAGGTCCTCGGCGGGCGGGCCGGCGGGCTCGACCGGCTCGATCTGCACCGAGCGATAGTGCTTGAGGCCGGTCGCCGCAGGAATCAGCTTGCCGATGATCACGTTCTCCTTGAGGCCCTGAAGCGTGTCTCGCTTGCCCTCCAGCGCCGCGTCGGTGAGCACCTTGGTCGTCTCCTGGAAGGATGCGGCCGAGAGGAAGGACTGGGTGGCCAGTGAGGCCTTGGTGATCCCGAGGATCACCTCCTCCGCACGGGCCGGGGTCTTGGTCTTCTTGCCCTTGACCTTCTCGTTTGCGGCGTCGAAGTCCAAGCGGTCCTCGAGCTGGCCGGGCAGCAGCTCGGTCGAGCCCTTCGACTCGACGCGGACCTTCTTCAGCATCTGGCGCACGATCAGCTCGATGTGCTTGTCGTTGATGTCAACGCCCTGCGTGCGGTAGACCCGCTGGACCTCGGCGACGATGTAGACCTCGGTCGCCGTGCGGCCGCGAATCGCCAGGATCTCCGCCGGATACAGCGAGCCCTCGTTGAGCTGGTCGCCGACCTCCACCCGCTTGCCCTTCTCAACGAGGAGGTTGCTGCGCGGCGGGAAGGCGTACTCGTGCTCCTCGCCCTTGTCGTCGGTCAGCGTGACCTTGACCGCCTTGTCGCTCTCCTCGATCGAGACCTTGCCCGCGACCTCGGCCATCTTCGCCAGCCCCTTGGGCTTGCGTGCCTCGAACAGCTCCACGACACGCGGCAGGCCCTGGGTGATGTCGAGGCCGGCCACACCACCGGTGTGGAAGGTGCGCATGGTCAGCTGGGTGCCGGGCTCGCCGATCGACTGTGCGGCGATGATCCCGACGGCGTCGCCGATCTCGACCATTGCGCCCGTGGCGGGCATGATCCCGTAGCACTTGGCGCAGATCCCGGAGGGGGCTTCGCACTTGAGCACCGAGCGCACCGGCACCATCGACTCGCGATCGTCGCTGTCGAATGCCTCGGCCAGCAGCGCGACCTCGGCCTTCTCGATCATCTGATTGCGCTTCAGCAGCTCGCGGCCGCGCTTGGTCGTGAACTTCTTCGCGACCACCCGGCCGTGCAGGTTGGGGTTGATCTCGCCGTCTTCGCGGCGAACCGGCAGCTCGACGAAGGCCTTCGTCTTGCAGTCGTCGATCCGCACGATCACGTCCTGGGAGACGTCCACCAGGCGTCGGGTCAGATACCCGGAGTCCGCGGTGCGCAGGGCCGTGTCTGCCAGGCCCTTGCGTGCGCCGTGGGTCGAGATGAAGTACTCGAGCACGGATAGGCCCTCCATGAAGTTGGCCTTGATCGGGCGCTCGATGATCTCTCCCTTCGGGTTGGCCATCAGGCCCCGCATCCCGGCCAGCTGGCGGATCTGCTTGAACGATCCGCGCGCCCCGGAGTTGGCCATCATGAAGATGGGGTTGAGCTCGTCGAGGTTGTCCTCCATCGCCTGCCCGACCTCGTCGGTGGCCTCGTTCCAGAGGCGCGTGACGCTCTCCTTGCGCTCCTCGGCCGTGATGTAGCCCTCGTCGTACTGGCCCATGACGTCGTCCGACCTGCCCTCGTAGCGCTCCAGGATCTCGTCCTTGTCGCCGGGGGCGACGACGTCGTTCTTGGAGATCGTGATCCCGGCCTGTGAGGCGAAGTGGAAGCCGAGCTCCTTGAAGGAGTCGAGCACCAGCGCCACCGCCGGAGCTCCATAGGCCTCGACCAGCCTGCTGACGATCTCGTTGACGTCGCGCTTCTTCAGCGAGCGGTTGACGAACTCGTAGTTCTCGGGGTCGTACTCATCGCCCAGCGCGTCGGCGATCGCGCGCTCGACGCTGTCGTTGAAGATGATCCGGCCGACGGTCGTCAGGAAGTGCTCGTGGCCCGGGCGCCGGTACTCGGCGTAGTCGTGCAGCTGCACCATCCCGTTCTCGTAGGCGAGCTCTGCCTCCTGCGCGGAGCGGAAGGTGTGCGGCCTGGAGCCGTTGCCGGAGCCGGGGCCGCCCTGCTTGAGCTCTTCGTCGTAGGAGCGCATGCCCTCCTCGTCCTGCCCGAAGGTGAGGTAGTAGAGACCCAGCACCATGTCCTGGGTCGGAGTGGCGAGTGGCGCGCCGTGGGCCGGAGAGAGGATGTTGTTGGAGGACAGCATCAGGATCCGGGCCTCGGCCTGCGCCTCGGCCGAGAGGGGCAGGTGCACGGCCATCTGGTCACCGTCGAAGTCGGCGTTGAAGGCGTGGCAGACGAGGGGGTGGATCTGGATCGCCTTGCCCTCGACCAGCACCGGCTCGAAGGCCTGGATGCCGAGGCGATGCAGGGTCGGCGCGCGGTTGAGCAGCACCGGGTGCTCGTGGATGACCTCCTCGAGCACGTCCCAGACCTCGGGGATCATCGAGTCCACCATCTTCTTGGCGGCCTTGATGTTCTGTACCTGCTTGCGCTCGACCAGCCGGGCCATGATGAACGGCTTGAACAGCTCGAGCGCCATCAGCTTCGGAAGCCCGCACTGGTGGATCTTCAGGCTGGGGCCGGAGACGATCACCGACCTTCCCGAGTAGTCCACGCGCTTGCCCAGCAGGTTCTGCCGGAAGCGCCCCTGCTTGCCCTTCAGCATGTCCGAGAGTGACTTCAGCGGGCGGTTGCCCGGCCCCGTCACCGGGCGGCCGCGTCGGCCGTTGTCGAAGAGCGCGTCGACGGCCTCCTGCAGCATCCGCTTCTCGTTGTTGACGATGATCTCGGGCGCTCCCAGGTCGAGGAGCCGCTTGAGGCGGTTGTTGCGGTTGATCACGCGCCGGTAGAGGTCGTTGAGGTCGGAGGTGGCGAAGCGGCCGCCGTCGAGCTGGACCATCGGCCGCAACTCGGGCGGGATCACGGGGACCACGTCGAGGATCATCCAGTCGGGCTCGTTGGTGGACTTGAGGAAGGCGTCGACCACCTTGAGGCGCTTCACGGCGCGCGACTGCTTCTGGCCCTTGGAGGTGTTGATCATCTCCTCGAGCAGCTCGGCCTCTGCCTCCAGGTCGACCTGCTCGAGCAGGTCTCGCACGGACTCGGCCCCCATGCCGCCGCGGAAGTACTCGCCCCACCCGAACGGCGAGCCGAACCGGTCCTTGAGCTCGCGGAACGTGGTCTCATCGTTGATCACGTCCTTGGGCTTCATCTCGCTGAAGATCTTGAAGACGTCGCGCAGGCGCTCTCCGGCCTCCTCGAGGTAGGCATCGGTGTCGGCGACCTCGGCCTCGAAGGTCTTGCGCAGCTCCTTGCCCATCTTCTCGCGGTCCTCGGCCTTGATCCGCTTCGGGGAGCCGGTCGAGTCGGCCCAGAGCTCGTCGTCCTCGTTGAAGCCCTCCACCGTGCCCATCGGCGGGGCCTCGGCGTCCTCGTCGGCCGCGATGCCGAGATAGGCGAGGCGGCGAACCAGCGACTCGTTCAGCTCCTGGGTGCGCTGCTCACGCTCGCGCTCGTACTCGGCCACCTGCTTCTCGACCTCCTTCTCGAGCTTGCCCAGGTCCTTCTGGCGAGCCTCGTCATCCACCCAGGTGATCACCGAGGCGGCGAAGTAGAGGACCTTTTCGAGCTCCTTGGGAGCCATGTCGATCAGGTAGCCGATCCGCGAGGGCACACCCTTGAAGAACCAGATGTGGGAGACCGAGGCGGCCAGGTCGATGTGGCCCATGCGCTCGCGCCGGACCTTGGAACGCGTGACCTCGACGCCGCAGCGCTCGCAGACGATGCCCTTGTAGCGGACGCGCTTGTACTTGCCGCAGTAGCACTCCCAGTCCTTGGTGGGACCGAAGATGCGCTCGCAGAAGAGCCCGTCCTTCTCGGGCTTCAGCGTGCGGTAGTTGATCGTCTCCGGCTTGGTGACCTCGCCGGAGCTCCAGCCCCGGATCTTCTTGGAGGACGCGAGGCCGATCTCGATCGCGTCGAAGTTGTTGATGTCGATCATTTCTTGGTTGCCTCCTTGGCCTTGCCGCCCTCGGTGCCGCCCTCGCCTTCGGCGACCACCTGCTCCTCCTGCTCGTCGGCGGCCTTGCTCTTGCCCGCGCCGTCGGCTCGCACGCCCGAGAGCTCTATTCCGAGCTCCTCCGCGGCTCGCAGCAGGTCGTCCTCCTCCTCGCCCATCTCGACACCCTCGCCGGCCTCGGAGACCACATTCGCATCCAGCGACAGGCTCTGGATCTCCTTCAGCAGGACCTTGAACGACTCGGGAATCGAGGGCTCGGGGATGTTCTCGCCCTTGACGATCGCCTCGTAGGCCTTGACGCGGCCGACCGTGTCGTCGGACTTGACCGTGAGCATCTCCTGCAGGGTGTAGGCGGCGCCGTAGGCCTCGAGGGCCCAGACCTCCATCTCGCCGAAGCGCTGCCCGCCGAACTGCGCCTTACCGCCCAGTGGCTGCTGGGTGACCAGCGAGTAAGGGCCGGTGGAGCGCGCGTGGATCTTGTCGTCGACCAGGTGCAGCAGCTTCAGGATGTACATGTAGCCCACGGTGACGCGGCCCTCGTACGGCTCGCCCGTGCGACCGTTGTAGAGCTGCACCTTGCCCTCGGCCCGGTTGCCCGCCTTGCGGGACTTGTCGACGCCGAGGTCGATGCCGCGGTCATTGCCATGCTCCTCCTGCCAGCTGACCAGGGCATGATCGACGTCCTCGAGGGTCGCCCCGTCGAAGACCGACGTGGCGACGTTGACGCGGTCTCGGTTGCGCTTGCGCTGCTTGAAGGAGTCGGTGTCGTCGTCGTACCAGCCCTCCGCCGCGACCCAGCCCAGGTGGGTCTCCAGGATCTGGCCGATGTTCATGCGGCTCGGCACGCCCAGCGGATTGAGGATCACGTCTATCGGGGTGCCGTCCTCCATGAACGGCATGTCCTGCTCGGGCACGATCCTGGAGATCACGCCCTTGTTTCCGTGGCGGCCGGCGAGCTTGTCGCCCTCGGCGATCTTGCGCTTCGTGGCGACGTATACGCGCACCAGGTCGTTGACCCCGGGGGCGAGATCGTCGCCGGCGTCGCGACTGAAGGTGAGCACGTCGATCACCACGCCTCCCTCGCCGTGTGGGACCTTGAGCGAGGTGTCGCGCACCTCGCGCGCCTTCTCCTTGAAGATGGCGCGGATCAGCTTCTCCTCCGCGGTCAGCTCGGTCTCGCCCTTGGGCGTGACCTTTCCGACCAGCAGGTCACCTGAGACGACCTCTGCGCCGATGCGCACGATGCCGCGCTCGTCGAGGTTGCGCAGGCTCTCCTCTGAGCGGTTGGGGATGTCGCGTGTGATCTCCTCGTCGCCCAGCTTGGTCGTGCGGGCGTCGATCTCGTACTCCTCGATGTGGATCGAGGTGAGCTCGTCCTCCTTGACGAGGCGCTCGGAGATGATGATCGCGTCCTCGAAGTTGTAGCCCTCCCAGGACATGAACGCCACCCGGCAGTTCTTGCCCAGCGCGATCTCGCCGCCCGCGGTCGAGGAGCCGTCTGCGAGCACATCGCCCCGCTTCACCTTGTCGCCGACCGAGACGATCGGCCGCTGGTGGATGATCGTGCCCTGGTTGGAGCGCATGAACTTGTGCAGCGGGTACTCGTCGCGCTTGGACCCGTGTGAGACGACGATGCGCTCGGCATCGACCGAGATCACCTCGCCGGCCTCGCCGGCGAGGATCACGTCGCCCGTGTCGACGGCCGCGCGGCGCTCCATACCGGTGCCGATCAGCGGCGGCTCGGGCTTCAGCAGCGGCACAGCCTGTCGCTGCATGTTGGAGCCCATCAGAGCCCGGTTGGCGTCGTCGTGCTCGAGGAAGGGGATCAGAGCCGTCGCCACCGACCAGATCTGGGTGGGCGAGACGTCCATCAACTCGACCTGCTTGGGGGGGACAGTCGTCAGCTCGCCCTCGCGGCGGCGGCAGAGGACGCGCTGGCCCTTGAGCTTGCCCGTCTCCTGGTCCATATCGGCGTTCGCCTGGGCGATGATGCGCTCCTCCTCCTGTGTGGCGTCGAGGTGGACGATCTCGTCGGTGACCACGCCGTCGTTGACCACCCGGTAGGGCGTGGTGACGAAGCCGTGCTCGGAGATCTGCGCGTATGAGGAAAGGCTGCCGATCAGGCCGATGTTCGGACCCTCCGGCGTCTCGATCGGGCACATGCGCCCGTAGTGGGTGGAGTGCACGTCGCGGACCTCGATCGGCGCGCGCTCGCGGGTGAGCCCGCCCGCGCCCAGCGCCGAGAGGCGGCGACGGTGGGTGAGGCCGGCCAGCGAGTTGGTCTGGTCCATGAACTGCGAGAGCTGCGAGGAACCGAAGAACTCCTTCAGCGCCGCGACGACGGGCCGGATGTTGATGATGGTCTGCGGGGTGATCGCGTCAGCGTCCTCGGTGGTGAGGCGCTCGCGAACCACGCGCTCCATGCGGTAGAGCCCGATCCGGAATGCCTCCTGGATCAGCTCGCCGACGGTGCGCAGGCGGCGGTTGCCGAAGTGCTCGTACTCGTCGAGGTGATCGTGAACCGGCTCGCGCGGGTAGGTCGACGCCTCGGCCGCGTAGTCCTTGATCGGGTTCTCCTCGTCGATCTCCTCGGGAACGCCGAGAATCCTGGGGATCGAGGTCAGCTCCTTGATCAGGGCGATGATGTCGTCGTGCGTCAGGGTCCGGGTGTCGAGGTCGATGTCGAGGTCGAGGCGCGCGTTGAGCTTGTAGCGGCCGACCCTGGTGAGGTCGTAGCGCTTCGGGTCGAAGAAGAGCTGCTCGAGCAGCGTCTTGGCGGCTTCGACCGAGGGCGGCTCGCCCGGGCGCTGCTTCTTGAACAGCTCGATCAGCGCGCCCTCCTCGTCGCGGGTCGCGTCGGTGTCGGCCGCGATCGTGTGCCGGATGTAGACGGAGTTGTCGAACATCTCCAGCAGCTTCTCGTCGGAGACGTAGCCCATCGCGCGCAAAAGAACGGTCACCGGCAGCTTGCGCTTGCGATCGATGCGGACGTAGACGCGACCCTTCTTGTCGATCTCCAGCTCGAGCCACGAGCCGCGGGCCGGCATCAGGTTGGCGATGAAGACCTGCTTCTCACGGTCCTTCGGCTCCATCACGTAGGCGCCCGGCGAGCGCACCAGTTGGGTGACGACGACGCGCTCGGTGCCGTTGATGATGAACGTGCCGCGATCGGTCATCCACGGGAAGTCACCCATGAACACCGTCTGCTCGCGGATCTCTCCCGTCTCGCGGTTCTGGAAGGCGACCTTGACATTGAGCGGCCGCGAGTAGGTCATGTCCTTCTCGCGGCACTCCTCGACGTCGTGGGCCGGCTCGTCGAACTCGAACTCCTGGAAGACGATCGCGAGGTTCCCCGTGTAGTCCTCGGTCGGGGAGATGTCGTCGATGGTCGCCCTCAGCAGTCCCCCATCGGGATCGACCAGCGCTTCGAACGAGCGGCGCTGGATATCGATCAGGTTGGGGACGTCGAGAGGGTTCTTTAGGCGGGAAAAGCTCCTACGGGTAACCGGGGCAGCGCTGGTTGCGGCCAACTGGGCGACTCCTCGAATATTGAAAGGTTGTGAGACCCGACCTGTCTGCGCAGGAGCAAGGGCTCACCCGGGCGCGACCGGGAAGACTAGCACACGTGCACCGGGACCGTCAAGGCCCCGCCTGGCGCCGGGAAACCGGCGCCCCCCGGCTACTTGAGCTCGGCTGTGCCGCCGGCCTCCTCGATCTCGGCCTTCAGCTTCTCGGCCTCCTCGCGCTCGATGCCCTCCTTGACGGGGCCCGGGGCCTCATCGACCACGGCCTTGGCCTCCTTGAGTCCCAGGCCGGTGGCCGCGCGTACGACCTTGATCACGCCGATCTTCTTGTCGCCGGCTCCGGTCAGCACGACGTCCACCGTGCTCGACTCCTCCTCGGCGCCGCCTGCGTCACCGCCGGCCGCTGCCGGGGCGGCTGCCGCCACGGCGGTCGCCGAGACGCCGAACTCCTCCTCGAGCGCCTTGATGCGCTCGGAAAGCTCTAGCACCGAGATGCCCTTGAGCTCCTCGATCCAATCCTCTGTGCTGGTGGCCATTACTCGCCATCCTCCTTCTCGTTCTCGTCGGAATCCTCTGAAGCTTCGTCTGAAGTCTCTGCCGCGTCGGCCGGCGCTTCCTCGGCGGGGGCGGCGTCAGCCGGCACCTCCTCGGCCTCGCCTGCGGGAGTGCCGGGCGTGCCATCCAGGGACTCGGGCTCCTCGGGCGGCCCCTCGGCCGCCTCATCCGCCTGAGGCTCCCCAGTGGAGGGCTCGGCAAGAGCGGGGGCCTGCTCGGCAGGCGGCGCCTCGCCGGTGACCAGTCCCTGGTCGGCGATCTGCTGAAGCTGGCTGGCGAGGCCCTGCACCATCGAGCCGAGGCCGCGCACAAGGCCGGTCAGCGGGCTCGCCACGATGCCGGCGAACTGGGCGTTGAGCTGATCACGGCCCGGCAGCTTGGCGATCGCCTGGAACGAATCGGGGTCCAGCGCCGCACCGTCCATGATGCCGCCCTTGTAGGCGAGCAGCTCCCACTCGCCGCCGAGCTTCGAGATCGTCTTCGCGGCTTGTGCCACGTCACCTCGCACCAGAGCCAGGGCGGTCGGGCCGATCAGGTGCTCCTTGATGTCCTCGGTGCCCGCCGCGTCCGCGGCCCGCAGCGTGAGCCTGTTCTTGACCACCCGAAAGCGCGTGTCGGCATCGCGCAGGCCCTCGCGCAGCTCGGCGGCCTGGGGCACGCTGATGCCGCGGTAGTCGATCGCGAAGATCGCCTCGGCGCCCTTGAGCTCGTCGGTGAGCTCGTCGACCAGTGCTGTCTTCTGTTCCTTTTTCATGCGGGTTCCCGGTCGGTCGGCGGCGAAAAAAGACCCGCGCGCGGGCGGGCAAGGGGCCGGGTCAATCCCGGGACTCCTGCGCACCTGCGCCGGTCTTGCGGGCCGCGCTCTGGCCCAGCCGACGGTCTTTGGCAGCTATGCGACCGCGCAGTGTAGGGAACTCGCCGGGCTAGCGCCTGTGGCACCGACGCAGGTGGGCCGCCGTCGCCTGCCGGGTCCGCTTCTTGCCATGTCCGCGCTTCTTGCCATGGCCGCGCTTCTTGCCATGTCCGCGCTTCTTGCCATGTCCGCGCTTCTTCTCGTGCTTGCAGCGCTTCGGTCGCGGCTTCGTCGAGGGCGGGGGGCTCGGTCGAGGGGGGCTCGGTCGTGGGGGGCTCGGTCGGCTCGATGTTGCCCTTCCACAGCTCGAACCCGGTGCTGCCGTCATTGGCGGCCAGGAAGATCGTGCCGCCAACGTCAGTGAGCCAGTCCGGCGAGGAGCCTGCCGGGCCCGGGGCGATCTCCTCCAGCTCGGTGCCCGCGGCGCTGCCGTCGCTGCGCCAGAGCTCGGCGCCGAAGGTGCCGTCGTCAGCACCGAAATAGAGCCTGTCGCCCGAGACGGTCAGCGACTGCGGGGCTGACCCGCCCGCGGGGTTGATGTCCTTGACCATGGCGGTGCCCGCCGAGGTCCCGTCGCTGCGCCAGAGCTCGGTGCCGCTGACGCCGTCGTTGGCCGTGAAGAAGGCGCTGCCGCCGAACGCGGTGATCAGCTCGGGGTTGGAGCTGCTGTTGATCGGCGCGATGTCGGCGACAAGCCCCGTGCCGCCCTCGCTGCCGTCGCTGCTGTACAGCTCGCGACCGCTGGCGCCGTCGTTGGCGCGGAAGAAGAGCGTGCCCGCGACGTTCTCGAGCTCCGCGGGCGCCGAGCTCGTAGGTCCGGCCTTGATGTCCGCGACCCGCACGGTGCCCGCTTCGGATCCGTCGCTTCGCCACAGCTCCTGTCCGGTTGATCCATCGTTCGCCTGGAACATCAGCACGCCGCCGACGTCGGTGAGGAAGCTCGGCGCCGCGGAGCCGCTTGGGTTGATCTCCTTGACCATTCCGGTGCCGGCGGCGCTGCCGTCACTGCGGTAGAGCTCGGAGCCTGCGCCGCTTCCGTCGTCGGCACTGAAGAAGAGCGTGCTGCCCACGGTTGTCAGCTCACCGACGTTCGCGCCGCCGGACGGGTTGGTCTCCTCGACCATGGCGGTTCCCGCCGCGGTGCCGTCACTGCGCCACAGCTCGAGGCCGCTGCTGCCGTCGTTGGCGACGAAGAAGAGAGTGCCGCCCACGGCGGTCAGGCTGTAGGGGTTGGAGCTCGTCGAGCCAGGTCCGATCTCCTCGACCAGCGCGGTCCCGGCCGAGGTCCCGTCGCTGCGCCAGAGCTCGGTGCCGCTGGCGGTGGTCGTCGCGGTGAAGAAGAGGACTCCGCCCACGCTGGTCAGCTCTCTCGGTGAGGAGCCCGCCGCTCCGGGCTCCACGTCCTTGACCAGGGAGGTTCCGGCGGCGCTGCCGTCGCTGCGGTAGAGCTCGGCGCCCGCGCCGCTTCCTTCGTCGGCGCTGAAGAAGAGCGTTCCGCCGACATCGACGGGCCAGCTCGGGTTGGAGCCCGCGGCCCCCGGCGACAGGTCCGCGACCTCGGTGGCGAAGAAATCGCCCGGAGCGGCCCGCGCGGGCGAGGCGATCACCGCGCCGAGCAGGCCCAGCAAGGCCAGCGCACGCCACCATGCTCCCAGCGGCCTGATTCGCTTGTCGTGCATCCGTTCGGGCTCCTTCCACCTCACAGCTTGCGCCTGGTATCGGCCCGGCCTGGGGAGGGCGCGACCTGGCCCTACCGGCGTGGACACCCGTTGCCGGCATCGCCTGACGGATACCGAATAATGAGGTTCTTCGAGGATGCTGCGGCCGTCATGCGGCGCTGCCGACGCCCGGGCGCCCGCGGGCCCTGATCAGGTCGCGGAGGACTCTTCCGGCGAGGTCTCCGCCGCGACGGCCTCCTCGGCGGAGGGAGCGCCGGGCTCGGCGGCCACCGGCTCCTCGCCGGCAGCCGACTCGGCCTGGGGCGCGCCGTTGCTCGAGGCCTGAGCGGCCCCGGAGACGATCTCGGTCGCGCTGGTCTTGGACGGGTCAACGCGAATGCCGGGGCCCATGGTGCTGGTCAGCGTGACCGAGATCAGATAGCGGCCCTTGGCGGCGGCCGGCTTGGCGCGCACGATCTCCTCGATCACGGCGGCGTAGTTCTCGAGCAGATCCGCGTCAGGGAAGCTGGTCTTGCCGATCGCGAGGTGCACGATCGCCTGGCGGTCGGTGCGGTATTCGATCTTGCCGGCCTTAGCCTCGTCGACTGCCTTGGTGATGTCGTCGGTGACGGTCCCCACCTTGGGGTTGGGCATCTTGCCCTGGGGCCCGAGCACGCGGCCGAGCTTTCCGACGGTTGGCATCATCGATGGGGTCGAGATCGCGACGTCGAAGTCCGTCCAGCCCTCCTCCACCTTGGCGGCGAGGTCCTCGCCGCCGACGTGGTCGGCGCCCGCCTCTGTCGCCTGCCGCGCCTGGTCGCCCTCTGCGAATACCGCGATCGTGACGTTCTTGCCGAGACCCTTGGGCAGCGCCAGCGTCCCGCGCAGCTGCTCCTCGGCATGGCGGACGTTGACGCCGAGCAGGATGTGCAGCTCAACCGTCTCGTCGAAGGAGGCTCCTGCCGTCTGCTTGAGCAGGGCGACCGCCTCCGCGGGCTCATAGGTGCGGTTGCGGTCGACCTTCTCGTAGGCCTCCCGGTAGCGTCGGCCGCGGGCCATGGCTACATGCCCTCCACGGTGACGCCCATCGAGCGGGCGGTCCCGGCGATGATGCTGGTCGCCGCGTCGAGGTCGTTGGCGTTGAGGTCGGGCATCTTGCGCTCGGCGATCTCGCGCGCCTGTGCGACCGTGATGCTGCCCACCTTCTCGCTGTGCGGCTCCCCTGAACCCTTCTCGATCCCGGCGGCCTCCTTGATCAGCACGGCCGCCGGCGGAGTCTTGGTGATGAACTCGAACGAGCGGTCCTCGAACACGGTGATCTCGACCGGGATGATCGTGCCGGCGTCCTGCTGGGTCTGGGCGTTGAACGCCTTGCAGAACTCCATGATGTTGACGCCGTGCTGACCCAGCGCGGGGCCGACCGGCGGAGCCGGGTTGGCCGCTCCAGCGGGGATCTGCAGCTTTATCAGTGTCAGCACCTTCTTGGCCATGCCTAGATCTTCTTCACCTGGTCGTAGTTGACCTCGACCGGAGTCTCGCGGCCGAAGATGGATACAAGCACCTTGAGCTTCGCGGCGTCCTCGTTGATCTCGGCGATCTCGCCGGAGAAGTCAGCCAGCGGGCCCGAGATCACCTTCACGGATTCGCCGATCGCGAACTGGGCGCGGGTGCGCGGGCGCTCTGCGGTCTCTCGGTGCAGGAGGCGGTCGACCTCGACCTTGCTCAACGGAATCGGCTTGTTGCGGGAGCCGACGAAGCCGGTGACGCCCGGCGTGTTCTTGACCAGGCCCCAGGAGTCGTCGGTCATCTCCATGTTGACGAGCACGTAGCCGGGCATGGTGCGCTTCTCCTTGGGCTCCTTCTGGCCTTCCTTGTTGATCTCGGTGACCTGCTCTGTGGGCACGACGACCTGGCGCACATTGCGCTCCTGGCTCATCGTGTGAACGCGATGCTCAAGGTTCTGCTTGACCTTGTTCTCGTGGCCTGAATAGGTGTTGATCACGTACCAGCGAAACATTGCGGGGGGCTCCAGACGGTTTGGTTGGCTAGATGATCTGCTTGATGAGCCAATTGAAGATCGCGTCCAGGCCGCCGAGGTAGGTGGCCATGACGACGACGAAGATCAGCGTCACGGCAGACGCCTGCACGAGCGTGTCGCGGTCGGGCCACTGGACCTTCTTCAGCTCCGCCCAGCAGGAGGCGAGGAACGCGATGATCGGGTTGCGGCGCTTGCCCGCCGCCTTCTCGTCCTGGGCCCTCTGCGCAGCGCGGTCGCGCTCGCGGCGGGCCTGCTCCTTCTCCTTGCGCCTGCGCTCGCGCCGCGACGGGCCCTTCTCCGCCGGGGGCGCCTCGAGGTCGGCGGGCCGCCCGACGTCCGCGCGGGAAGGTGCCGGGGCCTCGGGTGGCGGGGCGACCACGGGTTCGGGCGTGACGCCCGGAACGGCCGCCCTGGCCTGCGCACTCCCGGCCTCGCCGGAGTCGCCGACGTGCTCGCCGTACTCATCGGGGCGGGCGCCCGTCTCCATCACGGCCTCGATCTCGGCGACGTCTCCGGACACCGGCACCTGGGTGTCGTGCTGGGCGCGACCCTCGTCGCGGGCCTCGGAGTCGCCGCCGCGAGCCCGGCGCTCCTTCTCCGCCTGCTCCCGCCGCCGCTTCTCGGCCTTCCTCTGTGCCCTGGTCTTCGCCATCAGCTCGGGGCCTACCCCCTAGCGGGTTTCCTTGTGGGCGGTGTGACGCCCGCACCAGCGGCAGTACTTGCGCATCTCGATACGGTCGGGCGAGTTCCGCCGCGACTTGTTCGTCTCATAGTTGCGGCGCTTGCACTCCTCACACGCGAGGGTGACGCCGATTCGCACATCTGAGGCCATGTCTCCTCTGCTTCTTCGAGTCGCCTTGGAGCGGCGACAGCGCCCGACGAAAAAAAACCCGCGGCCCGGCGGGCGCGAGATGGCTCAAGAATAGCGCCGAAACGAGGCCGGGCCCAGATCGCTGCCGAGGCCGCGCCGTGCGGCGCCGATGTCGGGGACTCGATCGGCTCGAGACCGGAGAACCTCGCAGGGCGTTGATCACGGGAATCAGCGAGCGAGCCGGCCGCAACCGCGGCCGGGCAGCGCAACCTGGCGGCTACAGCCCGAGCGTCTTGGCGATGATGCCGCGCTGGATCTCGGAGGTGCCGCCGTAGATGGTGGAGACGAGGGTGGCGCGGACCAGGCGCTCCATGTCGTACTCCGCGGAGTAGCCGTATCCGCCCATCATCTGCATGCCGCCGAGGGCCACTCGCTGCGCGGTCTCGCTCACGAAGAGCTTCACCATCGAGGCCTCCTTGGGCAGCATCCGGCCGGGGTCCTCGTCGGTGAGGCTGGCGACCCAGTGGGTCATCAGCCGCGCCGCCTCGAGCTCGGTGGCGAGATCGGCGAAGCGATGCTGGAGGGCCTGGAAGGAGCCGATCGGCCGGCCGAACTGCTTGCGCTCCTTGGCGTAGGCGAGGGCGTCGTCGAAGGCGCGCTGCCCGAGCCCCAGCATCGTTGCGGCGAGGATCAGCCGCTCGACGTTGAGGCCCGCCATCAGCTGCACCCAGCCGTGGTCCACCTCGCCGAGCACCTGCTCGGCGGGGACCTCGCAATCGCTGAAGTAGAGCGTGTTGGTCTCGCGCCCGCCCATCGTCTCGATCGGCTTCATCTCCATGCCCTCGGTGCCGCGCGGGACGAAGATCATCGAGAGGCCATCGTGCTTGGACTCGCCCTTGCCGGTGCGGCAGACGACCAGCACGTGGTCGGCGATGTGCGCGTTGGAGATGAACACCTTCTGTCCGTTGATCACGAAGCCGCCGTTGGAGCGCGTGGCCTCGGTCGTGAGGCTGCCGACGTCGGAGCCGGCCTCGGGCTCGGTCATTGCGATCGCCTCGACGGAACCCGAGGAGATGCCGCCGAGGATCTTCTTCTTCTGCTCCTCGGCGCCGAAGCGCTGCGTCGCTCCCGCGACGATCAGGGTCGTGGCGTAGCCGCCGATCGGCGCCATGCCACGGGAGGTTTCCTCCATGAACAGGCAGGCGTCGAGGTAGGAGCCGCCCGATCCGCCGTACTGCTCGGGGATGGTGATGCCCAGCCAGCCGAGCTCGGCCATCTTCTCGTAGAGGCCCTGGTTGTGCTGCAGCTCGTAGCCGTCGGTCAGCGCCTCGCGCTGCTCGGAGGTGCCGGCCTCGCGCTTGCAGAAGTCGCGGATCGCAGCGACGAAGTCGTTCTGCTCGTCGGTGAGGTTGAAGTCCACTGCGGGCGCAGACTAACGGAGCTGGCTGCCCAGCCAGTCAGCCGCGCCGCCCCCGAGGGGCGCGCCACGCGATCGCTAGGCGATCTGCACTGGGTCGGGGTTGCCCGGGTCGACGCGGAACTTTGCGATCGTCGTGGCCTTGCCCGCGTTGGCCTGCAGGGCGTCGACCGACTTCATCTCGCAGGTGAGCTGGTTGGCCCGCGCCTCGAGCACCCCGTAGCCGCGCTTGCGGAAGTCGTACCACTTGATGTGCTGGTTCTGGCTCGCCAGGAAGAGCAGCGTCTGGTCGCTGAGCCCCGTCGCTTCGGGGATCCCGAGCGAGGTGGCGGAGCCGCCGACGAACTCCGGGAAGCCCTTGCGGGTGCCCGGCGTGGTCTTGTCGCCGCTGGTATAGACCGTGCCGGCGAAGAATGTGTGGATGTCGCCGGTGATCGCGACCACGTTCTGGATCCCGTTGTCGATGACGTAGTCGACGATCTGCTTGCGCTCGTACGCGTAGCCGTCCCAGGAGTCGACCTGGGCGGCCGCGGCGCCGATCCGGAGGCCCATCAGCTGCAGCTGCGACCCCCAGACCTTCCAGGTCGCCGGCGAGGCCTTGAGGCTGCGCAGCAGCCAGTTCTTCTGCCTGTCGCCGAGCATCGTGCGCGGGTCGTTGGTGTCCGCGCAGGGGCCGAGGACCACGTCGTTGCAGGGCTGCTGGTCGCGGTACTGGCGCTGGTCGGTGAGCATCAGGTCGACCATGCTGCCGAGCCGGTAGTCCTCGAAGATCCGCTGCCGGTCGCCCTTGAAGCGGCCGCGGGGCATGTAGTTGAAGAAGGCCCGGTAGCCGTTCACGGTCCGCTGCGCGAAGGAGACGCGGCGCGGCAGGTCCTTGAGGTTGGTCTTGGTCGGGTCGGCCTGCGCCGAGCTGGGGTTGCCGTCGGCGCGGTTGTCCTCGACCTCGTGGTCGTCCCAGACGCAGATGAACGGGTGAGCGGCGTGCATCGCCTTGAGGTTCTTGTCCTTCTTGTAGAGGCGGTACTTCTCGCGGTACTCGTCGAGGAACTGCACGTCGCCGTCGTTGTTGCGCCCGCTGCGGTCGCGGCGCACGCCCGCGTTGTCGGAGTACTCGTAGATGTAGTCGCCGAGGCAGACGACGAGGTCGATGTCCTTCTCCTTGGAGATCGCGCGCTGGGCGTTGAAGAACCCAGACTCGTAGTTCTGGCAGGAGTAGAAGGCGATGCGGATCTTCTGCTTCGAGCCGAGCGGCGGCGCGGTGCGGAAGCGGCCGACGGGGGACTTGCCGTCCTTGGTCAGGAAGCGGTAGTAGTACTGCTCGTGCGCCTTCAGGCCCTTGACGAAGGTGCGGGCCGTGAAGCCGCGGTCCGCGCGGGCCGTGACCAGCTTCTCCTCGACCACGTTGCGGAACTTGCGGTCCTTGGCGACGACGACCTTCAGCTTCGAGGTCTTCTTGATGCCGTCGAGCTGGGTCCAGAGCATGATCCCGCGCGGGCGGGGGAAGCCCGAGGCGACGCCGAGCTTGAAGGCGCCGTCCTTGGCGAAGGGGATGCGCTTGGCACGAGCCATGGCCGCGTAGTTGAGCGGCGCCGCGACGGCCGCGCCGGTCGCGAAAGCGCCCATCAGGAAGCTGCGACGGCCGAGCCGCTTGGACTCGTCCAACGCCTCCAGGTCAACAGCGTTCTCGAACGAATCGTGGCTCATCTCTCTCCTCCTAAGGAACACGGACCCGCCTGTGTCGGACTCTTGTATCACTCCGCTCAACACGGCGCATCCGAGAAGGGATCACCGTCACGAGGGGGATGTTCGTGGCGAAGCCCCGCCGGAGCCGGAGATGGCGGCCCCGCCGCAACCCGCCCTAGTGGAACGGAAGGGTGGCGACGCGGGTGACGCCGCCGAGGAAGACGATCGTCCCGAACCCGAGCGCCAGGATCGCCACACGCTCGGACTTGAACTTCGAGCCGAGCCCGGCGAAGAACAGCACGGCGGCGAAGAAGATGGTGGCCAGCACGTAGTTGTCGGACGTCTGGTTGGCGTCCTTGCCCTCCTCGAACTTGGCGGTGGCCTGGGTCTCGAGCTTCTCCGCCGTGACCAGATCCTCCGGCGCGTATTCGGGAAGCGTGAACGGGTTCTTGGCCGCATTCGGGTTCTTCAGCGGGCGCTGCTTCACCCAGGCATTGAAGGCCGGCAGGAACTCCTCCCTGAAGAAGCGCTCCTCGATCACCGTCTGCAGCGGCTGGTTGCCATCGAAGAAGGCGACCGCGTACTGGGTGAACAGGTTGGCGTCGATCGAGATCTTGCTGAAGCCCTGGTTCACCGACTTGGCCGACTCGGTGCGGTTGGCGCCGGCCTCGGTGAAGGCGGTGGCCTGGACGCCGCCCCAGCGTGTCGCCTCGTAGGCGCTGTAGGCGGTGGCGACGGTGGCGGCGGCCATCAGGAGCGCGGACCAGAGCTCGATCCGCTCCCAGATCCCCCTGCTCGAATGTTCGGTTTGCCCCGCGGTCGCCATCGATTCGGCCGGGAAGTTTATGAGATCGCGCCTGGCCGGCTCTTGCCTCGTTTCCGAGGCCACGACCCCCTGGATCGCAAGCCCGGAGCCGGACTCGAACCGGCGACCCCTTCCTTACCATGGAAGTGCTCTACCAACTGAGCTATCCGGGCGCGGGGCGTCACTGTAGCGAGCCCCTGGCGGGCTCACTGGAGTGTCTTGGCGAGTAGCGTCGCGCAATCGGCACACGATGCGCGTTTCGTGGTGCGACCGCGCAAGTAGCTTCGCGACGTGAAGCTACGCCAGGAGAATCCGCGGCGCCGAGGGGACCTTGGCGAAGCCTCCGCGATCCAATGGCTCACCGAGATCGGCGGCGGGGTCTTCTCCCCCTTGTTCCACAGTCCCGACTACGACCTGATCGCCGATCTCGGCGGCCGTCTGTTGCGGATCCAGGTGAAGACCTCAACATGCGAGAAGCGTCCCGATCACTACGTGGTCCAGATTGCGACCAGCGGCGGTAACCAGAGCTGGAATGGGACGGTCAAGCGCTTCAGCGTAGGCCGCTGCGACTACCTGTTCGTGCTGGTTGCCGACGGCAGGCGGTGGTTCATCCCAGCTGAAGAGATCCACGCGACAACATCACTGACTCTCGGCGGGGCCAAGTACGGCGAGTTCGAGGTTGCGTCCGGCGTCGGTCGGCGCAGCCCTTCTAGAATTGCGCCGTCGAAGCGGGGGGGCGCCGGAGTGGGAGAGCCGGGCCGGCCTGTAAAGTCGGTGCCTAAGGCTGAGTGGGTTCGAATCCCACCCCCCCCATCCCCCTCGGCCGACAAGCAAGCCGACCCGGGGATCGGCTCGGGGCGAACACGGGCATCTGCGAACCGCCAGATCACGATTCCGAAACGGGCCTTCGAAGCGGCGAGCCTGTCAGTGGGTGATCGACTCCGAGTCGACGCACTCGGTTCCGGAAGACCCAGTGTCGTTCGCGTTGATGAGCTTGCCGCGCTGCACGCGAGCCGACTCCACGGCAACGAACCCCGGCGGGACTGATCGGACGAGCCCCTCAGCCCTGGCTTCGGAGCGGCTGGGCCTCGGGGAGGGCTCTGAGCTTCTTCAGGGTGTTGTTCTCGATCTGGCGGATGCGCTCGCGGGTGACGCCGAAGACCTCGCCGACCTGCTCGAGGGTCAGCGGGTCGTGGCCGTTGAGGCCGTAGCGAAGCTCGATCACCTCGCGCTCGCGCTCGGGGAGCACGTCGAGGGCACGAGCCACATCCTCGCGCCGCAGGTTGGCCGAGGCGCTCTCGAACGGCCCAGGCGACGATTCATCGGCCACCAGCTCGCCCAGCTCGGAATCATGCTCGTCACCGATCGGCTTCTCCAGCGAGATCGGCGTCTGGGCGAAGCGCCGCACGCTGCGCACCTCCTGCACCGACCAGCCCAGCTCGGCGGCGACCTCACCCGGCTCGGGCTCGCGGCCCAGGCGCTGCACGAGCTGCCGCTCGACGTGAGCGACCCGGTTGAGCTTCTCGATCATGTGCACCGGGATCCGGATCGTCCGGCCCTTGTCGGCCAGCGCGCGCGTCACCGCCTGGCGAATCCACCAGGTGGCGTAGGTCGAGAACTTGTAGCCGCGCCGGTAGTCGAACTTCTCGACCGCGCGAATCAGGCCCAGCGAGCCCTCCTGGATCAAGTCGAGAAAGCTGAGCCCGCGTCCCAGGTGCGACTTGGCGATCGAGACGACCAGCCGCAGGTTCGCCTCGACCATGTGCCGCTTGGCGACCATGTCGCCGCGCTCGATCCGCATCGCGAGGTCCACCTCCTGCCGGGCGGTGAGCAGCTCCACGCGACCGATCGAGCGCAGATAGAGACGCAGCGCGTCAAGGCTGGGCTCGACGGTCAGATCGAGCTCCTGCCTGGGGGACTCCTTCTCCTGCTCGAAGGCGGAGACCCCGTCGGCTGCCAGCACCTCGATTCCCTGCTCGATCAGGTGGGTGTGCAGGTCGGCAACCTGCTCCTTGGCCAGCTCGACCTCCTCCAGCGCGGCGGCGATCTCTTCGAAGGTGAGATAGCCGCGCTTGGAGCCGGTGGCGATCAGGCCGCGGAGCCGGTCGCTGTCCGCAATCGGGCGCTCACCGGACGTGGCCTGAAGGCTCGTCGCCAATCGCCTCTCCCCTCTCCTTGCTTCTCACCCGGCGGCGTCAGCTGCCGGGAACGAACGCGCCGGAGTATACGCTCGGCAGTGCCCTCCGGGACGCGATTTCTCGCATGTGAGCAGAGTCAAACACAGACTCTCTCCGGCACGCGAAGCCGACAGCCGCCCCCGGGTACTCTCTGTCCGGTCATGGCCGATCCAGCCTCCTCGACGCTGCAGGCGCTCTCCCGCGACGCCCAGGCCGAGAGGCCGGCCACCCGCGTCAGCCTCTCCCGGGTCGGCGTCACGGGCGTCGAGAAGGTGATCCACATCGGCGACGGCCTCTACCACGCGATGCTCGAATGCTTCGTCGATCTCGACTCCGATCAGGCCGGGGTGCACATGTCGCGCTTCGAGGAGGTCGTCAACGAAGCGATCGACCAGGTCGTGCTCGGCGAAGCCCCCCTGCGGGCCGAGGAGCTCGCCGCGCATATATCCGAGCGCGTTCGCGAGCGCCAGGGCGGCATCCGGGCCGAGGTCTCGATATCGGCGCGCTACCCAGAGACCGTTCCCGCGCCCGTCTCGGCGATCCCCACCCAGGAGATCTACACCCTGTTCGGCACGGCGGTGGCCTCCGAACAGGGCACGCGCACCCTGCGCGGAGTCGAGGCCCAGGGCATGACGGCATGTCCCTGCGCCCAGGGCTTGGTGGAGGACGGCGCCCGCGAGCGGCTGGCAGCGGACGGGTTCAGCCCCGAGGATGTCGAGCGGGTGCTGGCAGCGGTTCCCGTGGCCACCCACAACCAGCGCGGAATCGGCTCTCTGTACATAGGCTGCCCCGAGGGCTCAAGCGACGACATCGACGCGCGGCATCTGCTCAGGATCGTCGAGGGATCGATGTCGAGCGAGATCTACGAGCTGATGAAGCGCGACGACGAGCGCGCCGTGGTCGAGAAGGCCCACGCCAACCCCCGCTTCGTCGAGGACTGCGTGCGCGAGATGCTGCGGCAGGTCAGCGAGGAGTTCGGCGAGCTCGCGCCGAGCGCCTTCGTGATGGCCCGCCAGGAGAACCTGGAGACGATCCACCGCCACAATGTCGTGGCCGAGCGCTACGGCCTGATCTCGGAGATCAGAACCGAGCTCGAGACCGGCGAGCGCTCAGCGAATCACACCACGATGCGGGAGTGGCTCGACTCCTGACATCGGGCGGCACCTCGTCCGCCATCAAGCCGGCATCTCCTACGGCCTCGCCCTGCGGGGATGCCGGGTGATCAATCAGTGGCGGTGGGCTCCTTGGGAGGTTTGGGCTTCTTTCCCGCCTCGGCGATCATGCGGCGGAAGCCGAAGAAGTAGTCGACGCCGCTGATCACGGTCACGGCAAGCGCGACGTAGACGAGGATGTCGACCCCGAGTGGCGCGGGGTCGGTGGCGATCAGGGCGATCACCGCGACCACCTGGAGCAGAGTCTTCAGCTTGCCGAGCCAGCTCGCCTGGATCACGACGCCCTGCTCGGCCGCGATGCTCCGCAGCCCGGTGACCGCGAACTCACGCGCGATGATCACCATCGCGATCCAGGCCTGAAGCCGCCCCAGCGAGACCAGGCTGACGAGCGCGGCTGTGACCAGCAGCTTGTCGGCGAGCGGATCCATCAGCTTTCCGAATGTGGTGACGTCACCACGCGAGCGCGCGATGTAGCCGTCGAGCCCGTCGGTGAGCGCTGCCAGCGCGAAGACCCCCGCCGCGATCAGATCGCCGTTCGGCGTCTCGTCCAGCAGGGCGACGACGACGACGGGCACCAGGAAGATGCGCAGCAGCGTCAGCGCATTCGGGAGGTTGAGTGGGAGCACGCCGACCAGTATCGCCTCCCAGCTCGCCGGTTTGTCGCCCGTCTCTCGGTGGTGACCCCGCAGAGAATCTCAGCGCGCACTGCTGATGACGTAGGTGCCTTCGTTGACGAGGATGCGACGCGTGAAGCGCGTGGTGGTGCTAGGCGGAGGCAGCGGCGGGGCCGTGGCGGCGAAGCGGCTGGCCCGCTGGTCGCGCGAGGGCGAGGTCGAGGTGGTGCTGATCGACCGCAGCCCCTGGCACGAGTACCGACCGAGCTATCTCTGGGTGATGAGCGGCAGGCGGACGCCCGAGCAGGTGCGCCGGCCGCTATCGATCCTGGAAGAGCGCTACGGGACCAGGGTGGTGCAGGCGGAGGTCACCTCGATCGACACCGAGAAGCAGCGGGTGGAGACGAGCGCCGAGGGCTTCGACTACGACTTCCTGATCGTCTCACTGGGCGCCGAGCTGGCCGAGAACCCCGATCTCAGCGACCTGGATGCGCCCTGGGAGCTCGACGAGGCCGTGGCCGCCGGTGAGCGCCTGGCGAAGTTCGAGGGAGGAAAGGTGGTCGTCGGAGTCGAGTCCTGGCCCTATCGCTGCCCCCCCGCACCCTTCGAGGTCGCGATGATGATCCGCTACCTGGCCGAGCAACGAGCGGTGTCCGAGCGCACGCAGATCAGCATCTTCCACCCCTGGCGGCAGCCGATGGAGACCTTCGGGCCGCTGATGGTCGAGGGGTTTCGCCGCTTCCTCGACCAGCACCAGGTCGAGTTCGTCGGCGGCTTTCAGCTGGAGAGCCACCAACCGGGTGCGTTCCGATCCAGCGACGGCCGCGAGCTCGACTACGACCTCGCGATGGTCGTCCCGGCGCATCGCGCGCCGAGCGTGATCTCCGATTCCGGCCTGGCCGCGAAGGGCGGGTACATGGACGTGCACCTGCCCTCCATGCAGGCACCCGGCTCCGAGACGATCTGGGGCATCGGGGACGTGGTCGCGCCGACGATCGGCCTCGGCATGGCCGGCGTCTTCGCCCACTTCCAGGCCGAGCACGTCGCCTCGCAGATCCTGGACAGGGTCCGGGGCACCTTTGTCGGAGAGCTCTACAACATGGTCGGCGTCTGCGTCATGGACACCGGCTACGAGGGCGCCGCGGTCTGGTGCGACTTCACCGAGAAGCTCGCCGGCCGCAGCGAGTTTCCCGACTGCCGGCTGATCGGCGGGATGCGCTCCTTCAGAGCGGTAAAGGCCGGCTTCGAGCGCTACTGGTTCGCGAACCTCTTCGGGAGCTGAGCGATGAGCGAGCCGAGCGAGAAGATGACAGCCGAGGAGCGCGCCGCCCTCGAACGCCTGCAGGCGCGCCTGGCCCGCAGCGCCCCGGCGATCGAACAGGCTCTCGACCTGGTCGAGAACCTGGCCGACAGCGGCCTGCTCGCCGGTGTGAACGGGGTGGTCGAGGACTTCGACGAGAACTTCAGCGCCCTGACCCGCCCCGACATGATGACCATGGTCTCGAACCTGATGATGCTGCTCGGCACCCTCGGCCAGATCCCCTACGAGGGCGGCTTCAAGCTGGCGATGGACGGGTCCGAGGCGATCAGCGAGGCCTACCCGCGGTTCCGCCAGCGCACGGAGCCGATGAAGATGCGCGAGGCGATCGCGATCCTGCGCAGCCCCGACGTCGCCGCGGCGATCGAGATGATGATCACCGTCCTGCGCTCCCAGCGCTAGCTGCCGCGAGCCGCGCCATCAGGCGCGCCCGAGCGCAAGCGCTCGCCCGAAGACCGCGTCGATCATCGGCCGGGTCAGCCTGCCGGTGAAGGTGTTCTGCTGGCTCGGGTGAAAGCAGCCGAGCACCGTGTACCGGCGGCCGGCGCCGGCCTCCAGCTCGAGCTCGGCACCGTGGCCGAAGCGGGGGCGGGGGCGCGGCAGCTCCGCCCCGCGCGCGGCCAGCGCGCGCAGGGAGCCGTCCCACGCGTAGGCGCCGAGCGCCACCAGCACCCGCGCCGAGGGGAGCAGCCCGAGCTCGCGCACCAGGAAGGGCAGGCAGTTGTCGCGCTCGGCGGCGGTCGGCCTGTTGGCGGGCGGCGGGCAACGGTTGACGGCCGTTACCCAGGCCCCCGCGAGTCGCAGCCCGTCGCCGGGCCGGATCGACTCGGGCTGGCTGGCCAGGCCCGCCCTGAACATCGAGCCGAACAGCCAGTCGCCGGAGCGGTCGCCCGTGAACACACGGCCCGTGCGGTTGCCGCCGTGTGCCGCCGGCGCCAGCCCGACCACCACGATCGAGGCGTCGGGGTCACCGAACCCCGCGACGGGCCGCGCCCGGTATTCCTCCCCGCGGAAGCGGCGAGGCGGGTCGGCGGCGACGGCCTCGCGCCACTCGACCAGGCGGGGGCACAGCCGGCAGGCGGTGACCTCGTCGGCCAACCGCCGCAGCGAATCGCGCTCGGGCGTCACGGGATCAAAGCTGGTCTCGCGCCGGCCTCCATCGCGGTCATGATTCTCCCCTGAGATGGACCATCCCTCCCCGACAACGATCTCGATCGTGATCGTCGCCTGGAACAGCCGCGAGGAGCTGGGCGCCGGCATCCCCGCGATCCGGCGCGAGCTCGGCCCCGGCGACGAGCTTGTCGTGGTCGACAACGCGTCGGGCGACGGCTCGGGGGCGCTGGTGCGCGAGCTCGCTCCCGAGGCGAAGCTGGTCAAGCTGCCCGAGAACGTGGGCTTCGCCGCGGGGGCGAATCGTGGCGTCGAGGCGGCGAGCGGTGACCTGGTGGTACTGCTCAACCCCGACGCGATCCCGCAGGCCGGGTTCGGCGCAGCGATCCGCGCGCCAATGGCCGACGGACGGGGCTGGACCGCGTGGATGGCGCTGGTCACGGCCGAGCGGGGCGCGATCGTGAACACGAGCGGAGGAGTGCTGCACTTCACCGGCATCGCCTGGGCGGGAGGCGCCGGCGAGCCTCTCGGCGGCCGCGAGCTCGCGCCGGCCGAGGTGCCCTTCCTCTCCGGTGCCTGTCTCGCCGTGGCCCGCGAGAGCTGGCTTCGGATCGGCGGCTTCTGCGAGCGCTACTTCCTCTACCACGAGGACGTCGACATCTCGCTGCGGCTGCGGCTCGAAGGCGGACGGCTCGGGGTTGAGCCGTCGGCGGTCGTGGACCACGACTACGAGTTCTCGCGGCGCCCGGAGAAGTACCGCTACCTGGAGCGAAACCGCTGGGCCACGGTGCTCCGCACCTACCCAGGCCCGCTGCTGGCGCTGCTCGCCCCGGCGCTGCTGCTGACCGAGCTGGCCCTGTTCGGGGTCGCGGTGGCGGGAGGCTGGGGGCGGCTGAAGCTGGCTGCGAATCTGGAGGCCCTGCGCGAGCTGCCCGCCACGCTGCGCGAGAGACGAGCGATCCAGGCGAAGCGCAAGATCTCCGCTGGGGAGTTCGCCTCCTTCCTGACGCCCCGGCTCGAGTCGCCCTACCTGGGGACGGCCGGGCGCATCCCCCCGCTGCGCTGGGGGCTCGAGGCCTACTGGTGGGTCGTCCGCCGGCTGCTGCGCTCGCCGCGGCGGCGCCTCAGCGGCGGCCTGCCCGGGGCGGCGCGGTAGCCACCGGCCGCTCAGGGATGCCCACCGCCGCCCGCGAGGCGGTCGCGAACGCGCTCGCTCAGCCGCTGCGGCAGGACCGCGGTGCCCACCCGGCGCACCGCCCTGGCCGTGCGCACCGAGGCGGCGACCCTCCACCATGAGGCCCGGTCAGCGCGCTCGGCGCGCCGGTGCGCGCGCATCAGCTCCAGCGAGGCCGGCTGCCGGGGCGCCCGCAGCGAGGCCAGTCCGCTCTCGGCCTCGACCTGCTCGACCAGGCGGCGATAGGTGTAGAGGCCGGATGCGACCACGTCGCGGTGCGCCGCCTCGGTGATCCGCAGGCGCTCGGAGTCGCTCTGCACGAGGTCGAGCACCTCCTCGACGTTGGAGAGGTCCCTTCGCACGGGGATGTAGTGCTCGCCGGCCCGCAGCACGCCGGAGTACTCGCCTTCGACCAGCAACTGGCAGGTCCGTGTCGCGCAGGCCTCGAGGTGGCGAGGGGAGATCGCAAAGAGCTGCAGCCTGCCGTCCTCGCCGGGGAAGCAGGCCGCCTCCACCTGCTCGAAGCCGGCGCCGGGGTGCTCGGCCAGATAGCGCTCGGTGCGCACCATGAACTCGCCGTTCGGGTCGAGCACCGTCGCCCCTCCCTCCGCCCCGAGGAAGTACTTGCAGGAGGCGAGGAACCTGTACCAGTCGTCGCCGTGGTGGATGTCGGCCATGTCCACCGAGATATCGGTGCTGATCCCCCGCGCCGCGGCGGCCGGGCCGAAGACCTCCGCGAGCCGGCGGCGCAGGACGCCGTGGCGACCCAACGAGAGCAACCCGCTCCAGGCCCGGTAGCCGATCTCGATCGGGCGCTCGGGCGCTTGATCGACGATGCGGTCGATGCGCCCCAGGGTGCCCTCGTCGAGGTAGCCGGCGAGCACGCGGTGGAAGCGCACCCGGTCGTGGTCGACGTCGGGGTAGATCTTGCGCCACTCGCTCTCGGGCGCCAGTGAGAAGACGTGGTCGACCTCGAAGTCGTCGATCAGGCCCGACATCAGGTCGGTGTAGATGCACTCGTCCTGGATCATCGCGACGGTGATCGGGGCGAGGCCCTTGACCGCGGCGGCACGCTTCAGCTGGAAGCCGAGGATCGGGTGGCTGCATGCGCTGGCCGGTCAGCGTGTGGTGCAGGACGACCGCGTCGAAGTCGACTCTCGCGCAGCCAGCGGGGAATGCGGCGCACGCCGACGTTGAGGTAGAAGCAGCGGCTGCGCCCGTACTGCGAAACGAGTAGAGATGGTCGCTGTGCCACTGGCGCAGGGGGTGCTGCAGCAGCCCGTAGAGAATCAGCACGTTCGGCCGATCCCCCGCCCCCTCGACGGGGGAGGCCGGTGTAGTGGCCCGCTCCATAGGACGGGTGCCAGCATACGGCCGGGGGCCCCTGCGTCCCTACACTCTCCCGGTCATGAGTCCCCTCGAGGAGCGAGAAGATGCCTGAGCCGGTGCGTGTGGCCATGGTCGGGATCGGCTACTGGGGCCCCAACATCGCCCGCAACCTCAACGCGATCGAGGGCTGCGAGCTGAGCTGGATCTGCGACGCCGACGAGGCGCAGCGCGAGAAGTGGCACGGCGTCTACCCCGAGACAAGGTTCACCGCGGAGCTCGACGAGCTGCTCGCGGACCCCGAGTTGGACGCCGTCGCCATCACCTCGCCGGTGCCCACTCACGCGCCGCTCGCCGAGCGGGTGCTGCGGGCGGGCAAGCACTGCTTCGTCGAGAAGCCGCTGGCCCAGAACATCGCCGACGCCGAGTCGCTGGTCGCCACGGCCGCAGAAGCGGACCGGGTGCTGATGGTCGGCCACCTGCTCGAGTACCACCCCGGGATCGGGCAGCTCCGCGAGATGATCGAGGAGGGCTCGCTCGGGGATCTCCGCTACATCTACGCCCAGCGGCTCAACCTCGGCCGGATCCGTGCCGACGAGAACGCCCTCTGGAGCCTCGGCGCTCACGACGTCTCGGTGCTCCTCTCCCTGGCGGGCGAGCTGCCGGTCGAGGCCTCGGCGCGCGGCCAGGCCTACATCCAGGAGGGAGTCGAGGACGTCGTCTTCGGCTTCATGCAGTTCGCCTCGGGCATGGCCGGGCACCTGCACCTCTCCTGGCTGGACCCCCACAAGGAACGCAAGATCACCGTGGTCGGCTCGCGGCGGATGGCGACCCTCGACGACATGGACATGGAGCGCAAGCTGACCGTCTACGACAAGGGCCTCGACCCCCACCCCCACGAGAGCTCGTTCGGCGACCGCGAGTACGTGACGCGGTCGGGCGGCGTCTGGAGCCCGGCGATCCCCAGCCGCGAGCCGCTGCGAATCGAGTGCGAGCACTTCATCGAGTGCGTCCGACACGGTCTGACCCCGCGCTCGGACGGGCACAACGGCGCCCGCGTGGTGCGGGTACTCGAAGCGCTGCAGGCCTCACTCGACGCCGGCGGGGCGCCCCAGCCGGTGGGCGAGCCGGCGATCAGCGCCTAGCCCACCAGGCGCCGAGAGCGGCTACTTCGTCGCGTTGATGTAGAGGTCGAGACCAGCTCGGTGGGCTGGAAGGCCGAGCAGCAGCCTGCGACCGACTGGCCGGCCCCTGATCGCCACGTAGTCGAAGTTCTCGCGCCGCACGACCACGCGCGAGAACTCCTCGAACAGCTCCCGCGCCCCTCTGACGGACGTGTACTCGGTTGCCGGCGCTGCCTCACCCCCGGTGTTGGAGTCGTAGCTCGCCCGCATCTGCTCGTCGTCAGAGCCTCGTCCGCGAAGGCGGTCAGGGAGGCGGCCCAGCGCCATCTTGAAGCGTCGATACGAGTTCTTGTTGTAAATCATCACCAGCGCCTCTCCGCCCGGCGCCAGGATCCGATGGACCTCGCCGACGGCCCGCCGCAGATCGCCCGTGTGGTGCAGGCAGCCGATCGCGACCACCCGATCGAAGGACCCGTCCGGGTATGGGGCCTCCAACACGGAACCGACGCGGACGCGCTCCTCGGTGCCCTCGATGTCGAGATTGCGCAGCCGCTGGCGCACCATCTCGACCGGGCCGGAGGCGATGTCGAGGCCGCTGTAGTCGAAGCCTCGTTCAGCGAGGATCTGGCTCACCGTTCCGTAGCCCAGGCCTACCTCCAACAGGCGCAGCCGGCGCCCGCCGTCCTCCGGCAGGTAGCTCTCGAGGTAGGGGTATTGCTCCAGGTAGGCCTCGTCGAAGCGGGCAAGGTTCTGGGGTGAGGCATCGGCGATGCCGAGAGACTCGGCGAGGGTCGAGCCACAGAGCTCGTCCCAGAAGTCCGCGTTCCGCTGGTCAACCTTGGTCTGTGCATCGGCCATGATCCGCAGGCTAGCGGCGCAGTGCCCTGGCGAGGAGCCGCAGGGGAACCACGACGGGGCGGCTCAGCACCCAGATCGCCTGCCAGACGCGCGGGTGCTCGACCCGCAACCAGACCCACAGCAGATGGGCCTTGCGCGCTGCACGGGCCAGGAGCGGTGCGCGCAGCGGCCCGCTGGCGAGCTTGCGGGCACTTCGCAGCGTCACATTCGAGGTCCGAGAAGAGATGGCACTTGGCCGAGATGCGCCCTACGTAGTCGTTAGCGCGAGCGGCGGCGCACCCCATGTTGGAGCACGCGCATACAGACCTCGTCGAACCGCCGCAGGTTCTCAGGTGAGTGCCAGCGACCCCGCCCCTGCGCCACGAGCATGTTGGCAGAGCTAGTCCGAGGAGCCAGCGTTGGCCGCGTCGACGGCCGCTGGGCTGGGCTTCCGCAACCGCTGGAGGGCTAGCCGCGAGGCAGTCGCCCCCCGGACCCAGGCGACTCGCCGCGACCTCCGACCCGATGTCGACGTGCCCGAAGCAGCCTCGCCGCATTTAGGACGGGGCGTGAGACCTTCCAGAGCATCTTGCTAAGAACCGGGTGGTAGCTGAGTGTCGAGCGGCTTCGCTCGACAAGAAGGGCCGGAGTTGAACGGGCCAGGGCCGCGCGCCCGGCCTCCGCCGCACGCCTCTCGGTGCCGACTCCTGCGTCTTGCAGAACCGGATCGAATTGTTCGACAATGAAGCGCTGATAAGTGTTCCGCCCGGAGTCGATCAGGTCCCGTCTGGCGTTCTCGACGAGTTCCGAGCGGAAAATGTCGTCTCGGAACAAGGCAATCGCATCCCCAACGTTGGAGAGATCCTTCCTCAAGGGGATGTAGTGCTTCATCGGGTCGAGAAGGCCCGAGTAGCGGCCCTCGAAGAGGATCTGGCATACCCCGAACGCCGCCGCCTCGAACTGCCGAGGACTGATCGTGCGGTAAGGGATATTGCCGTCCCATAGCCCGAGCGCTCCCCGCTCGAGTTCCCCGATCCCCGGTTCGCGCCCGGAGCGCGCGAGGCGCTCGTACTCCTCGCGGACCTCGTCCTCGAGATCGAGGAATGAGGCGCCTGATTCGACGCCGAGGGTGCCCCTGCTATCGCCGAGGAACCTGAACCAATCGTCGCCGTAGATCCGGTCCTGCTCGGCGACGCTGACATCGAGCTTCAGTCCCTCTTTAGAGGCGGCCTCACCGAACCGAAGGCCGATCTCATACTTCTCGTATGCACCCCGTCCCATGTAGGAGGGAGTGGGCCGGCCCCGGTAGCCGATGTCGATCGAGCGCTGAGGCATCGGCTTTGAGAACCTGCCGCTCGCATCCACCAACTCGGGGCCCACGTAGCCCGGGATGTGCGAGACGACGGTGTCCACCTTCGCATGTTCGCGGTACACCAGCTCCCCGTGCTCCGGCTCGAGCAGGGTGAAGACGCAGTCGATCCCGTGGTTCTCAAGGAACCCGAACCGCTTGCGACACCAGTGGTGCTCGTCCTGGAGGAAGGCAACTTTGTACGAATTGGGCGACTCGTCGAGGAACCGTTCGAACAGCGGCGAGAAGGGGTAGCGACCCCGTCCCTCCCCGAAGAGTGTGTAGTGAAGGACTATCGCATCGAACCTGACCCTACTCAGACGGCGGGGGAAACCGAGTTCGGTGTTGTGGCCGTAGATGGGAAAGCGCGAGTGGCGCGCGAAGGCGCTGATGTTCTGGTCCACGTTCGAGGCTTCCCCGTACCAACGCGAGGTCGGGCGCCTGTAGAGGAGGAGGGCCCCGGCGATCTGACGAGGTGGTCCCGTCAGGCGGGCATTCTCTCCTCGGGGCGCAGCCCTTGGTACCAGGCCCAAAGACGGCGTGTCCCCTCCTCGAGGCTGATCCGCGGCTCGAACCCGAGGACGTCACGCTGCCGCTCCAGCGCCGGTACGCGGCGAAGGACATCCTCGTATCCGCGCGAGAACGTCTCGTACGGAACGTATTCGATTCTCGGCTCGCCCTTGGCGCCTGAGAGCGAATACATCAGCTCCGCGAGGTTACGAATGCTGATCTCGCGGTCAGTGCCGACATTGATGATCTGCCCGTTCGCCTCTGTGCGCTCGATCGCCCGCGCAGTCGCTTCGACCATGTCGTCGACATAGGTGAAGCAGCGCGTCTGCGTACCGTCGCCATGGACCTCGATGGGCTCCCCCTTCGAGATGGCATCAAGGAAGACTCCCTGCGGCCCCCCCCACCAGTTCAGGTACTGCCGCTCACCGTAGCTTCCGAAGTAGCGAAGAACCGAAACGGGCAGCTGATGCTCGTCCTGATAAGCGAAGGCCATATGCTCGTCGCACAGTTTCGTAACGCCATACGCCCATCGGGGGGTGGTACTGGGGCCGATCAGCGAGTCCCCTTCCTCGCGAAAGGGGAGGTCGGGGCTCTTGCCGTAGACATCCGAGGTCGAGGCGAGCACGAACTTCGCCTCGCTCCGACGGGCAACCTCGAGCGCGGTGCGGTTGGCCTGGAGGTTCACGGTTAGGTTGCCCAACGCGCTGCCGTAGCGCGGGATCTTGGTCGCCGCGAGATTCACCACCGCATCGACCCCCGCGCTGACTTCGAGCATTCGATTGAGGTCGCGGCAGTCCCGCTCGACGAACTCGTACTCCTTGCGGCCAATGTTGTGCTCGATGTTCGCACGCCTTCCCTTGCTGAAGTCGTCGACCGAGATCACCGACCATCCCCGCTCGAGCAACGCGTCGGTGAGGTGCGAGCCGATGAAGCCGGCGCCGCCTGTGATCAAGGCCTTCATCGGGCGGGCTGGGGTACCCGCTAGGCAGCCTGACTCGCGCCGGCCTTGGCGCGGGCCAGTTGGTCGCTGTGACGGTCGATGCAGCCTTCGATCCAGCCGAGGTTCTCCCGAGTCCATGCCACGGTCGCCTCCAAACCCGTACGTAGCGGGGTCTCGGCCGCGAAGCCGAGATCGTGCCGGGCCTTCGAGGGATCGCCGAACCGCTTCCCCGAGCGGTCCCAGCCGCGGGCCGGGGCGAGTTCGATCGCCGTCGTGTTGCCGGCGAGCTCGTTGATCGTGCGGGCGTGCTCGAGGATCGTGGTTTCCGTGCCGCTGGCCAGGTTGTAGACCTCGCCCGGGCCGCCACGCAGCGCGGCTGCTGTCAGTCCGCGCACCAGATCCTCGACAAAGATGAAGTCGCGGGTGGCGACTCCTCCGTTGTCCACGGACAGCGCCTCGCCCTTCAGAGCCTTGTAGACGAAGGTCGGGGTGACGTTTCGCCAAACGGTGTTGGACCCACGCCAGCGCCCGGCGCCAAGGACCTCGCGAGGGCCGTATACGTTCTGGAAGCGGACCTTGACCACCGGAAGTCCGTGGCGGCGATGATAATAGTTCGAGTAGAACTCGCCCACGATCTTGGAGATCTGGTACGGGCTGTCGAGATAGAGCGAGACCGGCGCATCCTCGGTCGTGGCGGTCGCGTCTTCAAAGGTCTTCGGCGCCACCGTCCCGCCCGAGGACGAGTACACGAGCTTCTGAATCCCGTCGAAGTCCTTGAGCCGCTCATAGAGCTTGAGCGTGGCGAGGGTGTTGTTCTCATGGTCGGCGAGAGGGAACTCAATCGAGCTTTGGTTGCCGTGAAACGTCGCGAGGTGCCAGACGAAATCGACGTCAGCGGGAAGCTCGCGGAGGATCCGGTCGTCGGTGATCGAGCCCTCGACGAAGGTGACGCGTTCGTCAGCTGGAAGATTCTCCCGCTCGGCGGAGAGCAGATTGTCCACGACGACCACCCTGCCGACGCCCCCGTCGAGCAGCGCCGCCACGAGGTTGGAGCCCACGAAGCCGGCTCCGCCCACCACGAGGACTCTGCTTCCGTACAGCTCGGACACCTACCTTACCTTCAGCTCGTCGGCCTTGAGATGCGTGTACGTCTCACCAACGCCGTGCTCGCGGTACCACTCGATCGTCTTCGGGATCCCCTCCTCCAGCTGAATCTGCTGCTTCCAGCCGAAGTGCTGCTCGGTCCGAGTCGGGTCGAGCAGCAACGTCGGCGCGTCGTCGTCGGGGCGCGGTCGCACCTCGACCTCCTCCGCTAGCTCAAAGCCCATTGCGTCCACGATCAAGTCGAAGAGGTCCTTGATCGGGCGGTCCTTACCGGAGCCGACGTTGTAAGGGCCACTCCCCCTCCCCTCGATAGCCATCATCAGCAGGTCGATCAACTCGTCGACGTATGTGTAGTCGCGTCGCGAGTCGACAACGAAGACTGGATCGCCCTCGCTGAGGCGCTTGTAGAACGTGGGGGGCGGGCCGCTGATGTTGCGCGGGCCGTAGATGTTCGCGAGCCGGAACGAGACCCAGTCCATGCCCGACATCGCGACGAAGGCCTCGCCCGCCGTCTTGGTGATGGCGTAGCTCGACTCTCCGGGCTGTGGATGGTCGAGGGAGACCGGCTGCTCGCGCGGGTTGATGCCGTAGGCCAGGCCAGTCTGGAAGTAGACGAAACGGCCGACGTCCGCAGCCTTCGCCCCCCGGATCACGTTGACGGTTCCTAGCACGTTGGTTTCAACGTCGTGCTCCCAGGCGTCGCCGTCCTTATATGAGCAAGCGGCGTGGGCAACAACGTCGGGATCGAGCTTCTGAAACGCGTCGTCGACCTGCGCGCGGTCGGCGATCGTCCCCTCGGCGAGGGTCAGGTTCTCGTGGGGCGCGAGGTTCTCGAGGCGGCCCGTCTCGAAGTTATCGAGCACCAGGACCTCGTTGCCCTCTGCCAGCAGCCTGTCGGTCAAGTGCGAACCCAGGAAGCCGGCGCCGCCGGTGACCAAGACCTTCATCTTTCACGATCCTTTCTGATTGAGGCCGCGAGCCTGTAGTCGTCGGTGGGGCGGCTCCGCGGGCGATCCGGGAGGGTAGCGGGAAGCGAACCACTAGCCTTCATCGATTCGCGCGGTGGGCATCAGTCGTCGCGGCTCAATCCTCGAACTAAGGGCTCAGGAAATGAAACTGGAGAACTCCCGGATAGTCGTCATCGGTGGCGCGGGCTTCATCGGCTCCCACATCGTCGACCAGCTGCTTGACGAGCCCGTCAAGGAAGTCGTCGTGCTCGACAACCTCGTCCGTGGCAAGGTTGAGAGCCTCGCGTCGGCGACCGACGACGACCGCGTCGAGCTTGTCAAAGGCTCGATCCTCGACCTCGATCTGCTCCGATCGCTGATGGAGGGAACGGACTACGTATTCCACCTAGCCGCTCTGTGGCTCGGGGAGTGCGTCAACGAGCCTCGCTCAGCGATCGACGTCAACATCGTCGGCACCTTCAATGTGATCGAGGCCGCGCAGGCCGCCGGCGTCAAGAAGGTCGTCTATTCGTCTTCGGCCTCCGTCTACGGCGACGCGCTCATGACACCGATGACGGAGGACCACCCGTTCAACAACCGCACGACGTACGGCGCGACAAAGATCGCCGGTGAGCAGCTTTTCCGCGCGTTCCATCAGCAGCACGGGCTTGACTACGTCGGGCTTCGTTATATGAACGTCTACGGCCCCCGCATGGACTACAAGGGCACCTATGTCAGCGTGATCATGAAGGTGCTCGACAAGATCGAGGCAGGCGAGCCGCCCCAGATCTTCGGCGACGGCTCACAGGCATACGACTTCGTCCACGTCGGCGACGTCGCCCGCGCCAACATCATGGCGCTGAAGAGCGAGGCATCAGACGTCAACCTCAACGTCGGCACCGGCATCAAGACCACGATCAAGGAGCTCGTGGACTCGCTGCTCGAGATCACCGGCTCAGAGGTCGAGCCCGAGTACCTGCCGCAGGAGCAGATGTTCGTCACCCACCGCGTCGGCAGCACCGAGCTAGCTACAGATCTGACCGGCTTCGAGGCGGAGATTCCCTACGAGGACGGCCTGCGCTCGGTCGTCGAGTGGCGCAGCGAGCACCAGGCGGCGCGGCCGACCGCCTAGCTCCATCAGCGACGAAGCAACCTCCCGACACGAACTCGGAGCCGCCGCAGCCAGGCGGAAGTCGCGGCCCTCCTGCGCTTGAGTCGATAGCGAAGGATGCTCTGGTGTGTGCCCCGCGCCCATGCCCGTCGCACTGCCCGTGCAAGCCTGGGATCGATCTCGGGGTCGAGGCCAGCGTCGATTAGGTCGCGGTCGACCCCGGCGACGAAGGACTCGAGACGGTACTCGCCCGAGTCGATCAGGTCGCGGCGTGCGTTGCCGGCCAACCCGCGGCGCAACCCCGCGTCGCGGATCCGACTCACCACCTGATCGAAGTTCGAGAAGTCCCTGCGCAACGGAATGTAGTGCTCCATCGGCCGCATCGCCCCGGAGTAGGAGCCCTCTAAGAGCACCTGACAGGAGCCGAGCGCAGCTGCCTCGAAGTGTCGGGGGCTGATCGTGCGGTAGCGAATCGCATCGTCCCAGCGCGCCAACGGACCCTGCGCCAGGTTCTCGAGGGTCACTTCGCCCTGCTTGGCCAGAATGCGCTCGCAGTCATTGCGCACCTCGTCCTCGCAGTCGACCACGGACACGCCCGACTCGGCTCCAAGCGTCGTCCGGCTGTCGCCCAGGAAGCGAAACCAGTCGTCGCCGTAGAGCCGGTCTTCCTCGCGCAGACCTATGTCCAGCACCAGATCACTGCCGGCCGCGAACTCGCGAAACCGCCGCCCGACTTCGACTTTGTCTTGGCGGGGTTCCGCGAACAAGGGGATCGGCCGCGCCCGATAGCCCACGTCGACGCTGCGCTGGTCGTCGGGCAGCGCGAAATGATCGGCGACGTGTGTGAGCGCTTCGTCGACGTAGCCGGGGAGGGTGGTGCGGATGGTGGGGACCCTCGAGTAGCGTCGCCAGGTGGAGTCGTATTCGTCGGGCTCGAAGCACGTGTAGGCGCAATCGATTCCGAACTCGTCGCAAAACCGAAACCGGGCTCGGCAATGGGTCTGCTCGTCCTGGAAGATCGCGATCTTGCGCCCGCTCGCGGCTCGCAGGAGAGCGATGTGGCCGTCGTTCAACAGGTACCGCGGGGTGCCCAGGAGCGGGCTCAAGGGCCCCGGGACCGCGCCGAACAACGAGTAGTGGAGGATGATCGCCGCGAAGTCGAAGGCGGCGAGCTGCCGGGGGAAGTCGTAGAGAGTGTTGACAGTCCAGGTGCGGAAACGCGAGTGCCGCCCGAAGCTGCGCGCGTGCTGGAGTTGGTTTGCCGCCCAAGGGATGCCCGCGTCGAAGTAGAGGACGAGGACGCCGTTCAAAGCCCGACGCTCGCTCGGGACATCGATCATCCCCCCCGAGACGAACTGCGCCTCAGGCCGGCATGTTGGTGTGAACTCGTTGAGGTCGGCCAACGTCAGCGGAAGCTGGAGGTCCCCGGACGTCCCGCCAGCAGACCGCGGAAGATCTGGTCGAAGCGCTGCGCCGCGACCGTCGAGGAGTGCCAGCGGAGCGCGAACTCGCGGCTGCGGCGGCCGATCTCGGCGCGCTTCTCTGGGTGCTCGATCAGGTCGACGAGCACGTCGTGCACGGTCTCGGGGGTGGCGCTGACGATCGGCAGCTCGTCAACGTAATCGGGGATCTCGTCTCGCATGCGGTCGATCCACTCGTCGCGCATGTAGCAGATCACGGGCTTGCCGAGCATCAGCGCCTCGCGCACGTTGGCCCCGTAGTAGCCGGCAGTGAGCATGTCGCAGACGATATCCGACTGCGCCTGGTAGAAGCGCACGTCACGGTTGTGCAGGTCCTTGCAGAAGACGAGCTCGATGTCGTGGCCCTCCTGCTTGAGCTGCTCGATCAACGGCACATAGATGTGCGTCGACTTGAAGTTGCGCATCGTCTGCGGGTCGCTGCGCAGGTCGAAGTTGCCGACCCCGTGGTAGATCTTCACCGTCTCCTCGGAGATCGGGAGGCGGAACTCCTCCGGGATCTCGAGCCCTGGTCGCCAGAAGTCGGAGTCGAGGCAGAAGAACTCAGGAACCTCGTGGCAGCGCGGGTCCTCGTTGTAGTCGACGCGGTTGCCTCCCATCAGCACCTGGAAGTCGGCCATCCCGTTGCGGAACTTGCCCCAAGCGAGGTTGCCCTCGTCGCTGCAGACGTCCGGGCGGTCGCGCCAGGAGCAGTCGGCGCAGATCGGGCGATCTCCCCAGGCGGCGTAGGAGCTCTTCGCGACCCCGTCGAGGCAGCCGTTGCCGGAGTAGGTGACCACCTTGCCGAGCCGCTTCAGCAGCCGAATCTCCGCCCCGTAGCCGAGCGTGCGCTTGAAGCCCTCGTGCAGCAGGTGGCTGAAACGCATCCCGTTCATGGACGAGAAGTGGAAGATGTCGTAGCCGGAGAGCGCTCGGAGATAGAAGAGAAGATGCGCGGGAAGCGCTCGCTTGCGCGAGGAGTCGAGGATGAAGTCCTCGCCGTGGTAGTGGATCTGATGCGCGGGCTCGGTGTCCCAGTTCAATACGTCGGCCTTCCAGCCGAGCTTGCGCAACTCGCGTGAGAGGTACCACGTGTTGTAGTAGGCCTGCCCCGCGAAGAGGACCCGGCCTCGGGCCCCGTTCCCGGGCCCGGGCGGCTCCGCGGGATCCGCGGCTTCATATGCGACCTGGCGAGCCGACGCCTGAACTTGGGATTGGCCTCGTGGCGACGCGGGGTGCTTCCCCGCTGCTGCGGGCGGGTGGTCAGTCATCGGCTGCACTAAGCTGCTCCCGCCTCGGCGATACCGCCGGAATCAACCTGTTCCCAGCTTCGCCCGCAACGGCTGCATCTCGCCCGCTCGTGCTCGAACTCGAGCTGCTCGCGACATGAACATACCCAGCCATGCTGGCGCGCGGGAACACCGTAGGCGAGCGCGTGCGGCTGGATCTCTTTGACGACTACGGAGCCAAGGCCGATGTAGGCATGGTGGCCGATGTGCGCGTCCTGAAGCACGGCGCACTGAGGCGCCAGCCAGAAGCCCTCCCCGGCTGTGATGTTTCCCATCTCGCTAGAGGCGGCGACTACTCCGCCCGGACCGAGGTGGACGGAGTGGGCGATGTGGATCAAGTTGTCGATCTTCGTCCCGTCCCCCACAACGGTGAACTCGCCGAACATGCCCCGGTCGATGCAGGTTTGCGAGCCGACCTGGACATCGTCCCCGAGCCAGACCCCGCCGCAGTGGGGAACCATCACGGGGCGGGCGTCAATTGTCGTCACCTGAAAGCCATCGCCGCCGATCGTGGTGTTCGGCTTGATCGTCACCCTGTCACCGATGCGAGTGTTGGGCAGAACCACGACGTGGTCCATGAGCACGCAGTCGTCTCCGAGTTGGACGTGTTCGTGGACGACCGCGGTCGGCGCGACCGACACGTTCTCACCCCGTCCGGCTTCGAGCTGCTGCCACAACCCAGCGTTCGCCGTCTCAATCAGCAGACCGTAGAACGCCTCGACCGGGTCGCCGCGAGCGACCAGCAGCGATCGCCCGTCAAGGGTCTCGGCCAGGGACTCGTGCACCACACAGGCCGCGATCCCGAGCTCGTCCATCCGTCCGATCAGCCCGGGGTCACTGATGTAGGTCAGCATCCGGCTGGTGCTGACCGAGCGGGTATTCAAGGCCCCAAGGGTGGCGATCTCGCGATCGGGCCCCCTCAGCGCCAAGTCCGCCATCCCCCCCAGCTCGCCGAGGGCGACCGGTCGCATCGTCATCTCCGGCTCCGGCAAAGTCACGGGAATCAGCATAGGAACATCCCCGCCGAGGGCTTATGGCGGCGATCGACCGGCACTGCGGTCCCTTGAAGGACTACGCTCTCACGTCGTCCGGAACCATCCTGCGAAACAGATGATCTGCCTCAGCTTCGACACCGACCACATCGACGACGAGCGAATGCGGGAGTTCCTTGCGAGCTTCCCGGTGCCCGGCGCCGGAACCTTCTTCTGCACGCACCGTTACCCCGCCATGCCGGACCATCACGAGCTGGGCGCACACTGCGAGCTACAGGGGACCGCGTGGAACACTCCGCTAGACACGGCGAGGGAAACGTTCCCCAACGCCAAGGGCTTTCGAGCCCACGGTTGCATCTGGAGCCACGGGCTCGCCTTGGAGCTCGCCCAGCGCGGCTACACCTACATCAGCGCCCACGACCAATTCGGCCGACCCGATGTCGTGCCTCACCGAGAGGCCTGGGGCCTGTGGCACCTTCCCATCTTCTACATGGACACGCTCGACATCTCCTTCGCGCGCCACTGGCCTGACAGTTCGCACAAGCCGTTCAGCCGCGAGCTGCTCGAGACGGCCGGCAGCGGCGACGGGATCTATGTCTTCGCCTTCCACCCGATCCACCTTCTGCTCAACTCGGGCTCGCCGGACACATACCTGGCAGGGCGGGACGAATTCATCTCAGGGACCCCGCTGGAGCGGATTCGCTCCGAAGCCTACGGGGCGGGCGACTTCTATCTTGACCTGATCGAGCTCATGGAGACAAACCGGCTCGAGAGCTTCACACTTAGCGACGCCGTCGACCGCTTCTCGGATCTGCATTCGGCAACGGCCTAGTCAACGATCACGAAGCTCCCGTGCGAGCAGGCGGCAGCTCCGCCGGCAACGGCGCCCCACGCCAGAGGTGATCGAGGATCAGCTCCCAGCCGCGGCCAACCGCGTCAAAGGAGTGGTAGTCGAGCACGAACTCGCGCCCGGCCCGGCCGACCCTGCGCCGCTCGGCGGGGTTCTCGACCAGCTCCCGCAGCACTTGCTTGAGATTGGTGAGATCGGCGTTGACCACCGGGGAGGCGCGCATCGCCTCGGTTTGCATGTAGTCGGCCGGGAGCCAGCTCAGCGCCGAGAGCACCGGCTTGCCGGCGCTCATCCCCTCGATCGCGAACATCGCATAGCCGGTGACGAACTGGTCGGCGACGATGTCGGCCCTCAGGATCGCCTGGCGCACTTCCTCGTTGGGGCGGCGCTCGAGCAGATCGAGGTGGACGTCGAGGCCCTCGGCGCGCAGCTCCTCGACTGCCTCGATCAGGCCCTCGGTGCCCTTGATCAACCGGTGGTTGGGGGCGTGGACCACGGTCACGGGCCCATCGTGCCCGTCGCCGCCGCCGGGGGGTACCTCGGGCCACTGCTCGGTGTCGATCGCGAGCATCGTCGGCCAGAGCACGTCGGTACGGGGCAGGTAGCCGAGCTGATGCCAGTTGCCGATCACCAAATCAGCCCAGCGACAGTAGTAGTCGACCCGCTCGCGGATCTGGTCACCGATCTCGAGGAAGACCGGGTACTCGGCGAGCATCTGCTCCTCCAAGGCGCCGAGGTGGCCGGGGACTGCGACGTCGCTGCCGTAGGGCGAGACCACGAGCTTCTTGCCGGCGAGTCGCAGCAGGGGGCCTTCGAGGCGCCAGAACATGGTCCAGCGCAGGAAGCTTCCATCGAGAAAGGCCACGAGCACGTCGGCCCTGAGCAGAGCCCAGGCCATCGAGAGGAAGTACCCGACGAGCACGTACAAGCGCACCGATCCGAGCAGCGTGTTCCTGACGACGTCGAAGTCGTCGGCGCTGTTCACACTGGAAGCGCTGGGAACCCGCGTCAAGCTCTCACAGCCTCGCTGTTGCAGTGTCTTCGACCAGTACTTGAGGCTGATCAACGCGGTCGGGCCCATCACGACCCGCGGCGAGGCGCGGCGGAGCTTGCGGAAGGTGGTCTGAACCCGTGCAACGGCCGCGACCAGGAACAGCAGCGGGATGCTGACTGAGGCAGCGGCGATCACAAGCGCCAGGGTCAGCATCCCGCGAAGTCTTCTTCTGACGCGAACCGAGAGGGGGTCCGCCGGCGTCTCCGCCTGCTCTGCGGGTATCGACGACACCGTCAACCCGACAGCGCTATCTCGGAAGCCGGCGCTCCCGGGGCCAGGTCACCCTCCGGCGCAGGCGGCAGCTCCGCCGGCAACGGCGCCCCACGCCAGAGGTGATCGAGGATCAGCTCCCAGCCGCGGCCAACCGCGTCAAAGGAGTGGTAGTCGAGCACGAACTCGCGCCCGGCCCGGCCGACCCTGCGCCGCTCGGCGGGGTTCTCGACCAGCTCCCGCAGCACTTGCTTGAGATTGGTGAGATCGGCGTTGACCACCGGGGAGGCGCGCATCGCCTCGGTTTGCATGTAGTCGGCCGGGAGCCAGCTCAGCGCCGAGAGCACCGGCTTGCCGGCGCTCATCCCCTCGATCGCGAACATCGCATAGCCGGTGACGAACTGGTCGGCGACGATGTCGGCCCTCAGGATCGCCTGGCGCACTTCCTCGTTGGGGCGGCGCTCGAGCAGATCGAGGTGGACGTCGAGGCCCTCGGCGCGCAGCTCCTCGACTGCCTCGATCAGGCCCTCGGTGCCCTTGATCAACCGGTGGTTGGGGGCGTGGACCACGGTCACGGGCCCATCGTGCCCGTCGCCGCCGCCGGGGGGTACCTCGGGCCACTGCTCGGTGTCGATCGCGAGCATCGTCGGCCAGAGCACGTCGGTACGGGGCAGGTAGCCGAGCTGATGCCAGTTGCCGATCACCAAATCAGCCCAGCGACAGTAGTAGTCGACCCGCTCGCGGATCTGGTCACCGATCTCGAGGAAGACCGGGTACTCGGCGAGCATCTGCTCCTCCAAGGCGCCGAGGTGGCCGGGGACTGTGACGTCGCTGCCGTAGGGCGAGACCACGAGCTTCTTGCCGGCGAGTCGCAGCAGGGGGCCTTCGAGGCGCTGAAGGCGGGTGCGGTGCAGGAAGCTGCCCTCGAGGAAACTGATGAACACGTCGGCTTTGAGCAGCGTCCGGGCGAACACGAGATAGTCACCGAACGCCAACGCCAAGCGAAGCGAGCCCAGGAACGCCGGACGGCAGATGTCGAAGTCGTGGCGGGTACCGGCGGCCGACAAGTTGTACACGCACGTGACGCTCTTGTAGCCGCGCTCGCGCAGCGCTCCTGACCAGTACTTGAGGCTCATGATCGGAACTGGCCCCCAGATCAAGCGCGGCCGCCGCCGGCACACGCGCGACAGGATCGTCTGCCCCCGCGCCAGCAGCGCGACGGGTGGCAGAAGCAACAGAGCGCCCAAAGAGCCAGCCTGGAAGAGAAACGTTTCGAGGTACCAGCGCCAGACATGTAGGACTCGCTTGCCGATCCAGTGCTTCACTTGCCTCCCCACAATCTCAGCAGCTTCGCGAACGCTACCCGCCGGCCCGCAGGCTACTGGCTGGGGGTCCCTACGCTTGAGCCTGGTGCGGAAGATCGGCCATGCCGTCGGCACGCTCAGCGGGCAGCACGTCGGACCTTGGGACTGAGCATCACGGGATCGGACACGATGCGAGAAGGAAGGTACGCTTCGATGGGTTGATTTCGAACCGACATCGAGCGCTACGAGACGATTCGCTTCGACCGTCCGGCACTCGGGAAGTGCGAAGACCAGGTCCAGGGGAGGGTGAACGGTGGACCGGGCTTTTGGGAGAAGTTGGGAGGGATGGGGGCCGAGTACAACGGACACATCCTCACTGGAGACCGCCAAGTATTGTTCGGCTCGGTCTGGCCCAACCCCTCTCGCCAGAGTTCATGAAGCAGTTCGAGCCGCTGAGGCCGCTCAGCGGCGCAATCGGCCCCTCGCTCTAACAGGCGACCAATAGCTCTAGACTGCCGCGCTTCACGCAGCCGCTTCCCAGAGTTTCTCGACCTTGAAGCCCAACGTTCTCGAGCTAATAGCCTGCCCGCACGATCTCGGCTCCCTGGCGTTGTCGAGACCTGACAACCCGTCCGACATCGAGTCCGGCACACTCACGTGCGAGGACGGGCACTCATTCGAGATCAGCGAAGGGATCCCGAGACTCGTCCCCGATCGAGCTAGCTCCGGGCAAGACGGCACCTTCGAGTCCTTCTCGGCCAAGTGGAAGCAGGTGAGCGATGCCGAACTCGAGCAGCGTTTCGCGCAGCAGTACCGCTGGTACGTCGAACGCTATGGGTTCGGAGACGAGCAGGGCCTGGCCAACTTCCTCTCCGACAAGGAGCGAATCCTAGAGGCGGGGACGGGCCTCGGCGGGGACTCAGCCCGCTTCGCCAGGCTCTCCGACGCCGAAGTAATCGGCCTCGACCTGAGCGAGGGTATCTTTTCAGCGCAACGCTACTTTGGCGGGCCGAATGGCCCCCCAAATCTGACCTACCTCCAGGGTGACATCCTCAAGCTGCCCTTCCCAGCCGAGAGCTTCGACTTCATCTCCTCCGACCAGGTGATCCACCACACGCCTGACGCGCCCCGGGCGTTCTCGGAGCTCGCCCGCCGACTCCGCCCCGGAGGACATCTGGCCGTCTACGTGTACTCGGTCAAGTCGATGCTCCGGGAACTCGCCGACACCGAGATCCGAAAGTTGACGACGAGTATGTCAGTGCAGGAATGCATGGAGTTCAGTGAGCAGATGACGGAACTGGGGCGGCAACTTTCGCGCTTGGACGCCACGGTCAAGCTCAAGAAGGGGGTTCCGCTCTTGGGCATCGAACCGGGTGAGCACGACGTCCAACGCCTGGTCTACTGGCACTTCCTGAAGTGCTTTTGGAGCGCGGACTTCTCCGACAACCTAAATGACCTGGTCAACTTCGATTGGTACCACCCACCGTTTGCATCGCGCCACACCCCCGCCGAAGTCGGCGCTTGGTGTGATTCTGCAGGGCTTGTGGTCGAGCGCCTCAATGTCGCCGAGAGCGGGATCAGCGTGCTGGCACGCCGGCCCAGAGGATAAGCGGCGCCTCTACGCGCACTTGGGAGAAGTTCGGCCTGGTCTATCGCCCGCGGGGGGCGACCCTGGCGGCGCAGCCACGCCTCCCAACCGCCCGGATTGAGGCTGTCCGAACATCGATCCCCCGTCTACTGCGCAAGCCGAGACGAGAACAATCGCGCTCACGTGAATTGAGTATGGAGATCTTGACCGACGGGAATCCGGAGGTCGTCACCGAAGCTGAGGAGCCCGCTCTGGCGCCAGGCCCGCTCGGGAACTTCGATGCTACGGCGTGCATCCAAGCTCGCTCGAGGAAGGTCGTCACCGACCGGGAGGGAACTCAATTCATCGAATAGCTTGAGCTAGCCATGCGCGACCGAGCGCGCCGTTATGCTCAGTCCCTCGCTCAGCCCGATCGAAGGGGTGACGCCAAGCAGCTCCCGCATCCGAGAAGTGTCGGCGACCATGTCACCGGCCAGTTCGGCATCGGTGTGGCGGAGCCGCGGCTTGGTCTCGAGGGCGGCCCCCAGCCGCTGAACCAAATCGGTGATGGTGAGGGCTTCGCTCCCTGCGACATTCGCCACGAAAGAGCCATCGGCTCGCAAGGCGCCCTCAATCGCAGCGGCTGCGTCCTGGGCGGCGATCGGATTCATGCGCATCCCCGGGTTACCAGCGATCACTATCTCCTTCCCGGCAAGGATCTGTTCGCTCAACCTTGGGATAAGAGTTTGCCCGGGCCCGGGACCGTAGACGAAGAAGAAGCGCAAGACCGCCCAGTTCAGCAACTCCGAGTAGTCCTCGACCAGCAGTTCCGCCATCCGCTTCGAGCGGAAGTAAGGGCCGGGCGTGGTAAGGGAGGCATCCTCCGAGACCGGCACGGGACCGGGGCTGTACACACCCCCGGTCGAAGCGAGCACAAAGCGGTGCGCGCCCGCCCGCCTCGCGTAGCCGAGGAGGCGCTGCGTGCTGTGCACGTTGACCTCGAACAGATCGTCAGCGCCCTCGGGGAAGTCCCTGTAGCTCTCTGACTGCGCCAGGTGAACGATCGCGTCGATCGAGCTGGGGAGCGACGCCTCGTCGAGGGGTTGAGTCAGATCCTGTTGCACCCAGCGCACCTCACCGTCATCGCGGGCCACCTCACGGCGCGTCATTGCGACTAGCTCCTCTCTCCCCGCCAGCCTTGCGAGGAGATGCCGTCCGATCAAGCCCGTCGCACCGGTCACCAGCACCTTCATAATGCGTCCCCGGGGTGGTCGTGACGAGCGGCGATCGTTAGTTCGCGAAGCGGGTCCGATCGTCCCAGGCATCGAGCAGGGCGCTTTCCGTCTCCTTGCGGGTCGCGGGCACGCGGGCCGTGGCTCCCGAGGTAGAGAAGGAAGTTGCAGAGGCGGCATTTGCCCTCCGTGACGGCCGCCCCCACGATCTGCCGCATCCAGCGAATCCCTCCGCCTTCCCGGGCTACAGGGTACTCGGGCTCGCAGCCCGGCAGACTCCTGTTGGGCGATCGCCTGGTAGACCAGGCCGCCGGGACTCCGGCGCAAGAAGTGGAATCGGGCTCCTCCTCGGCGGGACCGAGGACATCGACAAGAATCACGGCGTTGCCCCTCTTAGAAAGATCCGGCACCAGTGCTCGAAGCTGAGTAAGGACCAGAGCAATAAGCGCCGGTTCTCGCGCCCCTCCAGGTGCTCCTCAACGAGGGGCCGCACCCCGTCCGGGTTGAGGAACTCGTAGATGGCGGCATCGGAGGAGAGCAACTCCCGACGCACGTAGTCGATGCTGTCGCCCCTAAACCAGCTCGAGTCGGGGCCGGAGAAGCCCTGCTTCACTCCCTCGGTGATCGTTTCCGGCACGTAGCGGCTCATCACCCGCCGCAGGATCAGCTTTCCGTCGCGGGTCTTCTCGAAGTACCGCTGCGTCTTGTCGCCTGGCTCGTTCTCGTTCAGCTTCACGACCTTCTCCAGATCGCGCAGCTTGTGCCTGACCGCCAGACGCTGTGCGAACTCGACCAGGTCGTTGTCGAGGAAAGGCACGCGATTCTCGAGGCTGTGGGCCATGCTGAGCTTGTCCTCGACCACGAACAAGCCGTGGAGGAAGGTCTTGGCCTCGAGGTACAGGGAGTGGTTGACGTACTCCTCTGGGCTCCGCGGCGCGGTCGAGTCCGGCAGCGCCCCCCGGAACAGGTCCACGGTACGCAGGTCCTTGACCTCGCTCCAGACATCGGGGGCGAAGAAGCTGGAGAGGACGCTGTTCGGGACCAGTCGGTCCCAGAAGCGGTAGTACTTGTCGATGTAGTGGTCGAAGTCGTAGTTGACCACGGCCCGGTAGTAGCGCCACGGGTATCCGGCGAAGAGCTCGTCGCCACCTGAGCCGGCGAGCACCACCTTGACGAACTTGCTGGCGAGGCGGGCGACGTAGTAGTTGGGATAGCTCTGCCCCACCCGCAGGTCCTCCAGGTGCCAGATCAGCGCCGGCATACAGCGCTCCATGTCGCCCGCCTTCAGCACCGCCTCGTAGTGCTCGGTCTTGAAGAGGTAAGACATCGCCTCGGCCTTCTGGCGCTCGTCGTCGCCCGGCTCGAGGCCCATTCGGGAGGTCATGTCGAACCCGACGGTGAAGGTGTTCATGAAGGGAAGCGAGCGGCTGGCCAAAGCCGTGATCGTGCCGGAGTCCATGCCGCCGCTCAGGTGCGCTCCGACCGGGACGTCGGAGACGAGTTGGCGCTCGACCGCTTGGCGGAGCAGGCGATCAAGCTCCTCTAGCAGCTCCTCGTCGGAACCCATCTCCTCCGCCTCGACGAAGTCGAAGTCCCAGTAGCGCTGCGGCCTCGCCTCGGGCGCCTCGGCGGACAGGGTCATGCGATGCCCGGCGGGCAGCATCTTCACACCTTCGAACAGGGTGCCGTCGGTGAAGATGTTCTGGAAGGTGAAGTACTCGAGCAGGTGCGGCTTGCTCACTCGCGTGGCGAATCCGGGATGCTCGAGCAGCGACTTGATCTCCGAGCCGAACACGAGCTGTCTGCCCAGGTCGACGTAGTAGAGCGGCTTGATCCCGTAGCGGTCGCGCGCCAGGAAGAGCTCGCGCCTGTGCCGGTCCCAGAGCGCGAACGCGAACATGCCGTTGAAGCGCTCGACGCAGGCCGGCCCCCACTCGGCATAGGCGGCGAGCACAACCTCGGTGTCGGTGTGGGTGCGGAAGCCGTGACCGAGCTGCTCGAGCTCGGCCCGCAGCTCGCGGAAGTTGTAGACCTCGCCGTTGTAAGTGATCACCTGATCGCCCGAGGCCGAGGTCATCGGCATGTCGCCCTGGGCATGAGGGTCGATGATCGCCAGCCGGCGATTGGCGAGGCCGACCGGGCCGTCCGCGTACTGCCCCTCGCCGTCGGGGCCCCGGTGGGTGATCACATCGCTCATCCGACGCATCAGCTCGATCGGGACGGGCCCGCCCGAGCGGTCGAAGACTCCCGCGATCCCGCACACGGCTAGATCCCTTCGAATGCCCGGCGGAGCTCGTCCACGACCAGTTCCTGCTCGTCGTCGGTCACGTCCGGATAGAGGGCAAGCGCGAGGCTCAACTTCTCGGCGATGGCGGCGTCCGGAAGTCCTTGCAGGTGAGGCCGTACTTGCCGGCATGGACGCCGGTCAGCGCCGCAGCATGCGTTCCCTGCCTCGTGGCGATGCTCTCTCGCTCCATCGCCGCCATCACACGGTCTCTCATCTCGGAGAGGTGATCGAGGTTGTCTGGGCTCGGCTGCTCGGGGCGGAACGCCAATGTACCCGCGGAGGCGCTCCTCGAACTCCGCGGCCTTGGGCTCCTGGGCCACCCAACCCGATGCCAACGGTGCCCGCGGCGCCTCCAACTCGGCGCCGCTGAACGAGGGCTTGGCGATTGGGATCCTGAGCGCGCGCGCCGCTGCCGCGCGCGCGTGCCTCGATTCCCGCGTCGCGCTCACGCAGGGCTGACGCGAATCGATGACGAGGCCGCCTCTCGGACCTCCCAATCAGTGTCCGGCCGTATCGTCCCCACCACGGGCTCCCACGGGTAGTGATCATCCCCCGCGGGAGCCAGGTTCCGTGAGGTGAAGCTGATCACCCTCTCAAGAGAGTCGATGATCTGCCCCGTTCCGGTGACCACCCCGACATCGACGACGAACTCCCCCGGGAGCATCGTCACCTCAAAGCGGGCGCGCACCTCCAGCATCCCGGGGCCGGGCTGCCGAACGTCACCGCCGCGATCCGTGCTGTTCGCGGTCAGGATCCTCGCCCCGCCGGGCTCGGAAACACCAATCGTGAAGACGGCTGACGGAAGCTTCTTGGCGACCTCGAACTCGATCGCCACCGTAAACGGCTGCCCGAACAGCACCTCCTCGATCGGCTCGCCCTCATCGTTGAGCAAGGAGACCCGGGTGACCTTCGCCTCGCCGCTTCCCACCCTGATCGCCTCTGGGCCGATCGTGGAGATCCCACCATGCTGAATCGGCTGCACCCGGTCGAGGTAGTCGGCGATCACCTGATCTGCCCGGCCCTGTTCGGTCAGCCGGCCCTTCTCGATCAACGCGACCCGGTCGCAGAGCGACCGCACCGAGCTCATGTTGTGCGAGACGAAGACAATCGTGCGCCCATCCCCTGCTGCGGACTCCATTTTGCCGATGCACTTCCTCTGGAACTCAGCGTCACCCACGGCCAGGACCTCATCCACGATCAAGATCTCCGGATTCAGGTGAGCGGCGACGGCGAAGCCCAAGCGGACGAGCATACCGCTCGAGTAGCGCTTCACGGGGGTCTCGATGAACTGCTCAACACCGGCGAACTCGACGATCTCGTCGTAGCGGGCAAGGATCTCCTTACGCCTCATGCCCAGGATCGCCCCGTTGAGCATTACGTTCTCGCGCCCACTCAATTCGGGGTGGAACCCCGTGCCGACCTCCAGCAGGCTGCCAGCCGCCCCGCGCATGGTGATCCGACCGTCGGTCGGCAGCGTGATCCGTGAGAGCAACTTCAGCAGAGTGCTCTTGCCCGCACCGTTGGCGCCGATCAGGCCGAAGACCTCTCCAGGTTGCACCTGCAGCGAAACGTCGCGTAACGCCCAGAACTCCTGATTGCCCTCCGGAACCGGCGACCCGGCAAGGCCGAGGCGCCGGAAGGGTGCGCGAATGAGCGCATCGAGGCGGTGGGAGAGTTGGCTCTGATCCCCGTAGCCACGGCCCAGCCGGTAGCGCTTGCTGACCCCCTCCACCTCGATCGCAGGCGCTGTCATCTCAGATCACGTCCGCGAAGCCGCGCTGCGCGCGCTCGAAGTAGTAAAGGCCAGTGACCAGCAGCACGGGGGTGGCGATCACGGGCACGAGCAGATAGACCCCCGGCCAGTCGAGGCCGAGCATCGCCCAGCGAAACGCCTCGAGCACACCGACCATCGGGTTGAGCGCGTAGAAGGGCTGCAGATCCGCCGGCACGAGGTCGAACGGATAGGCGATCGGCGTGATGAACAGACCGACCAGCATCACCGTCGGCACCAGGGTCTCGAAGTCGCGGTACTTGACGTTGAGCGCCGCGAACCAGATCCCGACTCCCAGCGCGAACAGCAGCAACAACAGGCAGACTGGAATCACCGCGAGCACGCGGATGTCTGGCACGAAGCCATAGACCAGGCCGGTCAGCAAGACCACGACGATGCCGATAAGCAGGTCAAAGGCCGGCGACGCCAGGCTCGAGACCGGGAGAGCGACGCGTGGAAGGTAGACCTTGGTGATCAGAGCCTCGTATCCGGTGGTGCTCGACGTGCAGCGCTCCACCGCCTTCGAAAAGGCGAACCAGGCCACAAGACCCGAGATCGCGAGTAGCGGATAGGGAAGCCCCGCCTGCGACGGAGCCTTGGCGAGGATGCCGAGAAAAACGGCGAAGGTGACAGCGAAGAAGACGGGCTGGAACACCGCCCAGAGCACTCCTACCACGGCCTGCTGGTAGCGCACCAGGATCTCCCGGCGGCCGAGCAGGTAGAGCAGGTCCCTTTGAACCCAGAGCTCACGGAGATCAGGGAACTTCCAGCCCTTCGTGGCCTCGATCACCGTGATCGGCCGGCTAGATTGGGAGCGTTCCATCGGCAAAGAGATTAGGCGTTCGCCGGTTCAACTCGGCAACGCGCTCGGTACGCAGCGCAATGCAGCGATCGGATCGTCTCGAGATTCTCGCGCGTCCATGTCATCGTGCGCTGCAGTCCGACTCTCAGCCCTGAATAAGCGTCGCCGCAGAGTGCGTCGCCCTGGCGCTCGCCCGGGGGTTCCCAGCCGCAAGCCGAGGTGAGCGCTATCGGGGTATCGTTGCCTGCCCCTCGTTACTCAGCTCGGCCAGCTCCAGGATCGTCGTCTCGCGGCCGCTTGCGGGATTGTAGGCACGGCTTGCTTCGCTCCGCGCACGCAATCGGGTCTCTGACGATGTCGTCGAAGTCCTTGCTTAAGCCCGACGAAACCTGCGCCTCCGCTGACCTCGGTCATTTCGCCTCCTCGGCGCTGACCTGTACCTCCTTGGCATTCAGGTGGGTGTAGGTCTCGCCGACCTCGTTGGCCCGGTACCACTCGATCGCCCTCGCGATCCCCTCGGACAGCGGCACCTTGGCCTCCCAGCCGAAGTCCTGCTTGGTGCGTGAGGGGTCGAGCAGGATGCTGGGCGCGTCGTCGGGTGGGCGTGGCCGCACCTCGACCTCCTGGTCGAGCTCGATCCCCATCGCGTCGGTGACGGCCTCGAACATCTCCTTGATCGAGTAGTCCGACCCCGTGGAAGCGTGATAGTGGCCCTGGCCGGTGCCCAGCAGGGCCGGGTAGGCCACGTCGATCAGGTCGTCGACGAAGATGAAGTCCCTGCGGCTGTCCATGACGAAGCAGGGCTTGCCCTCGCTGAGGCGCTGGTAGAACGTCGGTGGGGGTCCGCTGAGGTTGCGGGGGCCGTAGATGTTGGCGAGCCGCAGCGAGACGAAGGGGATGCCCGAGAGCTCGATGTACTGCTCGGCCGTCGTCTTCGAGATCGCGTAGCTCGAGTCGGGCCGGATCGGGTGGTTGAGCGTGATCGGCTGCTCGATCGGCTTGGTGCCGTAACAGAGCGCCGTCTGGAAGTAGAGGATGCGCCCGACGCCGGCGTCGCGGCTGGCCTCGACCACATTGGCGCCTCCCAGTGAGTTGGTCGACGCGTCCGTGCTCCAGGCATCGGGGTCCTTGTAGGAGGCGGCTGCGTGGGCGACGGCCTCGGGCCCGAACTCGAAGGCCCGATCCAACTCGTCGCGGTTGGCGATCGAGCCCTCGAACAGGGTGAAGCTCTCGTGCTCGGGGAGGTTCTCGCGGCGGCCCGTCTCGAAGTTGTCGATGACCGCGACCTGGTGGCCGTCAGCCAGCAGCCTCTCGGCCAGATGAGAGCCGATGAACCCCGCCCCTCCCGTGATCAGCACCTTCATCTGCCTGCACCGGTCCTTTCGTAGTCAGCAGCTTGCGGAACTCGCGCCCGCGATCGTGGAAGGCCCGCTGCCAGAGCTCCAGCGAGAGCAGGCCCCAGGCCTTGCGGCCGTATGTCTCCTCCCCCGCCAGGCCCTCGAGGACCTTGGCGTTGTCGATCAGCTCGCGGCCGCGCGCAGCGTCGGTGGAGAGTATGTCGCTCACGTAGTCGCGCGCGTCGCCCGCCAGCCACTCCGAGAGCGGCACCGGGAAGCCCATCTTGTCCGTGCGGTCGAGGACCTTGTCCGGAACGATCGAGCGCGTCGCCTTCTTGAAGATGTGCTTCATGTCGCCGTCGCGAAACTTGATGTCGGCCGGAATCGTCGCCGCGAGCTCGATCAGCCGGTGGTCCAGCAGCGGCACACGCGACTCGAGCCCGTGCGCCATCGAGACCCGGTCCTCGACCTGCAGCAGCGCCGGCAGCAGCGTCTTGAAGTCGAAGTGGGTCATCTTGTCGAAGTAGGCCTCGTGGCCGACGTTGGGGCCGTTGAAGATCTGGCGGAAGGTCTCGAACGGCGAGTAGTCACCGAGCGCCTCCACATCGACCTCGCTCTCGACGTCGTGCGCTCGATTGATCAACCGGAAGTAGCGCGCGTCGAGGTCCTCGAACAGGCCCTCGCGCCAGAACTCGCGCAGCATCGGCTTGTAGTTGCGCAGCGCGACCAGGTTGGGGATGATCGACTCGTAGGTGACGACGAAGTTGCCGCTGTCGAGGGTGCCCTCGATCGCCCCCTTGATGCACTGCTCGAAGTAGGCGACCAGGTAGCGCGTGTAGCCGCCGAAGATCTCGTCACCCCCCTGACCCCCCAGGATCACCTTGACCTGCTCGGCCGCGGCCTGGGAGACCATGTACTGGGGGAAGGAGCCGGGGCCGGCGACCGGATAGTCCATGCAGTAGGCGACGTCCTCGATCTTTCCGATGAAGTCTCCAACGCCGATGTCGATCTCGTGCAGCTCGAGGCCGCGCTGCTCGGCCACCAGCCGGGCATACGGCGATTCGTCGTAGCGCGGGTCCTCGGAGAACTTCCCGGTGAAGGCGGGCAGCGCGTCCTGCTCTCGTGCGGCCAGCGAGGCGACGGCGCTGGAGTCGACCCCACCCGAGAGGTAGGCGCTGACCGGGACGTCGGAGCGCATGTGCAGCTCCACCGACTCGGTCAGGAGCTCCTCGATCTGCTCGGTGAAGTGGGCGGCATCGTGATCCCAGTCGATCTCGTAGAAGACCTCCCAGTAGCGGCGCGGCTCGGCGGGGCCGCGCTTTAGGCGCAGGTAGTGCCCCGGCGGCAGCTCCCGGATGCCCTCGAACAGGGTCTTGCCGGCCAGGCAGAACTGGAAGGCGAGGTAATCCTTGAGCCCGTCGAGGTCGGTCTCGACGCTGGGCAGCATCGGCAGCAGCGCCTTGGCCTCGGAGGCGAAGTAGAAGACGTCGCCCACCACCGCGTAGTAGAAGGGCTTGATCCCGAAGCGGTCGCGCGCGCAGAACAGCTCCCCCTCCCGCTCGTCCCAGATCGCGTAGGAGAACATGCCGCGAAGGCGCTGCAGCGAATCCGTGCCCCAGCGCCCGTGGGCTCTGAGCAGGACCTCGGTGTCGCAGCTGGTGCGGAACGAGCCCGGGATCTCGCGCATCAGCTCCGGGTAGTTGTAGATCTCCCCGTTGAAGGCGATCCAGCGCCCGGCCTCGTCGGACATCGGCTGATGGCCGTGCTCGAGGTCGATGATCGAGAGCCGCCGGTGGGCGAGACCGACGTGCCCGCGCTCGTGCACCCAGGCGCCGGCGTCGTCCGGGCCGCGGTGGGCGATCAGCCCGCTCATCACCTCGAGCCGGCGCTCGAGGTCGCCGATCGGCTCCCCTCGCAGGTTGATGGCGCCGCAGATTCCACACATTGCGGCGTTCATAGTGACAAGGTCGGTAGCTTCGGCGCAGATGAACGCAGCCGGCCCCGCCCACCGTGACGACGTCACCGTCGTCATTCCCTGCTTCAACCACGGCGAATACATCGGCGAGGCGATCGACAGCGTCCTCGCGCAGGAGGAAGCGGCGACGCGGATCATCGTCGTGGACGACGGCTCAACCGACCAAGCGACCCTGGACGCGCTCGATGCCCTCCCTGAGGGGGTCGAGGTCCTGCACCAGGCCAACGCCGGCCCGGCCGCGGCCCGCAACGCGGGGATCGAGGCGACCGATTCGCCCTACCTGCTGATGCTCGATGCCGACGATCGCCTGCCGGACGGTGCGCTCGCCGACCTGCGAGCGGCCCTCGACGCCGATCCGGAGGCCGGCTACGCCTACGGCGTGATGCACTTCTTCGGCGACTGGTCTGGCGAGGTGCGCCTGCCACCGTATGACCCCTACCGGCTCCTCTATCGCGGGATCGTGGGCTGGATCGGCCTCATCCGCCGCGAGGCGTGGGAGGCAGCCGGGGGCTTCGATCCGGCCCTGCAGGGCTTCGAGGACTGGGACTTCACGCTCGGCGCGCTGGCGGCCGGCTGGCGCGGCCGTCGCCTAGACCGCGTCGTCCTGGACTACCGAAAGCACGGGCGCTCGGGCCTTGAACAGGACCGCCGCCGGTACCGCGAGCTCTACCGTCGCCTGCGCGAGAAGCACGCGGACCTGTACGGGCGAGCGGCCGAAGCCGCACGCGAGAGCGACCTCGGCCCGGCCGGGCGCCTGTTCTACCGCACCTACTGGGCATGGCGCCCCTTGCCGGCGGCGCTGGAGCGCGCCGCATACTCCCTGATCTTCAGGCGGCCGGGCCGAGCCGAGGGCCCGCGCGAGCCGCTGGCCGCCGGCCTCCCCGCTCCGCGCTCGATGGCCGGCGGCGTCTTCCTGGCCTCCGTGGCGCGCGTGGCGTTCGTGGTGGCCGGCGGTGCGGTCAGCATCATCGTCGCCCGCCTGCTCGGGCCCGACGGAAGCGGCGACTTCCTGGTGATCAGCAGCCTCATGTTCACCTTGGCGGCCCTCGGCACCGTCGGCCTCGAGATCGGGGTCGGCTGGATGCTCGGCTCGGGTCGGTGGAGCCGGCAGAGCGCGCTCGCGAGCACGGCCTTCGCCGCCTTGGCGCTCGGGATCGCCGCCGCGGCGATCGGTTTCGGCATCTACGCCGTCGCGTCGGGCAGCGCCTTCGCCGGCATCGACACGGGAGTGGCGCTCACCGCCCTCGCCGCCCTGCCCCCGGCGCTCCTGCTCACGATCTTCACTCAGGCGGCGATCGCCACCGAGCGCTACGAGGCCGCCGCCGCCATCGGGCTGGCCACGGCCGGCCTCTATGTCGCGGGGGTGGCAGCGCTCGCGGCCCTGTTCGATCTGGAGGGGGCCGTGGGGGGGCTGCTCGTCGGGCAGGTCGCGGGGGGGCTCGTCGCACTCGTCTGGTGGCGCCGCGGGGGCGAGAGCAGAGGATTCGGCGGCTTCGACCTCGCCCGGCTGCGCAAGGCGGCCGCGTTCGGGGCGAACATCTGGTTCGCCACCGCGATGGTGATCCTCGTCTACCGCTTCGACGTCTTCCTGCTGAACGCATACGCCGGCTCCTCCGAGGCGGGGTACTACGCGGTCGCGATCGCCGTCTCCGGTGCCCTCGGCGTCCTCCCGACCGCCCTCGGCAGCGTCCTCATGCCCCGCCTCGCGGCCCTGGACAGCGAAAACGACCAGCGTCTCCTGCGCGAGACAGAGGCGCGTGCCCTGCGCCACACAATGCTGATTCTTCTCGTCACATCGGTGCTCCTCGCCGTCGCAATCCCGGCCGTGATCAAGCCGGTGTTCGGCGCCGAGTTCGGCCCGTCGGTGGCCCCGGCCCTGATCCTGATCCCCGGCTCGGCGGCCCTCGGATTGACCAACGCCCTCTACGCCGCCCTCGCCGGCCGCGGCCGCCCCGAGTTCGCGTTCCGGGTGGCGCTGGCGGTCACCCCGATCGCAATCGGCATCTACTTCCTGCTCGTGCCCGCGTTCGAGACCGAGGGCGCCGCGCTCGGCTCGAGCATCGCCTACCTGCTCAGCGCCGCCGTCGCCTGGGCCTACCTTCGCCGCCTCGGGGGCCCCCGTGTCCTCGAAGCCATGCCCGGCCTTCGAGAGCTCGACGACTACCGCGTGCTCGCCAGCCAGACGCGGCGCCGGCTGAGAAGCGCCTCATGAGCCCCGGTTCCGCTCGCGCGGCATCGCCACCCGGGATCCGGCAGCCTTTCGCGCGATGAAGGTCCTGACCGTGATCGGAAACCGCCCGCAGTTCGTCAAGGCCGCCGCCGTCTCGACCAAGCTCCGCGAGCGCGCCACGGAGGTGCTGGTCCACACCGGCCAGCACTACGACCGCGAGCTCTCCGAGGTCTTCTTCGAGGAGCTGAAGCTGCCGCCGCCCGATCACATGCTCGGCGCCGGATCGGGCAGCCACGCCGAGATGACCGGCTCGATCATGCGGGCGCTCGAGCCGCTGGTGGCCGAGCTGAGCCCCGACGCGCTGCTCGTCTACGGCGACACCGATTCGACCCTCGCCGGGGCGCTCGTCGCCGCCAAGGCCGAGGTGCCCCTTGCCCATGTCGAGGCGGGGATGCGCTCGTTCAACCGCTCGATGCCCGAGGAGGTCAACCGCGTGGTCGCCGACGCGCTGGCCGGGCTCTCGCTGTGCCCCACCGAGGTGGCGATGCGGAACCTCGAGAACGAGGGCCTGGGCGCGACGGCGCGGCTGGTCGGCGACGTGATGGCCGACGTGGCGATGATCTTCGGCCCGATCGCCGAGCAGCGCTCCGAGGTGCTGGGCCGGCTCGAACTCGAGCCCCGCGGCTACTGCGTCGCGACCGCCCACCGGGCGGGCAACGTCGATGACCCGGCCAAGCTGGCGCGGCTCTTGGAGGTGCTCGAGCGCGGCGCGGCAGAGGCCCCGGTGATCTTCGCCGTGCACCCGCGCACCAGGGCGAGGCTCGAGGCCTCCGGCGCGGCCGACGGCCTCGAGGCACGGGGCATACGCGCGATCGACCCGCTCGGCTACCTGGACATCACCAAGCTGCTTCGCAACTCGCGCGCGGTGCTGACCGACTCGGGCGGCCTGCAGAAGGAGGCCTTCCTGGCGAGCGTGCCCTGCGTGACGATGCGCGAGGAGACCGAGTGGGTGGAGACGGTCGAGACGGGGTGGAACCGCCTCGTCGGCCTCGACCCCGACGCCGCCGAGGAGGCTCTGCGCGAGCTGCCGAGGCCGGATCAGGGGCTGACGTCGCCCGCCGAGCAGCTCTACGGCGGGGGCAAGGCCGGCGAGCGCGTCGCCGAGCAGATCGCCCGCTGGCTCGGCCCGGCCTAGACTCGCCGCCGTGAGCGAGCTGCTCCCATCGGATCGCGCCCCCGGGCTGCTGCTCGGCGACGGCGCGAAGCTCTCCGACGACGCCGAGATCGGCGGCAACATCACGATCCACGCGGGCACCGTGATCGGCGCCGGCTGCGTGATCCAGGACTCGGCGGTGATCGGCAAGCCCCCGCGGCTCGGCAGCCGCTCGGTGGCCTCGCGCGAGTCCCCGCCCCCGGCCGTGGTGGCGGATGGGGCCGCGATCTGCGCCGGCGCCGTGGTGCTGGCGGGCGCCGAGATCGGCGCCGGGGCGGTGGTCGGCGACCAGGCCCAGGTGCGCGAGCGAGCGCGAATCGGCGCCGAGTCGGTGATCGGCCGCGGAAGCGCCGTCGACAACGACGTCACGATCGGCGAGCGCGTCAAGGTGCAGACCAACTGCTACGTGACCGCGGGGAGCGTGGTCGAGGACGACGTCTTCATCGGCCCCGGAGTGACGCTCACCAACGACGACACCATGGGCCGCCACGAGCCCGGCCCACCCGAGGCGCCCACGCTGCGCCGCGCCTGCCGCCTCGGCGGCGGCGCCGTCGTCTGCCCGGGCGTCGAGATCGGCGAGGAGGCCTTCGTCGGCGCCGGTGCCGTGGTCACCGCCGACGTTCCCCCCGGGCCGTCGTGGTCGGCGTCCCGGCACGCAAGATTCGCGAGGTCGGCGAGGAGGACCTGCTCGAGCGCTGGCGCTAGCCGATCTAGCCGCCGCGGAGAAGCACGGCCGCGATCAGGCCGATGAAGCCCGCGCCCCCCACCCGGATCATCGCCAGCCTCAGGGCGTCGATCTCGCCGCGAAGGCCGCCGATCTCGCTGCGAATCTCCTCGCGAAGGCCGCCGATCTCGCTGCGCAGCTCGACGCGCAGCTCTCGCACGTCCGTGCGCAGCTCGCGCAGCTCGCCGTCGATGTGATCGAAGCGATCGTCGAGGCGCTCGTCGGTCCAGGCGCTGCGCGACTCCATGCGGCAAGGCTACCCGTGCCCGAGCGCCGATCAAGCGCGAATCGGGCCGGTTCTCCTACGCCCTGGCGCCGAGAGCCGCGCCGACCGCCTCGGTGACCTCGGCGGGCGCCCCGGGGTCCAGAGCGGTGCCCATCGGCAGAGCGAGGATCTGCGAGCAGACGCGCTCGGTGACCTCGAACGGCTCGGCGGGAGCCCAGCGCTCCATCGCCGGCTGGCGGTAGAGCGGAATCTCGTAGTAGGGCCGGGCGCCGATTCCCGCCTCGGTCAGGCGCTCGCGCAGGGCGTCGCGCTCGGGGGTCGCCACCACGAACAGATGCCAGCAGCACTGCCCGCCCTCGGTCTCGGCCTGGATCGAGACCTGCTCGCCGAGCCCGGCGTCGCGGTAGGCCCGCGCCGCGCCGCGCCGCGCCGCCGTCCAATCGTCGAGATGGGGCAGCAGCACGCGAAGGCCGGCTGCCTGGATCTCATCCAGGCGGGAGTTGTATCCGACCTCGGTGTGGGTGCGCTTGTCCTCGGAGCCGTGGAAGCGCAGCCGCCTGGCCAGCGCCTCCACCTGGGGGTCGGCGGTGACGAGCGCCCCGCCGTCGCCGAAGGCGCCCAGGTTCTTGGAGGGGAAGAAGCTGAAGGTCGCGGCGTGGCCCAGTGCTCCGGCCTGGACGCCGCCGAGCGTGGCGCCGTGCGCCTGCGCGGCGTCCTCGAGCACCCTGATGCCGCGGGCCTCGGCCAGTTCCATCAGCTCGCCGACGGGTGCCGGGTTGCCGAACAGGTGCACCGGCAACAGCGCCTTGGTCCGCTCGCTGATCGCCGGCTCCGCGGTGGCCGCCGTCATCAGCCAGGTGTCGGGGTCGATGTCGCAGAAGACGGGCGTCGCGCCGACGTTGACGACCGCCTCGGGGGTGGCGAAGAAGGTGGCCGCGGGGACCACGACCTCGTCGCCGGGACCGACGCCCAGGGCGCGCAGGCCGATCTGCAGCGCGTCGGTGCCGTTGGCGACCCCCACGCAATGCCGCACACCGACGTAGGCGGCGAACTCGGACTCGAAGGCCTCCACCTCGGGACCGAGGATGTAGCGGCCGCCCTCCAGCACCGCTCGCTGGCGCTCGGCGATCTCGCCGAGCAACGGCTCGAGCGAGGGGCGGTTGGCGAACAGCGGGACGCTCACGAGCCGGGCAGGGTAGCCGCCCGGGAGTGATCACGGGCCTATCCTGTCGCGCTCGTGCTCGCTACCTACGGGGCAGCAGCCCTCATAGTCGTCGCTTCGCTGCTGATCGGCCGCGCGCTGCTGGAGCTGCTCGGCCGCAAGCAGACCTGGTGGCTCGAGACTCCGGTCGGACTCGCCATCCTGATCGTCACCTGCTCGGTGCTGACGCGGGTTCACTTCGGCGCCGAGAACGCCGGCTCGATCCCCGAGCGCGCCGAGCTGGCGCTGATCGGCTGCGCGGTGCTGCTGGTCGCCTCGATCGCCTACCTGCGCTTCCGCTTCGTGGATCGCCAATCGTTCCTGATGGCACTGCCCGTGATCGCGCTCACCCTGCTGTTCGCCTCGCTGCCCTTCATCGCCTCGGGACACCTCGGCATCCCCGGGATCGGCGTCAACAACGACATGGCGGCGCACCTGATCTGGGCCGACTGGCTGCAGGAGCCGACCGGCATCGCGCCGACCGGGATCCAGATCGGCTATCCGCTCGGCCCCCACGGGCTCGCGGCGACACTCTCGGACGCGCTCGGCACCGAGCCCCTCTACGCCTTCCTCGGCCTGCTGCTCGCGCTCCCGGTGATCACCGGCCTCACCTCGCTCAACCTCTTTCACGAGCTCCCGGCCCCGAAGCGCACGCTCGCCGCCACCCTGGTCGCGCTGCCCTACCTCGCGGCCTCCACCCTCGGGATCGCTGGGTTCAAGGAGCTGCTCACGGGGCTCTTCCTGCTGGCCTTCGTGCTGATCCTGCGAACGATCTCTCGCGAGAGCGAGGGCCGCGGCGCGCTGATCGTCGCGCTCGGCGTGCTGACAGCGGCGATCGTCGCCTCCTACAGCTACCCCGGGCTCGCCTGGCCCGCGGCGGCCTTCGGCATCTGGGCGCTCGGCGAGTTGATCGTGGCGCGGCGCGAGCACCGCCTCGACGCCATCCGTGCCGGGCTGCGCCGCTCGGCGCCGCTGCTCGGGCTCGCGGCCGTCGTCCTACTTGCCCTGTTCATCTCCGAGCTGCCGCGGATCAAGAACTTCTACGACGCGGGCGCAGTCGACACGGTGCTCGCGACCGACTCGAAGCTTCGTTTCGCGGTCCCCGCGCCCGAGGCGCTCGGGGTCTGGCCAAGCGGCGAGTTCCTGCTGGGCCGCTCAGAGCTGGGGCTCGGAAGCTGGCAGCTGTTCGCGGCGATCGGCCTGATCGCCTTCTGCTTCGCCGCCGTCTGGTGGCTGCGCCGGGCCGACCTGGCCCTGCCCAGCGGCGTCGCCGGAGCGGCGATCATCTATCTGGGCACGCTCTCGCAGGCCGGGCTCTACGTGCAGGCCAAGGCGCTGGCTGTGCCGGCGGCATTGATCATGGCCTTCATCGTCGCGGCGCTGCTGCTCCTCGAGGGCGAAGGCGGGCGCGAGCCCGCGGGCGACGGCGACGGCGAGGACCCCGGGCGCCCGGCCCCCGCCGGCGACTCCGCCGCCGAGCGCCGGCGCCGGCGCCGCGAGCAGGCCCGCCGCGGGCGCCCGCGTCTGACGCTGCGCACGGTGATCGCGATCCCCTTCATCGCCCTGGCCGCCTACTCCAGCTTCCTGGCACTCCGCGACGCGGTGGTCGCCCCCGACGACCGCTTCAGCGAGCTGAAGCGGCTGCGCGACACCGTCGCGGGCTCAAAGGTGCTGGCGCTGACCAGCGACCGCTACACCGACTACTACCTGCGCGGCGCCGAGGTGCTGAGCCCGGCCAAGAACGCCGAGCAGAGGATCGGCGGGCGCCGGGGCAAGGAGTTCCGCCTTCCCGTGGATTTCGACTCGGCCTACGCTCGCGACCTCGACCAGTTCGACTACGTGATAACCACGGACGCCCAGTATCAGAGCGGCGCGCCCCCGAACTTCGAGGAGGTCGATCGCACCGAGTCCTACGTGCTCTGGAAGCGCAACGGCGTCACCCCCTTCATCGGGGTGCTCGCCGAGGCTTCGCGTCCGGGTCGCGTCTTCCGCTGCAAGAACCCGAAGCTCGCGCGGCTGCTCACCCGGACCGGCGTCGCAATCACCTGGCCGCGGCCGGTGATCGCCAAGCGCGGCTTCTGGAAGCCGGGCAACGTGCTCGAGCCCGGCCGGTCGGCGACACAGTCCTTCCGCCTGCCGCCGGGCAGGTGGGACCTCTCGTTCCAGTACTCGAGCGAGTCCGCCCCGCTCGAGGTGAGCGCCGGTGACCTCACCGCCGAGATGCCGCCGGGCGTCGAGGGCGCGATCCCCTTCCGCCCCAACCAGGGACCCTTCTGGCCGGTCGGCGAGGTCAACTCAGCGGGCGGGCCGATCGAGATCACCGTCCGGGCCAAGGAGCTGTCGAGGATCCAGAGGCTGCTGGGAGCCGACTCGCCCGCCGTGATCGGCAACGTCGCCGCCACCCAGCTCGACAGGCTCGGCAACCGGGCGTTCTCCGCCTCCTGCGGGCTCTACCTGGACCACTACTACCTCGGCGCGCCGGGAGCCCTGCGGGCCTCAAAGGAATCGGGCAGCGAGGTGCTGCCGCTGCAACCGTCGCGCTAGCTCGAGGGCCTGTGGCGCCTGAGATGCTTTGCGGATGAGGTTGCGGGGCAACGGGTTGATCGGCGTGCTCGCGCTGGCGGCTGTCGCCTGGCTCGGGTCGCTGGCCCTGGCGGCTCCCGCCGCCCCGGCCGACGCAGCCCGCACCTCAATCGTCGGCGGCGGCCCCGCCAACGCGGCCGGCTGGGGCTTCGTCGTCGCCCTGCGCGAGCGAACCTTCGGCTTCACCTGCACCGGCTCGCTGATCGCGCCGAACAAGGTGCTGACCGCCGCCCACTGCGTGCGGCGCTCCAAGACCCGCCGCCTCCGCGTGCTGACCGGAAGCCCCTGGATCCGCGGCCGTCGAGCCGGCCGGCGCATTCGGGTGATCCGCGCGCGCATCCACCCCGGCTACAACCCCCGCAAGGACCGCCGCGACCTGGCGGTGCTGACCCTGGCGCGTCCCTCTCCGGCCGAGCCGGTCGCACTGCCCACCGGCAGCGAGGCGCGGGCCGCCACCAAGCCGGGGCGCAGCGTCCGCTCAGCCGGCTGGGGCGCGCGCAGCGCCTTCGGATTCCGCCTCGCCGCCCGGCTGAAGAGCGCCCGGGAGCGCATCTACCGCAACTCGAACTGCAAGCGCCTCTACGGCGGCGAGGACTACGACGGCCGCTCGATGATCTGCGCCCTCGGCGCCCGCATCAGCCGCCGGCACAAGCGCCTCCCCTGGCGCTCCACCTCGTGCAGCGGCGACAGCGGCGGCCCGCTGCTCGCGGGCACCACGAGTGGCCCGCGCCTGGTGGGCGTGGTCAGCGTCGGCCCTTTCCCCTGCGGTCTCGGGCCGCCCAGCATCTACGCCCGCGTCTCGGCCGGCCTGGCCTTCATCAGGCGAGCGGCGGGGCTTGACGCGCCATGAGCCGAGTCGGCTCGCAGCGCTCGCCCAGCTCCGCCCCCGGCCCGATCTCGACACCTCCTTGACGGCGCGCGGGAGGCCACCTGTGCGATCGCCCTATCCCTTTTCGCGGCTACGGCGAGGCGCAGATCACCGAGCCGGCGCGAGCCGGGATCTGGTCGCCCCCGCGTCGCGGCGGGATATGCGCCCAGCCGCGGGCGCGCTCGCAGCTTCCCGCGCGGTGGGCTGATCGCAGAGCCGGCGAGCGGACTCGAACCGCTGACCCCTTCATTACGAATGAAGTGCTCTACCAACTGAGCTACGCCGGCACCCGGGGAAGGCTAGCCGCGGATCCGGATCGGCGTCCCGAGCCGGATGTGCTTGCGCAGGCGCATGACAACCGAGTTGCGGACGCGCAGGCATCCATGCGAGGCGCGCCTGCCGACCGAGGAGGGAACGCTGGTGCCGTGCAAGCCGACGACGCCGCCGCGGGGCCAGTCGGTGATCGCGGCGTAGGCGCTGGTCTCAAAAGCGTAGGGGCCGAGGAAGGAGTTCGAGGGCCGAAAGCGCGCCATCACGTAGAAGGACCCGAGCGGGGTGGGAGCGCCGGGGGCGCCCACCGCCACGGGTGTGCGGATCACGGTGCGCCCGCCCTTGATCAGACGCAGCACCCGGGCGCTGCGATCGATCTCGATGCGCACGCCGGCCACCGAGTAGAGGACGCGCAGCGACTCGGCCGGCACCCAGCCGGTGCGGCCATTCGGCCGTCCGGGCAGGTGCACCCGAAACCAGCGGTCCCCGGTCACGCTGCGGCGGCTCTTGACGAGCTCGAAGATGGTGGGCCTGAAGTCGTAGCGGAGTTGACTCATGCTGCCGAGCTTCCGAGCCCCCGGGTGGGGCGCCGCGCGAACCGCAATCCGCTTGCGGCGTGCGACCGCCGCGGCAGGCAGGCGCACCGCGAGTGGCTTGGCCTTCCTCGGCAGCTCGCCGCCGGCTACGGCGGGCGATGCGGACGACGATGCAACCGGTTCGGCTGCTGCGCCAGACGGGATCGCGAGACCCAGCGCGGCGATCCCCACCAAGGTCGCGAGAGTTGCGGGGACTGGCCTCACTCGCCCGCTCCGCCTAGCCCGTGAGCTGACCGCCGCCGGTCCGGCTCGCGATCGCGCCCAGGCGGACCACGCACTTCGTCGCCTTGGGAGCGCTGACGCGCACCACCCCCGCGCCCTTGATGCGGACGTTCCGGAAGGTGACCCGTCCGGCGCGGTTGGTGACCGCCGTCTTCTTGACGCCCTTGCCGCGGGCGCGGGCCCGGACCTTGATCTTGCTCATCGGCTTGCCATTGGGGGCGCGCAGGCGGACCTTGATCTTGGTGCCGCGCCCGACCGTGAGGCTCGCCGGCGTGGCTGTGAGGCCGCCGCAGCTCTTGGAGGAGCGCACGGTGACTGCGTCGTTGAGGTTGCAGGGCGCGACGCTCGCGACCCAGCGCGCGCCTACCTGGCCCTTGACCTCGAAGACCGCGATGCCCTGGGCGTCCGTCTCGCGGGTGACCGGGGCTGCGGAGATCTGACCGACCCCCGATTCGAGGCGAAGCTCCACGGGCGCGAACTGCACCGGGTCGCCGGCGGCGTTGGTGACGCGCGCGCTGATCCGGGTTCGGACCCCGGCCCAGACCGAGCCCGGGGTGAGCGCCAGAGCGCCGCCAGCGCAGGTCTCGGCGACCGTGGGCACGTCGATCCCGGCCTCGTCGTCGTCGTTGGACGGGTCGGTGTCATCGCCCCCGGCGCCGGCGACGTTGACGCCGTTGGTCAGATCTTGTCCCGCCGCTTCCCGGACGATGCTCGTGCGGATCAGGATCTCGACCGAGTCGCCCGCCGACAGGGTGCCAAGGCCGCAACTGACGATGCCAGCGGCCTGGTTGCACGAACCGCGCTGGGGCACCGCGGATACGAAGCTCGTAAAGGGCGGCAGGGTGTCGCTCACCGTCACGTCAGGCGCGCTGTCGGGGCCGTTGTTGGTGACCGTCACCGTCCAGGTCACGGTCGAGCCTGCCGGCGGATCGCTGCGGCCGGCGGTCTTGGTCACCCCGAGGTCGAAGCTGGGTACCGCGAGGGTGGCGGTCGCGTCATCGGAATCCGAGTAGGGCCCGTCCGCGCTGCCCACGGCGCCTGAGCCGTCCTGGCCCACGGCGCTAGCGTCATTGAGGTTCGCGTTCGCCGCCCCGGTGCCCGGGTTGATCGCCGCCAGCGGGGACGGCTCGGCCTCGAACTCGACGATCACCGTCTCACCCCCTTCGAGATCTGCGAGATCGCTCCAGACGAGCTGCGGGGCGCCCGGTCCGCCGGAGGCGGCGGGATCCACCTGGCCTCCGGGCGTCAGATCGCCCGTGCCCGAAATCTGCGCCGAGCCCGCGACATACGACCAGTTGGCGGGCAGTGCGTCGGTCAGGTCCACTCCCAGCAGCAGCGAGCCGGCGTTGGGGTTGGTGATCACGATCCGCCACGGGAAGGACGTCTCGATCGCGCCCGGCGCGTCGTCGGGGAAGCTGGGCGCGCCGGTGGTCTTGATCAGCTCCAGGGCCGGCAGCTTCAGTGTGATCGTGACCGTGTCCGGGGCGACATCGTCGTATTCGATGTAGTCGAAGCCGTTCTGCTGGCGCCCGGCCTCGGGGACCCCGAAGTACGAAGGGATGTCGGCGGTGTTGATGACCTGCTGGTCCTGCTGCAGCTGCGCTGAGCCGATCTGGTCGGCCGTGTAGACCAGCTCGACCGTGTCTCCAGGCGCGATCGGGCCGGGCAGCAGCCAGCTCATGTCGGGATCGGCGGCGCTCCAGGAGTCGGTGAGCTGGGCGGCGCCCTGGGTGACGACGACGTTGGTCAGCTCGGCGTCGGGCTGGTCGCTGACGACGACGTCGAAGGCGGGGCCGGTCCCGGTGTTGGTGACCCGCAGCGTGTAGGTGAAGCTCTGCCCCGGCTGCGCGTCGCGCAGGTCGTCGTCATCGGGATCGCCGGAGACGTCCTTGTCTATGACCAGCTCCGGCTCGACAACGTCCGTATCGGCGCTGTCGGTCCTGCGCTCGTCGTAGTCGGCCGGGTCGGGCGGTGTGGTCGGCGGAGGCCCGGGGTCGTTGGCGGTGTTGAAGGCGAGCGTCGCAGTATTCCTCAGCACGTCGCCGTCCTGCACGGGCGCTCCGCCCGCGTAGCTCTCCTCCACGTGCGTGCGGTACTTGAGCTCGACTGTGCGTGCGACCGTGGCCGAGGCGATGTCACCGAAGCTCCAGCCGATCCGGGTGCCATCCCCGTTCGGCACGGGGGTCAGGGCGACCGGGGCGATGTCCGTCGGCCCCGCGGCGCAGCCCGCGGTGCAGATCGCCGAGACGTAGGAGTCGAAGGCCAGCCCGTCGGGGAGGTCATCGACGACGACGGCATCGAACTGCTGGATCTGGGGCGGGACCGTGACCGTAACCGTGTGGGTGACCACATCGCCGACCGCGCGCTGGTTCGGCGCCGAGGCCTTGATCACCGCGCTCGCCACCAGGGTCAGCGAGGAGCTCGCCTCGTCGGCGTAACCCGGGGGCGGCACACCCGGAGAGGGGCCCGTGGAGCCCGCGGTGCGCTCGCCGTCATCGTCGAGGCCGTCCGGAAGCGAGGTGGCGGTCAGCTCGGCGCTGTTTAGGAGCGTCCCCGCCCCGATCGCGTCCGGGTCGAGCTGGAGCTCGTAGTCGAGGTCCGCACTCGCTCCCGGCGCCAGCGAGGCCAGGGTCCAGGTGATCGTACGGGCCCCTTCATTCCAAACCCCCCCGTCGGGGTCGACGGTGCCGCCGGGGGGCACCGGCACTCCGGCGTTGACGGGGGTCAGGCCCACCGGAACCGTGTCCTCGACGACGAGGTCGTGGGCGACCGTGGTGCCGGTTGCGGGCCCTCCGTTGGATGCGGTGAGCGTATAGCCGACGATGTCGCCCGGGGCCACGGGGCCCGCGGCGTCGTTGGCCTTGGTCAGGGAGACGTCGGGCTCGACCAGGCGGGTGGACACCGTGTCCTCCGCCGAGCGCGCCGTGCCGACGGCGTCCTCCCAGCTGAGCTGCGCGGTGTTCGGCAGGTCCTGCTGGGTGGATGTTCCCCGCGCCTGGTTGTCGGGGAAGTCATCGTCGACGGTGGTCGTGAAGGTGAGGGTGACGATGTCGTCGCCCGAGCCCAGTACGTTCACATAGGGGTCTGGGAAGTCGATGCGGATCGCGCTGCCCGAGGCCGACAGCGTGAGCCCAGCGCTCGGCAAAGAGACGGGGGGCGCTCCGCCCGTCCCGTCGACGTCGAGGGTCGCGCTGACGCTGGCGAGATCGAGCGTCTGGCGGGTGCCGACGTCGTCGTCCAGCGAGGTGTCCGTCCCGAACAGCGTCGTGCCGGCGGGCACGGTGGCGGTCACGGTGTAGTAGATCTCCTCCCCGATCGTCGCCTGAGAGGCATCGTTATTGCCGGGCTCGGTCAGCTCTGTGGTCCGCGTCTTAACCACGGCCGCGCTCTCGATCACCACGTTGGAGGGGTCATCGGCGGGGCCGGCGTTGGCCTGCGGCTCCAGGGTCGGGTCGATGTTGTCGGAGGGGATGTTGGTGTAGCTGCCGCCTCCACCGGGGGACTCGTAGCTGCGCACTCCGGCGGTGTTGGTGAGCACATCGAGGGGAGCGAGCCCCTCGGGGACCACGACGTCGTAGGTGAGGGTCTTGCTGCCACCCCCGGATACCGCGATGCCGCTCGTCCACTCAATCCGATCCTCGGCCACATTGCAGCTGCCGCCGTCGGAGATCGAGGCCGCGACCACGTCAGCGCAGGCGACCTCGGGGGGCAGCACGTCCCAGACCTCGGCCGAGGTCGCGTCGATCGAGCCCCCGTTTCTGATGTCGACTCGGTAGGTGACGGTGTCGCCGGGCCTGGCGGTGACGCCGTCCAAGTTGGGCCCGTTGCCGGCCGGGGGCTGGTCGTTGACATCCCTGACGCCCTTCAGCAGGGTCAGCTCCGCTTGGGCGAGCTCGAGGCCGGCCTGGTCGCGCAGGGGGAAGGACTGCCCGTCGCTATTCGTAAACACGGCCTTCTCCAGGTTGTCGGTGATGTCTCCGTCGCTGACCCCGGATCGGCGCTGAACCGTGACCGAGAAGACGACCTCGAAGACAGCGGCGGCCTGGACCGCGCCGCCGCCGTCGTCGAGCGGCCAGACGAGCTGGGGGCCGGCGACGTCGGGCTGGGCCGTGGTGGAGGCCGTGGCGAAGGCGACCGTGTTGGCCGAGGTCGCCTGCGCCGAGCCGACGTCATAGGTCGTGCCCGGCGGGATGAAGTCCGTGACCGCCACTGAGCCCGTCTCGGGCGTCCCCGGGAAGTCCATGCGCACCCTGAAGCAGACGTGGTCGCCGGGCGCCACGGTACTCGGCGGGCCATCGACGTAGGTGCCCGTCAGGCAATCGGCGGAGTTGGGCGTGCTGTCCACCCGCTTGTCGATCGAGGCGCCGGGGGCCTGCTGGCCCGCGCTCGACTTGTCGGTGTCGAGCTGGGCGTCGGGCTCGTCGGCGTCGATCTTGTCGGCGCTACCGGGGGCGCAGGCGTCGGGCGCGCCCGGGGCACAACGGATGAAGTCGACGCCCTCCACGTCAACGGAGTTGGCGGCATCGTCGCGGGCCAGGATCGGCGCCTCGTCCATGCGGTTCGCCTGGTAGTGCGTCCGCGTCTTCGTCGGGAAGGTGATCGTGTGCCCGGTCGAGGGCTGCAGGCGGCCCAGGGCCGAGTCGGTGCTCTTATCCCAGACGATGGTCCAGGTGCCGTCGGGGTTCTCCTGGGTCGACTCATAGGGGGCGGAAGGCGCGGCTCCTGTCGGGTCGCACTCGGCTGCCGCCGCCGGAGGCGTGGGCTCGAGGTTGGTCGAGCCGAGCGGGCAGTAGCCGTCTCCGAGCGTGTCGGTTACGACCAGGTCGTCCACGTAGCGGTACTCGCCCGTGTCGATGCGCAGGGTCCAGGTCGAGGTCGCCCCGGGCGAGAATCCGCCGGAGGAGACAGACTTCAGGATCCGCAGGTCCTCGGAGGTGACGGTCGCGGTCGCCTCGTCGCTGACCGGGAGCCCGCCGGCGGAGCCGTCCTGATAGAGGCCGTCGGCGCTCGCGAGGTTGGTGAAGCTCGGCTCGACTGCGATGTCCTCGTAGGTCTCGGGGCCCGAGTTGTTGTCGAGGTTCGAGGCCTGCTTGCCAAGGGCCGGGTCGGGTGCGGTGCCGAGCCCCGCGGCTGCGCCGTTCCAGTCGAGCGTATTGGCGCGGAGCGGTATCGCGGCCAGGTAGCGCAGGGTCCGCGTTCCGCTCGGGGCGAGGTCGGCCAGGTCGTTCCAGACGACGTGGGTGTAGACGCCGGCAGGCAGGCCCGGCGGGTCGGCGACCGTCTCCACAACGTCCGGGGCGACGCACCCGGCGGGCGCGCCTCCTCCGGGCTCGTTCCCGGGGTTGATCGCGCCCGAGCCCGCGTACTCCTGGGTGGATCCGGGATTGGTGGGCGCGTCTGTCGTGTTGTCCGCTCCGCCGCACCCCAGGAATTCGAGGCCGGCGGGAAGGTAGTCCTCGACATCGACCGAGAGAGTGGAGTTGACGAGGTTGTTGGTGAGGGTCAGCGTGTAGGTCGTCTGCTGGTCGTGCAGGCCGCGCAGCAGCTCGCCCTCGGGCGAAGGCTCGGCCTTGGTGATCTCGATCGCCGAGATCTCCGTGGTGGCGCTGGCGGTCGCGGATCCGGTGTAGGACTCCTCGGGAAGGGTGTCGTCGCAATCGCTGTCGCCGCCGCTCTGGGTGGGCACTCCGAGCGCGTTGAAGTCGGGGACGTAGCGCGGGTTGCAGTTGATGTAGGCGCCGGCGTTGTTGGTGTAGGAATCGCCGACGTCGAAGAGGGCCTGGCTGTGCGCCACCCGGTAGGAGAAGGAGAAGCTCGACGCGGCCGTGAGGTCGGCGAGGTTGGACCAGATCAGGGTCGTCTGCCCGGTGGCCGGCGCGTTCGCGATCACCTGGGGCTCGCCGGCGACAGCGGGGGCGGAGCCGGCGACGTAGGAGATGCCCTCCGGCAGCACGTCGCGGAAGGAGAGGTTGTATCCGGTCGGCTCGCCGCTCGGGTTCGACGCGCTCAGCGTCACCGGGGAAGTGGCGCCGTAGAGGACCGAGGCCGGCGCCTGCTTGCTGAGCTGGATGTTGGGCACACCTGCGGCTGCCGCTGGAGCGGCGGCGATGAATGAAGCCGCCGCCACGATGCCGGCGAGCAGGGCAGCGCGAATCGCGTGTCTCTCCAGTCGTCCCATCACATGGGTTCTTTCGGCAAGCGGGCCTCGGCACCTTTAGCCGAGCGATTGAACGCCAAGGCGATAGAAAGGACGGATGTCACGCGCGGATTCACACTCGACCCCCCAGGTCCGCCTGGCCCTCGAGCCCGATGCCGACGCGGTCCGCGCGCTGCTCGGCGAGTTTCGCGACTGGCTCGGCAAGTCGGCGCCGGGCGACGAGGAGCTGGGGCAGAGCGTCCGCCGGATCACGGCCGAGCCCGGGGGCGAGTTCCTGCTGGCCTTCGGCGAGGGCGGAGCGCCGGCCGGCGTCGCACAGGTCCGCTACCGATGGAGCATCTGGACCACCTCCGAGGACGCCTGGCTCGAGGACATCTTCGTCCGCGAGGGCGAGCGCCGCACGGGGCTCGGCCGGGCGCTGCTTGACGAGGTACTCGCCCGCGCCAGGGGCCGCGGCTGCCGCCGTATCGAGCTCGACGTCGAGCGCGACAACGCGGCCGGGCTCGCCCTCTACCGCTCACTCGGCTTCTCCAGCGAGTCCAAGGGCGCCGGCACCAGCCTGCTGATGGGCCTGCCGCTCGACTGAAGTACCCTGGCCGAGATCCGGCCTGCGACGAGATCGGGGCAAGTGCGATGAGCGCCAAGTGGACAGCGGCTGACCTCCCCGACCTGGGAGGGCGCACCTTCGTCATCACCGGGGCGACCAGCGGGATCGGGCGCGTGACCGCACGGGAGCTGGCCGGGGCGGGAGCCCGCGTGGTGCTCGCGGTGCGCGACACTGATCGCGGCGAGGCCGCAGCGTCGGAGATGCCAGGCCGCACGGAGGTGCGGCACCTCGACCTCACCGATCTCGCCTCGGTTCGCGCCTTCGCCGAGGACTGGGAGGGCGACCTCGACGTGCTGGTCAACAACGCCGGCGTTATGGCCGTTCCCGAGGGGCGCACCGCCGACGGCTTCGAGCTGCAGTTCGGGACCAACCACCTCGGGCACTTCGCGCTCACCGCCCAGCTGTTCGGGAACGTCACCGACCGCGTGGTCACGGTGGCGTCGAGCGCCCACCGCAGGGGCAAGATCCACTTCGACGACCTCAACTGGGAGCGGGGCGACTACCAGCGCTGGGCCGCCTACGGGCAGTCCAAGCTCGCCAACCTGCTGTTCACGCTGGAGCTGCAGCGCCGGCTCACCCTGGCCGGCTCGCCGCTTAGAGCCATCGCGGCCCACCCCGGCTGGTCGGCCACGAACCTCCAGCAGCGCACCGGGAGCCGCATCCAGCACGGGCTGATGGCGATCGGCAACAAGGTGCTCGCCCAGAGCGACGAGCAGGGCGCCTGGCCGACCCTCTACGCCGCCACCGAGGACGTGCCCGGCGGCGGCTACGTGGGCCCCGACGGCATCGGCGAGATGCGCGGGCACCCGACCCTGGTCGGCCGCACCAACGCCGCCTTCGACGAACGGGCCGCGAAGCGCCTCTGGGAGGAGTCCGAGCGCCTCACCGGGGTCGCGTTCGAGATCCCCGTCGCGGCCTGAGCGGCCGCCCCTCAGCTCCAGGGATAGGGGCTGCTGGAGACGGGGTGCAGATCCCCCGTGGCGAAGCGCTCGTAGCGGAAGGGGCTGAGCAGCGAGGAGTGGCCGCCGGTGATCACGGTGGCGATCTCGCGGCCGACGGCGATCATCTTGTAGCCGTGGTTGGAGTCTGCGGCGACGTAGACGTTGGGCCGCATGTAGTCGAAGATCGGGAAGTTGTCGGCGGTGAAGGCGCCCGCCCCGCCGGAGCGGGCCTGGACGTAGCTGTCGCGGCAGCCCTCGAAGCGCTCCATGCAGTGGGAGAGCGCCGCGCACCAGAGATCGGGAAAGCTCTCCTCCACCGACCCCGTCGGGTAGGGGTCGACCTCGAAGCTGGGACCCACGGTGAGGGGAGCCGCACCGCCCTGAACCGAGGAGCGGTCCGGCTTCACGTAGATCCCCCAGGGACCCTCGCTGACCATTTCGCCCCGGTCGTCCCTGAGAGGGACGTCGGAGTCGACGTGCAGGACCGGGGGCGCCATGCCGTCATCGGTGTTCAGGGTCTGCGGCGGCATCTCCACCTCGCCCTCCTGCAGGTACCAGTAGGTCCACATCGGCACGTCCCTGTCCACGCCGCCGTCGGGCCGGTGCACGTCGAGCCGCTCGGGCAGGCCGAGCATCTCCCACAGGGAGGCGACCCAGGGGCCGACCGCCACCACCACCTGCTCGACCTCCACCGGGCCGGCGCTGGTCTCGACGCTCGTCACGGCGCCCGAGCCGTCGGAGGCGAAGCCGGTGACCTCGACCCCCGTGGCGATCTCGGCGCCGGCGGCCCGCGCCTTGTCCGCGAGGCCCTCCATCGATTCCCTGTTGAAGGCGAAGCCACCGACGTGCTCGTGCAGGCAGACGTGGAGGCCCTCGGCGCGCCAGTCGCCGAACATGCTGCGCATGTGCGCGCGCACGGCGTCCTCGCCGGTGTGAAGCTCGGATGGGTATCCGATCTGCTGCTGTCGCTCGAATACCTCGGCCAGCTCGGCCTCCTGGGCCGCCGGGCCCAGTGCGACGTAGCCGGAGCCGTGGTAGTGGAAGGCATCGGGATCGGACTCCCAGATCTCGACGCAGGCCGCCATCAGCTCCTGCATGGCGGGCTGGAAGTAGTTGTTGCGGATCACCCCGCAGGCGATCCCCGACGCTCCGGCGCCCACGGCGGCCTTGTCCACAACCAGCACCTCCTCCCCGGCCTGCGCCAGGTGCCACGCCGTGGAGAGCCCGTGCACGCCCGCGCCCACCACCAGGTGCTTGACGGAACCCGGCACGGAGGCGGCCACCGGCGTCAGTGCTCCGGCGGCTCCCAGCCCTCGAGCACTGGCGGCTTCCAGTTCTCGCCGACGATCGGCGAGTCCTCGACCCAGGGGCCCAGCTCGGGCTGGGGGAACTTGGCGTGGACCTGCTTGAGGCGGATCCCGTAGGAGTTGCCCGAGGTCAGGTGGGCGATCAGCACCTTGCGGGCGATCTCGTCCTCGCGGCCCTCGGGGATCGGGAAGTAGATACGCAGGAACGAGTTCGAGTACCTGTCGAAGACGGCGGGCGTGCCCTCCTCCTCGAGCAGCTCGACGTCCTCGAGCCAGTTCAGGTCCTTGCCCGGGGTCGCCGCCTGAAGGTCGATGTCCTCGAGCAGCGAGATGTCCTCCTGGTAGGGGAAGCGCTTGCCCGAGAGGTACTCGGCGTCGATCGAGGTGACCTTCTCCGGCTCGCGCACCTCGTCCGCCCTGGTCACTTGGGCTCCTCCGTCGCGGCGGCGGCGGGCGTGGGCAGGTAGTCCACCGGGTTCTCGAGGTACTGGTCGAGCAGGGTGCGGATCTCGCCCAGCGCGCGCTCCTCGCTGACGCCGGGCGTGTAGCTGGTGCCCGCCAGCGGCACGCGGGCCATCGCCGAGGCCTCGACGGTGAGGGCGGCGAGGTCCTCGGGCTCGAGGTTGTGGACGCTGGTCTTGCCGCAGGCGCGCGCCAGCATCTGCACCTCGAGGGTCAGCGTGTGCAGGAAGTTGTAGACGCGCTCGGCGGCCTCGTCCACGTGCAGGCGCTTGCGCAGCTCGGCGTCCTGGGTCGCGATGCCGACCGGGCAGCGGCCCGTGTGGCAGTGGTAGCACTGCCCCGCCGGTACCCCGACCGTGCCCTCGTAGTCGGTGACGCCCGGGATCTCCTTGTTGCAGTTGAGCGCCATCAGCGACGAATGGCCGATCGCGATCGCGTCGGCGCCGAGCGCCAGGCACTTGGCGACGTCACCGCCGTTGCGGATGCCGCCCGCGACGACCAGGTCGACCTCGTCGGCGAGGCCGACGTCCTCGAGGGCCCGGCGCGCCTCCGGGATCGCCGACATCAGGGGAATGCCGGTCTCCTCGGAGGCGATGTGCGGGCCGGCGCCGGTGCCGCCCTCGGCGCCGTCGAGGTAGATGATGTCCGGGCCGCACTTGGCCGCCATGCGGACGTCGTCATAGACGCGCGCGGCGCCCAGCTTGAGCTGGATCGGGACCTCGTAGTTGGTCGCCTCGCGGGTCTCCTGCACCTTCAGCGAGAGGTCGTCGGGGCCCAGCCAGTCGGGGTGGCGGGCGGGGGAGCGCTGGTCGATCCCGGCCGGCAGCGAGCGCATCTCGGCGACCTGCTCGGTCACCTTCTGGCCCATCAGGTGACCGCCGAGGCCGACCTTGCAGCCCTGCCCGATGAAGAACTCGATCCCGTCCGCGAGCATCAGGTGGTGCGGGTTGAAGCCATAGCGGCTCTGGATCACCTGGTAGTACCACTTGGTCGAGAGGTCGCGCTCGGGCGGGATCATCCCGCCCTCGCCCGAGCAGGTCGCGGTGCCGGCCATCGAGGCGCCCTTGGCGAGCGCCATCTTCGCCTCCAGCGAGAGCGCGCCGAAGCTCATGCCGGTGATGTAGACGGGGATGTCCAGCTCCAGCGGGTTCTTGGCGAAGCGGCTGCCCAGCACCGTCTTGGTCTCGCACTTCTCGCGGTAGCCCTCGATCACGAAGCGCGTCAGCGTTCCCGGCAGGAAGATCAGCTCGTCCCAGTGCGGGATCTTCTTGAACATCGAGAAGCCGCGCATCCGGTAGCGGCCGAGCTCGGCCTTCATGTGGATGTCGTTGATGACCTTCGGGGTGAAGATCGTGCTGCTGCCGAGCACTTCGCGTTCGTCGGGAGCTTGTTCAGGCATCGCGATCCTCTCTAGAGCACCAGCTTGCGCTCGCTGGGCTCGAGGTTGTCGTAGTTGTAGAGCATCTTTCCGCAGACGAACTTGCGCAGCTTGGGGGGCTTGCCGAGCTCATGGTTGGCGAACTTGCGCTCAACCAGCTCGGTGTCGGAGTCCTCCCAGTCGGCCTCGACGCAGTCGATGCCGAGCGCGGCGACCTCGCCGCCGACATAGATCGTGCCGTCGTACATCGAGTCGCCCAGCCCGGGGCCGACGTCGCCGCAGATGATCTGGCGACCGCGCTGCATCATGAAGCCGGTCATCGAGGCGGCATTGCCGAGCGCGATGATCGTGCCGCCCTTCTGGTCGATGCCCGTGCGGGCTCCTACATCGCCCTTCACGATCAGGTCGCCGCCGCGCAGCGCGGCCCCCGCCAGCGAACCGGCGTTGTGCTCGACCACGACCACCCCCGACATCATGTTCTCGGCGACCGACCAGCCGACGCGGCCGGTGATCTCTATCTCGGGGCCGTCGATCAGCCCGCACCCGAAGTAGCCGAGGCTGCCCTCGAAGCGAATCCGGCAGCGGGCCAGGATCGCGGTGCCGAGCGAGTGGCGGGCGCTGGGATTGAGCACGGTGACGTCGGTGACGCCCTGCTCGTAGATCAGCCAGCGCAGTTCCGCGTTGATCTTGCGGGTGGTCAGATCGCGCGCATCGAGCTCGGCGCGCTCGCCGTCGATCTTCGAGGTCTTGGGGATCGAGGCGTCGAGCTCCACCAGCCCCCGCTCGTCCATGCGTGCCGTGGGCTCCTCGCTCACCTGGTCCATACGCGCACCTCGCTCTCGTAGGGATCGTGGGTCTCGATCTCGCGGTCCAGCACCTGGCGGATCGCGATCTCCTCGGAGGCCAGCGCGACCAGCTCGTCGTCTTCGTAGAGCACCAGCGGCTTCGCGCCCAGCTCGTCCTTGGCCACCCCGAGCGCGTCCTCGGTGACGCAGATGTAGGTGAACACCCCGTCGAGGTCCTCGAGGCTCTGGCGCATCGCCTCCTCCAGCGAGCGGCCTTCGCTCATCTGCTCGGCGAGGTAGACCGCGATGATCTCCGAGTCGCACTCGGACTGGAAGCGGTGGCCTGAGCGAGTCAGCCGCCGGCGCCACTCGTGGAAGTTGGTGAGCTGGCCATTGTGGACGACCGCGACGTCGGGAAAGGGGTAGGCCCAGTAGGGGTGGGCATTGGCTATGTCGACGTCGGACTCGGTCGCCATGCGGGCATGGCCGATCGCGTGGGTGCCCACGTAGTCGCCGAGCCCGTACTCCTCCGAGACGGTCTCGGCGTCCCCGAGGTCCTTGACGATCTCAAGCGACCGGCCCAGCGAGAGCACCTCCGTGTGGCGGACCCGCTCGACTGTGTCGGCCAGCACCTTGAGATCGCCGTCGTAGTCGAAGATGATCGTCATCGTGCGGGGGGTCTCCCTGATCTCCTCGACCTGCGCACCGGCCGCGCGCATCCGCGTCTCGATCTCCCCGCGCTGGCGCTGCATGCGCGCCTCCAGGTCGGGATCGCGCTCGGTCGGCTCGCTCAGCTTCACGTGCATGACGAAGTTGTCGTCGCCGCCCCGATAGAGCGCGAACCCGGTCGAGTCCGGGCCCCGGTGCTTCATCGCCTGCAGCATCCGGGTCATGTCGCGCCCCACCTCGCGCTCGCCGCCGCCGTTCCGGTAGATGATCCCCGCGATCCCGCACACGTCAGGGAAGGACCTCCAGGTACTCGTCGCGCTCCCAGTCGGTGACCGCGGCGAGGTAGCGCTCCCACTCGTCGCGCTTGTAGTCGCGGAACACCTTGTAGAGCCGGCCGGGTATCGCAGAGCGCACCACCTCATCGGCCTCCAGCGCCTCCAGCGCGGCGCCGAGGCTCTCGGGCACGCGCTCGAGCTCGACCCCCGCCTCGAGCAGGTCGTAGGTGTTGCCCTCCTGCGGATCGCCCGGATCGCTCTTTCGCTTGATCCCGTCGAGGCCGGCCGTGAGCAGGGTCGCGACCGACAGGTAGGGGTTGCTGGAGGAATCGACGCCGCGGTACTCGAAGCGGCCGCCGGATGCGACGCGCACCGTGCAGGTGCGGTTCTGCCAGCCCCAGTTCTTGTAGACGGGGGCCCAGAAGCCGTAGTCCCACATGCGGCTGTAGGAGTTGACCGTCGGGTTGCCGATGCACATCAGGGCGCCGAAGTGGTCGAGCAGGCCGCCCAGGAAGTGCCTTGCCGTGTCTGAGAGCTGCGCGGGGCCGTCGGGGTCGTGGAAGACGTTGTTCCCCTTGTCGTCCACCAGCGTGAAATGGTGGTGATGCCCGTTGGCCGAGACGCCGGTGAACGGCTTCGGCATGAACGATGCGAGCAGGCCGTGCTTGCGCGCTACGGCTGCGCAGATCTGCCGGTAGGTGGTGATGTTGTCAGCGGTGCGGACGGGGCGGTCGTAGCGGAAGTTGAGCTCGAGCTGGCCGGGGGCGTCCTCGTGGTCGCCGTAGCTCATGTCGAGCCCCATCCGCTGCCCGTAGTCGACCACGTCCATGAGCACCGGACGCAGCTCCTCGAACATGTGGATGTGGTAGCAGTAGGGCTTGGTGACGCCCTCGGCGCTCTTGCCGTCCTCGGACCACTTCATCCACATCATCTCGGGCTCGATCCCCAGCACGAAGTTGAGACCGGTCTCCGCCTCGAACTCCGAGACCACGCGCTTCAGGTTCTGGCGGGGGTCGGCATCGAGCAGCTCACCCGTCTCGGTGTCGTAGCAGTCGCAGAAGACCCGGGCGACGCGGTCGTCCCAGGGCAACACCTGGAAGGTGTCCAGGTCGGCGATCGCGGCCAGCTCGGACTCCTCCGGGCCGAAGCCCAGGTAGTTGCCGTCGCGGTCGGTGAACAGGTTGGCGGTCGCGCCGTAGACCAGCTGGTAGCCCTTCTCGGCCACCTGCGGGAAGAACGAGGAGACGACCCCCTTGCCCATCACGCGGCCAGTCACCGAGACCTGCTGAAAGAAGACGTAGCGGATGCCCTCGTCCTCGATCCGCTTGGTCAGCTCCGCGATCTTCTCGGCACGGCCCTTCTGGCTGCGGGCCTCCTCCAGCGTCGGCGGCGGCATCTCGACGCGCGGACGCTCGAGCACCGTCTCCATGGTGCCGCCCATGACCTCCGTGAACTCTCCCCGATCAGACACTCAGCACTCTCCTCTCGTTGTCGCGACCCTAACACACGAATGTACGAATTGGTCTATTTGTTCAGCAGCGCGGATTCTCCCCCGCCGCCCTCGCCGGCGATGCTCCGCACGGGCGGCGGGTCGCCGAGCCAGCGCATCACATGCAGGTCGAGGGTGTGCGGCAGAAAGACGTCGGTGGAATGCTGCAGCACCCGCTGCTCGCCCGAGCAGATCACGTGGCCGATCTCGAGCGCGGCGGAGGTCCGCCGCACGCCGAGCGCGGCACCGAGCCTGTCCCGGCCGGTCAGCAGCCGCGGTCTGATCTGCGTGCGGGCATAGGCGACGGGCAGCTCGTGCGCGAGCAGCACGTCGAGCACCATCTGACCGCTCTCGAGGTCGCGGCGCAGGCGGGCCGGCGGTGGCAGATCGAGGCCGGGCCTCACCACGTCGCGCATGTGGACGGCAGGCTGCCCGTTCAGCAGCAGCACCCGGGTGATGGTCGTGGCCACCGCCTCGGCGGGCAGCTCGAAGACCTCGCCCAGCTCGACGCCGATCGGCGCCTGTTCGATCTCGAGCTCGGAGAGCTCCAGCCGGACACCGCGGCGCTCGGCGAGCACCGCGTAGGACACGAGCCTCTCGAGCCCCTCGTCCAGGCTGGTCGAGTGCCCCTCGCCGACGAAGGTGCCGCTGCCCTGGCGCCGCACCAGCTCGCCCGATGCGGCCAGGCGGTCCACCGCCGTTCGCAGGGTCCCCCGCGAGACCCCGAGGCGCACCGAAAGCTCCTGCTCGGAGGGAAGCCGGTCGCCGGCGCGGTGCTGGCCGGCCGCCAGCCAGGAGCGCAGCGCGTCCTCGGCCGCGTCGACCAGCGACGGCTTCGGGGCCTGAGGCGCCGCCTGTGCTGTCTTGCCGCCGGCCATCTGCCGCGATCGTATCCCGGCCCAGCGGCGCCTGCCGTCCACCCGTCCAAACCACCAAAAACTGGGGTGGCGGCTCTGGCGGCGGGGGGCCGATGCAGGGCGTGGTAGCCATGGGACACTCGATCACCCCCACCCAGAACCTCAATGCCAGGCTCTCCCGCCGCGAGCAGGGCAGCGAGGGCCGGCGCCCGGCGCCCCGGTCATCCCCGGCGACGAGCCCGAGCGCGATCCGGAGCTCCGCGCCGCCGGTTCGCATCGTGGGAGTAGCCGGCCGCTTCCAGCGCCGCTACCTGGTCAACGACTGAGCGCTTGCGCGCCGTCGGGCGCGGAGCGATGATGCCCGCGTGCGAGCCGCGATCGCGACCTCACTCACCCTCGCCGCGATCGCGCTGGCGCCGGCGGGCGGGGCGCATGCTTCCCCGGCGACCGGAGAGGACCGGATGGCGCCCGCGGCACACCCGGCCGCAACCACCCGGCCCGCCGCTCAGGGACAGGCCGCCAGGCGCGGCGAGGGGAGGCGCCCCCGCGCGTACCCCTGGGGACGACGCGTCAAGGCGGCCCGGCGGTTTGCGCGCCGGCGCACCGGGGCGGTCTCCTTTGCTGTGATCGACCATCGCGGCCGCATCCATGGCTTCCACCGCGGCACCCGCTATTCCTCGGCGAGTCTCGTCAAGGCGATGCTGATGGTCGCCTACCTGCGCCGGCGCAGCGTCAGCAGGCGGCGGCTGCATCGCTTCGATCGCGCCCTGCTGGGGCCGATGATCCGGGCTTCGGACAACGGCGCGGCCTCGGCGGTGCAGGCCCGGGTGGGAACCGGCGCCCTGCGCCGCCTCGCCCGCCGGGCCGGGATGAGGCGCTTCATCCCCCACCCCGTCTGGGGAGGCAGCCAGCTGACCGCTCGCGACCAGGCGCGCTTCTTCTTCCGGATCAGGGCCCTGACTCCGCGCCGGCACCGCGCCTACGCGCTCGGGCTGCTGCGGCGGATCGTCGCGGGCCAGCGCTGGGGCATTCCGCAGGGCGTCGGGCCGGGGTTTCGCGTCCACTTCAAGGGTGGCTGGTATCCGGGCGGGGGCGGCTGGCGCGTGCACCAGGCGGCTCTGCTGCGCGGCCGCTCGGGCCGCAAGCTGGCGCTGGCTGTGCTGACCGAGGGCGGTCCCGGCTTCGGCTACGGACAGCAGACGATCCGCGGGGTCACCACGCGCCTGCTGCGGGGCATTCGGCGCTTCGCTCCCTTCCGCCCTGGGAAGGGAGGAAAGAAGGACGGCCGAAGCTCCGGCGCCGGCTACCCCGCGAAGCGGTAGCCCACCCGGCGCACGGTCAGCACCAGCTCGGGCTTCTGCGGATCGCTCTCCACCTTCTGGCGGAGGTTGGAGATGTGGACGTCGCAGGCGCGGACATCGCCGCGGAACTCGGTCTGCCAGAGCTCCTCCATGATCTCCTGGCGTGAGAACACCTGGCCGGGACTGCCGGCAAGCAGCCTCAGCACCTGGAACTCCGAGCGCGTCAGGTTGACGGGCTCGCCTCGGACGGTGACCAGGTGGCGCGCGAGGTCGATCGTCACCGGGCCCGCCTCGATCGTCGAGCCCTCCGAGCCGTTCGAGCGGTCCAGGTCGCGGCGGCGCAGCTGGGCGCGGACCCTGCCGAGCAGCTCGCGGACCGAGAAGGGCTTGGTCACGTAGTCGTCGGCGCCGACCTCGAGACCGACCACCTTGTCGACCTCCGCGTCCTTGGCGGTCAGCAGGATGATCGGCACCGGGCTGCGCGAGCGCACCTCGCGACAGATGTCGAGGCCGCTCTTGCCGGGCATCATGATGTCCAGGATCAGCAGGTCGAACTCGGTATCGGCGAGCTTGGCCTCGGCATCCTCCCCGTCGCTGGCCAGCGTCACACCGAAGCCCTCCTGCTCCAGCGCGTAGCCGACCGACTCGCGCACCGAGGGCTCGTCGTCTACGACGAGGATGCGGGCGGTTGCGGGCGGTGCGGTGTTCATCGGGTCAGGCGACGGGGGTCGGGGTCGGCTTGGCCTGGCGCAGGCGGACCCAGAAGGTGGAGCCGCTGCCCGGCTCGGAGCGCAGGCCGATCTCGCCGCCCATCACGTCGACCATGCGCTTTGCGATCGCCAGGCCGAGGCCGAAGCCCTCGTTCTCGAGCGCACCGCTGCCGCGGTAGAAGCGCTCGAACACCCGGTCCTGCTCGGAGGCGGGTATTCCCTCGCCGGTGTCCTCCACTTCGATCGCCACCATTCCCCCATCCGCTCGCGAGGCGCGAAGCGTAACCGCGCCCGGGGCGGAGGTGTTCTTGGCCGCGTTGGTGAGCAGGCCGATCAGCACCTGGCGCACCAACACCGGATCCCCGTTTGCGACGAGGTCGGGGGGCAGCTCCGTGACGACCTCGACGCCCTCGGGCAGCCGCACGGCGGCGGCTGCCTCCTCGGCCGCGAGCGTCACGTCAACGATCTCGGCCTCCTCGCGCTCGCCCGCGGCCTCGACGCGCGCGAGCATCAGCAGCGACTGGGTCAGCCGCGTCATCCGCTCGGCGTCCTCGGCGAGGCGGTCTAGGAAGCGCTCGCGCGCCTCGGGGTCGTCCTTGGCGCCGCCGCGCAGCACCTCGATCGCGCTGGAGATCCCGGCCAGTGGGTTGCGAAGCTCGTGGGCGGCGTTGGAGACGAACTCGCGCTCGGCCTCCTCCCGCTTGAGCGAGTCGGTGCGGTCGCGCACCACCATCAGCACGGCGTGCTCAGCCGGGACGCTGCGCGCATGCACGGCGTAGACGCGGCCGTCGATGGTGAGCGCCGGGTCCTCGCTCGAGCCATCGCTCGATGCGCGCCGCAGCAAGGGGATCAGCCCCACAGCCGGCTGCGCGCCTCGCACAAGGCGCTCTGCCGCTGGGTTGGAGAAGCGGACGGCACCGTCCTCACCGACCACGATCACCGCCTCGCGCATGCCGTCGAGGATCGCCGAGAGCCGGTCGCGCTCGGTGGCGAGCTCCCCGAAGCTTCGGCGCAGCGCCTCCCGCATCGTGTCGAGGGCGCGCGTCAGGTCGCCGATCTCGTCGCTGCCACCAGCCGGCAGCGGGGCGTCGAAGCGGCCGGAGGCCATCTGCTCGGCCGCTTGGGCGAGGCGCTTGACGCGAATCGAGATCAGCTGGGAGACGACGAAGCCGACCAGCAGCCCGATCGCGATCGCGATCGCCAGCGCCCGCAAGCGGTCGGCTCGAAGATCGTCGAAGGCCCGCGCCAGGGCGGGCGGGGGCTCGGCTACGACCACGACGGCGCCGCGGATGCTGTCGGCGCCGAAGATCGGAGCCGAGGCGATGGTGCGGTCGTCGCTGAGGTCGCCGCGAAAGCGCCGGCCGGCGCGAGCGATCTCCACCGCATCGCCCGCCGGCTCGATCCGTCTCAGGTCAGCGGGCGGGTTCGCATTGGCGGCGAACGGACGGCCGCGGCGGTCCACGGCCCAGATGTGGAAGGTCTCGGTGTTGGCCTCGTTGAGGATCTTGGCGGCCTCACCCGGCCCGGCCCTCTCGAGGTCGTCCGCCAGCCTCGCGGTGCGGCCCACCGTCAGGTCGGCACTCTCGCTCTTCAGCGTGCGCCCCGAGGAGTCGTTGACGAAGAGGTAGACGGCGGCCGCGGTGATCAGCGTCACCGAGGCGAACGCAGCCCCCAGCCAGACGCGCATCGATATGCGGCGGCGCGGTCGGCGCGATTCGGGATTCGCTTCGGGGGACGCGGTCGATGCCATATCTAAGTATCTAGGAACACGACTCAGTGCTCAGGTGCGAGCTCCTCGGCGAGCCGCAGCCAAAGCGCCTCCAGCGCGAGCTCCTCGGAGACGTTGACCCGCAGGCGCCGCCGCGTGTCGAGGACGAGCTCGACGGCGCGCCGCGCCCGGGCCGGGTCGAGCCCTTCGGCGTCGGCGCGCAGCTCGGCGAGCCGGTCGCTGCCCATCACCAGTCGCTCGTCGGCCCCCGAGGCGACGGCGGCCAGATCGCGGAACCAGGCACAGCAGAGCCCCAGCCCGAGGTCGAGCGCCTGGGTGCGAGAGCGGCGCGCCGTGCGCTTGACCTGGTCGGTCGCCTCGCGGGTGAGCTTGCCCGAGCGCCCGCGGCGAGCCCCCGACTCGGCGGCCTCGATCAGGCGCCGCTCCTCTCCGGCGCCCGCGTCCTCGCCCGCCCGCTCGGCGGCCGCCAGCATCGGCCGCCAGGGTTCGCCCGCCTCGGGCTCGTGGCGGGGGGCGCGGGCGGCTGTCTCGGCGCCTGCGCGCAGCTCACTGCCGCGCTCCCCCAGAAGCATCGACGCCAGCCTGACGTCGCCGCCGCAAAGGCGCGCGACGGCGCCGGCGCCATTCGCGTCCACACCCTCGACGCCGCGGTCGCGCAGGGCCTCGAGCACGGCGTCGGGCGTGAGGGGCGCGAACTCGACCGTCTGGCAGCGGGAGAGGATCGTGCCCGCAAGCTGCTCGGGCTCGGAGCAGAGCAGGATCAGGTGGGCGAAGGCCGCCGGCTCCTCGAGCGTCTTCAGCAGCGCGTTCTGGCTCTCCTCGCGCAGACCCTCTGCCTCCTCGATCACGAAGGCGCGATGCTCGCCCTCGGCGGGGCGCAGGCTGGCCGCGCGGATCACCGACTCCCGCACCTCCTCGACCAGGTGCTGCGCGCCGGCGGGACGAAGCCAGACCAGATCGGGATGCGGCGAGGGATCAATCAGGGCGCGGCGCCGGGCGTCGTCGGGATCGGGCGCGTGATCGGCGAGCAGCTCGGCCGCGAAGGCCCTCGCCGCGGCTCCCTTGCCCGACCCGGTGGGGCCCCGGAACAGGTATGCGTGGCTGGGGCCGGTGGCCAGGGCCGCCCCCAGGGCCGCCCGCGCCCGCGGCTGGTGGCGGGTCGCCCGCGCGAGCAGCTCGGGCACGGCGCTCTGCGCGCTCGCAGCCGTCAGCCGGCGCTCCCTCTCCCGGCCCCCGCGCGCGCCCTCTCCAGCTCGCCGAGCACCGCCTCGTGCACCTGGTCGGGCGGGCCCGACGCGTCGATCACGCACACGCGGTGCTCGTGTCGGGAGGCGATCTGCTCGTAGCCCTCGGCCACCCGCTTCTGCAGGTCCAGGCCCTCGTGCTCGAAGCGGTCGGCGGCGCGCCCCTCCGCCGCTATCCGCTCGGCCGCGACCTCGGGGTGAAGGCGCAGGAACAGGGTCAGGTCAGGCCAGAGGCCGCCGGTCGCGATGTCGCACAGCGACTCGACCTTGTCGGCTCCGAGCCCGCGCGCGATCCCCTGGTAGGCGATCGTCGAGTCGCTGAAGCGGTCGCAGACCACGTCGCTGCCGGCCGCCAGCGCGGGACCGATCACCTCCGCGACAAGCTGGGCACGCGCCGCGCAGAACAGCAGCAGCTCGGCGAGCGCGTCGGGGGCCAGCCCCGGATCCTTGATCAGCTCGCGCACCCGCTCGCCGACGTCGGTGCCGCCGGGCTCGCGAACCAGCAGCGCTTCCGGGCCCAGCGCCTCCGCAAGCCGCTTCGCCTGCGTGGTCTTGCCCGACCCGTCGATGCCCTCCAGCGAGATGAACATGGTGGAGCCCACCCTAGCCCGCGCGCCGGTGGTCCAGCGGGCGCGAGAGTCGCTCGCCGCCCCAGGCCGCTAACCCTTGCTCTTCGCCTTGCCCTTCGGCTTGCGCTTGGCGCGCGAGCCATTGCCCGAGCCCGAGCCGTTGCGCGCCCGCTTCACCTTGGTCGCCGACGCCTGTCCGGCGATCTTCTCGGCGGCGACTACAGCCTCCTTGCTGTCGACGCCCTCCTCAGCCTCGCCGGCTTCGTCGGCGGCGGCCTTGGCCGCCTCCTTGGCTGCCTTGGCCGCCTCGCGCTCGGCGCGCTTGCGCTTCATCTCGGCCATCGAGGGGCATTCGTCGTTGAAGCAGAGCTTCCAGGGACGGCCGGGCTTGAACTTCTGCGTCACCGAGACGCGCGGCGTGCGACCGCAGACCGAGCAGGTCTCCTCGAGCTTGTGGACGTCGTAGAAGCGCGGCTGGGGCATCGCGAAGGTCTGGTCGCAGGAGTCAGGGTCACCCTCCTCGGCGTCTGCCCCCTTCCAGCCCGTGCATCCGACGAACGACTTGCCCGACTTCTTCGCCCGGATCACGCGCAGCATGTTCGGCGATCCGTCCTCCTGCTTGCGGCCGGCCTCCCGGCAGACGATGCACGGCCCCAGGATGCGGTCCTCGTCCATGCCGCTCCAGACGAGCTTCGCGAACTTGCGCCAGGGCGCGTTCTCGTCGTCGTCGTCGACGTCCTCGCCCATCTCGTCGTAGGCCGAGCGCAGCGCCTGGCGGCTGTCCTCGAGCACCTCGTCCTTGCTCATCTCACCGGCCGCGATGCGGTCCATCTCGGCCTCCAGCTCGGCGGTCATCTCCGATGACGCGATCCGCGGCACATAGGTCTTGAACCCCTCGTACATCTTCACGCCGGTCTCACTCGGCTCGGGCGGGTTGCCGTGGACGTAGCCGCGGTAGTAGAGCTTCTGGATGATGTCGGCTCGCGTCGCCTTGGTGCCGAGGCCGCGCTCTTCCATCAGCTCGATCAGCTTGCCCTGCGAGATCCGGGGCGGCGGCTGGGTCTCCTTGGAGATCAGCTCGGGTTCGCCCTCCAGCTCGAGCTTCTGGCCCTGCTCGAGCTTGGGGATCTCGTCGTCGGCGGAGCGGGCGTAGGTGTAGATGGCGGCATAGCCGGGGTCTAGGACGACCGAGCCCCGCACGAAGTAGTCCTGGGAGCCCGCCCTGATGTCGGCGCGCGTCGATTCGGTGATCATCGGCGGCGAGAACGTGGCCAGGAAGCGGCGCACCACCAGCTCGTAGACCTTGCGGTGGGCGTCGCTGCGCGCCTCCAGGAGCTTGGGGTTGACCGCCTGGGTCGGATAGATCGGGGGGTGGTCCGTGGTCTCCTTCTTGCCGCGCGTCGGCTCGAGGGGCTTGTCGAGCAGGCCCTTGGCGGCCTCGAAGTCGGGGATCTTGACCAGCGAGGAGACGAGCTCGCTCACCGCCAGGGACTGCGGGTAGACCGTGTTGTCAGTTCGCGGGTAGGAGATGTAGCCGTCCATGTACAGGTCCTCAGCCAGCCGCATCGCGCGGGCCGGGGTGATGCCGAGCCGGCTGGAGGCATCGGTGGTGAAGGCGGTGGTGTTGAGCGGCGTCGGCGGCTTGCGCGTCTGCTTGCGAGCCTTGATCTCGGTCACCGTGCCGGGGCTCGAGGTGCCCTCCAGCGCGGCCTTGGCCTCCTCCTCCTTCCAGAACTTGTCCGTGGCGTGGTGCGCCTCGAAGGAGCCGTCGGGGTGCGCGAAGGTTGCGACGATCTCCCAGAACGGCTCGGGCACATGGGCGCGGCGCTCGAACTCCCGCTCCACGATCAGGCCCAGGGTGGGACTCTGCACGCGGCCGACCGAGAGGAAGTTGGCGCCGAAGCGCCGGGTGGCGCGCGAGACGGCGCGAGTCAGGGTCGCGCCCCAGATCAGGTCGATGTCCTGGCGCGCCCCGCCGGCGTCCACGAGCGGCATCGAGAGCTCGTCCAGGTTCGAGAAGGCCCGCTCGATCTCTTCCTTGGTCAGCGCCGAATAGCGGGCGCGCTTGACGGGCTCGCCGTCGTGGGTGGTGCCCTCGACGGTGGCCAGCTCGGGGTTGGACTCGATCACCTCCTGCAGCGCCTCGAAGCCGATCAGCTCCCCCTCGCGGTCGTAGTCGGTCGCGATCACGACCTCGTCGGCGCCCTTGGCGACCTTCTTGATCGCCTTGACGACGTTCTTGTCGGTGGGCTCCTTGATCAGCTCGGCGTCGATCAGGTCGCGCGGATCGGTCTTCTGCCAGTTCGAGTAGTCGTCGGGAAAGGCCGGGTTGAGCACGTGGCCCTTGAGCCCGATCGCCAGCTGCTCGCCGTCGTCGCCCGACCACGTGTAGTAGGGCGTGCGGAAGCTCGCGTCCTCGGTGGCGGTTCCGCCGCTGAGGATCTCCGCGATCTTCCTCGCGCTGTTGTTCTTCTCTGTGATGATCAGTCTCATCTGGGTCTCCGGGCCGCTGGGTCTCCGGGCCGGTGCGAGCGGCGCAGGTGAATCCTGGACGCCCCTTTCCGGCCCAGCGCGCCGCAAGGTAGCAGGGGCCTTCGGACGCACCCGCCGAATTCCTGCCTGGCTCCCGCCTGGCCGGGGGGCCACCGCGCCGGTCGGAGAGCCCGGCGCCGGGCCGGCCTCGAGGCATCGTTAGCCTCTGTCCCATGCCGGCTCAGGCCTATGCGGGCAAGGAGTGCGTCTGCCAGTTCAAGCGCGGGGTCTGCGACCAGACCTGCGTGCGCGACATGCTCGACACCCCGGTCTACATCGCCTGCCTGCGGCTCAGCGGGCGGCGCTGCCTGGTGGTCGGCGGGGGCGAGATCGGCCTCGAGAAGGTCGAGGGCCTGCTCGCCTGCGGCGGCGAGGTCACCCTGATCGCTCCCGAGGCCGGAGCCGAGCTCTCCCGCCTGGCCGAGGAGGGCTCGATCACCTGGGAGCGGCGCGCCTACGCGGGGGCGGCCGACCTCGAGGGCGTCTTCATCGTGATCGCCGCCACCGACGACACCGACGCCAACATCGGGATCTACGAGGACGCCGAGCGCCGGGCGATGCTGGTCAACGTCGTCGACGTGCCGCCGCTGTGCAACTTCATCCTGCCCGCGATCGTGCGCCAGGGCTCGATGGCGATCGCGATCTCCACCCAGGGCGCCTCGCCGGCGCTGGCCAAGCGCATGAAGCGCGAGATCTCCGATCAGTTCGGCGAGGCCTACGCTGAGCTCGCGGTGATCCTGAACGAGGTGCGCGGCTGGGCCAAGGGCACCCTTCCCACCTATCAGGACCGCAAGGCGTTCTTCGAGGAGATCGTCAACGGCGACCCCGACCCGGTCGAGCTGATCCGCGCGGGGCGCGCCGACGAGCTCGACACCCTGATCGAGGACGCAAAGCAGCGCCACGCCGAGGCCCTCGGCGCCTCGGCCTAGCTGTTCCCGTGAACTACGACTACGCCGGCTTCGTCCCGGTGATCACCAGGTACTCGCCCACCGCGCGATAGTCGCCCTCGGTCGAGAGGTTCATCTCCTCGTACGCGCCGAGAAGCTCCTCGCGCAGAGCATCCCACTTGCCCTGCGGCTCCAGCACGGCCCGGGCCGCGACCAGCGGGGGCAGCGTGCGCTCGTAGCCGGCGAGGAAGTCCTCGGCCGACTCCCCGGCGAACTCCACCGCGTCCTCGTGGAAGGAGAGCTCCAGGCCGCTGCCGGCGAAGAGCCCGCGAACGTATGCCTCATCACCCCAAAGCACGGGCGGCTTGAAGCCCTCGGGCGGCGGCGGCATGTGCTTGCCCACCGCCATGAAGAACCTGCCGACGTTGCCATCGGGCGTCCACGCGCAGACGGCCATGCGGCCGCCCGGCTTGATCACCCGCGCGATCTCGCCCGCGGCGGCCCCCTGGTCGGGGGCGAACATGCAGCCGAAGACCGAGAGCACGACATCGAAGCTGCCGTCATCGAAGGGAAGCCGCTCGGCATCGCCCTCGACCCAGGCGATCTCCACACCGGCAGCAGCCGCCCGCTCGCGACCCTCCTCCAGCAGCCTCGGGGTCAGGTCCAGGCCGGTCACCGATGCGCCGGCCCGCGCCGCGGGGATGGTCGCGTTGCCCGAGCCGCAGGCTACGTCCAGCACCACGTCGCCCGCGCCCACGCCGCCCGCCTCGACGGCCGTGCGCCCGGCCGCGGCGATCATCCCCGCCGTGGACGCGTAGTCGCCCGCCGCCCACATCTCGCGGGCCCGCAGCTTCTGCTCACTCAGTTGTTCGGCCATCTGCCTCTCCCTCTTCGGACCTGCCGAGCCTATCGTCGTTCGATCTCGGCCGGCCGGGGCTACTCCTCCGACGCCTCGCGGTAGCGGGCGATCGCCTCCTCGCGGGCCTCGCGGTGATCGACGATCGGCGCCGGGTAATCGCCGCCGATCACGCAGCCCAGCTCGCGCTGCAGCGCCTCGGGCATCAGCCAGGGCTCGCGCAGGTGCTCGTCGGGCACGCATCTCAGCTCCGGCACGTGCCTCCTGACATAGGTCCCGTTGGGGTCGTGGCGCTCCATCTGCAGCGTCGGGTTGTAGATGCGGCGGAAGTAGGGCTGGGGGTCGGTTCCGACGGAGGCGATCCACTGCCAGTTGCCGTTGTTGTTGGCCTCGTCTCCGTCGAGCAGCAGCCGCATGAAGTGGCGCTCGCCCCAGCGCCAGTCGATGCCCAGGTGCTTGGTCAAAAAGGAGCCGACCACCAGGCGCGCGCGGTTGTGCATCCAGCCCTCGCGCAGCAGCTGGCGCATGCCGGCGTCGACGAGCGGGTAGCCCGTCCTGCCCTGCTGCCACGCCTCGAAGGCCCTCTGCGAGCGGCTCCAGCGCATGCCCCGGTAGCGCGGCTGGTAGGCCGAGCGCGCGTTGCCCGGGAAGTTGAGCAGCACGTGGTGGTAGAAGTCCCGCCAGCACAGCTGCCGGTGGAAGGCCTCGGGCCCGTCGCCCCCTCCCGCCGGCAGGCGCTCCTCGATCTGCCGCGGCGAGATGCAGCCGAGGTGCAGGTACGGGGAGAGCCGCGAGGTGCGCTCGGAGCCCAGCGCGTCGTGGTTTTCGGCGTAGGCGCCCACGTCGTCGGCGAGGAAGGCCTCGAGGCGCTGGTGCGCGGCCGCCTCCCCGCCGGGCAGCGGCTCCGCCACCTCCTGCGAGAGCCCCAGCTCGGCCAGGGCCGGCAGCCGGCCCGGATCGAGCCCGCCGGGAACCGGCACCCCGGCGGGGGCCTCGAGCACCGGCCGGCGCTCGACGCCCTGCCAGTTGCGGTGGAAGGGAGAGAAGACCGTGTAGGGCCGCCCGGCCTTGGTCTCGATCAGGCGCACGTCGATCGCATTCAGGCCGGGATGCAGGTGGGCCTCGATGCCGGCGGCCTCCAGCGCCCCCTCGACGGCCTCGTCGCGGCGGCGAGCGAAGGGGCCGACGTCGCGGGCGAAATGGACCTCCTCGCAGCCCGCCTCTCGCGCCAGCCTCAACAGCTCGGCCTCCGGCCTTCCCCTCCCTATATGTAGGCGCCCGCCGCGGCGCTCGAGCTCGCCGGCAAGCTCGGCCAGGCACTCGAGCAGGAACTGCGTCCGTGGGCCCGAGCGGTGGCGACCCGCGTATAGCCGCCGGTCGAGGCAGTAGACCGGGACGATCCGGTCGTGGCGCTCCAGCGCCGCCACCAGGGCGGGGTTGTCGCGCACCCGCAGGTCCCTGCGGAACCAGACCAGCGCGGTCACAGCCGCCCTTCTCCGTCGGGGCGGTCGAGAACGGCGAAGCCCGCGAAGCTCGCGGCCTCGGCGATCTCGGCGAAGCTGAGCGGCTCAGCCCTCGTCGCCCGGAACGTGGCCACCTCGATGCCGCTCACGGTCCGCCTGGGCTCCTCGACCCACCCCGGCCCGGGAGGCCTGGGCTCGCCACCGAGCTGAAGAAACACCACCAGCTCCCTGACGGGCACCTCGGTGTCCTCGGGCCCGAGCATGACCGTGTCTCGGTGGGTCTCCAGGGTGGGCTGGCCAGGCCAGTGCGTGACGATCACGCGCTCGGGGTCCTGCCGGCCGAGCCACGCGTCTATCTCCCGCCAGTCGGCCCTGCGCAGGCTCTCGTCACTGAACCGGCCGACCGCGACCAGCGAGACGACGAGGATCGCAGCAAGCAGGAGCAGGCCCCCGCGGCTGGCGCCGGCGGCGACCAGCACCGCGGCGAGCCCGATGCAGAGCGGGGGCACCGCGGCGATGAAGTTGCGCGACACCACGTAGTCGAACCCCAGCGGGGACAGAGCCAGCGGCACGCCGATCGCGACCGCGGAGAGGCCGAGCGCCAGGACGGCCCCGCGCCGCTTCTGGGGATCGAGGCGCCGAAGGCTGAGGGGAGACAGCAGCAGCGCACCCGCGAAGAGCGCGGCCTCGACCGGGAAGCGGTCCGGCGGCGTATCGGCGAAGCGCCCGCCGGGCAGGCCCGTGAGCACGCCCCAGGCCCGGTCGGACAGAGGCGTCTCATCCAGGAAGCCGAGCAGCGCCGTCTCCTTCTGCTCGAGCGCCAGCACCAGCAGGGCGAGCCCGGCCGCCGCCACGACCCCCACCGCCGCGAGGGACGCGCGATCGCGCCTGCTCCACAGCAGCCACGCCGCCTGGGGGACGACCACGAAGACGGCGAAGTAGTGGGTGCACAGCGCGAGCGCGGCCGCCGCGGCCCACGCGACCAGCGCGCGCCGGTCCCCGGCGTCGCGGAGCGCCATCGCGAGGAAGAGGAGGCTCAGGGCCGAGAGCAGGGCCAGCAGGGAGTACGCCCGGGCCTCCTGCGAGTACCAGACCAGCAGCGGGTTGACGGCGCAGAGGGCCGCCGCACCGACGCCCGTGCGGACGTCCACCAGGGCGCGGCCGGCGAAGTAGACGGCGAGGACCGTCGAGATCCCGAACACAGCCGACAGCGACCGCAGAGCAGCCTCCTCGGTCCCGGCGAAGCTCCCCCACGCCCAGGCGAGCAGGTAGTAGAGCGGTGGCGTGAACTCCGTCTCGGGGACGGTGTCCAGGACGTGGCCCAGGCCGTAGCTGACGATCTCGACCGTGTAGGCCTCGTCGAACCAGTAGCTCAGCAGGTCGATGTTGAACAAGCGCAGGGCGGCGCCGACCGCCACCGCCAGGGCCAGCGCGGCCGCCGCCGGGCCCGAGGAGGGAAGCCCTGCTCGAGCCGCCCCGACCCCGGCCGTCACCGCCGCGAGCCCACCCGCTCAGCCCTCGGGCAGGGCGTAGATCGCGATCACCGCGTACTGGATCGCGGCCGCGACGATCACCAGCGCGTGGAAGATCTCGTGGTAGCCGAACACCTCGGGCCTCGGATCAGGCCACTGGCGCGCGTAGACCAGCGCGCCGGCCGTGTAGAGGGCGCCGCCCAGCGCCAGCAGGCCGACGGCGAGCGGCCCGATCTTCTCCCAGAGCTGGGGCATCGCCGCGATCGCCGCCCATCCCGTCGAGAGGTAGATCGCCGCGGTGAACCACTTCGGCGCGTCCCACCAGATCAGGTTGAGGATCGCGCCGGCGACCGCCGAGGCCCAGATCACGATCAGGATCACGTCGGCGAGCGTCCCCTCCATGACCAGCAGCGCGAACGGCGTGTAGGTGCCGGCGATCAGCACGAAGATCATCGTGTGGTCGAGGCGGCGCATCCAGCGCCGCGGGCCGGGCTCCCAGTTGACGCGGTGGTAGAGGGCGCTGGTGCCGAGCAGGGCAGAGAGAGAGAAGGCGTAGATCGAGGCCGCGACCACGGCGCGGGCGCCGTCGGCCATGACGATCAGGGCCGCGCCCGCGAGCAGCGAGGCGAGGAAGGCCCACTGGTGCGAGACGCCGCGCCAGGTCGGCTTGGGGATGCCGTGGGCGACCTCGACCGCGGCCTCGCGGGCCGCCTCGAGGCGCTCCCCGGCCGCGTCGCGGGCTGCGCCGAGGCGCTCGCCGGCGGTGCCCGCCGCATCCCGAGCGGCGTCCAGCGCCTCGCCGGTCGCCTCCTTGGCGGCACCGATCGGGTGGTGCCCTCCGTCGGCGTCGTCTCCCGCCATCACCATGGAGACAAGATACCCTCGGGACGGCGTGGAGCTGAGCGGACGACTGCTGCTGGTCACGGGCGCCTCGAGCGGGATCGGCGCCGCGATAGCCCGCGCGGCGGCCGCCCGCGGCGCGCGCCTGATCCTGGTCGCCCGCGGCCGCGAGGGGCTCGAGTCGCGCGCGGCCGAGATCCGGGCAGGTGGAGCCGGGGCCGCGGTGCGCCCGACCGACCTCTCCGACGCCACCGAGGTGGACGCCCTGGGGCGGGAGCTGGTCAACGCGGGGCAGGTGCCCGATGTGCTCGTCAACAACGCCGGCGCGGGGCGCTGGCGGGCGGTGGACGAGAACGAGCCCGGCGAGGCGCTCCATCAGATGGCGCTGCCCTACCTGGCGGCCTTCGAGCTCACCCGCGCCCTAGCTCCGGCGATGATCTCGCGCGGCTCGGGACAAATCGTCAACATGACATCGCCGGCGGCGCTGTTCTCCTTCCCGGGCGCGAACGGCTACGGGACCGCCCGCTGGGCGATGCGCGCCTTCAACGATCACCTGCGCGAGGACCTGCGGGGCACCGGGATCGGGGTGACGCTGATCTGCCCGGCGGAGGTGGACTCGCCCTACTTCGCCAACAATCCCGGATCCCAGGAGCGGGTGCCGCGGATCGGGCGGGTGCTCGGCACGCTCTCCCCCGAGCGGGTGGCTGAGGGGACGCTCGATGCGATCGAGCGCGAGCGCAACGTCGCCTACATCCCGCGCCGGCTCGGCGCCTTCGCCTTCTCGGCGCGGCACTTCCCCCGCTCCACGCAGGCACTGGTCACCCGCACCGGATGGCAGCGCCCGGCGTGAGCGCAGGCGCGCACGGCGCACGGGTGCCGATTTCCTCAGCGGTTACCGCTATATGTAGCGTCTGAAACCCCGCGCGCAACACTTCAGCTAGTACCCTGATCCGTATGGATTGCCCCAGCTGCGGCTCCCAGACGAAGGTGCTCGAGAGCCGGCGCGCCGAGGACGGCGGCGCCGTGCGCCGCCGGCGCTGCTGCACCTCCTGCGGCCGGCGCTTCACCAGCTTCGAGCGCCGCGCGCGGGAGGCGGCCTGGGTGACCAAGCGCGGCGGCCGGCGCGAGCCCTTCGACGCCGACAAGCTCCGCGCCGCCCTGCTGCGCGCCGCCCACAAGCGGCCGGTGGCCGCGGCCGATGTCGACGGCATCGTCAACCGGATCGAGTTCGAGGCCGAGCGCGCCGAGGGCGCCGAGATCGAGGCGGCGGCGATCCGGCAGATGTGCCTCGAGGGGCTGCGTCGCCTCGACGCCGGCGCCTATCTGCAGTTCGCAGGCGTCGAGCTCTCCGATCTCGACGCCGTCCGCGCCGAGCTCGACCGTCTGCGGAGCCGCAAAGACCGCGATTTTTCCCCGCTCGCGAGCGTCAGTTCCGTCCGGGAAGGAGAGGATGCTCATTCGTCCCCGATGGGCAGTGAAGAGACCGAGCGAGAGGAGCGGATTTGATGGCCAGGGCAGCGTCGAAGACCGAAGGCGGGACCAAGCGGGGCCTGGCCATCGAGCGCCGGTTCACCACCCCCGGCACCCACCCCTTCGACGAGCTCGAGTGGGAGCTCCGCGACGCGGTCATCGGCGACCCTGACGACCCGGCCTTCGAGCAGCGCGGCGTCGAGTTCCCCAAGAGCTGGACCCAGAACGCCACCAACATCGTCTCCCAGAAGTACTTCCGCGGCCAGATGGGCTCGGCCCAGCGCGAGAGCTCCGTCAGGCAGATGGTCGGCCGCGTCGCCGGCACGATCGCCGACTGGGGCCGCGAGGGCGGCTACTTCGCCTCCGAGCAGGACGGCGACGCCTTCGAGGCCGAGCTGACCTCGATCCTGGTCAACCAGAAGGCGGCCTTCAACTCGCCGGTCTGGTTCAACGTCGGCTTCGAGGAGCACCCGCAGTGCTCGGCCTGCTTCATCCTCTCGGTCGAGGACACGATGGAGTCGATCCTCGACTGGAACACCAAGGAGGGGATGATCTTCCGCGGCGGCTCCGGCTCGGGCATCAACCTCTCCAACATCCGCGGCTCCGAGGAGCAGCTCTCCAAGGGGGGGCTCGCCTCGGGCCCGGTCAGCTTCATGCGCGGCGCCGATGCCTGGGCGGGCACGATCAAGTCGGGCGGCAAGACGCGGCGCGCGGCGAAGATGGTCGTGCTCGACGTCGACCACCCCGACATCGAGCGCTTCATCTGGTGCAAGGCCGACGAGGAGAAGAAGGCCGGCGCCCTGCGCGACGCCGGCTTCGACATGCGCCTGGACTCCGACGCCTTCTCGTCGATCCAGTACCAGAACGCCAACAACTCGGTGCGGGTCTCCGACGAGTTCATGCAGGCGGTCGAGTCCGGTGACGAATGGGACCTGACCGCCCGCAACGGCGGCCAGACCATCCGCAGCGTCGACGCGCGCGAGCTGATGAACCAGATCGCCGACGCCGCCTGGCAGTGCGCAGACCCGGGCGTCCAGTACGACACGATCATCAACCGCTGGCACACCTGCCCCGAGTCGGGGAGGATCAACGCCTCCAACCCGTGCAGCGAGTACATGCACGTCGACGACTCGGCCTGCAACCTCGCCTCGCTCAACCTGATGAAGTTCCGCAACGAGGACGGCTCCTTCAACGTCGACGATTTCGCGCACGCCGTGGACATCCTCTTCCTGGCGCAGGAGATCCTGGTCGGGCCCTCCAGCTACCCGACCCCCGAGATCGGCGAGAACGCCCGCGCCTTCCGCCAGCTCGGCATGGGCTACGCCAACCTCGGCGCCCTGCTGATGTCCAACGGGCTGCCCTACGACTCCGATCAGGGCCGCGCCGTCGCCGCCGCGATCACCGCCCTGATGACGGGGCGCGGCTACCGGCGCTCGGCCGAGGTCGCCGAGGCGATCGGCCCCTACGACGAGTACGCAAGGAACCGCGAGCCCCACAACCAGGTGATGCGGATGCACCAGGACGCCGCCTACGAGATCAGCGACGAGCTGGTCGAGAAGAACCTGCTGCACGCCGCCCGGGACTCATGGGATGAGGCGGTGGCGCTGGGCGAGCAGCACGGCTACCGCAACGCCCAGGCGACGGTGCTGGCGCCCACCGGCACGATCAGCTTCCTGATGGACTGCGACACGACCGGCATCGAGCCGGACTTCTCGCTGGTCAAGTTCAAGGAGCTGGTCGGCGGCGGCCAGATGAAGATCGTCAACGGCTCGGTGGACCTGGCGCTCGAGGCGCTCGGCTACTCGGCCTCCGAGGTGGAGCAGATCGAGGCCCACATAAACGAGCACAACACGATCGTCGGCGCGCCTGGCCTCAAGGACGAGCACCTCGCCGTCTTCGACGTCGCCGTCGGCGAGCGCTCGATCTCGCATACCGGCCACATCGACATGATGGCCGCGACCCAGCCGTTCATCTCGGGCGCGATCTCGAAGACGGTCAACCTGCCCGAGTCGGCCACGATCGCAGACATCGCCGACGCCTACACCTACGGCTGGGCCCAGGGCCTGAAGGCGCTGGCGATCTACCGCGACGGCTCCAAGACCGCGCAGGCGCTGAACACCGACGCCGGCGAGAAGCAGGCCGCCGAGGCGGAGGCCGAGGCCGTGATGGCGCCGCCGCGGCGCCAGAAGATGCCGCGCGAGCGCCAGTCGATCACCCACAAGTTCCGGATCGGCATGCAGGAGGGCTACATCACCGCCGGCAAGTACGACGACGGCTCACTCGGCGAGATCTTCCTCACCGACATCGGCAAGGAGGGCTCGACGATCAAGGGCCTGATGAACGCCTTCGCGACGGCGATCTCGATCGGCCTTCAGTACGGGGTGCCGCTCCAGGACTACGTCAAGAAGTTCAGCTACATGCGCTTCGAGCCCGAGGGGATCACGACCAACCCCGAGATCCCCTTCGCCAAGTCGCTTCCCGACTACATCATGCGCTGGCTCGCCAGCCGCTTCGTTGACGACATCGACTACCTCGAGAGCCTCGGGATCATGACCGACGAGGTCCGCGCCCGTAAGGACGCCCAGCTCGCCCTGCCCACCGGGGACTCCAAGGGCAAGGAGGAGCCCACCGAAGGCAACGGCAACGGCGCCAACGGCCACGCGAACGGCGAGCCCAAGGCGAGCGGCTCCGCCAAGGCCCAGGCCCCGGTCAAGCCCGCGTCCGCGGCGCTGACCGAGACCCCGCCCGTGCACCCGGCCGCGATCGAGGGCCTCGAGCTGGGCCCCGTGTGCGACCAGTGCGGCGCCATGATGCAGCGCACCGGCTCCTGCTACACGTGCTCGAGCTGCGGCAACAACACCGGCTGCGGCTGAGCTTTCGAGCGTCATCGAAAGGTCCTGCTTGCGGTCGCCGCATGTCGCACGTGCTCAACTAGCGTCACGCAGCCGCTGGGGGCGCGATCGGCAGCGACCACGGGTTCGTCCCGCCCGACTGCCGACGAGCCAGTCACCCCACGGGTTGGTCCGATCTCCCCAGTGCTGGCTTGCTCCATATTGGGGTCCACCCGGGCGAGGAGGTCAAGCTGCTCAGGAAGTAGGATCCGCGAGTCCGGCGGGGTCTGGCGAAACAAAACCCCGGCCCGCGGGTTCAAAGCCACCAGTTGGCGGTTAGAGCGAGTGCAAGGAGGGGCATGAGCATCGGGACTGGAGGACACGACCGGGTTCGCCGGGCTGGCCTGATCGGGGCGCTTGGCGCGCTCGCTCTCGCGCTCACGATTGCGAGCAGCTCGCAGGCGGCGACGGGCATCTGGGAGCGGAGCTGGGGCAAGGACGTCCTCGGCGGCGGCGTCTTCGAGGTCTGCACGGTCGCGGCGAGCTGCCAGGGCGGCTCGACGGGGATCCTCGGCGGCGAGATGAACACCCCTCAGGGCGTGGCCACAGACGCCTCGGGGAACGTCTACGTCGCCGACGGCCCCAATCACCGGATCCAGAGGTTCGACTCCGCAGGGAACTTCGAGCGAGCCTGGGGCAGGGACGTCGTCAGCGCCGGCCCGGGCGAGGCGGGCACCGGCTTCGAGATCTGCGTCGACGCGGACGGCGACACCTGCAAGCAGGGACTGAGTGGGTTCCTCGGTGGTGAGATGAACAACCCCGCGGCGCTCGCCATCGACGCCTCGGGGAACGTCTACGTCGCCGACCAGTCCAACGTCCGTATCCAGAAGTTCGACTCCGCCGGGAACTTCGAGCGAGCCTGGGGCAAGGACGTCCTCGGCGGCGGCGTCTTCGAGGTCTGCGCGGTAGCGGCGAGCTGCCAAAGCGGCTCGCCCGGGAGCCTCGGCGGCGAGATGTTCTTCCCGCAGGGTGTCACCACCGGCGCCTCGGGGAACGTTTACGTCAGCGACGCCGGATACCACCGGATCCAGAAGTTCGACCCCGCCGGCGGCTTCGAGCGTGCCTGGGGCAGGGATGTCGTCGGCGCCGGCCCGGGCAACTCGGGCACCGGCGGCTTCGAGATCTGCGTCGATGCGGACGGCGACACATGCAAGGCGGGTGCCTCCGGGGCCTTTGGCGGCGAGATGAGCGGCCCCACCGGCCTTGCCACAGACGCCTCGGAGGACGTCTTCGTCGCTGACCAGACCAACAACCGGATCCAGAGGTTCGACTCCGCGGGGAACTTCGAGCGAGCCTGGGGCAAGGATGTCGTCAGCGCCGGGCCGGGCGAGGCGGGCACCGGCTACGAGATCTGCGTCGACGCGGACGGCGACACATGCCAGATCGGAACCCCCGGAGTGCTCGGCGGCGAGATGGTCAGCCCCAGAGGGGTCGCCACCGAAGGATCGGGGGACGTCTATGTCGCAGAGCCGATCAGGCACCGGATCCAGAAGTTCGACCCCGATGGCAACTGGGAGCGCGCCTGGGGCAAGGACGTCCTCGGTGGCGGCGTCTTCGAGGTCTGCACGGTAGCGGCGAGCTGCCAGAGCGGCTCGCCCGGGAGCCTGGGCGGCGAGATGAACACGCCCCAGGGCGTGGCCAGCGACGCCAGTGGGAACGCCTACGTCCCCGACTCCCTGAACCACCGCATCCAGAAGTTTCCGGCCGACGCGGACCTTGACGGCCTACCGGATGCCACGGACAACTGCCCGACCGTCGCCAACGCCAACCAGGCCAACCTCGACGGCGATGCCCTGGGTGACGCCTGCGATCCCGACGACGACAACGACGGCGTCGCCGACGGCACCGACAACTGCCCGACCGTCTCCAACGCCACCCAGGAAGACAACGACCGCGACGGTCTCGGCAACGCCTGTGATTCGACCCCGTTGCCCACCAACGACTTCAAGATCGACCGCCTCAAGCGCAAGACGAGCAAGGGGATCGCCTTGCTCTTCGTCACGGTGCCCGGGCCGGGCGAGATCGCCCTGCAGGGCAAGGGGATCAGGCAGATCGGCGCCGCGGGCCTCGCCACCGCCGCGCGCTTCGTCGAGGCCGGCCGGGTGAAGCTGGTGATCAGGGCCAAGGGCAAGCAGGCCAAGACACTGAGGAAGACCGGCAAGGTCAAGCTCAAGGCCAAGATCACCTACGCCCCGACAGGCGGCGAGGCCGCCACGCAGTCGAGGAAGCTGAAGCTGAAGCTGAAGCGCTAGCTCTCGCCTGTCTCGCGCGGGCGCACCGGTCCAGGCTCGTTCCTCGATTCATCTGTCCTCGACGATTCGCTTCAGGTTCTCACCCTCCTCGCTCATGTGGGCTCGGAGCATGGCGCTGCGTCGCCGGAACAGACGCTCGGTGAGCCACCCGAAGCGGTAGGAGATCGTCGCCACGAACCTCGCGCCGCCGTCGGTCGGGGCAATGGTGAAGGCCCCGCGAGGAAGCAGCATTGCGATCGGCCCGAGCAACCGGTATTCGAGCCGGTAGTGGGGCTCGACGGCGGTCAGCTCGAATCGAAGCTCCTCGCGATGGCCGCCGAGGTCCTCGACGACCCTGAGCACCGAGCCGACCTGGTTGGGAGCTCCCCGCTCCCACTCCGCCGAGACGTGGGCAGGGTGCCAGTCGGTGTAGTGGTCAGCCAGCTCTGCGAGCCAATCCCAAACGCGTTCGGGGGGCGCATCGATGTCGATCGAGTCGCGAAGCTCATGCATGGGAGATGAGGCGCGCGCTCGGTCCCGCCCTTGAGCGCTCGACCGGGCGCACGATGGAAACGTAGAGCACTGAACTCGTCAACGAGCCAGGGCGAGCCTTTCGAATGGAAGGCGGCCCGCGAATCGCTTGCTACTCGGGATCCGTCGGCTGCCAGAGCTGGATGCCGTTGCCCTCAGGGTCACGGAGCTCGGCGAAGCGCCCGTTCGGGTAGCGCTCCGGATCGACCTCGACCGTCTCCCCGGCGGCGCGCAGCTGGGCGACGATCGCGTCGAGCTCGTCGACGCGGAAATTGATCATCCACTTGTGTTCGGGGGGACCGATCATCTCGGAGTCCTCCGGGAAGGGGGCGAACACCGTCTCTCCCTCCTGCTGTCGCCAGGCCTCCGCCTCGTAGCTCTCCGGCGCGGTTGCGACCCCGAGCCGCTGCTGATACCAGATCGCCAGCGCCTCGGGATCCCGCGCGCGGAAGAAGAAACCGCCGATGCCGGTGACCCGCTCCATGCGCTTCATGGCCGGGGGACCATAGCTTGTCGTGCGCGAGCGAGATCGTGGATCGGGCCCCCTCCTCCTCGCGGGCAGGCACGACAGCAATCGTTGTCTGAGCTTCAGCTTCCTGGTCTTCTTGGCGGGGCCATCGCCACGCTGGACGAGCAGGCTCCACCAGGAGCCGAGGTCTTCGTTTAGGATTGCGCGCATCGCTCAGCAGACCACTCGACGGCGGCACCCCCTGAAGCGACTCGCGCTGGCCGCCTGCCTCGCGGCGCTGGCGCCGGCGGCGAGCGCCTCACCCGCCGCGGCGTCCCTGCCGCTGGGTCAACTCGCCCCAGCTAGCCCGCCCATCGCCAACTGCAGTGGCGCCTTCGATGACGTGCAACTCAGCGTCACCTCGGGCACCAGCTATGCAGTTCCGGCTGTCGGCACAATCACCTCTTGGAGCACCAACGCCGCCGCGGGCGGGGGCCAGACCTTCACCCTGAAGGTGTTCCGCAAGTTCGCCGATCCTGCGTTCTATGCCGTCGTCGGCCATGATGGGCCTCGCCCCCTGACGGGCGGTCTCGTCAACACGTTCCCCGCGAGCATCGCGGTGAAGCCCGGCGATCTGATCGGGCTCCACACGACTGGTTCGGCTAACACCGCCTGCACCTTCGCCGCCCCCGGAGACCAACGCGGCTTTCGAGTCGGCGACCTGGCCGACGGCGCAACTGGGGCCTTCGCTCAGCTCGGCGACTTCCGTCTCAACATCGCGGCCGTGCTGGAACCCTCCAACGCCTTCACCCTCGGCAAGGCCAAGCTCAACAAGAAGAAGGGCACCGCGACCCTGAGCGTCGAGGTTCCCAACCTCGGCACGCTCGTCCTAGGGGGCAAGGGCGTCAAGGCCGCCTCCGCCGAAGCCGTGACCAGCAAGAAGGTCGGCGCGCCCGGCAAGGTGAAGCTGGTGATCAAGGCCAAGGGCAAGCAGGCCAAGACGCTGAAGAAGAACGGCAAGGTCAAGCTCAAGGCCAAGATCACCTACACCCCGACCGGCGGCGGGGCCGCCACCCAGACGAAGAAGCTGAAGCTGAAGCTGAAGCGCAAGAAGCGCTAGCTCTCGCGCCCCGTCTCGCCGCGGGCTTCTCACCATCCAGGGCAGGGAGCGCGGAAGTGTGCGCTTCGCGAGCGGCGACTTCTTGCGAGCCCACCGACGCCGGGCGCAGGGGTCGCCGGGCCAGGGGTGGCCCGGCGACCTTCGAGCATTCCTACATCGAGAACGCTTCGTGGACGTCTATGCGCGCCCCGTCCTCGCCGGCCATCGGGTTGCCGCTGGCGAGCTTCACCGCGGCGTCCTGATCGGCCGCCTCGAGGACGCTGTAGCCGCTCGCCGGATCGGCGGCGTCGCCACCGATCGACGCAGGGGCGCCGAGCGGGTTGCCGATGTCCACCAGGGCATCGCCCAGGCTCTCCGACCACTCCCCCCAGGCAGCCATCACGCGGTCCCTCTCCTCATCGCTCTCCGGCGGCTTGCCGCCGTGGTAGATCAACACGTACTTAGCCATGCTGGTTCTCCTTTCGTTGGTTCGGGGTCGCCCCCGCGGAGCCGTTGAAGCGGCGCAGCCACGAGTCGACCTCCTGGAACGGCGCGGTGGCCAGCGAGCAGCGATATTCGCGCCCCTCCTTTCGCTTGAACAGAAGGCCGGCTTCTTCGAGCACGCTGACGTGCTTGGAGATCGCGGGCAGCGACACCTTGTGGGGCGCGGCGAGCTCGCTCACCGACGCATCTCCCTCCCTGAGCCGCAGCACGATCTGCCGTCGGGTGGGATGGGAGAGCGCACCGAAGGTGCCATCGAGTGTTCGATACTCAACCACTTGGTTAACAGTACCAGGGCGCAAGACGGCCCGCTACCGAGCCGTCCGCCGCCAGGCGCTGTGCGATCCTGGACCGGCAGATGCCCGAGCCGTTCACCGAGATGCTGACCGGCGGGCACCACAACTCGCTCGGCCGCGCCGAGGAGGTGGTCGGGATCGTCTCGGCCGACCGGGCTCGTCTGGACGAGTTGTTCGCCTGCCTGGAGGAGCCGGACGAGCTCGTCCGCATGCGGGCGGGCGACGCGCTCGAGAAGGTCTGCCGCGAGCACCCGGCGTGGTTTGTGCCCCACGTCGAGGCGCTGCTGGGCGAGGTCGGCGAGATCGAGCAGCCTTCGGTTCAGTGGCACGTCGCCCAGATGCTCGATCACCTGCGCGGGGATCTCTCAGACGAGCAGGCCCGCCGGGCCACCGAGCTGTGTAAGCGCAACCTGACCGAATCGAACGACTGGATCGTCCTCAACGTGACCATGGACGTGCTGGCCGATCAGGCCCAAAGCGACCCGCAGCTTGCGGACTGGCTCACCCCGCAGCTGGCCCGCCTGCGCCGCGACCCGCGCAAGTCGGTCGCCAAGCGCGCCGAGAAGCGCCTGGCCGATCTGGCAGGGTGAGGCCGGGCCGACGCGCGAGCGCCAGGCAGGGGAACCTCGGCCTCTCCGCGTCCCGCCGCGCTCAGGCCGACGCCGGCTCGCCCGCGCTCGGGGCGCCGCGGAAGCCGCGCAGGCGCAGAGCGTTCGCGACCACCGTCACCGAGGAGGCCGCCATCGCCCCCGCGGCCAGCGCCGGGTCGAGTGTGAGGCCCCAGATCGGGTAGAGGACTCCCGCCGCGACCGGGATCAGGATCACGTTGTAGGCGAAGGCCCCGACCAGGTTCTGCTTGATCGTCCGCATCGTCTGGCGCGATAGCTCGATCGGCGCCGCGACCTGGCGAAGATCGCCGGAGATCAGGGTCATGTCGGAGGCCTCCATCGCGATATCGGTGCCGGTCCCGATCGCCACCCCGATGTCGGCCTGTGCCAGGGCGGGCGCGTCGTTGATGCCGTCCCCGACCATCGCCACCCGTCGCCCGTCCTCCTGCAGCCGCCGGACCTCGCCGACCTTGTCGTCGGGCAGCACCTCGGCCAGCACCCGGCCGATCCCGGCCTCGGCCGCGATCGCCTCGGCGGTGCGCCGGTTGTCGCCGGTCAGCATCGCCACCTCGAGTCCCATGCCCCTGAGCTCGGCGACCGCCGCGGGTGCCTCGGGCTTCAGGGTGTCGGCGATCGCCAGCAGCCCCGCGACGCGGTCGTCGACGGCGACGTGGACGGCGGTCTTGCCCTCGCCCTCGAGTTGCTCGGCCTCGGCGGCCAGGCTGGAGACGTCGATCCCCAGCTCGCGCAGGTGGCGTGCGCTGCCGATCACCACCCTCCGTCCGCGGACGGAGGCCGCGACGCCGTGGCCGACCTCCGCCTCGAAGTCCTCGGGCTCGGCGATCTCGAGCCCCTTCTCGCGGGCAGCTTCGACGACAGCGGCGGCCAGCGGATGCTCTGAGCGCGACTCGGCGGCGGCGGCCAGGCCGAGCAGCGAGTTCCCGTCGAGCTCACCGGCCGCCCGGACGTCGGTCACCCGCGGCTCCCCCCTGGTCAGGGTCCCCGTCTTGTCGAGAATGACAGTGTCGAGCTGCTCGGCGGTCTCGAGCGCGGCGCCGCTGCGGACGAGCACGCCCATCTCGGCGCCGCGGCCGGTCCCGACCATGATCGCCGTCGGCGTCGCCAGCCCGAGCGCGCAGGGACAGGCGATGATCAGCACCGAGACCAGCGCCAGCATCGCCGCCGTGAAGCTCGATCCGCTCAGCAGCCAGACGCCGAAGGCGGTCAGGGCGATCGCGATCACCACGGGAACGAAGTAGGCCGAGACCCTGTCGGCGAGTCGCTGGATCGGGGCCTTCGATCCCTGGGCCTCCTCGACCAGTCGGACGATCTGGGCCAGGGCGGTGTCGCGGCCCACCCGCTCCGCTCGGAATCGAAACGACCCCGCGCTGTTGATCGTCGCCCCGATCACCTGATCGCCGGGGCGCTTGTCTACCGGAACGCTCTCGCCGGTCAGCATCGACTCGTCGATCGTCGAGCTCCCGTCCAGGATCCGGCCGTCCACCGGGACCTTCTCCCCGGGGCGCACCACGACGAGATCGTCGACCGCGACCTGCTCGAGCGGGACCTCCACCTCCTGGTCGCCGCGAACCACACGCGCACTGCGCGCCTGGAGCCCGATCAGCTTCTTGATCGCGACCGTGGTCCCGGCCTTGGCGCGGGCCTCGAGCAGGCGGCCCAGCAGGATCAGGGCGATAATCACCACCGCGGTGTCGAAGTAGACCGGTGGGAGGTCGGGGGGGTCGGCGAAGAGACCGGGCGCAAACGTCGCCACCAGGCTGTAGAGATAGGCGACGCTGGTGCCCATCGCGATCAGGGTGTTCATGTCGGCGGAGCCGTGGCGGCCGACCTGCCAGGCCCCGGTGTAGAACGACCGGCCCGCCCAGAACTGGACCGGCGTGGCCACGGCCAACATCAGCCACATGGTCGCCCTCTCGCCGAGCGGCGACCAGACGAAGGTCAGGAACAAGAGCAGCGCGCCGGCGACGGCGGCGACCGCGAAGCGGGCGCGCAGGGAGCGAAGCTCGGCCTGGGCCCGGCGCTCCTCAGCCGAGGTCTCCTCCTCGTCTCCCCCGTCCTCTGCAAGTGGCCGCGCCTCGTAACCCGCCCGCGAGACGGCCGCGAGCAGGTCTCCGACGCTGAGGCGCCCGGGTTCGTAGGCGACGCTCGCCTTCCCGTTGGCCAGGTTGGCCGAGGCCTCGGTCACCCCCGGCGTGGCAAGCAACGACTCCTCGATCGAGCTGACGCAGGAGGCGCAGTGCATCCCCTCGACCGCGAGGCGGACTCGGGCCTGCTCGGGCGCCGGCGCGACCGCGTAGCCCGCGGCCTCGACGGCGGCGGCGACTCGCTCTCGGTCGAGCTCGCTGCCGCGAACCGCGAGCTTGCCGGTGGCCAGATTGGCGCTGGCCTCCTCGACGGCGTCGAGCTCGCTCACGGAATTCTCGATCCGAGAGACGCAGGAGGCGCAGTGCATGCCCTCGATCGAGAGCTCCAGCCGCTCCGCATCGGGGGGCGCTGTGGCTGTCCTCGTCACGCGGGCTGCCTGCCTGATCTCCTATTCACCATCAAGAGGAATGTACGCCACTGCGGTCCGGTGCTCGGCGGGGCGAGCCGCGCGAGCCCCGAGCAGCCTGGCATCGGCCCTTTTCCCCCGGGCGGTGGGCGCGAGGGCGCGAGGGCGCGGCTAGGGTCTGGCGATGGCGAGTTTGACCATGGGGATCGATCTCGCGTCACGGCCGGAGAAGACCGCGGTCTGCATCCTGCGCTGGGCAGACGCGCCACCGGCACTGCTCACGCTCTGCAGGGGCCGGGCCGACGACGGGGCGGCCCTCGACACGTGGTGGCTCTCGAGCACCGCGTACGGCATGCGCGACGGCTCCGGGGCCCGAATCACGAAGGTCGGCATCGACGCTCCGTTCGGCTGGCCCGAGCCGTTCCTCGACGCCCTCGCCGCCTACCGCTCCGCCCCCTCATGGCCGACCGGGCTCGATCGCCCTCTCGGCCAGTGCCGGCTGCGCGAGACCGACCGCGCGGTGCATCGCCGCTCCGGCAAGTGGCCGCTCTCGGTCAGCTCCGACTGGATCGCGATGCCCGCGATGCGCTGCGCAGCCATGCTGACCGAGATCGCCGAGCACGCCGGCGCCGAGGCCGTCTCGCGCGACGGCGCCGGCCTCTGCTGCGAGGTGTACCCGGATCCGGCCCTGCGGTGGTGGACCAGCGATGCGCCGCAGGCCCTGGCGCCTCGCGAGAGCTACAAGGGCAGCGCCGCCGGGGAGAGGCGAACCGAGCTGCTGGCCGCGCTGCGCTCGCGGCTCGAGATCGAGGACAGCGATCACCGCTTGGAGCAGGTCGGGCTCGAGGACGACTATCTCGACGCCCTTCTCTGCGCGCTCGTCGCCCGCGCCGTCGAGCTCGGGCTCAGCCATGGGCCCGAGACCGAGTCAGAGCGCCGGAGGGCTGCGGTGGAGGGCTGGATTCACCTTCCCAGCGACTCGCTCGATCTCCTCGCCTTCGGGCCTGACGGGCGCTCTGGCCGGGGCGGAGCGAGAGCGAACGGCGCGTCTTCCGGGCGCGGTGCTCTCGCTGTCGGCGCCGCCCCGCTACGCGGGGCGGCGCCGCAACCGAAGGACCCCTAGATCAGCCGCCCGACCTTGCGGATCTGGAAGGCGCGCACGATGTTGATGATGCCCTCCATCAGCGCCCAGATTCCCGCGAAGACCAACAGCACGTAGGTCTTCTCGATGAAGAACTGCCCGCCCGTGTAGAAGGCGAGCGCGACCATCAGGATCCCCGCGACCAGCCCGAGCCACCAGAGCTCGTTCACCTCGCGGGCCGAGAACGCCTCGATGATCCAGAAGATGCCGACCAGCAAGAACAGGAAGCCGAGGATGTCGGCGATCGCGGCGAAGGTGTTCTCGGGACTGATGAAGGTGATGATCGCCGCGCCCAGGAACAGCACCCCGAAGATCGCGAACAGCCACTTCATGGTGTCGGCGATGCTCATCAGCATGAATTGCTGAGCCGATGCTCCGAGGAACATGATCCCGATGATCACGCCGACCGTCGTGATCGAGGCCTGGTCGAACTGCAGGATGACCACGGCGGCGATCGTCCAGAGAATCCCCAGCAGCAGCCAAAGCCACCACATCTTGGAGAGCCCCTGGAGCGCGTCGCGCTCGGCGCTCGTCAGCGATTCAGCTTCACCCATGTGTGTCTCCATTTCTGTCTTGGGGGGCCGGTTGGCCCCGTCGGCGGCGCAGCATAGGAGAGGGCGGCGTCGGAGGCCGCGGCGGGCTCGCTCCTCGCCGCCTAGGCGACCACGCCGGCGCCGGCGCTCGGCGATGTGGCCGCCTCGGCAGCGAGCACCTCTGCGGCGGCCCGGCGCCCGGCCTGGATGGCGCCGTCGAAGTAGCCCATCCAGCGGGTCGCCGTCTCGGTGCCCGCCCAGTGGACGCGACCGATCGGCGGGCGCAGCGAGCGCCCGTAGGAGGTCCAGGCGCCAGGCCCCAGCACTCCCGCATAGCAGCCCCGCGAGTAGGGCTCGGCGCTCCAGTCCTGCTCGAGGTAGGCCGTCGGCCGCGACGCCCGCGCGCCGAACAGACGCGAGAAGGTGCCGAGCACGGCCTCGCGGCGCTCGGGCTCGGCCGCGGCACCCAGGCGGCGCGCGTCGCCTCCCTCCAGAAAGCCCATCAGCACGCCGGGGCTGCCCTGCGGCGGGGTGTTGTCATAGACCACCTGCACGGGGCCCGGCAGGCTCAGCGCCTGGCCCGAGAGCCCGTCCTGGCGCCAGAAGGGCTCGTCGTAAACGGCCATGCACTTGATCACCGTGCCCATCGGCATCCGCTGCGTGAGCTGGTCGCGCGCGCTCGGCAGCGGCGGGTCGTAGGTGATGCGCCCGGCGAGGGCAGGGGGGATCGCGATGATCGCGCGGCGGGCCCGCACCCGGCGCGCGCCCTCGCCGACGATGACGCCGTCGCCCTCTGCGAGCACCCGGCGCACCGGGGTCTCCACGCGCACCCGCTCGCCCAGCGCCTCGGCCATCCTCAGCGAGATCAGCTGCGAGCCGCCGACCACGCGGTCCTGCTGGGCGCCTCCCTCGGTGTCGATCAGATCGTCCCAGCCGCCCGCGCTGGCCGCGTAGAAGAGGGCGTGCAGCAGCGAGACGTCGGCGGGCTCGACCGAGAAGACTCCCCTGATCCCCATCGCCAGCGCCTCGCGCGCCGTCTTGGTGCGCGCCGCGCGCCGGATCCAGGTAGCGACGCTCTGCTCGTCGAGGCGATCGGCGCCGGGCGCCTCCCAGGGCGCCTCGGGGGCGACCCTCTTGGCCAGGCGCTTGAAGCGCGCCTCGGCACGCCCGTAGTCGGCCAGCACCAGCGGGTTGAGGCGAGGGATCGTGCCCGTGTAGCGGCTGAGCCTGCCGCGGGCGTCCTCCCAGAGGTTCTTGCCCTCTGTGTGGGTGGGGTAGGTCTCGAGCCCCAGCTCCTCGATCAGCCCCATCGCCTCGTGCTGGGTGGGGCCCACCCACTGGCCCCCCAGCTCGACCACCTCGTCGGGGCGCTCGCCGACGGCGTGGTTGAGGGTGCGGCCCCCCACCCGCTCGCGCGCCTCCAACACCACCACGTCCAGGCCCGCCGCCTCCAGCTCGCGCGCCGCGGCCAACCCCGAGAGGCCGGCGCCGACCACCGCTGCGTCGTAGTCGTGCATCGGCGCCAAGTATCGCCGCCGGGGCGCGGCCGGGCTAGCCGGCCAGCTCCGCGCAGGCCTCGGCGAAGGCCTCGCTGTGGCGGTCCACGTCGGCCTCGACGGTCGCCGGGCAGATCAGGGCCATGTTGTGGAAGGGCGTGATCAGCACCCCCCGGTTGAGCAGGTGGAGGTGCAGGTACTCCTCGACCGCCTGGTCGCCCATCTTCGCCGCCTCGCCCCCGCTCAGCGGCGGCTCGGGGGCGAAGCGGTACTCGGCCCGGGCGCCGAGCTGGGTCACGTGCCAGGGAAGGGCGTGGCGGTCGAGCACCTCCTGCACGGCCTCGGTGAAGCGGTCGGCGAGCGCGATCATGCGCTCGAAGGCCTCGGCCGTGAGCACCTCGCCCAGGGTCGCGCGGATCGCGGCGGTCGAGAGCGCGTTGCCCGCCAGGGTGCCGCCGACCCCGCCGGTGTCCTCGTAGTCGGCGTGCTCCTCGCGCTCGATGCGGGCGGCGACCTCGGCGCTCATCCCGAAGGCGCCAGCCGGCACGCCTCCCGCGATCGACTTGCCGACGGTGAGCATGTCGGGCGCCAGGCCATGCGCCGCGGTGTAGCCGCCGGGCCCGGCGCTGAGGGTGTGGGTCTCGTCGATCACCAGCAGGGTCCCGGTGTCGCGGGTCAGCTCGCGCAGGCGCTCGTGAAAGCCCGGCTCGGGCAGCACGATGCCGATGTTGGTCAGCGCCGGCTCGGCCAGCACGCAGGCGATCTCGCCGCCCGCCAGCGCGCGCTCCAGGGCATCGGGGTCGTTGAACTCGACCACCTCTGTGGTCACGGTCGGGTCCACCGGCGGGCCGACGTTGCCCTCGCGCGAGATCCCGCGGCCGTCGGGACCAACCACGATGAAGGTCTCGTCGACCGTGCCGTGGTAGCAGTGGCCGAAGACCAGGATGCGCCCGCGCCCGGTGATCTGGCGCGCCAGGCGGATCGCGAATCGGTTGGCGTCGGTCGCGGTCAGGGTGAGCTGCCAGAGCGGCAGCCCGAAGCGCCGCTCCAGCTCGGCCCCGGCCCAGATCGCGTCCTCGGTGGGCAGCATCATCGTCGCGCCGCTCGCGTAGCGCTCGGCGACCGCCGCGGTGGTTGGGGCGGGGGCGTGGCCGGCCATCGCGCCGGTGTCGCCCAGGCAGAGGTCCACGTACTCGTTGCCGTCGACGTCGGTGATCCGCGCGCCGCTGGCCTCGGCGGCGAAGACCGGGTGCCCGCCCGGCCACATCACCATCCAGCTCATCGGCACCCCGCCGAGCAGGTTCGCCCGCGCCTGCTCGAAGAGCTCGCGCGAGCGGGGGTGCTCGGCCGCGAAGCGCTCGCGCTCGCGATCGGTCAGCGAGGCGAGGCGCTCGCGGTCGATCTTGGTCAGCTCGCGGTCGGGCATGCGGCTATCACTCTGCCACAGCGCCGGGCGCGATGGGCAACTCGACGGTGCCCTCGATCAGCGGCACCACCGAGCCGCTGACCCGCACCCGGCCCCCCTCGTCCATCGCGGCCTCCAGCCTGCTCGGCCGCCCCATCTCGGCGCCCTGGCTGACCGTGATCTCGGGCTCCCCGAGCCGCCGGTGCAGGTAGGCGCAGAGCGGGCCGACCGCCGAGCCGGTCGCCGGGTCCTCCCCCAGCCCCGGGAATCTGGCGAAGGAGCGCGCCCGCCCCCGCCGCTCCTGCGGCTCGCACCAGGCGAGGTAGAGCAGCTCGCCCTGATGCGGGCCGAGCAGCGCGTCGATCGCCTCGTAGTCGGGGGCGACCCGGCCCAGCGCCTCGGGGCTCGCCAGCGGCGCGATCGCGTTCGCGATCCCGGTCGAGACGACCTGCGGCGGCAGCTCGGGGTGCGCGTCGCCCGGCTCGAGCCCTGCGGCGCGCATCGTCTCGGCCGGGTCGAGCTCGGCGCCGAACACCGTCTCGGCCTGCAGCATCGAGGCTCGCCAGCGCTCGCCCTCCGCGCGCACCTCGACGGGCTGCAGGCCGGCCCCGGTCTGCTGGGTGTAGCTCGCCGCGCTCTCCCCGCGCCAGCGCGCCACCGCCACGGCGGTCCCCAGTGAGGGATGACCGGCGAAGGCGAGCTCGCCTCCCGGGGTCCAGATCCGGTTGCGGTAGTCGGCCCCGTCCGCGCCGGCCGACTGCACGAAGGTCGTCTCCGAGAGGCGCGTCTCGCGAGCGAAGGCGAGCATCACCGCGTCGGCGACTTGGTCGGCGTCGTCCACCACGGCGAGCCCGTTGCCGGCCAGCGGGCGCTCGGTGAAGACGTCGAAGAACGCGACCCGGCGGCTGGCTGGCATCGCCGCCGATCATAGGGGCGGTTGGGTCCGCCGCCACCCCTAGGGTCTTTGGCAGACTCCAGCCCCGCAAACGACCAAGGGAGCGACGCAGATGAAGCCCGACTATCCCCTCAGCTTCTCGGTGGACTATCCGGACCGCGACCTCAACCGGCTCAGCACCTTCTTTCGCATCTTCGCGATCATCCCGATCGCGATCGTCTTGGCGCTGGTCTCCGGCGCGGCGAGCGGCGGTGCCTCCGGCGAGGGCGGCGGCTTCTACCTGGCGGCCGGCGGGTTCCTGTTCGGGGGACCGTTGGTGATGCTGCTCTTCCGCAAGAAGTACCCGGCCTGGTGGTCGAGCTGGAACCGCGAGCTGCTGCGCTTCACCAACCGCGTCCACATCTACCTGTGGCTGATGAACGACACCTACCCCTCCACCGACGAGGAGCAGTCGGTCCACCTCGACTTCCCGACCCCCAACGGCGAGGAGCTGAGCCGCGGGCTGCCGCTGGTCAAGTGGTTCCTCGCGATCCCGCACTACATCGTGCTCTTCTTCCTCGGCATCGCGGCGTTCTTCTGCGTGGTGATCGCCTGGTTCGCGATCCTATTCACGGGCCGCTACCCGCAGTCGCTTTTTGAGTTCGTCGAGGGCGTGCTGCGCTGGGGAAACCGGGTCGTCGCCTACGCCTTCATCCTGGTCACCGACGAGTACCCGCCCTTCAGCCTGCAGCCCTAGAGCGCCCACAAATAGAAGAGCCCGCCTGATCGGCGGGCTCTTTCCCTCTCCTCGGCTTCCGCTGGGCTCAACGCTTGAGGGGGCGCTTGAAGGTGCGGTGACGCCTGTCGTCGTGGGCGAGCCCCCGGGCGCTTGGGCTGGGCTTGACCAGGTGGGCGAAACCGTGTGCCAGTCCTCCGAACATCTTCACTCCCTCCGGTTGATCCTCGTAAGACGACCGTAACTCCGGGTGACCCAAGACTTTGTGACTTCAGTCACACAATATCTGTGACTTGGTCACTCACGCTCTGTGAGGGATGTGTCAGGGCAGCCGTCGCTTGATCGCAATACGGGCCTGACCCCGGGGCCCGGGCTACTCGTAGAGGGTGAAGGCGGCGAGCACCAGGTAGATCGCCACCAGCGCCGCCCCCTCGAACATCAGCGCCTCGCCGTCGCTGGTGATCTGCCAGACGGCGAGCGCGGTCAGGAACAGCGCCCCGATGTAGACGGGGGCGAGCGCGAAGGTGAGCGGGGTCACGAAGAACAGCGAGACCAGCACCAGGGCCGGGAACAGGAAGCCGGCGATCTGCGCAACCGAGTTGTTGACCACCGAGATCGCCAGGTCAGACTTGCCGCGATAGGCCAGCACGATCCCGGTCACGTTCTCGACCGCGTTGCCCGCGATCGCCACGATCACCAGGCCGGCGAAGGCCTCGGAGATGCCCAGCGTCTTGATCGCGGGGTCGAGCGCCTCCACGAACCAATCCGAGACGAAGGCGGCGCCGACGCCCGCGAGGGCCAGCATCACCGTCGCGAGGGCCATCGGAAGCCGCGGGCTCTCCTCGCTTGCGTCCATCCCAGGATCGCCCGGCTGGTGGGGCGACCGCAGATAGCCGAGCAGCCAGATCCCGTAGACGCCCAGCAGGCAGAGGGCTCCGATCGCCGAGATCGCCTCGACGTTGTCGGCGGCCTTCTCGCCCGAGGCGACCGAGAGGCCGATGATCACGATGATGAACAGAGAGACCAGCAGCAGGGTCGAGGTGTCCCGGGGCAGGCGATGGTGAAAGCGCATGGTGCCGTCGCCCGAGACGGCGCAGCCGGCGACGATCACCAGGCCCAGCACGAACAGGGCGTTGGCGAAGATCGAGCCGATGATCGAAGTCTGCGCCAGCGTCACCTGGCCGGCGCTGAGCGCGAAGATGACGATGAAGAACTCGGGGAGGTTGCCGAGCGTGGACTGCAGGAAGCCCGTGGTGGCAGGGCCGAAGCGCATCCCCACCTGTTCGGTGGCGAGCGCCACGAGCCAGGCCATCCCCGCCAGCGCGAGCGTGGCAGCGGCGAAGGTGAGCACGGGCTCCGCCTCGGAGTAGTGCAGGAGGGCGGCCGCGGCGGTGGCGAGGGCGACCGCGGCGACTGTCAGCTTCTCGGCCGTCCCCATGCGGCCGCAAACGTATCGAGGCGCGGCATGGCCGCGCCTCGATCGTCTACTTCTTGCGGTTCTTGCGCTCCTTGCGCTCCTTGTCGTGGGCCAGGCCCTGTGCCTTGTGGCTGGGCTTGACCAACTCCGCGAAACCGACTGCGAGTCCTCCGAACATGACTACTCCTTCAAGTTCTCCTGCGTGACTGACAAAACAACTTTACCAATCACGTGATACCCAAACGTGTGACATCCGTCACGCTATGCTGGGGGCCGTGAACGAGCAGGCGCTGGTGGAACAGGTCGAGGGCAAGCCCGCGCCGATGCCGCTGCTGGCGGTGCAGGCCTTCGCCAACACCCTCGACATCGAGGACGACACCGACCGCCTCGCCACCCCCGAGTCCATGCAGCGCTGGCTCGAGGACTCCGAGCTGATCGCCCCCGGCGTCGTGGTGCGCCCGCGCCACGCCCGCGCCACCCGCGAGCTGCGCGACGCGCTGCGCGACGCGCTCGCCGCCAACGCCCTGGGCGACCGCGACCCCGCCGCCGCCCGCCGCCTCGCCGAGCGCGCCGGCACCCTGCGGATCGAGCTGCTCGCCGACGACGCCGGCCACCTCGGCCTCGACCTCTCCCCCGCCGGGTCGATCGGCGCCCTCGGCTCGCAGTTTCTCGCGATCGTCTTCCAAGCCCAGATCGAGGGCACCTGGGAGCGCCTCAAGCTCTGCGAGAACCCCGAGTGCCGCTGGGCCTTCTACGACAACTCCCGCAACCGCTCCGGCTCCTGGTGCCGCACCGGCCTCTGCGGCAACCGGCTCACCAACCGCGCCTACCGGGAGCGGCGGCGGGCGGGTTGAGCGCGGGCTCGTTGGCCTTCGGCGCGCGTTAGTGTCGGCCTCGTCACCCCGCGACTCATGAGCGCTTCAGGGGTTTAGAGGAGAGTCACAAAGGAGAGACCGATACCCCCACTGCGGCACCTGACATACGCAAACGTCGTCTCCACGCTCGCCCTGATCGTCGCCATCGCCGGCGGCACCACGGCGATCGCGATCACCGCTTCCAAGAACAGCGTCACCAGCAAGTCGATCCGAAAGGGGGCGGTGAGGGCTAGCGAGTTGGGCCCGTTCGTAACTGTGACCAGGGTGGGATCGGGGGGAGGCGCCACGGTCATCTGTCCGCCAAAGACACGGGTGATATCGCGGCGGAGGCTCCGCTACCGGTGGCACTGCGTCTTTGCGCACGTCGGTCCCAGAGAACAACGGTTGGTCTGTTCCGGCGCTGCCAGCGTCAGACACGCCGATGGTTTTCGCCGTGTGCCTCAAGAAGTAGCCACAAGAGCAAAGCGGCACGCCGAGTCCGGGAGGCAACTCTCTAGTTCTCCGGGTTCTACCCGCTGACAAGCACGCGGCGTTTTCTTGAGTGCCCGGGGCTGTAGGGGTAGTTGCCCTGACGCTTCACCCGCGCTCTGAAGACGTACCGGGCGCGTCCGGTGGTCTGCGTGAACCGATAGATCGCGTGGAACCGACCCTTGCTGTCGGCCTTCAGCTGCTTGAACGTTCGCCACTTCCTGCCAGCTCTGGCCTGAAGGCTGATGCCTCGACCCTCCGCGTTAGGCCCGGGGAGGGCACCGCGAAATCGAACGTTCTGGCCGTTGCGCAGGCTGGTTCGCCCCACGACCCTGAAGGCGGGCGCGACGACCGAGTTCAGATAGAGATGCACACGTTCGACCGTCTCGTTGTTGTAGCGGTAGACGACGTCGAAGTTGCGCGAGGGCCCTGGCTCGACGTCAAGCGAGAAGGTGCCATCGCTTCGCACCCTCCCGGTATCGACCAACTCCCGGCCGTCCCCCGGGAGATCCACCTGCTCGTAGAGACAGACGGTTGCGCCGCCCACCGGGCCGGGGCCCGAAAGCCTGCCCAGCACGTCGGCGGGCTTGTGCGAGCGAAGTCGGATCGAGGCGC
>CAWKCC010000005.1:0-137500 GCA_963848045.1 uncultured Solirubrobacterales bacterium
GCCGGTTGAGGTTGGATGTATTCACCCTGTTTCCCGAGCATTTCGAATGGTTTCGGAGCCAACGCCACGTCTCCAACGCTCTCGAGCGTGGGTCCGAGCTGCGCTGCCTGAGCTATCGCGACACGACTCCGCTCAGCGGCGGCCAGGTGGATGACTCTCCCTACGGTGGGGGCGCGGGGATGGTGATGCGGGTGGACGTCGTCGACGCGGCGCTCGAGGCCGCCTACGGGCCCGAGCGCTCGTCGGTGCGAAAGGTCGCGCTGGTGCCGGGTGGCCGCCTCTTCGACGAGGCCCTGGCGGCCGAACTGGCCGGCGAGCCGCACCTGGCGCTGCTCTGCGGGCGCTACGAGGGCTTCGACGAGCGCGTGGTCGAGCACCTGGCCGACGAGGCGATCTCGATCGGGCGTTATGTGCTGGCCGGGGGCGAGCTGGCGGCGATGGTGATCGCCGACGCCGTGCTGCGCAAGCTCCCGGGCGCCCTCGGCGACGCCGAGAGCGTGGTGGAGGAGTCGTTCAGCGAGGCGCTCGGGGGCGCGCCGGAGTACCCGCACTTCACGCGGCCCGCGGAGTACCGGGGCTGGGGCGTGCCCGAGATCCTGCTCAGCGGCGACCACGCCAGGGTGCGCGAGTGGCGCCTGCAGCGCAGCCGCGAGCGCACCCGATCGCCCGGGCCCTAGCCGCTACCATTCTCGCCTGCGCGGGCCGCTGGCACGCGCTTTTTTCACGCGTTCGCCGGGCCACTCAGGTGGCCTTGAGGGCGCCACACCACGATCTCCAGCCATGAGCACCGTCATCGACAGCCTCGAGCAGCGCAGCCTCAAGAGGCGCCCCAAGTTCGGGGCGGGTGACCGGGTGCGCGTCCACTTCCAGGTGGTGGAGGGCAATCGCAAGCGCACCCAGGTGTTCGAGGGAATCGTGATCAAGCGGCAGGGGAGCGGCTCCCGGGAGACCTTCACCGTTCGCAAGAGCTCCTTCGGCGTCGGCGTCGAGCGGACCTTCCCGCTGCACTCGCCCAAGGTCGAGAAGCTCGAGATCGCGGGACGCGGGGACGTGCGCCGGGCAAAGCTCTACTACCTGCGCGACAAGGTCGGCAAGAGCGCCCGCGTCGCCGAGCGGCGCTGGGGCATCGAGGACGAGCTCGTGATCGCCGACGAAGAGGCGGTGGATGCCGAGGGCGTCGCCGTCAGCGAGGCGGAGGCCGAGGCGGTGGATGCCGAGGCTGAGGGTGACGGCGAGGCCGGCGAGGGCGAGAAGGCGGGCGCCGAGACCGCCGCCGAGGCCCAGGAGGTATCGCCGGCCGAGGTCTCCGAGGCCGACGGCGCGGCGGCGGAGGGCGAGGCGAAGGCCGAAGACGAGCGGCCCGACCAGGCTGCCGAGGCGGCCGCAGGGAACGAGGAGAGCGACGGCGAGCCGCAGCATGGCGAGCAGCCCTCTTCCGAGAAGGCAGAAGGCTGAAGGTCCCAAAGCCCGAGAGCACTGCGGGCGCGCTCGCCGAGCTCGTCGTCATCGTCGCGCTCGCGCTCGGCCTCGCGCTGGGCATCCAGGCGCTGGTCGTCAAGCCGTACCAGATCCCGTCGGAGTCGATGGAACCCACCCTCGACGTCGGCCAGCGCGTTCTCGTCAACCGCTTCCTCTATCGCTTCGCCGACCCCGCCGTGGGCGACATCGTCGTCTTCAACCCGCCGCAGGGCGCCGAGCGCGGCAACCAGTGCGGGGTGCGCCGGCCGGCGGGCTCGGCCTGCCCCGAGGCGACCCCCCAGCGCGCGGAAGTCAACTTCATCAAGCGAATCGTCGCCGGGCCGGGCGACATGATCGCCGTCCGCAACGGACACCCCGTGATCAACGGGGTCGAGGTGACCGACGAGGACTTCATCCGCCCATGCCGGCCGGGAGGCGAGTGCAACCTGCCGAATCCGATAACCATTCCACCCGACCACTACTTCATGATGGGTGACAACCGTGGGGAGAGCGACGACAGCCGCTTCTGGGGCCCGGTCCCCAAGGACTGGATCATCGGCAGGGCCTTCGCCACCTACTGGCCCCCGCGCAAGCTCGGCATCTTCTAGCCGCAGCGGCTCGCGCGGCCGGCGCAGCAGGCGCACAGCCGCCCGCCTGTTCCGCTTCGACCGCTCCTTCGGTGGGCGCTATGTCGCCGGTGTCGACGAGGCCGGTCGCGGCTCGCTGGCCGGGCCGCTGCTCGCCGCCGGGGTGCTGCTCGATCTCGAGCGGATCGGCCGCAGCGAGCGCCTCGCCCTGGCGCGCCTCGACGACTCCAAGCGGCTCTCGACCGAGGAGCGCGAGCGGCTCTACCCGGCCGTGATCCGCGCGGCGGCGGGCGTCTCGGTCGCCGTGCGCTCGGTCCGCGCGATCGACACGCGCGGCCTGCACGTCTCCAACCTCGGCGCGCTCGCGGATTGCATGCGGGCGGTGGCGGGCGGCGACGGCGTGGTGCGCCTGGTCGACGGGTTCCCGCTGCCGCGCTGCGGGCTCGAGCACACCCCGGTGGTCGACGGCGACGCGCGCAGCGCCGCGATCGCTGCGGCCTCGGTGATCGCCAAGGTGACCAGGGACCGCTACATGCACCGGGTCGCCTCGCTCTACCCGAAATGGAACTTCGACGGAAACGTCGGCTACTCCACGCCCGAGCACCGGTCCGCGATCCGCGAGCACGGCATCTGCCCGCTGCACCGGCGCTCCTTCGCCTCGATCGCCTATACGCAGCTCAGCCTCGGCCCCGCCGGCGAGACGGCGGTCGGCTCGGGCGAGAGCGCGGCATCCGCTGCGTCGGCGTCCGCGTCGCAGCCCGGTATCCCCGCAGGCGAAGCCGACGAGGTGCCTTCGATCTCAGAAGGCGTCGCGGATGTGATCGAGATCGGCGCCGCCCGCGGCGTCGAAGCTGACCCCGACGACGTCGAAGCGGTAGCCGGCGACGCCTAGGGGAGGGCGGGGCCCCTCCCTGCGGGCGGCGAGCCATCCGAGGGCGAGCCTTCGCAGCCGCGCCCGCTTGCGGGGGCCGACCGCGTGAGCCGGCGAGACCGGGCCGTGAATCCGGCTCGAGCGGGCTCCCTTGACCTCGACGAAGACGAGCGTGGCGCCGTCGAGCGCGATCAGGTCGATCTCGCCGCCCGGCGAGCGGGCGTTGCGCTCGACGATCCGCCACCCGGCTCGGGCCAGGCGGCGGGCGACCAGGTCCTCGGCGGCCCTGCCGAGGCGCTGCCTCGCGAACGTCATCGCGCCAGACTCGCCGCCGTCGGCTCACGATGCCCGCCGCGAGTGCGGCGGAAGCGTTACGCCCCTGTGACGTTACGCGCGCCCCACGCGCGTGCCCGACTCTTAGCTTCGCGCCATGCTCGCGATCGCCCGAACCTTCTCGCTGATCGGGATCGAGGCCGAGCCCGTGCACGTCGAGGTGGACGTCCGCCGCGGCCTGCCGTCGTTCGCGATCGTCGGCCTGCCCGACGCCGCGGTCAGGGAGTCGCGCGAGCGAGTCAGGGCGGCGCTCGCGAACTCCGGGTTCGAGTTCCCCTTGCAGAGGATCATCACCAACCTCGCGCCGGCCGACGTGCCCAAGATCGGGCCCGGCTTCGACCTTGCGATCGCGGCGGCCCTGCTGGTGGCGGCCAAGCAGATCCCCCAGGGGTTCCTGGAGCGCCATGCGCTCGCGGGCGAGCTGGCGCTCGACGGATCCATACGGCCGGTGCCGGGCGCACTCGCGATGGCCGAGGGAGCGAGGGGCCTCGGCATGCGGGGCATCGCCGTCGCGCCGCAGGATGCCGCGCAGGCGTCGCTGGTCGAGGGCATAGAGGTGGTCGCCCTCGACCACGTCGCGCGCCTGCCGGCGCTGGCGGAGGGGTCGCTGGAGCCCGCGCCGCAGCGCTCCGCCGCCTCCCTGGATTCCCCTGACGACGGCGATCCCGACCTGGCCGACCTGCGCGGCCAGCCCGCGCTGCGCAGGGCGCTCGAGGTGGTGGCGGCGGGTGGGCACAGCATGCTGATCGTCGGGCCTCCCGGAGCGGGCAAGACGCTCGCCGCGCGCCGCCTGCCCTCCCTGCTGCCTCCCCTGGCGCCGCCCGAGGCGCTGGAGGTGATGAGGATCGCCGGCGCCTGCGGGAACGGCGGCGCCTCGTTGGTGAGGCGACCGTTCCGGGCTCCCCACCACACCGCGTCGGCCCGTGCCCTGATCGGCGGCGGCACGCCGCCGCGCCCCGGCGAGGTGACCAGGGCGCACCGGGGCGTCCTCTTTCTCGACGAGCTGGGCGAGTTCCGCCGCGACGCCCTCGAGGCGCTGCGCCAGCCCCTGGAGGAGGGCGGGATCACGCTCTCGCGCGCCCAGCGCGCGATCAGCCTTCCCTGCCGCTTCATGCTGGTCGCCGCCTCCAACCCGTGCCCGTGCGGCTACGGCCCCGACTCCGGTGATTGCGAGTGTCATCCGACCGCGGCGGCGCGCTACCTGGCAAAGCTCAGCGGTGCCCTCGCCGACCGGATCGACGTCTTCGTCGCGGTCGATCGCCCCACCGCTGACGATTTCTCGGCCGAGCGGGGCGAGCGCTCGATGCCCGTCCGGGAACGGGTCGCTGCGGCGCGGCTGCGCCAGCAGCACCGGCTCGGGGGCGGCCGCTGCAACGCCGAGATGACGCCGGAGCAGACCCGCCGGCACTGCGCCCTAGACGGCGCGGGCGAGCGCATCCTTCGCGAGGGCCACGAGCGGCTGGGACTCAGCGGCCGGGGCTGGGACCGGGTTCTCAGAGTCGCGCGGACGATCGCCGATCTGGCCGGCGAGGAGGCGATCTCGGGCGACCACCTGGCCAACGCCCTGGGCCTGCGGCGAAAGCAGAGGCGTTGATGACGCCCCCCGATCACCTGATCCTCCGCTAGCCGTGGACGCCGAGCACGAGGGCGGCGTGAGTGCATGCGACGAGTGCCTGCGGCGCGCCTGGCTGGTCGGTGGCCTCTCGGCGCGAATCGAGTCGGCCTGCACGAAGCTTCCCCCGCGAGGGGCCCGCGAGCTGCTGGGGCTCTCCGACGAGCGCCTGGCCGAGGCGCTCGGCGCGGGGCCGCACGATGACCAGCTCCAGCTCTCGCGGGCGCGAGATCCGGGCGCCCTGCGTGAGGCGGTCCGCGGTGCGCGCTGCTGGGCATGCTGTCGCCACGACGCGCGCTATCCGGCCGCGCTCGGTGACCTCGGAGACGCCCCCGCCGTCCTCTTCGGGCGCGGTGACGCGCGGCTGCTCGCCGGGCTGCGGAGGGGTCCCGTGGTCACGATCGTCGGATCGCGGCGGCCGAGCGCCTACGGCCGTGAGGTCTCGCGCGAGCTGGGCCGGCGTGTGGGCGCGGCCGGGCTGGCCGTGGTCAGCGGCATGGCGCTGGGCATCGACTCCTGCGCTCACGAGGGCGCCCTCGAGGGCGGGGGATTCACGGTGGCCGTGCTCGGCAGCGGACCCGACATGGTGCACCCGGCGAGCGGCAGGCCCCTGTACGAGGCGATCGCCGCCAGCGGACTGGTGGTGGCGGAGCTGCCGCCGTCGACCAGGCCGCGGCGCTGGACCTTTCCCGCCCGCAACCGGATCATGGCGGCGCTGGGCTCGATCACAGTCGTGGTCGAGGCCAGAGCGCGGTCGGGCTCGCTGATCACCTCGGGCATCGCCGGGCAGCTGGGGCGAGAGGTCGGCGCGGTGCCAGGCAGGGTCGGTGCCTCGTCCGCCGCGGGCACGAACGCCCTGCTGCGCGACGGCGCCCAGGTGATCCGCGGTGCCCAGGACGTGCTGGATTCGCTGCTCGGCGCCGGCGCGATCCGGATCGAGCCCAGCGAGGGGCCCGCGGTGGAGCCCGAGCTGGCCTCGGCCCTGGAGGCGGTCGAGGGCGGCGCCGAGACCCAGGACGCCGTCGCCCATGCCGCGGGGCTCGGGGCAGCCGCGGTCACGGCGGCGCTGACCCGGCTGGAGCTGTTGGGACTGGTCAGCGCTGACTCAGCCGGGCGCTACACGCGCACCACGCTCGAGGCGGAAGGGGTCGCCTAGCCTGTCTCCGATGGCAACCGAAGCCAACGGCCGTACCCCGGTCGCCATGGCGATAGCCGGCTCGGACTCGGGCGGCGGGGCGGGCATTCAGGCTGACTTGAAGGCGTTCGCCCGCTGTGGAGTGCACGGCACCACGGCGATAGTCGCGCTGACGGCGCAGAACACGACCGGGGTCAGCTCGATTCTCCAGATCCCCCCCGAGATGATTCTCGACCAGGTCCGCGCCGTCGCCTCTGACATCGGAGTGGACGCGGTGAAGATCGGCATGCTCGGCGACGAGCCGACGATCGAAGCCGTGGTGGAGGCGCTCGAGCTGGTGGGCGCGGCGCCGGTGGTCGTCGACCCGGTGATGATCGCCGAGAGCGGGGCGGTGCTGCTTGATCCGGCTGCCCGCCATGCGCTGGTGAAGCGGGTGCTGCCGCTGGCCGCCGTGGCGACCCCCAACCTGCCCGAGGCTCGCGAGCTGACGGGGCTGGGCGAGCAGGCGAGCGGCGAGGAGCTCGCGCGCGCGACGCACGCGCTCGGCCCCCGCGCGGTCGTGGTCACCGGGGGACACGGCGAGGCCGGGGCCGACGTCTTCTACGACGGCGCTGAGCCGGAGCTGATCCCGGGCCCTCGCCATCCCGACGGAGCCTCGCACGGCTCCGGCTGCACGCATTCCTCGGCCCTCGCCGCGCACCTCGCGCTCGGATATTCGCCGCTCGAGGCTGCCCGCCGCGCCCGGGAGATCGCCGCCGAGGCCATCGAGGCGGGCCTGCGCGATGTCGGCCGGGGCGCCGGTCCCGTGGACGCCCTGGGGATAGGCGTGCGCCGTCGGCCATAATCGACACATGAAGCTCGTGCGAATGAGCCCGGGGCACGGCGACGTGCTGCTCGCCGAGGGCGATCCCGAGGTCGCCGAGGACGAGCAGCGGCTGATCGACGAGTTCCGCCGGCAGCTCGACCAGGGCATGTGGGCGGCTGTCCCGCACGCCGGCGCGAGCGGGCGTCATGAAGCGACCATGGTGCGCGATCTCTCCGAGGTCCCCGCGGGCGCGGAGCGAGTGATCTTCTTTCCGCAGGCCGCCGGGGGATGAGCGCGGCACACGGATACGCGAGCGATTCTGCGAGCGAGGCGCTGGCCGAGCGGCGCGCCCGCGAGCTGCTGCGCTCCACCGCCGGTGACGAGGTGGCGGAGATGTACGACGAGCTCGGGTTCGTCGGCGTCGAGGCCGTCGGCGGTGAGTACGGCTACATCGTCTACCCGCACCGGCCCCTGGTGGCCTACGACGCGCGCAGCGGCGAGCCGCTGAGCGAGTACTGCGTGCGCTTTCTCGACGGAGCCGTCGCCGACCCCGCGGCGGGAGACCGGCTCCCCGACGCCGACGATGTGCTGGCCAAGTGGATCGGGTTGCGCGCCGACGAGCGCGGGCTGATCGCGACGGCCAACATGGATCCGCTGGGGCGCCAACTCGACCCGGGCATGGTGCGACGGGACCTGGCCTCGCTGCGCTCATGGCGCGAGGAACGTTGCTGATGGCGGGCGACGGCAGCCGGACTCGCTCGAGCGCCGTCTTCGACGGCCCGGATCGCGCCTTCGCGCGCGCCTACATGAAGGGGATCGGGTTCAGCGCCGAGGACCTGCGCAAGCCCACGGTCGGGATCGCCAACACCTGGATCGAGGCGATGCCCTGCAACTTCCACCTGCGCGCCGTCGCCGAGAAGGTCAAGGAGGGCGTTCGCGCCGCCGGCGGCACGCCGATGGAGTTCAACACCATCGCGATCTCCGACGGGGTGACGATGGGCACCCAGGGCATGAAGGCCTCGCTGGTCAGCCGCGAGGTGATCGCCGACTCGATCGAGCTCACCGTTCGCGGCTACCAGTTCGACGCGGTCGTCGCCCTCTGCGCCTGCGACAAGACGATCCCAGCCAGCGTCATGGCGCTGGCCCGCCTGGACATCCCCGCGGTGCTCCTCTACGGCGGCTCGATCCTGCCGGGCCGCTACAAGGGCCACGACGTCACCATCCAGGACGTCTTCGAGGCGGTCGGCGCGCACGCCAAGGGCGACATGTCCGACGAGGAGCTGGAGGCGCTCGAGAACGTCGCCAGCCCCGGCCCCGGGGCCTGCGGTGGCCAGTTCACCGCCAACACGATGGCCTGCGCCTTCGAGGTGATGGGGATCGCGCCGATGGGCTCGGGCATGGTTCCCGCGGTCGCCGAGGAGCGCAAGACCGTCGCCGAGCACACGGGCGAGCTGGTCATGCGCCTCCTGGAGCGGGATCTGCGCCCCTCGCAGATCATCACCCGCGAGTCGATCGAGAACGCGATCGCCTCGATCGCCATGTCCGGCGGCTCCACCAACGGCGTCCTGCACCTGCTGGCCCTCGCCCGGGAGTCCGGCATCGACCTGACGATCGACGACTTCGACCACATCTCCGAGCGCACGCCGCTGCTCGGGGACCTGAAGCCCGGCGGACGCTTCGTCGCCAAGGATCTCGACGAGGCCGGGGGAGTGGGCCTGCTCGCCAAGCGCCTCGACGAGGCCGGCCTGCTGCATCGCGACGCGATCACGGTCACCGGGCGCACGATCGGCGAGGAGGCCGACCACGCCACCGAGACACCCGGCCAGGAGGTCATGCGCCCGCTCGACGACCCGCTGAAGCAGACCGGTGGGCTGGTGATCCTGCACGGCAACCTCGCGCCCGAGGGCTGCGTGGTCAAGGTCGCGGGCTACGAACGGCTCTCGCACACGGGGCCGGCGCGCGTGTTCGAGTCCGAGGAGGAGTGCTTCGCGGCGGTCAAGTCGGGCGGCATCAGCGCCGGCGACGTCGTCGTGATCCGCAACGAGGGACCCGCCGGCGGCCCGGGAATGCGCGAGATGCTCCAGGTGACGGCGGCCCTGGTCGGCGAGGGGCTCGGCGACAAGGTCGCCCTGCTCACCGACGGGCGCTTCTCGGGCGCCACGAGGGGGCTGATGGCCGGCCACGTCGCCCCCGAGGCCGCCCGCGGCGGCCCGATCGCGGCGATCCGCGACGGCGACGAGATCACGCTCGACGTCGAGTCGCGCCGCCTGGAGGTGAAGCTCTCCGACGAGGAGATCGCAGACCGGGCCCGCATCTACGTGCCGCCCGAGTCGCCCTACACCTCGGGGGTGATGGCCAAGTACGCCGCGACCGTGTCGAGCGCCGCGGAGGGGGCGATCACCACCGCGTGAACGGCATCTCCCCGGCTTCGCCCGGACGGGATCGCGGATCGCGCCGCGCGGGGGAAGCTAGGCAGCGGCGAGGAAGCGCTCGAGCAGGCGGTTGAAGCGCTCCGGGCGCTCGATCATCGGCACGTGGCCGGTGCGGTCGAAGATGTGCAGCTCGGCGTTGTCGCCGATGCGGCGCTTGTAGCTGAGGGCCGCGGGCACCGGGACCACGCGGTCGTTGCGCCCCCAGACGATCATGGTCGGCTCCTCGATCTCCTCGAGCCTGTGCCTGATGTCGTAGCCGGGCAGCGTTCTCATCGCGTCGAGGTACCCGGGGCTGTGCAGGGCCGGCGACACGTTCTCCCAGAGCACCTCGCGCCGGAGGCCATCGGGATCCCAGAAGACGCTTTGGAACGCGAGCCTGCGCAGTCGCGGTCGCAGGATTCCCGCGAGCTGGAGCTTCACGGCCATCGGGGTCGCCGCGCGCCCGACCCTGCCGATCATCGCCGCCGGCTCCCGGCGCGCCCGCGCCCAGGTGATCCCGGCCGCCGAGACCAGCACCAGCTTCTGGATGCGCTGGGGCTCGGAGACCGCGACCTCGGTGGCGATGAAGCCCCCCATCGAACAGCCGACCAGCGCGCAGCTCTGCACGCCGAGGCGTTCGCAGAAGTCACGCAGAAAGCGCCCATAGGCCGGGATCGAGATGCGCCAGGGCGGCATCGGGCTATCGCCGAAACCGGGCAGGTCGAGGGCGATCACCCGGTGCGTCCTCGCGAGCTGCGGCAGGTTCTCGAGCCAGTTCTGCCAGGCGCCCGAGAGCCCGTGGACGAAGACGATCGGCGCGCCCTCGCCCATCTCCACGTAGCTGACCCGGGCCCCGACCACGTCGATCTCGCGGCGGCGCGCCCGCCAGTCGATCCTCAGCCACTCGGGATCGGGGCTGCCGTAGGGATCGGGCCCGTCGGCCGGTGTCGGCTCGGGCAGCTCGACCCGGCCCCTGGCCAGGCGCAGCACGTGGCTTGTGTCTGAGGCGATCCGGCGCAGCTCCTCGAGCGGGGTGTTCGGGGGCGAGGGCCCCTGGCGCGTCGCTTCGCCGCTGGCGGGCATCGCTAGGCGTACCCCATCCGCTCCAGGATCGGGATCTCCCGGATCTGCGGTGGCTGCAGATGGTCCCAGAGGATGCCTCGCGGCCGCGGGTACTGGCGCTCGACCTCGATCACGGCGCGCGGCGTGGCGACCAGGTCTAAGGGCAGGTCGTGGGCGGTGGTCGGCAGATGCTCCCGGAGGATCTGGATCGGATGCACGGTCGTCGCGACGGTCGTGTGCTCGTCGATGGGCCCCGCCTCGATCAGCAAGGCGTACTCGAGGTCCGAGAACCCCCCGCCCTTGCCGACGCGAGCGCCACTCAGGTTCACAGCCACCGATCCGATCAGCACGAAGTCGATCTCGGGCAGCTCCTCCTCGGCCACGACCTTGCCGTGGCGCAGGGCGCCCTTGATCGTCGCCGCCTCGCGCTTCTGCTTCGCCGAGAGCTTGCGGGGCTCGAGCAGCCTGAAGGGGTGCATGTCGCGCAGGCGCGGCACCGCCATGATCAGCGTCTTGTCCTGTTCCAGGGCGATGCGCCGCGCATGGGTCTGCGGCGAGTCGGGGTTGACCTTGATCACCCGGGCCCGCCTCCAGAGTCTGTGGGCGGCCAGCTTCTCGGCGGCCAGCTTGGCCCCCGCGAAGTTGGGGATGCGGCCGTCGGCCCCCGGGAAGCGCGAGACCCCCTCGCGGTCCATCGCCTTCCAGACTGCGCGCCTGACCTGTTCCTTTGTGCGCATCAGCGGCGAGGGGCGGGCGTCATCGGGAGGCGTGATCTTACGCGCGGGCGGCGGGTCAGCGCGGCAGATCCGCCCCAAGGCGGGCGCGCGCCTTCGTCGGGGACCTCGGCCACCCGCAGCAGCCCGCCCGGGCGCGCGGCGCCCGCTCGCAATGCTTGTTGCGTGTTCGAGCCTGGGCGGAAGGCGCCGATCCCGCCCCGTAGAATCAGAGCGCACGAATCCGATGGCGAAGCTCAAGAGACACCAGAAAGCGCTGATAGCGGCGGTGTTCGCGGTGACCGCGATGCTGCTGCTCGCCGTGGGCGTCTACGCCTATGACACCGCACAGAAGGACCGGATCGCCCCCGGCGTCACGATCGGCGGCGTCGACGTGGGCGGGCGCAGCGCCGACGAGGCGCGCGACGTGATCGAGGCCCGGGTGGTCGCGCCCCTGCGCAAGCCTGTCGTGGTCAGCTACGACGGCGAGGACTACCGGCTGGGCGCCAAGCGGCTCGATCAGACCGCGGACGTGCGGGGCATGATCGACGAGGCCATCGAGCGCAGCCGCGAGGGCGGCCTGGTCGATCGTGTCTCGCGCTACTTCCAGGGCTCGGCCGTCGACGTCGACATCGAGCCCCGCGTCGGCTACTCCGAGAAGGCCATCGATGCCTTCGTCGCGGAGCTGGCCGAGCAGATCAACCAGGAGCCGCAGAACGCCAGCATCGAGCCCAGCGGCGACACCCTGACGCCCACGCCCGGCAAGCCCGGCCGTACGCTGCGCGAGGACGAGGTGCGCGACCGGGTCGTCGAGCAGGTTGAGTCGCCGGGCGTCGAGAAGGCGATCTCGGCCGGGGTCGATGAGACGAAGCCCGAGATCACCACCAACGAGCTTGCGAAGGCGTACCCGACCTTCATCACCGTCAGCCAGAGCGAGTACAAGCTGCGCCTGTTCAAGAACCTGAAGCTGGTCAAGAGCTACGACGTGGCGGTCGGCGGCGGCGGCTACTACACGCCGACCGGGCTGTTCAGCATCCAGGACAAGCAGTACAACCCGACCTGGAACGTGCCCACCTCGAGCTGGGCCGGGGACCTGGCGGGGCAGTCGATCCCGCCCGGCCCCTCAAACCCCCTCAAGGCCCGCTGGATGGGCATCTACAACGGGGCCGGCATCCACGGCACCGACGACACCGGCTCGATCGGCAGCTCAGCCTCCCACGGCTGCGTGCGCATGCTGATCCCCGATGTGGTCGAGCTCTTCGACCAGGTCGAGGTCGGCACGCCGATCTACATCAATTAGGCAAGCTCGCGCCCAGCGGCAGTTCTTGCCCGCAGGACGGGGAGCTCGCAGGGAGAATCAATGACGTGATGCCGCCCGCCCCCGCCGAAGAGCGCCCCCTTGGCGCCGCCTGGGCGCGGGCGCTCGAGCTCTTCGACCGCGAGCTGAGTGCGCGCGCGGTCGCCGAGGGGACCAGGCGGGCCTACGCGGCGGACCTCGGCCAGCTCGCCTCGTGGGCGGACGGGCGCGGCATGGCGCCGGAGCGCCTCGGCCATCGCGAGCTGCGCCGCTTCGCGTCCGGCCTCTCGGAGTCGGGAGCGTCGAAGGCCACCGTGGCCCGCAAGCTCGCAGCCATCCGAAGCTTCTATGCCGCGCTGGTCCGCACCGAGGCGCTCAGCGCCAATCCCGCCGACCTGGTGGCCACCCCGAAGCGGGGCTCGAAGCTCCCCCGCGTGCTCAGTGCCGAGGAGATGCAGTCGTTGCTGGATCGCATCCCCGCGCGCACGCCGCTCGAGCTGCGCGATCGCGCCATGCTCGAGCTCACCTACTCGTGCGGGCTGCGAGCCCAGGAGCTGATCGACCTCGACACCGCCTCACCCGACTTCGAGGGCGAGCGGCTGCGGGTCGAGGGCAAGGGCGGCAGGACCCGGCTGGTGCCGATCGGCGAGCCGGCCCAGCGCGCGCTTCGCGCCTACCTCGAGCGAGGCCGCCCCTCGCTCCTCTCGGCCGGAAGTGCCGAGCCCGCGCTTCTGGTCTCCAAGAGCGGCCGCCGCCTGTACCCCTCCGACCTCCGCCGCAGGCTGGAGCTCCGCGTGCGTGAGGCCGCGATCGCGGGGGGCGTCTCGCCTCACGCGCTGCGCCATTCCTTCGCGACGCACCTGCTCGAGGGCGGCGCCGATCTTCGAGCAATCCAGGAGCTGCTGGGCCACTCGAGCCTCTCGACCACGCAGATCTACACCCGAGTGGAGCCCTCGTGGATGCGAACGCAGTACGCTCGCAGCCATCCTCGGGCCTGAGGAGCAGCGGAGCGTGGGCGAGAGGAGCAGCGGAAATGCAGGTGAGAGCGACGTGAGGGGACATGGCTGAGGCAGAGGTCAAGGCCTTCGAGCTGAAGGAACTGTGGCGCCGCTACAAGGAGGAGGACGACGACAGCGCACGCGAGCGCCTCGTCGTCGCCTACTCGCCGCTGGTCAAGTTCGTGGCCGGCCGCACCGGCGCCCGGCTGCCCTCGCACGTTGAGCAGGCGGACCTGATCTCGTACGGGATGATCGGCCTGATCGAGGCGATGGAGCGCTTCGAGCCGCTCCGGCAGATCCGCTTCGAGACCTTCGCCATGCAGCGCATTCGCGGGGCGATCATCGACGAGCTCCGCTCGCTCGACTGGGTGCCGCGCTCGGTGCGCTTTCGCGCCCGCGAGATCGAGGAGGCCAACTCCAAACTCGAGCACAAGCTCGGTCGCGCGCCCACCGACGCGGAGCTCGCCGAGACGATGGGTATCGACGAGGACGAGCTGCGCGAGGCGCTGATCCAGATCTCCAACTCCTCGATCCTGGCGCTGGAGGAGCTGTGGATGACATCCGACGCGTCGGGGGATCGCGTCTCGCTGCTCGACACTATCCAGGACGAGAACGCCCCCGACCCGCAGGCGGCGCTGGACACCAGCGAGGTCAAGGACCGCCTCCATGAGGCGATCCAGGACCTGCCCGAGCGCGAGACCCTGGTCGTCGCCCTCTACTACTTCGAGAACCTCACCCTGCGCGAGATCGGCGACGTCCTCGGAGTCACCGAGTCGCGCGTCTCTCAGCTGCACTCCAAGGCGGTGCTCCGCCTGCGCTCGCGGTTGAAGGCGACCGCCTAGCTCTACCGCGAAGCGGGCACCGGGTATAGGGTTCGCGGTCGATGGCGCACAAGGCCGCCGACCGGATTCGCAACGTCGCCCTGATCGGGCATCGCGGCAGCGGCAAGACCTCGCTGCATGAGGCGCTGCTGTTCGAGGCCGGGGTCGTCAACCGCTTGGGCAAGGTCGAGGACGGCACCACGGTCTCCGACTTCGAGGATGATGAGCAGCGGCGGGAGATGTCGATCGGGGCGTCGGTCGCCTCCTTCGAGCACGACGGGCGCAAGATCAACCTCATCGATACGCCCGGCGAGCCCAGCTTCGTCGCCGACACGATCGCCTCGCTGCGGGTCGTCGACGCCGCGGTGGTCGTCGTCAACGCCGTGATGGGCGTGGAGGTCCACACCGAGCGGCTCTGGCAGCGCGCCGACAGGGAGGGCCTGGCGCGGCTGGTCTTCGTCAACATGCTCGACCGCGAGCGCGCCGACTTCTTTCGTGCGCTCGAGTCGCTGCAGCGCGCTTTCGGCAACCACGTGGTCGCGACCGAGATCCCGATCGGCTCCGAGCACGAGGTATCGGGCGTGATCGACCTGATCGACATGAAGGCGTTCGTTGCCCAGGGTGAGGGGCGCGGCGCCGCCGACGAGCAGGAGATACCTCCCGAGCTGCGCGAGCAGGCTCAGGAGTACCGCGAGAAGCTGATGGACGAGGTCGCGGAGAACTCCGACGAGCTGATGGAGCGCTACCTGGGCGACGAGGAGATCGGTCACGACGAGATCGTCACGGTGCTGAAGCGAGGCGTCGCCGAGGGCCGCATCTTCCCGGTGACCTGCGGCGTCGCGACCAGGAACCTCGGCACGAGCCGGCTGCTGCAGGCCCTGGTCGAGGACCTGCCCTCGCCGGCCATGCGCGGCCCGGTCACCGCCCTAGACGATGAGGGCGAGGCGATCGAGATCCCCCCCGACGAGGACGGGGAGCTGGTCGCCTACGTGTTCAAGACGCTGGCCGATCCCTATGCGGGCCGCCTCAACCTCTTCCGGGTCTGCTCCGGCGTGATCAGGGGCGACTCCCACGTCACCAACGTCAGCCGGCGCGCCAAGGAGCGGATCGGGCAGATCCTGGTACCGCGCGGCAAGGAGCACGAGCAGGTCGAGGAGCTGGGCGCCGGCGACATCGGGGCCGTCGCCAAGCTCAAGGAGACCCGCGCAGGCGACGTGCTGGCCACCAAGGATGCCAGGGTCGCCTTCTCGGGGCTGAAGCTGCCCGCTCCGGTGATGGCATTCGCCTACGAGCCCAAGACCAAGGGCGACGAGGAGAAGGCCGTGAACGCCATCCGCCGCCTCGAGGAGGAGGATCCGACGCTCGACGTGCATCGCGATCAGCAGACGGGCGAGCAGATCATCGCCGGCCTCACCCAGGTCCACGTCGAGGTGATCGTCGATCGCATGAGGAGCCGGTTCGGCGCCGAGATCGAGCTGCACCCGCCGCGGGTGCCCTACCTCGAGGCGATTCGCAAGCCGGCCAAGGCCCACGGGCGCTACAAGAAGCAGACCGGCGGCCGAGGCCAGTTCGGCGACTGCCATATCGAGATCTCCCCGGCCGAGGCCGGAACGGGCTACGAGTTCGTCGACGCGATCAAGGGCGGCGTCATTCCCAAGGGATTCATCCCGGCCGTCGAGAAAGGGATCGGGGAGGCGATGCAGCACGGCATCCTCGCCGGATACCCGATCAAGGACCTTCAGGTGCGCCTCTACGACGGTCAGTACCACCGCGTCGACTCCTCCGAGAACGCCTTCAAGATGGCGGGCTCGATGGCCTTCAAGCAGGCGATGGCCGACGCCGACCCGGTGCTGCTCGAGCCCGTCATGTTGCTCACCGTCAGCGTTCCCGAGGACGTCGTGGGGGACGTGATCGGTGACCTCAGCTCCCGGCGGGGAAAGCCGCTGGGAATGGAGCCCAAGGGATCCGCGACCGAGGTCAAGGCCGAGGTTCCGATGGCTGAGGTGCTCGACTACGCCCCCGACCTGCGCGCCATCACCGGGGGTCGCGGCGACTACACCATGGAGTTCGCCCACCACGAGGAGGTCCCCGCCCACCTCGCCCAGCAGGTGATCGCCGAGGCCAGCTCCGAGGAGCAGGTCAGCGCCTGACGCGGCGCGGCCCGGGTCGTGGCCGCCCACTTGCTCTCCATTTATCGGTAGCTCGCTACGCTGATGGCGATGCGTCGAGCCGCACCAAACCCGTACCGCGCGCCGATCGCCGCGGTGCTGCTGCTGATCGCCCTCGGTGCCGCCTTTCTGCTCGCCTCCCCGTCGCCGGACGCGCGGGGGCAGGACGAGGACGCCGTCGCGGGAGCCGCCAAGGGCGGCAAGAAGAAGGGCGGCAAGAAGAAGGGCGGCCCGCCGAAGGTGATCGCCTCGGACACCGCGGCGGTCGCGAACCCGGTGCCCTTCTGGGGCCAGATCGAGTGCAAGAACGCCTCTCGCCACGAGCTGATCGAGCAGGGTGGAGACCCTCACCCGACCACGACAGGCGCCCCCCAGGGAAACGATGCCTTCCGGCGCGTGCGTGTGCTCGACGGCGACGACTTCTACGGCGAGCGCTGCGAGCTGGGAGACAACAACCGCAAGGGCCCGACGGCCTTCTACCGCGAGGGCCGGCGGCGGGTGACGAGCATCTCCCTGCGGCTGCCCTCGCCGGGCTTCCCCCTCAACGCCTTCACCTGGCAGACGGTGATGCAGATGAAGCAGGCCGCACCCTCCGCCAACAGCGGCGGTAGCCCCATGATCGAGCTGGGCGCCTTCGACGGGCGCTGGCGTCTCTCCAAGAGCACCTCGACCGGGTTCACCATCGACTCGCGAAAGCTCTGGACCGCGCGAGCCACGCCGGGGGTCTGGACGCGGTTCGCATTCGACATTCGCTACTCGCGGAAGTCACGCAAGGGCTTCATCAGGCTGAAGGCCGACCTCAACGGCGACTTCGACTACCTGGACCCCAAGGAGCGCAGCCGCCGGATCCGAACCCACACCCTGAAGACCGAGATCCGGGGGGGCGCCAAGGACGGGATTCGCGCCGGGCGCTCGATCCCCGACCACCTGCGGACCGGGATCTACCACGACCCGGCCGTCCCCTGCCCGCCGCCGGCCGGCTGCTTCATCGACATCGACAACGTGCAGGTCGTCGCGCCCTGAGCCCGGCTCCGCGGGCCCGCCGCGGCGCTTGCACTACCGTGCCGCCTGTGGCGAGCCGGATCGTTGTCAACGTGGACGGAGGCTCCCGGGGCAATCCCGGCCCGGCGGCGGTCGCGGCCGTCGCCCGGGACGAGACCGGCGCCGTGCTCGCCGAGCGCAGCGAGCTGATCGATGAGGCGACCAACAACGTCGCCGAGTACCGGGCGCTGCTGCTGGGGATCGGGCTGGCGAGCGAGCTGGGCGCTTCCGAGGTGGAGCTGGTCGGCGACTCCGAGCTGGTGGTCAAGCAGGTGCGCGGCGAGTACAAGGTCAAGCAGGATCACCTCCGCCCTCTGCACACGATGGTCATCGATGCGCTGCGAGAGCTCCCGGCCGAGTGGAGCATTCGAAGCGTGCCGCGCGAGCAGAATGTGCGCGCCGACGAGCTGGTAAACGAGGCGCTCGACTCCGTCTAGGCGTTCCTGGCACGGCCTCTGCCAGGCCTGCCTTGAGCGCCTCGTCGTCGATCGGCACCAGCCTATACTTGCCCTCGCGCGGCTGTAGCTCAGTTGGCTAGAGCGTCTGCTTGCCATGCAGAAGGTCGTGGGTTCGAATCCCATCAGCCGCTTTTGCCCGAGTGCCCTTCACGGGGCTTCCCACGGAGGTGGCGTGGCGTACACCAACATCGAGGGACGTCAGAAGCTGCTCGACGCCCTCACAGAGGCCACGGACGAGATCGGCGCGGCGCTCGCCTCGCTGGGCGCAGCCTACGAGCAGGTCGACGATCGGACCGCCGAGCGGCTCGAGCAGAACCTGTTCGGCCCGGTGCAGCGAGCCTACGGGCGCGCCAAGCGCGCCCACGCTGAGTTCGCCGCCCGGCACAGCCTCGACGGGCGCAGCTTTGCGCAGCCGGCGCAGCCTCCCGCGGCGCTCAAGGCCCGCGAGCTGATCGAGAGCGCCGACTCGATGGCCCTGAGGGCCGATGAGTCCCTGGCGGCGCTCCAGGACGAGCAGGCCCTGGTCGAGGTCGGCGACGTGGAGCTGCGCTTGGGCGTGGCCGGCGTGCGCGAGGCGCTCGGGGTCGTCCCGCGGCGAACCGAAGAGCTGCTCAACACCCTCGGCCGCTAGGTTCTCGCCCGGCTACGCTTGCCCCCGCACGGCGCCTTGGCGGAGTGGCTACGCAGCGGCCTGCAAAGCCGTTTACACCGGTTCGATTCCGGTAGGCGCCTCTCAGAAGCCACTAGGGCTCGCCCGCCCGCCGTCGATCCGCGAGCCGTAGTCCGTCGCTGGGGATCTGGGGCGCGGAGGCGCGGAACGCGGGCACGATCTCGGCGGTGATCAGCCCGCGCTCGGGCGTGGCCTGGTCGAGGAGCTCGAACCAGCGCGGGGTGCGGGAGGGGATGTCCACTACGACGGTGAGTGTCGGAACGCGACGGCGCATCGTCCAGAAGGTGTCGCCGTGGGGTTCGTGGTCGCCGTGATAGCCCCAGATCCCGCGCAGCGCCGTGGCGCCGGCTGCGCCCTCGCCTCGAAGTCGCCTGACAGCCTCGATGTGCACCGGCCGGCCCCGGAAGTGGTTCTGCTCCGCGGAGTAGAGCATCAGCTTCTGCAGGCGATCGAGGCCGCCGCGGCCGGCATCGGGGAGCTCGGCGGGCTCGGCCAGCCTCTCGCCGTCGCGCTTCAGCACGCGCACGCGCTCGAGGGTCATCACCGGCTCGCCGAGCGAGGATGCGAGCGCCGGCATGGCCGCCGCGATCCGCTCGCCCGAGCCCACGGAGATGACCATCGCCGGCACATCCGCGTTGCGCGAGAAGAAGCGCGCCCGGCGCCGGGACCCGCCGATGGTCCCGTCCACGCCCAGCAGCACGGTGGCTCCGCTGACGCCCATGTCGTGGAGCATCCCGACAGCCGCCTCGTAGGCCGGCCGGCCGCTGACCCGGATCCCACGACCGATGTACAAGGTGAGCTTCGTGGCCTCGTCGAGCTGATCGGAGAGTCGCGGGGCCCCGCCCCCTCCGTCCGGCATCCGCACCCGCTCCACGGTGAGCAGTCCGGCGAAGTTGATCTCCTGGACGTCGGCCAGCGCGCTCTCGATCCGCTCGTGCCCGTCGACCGCCACCGCGACCAGCGGCAGGTCCTCGGAGAGGGTCAGCAGGCGGTCCGTGCGCAGCTGGTGCTTGCCGCCGAAGCCCTCGACGCCGCGCATCAGCACGCTGACGGCGAGGCCGTGGCGCTCGAAGAGGTCGAGCAGGCGGTCGGCCAGGAACTGGCCCTCGACGCGGTCGCGCTCGCCGAAGTAGACGGTCAGCTTCAGGCAGTCGGCGCTCACAGCGCGCCTCCGATCAGGGTCCCCAGCCATGCGATCGCGACCCCGAGCACGAGGCTGAGGATGAAGTTGGCTGCGGCGAGGGAGAACTCGCCGTCCTCGGCGAGCCTGTCGCTCTCCAGGGCCCAGGTGCTGAAGGTGGTGTAGGCGCCGATCAGCCCCGTCGCGGCGAGCAGCAGCAGGTCCGGGTCGTCGGTCGCTCCGGCCAGCACGCCGAGCGCGAACGCTCCGCTGATATTGACGGCGAAGGTGCCCACCGGGAAGCTCGTCTGGACGCGACCGGCGAGGGCTCCGTCGAGCAGGAAGCGGGCGAGCGCCCCGAGACCGCCGAGCGCGCCGACGCTGAGCCAGAGCGGCAGGCTCATCGCACGAACCTGACCCGGCGCACGAGATTGGTGGCGAGCGCCACCGCGAACAGGCCGGCGAAGATGCTGGCGCTCGCGTAGCCGAGCGCCAGCGCCGTGTGGCCGGCCTCGAGCATCCGCACCAGCTCGAGCTGCATGGTCGAGAAGGTGGTCAGCGCACCGCACAGGCCCGTGCCCAGCAGCGGGCGCCGATAGGCCGAGAGCGGGAGCCGCTCCTGCAGGCGGGTCGTGAAGTACCCGAGAGCGAACGCTCCGAGCACGTTGGCGATGAAGGTCGGCCACGGCCACTCGGCGAGATCGTGGGGCAGGAGCTCAACCAGCCCCGCCCGCAGCATCGCGCCGATGATGCCGCCGGTGAAGACCGCGATCAGCTCGCGGCGATCAGCGCCCACGCCCCGACCTCCGGGTTCTCAGGCGGGATCCCATGGGAGAGTCCGGCGTCAACGAACGAGGCTGAAGGGCGAACGCGGGCACGACACTCCTACGAGTCGAGGTGGTCTCGCAGGAGCCATCAGCGTCCCGGCGCGGTTCGCGTCCCCGAGAGGACGACCAGCGGGCCCCATCGCTTCCGGGGATGCTAGTCGCGCCCGAGCACCTCGGGCGGGAGATCTCTCCCGGGCGGCAACCCGGGCGCCGGCCTCAGTACGAGGTCGTGCGGGCGATCACTCCGTCGGACTTGTGGACCACGTGGTCAGCTCCGCGCTCGATCGCGACCTTGCGGCCGGCCTTCTCGGCGAGGGCCTTGGTGCGGTGGTTGCTGATGCGGCGGTGATTGGCCGCCTTGTTCGCCCACCCCTTCTCCGTGGGGACGGTGTGGACTTCCTTGCGTGCTGCCATGAGTGACCTCCACTAATCGGTCTATTGAGTGCACCGTGTATAGACCGGGGCGCGGACGGAGGCACGCGGAGCGAGCTAGAGGCCGGCGCCGCTCTCGTACGGCTCGCCCGGGGTGCCGCCGATCGCCAGCAGCCGCAGGCCGTCGGGACCGGGGAGGACCTTGCGAGTGACGTCCGGGCCGACCCGCGCGATGTGGTCAGCGTCGAGCGGGTATTCGGCGCCGCCCGCGATCAGCGTCCCGGAGCCTCGCAGCGCGACGTAGACCTCCTCCTGGCCCAGCTGCTCGGGGCGCTTCGCGAACATTGTGCCCCCGATGCCGTCGGGGGAGTGGTCGTGCTCCGGGTAGGCCCCGGCACCCGGCTCGAGCTCGATGATCGAGATGCCGAAGGCGCTGACATCGAGGCCGGCCGCGACCCGGCGCATGCTCACCCCCTCGAGCATGCCGCTCAGTGTCTCGAGCTCCTCGATCCGCTTCAGGTCGACGTCGGGCACCGCCGCGAAACCTAGCCGGTAGCGCTCGGGCGAGCGCGACAACGGAAAAGGGCCCCGGTGAGGGGGCCCTTGTGTTCCGAAAGGACGTGCCGCCGGGGAGAGTGTCCCCGGCCCGTCGGCCCTTCAAGTTCTGATCGGCTCCAATCGACCGGACTTCGGTGCGACTTGAGCCTGTCAGGGAACACTAACACCCCTGTGCGGCAAATGTTGCGCTCCCTCCTCAAATGCGGGGGAAAACTTGCATCCCCGATGATGAGCAGGCCCTCGCAGATCCTGGCCGTTGAGCCAGCCTCGGCGCCGGCTGGATAGGATGCAGCCGTGCGCTACCTGATCACAGGCGGTTCGGGCTACATCGGCGGCAGGCTGATCGACGATCTCTCGGCTCGTGAGGAGACCGAGCTGATCGTGATTGTGGACGTCAACCCGCCCAAGCGCCACTGGGCGAAGACCCAGTACGTGAAGGGCGACGTGCGCGATCGCAACGGCACGCGAGAGCTGCTGAAGCGCCACGAGATCGATTGCCTGATCCACCTCGCCTTCATCCTCGAGCCGCTCCACGACGAGGCGACGATGTACGACGTCGACGTCAACGGCACCCAGGCCACCCTCTGGGCCGCCTCCGAGGCGGGGATCAAGCAGGTGGTGGTCACCTCCTCGGCCTCGGCCTACGGCGCCTGGCCGGACAACCCCAAGCCGATCGCCGAGGATTGGCCGGTGCGCGGCGCGCCCGACTTCTCCTACGCCCGCGACAAGGCCGAGGCGGATCGGATCTGCCAGATCTGGGCGGCCGAGCACCCAGATGCGGTGACCACTTGGGTGCGCCCCTGCATCGTCTTCGGCCCCAACGTCAGCAACTACCTGGTGCGCACCTTCGAGAACGCTCCCTTCCTGCCCCTCCTGGACGGCCACGACGAGGAGTTCCAGCTCGTGCACGAGGACGACGTGGTCAGCGCCCTGATCTCGCTGATCGACGCCAAGGCGCCCGGCGCCTTCAACCTCGCCGGCGACGGCCTCATGACCTGGGGCCAGGCCGCCGGCATGATCGGTCTCAAGACCCGCGTTGTCTCGATGAAGGCGATGAAGCGCTTCAACGGCGCGCTCTGGCGGATGCGGGTGCCGCGCACCGAGGCGCCCCCTGGCAATCTGGCCTTCCTGCGCTATCCCTGGGTGGTCTCGACCGAGAAGCTGAAGTCCACGACCGGCTGGCAGCCGCGTTTCGACACGCTCGAGACCTTCAAGGTGACGATGCGCGCCAAGGGCAAGCTCGGCCCCGAGCCGAGCGTCGAGGCGCCCCGCGCGCCCGTCGCCTGAGCGCCCTCGCGCTCGGCGGCTTCGCCCCGGGCCGCTGCTAAGTTTTCGACTCCCCTGGGGCGCTTAGCTCAGTTGGGAGAGCGCCAGCTCGACAAGCTGGAGGTCACTGGTTCGAGCCCAGTAGCGCCCACCTCTAGGAAGCCCCACGCTCAGCCGGCGAATCTCGCTAGGGCCGGCGAGTCTCGCTAGGAGTAGGCGTCCCAGTACTGCAGCTCGGGCAGGGGGTCGTAGGGCGAGCCGCCCCTGTACCAGCCGGGGGCCGTCCAGCGCTCGAAGTGCAGGTGGCAGCCCGAGGACGCGCCCGTGCTGCCGACCTTGCCGATCTGCTGGCCTGCGTAGAGGGTGGTGCCCTGGTCTGCCCACGAGGGCTTCTTCATGTGCATGTAGACGTGGTCGGTGCCGGTGATCGCGCCGTGGATGACGAGGTAGTAGCCGGCGCCGCTGGCCTGGTAGGCCTTGGTGGTGACCGTGCCGCCCTCGGTCGCGTAGAGCTTCTCGCCGCAGGCCGCGCTGACGTCCTGGCCCTGGTGGATGTGGCCCGGCCGCGAGGCGCCGAAGCGCGATCCGGCACCCCCGAAGCTGTGGCTGCCCGGGATCGGGAAGGCGTGGCGGCGCAACTTGAAGGGCTTGGTCTGTCCGCTCAGCGTCGCGCCCGCGGCGCCGGGCTCGGCGAGCTTGAATCGGTAGACCGAGTCGGGCGCCCAGATCGAGGCGGCCGTCCAGCCGTTCCAGGCGATCGTCTGCGTGCCAGGGCCGTTGAAGTAGAGGGGGAAGGAGAATGCCCCGAGGCCGCTGTTGTCGTCGATCACGTTCAACGAGACGGAGCCGGCGGCGGTCGCCGTGACGCTGACCGTCGGTTGGGTGAGGCCCGCCAGGAAGAACAGCCCCCGCTTCTTGCCCTTCTTCTTGCGCTTGGCGACGAGCTTGGTGATGCGCTTCGCGTCCTTGCGGGTGACGCGGCCGTCGATCCGCCAGCCCCGCTTGCGCTCGAGGCGCTTCACGTTCCGCTTGGTGGTGGTGTCGTAGACGCCGGCGGCGGGGGTGTCGTAGCCGAGCACCGTCAGCGAGCGCTGCAGCGCTCGGACGTCCCTTCCCTTCATGCCCGGCTTCAGGACCCGCTTGCCGAAGCTCTTTGACGCATTCCCGGCGGAGGCCGGCGGAGGCGGGGTGAAGGCGACCACGACGACGGCCATCAGCAGCGCTGCCAGCAGCGTCAGTCCGCCGGGACGCCGGGGAGGGCTCACGGTGCGACGACCGCCTTGACCTTGGGGGTGCCCGACTTGATCGTGCCCAGCCGGCGGGCGAGCTGGTAGGTGAGGTCCCACCTGCGGCCGGCGATGTAGGGGCCGCGGTCGATCACCCGGGCGCGAACCCAGCGCCCCCTATAGGCGAAGGCGACCCGGGTGCCGCAGGGGAGCTTCTTGTGCGCGACGCCGATCGTGCCCTTGCGCAGCTTCTGCCCGCAGGCCGTGCGGTTGCCGTAGAAGCCGGGGCCGTACCAGGACGCGTACTGGCCGCGCATCCGGCGGGCGATCGCCTTGCGCGTGTAGCGGTCGACGACGCCGCTGCTCGCGACCCCCGCGGCCGCCTGGAAGGAGCGGACCGCGCTGTCGGTTACCTGCTCGAAGGACCCGTGGTAGGCGGTGCCGAGCGCGAGCCCGCGCAGAACCCAGTTCAGGGTCTTGACGTCAGAGCCGGCCATGCCCAGGCTGAGGTCGCGGGCGCCGAAGGGCAGCTTGTAGAAGGTGGCGTCGGCGCTGGAGCCGGTTTCGTCTCCGAGGCCGCCGCTCACGCCGCCGGACTGCGCCGAGGCGCTGCCCGCTCCCACGAGCGCGCAGGCGAGAAAAGCACCCGCGATGAGCGCGCCCGTAAGGCTCCTTTTCCGCATGCGCCGACCTCTCTCTTGAAATTGCGCTTCCGGGGTTAGCTGTCGGGCTCACGCGAAAGAGAGTCGCGTTACGCATGAAATCCTGCGATTCGCCCCTGGGACTTCTTGGGTCCCCCGGCCGCCGTCTCGCCGAAGCGGGAGGGCGGTTCAGCTAGGTCTGTTCAGGGGGTGAAACTAGCAGGCCGGCTGGAAGTTGCGGAGGTCTGCGCGAATCGCCGCAGGCGGGCGCTGCGGGCGCGGCTAGCATCAGCCCGATGGCTGCAGCCAAGGTCAAGGTCGAGCTTCCCGACGGCTCTGAGCTGGAGCTGGAGCCCGGCGCGACGGGTGCCGACGCCGCCGGTGCGATCGGCCCCGGGCTCGCCCGGGCCGCGGTGGCCCTGAAGGCGGACGGCGAGCTTCGCGACCTCTCGGCGCCGCTCGCGGGAGGCGAGACGATCGAGATCGTCACCGAGAAGAGCTCCGAGGCGCTCGAGCTGCTGCGCCACGACGCAGCGCACGTCTTGGCCGAGGCCGTTCTCGATCTCTGGCCCGAGGCCAAGATCTCGATCGGCCCGCCGATCGCCGAGGGCTTCTACTACGACATCGAGTTCCCCGAGGGGCAGGCGCCGGGGCCCGACGACCTCGAGCGGATCGAGGCGCGGATGGCTGAGCACATCGCGGCCGACGAGCCCTTCGAGCGCCGCGAGCTGCCCGTCGAGGAGGCGATCGAGCACTTCCGGGCGCAGGGCGAGGACTACAAGGTGGAGCTGATCGAGGACCTGGCCTCCGATCAGGGCGAGAAGACGGTCTCGCTGTATCGCAACGGGCCCTTCGAGGACCTCTGCCGCGGGCCCCACGGACCCTCGACCGGCCGCATCGGCGCCTTCAAGCTCACCTCGCTCGCGGGCGCCTACTGGCGCGGCGACGAGACGCGCCAGATGCTGACCCGGATCTACGGGACCGCGTTCAGGGACCGCAAGCAGCTCGAGGCCCACATGGAGCAGATCGAGCAGGCCAAGGCCCGCGACCATCGCGGGCTCGGCCCGGAGCTCAACCTCTTCCGCTTCCGCCCCGAGGCGCCCGGCATGCCCTTCTGGCTGCCCGACGGCTCGGTGCTGTTGGAGCTGATGGCCGAGGAGGTCCGCGGCCAGCTCCGCCGCCGCGGCTACGAGGAGATCAGGACCCCGCAGGTGCTCGACGAGGAGCTCTGGCACCGCTCGGGGCACTGGGATAACTACAAGGAGAACATGTTCTTCGTCGAGTCCGAGGGGCGGCGCTTCGCGCTGAAGCCGATGAACTGCCCCGGCGCCTGCCTCGTCTTCGACTCCGAGCGGCACTCCTACCGGGAGCTGCCGCTGCGCCTGGCGGAGTTCGGGCTGGTATCGCGCGACGAGCGCGAGGGGGTGCTGCACGGCCTGTTGCGCGTGCGCGCCTTCACCCAGGACGACGCCCACGTCTTCTGCACCGAGGAGCAGGTCGAGGCCGAGGTGCGCGACATCTGCGAGGCGATCGGCGAGCTCTACGAGCGCTTCGGCTTCGACGACTGGCGGGTGGAGCTCTCGACCATGCCCGAGAAGGCGATCGGCTCGCCCGAGCAGTGGGAGCGCGCCGAGGCGGCGCTGGCCGCCGCGCTCGACGCCCAGGGGCTCGAGTACCAGCTGAACCCCGGCGACGGGGCCTTCTACGGCCCCAAGATCGATTTCCACGTCACCGACGCGCTGGGGCGCTCCTGGCAGTGCGGCACCTGCCAGCTCGACTTCTTCATGCCCGAGCGCTTCGACCTCTCCTACGCGGGTGCCGACAACGCCGAGCACCGCCCGGTGTTGATCCACCGCGCCCTGTTGGGCTCGATGGAGCGCTTCGCCGGCATCCTGATCGAGCATCACGCCGGGCGCTTCCCGCTGTGGCTGGCACCGGTGCAAGCCGCGATCCTGCCGGTCGCAGACCGACACAACGAGTACGCGGCCGAGATCGGGCAGCGGCTGGCCGCGGCGGGCCTGCGCTGCCGGGTCGACGATCGCTCCGAGTCCGTGGGCCGAAAGATCCGCGACGCCGAGCTCGCCCGCGCGCCCTACATGCTCGTGGTCGGCGACCGCGAGCTCGAGCAGCCGGGCACGGTCGCGGTTCGCCACCACGGCGAGGGCGATCTGGGCACGATGCCGCTCGACGAGGTGGTCGCGCGGCTGCGCATCGAGGCGGAGCTGGACTGAAAGCGTCGCCGACGCGTCTATACTTGCGCTCAATGCCGGGCACCCACACCACGCGCGTCCCCTGAGCGCCCCGTGCCCGCCTCCCCGATGCCCTCACCCCCTTCCGCTTGACGGACTACCCGATGCCTAGCTAGTGGCGGTTTCTCGCTTCGACCGCCGTCCCCCCGAGCGCGACTCCACTCGCGTCAACGAGCGGATCCGCGTTTCCGAGGTGCGGCTGATCAACGAGAAGGGAGAGCAGGGCGGGATCGTCCCCACGCCCGAGGCCCTGGAATACGCCCGCCAGCTTGACCTCGACCTGGTGGAGGTTGCCCCCAACAACAAGCCGCCGGTCTGCCGCGTGCTCGACTACTCCAAGTACAAGTACGAGCAGGAGCAGAAGGCGAAGGCGGCCCGCAAGCACCAGCAGCAGGTCAACGTGCGCGAGATCAAGCTGCGCCCGAAGATCGCCACCCACGACTACGAGACCAAGAAGGGGCACGTCGAGCGCTTTCTGCGAAACCAGGACAAGGTCAAGGTCACGATCATGTTCCGTGGCCGCGAGGCGAGCCACCCCGAGCGCGGCCGGGCGCTGCTGAAGCGGCTCTTCGACGACGTCGCCGAGCTCGCCACGGTTGAGCAGCAGCCGCTTCAGGAGGGCCGCAACATGCACATGCTGCTGGCTCCAGTGCGCGGCGCCGGCGAGAAGCCGCAGGAGGCTGCGGCGAGCTGACCGCGGCTACGGCCTGAAGACCTGGATGTTGTCGATGTCCGCCGAGCAGCCCGAGGGGCAGCTGTAGTTGGTGTTCTGGTAGATCCCGGCCCGCAGGTGGGAGGGAATCGACTGGCCGACCGGGACGGGGCTCGGCCCGCCGGCGACCTCGGGCCGAAGCGTCTGGCGGTGGATCACGGGGCTCTGCTCGTTGGAGTCCTCTGCGTCGCCGTCGCCGTTGAGATCGACGTAGACCTTGACCGAGCCCAGGGCGGGGTCCTGCGAGTAGACGATGTCGAAGGCGAAGCGCGTCCATGTGTTCTGCTGGGCTGGGGTCGTCCAGAGGTCGGTCCAGTCGGAGATCACGATCCATTCCCCGCCGCGGACCTGAAGCTCGAACATCGAGGCCCCGTTGGGGTTGTGGTAGGGCTGGGCCTGCTTCATCTGCAGGACCGTGCGCCAGTTCGGGTTGCCAACCGGGGATGACGCCGGGAGTCGGATCGAGGCGAAGGTGACGCGCCGCTGGCCCTCGTGGAAGAGCGCCGTGGGCCCACCCTGGTCGTTGAGGCCGGCTTCGCAGCGCTCCCCCCAGACGTCGTCTCCGTCAATCACGGTCATGCGCCGGAAGGCCGAGTCGGGCTGGGCGGCCCCCGAACCGGTGGGATGGGGGTCGGCGCCGCCCGCGGTGAGCTGCTGATGGCGCGTGGCCGACGCGCAGTCGAGGCGCCCCCAGAAGGGGATCGGGTCCGGGTTGGACGCCGTGTCGGCGGCGAGCTGCGTGCAGGCGGCCGGAAGGGTCATGCCGATCGTCGATCCCGGCTGTGAGAGGGGGCACTGCGGGTTGCCCTGCTCGGGCGGCGGCGGGACGTAAGAGTCGTCGGCGCTGTCGCCGCTGCCGCCGGAGGCGCCCTTGCGGCAGCCGCTTCCGCCCTTCTTGGCGATCCGCACGGTCACCTTGCCCGAGGCGCCGCCCGGGCCGGTGGCGCGAAGCCGGGCGAACCTGCTGCGCTTCGGCACCTTTAGCTTGGCGCAGACCGAGAAGCTGCCGTCGTAGGCGGCGACGGCCTTGGCGACCTTCGTCCACTTGCGGTTCTTGCGCAGCCTCACCTGAACCCTCGCGGTGCCCGCGCTCGCGTAAGAGGCGCCACAGGCCTCGCCCTTGAGCAACACGCGGCCCCCGCGGCGGACGGTGCGCGAGGAGGCGGAGAGCGAGACGCCGCTGCAGCCGCTCGCGCTCGCGCTAGCGGGGGCGGGCGAAGCCGCCGTGCTCGCGGAGATCGCCAGCAGGACCGCGCCGCCGACCAAGGCCAGCGCGGTGAGCAGTGCCGTTGCACGTGCGGTCGCCATCCCCGGTGGCATCGGGGTCTTGGCGCTACTGAAAAATCTCCACCAGCCAGTTGGACGCGCTACCTATGAACCGGGCACGACATAGCTGGACGTGCATCTGATCGCGGGGGCCGCCGAAGCTGGACGGATGTCCGGTTAGCGTGCCTGTGGCGGCCGCCGGCCACGCCTTGCCCGGCGACTTTGCTTCAATGGGCGGCCGCGATGCCCAAGATGAAGACCCACTCAGGCTCGAAGAAGCGCTTCCGCAAGACGGCCGGCGGCAAGCTGCGCGGTCGCCGCGCCAACGCCAGCCACATCCTCGAGAAGAAGTCGCCGAAGCGCAAGCGCCGGCTCGGCAGGCCCTCGGTGATCGCCAAGGCCGACGAGCGCCGCGTCAGGACCCTGCTCGCCGGAAAGGGCCGCTGATGCCGCGCGCAACCAACTCCGTCGCGCGCCGCAAGCGCCGCAAGAAGGTGCTGGACCGGGCCAAGGGCTACTACGGGCGAAAGCACTCGAGCTACCGCTTCGCCAATGAGCAGGTGATGCGCTCCGAGGCCTACGCCTATCGCGACCGGCGCAACCGCAAGCGGGACTTCCGGCGCCTCTGGATCACGCGCATCAACGCCGCCGCGCGACAGGAGGGGATGAGCTATTCGCAGCTGATCCACGGCCTCAGCGAGACCGGCGTGGAAGTGAACCGCAAGATGCTCGCCGACATCGCCGTCAACGACCCCGACGGCTTTCGCCGATTCGTGGAGTTGGCCCGGGAGGGCGCCGAGGCCTGAGCCGAGGCGCCATCGAGTTCTCTCCCCGGGCGGTCCGCAATGGCGGTGCCGCCCGTTTTTGTATTCGGGGAAGGGAGTCAGAGGGCAGGCAGAGAGACGAGACGATGATCACCAGCCCCCACAACGAGAAGCTGAAGCTCGTGCGCCGCCTCGGACGCCGCCGCTCGCGCGAGCGCGACGGTCTGTTCGTGGGCGAGGGCGAGGACATCCTGGCCGCCGCGCGGGCCGCCGGCGCCGAGCCGGTCGAGTTGCTGACCGCCGCCGGCGAGGGCCTGGGCGGCACGGAGGTCGAACCCGCATTGCTCGACCGCTTCGCCTCACTGGAGTCCGGGACTCGCGCGATCGGCGTCTGGGAGCAGCGCTGGGCGGACCCAGCGGAGCCGGCGGCCCCCTGCGCCTACCTGCACGGCGTCTCGGACCCGGGCAACGTCGGCACGGTGATTCGCACCGCTGCCGCGCTGGCGGGCGGCAGCGTCGCCCTGGGACCCGGGTGCTCTGACCCGTTCGGGCCCCGGGCGGTGCGGGCGAGCATGGGCGCCGTCTTCAGCCAGCCGCTGCATCGCGTGGGCGTCGAGGCGACCCCGGGTCCGAGGGCCGCGCTGGTCGCCCGCGGCGGAGAGCCGCTCGCCCGGCTCGACGGAGCGTCGACGATCTGCCTCGGGTCTGAGCGCGAGGGACTTCCCGCGGGGGTGCTCTCCGCATGCGAGACGAGTGTCACGATCGGGTTGCGCCCCGGAGCGGAGTCGCTGAACGTGGCCGCGGCGGCTGCGATCGCCCTGCAGCGGATATCGTCGCCCCCCGGCGAAGAGGTGGATCCATGACTACGACCGAGCGCATCGAGCAGATAGGCCGGGAGGCGACCGCTGCGATCGGGAAGGCCGAGGGCACCGGGGAGCTGGAGCGGCTTCGGGTGCGATTCCTCGGGCGCAAGGCGGAGTTGACCACCATCCTGCGCGGCATCTCCGAGCTGCCGGCCGAGGAGCGGGGGCCGGTCGGCAAATCCGGCAACGAGGTTCGCAATCAGCTCGAGGGCCTGATCGAGCGGCGGGCGAACGAGCTCGACAGGGCCGAGCTCGAGTCGAGCCTGGTCGCAGACCGTGTCGACGTGACGCTGCCGGGCGCCCCTGAGCAGCCCGCCGGCCACCTACACCTGATCACCCGTACCAGGAGGCGCGTGGAGGACATCATGGTCGGACTGGGCTACCGGATCCTCGAGGGCCCCGACGTCGAGAGCGACTACTACAACTTCACGGCCCTGAACCACCCGCCCGGCCACCCGGCGCGGATGACCCAGGACACCTTCTACGTCGCACCGGGATCGCTGACCAAGGCGGCGCTCGAGCACGCACGCCGGGCGGCCGAGGGGGTCGCCGGCGGGCTGGAGACCCCCGACGGCGAGCTGGTCATGCTCCGCACGCACACCTCTCCGATGCAGGTGCGCGCGATGGAGGCCGAGGGCCCGCCGATCTTCATCGCGGTGCCGGGCAAGGCCTACCGGCGCGACACGATCGACGCGACGCACCTGCCGATGTTCCATCAGATGGAGGGGCTCGCCGTGGCCGAGGACATCACCCTCGCCGACCTCCAGGGAACGCTGCGCGAGATGCTGCGCGGCCTCTTCGGCGAGGGCCGCGAGGCGCGAATGCGACCGCACTTCTTCCCGTTCACCGAGCCGAGCGTCGAGTTCGACGTCTCCTGTTTTCGCTGCGAGGCCACCGGCAAGCTCGCCGACGGCTCGCGCTGCCCGCTCTGCAAGGGCGTCGGCTGGGTCGAGGTCGGCGGCGCGGGCATGGTGGACCCAAACGTCTTCGGCTTCGTCGAGGGCATGGGCTACGACCCGGAGCGGATTCAGGGCTTCGCCTTCGGCTTCGGGATCGAGCGCATGGCGATGCTGCTGCACGGGCTTCCCGATCTGCGGCTGTTCGTCGAGAGCGACGTGCGGGTCCTGGAGCAGTTCGCATGAGCGCGAAGCTCGGGAGGGCCTGCCGATGAAGGTGCCGCTGAGCTGGCTGCGCGAGTACTGCGATCCCGGCTGGGAGCCTGAGCGCATCGCCGAGCGCCTGGCGATGACCGGGACCGAGGTCGAGCGCGTCGGCCACGCGGGAGCGCCCTCCGGCGAGGGCCTGGTGGTCGGCCTGGTCAAGGGCGTCGAGAAGCACCCCGACGCCGACCGGCTCAGCGTCTGCAGCGTCGAGACGGGCGACGGGGAGCGCACCATCGTCTGCGGGGCCCCCAACGTGGCCCCTGGCCAGCTGGTCCCGGTCGCGCTGCCCGGCGCCGAGCTGCCCGGCGGGCTGAAGCTGAAGAGCACCAAGCTGAGGGGGGTCGTCTCCGACGGGATGATCCTCTCCGAGTCCGAGCTCGAGATCGGCGACGAGCACGACGGCATCGCGGTGCTCGGCGTCGATGGGACGGCTCCCGGCCTGGACCCAGGGATGCCGCTGTCCGATGTCGTTGCGGTATCGGAGCCGGTGCTGGAGCTGGAGGTGACCTCGAATCGCTCCGATTGCCAGGCCGTCTACGGCGTGGCGCGCGAACTGCACGCCGTCTCCGAGGCGCCCCTGGCCGAGCCGCCCTGGACAGAGGACGCCGAGGCGCTCGGCGAGGGCGACGTCGATGATCTGGCCTCCGTCACAGTCGAGGCACCCGAGCTGTGCCCCCGCTTCACCGCGCGGGCCTTCACCGGCGTGAAGCTCGGCCCCTCGCCGCTGTGGCTGAAGGCGCGGCTCGCCGCCGCGGGCCAGCGGCCGATCAACAACGTAGTTGACATCACCAACTACGTGATGCTGCTGACCGGCCAGCCCCTGCATGCGTTCGACCTCGACCAGGTGCCCGGCGGCGAGCTGATCATCCGCACGGCGCGCGAGGGGGAGCGGATGACCACCCTCGACGGGGTCGAGCGGAGCTTCGGCACCGACGCCGTGTTGGTCTGCGACCGCGAGGAGCCCTCGGGGATCGGCGGGATCATGGGTGGCCAGCGCTCCGAGGTCTCAGAGCGGACGACCAGGGTCCTGCTCGAGGCTGCCACCTGGAACGGGCCGAACATCCTGCGCACCTCTCGCAGTCTCGGCCTGCGCTCCGAGGCCTCGGCGCGCTTCGAGAAGCAGCTGCATCCGGCCCTGACGATGCGGGCCCAGCGCATCGCCTCACGCCTCATGGTCGAGCTCTGCGGCGCCAGCCTGGTGCCGGGGACGATCGACGTCGGCGCGGGCGGTCCCGAACCGACCGTGGTGGGGCTGCGCGTCCCCAGGGTGGAGCAGTTGATCGGGCTTGCGATCGACGCCGAGACCTGCGCGGCCCGGCTGAAGCGACTCGGTTTCGGAGTGCGGGTTGCCGGGGATGAGATCAGCGCCACGGTGCCCCCGGAGCGCGCCGAGGACGTCACGCGGGAGGCCGATCTGATCGAGGAGGTCGCCCGCCTCGGCGACCTCGATACCCAGCTTCCCTCGACGCTCCCGGCGACGCCCGAGCGGGTCGGCCGCCTCAGCCGCGAGCAGAGGTTGCGCCGGCGCGCCGAGGACGCGATGCAGGGGCTCGGCGCCGACGAGATCATCGGCTGGAGCCTGGGCGATCCCGAGTCGGCGGACCGGCTGCTGCTGCCGCAGGGCGACCGTCGCCGCGAGCTGGTGGTGCTCTCCAACCCGCTCTCCGGAGAGCTGTCGGCGCTGCGTCCCATGTTGCTGGGAAGCCTGCTCGAGGCGGCCCGCCTCAACCTCTCGCGGGGGGCGGCGCGCGTCTCGCTGTTCGAGTCGGGCCACGTCTACCTGCGCCAGGGAACGCCGGGGGAGCTCGGCGAGGAGCTTGCGGGGGTCTTCCCGGGCGACCATCCGGCGCCTCTCTCCGAGCCGCACCGGATCGGCCACCTCGCCGCGGGTGAGCCGGCGGCGAGCTGGCGCGGCGAGGCCCGGGCCCCCGACCTCTTCACGGCCAAGGCGACGCTGGAATCGCTCTGCGCGCAACTCGGCGTGGAGGCGACGCTGGAGCCGGCGGAGGAGCCCTTCCTTCACCCAGGGCGCTCGGCGCGGGTGCTCGTCTCGCCGCGCGCCGGGGGCGCGCCGCCCCTCGTCGCGGGCTGGATCGGCGAGCTGCATCCGGTGGTCGCGCGAGCCTGGGACCTCGAGGGCGGCGCCTGCTTCGAGATCGACCTCGCGCCCCTGATCGCGGTCTCGGATTGGGGCGAGGAGCGCTACGAGGACGTCACCACCTTCCCCGCACTCAACCAGGACATCGCCGTGGTCGTCCCCGAAGACATTCCCGCGAACCGCGTGCGTGAGGCGGTTCTGGAGGGCGGCGGTGAGCTGCTGCGCACGGCCGAGGTCTTCGACCTCTACCGTGGCGAGCAGCTCGGCGAGGGCCAGAAGAGCCTCGCGCTGCACCTCTCGTTCCAGGCGCCCGACCGAACACTCACCGAGGAGGAGGTCGGGGCGCTGCGCGAGCGGGTGGTCGAGGCGCTCGCCGCGATCGAGGGGTCGCTTCGTGAGTAGCGCGCGGGCTGGAACCGACCCGAAGGCCCAGCCGCTCTCGGGGGAACCCGCTGCCCGGGTGCTGGTGGCGGGCGCGTCGGGCTATGCCGGCGCCCTGGCGGCCGAGCTGGTCTGGGGCCATCCGTCGCTGCAGCTGGTGCGGGTGACCGCGCGCGCCGAGGCCGGCAGCCGACTCGACCAGCTCTACCCCGGCAGCCCCGTGCCGCTGGTCCTCGAGCAGCTCGACCTGGCGGGGGCCGAGGAGGTCGAGGCCGCGATCGTCGGCTACCCGCACGGGGCCGCGGCACCCGTGGTGGCCGAGCTGCGCGGGCTGGGCGCCAGCGTGATCGACCTCTCGGCGGACTTCCGCTTCGGCGACCTGCCCACCTACGAGCTCTGGTACGGCGAGCACGGGGCTCCCGAGTTGCTCGAGGGCGCCGTATACGGCCTCACCGAGCTCAACCGCGAGCGGGTCGCCGAGGCCGAGCTGGTCGCAAACCCCGGCTGTTACCCGACCGCGACGGTGCTGGCGCTCGCACCGCTCGCCGAGGCGGGGCTGATCGCCGATGTCGTGGTGGACGCCAAGTCAGGGGTCTCGGGCGCCGGCCGCGGCGCCGCCGAGGAGATGGCCGCCTTGAAGGAATCCGACGACACGCGGCCCTACAAGGTCGCCGGCCACCGCCATGCGCCCGAGATCGCCCAGGAGCTCTCCGCGCTGGCCGCGCGGGCCGGGGGCCCGGCGACCGAGGCCGCCTCCGGCGAGTCCGTGGTGCCGGTCACATTCGTCCCGCACCTGCTCCCCTTCGATCAGGGCGAGCTGGTCAGCTGCTACGTGCGCACGACGCGCCCGCTCGCCGCCGAGGAGCTCTCGGAGCTCTATGCCGCCCGCTACGCCGGCGAGCGCTTCGTCGAGGTCGTCTCCGATCCGCCCGGCGTCGCCGATGTCCGCGGCACCAATCACTGCCGCGTTCACGCCGTGGCCCCTGATCCCGGCGGGGGCCGAGTGCTGGCCTTCGCCGCGATCGACAATCTCTGGAAGGGAGCGGCGTCCCAGGCGGTCCAGAACCTCAACCTGATGCTCGGCCTGCCCGAGGGCGAGGGGATCTCGTGAGCACCCGGACGGGCTTTCTGCGCTCGCGCTGGGTGCAGGCGCCTCGCGGCGTCGAGGAGCTCGACCCCGCGCAGCTCGCGCCCGGCTTTCGCGCGGCCGGGGTGGCCTGCGGCCTGAAGCCGGATGGTGGAACCGACGTCGGCCTGCTCGTCTGTGACGCCGAGCGGGTCGCCTCGGCGATCGCGCTGACAGCCAACGCCGCCGCCGCGGCGCCGGTGCGGGTCTGCCGCGAGCAGGTCGATGGCTCGGCGATCCGCGCGGTGGCCGTCAACTCCGGCAACGCCAACGCGGCGACGGGGGAGCAGGGTTACCGCGATGCGCTGGCGATGCGCGATACGGGGGCCGAGGCCCTCGGGGTCGAGCCCGCGGCGGTGGCGGTGGGCGAGACCGGGGTGATCGGCGTCCCGCTCGACGTCGCCTCGGTGCTGGACGGCATCCGCGCCGCGGCGGCCGAGCTGAGCGAGACCGGGGGCGCCGCGTTCGCCGACGCGATCATGACCACCGATCGCGGCCCCAAGCAGTGCGCGCTGCGGGCGGGCCGGGTCAGCGTCTCGGCCCAGGCAAAGGGCGCGGGGATGATCGAGCCGGGCTTCGCGACGATGCTCTGCTTCGTCCAAACCGACGCGGAGGTCAGTGACCCCGATCAGACGCTGCGGGCGGCCCTGGCCACCTCGATGGAGCGGATCACCGTCGACGGCCAGCTGAGCACCAACGACATGGTGGTGCTGCAGTCCACCGGCACATCAGGGGAGCCGCTGCCCGAGGGGCTGCTGGAGGCGGTGCTGCTGCAGCTGGCGCTGGAGATCGTCGCTGATGGCGAGGGCGCAACCCGGGTCGGGCGCGCCGAGGCCCTCGAGGCGCGAGACCCCGAGGAGGCCGAGCGCGTCGCGCGCGCGATCGCCAACTCGCCGCTCGTGAAGACGGCGCTGTTCGGCCATGACCCCAACTGGGGGCGGATCGCGCAGGCGGCCGGCATGGCGCTCGCCGGCGAGGAGATCGAGGAGCTGGGGCCCGAGCGGATCCACACCGAGCTGGGCGATGAGCTGCCCGAGGCCGAGGTCTCGGTGCGGCTGGGACGCGGAGAGGACCGCGCCCACGTCTACTTCAGCGACCTCACATACGACTACGTGCGGATCAACGCGGAGTACACGACATGAGCGAGGCACGAAAGCCGGCCCGGGCCGCCGAGGGCGAAGTCGCGACGCTGCTCGAGGCGCTGCCCTACATCCGGCAGTTCCACGGGCGGACGATCGTGATCAAGTACGGCGGCGCCGCGATGCGCGACGAGCGACTGCGCGAGGACTTCGCCACCGACGTCGTGCTGCTCAAGTACGTCGGCATGAACCCGATCATCGTCCACGGTGGCGGCCCCGAGATCTCCTATTACATGGGGAAGATGGGGATGGAGGTCAAGTTCGTCGAGGGCCTGCGGGTCTCGGACGAGCAGACCGTCGAGGTCGCGAAGATGGTGCTGCTCGGCAAGATCAACTCCGACATCCTCGGCCGGCTCAACCGCCACGGCCAGGCGGCGGTGGGGCTGGGCGGCGAGGACGGTCGGCTGTTCGAGGTCTCCCCGTCGCCGGAGTCGGACAAGGTGGGCCTGGTCGGCAAGATTGACCGGGTCAACGTCGACGTGATCGAGCACATCGCCGAGGACTACGTTCCGGTGATCTCCTCGGTGGGCACCGACGCCGAGGGCCGCTCGTACAACATCAACGCCGACGCGGCGGCCGCCCAGGTCGCCGCCGCGATGCGCGCCCACAAGGCGATCTTCATGACCGACGTCGACGGCTGGCTGCGCGACCCCGACGACCCCGGCTCGCGGATCTCGCAGGCGAGCGTGATCGAGGTCGAGCGGGCCCTGCCCGAGGTCGGCGGCGGCATGCGACCCAAGCTCGCCGCCTGCGCGGAGGCGGTGGGCCGTGGAGTGCTGGCCGCTCACATCATCGACGGCCGCCGGCCCCACAGCCTGCTGTTGGAGCTGTTCACCGACGCGGGCATCGGCACGAAGATCTCGTCGCGCTGATGCCGTTTCCGGAAGCGGGGCGATGATGAACCTGGCCGAGCTCGAGGCGCTCGACGCGCGCTGGGTGATGCCCACCTACAGGCGCGCATCGGTGCAGTTCGTGCGAGGGGAGGGCGCCCGGCTGTGGGACTCCGAGGGCCGCGAGTACCTCGACTTCCTCGCCGGGATCTCGGTCTGCTCGGTAGGCCACTGCCACCCGGGCGTGATCGAGGCCGTGCGCGAGCAGGCGGGCACCCTCACGCACGTCTCCAACCTCTACCTGACGGAGGGCGGCGTGCGGTTGGCGCAGCGCCTCTGCGAATCGAGCCTGGGAGGCCGCGCCTTCCTGTGCAACTCCGGCGCCGAGGCCAACGAGTGCGCGATCAAGCTGGTGCGAAAGCACGCGCACGCGCGCGGCGTCGAAGCGCCGGAGATCGTGGTGCTGGAGGGCGCCTTTCACGGGCGCACGATGGGCGCCGTCTCGGCGACGCCGGGCATGGCCGCCGACGAGAGCTTCGCTCCCTACCTGCCGGGATTCGTGACGGTTCCACGCGACGACCCCGCGGCGCTTCGCGACGCGGTCGGCGAGCGCACCGCGGGCGTGTTCATCGAGCCGATCCAGGGCGAGGCGGGCGTGCACGTGATCGGCGGCGAGATGATCGCCGCGGCCAGGGCGGCCTGCGACGAGGCCGGGGCGCTGCTGGTCTTCGACGAGATACAGGCGGGGATGGGCCGCACCGGGTCGCTCTGGGCCTATGAGCAGCTGCCCGCTCGGCCCGACCTGATCACGACGGCGAAGGCCCTGGGCGGCGGCCTGCCCGCCGGCGCCTGCGTGGCCACTCCCGAGCAGGGCGAGGTGCTTCAGCCCGGCGACCACGGCTCGACCTTCGCCGGTGGTCCGCTTGTGGCCGCCGCCGCCCTGGCGAGCTTCGACGTGGTCGACGATCCCGCTCTGCTTCGTCGGGTGCGCGAGCTCGGCGGCGAGATGCGGGCCGGGCTGGAGGCGCTGGACGCGGTGACGGAGGTTCGCGGCCGGGGCCTGATGATCGGGGCCCGCCTCGCCGCCGGCATCGACGCCGCCGAGGTGGGCTCCCGGCTCCTGGAGCAGGGGCTGATCGTCAACGTGCCCGCCCCCGACACGCTGCGAATGCTGCCACCGCTGGTGATCGGCGATCCCGAGCTCGACGAGGCGCTCGAGAAGCTGCGCAGCGTGCTCGGCTAGTCGGCTGGCCGCTGCGGGGGGCGGTGGACGCTCGCCGAGCGCGCCTCGCCTCGAGGAGCCCGTGGGAGGCCCGGGCCGGCGGATCCGGCGGGGGGCTTGGGTAGAGTCGGCGCATGAGCACGAATGCCAAGTGGATCATCGGGCTGCTGCTGGCGCTCGTGATCGGGCTGGGGGTCGGGCTGGCGATCGTCGCCGGCGACGACAGCGGCGACGGCAACACGACCAGGTCGTTGCCGACGGCGACCGAGCCCACCTCGCCGCAGACCCAGACCACCGAGACCGAGGTCACGACGACCACGGTTCCCGACAGCGGGGGAGTGGCGCCGCCCGACGGCAGCGGTGGCCTCGGCGAGTAGCCGGCCGCCGGTCGCCGCTGACAGCGAGCGCCCGCCCGGGCCCGCTGCCGCTGGCCGGCTGGGACTCTTCGTCGACGCCGCCTTTCGCCGCGAGGCGGACCGGGTGTTCTGCGGGGAGGAGCTCTACGGCTTCATGCGCTTCGGCTGCGCCGTCGGCGAGCGCTTCGAACGCTTCGCCCTGATCGCCCGCGGGACCGACGATGCGGTCAGGGTCGTGCACCAGCTGCCCGTCGGCGTCGAGCTGATCGCGCTGCCTCACTACAGCAGCCTCCGTCACCTGGGCGGCGTGCTGCGGGCGCTGCCCGCGACCGTAAGGGAGATGTGGCGGGCGCTCGACGGCCTCGACGCCGTCTGGGTCTCCGGGGTGAACCCGCTGGGCCTGGTTCTCGTGTTCCTGGCCGGGATGCGCCGGCGCAGGGTGGTGTTGTTGATCCGCCAGGACTCACCGCGCTATTTCCGCAGCAGGCTGCCGAGCCGGCTCTGGGCGCCACTGCTCGCGCCGCTGCGGCTGCTGGACCTCTGCTTCCGCGAGATCGGGCGGCGGGCCCGGACCACCGTGGTCGGCTCGGAGATGGCTCAGCGCTACCGGGCTCCGCGGCCGAACGTGCTCGAGATGCGGGTGACCCTGCTGGAGCGCGGGCAGCTCGCGACCAAGCCCGACGACTCCGCCTGGGAGGGGACCGTGAGGCTGCTGACCGTCGGGCGCATCGAGCCGGAGAAGAACCCGTTGGTCGTGATCGAGGCCCTCGCACGGTTGCAGCAAGAGGGTGGGCGCAGCTACGAGTGGACCTGGGCGGGGGAGGGGCGGCAGGCGGCTCCGATGCGCGAGGCGGCCGACGCGGCGGGAGTCGGCAGCCGACTGGCGCTGCCCGGTTTCGTGCCGTTCGGGCCGGAGCTGCTGGAGCTCTACCGCGGCGCCGACGCATTCGTGCACGTCTCGCTGACCGAGGGGGTGCCCGGGGTGATCTACGAAGCCATGGGCTCGGGGCTGCCGATCGTCGCCACCGATGTCGGCGGGATCCGGGCGGCGCTCGACGACGGCGCCGCCGGCCTGCTGGTGCCGCCCGCCGACGCCTCCGCGCTGGTCGCCGCGATCCGGCGGCTCGCCGCTGATCCCGCGCTGCGACGTGAGCTGGCGGCGGGCGCCCTGCGGCTGGCGGGCGCCGTGACCATCGAGTCCGAGAGCGAGCGGGTGGCCTCGTTCATCTCCGCTCCCGACGCGGCCTAGGGTCCACGGCGATGTGCGGTATCTGCGGAATGCTCTCGCTTGACGGCTCGCGGATCGACCGCGGGGTGCTCGACTCGATGAACGAGGCGCTCGTGCATCGCGGCCCCGACAGCTCGGGCAGCCTCGTCGAGGGGCCGGTGGGGCTGGCGATGAGACGCCTCTCGATCATCGATCTCAGAGGCGGCGACCAGCCGATCGCCAACGAGGATGGAACGGTCCAGGTGATCCAGAATGGCGAGATCTACAACTATCGCGAGCTCGCCGAGGACCTGAGGAAGCGAGGCCACGAGCTGCGCACCAGCTCCGACACCGAGGTGCTGGCTCATCTCTACGAGGAGCGCGGCCCGCGGTTCGTGAGCGAGCTGCGCGGCATGTTCGCGATCGCGATCTGGGACATCCCGCGGCAGCGGCTGGTGCTGGCCCGCGACCGCTACGGGATCAAGCCGCTCTACTACCGCGAGACCGGAGCCTCGTTCTCCTTCGCGTCCGAGCTGAAGGCGCTGCTGCGCATCCCGGGATTCTCGCGTGAGCTCGACCTGGAGGCGCTCGAGGCCTACCTCGCCCTCAACTTCGTGCCGACGCCGATGTCGATCTTCCGAGAGGCTCGCAAGTTGCCGGCGGGCTGCGTGCTCGTCCACGAGGGCGGCGAGGCTCAGATCAGCGAGTATGCGCGTCCGCGGCCGGTGGACGCCGCCGAGACGCGCCGGCAGTCCGAGGCCGAGCTGGAGCAGGAGCTGCGCGATCGCCTGCTCGACTCCGTTCGCGCGCACCTGGTCTCCGACGTCCCGGTCGGGGTGCTGCTCTCGGGCGGGATCGACTCGGGGGTGCTGACGGCGCTCGCCAGCGAGCTCACCGATCGGCCGGTGGACACCTTCACGATCGGCTTCGAGCAGCAGGGCTTCTCGGAGGCCGACAACGCCCGGCTCGTCTCCGAGCGGTTCGGCACCCGCCATCACGAGCTCACGGTCGGGCCCGACTCCCACGAGCTGCTGCCGCGGATCGTCGAGGTCTTCGACGAGCCATTCGCCGACAACGCGGCGCTGCCGACCTATCTGGTCTCGGAGCTCGCCTCGGAGCACGTCAAGGTGGTGCTCTCCGGCGAGGGCGGCGACGAGCTCTTCGGCGGCTACTACTGGTATCTCGGCGACATGATGGCGCCGAGGGTCGGGCGGGTCGCGAGCGCCCTGCGGCCGCTGATCGACCGCCTGCCCGGTACGGCGACGAGCCGCCGCCTCGACGACCGCGTCAAGCGCTTCGCGCGCGGCTCCCACCTGCCCCCCGTCGAGCGCCACGCCGCCTGGAGTCAGGTCTTCTCGCCCGAGGCGCGCGCCGAGCTGATGGCGCATCGCCGGCCCCCTGCGGGCTCCGACCCGCTGGCCGTCCATCGGCGCCGCTACGACGAGACCGGGGGCGCCGAGCGACTCAGCCGCATGCAGGACATAGACCTCGGCACCTATCTGGTCGACGACATCCTGGTCAAGATCGACCGGGCCAGCATGGCCCACTCGCTGGAGTCGCGGGTGCCCTTTCTCGACCCGGCCGTGACCGAGCTGGCGCTGGCGCTGCCCGCGCGGCACAAGGTGCGCGGCCTCTCCAAGAAGCGCCTCTTTCGCCGCGCGGTCGCACCGCTGCTGCCCCGTGAGATCGTCAGGGGACGAAAGCGCGGCTTCGCGGTGCCGGCGGCTGCCTGGTTTCGCGGCCCCCTGCTTCCCTTCACGCGCGAGGTGCTCTCACCCGAGCGGGTCAGGGCCGAGGGCTATCTGGACCCCGATGCCGTCACCGCGGTGCTCGACCAGCACCTCTCGGGCCGAGAGGAGCTGAGCCGCAACCTCTGGGGCCTGGTGACCCTGTCGCTGTGGCTCGATCGGTACGCGGGGTAGTCGCGGTGCGGATCCTGCTCGTCAGCCAGCACTACGCGCCGGAGGTGACGGCGGCCGTCCCCAGGGTGCAGGCCTTCGCCGAGGGCCTGGCGGCCCGCGGGCACGAGGTCGAGGTCATCTGCGCGCTTCCGAATCACCCCAGCGGGATCGTCGACGAGGCGTATCGGGGCAGGCGGATCGTGGTCAGGGAGCTGAACGGGGTCACCGTGCGCCACGTCTGGTTGCGTGCGAGCCCGAGGAAGACGACCGCGAACCGGCTGCTCGCCTATGGGAGCTTCGCGGCCTCGGCCCTGCTGGCGGGATCGGGCGTCGCGCGCCCCGACGTCCTGATCGCCTCCTCGCCCCCGCTGCCGGTGGGCGCGGTGGCCGCCGCGCTCGCCGGGCGCCATCGCTCGCCCTGGGTGTTCGACGTGCGCGACCTCTGGCCCGAGGCCGCGGTGGTGTTGGGGGAGTTGCGCGGTGAGCGAGCGATCCGCGCCGCGCAGCGGCTGGAGCGGCGGCTCTACCGCAGCGCCGACGCCATCGTCGCCGTCACCGAGCCGTTTCGGCGCGAGATAGCTTCGGTCTGCGGGGAGCCGGGCAAGGTCGTGGTCATCTCCAACGGGACCACGCGCACCTGGCTTGACGCCGGAGAGCGCGCGCCCGACCGCGAGGCCGCCGGCCTGCCCGCCGACGAGTTCGTCTGGGCCTACGGGGGCAACGTCGGCATCGGCCAGGGGATGGAGGCGGCGATCGAGGCGGCCGCGATGCTGGGGGAGGGGTACAGGCTGCTGATCGTCGGCGGCGGCCCCCGCCTGGACGCCGTGAGGGAGCGGGCGCGGGCGCTGCCGGCTGCCACGGTGGAGTTTCGCCCGCTGATGGATCCGGCACCCGCCGCGGCGCTGCTGCGCTGCGCCGACGCCCTGCTCGTGCCTCTCGCGGCGCGGCCCGAGCTGAGCAAGTTCGTGCCCTCGAAGCTGTTCGACTGCTGCGCGCTCGGCCGCCCGGTTCTGGTCGCGGCGGCGGGCGAGCCGCAGCGGTTGGTCGCCAGCGAAGGGGCCGGGGTGCCGGTGCCCCCCGAGGCCCCCGGCGCCCTTGCTGACGCGGTGCGGGGCCTGCGAGAGGATCCGGGCAGGGGGGAGGAGCTGGGCGCCTCGGCTCGCCGCTTCGCGGCTGAGAACCTTCGCGAGCGCGGCGTCGAGCGCCTCGAGGCGCTGCTCGAGGGGCTCGTCCCCGCGCCGGCCTAGGGCGTCCCGCCCGTGGGCAGCCCGCGTTCGCGGGCCAGGGCGAGGTCGGTGGGCGTGCCGATGTCGATCACCGGGGCGGCGAGCCGGTGCGCCCGCAACTCGAGCCCCAGCGCGAGCGCCTCGGGGAAGAGGTCGAAGCCGAAGTCCAGGTGGTCACCCCGCCGATAGCCGTCCAGCCAGGCCCGCTCGGCTATGTAGAGCCCTGCGTTCACCCAACCCGAGGTGCGGTCGGGGTCCTTCTCGTGGAAGGCGGTGACCAGCGAGCCGGAGAGCTCGAGCAGCCCCTTCTCGCTGGCCTGGTCGCTGTGGTACGCCGCCAGAGTCGCGACGGGGCGCTCGCGCTCGTGCAGCGCCGCCATCGGCCGCAGGTCCTCGCCGCTGACCACATCGCCGTAGACGACCAGGATCGGGCCCTGCGAGAAGCGCGGCAGGGCGTTGATCACCCCTCCGGCGGTGCCGAGCGGCTCGGGCTCCAGCACCACCTCCAGATCCGGCGGTCCACGGCGGTCCACGGCGAACCTCTCGAGCTGGGAGGCGAGGTGCGAGGCGTTGATCACAACGCGCTCCACCCCGTGAGCGCCGAGATAGCGAAGCTGGTGCGAGAGCAGCGGCTCGCCGCCGATCTCCACCAGCGCCTTGGCGCGACGTTCGCCGAGCTCGCCGAGCCGCGTGCCGCGGCCCGCGGCCAGGATCATCGCCTGCGGGGGGAACGGCACCCGCGGAGCCTAGCCGCGCCGGCGGCCACCCGCATCTGTAGGTTTCCTGCGCGATGCCGACCGCGATCGTCACCGGGGGCGCCGGTTTCATCGGCTCCCATCTCTGTGACAGGCTGCTCGGCGACGGCTACCGCGTGATCGCGGTGGATGACCTCTCGACCGGCGACCGAGGGCGCGTCCCCGAGGCGGCGGAGCTGGAGGAGCTCGACATCGTCGACTTCGACCGGCTCAGGGCGCTGGCCGATGCCGCCCGGCCCGAGCGGATCTTCCACCTCGGCGCCCAGTCCATGGTGACCGTCTCGGTGACCGACCCCTGGCGTGATTGCGAGGTCAACGTGATGGGCACCCTCAACGTGCTCCAGGTGGCGCGAGAGCACGGCGCCCCGGTGGTCTTCTCCTCGACGGGTGGTGCCCTCTACGGCAACCAGGCGCCGCGGCCCACCCCCGAGACCCAGATACCGGCGCCGCTGGCGCCCTACGGGGCCTCGAAGTGGGCCGGGGAGGCGTACCTGCGAACCTGGGCGGGCTCCACCGGGATCCCGCACGCCGTCTGCCGGCTGGGCAACGTCTACGGCCCGCGCCAGAGCCCCTTCGGCGAGGCCGGGGTGGTCGCGATCATCAGCCACAAGCTCTGGGCCGGCGAGCGGGCCACGCTGTTCGGGCACGGTGAGCCGACCCGCGACTACGTGCACGTAGGCGATGTCGTCGAGGCCATGGTGCGCGCCTCCGGAGTCGAGGGCGTCTTCAACATCTCGGCCGGGCGCGAGGTGCCGGTGCGCGAGATCTTCGACCTGCTGTGCGCCGCGGCGGGCGTGGACAGCGAGCCGGAGCTGGCCCCGCTGCGCGAGGGCGAGCTGGAGCGATCGTTGATGGACCCCACCCATGCGGCCGATGTGCTCGGCTGGAAGGCGGAGATCCCGCTGGACCGCGGGGTGACCGAGACCTACGAGGCTCTGGTGGCCGAGTTCGAGAGCCAGGGGGGCTAGTCAGTCGCGCGGGCCCGCGGAGCAGATGCGCTCCGCCACGGCGCCGAGCGAGGGGGCGGTGATCGTCGCGGGCTCGGCGGGCGGGGAGCCCAGGTAGGCGGTGCGGCAGCCCGCGGCGGAGCCCGCTCCGATGTCGCTGGGCGAGTCGCCGATCATCCACGATTCCTCGAGGTCGAGGCCCAGCTCCCGGGCCGCGCGCAGGAGCATGCCCGGCTTCGGCTTGCGACAGTCGCAGCCGGGGTCGTCGGCCTGGTGGGGGCAGTAGTAGAAGCCGGCGATGACGGCGCCGTGGGGCTCGAGCGCCGCCTCGATCACGGCCTCGATCTCGTCCAGCACCCGCTCGGTGAGAAGCCCGCGAGCCATGCCCCTCTGGTTGGAGGCGACGACGAGGGTGTAGCCGCAGCCCGCGAGGCGGGCCATGCCCTCGATCGCGCCCGGCAGCAGGCGCAGGTCCTCGGCCCGCGTCACGTACTGGTGCTCGGCCGGCCGCGCGTTGATCGTGCCGTCGCGGTCGAGAAATGCCGCCCGGCTCAGGTGCTCCACGGTTGCTCGGAGGCGAGCCGCTGGCGGAAGTATTCGACGAGGATGTGGTTGATGATCAGGTGCGCGTCCTCGACCACCCCGTAGTCGCTCGAATCGACCAGCACGGTGAGGTCCGCCAGCTCTTGCGCGGGGCCGCCGTCGAAGCCCAGCAGCGCGATCACCTGGGCGCTCTGGCTGCGCGCGTACTCCATCGCCCTCAAGACGTTGGGCGACTTGCCCGAGCCCGAGATCACGATCAGCACGTCCCCGGGGTGGATCAGGTTCTGAAGCTGCTCGGCGAACATGTTCTCGTAACCGAGGTCGTTGGAGAGCGCGGTCATCAGCGAGATGTTGTCGTTGAGGCTGATGATGCGAAAGCGCCGCATGTTGGGGCCGATCGTGTTCTTGCCGAGGTCCGCGGCCATGTGGCTGGCCGTTGACGCCGAGCCCCCGTTGCCGAGCACGAACACCTGCTTGCCGTCCTTGTAGGCCCTGTAGAGCGCCTCGCTCAGCTCCTCGACGCGGTCGATCGGCATCCCCTCCAGGGTGGAGATCAGGCGCCCGAGGTACTCGCGGAGGTGGGTCTCGATCGCCATCAGTCGGGCTCCACCAGCAGCAGGTGCGTGCCCCGCGACGCGAACCTGAACGGGATCTCGCGGAACTCCGCCAGCGCGGCTCGGATCGCCTGGTGCGCGTCGAGCGGCGCCGAGAGCAGGAAGAAGCCGCCGCCCCCGGCCCCGAGCAGCTTGCCACCCCAGGCGCCGGCCTCACGGGCGCGCTCGTAGAGGTCGTCGATCGCCTCGGTCGAGCTCCCGGGCGCCGAGCTCCGCTTCAGCTCCCAGTTGCGATGCAGGAGTCCGCCGATCGCCTCGATGTCTCCGCCGCCCAGCAGGTCGCGCATCTCGAAGGCGAGGTCGCGCATCTCCATCATCGCCTCGGTGTTGTCTCCCCCCGCGGCGGCGCGGCCCTGCTCGGCCAGCACCTCGTCGTTGCCCTGCCGCGCCCGGCCCGTGTAGAGCAGCATCAGGCTGCGGTGAAACGACGCAAGCACCTCCCGCTTGGCCACCACCGGCTCGGCGACCACCGAGCCGTCGGGCTTGAACTCGATCAGGTTCATGCCGCCGAGCGCCGCCGCGTACTGGTCCTGCCTGCCGATCGGCTTGCCGAGCACGTCGATCTCGATCCGGCAGGCCTCCATCGCAAGCTCCTGGGGCGACTTCTGGATTCCCTCATGGCCGTACAGCGCCATCAGGGTGCCCACCGTGACGCTGCTCGACGAGCCCAGGCCGGTTCCCTTCGAGGGGAGATCCGCGAGCGTGATCACCTCGACGCCGCGGGAGAGGCCCGCGCGCCGCATCGCCTCGCGGATCAGCTCGTGCCGCAGATCGGCCGCGCGCGCGACGATCTCCGTCTGCGAGTAGCTGACGCGAACGTCTCCCTCGAAGCGCGGCGCGACGCCGACGCGGATCCACTTGTCGATTGCGGTCGAGAGGACGGCGCCGCCGTGCTTCTCCGAGAATGCTGGCAGGTCGGTTCCGCCTCCCACGAAGCTCATTCGAAGCGGCGTCTTCGAGATCACCATGCCCACGCTCTTAGCCTAGGTCAACGGATCTGAGATTCGGAAAGGCCGCCTGCACCTCGGCGGGCGGCTCGCTCCTCCACTCGCGACCCCGCAGGATCGCGCGCTTGACCGAGCCCAGCCGAAGCCGTGCCGAGAGGCCCAGGGAGAGGGTGCGGCTCTCTCCGCTCAGCGCCAGTCGCCAGCGCTCGAGGCCGGCGATCTTGGCCCGCGCCAGCTCCTGTACGGACTCGGGGATCTTCGGGTTCTCCGCGACCCAGCCCATCACCAGCTGCAGGTTCGTCACGTTCCGCAGGTCCTGGCGCGACATCGCGTCGGCGCGCTCTCCCTTGATCCCCAGCACGCCGAGCGGGCCGATCACCCGGTATCCCTCGGCCAGCACCCGGAACCAGAGCTCGATGTCCTCCGCCGAAGCGAGGTCGGCTCGAAACAGCCCGGCCCGCTCCAGCGCCTCACGGCGGGCCGTGACCGAGACCCAGATGAAGTTCTGGCGGACAAGCAGCTTCATCACCTCGACCGGGTCCTGGGGGAGCACGTCGGGGGGGCTGCAGGAGGACATTGCCGTGGCCCGGCGGAAGCGACCGCTCTCGGTGTCCAGCGCCCAGGCGTCGGTGTAGGCGATCCCCGCCTCGGGATCGGCCTCGAGAGCGTGCCCCATCGTCTCCAGGTAGCCCGGCAGCCAGAGGTCGTCGGAGTCGAGCAGGCTGACCAGCGGCGCGCGCGCCATCTTGATCGCGGTGTTTCGGGCCGCGGAGAGCCCGGCATTCGGCTTGCTGACGAGCTTCACTCTGGGGTCGCGGGTCGCGATCGCGGCCACGACCTCGGCGGTGGCGTCGCTTGACCCGTCGTCCACCACGATCGCCTCCCAATCCGCTCGGGTCTGGGCCTGCACCGAGCCGATCGCCGCGCCCACCCGCCGCTCCTCGTTATAGGCGGGGATGACCACGCTGAAGGCCGGCACGCTCATGCCGCCGCCTCCGGCGCGCTGACCATCCTGCGGCGCGCGACCCCGATCAGCTCGCGGGTCTTTTGAACCGTGTCGGGCACGAGCAGGACGAGCAGCAGCCCGTAGAGGGCGAGCGCGATGGCGGCCTCGGCCGCGAGCAGCACCACTCCCAGCGCTGTCGAGTGACTCGGAGGGTCGATCAGCAGCCAATCCACGGGCAGCATCAGGGCCGCCATCGCCAACGAGGCGAGCAGCGGGGGCCAGATCCTGGCCAGCATGGCCGAGAGCCGGATCTCCAGCACGCCGCCGAGCCGGGCCAGAGCGTAGCCGGCTCCGATGCAGGCTCCGATCGAGAAGCCGCCGGCCACTCCAACCAGACCGACGGGCAGCAGCGCGACCATCGCGATCGTGCCGACGGTCGCGGTCACGGCGTGGATCCTGGTCAGGATCTCGGGGCGCCCCTCGGCCTTGAGGGCCTCGGAGACGATCGAGATCAGGGCGGCCGCGCCGGTGAACGGGGCCAGCGCCATCGCCGCGTAGCCGGCATCTCGCCACACCTCTCCGAACAGCACCACCGCCAGCGAGACGCCCATCGGCACCAGGATCATTCCGAGCGGCAGTGACACCGCCGAGAACCAGCGAAGCGACTCCTGGAAGGCCGCGGCGAAGCGTTCACGTTGGTCGGAGATCCGCGCGAAGGCGGGCAGGATCACGTAGGACGCCCCCGCGATCACGAACATGAACGGGGTCGATGCGATTCGATCGGCGAAGCGGTACTGGCCCAGCTGGGCCGCGCCGACGAAGCGCCCGATCAGCAGCGTTGGGATCTGATCACCCAGCCTCAGCACCACGTTCGAGCCCAGCACGTGGCGACCGTAGGAGACCAGCTCCTTCCACATCTCGTACGAGACCAGCCCCAGCTGCGGCCGCCATCGCAGCAAGGTCCAGGAGAGGATCACGTCCGTGAACGCGGCGGCGTAGAAGCCGATCACCAGCCCCCACGGGCCGAGGCCGTTGGAGGTGGCGATCACCGCGGCCACGCCGAAGGCGATCACCTGGACCGGCTCGACCACCATGCGCCGCAGAAACGAGAAGCTGCGCTGCAGCAGGGCCTCCGGCACGATCTGCAGGCTGCGCACGAACAGAAGCCCCGAGAGCGCCGCCGACAGCGAGCCGATCCTGTCGCTCTCGAAGATCACGGCGATCAGCGGCGAGAGCGCCAGTGCGATCAGGGCGAAGAGCACTCCCCCGATCGCGGTGGAGATGACCGCGGTGCTGGCGGCCTCGTCTATCCGGTCCCGGCGCTGGATCAGCGCCGCGAGCATGCCCGACTCGGTGAACAGAAGGCCGGCGTTGATCACGATCGCCGCCGCCGCGAACTGGCCGAAGTCCTCGGGGCTCGCAAGGCGGGCGAGGGCGAGGTAGAAGCCCAGCGTGAGCACCTGGGCGAGCACGTGCCCGGCGCCCGAGAGCCCGGCGCCGCGCAGCACCGTCCCCGTGAGGTCGTTCGCGACGGTCTCGGTCTGGGTCTCGGTCTCGGGAGAGCGGCGACGCAGGCTCTGCCCGAGGCGCCGCAGCCTTCCCCGCGCCATCAGCTCTGCTTCTTCGGGTTCGAGAAGCCGTGAGCGGCGCGCCCCAGCAGCGGTCCGAGGCGCGATCGCCGCAACCACCGGACCTGCCTCGAGAGCTTGAGGCGCATCCTCCAGCGCCGGTCGACCGCGTAGGCGCCGATGCGTGGCCAGGCGAGCGTGGTCTCGGGGGCGAAGGGAGGGGGCAGGGCGGCCGCGGTCGCGTAACCGGCCCGGGCGGCGAGCCTGACGGTGCGACGGTCGAGCGCGCCGTAGGGGTAGGCGAGCGCCAGGCAGGGGCGCCCCAGGCGCCGCTCGCACTCCTGCCGGGATTCCCGAAGCTCGGCCAGGGCGCGCTCGTCGTCGAGCTGGGGCAGGCGGGCATGTGTCGCGGTGTGCGAGCCCACCTCCCAGCCGGAGCCAGCGAGCTCGGTCAGCTGCTCCCAGCTCATCGGCCGCAGCTCGTCGCGGTTGGGCCCGCGCGCGAAGCGCTCGATCCCGGGCCAGGACATCGGCTCGGCGCGGCCGGCGAATCGCGTCGGCACGAAGACGGTCGCCGGCACCCCCAGCTCGTCCAGGACCGGCTTCGCGAGCTCGGCGACCGAGGCATAGGAGTCGTCGAAGGTGACGGCGAGCGAGCGCTCGGCTCGCTGCCCCAGCACTCCCTGCGTGAAGGTGGTGGGCTCGTAGCCGGCGGCGAGCAGCGGCGCGATCTGGTCGCGCAGCAGAGCCGGAGTCACGGTGAGGGTCGACTTCCAGGAGTCGCTGATCGCGTGGTAGCAGAGCACGACCAGGCGGCCGCCACCGTGACGGCGCCTCACGCTCTCGTTCCAGGGCAGCCTCTGCGCCAGCAGGCGGTTGCGAGGGGTGAGCAGGCGGAAGGCGATCTTCCGCGCCGTCGCCCGGCGCCTGAGGCGCGGCGAGGAGCGGTAGGACTCGAAGCGCGCGCGCGCTGCACTCAGCTCCGGGCGCGGCGAGAGGCGCTCCAGGATCGTGAGCTGGTTGATGTGCAGCAGGTGATAGGCGGCGCTCGCGATGTTGGCGAGCGGATGCGGGTAGAGGTCGTACAGGGACCAGCGGCCTGTGTCGTAGCGGTCGATCATCGCCGCGAGCGTGTCGACGCCGGCCTCGAACCATTCCAGGGCGTCGGTGTCGCCAAGGGCCCTGCCGACGTCGTGGAAGCCCCAGAGCGCGAAGATCGCCCCGTTGAGGACGCGCGACGGCGGCATCGAGGGGTACTCCTCGAAGAAGGGCTGGGCGTCGGAGCCCACCAGCACACCCCCGGCCGCGGTCGGCTTGCGCATCGGCAGCAGGGCGCGGCGCCCGGCCTCGGCGAAGCGCTCCTCGCCGGTCTCGGCGTGCAGGCGGACGAGCAGGCTGGCGGCCTCGCCCTGGGCGATCGAGGAGACCCAGGGGGGATCGATCCGGTAGGTGTGGGGCATCGGCTGCCATTGCAGCCACGCCCCTGCCCGGGTCCCCTCTCGGATCTGGGTGGCGAGCAGCTGCTCGGTCGCGTTCAGCGCCGCCTGCCGCCAGGCCTCGCCCTCACCGGCCACGTAGCGCTCGAATGCGCCCAGCGCCCACTGGATCGTGCTGACGTGGAGACGCTCGTCGAGCGCCGGCAGCCACTCCGGTGGCCACCGAGGCTGTTTCGCCTTGTCGGCGAAGTCGATGTGGTACCCGCGTGGGTGCTCCGGCTCACCCACCCGCGCGCCGATCGCCGGGGCGAAGGAGCCCTCGCTGCTGAAGATGTCGGGATTGCCCTCTATCGGGTGCGTCAGCCGCCGCAGGGCGGAGCGGCGGGGGGTCTGCGGCGGTGAGCTCACTGCGTCGCCGCGCGGCGCAGCGCCGCCTCGCGACCCGTCCACGGCGCTCGCAACGCCGTGCGGCGGCTGCGCGGGTTGCCGATGCGGAAGGCGATCTTGCTCGCGACCGCGCGTGCACGGTTGAGGCGGCGCTCCCGATAGTCGTGAAAGCGGGTTGCCATTCGCCCGTACTCGTCGCCGGCGCCGAGCTGCTCCATCACCGTCAGTTGCCGGATGTGCAGCAGGTGGTACGCGGGGCTCGCCAGGTTGGCCATGACATGCGGATAGAGGTCGTACCGTGACCAGCGGCCCGTGTCGTATCGCCCGAGCCTTTCACCGAGGCTTCGGGAGAGGCGCTCGAAGCTGCGGGTCGCCTCGGGCTCGGTGAGCAGCTCACCGACGTCGCGGAAGCCCCAGATCGCGAACAGCGCACCGTTGAGGACGAAGGAGGGAGGGTCGGTCGGGTACTCCTCGAGGAACGGCCCCCCGTCGAGCTCGGCGAGGACGCCTCCCGACGCTGCCGGCACGCTCATCGGCAGCAGCGCCTCCCGCGCCGCGTCCGCATAGCGGTCCTCGCCGGTCACGGCGTGCAGGCGGGCGAGCAGGCTGGCACCCTCCCCCTGCGTGATCGACGAGAGCCACGGCGGCTCCAGCTCATATGTGTGGGGCATCGGCACGAGCTGTCGCCATCCGCCGCGCTGCGGGCCGGAGTGGTGCTGCTCGGCGATCAGGTAGGCAGCCGCCTCGCTCGCCGCCTGCAGCCAGCGCTCGCCCTCGCCCAAGGCGAAGCGCTCGAAGGCCCCGAGGCCCCATTGCACCGCAGCCACGTGGATCTCGCGGCTGCGGCCGCGAAGCCACGTGGGGGGCCAAGCGGGGTTGTCGGCCTTGATGCTGAAGTCGATGTAGTAGCCGCGCGGCGCCGACTCGCTCTGCCAAAGGGTGCCGATCGGAGGCGCGAACGCCGTCTCGCTGCTCAGGACCCCCGTGCTGCCCGGAGGCCTGTCGCCTCCCGTGTCGTGGCTCGCCGTGGTCTTCTCTGGTTCGGCTCTCATCGGCGGTTGGCCCGCCGCAGGGAAGCACGCGCCGGGCCGCGAAGATAAGGCTAGTGAGCGACCGGGTCGCCAAGCGGAGGCTGAGGGTGATGACCATGACCGACGGCCTGCTGGGCGGAGCCGAGGACCTGGCGCGCCAGGTCGCACAGCGCCTCGACCGTGAGCGCTTCGAGTCCACCCTCTGCGTGACCCGCTGGGAGCCGACCCGTGAGGCCGAGGCCGTCGTGGCCGAGCTGGCCGGCACGGAGACCGGCTTCATCGGCATGCGTCGTGGCTCGCGCTTCGACCTGCGCCCCTGGCGGCGGCTGGTCGGCCACATGCGCGAGCTCGAGATCGACATCCTGCACACGCACAAGATCGGCTCGAACCTCTGGGGGGCGCTGATCGCGCCTCTGGTTCCCGTGCCCGTCCTGGTGGCCCACGAGCACACCTGGTCCTGGCAGGGCCAGCCGCATCGCCGCTTCATCGACCGCCACCTGATCGCGCGAAGGGCCGACGCCTTCGTCGCCGTCTCCGAGGCCGACCGCCGGCGCATGACCGAGGTCGAGGGCATCCCCGCCGAGATGACCCACTTCATCCCGATCGGGATTCCTCCGCCGAAGCTGAGCGGCAGCGTCGAGATCCGGGCCGAGCTCGAAATCGGGCCCGACCAGCCCGTCGTCGGCCTGGTCGGGACACTCCGCCCCCAGAAGGCCTACGAAGTGATGATCGAGGCCGCCGGGCTGCTCAAAGCGGAGTTCCCGGGGCTGCGCGTGCTGATCGTCGGGGGCGAGGAGAACGAGACCGCGGCGGAGCGTCCCCGGCTGCAGGCGCTGGTGCGCGAGGCGGGCCTCGAGGACACCGTCCGCCTACTGGGCTTCCGCCCCGACATCTATGACGTGATCCAGGGCTTTGACGTCGGGGCGCAGTCATCCGACTTCGAGGGAAGCCCGCAGTCGATACTCGAGCTGATGGAGGCGGCGAAGCCCGTGGTCGCGACCAGTGTCGGTGGCGTCCCCGACCAGGTCCACGATGGCGAGAACGGACTGCTGGTCGAGCCGCGCGACCCCGTGGCCCTCGCCGGGGGGATCGCGGAGCTGCTGCGCGATCCCGAGCGAGCGGAGAGGATGGGGCTCGCGGGGCGCGAGATCCGCCGCCGCGAGTTCACGATGGAGGCGATGATCGCCCGCATCGAGGCCCTCTACGAGCAGCTCTACGTGGCCGCGGTGCCCGGGAGCGGGGGGCGCTGATGAGGGGCGAGCTGATCACCGACCTCGAGGGGGTCGCGGAGATCGAGGCCGACTGGAGGCGACTGGCTGAGGCTCGCGGGAATGCCTTCCTCACCCCCGACTGGTACCGCGCCTGGGCGGGCGACCCGGACCAGAGCCCGATGATCGCTGTCGCGCGCCGGGAGAGCGGCGCCCTCGCCGGCGTCCTGCCGCTTGTCCACCAGCGGGGGTCGCGCCCGCGGTCTGCGAGGTTCCCGGGCTCGAGCTTCGGAGACCGCTTCGGAATCGCGGCGTCCCGCGAGGACGAGGGCGCGGTGGCCGCAGCCGCGGTCTCATCCCTCCAATCGGCTCCCGGCGGCGCCCCGATGCTGGTCCTGCACCGAGTCGACGCGGACGCCGAGTGGCCCGAGGCAATGGCCGCGGCCTCGGCCCCCCGCCTGGCGCTGATCGAGCGGGGCCGCGCGCAGCTTCCGCACGTGATCGTCCGAGGGCTCGACTGGGACGACTACCTCGCGCAGCGCAGCCAGAAGTTCCGCCAGCGCATCGGTCGCGGGCTGGAGCGAGCGCTGGAGCGCGAGGGCATCGGGTTCAGCATCCGGGAGACCACGGATCCTGGCGAGCTCGAGGGAGACATGGCGCTGCTCTTCCGCCTCCACGATCTGCGACACAGCGGGGACGAGTCCTCGATCACCGCTCCCGCGGTACGCGACTCGCTGACCGCGTTCGCGAGGGCGGCGCTCGGCCATGGCTGGCTGAGGCTGCGCTTCCTGGAGATCGAGGGCGCGCCCGCGGCCGCCTATCTGGCCTGGCGGCTCGGTCCCGCCTACGCCGTCTACCAGAGCGGCTTCGACCCGGCCTTCGCCGAGCACAGCGCCGGCATGCTGCTGCTCAACGACACCGTCCGCAGCGCGATCGGGGAGCACGCCGACGACGTCGACCTGCTGCTCGGTGCGGAGGCGTTCAAATGGCGCTTCGCGCCGGATCCCCGGGAAGTGAGCACTCTGATCCTGGTCGGCGCGCACCGGCCGGCGAGGCTGCTGGCCGAGGCGGAGAGGACCGCCCGCCGGCACGGTCGCGGGCTGGCCTCGCGGCCGCTGGTGGGACGGTTCGCCAGGCGGCTGGCGCGGCTGCTGCCGGGTGCCGGCTAGGAGCGCGAGCCGACCAGTCCGCGGACGGCGTTGCGGCCGCGGCGCATGCCGCGCCAGGCGCCCGACTTCAGCCGGTCACGCCCGCGGTGCACGCCAGGAGGGGCGGGCGAGAGGTGAAGCCGCCGCAGCCTCGCGTTGACCGCGTAGACGTCGACGACCTCGGCGCTGTCGCGGGTGTAGAACGAGGTGGAGAGCGAGATCGAGTAGCTGGGCCCGTTCTTGATCATGTGCGGCGCCTGTGCGGGGATGTGCACCCCGATCCCCGGCTCCATCGGGTAGGTGGTGGAATCCGCCGGCAGGTGCGAGATGTTGCGATGGCCCCCGCCGTAGTAGCGCTCCGCCTCGGCGTGCTCCGTCTCGAGGTCGGGGAAGTGCCCGACGGTCATGTCCTTGGTCCCCTTGATCTGCCAGAGGATGTTGTACTCGGGGTCGAAGTGAGAGGGGACGCTCGAGTTCGGCGAAGAGATCACGATGTAGCACTCGGAGCTGACGCGGCCACCCTCCTGCTCGACCCTCTCAGAGTGGATCTGGCCGAGGATCCAGTCGGTCAGGGCCTGGTACTCGGGGTCGGTGTGGACGCGCTTCAGCACCATCCATTTGCCGTTCGTCTCGATGCCCCGGACGACGTCGCCCGCGGTCATCGTGTCGTCGCGGGGCCCGCCCTCGGGCAGGATCTCGGGCAGGTCACTGTCCGTGAACTCGGCCTGGTCGGGCGGCAGCGAGTCGGCGAGTTGGGCGAGCCGCTCGAGCGAGAGCAGCGGATGGTCGCTGAGGAAATGCCGCAGGGAGAACGACTCGCGCCCGAACTTCTCGTACATGAAGTCCTCGTCCACCTCGAAGGCCCTGCCGGTGAGCTCGTATCCGGTTTCCTGGGTTTGTGTCGGCATCAGATTCCTTTTCTCCGTCGTGCGCTGTTCCGGGTCCCATCGGACCCGCTGTTCCCGGTTCCATCGGCCCCGCTGTTCCGGGTCCCATCGGCCCCGGATCGATCTTAGTTGAGGTCGATCATGCCTCTCGCGGATCGCCTTGCATCCGGTTCGAGACGAGGCCGGCCGCCGCGCCGGCCCGGGCCATCGTCAGCAGCGCGGGCCCGAGCCCGAGCAGCAGCCAGAGCTGCTTGCTGTACTGGCCGGAGAGGAAGAAGCCGGCGGCGAGGATCCCCACCATCGCCACCGCGATGCACAGCGCCACCGCCTGCATGCGCCTGTTGTCGGCCCGGCTGAAGGTGCGCGCGGCCATCAGGGCGGAGCTCACGGCGAACAGGACGATCGTCGCGAACAGCAGCAGGCCGACCACCCCCAGCTCGGCCATCACCTCCAGGTAGCTGTTGTGCGCGACCTTGGGGCGGTCGATGATCTCGTCAGTGCGCGCCAGCGCTCCCGGCTCGTCCAGGTAATGCTTCGAGGAGACCTCGAAGTTGGCCGAGCCGACGCCGAGCACCGGGTTCGCCTCGAATGCTCGCCAGGCGACCTGGTAGATCGTCGTGCGCCCCTCCTGCAGGCGCGCCTGCCCCCGGGCCGGCTCCGTGATTCGCTCGCGCACCTGGTCTGAGGCGAAGCCGGCGAAGTACACATAGCTGGCCGCGACGAGCGCGGTGGCGGCGATCGCCACCAGCGGGCGCCAGCGCCCCGAGATCGCGATCGCGAACACGAGGGCGATGGCTAGGGCGATCAGGCCCCCACGGGACGAGGTCAGCCAGATCCCTGCGGCACAGCTGATCACGGTGAGGAGGGCCAGGAGCCGGATCAGCGGTCGGCGTCGGTAGAGGGCGATCACCGCCACGGCCAGCGCAAGCCCCGGTATCAGCACGGAGGCGAGCTCGTTCGGATCCTGCGCATTGGTCGCCAGGCGCCCCGGATCCTCGGCGCTGGGCGCCACGAAGGCATAGCCCACCGCGAACCCAGCCCCGATCATGAAGCCGACCAAGATCCGGCCGAGGTCGCGCTCGCTGCGGACCGCCGTGAACACGATCAGGAAGAGGACCAGGTTGAGCGCATAGCGGCCGACCGACCCGAGGGTGGCGTAGGGGTCTTCGGCCCAGACCATGCTCAGCGTGGCCCAGCCTAGGAAGAGGCCGATGGCCGTGGCCACGTACGGGTGCACGCCGAGGAAATCGAGCGATGCGTCGCGCCTCGTCGCCAGGACCGCGAACCAGGAGAGCGCCAGCAGGGCGCCGGCGAGCTTGGTCAGGTTGAGGACGGACCCGAACAGGGGAACCACCTCGACGAAGCCGACGAAGGCGAAGATCGCGAGCCCCATGGCGAGGTCCTCGAAGGCGATCAAGAAGAACGCGCCGCAGACCGCGACGACGAGCGCGATTCGCGGGTCGTAGCCGGCCAGCACTCCGAGCACGGCGGCGGCCAGGGCCATCGTCGTCGCCCAGCCCACTCGCCCCCAGTCGATGCTGATCGCCATGCGGCGTGCGGCTACTCGGCGGGCGCCGCGGCCTCGAAGAGGGAGCGCCCCTCCTCGCCCGAGGAGCCGTAGTAGTGGTATTGGGCACGGCTCGGGCGGGGCACGCCGACGACCGTGAAGCCCACGGGGCGGATGCCGTTCTCGGCCAGCAGCTCGCCGAGCTGGGCGATCCTCTCGAGCCGGGTCTTGCCGAGCCTGACCACGATCAAGACGTCGTCGGACTGGCGGGCCAGGGGCATCGCGTCGGCGACCTCGTTCAGCGGCGGGCTGTCGATCACGACGTAGTCGGCTAGGAGCCGCGCATCAGCGATCATCTTCAGGGCGGCCGGGATCGAGAAGAGCTCCGCGATCCAGCCTCCCTCGTAATCGGCGAGCAGCACGCGCAGGTTGTCGCCGTAGGCGGGGGAGGGGACCAGCGCCTCCTCGAGCTGGGCGCGCTCGATCAGGACCCCCACCACGCCTCCCTTCTCCGGCGAGATGTCGAGCGTCTCGCCGAGGGAAGGCCGGCGCAGGTCGGCCTCGATCAGGATCACCCGCTTTCCCGCGAGCGCGAGCGACGAGGCGAGGTTGATCGCCGTCGTGCTCTTGCCCTCGCTGGGCGAGGGACCCGTCACCAGGATCACGCGGGACCCGCCGTCGTCGGAGCGGGAGGCCTCCAGGGTCGTGCGCAGGCTTCGGTAGGCCTCGGCGCCGACCTGCGAGAGGCGCCGCGGGCCGAGCGGCTCCTTGCCGGCCGCTCGCCCCGGCTCTCGCGGGATCCGCCCCAGGATGGGCAGGCGGTAGAGACGGCGCAATTGGTTCTCGCGGCGCAGCCGCGCGTCCAGGCTCTGCGAGGCGAAGGCCCCGGCGATCCCCAGCACGAGCCCGGCGATCAGGCCGCCGGCGATGCTGAGCGCCGGCCGCGGCGAGGCCTGCTTGGTGGGCAGGTCGGCCTCGGTCTCCACCCGAATGGTGGGATCCGGCGAGGCCAGCAGCGCCTGGAGCTGGGCGACGTCCGCCGCGATCGTCTCCGCGGCCACTCCGGAGCTCGCCGCCAGCTGCGCCTGGTAGGCGGGGAGGATCTGCCTGATCGCCTCGTGCACCTGGTCGGTGCGATCCTCCACCGTGGCATCGGCGAACGCGTTGGCGAGATCGCGCGCCTGCTCGGGCGAATCGCCCTCGGCGGTGATCGCGACGATGTTGCTCTGCGCCACCGGCTCGGCCGTCACCTTGTCCAGCACTTGGCGCGGGGTCTGCTGAAGGCCGAGCTGCTGCTTGACCCGGGCGGCGACGTCGACGTTGGTCACGAACTGCGATGCGGTCTCAACGTCGCGCGTGGGGTCGACCGAGTCGACGATCAGCGGCAGGCTGCGCTGCACCGGGTCGTCCCCCGAGACGGGGGTGATCAACAGATCCGCCCGTGCGTCGTAGGTCTTCGGGGCGAGCAATACGTAGGCGATCGCGATCGCCGTGGTCAGCAGCACCGTCCCGAGCACCAGCAGCCAGCGCTCGCGGATCGTCTCGACATAACGCCGAAGCCCTTCCTCCTCGGCCGGGGGCTCCAACCAGTCGGCCTTGGTGGTGTCGGTGGGCGCGGCCATCGGGGGGCGATTGTGACACCCGGCGCCGTCAACCCCGTGGGATAGCTTGCGTGCATGGCGCGAGGAACCGGGGCTGCGGCCGCCCCCGCCAAGCCTGTAGCTGCCCTGTTGCCGTTGTTCGTGATCGGCGCCATCCTGAGCTGGTGGGCCTGGGAGAGAGGGGCCTACTTCGCGGTCAACTTCCTGCCGGGGGCGGCGATCCTGCTCGGGCTGCTGATCGCCCTGCTTCTGTACGCGCCGTGGCCGGGGCGGCTGGTGCCGCCCGCCTCGTATGCGCTGTTCGCTCTGCTGGCGATCTCGGCCTGGACCCTGCTCTCGGCGCTGTGGTCACCGGCACCCGACATCGCGATCGGGGACGCGCAACGGGTTCTGATCTACGCCGTCGCGTTCGTGCTGGGGGCATGGCTCTGCCTGCTGCTCGGCCGGCGTATGCAGCTCTCGCTGGCGCCGTTGGCGGCGGCCGGCGCCGTGGTGGCGCTCGCCACGCTGCTGGCCGTTTCGTTCAGCGGGGACGCGGCCGAGCTGCTGGAGATCGACGGGACTCTGCGCTATCCGCTCGGCTACCGCAACGCGGTCGCGGCCTTCTTCCTGATCTCGCTGCTGCCGATGGTCTCCTTGGCGATCAGCTCCGAGCTCGACTGGCGGCTGAGGGGCGCGCTGGCGGGCTCGGCGACCCTGGCGCTCGAGCTGGCCCTGCTGGCGCAGAGCCGCACCTCGGTGTTCGCCGCGCTGGGCGGGGCGGCCGTCTTGATCGCTCTGCATCCTCGGCGCCTGGCAGCCGCCGGCTGGCTGGCGCTGGCGGTCCTGCCGGCACTACCGGCGCTCCCGTTCCTGCTGGACGTGTTCACGGCCGAGGGCGGCAACACCGTCCAGTCACTCGACCCGCTGCGCACCGCGGCGGCCGCGATGGCGGTGACGTCGCTCGCCTCCCTTGCGCTCGGCTGCCTCGCCGCTCGGCGGGATCCGCTGATCTCGCTCTCGGCCGGCGCCGCGCGGGCGGTGGGCCGGGTGCTCGGCGCCGCGGCCGCCGTCGCCGTGCTGGCGGGAGCGGTCGCCGTGCTCACCGCCGAGGGCGGGCCGCGCGGCGTCATCGACAGGCAGGTCGGCGAGCTCACCGCCGGCAGCCCCGACCTGAGCTCGGAGGGGAGCCGCTTCGGCTTCGACCTGCGCTCGGAGCGCGGTGACCTCTGGCGCGTGGCGCTTGACGAGTTCGTCGCCAATCCGGTGGCGGGGGAGGGGGCCGGAGGCTTCCGGTTCGCCTACCTGCGCGAGCGAGAGAACGCTCTGCAGCCCGAGGACCCGCACAGCGTCGAGTTGCTGATGGCCTCCGAGCTCGGCTTGCCCGGCCTGCTTGGGTTCGTGGCCTTCGCGGTCGGCGCCACGCTCGCGGCGCTGCGCTCCCGCAGGCTGGGGCCCTCTGCCGCGGCACTCGCGGCCACCTCACTGGCGATCGCCGCCTATTGGCTCCTTCATGCCTCGGTCGAGTGGTTTTGGTCGTACCCGGCCGTCACCTTCCCAATGGCGTTCTCGCTTGGAGCGGCGGCCGGCCCTGCGTTGCTGGCCCGGCCGCAAGCCCCCGACCGCCGGGCGAGGATCGGGCTTTCGGTCGCGGCGGGCCTGGCGGCGCTCTCGATGCTGCCCTTCTTCCTCAGCGAGCGCTACACGAACGACGCGCTTCGCGGCTGGCGCAGCGACCTGCCGCGCGCCTACTCCGACCTGGATCGCGCCGCGGCCCTGAACCCGTTCGGCGTGCGCCCGCTCTCCGCCGAGGCCGTGATCGCCCAGAGCGCGGGCGAGCCCCAGCGCGCGCTCGCCGCGCTCTCCGAGGCCCGGCAGCGAACGCCGCAGGAGTGGACGCTCTACTACCTGGAAGCGAGGCTGCTGGCGGCGACCGACGCCGAGAGCGCGCAGCGAGCCCTGGCGCGCGCCCGCGAGCTCAATCCGCGCGGCGAGGAGATCGCAAGGCTGCAGCAGCAGCTCGGCGGCGCAGCTCCCTGAGCGCGCCCGCGCGGTGCAACAACGCTTGCATGATCGGCTGCGGGGGGCCGCTGCGGCCCCTCCGGCTACCCTGACTACGCCCGCAGGACTCGATTTCCGGCGGGTTTCCAGCGATTAGTCAATATCGATGATTCGCACGAACGGCAAAGGAACTATCATCGCCGCCCCGGCGGATGATCTAAAGGTTCAGGGACGAGCGGACGATCATCTAGGGCAGTGGACGGAACGACTTGCACGAATATCGGAAGGGGTTGCAGAAGTGAAGATCAGGCATAGCCGAATTGGGATCGTTCTCGTGGTGGCCCTACTGGCTGCGTTTGCGGTGGCGCCTGCGGCTATGGCCCAGGACTCGAACAGCGACCCTTCAAGCGCCCAGTATCAGCCGCCCATCCCCGATGCGAGCTCCGGGAGCGGCCAGAGCGGCCTCAACAGCAATATCGGCTCGCTCCCCTTCACGGGCATGGACCTGCTGATCGTCGCGGGTGTGGCTTTCGTGCTCACGGGCACCGGCTTCGCGCTGCGGCGGCTCTCGACGCCGCGCCCGCCTGCCTGATCAGCATCCCCTGCTGAGGCGAGGACACCGAGATGAGCGACGGGTCGCAACATCGGGCTCGTGAGGCCCAGTCCCGGCACTCCTTCCCGTATCTGACCGCGACCGGCGCGCGGCGCCTGATCGAGCTCTTCGCGCTCAGGATCGCGCCCGCCTTCGCCGCCGCCCTGATCGCCTACAACCGGCTCGACTCCGAGTGGCAGGGAGGGCTCGTGCTGGTGTCGATGTTCGCCGTCGTGACGCTGTTGCGGCCGGCCCGCTACCCATTGCATCTGATCCCCTTCGCGTCGGCGGCGCTCTACATGCTCGCTGCGCCGCTGGGAGCTGCGGTGGCGGTCGCGATCAGTGCATGGGATGGCTATCCGGTGAGCAGCATCACCTTCGGCGACATGGTCGCTCCCGTCGTGGGGGCCTGGGTCGTGACGGCCCTGGGTGCATGGCTCGTACACGGCTTTCGCCGCGACCGTCAGGTCAGGGTGGCGGTGATCGGCTCGCACGAGTTCGCGCGCAGCTTCGAGGCCGAGCTGGAGGCGGTCGGGGCCCATGGCTACGGCGTGGTCGGCTGCATCGACCCGGAGGGCGCCTGCGGGGATGAGGCGGTGGCCGGGATCCGCTGCCTCGGCTCACTCGACGGCCTTCGCGACCCGATCGTCGCCAACGGCATCGAGCTGCTGGTCCTCGGGCCGCTCGATCCCTCGAGCGCCGACGACGCCGGAGACGACGGCCAGTTCCGCGTGTCCGGGGTCTCGCGGCTGGAGGTCTTCGAGCGCGTCGCCGATGACTGCCTGGACCTGCCGGTCTCGATGATCGAGGCGGGCCAGCTCTACGAGGAGCTGTTCGGTCACGTGCCCCTCGGGACCACCACCTCGGCCTGGTTCCAGTATCTGCTGCACCCGCGCTACCGGGCCAGCTGGCCTCTCTCGAAGCGGATCCTGGACCTCGCACTCGGCGCGGTCGCCGCTTTGATCGCCCTGCCGCCCCTGCTGATCGCTGCGATCGCGATCAAGCTCACCGATCGCGGACCGGTCCTGCATCGCCAGGTCCGGATGGGGGCCGGCGGCAATCCGATCGAGCTGATCAAGCTGCGCACCATGCGCGTCCACACCGACGGTCCTGTCTGGACGGACGACGAGGACGAGCGCATCACCCCCGTGGGCCGCTTCCTGAGGCGAACGCACGTCGACGAGCTGCCGCAGATCTGGCTTGTGCTGAAGGGCGAGATGAGCCTCGTCGGCCCCCGTCCAGAGCAGCCGTCGCTGGTCTCCGACCTCGAGATGCGCTTCTCCTACTACGACCGGCGACACCTGGTGAAGCCGGGCATCACGGGCTGGGCGCAGGTGCGCTGCGGCTACTCCGGCAGCGAGATCGGCAGCGCCTGGAAGCTCTGCCACGACCTCTACTACCTGAAGCGCCGCTCGGTCCTCTTCGACCTGCTGATCATGCTCGAGACCCTGAGCACCGTGGTGGTCCCCGAACCGATCAACCGACCCGACGAACGCTTCATCGTCGCCATGCGGAGAGCCGAGGAGCAGCTCCCGGCGGGCGTCGAGGCGAGCTGACGGGGCGTCCTCGCCTGTCCGTGCCGTGAAACGTCTACTGCGGCAGGCCTCCGGAGCGGCTGTAATCTCGTAGAGATGATCTGGCGAGGCCAAAGCGACCCCGAGGGTGCTCCCCGGCGCCAGGCTCCCGCCCCGGGCGAGGGAGCGACGGCCGGCGCCCGCGAGGAGCCGGGCGCGCTCGGCGGGGACGCCTCGGTTGGCGCGCACGTCGAGTCGGTGCTCAACGCGGCGGAGCGCGCAGCGCACGACATCAGGAAGGACGCCCAGGAATGGGCGCAGCGCTACGTCGAGGACACCCAGCGCAGGGCCGACCAGGTCGCCTCGGACCGCATCAACGAGATCTCCGCCCTGACCGACGATCTCGTCGCCCGGGCGCGCGCCGTCGCCCAGCAGTCGGACGAGCTGGTAGTGGCCCTCGGCGACGCGGGCCGCCGAGTGATCGACAGCGCCAAGGCGGAGGGGGCGATCCTCGAGACGGGCGAGCCGGCGGGGACCCGGCCCGAGCCGCCCCCGGCGGCGAGCGACGCCGGAGCTCACGCCGAGGCGGCCCCTCCGCAGCCTTCCCCCGACCCGCTTGAGCCTCCCTACGAGCCGTCCGCCGAGGAACTCCCGCCCGAGCCCGCCCTCGAGTCGACGCTTCCCGACGAGCCGGAGCTTCCCGACGAGCCGGAGTTCCCGAACGAGCCGGAGCTTCTCGACGAGCCGGCGGCGCCCGGGCACACGCTTCTCGACGACGAGCTCGGACCGCTCGACGAGTCGGCGCTCGCCAGTGAGCCGGCCCCGCCCGAAACGACCGAGGAGCCCACGACGCCTTCCGATGCGGCCGAGGGACCCGCGTCTCCGCCCGAGGCTGAGCCGCCAGCTACGCCCGTCTCCGACTCGGGCTCGGCTCCCGTTTCGGAAGGAGCCCGCCTGCTGGCCACCCAGATGGCCGTCGCCGGCAGCTCTCGCGAGGACGTGGCCCGCCGGCTCAGTGAGGAGTTCGGCATCGAGGACTCGACCCCGATCCTCGACGAGATCGGCATCTGACGCCCGCCCTACAGTTCGGGCGGCATGCCGGCCACCGCACCCCTGAGGAGTGACGCCGGGAGGCGCGATGTCACCCGCTTCCTCGCGGCCCACGAGCACTGCGAGACCGGCTTCGAGGTCATGCGCGACTCGGGGCCCCGTGGCGGGCTCCGACTGCACTGCTCCGGCTGCGGTGAGAGCGTCTCCTACGCGGTCGGCGAGCTCGGTGGGGGCGCGGCGGCCGCTCGGGTCCCGCCGGCCCGCGCCCGCAGGGGCTCATCGGGCGGGGAGCTGGAGCGCTGGCTGCCCGCACCCGCGGCGCTGCCGTCCTGGGTCCCCAACGCCTACATCCTCGCCCTGATCGCAATCGGGCTTGCGATGGTCGCCTTCGGGCTGCTCAGCGCAAGCAGGGAGCCGGATGCCGTCGTGCTCGGAGGGGAGCAGCCGGCCAACCCCGCGCCGAGCTCCGCGGGAGCGCCCGCCCCGGGGGCCGGGAACGCCTCCGGTGAGAACTCGTCGGGCCCGGCCGCCGGAGGCTCCGGCACGGCGGCCAGGGCGGTGCCTGCCCCCGCGAAGGGCGGGCGGGCCGCGGGCTCGGACCGGGGCGGGGCCTCCGCTGGCGGGCTGGACAGGGTCGTCGTGTTCGGCCGGTTTTCGATCGGCGTCCCGGATGGCTGGTCGCGGGGACTGAGCAGCGGGGCGATCGTGCTTCGCCCCCCCACCGGCGAGCAGGCCGAGCTGCGCGTCTTTCTCGAGCCCGGCGACGGCGGTCCCCGTCGCCTCGCACGCGAGGCTGCCGGCTTTCTCAAGGCGGAGCACCGAGGCGCGAAGCTGAGCCGCGCGCGACCGGTCGAGATCGGGGGCGACCCGGCGGTCCTGATCGCAGCGAGCTACAAGGGCGGCCGAGAGCTCGCGGCCCTGCTCTCGGAGGCCGGCTACGAGTATCTGCTGTTGCGGCGGGTGGATGAAGGCGCGGGACGACGGGTCAGAACCCAGGCCGCTGCCGCGCTGAAGAGCTTTCGAGCGCTCTAGACCATGCGTTGAGTCCAGGGCTCGGGCGGCCGATAGACCGGGGATCGCGCAAGTGAAAGGGGGTACGGTCTAGGTGATGCCCATCGGGGAGCGTTTCCGGGGCGGCGGCACGCGCGGAATCGCGCGTTTCCTAGCCGACCACCAGCACTGCGACGCCGGTTTCGACGTTCGCCGCGACGATCCGCATTCGAGCGGCAAGCTGCGCATCACCTGCGAGGGCTGCGGCGAGAGCATCGCCTACAACGCATCGCAGGCCGTCGAGTTCGCGGCAGCGGCGGTGATCCCGGAGCCGGTGGGAAACGGCGACACGCATATCGGGGCCGCGGCGGACTCCCACGATGATTCGGGTACGAGGGCTCAACCGCCCCCCGACGCTGACCTCGCGAGCTCCGATCGCGAGGCCGGGCCGGGTGACATCGCGCCGGAGCCTGCCGACGAGGGGACTCGCGAGGCGTTGAACTCGAGCGAGCCCTCGCAGGAGCCCTCACTCGGACCGCGCCGCCGCGTCCCGAGCTGGATCCCGATCGCGCTGATTGCCGCGCTGATCGGCGCCGGGCTGGGGATGATCGGGTTCGGCCTGTTGCGATCCGGCGACGAGGGGGCCTCCGGGACCGAGCAGGGGACCACCCAGGCCGACCAGGGTCAGGGCGAGAATCCGCCCGCCGGCGCGGGCCCGAATCAGGCCGCGCCGGCGCCGGCGAACCCGTCGCTGGCCGCGCGCGCGCTCAGCCGGCGCAAGTTCGAGGGCTTCTCGATCGGCGTCCCGGCCGGTTGGGATGCCTCCGCGACCAGCGCGGGCGCGACGCTCAAGCCCCCCGGTGACTCGGCCGAGGTCTCCGTCTTCGTGGGCCGCAGTGAGCGCTCGCCGCTCGAGTTCGCCCGGCTCTCGATTGGATTCCTCGCCGGCCGGCACCCCGGCGCCAGGCTGGGCGAGCCCAGGCCGGCGCGCTTCCAGGGCGAGCGGGCCGCGACCGTGAGCGTCCGCTTCGACGGCGGCAGGGAGACGGCGACCTTCCTCTCGGCCGGCGGGGTCGCCTTCGTGCTGATCAGGCGGGTCGACGACGATGCCTCGGCGCGCAGCGGCCGCAGGTCCGCGGCTTCCCTGCAGAGCTTCAGGTCCGCCTGAGCGCCGCCCCGGGCCCGCTCAGGGGACCGGCCAGGAACCCTCGTCGGAGACGGCGAAGGTCTCGATCGACTCGAGCCTGGCGAACACCGCGTACCGCTTGGCGGCGCTGTAGAGCGGATGGCAGGCGGTCAGCACCAGGCGCTCGTAGCCGACCGGGAAGACGATCTGCACGTCGCTCGGGTCGACGATCTCGTGCTTCTCGACCACGTAGTTGAAGGTCCCGTACGGCAGCTCGACGCGCACCCCGTCTCCCTTGTCGATCTCGTTGATTCGACGGAACGGCGCCAGGTAGGTGGTTCGATGCCCCGCGATGCCGGTCGTGACACCGTTGCCCGGCAGCTTCGTCTGCGGGTAGCGGCCAGGGCCCTTGCGGAGCGTGGCCGTGTCCGTGCCGTTCATCAGCACCATGTCGAGGCCGATCTTCCCTACCTTGAGGCGGCCGATCGGGTCGCCCTTGGAGATCTCCCGCTGGAAGCGCTCCGAGAGGGCCGCGGCGAGCTCGGATCCGGAGATGTCGCCGAGATCGGCAACCTCCGTCGAGAAGGTAGCCTCGAGCTCGGTGAGCTGGTTGTCCGCCTCGTCCTGCTTGTAGGTCCCATAGGCGGCGGATACCGGCTCCTGCCAGAGCAGGGTCATGGCGGCGTCGATCAGCACGACGATCCCAGCCGTGATCAGTGCGGTCGAGAGGATGCGCGCTGGGCGGTGCACACCCCCATTCTGCCAAGGGCGAGGCACCCCCAAGGGCACCCGTCCGGCGCTTGCTGGCAAACTCAGGCGCCACGATGACACCGAGAGGATCCGAAAGCCCGCGCATCGCCTCATACCAGGCAGACCCCGAGCAGGTCGAGCGAGTGCTGCTTCTGTACTCCGGCGGCCTGGACACGAGCGTGATGCTGAAGTGGATCCAGGAGCTCTACGACGCCGAGATCGTGACCCTTACGGTGGACCTCGGACAGCCTGGCGAGGACTACGACTTCGTGACCCGGAAGGCGCAGCAACTGGGGGCCGTCGAGACCGTCGTCTCCGACGCCCGCGAGGAGTTCGCCCGGGACTACGTGCTGCCCGCGATCAAGGCAAACGCCCTCTACGGCGGCGGCTACCCGCTGTTCACGGCGCTGGCGCGCCCCCTGATCGCGAAGCTCGCCGTGCAGGTCGCCCGCGAGCATGGCTGCGACACGATCGCCCACGGCTGCACCGGCAAGGGGAACGACCAGGTGCGGATCGAGGCGACGATCGCGACGCTTGACCCTGAGCTCAAGGTGATCGCACCGGTTCGGGAATGGCAGATGGGCCGTGACGAGGAGATCGCCTATGCACGCGAGCACGACATCCCGCTCAAGGGCGGCACCGCGGTCTCGCCGTACTCGATCGACGACAACCTCTGGGGGCGCTCGTCGGAGGGCAAGGCGATCGAGGACCTCGACGCGCCCCCGCCCGATGACGTGTTCCAACTGGTCACAACTCCCCAGCAGGCGCCGGACGAGCCGCAATCGGTGCGCGTCGGCTTCGAGCGGGGCTGTCCGGTATCGCTCGATGGTGAGCCCCTGGGGCTGGTGGAGTTGATCGAGCGAGCCGCCGAGATCGGCGCCCGCCACGGGGTCGGCATCGTCGATCAGATTGAGGACCGCATCGTCGGCCTCAAGGTGCGAGACCTCTACGAGGTCCCTGCCGCCGCGATCGTGCTCGCCGCCCATCGCGAGCTCGAACAGCTTGTCTGCACGATCCACCAGAACAACTTCAAGGGCGCGCTCGATACCCAGTGGGCCTATCTCTGCTACGCGGGTCTGTGGCTTGAGCCCCTGCGCGATGATCTCGACGCCTACATGAACTCGGTCAACGAATTCGTCACCGGCGAGGTCACGCTGAAGCTCTATCGTGGCTCGGTGACGCCCGTGTCGCGGAGATCGCCCTACGCCCTCTATGACCGCTCGCTGGCTTCGTTCGGCGAGTCCGGCGGCGAGTTCTCACAGCACGCGAGCCCGGGCTTCATCGAGATCTTCACCCTGCAGAGCCGCATGGCCCGCCGCGTTCGCGGGGATGCGGGCAGCGAGGGGGGAGAGTGAGCACGCCAGCTACTCCGAGGAGCCGCAGATGAGCATCGTCTACGAGATGATCGGACGCCTGGTCGTCGAGTTCGCCCGGCGCCGCTTCGCCCGCGAGATCCGCATCGCCGCGGTGGTCGGTGTCGGGGTCGCGGCGCTCGCCGCGATCGGCGCCTACGCCGCGACGCGCCCGAGCGACGAGCAGGACTAGAGCGCGACCCGGGTACGGCTCGGGCCGCTGCCTGCGCCGGCGTTGCAGGATCCCTTGCACGGGCGGCCGCCCGGGCGAGCCGGCGGCCGCCCGGGTGCGAGCCTGCGAGCATTCGCTAACGTTTCGGCACGCAGCAGAAGCCGAGTCCGGTCAGGCGGCAGCCTGATGCCGGAGCGGGGGACCCAGGGGCGGCCGCTCGAGGCCGCCAGGGGCGAATCGCAAGACGCGTAGCGCCACTCCTTCGGCGCGAGCCCGACAGCTAACCCCGCAGGCCCCGGAAGGAGCTGGCAGCAGGTGCAACCCAAGTTCAAGATCAAGGTCTCCGTCGCGATCGCGCTGGGCGTGGCCGTCGCGGGCGTATCGATCGCCGCCGCGGAGAAGCCCGACCTCGAGGCGAAGATCGACTCGGCGCAGTCCGAGGCCTCGCTGATCAGCAGCCGAATATCCGCGCAGTCGGCGCGGATCGCCGAGCTGCAGCTGCGCGCCGCCGAGGCCGCGGCCCGTGAGCGGCAGCTTCTCGGCGAGCTGCGCGCGAGCACGGCCCGGTCCTCCGCGCTCAACGATGACCTGCTCGCCGCCGAGCGAGAGCTCGAGGCCGTGCGCCTGCGCTATCAGAGGGCCGTGCGGGTGCTCTCCGAGCGGCTCGTCGCCATCTACAAGGACTCCGAGCCCGATGCGCTCACCGTGATCCTCGAGTCCGACGGTTACGAGGAGCTCTCGACCCGCGCCGAGTACCTGCAGGCGCTGACGGACTCCGATCAGCGCATCGCCGATCGCGTCTCGGTGCTGCACGACGAGGTCGGCGGCGCCTACCGGGAGATCGCCGGCCTGAAGAGCCAGATCGACGAGCAGGCGCGCGAGCTCGAGGCTTCCCGGGCCGAGATCGCCGCGGTTCGCGCCGGGGCCACGCAGCGAGCCGCGGAGATCGCGGTAGCCAAGGCCGGGGCGGAGGCCGCGCTGGGCGAGCTGCGCGAGCGCATCTCCGGCTGGGAGCTCGAGGTTCGCAAGCAGGCCGCCGAGCAGATCGGCGGCGACGCCGGCGACGCCTTCCTGGGCGGCCCCTACTCGATCCCCACCTACATCGTGATCTGCGAGTCGGGCGGCAACTATCGCGCGCTCAACCCCTCGAGCGGCGCGGGAGGCGCCTACCAGATCCTCCCTTCGACCTGGCGCGCCTACGGCGGCCGGGGCCTGCCGCACCTCGCTTCCAAGGCCGAGCAAGACCGGATCGCCGCGATCATCTGGCGCGAAGCCGGCCCCGGCGCCTGGTCCTGCGCCTAGCCTCCAGCGAGATCGCCTGGTGCTGCGCCCCGCGGGAAAGCGGGAACGCGACGGTGGGCAGATGAGGCGCCTCGGCTCCTGGAATTGGGCGCCAACGAGACGAAGGGAGCATGACGGATGAGCGCCAGCAAGGCCGGGTCAAGCGGCATCCGCGGCGAGGATGCCACCGCCAAGCGCGACGAGATCGTGGAGCTGTTGAAGCAGGCCTATTGGATGGAGATCGAGACCGTGATGAGCTACATCGCCAACTCGGTCAACCCCGACGGCGTGCGTGCGCAGGAGATCAGGGAGTCGCTGCAGCAGGACATCCAGGAGGAGCTCGGCCACGCCCAGCGCTTCGCCGAGCGAATCAAGCAGCTCTACGGGGTCGTGCCGGGATCCGAGGACTTCAAGGCCGCGCAGAGCTTCCTGCAGCCGCCCGAGCATCAGATCGATGTCGTCCACATCGTCCGCGGAGTGATCGAGGCCGAGACCGGCGCGATCGAGCATTACAACAAGCTGATCGATCTCACCGACGGCGTCGACCACGTCACCCAGGACATGGTGATCACGATCCTCGCCGACGAGCAGGGCCACCGCCGGCTGTTCGAGGGATTCATGCGCGAGTACGAGGCGGAGGGCCTGGCTTAGCACCGGGGTGGAGCCCGGCAGCCCCGCGCCGCGCCGCAGACACGCGCCCCCTGATCCGAAGCGGAGCAGGCGAACCCGTGCGGCGGGAGCCCATCACCTCCGAGCGCTCCTGTTCTAGCGAGCGATCGCGCGCAGGTCCTTGGGCCGCAGCAGCGCCAGCAGGGTGGAGCCGTCGATCGCCGCGAGGCCTCCCTTGCGCATCCTGACGTCGGCGCCGGTCAGCGCTGCGACGGCGTCGGAGAGGTCGGGCTCATGGCCGACCAGCAACACCTCACCGCGTCCCGCTGCAAGCTCTGCAGGCTCGATGGGCCCGCCGCGCAGCCGCTCGTCGACCTCCACCTCGACCCCGAGCGCGGCGCAGGCGAGCTCCGCCGTCGCGAGGGCGCGAACCTTGGGGCTGGTGAGGCAGGCGTCCAGATCGACCCCCAGGGCGGCAAGGGCGCGGCCGGCGTCGCGCGACTGGCGCCCTCCCTTGGGGGTCAGCTCGCGCTCGGCGTCCGGCATGCCGGCGCCGTCCTCGGCGTCACCGTGTCTCAACAGCCAGATCATCACCCCCAATCCTCGCCGAAGTTGCGAGAAACACGCGCCGCGGGCTCCGATTGGCATCTGGCCTGATTGACAGGATGGAGCGGTGAGCGCCGCCGGGGCCGTCCATCTGCATGTGCACAGCGAGTACTCGCTGCTCGACGGCGCCTGCAAGCTGCGCCCGCGCAAGACGAACAAGAAGGGGGAGCCGATCGGGCGCATGTCCCTGGCCGAGCGCGCGGCCGAGCTGGGGATGCCGGCCCTGGGGCTCACCGATCACGGGGTCATGAACGGCGCGGTCGAGCATTACAAGGCGTGCCGAGAGAACGGAATCAAGCCGATCATCGGCATGGAGGCATATCTCGTCTCCGACCGTCGCGCGATCGCCTCGCAGACCCGCTACGAGCGCAACCACCTGACGCTGCTGGCGCACAGTGACGAGGGCTTCCGCAATCTCGTCAAGCTCAGCTCGGCGGGCTTCCTCGAGGGCTTCTCGCGCGGCAAGGCCAACCTCGACATGGAGCTGCTCTCGCAGCACTCCGACGGCGTGATCGCGTTGACCGGCTGCCTGCAGTCGCGCTTCTGCCGGCGGATCGTCGAGGACCGGCCCGAGGACGCCCGCGCGCACGCCGACGAGCTGCTCGACGTCTTCGGCCCCGAGCAGGTCTACTTCGAGCTGCAGCGCAACGGAATTCCCGAGCAGGACAAGGCCAACGAGGGGATCGTCAAGGTGGCACGCGAAGTCGGGCGCCCGCTCGTCGCCACCGCGGACGTCCACTACCTGAGGCGAGAGGACTACGACAACCACGCGGCTCTGCTCTGCGTGCAGACCAAGTCGACGGTGGCCGAGCCCAAGCTGCGCTTCGACACCAACGAGTTCTTTCTCAAGAGCCCCGAGGAGATGGCCGCTGACTTCGCCGATTGGCCCGAGGCGGTCCCGACCACGCTCGAGATCGCCGGGCGCTGCGAGGTCGAGATCGAGCTGGGGAAGCTGCTGCTGCCCCGCTACGAGACCGAGGGCATCGAGCCCGCCGAGATGCTCCGCGAGCTCGCCGAGCAGGGCCTGAAGCGCCGCTACGGCGATCCGGTCCCCGCCGAGGCGCGGGAGCGGCTCGAGTTCGAGCTGGGCGTGATCGGCGAGATGGGCTTCGAGTCCTACTTCCTGATCGTCTGGGACTTCGTCTCCTACGCGAAGCGGAACGAGATCGCGGTGGGGCCGGGCCGCGGCTCGGCAGCCGGCTCGATCGTCGCCTACTCGCTGCAGATCACGGATATCGACCCGCTCGGAAACGACCTGCTGTTCGAGCGCTTTCTCAACCCCGGCCGCAAGTCGATGCCCGACATCGACATCGATTTCTCCGTTCGTGGCCGCGAACGGGTGATCCGCTACGTGCAGGAGAAGTACGGGCGAGAGTGCGTCGCGCAGATCATCACCTTCGGCAAGATGGCGCCCCGAGCCGCCACCCGCGACGCGGCCCGGGTGCTCGGCTACGACTACGCGACCGGCGACCGCCTGGCGAAGCAGATCCCGGAGCCGATCATGGGCCGCTCGCCGAGCTTCGACGAGTGCCTGCGGGGCGGCCAGGAGCTGAAGCGCACCTATGAATCGGACGCCGACGCGAAGAAGATCATCGACGTCGCCAAGGGCCTGGAGGGAATCGTCCGCAACAACTCGATCCACGCCGCCGCCGTGGTGATCTCCGATCGTCCGCTGCAGGAGGTCGTCCCGCTGCAGCTGGCCGAGGACAAGGGGGCCGTCGCCAACGGCGAGGGGGGCAAGCCCGAGCGCGCCTACAAGATGGTGACGCAGTACTCGATGGGCCCGATCGAGGAGATCGGCCTGCTGAAGATGGACTTCCTGGGCCTTCGCAACCTCGATGTGATCGAGGACGCGGTGGCGATCATCGAGCGCTCGAGTGGCGAGAAGCTCGAGATCAAGGACCTGCCGCTCGACGACCGCGCGACCTACGAGATGCTGACGCGCGGGGACTCGGTGGGCGTCTTCCAGTTCGAGTCCGAGGGCATGCGCGACGCGCTCAAGCAGGTGAAGCCGACCGAGTTCCGGGACTTGGTGGCGCTCGTCTCGCTGTACCGGCCGGGCGCGATGACCTACATCCCGCAATACGCCCGCGGCAAGCGCGCCCCCTCGACCGTGACCTACCCCGACCCCCGCCTGCGGTCGATCACCGAGTCCACCTATGGCTGCGTGATCTACCAGGAGCAGCTGATGGAGATCGCCAAGCAGATGGCCGGGTTCAGCCCTGCCCGCGCCGACGACCTGCGCAAGGCGATCGGCAAGAAGAAGCGCGACCTGATGGCCACGATCAAGGAGGAGTTCCTCGCCGGCCTCGCCGCCTCGGAGACCAAGCCGCAGGTGGCCAAGGACCTGTGGTCGCTGATGGAGGCCGCGGCCGATTACTCATTCAACCGCTCCCACGCCGCCTGTTACGCCCTGATCGCCTACCGCACCGCCTGGTTGCGCGCCAACCACCCAGCCGAGTACATGGCCGCGCTGATCTCGTCGGTGATGTCGACCAAGGACAAGGTTCCCTTCTTCGTCAACCGCTGCAACGAGATGGGAATCGAGGTGCTGCCCCCGGACGTCAACACCTCCGAGCACGGCTTCGTGGTCTCCGGCAAGAGCATCCGGTTCGGCCTCGACGCCGTCAAGAACGTGGGGCACGCGGCGGTGCAGGCGATCATCGAGGCGCGCACCGAGGGCGGGCCGTTCAGCTCGGTCTACGACCTCTGCGAGCGCGTTGACAGCCGCGCGGTCAACCGCCGCGCCGTCGAGTGCCTGATCAAGTGCGGGGCGCTCGACTCCACCGGGGACAGCCGCCGCGGCACGCTTGAGGCGCTGCCCACGGCGATCTCCTTCGGCCAGAAGGCACAGGAGGACTCGCGCATGGGCCAGGGATCCATCTTTGATCTCGGGGGTGGGGGCGAGGACGAGGCCCCGGCTCGCGCTCAGCACCCGCCTGTCGGGCTCGCCGAGTTCGAGCAGAGCGAGCTGCTGCGCCTGGAGAAGGAGACCCTGGGCACCTTCCTCTCCTCGCACCCCCTGGCCGAGGTGCGCGACGCGCTTCGGGCCCGGGTCGACTGCTCGCTCTCGCAGCTGAGCGAGCGCTCCGACGGTGCCACCGTGACGGTGGGCGGCATCGTCACCCAGTTCAAGCGCCACAAGACCAAGCGCGGGGACCCGATGGCCTTCGCGACGCTCGACGATGTCGAGGGACAAGTGGAGATGCTGGTTCTGGGCCAGGCCTACGTGGACGCCGGCGAGGACCTCGCCGTGGACAGCGTGCTGGTGGTTCGCGGCCGCCTCGACCACCAGGAGGGGGGCCAGACCAAGCTCGTGGCGCAGTCTGTCGAGGCCTTCCGGCCGAGCGAGGACGAGGTCGCCCGCGCGCGCGCGGCCCGCGCTTCCGGCCCGATCGTGCTGCGCATCGACGCCGCTGCCTTCGGGCCGACGCTGGTGGACGAGTTGAAGACCGTGTTCGAGCACTTCCCCGGCGAGACCGACGTGATGCTGGAGATGCGCACGCGGGATGGCAAGCGCATGCTGCGATTCGGGGACGGTTATCGGGTCAGGCCCTCGGCGGCGCTGACTGCGGAGCTCAGCGCCTTGGTGGGCACCGGCGTGCAGGCGGCCTGAGCGGCCTCTACCACAGGGCGCCGCCGAACTCAAGCGCCCCCTGAGAAGGGCTGGAAGGGCGTCCGGCGGGCGCTTAGACTCACGCTGTGCCGCTTGGGCAGCCACAACACAGGACGCGGGCCGTGGGTGAGTGCCGCCAGTGCCGCGGTTTCTGCGACAAGCTGATCGAGCCCCGCGGGTGCATGGAGGTGGGGTGCCGCTTCCTCTACTCCTACGAGGAGATCGCCACCGGGCGCCGCTTCATCGGCTGCCTCAACAAGGTCTTCAGCGGCGAGATCGACCTCGATCTCTTCCTTCTCGCCGAGCGCGCGGGCGGCTACGGTGGCATCAAGATGGCCGGCGGGCCGCTGCCTCAGTGCCAGTTCTCGGTCGAGAGGGCCTATGAGGGCGAGGGCCCGGCCTTCGAGTGCGTCAACCGCCGCTTCTACGACTGTGACGACGAGGGCCCCGAGGGCATACGCGCCTTCGACCTGCGCAACGCGCTCGCCTGAGCGGGGATCCGTTCCCGTCCCACGGTCGAAATTCAGCCACGTCGACCTGGTCGTGAGCTCGATCGAGCGCAGCCTGCCCTTCTATCGGGAGCTGTTGGAGCCGATCGGCTGGACGGGGTTGCGCGAGGTGCGCGGCGAGCGCGGCGAGACGATCGTCTATCTATCGGTGGAGGGGACGGGCGTCGCCGCGCTCGGCCTTCGCGAGAAGCAGTCCGACGCCAACCCCGTGCCGGTCGATCGCTACGCGGTCGGATTGCACCATGTCTGTATCGGAGTGCCTTCGCGCGAGATCGTCGACGAGCGGGCGCGCTGGCTGCGCGAGCGCGGCGCGGAGATCGAGGACGGCCCGCGCGAGTTCGACTATCGGCCGGGCTACTACGCGGTCTTCTTTCACGACCCCGACGGGATCAAGCTCGAGCTGCTGCACCGGCCGGGAGCGCTCGACCCGATCTAGCCGGCTCTCGCCCGGACGCCCTCGCGCCAAAGGCGGCGGGTCAGCAGGACCTCCTTGCGGTCGGGGCCCTTGCCCTGGGGTCCGGGCGTCTCCAGCACCGCCGGGACCTCCTGAAAGCGGGGTTCGCCCAGGAACGCCCGGAATCCCTTGCGGCCGATCTCGCCCTTGCCGATCGCGGCGTGGCGGTCGCGGTTGGAGCCCCTCGCGTCGCGTGAGTCATTGAGGTGTATGGCGCGGAGTTGCTCGATCCCGATCTTCGCCTCGATCTCCTCCGCCAGCTCCGTCACGCCCTCGGGCGTGCGCACGTCGTAGCCGGTCGCGTGCAGGTGACAGGTATCGATGCAGAGCCCGGTGCGCCGGGGCCCGCCCGTCTTCTCGATCAGCTCGGCGGTCTCGTCGAAGTCGAGGCCAAGCAGCTGCCTGGAGCCCGCCGTGTTCTCGAAGACGATCGGGCAGGACTCGGTCTCGGCCAGCGCCTCCCTGAGCATCCCGATCGCGCGCTTGCGGGCGTTGGCCCGGGTGTCCTCCTTGAGCGCTCCGGGGTGCACGATCACCCCGATCGCCCCGATCCCCTCCCCGACCCGCAGCGCGTGGGTCAGCGAGGCGAGCGATTTGCGGCGCATCTCGGGATCGGCGGTCGCGGGATTGATCAGGTAGATCATGTGGATCATGACCGCCTGCAGGCGGGAGGCGTTCATCGCCTCCCGGAACGCCGCGAAATCCTCCTCGCTGTACCGGGTGGGCCGCCACATCCGCGGGCTCTGATTGAAGATCTGCACGACGTCTGAGCGGGTGTCCTCGGCGCGCCCGACCACCTTCAGCAGTCCGCCACCTGTAGAAACATGGGCGCCGATCAACATGAATGGCTCGGATACAAGGGATCCCGTCAGGGTCAGGTTCGCCCCGTCGCCGACGGGGGCGCTGCACATCGGCGGCGCGCGGACGGCACTGTACAACTGGCTCCAGGCCCGCCACGCGGGAGGCGCGCTGGCACTGCGGATCGAGGACACCGATCGCGAGCGCTCGACGGCGGAGAACATCGAGCAGATCCTCGACGCGCTGCGCTGGCTGGAGCTCGACTGGGACGAGGGGCCGGTGAGCCAGGCCGAGCGCGCTCCCCGCCACGCGGAGCGCCTCGAGCAGCTGCTGGACTCGGGCGCGGCCTACCGGGACGCCTCGACGGCTGACGACGTCCGTGCCTGGAAGCTCGAGCACGGAAACCGCGGATATCGCGGCGAGGCCGGCGAGGGTGAGGGAGCCGCTGTGCGGCTGCGGGTGCCCGACGAGGGCGAGACCGTCGTGGCGGACCTGATCCGCGGGGAGGTGCGCTTCCCGAACGCCGTGGCAGACGACTTCGTGATCGCCCGGGACGACGGCAGTGTCCTCTACAACTTCGCCGTCGCCGTGGACGACCTCGACATGGGGATAACCGACGTGATCCGCGGCGACGACCATCTCTCGAACACCCCCAAGCAGCTGCTCGTGATCGAGGCGCTGGGGGAGAGCCCTCCGCGTTACGCCCATCTGCCGCTGCTTCACGGTCCCGATGGCCGCAAGCTCTCCAAGCGCCACGGCGCGGCCAGCGTTCAGGAGCTGCGGGGGCAGGGGTACCTGCCGGCCGCCGTGCGCAATTACCTGGCCCTGCTGGGCTGGGGCACCAGTGACGACACCACGATCATGAGCACCGCGGAGCTGGTCGAGCGCTTCGACGTGCGCGATGTCGGCAGGGCCTCGGCGATCTTCGACGAGCAGAAGCTGCGCTGGCTGAACGGGCGTTTCATGCGCGAGCTCCCGCTCGACGAGTACACGGAGGCCGTGGCGCGCCACCTCGGGCGCGAGCCGGACGCCGAGCTGCGGGCCGCCTGCGAGATCGTCAGGGAGAAGGCCCAGACCCTGAACGAGGTCTGGCCCCTGATCGGGTTCCTGCTGGAGGAGCCCGAGACCGATGAGCGGGCGTTCAAGAAGGTGATGAAGGGCGACGCGCTCGCCCTGCTGGAGGACGCGGCGGAGGCCTTGCAGCAAGCCGATCCCTTCGAGCCGGAGCCCATCGAGGCGGCGCTGGCGCCTGTACTGAAAAGGCACGGGGTGAAGCCCGGGAAGCTATATCAGCCGATCCGCGTGGCGATCAGCGGCGGCTCGGTCTCGCCCGGCATCTTCGAGTCGCTCGCGGTGCTGGGCAAGCAACGCTCGCTGGCGCGAATCGGGCGTGTGGTGGAGCGGTTGCGCGCCGCTTCCGGGCGCTAAACAAATCACGCGGGAGTGCCGATGAAATGGCCATGGCGACCGCTGCGTCGACGCGCGCGTCTCATCCCACTCTCAGAGGCAGCGAGGGGCGCGGCAGGGTGCTCGCAGCCGCCTTCGACGAGGCCGAGCGCCAACCGACGCTCGCCGAGTCGCGCGACCGCGCGCTCGAGCTGATCGCGCGCGGCTCACCGCAGCACGAGGTCGCGGCGGTGGCGGAGACCGATGTGGGCTTGACCTGCGCGGTGATTCGTGCCGCCGGGCAACTGCCCGGCGAGGGACGAATCCGCAGCGTCGCCGACGCGGTCGAGCGGCTCGGCCCCGGTGCGGTCGAGGCGATCCTGCGCTCGGCGCCCAGCTACACCCTCTTCAACGGCAGCGGGAAGCTCGCACTGGAGCCCGACCGCTTCCGCCTGCACGCATTGTCCGTTCAGCGCGCCTCCGACCACCTTGCGGAGACGGTCGGCTTCGCCGAGCGCGACGAGCTGGCGCTGGCCGCCGTGCTCCACGACATCGGCCGCCCCGTGCTGGCCCGGCTGCATCCCGGCTACGCGGAGCGCTTCGACCGCCGCGGCGGCACGCCCGATGACCGCCTCGCTGCCGAGCGCCGAGCACTCGGGATCGATCACGCCCTGGTCGGCGGCGTATTGACGCGGCGCTGGGGCCTGCATGCCCGCATCGCCGAGGCCGTTGAGCGCCACCATTCCGAGCAGGCCCAGGGCGCCGCAGCGGTGATCCGGGTGGCCGACATGATCGTGGCCTACATAGAGGATTCGCCCGTCAGCCTCGAGATGATGCTCGTCGCGGGCACCTCATGCGGACTCGACGAGGACGGCGTGCGCAAGGTTCTCTACGAGCTGCCACAGGGCATGGGCAACAAGCGCCGGGCGAGCGGACCGTGCCCGCTGTCGGCACGCGAGCTCGAAGTCCTCCGCCGTCTCGCCCAGGGCAAGGTCTACAAGCAGATCGCCCAAGAGCTGGGTCTCTCCGCCAGCACCGTGCGCAGCCACCTGCACAACGTCTACGGCAAGCTGGGCGCCCTGGACAGGGCACAAGCGGTGCTGATGGCGACCGAGCAAGGCTGGATCTAGGGTCGCCGCATACCGGCGCCCGCAGGCCCTCGCGCTGCCGACCCCCTGACGGACGCGGTGATCAGGCCCGCTTCGCCGCGCGTCCCGCGCCTTCGAATCGCTCGCCCTGCGGCTGATCGCTCCCGCGACGGGGCTTGATCGGCGAGCCCCGGCGGCTGCGATGCATGATCCATGCAGCGATCGCGATGCCGATCGAGTCGATGAGAACGTCGAAGGGGGTGCCCTCGCGGCCATCGACGAGGGTTTGGTGGTACTCGTCGCTGATCGCGTAGGCGAAGGCGAGGCCCGCGGCCCAGGCCAAGGGCAGCCGCATGCGCCCGACCAGGGCCCAGGCCCAGGCGACCGTGAGCAGCGCATAGCCGGTCACGTGTCCGAGCTTGCGAACCAGCACCTCCCACCAGGCGAGCTGGGCTCCGTCGAAGGTCTGGGCCGAGAAGTAGAAGATCGCGGCCATCATCGCCAGCGGGGCGAGCAGGCGCAGCCATGAGCCCGGCGCTCGGGCTGGGCCGACGCCGCCCGTTCCCCTAGATTTCGTTGCCGTGATCTCCGTCACCTCCAAGTCACGTTACGCGGTGGTGGCCCTGGCGGAGCTGGCGCGCTCCGGGAGCGAGCCCGTCCCGATCGGCCAGGTCGCCGAGCGCCGCGAGATCCCGGTGCAGTTCCTGGAGCAGCTCTTCTCGACCCTGCGCCGCGCCGGCATCCTGAGCAGCCACCGCGGCGCCAAGGGCGGCTACACGCTGGCGCGGCCCGCGGAGCAGATCGACGTGCTCGAGGTCGTGCAGGCGCTCGACGGCGTGCTGGGCCAGGAGGGCCAGGAGGCGGGAGGCATCTGGGCCGACGGCGTCGAGGCCCTGCGCTCGACCTTCCGCTCGACCACGATCGCGGACATCGTCCAGCGCGAGGACGCCGAGCGCGGCGCGGGCATCTACCACATCTAGATGCGGGCAGGGATCGCGGTAGTTCCGCGATACCAGGCACAACGAATCGGGACGCTGCTTCATCTCGGATCACCGGCATCGCTCAGCGAACCACTCGACGGCACCCCCTGAAGCGGCTCGCGCTGGCCGCCTGCCTCGCGGCGCGGGCGCCGGTGGGAGGCCGCCTCGCGGTCGAGGAAGTGAAGCTGAAGCGCACGCGCAAGAAGCGCTAGCTCTCGCGACTGCCTCGCGCGTGCTCCTCCACCATCGAGGGGTGGGGCGGACAGGGGAGAGACGGCGGGTGCCTTGTGCCGCGCGCCGTCCCCGACGGCCTATTGCAGGCAGAGAACGTTGGCGCGAATGGTCTCGATCGTTCCGTTGTCGTTGACCCCGGCGCCCGGCCCGGGGGTAGGCTGGCGCGAACCCAGACTGCGTGGCAGCAATCTCGTTAAACCCGGTCAACAATTGGTAGTTTCATGCCATGGCAGGTTCGCCCGGACACGGAGCCGCGCTCAGGATCGCCGGCGAGGCCTCCGCGCTGGTGGGCGGCACCCCGCTGGTCGCCTTCAACCGCCTCGCCCAGGAGCTCGGCGGCGAGGTGGTGGGCAAGCTCGAGGCCTTCAACCCGGGAGGCTCGGTCAAGGACCGCCTCGGCGTTGCGATGATCGACGCCGCCGAGCGCGACGGGCTGATCGGTCCCGGAGCGGTGATCGTCGAGCCGACCAGCGGCAACACCGGCATCGCGCTCGCCGTCGTCTGCGCGGCCAGGGACTACAGGCTCATCCTGACGCTGCCCGAGGGCATGAGCAGGGAGCGATCCGCGCTGCTGCGGACATTCGGCGCCGAGGTGCACGAGACGCCCTCGATGGGGGGCATGGACGAGTCGGTGGCGCTGGCGCGCGAGCTGGTGGCCGAGCACGGCGCCTACATGCCGATGCAGTTCTCCAACCCCGCCAACGCCGAGATACACCGCCGCACCACGGCCGAGGAGATCTGGGCCGACCTCGACGGCGAGATCGATGCCTTCGTCGCCGGTGTCGGCACAGGCGGCACGATCAGCGGCGTCGGCCAGGTGCTGAAGGAGCGCCGCCCCGAGGCCCTGGTGGTCGCGGTCGAGCCCGCCGGCTCCCCGGTGCTGTCCGGCGGCCGGCCGGGCCCGCACAAGATCCAGGGGATCGGCGCCGGGTTCGTGCCCGAGGTGTTCGACCGCTCGGTGGTCGACGAGATCATCACGGTCAGCGATGAGGAGGCGCTCGAGACGGCGCGAGCGATGGCGCGCGAGGAGGGCATCCTCGCGGGCATCTCGGCGGGAGCCGCGGCGCACGCGGCGATGCAGGTGGCCGACCGCCCCGAGATGGCGGGCAAGCGGGTCGTGACGATCGTCTGCGACAGCGGCGAGCGCTACATGTCGCTGCCCTTCTTCGCTCCGTCATAGTCTGCAGCCGATGCTGGGACTGGGCACGCTGAAGCGGGTGGCCGTCGAGATCGGCTCGGACGTGGCCGCGGCTCGTGATCGCGACCCGGCTGCTCGCGGCGTCGGCACAGTGGAGATCCTCACGGGCTGGGCCGGCGTGCAGGCGCTGCTCACGCACCGGGTCGCCCACGCCCTGTGGGACGCGGGGGTGCCGCTGGCCCCTCGGGTTCTCGCCTACACCAGCCGGGCGGTGACGGGCGTCGAGATCCACCCGGCCGCCTCGATCGGCTCCGACTTCTTCATCGACCATGGCTCGGGGGTGGTGATCGGCGAGACCACCGAGATCGGCGACCGCGTCACCCTCTACCAGGGAGTCACCCTCGGCGGCACCGGCTTCGCGCGTGGCAAGCGCCATCCGACCGTGGAGGATGACGTCACCGTCGGCTCGGGGGCGAAGCTGCTCGGCCCGGTCACGGTCGGGCGCAACGCCAAGGTGGGGGCCAACACCGTCGTGATCGAGGACGTGCCGCCCGAGACCACCGTGGTCGGCAACCCCGGCCATCCGGTTCGCGTCGAGGGTCGCCCGGTCGAAGGACCCGACACCGACTGGATCCACCTCCCCGACCCGATCGCCGACGCCATCAAGGAGCTCTCCGCCCGCATCGGCGAGCTCGAGCGCAGGCTCGCGGACACGGAGGGCGAGTCGTCTCGGCCCGGCGCCGTCACCGAGCTGCGGCCGAAGCAGGGGCCGTCCTCGGCGGGGGGTTGAGGCGCCGTGGCCCGCCGCCCTGCGCCTGGATAGACTGCCGCGGCCCGCTCGTCCAGACCTGAAGGGAGACCCCACCCGTGCCCAAGCTCATCGTCGCGATCATCGCCCTGCTCTCCGTGGCCCTGCTGGCCACGGCATGCGGCAGTGACGACACCAGCCAGGACGAGACTGACATCACCGAAGCGGTCGAGCAGGCGGCCACGTCCGACACCGCCGAGGCCTGCACCGAAGCCCAGACCCAGGCCTTCACCGAGCAGACCGAGTTCGCCGAAGGCGAGGCGGCCGTCAGCAGCTGCCAGCAGGACGCGGGCCGGGGGAACAAGGCGGCGGACACGGTCGAGGTCTCGAGCATCGAGGTCGACGGCGATGCCGCCACGGCCGAGGTGGCCTTCACGGGGAGCAATCTCGACGGCCAGGCGATCGCCGTCTCACTGCTCAAGGAGGACGGGCAGTGGAAGCTCGACTCGCTCGACGAGTTCGTCACCTTCGACAAGGCGGCCTTCAGCGAGGCGCTGATCTCGAGCGCGCAGGCTGGCGGCCAGATACCCGAGCAGGTGGTCTCCTGCCTGCAGACGGCGCTCGACCAGGCCTCCGAGGAGCAGCTGCAGTCCGCCTACCTGAGCGGGGACGAGCAGCAGTTGGTGGGTCTGTTCGGCTCCTGCTTCGGCGGTTAGGCGGCCGGGTCCGGCGCTCGCGTTCGCGGCCCCGAAACGGGCCGGGTCGAAGGCTATGCTCGGTCGATGCCGGGCCGGGAGCAGACAGTCGGAGCCGAGGCGCCGCGCGAGGCGCTTGCCGGCGTCTCGGCCGGAGCCCCGACCGAGGTCGGCGCCGACCCCGTGGAGGGGCTGCTGGCCGAGCTGAACCCTCCCCAGCGCCAGGCGGTTACCCACGGCGAGGGCCCCCTGCTGGTGCTCGCCGGCGCGGGCTCGGGCAAGACGCGGGTACTGACCCACCGCGTCGCCTGGCTGCTGGCGACACGGCAGGCGCGCCCCGACCAGATCCTCGCGATCACCTTCACGAACAAGGCCGCCGAGGAGATGCGCGAGCGCGTCGCCGCCCTTGTCGGCGGAGTCGAGCGGCGGATGTGGGTGATGACCTTCCACGCCGCCTGCGCGCGGCTGCTCCGAATCGAGGCCGAGCGCCTCGGATACAAGCCCAGCTTCACCATCTATGACCAGGCCGACTCGCTGCGGATGCTGAAGCGCTGCCTCGTCGACCTCGAGGTCGACACCAAGCGCTATCCGCCCCGCGCCGTGCAGGCGCGCATCTCGGACGCCAAGAACACCCTGATCGACGCCGAGAGCCTCGCCGAGCAGCAGGGCTCGCCGTTCGAGGAGCTGGTCGCGCAGGCCTACCGCCTCTACGAGCGCCGCATGCTCGAAGCCAACGCCATGGACTTCGACGACCTGCTGATGCGCGCCGTCAACCTGCTCGAGCTGTTCGAGGACGTGCGCCTCCGCTACCAGCAGCGCTTCCGCTGGATCCTGGTGGACGAGTACCAGGACACCAACCGCGCGCAGTACCGGCTGCTGGCACTGCTTGCCGCAGACCGGGGGAACCTGACCGTGGTCGGGGACGACTCTCAGTCGATCTACTCGTTCCGGAATGCCGAGGTCCGCAACATCCTCGAGTTCGAGCAGGATCACCCCGAGACCACGGTGGTCAAGCTCGAGCAGAACTACCGCTCCACGCAGACGATCCTCTCGGCCGCGAACGCGGTGATCTCCAACAACGAGCACAACCTCGACAAGAACCTCTGGACCGAGGCCGGGGAGGGGGAGCGGATCGTGGTCGCCGAGCTCGACGACGAGCACGCCGAGGCGCGCTTCGTGGCCGGCGAGATCGAGGAGCTCGTGGGCGAGGGCCTCTCCCGCGATCAGATCGCCGTCTTCTACCGGACCAACGCCCAGAGCCGGGTGCTCGAGGACATCCTCGTGCGCTACGAGCTCCCCTACCAGGTGGTGGGGGGCACCAAGTTCTACGAGCGCGCCGAGATCAAGGACGCGGTCGCCTATCTCAACCTGCTGGTCAACCCCGCCGACGCCGTCAGCTTCTCGCGGGTGATCAACTCGCCGCGGCGCGGGATCGGCAACACCAGCCAGGGGCGCATCCTGGCCCACGCCAACACCCTCGGCCGCACGGTCTGGGAGGCGGCGCTGGAGCCCGAGGCCGTGCCGGGCCTCGGCGCGGCTGCGATCAAGTCGGTGGGCCGCTTCATCGAGATGCTCGAGGGGCTGCGGGCCGAGTTCGAGTCGGCCCCGGTGGCTGAGCTGATGGAGGCGATGCTGGAGCGCTCCGGCTATCTCGATGCGCTGCGGGCCGAGCGCACGATCGAGGCCGAGGGCCGGATCGAGAATCTCGAGGAGCTGGTCGGGGTCGCCGCCGAGTTCGACGCCAACCGCGCCATCGAGGGTGACTCCGAGCTGGAGCCGCTCGAGGAGTTCCTGCAGGCCATCTCGCTGTACACCGACTCCGACGACCTGGAGCGCGGCGAGGCGAAGGTGACGCTGATGACTCTGCACAACGCCAAGGGGCTCGAGTACGACGCGGTCTTCCTGATCGGCGCCGAGGAGGGGGTCTTCCCCCATTCGCGTTCGATCGAGGAGGGCAACGAGGAGGAGGAGCGCCGCCTCTGCTACGTGGGCATCACCCGGGCGCGGGAGCGGCTCTGGCTCACCTCCGCGCGCAGCCGGCGCGTCTTCGGTGACCGCTCCATCGGCGCGCCCTCGCGCTTTCTCGCGGAGCTGCCCGAGGAGCTGGTCGATCGCGAGGGCACCAGCGAGCAGGCGCTCACCGGCTGGATGTCCTCCGGCGTCAACCTTCGCGGGACCGCGCCGCGGCCCTCCGGTGGAGGCGGCTTCGGCACCGGCGACGATGTGATCCACGCGAGCTTCGGAGAGGGCGTGGTGACCGCGGTCGAGCCGGGCGGGGTGCTGGTCGTCAGGTTCGCCGGCGACGGCGCCGAGCGCAAGCTGATGGCCGACTACGCGCCCCTGAAGAAGGCGGTCGGCACATGAGCGCCGCGGCCGGGGGAGCCACGGTGATCGACGGCAAGGCCGTCGCGGCCGAGGTGCGCGCGCGTGTGGCCGGCGAGGTCGAGGCCCTGACCGCGGAGCTGGGACGCCCCCCGGGCCTGGCCACCGTGCTGGTCGGTGACGATCCGGCCTCGGCCGTGTACGTGCGCAACAAGCGCCGCTCCTCCGAGGAGGTCGGCATCCGCTCCTTCCACCACGAGCCCGACGGCTCGATCTCGCAGGAGGATCTGGTGGGCCTCGTCCGCAGCCTCAACGAAAGCGAGGAGGTCGATGGGATCCTCGTGCAGCTGCCGCTGCCCGAGCAGCTCGACCCCGACGCGGTGATCGCCGGGCTCGATCCCGCCAAGGACGTCGACGGACTGACCGCGACCAATGCCGGTCGCCTCGCCAGGGGCGAGCCGGGCCTCGTCCCCTGCACACCGGCGGGGGTGATGGAGCTGCTGGCGAGCGTCGGAGTCGATCCCTCGGGCAAGGAGGCCGTGATCGTGGGCCGCTCGAACCTCGTCGGGCGGCCCCTGGCCAGCCTGCTGCTCGGAGCCGACGCGACGGTGACCATCTGCCACAGCCGGACCGCCGACCTGGGCGAGGTCTGCCGCCGGGCCGAGATCCTGGTCGCCGCGGTCGGCAGGCCGGCGCTGGTGCGGGCCGAGATGATCCGGCCGGGCGCGACGGTGATCGATGTCGGTACCAACCGCACCGACGAGGGGCTGACCGGGGACGTCGATTTCGATGCCGCCCGCGAGGTCGCGGGGGCGATCACACCGGTGCCGGGCGGGGTGGGGCCGATGACGATCGCGATGCTTCTTGCCAACACGGTTCAGGCCGCGCGCGACCGAGCGGCGGCCGGCGGCGGCAAGGCGGGCTGAAGCGAAGCGCCGGCCGTGCTTGAATCCCGGCCGCACAGGCTCGCCGGGCGCGACGAGCGCGGTCGGAAACCGATAGACGGAGGCAGAATTGGATTTCTCGAGGCTTCGACAGGGTGAATGGATCGCCGGCATGGCCGGCCTCGCCCTGATCATCTGCATGTTCCTGCCGTGGTACGGGCTCGGCTTCGGAGGCGACACCGCCAACGTCGGTTTGCCCGAGGTACCGGGAATCGACACGGGCTCGATCGAGCTCAATGTCCCCGAGGTCGATGACGATGCCAGCGGATGGGACTCGCTCACCGACTTCGACGGCTTCCTGATCGCTGCGGCCGGGCTCTCGGGCATCGGGCTGTGGCTGCTGGCCGCGGCCGGCAGGCGGCTCAACGTCGGGGGTCTGAGGCGCGGCTCGATCACAGCCATCCTCGGGGTGCTCGCCGTGGCGCTGATCGTCTGGCGCCTGTTCGCCCAGCCGACGCCGGGCGCGGACCTCAAGTACGGCATCTTCCTCGGCCTCGCCGCGGCGATCGGCCTCGCCGCGGGCGCGATCATGGCGCTGCGCGAGGAGGGCTTCGAGCCTCTCGCGGCGGTCCCCGGCCGGCGCACCAAGGCGGTCTCGGGCTCCGGCTCGACCACCGCACGGCGCTCGACGGCCGCCAAGCGGAGCTCGTCGGCCTCGTCAGGCTCGAAGCGCAAGTCGAGCGGCTCGTCAGGCTCGAAATCGGGCGGCCGCTCCTCCTCCGGGGCGAAGAGGAAGTAGTCGGGATTGGATCCCGCGCCACCAGCAGCCGCGCCGGCCGACCCGTCGGCGCGGCTGGGCGCGGCGATCGCCGGCGCCGGCGGCGTGCTGTTGTTCATCTCGCTGTTCCTGACTTGGTACAAGCTGCCCGGCGCCGATCTCGGCTCCGGCGCCGTCGGCGACATCGTCGATGACGTCGGTGGAGCGATCGGCTTCGACGTCAACACGCAGGAAGCGCTGACGCGCAACGCCTGGGAGGCATTCGAGATCACCGACATGGTCGCCGTGATCGCTTCCATCGTCGCCGTCGCAAGGGCGGGTGTCGCGATCTTCGGGCCGGACGACAACCCCTCGATACCGGGCAGCCTCCTGACCCTGGCGATCGGCGGGGTTGCGCTGGCGCTGATCCTCTACCGGACGGTCAATCCCCCGTATGTCGGACTCGACATCGAGTTCGGGCTCTGGGTCGGCATCCTCGGCGCCGGCAGCATCGTCTACGGGAGCTACCAGGCGATGCGCTCCGAGCCGCCGCCGGCGGCTCCGGCGGCCTGACGGAGGACCCGGCTGAGCCCAGCCGTCCCGGCGACCGGCTTCGTCGCTAGGGTGGCGTGTGGCCACCCTCGGAAGGAGTGCAATGGATATCGAGAATCGGGGCGCACTGATCGCAGGCGCCAGCGGAGTTCTTCTTTTCCTCTTCATGTTCCTCGCCTGGTATGGCGCCGGCGGCGTCGCCGACGACCTGATCAAGCAGGCCCAGCAGGCGGCTGAGCAACTGGGCGTGGCCGGGCCGGAGGACGTGAACACCACGGTCAACGCCTGGGAGGCGTTCGATTTCACCGATTTGATCCTCTTCCTGGCGGTGGTCGTCGCGATAGCTTTCGCCGGGATCACTCTCTCGGGAGCTTCCGTGAGCCTGCCGGTCGCCGCCAGCGCGCTCACCTGTGGAATCGGCGGCCTGGCCTTCCTGTTCGTGCTCTACCGCTTCATCAACCCGCCAGGAGAGGGCAGCGTCGATCGCGAGATCGGCCTCTACCTCGGGCTGCTCGCGACGGCGGGCATCACGGTCGGCGGGTACCTGGGCATGCAGGAGGAGGGAACCTCCTTCTCGGAGCAGGGCCAGCGACTCAGCGGCTAGGCGGGGCGCTCCGGGGCTGAGCGCGCGGCCGCCCGCTGGGCGGCCGCGTGTCTCGCCGCGGCCCGCTCAGGTGGCGCTGACGGGCCGGCGCTCGCCCAGCAGCCGTCCCGCGACTCCCTCGGCCACTCGGGAGGCGCAGGCGATGATCGTCATCATCGGGTTGACGCCGACCGACGATGGCAGCAGGCTCGCATCGGCGACATAGAGGCCCCTCGTGCCGTGGACCTCGCCCGCCGGGTCGGTGACGCTTGTCGCCGGCTCCGAGCCCATGCGCGCCGTGGACATCGGGTGGAAGGCCTCGAGGCGGAGGTCGGCCGGCCTCAGCCGCATCGACTCGAACTCGGGCAGGCGGCCGCGCTCGATCAGCGGGCAGGCTCCCACGTTGGGGTAGACCTCGGTGGCGCCGGCGGCGAAGTGGATCTCGGCCGCCCGCGCGATCCCGAACTGGATCTTGCGCGCCTCCTCGACGCTGAGGCTGTAGCCGAGGCGCAGCTCGCCGCGGCCCGACAGCCGGACCCGGCCCTCGGAGCGGTCGTGCAGGTGGACGCCGATCGAGCCGATGTTGCCGAAGTGGCTGACCCGGTCGGCGAGGGCCGCGCCGACGCCGGGCAGCCACTGCGCCCCGAAGGAGAGCGGCGTGAAGGTCGCCTCGAGCAGGATTCCCTGCTGCTGCCACTCGTCCACGTAGTAGCTCTGCATCACCCCCTCCCAGCCGCGCACCTCCTCGGGGTAGCGGGCGCCGATCCAGGCCGCCGGGTGGATGTGGAGGTGGCGGCCGAGGTGCGGCTGTCCGAGCCCTGAGCGCAGCAGCAGCTCGGGCGTGCCGAAGGCGCCCGCGGCGCTGATCACGGACCTGGCGCGCACGCTCCAGGGCCTGCCGTGACCGTCTCGCCCCGGCGGCGCGGCCTGCTCGGCGGCGGCGGTGGTGGGGAGGCCGGCGCTCGCCCGGAGCCCGGTGGCGCGGCCCCGCTCGACGGTGACGCTTTCGACCCTGACCCCGGCCCGCACGCGCGCGCCCGCGGCGACGGCGCGCGGCAGGTAGGAGACGTGGGCCGCGCGCTTGGCCTCGATCGGGCAACCGAGGGGGCAGGCGCTGCACTGCACGCAGGCCCCGGCGTTGCGCGCGATCGGGCCGCCGCTGGCGCCGAGAGCGGCGGCGCCCTCCATGCAGAGCTGCCCATTTCGGCCCATGCGCTCGGGGTCCACCGGGGCGACGGACAGCATCTCCTCGGCGGCGGCGTAGGCGGGCCCAAGGTCCGTGGCCCAGGCGATGCCCGCGTTCTCGCGCCACTCGGCCAGCACCTCGGCTGGCGCGCGGAAGCAGGTTCCGGAGTTGACCACGGTGGTTCCTCCGACGGTTCTGCCGACGGGGACCCCGATCGGCGGGCGCCCCCGGGCGATCGTCAGCCCGCCGTCGCGGTACATGAGCGGCAGGCCCTCCAGCGGGTCGGAGGGATAGTCCTCGTGGGTCACGTACGGCCCCGACTCCAGCACCAGTACGTCGAGCCCGGCCTCGGCCAGCGTCGCGGCCGCGACCGCCCCGCCCGCCCCCGAGCCGACGATCGCGACGTCGCAATCCTCGCCCTCGTCAAGCGGCTCGAGATCGCCGAGCCCACCCGCCTGGGGCGCAGGCGTGCCCTCGCGCACGGCGCAGCTGGCCTCGCAGCCGACGGCCGCGCTGACCCGCGGGTCGCGCGCGTAGCCGAGCATGGCGAGCAGCTTGCCCAGGACCATGAGCTCGCGGATGGGGCCGAACCGCGAGCGCTCCATTCTCTGCATCCGCGCCGTGCGCGCCTCGACGCCCAGCCGGCTGAAGCGCCGCGGGAAGGGGGTCCACTCGAACGCCCTCAGGCCCCAGCGAACCAGCCCTGCGGTGCGGGGCGGGAGCTGCGAGAGGAATACCGAGACCGGCTCGGCAATCGCCACCCGGCTCTCCGGCGCGGGCAGGCCGTGGCCGGCCGGGATGATCGCCTCGGCAAGCGTGCGCAGCGTTCGCTGCTCGGCGGCCCCGAGCCCCGGCGAGCGCCTTCAACCAGGGGCGGCCGGCTCGCCGACACGGCCTGCGAGCACGTAGAGCAGCAGCGCCGCGCCCACCAGCGAGCCGTCGACGATGCCGTTCAGCAGATACGCGAAGACGTCGTCCTGGGCGAAGAAGACCAGAGAGCTGAGCGACGAGGCGGCCTTGCCGGCCGCAAGCGCCAGCAGCATCGGGCGGTAGCGGACCACGTCCGAGGCGGTGATCAGCGCCAGGAAGGTGATCACGACCATGTAGGCGAAGCCGAGGGAGAGCCACAGCCGCTCGTCGGTCTCGGGCGCCGGGGCGAAGTCGCCGAAATGCTCGCCGAGCTCGGTCACCCGGGCGAGCGTCCCGTCGGGCCAGGCGATGAAGAAGAAGCCGACCAGCGCAAAGCCGCCGGCCATCAGCATCAGGCTGAGGCGGATGAAGCGCTCGGACTTCTCGGCCCTCATCGTGCCGCGATCCTAGTCCCGATCGGGGCGGCGCCTAGAATCACGCCGATGATCGACCGTGAGCAGGTTCTGCACGTCGCGCGGCTGGCGAGGCTGCGGCTGACCGACGAGGAGGTCGAGAGGATGTCCTCCGAGCTCAGCGGCATCCTCGACCACGTTGAGCGCATCGCAGCGCTGGATCTCGATGACGTCGAGCCGACCTCGCACGTGATCGAACTCGAGAACGTGCTGCGCCCCGATCAGCCGCGTCCGAGCTGGCCGCGCGAGACGATGGTCGAGCTCGCGCCGGACCCCGCCGACGGCGCCTTCCGCGTGCCCTCGCCACAGGCCTAGTCGGGTGAGCGAGCTGCTCGAGCTGACGGTCGCTGAGGCGGCCGAGCAGATCCGATCCGGCGAGCTGGCTCGGGGGGAGTACCTGGAGGCCTACCGCGAGGCGGCCGGGTCCGACGCGCTGAACGCCTACCTGTGGACTGAGGACGGCGATCCCGAGGCCCGCCCGCCGGCGGGCACCGAGGCGAGCGGCGACGGCGGCCTGGCCGGGATCCCTGTCGCGGTCAAGGACATCTTCTGCACCGAGGGCGTCGAGACCACAGCGGGCTCGCGGATCCTCGAGGGCTACGTGCCTCCCTACACGGCGACCGCGGTGCGCAAGCTGCGGGCCGCCGGCGCGGGGGTGCTGGGCAAGACCAACATGGACGAGTTCGCGATGGGCTCCTCCAACGAGAACTCGGGCTACGGCCCGGTCCGCAACCCGTGGGACACCTCGCGCGTGCCGGGAGGCTCCTCGGGCGGCTCGGCGGCGGCGGTCGCCGGCAGGCTCGCTCCGTGCGCGATCGGCACCGACACCGGCGGCTCGATCCGCCAACCGGCCTCGCTCTGCGGGATCGTCGGGCTGAAGCCGACCTACGGCGCGATCTCGCGATACGGACAGATCGCCTTCGCGTCCTCGCTCGACCAGTGCGGCCCCCTGACGCGCGACGTCACCGACGCGGCGCTGCTGCTGCGCGCGATGGAGGGCCGCGACCCCTGCGACTCGACCGCGACGGGTATCGAGGGGGGCGTCGAGCTGCCGTCCCGCGAGGACCTCAAGGGGCTCAGCTTCGGCATCCCGCGCGAGCTTGCCGGCGACGCCGAGGGGATCGAGCTTGGGGTGGGCGAGACCTTCGAGCGCACCGTCGCCCTGATCGAGCAGCTGGGCGGAGAGATCTCCGAGACTGAGCTGCCGCACGCCGCTCACGGGATCTCCGCCTACTACGTGCTGGCCCCCGCCGAGGCGTCCTCGAACCTGGCCCGCTACGACGGGGTCCGCTTCGGCCTGCGCACCGATTCAGCGGACCTGACCGAGATGTATGAGCGGACCCGGCACGACGGCTTCGGCGCCGAGGTCAAGCGACGCATCATGCTCGGCACCTACGCGCTCTCCTCGGGCTATTACGACGCGTACTACGGCCGCGCGCAGCGCGTGCGGACGAAGATCACCGAGGACTTCGCGACGGCGTTCGAGCGCTTCGACTACGTGGTCACGCCCACCTCGCCCAGCGTCGCCTTCGAGCTGGGCGCACGCACCGACGATCCGCTCTCGATGTACATGTGCGACTACTGCACGGTGCCGATGCCGCTGGCCGGCATACCGGCGATCTCGATTCCGGCCGGCCTCGCGAAACCCGATGGCGGCGGCCCAGAGCTTCCCGTCGGCTTCCAGATCGCCGGGCCCGCGTACAGCGAGAACGGGCTGCTCGACGTCGCCCATGCGCTGGAGCGCGCGATTGGCTTCGACGGCCGGCCACCGGGCGTCGGTGGAGCCGCCCGGTGAGCGATCCGCCGCTCAGCGACCGGGAGTGCGTGGAGGCGGTGCAGGACGCCCTGGAGATGCTGCCCCCCGAGATCGGCGAGCAGCTCACCGACGTCGCCGTGATCGTCGAGGACCGCCACCCGAGCGAGCACCTGATGGGCATCTACGATCCCTCCGGGGGGCTGCAACGGATCGTGATCTTCCGCGACACGCATCCCGACCGCGCCGAGGTGATCCGCACCGTGCTGCACGAGGTCGGCCACTACTTCGGGATGGACGAGGCCCAGGTGGAGAGGCTGGGCCTGTGAGCGCCGCCTACGAGTCCGTGATCGGGCTGGAGATCCACGTGCAGCTCTCGACCCGGACGAAGATGTTCTGCGCCTGCGAGCTCAGCTTCGGCGACGAGCCGAACGCGCACACCTGCCCCGTCTGCCTGGGGCACCCGGGCACGCTGCCCACGATCAACGAGCAGGCGATCCGCTACGGGCTGATGATCGCCGCAGCGCTCGGCTGCGAGGTCGCGCCCCGCTCCGAGTTCGCGCGCAAGAACTACTTCTATCCCGATCTGCCCAAGGGCTACCAGATCAGCCAGTTCGACCTGCCGCTCGCCGTCGGCGGCGAGCTGGCCGGCGTCGGCATCACCCGGGTCCATCTCGAGGAGGACGCCGCCAAGCTGATCCACGTCGGCGACTCCGGCCGCATCCACGGCTCGGGTGCCTCGCTGGTCGACTTCAACCGCGGCGGCACCCCGCTGGTCGAGATCGTCACCGAGCCCGACATCCGCAGCGCCGCGCAGGCTCGCGAGTGGGCCCAGCTGCTGCGCGCGACGCTGCGCCAGCTGGGGGTCTCGGACGTGAACATGGAGGAGGGCAGCCTGCGGGTGGACGGCAACATCTCGCTGCGTCCCGCCGGCAGCGACGAGCTGGGCGTCAAGGCCGAGCTCAAGAACATGAACAGCTTCCGCTTCCTCGAGCGCGGCATCGAGGCCGAGCTGGAGCGCCAGCGCGCCCTGCTCGGTTCCGGCCAGGAGGTCGAGCAGGAGACCCTGCACTACCACCCCGAGGACGGCTCCCTGACACCGCTTCGCTCCAAGGAGTACGCGCACGACTACCGCTACTTCCCCGAGCCCGACCTTGTCCCGGTCGCGCCCACCGAGGCGATGGTCGCCGAGGCGCGCGAGGCATTGCCCGAGCTTCCGGCCGCCCGGCGCGAGCGGCTGGTGGAGGAGGTGGGGCTATCCGAGGATGCCGCCTCGATGCTGGCCTTCCAGGCGCCCTACGGCGAGTTCTTCGAGCGCGCCCTGGCGGCAGCAGGTGACGGCGCCTCGGCGACCGCGATCGCGAACTGGGTGACGGGCGAGCTCGTCGCGGCGCTGCGCGAGGAGGGAGCGGGCGAGGATGATCCGACTGCCTCGCGGGCCACCCCGGAGGCCGTCGCCTCGCTGGCGGGCCTGGTCGAGTCGCGCACGATCTCGCACGGATCGGGCAAGCGGGTGCTGGCGAGGCTCGTCGCCGAGGGTGGCGACCCGGCCGAGATCGTCGAGGCTGAAGGCTTGGGGCAGATCTCGGACGAGGGCGAGCTGGCGGGCATCGTCGAGGCCGCGATCGCGGCCGAGCCCGAAGCGGCCGAGGCGATCCGGGGCGGCAACGCCAAGGCCGCGGGCCGCATCATGGGCCGCGTGATGAAGGAGACCCAGGGACGCGCTGACGGTGGCGAGGTCCAGCGACTGATCCGGGAGCGCCTGGGCTGATGGCTCACGAGGTCGTGATCGCGGGCGGAGGCTTCGCGGGGATGACCTGCGCGCGTGATCTCGAGCGCCTGCTGCCCAATCAGTCGGCTCGGCTGTCGCTGGTCAACGACGTCAACTTCATCCTCTACACGCCGTTCCTGCCCGAGGCCGCGGCGGGGATGCTCGAGCCCAGGCACGTGGTCACCCCGTTGCGCGAGGTGCTGAAGCGCACCGATCTGCGGCTCGGCGCCGTCGTCGGCCATGACCCGGCGGCCCGGACCGTGGTGCTGCGCGACCATGACGGAGAGGCCGAGGAGCTGCGCTACGACCAGCTCGTGCTTGCGGTCGGCTCGGTATCGCGCACCGTGCCGGTGCCCGGTCTCGACGAGCACGCGATCGGCTTCAAGAGCCTCGCCGATGCCATCTGGCTTCGCAACCACGTGATCGAGACGCTTGAGATGGCCAACGCGAGCGAGGACCCCGCCCGGCGCGAGCAGCTGCTCAGCTACGTCTTCGTCGGCGGCGGCTACGCGGGGCTCGAGGCGGTCGCCGAGCTCCAGGACTTCGCGGCCGACGCGCTGGAGAGCTACCCGCGCGCCCGCCTGCAGGGGATGCGCTGGCTCCTGGTTGAAGCCGCCGACCGGGTGCTTCCGGAGATCGACGAGAAGCTGGCCGACTACGCCGTCAGCGAGCTGCGCGGGCGCGGCATCGAGGTCAGGCTGGGCACGACGCTCGACTCGGTCGAGGCCGAGAGCGTGCGGCTCTCGACCGGCGAGGTGGTGCCGACCAGGACCGTGGTCTGGACCGCCGGCGTCAGACCGCACCCGAGCCTGGCCAACCTCGCGATGCCGCTCGACGAGCGCGGTCGCGTCAGGGTCGATGATCACCTGCGGGTCCAAGGCCTCGACGGGGTCTGGGCGATCGGCGATTGCGCCGCCGTGCCCGACCCCGACGGAGGTCTGGCGCCGCCGACCGCACAGCACGGCATCAGGCAGGCGCACGTCGCGGCGACCAACGTGGCCGGCGCCCTCGCGGGCGATTCGCCCGTTCGCTATCGCTACTCGGGAAGCAGCGCCTTCGTCAACCTCGGCCGCTACAAGGCCGTGGGGCGGATCGGGCGGCGCACCTTCTCGGGCTTCCCGGCTTGGTGGATGGCGCGCACCTACCACCTCAGCCAGATCCCCGGGATGTTCCGCAAGCTTCGCGCCGTGATCGACTGGACGGTCAGCCTGCCGTTCTCGCGGGATCTCTCCGAGGTCGGCTCGATCGGGCATCCCCACCTGCTGCGCGAGGAGCAATACGAAGCCGGCGGCAGTCATCGCCCTGTTGGAGCGGCGGCCCCGCGCCCCGACTGACCCATGCAGGGCTGAGGGGCGGATCTCCGCGGGGAATCCATATTCCCGGAGGGCCCGATCGCATGCGGGAGAGGAGCTGGGGCTAGCGGACCTCGAGCGTCGCGCTCATGCCCTGCTGTTCGTGCAGCAGCAGGTCACACCACAGGTACCAGGTGCCGGGGGCGAGGCTGAAGGTGTCCGATGCCTGCATGCCCGGGGGCACCTCGAAAGGCGAGGTATCCGGGAGCCGCTTCACCGCCGGGTCGCTCTCGCTCGTCCCCAGCGGGCGCAGGAAGACGTGATGGGGGTCCTCTCCCTGGTTGTTGAGCTCGATGCTGACGCTGCCTGCGGTGACGCAGGGGCGAGACAACGTGTAGCGCGGCAGGCCACCGGAGTCGCGCGCCGTCACGCCCAGCGTGCTCGAGAGCTCGGGGCAGGGGGTCGGGGGCGGCGGCTCGCAGGTGGTCCAGCGGACGATCTTCTTGCGCTTGACCGTGACCAGCTTTCCCTTGCGCCGCACCTTCTTGCCTTTGACCCTGACCAGCTTCCCCTTGCGCCGCACCCTCTTTCGCTTCACCACCTTCTTCGAGTGCTGAACCGGAACGCAGGCCTCGGCGCTTGCGTAGGAAGGCCCCGCGGGCCCGCCGCTGCCCCCGGCGGCGATCAGTGCGGTCGCCGCCATTGCCGCCGTCGTGCCCAGGGCGGCCCGGATCACGGCGTGACCAGGTTGTAGCGGGGGAAGCCGGCCTCCCCGGGTATCAGCCCGGCGGGGTCCTCCTGCAGCCACTGCTCGAGCAGCGAGCAATACATCCCGCGGAAGTCCGAGGTCCAGAGCAGGTTGTCGTTCTGGTCGAGGCTGGCCAGCCCCGGGAACTGATCGACCATGGTGCCCACGGCCCGGCTGCCGATCACGAAGGCGCATCCCGCGGCGCCGTGATCCGTGCCGGCGGAGCCGTTCTCGTCCGGGCGTCGGCCGAATTCGCTCCACGCCTCCATCAGCACCCGGTCGTCGAGCCCGCGAGCCTCCAGATCCCTCTGGAAGGCGAGGATCGCGTCACAGGTCCTGCCGAGGTTGTTGGAGAACGAGTTGGCCTGATCGGAATGGGTGTCATAGCCGCCCGGCGCCGAGACGGTGACGCAGCTCAGCGGCAGGCCGGCGTCGATCAGCGCCGCCAGCCCCGCGAGCTTGCGGGCGAAGTTGGTGTTGGGGTAGGTGACCGGGCTGGTGAAGCCGCCGAACGAGGCGAGCTGCTCACGCAACTCGGCGGTCTGAGCGGTGGCGCGACGCACCTGTCCCATGGGCGGGGAGTCGGACGCGAAACTGCCGAAGTTGCCGAAGGCGTCGTACATCGGCGCGATCACCGGGTCGCTGACCTGATTGGTCCACATGTCGAAGTCGGTCGGGTCGTCGACGGCGGCCACGGGCATCGTCGCCGTGGCGAGCATCGGCGAGAGCGTGCCGTCGAGCGAGAGGCCCTGCAGGGGGTTGTCCTCGCTGCCCGTGCGGTCGATATAGCGCCCCAGCCACCCGGTGCGCGAGCCGACGTAGGTCTCGCCGATCTCGTAGTAGTGCCGTGAGGTGAAGTGCGACTGGTTCGGGCCCGTGTAGCCGATCGCCGGGAAGGTCGAGACCTTGCCCTCGGCGTGCAGAGCTGCGAGCGGCGTCGCGGCGGGATGCCAGCGCAGCGTCGGGTCCTCGCTGAAGGCGGTGCCCTCGGCGGGGCCGAGGGCGAGGCTGGGGCGCAGGCCGGCGTACTCGGGGTGCCCGGTCGGCGCCAGCAGGCTCATCGAGTCGATGCCGCCGTCGAAGAAGATCGAGACGAGCACGTTGCCGTTGGTCGCCGCGTTGGCGATCCCCTCCTCGAAGGCCGCCAGCGGGATCTTGCTGGCACCGAAGACGGCCAGCGCCAGCCCGGCGCTGCGCGAGAGGAAGGTGCGGCGCGAGAGCCCGGTGCCGGCGGGCACGGGCATGCCCGCCTCGATCGCCGGCAGGCCCTTGCCGGCCTCGGCCGCCGCGGCACGCATCAACTGCGATCGGGTGTAGTTGGAGCAGCAGTTGTGGGCGGCCATCGTCGGGCTCCTGGCTTAGGCGAGCAGCAGGTCGGGGGAGATCGCGAGCAGGTGTTGCAGGGCGTTCTGGCGCATCGCGCGGTAGGGGCTCCGCTGCCAGTTCGCCAGCGAGACGGGGAAGGCGTTCTGGGAGAAGCTGCGCAGCTCGTCGTGCTGCTCGACCCGGATCGGCGGGTAGTCCCAGAGGGCGAGTGCCTTGTCGAGCGCCGGATCGGCGGCCTCGTCGGGGTCATACGGCGTGCCACCCCAGGGGTTGAAGGCCGCCTCGTCGAGCGCGTAGGTGACCATGATCCAGCGGGCGCGCATGCGCGATGTGTCGAGCCAGCGTTCGTCGTCCCAGCCCGAGACGTTGGGGGGCCGGAAGAGCTGCTGGCCCGCCAGATCGCAGAGCCAGTACCAGTTGTCGGTGTCGATGCCACGTCCCAGCGAGCGCAGCATGCTCGCCAAAAAGACGACCGGCGGCTTCACCATCGGCGGCCCGAGATAGAAGTCGGGATGCATGAGGATCGCCTCGAGCACCGGCCGGATCGCGTAGCCGCCCGAGCTGTAGAGCGCGACGAGTGCGTCGCGGGTGTCGGCCGAGGGCGCCTGCGGGATGAAGTAGCTCCAGAGCTTCTCGACGAAGAAGCTGGCGTGCAGGGGGTTCTCGAGGCAGAGCCGGGGAACGTCGTCCCAGTTCCAGTTGCCCGTGCGCCCGAAGATCGTCTTGTTGCCGTTGTCGTGGCGGTTGGGGTCGAAGCGGAAGTTATGGGCCCCGAGAAGCGGGGACCAGTCGTTGCGCCAGCCTGTCAGGGCTCGCGCCGCCTCGCGGATGTCGTCCTCGGTGTAGGCGCCCCGGTCGGCCCCGAGGGTGAACAGCTCCATCAGCTCGCGCGAGTAGTTCTCGTTTGGGGACTGGCGCCGGTTGTCGTTGCCGTTCAGCCACTGCAGCATCGCCGGGTCCTTGGTCACGTTCACGGTCAGATCGAGGAAGGAGCCGAAGCAGCCGCTGCGGAACAGGTTGGACTGGTCGATCATCTGCTGCTGCTGGTCCACCCCCTCTCTCGAGGTCGCAAACCAGTCGTGGAAGATCAGCGCCATGCGCTCGATCAGGGGCTGCGTGCTGCGCACCATTCGGTCGAGCCACCAGAGGTGATCGTGCCCGTAGTTGTCGGCGGGGGCGATCGGGTCGCCGTCGTCGTCCACGGGGGCTGGGCCGATCAGCCAATTGGCGTCCGAGCTCCGCGTCAGGTAGCGGACCGCCTCCTGCATGGTCGCTCCTGAGAGGCTCAGCGCCTCGCCGGGCAGCGGGCCGAAGCCGGCCCGATCGAGCAGTCGCTTGGCCTGCACGCGCCCGAAGGGCCCCGAGTAGACGCCCATCGGTTGCGGCGGTGAGGGCGCGGGCGGGCTCTGAGGCGTCGGCAGGGGGCGGATCGGGGGGCTCGTCTGCGGCGTGTCGCGGTAGGCGACCGTCTCGCGGACCAGGCCGTCGCCCGGATCGGTGTAGCCGACCACGTGCCTATAGGTGACCGGGGTCGCGGAGCCCGGCTGCTGCACAGCCGGCTGCTTGCGGTGCTTCTTCTTCTTTCGCTTGCGCTTACGCTTGCGCTTCTTGCGCTTGCGGCTGATCTCGGCGACGTCGGCCATCCTGAACTCAGGCCCTCCTGACCCTCTGGGAGTTGAGTCGGCGCGGATTTCTACCGACTTTAGTCCACCCGTCGGGCGGGGACGAACGGCCCCGATCCGCCGCGGGCTACTCTCGGAATATGGGCTTCGAGTACCTGCTGATCGCGCTCGGCTTCGGGCTCGCCACGGGGATCATCGGCCGCGGCAAGGGCAGCTCGTTCGCGATCTGGTTCATGGTCGGCGCTGTGCTGCCGCTGATCGGCCTGATCGCCGTGATCCTCTTCCGCTCAGAGAAGCTCGAGCCCGAGCGCCGCTGTCCCACCTGCAACAACATCGTCAAGCTCTACGTGCAGGTCTGCCCGCGCTGTGGCACCGACCTCTACCTCCCGGATCCGGCCGAGGTCCGGCATCCGCAGCTCTGAGCGGGGGCGACCGGCAGCTAGCGCAGCCAGGTGCGGACGATCGCGTTGGTGAAGCCGAGCCCGTAGCGGGCCACGGCCGGCTTCTTGGAATGGCCCGAGAGCCTCTTCTCGACCGTCACAGGGACCTCCTTGGCGGGGATGCCCCGCTTGATCGCCTCGATCATGAACTCCGAGGTGTGGAACTGCTCCTGGCGCAGCACCAGCTGGGGCAGCACCGTGGTGCGAACGGCGCGGTATCCGTTGGAGCAGTCCGAGACCTTCGTGCGGGTGATGAAGGAGACGACCTTATTGAAGAAGACGATGCCGAGCTCGCGCGAGCGGGCGTTGGGCTCTGCTTCGCCGAGCACCCTGGAGCCGTGAGCCATGTCGACCTCGCCGTCGAGGATCGGCTTGACCAGGCGCTCCATCTCGCTGGGCAGGTGCTGGCCGTCGGCGTCGAGGGTGACCACGATCTTCGCCCCCGACTCCGACATCAGGCGGTAGCCGGTCCGCAGAGCAGCGCCGCCGCCGCGGTTGATCACGTGGCGCGCCGACACCGCCCCCGCGCGGGCTGCCGCGTCGCTGGTGTCGTCGCTGGAGCCGTCGTCGACGACGAGCATCGCGGTCTCGATGCCGCAGACCTCGGCGGGAACCCGCTCGATCACCGAGCCGACGTTCTCGGCCTCGTTGTACGCGGGGATCACCACCGCGATCCGGTCGCGAAACAGCTTGGGGAGCCCGGCGCCCTTGAACTCCTCCCAGGCGAGGCCCTCGAGCAGCGCTGAGAGCTGCTGGCCCTGCCGCGCGCTCACGGTCAGCGCCCGGAGCACCAACAGGAACAGGATCGCGATCGCGAACACCGCCAGGCCGAGGATCCGCTCGCCGTTGCCGCGCTCGAAGGCGAAGATCTCCAGCACGGCGTCGACCAACTCGGTGCCCGAGACGATCGCGAGGGCCAAGCCGCCGAGGATGCCCAGCACCACGGCGCCGTTGGAGAGCTCTCGCCGGCGCCAGATCACGAAGGCGATCAGGCAGACCGCGAAGGCGAGGCCGGCCGCGCGCAAAGCGGTCAACTCGGGAGGGAAGACGGATGCGATCATCGGCGTCACGGGCAAGGGCGGCGGCCAGAATAGCCCCGCCCGCCCCCGCTGGCGGGTGCGGTTGTGCCGGGGGTCGCGCTGCTACCCTGCCGCGTTCAATTATGCGCGTCCTCATCCTCGGGGGTGACGGGTACCTCGGCTGGCCGACCGCAATGCGCTTCTCGGAGCGCGGCCACGAGGTCGCCGTCGTCGACAACTTCTCTCGCCGTCGCTGGCACAAGCAGCACGGCACCGATTCGCTGACCCCGATTCGCCCGCTCGCTGAGCGGATCGAGGCGTGGCGCGAGGTCTCGGGCGACGTCGTCCGCTCCTATGAAGGGGCGATCGAGGACGGCGACTTTCTCGAGGAGGTTGTGGTCGAGACCCGTCCCGAGGCGATCATCCACTACGGCGAGCAGCCCTCGGCGCCGTACTCGATGGCGAGCCGTGAGCAGGCGGTCGAGACCCAGTACACGAACGTGATCGGCACGCTGAACCTGCTGTTCGCGATGCGCGATCACGTCCCCGACGCGCACCTGGTCAAGCTCGGGACGATGGGGGAGTACGGCACCCCCAACATCGACATCGAGGAGGGCTACATCGAGATCGAGCACAAGGGCCGCAAGGACACGCTGCCCTTCCCGAAGATGCCGGGTTCGCTCTACCACCTCTCCAAGGTCCACGACTCGCACAACATCCACTTCGCCTGCCGGATCTGGGGGCTTCGCGCCACCGACCTCAACCAGGGAGTCGTCTACGGGATCGGGACCGAGGAAACGGCGCGCGACGAGCGCCTCTGCACCCGCTTCGACTACGACGAGGTCTTCGGGACCGTGCTCAACCGCTTCTGCGTGCAGGCGGTGATCGGCCACCCGTTGACGATCTACGGCGCGGGCGGCCAGACGCGCGGCTTTCTCAACATCCGGGACACCCTTCGGTGCGTCGAGCTGGCGGTCGAGAACCCCGCCGGCGCGGGCGACTTCCGCGTCTTCAACCAGTTCACCGAGCAGTTCTCGGTTTCAGAGCTCGCCGAGCTGGTCCGTGAGTCGGCGGGCCACCTCGGGTACGAGGTCCACGTCGACCATGTCGAGAATCCGCGGGTCGAGGCCGAGGAGCACTACTACAACGCCATCCACACCAAGCTCCTCGACCTGGGACTCGAGCCGACCACGCTCGGCGAGGAGCTGGTCGAGTCGATGATCCATTCGATCGAGCGCCACAAGGACCGCGTGATCGCCTCGGCGATCGATCCACACATCCGCTGGAAGTCCGGCCGCGCCAGCCGGGCCGAGGTCTCCTGAGGCTCACCTGCGCCTTTCGCTGCTGCTGAGGGCGCCGATTCGCATCGAATAGGCGGCGCAGGCCTCGATGCACCGCGCCGAGGCGGGCTGGTCGGGGACCTCTCGCCGCTACCATCGGCTCATGCGCGCCGCTGACGCACTGATGGAGGCTCTCAAGGCCGAGGGGGTCGAGCACGTCTTCGGCATCCCGGGCGGTGCCAACCTGCCCACCTATGACGCCCTCTACGACGCCGACCTCACCCATATCCAGGTCCGGCACGAGCAGGGCGCGGGCCACGCTGCCGAGGGCTACGCCAAGGCCTCGGGGCGGGTCGGTGTGGCGATGGCGACCTCCGGACCCGGCGCGACCAACCTGGTCACCTCGATCGCCGACGCGATCATGGACTCGGTGCCCACCGTCTTCATCACCGGGCAGGTGCGCACCGAGCTGATCGGCACCGACGGCTTCCAGGAGGCCGACGTCAGCGGCATCACCCTGCCGATCGTCAAGCACTCGATGATGGTCACCGACCCGCGCCAGATCCCGGAGTACATCCACGAGGCCTTCCACATCGCCTCGACCGGCCGCCCCGGCCCCGTCCTGGTCGACGTGCCCCAGGACCTCTCGCGCGCCGATATCGAGTACGAGCCGTCCACCGAGCCCGTCGAGCTGCCGGGCTACAAGCCCTCCACCGAGGGCAACATCAAGCAGATCCGGATCGCCGCCAAGGCGCTCGCGAACTCCACTCGCCCGGTGATCTACGCCGGCGGCGGCGTGATCAACGCCGATGCCTCCGACGAGCTCAGAGAGCTCTGCCTCTCCGACGAGTTCCCCGTCACCTGCACGCTGATGGGCCTCGGGGCCTTCCCCGCGCCGCACGAGCAGTGGCTCGGGATGCTCGGCATGCACGGCACCCGCACCGCCAACTACGCGATGGACAACGCCGACCTGATCGTCGCGGTCGGCGCCCGCTTCGACGACCGCATCACCGGCAAGCTCTCGGAGTTCGCGCCGCGGGCCAAGTTCGTCCACATCGACGTCGATCCGGCAGAGATCTCCAAGAACGTTCCGGCCCACATCCCGATCGTCGGCGACGCCAAGCAGGTGCTTCCGAAGCTGACCAAGGAGTACAGGGCGCTGAAAGCCGACCCGGCACGCTTCGGAGAGTGGTGGAAGCGGCTGCGGGACTGGCAGCAGGAGTACCCACTCGGCTACGAGCCCTCCGAGACCGGCGAGATCAAGCCACAGGCGATGGTCGAGGCGATGTACAGGGCGACGGACGGCGACGCGATCATCACCTCGGACGTCGGCCAGCATCAGATGTGGGCGGCCCAGTACTACCACTTCGCCGAGCCGCGCCGCTGGATCAACTCCGGCGGGCTGGGGACGATGGGCTTCGGGCTTCCTTCGGCGATCGGCGCCAAGGTCGCGTGCCCCGATCAGACGGTCGTCTGCCTGGCCGGCGACGGCAGCCTGATCATGAACTGCCAGGAGCTCGCCACCGCCGTGCACCACGAGATCCCGGTCAAGGTCTTTCTCATGAACAACGGCTACTTCGGCATGGTCCGCCAGTGGCAGGAGCTCTTCTGGGACAGGCGCTACTCCTCGGTCGAGATGGGTGCCAGCCCCGACTGGGTGAAGCTCGCCGATGCGTTCGGCGCCACCGGAATGCGGGTCGAGGAGGCCGGCGAGGTCGAGGGCGCGATGCGCGATGCGCTGGCCACCGAAGGCCCCGTGCTGCTCGACGTCAAGGTCGCCAAGGAGGAGAACTGCTACCCGATGATCCCGGCCGGTGCCGCCGCTCGGGACATGGTGGGATAGGGGCCACGATGGAAGCCGGCACTCCCGACCTGATCAGGCTCGAAGACCTACAGGCCGCCTCGGGGCACCTGACCGGACGCAAGCATCTGCTCTCGATTCTGGTCGAGAACCGCCCGGGCGTGCTGGCCCGGATCGCCGGTCTGTTCAGCCGGCGGGGCTTCAACATCGACACTCTCGCGGTCGGCCCCACCGAGGATCCGGCGATCTCGCGGGTCACCCTCACACTCGACGGCGCCGTCCACCCGATCGATCAGGTGACCAAGCAGCTCCACAAGCTGGTCAACGTGATCAAGATCCGCGACATGGAGCCGGGCGAGACGATCGCCCGCGAGATGGCGCTGTTCAAGGTTTCCGCGCCGGTCGAGAGCCGCGCCGAGATCATCCAGTTCGCCGAGATCTTCCGCGCCACGATCGTCGACGTCTCCCGCCGCTCGCTCACCATCGAGGTGACCGGCTCGGCCGACAAGATCGAGGCGTTCGAGCGCATGATCCGCCCCCACGGGCTGATCGAGATGGTGCGTACCGGCGAGGTCGCGATCGCCCGCGCCAAGCCCGAGACGTAGGCCGCTTTGATCGCGGCCGACACCGCGGAGGCCATCGCCGCGCTGCAGCGGGCCCTTGAGCCCGCGTCGGCTCGGGATCGGCGCACGGTCGCGAGCGCGACCGTTGAGATCGCCGCCGCGGACCCCGCGGCCGTCGTGCTGGGTTCGCGCATGGCCTCGGACCGCTGGTTCTGTTGGGAGCAGCCCGATGACTCGGGCTTCGCCCTGGCGGCGCTGGGCAGCGCTCGCGAGGTGATCTCGCGCGGCGCCGGGCGGTTCGGGGACGTCGAGCGCGATTGCACGGCGTTGCTCCGAGACGCCGAGCTGGTGGAGCCGGCCGGCCTCCCGGCCGGCGCCGGTCCCGTCTGGACGGGCGGCTTCGCGTTCGAGCCCGACGGCGGGCGCGAGCCTCAATGGTCCTCGCTGCCGCCCGCCCTGATGGTCCTTCCCGAGCTTTCGCTGTTGCGCTTCGACGGCCGCTGCTATCTGACCCTGAACGCGCTCGTGGACGGCGAGGGGGCGGCGGAGCGGGCGCTGGAGGGTGCCCGGCGGCGTCTCGCCTCGCTGAGCCAAAGCGCGATCGGCCCGCTCGACCCCGACCCCATCGCCGGGACGTCGATCGGCGCGCCGCATGCTCCGGGGCGCTACGAAGAGCTGGTCGCCACGGCGATCTCGCGGATTCGCTCGGGGCACCTGCAGAAGGCGGTGCTTGCTCGCGAGGTTGTGGTCACCTCACCGTCGGCTCACGACCCCGCGCCCTTGTTCGGGGCGCTCCGCGAGCTCTTCCCGTCGTGCTTCTGCTTCGCCTGCGGCACGCCGGAGGCCGTCTTCATCGGCGCCAGCCCCGAGCTGTTGATCCGCCGTCGCGGCGCCGTCGCGGCCACCGTGGCGCTCGCCGGCTCCACCCGGCGGAGCGCCGACCCGGCCGTCGACGACCACCTCGGCCAGCAGCTCCTGACCAGCGCCAAGGACAACTCCGAGCACGAGATCGTGGTGCGGCAGATCGAGCGCGCGCTGCGGCGCCATGCGGTCTGGGCCCAGGCCGAGCCCGAGCCCCGGCTGGTTCAGATCGCGAACATCCAGCACCTGGCCACCGCGGTGCGCGCGCAGCTGGCCGAGTCGCGCTCGGCGATAGCGCTCGCCGGCGAGCTGCACCCGACCCCCGCGGTGGGCGGCGAGCCCCGCGAGGGGGCGCTGGAGCTGATAGCCGAGATCGAGGGCATGGACCGCGGCTGGTACGCGGCGCCCGTCGGCTGGATGGACGCGACCGAGGACGGCGAGTTCTGCGTCGCCCTGCGCGCGGCGCTGCTCCGCGACCGCAGCGCGCACCTGTTCGCGGGAGCGGGAATCGTCGCCGACTCCGACCCGGCGGCCGAGCTCGCCGAGACCGAGATCAAGCTGGAGGCCCTGCTGCCTCTGCTCGCGGGGTGAGGCTCAGCTCGCGGGGATCGCCGCCGAGGCGGCATCGGCGGCCAGCTCGGCGAGCCGGCGGTGCAACTCGACGTTGCGGGCGCGGTCGGTCGCGACGACCACCACCGGGGTGTCGCCGGCCAGGGCGCGCTCCAGTTCGGCCGCGGTCCGCGGGACCTCTGCGCTGAGCCCATACAGCTCGGCCGCCGCGGCGATGTCCAGGCCGCTGGGCGTCCCCATCAGCGCCTCGAACTCCTCGGCGGGCATCGCCTCGGCCTGGGGCAGGAAGTGGAAGATTCCCCCGCCGGAGTTGTCGACCACCAGCAGGCGCAGCCCGGGGATGCTGCGGGCGGCCGCGAGCCCACCGATGTCGTGAGCCAGGGCGAGGTCGCCGAGCACGGCCCAGGTGCGCCCGCCCGCGGCGGCCGCGCCAGCCGCGGTCGAGACCAGCCCGTCGATGCCGTTGGCCCCGCGGTTGGAGAGGAACCGGACCATCGCGTCCCCCGCCGGCAAAAAGGCCTCCATGTCGCGCACCGGCATGCTCGACGCCGCCAGCACCTGGTCGCCGTCGCAGAGCATGGAGGCGAGTGCCGGCCAGACTCCGGGCTCGCTGAGCTCGTCCAGCCCCGCCAGCTCCTCGGCGACGGCCCCGCCGGCCGCGCGCTCGGCGGCCGCCCAGCTCGAGGCCCATCCGTCCCCGGAGTCTTCGGCGGCGCCCGCCGCAGACGACGTCCGCAGCCACGAGGCGAGCTCCGCGGCGGCGGCTCGCGGGTCGGCCCGCAGCAGCGTCTCGGCGCTCCTGCTCGGCTCCTTCCAGCTCGCGAGCGGGTCGATCACGATCTGTCGCAGGCCGGGAATGGACGCAACCCATTGCCGCAGCGCCTTGCTCGTCGGCATCTCGCCGAAGCGAACGACCAGCTCGGGCTCGAGCGCCGCCGGCCGGCTGCGCGCGATCAGGTCGTAGGAGCTGACCAGCAGACCCGGCTTGTCCGCCCCCCAGCGAAGCTGGGACGTGGGCTCGGCGAGGACCGGGTAGCCGGCCGCCCGGGCCAGCTCGGCCACCGGTCCCGGGAGCGAGAGGTCGGGCTGGCGGCCGGCCAGTATCAGCCCACTCGGCGCAGCGGCGATCCGCTCTCCGAGCTCGGCGACAAGCGCCTGCTCGGGGCGCCGCGACGAGCTCGCGACCGCGTTCAACGGGCGCTGCTCGCGGCCGCGCAGAGCGAGCGGGTCGGTCGCGGTGACGTCGCCTTCGACCGCCGTCGGTGCGAGCGGCTCGCGCCAGGGCACGTTGAGGTGCACCGGGCCGGGGCGCGGATCGCCCGCGGCAGAGGCGTAGGCGCGGCAGGCGGTGGAGCGGAAGTGCAGCAGGCCGGCGTCGTCGGCCTCCTGGGTGCCGAGCTCGCAGAACCAGCGCACGGCGTCGCCGTAGAGCTTCAGCTGGTCGATCGTCTGGCCCGCCCCGATCCCTCGCAGCTCAGGCGGTCGGTCGGCGGTCAGGACCAGCAGCGGTACCGAGGCCTCATCCGCCTCCACGATCGCCGGGTGGAGATGGGTGGCGGCCGACCCCGAGGTGCAGAGCGCGACGGCGGGGACGCCGGTCGCAAGCGCGGCGCCGAGTGCGAAGAACCCGGCGCTGCGCTCGTCAAGGATCACATCGACCTCGATCGCGGGCTGCCGCCACAGCGCCACCGCCAGCGGCGTCGAGCGCGAGCCGGGGGAGACCGCGGCCCGCCGCACGCCGCAACGCGCCAGCTCCTCGACCATCGCCGACGCGAGTGCCGTGTTGCGGTTGGTGGGGTCCACACCCGAACGGTAGATCAACCGCCACTCGCGCCCCCTGCCGTGGTGCTGCTCGCGCACGGCCGCAAGCAGAAATCAGTAATCCCGCGGATGAGATGGCCAGGCGGCTATGACGTGAAGAGAGGCTGCTGTTGGTGCCGGCGCTTTCGCTGAGACGCTGTCCCGGCTTGCCCGGTCCAACCCGCGGTAGTAGGGTCGGTGCGCCGGGCCAGCCGGACGCGGGCCCGGACGACGTATGACGAGAGGAGGAGGGCTGTGGCAACCGTGGTCGCATTCCACGAGATCGAGGACAGCGAGCGCTGGCTGGCCTCACCGAAGCGCGATGAGGTCTTCGGGCCCCTCGGCATCAGCTTCCAGACGTTCCTCGACCCGGAGAACCCGACCCGCGCGGCACTGGTTCTCGACGTTCCCGACATGGATGCCTTCAATGCGGCGATGCAGTCCGATGCGGCCGCGGAAGCCATGGAGCACGACGGGGTTCGGGCCGACACCCTTGTGATGCTCCTCGAGGCCTAACCGCTCGATCCGCGCGGGGGCATTGAGCGGGGCGGCTAGAGCAGCCGGGCCGAGAGCGCCTGCTCGTCGATCTCCACGCCCAGCCCCGGTTGCTCGCCGACGAGCAGGCTGGGACCGGCCGTCTGGACGCCGCTGCCGACCGACTCCGAAAACAGGCGCTCGGTCGCCAGGCCGTGGGCGAGCCCCGCCGCGGGAGAGTCCGTGGGCAGCGCCTGAGCGACGTGAGCTGCGGCGGCGATGCCGACCGGGCCCTCCAGCGCGCTAGAGAGGTATACGGGGATCACCGCGGCGACCTCCAGCGCCTCGCTGATCCCGCCGACCTTCGCCAGCTTCACCGTCGCCAGCTCGCAGGCGCCCGTCTCGGCCGCCTCGCGAGCGTCCCGAGCGCCCGAGACGCTCTCGTCGGCGGCGAGCGGGATGCGGGTGCGGGATCGAAGCTCGCGCAGCTGACGCAAGCCCGAGACGGGCTCCTCGGCGAGCTCGATCGTGTGGCGGCCGATCGCTCGCAGCCGCTCGACCGCTTCTTCGACGCTCCAGGCCCCGTTGGCGTCGACGCGGATTCGCCCCTCGAGTCCCAGGGTCTCGCGCACGGCGGCCACCTGGGCCACGTCGCCGGCCAGCCCGAGCTTGAGCTTGAAGGTGGTGAAGCCGTCGGCCCGCCATGGCTCGATCAGGGCTCGGAGGGTGGCGGGGTTGCCGGCCGGCAGGGTTGCGTTGCAGATGACCGGCACCGGTCTCTCGGCGCCCAGCAGGCGCCAGACGGGCTCGCCCGCGGCCTTGCCCGCCAGGTCGTGCAGGGCGATGTCCACCGCCGCCAGCGCCGGCGCCGAGGCCCCGCGGCTGCGACAGCGCGCCAGCGCCGACCAGATCCGCTGCGGGTCGAAGCCGCGCTCGGCCAGCGCCGGGGCACAGACCCGGTCCACCTCGCGGGCCAGCTCCGCGACTCCCGCGCCACCACGAAGCGACAGCGCGGCGGTCTCACCCCAGCCTTCAAGGCCCTCTCCCCGAATCCGCACCAGCAGCAGCTCCCGCCCGCTCAGCTCCCCCCGGGCGGTCACGTAGGGCTCCCGGAAGGGGAGCGAGTAGGGAAGGCTCTCGACGGCCTCGATCCGCACGGTCGAAGCTCAGGCTCCGATCAGCAGGCCGGCGCTGACCAGCAGGCTGAACACGGCGAGCAGCGCGCCGGTGCGTGCCAGCGCCTCGTTCAGGGAGGGCCCGTCCGTGCGCGTCAGCACGGGCTCCGCCGCCCGGCGCGCCAGCGGGATCGAGAGCAGCCCGAGCAGCGCCCACCAGGCCCCATCGGCGGCGAGCAGGGTGAGCGGCAGTCCGATGTAGGCGCCGGCCAGGAGCCCCACGAACAGCCGCCGCGTCCGTTCCCGACCCAGCCGCACCGCCAGCGTGTTCTTTCCCGCGCGGCGGTCGGTGTCGATGTCGCGGACGTTGTTGACGACCAGGATCGCCGTCGCCAGCAGGCCGATCACGATCGATAGCCCGAGCGAGAGCAGCGAGAGCTCCTCGACCTGCACGTAGTAGGAGCCGTTGACCGCGACCAGGCCGAAGAAGACGAATACGAACGGCTCGCCCAGCCCCGCGTAGCCATAGGGCCGCGGGCCGCCCGTGTAGAGCACCCCGGCGAGGATCGAGATCGCGCCCAGCACCAGCATCACCGGCCCCGCCACGATCGTCAGGTAGATGCCCGCCGCGACCGCAACGCCGAAGGCCACCCAGGTCGCGGCAAGCACGCTTCGCGGCGCGACCAGGCCGGCCGCGGTGACGCGAACCGGCCCGAGCCGGTCGACCGTGTCGGCGCCCCGCTTGGCGTCGGAGTAGTCGTTGACGAGGTTGGTGCCGATCTGCAGGAAGACGCTCCCGACCATCGCGGCGAGGAAGGCGCCGAACCGGGGCAGCTCCCCGTAGTCGTAGACCACGGCCGCGGTGCCGACCAGCACGGGTGCGATCGCGGCCGGAAGCGTCCTGGGCCTCGATGCCACGATCCAGATGCGCAGCGGGCTCACCTCGGCCGGCACCTCCTCGGCTTCGCGTCCGGGGGTGCCCGGTGAAGACGCGAACGGGCTGGGCTCCTTGTCAAGGCCGTTTCGGGAACTTGGAGAAGTCCGGGGCTCGGCCCTCCTGGAAGGCGTTGCGCCCCTCCTGGCCCTCCTCGGTCATGTAGAAGAGCAGGGTCGCGTCGTGGGAGAGCTGCTGCAGGCCGGTGAGGCCGTCCTCCTCGGCGTTGAAGCTCGACTTCAGCAGGCGCAGGGAGAGGGGGGAGAGGTGAGCCATCTCCCGGCACCAGGCGATCGTCTCGCGCTCCAGCTCGTCGAGCGGCACCACCGCATTGACGAGCCCCATCTCCAGGGCCTCGCCGGCGTCGTAGAGGCGGGAGAGGAACCAGAACTCCTTCGCCTTCTTGATACCGACGTTGCGCGCCAGCAGGCTGGCGCCGAAGCCCCCGTCGAAGCTGCCCACGCGCGGGCCGGTCTGGCCGAACACGGCGTTGTCGGCGGCGATCGTGATGTCGCAGACAAGGTGGAGGATGTGCCCGCCCCCGACCGCGTAGCCCGCGACCGCGGCCACCACGGGCTTCGGCAGGCGCCGGATCTGCACATGCAGCTCGCCGACGTCAAGGCGGCCCACACCCTGCGAGGCCACCTCGTCGTCGCCGATGTAGCCGTCGTCGCCGCGGATCCGCTGGTCTCCACCCGAGCAGAAGGCCTCCGTCCCCGCTCCGGTGAGGATGATCGTTGCGACCCCGGTGTCGTCGCGGGCGCGCGTGAAGGCGTCGCGCAGCTCGCGCAGGGTCGGCGGCCGGAAGGCGTTTCGGACCTCGGGGCGGTTGATCGTGATCCTGGCGATGCTCTCCGCGCGCTCGTAGAGGATGTCCTCGTACTCGCCGCCGCCCCCTCTCCATTCGATCGGGGCGTACAGCTCCTCCTCCGGCGGCGCGTCCTTGTGGCGGATCGGCATGGCGCGGCAACGATAGCCAGCCGGAGCCGCGCGCAGGCGCTCAGCCGCGTCCTCGCCGCGTAGCCGCCACAATGCCTGGTCGAGCACAGATGCTGCTGGACAACTGGCTGGCCCAGAGAGCCGAGACCTGCCCCGACCGCGTCGCCGTCGCGACGCCCGAGGCGAAGATCTCCTATGCGCAGCTCGAAGCCGAGGCGCTGGGCGCCGCGAGGCGGCTCGGCTCAAGGGGGGTGCGCCGGGACTCGGTGGTCGCGATTACGATGGCGCCCGGCGCCGAATACGCGATCGCCGTGCACGCCCTGATGAAGCTGGGCGCTATCGCCTTCCCGCTCGACCCGCGGCTCGCCGGCGCGGAGCGCCGTCGCGCCATGGGTCCGCAGATCCCGGCATTGGTGATCGAGGATCCCGAGGACCTCGACGGCCACGAGGCCGACCTGCCGCTGCTTGGTGAGCTCGATCTGGAGCGCCCCTGCACCCGGATCCTGACCAGCGGCACGTCGGGCGCCGCGCGCGCGGTCGAGCACACCTTCGGCAACCACCTCTGGAGCGCGGTCGGCTCCGCCTTCAACCTCGGCGTGGACCCGGCCGACCGCTGGCTCTGCTGCGTACCCCTCTTCCACGTCTCGGGACTCTCGATCCTGATGCGATCGGCGATCTACGGAACCACGGCGATCGTCCACGACGGCTTCGGCCTCGACCGGGTCGCCGAGGCGCTGGAGCGCGACGAGGTCACCATTGTCTCCCTGGTGACCACGATGCTGACCCGCCTGATCGACGCGGGCGCCGCGATCGAGCGCCCGCGCGCGATCCTGGTGGGCGGGGGGCCCGTCCCGGAGGAGATGCTGGAGGAAGCGACGGGCCTCGGTGCGACGGTCGTCCAGACCTACGGGCTGACTGAGGCAGCCTCGCAGGTGACCACGCTCGCTCCCGAGCAGGCCGCGCGCAAGCTCGGCTCGGCGGGCCGGCCGCTGCTGACCACCCGAGTGCGGATCGCCGACGGCGAGATCCTGGTGCAGGGCCCGACGGTGGCGCCCGCCGCGCTCGACGCGGATGGCTGGCTGCACACCGGCGACAGCGGCCGCATCGACGACGAGGGCTTCCTCTGGGTCGAGGGCCGTCGCGACGATGTGATCGTGACCGGAGGGGAGAACGTCTCGCCCGCCGAGGTAGAGGAGGTGCTCACGGCGCATCCGGACGTGGTCGAGGCCGCCGTGGTCGGCCGGCCGGATCCCGACTGGCAGAACGCCGTGGTCGCGGTTGTGGTGCCGCATGAGGCCGCGGAGCCCGATCTCGAGGGACTCCGCAGCTGGTGCTCGGCGCGACTGGCTCCGTACAAGGTCCCGAAGCGCTTCGAGCTGGCGACCGAGCTGCCCCGCACCGCCTCGGGCAAGTTGCGCCGCGGCGAGCTGCGCGAGCCCAGCGCCCGCTAGCATCCGCCGCCGCGATGGCCAAGGACGGCGAGCAGGACATCTACTACGACGCGGACGCGGACCTCTCGGTCCTCGAGGGCAAGACCGTGGCCGTCCTCGGCTACGGATCGCAGGGGCACGCACATGCGCTCAACCTGAAGGAGTCGGGGGTCGAGGTGGTCGTCGGCCTGCGCCCGGACTCCTCAAGCCGCGCCGAGGCGGAGGCCGCGGGCCTCGAGGTGCTCGACGTGGCCGAGGCGGCGAGCCGCGGCGACGTCGTGATGGTGCTGCTGCCCGACGAGAAGCAGGCCGAGGTCTGGAACGCCGAGATCGCCGACGGGATCGCCGACGGCGACCTGCTGATGTTCGCTCACGGCTTCTCGATCAACTTCGACCAGATCAGGCCCCCGGCGGGCGTCGACGTGGGCATGGTCGCGCCCAAGGGCCCCGGCCACCTCGTCCGCCGCCAGTACGAGGAGGGCAGGGGGGTGCCCTGCCTGATGGCCGTCCACCAGGACGCCACCGGCACGGCCCGCGAGAAGGTGCTCGCGTACGCGTCGGGGATCGGTGGCGGCCGCGCCGGGATCATCGAGACCACCTTCAAGGACGAGGCCGAGACGGACCTGTTCGGCGAGCAGGCCGTGCTCTGCGGCGGCGCCACCGAGCTGGTGCGCGCCGGCTTCGAGACCCTGGTCGAGGCGGGCTACGACCCGCGCCTGGCCTACTTCGAGTGCCTGCACGAGCTGAAGCTGATCGTCGACCTGATGTACGAGCAGGGGATCCAGGGCATGCGTGACTCGATCTCGAACACCGCCGAATACGGCGACATGACCCGCGGCTCCAAGGTGATCACCGAGGAGACCCGGGAGGCGATGCGGAAGATCCTCGCCGACATCCAGTCGGGCGAGTTCGCCAGGGAGTGGATCGCCGAGAACCAGGCCGGCGGCGAGAACTTCGACCGCATGCGCGAGGAGGCCGCCTCACACGAGATCGAGACGGTCGGCGGCAAGCTCCGCTCGATGATGCCCTGGATCTCGAAAGCGGGCTAGCCCCGCGGGTTCGTCTCGCCCTCGGGCGCGCGGCCGTCCCGGCCGACGTAGCCGCCCTTGCCGCCGACCACCAGATAGACCAGGTCCTCGGAGTCGCTCGGGTTGCGCGTCCTGCGCACGGTCGAGGCGTCAACGCGCGCCGCGCCGCCCTCCCGCAGCTCGTGTGAGCTGTCGTCCCCGAAGGTGATCAGCATCGTCCCGCGGTGCACGAAGTAGAGCTCCTCCTGCTGATCGTGGTAGTGGCTGCCGGTTTCGTATCCGGGCGGCAGCGTCAGCACGTTGACGCCGAAGGCGGTCACATCGAGCTGTTTGCGCAGCTTGCGAAAGCCGTAGCCCTCGCCGAGCGCGTCGAGGTCGGGGGCGACCGCGTAGCCCGGTCCCTTGACCACCCCTGCTCCGTCCGCCATCGCTATGAGCTCTTGGTGCCGGGTTTCCGGGCGGCCGGCTTCTTCGCGGTCGCCTTCTTCTTCGCCGGCGGCTTCTTCGCGGTCTTCGCCGGCGGCTTCCTCGCGGCGCTCTTCCCCGCAGTGGCCTTCTTCCCCCGGGCGGGCTGGCCCGCGGCGCTTGCCTTGGGCAGCGCCTTCCCGGCGGGCGCCCCCTTGCTCAGCTCGGCGGCCGGCTCCGCCCCGCCGTCCTCGAGCGAGAAGGGCGGCCAATCCTCGGTCATCAAGAGGAAGTAGGCGCTCGCCCTGGTCAGGTAGGCGGCGGCGGAGCGCATCGGCTCGAACAGGCCCTCGGGCTGCCTGCCGGTGAACAGGATCGCGAACCAGGAGATGAGCGTGCAGACGGTGAGGATCAGTCCCTGCACCCAGGCGAGGATCATCACCGGAATCCCGACGATCAGGCGGAAGAACGTCTTCGCGCGGCTGTAGACGTCGAGCGGCTCCGCCACCCCGATTCGGACCGGGTACCGCGGCGCCGCCTCACCGCCGAAGGGGGGCCATTCGTCGGTGAGCAGGTAGTACCAGGAGTTGACGCGGTTGTACATCCTCAGGTAGCCGGCGTTGAAGTCGTAGAGGCCTTCCGGGTAGCGGCCCGTGAACACGATCGCGAACCAGGCGATCACGGTCGCGAAGTAGGCCGCGATTCCGTAGAGCCCGGCGACGATCAGCCAGGGGATCGCGAGGATCCAGCGGAAGAAGGTGGTGAGGCGGTTGCGCCCCTCGGCGGCATAGTCGGCTGCGAAGCTGATCGGGTACATGGCGTCCCTCCGGGGGTCGGGATCGTGCGAGGGCGCGCAGCCTACAGAAAGCCCCGGGGCCCGGCCGCCCCCGGAGACCGCGCGGTCCGGCCCGGCCCGGTGACTACTCTTGATCCACTCTGACCGCCAACCCCTACATCAAGCGGTACCTGATGACAGCCGGCCCGACGCCGCTGCCCCCGGCGGTGAGCCAGGTGATGGCCGAGCCGATCACCTATCACCGCGCTCCGGCCTTCATCGAGGTGTACGCCCGCGCGCTGGAGCGATTGCGCGAGGTCCTCCAGACGGGCAACCAGGTGCTCTCCTTCGCGTCGTCGGGCACGGGTGCGCTGGAGTCCGCGGTCGTCAACCTGACAGCGCCGGGCGAGCCGGTGCTGGTCGCCTCCGCCGGCAAGTTCGGGGAGCGCTGGCTGGAGCTGTGCCGGGCCTATGGGGCGAACGTAACCCACCTCGAGCTCGAATGGGGAGAGGCGATCCCGCCTGATGGGCTCGACCGCGCGCTCGCCGGAATGGAGCGCAAACCGAGCGCCGTGTTCGCGACCCAGTCCGAGACCTCGACCGGCGTCGTCCACGACGTGCGGGCTTTGACCGAGGTCGCCCACCGCCATGGCGCCCTGATCTGCATCGACGCCGTCTCGGGCCTTGGAGCGGTCGATCTGCCACAGGACGATTGGGGCGTGGACGTGGTGGTCTCGGGCTCGCAGAAGTCCCTGATGTGCCCGCCGGGCCTCGCTTTCGCCTCGGCGAACGAGCCGGCGCTGGTGCTGGCGCGCGAGACAGCCGCCGCCGGCCACCCGGGGCGCTATTACTTCGACTGGGCGCGCACGGCTGCGGGTCAGGCCGAGGATCCCCCGAACAGCCCCTTCACGCCCGCGATCACCCTCTGGTGGGCCCTGGACGTCGCCCTGGGCCTGGTTCTCGAGGAGGGCCTGGAGCAGGTCTTCGGACGCCACGCGATCCTCGCTCGCGCCGCGAGAGCGGGCATCGAGGGCCTCGGGCTCGAGCGCTTCGGGACCGCCGACGAGGGCGCCGAACACGCCAACGTGGTCACCGCCGCGCGCCTCCCGAGCTCCATCGACGGCGCCGCCGTCCCGAGGATCATGCGCGAGCGCTACGGGGTGACCGCCGCCGGTGGCCAGGGCAGGCTGAAGGGGGAGATCGTGCGGATCGCCCATTGCGGCTACTTCGGCGCCTTCGACGTGGTGATCGCGCTCACCGCCCTGGAGTCGGCGCTTCGGGACCTGGGCGCCGAGGTCGAGAGCGGCTCGGCCGCCGCTGCCGCCCAGCGCGTCTTCGCGGAGGCCGGGCGGGCACCCGAGCCCGTCGCCTAGGGAATATCGCGCGATGGCCGATCGCCCGCGAGTGCTGGTCAGCGAGCCGATCGCCGAAGCCGGAGTCGATCTGCTGCGCGAGCGCTTCGAGGTCGAGCTCGGGCTCGACTGGGACACCGGGAAGCTGTCGGAGCGGATCGGCGAGTTCGACGGGATCCTGATCCGCTCGGCCACCCAGCTCGACTCGCCGCTGATCGAGCGCGCCCAGCGGCTCAGGGTGATCGGCCGGGCGGGCACCGGAATCGACAACGTCGACGTCGAGGCGGCGACGCAGCGGGGGATCGTCGTCGCCAACGCTCCGGAGGCGAACTCGATCGCGGCGGCCGAGCACACGATGGCGATGATGCTCGCGCTCTGCCGCAATATCCCGCAGGCCCACGCTTCGCTTGCGCGCGGCGCCTGGGAGCGCTCCCGCTTCAAGGGCACCGAGCTCTACGGAAAGACGCTGGGCGTTCTCGGCTTCGGCCGAATCGGCCAGCTCGTGGCCCAGCGCGCGCACGGCTTCGAGATGCAGGTGGTCGGCTACGACAAGTTCGTCACCGGGGAGCGCTTCCGGGAGCTCGGGGTGGATGGGGTGGAGGCCCCCACCGAGCTCTATCGGCGGTCCGACTTCGTCAGCCTGCACCTGCCGAAGACGCCGGAGACGATGGGAATGATCGACGCCGACGCGATCGCCGAGATGCGCGACGGCGTGCGGATCGTCAACTGTGCCCGCGGCGAGCTGATCGACCTCGACGCGTTGCTGGCAGGCCTCGAGAGCGGCAAGGTTGGGGGCGCCGCTCTCGACGTCTTCCCCGAGGAGCCCTTCACCGACCATGCGCTGCTCGGGCGCGACGACGTGGTGGTCACCCCGCACCTCGGTGCCTCGACCGAGGAGGCCCAGGACCGGGCCGGGATGGTGACCGCCGAGCAGGTGACCGCGGCGCTGACGGGCGGCGTCGTGACCACCGCGGTCAACATCGCCGCGGTCCGCCCCGAAGCGATGGAGGCGCTCGCCCCCTTCGTGCCCCTCTGCGAGAAGCTCGCGCGCATGGCTCAGGGCCTCGGTGACGGAGCCGTGGGCAGGGTCGAGGTCGAGTTCCGCGGGCGGCTTGCAGACGCGGACACGCGAATCCTCGGGATCGCGGTGCTGGCGGGGATCCTCGAAGGGCACACGGAGGAGTCCGTCAACCTCGTCAACGCGCCACATCTGGCCGAGCAGCGCGGCATCGAGCTGACCGAGACGCGTGAGGCGGCCTCCGAGGATTTCACCGACCTGGTTGTGATCAGGGTGGGTCCGGGCGACGAGGCCGTCGAGGTCGCCGGCACCGTGGCCGGCCCCCGCGACGTTCCTCACCTGGTGGGAGTGTTCGGCGACAGCTTCTACCTGCCCCTCGCGGAGCATCTGGCGATCTTCCGCTACGCGGACCGACCGGGCATGATCGGCCGCGTCGGCACGATCTTCGGAGAGGAGGGCGTCAACATCGTCTCGGCGGCCGTCGGCGCCGAGCCCGAGGGCGACACCGCGGTGATCGCGCTCACCACCGATGCGCCGGTCAACGATTCGACCATCGACCGCATCCTCAAGCTCGAGGGCTTCGAGCTCGGCCGCGCGGTTTCCCTCTAAGGTCTGCCGCGATGCGAGCGGTCGTCCTGACGGGACACGGCGGGCCCGAGGTGCTGAGGGTCGAGGAGCGGCCCGATCCCGTGGTGGGCCCCGGCCAGGTCCGGATCGCGGTCAGCGCCGCGGGCATCAACTTCGCCGACACGCTGGCCCGCGTCGGGCTCTATCCGGACGCGCCGAAGCCGCCCTGCGTGCTCGGCTACGAGGTCTGCGGCGAGGTCGAGTCGGTGGGCGAGGGGGTAACCGGCCTGAAGCCCGGCGACCGGGTGATGGCCGGCACCCGCTTCGGCGGACAGGCTTCGATGGTCTGTGTCGACGCCGCGCAGGTGCTGCCCCTTCCCGGCCGAATGAGCTTCGAGCAGGGCGCGGCCTTCCCGGTGAACTACGCCACCGCGTACGCCGCCCTGGTCGTGATGGCGGGACTCGAGGCGGAGGAGCGCGTCCTGATCCACGCCGCCGCGGGCGGCGTCGGGATCTCGGCGACGCAGATCGCCAAGGCCCGCGGAGCCGAGGTCTTCGGCACAGCTTCGGCCTCCAAGCACGATGCCATCCGGGCCCAGGGGGTCGAGCACGCGATCGACTACCGAAGCCGGGACTTCGAGGCCGAGGTCAACCGGATCACCGGCGGCGGGGGCCTGGACGTGATCATCGACGCGCTCGGGCCCACCAGCTTCCGAAAGGACTACCGGCTGCTCAGGCCGGGTGGCCGCCTGGTCATGTACGGACTCTCTGAGGCATCGACCGAGAAGGGCCGCAGCATCCCGGCGCTGGCCCGCAGCCTGGCACGGATGCCCTTCGCCACCACGCCCTGGTGGAAGAGCCTCGGGGTGATGAACGAGAACAAGGGGACCTTCGGCCTCAACATGCTCGCCTGGTGGGACGAGGAGGGCAGCCTCGATCGCGTCACTGCACCGCTGATGCCGGCGCTCGAGTCCGGCGAGCTCGAGCCTGTGGTGGCCGAGGCGTTCCCCTTCGAGCGAGCGGGCGAGGCGCATGCGTTCATCGCCGGGCGCCGCAACATCGGCAAGGTCGTATTGGTCCCCTAGCTACGATGGGCCCGTGAGGCCGGGGAAGCGCAGGAGGACCCTTGCTGTGTGCGTGGCGTCGCTGACGGTGGTCGGCGCGCTCGTCGTCCCCGCCGTGTCCGCGGCAGCCGGCCCGGGGCAGGGCGACTCGAAAAGCGGCGCCCACAAGACCATGCTCTTGCGCGGACAGGCCTCCGGCGCCCAGACAGCCGAGGGCCTGACCATCTTCCACATCAACGGCACCGCGTTCTCGGGGCGGATCAACGCCTTCGTCGCGCCGACAGCCCGGCTGACCCTGGTCTCGCCCGAGGGCATCACCGCGCCCGTCTCACCCAACGGCGAGTGCACCCAGGACAGCCCCACGCGGGTCAGCTGCGTTCCCGGATTCGTGGACGTGATCGCGGGCAACCTCAGGGGCGGCGCCGACACCTTCACCGCGGCGCGGGGGCTGCTCACCCTGATCGGGGCGAAGCTGGTCGGGCCGGACGCGGCGCTGGCCGGGGGCGGCGGCCGCGACCGCCTGATCGGCGGCGGCGCCTCGGACCTGATCGTGGGGGGAAACGGACCGGACTCGATGTGGGGCAATGGCTCCAGCGACCTGTTGCTCGGCGGCTCGGGCAAGGACAAGCTCAGAGGAGGCCCGTCCGCCGATGCGCTCTACGGCGGCGGCGGCTCTGACGACCTCGATGGCGGACGGGGTCGCGATCTCTGCGCAGGCGGCGGGGGGCGCGACGCGGCGACCAATTGCACGTCGCTCAAGAAGATCCCGTGACCAGCCGCCCCACCTGAGAGAGTTCGGCGGGATGTATCCGCTCGTCGCCTCGATCGGCTCCCTCTACCAGGACGGGATCGTCGACGCCGGGCGCGAGCCACAGTTCCTGACCCTGGTCGCGTTTCTGTGCTCGTTCGGGTTCATCCGCACCAGCGCTCACATGATCCGCGCGCAGGTCAGCTGGTGGCCCGGAAACGTCCAGGTCGGCGGGACCCACGTACACCACCTGGTCTGGGGAATCTGCGCGGTGCTCGCCTTCGGCTATCTCGGGGTCGCCGTCAACCCGGACTCGCCGTGGCTGGAGGTGGCGGCGGTCGGCTTCGGCATCGGCGCAGGGCTGACGCTCGACGAGTTCGCCCTCTGGCTCAACCTCAAGGACGTCTACTGGGAGCAGGAGGGCAGGCGCTCGATCGACGCCGTGATCGTCGCCGCCGCCCTCGCAATGATCGCGCTGCTCGGACTTCGAGGCTGGATCGACGCGGCGGACGAAGTCGAGGCGGTGGTGGTGGCCGGGGTCGGATTCCTCGGGGTGGCCGGGATAGCCGTCTTCCTCGTCAACCTCTCGAAGGAGAAGTTCGGGATGGCGCTGATCGGGCTGGCGATCCCGGCCGTGGGCATCGTCGGGGCCGTTCGCCTCGGCAAGCCGCGATCCCTGTGGGCCAAGCTGTTCTACAAGGACGGCCAGCGCAAGCGCTCCGATCAGCGCTTCGCCGGCAACCGCGGCAAGCCGTTCTGGAAGCGGGGCCCCGAGCTACTCGGCAGGCTCGGGCTCGGCGGAGCCGCCGGGGGACCCTGACAGCACCAGCTCGTCGAGGATCACGCCCAGCGAGGCGGCGACCGGAATCGCGATCAGCGCCCCGAGCACTCCCCCCAGGTTGGCCCCGACCAGCACCGCGACGATCGCCACCACCGGATTGACCTTGAGGGCACCGCCGCGGTACATGATCGGCTGGATCACGCGGTCCTGGAGCTGCTGGTAGCCGATGAAGAGCCCCAGCCAGATCAGCGCGTCATAGGGCTGGCCGTCGATCGCCAGCACCGCCGCGACCAGGACGCCGCCGATCGTCAGTCCCAGCAGCGGCACGAGGTCCAGGAAAGCGACGAGCACAGCTAGCGGCAGCGCCAGATGGAGGCCGATCACCTCGAGGAAGGCGAAGGTGACGGTTCCCGCGGCCACGGCGAGCACCACGTTCACCGTCACATACGAACGCACGACGGCCGCGATCCGCGTCCCGATCCGGCGGGCGCGGTCGCGCTGGCCGGCCTGCAGCCGCGCCGTGCCCCGGTCGAACATGCCCTTTCCCTCCAGCAGCAGGAAGACCGTCAGCGTCAGGATCGTGATCGCGGCCAGCAGATGCTCGAGGATGCTCACGGTCGCGTTGCCGACCTCGGTCGCGCCGCTGCCCAGAGTCGAGGGCAGCGAGGCCGCCTGGTCGCTGAGCTTGGCTGTGATGTCGTACTTCTCGTTGAGCTCGGCAAACTGCCTGTTGTTCTCGGCCCACTGCTCGAAGTCGGTGACGTAGGTGGGGAGCTTGCGGCCGAGTCCCTCGATGTCGCTGACGATCGGGGGGATCACGTGGAGGACCAGCAGCGCAAGCGCCAGCAGGAAGGCGATCAGCGCTCCAAGGACAGCCGCGACGCGCGGCACGGGTCGGCCCCCGATGCGGATCCTCTCGATCAGGCCCACGGCGGGATCGAGCGCCAGCGCCAGGAAGATCGCGGTCACCACCCAGCGCAGCGTGGTGCGGCTGTGCAGGACTGCGATCGCCAGCAGCACCGCGAGCGCTGCGTAGAACAGCGCTACCAACACGATCTTGGCTACCGCCCGGGCCTCGATCTCGGTGGCGCGCATCGGGGCCAACTTAGACGCCACCCGGGACGCCACGGGCGCTTGCCAACGGAGGGTCGTTCGCTAAGCTGGCTGCCCGATGACCCACCGGATCGACAGCCTGGCGCTTCTCCTTCTGCTCCCCCTCCGGGGGGAGTAAGCGCTGGGCGGCGCGATAGCCGCAAACGAAGAACAGGTCATCGGAAGTCACTGGAGAAGGAGGTAGGCATGAGCGCCGAGGTAGGCAGCGGTTCCCCATCCGAGCGGGACCGGGTCCACATCTTCGACACGACGCTGCGCGACGGCGAGCAGTCTCCCGGCATCTCGCTGAACACCCAGGAGAAGGTCGAGATCGCACAGCAGCTCGCCCGCCTCGGCGTGGACGTGATCGAGGCCGGCTTCCCGATCACCTCCCCCGGCGACTCCGAGGCTGTCCAGGCGATCTCGCGGCAGGTCGAGGGCCCGGTGATCTGCGGGCTGGCGCGCACCCACAAGGCCGACATCGACGCCGCCTGGAACGCGATCAAGGACGCGGGGCGACCCCGGATCCACACCTTCATCTCGACCTCGGACATCCACATCACCCATCAGCTCCAGACCACGCGAGAGGACGTCAAGGGCCAGGCCAAGGCAGCCGTGGCGCTGGCGCGCTCCTACACCGAGGACGTCGAGTTCTCGCCCATGGATGCGACCCGCGCCGAGATCGAGTTCACCGCGGAAGTCTGCGCGATCGCGGTCGCCGAGGGCGCCACCGTGATCAACATTCCCGACACGGTCGGCTACACGACGCCCGCCGAGTACACCGAGTACTTCCGCCGGCTCTATGAGCTGATCGGAGGGCTGGAGGACGTCGAGCTCTCGGTGCACTGCCACGACGACCTCGGCCTCGCGGTCGCCAACTCCTACGCCGGCGTCCTGGCCGGTGCCCGGCAGGTCGAGTGCGCGGTCAACGGGATCGGCGAGCGAGCCGGTAACTGCTCCCTGGAGGAGATCGTGATGCTGCTGCGCACGCGCCGCGACGCGCACGGGCTTGACACGGGTATCGACGCCCGCGAGCTGGCGCGCACGAGTCGCATGGTCTCGCGCCTGACCGGCTACTCGGTGCCGCCGAACAAGGCGGTCGTGGGCCGCAACGCGTTCGCTCATGAGTCGGGCATCCACCAGGACGGGGTGCTCAAGGAGCGCTCGACCTACGAGATCATGGACGCGACCGAGGTCGGCCTGGAGTCGAACTCGATCGTGCTCGGCAAGCACTCCGGGCGCCACGCGCTCCAGGACGCCCTCCTCCAGCTGGGCTTCGACGTCTCGGGCAGCGCCCTCAACCAGGCGTTCAAGCGCTTCAAGGCGGTGGCGGACAAGAAGAAGCAGGTGACTGCGCTCGACCTCGAGGCGATCGTCTCCGACGAGATGCGCGAGCGCTCGGAGTCCTACAACCTCGCATGGTTCGAGGTCGCGGCCGGTTCGCGGCGCGACCCGCTGGCCACCGTCGCGGTGACGCTCCCCTCGGGCGAGGAGTCGAAGGCCGAGGCCTCGGGCGACGGCCCCGTGGACGCGATCTTCGGTGCGATTCGCGAGGCGGTGGGCACCGACGCCGAGCTTCGCCGTTACGAGGTGGAGGCCGTGACCGAGGGCACCGACGCCCTCGGCGAGGTGACCGTGGTGCTGCGCGCAAACGACCGCCTGGCATCGGGCCGCGGCGTCGCCACCGACATCCTCGAGGCCTCGGCGCGCGCCTACGTCCGTGCGCTCTCCAACGCTCTCGAGGGCGCCGCGATCCGTGAGGCCGAGGAGGCCACCGCCGACGCCGTCGTGGAGCGCACCCCCGGCCCCTGAGCGGGAGGCTCCCGATCGCGCAGCCGCCCCCCGCACCGCAGGCCGACTCGCCGTTCTGGACGTTCTGGCGCGGCCTGACCGCGCTCCACACCGGCGTGTACCGGCTGACGAGGGGGAAGGTCGGAGGCACCATGATGGGGGCGCCGGTGCTGTTGCTCGATCACGTCGGCCGCAAGAGCGGCAAGAAGCGCACCAACCCGCTGATCTGTACCGAGGACGGGGAGGACCTGGTGATAGTCGCCTCCAAGGGCGGCATCGACAAGCATCCCGCCTGGTACCTGAACCTGAGGGCGAACCCCGAGACGACCGTCAACTGGCGCGGCGAGAGGCGCCGTGTGCGAGCCCGCGATGCGACCGACTCCGAGCGCGAGCGCCTCTGGCCGATCATGGCCGATGTCTATCCGCCCTATGACTCCTACCAGCGACGCACGGAGCGCAGGATCCCGGTCGTCATCCTCGAGCCGGCCCAGTGAGCCGGACCCCGTTCCCTCTGGGATAGGCTGCCTCCATGGGCGCGCTCGACGGCAAGGTCGCTGCGATCACCGGGGCCTCCTCGGGCATCGGAGCCGCGACCGCGGAGCTGCTCGCCAAGGAGGGCGCCGCGGTGGCGCTGATCGCGCGTCGGGCCGACCGGCTCTCGAAGCTGGCGGACAAGATCGAGGCGGCGGGAGGCAAGGCCTACCCCCTGCAGGGCGACATCGCCGACCACGGCAAGGTCGAGGCGATGATCGGCGAGATCTCGGGCAACCTCGGCCGCCTCGACATCCTGGTCAACAACGCGGGCGTGATGCTGCTGGGCCCGGTAGAGGGCGCCGACGTCGAGGAGTGGCGGCGCATGGTCGATGTCAACATGCTCGGCCTCCTCTACTGCACTCGCGAGGCCCTGCCGCTGCTGCGCGAATCCGGCGGCGGGCACATCGTCAACGTCTCCTCGGTGGCCGGCAGGACGGCCAACCTCGGCAGCGCCGTCTACAACTTCACGAAGTGGGGGGTGACCGGCTTCTCCGAGGCGCTGCGCCAGGAGGCGCTCCACTCGGACATCCGGGTCACCTGCATCGAGCCCGGGTTCGTCCAGACAGAGCTGCAGAGCCACAACGAGAACCCGGCGGTGGTCAAGGCGATCGAGGACATGCTCAGCGAGATCGGTGACGTGCTGCAGGCCTCGGACATCGCCGAGGCGATCCGCTACGCGGTCACCCAGCCCAAGCACGTCAACGTCAACGAGGTGCTGATCCGGCCGACGGGCCAGCGGCGCTAGCTTCGGGCTCTGACATACGGCCGTACGTGATAACGTACGCCCGGTGCCGACAGCGATCACCAGGCCGAAGCCCCGAAGCGCCACCGAGACGGTGGAGGTCGGAGACCGGGTGCGCCACCTGCGCGAGGGGATGGAGCTCTCCCTGCGCGACCTCGCCGAGCGGTCGGGCGTGAGTGCGCCGATGCTCTCCCAGGTCGAGCGCGGCGAGACCAGCCCGACGCTGGCCGTTGCGGGCAGGATCGCGTCCGGCCTCGACCTGACTCTCTCGCAACTTCTGCGCCTCGACGAGGGACGCCACGTCGTGATCACCCGCGGCGGCGATCGCCGTAGCAGTCGAAGCAAGGGCCACGTGGTGGAAGAGATCACCCCGCCGCTCCCCGGTCAGCGCGCGGACGTCTCCGCGCACCTGCTGGCCGCGGGCGCAGCCACCGGAGGCCCCGACGACCCTCCGAAGCATGAGCCCGGCAGCCGCGAGACCGCGGTGGTGCTCGAGGGCGCGATCGACCTCTTCATCGACGGCGAGCGCCACCAGCTCGGTCGCGACGACAGCGTCACCTTCGACGCGGATCTGCCCCACCACTTCGAGAACAATGGAACGACCGAGGCTCGCTTCTTGGCGGTCGTCGCCGCGGGGCTGAGGCGGGGCTAGGAGGGCAGCATGCCGAAGAGCCTGTTCGACAAGATCTGGGAAGAGCACGAGGTCGCCGATGAGCTGATCTACATCGATCTGCACCTCGTGCACGAGGTCACCTCGCCGCAGGCCTTCGAGGGCCTGAGGCTGGCCGGGCGCCCCGTGCGCCGCCCCGACAAGACGCTCGCCACCGCCGACCACAACGTCCCGACCGACGGCACGACTGCAGCCGCGCTGATCAAGGACTCGCTCTCGCGGGTGCAGGTGGAGGCGCTCGAGGCGAACTGCGAGGAGTTCGGCATCCCCCTCTACTCGCTGGGCTCCGAGCGGCGCGGCATCGTGCACGTGATCGGCCCCGAGCTGGGCGTCACCCAGCCCGGGATGACGATCGTCTGCGGCGACTCGCACACCTCGACCCACGGAGCCTTCGGGGCGCTCGCCTTCGGCATCGGGACCTCGGAGGTCGAGCATGTGCTCGCCACCCAATGCCTGGTGCAGAGCCGCCCGAGCACGATGCGGATCAGCTACTCGGGCGCGCTCGGCTTCGGCGTCAGCTCCAAGGACCTGATCCTGGCCACGATCGGCCGCCTCGGCACCAGCGGCATGCAGGGTTACGTCGTCGAGTACGCGGGGCCGGCGATCGCAGCGCTGCCGATGGAGAGCCGGATGACGATCTGCAACATGACGATCGAGGGAGGTGGCCGGGCCGGGATGATCGCCCCCGACGAGACCACCTTCGAGTACGTCAGGGGTCGCCCAGGAGCGCCCGAGGACATCGACGGCGCGATCGAGCGCTGGGAGGGTCTGGCCACCGAGCCGGGCGCGAGCTTCGACCGGGAGATCGAGATCGACGCTGCGGGCCTCTCGCCGATGGTCACCTGGGGCACGACGCCGGGAATGGTCGCCGAGGTCACCGATGCCGTGCCCGACCCGGAGGGGATGGAGTCGCCGGCCGACCGCGAGGCCGCCGAGCGGGCCCTGACCTACATGGACCTGAAGCCCGGCACGCCGATCACCGAGATCCCGCTGGAGCGCGTCTTCATCGGCTCCTGCACCAACTCGCGGATCTCGGACCTTCGCGAGGCGGCCGCGATCGTCGACGGGCGAAGGATCGCCCGCTCGCTGCGCGGCATGGTCGTCCCCGGCTCCCAGCTCGTCAAGGCGCAGGCCGAGGCGGAGGGCCTCGACGAGGTCTTCCGCTCGGCGGGATTCGAATGGCGCGAGTCCGGCTGCTCGGCCTGCCTGGGCATGAACCCCGACATCCTGCGGCCGGGTGAGCGCTGCGCCTCCACCTCGAATCGCAACTTCGAGGGCCGCCAGGGCGCCGGCGGGCGCACCCATCTGGTTAGCCCGAAGATGGCCGCCGCGGCGGCGGTCGAGGGCAGCTTCGTCGACATCCGGGCGTGGGCCTGATGGACGCTTTCGAGATCGTCGAGGGCCAGGTCGCCGTGCTCGACCGCGCCGACGTGGATACCGACCAGATCATCCCCAAGCAGTTCCTGAAGCGGATCGAGCGAACCGGCTTCGGCGAGTTCCTGTTCTACGACTGGTTCCGCTCGGGAGAGCTCGAGCTCGCGCCGCATCCGATACTCGTCGCGGGCCGCAACTTCGGCTCGGGATCCTCGCGCGAGCACGCCGTCTGGGCGCTCAAGGACTTCGGCTTCGACGTCGTCATCGCTCCCAGCTTCTCGGACATCTTCTACTCCAACTGCACCAAGAACGGGCTGCTCCCGGTGATCCTGAGCGAGCAGGACTGCCGCGCCGTGGCGGGCTCGGGCGAGGCGAGGGTGGACCTCGACGATCAGACCGTCACCTGCGCCGCCGGCGTCCTGCAGTTCGAGATCGACGAGCAGATCAAGCATCGCCTGGTCAACGGCCTCGACGACGTCGCGATGACGCTCGAGCGCGCCGCGACGATCGACGCCTTCGAGGCTGCCGGCCGGGCCGACGCCGGCCCGCTCACCACCTCGCTGTGAGCGCCGACGCCGCCGCTGGCCCGATGAACGCCGGCCCTCGGGATTGGGATGCCGAGACCTACGATCGCGTCTCCGATCCCCAGCTCGAGTGGGGGATGGAGGTGCTCGACCGCCTCGAGTTGACCGGAGACGAGTTCGTGCTCGACGCTGGTTGCGGCTCCGGCCGCGTCACCGCCAAGCTGCTCGAGCGCCTGCCGCGGGGGCGCGTGCTGGCCGTGGACGGCTCCTCCTCGATGCTCGCCAAGGCGCGCGAAGCTCTGGGCGAGCGCGTCGCCTACCTGCACTCGGACCTCTCCGAGCTCCGCCTGGAGGAGCCAGTCGATGTGCTCTTCTCGACAGCGACCTTCCACTGGATTCCCGATCACGGCCGCCTCTTCACCCGGCTTCACGAGGCGCTGGTACCCGGCGGCAGGCTGCACGCCCAGTGCGGAGGCGCCGGGAACGTCGCCCGCCACGCCGAGGCGATCGCTGCGGTCGCGAGCCGCACCGACTACGCGCCGCACTTCGAGCAGATGAAGGTGATCTGGAACTTCGCCGGGCCGGAGGAGACCGAGGAACGCCTGGTTCGCGCGGGCTTCGTCGACGCCAACTGCTGGCTCGAGCCCAAGTCGATCACGCCCGAGCACCCGCGCGAGTTCCTGCGCACGGTGACGCTGGGCCCCCACCTGGCCCAGCTTCCCGAGCAGCTGCGCGACTCCTTCGTCGACGCGGTGGCCGCCGAGATGCCCGAACCGCTGAGGCTCGACTACGTCCGACTCAACATCGAGGCGAGCTCACCCCGATGAGCGAGGTCGTGTTGCTGGCCGGGGACGGGATCGGGCCCGAGATCGGAGCGGCCGCGAGGCGGCTGCTCGGCGAGCTGGGCGGCGTCGAGGTCACCGAGCACCTGATCGGGGGCGCCTCAATCGACGAGCACGGAACCGCGCTGCACGACGACGTGCTGACCGCCTGCCGGGCGGCAGACGGGGTGCTGCTCTGCGCGGTCGGCGGGCCCAAGTGGGACACGACCGACCCCGCCGCCCCGCGCCCCGAGCAGGGACTGCTCGGCCTGCGCAAGGGGCTGGGGCTGTTCGCCAACCTGCGTCCAGTGCGGCCAAGCGCCGCGCTGCTCGACGCCAGCCCGCTGAAGCGAGACCGCATCGAGGGCACCGACCTGCTGGTCGTGCGAGAGCTGACCGGCGGCATCTACTTCGGCGACTCGGGCCGCGACGGCGACAGCGCCCACGACGACTGCGCCTACACGGTGGGGGAGATCGAGCGGATCACGCGGGTCGCCTTCACGGCAGCCTCCAGCCGGGCGGGCGCCGAGTCCGGCACCGCCAAGGTCACCTCGGTGGACAAGGCGAACGTGCTCGAGACCTCGCGGCTGTGGCGCGAGACGGTCGAGCGAGTCGCGGCCGATGAGTTCCTGGAGATCGGCCTGGAGCACCTGCTGGTCGACAACGCCGCGATGCAGCTCGTCTCGCGCCCCGCCGACTTCGACGTGATCCTGACCGAGAACCTGTTCGGCGACATCCTCAGCGACGAGGCGGCGATGCTGACCGGGTCCCTGGGGATGCTGCCCTCCGCCAGCCTCGGTGGGGACGGTCCCGGCCTGTTCGAGCCGGTTCACGGCTCCGCCCCGGACATCGCCGGCCAGGGCAAGGCCAATCCGCTGGCCACCTTCCTCTCGGTTGCGATGATGCTGCGCTACGGACTCGGCCGTGCCAAGGATGCCGACCGGGTCGAAGCGGCCGTCGAGGCGGCGCTCCAGCAGGGCCTGCGCACCCCCGACCTGGCCCCCGGCGATGGCGCACGCGAGGTCGGCACCGGGGAGATGGCCGACGCCGTGCTCGCCGCGCTTTGAGGCTCGGTTACTCTTCACCGCCATGGAGAAGGTCGAGCTGATCTGGAAGAACGGCGAGTTCGTCCCCTGGGATGAGGCCAACGTCCACGTGCTCAGCCACGGGCTGCATTACGGCACGGGCGTCTTTGAGGGCGTCCGCTGCTACGACACAGAGGCGAAGGGCCCCGCGATCTTCAGACACGACGACCATCTCGAGCGTCTGGCGACTTCGGCCGAGCTCTACCACATGCCGCTTCCCTACTCGCTCGAGCAGATCGGCGAGGCGACCAGGGAGCTGATCCGCCGCAACGGGCTTCGCTCCTGCTACATCCGGCCGCTCGCCTTCCGCGGCTACGGCGAAATGGGCCTCTACGCGCAGAGCGCGCCGATCGACTTGATCGTTGCGGTCTGGCCGTGGGGTGCCTACCTGGGCGAGGAGGGAAAGCAGCAGGGCATTCGCGCCAAGGTCTCCTCCTGGCGACGGATCTCGCCCGCCGGCCTGATCCCGCACGCCAAGGCATCCGGCCAGTACCTGAACTCGATCCTCGCCAAGACCGAGTCCGCCAACGCCGGCTACGACGAGGCCGTCCTGCTCGACGAGCGCGGTTTTGTCTGCGAGGGGTCGGGAGAGAACATCTTCGTGGTCGCCGGCGGCCAGATCGCGACGCCGCCTCACGTCGCCTCGATCCTGGACGGAATCAGCCGCAAGTCGGTGATGCAGATCGCCGAGGACCTCGGCTACCCGGTGATCGAACGGGACATCGCCCGCGCCGAGCTCTACACGGCCGACGAGATCTTTCTCACCGGCACAGCCGCCGAGCTCGTGCCGATGCGCGAGATCGACGACCACTATCTCGGTCAGCCCGGCGAGATCACCCGCGCGGTCCAGGCCAAATTCGAGGACGCGCTGCACGGGCGCGCCGAGGAGTACCTCGAGTGGCTGGATCCCGTGGGCGAGCCGACGGGCGACGCGCCGCCCGAGCCCCTGCCGAGCGAGGTCGAGGCCGAGGAGATCGGCGAGCCATCGCCGGACAGGCTGCCCTCATGACGTCCGCGCTGACGGCCGCTTCGGTCAGTCGCACCGGCGAGCGAATTACGGGCGCCGCGACCGCCTAGCGCGGTCGGTGGGCGGCGTCACGCACCGCCCCGCAGTGCCCCGGCCCCCGGACTGAAACGGGGAAGCCGCCCCGGGGCACCGGTGCCCGTACCCTCACTTTCGAAAGGATCTCGATGATGCGACAGGTGAAGCTCTACGACACGACGTTGCGCGACGGCATGCAGGGACAGGGCATGTCGCTCTCGGCCCAGGAGAGGGTGCGGGTGGTGGGCAAGCTCGACGAGCTGGGCGTCCAGCTGATCGAGGCCGGCTTCCCCGGCTCCAACCCCAAGGAGCTGGAGCTGTTCGAGATGCTCTCCGAGCTCGAGCTCCAAGAGGCCGTTGTCTGCGCCTTCGGAATGACCCGTCGCCGCGACGTGGAAGCGGCCGAGGACGAGGGTCTCCGGGTCCTCGCCTCCTGCTTTGCGCCCGTGGTGACCCTGGTCGGCAAGAGCTGGAAGCTTCACCTCGAGAAGGTGATCAAGGTCAGCCCGGATCAGAACCTCGCGATGATCGCCGAGTCGGTCGCCTTCCTGCGCGAGGCCGGCAAGCGCGTCATCTACGACGCCGAGCACTTCTTCGACGGCCATCGGGATGATCCGGGCTACGCGCTGGAGTGCGTACGGGCCGCCGCGGGGGCCGGCGCCGAGAACGTGACGCTCTGCGACACCAACGGCTCCAGCCTGCCGGCGCAGGTCGCCGAGGCGACCCGCGCGGTGGTCGCCGAGTTCGACGACCTCGAGATCGGGATCCACGCGCACAACGACCTCGAGTGCGGCGTCGCCAACTCGCTCGCCGCGGTGCAGGAGGGGGCCGTGCTGGTGCAGGGCACGATCAACGGCATCGGCGAGCGCACCGGCAACGCCAACCTCACCTCGATCCTGCCGGATCTGCAGCTGAAGCTCGGATATTCGGTGGTCTCAGACGAGCGGCTGGCCCGGCTCACCGAGACGGCGCATTTCGTCGACGAGCTGCTCAACCTCACCCCGCATCCCGACCAGCCCTACGTCGGGCGCAACGCGTTCGCCCACAAGGGAGGCATGCACGTCGCCGGGGTCAACGCCGACGCCCGCAGCTTCGAGCACATGGAACCGGAGCTGGTCGGCAATCGGCGCGAGCTGGTCGTCTCCGAGCTCTCGGGCAAGGGCACGGTGCTCAGCCGCGCGGAGCAGGCGGGCCTCGAGCTCGACGGCGAGCAGGCGGAGCAGGCGCTGAAGGCGCTGAAGGAACGGGAGCACCGCGGCTATCACTACGAGGCGGCCGATGCCTCCTTCGAGTTGCTGCTGCGCCGCGAGGCCGGTTCGTATGAGCCGCTGTTCAGGCTCGAGAGCTTTCGCGTGCTCACGGAGAAGCGGGAGGACGGCAAGGTGCAGACCGAGGCGACGATCAAGGTCTGGGTCGGCGGGGAGCGCTTCGTGCGAACCGCGGAGGGCAACGGACCCGTCAACGCCCTCGACCGCGCGCTGCGCGAGGCGATCATCGGCCTTCACCCAGAGCTTTCCGAGATCGAGCTGACCAACTACAAGGTGAGGATTCTCGACGAGCACCACGGAACCGGCGCCGTCACCCGGGTCCTGCTCGACTCCTCCGACGGCGAGCGTGACTGGGGCTCGATCGGCGTCTCGGAGAACATCATCGAGGCCTCCTGGGAGGCGCTCGTGGACTCGCTCGAGTACGCCTTTCAGCCCAGTCCCCGGGGCGCGCAGAGTGAAAGCGCAGATACCGCTCGCGCGACCTGAGCTGGGCGAGCGCGAGGAGCAGCTCGTCCTGGACGTGCTGCGCTCGGGCCAGCTCTCGCTCGGCCCCCGGCTCGAGGAATTCGAGACGGTGTTCGCGCGCTGGCTCGGCAGCGATGACGCCGTGGCCGTATCCAACGGCACCGCCGGGCTTCACCTCGGGGTGCGAGCCCTCGGCTGGGGCGAGGGCGACGAGGTCCTGACGACGCCGCTCAGCTTCGTCGCCTCCGCGAACTGCCTGCTCTACGAGGGTGCGATACCGACCTTCTGCGACATCGACCCCGTGACGCTCAACATCGATCCCGCGGCGGCCGCGGCCGCGACCGGCGAGCGCACCGCGGGGATCCTGCCGGTGCACATCTTCGGATACCCGGCCGACCTGCCCGCGCTCGAGCGCCTCGCCGACGCCCGCGCCCTGCCGATCCTCGAGGACGCTTGCCAGGCCCTCGGCGCCGTCGACGCCGAGGGCCGCGCGATCGGAACGGCCGGGCACCTCGCCAGCTTCGCCTTCTATGCCAACAAGCAGATGACCACCGGGGAGGGGGGAGTGCTGATTCCGGCCGGAGACGAGATGGCTGAGCTGCTTCGCAGCGAGCGCAACCAGGGACGCTCGGCCGACATGTCCGAGATCGACCACGTACGCATCGGCTTCAACTACCGGCTGACCGAGGTTCAGGCCGCGATCGGGATCGCCCAGGTCGAGCGCCTGGACGGGATGCTCGCGGCCCGCGCCGAGCTCGCGGCCGCCTACACGGAGCGGCTGGCCGCCGCCGGCGGCGCGGCGGCCGGCGAGGGCGACCCGGAAGGGCTCGTGTTGCCCTGCGCCGACCGCGGCGACGAGCGGCGCAGCTGGTTCGTCTACACGGTCCAGCTGCCGGAGGAGGCCGACCGCGAATCGGTGATCAGGGCCCTCGCGGCCGAGGGCATCCAGTCGAAGGCGTATCTGCCCTGCATCCACACGATGCCGCCCTATCGCGAACGCTTCGGGTTCAAGGGCGGCGAGTTTCCGGTCGCCGAGGCGGTCGCGGCGCGCTCGCTGGCGCTCCCCTTTTTCACGGCGATGGACCCAGCGCAGGTGGACCGGGTCTGCACGGCGCTCGCCGGCGCCCTCGGCGTCGCTGCCTAGACTGGCCCCGATGTCGCGCTTCGCCGAAGAGCAGGATCCGCTGTTCCGGCGGATCAACGCGTCGATCTCCTTCGATCGCCGCCTGGCGCCGTTCGACGTCGAGCAGTCCCGCGCCCACGCGCGGGCGCTGCAACGTCTCGGGGTGCTGGAACAGGGCGAGCTCGCCCAGATACTCGGTGGGCTCGACACTGTTGCCGGCGAGCTCGAGGCCGGCTCCTTCGATCTCCACGAGGGCGACGAGGACATCCACATGGCGGTGGAGCGCCGACTCACCGAGCTGGTCGGCCCGGTCGGGGGCAAGCTCCACACGGCACGCTCGCGCAACGACCAGGTCGCGACGGACCTCTCCCTGCTGGTGCGCAGGCATGCGGCGCGCGCGATCGCCCTGCTCGAGGCGCTGATGGGCACCCTCGCCGACCTCGCTGAGTCACACCGTGATTGGCCGGCCCCCGCCTATACCCATCTGCAGCGAGCCCAGCCCGTCTACCTCGGGCACCACCTGCTCGCCTACTTCTGGATGTTCCATCGCGACGCGCGGCGCTTCTTCGCCGTCGCGGAGGCCACGACCGAGATGCCCGCCGGCTCGGGCGCGCTCGCCGGGCTCAACTGGGATCTCGACCGCGAGGGCCTGGCCGCCGAGCTCGGCTTCGCCCGCCCGATGGCGAACTCGCTCGACGCCGTTTCCAATCGCGACTTCGCGTTGGACTACCTGCATGCCGCCTCGGTCTGCGCGATGCACCTCTCGCGCCTGGGCTCGGAGATCGTGATCTGGTCGAGCCAGGAGTTCGGCTTCTGCGAGCCCGCCGATTCGTTCGCCTCGGGGTCGAGCATCATGCCCCAGAAGAAGAATCCGGACGCGGCCGAGCTTCTGCGCGGAAAGTCTCCCCGTGTCGCTGCCTCGCTCGCCAGCCTGCTGGGCATGATGCACGCGCTCCCGCTGGCCTACAGCAAGGACATGCAGGAGGACAAGGAGCCCCTCTTCGATGCGATCGACACGCTCGAGATCTGCCTGGAGGCGGCCGAGGCGATGCTCGGTGGGCTCAGCTTCAGCGCCGAGCGCCTGCGGGCGGCCTCTGAAGACGAGCTGCTGGCGGCCACCGACCTCGCCGACATCCTCGTCGGCGAGGGCATTCCATTCCGCGAGGCCCACGGCATCGTCGCCGGCCTGGTCAGGACGGCGGTCGAGTCCGGCCGCAAGCTCTCCGAGCTCGACGACGACGAGCTGGATGGTGTGCCCGAGTCAGCGCGCGAGCGGCTGCGCTCGGCCCTGGGCGAGGGCAGTGCCCTGGAGTCGAAGGTCTCAGCGGGGGGAACCTCCTCGGCCAGCCTCGAGCGGCAGTTGACCGCGGCCCGCGATGCCCTCGCGGCACTGCACGGTTGAGCGCCGCGCGTCCTCAGCCCCCGGCGGCGACGGCCGAGGCGCCGACCGGCGGGCCGCGGCCGCTCACGGCCGGCTTCTTCGCTCGCTCCGTGCACGAGGTCGCGGTGGAGCTGATCGGTTGCACGCTGCGCGTCGGGGAGGCCGCGGGGGTGATCGTCGAGACCGAGGCCTACGACGCCACCGACCCGGCATGTCACGCATACAACGGCGTCACCCGTCGCAACGAGCCACTGTTCGGTCCACCGGGAATCGCCTACGTCTATCTCTCCTACGGCGTCCACAGCCTGCTGAACGCGGTCACGCAGCCGCAGGGCAGCGCCGCGGCCGTCCTGATCAGGGCGCTGCAGCCCACGGCCGGCACCGAGCTGATGAGCGCGCGGCGCGGTCGCGACGAGGTCCGCGAGCTCTGCTCGGGCCCGGGCAAGCTGACGCAGGCGCTCGGGGTCGGCCTCGAGCACAACGGAACGGCGCTCTCGTCCGAGCCGTTCACGCTGCTTGCCCCCACCCCTGAGTGGGCGTCGATCGAGATCGTGTCGGGCCCCAGGATCGGGATCACCAAGGCCGCTGAGCGGCCCTGGCGCCACTGCGCGGCCGGCAACAGCTACGTGTCGAGGCCGATGCTCTAGAGCCCGGTGCCGCCGGTCGTGCCGCCGCTGCCGCCTCCGGAGGGCGCCGGCGCGGCCTGGCCCGAGTTGCCGCCGCCGCCTCCACCGCCGCCACCGCCGCCGGTGCTGCCGCCGCCACCACCGGCGCTGCCGGACGAGCTGCCCGAGGAGGTGGGCGGGACGTAGCCGCTTCCGCTGCTGCTGCTGCTGCTGCTGCTGCTGTCGCCACCGTTCTTGCCGTCGGCCTCCGCGTCTCGGATCGACTCGACGGCCTGTATCACCTGGCTCCAGATCAGCGCGGGGAAGGTGCCGCCGTCGACGGGCAGCCCGCCGAACTCGGTTTCCATCGGGGTGTTCGTCTGCGCGTCACCGACCCAGACGCAGGCCGTGTAGTGGTCGGAGCCACCGCAGAACCAGGCATCACCGTTGTTCTCGGTGGTCCCGGTCTTGCCCCAGGCGAAACCCCCCGTCTGGGCGCGCGTGCCGGTTCCCGAGAGCACGTTCTGTCTCAGGATGTCCCTGGTGGTGCTTGCGACGCTTTCCGGCACCACGCGCCACTCCTTGGGTTTGTTCTCGTCGAGGACCGTCCCGTCGTCCTCGACGACCCTGCTGATCGCAACCGGGCCCGCCTCATCGGCGGTCTTGTTGCCGGGGATCGTGTCGAGGCTGCCGCTGATCTTCTGCCCGTCGTGCGAGATCGTCGTGTAGGCGTAGGTCATCTCCAGCGGGCTCACGCCGGGGTCGAGACCACCGAGGATCATCGCCGGGTTGTCGGAGAAGTCGGTCTGGATGCCCATCGCGTGCGCGGTCTGGGCGACCTTCTTCGGACCTTTGCGGCCAAGCCCCTGGTCGCCGAAGCCGAGCTCGGCGAAGATCGAGTTGTCGGAGTGCAAGGTCGCCGTGGTCAGGTCGGAAACCCCGTAGTAGACGTCGTCGTAGTTGTTGACCTCGAAGATCTCCTTGCCCGCCGAGTTCGGCACCGTGAACACGCGCTTCTCCGACGCGAAGGTGCTGCTCGGCGAGAAGCCGTTCTCGAAGGCGGTGATCAGCGTGAAGGGCTTGAACGCCGAGCCGGGTTGGCGCAGCCCGTTGGTGGCCAGGTTGAACGGCTCCTGCTCGAAGTCGTTGCCCCCGACGAGCGCCTTGACGCCCCCGGTCTTGTTGTCGATGACCACCACCGAGGCCGTGGGCTGGACTCCCGCGAGCGTGTTGTAGGCGGCGCTCTCGGCCGCCTGCTGCATGTCCAGGTCGAGGGTGGTGTGCACGTCGAGGCCGGCGCCGAAGGCGCGGCCGGCGCCGTACTTGTCGACCAGCTGCTGGCGCAACCAGGAGGTGAAGTAGGGAGCCTCCGAGTCCTCGGCCGGGCGCTGGATGTCCGACGATCCGGGGAGGGCCGTCTGAGCGGCGCTCTGGTACTCCTCCTCCGAGAGCACATCCTGCTCGACCATCTTTCGCAGAACGATGTTGCGCCGCTCCGCCGCATCCACCGGGTTGGCACGGGGGGAGAAGGCGGAGGGGGAGGTGATGATGCCGGCCAGCATCGCCGCCTCCTCGGCTGTCAGCACTGACGCGCAGGGCTCGGCGTCCTGGCCGAGGCACTCGGGGTGGTTCTTGCCGAAGTAGGTCCGCGCCGCTGCCTCGATGCCGTAGGCACCCTCGCCGAAGTAGATGGTGTTCAGGTACTGCGTCAGCACCTTGTCCTTGTCCCACTGGCGCTCGAGGTGATAGGCCAGCGCTGACTCACGCAGCTTCTGGAACACCGTTCTGCTGCCCTGCGCCTCCAGCGCGTTCTTGACGAACTGCTGCGTGATCGTGGAGGCGCCCTGGATCGAGCCGCCCGGGATCAGGTCCTGCACGACGGCGCGGGAGATGCCCTGGAAGTCGACGCCGCGGTGCTCGTAGAAGCGCTCGTCCTCGATCGCCACCACGGCCTGCTTCACGTAGGGGCTGATGTCCCCGGACCCGACCAGGATCCTGCGGCTGTTGGAGAGCAGCGTGCCCAGCTTGCGGCCCTGGGAGTCGTACACCTCGCTGTTCTTGGCCTTCGCGTACTGCTCCTTGCTCTCCAGGTTGGGAAGGTCGCTGGAGACGGCCATCATCATCCCGAACACCGTCGATGCCATCGCCAGGGCGCCGAGGCCGACGAGGATGATGGCGATCCGGAGCTTCTTGATCCGACCGGGCTTGGGCTTGCGAGGCCGCCGAGAGCCAAGCCGCTTGGGCAGCTTCGGCGGCGGCGGCGTCCCGTTGCCGCCCGCCGCGGACGAAGGCCTCGGGAACGAGTCCGGGATCCTCTCTTTGAGCGCGCCGACTCTCTCGCGGCCGCCTCGCAGCCGCCGGCGCCCGTCGTCGAGCAGGCCGCGCAGGCCGTAGATCACCGCCGAGCCGCGCCTGGCGGCCGCGCTCTTCTGCGGCTGCTCTTCGAGCAGCTGTTCGAAGCCGGCCCCAACCGGATCGGCACCGCCCGGGCCGCGCGCGTCCGTGCTGCGCCCGGCAGGGGGCACGGGGGGCTTCGCCATGCTGTTCGGGGTGGAGCGCGCCACCGCGCGTCTCCCCGCGCGCCGGCTGGAGCGACGCGAGGGCTCCCGCCTCTCTGGTGGCATCGGGGGCCCGGCGGGCACCCGCTCGTAGTCGGTTGGCGAATCGGAATCCGCAGCGCCGAGGTCATCACCCAGGCTGAGCCAATCGTCATCGGGATTGATCGCGGGAGGGTCGAGTTGTTCGGCCGCGGTGTCATCAGTGTCATCGCTGCGGCGGAAGCGGCGCAGCAGGGCCCTTGCCGGCGTGGGCGATGAATCGGGTTCCGGCGGCTCGAAGGAAAGCCCGCCGCCCGGCTCGCCTCCTGCCGCACCGCGGTCGTCGGGCCCACCGTCCTCGTTGACCAGCGGCGGCGGGCCAGCGGCCGAGGAGCCCGTGGGAGCCGCCTGGTCGCCGTTGCCTGCGGAGCGCTCGGAGCCGTTGGAGCCGGTCGCGGCGGCCGCCGGGGAGCGCCTCCCGCGTTCTACGTCGAAGTCGAAGTCGAAGTCGGAATCGGTCATCTTGGTGGGCCGCTGGCTGCCGTGCAGGGCCCCCATAAGTGTGCCTTGGGCGCCTGGGCGCTTTTATGTGGGGGCGCGCACGATGGTGCGTGCCCGGCCAGGCGGAAGGCCGCAGTCTAGCATTGGCCCGATGACGGAATCGACGCCCGATCCGGGCCTGTTCACGCATGGCACCGAGGAGGCGCTGCCCGAAGGCGCCCTCGCCGAGCAGCTCGCGCTCGAGCGGCCTCTGCGGGTGAAGCTGGGCATCGACCCGACCGCGCCCGATATCCACCTGGGGCACGTGGTGGTGCTGAACAAGCTGGCGCAATTCCAGCAGGCGGGCCACTCCGTGGTTCTGATCATCGGCGACTTCACGGCGCGGGTCGGCGACCCGAGCGGCCGCGACAGCCGCCGTCCGGTGCTCTCCCCCGAACAGATCGACGCCAACTCGGCGACGTTCCAGCAGCAGGCCTTCAAGGTGTTGGATCGAGACCGCACCGAGGTCCGCTTCAACAGCGAGTGGCTCGACATGTCCATGGAGCAGCTCTTCGGGCTGCTCGGCCACGTCACCGTCGCTCAGCTGCTCGCCCGGGAGGACTTTCGCGCCCGCATGGAGCAGCAGCGGCCGCTGTCGGTGCTCGAACTGCTCTACCCGATCCTGCAGGGCTATGACTCGGTGGCGATCGAGGCAGATATCGAGCTGGGCGGGACGGA
>CAWKCC010000005.1:142500-210554 GCA_963848045.1 uncultured Solirubrobacterales bacterium
GCAACGAGTTGGACGCTGTCTCAACGATAGGCTCGGTGAAATTAGAGTCTCGGTGAAGATACCGAGTACCCGCAGAAAGACGGAAAGACCCCGTGAACCTTTACTGCAACCTGATATTGGAGTCTGAAGTATCTCGCTCAGGATAGGTGGGAGGCTTTGAGCCCACGGCTTTGGCCGTGGGGGAGCCAACCTTGAGATACCACCCTTGGTGTTTTGGGCTTCTAACACAGCGCCGTGATCCGGGCTGTGGACAGTGCCAGGCGGGCAGTTTGACTGGGGCGGTCGCCTCCTAAAGCGTAACGGAGGCGCCCAAAGGTTCCCTCAGCACGGTTGGAAATCGTGCGTAGAGTGTAAAGGCAATAAGGGAGCTTGACTGCGAGACCGACGGGTCGAGCAGGAACGAAAGTTGGGCTTAGTGATCCGGCGGTTCCAAGTGGAAGGGCCGTCGCTCAACGGATAAAAGGTACTCCGGGGATAACAGGCTTATCGCGCCCAAGAGTCCATATCGACGGCGCGGTTTGGCACCTCGATGTCGGCTCGTCGCATCCTGGGGCTGGAGCAGGTCCCAAGGGTTGGGCTGTTCGCCCATTAAAGCGGCACGCGAGCTGGGTTCAGAACGTCGTGAGACAGTTCGGTCCCTATCTTCTGTGGGCGTTGGAGAGTTGAGGGGATTCGTCCCTAGTACGAGAGGACCGGGATGAACGCGCCACTGGTGTACCAGTTGTCCTGCCAAGGGCACCGCTGGTTAGCTACGCGCGGAACGGATAACCGCTGAAAGCATCTAAGCGGGAAGCCGTCCTCGAGATGAGCTCTCCCATCCCCTTGAGGGAGTAAGGCCCCTGGTAGACCACCAGGTTGATAGGCCGGCTGTGCAACCGCAGCAATGCGATCAGCAGACCGGTACTAATGGGCCGAGGTCTTGACGGATTATTTTGTTTCTGCCGGCGCCTGATGCGGTTTTCAAGCTCCACCGAGGCCGCGTCTCGAGCCTTTTGGTGGCGAGATAGCGAGAGGGAAACACCTCTTCCCATTCCGAACAGAGCCGTTAAGCCTCTCTGCGCCGATGGTACTTGGTGGGCAACCGCCTGGGAGAGTAGGTCGCCGCCAGTTCTTTCGACAAGGGCCGCCCCTCGGGCGGCCCTTGTTCGTTGCAGGGCATCTGTCGTCGGGTCAACCCGCGGCCGGCCGGCGGACCGTCACCCGCCACGGGCCCCGACTAGGATGCCGCGTTGTTGCGCGGCGAACCGATCGCCGTGAGTCCAACCAACGAAAGGGATGCAACCTTGATCGGAGCAATCGTCCTCGGCATCATCGCCGGCTATCTGGGCCGCGCGATCATGCCCGGCAAGCAGGAGATGGGCTTCTTCATGACCACGGGCCTCGGGATCGTCGGCGCCCTCGCCGGATACCTGGTCTTCACGGAGCTGCTCGGGATCGGCGACACCGAGGCGTTCGACCTGGGCGGCCTGCCGGGCGCTGTGATCGGCGTGCTCGTCATCCTGTTCATCTACGACCGGGTCAGCCGCTGAAGGGGGCCGCCTGACACGGCGCGAAGACGACCCGGGCGAGCGACTGCTCGGCTGGGTGCGCATGCTCGCCGAGGAGGTCGGCCCGCGGCGCCCGACCAGCGACGCCGAGCGCCGCGCCGCCCATCTGGTTCGCGAGCGGCTTGCCACCGATGGGCTCGAGGTGGGACTCGAGCCGTTTCGCGGCTACTCGACCTTCGCCGCCCCCTTCGGCCTGATCAACGCGCTGGCTGTCGCGCCGGCCCTGATCCCGCGGCGCCGATGGCTGCTGCGCGGCGCGCTCGCCACCGCCGCAGCCGCCGGCCTGATCACCGAGGGCGGCCTGCTGCGCACGCCGATCTCCGACGCATTCTCGCGCCGACCCAGCCAGAACGTGGTGGCCACGATCGAGCCCGGCGAGCAGGCAAGCCGCACCCTTTGCCTGGTCTGCCATCTCGACACCTCCCGCAGCGGCTGGCTCTTCGACCCCGCCTTCGTCGCGCACCTGAACCGCTGGCTGCTGGTGCAGTCCGTCGCGGGCCTGGTGCAGGGAGGGGAGCCGCTGCTGGCTCGCTCGAGTGCCGGCCGCGCCGTACTCACCGCCTGCCGAACGCTGCTGGCCGCGGGCGGAGCGATGCTGGTCCAGCGCGAGCTCAGCGGCGAGGACGTTCCCGGCGCCAACGACAACGCCTCGGGAGTGGCGGTCGTGGGCGAGCTCGCGCTCGCGCTCGCCTCGGAGCCGCCAAAGTCCACGCGGGTGGTCGCGCTGTTCACGGGTTGCGAGGAGTCGGGCATGCTCGGCGCTCAGGCGTTCTTGCGCTCACGCGACACGTCGGACTGGATCTTCGTCAACGTCGACAGCGTCGGCGGCGGCACGCTTCGCTACGCGCGCCGCGAGGGGCTCGCGCGCAAGTGGGACGCCGATCCCAAGCTGGTCGCGATAGCGGAGCGACTGGCCGCGCAGAGGCCAGAGCTCGGACTGCGGTCCTCGGAGGGCCCCATCGGCCTCACCTACGACGTCACCCCGGTGATGGCAAGGGGCGGTCGCGCGATCACCTTCGTCGCCGGTGACGACGGCGTCATCCCCAACTACCACTGGCCGACCGACACGACCGAGAACCTCGACCCGGCGACCACTGTGGCTGCGCATGAGGCGGTTCGCGAGGTTCTCGCGGCCGTGGACCGCGGCGAGGCCGACTAGGCGGCGACCCGCTCGGGCTTCTCGGCGTGCCGGCGCCGATGGCGACGGGCGGGCGCGCAGGGCTCGGCAACGCACTCGGGCTCGACGGGCTCGAGCCCGTACTCGCCGAGCGTGGCGAAGTCGATCAGGACATCGGCCCCGTCGAGGAGCCGCTCCCTGATCGCTGTGAATGCTCTCGTCATGGCCGGGAACCTACGTTCGGCCTCGGACGGAAGAGGCCGGTTTGCAGGGCATCTTGCAGGGACGCTATGTTGCCCGCCTCAGACCCCGAATGGAGGCATAGATGCCGCTGGCGATCAGCACCTACGAGCTCTCCCTTTTCGTCCACATCACGGCCGTCGTGGTCGGCCTCGGCGCCACCTTCGCCGAGTCGGTGATGTTCCCGGTGGCGATGAAGACCAGCCCGCGCCACCTGCCCTACGTGCACCGCCTGCAGCTCACCCTGAACGTGTATTTCGCGAGCCCGGCGCTGCTGATCGTCTTGCTCACCGGGGCCTACCAGATGGCCGAGGGCAACTGGGACTGGGGGGACGCCTGGGTCAGTGGATCGCTGCTGATCGTGCTGGCGATCGGCGCGATCAACGGCGCCTACTTCATCCCCACCGACCGCAAGCTGCTGCCGATGGCGGAGCGCGACATCGAGGCCTCCGGGGGCGGCGAGGTGAAGCTTTCCGAGGAGTACCTCAGCAAGGGGCGGACCGAGGGCATCGTCGGAGCCATCGCCGGAGCACTGGTGGTGATCGCGATCTTCCTGATGGTCACCAAGCCGGGGCTCTAGGCCCTCAGCGGCCCCGCCTCCCGAAGCTGTGCGGCGGGGGCAGCGCCGCCGAGAGCTCGGCGACCGCCGCGCTGCGCGCCGCCGGCTCAGGCTCGCGCCCATGCCCGGTCTCGCGGGAGATCGGCGTCGCGGTCCGTTTCGACGTCGCCCGAGGAGGGTCCCTGCGCTGGAGGCGCTCGATCTGCGAGACGACCACGTTCGTCGTCCCCTCGCGGTGCTCGAGGCGACCCCCTGCCAGCACGAATCCCGCGGTCCGCACCGCCGGCCGGCAGCGCTCGACCACCGGCGGCGGCACGATCAGGTTGATCGTTCCGTACTCGTCCTCGAGCAGCATGAAGACGATCCCCTTCGCCGTCGCCGGGCGCTGCCGGGCGACCACCATCCCCGCGACCCGCACCCTTGAGCCGTTTTCGGACTTTTCGAGGTCCGCGCTGCTGCTCACCTCTGGCTCCAGCTCCACCCGCAGCAACTCCATCGGGTGCTCGCCCAGCGTCATCCCGGTCGAGCGGTAGTCGGCCACCATCCGCTCCCACGAGGTCAGCTCCGGCAACTGAGGGGACTCGGAGCCGTCCAGCGGCAGCGCGAGCTGTGTGCCGCGATCGCCGCGAGCGGCCCTCGACGCGGCGCCCACCCGCCACAGCGCCGGGCGCCGCCGGTCCTCCCGGAGCGGTGGAGGAGCTCCCGTCCAGCGGTCGGCGGCGGGCTCACCGGCCTCGACCAACCGGTCGCAGGCCCCCGCCCAGGCCAGGCGCAGCAGCGCCGCCCGCGAGGCGCCCGAGCGGGCCGCGAGGTCCGTGATGCTCCGGTAGGCCCCGCCGCGCAGGCGCTCGGCGAGCACCGCCTCGGCGTCCGCCTGCGCGACCTCGGCGACGTAGCCCAGCCCGATCCTGATCGGCGGCCTTCCCTGCGATCCGGCCGCGGCTCCCAGCGTCTCCACACGGCAGTCGATCTCGCTCGAGTTGACGTCGGGCGGCAGCACCTCGAGGCCGCGCCGCTGAGCCTCGTGCACCAGTGCGTCGGGAGGGTAGAAGCCCATCGGCTGCTCGTTGAGCAGCGCGCAGAGCAGCTCTGGGCCGTAGTGCACCCGCAGCCAGGTCGACTGATAGGCCAGCAGGCCGAAGGCCGCCGAGTGCGACTTGGGGAAGCCGAAGCCCGAGAACCCCTCGATCTGACGGTAGACGCGCTCTGCGACCTCCCGGCTGACGCCTCGCCCGATCGCGCCCCTGATGAAGCGCTCTCTATAGCGGCGCAGCGCCGCCTCCGAGCGCCGGCGGCTCATCGCCCTGCGCAGGCCCTCGGCCTCGCCGACCGAGAAGCCGGCCAAGGCCATCGCGACCTCCAGCACCTGGTCCTGGAAGACGATCGCGCCCAGGGTGTCGCGCAGCGGCGGCTCCAGCGAGGGGTGCTCATAGGGAACTTCGAACGAGGGGTCCTGACGCAGCCGCCTGCGGCGCTCGATGTAGGGGTGGACGGCGCCGCCCTGAATCGGCCCGGGCCGCACCAGGGCAACTTGGACCGTGAGGTCGTCGAGGTTTCGGGGGAGCGTGCGAGGCAGCATCTGCATCTGGGCGCGGCTCTCGATCTGGAAGACGCCCGTCGTCTCCGCCCGCTGGATCGCCCTCCAGACCTGGGGGTCGTCCAACGGCACCCTGGAGAGATCGATCCGCTCCCCGCGCGTCCGCGCGATCTCGTCCACGCAGCGCTCCACCGCCGAGAGCATTCCCAGGCCGAGCAAGTCGATCTTGAGGAAGCCCGCGTCCGCGCAGGAGTCCTTGTCCCATTGCACGATCTGGCGACCCTCCATCGCCGCCGGCTGCACGGGGCAGACGTCGATCAGCGGACTCGTGGAGATGACCATGCCCCCTGGATGCTGGGAGAGATGGCGCGGCAGGCCGGCGATCTCGGGCAGCAGCCGGGCCAGCGCCCGCCAGCGCACCGAGCGCGCGCGGCGGCTGCCGAGCGCCTGCTCGATCCTGGCCTGCGCGTCCTCGCCGGCCTCGTAGGCATCGACGGCTCGCGCCAGGCGTTCCACCTCCGCCGGCGGCAGGCCCAGCGCCTTGCCCAGGTCGCGCACGGCTCCGCGGGCTCGATAGGTGCTGATCGCCGCGACCAGCGCCGAGCGCTCGGCCCCATAGCGCTCGTGTACGCGGGGGATCAGCCGCTCGCGGATGTCGCGCGGGAAGTCGAGGTCGATGTCGGGCGCATCGCTCAGCTCCTCGTTGAGGAACCGGCCCAGGAAGAGATCGTTCTTGATCGGATCGATATGAGAGAGCCCTGTCAGATAGCAGACGATCGAGCTGACGCTCGAGCCTCGCCCGCGCCCCGGCGGCAGCAGCCGCCGCGCCGACTCGGGGCCCCGCACCTCGCGCGCCACCTCGCGCGCCAGCTCGAGCATGTCGTGATGGAGCAGGAAGAACCCGGCCAGCCGCAGCCCCCCGATCAGTCGCAGCTCCTCCGCCAGCCGCCGCTCGGCCGCGGCGCGGTCGGGCGAGCCCGCGTAGCGCTCGGCGAGCTGCGCTCGGCAGAGCCCCGCCAGGCGCCCGTCGGCGGTCGGATCCTCGGCCCCGGGGTAGCTGTAGCCCAACTCCCGGGTGAGGTCGAAGCGCAGCCGCTCGGCGAGCCGAGCCGACTCGGCGACCGCATCGGGATGGTCGGCGAAGCGCGGCGCCGCCTCTCGAGCCGAGAGCAGCGCGCCCGCCGAGTTGCCTCGCCGCATCGCCTCCGTCTCGTCCAGGGTCGCACCCAGGCGCACGGCGACCAGCGCGTCCTGCAGGGCCAGTCGCGAGCGGTCGTGCGCATGCGCGTTGCCGGTGGCGACGCAGGGCACGCCGAGACTCTCCGCGAGCGAGGCCAGCCAGCGGTTGCGCGCCCGGTCGCGCCTCCACAGCGGGCGCTGCAGCTCGACGCGGAAGCGATCTTCTCCGAAGATCGCCAGCAGCCGCCGCGCGATGGCCACGGCCGCGGCGGGCTCGCCGCGCTCCCAGCGTCCGGCCACGGCTCCGTCGCGAGCGCAACCCGAGAGGCAGACGAGACCCTCGGCCTGGCCCTCGAGGTGATCGAGCGGCAGGGAGGGGGGGAGCGCCTCGCGCATCCCCTCGCCCTCGCGGGTGCCCTCATGCGCCCTGGTGATCAGCCGGCAGAGGCTGCTCCAGCCCGCGGCGCTCTCGACCAGCAGGGTGATGTGCGCCGGCTCCGCCGCATCGCGCAAGCCCACCGTCAGCTCCGCACCGAGGATGGGGCGAACCCCGACCCCCGCGCAGGCGTGCGCGAACTCCATGGCGCCGCCGACTCCATCGTGGTCGGTGAGGGCGAGCGCGTGATGGCCGAGGTCGGCCGCAGCGGCCGCCAGCTCGGCCGGCTGCGAGGCGCCGTCCAGGAAGGAGTAGGCCGAGTGCGAGTGCAGCTCGACGTAGTCGGGAGATCCCCGGTCGCCGCTCATCGGCGCCGGCCCATCAGGCGCGCTGCCGAAACCAGCGCCCGGCCTGCTCACCGCCGGGCTCGCAGAAGACGACGACGTCGCTGCCGTCCTCGAGCACCAGCTCGAAGTAGCGGCGTCGCAGCGGCCGCCGCGTCCACCAGCCGTCCTCGACCAGCCACTCCTCGCGCACCGTCTCCACCCGCAGGCGGCCCACCGCGCGCGGTCTGCCGTCGGCTCCGACCGCGACCGGTACCGCCCAGGGCCTGTTGATGCGCCCGGGCTTCACCTCCCCGCCTCATCCTCGGGGAAGGGCATCAGCACCTCGCGACGCTCCGGCACCCGGGAGTCGGGATCCACCTCGAGCGCTCGCAGCACCGCCTCCGCGCCCCCGGCGGCGCGGGCCTGCCGGACGGCCTCGGCGATCCGCCGCCGACGCTGCTGCTCGGGGCCCGAGAGCTCGAGCTGCTCGCCGCCGGGCGGCCCCAACGCCACGGCCTCGAGGCGCAGCACCGAAGCCGGGCCGGGCAGCAGCGCCGGCAGGGGGGCGAGCAGCATCGCCAGCCGTCCGCCGTCGCTGCTTGCCCTGCGCAGCGCCACCCGGCGCCGCCAGCCCCCGCCCGCCGCCAGCCGGGCCGAGAGCCGCAGCGCTCGCACCGTCCGGCCGCCGCGCTCGGGGTGGGCGAGAAGCTTGGCGACCAGCAGCTCCAGCGCCCGCTCGAGCTGCTGTCCCGAGGCGGCATCGGGCAGCTCCAGCTCGACGGCCAGCTCGCGGTGGGGGTGCCGCGGGCGCAGCGGGTCGTCCTCTCCGCGGGCCAGCTCCAGGGCGCGCAGGCCCGGCTGGCCGAAGCGGTCGGCGACGGCGTCGCGGGGCAGGCCGGCGAGCCGTCCCAGTGTCTCGATCCCGAGCCGCTGCAGCTCGTTGGGGAGGTCCTCGGCCCCGTCGTCTCGATCACCTCCATCGCCGCCGCTCCCCCGCCGCCGCGCGAGGTGGCCGTGCAGCAGGGTCACGGGAAGCGGCGCGAGGAACCTGCCGGCGCTCCCATCGGGCACGATGGTTGGGCGGCCCCGGTCAGATCCCGCGCCCGGCCTGCCGCCTCCGCCCGGACCCGCGACGGCCTCCACGCTCGCGGCCGCGTAGGCGCAGAAGCGCACCGGCGCCGCCGCCAGGCGCACCGGCAGCCCGGCAGCCCCGCGGGCACGCTCGAGCACTCCCGCGGTGCCCCCCCAGAGGCCGCGCAGGCCGCCTGCCTCGAAGAAGGCCTCGCCGGGGCGCTCGCACTCGACCTCCGCTCCCACGATCCCCTCCAGCCGCCGCAGCGCCCGCTCCCAGACCTGCTCGGCACGCTCGGGATCGGGAGCGACGAACAGCAACTCGGGGCAGCGCGAAAGCGCCTCGCCGAGGCGCATGCCGGCGCGCACCCCCAGGCGCTCGGCCTCGGCTGAGACCTCGCCGACCAGCTGCGCCGCCCCCGGCTCGGGCGCCAGGGCGACCGGCCGCCTCTGCGCCTGCCGTTCGCGATCGCCGAGCGCCGCGGCCAACCTGAATCCTGGGGCTAGGGCGCATGCGACGGACATCGAACATATGTTCGTACATGGCGACGAGACAGTCAAGCCCTCGACGAAGAGACATGCTCGGCTGTACGGTTGCGCCGTGATCTGGCTCTATCGCATCCCCTTCTCCACCAACGTCGAGCGCGTCGCGCTGGCGCTCGCGCACAAGGGCCTCGAGGTCAAGTCGATCGAGATCGACAAGGAGGACCGCACGCCCGTGCAGGAGGTGAGCGGGCAGAGCCTGGTGCCGGTGATCGACGACGGCGGAGAGGTGGTCGCCGACTCCACCAAGATCCTCGCCCACCTCGAGGAGCGCTACCCCGAGCCGCCGATCTTCCCCTCCGATCCCGCCCGCCGCGCCGAGATGGACGTCTGCATCGACTGGTTCAACGAGGTCTGGAAGACCAGCCCCAACGCGATCGAGTTCGAGCTCGAGAGCGAGACCCCCGCAGAGGACGTGATCGAGCTGGAGGGCAGGCGCATGGCGCAGGCCCTGGCGCTGTTCGAGCGCATGCTGACGGGGCGCGACTACCTGATGGGGGACCGGGTCTGGGCGGTGGACTTGGCCATCTTCCCGTTCCTCAAGTACGCCAAGCTCGAGCTCGACCCCGATGACGACGAGCTCTTCCACCGCATCCTCGACGTGCACCAGCCGCTCGGCGACGAGCACCCCCGGCTCGCCGGGTGGATCGAGCGAGTCGACGCGCTGCCGCGCGCCTAGCGCCGCGGCTCAGCCGAGCCCGAAGACGCGCCTGGCGTTGCCCTCGAGGAACAGGCCCCTGGTCTCGTCGTCGAGCTCGAGCGAGTCGAGCTCCGCCAGCGCCCCCTGCGGCGCGATCATCGGGTGGTTTGAGCCGAACATGACCTTGCGGCGACCGCTGCCGCTGCGCAGGTAGCGGACCAGCTCGGGCGGGTAGCGCCTGCACGTGTAGGCCGAGGTGTCGATGTAGACGTTCTCGTGCTTGCGGGCGACGGCGACCATCTCCTCGGTCCAGGGGTAGCCGATGTGTCCGCCGACGATCACCAGCTCGGGGAAGTCCAGGGCGACCTGGTCGATGTAGGGGATCGGCCGTCCGGTCTCGGAGGGACGAAGGGGGCCCGTGTGCCCCACCTGCGTGCAGAAGGGGACGCCCAGCTCCACGCATTCGGCGAACAGTGGGTAGTAGCGCCTGTCGGTCGGAGGAGCCTCCCAGAGCCAGGGGATGACGCGCAGGCCCTTGAACCCGTGCTCGGTGACGCAGCGGCGCAGCTCGCGCACGGCCTCCATCGGCTTTCGCAGATTGACCCCCGCCAGGCCGGCGAAGCGGTCGGGGTGGGCCGCGACCCAGCCCGCGACCTCTTCGTTGGAGATCAGCTCGCCCTCGGGCGATCCCCAGGCGCTGAGCAGGCCGAAGCCGACGTCGGCGGCGTCCATGGCGGCGATCGTGAAACCGATAGGAGGCTCCTGGTCAGGGAGCTCAGCGCCTGTCCAGCGGAGCAGCGACTCGAACGTCTCGTTGCCCAGGAAGCGCAGCGTGGGATGTTGCATCCAGACGTCGACCGTCATCGCGGCCCAGCCTTTCAGATCGCGGCCGCATGCCGGTGAGCCCCGGATGGCATCATTGGCCGGTGAGAGCTCCGAGCTCCCCGTTAGCGGTGATCGCCGCCCTCGCTCTCGCCTCGCCGGCGCTGCTCGGCTGCGGCGGCGGCGGTGACAGCGGCGGCGATGTCCCCGAGGACCAGGTCCCAGGGGGCGCTGACCCCGAGGCCGTGAAGGTGATCGACGACTGGGCGCAGACCCTGCGCGAGGGTGACGTCGAGGGTGCGGCCGACTACTTCGAGGTCCCGAGCACCGTCCAGAACGGCACGGCACCGCTGGAGCTGGACAGCCGCGCGGACGTGGTCGCCTTCAACCGCTCGCTGCCCTGCGGCGCCGAGCTCGTCAACGCCCAAGGGCACTTCGGCCTGACGATCGCGACCTTCGAGCTCAGCGAGCGACCGGGGCCGGGGGAGTGCGGCTCCGGGGTGGGCAACACGGCCCGGGCTGCGTTCGTGATCGAGGACGGCAAGATCACCGAGTGGCGGCGGGTCGGCGACGAGCCGGTTGTCGAGCCCTCCGGGGACAGCCCGATCGTCTAGCCGAGCCGCCGCAGCACCCGCTCGATCACGGCGTCGGTGAACTCCGTGGTGCCGGCGTGGCCCTTGAGGTCGGGGGTGCGGATGCCCGCGGCGGCGGCCTCCATCACGGCCGAGTAGACGGCCACCGAAGCCTCGGCAGCGCCGCGCTCGCCGCGCTCCCCCGCAAAGCCGAGCAGAGCGGCGACCGCGAGAATCATGGCCATAGGGTTGGCGACGTCCTTCCCCTCCAGTGCCGGGGCGGTGCCGTGGGGGGCCTCGGCCATCGCCACCGAAGGGTCGAGATCGTCGTCGAGGGCGAGCAGGATCGACTCGGCGCCGGCGATCGACCCGAACAGGGGCAGCACCAGGTCCGAGAGCAGGTCGCCGTCGCGGTTGAGAGCGGGGATGACCAGCGGTGTGTCGGCGCGCCCCGTGATCAGCCCGGCGTAGGTGGCGTCGATCAGCAGCGGCTCGTAGGGGCATTCGGGGTGTAGCTCGGCGGCGGCGTCCATCTCCTCCTTCAGCATTCCCTCGTAGACGGGGCTGACGGTCCACTTGGGACCGCCATAGACCTTGCCGCCGGTCTTCGCGGCGGTCCGGAACGCGTATTCGGCCACCGCCCTGCAGATCGAACGGTGGATCACCTCGACGCGCGTGGCGATCTCGTCGCCGTCGCTCGCCCGCCGCTCCTCCGCGGCGCCGTAGGCGTCGCCGACCGCCATGCGCACGACCGAGATCGGGTGGTGTATGCCCCCCAGCGGAGCGACGCCGGGGATGCGGCGGCCGGTGCGCACTATCACCTTGCCGTCGATCCCCTCGCGGACGATGCGGTTGGGGCTGCCGACGTCGTCGACGCCTTCGGGGGTGATGGTCGCCGCCTTGATCCCCAGCCCGGCCTCGACCATCGCCGCGGCGGCCTGTTCGCATACGGCGTTCGCGGTCGAGCGCCTGTTCTCGATCGACAGGTCGAAGCGCTCCAGCTCGACCTGCGCTCCGATCAGACCGGGGTCGAGCAGTCGCAGCGCCTGCTCGAGCAGCTCCTGCCCGGTCTGGTCCCCCTCGAGCACGACTATCCTCAGCCCGGCCATGGACGGGCGACCCTATCCGACGCTCGAACGGGCCTCCGGCGATGATCGGAGCCACGCCCGTGGCTGAGAGCTGCACCTGGTGCGGGGCCCAGGTGGAGGCCGACGACGGCTTTCGCGCCTATGAGCCCGCGGGAGACAGGCGGGCGGTGTTCTGCCGGCTCGAGCACGTCGTCCCCTGGGCGATCCAGGACGCCCACTGGGAGGCAGGCGGGCTGACCGAGCCCCCCGGCCTCGACCAGGGCGCCGAGCGCTGCTCGCATTGCGACGCCCCACTCGGCGATGTCCACGTGCTGCTCGTCCGCCACCGCGGCGAGCATCGGGTCGCCGACGGCTTCTGCTCGGTCGACCACATGAACGACTGGGTCAAGGCCGGCGGGCGCTGGCAGTAGCGGCGAAGGAGGGGCGGATGGGGCGGGCGCGCCCCCTGATTCCCGCAGATTGCGGGATCGGCGCGAGACACCCCATTGACAAGAGCTTCGGGTGGGCGTAGGTTGGCCAAAGAACGACGCAAGTTGTTCTACGGAGAGACCGCAAGGTCAATCCACGGAGAAGCCGCAAGGCCTATCCAGGTGAAGCCGCAAGGCGGATCCAAGGCGAAGGGCCCGGGTGACCGGGCCCTTTGTTTTGCTCGGGCTTTGGAAGGCCCTTTGGGACGAAAGGGCGAGCGGCGGCGACCAGGCGCAGCCGAGCCGCCGGCTAGGCCGAGGCTGGCCGCCACGGCGCCCGCCCGGCCACGTTTCCCGCAGATTGCGGCTTCGGCGCCGAAGGCTCCCTTGACAGCACCCTCACCGGGGCGTACTTTGGTCCAAGGACGACGCAAGTTGTCCTTTGGTTAGACCGCAAGGTCGATCCAACGGAGAAGCCGCAAGGCAGATCCAAGGCGAAGGGCCCGGGTGACCGGGCCCTTTGTTTTGCCGCTACCCGCCCTGCTTGTCCTTGGCCTTCCTTCGCTTGGCGGCCTTGGCGGCGGCGGCCTTCTTGGCCTTCCTTGCCTTCTCTTGGGCCGCGGCCCGCTTCGCCGCCCGGGCCGCGCGCTTCTCCTCGGGAGTCGGCTTCGCGATCAGGGCCAGGATCAGGGGGGCCACCTGCTCGGGCACCTCGACGTTGGGGGAGTGGCCGGCTCCCTCGATCAGCTCGACCCGCCCGCCCGGGATGTCGCGATATGGCTCGCTCGCGGCCTCGGCGTCGTAGATCTGATCCTCGGCGCCGAAGATGACGAGCACGGGTGCCCGGAGCGCCCCGAGGCGCTCGTCGAGGGGTCGCTCGCCCGAGTAGTCATTCTCGGCCTCGACCGCCTCGACATAGGCCGTGTATGTCATCTCGCGGAGGTCGTCCACCACCTGGTCGGGGTTCTCGAAGCCACTGGCGATGTTGAAGCCGGGGGCGAAGGCCTGCTGGTAGCGGTCGCGCACCAGCGAGGTCGGGGCGATGTCGGCCAGCCGCTGCAGGGCCGGGCCGATCAGGGGCTGGTAGCCGAGCCTGGCGCCCAGCGAGAGGTCCGCATAGCTGTCATCGGGAGCCTGGTCGATGTTGACGACCCTGGTGGCGAGCTCGGGGCTCTGCTCGGCGAGCGCCGTCGCGACCGTGGCGCCGAGAGAGTGACCGACCACGGTGGCGTCTCTGACCCCCAGCCGCGAGAGCGCTTCGGCGAGCGCGTTCGCCTGATCGGTGATCGCATAGCCGCTGCCGGGCTTCTCGGAGCCGCCATGTCCCAGCAGGTCGACGCTGATCACCCGGTTGCCTTCGCTCAGCAACGGCGCCAGATCCTGCCACCAGGCGATCGAGCACGTGTAGCAGTGGATGAGCACGATCGCGGCTCCCGACGGGTCGCCCTGCTCGAGCACCTGGACGGTGCCGCTGGAGGTCTCGATCAGCTCCGCCCCCTCGATATTGCGCTCGGCCTTCTTCGTCTGGTTGTTGACGGCGATCGCGTTGAGAACGAGCAGCACCACCGCCGCCGCGACGGCGGCCAGGAGTATCTTGAGCCAACGGCTCACTGCTGACGCGGACCGAGGCCGAGCTCGCCGGCATTCTCGGCGAGCGCCTCGATGATCAGCGTCATGTGCTCGTCGCCCTCGACGCCGAGCTCCTCGATCCCTCGCTGTACCTGGTCGCGGTCCACGGCCGCGGCGAACGACGGCTGCTTCAGCTTCTTCTTGACCGACTTGGCCTTCATTCCCTCGATCCCGGTGGGGCGGACGAGCGCGCAGGCGGCGACGAAGCCCGAGAGCTCATCGACCGCGTAGAGGGTCTTGGCCAGCCGCGTCTCGCGCGGCACCTCCAGGAAGTCGGCGTGCCCGGCGACGGCGTCGATCACCTCCTGCGGGTAGCCCCGGCTCTCGAGTTCCTCGAGCGCGTAGCGGGGATGGCCCGTGTCGAGGTCCGGGTAGCGCTCGTAGTCGAGATCGTGGACGAGGGCGGTGACCGCATAGGTCTCCTCATCCTCACCCCACTTGCGGGCGTAGGCGCGCATGCAGGCCTCGACGCCCAACAGGTGCTTTCGAAGCGAGTCCGACCGCACCCACTCGCAGACCAGCTCCCATGCATCGTCTCTTGAAACGTCAGCCATGTTCCGCGATTACCCTAGACGGCGATGGAGACATTCGTAATCGAAGGAGGCGCCCCCCTTTCGGGGGAGATCGTCGCCGCGGGAAACAAGAACGCCGCGCTTCCGATCCTGGCCGCTTGCCTGCTCACAGACGAGGAGCTGCGCATCTCGAACGTGCCGCGCATCCGCGACGTGGAATCGATGCTGGAGCTGCTCAAGGGCCTCGGGGTCAAGGTCGAGTGGAGCGCCGATAACGAGTTAACCCTGCGGGCGGACGCGATCACCGGCAAGGAGCTCGAGGTGGAACCCGCCAGCCGTATCCGCGCCTCCTTCCTTGTGGCCGGGCCGCTGCTGGCGCGCTTCGGCTCGGCCAAGCTCCCGCCGCCGGGCGGCGACACGATCGGCCGCCGGCGTCTCGACGCGCACCTCGATGCCTTCCGTGACATGGGCGCCAAGGTCGGCGGCGATGTCTGGATCCAGCTCGATGCCCCCTCCCACGGGCTCAAGGCGACGCGCATCTTCATGGACGAGCCCTCGGTGATGGGCACCGAGAACGCACTGCTTGCGGCGGCGCTGACGCCGGGCCCCACCACGATCGCCAACGCTGCCTCCGAGCCCCACGTCCAGGACCTCGCGCGGCTGCTGACGAGGATGGGGGCGGAGGTCGACGGCATCGGATCCAACGTGCTCACGGTGCACGGCCGCGACAAGCTGGCCGGGGCGGAGCACGCCGTCTGCCCGGATCACATCGAGATCGCGAGCTTCATGGCCCTCGCCGCCGTCACAGGTGGCGAGCTGCGCATCCGCGACACCGTCCCCGAAGACCTCGAGGGAATCCGGCGCCAGTTTCGGCGGATCGGCCTGCAGTCCATGGTCGAGGGCGACGACGTGCTCGTACCGCCCGATCAGAACCTGACCATCCGTGATGACCAGGGGGACGCGATCCCGAAGATCGACGACGGCCCCTGGCCCGCCTTCCCGGCCGACCTGACCTCGATCGCGCTGGCTCTCGCGACCCAGGCGGCTGGCACGATCCTGATCTTCGAGAAGATGTTCGAGAACCGGCTGTTCTTCGTCGACAAACTGGTCGCGATGGGCGCTCGGATCACGCTGTGCGATCCCCACCGGGCGATCGTCAGCGGTCCGAGCCGGCTTCACGGTCAGCGACTCGAGAGCCCCGACATCCGCGCCGGCATGGCCATGCTCATCGCGGCCCTCGCCGCCGACGGCACCTCGGAGATCGGCAACATCGTCCAGATCGACCGTGGCTACGAGCGCATCGACCTGCGCCTGCGTGAGCTGGGCGCCCGCATCGAGCGCGTCTCCTCAGAGCGCGTCCCGGCATAGCGCGAGAGGTGGGTGCTCGGGGGCGCCGGGCGAGGCCTCAGCATCCCCCACGTGCGCGCGGCAACCGCGCGTCCCCGCGCGGCGAGGCCCGAGGAGATGGGGACTGATGGCGAAGCCGTCTCTGACCCCTCTCTTGCGGCAGCGCCCCGAACCCGCTCTAAGGTGCGCCTCGTGATCCACCCGATACCCCCAGGCACCCGAGACATTCTCCCTGACGAGATGCGCGAGTTGCGCGAGCTGCAGACGACCCTGACCGAGGTCTTCGAGAGCCGCGGCTACGGGCAGGTGGCAACCCCGACCCTCGAGTACGACGAGGTGCTGCAGCGCGGCGAGGGGCGGGGCGGGGCGGGCGCCTACCGCTTCTTCGACGAGCGGGGCGAGCTGCTGGCTCTGCGATCCGACATGACGATCCCGATAGCGCGGCTCGTGACCAGCCGCTTCGCCGACGCGGAGTTGCCGCTGCGCTTCTCCTACGTCGGCAACGCCTATCGGGTCGTTCGCCCGCAACGCGCCCAGATGCGCCAGTTCATGCACGCGGGGGTCGAGCTGCTCGGCTCACCGGCACCCCAAGGCACCGCCGAGATGATCGAGGTGCTGAGCGCCTCGCTCGATGCCGTCGGCCTCAGCCGCGCCGTGATCGGGCTCGGCGACGCTGACCTCTACCGGCAGCTGCTCTCCGAGCTCAGGGTCGAGGGGCACCAGCGCGCCCGGATCCTCGATCGCCTCGCGGCGCACGACCTGGTCGGCCTCGAGATGGAGGTCGATCGCGTCGATGGCCTGCCCGCCGAGGGCCGCGAGACGCTGCTGCGCCTGCCGGGAATGCGCGGCGACTCGGACGTGCTCGAGCGCGCGCGCAGCCTGGGCGGCGAGGCGGTCGAGCGCGCCACCCAGCGCCTTGAGGCGACCTACGAGGCGCTGGCCGAGCGCGGGGTCGCCGAACGAGTCCAGCTCGACCTCGGACTGCTGCGCGACCTCGGCTACTACACCGGTGCGATCCTTGAGATCTACGATCCCGCGCTCGGCCACATCCTCGGGGGTGGGGGCCGCTACGACGACCTGCTGGGCCGCTTCGGCCGCCCGATGCCGGCCGCCGGCTTCGGCCTCTACCTGGAGCGTGTGCACCTGGCCCAGCTGGAGGAGGAGCGGATAGAGCGGGAGGCGAAGCGATGAGCCCGACGATCGAGGGCCCGATCCGCAGCGCCCGCCAGGAGGGGCCGCTGAAGCTCGCGATCCCGCGCGGCGCGCTGTTCGGTGAGACGCTCGACGCCCTCGACGGTATCGGCGTCGACACCTCCGAGCTGCGGGCCGACTCGCGCTCCCTGCTGTTCGCCGTCGATGGCAGCCTCACCCTGGTCACGATGCGCCCCTCCGACATCCCGACCTATGTCGAAGCCGGCGCAGCAGACCTCGGCATCACCGGCAAGGACGTGTTGATGGAGCAGAGCGACCGGGTCGTCTATGAGATCCTGGATCTCGGCTATGGCGCCTGCCGGATGGTCCTGGCGGCACGCGCCGGCGACCAGAGGCTCGGCGAGTCCGAGCGGCGCATGGGCGCGATGCGGATCGCGACCAAGTACCCGCGCATCGCCGAGCGCCACTTCGAGGAGACCGGGCACCAGGCCGAGATCATCGACGTCAAGGGCTCGGTCGAGCTGGCCCCGTTGGTGGGCCTCGCCGACGGAATCATCGACCTGGTCGCGAGCGGCCGGACGCTCGCCGAGAACGGCCTCGAGGTGCGCGAGGAGATCGCGCAATCCACGGCCCGCCTGGTGGCAAACCGCGTCTCGCACAAGCTGCGCGCCGGCGAGATCGACGACCTGGTCGAACGCCTGCGCCCCGGGGTGAGGGGATGAGGTTCGCGAGCTTCGACTGGGACGGCAGCGACGCCCGCGCGCTCGCCACCGAGCTGCGCGCGCTGCAGCCGCCGCTCGGGGAGGTCGGCGAAGACGTCGCAGCGATTATCGAGGACGTGAGGCAGCGCGGCGACGTCGCGGTGATGGAGGCCGAGGAGACCTTCGGGGGCACGCGACCGAGCGACCTGCTGGTCGCGGCAGAGGCTCCGGCCGAGGCGCTCGCCGGCGCCGGAGAGCTGCGCCCCGCTCTCGAGTCCGCCGCGGAAGCGATCCGTGCCGTCGCCGTCGCCGAGGCGGCCGCCGAGGCGCCCACCAGCACCGAGGCGACCTTCGGGCAGCGGATCGAGATGCGCTCGGTGCCGGTCGAGGCGGCGGGGGCCTACGTCCCCGGCGGCAGCGCCGCCTATCCCTCCTCGGTGCTGATGTGCTGCATCGCCGCCCGCGCCGCGGGCGTCGAGAGGGTGGGGGTCGCCAGTCCGACCGGGCCCGACGGGGCGCCGGCTCCCTCAGTGCTCGCCGCCTGCGCGATCGCGGAGGCCGACCAGGTGTACGCGATGGGCGGCGCTCAGGCGATCGCGGCGCTCGCGCTCGGCACCGAGTCGGTCGACCCCGTGGATGTCGTGGTGGGGCCGGGGAACCGCTATGTGCAGGAGGCCAAGCGCCGCCTCTATGGCACCGTCGGGATCGAGGGGATCGCGGGGCCAAGCGAGCTGATGGTGATCGCCGATCAGGGCGCCGACCTGAGCGCCCTCGCGCTCGACATCTGCGCCCAGGGGGAGCACGGAGCCGACGGCCTGCTCGTCGCTGCGGCCGGCGAGCGGGTGGTGCTCGACGCGATCCGTGCGGAGATCGAGCGGCTCGAGGGCGAGGCCGGGCGCCGGGCGAGCGAGGCACCGCTGGCGCTGGTCCGGGTGCCGAGCCCGCGCGGGGCGGTGGAGCTTGCGGATGCTCTCGCACCCGAGCACCTGGAGCTGGCCGTGAGCGACGCCGAGTCGCTGGCCGCCGAGGTCCGCTACGCCGGTTGCGTCTTCGTCGGTGAGAGTGGCGCCACCGCCTTCGGCGACTACGCGGCGGGCTCAAACCACGTGCTCCCCACCGGCGGCGCCGGCCGCTTCAGCGGACCGCTGGGGCCGCGCGCCTTCCGGCGCCGGATCGCAACCGTGCGGGTGCCCGCCGAGGCCACCGGAAAGCTCGCGGCCGTCACGGATACCCTGGCTCGGGCAGAAGGGTTCCCGATCCACGGCGAGTCGGCCCTGGCCCGCAGCGCCACCCCGGCCAGGAGAGAGAGCGATGGGTAGAGAAGCGGAGATCTCGAGAGAGACCAAGGAGACCCGGATCTCCCTGAAGCTCTCCCTGGACGGAGGCGATGCCGCCATCTCGACCGGGGTCGGCTTCCTCGATCACATGCTCGAGCTGCTCGCCCGCCACGGGCGCCTCGGCATGAAGCTCGAGGCGAGCGGCGATCTCGAGACGGGAGCGCACCACACGACCGAGGACGTCGGCATCGTGATCGGCCAGGCGATCGACGAGGCGCTGGGCGATCGCGCCGGGATCAGCCGCTACGGCTTCGCGACGATCCCCATGGACGAGGCGCTCGCCGAGTGCGCGATCGACATCTCGGGCCGGCCGCTGACCGTCTACGTGGCCGATCTGCCCGAGGTCAGCATCGCCGGCTTCGACGCCGAGCTGGCCGAGGAGTTCTTCCGGGCTGTCGCCAACAGCGCCAGGATCACCCTGCACGTGCGGGTCCGAGACGGCTCGAACGCGCACCACATGATCGAGGCTGCATTCAAGGCATTCGCCCGCGCGCTGCGCGAGGCCGTCTCGATCGACCCCGACGAGACCGGCGTTCCATCGACCAAGGGGACGCTGACCCGGTGAGCGGGGCGAGCTCCCCGATCGCGATCCTCGATTACGGCATGGGCAACCTGCGCTCGGTCGAGAAAGCGCTCGAGCATGTCGGCGCCGAGGCCGTTCGCACGGCCGACGCCGAGGTCGCCGGGCGCGCCGCGGGCCTGATCCTGCCCGGCGTCGGCGCCTTCCCGAAGGCCATGGCGAGGGTCACCGAGCTCGGCTTCGACCAGCTCGTCGCCCGGCGGGCCGGCGAGGGGGCACCGGTGCTGGGCCTCTGCCTGGGCATGCAGCTGCTGTTCGAGAGCTCCGATGAGCTCGAGGGCGCCGCCGGCCTCGGCCTCATGGAGGGGCCGGTGGGCCCGATCTCGGCCAACGGCTACAAGGTGCCTCATATCGGCTGGTCGCCGGTGCGCTGGGAGCACTCCTCCGAGCTGACGGCGGGGCTCGGGCCCGAGCCGCCCTTCTACTTCGTGCACTCGTTCATCCCCCGGCCCGAGAGCCCCGATGACGTGCTCGGCACGGCCGCCTACGGTGAGCGCTTCGCCTGCGCGGTCGAGCGGCCACCGCTCTACGGGGTGCAGTTCCACCCCGAGAAATCGAGCGGGGCCGGACTGCGGCTGCTTGAGAACTTCGCCCGCATCTGCGCGAGTTGATCCTCTACCCGGCGATCGACATCCGCGACGGCAAGGCCGTGCGGCTGTTGCAGGGTGACTACGAGCGCCAGACGGCCTACGACGACGACCCCGTTGACGCTGCGCTGCGCTGGGAGGACGCCGGGGCGCTGTGGCTGCACGTGGTGGATCTCGACGGGGCGCGGGCCGGAGATCCGGTCAACCTCGATCAGGTGCGACGGATCGCGGCAGCCGTCCAGATCCCGATCCAGGTGGGAGGCGGCCTGCGCGACTCCGGGCAGGTTGAGCGGGCGATCTCGGCCGGCGCCGAGAGGATCGTGCTGGGCACCACGGCCGTTCGCGATCACGCGCTGGTCGCGGCGATCGTCGCCGCCCACGGCGACCGGGTCGTGGCCGCCGTCGACACCAGGGCCGGCAAGGTCGCCGCCGAGGGCTGGACCGAACCCTCCGAGACAGGGCCAGCCGAGCTCGCCGCGCGGCTCTGGGAGCGCGGCGTGGAGCGCTTCCTCTACACCCCCGTCGAGGTCGACGGCACGATGCGGGGTCCCGCCGTCGGCGCTCTGGCGGAGTTGGCCGCCGCGACCGCGGGCGAGCTGCTCTACTCGGGCGGAGTGGGCTCGCTCGACGACCTGCGAGCCCTCAACGCGCTCGAGCTCGACAGCCTGGGGGGCGTGATCGTCGGCCGCGCGCTCTATGAACAGCGGTTCACGATCGCCGAGGCGCAGGCGGTCCTGAGCGCCGCCGACGAGTAGATTCCCACCGATGCTCGGGAAGCTGTTCGGAGCGTTCTTCGTGCTCGCGGGAGTGATGCACTTCCTCAAGCCCCGCTGGTATCTGCGAATCATGCCGCCCTGGGCTCCCCGGCACCGTGAGCTCGTTTACGCGAGTGGCGCCGCGGAGATCGCCGGCGGCCTGGCCACCATGCACCCGGCGACGCGACGTGCCGGCAGCGTGATCAGCATCGCCACCCTGCTCGCCGTCTTCCCCGCCAACGTGCACATGGCCTTGAACGCGGAGGACTTCGACGACGTTCCCGGCGGCGAGGCGGCCCTCTGGACGCGGCTGCCCCTGCAGGCCGCGTTCATCGCGTGGGCCTACGCTGCCGGGGAGTGGGATTGAGGTCCATCACCAGGCGCGGAGGCCTCGCCGTGCTCGCGGCCCTGGCCATCTACCTGCTGTCGGGGGGCGACCTCGGCCTGAGCGGGAACGACCCCGCCACGACGAGGTCGGCGCCCGACGCGGAGACGATCACCGAGGCCTCGAATCCGGCGCCGACGCCCGGCGCCGACGCGAATCTCTCCCGAGAGGAGGCCGAGGGAATCTCGCGGGTGCTCGCCGACATCGAGGCCGGGCGGTCACTGCCCTACGACCAGGACGGCAGCAGCTTTCAGAATCGCGAGGGGCGCCTGCCCTCGCGCCCACAGGGCTACTACCGCGAGTACACCGTGATCACACCCGGCTCCGAGGACCGCGGCGCCCGGCGCCTTGTGATCGGGGAGGGTGAGGAGACCTATTACACGGCGGACCACTACGAATCGTTCGTGCAGCTCGATCCTGCGCAGTTCGAATGACCGAGGCCTCCCCTCTCGGCGAACCGGCGGCGAGCGGCTGGCTCAGCATCCACCTCACCGACGAAGGGCCGGACACGCGAGCGCTGGAGGAGGCCGGAATCAGGGTCGCCGAGATCGACGGCGAATCGATCACCTCCAAGCTCGATCTGATGGCCGCCCTGGCCGAAGCGCTGCGGTTCCCCGAGTACTTCGGCGCCAACTGGGACGCCGTCGACGAGTGCCTGCGCGATCTCGGCAGGCGGCAGGACCGGGCCAGGGGCCACGTGCTGGTGATAGAGCGGGCAGAGACGCTGTGGCGACGCGAGCCCCAGCTCTGCGGGATGCTGGTCCGCGCTTGGAGCGAGGCCGCCGGCTTCTGGCGCGAGAGGTCCGTCCCCTTCCATCTCGTCTTCGTCCGCTAGCCGGCGCTCCGGCGCCAAATGCGCAGGAGAGGGTGCCGGTCCGGTTCCCCGGTCCGTTGCGGAGCCGGCTGGAACCACTCGAACTCCAGCCCCGCCGCTGCGACGGGATCAATGCGCCTGCGTCGGGGTGGCGCCGTCATGCGGCCGGGGCGAAGCGGAGCGAATGCGGAACACGGGGTATCGCCCGGCGATGCCCTCGAACTCCGCGACGGGAGCTCGCCGATCCACCGGGATGTGGGGACGTGCTCCCGGGGCGATCTGCAGATAGCGCCGCAGGATCGGGGCGCGGGCGCCCGGGGCGACCTCCTCGAGGCGCACCGCCTCACGGCGGCCATGGCGGAGGACCGCCCGCCCTCCGGCCGCGCGCACATTGGCCACCCAGTTCGCGCCTTCGCCGAGCATGGCGACGAGATAGCGATCGCCCCGGTAGTCCGCCACCATCACCGGAAAGGAGAGGAGACGGCCGCTGCGCCGGCCGCGCACCTCGAGGGTGTTCAAGCGTCCGGGCCACAGCCCCGCCGCGCCGATCATCGCCCACCCGCGGTTGAGCAGCGCCGCCAGGCGATTCGGGCGGCCGCCTCGGTACATCCATCGCGCCAGCGCACCCTGGCGATCTCCGGCCTCATCGCCTCCTCCGGAAGCTGCTCCGGACGAGCCTGTGCGGCCAGAACCTTTGTGGTCGCGCACCATCGGTCGCAGTATCACCGCAAAGCTGCACCGGAGACGGGGGGCTTGGCCTCCGCGTACCCGGTCACGGCGGTGTGCGCGGATAGCGGCCCATCTTCCGTGCGGCTCGTCCGTGCCCGGGTGGCCTGGGCGTACTAGGCTCGAGCGCATGTCCACCGAGGCATCCAGCGTGCGGCGACTACTCGCCATCGACTCCGCGGCGAACTACCTGCTCGGCATCCCCCTGCTGCTCGCGCCCGAGCGAACGGCGAGATTGATGGCGCTCCCGGATTCGGGCAACGGCTTCTACCCGAGGGTTCTCGGCGGCGTGCTGACGGGCATCGCCACAGCGCTGCTGATCGAGCGGGGCAGGGGGGCGTCCGGGCCGGTTGGACTCGGGACCGGCGGCGCGATCGCCATCAACACGCTCGGCGGTGGAGCCGTGGCTGCCTGGCTGGCCACCGCCGAGGCGGATCGCCTGCCGAAACGGGGCAAGGCACTGCTTTGTGGCGTTTCGGCGAGTGTTCTCGGGATCGGCGCCGTCGAGGCCTGGACCGCCCGCGCCGGCAGGCCCTAGGGCCCTGCGCCCAGGACCGTCAGCACCAAACTGAGTGCGCCAGACGGAAGCTACCCTGCGGGCATGGTGCTGAAGCGCGTCATTCCCTGCCTCGATGTCGAGTCCGGCCGGGTCGTCAAGGGGACCAACTTCGTAGACATCCGCGATGCGGGCGACCCGGTGGAGCTGGCGGAGCGCTACGACGCCGAGGGGGCCGACGAGCTCGTCTTCCTCGACATCACCGCCTCGCACGAGAGTCGCGAGACGATCGTCGAGCTGGCTCGGCGCACCGCCGACAACGTCTTCATCCCATTCACGATCGGCGGGGGGATCCGCTCGGTCGCTGACGCACAGGCGGTGCTTGACGCCGGCGCCGACAAGGTCTCGGTCAACTCGGCCGCCCTGCGCCGCCCCGAGCTGATCGACGAGCTCGCCGAGGTCTTCGGCGCGCAGTGCGTTGTGGTCGCGATCGACGCGAAGAGACAGAACGGGCTCTCAGCATCCCCGGCGTTCGCGTCGCGGGCCGGCGCCCCCACACGCGAAGCGGAGCAGGCGGCCGTTGATGCCCGCTACGGGGTCTTCGTCAACGGAGGGCGGGTACCCGTCGATCGCGAAGCCGTCGAGTGGGCCGTGGAGGCGACCGGCCGGGGGGCGGGGGAGGTGCTGCTGACGAGCATGGACCGCGACGGCACCAGCGACGGCTACGAGCTGGAGCTGACCCGCGCGGTGGCCGACGCGGTCGAGGTGCCGGTGATCGCCTCGGGGGGAGCGGGAAAGCTCGAGCATCTGGTCGAGGCGATCGACGAGGGGCACGCGGACGCCGTGCTCTGCGCCTCGATCTTCCACTATCAGGACCACACGGTCGCCGAGGCCAAGCAGACGATGAGCGAGGCGGGGATTCCGGTCCGGTTGGCCGCCTGACCCTCATGGTCACCTGACGGCGGTGCGAGCGCTAGCCCTGCCCGGTGCCCTGCGCCGGCTCGTTCTCCGCCTGCCTCGTGCCGCCCTTCTGAGTCAGCTTGCCGGCCGGCTTCAGCGAATAGATGAACTTGTAGCCCGTCAGGTAGATGCGCTTGCCGTCGGAGATCACGGGGTTGTAGGCGCCGTCGCGAAAGCTCCAGACCTGCCTGCCGTTGGCGGCGCGGACCGCGGTCGTCCTGGTCGTGTTGAGGTTGGCGAAATAGAGGATCTCGCCCACCAGGCTGGCGGCGCCGATCACAGGGCCTCCGGCATCCACGGACCAGCGCTCGTCGCCCGTGCGGGCGTCGAGCGCGTAGAAGCGGCTGCCTCCGAAGGAGCCGAAGTACACGGTGGGATCGGTATCGGGCGTGTCCGCAGCCACCACGCCCGAGTAGAGCTCGCCCCCGGCCGTCCGGCTCCAGGCGAGGGCGCCCGTCTCCTTCTCGAAGCTGTACATGCGGCCGTCCTTGTTGCCCGCGTAGACCCGGCCGAAGGCGACGGCGGCCGTTGAGTAGAAGGCGCCGACGCGGCCGAAGCTGGCCCCCTGCGAGCCGGATTGCCACTTGATCGAGCCGTCGCCGATCCGCACCGCGCTCATCGCGCCGCCGTAGTCGCCCACGTAGGCGACCCCCTGGCTGACCGTCGGGGCGGCCTTGATCTCTCCGGCCAGCTCGGTCTCCCACAGCGTCTTCCCCGTGCGCTTGTCGAAGGCGAACAGGGTGCCGCATTCGCAGCCGACGATCACCCGGTTGCCGACGACCACCGGCGAGGACTCGGTGCGGCCGGGGAGCTTGCGCCGCCAGCGTTGGACCCCGTTCTTGGCGTTGAGGCCGAGCACCTGGCCCGGCTCCAGGTTGGCGAGGTAGATCATGCCGTCGCTGTAGGCCGGCGAGGAGGCATTCAGCGAGGCCACCTCGCGCCGCCAGCGGATCTTGCCGCTCCGGGTCTTGGCCGAGAACGCCTCGCCGTTGTTGTTGATGGCGTAGATCGAGCCCGCGACCACGATCGGCGAGTATTCGAGCAGCTTGCGCCCATTCAGCTTCCAGCTGATTCGGTAGGGCGGCCTCAGCCGCTCGGCCGGCAGGTAGCGGGCTCGCTCCTGGTCGAATCCGTAGGTGGGCCAGTCGGCGACTCCGACCACGGGCTTCGTCTTTTCGCCCGGGTCGAAGAAGGCGTTCTCGTTGGAGACGTCACCGGGGCGCTTCAAGGCCAGGTAGCCCGCCACGCCGGCGACGGCGAAGATTGCCGCCGCCGCGACGGCCAGCGTGGCCACGCGATGATCGGACCACAGGCCCCTGGCCATGGCCCGCAGCTTGGTCCCGACATCCTCGATTAGTTTCTGCATGCGCGTTCGCTTCTCCCGCCGCTCGGACGCCATAGTCAGGCGGCACTAGCTTCTGCATGCGCGGCCCTTGCTTCCGCCGCCAAGACGTCACAAGAATGGTAGGAAGATCAGGGTAATTGGCCGATCAGCCGGAGATATCGGTGACACAGCTCACGCAGACGGCGCGAGCCCTGCCGGGCGTCGAGCAGCTCTTGCGCGCCGCGGGCGACAAGGCCGTCTACCTCGTGGGGGGAGCGGTGCGGGACCTGCTCCGGGGAGAGGAGCCGGGAGACCTCGACTTCGTCGTCGAAGGGGAGCTCGGCCCCATTGCCGCCGAGCTCGGCGGGGCGATCGTCGAGCATGAGCGCTTCTCGACCGCAAGCGTGACCATCGATGGGCGCGAGCTCGACCTCGCGAGCGCGCGCGCCGAGAGCTACGAGCGCCCCGGGGCGCTGCCGGACGTGCGACCCGCGTCGATCGAGCAGGACCTGGCGAGGCGTGACTTCACTTTCAACGCGCTGGCTCTGGCGCTCTCGGGTGAGCCGCGCTTGCTGGATCCGCACGGCGGGGCGGAGGACCTGCGCCTGGGAGTGCTGCGCGTCCTCCACGACCGATCCTTCGTCGACGACCCGACCAGGGCACTGCGCGCCGCCCGCTACGCGGCCAGGCTCGAGCTTCAGCCCGATGATGACACCGCAGCGCTGCTGAGAGAGGTCGACCTCTCCAGCGTCTCCGGCGAGCGCGTTCTCTCCGAGCTGGCCCTGATCGCGGCCGAGCCCCGGCCCAGCGCGGCGCTCGCCCTCGCCGCGGACTGGGGGCTCTTGGAGCTCGGCAGCGGCCCGCGCCTGGTGGCCGAACTGGAGCGCCTGTTCGAGGCCGATGCCGACTGGCGGGAGTTCGCCGACCGCGATACCGCGATCCTGCTGGCCGTCGCCCCCGGTGAGCACTCCGCCGGACTGCGCGCCCGGGCTGCCAGGGTCGCCCGCCACGCGGAGCCCGGCTCTCCGGCCGAGATCCAGGTGCTTGCCCATGATCACGTGCCCGAGGTGCTGGCGATGGCGAGGGCCGCCGGCGCCGCCTGGCTCGACGAGTACGTGAAGCGCTTGCGACACGTCGAGCTGGAGATAGACGGCTACGACCTGATCGCGGCGGGGGCGCCGGAGGGGCCCGCAATCGGGCGCGGGCTCAACGCTGCGCTGGAGGCCAAGCTTGACGGCGAGATCGCCGGTCGCGATCAGGAGCTGCGCGTGGCGCTCGCTGCCGCCAGCGAGTAGCCGACCCGCCGAGGCGGGCTGGATGGTCTGCGGCGGGCGCCCGCGGCTAGCCTGGCCGTCATGGACTGGAAGCAGCGGGATGGCCTGCGCTGGCTCCAGGCGGAGCTGCCCGGGGCGCGAGCAGCCTTCACCACCCGCCTCGGCGGGGCCAGCGAGGCACCCTACGAGTCGCTCAACGTGGCGATCAGGACTGGCGACGATCGTGGCCACGTGCGCGATAACCGCCGCAGGATCGCCGCCGCGCTGGGAAGGGCGCCCGAGAACGTGGTCATGGGGCACCAGGTCCACGGCGCCGAACTCCTCTGGCACGACGGCCCGCCGGAGCCGCGGGTCTACGCCGACGCGGTGCCAAGCCCGGTTGACGTGGACGCTCACGCCACCGACCGGCCGGGGCTCGCGGCCCTGGTCATGGGCGCCGACTGCCTGCCGATCGCCCTCGTGGGGCCCGGAGGCGTCGCCTCGGTGCACGGCGGCTGGCGCGGTCTGGCCGGCGGGATCGTCGAGAAGGCGGCCGAGCGGGTGGACGCCACCGACGCCGCGATAGGGCCCGGGATCGGGCCCTGCTGCTACGAGGTCGGCGAGGAGGTGCTTAACGAGTTCTCAGAGATCGCCGGCACGGCCGCCGGGCGGATGCTAGACCTGCCCGGGGTGGCAGCCGCTCTGCTGGCGCGAGCCGGGGTCGAGCGCGTGGACATCGCCGGCCTCTGCACGAAGTGCAATCCCGAGCTCTTCTACTCGCACCGGCGCGACGGCGCGCGCACCGGCCGCCAAGCCGGGCTGGTCTGGCTCGAGGGCGAGGCCTGAGCATGGTCGAGCCCGTCAGCGGACTGGATGCGGCGAGGATCCGCTCGAGGCTCGAGGGCATCCGCGAGACCGCCGGGCCTGAGGTCGAGGTCCTCGCCGCGACCAAGTACGTGCCGCTCGAGGAGATGGGGGCGTTGGCCGAGGCGGGGGTGACTCTGGTCGGCGAGAACCGCCTGCAGGATCTGGAGACCAAGCACGCGCGCTGGGGCGAGAGCTTCGATTGGGACTTCATCGGCAACCTGCAGAGTCGCAAGGTGAAGCGGATCGTCCCCCTGGTGCGGCTGATCCACTCGCTTGCCACCGACTCAGCGCTCGCGCAGCTCGAGGCCCACGGTGGCCCCGGCACGGCGGTACTGGTCGAGGTCAACCTCTCCGGGGAGCAGAGCAAGGGCGGGGTCGAGCCCGCGGACCTGGGCGCGTTCATCGCGCGCTGCCCGGTCCGCGTCGAAGGCCTGATGACCATGCCCCCCTTCACCGAGCGTCCCGAGGCCTCGCGCCCCTACTTCGCACGCCTCGCGGATCTCGCGGCTGAGCACGGCCTCGCGCGCCTCTCGATGGGGACGAGCCAGGACTGGCGGGTGGCCGTCGAGGAGGGCGCCACGATCATCCGGATCGGCTCCGTCCTCTACGCCTGAGAGCCCAGGCCGCCCGGGCGCGATCGGGCCTCGATCGTGTCTTTCCGCGTTTATCCTGTGTGAGGCAGGAATAATCGCTGGAAAGCCGAATCTGAGGCGCAATGGGCGTAAGGGACACATGGAGACGCTCGCTCGAGTACTTCGGGCTGGTGGAGGGCGACTACATCGAGGAGGGCGAGTACGTCGAGGACGGCACCGACCCCGAGATGGCGCTCGACTCGGGTTCAGTGGCTCCACGCGAGGCTGGTCCTGCGAGCACCATGCGCGGTGGCCGGCGGGGCGGAGCCGACGAGGTCGATGACATCTTCGCCGACGACGAGCCGCCCCCGCGACGGCGCGGCAGGCTGCGCTCGGTGGAAGACGCGCCTCCCTCACGGCGCCCAAGGCGCTCGGCCGAGCCGATGCCCGCGGGCAACGGCGGCTCGGACTTCTCGATGCACGTGGTGACGCCGCGCAGCTTCAACGACGCTCAGCAGGTGGCCGACGAGTTCAAGCGCTCGAAGCCGGTGATCATCAACCTTCAGAACAGCGACCGCGAGCTCTCGAAGCGGCTGATCGATTTCGCATCCGGCATGACCTACGCCCTCGGCGGAGGCATGCAGCGCATCTCACAGGGCATCTTCCTGCTCACCCCCGCCAACGTGGATGTCTCGGCCGAGGAGAAGGCCCGCATCCTCGAGGGCGGGTTCTTCAACCAGTCCTAGCGGGCCGCCCGGCAGCGGCCGCGCCGGGGATAGAGTCCGGGCGATGAGGATCGGCTTCGCAGGCGCGGGCAACATGGCCGCCGGGATGGCGCGGGGATGGGCCGCAGCCCAGGGAGAGCCGGGGGCGCCGGCGGCGCTGCTGTTCACCGACTCCGGCTCGGGCAGGGCCGGCGAGCTGGCGGCAGAGCTCGGGGGCGAGTCCGTCGCCTCGAACGCCGAGCTTGCCGAGCGGGCCGACCTCGTGGTGCTCGCGGTGAAGCCCTCGGGGCTGGTCGCCGTGGCCGCAGAGCTGGCGCCGGTGGGTACGCCGGTGGTCTCGGTGCTGGGGGCGACCTCCGTGGCCGAGCTCGGCGAGGCGCTGCCGGGTGTCCAGTTCGCCCGCACCATGCCCAACCTCGGGGTCAGCCTGCGCCAGGGGGTGACCTGCGTCGCCTTCCCCGAGCACGCCGAGCCCAGTTTCAGGCAGCGCGTGCTCACGGCCTTGGGGCTGCTGGGCACCGTGATCGAGCTGGAGGACGAGCTCATGGACCCGGCAACGGCGTTGATGGGCTGCTCGCCCGGCTACCTGGCCCTGATCGCCGAGAGCCTCACCGCGGCGGGCGTCCGCGAGGGGCTGGATCCCGACCAGGCGAGGACGATGGTGGCACGCGCGATGACGGCGACCGGCGCGCTGCTGGACCGTCATGAGGCTGCCGCGCTCAGAGAGGCGGTCGCATCCCCTGGGGGCTCCACCGAGGCCGGACTCGAGGCCCTGGAGCGGCGTGAGATACGGGCGGTGATCGACGAGGCCGTCGACGCCTCACTTGAGAGGATGCGCGCATGAACGGCGCCCTGCTGCTCGCGATCACGCGTGACGACCTCGCCAACTACGTCAACGCGCTGTTCATCGTCTACATCATCCTGATCTTCATCCGGGTGCTGCTCTCGTGGATCCCCCGAATGCCCTACTACCGGTGGCTCTCGGCGACCGTCGACTTCATCCACCAGGTCACCGACCCCTACCTCAACATCTTCCGCCGCTTTCTGCCGCCGCTGGGCGGCGGCGGGATGGCGATCGACATCAGCCCGATCCTTGGGATCATCGTGCTCTTCATCGCCCAGTCGGTGATCGTCTCGCTGATCGCGGGTTGAGCCGCGCCGGCCTCCTCGGGAGGGTGCTGGCGAGTTGCGCGGTGGTAGTCGCGCTGGACCAGGCCAGCAAGGCCACGGTTCGAGCCAACATCGATCGCGGCACCAGCATCGAGTTGCTGCCCTTCCTGCACCTCGAGAACACCCGCAACCGAGGGGTCGCGTTCGGCCTTGCGGGCGAGGTCTCACCGCTGCTGATCGGCGCCGCGCTGGTCCTGCTGCTGGGGCTGCTCGCGTACCTGGGCTCACGCTCGCGCTCGCGGGGGTGGGCCGTCTGGCTGCCGGCGGGCCTGCTGATCGGCGGGGCGCTCGGCAACCTCATCGACCGGGTCCGCGACGGTGCGGTGACCGACTTCATCGAGCTCCCGGCCTGGCCGACATTCAACCTCGCCGACACGGCGATCGTGATCGGGGTCGCGCTGCTGATCCTGGCCCCGGACCGCCGGACCACGGAAGACCCTCCGCCGGGCCCCAGCCGCCGGCAGGCCGCCGCGGACACCTAGACGCATGCGGCCCGAGCCCCGAATCGTGCACTCCGACGAAGCGGTGATAGTGCTCGACAAGCCCGCCGGTCTCGTCGTCCACCCAGCGCCCTCGCACAAAGGAGAGACCCTGGTGGGATGGCTCGGTGAGCGCGCCGGCGGCGGGCCGGCGAAGCGTCCCGGGATCGTGCACCGGCTCGACAAGGGCACTTCCGGCCTGATGGTCATCGCGCGCACCGAGGAGGCCCACCGCGAGCTCTCGCGCCAGATCAAGGCCCGCGAGGTCGCGCGCGAGTACCTGGCGCTCGTTCAGGGCTCCCTGGAGGCCCGTACCGGCACGATCGATGCGCCGCTGGGCCGCGACCGGAGGCGCCGCACCCGCCGCGCTGTGCGCGGTGCGGGGGAGCGCGAGGCGCGAACGCACTTCGAGGTGATCGAGCGGCTCCCCGCGGACACCTACGTGGCCGTCTCGCTCGACACGGGCCGCACCCACCAGATCCGGGTCCACTTCGCGGCGATCGGCCACCCCGTTGCGGGCGATCGCGAATACGGGGGCGGCGGGCGCCATGGTCTCGCGCGCCAGTTCCTGCACGCGGCCCGGCTCGGCTTCAGTCACCCGGAGAGCGGCGAGAGGATGGAGTTCAGCTCCGAGCTTCCCCCTGATCTCGCGCAGGCCCTCGAGCGTGCCCGCGCGGGCTGAGCGCCCTACAATGCGCCGCCCATAACTCAAACCGACCCTTGACTGCAGGGCGCGGGGAAGCTGCCCGGACCGGCTCGCACCGACCGGGTCCCCACCGCGGCGTCGAGGCAGAGGGGAAGCACGGCAAACGCCGCGCGGCCCGCCACAGACAAGCGAACAGGAAGGCAAGATGGCCGAGGTAGGTCTGAGAGAGCTGCTGGAAGCCGGGGTCCACTTCGGCCACCAGACGCGGCGCTGGAACCCGAGGATGCGCCGCTACATTCACGGCGAGCGCGAGGGTATCCACGTGATCGACCTCCTGCAGACCGAGGAGTTGCTGCAAGAGGCCACCGATTTCGTGACCGAGGTCGCCCGCAAGGGCGGCGTCATCCTCTTCGTCGGCACCAAGAAGCAGGCGATGGACTCCGTGGAGGAGTGGGCCGAGAGGTGTGAGATGCCCTATGTCAGCCGCCGCTGGCTTGGTGGGTTGCTGACCAACTACAACACGATCAAGCAGCGGATCAAGCGCCTGCATGAGCTTCGCGGCCTCAAGGAGGACGGCCGGCTCGATCTGCTCCCCACCAAGGAGCGGATGTCGATGGAGGCCGAGCTGAAGAAGCTCGAGTTCAACCTCGGCGGCGTCGCGGACATGCAGCGCCTTCCCGACGCGATCCTGCTCACTGATCTGAAGACCGAAGAGATCGCCCTGCGCGAGGCGGAGCGCCTGGACATCCCGATCATCGGCCTGGTCGACACCAACTGCGATCCCGGCCCGGTGGACTTCGTGATTCCCGGCAACGACGACGCGATCCGATCCTGCGACCTGATCATCCGCACCCTGGGTGAGGCGATAGCGGGCGCCGCCTCGGCCTGGCGCGAGGACGAGGCCCGCCGCCGCGCCGAGGAGGAGGAGCGCAAGCGCAAGGAGGACGAGGAGCGCAAGCGCCGCGAGGCCGAGGAGAAGGCCAAGCAGGAGGCCGAGGAGAAGGCGAAGGCTGAGGCAGAGGCGAAGGCCCGCGCCGAGGCCGATGCGAAGGCCAAGGCCGAGAGCGAGAAGAAGGCCAAGGCCGAGGCTGAGGCCAAGACCGAGGCCAAAGCCAAGGCCGAGGCCGAGGCCAAGCTCAAGACCGAGGCCGGCGCCAGGGGGGAGGCCGACCAGAAGGCCGCCGCCGAGGCGAAGGAGAAGGCCCCACCGCCCAAGCAGGCCGCGAAGCCCGCGCAGCAGGACGCAGCGCCGGCGCCCGCGGCCGTGGAGAAGTCCGAGCAGCCCGAACCCGAGGCGAGCGAGGCCGAGGCGAGCGAGGCCCAGCCCGAGGCGAGCGGGGCTCCCGCCGGCGACAAGCAGGGAAATGATGGCTGAGGCGCAGGTCACAGCCGCCGACGTCAAGGCGCTGCGAGACCGCACGGGCGCGGGGATGATGGACTGCAAGCAGGCGCTGGCCGAGTCCGGCGGCGACATGGACGCCGCGATCAAGCTGCTGCGCGAGAAGGGGGCGGCCTCGGCCGAGAAGCGCAGCGGGCGCGGCACCGGTGAGGGCTACGTGGCCTCCTACACGCACGCGACCGGGCGGATCGGCGTGTTGGTCGAGCTGCTCTGCGAGACTGACTTCGTCGCGCGCAACGAGGAGTTTCAGGACTTCGCCCGCGAGATCGCCGTGCATGTCGCCGCGATGTACCCGGCGTACGTGAACCTCGACGACGTTCCCGAGGAGGTGCTCTCAGCCGAGCGGGAGATCCACGTGGAGAAGGCGAAGGCCGAGGGCAAGCCCGACGACGTGGTGCCGAAGATCGTCGAGGGCCAGATGCGCAAATGGGCGTCTGAGCCCGGCCGCGTGCTCCTCGAGCAGCCTCATTTCAACAACGTCAAGTACGAGGGTAAGACGATCGAGGAGTTGCGCACCGAGCTCGCCGCCAAGACCGGTGAGAACGTGCGCATCGGCCGCATCGCCCGGCTCGAGGTCGGGGCCGAGGAGCAGGAGTAGCGCGGTGCAATCTCGCGCAAGCTTCAAGCGAGTGCTGCTGAAGCTCTCCGGTGAGGCGCTGATGGGATCGCTCGAGTACGGCACGGACCCGGCTCAGATCGAGCGAATCGCCACGCAGGTCTCCGAGGTCCACGCCCGAGGCGTGGATGTCGCGATCGTGGTCGGTGCGGGCAACATCTACCGCGGCCTCGAGGGCGCTGCCGAGGGAATGGACCGCGCCACGGCCGACTACATGGGGATGCTGGCGACGGTGCTCAACGCGCTGCCGCTTCAGGACGCCCTGGAGAACATCGGCGTCAACACCAGGGTGATGTCGGCGATGGCCGTGACCGAGGTGGCCGAGCCATATATCCGGCGCCGGGCGATCCGCCACCTCGAGAAGGACCGCGTGGTGATCTTCGCAGCCGGCACCGGCAACCCGTTCTTCACCACGGACACCGCGGCCGCGCTGCGCGCGCTCGAGATCCACGCCGAGGCGATCCTGATGGCCAAGAACGGGGTGGAGGGGGTCTACGACGCCGACCCCTCGACCGACCCTAACGCCAGCTTCCTGCCCGAGATCAGCCACCGCGAAGCGATTGAGCGCGGCCTGCGGGTGATGGACTCGACGGCGCTGTCGTTGTGCATGGACAACGACCTGCCGATCTACGTCTTCAACATGGCCGACGAGGAAAACATAGATAGGATCGTCAGCGGAGAGCGGGTCGGCACCTTGGTCTCGAGTCAACCGGCGGCCAAGCCGGTCAGCACCAGATGACAGAACTGATCGACGAGCTGCTTGCAGACGCCGAGGAGCGGATGGGCAAGTCCGTCGAGGCTATGCGCCACGAGTTCGCGACCGTCCGCACCGGCCGCGCATCGCCGCACCTGCTCGACCGCATCGTCGTCGACTACTACGGCGCCGAGACCCCCCTACAGCAGCTGGCGCAGGTGGCGGCAACCGATGCCCGCATGCTCACCGTAACGCCCTATGACAAGTCGTCGGTCGGGGCGATCGAGAAGGCCGTGATGGAGTCCGACGTCGGGCTGACGCCCTCCAACGACGGCAACGTGATCCGGCTGCAGATCCCCGAGCTCACCGAGGAGCGCCGCAAGGAGCTGGTCAAGGTCGTCCACAACGTCGCCGAGGAGGGCCGCGTCGCGATCCGCAACATCCGTCGCGACGTCATGCATGACCTGCGCGAACTCAAGAAGGAGGGTGAGGCGGGCTCCGATGAGGAGCACCGCGCCGAGACGGGTCTACAGAAGCACACCGACGCCTCGATCGGCGAGATCGACGCATTGCTGAAGGGCAAGGAAGAGGAGATCCTGGAGGTCTAGGCCCTCTCCCGGCCGCCGCCTCCGGCTCCCTCCATGACAGCTCGGTACGTCGCGATCATCACCGACGGCAACGGCCGCTGGGCTCAGCAGCGGGGCCTGCCGGTGGTCGAGGGCCACCGCGCGGGCGCCGACGTCGTCAAGGCCCGCTTGCGAGACGCTGTAGAGCTGGGGGTGAAGGAGCTCACCGTGTACTCGTTCTCGACCGAGAACTGGGCCAGGCCGCCCGCCGAGGTGGCGGGCCTGATGGCGATGTTCGCCGAGCGCATCGACTCCGAGACCCCGGAGCTCAACCAGGAGGGCGTGCGCATGCGCTTCATCGGGCGGCGGGAGGGCGTCCCGGAGGACCTGCGCAGCCGAATGGAGTGGGCCGAGGCGGAAACCGAGGCGAACGAGCGCATCACGCTGTTCGTGGCCTTCAACTACGGGGGCAGGGCGGAGATCCTCGATGCCGCCCGGGCCTTCCAGGGCGGCGACGAGGACGACTTCCGCAAGCTTCTCTACGCGCCCGAGATGCACGACCCCGACCTGCTGATCCGCACCAGCGGCGAGCAGCGGATCTCCAATTACCTGCTCTGGCAATGCGCCTACTCGGAGTTCGTGTTTCGCGACGAGCTCTGGCCCGACTTCGGGCGCCAGGCCTTCGAGGAATCGCTGCGAACCTACGAGGAGCGCCTGCGGCGCTTCGGATCCCGATGACCCCGCCCCTGGACGACCTCGACCCGCCGACCTTCCAGTTCGGCACGCGCAAGGGCGGCCGTCGCCAGGGCGAGACCCCGGCCGAAGGCGAACCCGCCGAGGGCCGGCGGACGCGCCCAGGCCCGGCCGACGGGACCCCGCCGGAGTCCGACGACGAGTTGGAGATCCCGAGCTTCGGGCCCCCTGAGGGCGGCGGCGCGGAGGGCGGCGGCGCTTCTGTGGCCGGGCCGGGAGGGCCCTGGTGGAGGCGGCTGCCGTTCGCCAAGTCCGAGACGGGCAGCCGGGTGGTGGTGGCGATTCCCTGGGTCGTCTTCGCGATCGTGATCGTGGCGGTCGGAGGGCCGCTCTTCATGGTGGCGATGGTCGCGCTGGGGGTGCTGGGCCTCCGTGAGCTGTTCCGGATGACCGCCGCCTACTCGCCAATCGAGATCCCCGCCTACCTCACGGTCGCGGCGATGGTCGTAGCCGCCCATTACGGCAGCTCCTTCCAGATCCTGCTGGCGCTGGCGTGCTCGTTCCCGGCGATCTTCGTCTTCGCGGCGCGACGGGACTCCCTGGACCAGGTGACCGTGTCGATCGGCGTCACGCTGCTCGGCATCCTCTGGCTCGGCCTGGGCCTCTTGCACGCGATGCTGCTGCGTGACCTGCCGGACCACGGCGGCGCCCTGCTGGTCGACGTCCTGGTCGCGACCTTCCTGGCCGACACAGCCGCCTACGGCGCCGGGCGCATGTTCGGATCGCGCAAGATCAGCCCCCGCATCTCGCCCAACAAGACGCTGGAGGGCCTGCTCGGCGGCCTCGTCGGGGGGACGATGGGCTTCTGGCTCGCGGGCCTCTACCAGGACTGGCTGCCGGGAACCGAGGCATTGCTGATGGGCCTGGTGATCGCCCTGGTCGCGCCGATCGGCGACCTGTTCGCCTCGATGATCAAGCGCGATCTCGAGATCAAGGACACCGGCACCCTGTTCGGCCCCCACGGCGGCCTGATCGACCGCCTCGACGCTGTGCTGTTCACCGTCGTGGCGGGCTACTACCTCTCGGTCGCCATCGTGTACTGAGGGCATCGGCCCGCGTCCCCTGGACCGACCTGCGGGGATGCGAAGTCGCTGCGCGGCGCGAGGGATGCCATGGACCCGCGCGAAGCTTCGAGCGGCGTGGGGCGCAACTCGGGGGCGAAGTGTGTTTTTGCTAATAGACGCCCACCCAACAACGAGAAAAGGGAGTGGTTCTGATGAGGAAGCTGTTCAAGAAGCCATCGCCGGCGATGATCGTCGCCATGGTGGCGCTGGTCGCGGCGCTCGGCGGCACCGCCTACGCGGCCAAGAAGATCACCTTCAAGGGGCTCGATAAGGACGCCCGCAACAAGGTTCTGCCGGTCAGCAACACCAAGACGACCACGGAGTGCGATCCGACCACGACGACCTACGTCGACTGCGGAAGCGTCAGCCTGAATCAGTCCGCTGCGTTCCCGCGCAGGACGATGATCGTGGTCGACGGTGCGTTCAGCACTGACGGCACCTCGTCGCGCGGCGAGTGCCGGCTGGAGGTGGACAACTCCGGCGCTGCGGTGAACAACGCCTTCGCCAAGCTGGGCGACAACACCGGCGTCCACACCTCGAACTACCACGCCGGCTGGGGCCTGAACACGATCACCGCGCCGCTCGGTGGAAAGCACACCTACTCGGTCAAGTGCAACGAGCAGGAGAGCGACATCAAGTTCCATGACATCCAGATCTCGGTGATCGGGATCCGCGGCTGATCGACCGCGCGAACGCCCAGAAGTGACGCGACGGGAGGCCTGCGGGCCTCCCGTTCGCGTTCTTCGGCGGTGCGGAGCGCCGGCCCCGCCCCAGGTGCATCCATCCGGCGCCGCCGAGGGCCGTCCCTAGACTTGGCGGCTGTGAAGAAGGTGCTGATACTGGGCTCGACGGGGTCGATCGGCAAGCAGGCGCTCCAGGTGATTGCGGCCTCCGAGGGTGAGCTGCAGGTTGTCGGCCTCTCGGCGCGAGCGAGCTGGGAGGCGCTGCTGGAGCAGGCCCGCGAGCACGGCGTACCGGCCGTGGCCGTGGCTGAGCCCGAGGCCGCGGCCCTGGCCGCGGCGCAGTGGTCCGGGCGCGTGATGCCAGGTGAGGAGGGGATTCGCGCCCTGATCGACGCCTCGGGCGCCGACCTGGTGCTGAACGCGGTGGTCGGCGCCGCCGGGCTGGGGCCGACCGTCGTCGCTCTCACCGAGGGCATCGACGTCGCGCTCGCCAACAAGGAGTCGCTGGTGATCGGAGGCGAACTGGTCACTGCGCTGGCCGAGGCGACGGGCGCCCGCCTGATCCCTGTCGACTCCGAGCACTCCGCTCTCTACCAGTTGATCGGCGCCCAGCGCCCCGGGACCGTGACGAAGCTGGTCCTGACGGCCTCGGGAGGCCCCTTTCGCGGTCGCACCGACCTCGACCACGTGACCCCCGCCGACGCCCTGGCGCATCCAACCTGGGAGATGGGCGGGCGGATCACGATCGACTCCGCGACGCTGATCAACAAGGGCTTCGAGATGATCGAGGCCCATCACCTGTTCGGCGTGCCCTACGCGCAGATCGATGTGGTCGTGCACCCGCAGTCGATCGTCCACTCCTTGATACACCTCAACGACGGCGCCTCGCTCGCGCACCTCGGCTACCCCGACATGCGGGTGCCGATCTCCTACGCGCTGCACCTGCCCGAGCGAGCCGATGTCGACGTGCCGACGCTCGACCTCGCTGAGGTCGGCTCGCTCGAGTTCGAGGCGCCGGACCCCGAGACCTTCGCCTGCCTGCGGCTGGCCCGCGAGGCCGGCGAAGCGGGGGGCACCGCTCCCTGCGTGCTCAACGCCGCCGATGAGGTCGCCGTGGGGGCCTTCCTGGAGGGAACGATCCCGTTCACGGGGATCGCCGCGGTGATCGAGCGCTGCCTCGAGCAGGTGCCCAGTGGGCCGACGACGCATTTCGACCAGCTCTTCGAGACCGACGAGCGCGCCCGCGAGCACGCGCGCGGCCTGGTCGGGGAGCTCGCGGTCACGTGAGCTGGCTGCTGGCCTTCGCCGGGTTCGCCGTGCTGATCATCCTGCACGAGTTCGGGCACTTCATCGCCGCCAAGCGCACGGGCATGCGCGTGGAGCGCTTCTTCCTCTTCTTCCCGCCGAAGCTTTTCAGCGTCAAGCGCGGCGAGACCGAGTACGGGGTGGGTGCGATCCCGCTGGGCGGCTTCGTGAAGATCACCGGCATGAACCCCGACGAGCTGGATCCGCAGCGCGACCCGAAGCCCGATCAGGAGGAGGAAGACCGCACACCCGCCGGGCTGCTCAACAAGGTCGAGGCGGCGGGACAGCGGCAAAGCGAGCCGCTGCCGCCCGACGTGATCGCCCGGGGCTACTACAGGCAGCCTGTCTGGAAGCGGATCGTCGTGATCGGGGCGGGACCGGCGATGAACCTCCTGATCGCCTTCGTGATCCTGTTCGCTCTCTCCTTCGGGGCCAGGGAGGCGACCGGCCCGGGACTCGAGGTCGCCCAGCTGACCTCCGACTCGGCGGCGGCGGGGGCGATCCAGGAGGGCGACCGGATCGTCTCGATCGACGGCAAGGCCCTGAACGAGCTCGACTCGGTCGACCGTGCCGAAGCCTTCCGCGAGCAGATCGGCACCCACACCTGCGCGGGCGCCCCGACCGAGGGCTGCAAGGCGACCACCCCCGTGCAGGTGGTCGTGGATCGCGGCGGCAGGCAGGTGCCCCTGGCGGTCACGCCGGTCTATGACCCGGGCGTGAAGCAGGCGCTGCTGGGTGTGCAATTCGCCTCGGCGGACGTCGTTCCGGTGAACCCGTCGGTTCCCGAAGCCGCCGGGCGCTCGCTCGACTTCATGTGGCTGGTCACGAGCCAGACCCTGACCGTGATCTCGCGCATAGTCGACCCCGAGCAGCGCGAGCAGATCTCGGGCGTGGTCGGCAGCTACGAGACCACGCGCCAGGCGATCCAGTTCGACACCCGCACGGCGTTGACCGTGCTCGCAGTGATCAGCCTCTCGCTGGCGATCATCAACCTCTTTCCCTTCCTGCCCCTCGACGGCGGGCACATCTTCTGGAGCCTCGTCGAGAAGGTCAGGGGACGTCCCGTCTCGTTTGCCGCGATGGAGCGCGCCGGCGCGATCGGTTTCGTTCTGATCCTCTTTCTCTTCTTCATAGGCCTCTCCAACGACATCGGCCGGCTCAGCGGCGAGGGCTTCGACATCCGCTAGGGCGCGGCACCCGAATTCCCTCCCCGCTCGCGCTGCGGTAGCGTTACCAACAGGGTTCCCAAAGAGAGGAGATCGGGGTGGAGGTCACGAGTTCGGAGCGCTACGCCAGCGGCGGCGAGCTGGGCGAGTTGCCCGCGCCGAACTTGGTCAAGGCGTTCTACGCCTCGGCCGACCGGCTCGGAGACGACCCGGCGATCCGCACCGAGGACGACTCCTACTCGATCAGCTGGAACGAGCTCCGCGAGCGCGTGCACCGGATCGCCGGCGGACTCGCCAAGCTGGGGGTGAAGAAGGGCGACACGGTAGCCCTGATGCTCAACAATCGCCCCGAGTTCATCGCCTGCGACCTGGCCGCCGTCTCTCTCGGCGGCGTCCCCTTCTCGATCTACCAGACCTCCTCGCCCGAGCAGATCCAATATGTCTGCTCCGACGCCGGCAGCAAGGTCGCGATCGTCGAGAAGATGTTCCTCGAGCAGTTCAAGCAGGCGAGCGAGCAGCTACCCGAGCTCGAGCAGGTGATCGTCGTCGACGGGGAGGGGGGCGACCACACCCTCGCTGAAGTCGAGCAGATGGACCCGGAGTACGACCCCGCCCCGATCGTGGATGAGCTGGTGCCCGATGACCTGCTGACCCTGATCTACACCTCAGGCACGACCGGGCCTCCCAAGGGCGTCCAGCTCACTCACCGCAACCTGATGGCGCTGGTCGGGGGAGTGGAGGAGATCATCCACTTCCCCGAGCGGGGAGCCAAGGTGATCTCCTGGCTTCCCGCGGCCCACATCGCCGAGCGTGGCGCGCACTACTACCTCCCTGTGATCCAGGGCGTGGGCGTCACCATCTGCCCCGACCCGCGCAAGATCGGCGAGTCGCTGGCCGCCGTGCGGCCCACCTGGTTCTTCGCGGTGCCGCGGATCTTCGAGAAGATCAAGGCCGGCATCGAGGCCAACCTGGACGCCCTGCCGGATGAGAAGCGCGTCCCGGCCCAGCAGGGCCTCAAGGCGGCGATCCAGAAGATCCGGCTCGAGCAGGCCGGAGAGCAGGTGCCCGAGGAGCTGGCGGCGGGAGCAGCTCAGGCCGAGAAGGCGATGTTCGCCCCCATGCGCAAGCAGCTCGGATTCGACGAGCTCGTCGCCTGCAACGTCGGCGCCGCCCCGACCCCGGTCGAGGTGCTCGAGTTCTTCCACGCGATCGGCGTCCCGATCGGCGAGCTCTGGGGCATGTCGGAGACATGCGGTGTTGCTACCTGCAACCCGCCCGGGAAGGTCAAGCTCGGCACCGTCGGCCCGCCCGTGCCCGGCGTCGAGATCATGCTTGCCGAGGACGGCGAGGTGCTGGTCAAGGGACCATCGGTGATGCCGGGTTACCGCAACATGCCCGAGAAGACGGCCGAGACCTTCGACTCCGATGGCTGGCTGCTGACCGGCGACATCGGCGAGCTCGACTCCGAGGGTTACCTGAGGATCGTCGACCGCAAGAAGGAGCTGATCATCAACGCCGCCGGCAAGAACATGTCGCCGGCCAACATCGAGTCGCATGTGAAGTCGGCCAGCCCGCTGATCGGGCAGGTGGCTGCGATCGGCGATCAGCGGCCCTACAACGTGGCGCTGATCGTGCTCGACCCCGACTACGCGCCCGTCTGGGCCAAGCAGAACGGGCTGGATGGCAAGTCGGTCGATGAGCTGGCCTCCGAGGAGAAGGCCCGCGAGGCGATCCAGGCCGCGATCGACGAGGCCAACGAGAGAATGGCGCGCGTCGAGCAGATCAAGAAGTTCACGATCCTCGACACCGAGTGGATGCCGGGCGGAGACGAGCTCACCCCGACGATGAAGCTGAAGCGTAAGCCGATCGCCGACAAGTACTCCGACGAGATCGAGGCGCTCTACTCGTAGGCCGCTACTTCTTCTTCTTCTTCCGCTTCTTCACGCACTTCTTCTTGGGCTTCTTGCCCTTCTTCTTGATCTTCTTCAGCTTGAAGCCCTTCTTGCACTTCTTCTTCTTGGCCTTGGTGGCCAGCGGAGGGACGATGGGAGCCGTGACCGGGCACGCGGTCTCGATCGGCGCGGTCGCGTTGGGACGGGGGTCGGGCAGCACCTCGGAGAAGTCGGCCGCGCTGTCGTTGGTGTCGTCGGGGTCGTCGAGCAGGGTCGCGCAGCCACGCGAGATCGTGCGCCGGAGCGCGCTCCCCGGGGTGACGCCCGCGGGGGATGCCACGGCGCTCTGCATGTCCGGCAGGAGGCCCTGGTCCGTGATCCCTCCCCATGCGACGCAGTCGGGCGGCGCGCCGTCGTCATAGCAGACGGCGCCCCCGCCCCCGCCGATGTCGAGCCCCCCGATGGTGAGATCGGCGTCCACAACCCCTGTGTCGCCGATCAGGATCGTGCTCTGGTTGGCGCCGCTCGCGACGTCGCTCAAGGCGAAAGGCCCACCGGTCAGGACCCCATTCGAGTTGTAGACCGTGACCGTGTGCCCGCCGACGAGGTTCTGGCCCGCAGCGGTCATCTGCAGCTCGATGTAGTCGGCGGTCGCCGGGTCAGGGAAGACCTCGCGGACCTTCATCAGGTGGAAGGAGCCCTGGGCCGGGATGGCTGCGAACAGCCCGCCGAGGACGAGCAGCAAGGCAAGGCCGGGAACAAGCGCCAGCCTCCGCATCCCTCCCCTCGCGAGCATGGCCGGGATCATCTCACAATGACCCGCTCGTGCCAAGAGGTGGCGGAAGGATCCCTCAGGGGCGGGCGGCATGCTCTCATGAGCAGGGGAGGGCTCCTTGCCGTGTGAACGGGGTCGCCACCGCGGGTGTCCCCGCTGACGGAATCGAGCCGGTGAAGTTAATCCGACGACCGGAGTCGGGGAACCCCCGCGCTACCTCCGCTTCTTGCTCCTCCTCTTCTTCTTCTTCTTCTTGACGCACTTCTTCTTGCCCTTGATCTTCTTCAGCTTGCGGCCCTTCCTGCACTTCTTCTTCGCCTTCTTCTTCGCTGCCGCGGGAGCAGCGATACAGGGGGTACCGCTGGGTGCCATTGCGTTGCTTCGCGGCGAGGGCGGCCCGATCGCGAAGTCCGCGGCGCTGCTGTCGGTGTCGTCGGCGGCATCGAGCGCCGTCGGGCAGCCCCGCGCCAGGGTCCGCTGCAGCGTGTCGCCATCGCCGAGCACCGCCGGCACGGGGGGGGTCGCCGGCGAGCCTCCCACGAAGACGGTGGACGACCCCCAGACCACGCAGTCGATGCCTCCGATCGCGCTGATGCCCTCGTCATAGCAGGCGCTGCCCGCGAAGTAGACGCGCGCGCCTCCATCGTTCAGGTCCGCGCCCGGAACCAGGCCGCTGCCGATCAGCACCGTGCGCTGGTTGCCGCCGTTGGCGACGTTCGTGAGCGCCACGCTGCCGGTACCGGTGCCGGTGACGTCGTACATGTGCAGATAGTGAGTGGCGAGGACGTTCTGGCCGTCGGCGAGGAATTGGAGCTCGACCCAGTCGCCGCTGCTGACGGAGTCGCTCTCGTGGTGGATCTCGCTGATCTTCACGAGATGGTGGTCGGCGCTCGCGACGGGCGCGATGGCCAAGAGCCCGATCGTGCCCAGCAGCGTTCCGCGCGCGATGTTCCACAGCCTCTTCCTCACCAAGCGCTCCCTTCCTCGCTGTCCCGCAGCGACGTGGCCGCTAATTGAGGCCGAATCGTATCCGCTGGGGCGCTCGCCGGCGAGGCGGCGCCATCGCGCGGGTCCCGGAACCGAGCACGGGTACCCTGTCCGTAATGGCCTCGAAGCGCCAAATATTCGTCGGCGGCGTGCCGATCGGCGGCGGGGCCCCCGTGGCCGTGCAGACGATGTGCAAGACCGAGACGGCCAACCTCGAGGCGACGATGGAGCAGATCCGCACGGTCGCCGAGGCGGGAGCCGACCTGGTCCGCGTCGCCGTGCCCCGCGACAAAGACGTCGAAGCGCTCAAGGTGATCGTCAAGGACTCGCCGATCCCGGTGATCGCCGACATCCACTTCAACCACACGCTGGCCTTGAAGGCGATCGACGCGGGTGCCCACTGCATCCGCCTCAACCCCGGCAACATCGGCGGCCCCGACAAGGTCGCCGAGGTGGTCGCAAGGGCGACCGAGGCGAACGTGCCGATGCGGATCGGCGTCAACTCAGGCTCGCTCCCCAAGCATCTGCACGAGCTCGAGCGCCAGAACTCGGTCGAGGCCCTCGTCGCAGCGGCCGTCGAGTTCGTCGAGATGATGGAGCGCCTGGACTACGAGAACTTCAAGGTCTCGATCAAGTCCACCAACGTCCCCAACACGATCGCCTCCAACCGCCTGCTCGCCGAGAAGATCCCCTACCCGATTCACCTGGGGATCACCGAGGCCGGAACCAAGTGGTCGGGGTCGCTGAAGTCCTCAGTCGGCCTCGGCACGCTGCTCGCGGACGGGATCGGCGACACGATCCGGATCAGCCTCTCTACCTTCCACGCGGAGGAGGAGGTCAAGGTCGGCTGGGAGATCCTCAAGGCGCTGCAGCTTCGCGAGCGCGGCCCGGTGCTGATCGCCTGTCCCACCTGCGGGCGCCTGCAGTTCGACATGGACACGGTCGTGGCCGAGATCGAGACCCGGCTGGAGAGCTACGCCGAGCCGATCGAGGTCGCGGTGCTGGGCTGCGCGGTGAACGGGATCGGCGAGGCCTCGCACGCCGACTTCGGGATCACCGGCGCCAAGGACGAGGGCCTGATCTTCGCCCACGGCAAGCCGCTGCGCAAGGTGAAGACCGATGACCTCGTCGACGAGCTATTCACCGAGATCGACCGCTCGCTTGACCGCGGCAAGGTCGAGGTCGACGAGGACAAGGCCAGGGTCGGCGCCGACTGGCTGGCGAAGATAGAGGAGGAGAACGCCGGCGAGCTGACGCCTGAGCGGATCGCCGCGATGGAGGTGGCCGCCGCGCAGGAGAACGGCGAAGTCCAGGACCCCGAGCCGTTCCTGAAGCCCGTGACGCGCGAGAAGGTCGAACTGGACGAGGAAGCCTCGCCCACTGCGGGGCGTCGCTTCTCCCGCAGCTGAGGAACCCCGCTCGCGGCCGCTGCGCTGGGCGCCGGGTACGCTCTCGCGAATGGCGCGCCGCTCCCGGATCTTCCTGCCGACGCTCAAGGACGCCCCCTCCGACGCGGAGGCGGTCTCGCACAAGCTGATGGTCCGGGCGGGCCTGATCCGCCAGCTCGGCGCTGGGATATGGACCTACCTGCCCGCCGGCCTGCGGGCGCTGCGGCGAGCGGAGGCGATCGTGCGCGAGGAGATGGACGCGATCGGCGGCCAGGAGCTGCAGGTGCCCGTGCTGCAGCCCGCGGAGATCTGGAGGCGCAGCGGGCGCTACGGGATCGACGAGCTCTTCAAGCTCTCCGACCGCAAGGGCTCCGAGCTGGTGTTGGGGATGACGGCGGAGGAGCCGATGGCGTTCCACGTCGCCGGCGAGGTCCGCTCCTACCGCGACCTGCCGCTGCTGCTCTACCAGCTGCAGACCAAGGAGCGCGACGAGCCGCGGCCGCGGGCCGGGGTGCTGCGCACCCGCGAGTTCACGATGAAGGACGCCTACAGCTTCGATCGTGACTTCGAGGGGCTCGAGCGCAGCTACCAGCTCAACATCGAGGCCTATGACCGCATCTTCGATCGCTGCGGACTGCGCTGGTACAGGGTCGCCTCGGACGTGGGGATGATGGGCGGCTCCGGCGCCCACGAGTACATGGCGCCATGTGAGGCCGGCGAGAACGAGATCGCGCTGGCGTCAGGCTACGCGGCCAACCTCGAGGTCGCCTCGGCCGATCCCCAGCAGGTGGAGCTGCCCTCGCCGATGGATGCCTACGAGCGGGTCGAGACGCCGGGGCAGAGGACGGTGCAGGAGGTCTCGGGCTCGCTCGGGGTGCCCTCCGGCGCACTGCTCAAGGCGATTCCTGTGATCGTCGACGGCGCCGAGGGCAGCGGATTCACGGTCGTTCTCGTCCGCGGCGATCATCGCCTCAATGAGGTCAAGCTGCGCAACCACCTCGGCGGGGACTTCAGGCCGGCCCGCGAGGAGGAGATCTCGGCTGAGCTGGGGCCCGCCGGCTTCGTCGGGCCGGTCGGCGCCGATGCGCCGGTGATCATGGACTCCGCGGTGCAGGGGGAGTCGTTCATCGTCGGCGCCAACGAGGCCGACGCGCACCTTCGCGGTGTCAGGCCCGGGCGCGACTTCGCCTTCGAGCCGGCCGACGTGCGGATGGTGGAGGCCGGTGACATCTCGCCGGGCGGTGAGGCGATCGAGATCGTGCCGGCGATCGAGATCGGCAACATCTTCAAGCTCGGCACGCGCTACTCCGAGGCGCTCGGGGCGACCTTCCTGGACGAGTCAGGTGCCGAGCGGCCGATCGTGATGGGCAGCTACGGGATCGGCCCGGCGCGGATCATCGCGGCGGCGATCGAGCAGGGCGCGGACGAGAAGGGGATCGTATGGCCGAGGTCGCTGGCGCCATGGGACCTTCAGCTGGTATCGCTGGCGAAGCAGGGCGAGCCCGAGCGCGAGGCGGCCGAGCGCATCTACCAGGAGTTGCGAGAGCGCGGTGTGGAGGTGCTCTACGACGACCGCGACGCGGGCCCCGGCGAGAAGCTCACCGACGCGGAGCTGCTCGGGTTGCCGCTGCGCGTCGTGGTAGGGCGCAGGGCGCTCGCCGAGGGCGAGGTCGAGACGCAGCATCGGCGCAGCGGTGAGGACCGCCGAGTCAGCGCGGAGGTGGCCGCCGCCGAGACGGCCGAGATGCTCACCCAGCTCGACTGATGGCCGCCAAGCCGAGCTTCCGCCGACGCTTCGGCCTTGATCGTTCAGGCCCCCCGCCGAGCGAGACCCAGAGGGGGCAGCCGCTGCGCCCCTGGACGATCCCGAACCTGGTCGGCTACCTGAGGCTGGCCGGCATCCCAGTATTCCTCTACCTGGCCTTCAACTCCAGCGACGGGCACGACCCGAGGGCCTGGGTTCTGTTCTGGCTGATCGCCGCCGGGGACTACCTCGACGGCTTCCTGGCGCGGGCCACCGGCCAGTACAGCCGCATGGGGGCGCTACTCGACCCCATCGTCGACCGGCTGACGATCCTCTCGGGCGCCGCCGTCTGCTGGCACTTCGAGCTGCTGCCACGCTGGGCGCTGGCCGTGCTGGCTCTGCGCGAGCTGGTCACGCTGTTGCTCGGCGAGATCGCGCTGCGAAGGGGCCTCGAGATCGAGATCAACTGGTATGGCCGCGTCGCCGTGTTTCCGATCATGAGCGCGATCTTCTTCGCCATGGTGGTGGAGAGCGTGGTCTGGGATGTGATGCTGGTCCTGGGGGTCGCCCTGGCCGTGTGGGCGACGATCGTCTACGCGCGCAGCGGCCTGCGCCGCATCGAGGCCGGCTGACCCGCCCGGGGGGCAGCCCGAGGTGCAGGAATCGGCCCGAACCTTCAACCCACGCTTGAGGTGGGGCTTCCGGACCTATAATCGCGCGACAACCGATTTGGAGGAGCCCATGGAGGAGGAGACAACGACGCCGGACATCAGTTCGATGAACGACGAGGAGCTGAGGGAGCTGATCGACAGGCTGGCGGCCGAGGAGGAGGACGTCTCCTACCGCCGCCGGATCCTTCATGGCCAGATCGACCTGCTGCGGGCCGAGTTGGTCAACCGCCTGCGCGAGAAGCAGCCCGACGCCGACTCGCTGATCAAAGGCGACGATGTCGCGCGGCTCAGCGAGATCTTGACGGGCAACGCCGAAGCGCCCACCAAGCCGCCCAGCAAGCCAACGCGCTGAACAGAGGAGCAACCGGTGGCCATCCACTGTCCCGAGTGCGGGTTCGTAAACGACGAGGGCGCCAACTACTGCCAGAAGTGCGGGGCCTACCTGTCGCGGCCGGAGGGTGCCGACGAGCCCACCACCATGACCTACCTGGTGGACGAGTCGGGCGAGATGCACCAGGTGGACATCGACGAGATCGTCGAGAAGGCCGGGGCCGCGCTGGTCATCCGTGCGGGCGGCGGCCGGGCGGGGGAGTCCTTCACGCTGGAGGACGACAAGATCTCGATCGGGCGCACGCCCGATGCGGGCGTATTCCTCGACGATGTCACCGTCTCGCGCAACCACGCCCTTCTGGTGCGCCGCCGCGACGGCCTCTACATCGACGACCTCGGATCACTGAACGGCACCTACGTCAACCGCAGGCGGATCGAATCGCACCAGCTCGCCGATGGGGATGAGATTCAGATCGGCAAGTACAAGCTCGGCTACTTGGAGGCGTGAGCGATGGAGGCCTCGACACGGCCTGAGACCAACGCGAGCTCGGCCCGCAAGGCGTTGACCATCGGCGCCGTGACGAAGATCCTCGAGCGCGAGTTCGACGACATCTCGATCTCCAAGATCCGCTATCTCGAGGACCAGAAGCTGCTCTCCCCGAGGCGCACCCCGGGTGGCTACCGCCTCTACAGCCAGGCCGATGTGGAGCGCCTGCGCACGATTCTGCGCATGCAGCGCGACGAGTTTCTGCCCCTACGCGTGATCCGCCAGGAGCTCGCCTCGGGCACCGAGCGCAAGGACGATCGCAGCGCCTCGATTCGGCGCGCCGCCAGCGTCGAGGGCGGCGGCTCACGGCTGAGCATCGACGACCTCGTCGAGCAGACCGGCGTCAGCCCCGAGGTGATCGCCGACCTGGAGGAGTGGCGGATCGTGCAGCCGCAGACGCTGGAGGGCCATCGGCTCTACAGCGACACCGATCGCGAGATCGTCAAGGCCTGCGGCGAGCTGGCGCGCTTCGGCGTCGCGGGGCGCAACCTGCGGGCTTGGCGTACGTCGGCCGATCGCGAGGCCGACCTGCTCGAGAAGGTGATCGGGCCGGCGCTGCGCTCCTCCAACGACACCCGGCGCAGGGAGGCGATCGAGAACCTCGAGGCGCTCGCCTCCACATGCAGCAGCCTCACACACCTGCTGCTCGTCCGCGATCTGCGCAAGCTGACGGGCGAGGAATAGGCCGCGGGAGTGCCCCGCGTCGTGCGCAGGCGCCGGCTCAATGCCGCCCCGGGATCGGTCTGGTCGGTGGTCTCCGACCCCCACCACCTGCCGCGTTGGTGGCCGCGCACCCAGCGTGTCGAGAACGTCACCTCGGGCGCGGCGAAGGGCCGCAAGTGGACCCAGGTGCTCGAGACCAAGGACGGCCGCGGCGTCAGGGCGGACTACCGCTGTCTCAGCGCCGCCACCGGCGAGCGCTACGCGTTCGAGCAGCTGCTGGAGGGCACCCCCTTCGCGGGCATCCTGCGCAGCGCTCACACCGAGGTCCACCTCGAGCCCGAGGGCGGTGGCACCAAGGTGACGCTGGTCAGCGAGCAGAAGCTCAAGGGCCTGTCGCGGATGGGGGGCCTGATGATGCGGCGCGCCACCGGCCGTACTCTCGCCGCAGCGCTGGAGGGCCTCGATGCGGCCGTCGCCGCGCCCCCACGCGACGCGGCGGCGCCGGCGGAGGCCTCCCGCTGAACCCGGCGGCCACGGTCGAAGCCGTGCCCCAGAGCGCCTTCAAATGGTGGGGGTGGGGCGCCTCGGGCAAGCGGCACGAGGTCTCGGCGGCGCAGGCCGAGGCGATCCGCTCCGAGCTGGGGGTCGGGCCCGGCGACCGCGCCGAGCCCGTGGCGATCGAGCAGGTCCGGTTGCCGGACCCGCGGCCATTGCCCGAAGCGCTCCGCAGGGCGGCGGCGGCGGGAGAGGGGGCCATCCTCACCGACCCCGATGACAGGCTGCGACACGCGGCGGGTCGCAGCTACCCCGACCTGGTGCGCCTGCGATCCGGCAGGCTGGAGCAGGCGCCCGATGCGGTGGTGATCCCGGCCGACGCCGCGCAGGTCGCGGCGGTGCTGGAGGCCTGTGCTTCGGCGGGCATAGCGGTCGTCCCCTTCGGGGGCGGCTCCAGCGTGGTCGGCGGACTGGACGCCCTGGACGGCGGTCACTCGGCCGTGATCTCGTTGGATCTGAGCGCCCTGCGCGCCATAGAGCTCGACCGCACCTCGATGACGGCGCGTCTCGGCCCCGGCCTGCGCGGCCCCGCGGCCGAACGCGGGCTCGGCGGCCTGGGAGCGACGATCGGCCACTTTCCCCAGTCCTTCGAGCAGGCGACGATCGGCGGCTTCGCCGCGACGCGCTCGGCGGGACAGGCGTCGAGCGGCTACGGGCGCTTCGACGAGCTGGTCACCGGAATCGAGCTGACCGCTCCCACGGGCGTGCTTCGCACCCTGGAGACGCCGCACACGGCAGCCGGCCCGGCTCTGCGCGAGATGGTGCTTGGCTCAGAGGGCACCCTCGGCGTGATCACGGAGGTCACCTGCCGGGTACGGCCCACGCCCGCGGAGCGCCGCTACGAGGGCTGGATGGCGGCCGACTGGGTGGCGGGCCGCGAGCTCATCCGCGAGCTCGCCCAGCGCGGGGAGATGCCCGACGTGCTGCGCCTCTCGGACGAGGAGGAGACCCGGGTCTCGCTGCAGCTCTCAGGCACCGAGGGCTTGAAGAAGCGCGGCCTGGACGCCTATCTGGCCCTGCGCCGCCGCAGCGGCGGCTGCCTGCTGATCTGCGGGTGGGAGGGTGAGCCGGAGTCGGTGCGCCGGCGGCGTTCGCTGGCCCGCCGGCGACTGCGCGCCGGCGGCGCGGTGCCGCTGGGCGGCGCCGCGGGGCGCTCCTGGGAGAAGGGGCGCTACGAGGGCCCCTATCTCCGCGACGAGCTGCTGGGCATGGGCGTATTCGTCGAGACGCTCGAGACCTCGCACACCTGGAGCCGGCTCGACGAGCTCTACCAGGCGGTGGGCGGGGCGCTCAGCGACGCCCTCGGCCCGTCCTCGATAGTGATGTGCCATCTCTCTCACGCCTACCCCGACGGCGCCTGCCTTTACTTCACCTTCCTGGCGCGCGCACGCGCCGGCGAGGAGATCGAGCAGTGGCGCCGCGCAAAGGGGGCCGCCTGCGAGGCGATCGTCGCCACCGGGGGGACGATCACCCACCACCACGCGGTGGGGCGCGACCACGCGCCCTTCATGCTCGCCGAGGTCGGCGAGCTGGGACTCGAAGCGCTGCGGGGCGTCAAGGAGCGCCTCGACCCGAGCGCCATCATGAACCCCGGCAAGCTGCTGTTGAGTTGAGCGCCGTGTTCGGCCGCGACCCCGCCGGAGCCTTCCGCCGGTCTCAGGGCTCGCACCCGAACAGCCCGGCCGAGGACCTAGCCGGCGCCGCCTGAGCCGCCGTCACCGGAGCCGGCGCCGCCGGCTCCGCCGCCGCCGGAGCCGGCCGTGACGTCGCAGACCGAATCGGCGCCGCTGGGGGCCTGTTGGCCCGGAGCCGCGGGGATCTGACCGCGAAGCACCGTCCTGCCGCTGTGCCGAGGCAGGGTCTGACCGTCCACGGCCTGCTGCAGGGCCGCCTGGGTCTCCTCGTTCGAGGCGAGCGAGACATCCACGCAGCCGAACTGGCCCAGCAGCGGCACGACCTCCGTGGGAACCGGGGCGGCGCCGGTGAGGCTGCCGTTGGCCGCGGCCTGGTCACGCGCCAGCGGGAAGGCGAGGCGCTGCGAGTTGTAGAGCCAGACGATGTAGGTGCGGCCCTTGCCTGCCGGCTCCAGGCCTGTGAGGTTGATCTGCAGCAGCGGCTGATCCTGGGTCTGGGCGAAGACAGCCTGGCCGGAGGCCTCGGAGTTGTCCCGAAGCGGGGCCAGCGCGACGATCGTGAGGTCGTCGGCCGCAGGCGTCGTTCCCTGTCCATCGGCTCCCTGGGTCTGCCCGCCCGAGCCGTCGTCGCCACCGAACACGAAGACGACGAGCAGCACCGCTGCGGCCAGCGCCCCCAGCGCCCCCAGCGCGATCAGAAGCCTCCTGCGACGGTCGTCGGCGGGCGGCGGCGCCTCACCTGTCCCAGCGCCCGGTGCGGCCGCGCCCGGTGCGGACCCGGTCCCTGCGCCGGCCGTCCGCGCGGCGGCCGGCTCGGGCGCGGCGCGGCGCGAGCTCTTGGGCTCGGGGATCTCGGGCAGCTCCGCGCTGGGCGCGAGCAGGCGAAGCTGGGCGACGATTCCGGCAGCGAGCTCGTTGGCGTCAGGATCCTGCTGCAGGTGGCGTACGGCGTCGGCGCGCCCGATCGGATCGGCCTGACCCAGCAGGTAGTCGCTCAGGGTCACCTGCGCATCGGGGTCGGTGCCGCCCATCTCGTGCAGCGCGCGTCGGGCGCGCGAGCGGACCTCATCGGCGCTCTCCCCGAGCAGCGAGGCGATGTCGTCGTAGCTCTGCCCCGAGAGCAGTAGTTGCAGCAGCGAGCGCTGTTCGTCGTCAAGCGGCATCGAATGCGAGAGCCTAGTGTTCCGCGTTCGTGGACGACGCAATCCCCAGCGGCTTTGCCGAGCTTATCGGCGTCGAGTGGATCGATCTGGAGGACCCCGCTAACGCCAGGGCGCGAATCGCCGTGACCGCCGACCACCTGCAGCCGTACGGGGTGGTCCACGGGGGCGTATACGCGGCGCTCGCCGAGAGCCTCGCCTCGGCCGCCACCCACACTGCGGTCCGCCACGAGGGCAAGGTGGCGATCGGGCAGGCCAACGACACCTCGTTCCTGCGCCCGGTCACCGAGGGCCACCTCAACGCCGTCGCCCGCCGCCGCCACGGCGGAGCCACCACCTGGGTCTGGGATGTGGAGATCCTCGACGACGCCGAGCGGCTCTGCGCCCTGGTGCGGATGACGGTCGCCGTGCGCCCCGGCCGCTAGCGGAACCGGTTCGTGATCGGCAGGCGCCGGTCGCGCCCGAAGGCCTTGGTCGAGACGCGGATCCCCGGGGGCGCCTGGCGCCGCTTGTACTCGCTGCGGTCCACGAGCCCGATCACCTCCGTGACCAGCACCGGGTCGAGCCCCTGCGCGATCAGCTGCTCGCGGCCCTGATCACGCTCGACGTAGCCCTCGAGCACCCTGTCAAGCTGCTCGTAGGGCGGCAGCGAGTCCTCGTCGCGCTGGTCTGGGCGCAACTCCGCCGAGGGCGGCCGCTCGATCACCGAGCCGGGCACCAGCTCTCGCCCCTCGCGCTCGTTGCGGTGGCGCACCAACCGGTAGACGAGCGTCTTCCACACGTCCTTGATCACCGCGAAGCCCCCGACCATGTCGCCGTAGAGCGTCGTGTAGCCGACCGAGATCTCGCTCTTGTTGCCGGTGCTGACCACCAGCCAGCCGAACTTGTTGGAGAGGGCCATCACGATCATGCCCCGAATCCTCGCCTGCAGGTTCTCCTCGGCGATCCCCGGCTCGGTGCCGGCGAAGCTCTCGGCCAGCGCCTCGCGGTAGGCCTCCATGGTGTGCTCGATGGGGATCTCGAGCAGCTTGGTACCGAGGTTGCGGGCGATGGAGCGGGCGTCCTCCTGGGTCGCTTCGCTCGAGTAGGGCGAGGGCATCACGACGCTGTGCACGCGCTCGGCGCCCAGGGCGTCGGCCGCCACCATCGCGACCAGTGCCGAGTCGATCCCGCCCGAGAGCCCGAGCACGACGCCCTCGAAGCCGTTCTTTCGCGCGTAATCGTGCAGCCCCAGGGTCAGCGCGGCGTAGACCTCGTCCTCCTCGCCCAGGGGCTCAGCCACTGCCGCCCTCGACGACGACGCGGCGCCGCGCTGCAGGGGCACGTCGCAGACGAGCATCTCCTCTGCGAATTGCGCCGCGCGCGCCAGGGTCTCGCCCTCGGCCGAGATCACCACGCTCTGTCCGTCGAAGACCAGCTCGTCCTGGCCGCCGACCGTGTTGCAGAGGGCGAAGGCGGCGCCGTTCTCGATCGCGCGCTCGGCGATCATCGCCTCGCGTGCCGCTCCCTTGCCCCGGTGATAGGGCGAGGCCGAGGCGTTGACGATCAGTCGTGCGCCGGCGGCGGCCTCCTCGCACTCGGGAGCCCCCGGGACCCAGATGTCCTCGCAGACGGTGAGGCCGACGGCGACGCCGTCGACATCGATGACCACGGGCTCGGCGCCGGGCTCCAGCGTGCGGCGCTCGTCGAAGACGCCGTAGTTGGGAAGGTGCATCTTGCGGTAGATCTGCCTCACCGCGGCGTCGGAGACGACCGCGAGCGAGTTGTGCGCGAGGGGCACGACTGGGTCGATCAGCGGGTCGGGGGCCTTGGCTCCGGGCCGGGCGACCCGCTCCGGAAACCCGATCAGCGCTGTGATGCCGCTGACCCCGGCGGCGAGGGCCTCGAGGGCTTCCCGCGCGGCATCGAGGAAGTCGGGGCGCAGCAGCAGGTCCTCGGGCGGGTAGCCCGAGAGGCAGAGCTCCGGCAGCACCACGAGCCGCGCGCCGGCATCCTGCGCGCGCCCGATCGCCTCCGAGGCCAGCCGGGCGTTGCCCTCGATATCGCCCACCGTTGGGTTGAGCTGGGCCAGCGCCACGCGGACCTCGGCCACATCTTCCATGGAACAAGTATCGCTGTGGCGCGGGGCGGAGCGCCGTCAGCCGCGCCCGCTAGCCTGCGGCGCCGTGCGGGACGACCCGGAAGACAGCCGAGGACGCCGCGGCGTCGAGCTGATGGAGACCCACGTCGACCGGCTCTGCGAGCGGCATGAGATCGAGAGGGTGGGCCACTCGGCGCGCGGCAAGGCGACCCGCTGGCGCGATGGCCGGCTTCAGATAGCAATCCCCGCGATCCGCGGCCAGGTCTCCTACTTCATCGCGCTCCACGAGATCGGCCACCTGATCGGCAGGGGCCGCTCGGCGCCCCGGCTCGAGGCTGAGGCCAACGCCTGGACCTGGGCGCTCGAGAACGCCGCGGTCGAGCCCACGAAGGCGACGCTGCGCTCGATCTCGAGGCGCCTGGGCGGCTACCTGGAGTGGGCCCAAAGCCGCCAGTACCGCCGCGTACCGCCGCGGATACCGCCGCGCGGGCACGCCTTCTGGTCGCTTCTGGAACTAGGCGGGCCGGCTGTCGAAGCCGCCTGAGCGGAGTACTAGGCCCGCCGCGCGGTCCGGCCGAGGTTGGCGACGATCACCGCGACGACGGTGACCAGGTAGATCTGGCCGATCAGCGCCTCGGTGATCGCCAGCGAGCGGCCGAGGTTGGTGGCTGCGACGAGATCGCCGTAGCCGGTCGTCGTCAGCGTCGAGAAGCTGAAATAGAGGAAGCTGGCGGTGTCGCCTGATCCGCTGGCGAAGAAGTCACGTTCGCCGAGCGCCTGTATCGCCCCGAACGCGGTCGCGAAGAACGTCCCGATCAGCAGGTAGATGCAGAGCACCCCGAACATCGTCTCTCGGGTGACGAAGCCGCCGGCTCGGTAGTGCCTGCGCAGGCCGCCGACGATCACCGGGGGCACCAGGGCCACCATCAGCAGCGAGGCCAGTCGGGAGGAGTCGGTGCCCGCCTGCTGGGTGCCCAGCGCGGCGGCCGTCGCGCCCGCCACGACCACGATCGCGGCCACGATCGTGGCTCGAACCACCCAGTGGTGCGCATCCGAGGTGATCACCGCGACCACCAGGGTGAGGCCCTGAAGGGTCACTGTGATCAGGCGCGCCCAGTCGGTGTCGGGAGCCGCGAGCTGGAAGCCCAGCGTCGCCAGGATCAGCCCCAGCAGCACCGCGTAGCGATGAAGTAGGTCCCGCTCGAAGAACACCTCGCCATCATCTCGTCCGCGCAGGACGGTCAAGCAAGGCATGATTGGCGCCGCATGGAGAACTCAGGCGGGCGCCCCCAGCGCGCCCTGATCATCACGGCCGACGACTACGGCTACTGGCCCACCTACGACGAGGGCATCCTGGCCGCGATCGAGGCGGGAGCGCTGGACGCCGTCAGCGTGCTGGTGGACCGCGAGCACTGCGACCCCCAGCCTCTGCTGGAGAGCGGGGTGGAGCTGGGCCTGCACATCGACTTCGAGGGCCGCCACGGCTCTCGCAGCGGCCCCGCCGCGCGCACCGCGCTGGGCGTGCAGATGGACCGCTTCACCGACAAGTTCGGGCGCTGGCCCTCGTTCCTGAACGGTCACCATCACTGCCACGCGCGGCCCGAGCTGGCGACGCCGGTGCTTCAGACCGCGCAGCAGATCGGCATTCCGGTGCGCTCGGTCAACCCCGATCATCGCCAGTGGCTGCGCGAGCGGGGAATCGCCACGCCGGACCTGCTGCTGGGCCGGTTGCTCAGCAGCGAGCCCTCCGACCCGCCCGAGCTGCGCTCGCTCCCGCCCGGGGTGACGGAATGGTTCACGCACCCCGGATACCCCGACCCTGCCTCGGGCTCGGACTATGACCAGGCCCGCCGCGAGGATCTCGACACCCTGATGCGCCACCGCGTCCGCGAGCGCTTCGACACCCCAGTCTGGGGAGAAGCCGAGCGGAGCACCCACTCGGAGGCCTTCGCCTAGAGCGGGGGGGAGGCCTCGTGGTCACCGGCGCTGCCGGCGCCGTTGCTGCGAGCCGCCGTGGACTCGCGTTGGGAGCCCGAGACGAAGCGGCGCAGGAAGCCCCTGCCGCCGCCTGCCGCCGCGACCAGCTCGTCCATGGAGGCCTCGAGATCGGCGGCGAGGTCGTCGAGGTGCTCCATGGCGTCGTAGTCGCCGATCAGCCCGAAGTTGACCTGGCCGTCGTAGGACATGATCCCGATGCAGAGGGCCTGCCGCTTGGCCAGCGGCACCATCGGGAAGACGCGCTCCATCCGGTGGCCCATCAGGTAGAGCGGGAACTGCGGGCCGGGGACATTGGTGACCACGAGGTTGAAGAATCGCTGGCGCGACTGCAGGCGCGCGGCTTGATGGGAGATCGTCGGCGGCGCGAAGTCTGAGAGCTGGGTCATCAAGCTCGCACCCATCGCCTGCTTCGAGCTCTTCAGATCGCCCATCATCTCGGTCACCCGGTGCATGCGCCGAACCGGGTCCTCGATCGAGACGGGCAGCGCGGCCATCATTCCCGAGACCCGGTTGCCCAGCGCTCCCCTCTGGTCGTCGCTGCGAACGCTGATCGGCACGAGCGCCCGCACCTCGACTCCGGCCGTCGCGTATCCCCGGGTTCGCATGTAGCGGCCGAGCCCCCCGGCTACGGCGGCGAGAATGACGTCGTTGAGCGTGCCTCCGAGCTCGTCCTTGACCTGCTTGAGCTCGGGCAGCGAAGCGGTGACCCAGGCGAAGCGGCGGTGGGGTCCGATGTCGACGTTGAACGGCGTGTCGGGAGCGCCCCAGCCGGTTGACGCGAAGGCGCCCGCCGCCGAGGCCGCCTCGATCGCGCCCCGCGCGGCCCTGCGCGGCCCGCGCAGGACACGGCGAAAGCCGCGAGAGACCTCCCGCGGGCTGATCACGCGCTCCACGACGGCCTCCCCCAGAAGCTGCGCGTCGGTCGGCTCCGGGTTCGGATACCAGGGCTCTGGCGACGCCTGCGGGAGTTCGGGCTCCCGCTCGAGGTCGAACAGCACCGTGGTTATGTCAACCCCCGAGACGCCGTCGACCATGCAGTGATGGGTCTTGCCGACGATCGCGAAGCGGTCGTCGCTGAGACCCTCGATCAGCCACATCTCCCAGAGAGGCTTGCTGCGGTCGAGCTGCTGGGAGAAGACCCGCGCGGCCAGCGTGCGCAGCTGATCCTCGCTGCCGGGTGGTGGCAGCGAGGTGTGCCGCACGTGGTAGTCCAGGTTGAGGTGGGGATCGTCGACCCATACGGGGCGCCCGAGATCGCCGGGAACGAACCGCACCTTCTGCCGGAAGCGCGGCACGAGGTGCAGACGCGAGGCGAGGTGATCGCGGAACTCCGCGTAGGGAGGGGGAGGCCCCTCGAAGAGAGTGGTCGAGGCGACGTGCATATGTGCGCCGCCCTGCTCGAGGTGCAGGAAGGATGCATCCAGGCCTGTCAGTCGGTCCGCCATCGGCGCTGATGATCCTTGCACACCCGATGTGATGCAAGTCACACGGCTTTGTATGAACGACTCTTAACATGCCGACGCTGTAGGAAAAACGAACCGCCGAGTCGCGCCGACGGAAATCGGGCGAGCGGGGGACCCAAGCAGGTGGGGCGAATGGGGCGGTGTTCCGCCCTTAGCGGCACTGGCTCCTCGGAGCCGCTGCGAGCCCGTCAGCTAACCCCGTAGGCGAACAGGAAGGCAGGGTGTTTCACTTGCGTCGCTTCCACCGGAAGCGCCAGCGGGTCGCGCTTGCGCTGCTCCCCGCGACAGCATTGCTGCTCATCATCCCGATCGCCAGCGCAGCGACGGTTGACCCGACGCCGGGCGTGACCCCGGAGGCGGGCGCCACGGCCAGTGCCGGCAGGGCGAAGTCGAGTGTCAGGATTCGTCCCGAGCGCCACGTGATGGCCCGCGAGGGGGTTCTGATTCGCGGCAGGGCCGCCCCGAGGGGCCGCCGTTGGGTCACCGTCAGCGTCAACGGCAAGAAGGTGGCGACTGTCCGCACCCGCCGGGACGGGACGTTCCGGCTGCGCTGGGACGCTCAGCGAGCCGGCGTCTACCGAGCGAAAGCGGTCCTCCGGGGCACCGGGCGCGCCAGGCGCGCGCGCTCGCCCCTGCGAACGATCAACGTCTACCGTTCCGCGCAGGCCTCCTACTACGGCCCCGGCCTGTACGGGGGCCGCACGGCCTGTGGCCGGACGCTGACCCCCTCGACGGTCGGCGTCGCCAACAGGTCGCTGCCCTGCGGCACGATGGTCACCTTCCGCTACCGCGGAAGGACCACGCGGGCGCCGGTGATCGATCGTGGGCCCTACTCGGGCGACCGAAAATGGGACCTGACCGCGGCCACGAAGGCCAAGCTCGGGTTCGGCTCGACCGGCGTGGTGCTCGCCACGCGCTAGCGGCCAGGCCGCTCACAGAAGTCGCAGCGGCTCGGCCGGGTCGTCCTCGCCTTCGGCGGGGGCGGCCCCGGCCGCGTCGCCGCCCACCAGACCCGCGACCCCAACGCCGATCAGCCTCACGGGGGCGTCGCGCTCGAATCGCCGCAGCAGCTCCTGGGCAACCGCGCAGACGATCTCGGGGTCGCGGGTGGGGGAGGGCAGCGTGCGCGAGCGGGTGTGCGTTCGGAACGGCGCCAGCCGGATCTTGATCGTCACAGTCCGGCCTGCGTAGCCGCTGCCCTCGAGCCCCCGGCAGACCGAGTGCCCGAGCTGCTCGATCATGGTCTCGAGCTCGGCGCGGTCGCTGACGTCGGCCGCGAAGGTCGTCTCGCGGCTCTCCGACTTGGGCCTGCGGTCGGTCTCGAGCCGGCGCGCGTCGACGCCGTTGGCGCGGTCGCGCAGCAGGGCGGCGTTGGCGGGCCCCAGCGCGGCCTGCAACTCGCCCGGCGCGGCCGCCGCCAGCTCGGCGACGCTCCGCACCCCGATCCGCCGCAGCCGCTCGGCCGTCTTGGGCCCGACGCCGGGGATCAGGGTGGCGGGGCGCTCGCCGACGGCCTCGTGCATGCGCTGGGCGCTGAGCGCGCAGAGCCCGTCGGGCTTCTCCAGGTCTGAGGCGATCTTGGCCAGCAGCTTGTTCTCGGCGAGGCCGACCGAGCAGACCAGTCCCGTGCGCTCGCGCACCTCTCCCTTCAGCTCGCGCGCCCGGGAACGCGGCACCAGCGAGCCCGAGAGATCCAGGTAGGCCTCATCCACACCGACCACCTCGACCGTGTCCGAGTACCCCCGCAGAATCCCCATCACCTCTCGCGAGGCCTCACGGTAGCGGCCCATCTCGCTCGGGATCAGCACCGCCTGCGGACAGCGCCGGTGCGCGATCGCCAGCGGCAGGGCGGAGTGCACGCCGAAGCGCCGGGCCTCGTAGGAGGCCGTCATCACCACACCGCGCGAGGAGGGGCCGCTGCCGTTGGCGACGATCACCGGTTTGCCGCGGAGCTCAGGGCGGCGCAGCAGCTCCACCGAGACGAAGAAGGCATCCATGTCGACGTGGGCGATCACCTGCGCCCGACCGATGCTAGGCGCGCACCCCGACGGCCTCCGTTACCGTGTTCGGGCGGTGAGCTCTGCGGAGGCCAAGAACCTCGAGGCGATCGCCAAGGCGATCGACCGGCACAACGCCAACTGCCCGTTTCCGGCGGCCGAGGTGCGGATGAACCCCTTCGAGGTCGAGCGGCTGGCCTGGGACGAGATCCGCGGGCTGCCGATCGTGCCCGATCCCGAGATCGGCACCGGCCGCTTCAGGATCGTCTGCTCGCGCGACGTCGACGGGGAGGGAATCGAGGAGGCCGAGGCCCTCGGCATCCCGATCGAGGTGGCGGTGCCAAGCGAACGCCAGGCCACTCCGTCCGGCTCAGCGGCACCGCAGCTCGACTGAGAGCGCAAGCGACTTCTCCGTTCACGCGAAGGGGGGCGCCCCGATTGCTGAGGCGCTCAGAACTCCTCCGCACGGAAAGGAGCGCGTCTTCTAGGCACTACGGGGTCTCCTCGGGTAGTCACTACGGGCTCGTAGCACATGAATCAGGCCTACCCTAAGAAGGGTTGGATCGGCACGGGCGGGCGGGATGCCCCGACAGGGAGGGACCCGATGAAACGCAAATTGACGAAGACCTCGAAGCTGCCTCGGACCAGCGGCCTGCTGGCGGGCTCCCTGGCCGCCGTCGCGCTGCTCGCGACGGGCTCGACGGCCTCGGCCGCCTCGGCCAAGACCTACCACCCCACCCGCACCGACGACCCGGCGCCCAACGGGTGCAAGAAGAGGGACTGCTCGCTGCGCGAGGCGGTGATCGCCGCCAACGCCCTCGGATTCGAGCAGAAGCTCAAGGCGGCGATCGTGCTGCGCCCCGGCGAGCGCTACGTGCTCACCCGCAAGGGGGCGGGCGAGGACGACGCGCGGACGGGCGACCTCGATGTCCAGGGCGCCGCCGCGTCGTACGGCGCGCCGCAGAAGCCCGAGGTGAAGACGAAGAAGCGCCGCGGGGCCAAGCCGGCGGTGATCGACGGCAACGACATCGACCGCATCTTCGACGGCTCGCTGACGCTGGCAAGGGTGGTGCTGCGCGACGGCCACGCCCGCGTCGGCCCCGGTGACGACGGTCACGGCGGCGCGATGCGCACCGGCCTCGGCAACATCGTGATCCACAAGAGCAGCCTGGTCAGCAACGTCGCCGACGGGAACGGCGGGGCGGTTCACAGCGAGCTCGACCTTCATGTCAAGGGGACGAAGCTGAAGGGGAACCGGGCCGCCGGCGACGGCGGCGCCGTGGACTTCACGCAGGTGGACTGCGCCGGCCCCGAGGGCGGCGCGACGATCGCAAAGAGCCGGGTCAGCGACAACAGCGCCGGCGGCGAGGGTGGCGCGATCAACCGCGGCGCCTGCGGCGGGGTCAGCGTCCGCCGCACGTTCCTCGGCGAGAACCGGGCCAGCGGCCCCGGGGGAGCGATCAGCGGTGGGGCGTACCTGCTCGAGTCCACGATCACGCGCAACTCTTCCCAGTCCTACGGCGGTGGCATGGCGCTTCGACCGGGCGCGCCCCCGCCCCAGATCTCGGTCGACCGCTCGACCATCTCCGGCAACAGCGCCGGCAGCGGCGGCGGCATCGGCACCTTCTACGAAGGTCCGCACTACCCGCCCTCGCCGCCCGTCGCCGGCCTGCAGGTCCAGGACTCGACCGTCGCCAACAACCGCGCCGACCGCGACGGCGGCGGCATCGGCGCCTTCGGCGGCGCCACCGTCATCCTCGACTTCGTCACCGTGGCCCGCAACGTCGCGAACGAGGGCCAGCACGGCGGCTCCCAGGGGCCGGGCCAGGGCGGGGGCCTGTTCGGGGAGGTAGACGCCCTGATCGGCCTGCGGAGCACGATCGTCGCGCTCAACACGCGCGCCGGCGTCAACCCGCTCGCCCAGGACTGCTACACGTTCGCCGCGGCCGGCTTCGACTCGCTGGGACACAACCTGCTCGGCACCACCCTGGACTGCCCGGGCTTCGACGCCGCCGGCGACCTGGTCGGCGGCCCCCTGAAGCTCGGCAAGCTCGCCGACAACGGCGGCCCCACGAAGACGATCGCGCTGAAGAAGGGCTCGCGGGCGATCGGCAACGCGGACCCGACCGCGAAGCCGCCCGGCCACGGCGAGCCCGGCCACAACGACCAGCGCGGGGTCAAGCGCGACAAGAAGCCCGACATCGGCGCCTACGAGCGGGTCGGGAAGAAGAAGAAGAAGAAGAAGAAGAAGAAGAAGTAGTAGGCGGGGATCGATCGCTCCTTTGCGCGAGAGGGAGGCGCGCGCGCCCAGCCCGCCGTGTGAGAGTCTTCCGTCTCAAACTTCCGACGAGGAGGCAAACGTGGCGAAGTACATGGTGAAGGCGTCGTATACGGCGGAGGGCGCGAAGGGCGTTCAGAGCGCTGGTGGAACGAGCAGGCGGGATGCCGTGGCCAAGGTGGCCGAGGGTCTCGGGGGGAGCCTCGAAGGCTTCTACTTCGCGTTCGGCGAGACCGATGCCTACGTCTTGATGGAGCTGCCTGACAACCTGAGTGCAGCGGCGGCGTCGATCGCCGTCAACAGCTCCGGGGGAGCGAGCTCAGAGGTCGTCGTGCTGCTGACGCCGGAGGATGTCGACGAGGCGGCCAAGCTCTCGGTCGACTACCGGCCCCCTGGATCCTGACCGGTAGCCGCGCGCCGCGCAGCGGCGCTAATGGCTGAAGCCTTGCGCTGGTGGAGTAGCCCCGCCACAGGTGTGGCCGGGTAGCCCTTTGGAGGCGCTGCCCGTTCGCGCGAGAAGGAGAGCCGCTCGCCCGACTCGGGGGCGGGGGGTGCCGCGAGAACGCTGCACCTTCCCTGACCGCCGCTAGTCCTCGGTGTGAGAAATATTCGAGGTGGCTTGTTTCGTCTGGGATCACCGGCATCGCTCAGCGAACCACCCGACGGCCCCTGAAGCGACTCGCGCTGGCCGCCTGCCTCGCGGCGCTGGCGCCGGCGGCGAGCGGCTCGCCTGCCCGGGCGGCGGTGACAATCGGGCAGGTCGCCCCTACGACGCAACTGTGCAGCACGCAGGCGATCGACGTCGTTCAGCTGCCCGTGACCTCCGGCAACACCTACGCCGTGCCGGGGGCCGGGAGGATCACTTCTTGGAGTCACAACGCCAACCTACTTGCGGGCACGTTGACGATGAAGGTCTTCCGCAAGGTCGCCGACCCGGCGACCTACATGGTCGTCGGCCACGACGGCCCCCGCCCTCTGGCCGCGGGCACTCTCAACAACTTCCCGGCGAGCATCCCGGTGAAGCCCGGCGACGTCCTCGGCCTCAACCTCGCCAGCCCGGCCCAGACCGCGTGCGTCTTCCCGGCTCCCGGAGACTCAAGTCTGTTCAGGGTCGGGAACATCGCTGACGGGGGCATGGAGGTGTTCGGCAACGTCAACACCAACACCCGCCTCAACCTCTCGGCCGTGTTCGTGCCCTCGAACACGTTCAGCCTCGGCAAGCCCAAGCTCAACAAGAAGAAAGGCACGGCGACCCTGGCGGTCAACGTCCCCAACCCCGGCACGCTGAAAGCATCGGGCAAGGGCGTCAAGGCCGCCTCCGCCGGAGCCGTGATCAGCAAGCAGGTCAGCGCCGCCGGCAAGGTGAAGCTGGTGATCAGGGCCAAGGGCAAGCAGGCCAAGACGCTGAAGAAGAAGGGCACGGTCAAGCTCAAGGCCAAGATCACCTACACCCCGACCGGCGGCGAGGCCGCCACCCAGACGAAGAAGCTGAAGCTGAAGCGCAAGCGCAAGAAGCGCTAGCTCGGGCGCCTGCTTCGCGCGAGGAGGAGACGTCAGTGCTCAGGCACTCGAGCCGCGGTCCTCTGCGAGCCCCTCCGCTCGCTGCTTGATCCCCAGCAGCATCCGGCGTTCCATCAGGAAGTGGGGTAGTTCGACGAACAGTGTGTAGTAAACGGCGAAGAGGAGGCTGTCGCGGGGTTCGCCGCGACAGACAACCCTGCTGCGGCTCCCGTCGATCTGCTCGACGGCGAATGAGCCCCAACCCTCGAGGGCGATCTCGCGGCCGGGCTCGAAGCGCTTCACCGGCAATCCGTTCAGCGGATGGAGCATCACCTTCTCGCCGATCTCGCGGTGCTGCCACTCGGGGTGGATGCGCTCGGCGTTTCGCATTCGGCAGCCGGCGAGGTTCTCGAGCCACTCGTAGCTGTAGAAGCCGCCCCTGTCCTGGCCGATCTGGGCAAGCCAGGCCCAGACGGTCTGCGCACGCGCCTCCACCTCGATCGCGTGCACCGGCTCGGCAGCAGTGCCCTCGCCCGGGAGCGCGCCCCAGCGTCGCATCCAGCGGCGGACCGGAACGGCGTAGAGGAGGACGGCGACGGTGCCGAAGGCGGCCGGCAGCGAGGGACGCCGAGCGTCAAGGATCGCCCCGAGAGTCGAACTAACGGCGGCGATGGCGGCGGCTAGGAGGATGAGCGGGCCGCCGACCATGACGCCGATCGCCCGCAATCCCTCGATCGCCTTCCTTCGAGCGCTCACCCCTGGGACCTTACGGCGCCTTGCATGGCGGGCAGCGTCGGGGTGCTCCCTCTGGGAACGGACGACGAGCCGTGCGCAGGCGCACCCCGCCGAGGGGGTCTCCTGCGCGCGAGGACGAGGCGCAAGCTGGAGCCGCTTAGGTCCCCTCGTCCAGCGGCAGCCCCACCCGGCGGCAGGCGTCCCGAGGCGTGATCGCTTCGGGCTCCAGGCCGGGATGATCGAGGAGATCGCGATCGCCGGTGACGATCGCCTCCGCATCCGCATCGATAGCCAGGGCCACCAGGTAGTCATCATTGGGATCCCGGAGCACCGCTGGAGGTGAGGCAGGGTCAGGGCGCATGAGGGCGATCCGCTCGAGTCCTGTCAGCACAACCGCGCGATCCTCCGCCGGCAGGCGCTCGCGGAAGTAGGCGCTTTCGAGCCCGCGTCTTACCTCGCCAATGAGGCGCCCGCAGGCAACCATCTCGACCGTGCCGTCCTCGACGGCGTCCAGCAGCAACGCAGTTGGCGTGCCCGGGCGGGCCACGGCGGCGGAGAGGAGGACGCTGGCGTCGAGCAGCAGTCGGGTCAACTGCGAGCGCTGCGCGCCTCATGAACAGCGCGGACACCGAGCTCGACCGCCTCCTCCTCGGAGAGGGCGTTTCGCTGCTGCGAGCCCCGCAGGGCGGCGAAGCCGAGCTGGATCAAGACCAGGTCCTCGATCAGCTGGCGGTCTGACTTCTCGGGCCAGCGCTCCCGGAGCCGCGCGAGCAGCTCGCTGTCGATCTCGACGGAGGTGGTTGCAGCCATGACTCGATTCTAGGGGTGAGGATCGACCCTACCGACACCACGACACCACCAGGAGGAGAGATGACTGCAACCGCAACTTTCGACGTAGCTGGCCGACGGCGCTCGCCGGCTACCTACCCCGATTACCTGGCGGGGCGAGCTCCCCGGAACAAGGGGCGTCGTTACCCAGCCGACCCACCGAGGGTGGAGGAGATCATGGCGGTGATGCGCGAGGCCGGCGAGCGGCTGCCCGGGATCCGGCTCCGCGGCCTGATCGTCGTGCTCTGGCGCGCCGGGCTGCGGATCTCGGAGGCCCTGGCCCTCGCCGAGGGAGACCTCGAGCCTGGCCGCGGGGCGATGCTGGTGCGCCGCGGCAAGGGCGGCAAGCGCCGCGAGGTGGGAATGGACGAGTGGGGCTGGCAGCAACTTCGACCCTGGCTTGAGAACCGCGTCGAGCTGCCGGTCGGCCCGCTCTTCTGCGTGGTCAAGGGCCCGACCGCCGGTCAGCCCTGGTCGGCGCCCTCGGTCCGAACCCAGTTCCGCCGTCTGGCGGTCAGGGCGGGGGTGCGGCGGCGCTTCGCGCCGCATCAGCTCCGCCATGCCCACGCGGTGGAGATGGCGCGTGAGGGCGTTTCGTTGAACGTGATCCAGCGCCAGCTGGGCCACGCCAACCTCGGCATCACTTCCATCTACCTGGAGGGGATCGACGCCGGTGAGATCATCGAGACTGTGCACGGAAGGCGCGCGCCGCTGATTCCTGCGGCGACCGCGCTCGGACACTAGCTTCGGGCCCCATGGGAGGCGGGCTCCGCCCGCCTCCTTCGCATCCTGAGCGGCAGCGAAGCTGGGTCGCTCGAGGCCCTCGATCAGTGCCGGCCGCACGCGGAGGGAGGCGCGGCGCACGAGGACGAACTCAGTGTTCCCCTTCATGGAAAGCGGCACCTTTCAAGCTCCAAGTGCGTGCCGACTAGGGCGAAGAGACCGAACAGACAGGCAAGCGACTAGCTTTTTTGCTACCTGTGGTCCGACACGGGGTCGCCGAGTAGGAGATCGCCCCCAGGCTGGCACAGTTGATGAATGTGGGGGGCGACTCGTAGTCCTGGACGTTGACTGACCCGTCGACTCGTTTGGTCTTCTTGAACGGCTTGCGGACTCGCTTTTTCTTGTTGATCAGCTTGCCCGTCACGTAGCCGGTGCTGGTTCCCGGGTTGTGCTGGAGGACGCTCGGGCCCGAGTGCGAGTAGGCGTGGCCGAATTTGCCCTTCCTGAGCTTGACCGGAGGGCCGGTACCGGACAGTCCATCGAGCGTCGGGTTGCCCCCCTGGGCGCAGGTCACCGGCACGACGAAGTAGTACTTGATGTTCCGTGGGGTGAACTTCTTGTTCCCGTTCCTGTCCTTGTAGGCAACGCTGATGAAGACCTGGGATTGTCCGTCCGACCCGCTGAGGTCCTGGAAGTGGCGGACACGAGTGGTCGCCTGCGCCACCGGCGTGATCAGCGCCACAATGAGCAGCGAGGCGAAGGCGATAAGCAGTAAGCGTCTCATGGGTCCTCTCGCTAGCACTAACACCGGAACTCGCCTGACGAAGCGTTCGACGCGAAGGTGGCGTGCACTGGCGACAGTTCCGGGATTGTCGCGCAAGTAGCCGCTGTGGACGACGAGGGGTAGCTGCGCGCTTCCGCTGAGCGGCGGCCCCTTTGCGCGGCGAAGGGCAGCGTCGGTGGTTGCTCCAGTCACGAAAATCGGGGACGCCCACCCCGACGTCTCGCTATCAGCGAGCGCCCTCGTCCATCGGCACGAGCACGAGCTTTCCTGTCGCCGCCGAGCCCTCGAGCAGCTCGTGGGCGCGGCGAGCCTCGGGCAGCGGTAGGCGCTCGGCCACGACCGGGTGGATCTCGCCACGACGAAGCAACTCGAGCAGCGCGAGGAAGTCCTCGCGAAACCACTCGGGGTGACGCGGCCCGCCGCCGATACCGCGCGGGCGCGGTCGTTTGCGCAGCTTCTGGATCCGGTAGGCGAGCACCTGCCGTCGGGGCGAAAGCAGGCCCCAGAGCCCGACGGCCGCGGTCGCCGCGTACCACTCGATCCACCCTCGCCGGCTCTTGCGCCCGTGCGCGAGCGTGGCGTAGTGGCCGAACACGACGAGCCTTCCGCCTGGCCGCAGCACGCGGAAGGAGCGAAGCGAGAGCGTGCCACCGAGCCCGTCGAGCGCAACGTCCACGCCCTTCTCGGGCAGCTCGCGCACCAGTGCCGCGAAATCCTCGTCACGATAGTCGATCGCGACGGCGCCGAGCCTCTCGACCGCGGCACGGTCGCGAGCCGAGGCGGTCCCGTAGAGGCGAAGCCCGGCCAGCGCACCGAGCTCGAGTAGCGCGGTGCCCACCCTGCCGGCCGCGCCGTGCACGAGAACCGACTCCCCGCCCCTCACCATCGCCGTACGGTGAAGCAGCTGGTAGGCGGTCATGTAGGGCAAGACGAGGCTCACGAGCTCCGCCGGGTCGAGGTCCGCGGGCACCTCGACCGCGTCCGCCTCCGCCACGCAGACGCGCTCCGCGTAGGCGCCCCACACCGTCAGCGCGCCGACGCGGTCTCCCTCTCGCAGCCTCGAGCAGCCCGAGCCGTGCTCCTCGACGATGCCGACGAGCTCGTAGCCGGGCGTGAACGGCGGCTTCGGCACGCCGAGATACGTGCCGGCACGCAGTTGGGCATCGGTGAACGACACGCCGGCGGCCAGGACCCTGACGCAGACCTCGCCGGGACCGGGTCGGGGATCGTCGTCGTCCACCACCCTCAAGACCTCGGGCCCGCCGTAGCGATCGACAAGGACGCGCTTCACCGGCCTAGCCTAAGCGGGCTGCACCGCTCGCGCATCATCCCCAGCTTCGATTCAGTGCAGTGCCGCGCAAGCCGTGCTAAGAGCGCGAGCGACTGACCGCCGGTTCCGCGGAGCGCGCAACATCAGGCGCCTCTTGCGAAGCCCCAGGGAAGCGGACGCTCGCGCGCTCGGCACTCGTATCTGCATCCCTCCACCCACCGCCACGCGGAGCTCAACCCGTGCTCCAGGGCGACCCCGGCACCGGCCCGGTCACCGTCGACGTCGGCTGCCCGGGGAAGCTGCGCCCCGTCGCTGGCGGGTTCCGCGGCGAGGCCGATGTCACCGAGGGCGTCTCGCTGCCCCAGAACTCGTTCAAGAAGGGCAAGAGGAACTGGCGCAGCACCGGCTTCGCGATCGGCGACCCCAGCCGCGCCGCGCAGCGGAAGTTCACCTCGATCGGCTACTGCTCGCGTAGGGGCCGCGACGTCGAAGCGCAGAGCGCCGCCGTGCTGCCGGCCCCTGAGCTGAGCAGCGCCCTCACATCCCCCTGCGCCGCGCGCCCGCTCACCGGTGGCTTCGCGGTCTCGCCTTTCGGCGAGGGCGGCGGCGTCGTGCTGATGGCCTCGAAGCCGGTGGGAACCGGCTGGAGGTCCGGGGGACGAACTTCTTCGGCACGGGCCCTGCTTCGCTGAGCGCCTTCGCGTACTGCCGCTAGGCACCCTCGCTCGCAGGAGCGGGTCCCGGGATTCGCGCACCCCTCCCTTG